>OY970393.1:0-2313764 GCA_963720465.1 Methanobacteriota archaeon
CATCAACGCAGCTTAGAACAAAGGTGGCCTTATGGTAGACAGGCTCACTAACGTAGCCTCGGATCTTCGCTCTAAGGCTAAAAAAAGCTCTCTTGTCGTCGTCACGGCCCTTCGGCAGTGTGCCCATATTCGACGTTGTCAAGCGTCGAGTACGCGGAGCCTCGCACATAAACAACGTTCGCATTGTTCAGTTCAGGAGATGAGTCTGCCATCTCACGGGAGGACTCTGTCCCCTCGTCAAACGAAAAAGACCAATACCGCATTACCCCAAGCACGACGATTGCAGTTCCATAACTCACCAAGATTAGCCCGGTCGGACCACCTACTGCTGAAACAGGCATTAGCGCAAGAGACCCGCTACCAGCAGTTTTCACGTTTGTAGTGACGGAGTCCGCAAGGGGCGCAGAATTACTAGACGCCATGTCGGCAGTGAGTCCCGCACTAGGTCCAGTTTGACTTGCCCCGATCGTCGTTAAGGCGCTCAGCGACGTAGGTTCTGAAACTTTTTGATCCGCTATGGTAAGCTGAAAGGGCACTAACGGAATCGTAGGCGTTTGTGACTGTGCCGCGATTGTCGGTGTGCTTTGCGCTGGAGCTGGCAAACTTAACGCTATCTCGTTAGGCGTGAGTTGCCCACTCGCCCCCGATGCGCTGACGTCAGCAGCTGCTGCTGGGCGGATCGTAGCCAGCCCAAACGCAACCACAGAGAAGCACAATAGCACGGCGACAATCGTCGTCGCACAGAACAATACCGTATGCCTCATTTCTTCCTCGCATTGACGGGCTGTTTGTGTGATGTTCGCGGTGCTCGCTCGCACCAAAACCTCGTGAAGGGGTCATTGGCAACGCAAATCAATGGCCCGGGACGGGCGCACTTTTATCCAGTGGCGCTCTACAAGTTGAAAGTTACCGAGGTGTTGTAAAGAAGACGATGCCCATGCGCAGCAGGTGATTACTCTTCACAAAGAGGTGCCACTTCTTCGCAATAAAAAGCACACCACGCCATTGCCGTTTCTCGTCCTTACGCCACTTTTAGACTGTGCATTCGACCTAGGCCATTGCGGTTTGACTTACGTTGATTCTTGTTTCCTTGTCCGCGATACCTCCAAACGCCCACGTACCACCTCCTCACACCTTCCTGTTTGTGGAGGCAGGTTACCCCGTGCCGCCTCTCCGTACCGAAACAGCACAGAATATCAAGCGCAATACCATTCGCATTGCATGGATATATACTAATCCCCAATAAAAAGATAACGTAAGCGCGTTATCGTATATATTTCCCTGGAGACTTTTGAAGCCGTATTAATTTCCTTTGCGAGCTTTTTTTTAATCGTGAAAACCGTTGAAGGACGAGACTCGAGATGCGATATCAATTGATTTTCGCTTCAGATGCAATTCGACAGCCATTTATACGAGGATAATCGCCTAACACCATATGCCGCAAATTTGTACGGCAGTCAGCGACGAGCATTTTACCACAATACTCGCCCGCGCTGAAAACGAGGGCAAATCAAAAGCGCGCATCGCTGCCGACCTCATCAGCTACGCGTTAGCGGACAACGGAAACGAGGCTACACGACTGAAACGAGAGATCGAGCTAAAAGATGCTTTAATTGAACAGCTCCGCGACGAAAATAGCTTTATGAAGTCGTCGTTTGCAACCCAAACAGATATGGCCGGTCGGCTGTTGCACCTGCTGACCGAGGGCGTGCGAGACGACGCAGCACTCGCT
Organism: Methanobacteriota archaeon; assembly: GCA_963720465.1. GTDB lineage: Archaea > Halobacteriota > Bog-38 > Methanoflorentales > Methanoflorentaceae > Methanoflorens. The sequence continues at coordinate 1,733 of OY970393.1, forward strand.
GGCGACAACGGCACGGAAGATCACGCATAGATCTTTGAGCAAAAAACCGTGAGGGGGTAGGGCCTTAACCGGTTGAATCACATAGCATTGCGTTGCGCAACCTGCTGTCAACAGGCCCAATGCTCACTCAATCAAGACTTCACCCAGTCGCACCATGCTCCTGTCAGAGGAAAAAAGCGGCTGATCTGGCGGCCGTTTTTATTTTCAGCCGCCGAATCTGCGAAACGCGGCCGTTTCGACAAAGATGGCGACGAGCGCAAAAACGCCGCATACCACCAACGCCTGCCCAATCGCAGTCCAGTCATAGCCCGTGAGGAACATCGGTCGCACTGCAAGGATCGCATAGTTGACAGGGTTGAACTTCATGGCGTTTTGAATCCATTGAGGAGTCAGATACGCGGGGATCAGGATGCTTGATAGGAACATCAGCGGCAGCGTGATGAGGTTCGCGATAAGCACCACGGGCTCCGGCCGCTTCATCGTGACTGCGATCGCCGCCACCAAGCCCGTAAGACCGATCCCGAGCAAGCTTACGATGACAAACGTCATGAGGACACCACCCACCCCAGTTTCCACGCGTGCGCCCATCAAGAAGGAGACGATCAACACAACGAATACCTGCAAAACCCACGTCACCGCTATGTAGAGCAGACCGCCGACGATTAGGGAGTAGCGATTGACCGGCGTCGCGATCATTTTCACGAGCACGCCGTAGTTGATGTCGTTAAGCAGTCTAAATGCCAGAGCGTTCGCGTTGAACACCGCCAACATGACGATGAGCCCAGGGGCAAAGAACTGCACGTAACTGCCTGACGTAAAGCCAAGCGTCGTGATGCTCTGGAAGAGCTGCGTAAACAGGACAAGCCAGACCAGTGGCTGGATCAATAGAATAAGCATCCAGAAAGGGTTGTGCACGAAGGTGCGCAGGTACCTGACCAGGGTGTACCACGTGTCCCACAATCCATTCAACATGACTATCGGGGCCTCCTGATCCACGCGGCCCTCGCGCCGACCGCCTTCCCTTTCTCCTCGCGTATTTTACGGCCCGTATATTTGAGGAAGACGTCATCGAGCGAGGGGCGCGCGAGCGCGATCTCTCCAACCGTCAGGCCGCTTGCCTCAAGCAAACGCAGGATCTGAGGCACGGCGACGCCTCCCTGGTCAACGTAGATATTAAGTGCCTCGGCGGTGGGCTGCACGTCGTTCACAAAGGGCTGCGCAGAGAGGAGCTGTCGTACCTTCTCTATCGTCTGAGCGTGTTGGTCATGGTCCTCGACGGGCAGTGTCAGTGATACGACGTCGCCGTGAATCTCTCCCTTTAGTTCATCGGGCGTTCCGAGGGCGACGACGCGCCCGTGATCCACAATCGCGACGCGGTCACACAGTTTGTCTGTCTCCTCCAGGTAGTGAGTGGTCAGAAGGATGGACATGCCGTCTTTGTTGAGCGTGCGAATATAGTCCCAGATGCGAACGCGGGTCTGAATGTCAAGCCCGAGCGTGGGTTCGTCAACCACAAGAAGTTGCGGCCTATGCATGAGGGCGGTGCCGATCTCAAGCCGTTTGCGCATGCCGCCCGAATACGTGGCCACCAGTCGATCAGCGGCGTCGGTCAGTTCCAAAAGCTCGAGGAGTTCATCGACCCTGCGTCGGATCGTCGGATTGTCAAGATGATAGTAGTGCCCAAAGAGCACCAGATACTCGCGGCCAGAGGAGTATTCGTCCACCCCTGCTTCCTGAGCGGAGTAGCCCGTTATCGCTCGCACCTTGCCTGGCTCCTTGAGTACGTCAAATCCTCCCACGCGAGCAGTGCCTGAAGTGGGTCGCGTGATAGTCGTGAGCATGTGAATCGTCGTTGTCTTTCCAGCGCCATTAGGCCCGAGCAGGCCGAATATTTCCCCTTCTTCAATCTGGATGCTGATATCGTCGACCGCGCGAATGGTCTTGTTGTAGACCTTCGTGAGATTGTACGTTTCAACGATGTTCGTCATTTCGGGTTCCTGAGCTGTTCTGCAGGCTTTAATATCAACGCGTTATATTCCCCAGTGCGGAAGCCGCTCGGCGCGCATTTCGAAGCTCCGCGTCCTCCAAAGAACAGCAGTAGTCGCTTGCCTTCTTTGATATCGTCTGTGACATGGTCTGGTCCTAAGCGACCTTCGTCATGCGTGAACAGCTGTAGGTGCGTAAAAAAATTATTTCGTTTCCGACTCTTTTTCCTGCTCTTCGTCGGAGAACTCCACCAGCTTGAGCAGGATAATCCCCTTTTCCGGCTTTGCTTTCATAAGGAAGTACTCGCCGCCGTCCAGGTTAAAAAGTTCCCTGATCTTTTTAGGAATGACAACGTAGTAGGACGTGCCGTCAGGGCGCATGTACCCTTTGACGAGCACACGCTGGTGTTCTGATTTTTCCTTCTCCATTTTTTTCTCGTATAGCAGCGCAGGCCGCTAGCAGTTAGGATAGGGGTGAGATAAGGATCTCACCGCTCGATCCAGCCCTTCATCAAGCGCAAGGTTTCCATTTTGTGCTGCATCAGCTTGACTTTGAACTCTTTCTTCATGATCTTCTCGTCGAGCTTGCGAAGCACGTACTGCTTCTTGGCATCATCGTCGAGCTGCTCCCACATCATTTTCTTCATCATCCACTTCTTACCCATATCGTGATGGGTTCCCATCTCACCATATTGTCTTTCGTGCATAGTTTGTTCGCTCCATTTTTTTATGTTAAGTATGCTAAACAGTTTGAGCATTCTGGTAGTTATACTTATGTTTGAGCATCGTTGGCGCCTTCGGCGGCCTCTTTAAGTTAGACGTGCCCGTCCGAGCTTATGGTTGCTGAAGCGCCGCCAACGCACGTCACAAACCTAGACAGGCAACTTGTAAACGAATGGCGTAACAGGAACCGGCCGTTAAAACGCACAGTGGTGCACGCACTCCGCTCGGAGCATAACTTTTTATTGCTTCCAACTACATGATCACGTGCATGGACAGCAACGAAAACACGGATGCGCACAACTATAGCGCGCCCCGTGAACTGCGAAAAAGAAGACTGAGAGACGCCCTTGTAATACTGCTCCTTATTATCGTCGTCGTAGTCGTTATCTCCTCTTGTTTGAAGTTCGTGTAACGAACACCGTTGCTTAATTCTTCTTCTATTTTTTATCCCCTCTTATTTGAAGTTCGCAACTAATCGTTGCTTAATTCTTCGGCATGCTCGGTCGAACTACCTGGTTCACCGCGTTAGTTAAGCGCTCTGCGCACCGTCTACAGTTCGGATCATTGACGTTTATGCAGCCTACGTGACGCCCGTAGTAGCACGCGTTGTTTTCTGCGATCATTGTATAGTGGCGGCATCCTAACTCGTTCGCTGCGCGTTCTCGTGCGCAGCATCGATGATCTCTGCTACGGTGAGGTCGGTATGTACTAAGGTGTGAAGCGTGCTTTCGATGATGGCGGCGATGTGCCGCTCGTATTCTGTTACTTCCTTTTTTGCCATCACGGTCACCTCCGAACTAGACTGCGTAAGAAAGTTTCTTAAGGCCGCGTGAGGCAGGCTTTGTGTGCGAAAGTGTGACGACAACTGTGCGTCACACCCTTTGCCGCAAGCAAGGCACCCACCCAGTGACAAACCTTCATACGTCTATCGCTTCTGCAAGATGTTATTTTGGCATCTTAGGCGCCGCTAGAACTTTCTTCTCAGATTCAGAAATCCAGGGCAGCCGACATCGGGATCAGGCTCGAATAGAAAACTTGATACGGCTAAGAATGGCAAGTATCGCTTGTATGGCGCACAAGAATGAAGCGCATCTACAGATCGTCACAGCGCTGATCGATGAGATACGCCGGCAAGATTCGGTGCAGACCATCGTTATTCAGTCTAAGAAGATACTGCGCGGAAAAAGCGGTGCCGCTCAGCAAATTGATGTTTACTGGGAGTTTCTGACGGGCGTAAAGGCGCACAAATGCGCAATTGAAGCAAAACATTGGGATAAGCCAGTCAGTCGAAGAGAGCTTAGCAAGTTCCGTGCCGTACTGGAAGATTTGCACGGGCAGCACAAGGGGGTATTCCTGGCATCGAGCGGGTATCAGGAGGGGGCGCGTAACTACGCCGAGCGCCACGGGATTGACGTCTACATTTTTCCCTTCACCATCGAAATGACCAATGAAGACGTCACCTTTTTTGTCCCCAAGTTTGAGCATATCGCGCCAGTGTTTGACGAAGAATGGATAGAGCACGTTTTGATGCCTAAGCTCCGGGAGGTGAGGTCTTTAGAAGTGAACGCGCTGAGTCCTGACGATCAAACGCATCTTTTTGATGAGCACTGCGCCGCTAAAACCGTGCGAGAGGTCCTTCACGAACATTACTTGGCTGAGATACGAGATGCCACCGCTCACGAAATCTGCATACGGTTTGATCGGCCCACGTACGTGGAGACCGGCGATCCAAACGCGCCGATGTTGAAGGTGAACGGCTTAGACGCACTTTTTTCTGTAACGTCGCACGTTGAGACATTTGATCGCATTTCGAAGGATTACGCACGCGGCGCAGTCGAATTCATGCTCGCAGACGCGTTCATTGGGCAGTAGCCTGATCCAGCACACCCCCGCCGCGGGGTGGCCGCTAGAAAACATTATCTTTAGTGCGGCGCTTCATTTAGGTAGGGCCCAAATGACGCGCGAAAAGAAGGTTTTGGCGAATCTGTACCATCTCATGGCTCTTGCGCTAGTTGCCGGAAACTCTGACAGCAGCACCGTTTTTCAAAGTGAGACCGGATTTGCGATCACGTATCCTACACGTTACAGAACTGACCAAGCCGAGTCCACCTCTATAAAGCTCTACATCTACCTCACCGACAGCACTCCTGTCGATGCCGTTACGGTAAGCACTGATGATAGTTTCACCGCGCAAGCGACGCTCGATACGGTCATCGAGAGGTATGCTGATGCGATAACGACCGCTTACAAAGATCTCAAAGTACTCTCGAAGGACCGCACCACGTTGGGTGGCCACGCAGCATTTCGTACGGTCTACCGAGGCGTGCTTCCTGTGCAGTACGCTAACGATACGGTACGAGCAGAGACCCTAAAAGTGAACCAGACGTGGGTCATAAAAAACGCGCGGGTATACACGCTGACCTACAAAGCGCTTGCTCGGGACTATAACAAATACTTGCCACACGCCCGGGAGATAATGAAGTCATTCACCCTGACGTGAACTCATTTCTAGGACGAAACGACGATTCTTGTGCCCTCGCAATGCTCAGAAGAGGCCCAGTGCTCAAGGGCATGCTTGAGGGTGTGTGGGCAGAGATAGGCAACTGGTTTGACCATAAGTACTCGGAGTTTGCTTGCGAGCGGCTATCGCGCTATCGGCGCTAAACGAGAGAGCAGGCGCAGGCTACGCGTTGTTGTTGAACGACCTCGCAACAAAGGCTGCGATCACACGCAGCCATACAGCGTAGCTGGGGTTGTCCGGGTGCACATGGTCGCAAATAGAAGACTATGCGGTAGAGCGTGAGCCCGCCGAAACGCGGATGGTTCGAGGTAGCCCAGAGGGCGGGCTCTGCTCTCAAGCATCGACACGCTTATGCTGTTTAGATCGTACTTAACAGTCTTCCGCGCACTGCGAAAGTGTTTTTTTTGCATTGCGTGAAGCAGTCTAATGCTCTTAGCTAGGCCGACGCTCCGGCTGCGAGTCAGAAGTTGTTCGCGTTACGGCGTTATGATTCAACATATCAGTAGCATCCGAGCTTACAGAAGTGCCAGTTTAGCAGTTTTAGTGACATATTCGCGAATTTGGTTAAGAACATAAAAAAACGAAATACATTTATGAAGCTCGACGGACGTTACTCGTCTATCAGCGCAGCGGAGATGACGCAATGACAGAATTAAGAACCGTCAAGAAGAGTCGCGTCGGTGCCGTGGCGTTGATTGGCGCGACAATCGGAACTGTGCCATCGCTCATCTATTAGGTGATTCTAGTGATTTTCATCCTTATGCATGCGGCAAACCTAAACGTTCTTCTGCAAGTCAGGGCTAGTGTATAGCTTAGATTTTCCATACACTTAAAATACATCATTGCTGCTAGCTTTATATCTCTGTGTGTATGTTGAATGTATCTATCTTAACTATTCCATGTATTATTTATTAGCAATTGGTTTGTTATACACTGTCCATACACAAAATATTAAAGCATCTTTTCTTTGTATTCGTCAATTTGTGACCTTATTCGATACTTTTTTGTAGTTGGTGCATTAAAGATGTATCATTTGCAGATAATAGTGTATCATAGGAACTCGGAACAAGGTAGATACACAGGGGGGAATCTTCTCAAATGGCTCGTTTCAACATCACGTTACCAACTTCCATCGCAAAAATGCTCGATCAGGACGCAGAGCATCAAGATATAGCCCGTTCGACGCTCATTGCGCAACACATAGCACAGCACTATGAAGGAAGATCAGAGGCTGACTACGAAGCTGAGATTCGGGAGCAACGCATAGAATACGAAAAACAAGTCCAAAATCAGCGTGCGGAAAGCGCTAATATAGTGCAACGCGTTAGCGCCGAATATGAGAATAAGATTGAGAAACTTATCGCTGAGCATGATGCTGAGATACAGCAAATCCGCGCTGAATGTGAGAAGCAAATACAGCAGATTAACGCAGACCGTTCTGCAAGTATCCAACAGCTCGAGAACTCGCTCGAAGAACTGGAAAGTGTTACGCAGCAGCTCGATGCTAATCTGAAGGAATCTGGAGAGCGCAACCGCTCTTTGATGGAACAGCTGCGCGAATCGGAAGCATCGAAAAACGTTGTTGTCACTGGCCTGCAGCACCGCGTTGAACTCTTAGAAAAGGACAAAGCAAGCCTCGAAGCGGCACTGCAAGTTGAGAAGGGTCACTCACTCGAATTAAAAGCCGATAAGGAGACCCTGCAGAAGCAAGTCGAATTGCAGATGTTGCAATTGCCTGCCCCTAAAGTCGGTTTTTTGTCTCGAGGTTGGTCGCGGATATTTTCACGAGGCAAGACGTAGGCCCTGGAGAATGAAGACCGTGCCGTCACGGAAGTTAACAAGGCGCTCCTTTGGATACCCGCACCCAACCGCACCGCAACAGCTGCACGCTACTTTCAGCGTTCAAAGCGCAAAGATGAGGCTCGATCATACCGCCGCGTTAGTCACATCGTGGGCAGCGCCCTTGTACGCGGAGGGCCCGACCGCGGCATTCGTAGGTCAGCTCGACCTCTCGCAGGGACAGGAGCTCCTCGCGCGTTGTGACGGCATATGCCCCTGGTACGGCGAAGTAATCCGCGACCGAAAGCACTTTTTAAGCCATTTCATTCAAAAAGAACTGGCGACGCGGGCTGAGCAGTGTCAGGTGGTGATCCCCGCGGCTGGAGTTTCCCCTCTCGCGTTCGAGCTTCTGCTCTCACAGCGCGACCGCGTAAAAAAGGTAATTGAGGTCGATATTGCGGGCACGGCAGAGAAACATCGGCTATATTCAACCGTGGCGCCACATCTGGCGGATCGGATTGCCTGTGTCACCGCCGACATTACCACAGCTGGATTTTCTGCCGGAATGCTCGAAACCGAAGGCGGTTACCAGCCCGATGTGCCCACGATCGTGCTTTTCGAAGGAATCAGCTATTACATAACGGAAGCTCAGCTCCGTCGCGCGATTGCGGTATTTCGATCTGCACAACAGCAGAACCTCATCGTCCTTGAACACCTGGTTCCCTGCGCGCTTGTCAACGAGGCGAGGCGCTCAATACCTTCAGGGATCTTCCGAACGATCGGAACCTATGTGGGCCTGTCGAACATTCGGTGTTACAGTCCGGCCCACGTAGAAGCACTCTTTCAAAGCGTGCGCTGCTCGGAAGTCCAACACTACTCGTCAACCGATATGGAGCGCGTGCGAAAAGGGAAACCGCAACGATTTGTCGAAGACGGTGATGGGTGGATCGGATGCGCGGTCGGAGCGATATAATGAGGCCAGTTACGGGCAAACGGAGGGATACAGAGCACGAGCTACAAATAGACGCTGGGACTCCGAAAAACGCAAAGCAGTCCAATACAGCCTCCGCAACGTTAGCAGTAGGCGTTCAATAGAGGCTCAAGCTAGCCTGATTGTGTGGCTGCCGCCTAAGAATGCTTGGGCTTTTGACCGGGTTGATTAACTGCAGCTACCTCGCGCACTTTATTGTTATTTTATTTAATCGTAGAATTCTTCGTAGTGCACCCCGTTAACTGCAATATCAAGCAGCACGTCAGAAGACTTACATTGCGGGCACCGAGGAGGGGCATTGACCTTGAAGCTCCCGCCGCAGGCGCACTTTCCTGCATACTTCTCTACGTCGATAGGATCATGCCAGTTGTGGTCCAAGTCCATGTAGTCCACCCACCGCTCTCTTCCACACCCGTCGCAATGCAGAAAGTGGGCGCTCATTGATGGTCCGGATCTAACCTTGAAGGTGTGACCACATTCGTTGCACCGCGCACAAAAACTTCGTCCCACACATAACACAGCTGAGTTATTTAGTGTACTAGAATAATGGGAGAACGCAGAGAAATGCGTTAGCTAGGAATCCTGGTTCAATCTATAAACAATAGATGGTTAGCTGATGGTTAGCTACGTATTGCATAACGCCGTACGCGAGATTGACCTCTATTTAGAGGAGTTTCCAGTACTTTCTACCGAGTACCACGCCGATATTCTAAGGGTGCGGGCGGCTCCGGATCACGTGATCCAATTGCAGATGTGGAATCGCGGCGCGGAACCCGCGCACGTCCACGCGTGAACGGCTAACCTTATCTCGTTAGAACACAGACGATTATACGTGCTGAGAGATTTTAATCACCGAACGCCGCGATCGCGCTATGATCGCCACACCGTCCGCGCTCGCGACATTAGGTATGGAGCTATATATGGATGAAAAGGACGACATCGTTTTTCACGGAACTCTGCAGCAGCTCGTCGAGAAGGTCGAAGCGGGCGAGATGGTTCCCAAGCTGCAGGCATCGCACGCGCCGATGTGCAAGTTCTTTACTTCGTTTTATGTCATAAACGGGATTCGTCACGTGGTCCCTCTTGTGCACGGTCCAACCGGATGCCCTCTGTGGGTCTCAGATATTGTCAGGACGAGGGAGTGCTGCGAGTTCCGCGGCGTCCCCCTCGAGCCAACCGCATGCACCTCCCTTGACGAGACGAACGTCATCTACGGCGGCGAAGGGAAGCTGCTCGAAGCGGTCAAGGAGGCGGACGAGCGCTACCATCCCGACCTCATCGTGATTCTGTCCTGCTGCTGTTCCGGGATCATCGGCGACGACGTCGAAAGCGTCGCCGGTGAGGCCGAAAAGCTCGTGCACGCCCGCGTGCTCGCGCTTCGCAGCGAGGGGTTTGGCGGCGACTTCCGCAGCGGCTACGAAGACGCTTTTGAGCTCATTATGGACCTGATGGAGCCGCCGAAAACCACTCGGAAGGGAACGATCAATCTTATCGGGGCGCGAATGGGCCCCTCACTGACCGAGTTCAGCGACGACCTTGATGAGATTACGAAGCTGCTGCACGAGGTGGGGGTTAAGGTCAACGCGGTGATCGCTGGCGGATGCACGGTCGACGAGATCAGAAGGGCGCGCGAAGTTGAGCTCAACGCCTCGTGGTGTTACGATTGGGGTCAGAAGCTAGGTGACGCCATGGAAGCGCGCTTCGGCATCCCGTACAGCAGGACTGGACAGCCGTACGGGCTCAAAGCGACAGAGGAATGGCTTATGGGCATCGCGGGCCCGCTCGGCATGAGGAAGGAGGCCACACGGGTGATACAGCGCGAGACGGAACGCGTTCGGCCTGATTTAACCTACTTGCACGACACGCTCGACGGCAAGACTGCCGTTATCGAGATATCAGAGTTTCCCGGTCCGATACGGGCGCTCTCTCTTGCGCGTATGGCAGAAGAGTGCGGCGCTCATCCGGTTGTCATCAACGTGCATCCTTATACGATCAAGGAGCGGATGCCTAGCATCAAGTTCCTTTTGGACACTGGGGTCAACCCCGAAGTGATTCTCACGAAAGGCCTCTTTCGTCTAGGCAGCTTCCGTTCGTCGCGCGAGACGGAGGGCGAGCTCGAGGCAATCGCAGAGGGCCTTGACGACCCGATCTTCTTCGGCAACGCCGCCCGCTACCCCGGGTGTCCGGTTGTCAACCTTACGCTCCTTAATCCTGCGTACCTTCCCCACTATGGCTTCCGGGGCATTCACAACATCGCTGCCCTGCTCAGACAAGCCATGGAAAACCAGCGCCTGCCGCGGTCAACGCTTTTTCGAGGGATGCTCTACGGAAACGAAACAAACTGATCAGACGCGCACCGCGCGAACGACGCCCACTGACGCGTGCCTTGACCCATATATCAGATGTGCTCTTAGCGGCGCAGCCCAAACGGCGTTGGGAGTTAGTGACAGCGCCGTTCTCGCGCACGCACCGCAGGGGTGCAATTATCTTGTTGACGGTGCTTTTTCATGGCAGGACTGCGACTACGCCCAAACGACGACGCTGTGCACCAAGCTCTGCGAGGATGAGATCGTCCACGGTGGCGAGGAGCTCCTCGCCCGCACGATCCTTGAGGCCAAAGAGCTCGACATCGCCGCGCTCTTTGTTCTAAGCGCGTGTGGGCCCGAGATCGTGGGCGACGACATCGTTGCGGTGTGCGAGGAAATGCAAGCCCAGGTTGACTTTACGATTGTTCCCATCGAGTGCGCCGGCTTTCGCGGTTCGCAATACGATGGCATCGACCTCGCGCTCGACGCGATGCTTCGCGCGCTTGCCGGAAATGGGCGTCCTAGGATCCCGCACTCGGTGTGCCTCATCGCTCCCCATGCGAACGCCAATCCGACGTGGATGGCCGATCTGGCGTGGGTAAAGGACGTTCTTGCCCGGCTTGGCGTTCAGGTGCTCGCCACGCTCACCCACGCAACGGCGCTTAGCGAGTTTGCACGCGTGTCCGCCGCTGAGGGGGTGCTTCAGTTAAGCCACGACGCCGGCTATCGCGCGGTCGAATATCTTATCGACACGTTTGGGGTCGAACCGCTTTGTAGGGATCTCCCCCTCCCCATCGGGATGACCAACACGCGGCGCTGGCTTACCGCCCTGGGGGAGCGGTTCGATGCGGAGCGCTCGGCCGAGGAGCTGATCGCCGAAGGCGAGCGGACGATAATGGAAACATGTCGCCGCCGCTGGCCAGTGGCGCGCTTTTTTTACCGGACGCCCGCGGCGGTCGTGGCTGACGCCACGGTTGGCATCCCGCTTGTCCGCTTTGCGACTGAGGAGATGGAGCTGACGCCCGCGCTCGTTGCCCTTCGCTCCGCGCACCCCGAAGCACAGCGCCTGCTTGAAAAAGAGCTGAACGACCTCGGCCTGGCGCCGCAGGTCGCGTATGGGACTGATGTCTTTGCGACGCGGCAGAGCCTTGAGCAGGTACGCCCGCGGGTGGTTTTCGGAAGCACGATCGAGAGACACGCAAGCGAGGGGTTGGACGTTCCGTACATCTTTGAGGTCGTGCGCCCTGTCAGGCAGTTCCGGCTGCTCAATCGGGAGTACTTCGGTTACCGCGGCATCCTCAATCTGCTCGAGTGCATCCAGAACGAGTGGAGCGACCGGTGGCGGTCAACCCAACGGCGTTACGCTGCACGCTGGTAGAGGAGACATCACAATGAAACAAATCGCAATCTATGGCAAGGGAGGAATCGGAAAGAGCACCATCGCATCAAACATCTCAGCGGCCCTCAATGAGTGGGGGGTCAACGTCATGCAGGTCGGCTGCGACCCAAAGCGAGACTCAACGAGGATACTCGCGGGAGGGCACCTCATCCCCGCTGTCCTTGAGATCTACAGAGACAAGCTGCGGCACGGACAGGACGCGCACGCCATTTCGCTCGACGACATCGTCTTCAAGACGCCTAGCGGCATCTACTGCGTCGAAGCGGGAGGTCCGGAGCCTGGAATCGGCTGTGCCGGGCGCGGGGTTCTCACGGCGCTCCAAATTCTGAAAGACCTCAAGGCGTTTGAAACCTACGCGATTGATGTGGCTATCTACGACGTTCTCGGCGACGTCGTGTGTGGCGGGTTTGCAATGCCCATCCGCGAAGGGTTTGCGAGTGAGATCTACCTCGTCTGTTCCGGAGGCTTTATGAGCATCTACGCGGCGAATAACATCGCGAGGGCGGTACAACGTCTCGCGCGCCGCGGCGACACCGGACTGTCCGGAATCATCTGCAACAGCAACGGTGATGAGGCGCTGGAGCGGGCTGTGGTTCCCGCGTTTGCTCAGCGTTTGGGCAGCGCGTTCGTGGAATTTGTTCCGCGCAGCCCCGTAATTCAAGCGTGCGAACTTGAAGGGCGCGCGGTGGTTGAACACGCCCCTCAGTCAGAGGAGGCGGCGATTTTTCGGGATCTTGCGCGGAAGGTGATGGAAAACGACGTGAAAGTGATCCCGACGCCTGTGGAGGAACTGCCCGAGCTCGAAGAGTTATATCGGCGACACTTGGCAAGGCCTGAGGCCGTGTGAATCGGCGTCGTGGTAAGACCGTTGTCCGCATGTGAGGCGACGTGAAACAAAAAAACGTGCTGCTGTGTTTAAGTTGTAAGAACTACGTCAGCCCTCGCGTATGTCAGGCCTTTGCTTCGATACCTTCGGAGATATGGGAAAATCGCTTTCGCCATACCGAGCCGTACCTCGGCGACAACGGGAAGCGTTTCACACCAAAATTCGGGTAACTTCGCTTGCGCGCGTCGGCACGCCGAAGCCCTCTAGTTGGCACCAAACGTGAAGCTTTGTTCCCATGAAGCGCATCGAGATTGACGAGATTTACCAAAAAACACCGTTGGAGCTGATTCCCTGGAACATAGAAACCCCACCTCCGGCGCTAGTTGCGCTCGTCGACAGTCGAATCGTCACTCCGTGCCGAGCGATTGATCTCGGCTGCGGCGCCGGCAATTATGCAGTGTGGCTCGCGAGCAGTGGGTTTGAGGTCATGGGAGTAGATAGCGCCCCCACGGCGATCAAGCGCGCCAAGGAGAATGCGACGAAAAAAGGGGTCGAGTGCACGTTTCTCGTTGCCGATGTGCTCGGCGATTTTGAAAACGTTACCGGCACGTTTGATTTTGCCTATGATTGGGAGCTGTTACATCACATTTTCCCTGAGCAGCGCCAGCGGTACGTAGCGAACGTGCATAGGCTCCTTAATCCAAAAGGGAAGTATCTTTCCCTGTGCTTCAACGAGAGAGATCCCGCTTTTGGCGGCGTGGGAAAGTATCGAAGGACGCCGTTGGGTACCGTGCTGTATTTCTCATCCGAAGGCGAGCTGCGTGCGCTTTTCGATTCCAATTTTAGGATTCTTGATTTGCGTACCGTTGAAGTGCACGGCAAATCTGCTTCACATCTTGCCAGCTACTGTTTCATGGAGCGAAAAGAGCCGCCTTAAAATAGCGGGCGCTACGAATGGTGAGCGTGTCTCCGATCTGAGGCTATGAGCAATCGCACGCGAAATGCTCGCTTACTCGCGCAATACATAGTCGTTAAGTTTGGTTAAGTTTTGGTTAAGTTTGCTAAAGTCAACGTGCTTAACGTGGGTGAAGATTTCCCGCACCACGTCAAGGTCGCGACCGTCTCAAACCAGAAATGGCTGACGAGGAAAGCCCCCGGTTTATCTAGTTAGCAAGGCCGAAGAGCGCACCGACGCGCTTTTCGGATCCTACAAGCGAGAAGGCTTGAAATACTAAAAGCAGCACATTCTTAAAAAAGGTGAAACACGTGAACGAAGAAAAATGTGCACAATGCGGCACTCCAGCGTCGCCAGGTGCCCAATTCTGCGCGGCCTGCGGCGCGACGCTGACCGATCACAGGGCGCGCCCTTCCCAACGGGTTCCTCCTACGATGCAGCCTGCTCCGACTTATCAAGCGCCTGCTTACTACACGGGCACTCCTACGCCCTATATAGGCGTTGCCATTCGCTTTGTCGCGACAATCATTGATGCCATCATTATCGTGGTTATTGTTAGCATACTAACGATCCCTCTCCTCGTCGCGGCTATCGCCGTGAACGTCGGGAACGGAAACGTGTCAGCGATTTCATCGGGGCCTATTGTGGCACTAACTGTCGTAGGATTAGTCGTTTGGTTCCTCTATTTTACGCTGCTGGAGGGGCGCTATGGGCAAACGGTCGGCAAGATGGCACTCAGCATCAAGGTCGTGCGAGAAGCTGATGGAGCACCGATCGACTATGGAGAAGCGGCTGTGCGCACCGTCCTTCGCATCATCGACGGTTTGTTTGATTATCTCATAGGGGCAATTTTTATCTGGACCTCAGACAAGAAACAGCGCCTCGGCGATCGCGTCGCGCACACCGTCGTAGTTAGCCAGTGATAGGCGTGAGTCCCCCCTTTTTGTGTTCTGGAGTAGCTTCATGTTTCGCAGAACATGCGTGGCTGGCCATATAGCTTCTACCAGTCTACCTCCTCATAGCCCCTCATTTTTGGTTCTGCGAACGGCACAACGACTCAAAGTGGCTGGTGCAGTGCGTTGACCGACAGTACTTATCGTTCTATCGTTCGTAGCGAATAAGGCCACAGAACAGCGGCCGCGTAAAACCGCAAGAAAAGATTAAAAGGGTGGCTTTCCTATGGCTTAAGAAAGGAGGCGAAATGTTTGAACACAAATCAATGCGCACACTGCGGAACTCCCGCGTCACCGGGCGCTAAATACTGCGAAAGCTGTGGCGCCACACTCGGGACGCAACCGGCTCAAGCGCTGCAGCCTTCGTTTGCTCTGGCATCCGGGTATCAAGCACCTCGTTCTTACGTGCCGCGCCTCGCGCCGCCCTACCAAGGCGTTGCCATTCGCTTTGTCGCGATTCTTATTGATACTATAATTATAGCGATCATCGGAGGTATATTGTCCGCCCCGTTCAACGCGCTCACAGTCATTCCGAACAGCGCGTCAGGAACCGCCACTATTTCACTGGCCACTGCTGTCGGGGGACTTGTTTCGCTGGCGGTCTTTGTTCTGTACTTCACGTTGCTCGAGGGCCACTACGGACAGACTGTCGGGAAAATGGCCGTCAAGAGCAAAGTCGTGCGAGAAGCAGATGGCGCACCGATCGACTATTCCGAAGCTGCAGTCCGAACGATCCTGCGGTTTCTTGATCTGATCCCATTCATAATCCCCTATCTGCTCGGCGCACTCCTCATTTGGTCCTCCGAAGAGAAACAGCGCCTCGGCGACCGCGTAGCGCATACCGTTGTGCTTAAAGCTGAATAGATTCAGTGCTCCATTTTCTTATTACTACCGCGGACAGAGTCTTTGATCTTTGCTGGGCTTGCTCTGTAATCGGACACATCGCCCTACGAAGAGCGTTTTGGCTTAGTTATAAGCGTGACAAGTCTTTGTGGCGAGGACTGGTTCCTGGTGCCCAAGCGCGAATCGAGCTTCTATAGCTGCCGATCGAGAACATGCTTATAACTGAGCAGTTTGACTGCAAATCGTAAGAAAGATTAAAAGGAACGCTCCTCTATGACTTAAAAAAAGGAGGTGAAACACGTGGAAGAAGACAAATGTGCACAATGCGGCACTCCTGCACCACCGGGCGCTAAATACTGCGAAAGCTGTGGCGCTCCGCTTGCGGCTGCTTCGCAACCTGCGGAGGTGAAACACGCCGACGAAGACAAATGTGCACAATGCGGCACTCCTGCACCACCGGGCGCTAAATACTGCGAAAGCTGTGGCGCTCCGCTTGCGGCTGCTTCGCAACCTGCGGAGGTGAAACACGCCGACGAAGACAAATGTGCACAATGCGGCACTCCTGCAGCACCCGGGGCCAAGTTCTGTGAAAGCTGTGGTGCACCACTAGCTGCCGTTACACAACCAGTCCAAGGCCCAGCTGCCGCGGAACCTGCTGCTGCGTACACAGCACCACGGGCGCAAGCGCCTTACTCAGCACCAGGCGTTGAAATGCCTTATCAGGGCGTCGCCATCCGGTTTGTAGCGTTACTCATTGATGCCATTATTTTAGGGATTATCACTAGCGCAATTTCGTTTGTCGCTGTGAGCTACGCAGCTATCGTTTTGGGCATTGTGATCGACCTGCTCTACTTTACGCTCCTCTTGGGGCGTTATGGGCAATCGGTCGGAATGATGGTAGTCAAGATAAAAGTGGTCAGTGAGGCGGACAGCTCACCGATCACTTACGGAGCGGCGTTTGTGCGTACGATTCTTTTGTTGATCGATGCTATCCCGTACGTCGTCCCTTACCTGCTCGGAGCAATCCTCATCTGGACCTCAGACAAGAAACAGCGCCTCGGCGATCGCATCGCGCACACCGTCGTACTGAAAGCGTGATAGGGGCGCAAGCCCCATTTGTCTTTTTTGTCACCAATAAGCGGCTAGCTTCGTCCATAGCTGTCGCTCTGAGCCTGGAAGCAGACCCCGGAGGCAGGCATCAAGTGAAACTATTGAAACGAGAACAGCGCGTTGCGATTCTGCAATGCTGGGTGTGGCGATTGTCGTGCCACGTCAAAATGAAACCGAAGCACGCACACTGCCAGCAAATCGCAAGAAAGATAAAAAGGAACGCTCTTCTTATGGCGTAACAAATGCAAAGGAGGTGAAACGCGTGAACGAAGAAAAATGTACACAATGTGGTACTCGTGCAACCCCTGGCGCACAATACTGCGCGGCGTGTGGGGCGGCATTCACCAGCCAAGCACCAGCCGGTGAACCTGGGGAGGGTGCATATGCACCCTGGGCGGCAAATGAAACACGGGCGCATTACGCGGCCTCGCCGCTATTGCAGGGAGTTGCTATCCGCTTTGTCGCACAACTCGTCGATGTAATCATACTTGCTGTCATCTTTTTGATACTGGGCTTCTCCGGCGCTGGCACCATCACCATCAATGCGTCAACAGCACAGGTCTCAATCAGCCCTTTCTTTGGCTCGCTCATCTTGATCGATATCATCATCGCATTCCTTTACTTCACGCTGCTCGAGGGACGAAACGGACAAACAGTTGGCAAGATGATCGTTAAGATCAAGGTAGTAAAAAAAGTGGACCACTCTCCGATCACTTACGCTGAGGCTGCCGTGCGGACGATTTTGCGCATCATCGATCTGATTCCGTTCATCGCCCCGTATCTACTCGGAGCGGCACTCATCTGGGCATCTGAGTATAAGCAGCGTCTCGGCGATCGCGTCGCAAACACCGTCGTCGTGCCGTCGTGAGTCCTCGCCTTGCACGCCTTCAATGCGCCACGCGTGGCCCGATTGGCACACAAGCTTTGCCCAGTCCGTCAGTGAAAGTTCGCCCTTTTTCCGACGCGGTCGGCGGTCGCGTGTTTTAAGCACCGACGAATCCGAGGAACAGATAAGCGCCTCAATGTTCTCGCAGTAGCGGCGGACGCGAGAGGAGCGTGCGCCACACGTCTTCGCAGCGAGGTGAAAGCGTGCTTACGTGGTCAAAAGATAGTGACTTATCTATGTTCGGTTCGTAAGAGTAATACGCATTCAAGGAGGCAGCATGAAAGTCTTAGGAGGTCCAGCTTCTCAATTGCTCGGTTCGCGGGTTGCGCGCGAAATCGGGTGCGCACTCGCCATTGTTGAATTTAAGCAGTTTCCTGATGGTGAACTGTATTTGCGCATCGCAGAGGAACTCGACGGCGACACGCTCATCGTGCAGAGTACGACAACGAATGACGATATCGTTTACCTTCTACAGCTCATCGACGCCGCCTCTGACGGCTACCTGAGGGCGGTGATTCCTTATTTTGGCTATGCGCGGCAAGATAAGCGATTCAAGCTCGGCGAACCGGTCAGCGCTCGTGCCATCGCGCGGACGATCGACGTTGACGAAGCTTATGTTGTCAACATCCACGACCCCGCCTCGCTTGACCATTTTCAGCTCCGAAGTGGCAAAAAGGCGGCGAACCTGTCTGCTGCAGGCCTCGTTGGCACGTACTTGAAGAGTATGGAGTTCCCGTCACCCTTGCTCATCGCTCCTGACGAAGGCGCCACCGCCTTAGTGCGCGACGTTGCTCAGGCCATGGGCTGCGAGTTCGACGTGCTAGTCAAGAAGCGGGTGACATCTGAACTCGTTGAGATACAACCAAAGACTGTGGACGTCGACGAACGCGACCTGGTCATCGTAGACGACATGATATCAACCGGGGGTACGATGGCCGAAGCGATCAAGCTTCTGCGAGGACAAGGGGCGCGGCAGGTGCACGTTGCGTGCATTCACCCTGTTCTCTCTCTGAATGCGCGGCTTCGCCTATATCGCGCAGGGGTCGACAGCATCATAGCGACCGACACTATCGAAAAAGCGGAGAGTAGCATAACCGTCGCGCCGCTAATAAAGCAAGGCGTGGGACTTTAGCGACGAACAAGCGAATCGCTGATGATCTGTGCGTGATCAAATGCCAGCGGCGGCAGGTCGGCGATATCCCAAAGCATCGCTTCACTTGCATCAGAGCCGGCTGCTCGCGTACCTCCCACTATATCCGCCGCAAACGCGATTGAGACGACATGTCCGCGAGGATCGCGATCAGGGTCGGAATAAACGCCCACGAGTGATTTTATCTTCGCAACGAGTCCAGTTTCCTCGAGGACTTCGCGCCGCACGGCTGCCTCAACGGTTTCGCCGTATTCCACAAAACCGCCTGGAAGTGCATATTGTCCTCGATACGGCTCGCGCTTTCGTTTTATCAGCAAGATCTTTTTGTTTTTCACTATCACTGCGTCAACGGTGAGCGCCGGATTCCTGTGCATCAGGTGCATAGTGAGAGCGTCGATACTTGAGGCTGCCGATTAACTGCCAAGCGGGGCGTTTCAGCAAAAAAGCCCGATAGCGCTACCGACCTCTGCCGCCGTCGCAACCGTAAAAGCTATTCGGCTCACGCCCTATTTGTTCTCAATGTATGACGTTTATGCGATACGGAAGGATTTCCCGGTTCTCGAGCGCGTCGTGTATCTCGATAACGCTTCGACCAGCCAGACGCCGAAACCCGCTGTCGAGGCGATGAACGAGTACTTCTTTCGCTACGCTGGCAACTACGGAAGGGGAGCGCACCGCTTGGCCCAGCAGACGACTGAACACTACGAAGCCGCACGCGAGACGGCAGCTGATTTTTTTACAAGTGAGCCTCGCAACGTTATCTTCACCAAAAACACGACGGAGAGCATCAACATCGTCGCTCACGGTCAGGATTGGACGCCCGGAGACCACGTCATCACGTCGATGATTGAACATCACTCGAACTACCTGCCGTGGGTTGCTCTCCGTGCGCGAGGCGTCGTGCTCGACTTAATTGAAGCGAATCAGGAAGGCATCGTTGATGCTTCTAAGATAGAGAAAGCAATCACTGACAGAACCAAGCTCATCGCGCTTTCTCACGTGTCAAACGTCTTTGGTTCTGTCCAAGACATAAGCCGTATAGTCAAGATTGGGCGTAAGAACGATGTGCCAGTGTTGATAGACGCAGCGCAGTCTGCTGGTCATATGGATCTGTCCGTCAAAGACTTGAAATGCGACTATCTAGCCGTGCCGGGCCACAAGGGGCTGCTCGGTCCGCAAGGGACGGGCATCTTGATCCTGCGTGATCCGGAGGAGCTGCGTCCAACTGTGCTCGGCGGCGGCGCGGTCGAATGGGTGCGCGGCTGCGAATATGAACTGCTCGAACCGCCCGCCCGTTTTGAAGCGGGTACTCCCAACATACCGGGAGTCATCGGCCTCGGGCGATCCGTGGAATACGTTAGCGCGCTGGGCGTTGCAAACGTCGAAAAGCACGTCGAGATGCTGGCGAGAGTCGCCGCAAAGAAATTGGCAGAAATCGATAACGTGACGGTCTATGGGCCAAAAGACCGCGCTGCGGTGGTTCCCTTCAATGTCGGAGAGCTTAACCCGCACGACGTTTCGATGATCCTGGATGAGACAAGCAAGATCTGCACGAGGAGCGGGTACCACTGCGCTATGCCGGCCTTAGTGTCTCTTGGCATCAACGGAACCGTCCGGGCGTCGTTCGGGGCGTATAATACGGCTGAAGAGGTCGACCTTTTAGCAGGATCGGTGAGTCTTATTGCGACCTCGCTCGTCTAATCCGGCGCGTCAAGTTCAAGGCTGAAATCGAGCCACCGCGACGAGTGAGTTAGGTACCCGAGCGAGAGCACGTCGACGCCGGTCGCAGCGTATTTCCTGACGTTGTCGGGCCTGATGCCGCCTGACGCTTCGAGTAGCACGTTGCCGCGCAAATTGAGCTCCGTCAATTTGCTAACGGCCGCGGTGATCTGTTCGACGTCCATGTCGTCGAACATGATGATGTCTGCCCCAAGCTCTGCTGCCTTAACGCACTCGTCAACGGATTCGACTTCGATTTCCACTTTCTTCGTGAAGAACGTCTTTTGCCGCAGGGCGTCTTCTGCAGACATTACTTTCAGATGGTTATCCTTGAATAGATAAGCCTCAGAGAGGGAGTAGCGGTGTGGGTCTCCTCCTCCGATCGCAACCGCTTTTTTTTCATAAAGTCTGAAGCCCGGCGTGGTCTTCCGGGTCGCAGCAACAGTCACCGTGCCAGCGGCTTTTGCACAGCGGCGCGTGATCGTGGCAATGCCACTCATGTGGCAAAGGAAGTTGAGCGCGACGCGTTCAGTGACAAGAATATCCCTGACCGCTCCTACCACTCGTAAAATGATATCGTCTTTCTTTATGCCGTCTCCATCGCAGCACAGCGGGGCGGTCACGAGGTTATGGTACGAAAAAATGCTTTGTGCCTCTGATAAGCCTGCTACGACTCCGTCTTCGTGTGCGATCACGTTTGCAGACCCCTCGACGTCGGGCAGAAGAGCGGTCGTTATGTCGCCAAATCCTTCATCCTCAGCCAGAAACCTCTCAATGTCGCGTGAATTCAAACGATCACCACATACGCTTTTCTATCTTAACTACCTTAAAGGATTTCAAGATGATCATCGGAATTATTGGATGTGGCGTGATAGGAACCGAAATCTGTCGTGCGCTGGGGGCTGATGATTTCCGGAGCAAACTCCTCCTTATGGACAGGCACCTTGATCGCGCTCAGCATCTGGCAGATGTGACCCCTGCGGCATCGGCCGTCGTCTCACTGTTCGACGTCATCGACCAAGCTGACCTCGTCGTGGAATGCGCCTCAATCCAGGCAGCACGCGATATCGCGCTCACCGTTTTGACAAAGGGTACGGATTTGATGCTGCTCAGTATCGGCGCGCTGGTTGACGCGGACTTTCGACATCAGGTATACGCGGCAGCGCGTGCGCACGACTGTCGCCTTTATGTCCCATCAGGCGCCATCGGGAGCATCGACGCACTCCTTGCGGCATCACAAGGGACGATCAACCGGGTGACCCTCACTACGACCAAGCCTTCAGCGGGCCTCGAAACCGCCCCCTACGTCATCCGTAATACCACTGATCTGTCCCGCCCCACCCTCATATTTGAAGGTACCGCCGATGAGGCGATTCAAGGCTTCCCACAAAATATTAACGTCTCAGCGACGCTCGCGTTAGCTGGCGTCGGATTTGACCGAACGATCGTTCGCATCGCCGTTGATCCAGCGCTGACAAGAAACGTGCACGTCGTCGAAGTCGAAGGGGATTTTGGGACGTTTACTGCCCAATTTGACAACGTTCCGGCCGAAAATGAGCGCACGAGCAAGCTCGCGGCGTACTCAGCGGTCGCGTCACTCAAGAAAATTACCGATGCGGTCAAGCTCGGAACGTAAACCCGTCAGATCTAAGAGAAGCTGATTCGATTAGGCCCATGCGATCACGCACCCGCACGTACATTGCAGAGATACGGGTCGTCAACTGTCTGATGGCGGCATTTGCTTCGCTCATTGGCGTCTTTGTGAGCAAGGCGCCGCTCGCCTACGGCGTCATTGTGCCGGCGCTTTTGGCATTCGTCGCGGTGTTTCTCGTCACCGCCGGGGGCAACGTCATCAACGACTACTTTGATGTCGATATTGACCGTGTCAACAAGCCACGTCGCGCCCTTCCAAGCGGGCTCATCGCGCGGCGCAGTGCGCTCATATATGCACTCACGCTCTTGCTTTTCGGCGTTGCTGCGTCTCTATTCATCAACCCGGTCTGTTCTGGGCTAGCGGCGCTTAACGCCGTGCTCCTCGTCTTATACGCGTGGAAGCTGAAGAGATCGGTGCTCATCGGCAACCTGTTGATTGGATACCTGGCGGGGTCGATCTTTCTGTTCGGCGGGGCAGCCGTTTATTCGTTCTTCATTCCTGGTGTGCTCTTTGTGAGCGCAATGCTCGCAATCACCTCACGTGAAGTCGTTAAGGATATTGAGGATCTCACGGGGGACCGGCGAGCGGGCGCGTCGACGTTGCCTATTCGGTATGGGGTGTCCCGTTCGCTAGCAGCTGCTGCACTTTTCATGCTCGCGGCGGTTGCCGTCAGCCCTCTGCCGTTCATTATCGGTGCGTCCGGTTATCTCTACCTTGTAATCGTCATTGCGGCTGACGTGACGCTCCTGTATGGCATCGTGCTCTCAAGGAGCGCTCCGGCGAGGGCGTCAACCGTTATTAAGTACGGCATGCTCGTGGTATTGCTCGCCTACGTCGTCGGTGGGATATAACGTATTACAGGCCAAAAAAGTAAATAGCTCTTCGGCTGAAATACGGTTGCATTTGAGGCACGGACTTTACAGAGGCCTCGGTGGATCATGAAAGCGGATGACGCAGCACGCCTTGTTCGAAAGCACGTTAAGAGCAACACGTACATTATAAAGGATGACGCATTTTTTGAAAAGAGCGTTCACGTGCGCGGTAGTCTGATCACCGGCACTCACGTCGGCTTTTGGGGCGATCTGATCGTCGAAGGGTCGTTTAGTCTAGGCAACAGGTCGACCGTTCGCGGGAACGTTAGGGCCGAAAGTGCTTTTATTGGAAACGACGCTGAGATAAGCGGCATATTGACGACGACGGATGACACGACGCTTTTGGAAGGGGTCCGCCTAAGAGAGATAGACAGCTCCGGGAGTGTTACGATCAAGCCTGACGCGGTCATTGACCGGATTGTTGCAGAAGGAAACGTGGAGATATATGGGAAGGCAAGCATTGGCTATATCTCTACCAAGGGCAAGGTCATCGTGCGAAAGACGTAGCCGGCCCCGGTGGACCTTGCGCGGCCAAACGCTGCCCGACGACACTCTCAGTGGCGCTTCACGTTGCAAACAGTTTCAAATCGTAGCTCCCGCTTTTGGCCATAGCGGTGAGAATTGCCTGGCCGAACGAAATGCCTCCGTCCCCTCGGGGAACCTTTGTATTGGTAAAGAGGGCGAGGTCGCGCTCATCACACACCTCGTTGACCGTCGTGACAATCGCCTTGTTATACGCGACGCCGCCAGATAGTCCGATGTTACTCGTTCCGATAGCTTCTGCTGCGTCGGCGGCTATCGTTGCAATCCCGCGCGCGATCGTGACCTGCGCCGAGGCGGCAATGTTCTTTGTGCTTTTGCCTTGTTTTTTCGCGTGGAGGATTTCGGCCAGCACCGATCGAGTGTCGAGGATCGGTCGATCCTGGTAGGTTGAAATCTCGAGCGGCATCGCGACGTCCGGGTAACCGTAGCGCGCGACGCCCTCCAACGTCATCGCTGGTTCGCCGTCGTAGGTCCGCTTTTGACATATCCCAAGCGCTGCAGAAACAGCATCAAGCACGCGCCCGGTGCTTGAGGTCATCGGGACGTTTACTTTCCGTTCAATTTGCTGCAGGAGAATCAACGACTCGAGTTCGCTAAGACCAAGGGAGGTGAGCGTCGCTGCAAGCTCTCGCTCATCGCAGATGCTGTGCAGGATGCCAGCTACCATCCGCACAGGATGCCTCGTGGCCAAATCGCCTCCTGGCATCGGCACCGGTATGAGACTCCCCACCCGTTCCAGGGTGGGCAGGAATACCTCCCCGCCCCAAATAGTGCCGTCGTACCCGTAGCCAATACCATCGATGGCGATACCTATAAGGTTATCTGGGGCGCCCTCGCCAATGAGTGACGCGATATGCGCTTGGTGGTGTTGAACGGCGTAAGCGGCCCCGAGCTCGGCAGCGAGACGCGTGGAGCGTAAGGTCGGATGGTAGTCGTGCGCGATAACGCTCACGTCGACGCCGCTCATTTCGATAAGGCTGTGGACGGAAGCTTCAAGGTAGTCGAAGGTCTTCGGCTTGTCGATGTTACCCACGTGTTGGCTGATATAGCATCGGCCGTCTTTATAGGTCGTCACGGTCGCGTTCATCTCTGCGCCAAGCGCGAGAATGTTCTTGTCGTACGCTACAGGCACTGCAAATGAGACGGGTGCGTACCCGCGTGACATCCTGATAAATGCAGGCTGGTCGAGCACTCGCATTACCGAGTCGTCACAGCGGTTGACTATCCGTCGATTGTGGAGGAGGAAAAAATCGGCCTTCTCTCGCAGGTTTGCGAGAGCGTCATCAGTGGCGATAATCATCGGCTCGCCCGGCGTATTCGCGCTCGTCATGATGAGTGGCTGATCTACAATATCAAAGAGGAGGTAGTGGAGGCCGCTATAGGGAAGCATTACGCCTATGTTATGGAGATTCGAGACTTCGATGAACGTGCCTTCAACACGTTTATCTAAAACCATAATGGGCCGTTTGTTTGACGTGAGCAGTGCGCGCTCGTCTTCGGTTGCGAGGAGATTGTCCTCAACCCACATCTCGCTCGGTGCCATAATCGCTAGGGGCTGCGTAGGTCTGCCCAAACGTCGCTTTAGCTCTCTTGCGGAATCGAAGACGCAGGCGAGGTGAAAGCCGCCAATCCCTTTTATCGCCAGAATGTGACCTTCAAGCAGCAATCGCCCGGCCGTGCTAATTGGCTCGTTCAAGCGCTGCAAATCCCGGTCGACCAGCGCGAGCGTCGGGCCACAGCGTTCGCACGCAATGGTTTGCGCGTGATGACGACGATCTTTTGGGTTGCGGTACTCCCGTTCACATTCCGAGCACATGGGAAAGTCGATCATCGAGGTCGTCTCGCGGTCATACGGGAGTCTCTCGGTCACGGTGAATCGTGGACCGCAATTTACGCACGAAGTGGCCCAGTATTCTTCGTACCTCCTGCTTTCCCTCAAATCCCGCAGACAGTCGTCACAGATCGCGATGTCTGGCGACGTGAAGCCAAACTCGCCCTCGCCGCTGGCCGCAATGGTGAACTCGGTGTAGTTGCGTGGACGGCCCCATTCCACGCTTACATCATCAATGCGAGCGATGGGTGGGCCCTGTCTGAGAAATTCGATGAACTGAACTATAGCGGTGCGCGATCCCTCGACCTCAATGTCTACCTGCGCACCGAGGTTCTTGACGTAGCCAGTCAGGTGCAGTTCTGTCGCGTGCGCATAAACGAACGGCCTGAAGCCTACTCCTTGCACAACGCCCTTCACACGTATCTTCGCTCGTATGCGCTCGCTCGCCGGTGGTTCCATGATGATCCAATTGCCGCAATTCGTGTTGCATTCTATAAACGCGTTCCTATCTAATGTCTATTCCGGAGTTCAAAAAGTTTAATTACTTTTGCGACGTTCTACCATGCGAGGTAGTCACATGAACAACAGGACCCGCATCGTTAATGACCCGGCTGATCTAGTCCCGCTCCTACGAGTTTTTAAGTCCGACGCCCACAAGAAGGTCTTTAGCTCACTGCTTAATGGCTGGAGAACCGAAGACGAACTAAGGGAGATGTTGCAGGAAGATATCTATTACAGCCTCGACATGCTTCAAAGGACTGGCCTCGTGGAGACCAAGTGGCGCATGCCAGAGCAAGGAAATACGCCGCAAATTGAATACCACACTTCTTATTCGAAACTTCGTGCCGACTTTCAGTGTTCGATTTCTGATATATGTGACCTCATCCGTATCGCGATCACCGATGACGAAACGCTGCGCGACGTGGCCGATGCTATGGAATTCGAGGTGAGAAATGGCAATAGTTCAGTCCAAAACCTTTCACGCACCCTGAACCAGAGCCCGACGTTTCTCAGGGGCATCGCCAAACGGTCGCAGAATCTACTGGTAAAGGGTCATCGATTTGAGCTGGCTAAAAGATAGCCTCTTTTTTTGCCGATGAAAAAAGGAAAGAGCACCAAGATGCAGGTGCTTGTTGAAGTAGCCGCGCTCCAGCCCAAGATCCGGCAAAGAGAAGTTGCTGACCGGGTTGGGGTCACGCCTCAAGCGGTCTCCGAGCACCTCAAGGAGCTTGCCACAGACGGGTACGTGAAGTTTGACAAGCGTGGACAGTACGAGGTCACCAAGGCAGGCATTGAGCTCATCATCGAGTGGACGAACGAGCTCAACAAGTACATACGATATGTCACGGAAGACGTCGTAGGCAAGGTGGCAGTGTGGACGGCTATCGCGGAAGAAGACGTCAGCAAAGGGACAATCGTGGGGCTGAAGATGCGCGATGGCTTTCTTTATGCGTTTCACTCGGACAGCGATGAGTCGCGCGCGCGCGGAACCACGATAGGTGATGCGCGCACCGGCGACGACGTCGGCGTCGAGCACTTGAGTGGGATCATTCCAATGGACCGAGCGCACGTGACGATCGCAGTCGTTCCTCGGGTTCAACGAGGTGGGTCAGCGGCCGTGGATCTGGAAGGGCTAAGGCGGATTGCGGCGGGCAAGCCTGTCGCGATTCTTGGTTTGGAAGCGCTGGTTTCGGCAAGAAAAGCGGGCATTTCACCCTTGATGCAGTACGGTGCCGCTGAGGGCGTCATCGAAGCGGCATTTCGGGGGCTCTCAACAGTGGTCGTCGCGGTCGATGAGGCGGTACCGCCTCTCATCGCGAACCTCATGTCTCACGAAATCTCCTACGAATCCGTCGATCTCAGCGCAGGAAACCAGTAAATGGCTCACCTGATCGCCCACGCTCAGCGCTCTAATGTTAAGGTTTTTTCAACCCAGCCCGCGCAATGTGACCTCGACGCGACGCTGACGCTTGGCCCGACTCCTAAAGGGCCGAGGCCGAAGCGATTCGTGGAGATCCGCGGCGGGAAAGTGCATCTTAGAAGGCCAGCTGAAGTCTTTGAGGTTTTGCGGCAGCACGACATCACGCTTGTCGAGCGCCAAGGTGCCGCGTCAGAGTATCAGAAGGTGTTTCAAGATCTCGTAGAACTGTTTAAGGCGTACCAGATTCCCTATGATCGGGTACGCGTCTGCGGGTTTTGTATCGGAAAGCACCGCTTCAGGCCCGTCGATGCCAATTTCGTGCGCCACCATGGTGAGCTGATCTGTATGGAATGCGCCCAATCAGAACTGCGAAGAGAGCTCAGTTTTCATGGTTTTGTGCACAAGGATCACTTCAATACACTCCTTGACAAAGTCCGCGACCTCGACCGCGTTATCCGTTTCCTTGACTCCGGTGTCGATCCTGAGCTTACACGGTACGACGTGCTTTCGCGCCGCACCGAGCGCTACCCGTGCGTTACCGTCGACGAACTCGAAGTGGACAGTAGGCTGAAGCGGCTGCTTAAGAAACGGCTATCAGCGTTGCTTCCCGTTCAGTCTCTTGCGGTGGAGCATGGGCTATTGAAGGGCAAGGATTTTCTGGTAGTGTCGGCAACGGCCACGGGGAAAACGCTTATTGGAGAGCTGGCAGGCGTTAATAACCTGCTCAGCGGCGGCGGAAAATTATTATTCGTGGTGCCCCTGGTCGCCCTTGCGAACCAGAAATACGACGATTTTGACGACCGCTACTGCGACCTCGGCCTGAATGTAAGCCTCAGAATCGGCGGTAGCAGGATTCGGACGCGAGACTGGACGCGAGTGGAGCCCGATTATTCAGCTGATATTCTCGTGGGGACGTACGAAGGCATCGATCAGGTACTTCGCACGGGCGACGCTGAGCTCCTCGGCGAAATCGGGACGATCGTGGTCGACGAAGTGCACATGCTTGAAGACGAAGAGCGCGGAAGCCGGCTTGATGGACTCATCTCACGGCTTAAGACGTTAGCCCCGCGTTCACAGCGTATTTACCTGTCTGCAACCGTCGGGAACCCGCACGCACTCGCTCACGAGCTTAGTGCTGAGCTCATCGAGTTTGAAGAACGCCCGGTGCCGATCGAGCGCCACCTCGTCTTCGCTAATGAGCGGGACAAGCTGGCTATCATCAACAAGCTCGTTCGACACGAAATCTCGCGGACATCGAGCAAGGGCTATAGGGGCCAGTCGATCATTTTTACGAACTCCCGGGCGCGCTGTCATAGGCTGTCCAGATCACTCTCGGCGAAGAGCGCCCCCTATCACGGAGGCCTCTCGTACGGCGAACGAAAGAAGGTTGAGACCAACTTTGCCAAAGGCGCCGTAGAAGCGGTCGTAACCACCGCGGCGCTCGGGGCAGGCGTTGATTTTCCCGCGTCGCAAGTTATCTTTGAGTCCTTGGCGATGGGCATCAACTGGTTGACTGCGCAAGAGTTTCAGCAGATGCTTGGGCGTGCTGGGCGGCCGGACTATCACGACATCGGCAAAGTCTTCCTGCTTGCTGACCCCAACCGGAAATTCAGGACGGGGGAAACGGAGGATGAGATCGCGGTCAAACTCCTCTCAAGTGCCGCAGATAGTGTCGATATCGAATACGACGACGACCAGCAGGCAGAGCAGGTGCTCTCGAACCTCACGTTCGGCCGAAGCGTCAAAATGCTCGCCCACTACGACGGCAGCGCTCAGATGCGGCGCCTCAAGCGTCTGGGGTTTGTATCCGGGGATGGCCGCGCGACCAAGCTAGGACGCGTCGTCGCTGCTGATTTTCTCACTATCCCCCAAGCCGTTCAAATGGCCGAGGCCGTGAAGAAAGGCGACGCTCCGTTCGAGACGCTGCTAAAGCTGCAAGTTTTTACGCAGGTATACCTCAACAACGTGCAACGCTACGCTAAGGCGCTCCGAGTAAACGTATCTCCTAATGTTTTCAGCGGAGGAAACCTTGAGATGCTATTCTCAGGAAATGGCGACGAGCTGACATATCTCGAGCAAAAAGAGCTTGACAGCGTACTGGCTTTTTCAGTGGCATTCGTTGATTGCAGCTGCGAAGGGTCGCCATTTTGTGGATGTCCTGAACGGAACTTCTCGAAGTGGGTCATCGACCAACGCGTGGCTGGTCTCGATCCGGTAGAGATCGTAGAACGGATGTCCGAATTTGGTATTCATGCATATTCAGGCGACGTGCTGAACTATCTCGATCAAGCGGTGCGACTGATGGAATCTATTGCGAAAATGGCCACTATTTTGAACAAAACGGACATGGCGCGTCAGGTTCTTAGGATAAGATCGCAGATCGAAGGTTAGCTTTTAGGTGGTATATTCGGCGTTGATGCGCACATAGTCGTCAGTGAGGTCGCAGCCCCAGGCAGTGGCCGCTGCGCCCCCCACCCCCAAATCCACGAGGATCGAGATCTCTGTACTGTTCATTATTTCCGAAAGCGTCTCCTCGTTGGGTCTATCAGCGCTCGCGCTTTTTATGATGCCTTTTTCGACCAATACAACGGGGGTACACTTTCCATTTGATAGAGCGAGTGACAGAGCCTCTGGATCCACGAACGCACCAGAGTATCCAACGGCAGTAACGATCCTACCCCAATTGGGATCCGCTCCAAAAAGCGCCGTCTTTACCAGGGGTGATCGTGCGACAGCCTTTGCCGCCTTGACCGCCTCCTCATGATTTCGTGCGCCAGTGACGGTCACTTCCATCATTTTCGTCGCGCCTTCGCCGTCTCGCGCGATCATTTTCGCCAGCTCAACACACACAAAGTTCAGCGCGTTTTGAAACTCACCAACGTCAATGGCCGAAGAGCTCTCGCCGGTAGCTATGAGGAGAACCGTATCGTTCGTGCTCGTATCGCCATCGACGACGACCATGTTGAAGCTCAGATCGGCTGCTCTTTTCAGACACGTCTGCAAAACATCCGCAGTGAGCCGGGCGTCCGTATAGATAAAGGCGAGCATCGTGGATAGCTGCGGTTCAATCATCCCCGCGCCCTTTGCTATGCCGCCTAGTGCGACGCCGTCGACCTCGACCGCCATTTGTTTCGGCGTGGAATCAGTCGTCATTATCGCTCGTGCCGCTTCAAGACTGCCATCGGCCGTATCGGTTATCGTCGACAGAACCTCGACAATCTTCGAATCGATCCAGCTCACGTTGAGTGGCGTTCCGATGATGCCAGTTGACGCAACAGCAACGTCGGCTGTGCGAATGTGCAAGCGGCGCGCAAGGGATTCGGCGACCCGTTCGGCATCTTCTATGCCGTTCGGTCCCGTAAAAGCATTGGCGCTCCCGCTGTTTGCCACCACCGCCAAGATCTGCTGACTATCGATGAGGTGTTTTCGCGTGACGACGACGGGAGCTGCGGTGACTTTGTTGGTGGTAAACACCCCTGCTGCTTGCCCGCCGCCGGTGATGACCGCGACGCCGTTTTTGCCCTCCTTGCGACCAGAGGCTTTCACTCCGCGTACAGCGCAGACGCCTCCTTCCACGATGCGCATCAACTGCCCTCTGCAATCCCTCTTATGATATCGCCGCGCGTGACGATTCCGATCAATTGACCAGCTGCGTCGACGACGGGAAGGCGGTTGATTTTGTGTCGTATCATGTGCTCGGTAGCGGTTTCGATATCCGCATCGCCATCGATGGTGTGAACCGGCTTTTTCATGACGCGATCGACCGTCCACTCGCCCACGTCTTCGCTCACCGAGTCTCTCAGCTCGAGGCGCTCGATAATTTCGCGTACCGGAACCTCGATGATCTCGAGGGGGCTCGGGAGCCAGTACCCGGTGTGTTCTGGTATCTCGAGGAGCGAGAGTAGGTCGTTTTCCGTTATGATGCCGACGAGGTTTCTATCAGCCACCACCGGAACGCCGCTTATCTTGTTTTCCCGAAAGAGCTTGATACACTCGCGCACCGTTGTGCTGGGCGTCACCGAAATGACGGTTGGATTCATGACGTCTACGACTTTCATTGCTACCTCAGAGTGACAGTGCTGGAGACCAGAGGCCGGTCGTCTCATCGAGACCGAGCATGAGATTCATGTTCTGGATTGCTTGGCCTGACGCGCCCTTCCCCATGTTGTCGATAGCGGAGATGACGACGACGCGGTTTGTCGATGCGTCTCGCTCAATGAACAGGTCGCAAAAATTCGTGCCGCGGACCGACCCGAGCGACGGAACGTTGAACCGAATGAACGGACTGTTGGCGTAGAACGCTTCGTAAAGTGATCGGATCCGATCTTCATCGAGTTCAGCGTTGGTGAAGATGTGCGCGGTCGTGAGAATGCCTCGAATGGACGGGATAATGTGAGGCGTGAAGTTCACGGCGACGTTTCCAAGTCGCTGGAGCTCTTGAACGATCTCGGCTTTGTGCCGGTGTTTAGTTAGTTGATAAGGGACTACGTTCTCAGCCAAGTTAGGATAGTGCGACGCCTCCGTTGGAGCGGCCCCTGCGCCCGAGATCCCGGACTTGGAATCGAATACTGCGTGATCGACGAGTCTTGCTTTGACGAGTGGCGCTGCAGCTAAGATTGCGCCCGTAGGGTAGCAGCCGGGGTTGGCGCACAGGTCGGCGTCGGCAACCTCGGGGTGCAACTCGGGCAGCCCGTAGACGGCGTCTCGAGGATCGGTGTGCGGGCCGTACACCTCCGCATAGTTCCGTCCGAGGCGATAGTCGGCGCTGAGGTCAATAATGCGAACCTCATCGATGAGATCCGGCACGATTCCCATTGCGGCCCCGTGGGGGACCGCGAGAAACACGACGTCCGATTGTTCGGCAACTACCTTCGCTTCGGCGTTTACAAATCGGAGTTCATAAAATCCCTTTAGATAGCGATGAGCATCGGCGACAGGAACACCATTGAGCGCCCGCGAAGTCACAATAGTGACGTCGACGTCTGGATGCCGAACAAGCAATCTCAGTAATTCTCCGCCAGTGTAGCCAGATCCGCCTATTATTCCAACTCTGATCATCGATCCCCATTAGAGCTGATCTTAGAAAGCCTTTTTCGTCACGTGAGCGCGTCACGGACACCGCCAAACGTCATAAGCGCCGATTTGCGGATGGCTAAATGACACCTTGCTTCAACAAGCTTCGTTATCGAGCGCGCAGTGAGCAGAGGAGCTACAAAAGATAAGCCAAAAAAAGATGTCAGTTCTTAAACCCTTCTTAGCAACAGGTACAGAACACCGACGAGGAGCGTTGGAGCTCCTAGCCCCAGTAGAGAGAACTCAAACACGGACTGCGCGGGCAAGGTGGCTGTGGTGCCCGTTTGGGCTCCCGGCAAGCTCATACTCGCCACTGAGCCATTCTGTGACAGCGCAGATGCTTCGGCTGCTATCGCAGACGCTTCTCCAAACGCGTTTGACGAGACTGCTGGCACTAGCAATGAAGGGCTGTACACTAAACACTTCTGCGACGCGCTAAGCAGACACGTGCGTTGGGATGGTGGCGCACTGCA
Source organism: Methanobacteriota archaeon (assembly GCA_963720465.1). Taxonomy (GTDB): domain Archaea; phylum Halobacteriota; class Bog-38; order Methanoflorentales; family Methanoflorentaceae; genus Methanoflorens. The sequence continues at coordinate 34,246 of OY970393.1, forward strand.
GTTCTCAGGGTCTGCACTTAGCGCCATTTTTCCAGCGGCCAGCTGCGTAGCATTTGTCGGCGACGGGCTTGATTGGGGTTTTTCAGTGGAGCTTGCAGCAACTTCACTCGAGTGCTTTGATTGTGAGGCGACAACTGTGGGGGTAGCAGGGGTCGGCTTCGCTTGTGTCGGAGGCACTGGACTGACGGTCGGATCACTTGGGGTTCCGTTCGTCGCTGAGTTCGTCGTTGAGTTCGTCGTTGAGTTCGTCGCTGAGTTCGTCGCTGAGTTCGTCGCTGAGTTCGTCGTTGAGTTCGTCGTTGAGTTCGTCGCTGAGTTCGTCGCTGAGTTCGTCGCTGAGTTCGTCGCTGAGTTCGTCGTTGAGTTCGTCGCTGAGTTCGTCGCTGAGTTCGTCGCTGAGTTCGTCGTTGAGTTCGTCGCTGAGTTCGTCGTTGAGTTCGTCGCTGAGTTCGTCGCTGAGTTCGTCGTTGAGTTCGTCGCTGAGTTCGTCGTTGAGTTCGTCGCTGAGTTCGTCGTTGAGTTCGTCGCTGAGTTCGTCGCTGAGTTCGTCGCTGAGTTCGTCGCTGAGTTCGTCGCTGAGTTCGTCGCTGAGTTCGTCGCTGAGTTCGTCGCTGAGTTCGTCGCTGAGTTCGTCGCTGAGTTCGTCGTTGAGTTCGTCGCTGAGTTCGTCGTTGAGTTCGTCGCTGAGTTCGTCGTTGAGTTCGTCGCTGAGTTCGTCGTTGAGTTCGTCGCTGAGTTCGTCGTTGAGTTCGTCGCTGAGTTCGTCGCTGAGTTCGTCGCTGAGTTCGTCGTTGAGTTCGTCGTTGAGTTCGTCGCTGAGTTCGTCGCTGAGTTCGTCGCTGAGTTCGTCGCTGAGTTCGTCGCTGAGTTCGTCGTTGAGTTCGTCGCTGAGTTCGTCGCTGAGTTCGTCGCTGAGTTCGTCGCTGAGTTCGTCGCTGAGTTCGTCGCTGAGTTCGTCGCTGAGTTCGTCGCTGAGTTCGTCGCTGAGTTCGTCGCTGAGTTCGTCGTTGAGTTCGTCGCTGAGTTCGTCGCTGAGTTCGTCGCTGAGTTCGTCGCTGAGTTCGTCGCTGAGTTCGTCGCTGAGTTCGTCGTTGAGTTCGTCGCTGAGTTCGTCGCTGAGTTCGTCGCTGAGTTCGTCGCTGAGTTCGTCGTTGAGTTCGTCGTTGAGTTCGTCGTTGAGTTCGTCGCGCTTGTTTGTAGCGTTCTTTGGACGTTTTGTGCGCTGGGCAAAGAAGCAAGAGCTGGAGCGATAGTAAATGCTATCAACACTATGAAAATCGCTACGATCGGAACGATACGCTTAATCGCCATTATGGTTAATGCATCTTAGCTATCTGCCGCTAAATATCTTTCGTTTTGTAAAAAATAAAAAAAGACCGGACGATCGGCGTCCGTGTCACCTACAAAAGTTGAAGAACGATGTTTGCAAGATTCACTTGACTCGGGCTCGTAAATGCCGTTGAAGGGTCAAGGATCGAGAGCGGCCCGCTCTGAGTCGGAGCGCTCTGCGGCGCCGAAGCGGGAGTATTAACAGTCATAACATCGTTGCCGTAGTGGACTTGACAAGTGGGGCAGTACGCAGCTGACACTTGGAATGAAAGCACCATGATAACAACTCCGATTAGGAGCGTCATCACTATTTGCCTCGGTTTCAACGAATTACCTCCTGTGCCCCCGTGGGGGCGCTATTGGCATTACCGAGTGAAATCTTTTAGCGTTGTATAAATAGCTTCTCTTTTGCTTCCGTTGTTTCCATTGGAGCAATTGAGCTAAAGATGTTTTTTCGCCAGAACAAAGCGATCGCTGACCAAACTGGCGTTGCGGAACAAAAAGGAATAAAAAAGGGTTAAAAGAATAACCCTATTAACGTCTTCTCAAGAACAGGTATATAGCGCCTACCACTATTGCAGGGGCACCCAGTCCGAGCAGTGAAAATTCTGGGACTGTCTGCGTTGAAGTAGTTGGCGTTTGGGTTGCTGTAACCACTTGAATCGATGGCTGCGTGGCGGGCTTTGCTGCCGTCACAACCTTAGGCGTTGCTACAACCTTAACTACCGCCTTAGGCGTTGCTACAACCTTAGCTACAGCCTTAGGCGTTGCGACAGGCGTTGCGACAGGAGTCGGCGTCGCTTTTACAACAGCTGGCGTTGCGACAGGAGTCGGCGTCGCTTTTACAACAGCTGGCGTTGCGACAGGAGTCGGCGTCGCTTGCGCGACTTTAGGCGTTGAGGAGCCCTGGGCTGCTTGGATGGCTGCGACGATCTGTGCTTCGGTGACAGAGCCCGTAAGAGTCTGTCCTCCTTGAATGACTATCGTTGGTGTTTCAGTAACGCCATTTGCTTGTGCGATCCCGGCTCCTGGTGACGTACTTACGTCATAATAAGTGACCTGCACGCCGGTCTGCGCAGCCGCTTGTTCCATAAGCGGCTTCACCGCTGCGCAGACGCCGCACATGGGCGACTCGAAGAACAGCACTTGAATGTTGCTTGTTTGGGCCGACGCAACTGCCACTCCCGAAAATGCCACGCATGCGATAAGGACTGTTGATAACGCTAATAAGCCAATTTGCTTTTTCATCTATTTTTGGCACCTCTTCGTGATGGTTGTCTTCCTTACGTATACTAAGCATTGCCGATTTATCTTATAAATAATGATCGATTTCGACCAAATCCGAAAATCAAGCGTGAACTGCGCAGGTCTTATAGAAAGAAAAGAACGCCATATTGCACACATTCAGACTGCATCGGACCGGTTGAAGAAGTAGTAAGCCAGTATCAACGGAACGACGATCGAGGCGATAAGGAAAATCACGTTCGCCGTATAATCAAGTCCTGAAGTCAGCTTGAAGAAGTCTCCGGCGAGCGACTGGATAGCGACGTTGTGGCTTCCAGGATTGATCCAAACCAATATTTTCGCGTACCCAGGGAACTCCGTGTAAGGGATGTCTGAAGTGGGGCTTAGATTTATCGCACCTAGTCCGAGTGCGACGCCTGCATAGGTGAATATCAGGAGCAGGATCCAGACAAATACGGCGCCAAGCAATGAGTCGAGGCTCGTGCGCGTCAAGCTTGAGATCAGGAGCCCTATCGCGATGAAGGACATAACGTACAACAATATGATGCCCATAGAGAGGATCAGATAGCCTACGTCGCTCGAGCTTGGAAATGTCCGCGTGGTGATCGAGAGACCGATATACAGCACAAGCGTCGTGATGACAAACAGTCCGCCTGCGGCTGTGAGATAAGCAACGAACTTGCCAAAAAGTATCGTTCTGCGTGTAATGGGTCGCACTACGAGCTGTACCAGCGTCCGTGCTGACCGCTCACCGCTCAGGGCGTCGTAGGAAAGCGCAAGCGCGAGTATCGTCAGAACAATTTCGCTATATGAATACGACACACTAATCGCATAGTTGACTGGCTGCGTGGCGGGATTTGGCGCCCCGCTTATTTGCGAAATCCCTCGTGCGACATCGGCATTGCCATAGTACGCGCCGACAAGCGCAAGCAACACAAATATGACTCCAAAGATGATGAAGCGCTTCGTCTTCACCGCGGACTCAAAATCCTTTTGCGCGATGGCAAGAAACTTGTACGCAGACTCCGTGAACTCACTCAACGCGTTCTTCCTCCCATCTTGCGAACATATGCCTCTTCGAGCGACGGCGATTCGCGCAGGGAGCGCAAACGGCCTCCTGCGCGCGTGATTACATAGTTTACGTCCTCGTTGATGCCAGGGCGGTACTCAAGACTTATCTTGAGCCCTTCGCATTGGATCGATTTGACGCCTTTCACGGATCTTATGGCCTGGAGAATGCGTTCGTTTATGTTGGCGACGTCGGCTTCGAGTTGCACGGTTTTGCCGCGCACGTCCGCCACGAAGTCTTTAGTCGTGGTCGGCGCAGCAACGTGCCCGGCCCTCATTGTTGCCACCACGTCGCATATTTCTGCGATATCTCTAACGTTGTGCGTGGCGAGAAACAGCGTGACGTCATGGACGTTGAGTTCGTGTATGAGCGCCATTATGTCGCGCCGTCCCTGGGGGTCAAGCCCCGTGCTGGGTTCATCAAGAATAAGCAATTCTGGCTCGTTTAGCATCGCTGCAGCGATGCCGAGTCGCTTCCGATCGCCAAGTGAATAGGCGCTGACGAGGGTTGTCTCCTTACCCTCAAGTCCTGCTAGGTTAAAGAGCTTCTCAATCTTCTCTTCGCGCTCTTCGCGCACGTTCGAGAGATTGGCAAAGAATTTGAGGTTCCTTTCCGCGGAGAAATTGCCGTAGAAGCCTGGGCGCTCAGGCAGGTACCCGATCCTGTGTCGCACCTCGTGAAACTGTGCGGGGATCTCGCGATCGAGTGTTTTGATCGTTCCAGCGCTGGGCTGAATGAAATTAAGCAGCATGTTGATGATGCTTGATTTGCCGGCGCCGATCGGTCCCAGAAGCCCGAATGCGGTTCCTTGTGGCACTGTGAAGCTTGCGTCTTCGACGGCAACAACGCCCTTCTTATAGCGCTTTGTAAGCCCTTGGACCTCTATCGCGTTCATGATAGCCCACCGCTCAGAGCGGTCGTATGCATGCAAGACCAGATACTATTATATAAACTAGGCGTATTGAAGCGTGAGCTAGCCCTTCGCTAGGCGACACTCTGACGCATCGGTGCTGCTGAGAGGAAACAAACGGTCTCGAGTTATCCATACTCCTTGAATATCCGATCGACTGCTTTTGACGTCGCTGCCTCCTCATCTGCGTAGCGCGTCCGCAGATCTAGCTCGAAAAGGCGCAGTGACAAGTCAGTCTTGACAGCCACATATTCTTTGATTAGGGCCGCGACGCTGTCACCGAGGCTACCTTGGAGTGATCCAAGCAGGGCGCCCTCTCGCTCTTTCAGCTTCTTGATCTCGGCCTCGTACTCCCGTATGAGATCGAGCAAGTCCTCTGCAACTTCCTCCTCAGCGTAGTTTCTATCTTGAATCATAGTCTGACGTATAAATTGATTGATTTAAATCCTTTGGGGGATGCGTTGCCGTTCGTTCGACCACACTGCACGTGAGGGACTAGTAGTCTTCTGCCTGCAGCGGCGTCGCCGCGAGGTGCGAACAACGGATGCCAGTTCCTTGAGACACGGTTTTGTCGTTTCTGCCTCACACGAATCGCGAATTGCGTAAAATCATATATAAATAGCATCGTCGATGAAGCAATCATGCGTGGAGCCCGATTTCATCGGCAGGACTGCAGGAAACCGAAGCCCATCAGGCCTAGCTAGGAGATTGTTATGCGCCTTTTGAAGAAATCTCTCGTGAAGCTTGAGGGTGAAATCACTCTTCTTCCCGAGTCAATCGATGATCTGTGGCATTTGAGGCACCTCGTTGAGAAGGGTGACCTCGTCTTTGCGCTCACCTTTCGAAAAGTTGAAAGCGCGAGCGACAAGTTGCGGCCGGAGAAGACGGAGCGAAAACCCATGCGTCTTGGCGTGCGCGTCGATTCGGTCGAGTTTCATCGGTTTGCCAACCGTCTCCGCATTAGCGGGATCATCGAGTCCGGCCAAGACGTGGGTTCACATCACACGCTAAGTATCGAACCGCTGCGAGACCTTTCGATAATCAAGCGGTGGCGACGAGACCAGATAGATCGCATCACAAAAGCGATACAGGAATCAAATCGCCCTGAAATCGCCATCGTTACGATTGAGTCAGGACAAGCGCATATTGGCGTGCTGCGGCAGTATGGCATTGAGGAGGTAGCAAGCATATCGCAAAGTGCCGGTAAGCTGGACGAAAGCTCACAACCGGAGTTCTTTGTGCAGATATACAATCAGTTGCTCAATACAGATGCTGATGACTACATTGTCGCTGGCCCAGGGTTTATTAAAGACGATTTTGTTCGGTTCGCGATACAGAAGGACAATAGTTTTCCAGATCGGCTCATCGTCGAAAACACAACGTCAGTTGGTATTTCTGGCTTTCAAGAGGTGCTGCGGCGCGGCGCCGTAGACAGGCTCATCACGGATGCCCACTTGGTGCGTGAGGCGCGCCTGATCGACGCTCTGCTTCGGGAGATCGCCGTCAACGGTAAAGCAGCATACGGAATGGCCGAGGTCGCGAAAGCGCATGAATGGGGCGCCATCGACACGCTACTCATAAGCGACGAGACCTTACGAGGCGAACGGGAAAAGGGAACGGCCATCGATGACCTCCTGACGGCAGTTAGTAATTCGAATGGCCACGTGGTCGTTTTTAGCACCGAGTTCGAGCCGGGAAAGCGCTTAGAGAAACTAGGGGGCATCGCCGCGCTATTGCGGTTCAAATTGCAGGACGGATAACGCGTGTCGACGACCCACGCACATATCGTGCAGGCCTTTCCGGCTGACTCAATACTCTTCGCATTTTAGCTGGTAATAGGCCCGGTCGTGGTCGCAAGCGGGACACTTTTCGGGAGGTTCTTGACCAACGTGCACGTAGCCGCATTCTCGGCACACCCACTCTACCTTCCGATCCTTCTTGAAGAAGGTGCCTGCTTCCACTTGTGCAAGCATTTTCTTGTTTCTCTCTTCGTGGTGAGCTTCGGCTACGCCGATTGCCCGTAGCCTTTTAGCGATTTCAGGTAATCCTTCGCTGTCGGCTACATCAGCGAATTCGGGATACATCGTGGTTGTTTCGTAGTGCTCACCTGCTATTGTCGCTCTGAGATTCGCTGCTGTGTCGCCCAGCGCTGTGTCGACGGTAGCCTCTATGTGTATTTCGTCAGCGTTTCCTGCAGCGCCCGCTTTGAGGGCGTTGATCAGCTTGAGATTCCAGCTCGCGTGCTCGCGTTCATTGTCTGCTGTCGTGAGTAACGCGTCGGCAATCTGTTCATAGCCCTCCTTCTTCGCGATCTTGGCGAATGACGTGTACCGATTTCGCGCCATGCTTTCGCCAGCGAAGGCTTTTGCAAGATTTTCCAATGTTCTTTGCATTGTTTTACCTCAGTGCTCTCAATACCAGCAACGCTTATATAAACAAGGCTGCAGCGACGACCGCAGCTCCTTTCTTCTGACAGAGCGCGGCTTGCAACGGCAGCTAATGTCACGACCATCATTATAGCAAGAGCCCTATAACCCAGAAAGCAGGCGTGCAAACCGCTGTATAGCGTGACCGCGCGATCGCGTCATTGATCGGCTCTGGTTCGCGCTTCCATTTTTGAGCTCGGCGGGGTCACGTCGGCGATTAGTAAAAAAAATCGAAGCTGCAAAGGCCCCCCTTTTCGTCGGTGCGTAGGCTACTCCGAAAAGTCTACAGTGATTATTCCCGTCTTTAACTGGTGAGCTTCGCTTTCAGAGAGCGCTCTATGCTGGGCTCGCGGCGAAATAATAGCGCTGTTACCAAACGGGTCATCTATAACAAGGGTCATCATTCCTTCGCCCCGTCGCACGGCATCGATCCTCTCAAGCAGTTGGTTCCCCAGCTCGAACTTTGTGGGATCGTCCGACGACCACTTGGTGGCCATTCGGATGACCTCTTGTACTCTGCAGAGCACACCTTCCACGTTGGAAATAAAAGCCTCTGATGCGGAGCCTGGTTCGATAGTCACGCCTAGTTCAGGAATCTGCACGGTGCCGGATGACGACCTGATCACGCGAGTCGCAAAGTCATCGCTGTCAAATTCCAATTGATAGCGTGCGGCTTCGCGTTCGCGAAGCGATATTGTGTCTGCGTACTTGAAACCACACCCGCAGCTCGCACTTACGAGCATTATTTCGCCGAAAAAGGGTATCTCGTCGGTATTGAACCTGAAGGCGAGCTCGTGTGCGCATAGAGGGCACGTGCTCACGATCGATGTCTGCTGTGTCATACTTAAAAATGGTGGCGTGACGCGGGCTTGTCGAAACTAATAGGAGCCGGCCCCGAGCTTCTTGCGGTCGATCTTGATCGACATCGGGGTCACAACAATTTGGTCATCTCCAAGCCCTGCGATATCGCCGTGAATATCCGTTGCTACTTGTCTCAGTTCCTTGACGATTCGGTCGAGGGTGACGCGATCTTGCTTCACGTGGGAGATGTCAATGATGACGATGTTGCCTTTATAAACCTCATCTTTTAGTTGCGTGAGATTGCTCACGTTGATTAACTCTGCGACCTTGACATACGTGCCTGCAGGTTCCTCCTCAAACACCTCTTCGTACTCTCCAAGGTCCAGCTCCAGGTATTCATCTGGTTCTGCATGAGGGCGACTCCCAAAAATTCTATCGATCAGACTTTTTTGCGCCATTTGGAACTTTCACCTACAATCGACTTCTTACCATGTTACTAGATTTGCATCTTATAGTTTTTGTGCTTCGCTCGTTAGAAGTCTCGTGCAGATACATAGCGCTACTACCATTGATATAGTTACCTCGGCCCTCAGGGGCAGCGGGAAGCACTATCTGCTCGTTTGAATTGCAAGGACCCGAGCTAAGGCGACACATACCAGATCTTGTCGCCCACGTAGTGCACGATGCGCACCGCCTTCCCTTTCCTCGCGCGAACCATTTCGACGCCAGGGATGAGCGCCGTTCCGATGCCGAGCGGCTTTTTGTGTCTTTCATCGACCACGACGACCAGATCGTCAGGCTCTATGTTCTCATCGGCATCTACGATACCGGGACTCATAACGTCCGCGCCGTTTCTGATGAATCGCACCGCGCCCATATCAACGGTGACGAGGTTTTTTCGGGGCTTGAGTTCCGCGGCGCCGCGTACCGTAAAAAAGGGCGTGTTGTTAATGCATAGCGCCACGGGCACCCCGTTCAAAAGAATGAGAGTGCGCTCCGGTGTCGCGAGTACTTCGAGCCGCCCCTCTAACGTGCTCGTGGTGTCGTACGCGCTGAGCGCGGCCACTATGCTCCGGGCCGCGTCTGCCTTCATGAAATGTCGTTGCTTGCCAGCCACGCATGCAGACGTTAAAAGGCGCTTAAAGATAAACTTAAGTATCTTATCAGGGAAGAACTACTTACGAGAGGCATGGAATGAGTCAGAGGCCGCTTGATATCTTGAATGAATCCTTGGAAACGCCAGTGATCGTCCGACTCAAAGGGGGCAGAGATTTTAGAGGGGAGCTTCAGGGATATGACGTCCATCTCAATCTTGTTCTCGACAAGGCTGAAGAGCTCAAAGATGGTGAGGCCATAAAGAAGTTTGGCACCATCGTGGTCCGCGGTGACAACGTCGTTTACATCTCACCTTAGGGACGCTCTACGAGGCAACTGAATGACAAAGGGAACTCCTTCGATGGGCAAGCGGCAGAAACGCTCGCACGTGATGTGCAGGCGTTGCGGCTCTGTCTCCTATAATTTCCGCAAAAAAACGTGTGTTCACTGCGGATTTGGTCGCTCTAAGAGGCTTCGGAAGTATAGCTTCCTCAATAAGTACTGATTTTATCCTTGAAAAGGGACAGGGATGAAAGACAAGTGTGGCGTGTTTGGAATCGCCTTGGATTCCAAAAATGCCGCATTACCTATCTACTACGGGCTTTACGCGCTGCAGCACCGCGGCCAAGAATCGGCCGGTATCGCCACGCACGACTCGGCAATCCACATTGAGCGCGGCATGGGTCTCGTACACGAGATATTCGACGAACATCGACTCGGGCATCTCAAGGGAACTCGAGGGATCGGTCACGTGCGGTACTCCACCACGGGCCTCAGTAGAGTAGAAAATTGCCAGCCTGCCCTCGTAAACTATCGAGGAGGCACCATTGCCATCGCGCACAATGGTGACATCGTGAACTCTTTTGATATTAGGCAGGCGCTTGAGGCCGAAGGTCGTATTTTTGTGTCAGATTCAGACACTGAGGTCATCGCCCACCTGCTTGTGAAGGAACTCATGCGCTACGACACGATCACTGCCGTTCAAGAGCTGATGAATAAGCTGCGTGGGTCCTATTCGCTTACGCTGCTCGTCAACGATACCGTCATAGGCGTCCGCGACCCCTTCGGCATAAAACCGCTCTGCATAGGCAGGTTCGACGATGGCTACGTCTTGTCGAGCGAGAGCGCTGCCATCGACACGCTTGGAGGGGAGCTTCTTAGAGACGTCCGCCCGGGAGAGATTGTCGTCCTTCATCCAGACGGGTTCGTGAGCCAAAGGGTTTCAAAAAAGGCCGTGACGGCGCACTGTATGTTCGAGTATGTCTACTTCGCCCGCCCGGATTCGATACTGGACGGATCTTTGATCTACGAGGTGCGGCGCAAAATTGGTCAAACGCTCGCAGAGGGCGACGTTGAGGCAGATATCATCATTCCAGTTCCTGATTCGGGAATCGCCTTTGCTATTGGCTATGCCGAAAAATCTAAACTGCCTTACACCGAGGGTTTGATAAAGAACCGCTACGTGGGCAGGACCTTCATCATGCCCGGCCAGGATCTGCGCGAAACCGCCGTGCGACTGAAGCTTAACGTGATCAAGAAGCACATCGCGGGCAAGCGGGTTGTGATGATCGATGACTCAATTGTGCGCGGAACGACGTCGCGGAAGATCGTCGACATGCTTCGGGCAGCTGGGGCAGAGGAAGTGCACATGCGCATAGGAACGCCGCCAATCGTCTCTCCGTGTTATCTGGGGATCGACATGCCAACGTACGGGGAGCTCATTGCCGCCCGTAAAAGTGTGGACGGCGTAAAACTGATGATTGGCGTTGATTCACTCAAGTATATCACTCTTGCCGGCCTCATCGACTCTATTGGCCTTCCCCGTGAGAAGCTCTGTCTGGGCTGTCTGACCGGCATGTACCCGATCGAGAGACCTCTTGAACGGGCGATGCAGCTGAAACTCGATGCGTTCGCCGACAGCGCGAAGAAGAAAGGTGACCGCGTTCCTGCTTCTCCGCTACCATCTCCTTAGGCGCTGACCTAGGGTGAGGGCAGCTTGAGCACGCTGGCGTGTGTTTTCAGCGTGTTTCAGCCGCGTGAGAACTCGTCTAAAGCGTACTCACTCAGATCTCGCTTCCCGAGTACCATCTCAAACTCGATTGGCGTCAGCATCGGGGCTTTAAAAAGGCTTGCATCATCTATAGCGATGCGCGGGCAGGCGGTGTTGACGTACGCTTCCGCGGGAAACTGGTAAAGCGTCCAAGGAGTTAGTTCGTTTATCGTTACCGTGTACGCGTCGTAACCGCGCTCTACGGCCTGTTCGACGAGTTCGAAGGCAAGGTCGAGCCGCCGTTGTCCCGTTTTTGTGCCAGCGAGAATGCAAAATGTACGTGCGTCGAGTGCCTTCGCAATGAGAGCATAACGCTGCTTGACAATGAGGTCAGCATCAGGAATGGAGGTTCTGTGCAGAAACGGATCAGCGGCGATGACCCGCTTGCCAGTTGCCAGCGCCACGCCGAGAGCGTGAAAGGCGCCGCCTCCGATGTAAAGATACTCGTCAACGTCGGCGGCGCGTGCAGATGAAAAATTGCAGCCCAAGACCTGGCCGGGGTATCTGATTCTCCCGTCACCGGATCCGATGGAACACTGTAGCCCAGCCGATTCGAGACAACGGCGGACGGAGCCCAACGTATGGACGTGTTGGACGTTCGTCACGATGCCCACCCGGGGGCCTTTAATAAGTCCGAGCGCCTCATTTACGACTGGAATGACGTCGACGTCGCTACGCACCTCGACGAAATGCACCTTTTGAACTGCGAGCTCAGGGATCTCCGCGTGACCGAAATGAACTAGCAGGTCCGCTTCTCCGTCACAGTCAAGATCGCACGCCCCGTAGCATGGGTTGCCTGAGAGTAACACGGTCACGTCGATCTGTTGCTTGATGCGCTTCGCTACGTGAGGCCCGTAACGCTTCAGCCCTTCAGGAAATTGAAGCTGTATGACGCGGGCTTTTCCCTCCTCTACGAGTTCAGCTATTCGCTCAATTTCAAAGTCCATTTCTACGCTTCGTCGGTCAAACGCGTTCTCGGCACTGGCGTGGGAGCAAATGTGATTACCGGTCACCTTTCACGATTTCCCTTAAGTCGTCGACAAACTGTAGGATCGTCGCTTCGTCGATATGGGGCATAATGACAAGTCGCAATGCGCCGCCCATTACCGACACGCGCCAGCCGCGCGCCGTGAGTCGTAGTACGACACGCTGTAGGTTAGGCAACTTAAATGCGACGATGTTCATCACAGGCGTCACTATGGGATAGATCCCAAATTCCGCAGCTCTTTCAGCACACAGGTTGGTCAGCCGCATGCATTCACGCACAACGTCTCTATATCCGTCGAACCCAAGATGCTCGAGCACTGCTAGCGTCGCAGCTACCGCAGCGCCGCTTCGTGTGCCCGTCATGGACCGCTCCACTGAGTAGAACGTATTCGTGCTCAGGGCGTCGAAATCAGTCGGCTTCTTGAATAGGAGCCCGCCTGACGGTATTGTGCTCATGCCCATTTTGTGCGGATCGACCGCTATTGATCGCACGCCCTCTACTCGGAAGTCAAAACGGTACTTTTTTTCAAGGAATGGGAGAACGAAGCCCCCAAATGCGGCATCAACGTGCAGAAAGGCGTCGTTTTCACGCGCCACGCGTGCTAAGGCGGGAATCGGATCAACAACGCCGAGAGCCGTAGAACCGGCGATGCCGACGACGCACGCGGTATTCTCATCAACGAGCTCTTCGACAGAGCCGATGTCAACGGCATAGCGCTCGTCTAGCCGTGCTTGGCGCACCTCTACTCCGGTAAAGTCTCGAGCCTTCTCAAACGACTGATGCGCAGATTCAGGAACAACAATGTTTGGTTTTCGCACCCCGCAGATCAGCTTGCTCGCCCGCACCGCCTGGATGTTCGACTCGGTGCCGCCTGAAGTGATGTACCCGACAACGTCAGCAGCGCCGAGGAAAGACCCGAGGATGGCAATGGCGCGCCGTTCGAGCGCGGCCATTTCAGGGAATAGGTTGGGATCGCCTAAGTTCGTGTGGATGTGGTCGATATGTGCCTGGACGGCGGCTGGGTGCGGGTATGTGCACATAGAGCTGAGGACTCGCTCGTAGCCTCTATTCGCCCGCCTTAGTTCCCTGGTATCGTGCATTGCTTAATTATGACTGAACGAAGCTACCCTAGTCTTCGTTCGTCAGATCACGTGAAGCCTCAAGGATGATGCGCATCTCGGTTCGCGCTACAGCTTGCCTGACGCGTTCGACTGCATCAATGTTCGACGAAATGCTGCTAATCCCCATACGCACCAGTTTCTCCGCCATTTTTGGATTTGAGCCTGCCTGACCGCATATTGATGTGACAACGCCCGCTTTGTTGCAGCACTGAATAACGTAGTCCATCAGCTTCAGCACTGCCGGATGCTGCTCGTTGTAGAGGGCGGCGACGTTTTCGTTGTTACGATCGACTGCGAGCGTATATTGGGTGAGATCATTCGTCCCGAACGAGACGAAATCGATTCCCTCGGCGATAAGGTCTTCAATAATGAGCGCCGATGCTGGGATCTCGATCATGATACCGACGTCCACCTGTTCAAAATCAATGCCTATTTCTGCGATCTTCTCTTTCGCTCCTCGCACTTCGTCCTGGTGTTGAACGAGGGGCAGCATGATGCCGATGTTGGTATAGCCGTCGTCGATAAGGTTCTTGAACGTCTGCAGCTGCATCGCAAAGACTTCAACATCACGGAGATCGCGCCGTATACCACGCCAGCCGAGCATCGGGTTCGGCTCGATCGGCTCCTCCTCGCCGCCTTCCATTTGCCGGAACTCGTCCGTAGGGGCGTCGAGCGTGCGCACCCACACGGGTCGTGGGAAGAACGCGTCGACTACTGTCCGGATGCCCTTTTCCAGCTCACTAATGAATGCTTCTTTTTCGTTATGCTCGATGTACCAGTGCGGGTGTTTGCCCATGCCGATGATCATGTGTTCGACCCGTAAGAGTCCGACCCCATCAGCTCCGGTCGCAACGGCTCGTTCTGTGGCCTGAGCAATTGAAACGTTTACCTTGACTTCAGTGGCAGTGATGGGTTTTGTCGCGCTTACGGTAACCACTCCCTCGGCGGGCGCCGCCGCTTCAGCCCGTTCGAGTCGTCCCGAGAAGACAAGCCCCCTCTCGCCGTCAACGGTGATGAGCATGCCATCCTTCAGCTTCTTCGTGGCCTCCTTCGTTCCCACTACAGCGGGTACTCCGAGTTCCCTGGAAACGATGGCCGCGTGACTGGTCAAACCGCCTTCGTCGGTAACGATCGCCGCTGCCCTTTGCATCGCGGGAACCATGTCTGGGGAGGTCATCGCGGTAACGAGGATGTCCCCGTCCAGAACCCTGTCGAGCTCGTCCACGCTCCTAATGATCTTGACTTCGCCAGACGCTTGACCAGGAGATGCCCCGAGGCCTTCGAGCAACTTCTCTGCCGCGCCTGCTGCGCTGGTCTGTTGTGCTTCTTCTCCTTTCCTAATTGTCGTCACAGGTCTCGATTGCACGATAAACACCGCGCCCTTTTCGATCGCCCATTCGATGTCTTGAGGGCTGTCGTAATGCTCTTCGATGAGTTCGCCTAGGTCGAGAATGGTATACAGCTCGGCGTCACTAAGGACTCTCTTGTTCTGCAGGTCTGCAGGGACGTCTTTGGTAATCGTAGCGCCCGTTTTTTGGTCCTTTACGACCATAATTGTCTTGGTGGCGACATTTACTTTGATTTGACGGGTCTTCCTATCGATCAGGTATGTGTCCGGCGAGACGGAGCCTGACACGATGGCCTCTCCGAGACCCCAGGACCCCTCGATAATCGCTTCTGGGCCACCGGTCGTCGGGTTGGACGTGAACATGACACCTGACCTGTCCGCATTGACCATCTTCTGGACGACGGCGGATATGTTCACCGACTCGTGCTCAAAACCTTGCTTGACGCGGTAGAAAATGGCCCGAGCCCCGTACAGGGATGCCCAGCATTTTTGAACTGCGACGACCACTTCGTTGGCGCCTCGCACGTTGAGAAATGTCTCCTGTTGTCCTGCAAAGCTTGCTTCGGGCATGTCTTCGGCCGTAGCGCTCGATCGCACGGCTACCAAAGGCTCACCCCCTTCCCTCTTTGCCAGCTCGTTGTAGGCACTCACGATGTCGCTGCGCATGTGCTGCGGCATCTTCGTCTTCAGCACGAGCTTCTTGGCGCTAGCGGCAGCCGCTTCCAGTTCCTTTGCATCGTCGACGTTCACGCGGAGCGTAGCAAAAAGTTGCGATGCGATGCCCGTTTCGTCTAAAAAGCGTCGAAACGCTTGCGCGGTGACAGCGAAACCCCGTGGCACAGGAATTTCCGCGCTTATCATCTCTCCGAGGCTTGCCCCCTTTCCGCCCACGGAAGGAACGTCTTCAATGCGGACGTCCTCAAGCCAGACGACAGTTGGTTTATCTTTCATGCTCGGTATCCTTTGCAGTTTTATTACTGCTACTTGCGGCAGTAATTACATAAGCCTTTCCGACCAAAACTAGAAATACGCTTTCGACGTGTAGGTAATGCTAATAGCGTTGACGCGCTCTGTGCGCTTCAATTTTTTGATGAGGAAGTATGAGGATACTTGTAAGTGACCCCCTATCCCAAGCCGGTGTCGATCTACTCAAAAGAGACCACCACGTCGACGTGAGGACTGATCTTTCGCCAGAACAGTTTATCCGCATCGTCGGCGACTATGATGCGCTTATTGTCAGAAGTGGCACACAGGTAACGAAAGACGTCATCGAAGCATCAAACCTCAAGGTGATCGGACGCGCGGGCGTAGGCGTCGACAACATCGACGTTGACGCTGCGTCGGCGAAGGGCATCATCGTCATAAACGCGCCTGAGGGGAACATGATCTCCGCCGCAGAGCACACTATAAGCATGATGATGGCTCTTTCGCGCAGCATCCCGCAGGCAAACGTTTCGGTCAGGAAGGGCGAATGGAACCGCTCGCGGTTTCTCGGGGTCGAAGTATTCGGCAAGACGCTCGGCGTTCTCGGCCTCGGACGCATCGGGGCCGAAGTGGCCAAGCGGATGCGCGCCCTCGGCATGAACGTCATTGCATACGACCCCTTTATTACCGTAGGGCGCGCTAAGGAGCTCCGCGTTGACCTAGCATCGCTTGATGAAGTTCTCGCTAAATCGGACTTTATCTCCGTTCATACGCCACTGACCAAGGACACGCACCACTTGATCGGCGCCAAAGAGATCGCAAAAATGCGCGACGGCGTCCGTATTTTGAACGTTGCGCGTGGCGGTATTATAGACGAAGAAGCGCTGTACGAGGGCCTCAACAGCGGCAAGATCGCCGGAGCAGCGCTAGACGTCTTTGAACGTGAGCCCCCCACGGGAAGTCCGCTCCTCTCGCTCGACAACTGCATCTTGACGCCGCACCTCGGCGCCTCGACCGTCGAGGCGCAGATCAATGTAGCTGTTTCTATTGCAGAGCAAACGCTCGGCGCGCTCAAGGGCGAACCCGTCAGAAATGCGATTAACGTGTCGATACGTGCGGAGACGTTTGGAGCGGTGCGGAGCTATATGCCGCTTTCGGAGCAACTCGGCAGGTTCTGCATCCAGCTCGTCGAGGGGCAGATTCAAGGCATCGGCGTCACGTATACCGGCGAGGTTGGCCAGTGCGACGTTCACCCGCTAACTATTGCCGTGCTAAAAGGCGTCCTTGACCACGTGCTACAATCGCCAGTCAATTTTGTCAACGCAGAAATATTTGCCAAAAAGCGGGGCATTCGGATTACGGAGACGAAGACGGAGAAGCTCGAAGACTTCCAAAGTCTGATAACGGTCAAAATAAACAGCGACAAAGGGGATTGGTCGGTGTCCGGAACCCTCTTCTTGGGGGATCAACCACGGATAGTCAAGATCGGCAATTATCACGTCGACGCAGAGACGCAAGGATGCATGCTGATTACGTCCCACATCGACAAGCCCGGCGTCATCGGCGAGGTCGGCACGCTACTCGGTAATAACAATATCAACATCGCCGGTATGAACGTCGGCCGCGACAAAGTTAGGGGCGGCGCGGTCATGGTGCTCGCCCTCGACGATCCTATTCAAGATGCGGTCTTGGCGGAGATCCGCGAGATCGACGGGATTTCGGTAGCGACAGCCGTTGTGCTGTGACCCTATAAACTCTCCGTGTGATGTGGCACTAATGTGGGTTCGCGCCCGCTTTAGCGCTTTTTCTTCTTGGTGCTCTTCTTGCGGGCTTTGCTCTGGGCTTTTCGCCTCACTTGCGGTTGCGCGGCAGGATGTTGGGTCGATTTTTCGACGACGTCAACGAATGGCTCGCGTTTCTCGCCTTCTTCGAAAAGAGGTCGCCTGGACCGGACCTTTCGCTTTTTCTCCTCGCCGGTGAGTTCTTCAAGTGCTTCGATCGGTGCGGGAACGGCGCGCTTGACCGTCGTCTTTCTATCTTTGGGGCCTTTGCGCTGTCGTGTTACTGGCGTTTCGAGCGGGACGAACAGCCACAGCGTGACAACTAGAACGGTAAAAATAATGAGAATGACGATTGC
Organism: Methanobacteriota archaeon; assembly: GCA_963720465.1. Classification (GTDB taxonomy): domain Archaea; phylum Halobacteriota; class Bog-38; order Methanoflorentales; family Methanoflorentaceae; genus Methanoflorens. The sequence continues at coordinate 51,689 of OY970393.1, forward strand.
GGGTGGATCGACACTGTTCAAGACGGGCAGAAAGAACAGGGCGACGATGATTGCCAAGGGGATTCCGGCAAAGATTCCGACATACAACATAGCCGTCATCAACTTCTGCGTTTTCATTCGTGTCACACAAGTTCCATGAGCCGCGCCCTTGGCGCACGGCGGCCGATACTAGCTGTGCCAGATGTTCTACTAATCTCTTTTGATTGCTGCAGGTGCCCTCGAGAGTTAGCCTCGTGAACCTCACCCTGTTGCGTCCGTCCTTCCTAAGGCGAAGCTCACGCACTTCGCAGCGTGATCCGTGCGCCGCGGTCAAGCGCGTCTAAGATGCGATTAGCGATGTTGGTCCCCTTTGTCACCTTGATCTCACCGCCTCGCCCGATGGTAGCTGTGAAGAGGTACTCATCATCGATCAGCACGTCTACGATGTCGCCAGGCCGGGCATCTGACGTCACAATCACGTGGCGGTCGGTGACCTCAACGTCGGCCTGTGCCGCAGCTTTTTGCGGGGACCCCTTCTCACGATTTTTGGCCTTCTTTCGTGGCTCTTCCGTCGTCTGCAGAACGTCAATGTCAATTCCGAGGACGTCTTCAACTTTTTCGATATTTTTGCCTCCCTTGCCGATCACGTGCGATATGTCCTTGTCGCTCACATAGACGTTGGCACGAGTGTCGGAGAGGATCTCGACGGTGACCGGCTCTTTGGCATACTTGTCGATCTCCTTCTCAATCTCTCGGGCGGCGAATTTCCACGTTGGTTTTGCTTTGCCTCTTTCCCGCGGGCCTACCGCCATAACAACGACCTGCCTGCTGAAGAGGTAGATCTCATGCTCGACCTTGTTCGTCTCGAAGTTCCTGACCTCGATGACCGGCCGTGCAAGATCTGCTTCGGTCATTCCCGCTGGCACTTTTACGGCAAAATGGACGTCATATACGGATTCAATCTCACCTTTCTTGAGGAATATGATCGTGTCAACAACCTGAGGAATAATACCAAATTCGACGCGGCCTATCAAGCGCTGAAGCGCATCGATCCCGCGCGTTGTATGTACGACGCCTACCATGCCCACGCCTGCGAGGCGCATGTCGGCGAACGTCCTGAAGTCGCTGGTCTTGCGAACCTCGTCATAAATCGTGTAGTCTGGTCTCACTAGCAGCAGAATGTCGGCTGTCTTGGCCATGTCGCCTTCTAGCGCGGAGTACTGCGTAATGTTGTCCGGAACCTGCAAATCGCGTGGACTTTCCATCGTCTTGACGATAAACCCTTGACCAGCAAGAAACTCTGCGACGCTTTGCGCTAACGTCGATTTACCTGATCCTGGGGGGCCTGCGATCATTATTCCTCTTGTCGATTCGCTCAGCCGACTCTTTAGCTCGTCGGCGAATTTGTAGTCGTCGAGTTTCACTGTCGCTATCGGGCGCACGGCCGTTATTTCGATGCCATCAGAAAACGGAGGTCGAGCAATGGCGATTCGTAACGAGCCGAGCTGAACAATCGTAGCGCCGCGGCGTTCCAGTTCAATAAAACCGTCAGAGCGTGACTTAGCTTGTTCAATAACGTCTGTAGCAATAGCGCGAATCTCCTTTTCAGTCATCCGCGTCTTTCTTATATTGACCAATCGGAGGTCGCTTATCGAACCACGTTTTGCTCGTGGTGGTACGTCCTCTTTCAGAAACACCGACATCGTGTTACGCGTGAAGAACCGCTGCAGCAAAAGCGGCCGTTCTGCCTTTTTTTCGGGGTAGAGATATGTAACGTCCAAGCCTTTAGCGCGCGCGACCTCGCTTTGGACGATATCACTCGTAATGAACGTTGCTCCATTCTCGGCCGCGACGGTTCGTATAATCGCGTCAATCTCCCCAACTGAGGCAAGCTTGATCTCATCAGCGGTGGGTCGCCTTCCGACGTAGAGCAAGTCGACTTGACCCGAGCGTTTTCGCTCGTCGAGCGCTTTGAGCTCATTTAGTCCTTTGAAGCCGATCTCGCGTCCTTGATTCGCTTGGGCTTCGAGCTCGGAGATTACCGCTTCTGGGATGATGATAGTCGCTCCGCGAAGTTCGCCGTCGTCTATGAGCTTCGTGATCCTACCATCGATCAACACGCTTGTGTCGGGAACGTACTTGGCTGTCATTTCATCACGTGCGTACGATATTACTGAAGTTCGTCATATTAATCCTGCGCTCGCGCTGGTTGCGAACCCGTGAGCTTGTCGACGGACTAGGAGCAATCTACGCGTTCTTAAGGGCCACGATTTCGTCTACGCTCTCAAGTTTCCATATAAGGCTTCGGTTCTCGTTCACGATAGATTCGAGAGGCTCAGCGGGTGAATGGCCGAGGGCAGCAGCGACGTTGCTTGAGAGTTCTTTTCTCGTTATCATATTAACGAACTTTTGTCGGACACGCCGACCGTCTGTGCGATCGGTGACTTCAGCAAGCCGGCCTAATAGTGTGACGAAGGTATAGGAAGACATGTCTTTGCTGAACCTTTCGATCTCGACCGCGACGTTTGGATTCTGGCTGAAGTACTGGATCTTTTTTCCCTACCTAGTCGAGAGAAAATAGAGGTAATGCCCGTCGAAAATATAGAGGAAAGGTGCGACATGAGGATACGCGTCGCCCTTGAAGGCAATCCTGCTCACGTAATTCTCACGGATTAGCGTGTCATACTCTTCTTTTTCCATATGAGGGATCTTCAGAAGTCCATTTTTATCGCCAGTCAGATCTAAGAGCTTCTGCTTTATTACGGTTATTTTGATGAAAAATCGGGCAGCCAGTTTTGAGCGCTTGGTCGCGCATCTGCCCACGGCCGCGGACGGTGCAGCTTCTTCAACAGTCACCAAGTTGGCAGCGTTTGCAGTCACCGTGTTCATGCTGCTTCCTTCGTTAGTCCCGCCCGACGCGGTTGCGTCTTTTGCCACTTTTTCGTCCGGTGCTTTAGGCGCGACATTTCTTGCTCCGTTTGCCACAAACGCTACTACTAAAAACGGGCCCAACGGCAGGCGCCATCAGCGGCATGGTTGCTTGCGCAACGCTGTTATGGTATATTTTGGTTTCCAGCAAACAGCCCCTCAGATAACCGGAATCAACGTAGCGTCCCTCCTCTAGGCCTACTCGATCTGCATTTCATCGGGATCCCTGTCTCATTTGTAGTGGTTATCGTGTTAACCTCATCACAAGAAACCGGCTGAAGAGCATATTACAAAAGCGCTCACGGAAATATCGTAGGCAATCGTTGGTCAGTTATCGATTCACGCTGAGCGTAAGCCGGGCTAACGAATGCTTGCAGGTAGCTCGGAGTGCGGAGCTTTGCTACGTTACGCGTTCTAGGATCGGGAAAAAGCGTTGGCGTTGGCGACAAATAAGTCAAACTCGTGCGGCAGCGAGTAAACGTGCGTGTGGAGATATGACGCTAAAACGTTGCCCTCCACGATGCCATCGCGGCCATCGATTCCATCACCTTTCGTTACGCGATACGCGAATCGCGCGTCGCGATCTACTGATGCGGTCGAGTAGTGATATTCGTGGCCGCGCAACGTGTCGCCGCTGCGTGCGATCGCACAATCTCGGACGGCTTCCACCTCCGCGTGTCCGAGTGCTTGTCTTTTCTGGGTCATTTGGATATCTACAGGGAGAATATTGGTCAGTGAAACTCTCTTGCGCTCAACCGTAGACAGCGACCGCGACAGATACATAAGCCCCCCGCACTCCCCATATACCGGCATGCCGTCGTCTGCATTTGTTTTTACGCCCTCGAGAAGGCGACGATTTGCGCTTAGCTGCGTAGCGTGAAGTTCGGGATAGCCGCCGCCGAAGTATAATCCGTCTACATCGGGCAGGGCGTCGCGAATCGGAGAGAAATAGACGACTCGGGCGCGCTTTTGTATCGATTCTATGTTTGAGCGATAATAGAAGCAGAACGCAGCATCCATCGCGATTCCGATCACCGCATCGCGCGTTCTTTTGAACTCCGACGGTCTGTCGAGCGTGAGTTCGGCCGCTGCTTGTTGGATGAACTCGATATCGAGCGAGTCGTAAATTGACTTCAGGGCAGAAGCAGTCAACGACGTTTCTGCTCCCATGTACAAACCTAGGTGGCGTGATGGAATTCCAGAAGCGTCCCGTTCAATGGTCCCTATCAGTGGGACTTGTATTGCCTTCAATGACCGGCGAATGCTTTCAGCGTGCTTTCCACTGCCAACGCGGTTCGCTATGACGCCGGCGATCGTCAGTTTGTACGGAGTGAACGACGAGTACTTGATAAATCCCAAGGCCTGCGCCGCGACGCTTTCAGATGAAGTGCTCGCATCGACCACGAGAAGAATAGGAATCTTGAGGAGGTCTGCGATCTTAGCGCAGCTTGATACCCCATCATAGAGGCCCATTGCGCCTTCTATAACTGCATAGTCGGCGTCGCCTTTTGCAAGCTCTCGCTTGATTCCTTCCTCTCCCATCATAAAGGAATCAAGGTTGTAACAGGGCGCGTTTGTCACCTTCTCGAGGTGACTGGGATCGATGAAATCCGGGCCCACTTTGAACGATTGGACGCTATATCCTGATTCTTTTAGTGCTTTCAGAATGGCCAGCGTGATCGTGGTCTTGCCTATCCCGCTCTGAGTTCCTGCGATGAGGAGGCCCTTCATCATCCGTCAATGCAGGATACGTGTTAATAAATGTGCCTCACCGCCGTGCAGTGCGCATAGTGCGATAGAACTACCAACGACGCATAGAAGCAAAAAAAAACAGAAGCCGGTGACTTAGGGAGACCCACACCGTTAAAGTAACGCTATGTCAGAAAAAAGCGGTGACGCTTGGTCCCCAAAACAATAGCCTATTCACTTTCCTTTTCAAAAAAAGATTTGTCGACGCCGCACGCTGGACACACCCAGTCGTCGGGAAGTTCATCAAACGGAACGCCCTCAACTTCTTCATCGTAGACCCATTCACAAATACCGCAAATCCATTTTCCCAACTAGCATCACCGTACCCTATTTTTGTGGTTGGAACGTAAATAATTTCTCCAGCTGTGGTTTGACCAACGCCTGCGTCCGAATGCATCTTCGTCACCAGGGTGCCTTCTGTTGTAATTTTAGCAGTACACCCTAACATCATCCATCGATTTCGGTGCCGTTTATCAAACGTTAAGGCCCTAGAAAGACGGAGGCGTGTCTCTTTTGCGAACGCTTATCTCGTTTGACGGAGCATGTTCGCCCGTGCCAATCCGTGTCTCATCTGCGATCGAAATAAGCGCCACATCACAGCTTGTTTGGGAGGTGTTCACGGACATACATCGCTGGAGCGATTGGAATCCGCTCATCATCGAGGTGACTAGCATATCGGGAGGCACCATATGGGCGCCCGGAGGCGCCTTTGTTATGCGATACAAAAGTGAGTTCACGCCGATACAGGCGATTACTCGCTCGTTCGTACAGCAGGTCCTGCCGGGACGGAGGATTGTGTTAAGCGGCGATGTACTCGGTTCGAGAGGGACCATAATGTATAATTTCACCTCGTCTGGTCCAAAGACCATCGTATCTGCCACAGAAGTGTTTGCTGAGACTGATTCCGATTATCGCAACTATGTGATTAGCAGCAGTACGCAGCGACTTTTGACGGCGTTGCTGCGCGGGTTGAAAAACCATATCGAGAACATGGGGCATAAAGCCCGCGTGGGGCATATCTGACCTGTTCACTCAATTTGCTGTCTCTTCTGTCAGGATGACGTTGCAGGGACAGAAGTGCATCTTTTGGCAAGAACGGATTAACGAAGAGACCGGCGAAGCTTGCCTCGTCACGAAGACTGAGGAGCAAACTGAGCGGCCGAACATTTGTCAGGTGCAGGCTTTGTCGTCCCCATCACAATAAGGTGAGTTGAGAATGATCAGACAAGAAACTTAGATGTGGATGCCGGGTCAGCCTTTGCTCTTACGCTTGTTGTTGTACTTCTTGTCCTCAGCCACGATTCGCGCTATTTCTTCCTCGTCGCGGGGAAGCTTCAAAACAAAAGACCCGTGGCACGGCTTTACATACGTGAGCATGATGTAGTCGGGACCCACGCCAACGGGCACAGGTGGAACTCCGATTAACCGTCGGTCAAAGACCTTGAATCCAGGTCCGACGTAATACACCTTTGGAGCGTGTTCGGCGATGTAGCGTAACGTATCTTTGAACGCCGCATTTTTGAGCAAAATCTCATAATCCATTTGTTCGATACAGCCAGCCACTTTTCTTCCCTCAAAGAATATGCTTTACTTGAACGGCGACCGAGCTTGCGATCCTTGCATGCAAGGAACTTTTTGTAGGTCTGATTCCGTTCTGATTAAGGAGTATGTAATAGATCAGCCAACTTCTTCTGGGTGCTGGCGATCCACACTCGCCCTCCGAGCACTCTTGAGCAGCTTGTTGGAGCGCTTACGTGAGTTCCAGGACTTCTTGGAGTCGCACTCGATTGAACCCGACGATTACGGTGTCGCCTACGACGATGACGGGAAATGAATAACCTCCGGTTAGTCGATACACTTCGCGCAAAACCTCTGTGCGCTTTTCGCCAGTTAGCAAATCGACGTCAACATACTCAAATTCTACGTTGTTGTCCGTGAGAAATTCCTTGGTCATGCGACAGTGCGGACACGTACTGAGAGTATAAGCCTTAACCTTCACGCTCTATCCTTTCATTTGGCTGCTATTTAAGGGTTATGAAGACGCCAACGTGGGGACCGATCGTTCGTCTCTCAGGCGTCATCCGAAAAAATAGATCGCGGAAAAGAGGTGGAACCGCGTACAGGGGACTGAAAGGAAGCGCGTGTTTCGAGATCCTTTAGGTGTGGCACCGCAGTCAGATGCGGCATACGTGGGGCGTTTGCCGCAGGGTTCATAAAGTCGCGGGGCAATAACTTCTCGTGAGTTGTGCCTACAACACAGACGTGGGAGTCGGATATGCACGAGTTCACGCGCGCGAGTCGCTTGCTTAACCAGGTCAGGGTCGGAACGAGCGGGTGGAGCTACGACGACTGGGTAGGCCCCTTTTATCAGTCCAACGAAAAGCCGAAATGGCTTGACTTCTATGCCAACCTCTTTCCAACGGTGGAGATAAACAGCACGTACTATCACATCCCTAACCAGAAGCTCACCGATATCTGGATCGAGAAGGGCCTGAAGTACGAGAGCTTCAAATACTCGCTCAAGTTCCCACGTTTCTATGAGCTTGAAGATCTTCACGAATTGGCCTCCGAATTTGAGAACACCGTTGTTTCGCCAATTAGTCAAAACGAGCTGCTCGGCGCCATTCTCATCCAGCTTACGCCCTACGTTAAGCGCATTGAGCACGGTTACAGGACAGGCAACTTGGAGAAGCTTGATGCGCTTCTTGCCGCGCTTCATACAGACGAATATGCTTATTTCGTCGAGTTTCGACACGCCTCATGGCTTGACAGCATGCGGCTTGATTTTGAGCCAGGAACGAAAGCGATGCTCGAACGCAACAATGTCAAGCCGTGCATCGTCGACGGGCCGTCGTTTCCGACCGTGATTGCGGATTCGGCCGTGAAAACAGGTGCGTACGTACGGTTGCACGGCAGAAACACGGAAGAGTGGTTTAAGCGGCACAGGGGGGATGATCTCGACCAGTCGCAACGCTATGATTACAGCTACACCGAGCAGGAGTTAGTGCCGTGGAAAGAACGGATTACGAAGATCAAAACCGACCTTGGCGGCACAGAGCCGGTCTGGGTGTACTTCAACAACCATCCTCGCGGCAACGCGCCGCGTAATGCGCTAATGCTCATGCAGCTCCTCGGAATCGGCCAATCTGCGGTTGATGCGGAGGAAACGGCAAAAAGCCCGAGTCCGACCACGCTTCAGGATTGGGCGTACCGCTGATGGCACCCCAAGCGTCAGTCCTCTATAGCTCCGATTCAGCCTTTTGGTCCTTTACGCTTGCGGGCAGGTCGTCGTACATGTCGTAGACCGCGCTTGCCCCCTCTGAAACGACCACGAACTTGCCGTCTTCGGTTCGGAAGATCACTCCATCAGCGAGGTCTGTTTCGCTAACCACTGCGGCTATAGCGTTTTTCGGCTTGCATCGGTACTCCCGCACGTCGATGCCTGTCTTCTTCTTGACCACGAATTTCTTGGTCACGTTCTCGCCTCCTTCGGTGTTTCTACATCTCCCTTCGCTGGGCTAAGAAAATACTCAACACGAATGCGACGATAAAGTACACCGCCATCACGATGAGGCTCAGGCGTACGTCAGGATAGTATTGCGCAAGCGAATACGTTTGCACGCCAACGCCAGAGGCTCCTGGGGCGGCAGTCGTGAAGATCTTATCAGTCGGGTACGGGTTTTGGAATATGTACTGCGAAATTCCGTTTGCGAAGGTAATGGAGAACCACGGCTTGAACTTCGCGACTGAACCCACGGCATCGATAATCGGCAGTATGAGAAAGAAGGTGAAGAACGTAAGGACGAGCGAGTACACCGAACTGCGCATTATGGCGCTGAAGAGATAGGCGATCGCAAGGATGGCGAACAGGTACACGAGCGAGTACGCAAATGACAACCCGGTGTTCGCCGGGATGCTGCCATCGATGACGCGCACCGACACAACCGCTATCACGTAATAGAGCGCGATAGCGCCTACAGAAACGAGCGCGCTTGCAATGAACTTACCGACAAATATCGCCGTCTTCGTGATCGGGTTTGGAAACAGGAAGTACCCGGTTTTGGATTCGTACTCGGAAACGATCGCGTCAGCGCCAAAAAAGGTTGCGCTCAGTATAGAGAGGATGCCCAGAAACGAGAGGACGTTCAGCGTAAACTGTGTCGGGTCTTTGGGGTATTGGGAGCCGATCGCCGGCGGAACGATCAGAAAAATGGCGCTGACGATAATCGTTAGCAGAACAATCGCAAGCAGTCGTCGTCCGCGAAGGTACTTCAAGAGTTCGTATTTCGCTACGGTCGCAATTTGTCGGACGCTGTTGGGGGCCATGGCTACGCCTCTCCTTCAGGCACGAGTTGCAGATAGACGTCTTCTATCGCCGCGCGCTGCGGCGTGTAGGAAACGACCTTGACGCCCGTGTTTAGAATCCCCCGCAGCACTCTGAACTGTGCTTCCGGACCCCCGCTGAAGCTCACTTTGAGCGCGAGCGTTTCGGAGCGTTTCACGGACGTGATATCGTGTAGCGCTTTGATAGCTCTAAACTCGGGTGGCGTGATCGGCTCGAGTGTGTTGATGGTCACGGTGATGTCGTGCCCCGAAGAGAGGTTCGCGACTGAATCGTAGGTCAGGAGGGTTCCGCGGTCGATGATCGCCACTTTGTCACATACCTCCTGCACCTCGTACAGTAGGTGTGAGCTCATCAGTATGGTGATATCGGTCTTTATCAGTCCCTTGATAATCTCCCGCACTTCGACCATGCCGCGCGGGTCGAGGCCTGCCGTAGGCTCGTCAAGGATCAGTATGGATGGCTCGTGCAGGAGCGCTTGGGCGATTGCCAATCGCTGTTTCATTCCTTTTGAAAATTGCCCCGTTCGCTTATCAGCCACTTCGAGGAGCTTGACCTGCTCTAGAACAGCGTGCGAACGCTCGGCAATCGCTTCGCCGCGCATGCCCCGGATCGTTCCGACGTATGACAAGCATTCGTAAGGTGTCAGTTGTGGGTAGAACTCGGGCGTTTCCACGACCGCGCCCACTCCGTCAAGTGCGGCTTTGGGATGGTGGATGACGTCAACGCCGTTGAGATAGGCCTTGCCGCTCGAGGCTCTAAGCAAGTTTGTCATCACCTTTATGGTGGTCGTTTTGCCCGCTCCGTTAGGGCCGAGATATCCCACACAAATGCCCCGTTCGACGGTCAAACTGAGGTCGTTTACCGCAACGAACTGTCCGTACTTTTTCGACAAATGCTCGATTACTATCGGTTCCATCGTTGATCAACCTTCTCTGAGTGCCGCCTTTTGCATTCGCGTTTAAGAGCTAATTTGCTGCTGTCTATAAAGCGCATTAACCGTTTTATACATTTTGGTTGCGTGTTTATGCGAACGTAGGTGAATGTGCCCGTAGGCTCAAGGTCGCTTAAGCGAAGACTCCACTACCGCCGGTACCGCCTATTGAGTAGCATCTGCATCGTCACGTACAGATAGACGTACGCCGTGGGTTGGCGACTGCCCCTTCGCTATAGTCTAAGAAAATTAGCTATTTTGGCTTGACAATAGGTTTATTAGAGATAGATCAGATAGCAATGCGCTAGGGCTCGTGGTCTAGGTGGTTATGACGTCGCCTTGACATGGCGGAGGTCGCCGGTTCGAATCCGGCCGAGCCCATCGTTCTTTTTGGGTGCTTTTACGAAATGAGGGCTCTGGGGAGCTATTTGATTTTCAGTTGTGAGAAGAAGTGATTTGAGTTCCGCAATCTGTGATTCGAGAGCAGAGAAACGAGATTCTGCTTCGGTTTCTAAACCAAGTTTAGAAACTTTTGATTTTGATTCCGCCATCAATTGTGCACTTTCTTGAGTATAAGGGACAACCAAAAATGCTGGTTGACCGTCGTGGTCTGTTTTGTAGACATGTGCTCTTTGACCTATGATTTGGACGTATTCTTGCGGTAAACGGATCATAGGATATTTCACATTTGGCTTTGACTTTATCGAACCGATTTTCGAGTCTCCGATGTGCTGCAAATAACCACCGCGTTTTCAATGATGATAATTCAGGTGTGTTCTAATGAAGCATATTCGCTCCGATTGACATGCAGAAAAGCTTGCGATTTCTCTGCTGGAAGTCTATGAAGAAAGGAAGTCGCCTAAACAACTTACGTGCTATAAATGACACCGGTGATAAGAGTCGATAAGAGTCAACGTAATTTTGCAATTATTCCTGGCGTGGCTGATAGCCGAGCCGTCCGCGTGTCATAATGATAATTAGCAGTGCTGGCACCCCAAAGGCGATAAGGTTGGCCAAGTCCAGGGTCGTCTCATTCACGGGGCGAAACAGTGGTATCCACACAACTTGCGGGGTATTGATGCTGGTGTGCAGCACGCTGGCGATGAAGACGCTTCCTTGAGTGTGGTTGAAAACCCACGTCATGATTATTGCGATTGCTATGACCATCATAAGAAAAATGAGAAAGCCCGTAAGGACGGTAGAGAAACTGGTGCCTGGGCCTCCTCCGTGATCCGGCGTCAAGAAGTACAACGAATACCATAATCCCCATAAGACACCAAGAAGCAGCGTACCCCGCAGTGGCCCGTAGCGCGGTTGCATACGGGGCAGCGCGAAGCCGCGCCAGCCGATTTCTTCGGGGAGCCCAGTCTGAAGGAAGACGGCGAAAAAAGCCACTGGATAGACCAGCAAGACGGGGCTAAGACCTTCAAATCTCGCAAGCAATCCTGGCTGGATGATGATCCCAAGCAGGAGTAGTGCAGGGATGCCGATGAAGATGAACAGATACCATTGCCAACCAGCGCGCCATTGCGTAAGACGGTGCCGCAGGCCACGCAAGCCTGATTTTCCTGCGGTGATACTGGTCATGATGATGGCGGCTAGGGCCGGCCCCGCGTACGCCTTTAAGAAGGTGAACAAGAGCAGTGCAATTCCGCCCCCGTTAGGCAAGAGGCCCCAAACTGAGAGCACGTAGGGGATAGAAATAATCCAGGAGAATGCGTATGCCATGAAAAAGAAGAAGAACAAGGGATGGTGGCGCATCGTCTCTCGCGGGCCTCTGGGAGGTGCTGCTGATTGACCCGATGCCTCTAAAGATTCCACGACAACGATCCTGCGCTATAGTCCTATCTCTCGACCTTTCTCCGGAATAAACGGTATTTGACGCTATTTTTCCGATTGCGATGCATTGCTGCTTTTCAAGGTGCTGCAGCTTCTGAATAGGTTTATAGCCGCGCTAAGAGTTCCTTACGTTTCTCTATGAATTGAGTTTCCGTAATGATCCCTTCGTCTAGCAGCTCTTTTAAATCGCGGAGCATCGCTGGAATGTCCTTTGGATTGAGCGCTGTTTCAGTTTGCATTCTTCGTGGCGATGGTTCCACGTTCCCCTTTACAAATAGCTCGTCAACTGAGACGCCTAGAATCTCAGCTATACGCCGTACGATCTCTTCGTCCGGTTGCTGTATAGAGCCGCTCTCAATGCGGCTGTAAGTCGGTTGCGTTGTACCGACGAGACGAGCCATTTCCTCCTGTGAAACGCCTTTCTTCTGGCGCGCTGTCTTCTTCTAATTTATTTTCTTTGACTGCTTTTTCTGTTGGTAGGCGCCTGATTTCGTCCGTTGCTTCGCTTATCAGCAATTTCCACTCATCATCCATAAAATCACCATGATTACAACGAAGTTACCTATATATTGACATAGCTAAATGAGCACGCCTCTACTTACTGCGATACGTCCTTGATTTTTCGATCTGACAGCGGCACAGGAGATTAAAGCAAATCGGCAATCAACGGGCGCAGAAGCTTCCGTTTAAAAGCTGACGCAAATCTCCAAAGGTTTGACTGCCTTAAAAACGTCGTACACGAGGGCCCTCGGATTTTACACTTTCGCTCTACTTAGCTAACAACTACCCAGATAGGCTCACCATCTTGCCCCATGAAGAACGATCGCGTAGAGGTCGATGAACTCATCCTTGAAATCGCGGACTACAAAAACGACTATGCCGATATCGCCGCCGAAAAACTTTTTAGGAAGTGCTCGACCAGTTGGGAAGCTTATCAATACCTACAAGACCGTACGCACGATGCTTGGCTACCCGACAGCGCACGGCAGCAGTTGCGACGAATTATCAAGAGGATACAGGTGCACATGCATCAGTGTCGCGAATACGGCTACGCATATGAGGGGTCGTGAGCGCAACTTTCTAGGAGCGCGGCCATTTACCTGGTGAAGATTGTCACTCAGCCCTTGATAAAGGAGAGCAAGTCGGCGTTCAACTGATCTTGGCAGATGGTGGGCAATCCGTGCGGTGCGCTCTTGTAAATCTTCAATGTTGCCAGCGGCGCGATTTCGACAGTACGCAGCGCTGCGGCTTGAATTGGCACTATCTGGTCATCATCGCCGTGCACGACCAACGTAGGTATAGTCATCTTCTTCAGATCCTCGGTAAAGTCGGTCTCGGAAAATTGCTTGATGCAATCGTACACTCCAGTCATCCCCGCCAGCATTCCTTGTAGCCAGAAGGATTCGCGAACGCCCTCAGATACGTTGGCACCTTGCCGATTATAGCCATAAAAGGGCAGCGTAAAGTCCTTGAAAAACTGCGCGCGGTTATCAAACACTTGTTTCCGAATGTCGTCGAACACAGCAAGCGGCGTGCCCTTGGGATTGGCTGCTGTTTTGAGCATCAGCGGCGGGACCGCGCTGACAAGCACTGCCTTGGCGACGCGGGCTGTGCCGTGCCGTGCAATATAGCGAGCGACTTCGCCGCCGCCTGTGGAGTGACCAACCATCACCATCTCACGCAGGTTTAGCGTTTCGGTAAGATCGGCAAGATCGTCCGCGTATTGGTCCATCGTGTTGCCGTCCCACGTCTGTTCCGAACGTCCGTGACTTCGGCGGTCATGCGCAATCACACGATAGCCGTTTTGCGTCAGAAACAGCATCTGGACGTCCCACGCGTCGGCACTGAGTGGCCAGCCGTGACTAAACACGACGGGCTGACCGTTGCCCCAGTCCTTGTAATAGATCTGCGTGCCGTCTTTGGTTTTGATTGTGCTCATCTTTCTCTCCTTGAGTTTAGGAACAGTGATTTTTTTTCTTTACATGATCTCTAGTTTGTTAATTCGACGAGTCTCCCAGATTGAGAAGGTGTTCCCTGACTTTGTTGGTTGGTAGCAAGCCCAATTTTATTTGTATCTTTTCCATTGAAAGCGCAAGATAGCTAGCTAAGAGCATCGGGACGACCGGATCTTTGAGATAGACTATCCTCACTCAAGTTGAAGACCTAAGATACCGTCAAGCGTGACCACATTTCTTCTGCGCGAGACGACCTGTTAGTTTCCCACCGCACGGGTAGACCGCTTTACGCTGCCGTTCAGGAGATGCACATATGATGAATAGTCAGCGTGCAAGAATTACGCTCATTACGCTCGCAGTGACGAACAAGGGCCATTTTGATGCGAATATCGCCCTTAGAACAAAGCGATCATGCATCATGGAGGTGGTTGTAAAAAACATCGACTAGGAGGCGAACGATGATAGAAAATGGGCTAATCTTAACGGGCAGCGACGCGGAGCTGAGCCGTGCGCTTTCAGAGGTCAAGACAAAAGTCTATGAGGAGACCGAGACGAGTTTGGATGATACCCAGGCACTAGATGCCATTGTTTCGTGTTTCAAAACTATGGAGAAAGAAGAACAGGAAACACGTCATGCATATCTTAGCCCCTTGCGTAAGCGGCTTGTCCTGGCCACGCTTCTCGACAGGCAACACCTCGAATGAAAGTGTTTGATGCATCAGGCCTGTGGAGGCAAGCCGTTCGTCACGGACGCGAACACGCTTTCCACATAGATGCCTCAGATTGATGTATTATTAATTCATTTCGGCACGTTCGAGGACGGTACGTTTGCATACGCGTCCGGCAGATTCCGTCGCGCAATCAGCAAACGATGGCGCAGATTTTTTTTGTTGAAAGCGCGACGAACTAACTTACACAGGTGCGTCTTCTTTGCGTCAAGGCGCAATACAGGGTTATAGGTGCATTTCACGGAAGTGTCTGGTTGTATGTAACTGTTAGCGGTCAAGTCTCGCTTAAATGCTCATCCGCTTGATCGATCATCCAACCACTCCGTGATGACGGCAATGGCTTCTTCATCGAGAACGCGACCTTCAGCGTTGTAATGCGCCCCAACTTCAACGGCGGTAAGCTCGTCTCGAAGTCGAGGTTCATACTTGAGCACGTGGTCCGCGTTCTCTGGATAGGCAAACGTCACGTTGCCGCTCCCTGCGGTCGCTGTTTCCAGCGCACCTCCATCTTTACGCCAATCGACCTGGATATCCTTCTTGCCGATCACGACGAGGGTCGGTTCAGAGACGCGTGCTACAAAGCAGGAAGGGTCTTCCACCCACAGCTCACGGGCGAAAGGCAGATTGACGGGGGTTTCTAAACTCCGCAAGAGATCCTTCACCCCATCTGGCAGCAATGGGTCGGGCCCCATAGGTTTGCCCGCTACAAACGCTTCTATGCACGCGTCATAGCGCTTCATAAGTTCATCCCCATTGGGGAGCGGTGCGGCTTGCGCCAGCAATTGATCACGTGCCACGAGGCCAACGGGACGGCCGGGAGCGCCAGTCAGAATAAGCCCCTTGAACCGATTAACAGGTGTCTGTAGCTGATAGTGCAGGGCGTGAATGGCCCCCTCGCTGTTCGTCAACACAAACAACCGCGAGGGGTCGATGTTGGGAGTTGACACCAGCGTGGTGATGGCGCCGGCCAGCTCGTCAACGTGTCCCTGCATACTGATTTTGCCGACAAGGCGTGGGAGGTTCTCGCGCACGTGTGGCCCGGCGGCACGTTTGTCATAACGAAGCGTTGCAAATCCTACGTGGGCAAGAGCGTGAGCAAGGAGCCGTCCGCTGCAATTAGTGCCCGGTAGAAGCGGGGAGCACCAATCTCGATCGGTCGGTCCACTGCCAGCGACAAAGACGATTGCGGGCTGTTCCCCACTGCCAGCTGGACGTGTCAGGGTTCCGTAGACCGCGATTCCGTCGACATCCCACGTCAACTCTTCACTTTTGTACGCTTGTGTTTCAGCCGTGATATCGCCACGATCAAAGTGTACGGTGCGGTGCGGCTAAGCTTTTTCCGTCTTGTGTTGATAACATGCGCATTCTCTTTGCAGACAGAAGCTGTTGTGAGCTAAGCTTGCAAGTCACTGGGCACGTAACTAGAAACCTTTATGCATCTATGATTTTCTCGACATATGACTCACGTATGCTGATGCAGCGAACGTGTATAGTCCTCTAAGCCTCGAATCCCGCAGATGAGGATATGAGCTCCTATTTAATCAGACACCAAGTAGATTAATTACTTGAGAGGAATCAGCGGATTTGGCGCATCAGCTTCTTTCGGTCTCCAAAAAATGTAGAAATTCGGTGAATAATTCTCTACCGCTTCAGCCATATGCGGTACTTACTATTGATCCCCTTTTTTTGGCACGTAGCAAGCTACGCTGAACTTGCCGTACCAACGTATCTGAAAATGTGAACCCAGAGATTGATCGCCATAGGTACCATTGTCACAATGATAGCCAAGATGACGAACAGCGGAGTTATTTTTGTTTTTCCGCTCCAGATTACGTAAAACATGAGCGCGTCTGTGACAGCTACGATGATAGTTGCTATGACAAGTGATCTCAAAAAGAGATTGTTCGGAAAAATGATTTCACGAACCACGGTTTACTCCTCCAGCTTCGCTGTTGATTTGATTCAACAGCAACAACTTGGTAGCTTAGTTGGGTATTCGCCGATGCTTTATAAATCCATAATAAACGTCCTCAGGCAAAGGGTGATAAACATCGCAACGGGTATAAGACGACGCTCCTAATACACTGCGATCTAGAATATGATTGCCGCGGCCCAGGTACCTGTATCCTCGGGCTCACTTTTCCCATCGAGAATCGCTGCGCTTGTATTCAGCTTCGTGCTTATCCTCTGGGTTCTTAGTGAAGTCATCGGGGGGGCGGTTCTGCCGGTTAAACGGGGAGGCCGGAGAGTCAAAAGGAGACGGCAAGACAGGGCTCCTTCCTGTTAGTATACAGTGGCGTCGTCGTGTACTTTCTCATTGCCTTCTCCTTTGCAGGTTCCGGTGTCGCTACGTTGCCAAGGTCAGTATTCTACCTTGGGATCTGCATCATGGTGCTCGGCATCGCGATCAGGCAACGAGCTATCGCCGTGCTTGGCCGCTTCTTTTCGCGAACGCTCGCGGTACAAGAAAGGCAAACCGTCGTCGAGACCGGGCCGTACCGTTACGTGCGTCACCCCTCGTACACAGGGGCGCTTGTCTTCTTCGTAGGATATGGACTTGCCCTCCAGTCGTGGGGAGCGGTGCTTGCGCTCGTGCCAATATTCGCTCTCGTCTACGGGTACCGAATGTACGTCGAGGAGAGGCTCTTAATTGCAGAACTCGGCGAAGCCTACGTGCCATACTCGCACAGGACGAAACGGCTTATCTTTTTTGAAGCTCTCTGGGCAGTGAAAGTACCGTGAAAGCCTTATCCTTCCAGTATCTCACGTATTTTCGTGCTCAGACAAGGATTCCGAGAACCGCTCCACTCAACTCTGAGCATCTGAAGACTGCCTGCGCTACGTCGTCCGCGGCTAATCGCAACGATTAAAGTGTTTGGTATTGTCGGCACGCATTATGCTAGCTTCAGAACTTTACTCGGACCGTTCAATCAAAGAGCACTGCCAAAAAACATACTGCTAGAAGTCCATAGAAGTAAAATTTCTGTGCATCACGCAAAAACTGGTTACGCGTATCCAGCAATACGGCTACCACACACATTCTCCCGACTTATAGGGCTACCGACCCGAATCTATCAAACCGTTCACGATGGGGCGCTGGCCTTTGTTGTGGTCATTTCGCCTCAAGAAAAAGTCTCAGAAAACCCAAAATCCTCCGTCTTCACACGACAATCACAAATCAGAGTTACATAGAAAGCGATTTGCGTTTCTGTCGCGAGTTTGTTAAGCCAACGCTGTCGTTTATATCAGGCGAAGGTCGCCGTGTAAAGCCTGCTTTTCGAATTGTTTAAACTACGCATTTTGGAAATTTACAAAAAAATATGTCATTCTTGTGGATGGATGATAACTTTTAAACTACCATCCCGCGGTTGGGCAGTCAGTAGAAAGCCTTCAACCGTTTCTTTTAATGGAAAAACATGGGTTATCATATCTGTCACATTAATTCTTTTGTACTGAATCCATTTTAAGGCCGTTGAAAGATTATGGAAATCGGCGCCATATGAATGCGTAATAGTAATCTCTTTTTGCCACAGATTCCAGAGATTAATTTCGGATTGGATTTCAGGATTAGTGGGAGCAAAAAATAAGATCGTACCCCCTTGTCCGATTGCTTGAAGTGACTGTTTCACACAAATGGGAATCGGTGCGGTCATGATAACGGTGTCTGCGCCCAAACCACCGTTAAATGCTTTAAACTTTTTGGGAACATCTTCAGTAGCGAAAATGGTTGCATCAGCGCCGAATTTTTGGGCGACCTTCAATCGATCGGGATTAATATCGGAAATAGCAATAAATCCCGCACCATTCAACCGGGCCGCTTGAAAATGCAACAATCCGGTTATACCGGCACCAATTATTAAGACTGATCGACCATCTGAGGTCGAAGCCCATTGTTGCCCACGTAAAACACTTCCAAGGGGTTCAACAAAGGTTCCTATTTCAAAAGAAACCGATTCGGGAAGGCGTAAAATACCCCGATCCACGTTGATTTCGGGCAGAACAACATATTCTGCAAACGCCCCAAACGCATTTTTAAATTTTGTTTTTTGCAGTGTGTCACATGCGGTCGTATGCCCGTGTACACAAGCATTACAAGTGTTACATGCTACGTGATGGGTAACCACGACCCGATCTCCCACTTTCCATTTCGGATCTACTTTGGAACCGACTTCTGCAATGATTCCTGTGCATTCATGTCCAAAAGCTCCAATACCACCAGGTCTTCCAGCACGCTTAATTCGATACCATTCCATGACATCCGACCCACAAACTCCGCACGCCATGATTTTGACTTTGATCTCTCCTGGTCCAACTGATAGATCTTCGACATCTTCGGTGCGAATGTCACTATTCGCATAGTAGACTGCTGCTCTCATTGTATTCGCCGTGGAGAGTAAATTTACAAAGATTTGAAAAAATTAGTCGAGCTTGGATGCATCGGGTAAACTTGCATTGTAAATATCCAGGGCTTCCTTTACGGTATGATTTTCATGGACAATTGAACGAATTGCTTTGATCATGCCAATAGGATTGTCATCTTGGAAAATATTTCGTCCGAAATCAACTCCCACTGCACCCGCTTGGATAGAGTTGTAGACCATTTGAAGAGAGTCAGGAGGACTTGTATGCTTACCTCCTGCAACAACGACAGCAGTTGGAGAAACAGCGTCAACTAGTTTGGAAAATTCTTCACAATAATAGGTTTTGATAATTCGGGCCCCGGCATCTTGGCAAATACGAGATGCGAGAGCTAGATAGCGCAAATCTCGAGCCATGTTTTTTCCCACGGCTGTTACCGCTAAAACGGGAATTCCGTATTCTTCGGCTTGATTGATCATTTCGGTGAGATTTATAATAGTTTGTTGTTGATTAGCAGAGCCAATAAAAACACTGATAGCTACACCGGCCGCATCCATTCGAATAGCTTCTTTAATTGTAACAGTGAGCTTTTCATCACTTAAATCTTCATTTAAAACGCTATTTCCCCCTGTAGCACGTAACATGACGGGTTTTGATCCGACATCTTCGAACGCAATATTGCTCCGCACTGCCCCGCGTGTCGTCATCAGACAATCGCAATAGGGAAGTAGTGTTTTTATTGTTTTACTCATATTACGCAAGCCCGTTGTCGGCCCTTGAAAATAGGGATGGTCTATCGCAAGCATAACTACGCGACTATCTTTCGGATTAATTATCCGGTTCATTCGGCTTTGAATTCCAATATCGAGATATGCATATATCATGGGGGACACCTAACGAGAATTAATTGTGCACAACTGTAAAAAAAGTTGGGATTATTTTTGCTTCGGTCTGACGATTTGGTACCCCTTCTCTGTTAACCAATGGTGAAATTCATAGGTACTATGCAAACAATTGGATGCACAAACCGCCCGAATTTCTTCATATTTAGGAGATTTTTCCACTTCTTTATTCAAAAGCGATTGCATCGGGCATTTAACATCATTACAATATTCCCGACGCTTATAATCGATATAACCATCGATCGACCTCATAATTGATGCTTAGAAAAGAAATAAAAAAGGTTTACGGAATAAAAATTACCAATGCGAAAATTTTTTCTTTACATATTTGAACGACCAAATCGAATCGCATCGCCCCATCCCAAATTGTTCAACTAAATCGACGTCCTACAGGTGCGTGGATGCGGTTTGTAGAGTCGCCCGCGACTAATCACAACTATTAATGTCTTCTACTAGACTCATTCACCACTATGCTAGAGTCTGAACATTACCTAGATCTTTTTCTGTTTTTCCGATGCCAAAACACGAGCTATTAGAAATTAACCGCAATAAAATCTAGGTGTACCACGCAAAAGCACGTTATAGTTATCCGATAATCTGATTGCCACATACGTTTTCGACACTTATCGGGTTACCTAGCCGAATCTATCAGACTGTTCACGATGGAACGCTAGCCTTTCTCGTGGTGATTTCACTTTACGAAAAGACCCCAAAAAGCTCAGAATCCTCCGTCTTCACACGCCGACAATACTCTTATTTGATCACGAATCGCCTTCCTAGATAACAGTATAATTGCGTTATCGGGCGACAGCTACCCCTAGATACACTCCAAGATTCACTCGAAAAATTAGCAAGTTATCTTGTCAAGATGGTAACGAACGCGTGCTGATTAGCGCGGAGAGATACACACAGCTAAGGCGGAGGTCTCCGCTGGCTCTGGCTTCGTTGATTTTCGGACATCAAAGTTCGCCAGTTGTTAGCTGTACAATCGTAATACTTTGACCTCTTATGACCAAAGTTAGAAGACCCAAAAATGAGAAACGACAGATCGGTCGCAATCCTTGCTCAAAATGATGAAAGAGTTCACAAAAACGTGTCCTCGCATTTTATCAATCGTATTTTATAGGCCGAGGCGAAAGAGATCCAACCAATATCGCTCGCCTATCGTGGAGACCGTGCTTTCGTGCCTCGTCTGTTGTTTATACCCGTACTTTCAAGTAAGCACTGGAAGTTTAGACAACAGCTCTTTGAGATGCGCCTGCAGGCGTCTCTTTGGCCCCTCAAAAAGGCCAAATTGCAAGATGATGGCCAAACCACCTACCAACATGACTTTTCTCAACAACGGCATTGAAGTCCACACGATGTCCTTATAGGTATTTAGGTAGAGGAGCGCGTTTGTTTGGTTGGCAGTTGAAATTGGCCGTTGTTAACAAAGGCAACCTGAGTGGTTTCGTAGTTTTCACTGAAGTTGGTTTGCGGCCTGCCGCTATAGTTGACCCAGAAATGGACAGGAGAAACCTCCATCGTGTACGGAATGCCCTTCGCTTGCAGCAAACTTGCGGTGAGGATCGCTCTTGACTTACAGTCTCCCTGCTGTGATTTGAGCACGTTGCTCGGTGTGGGAAGGTACCAAGCGACTCCGTACGCTTGAAAATCATAAGCGTAGTGAACGTGAGCGTCGACATATTGCTCGATTGCGCTCCCATTTGCTGGCAGCGATGCTGCAACTTGTTGCACGTCGGCTGTAGGTTTGGTGGGCATCTCGAAGAAGCGGTACACCTCTGTTAGCAGCACTAACGGGTTTGGAAAAAGAATCAGCAAGATCCATACTGCAGCAATCGCTTTCTTATGACGCAAAATCTGGTTGATGCTTGGTTTCACGCTGAATACCGCTGGCCCGTACTGCTGAAAAACAGGCTTGGATCGTAAATAAGTATTCGTTTCTGCGCCTTCAGGCTGAAATAGATCGGGGGCGCGCTCGTGAATGAGTGTAGTACCCTCTTAGACGCGCAAAGGTAAGCGGGTTTAGCAGCAAGGTTCTGACGGGCCCCGTGACGGGGCGCGTTGGCCGAATTGAACAGGCGCTTTGGGCGCTAGGAAATCAAGAAAGATCTCTGTGATGGCGGTGTTCTTCGCTGACCGTCCGCTTCGCCTCGACAAGGGCACATAGCCGAGAGACTGAAGGGTTCGTATCGTTTCAAACTCCGCGTCTATAAGCTTTGACGCCGCCCGCGTGACGATGCTGTCATTGGCCGCTAGTTGACGACGTGCCACAGTTTAGCCTTGAGCGCATCAATCCGATTAATCGCGCCCGTTACCGCCATCGTGACGTCAACCACGCTGCTGTTCGGTTCGATGATGCGTGCCGTTCTAGCTGCTTCCAACATCTCTCCAGACGTTTCTTCATTCGTTCGCGGTTAATAGCGTTTGCCAGGCGTAGATAGCTGAAGGTTGCAGCCGGTGCTTGGCCACACGAAAATTAACACGACGGCACTGGTTCGCACACTAAGGGACGCAGAAATGCGTAGTTTTAGAGCAGTGCTGAAGCTGCAGCAGCTATCCTTGCCTCTATAATTACCTCCTACTTGCTGCTGTGGTGGGCTACGACAGCAGCTTTCCGGCGGTTGTCTTTTTGTTTTGCTGCCTTAGTATCTGTTTTATCATCTTTTCGTCTTTTACTAGGCATTTTTCAACTCCTTTTACATTGTAACCCGCAATGAGCTTTTACAGCTAGCTTTGCCGGCCTTTGTTGTCAGTTATGTACTTTAACTCTCCGCGTCGTCGAGCACCATGTGCTGCCGTAGGCGGTAAACAGAAAAACGTAGACCTTATTCTTCCGAATCTCCTCATCACTTGTGAGAATCAATAATATGCTTATCGGCGTGTTGGAGTGCTGGTAGCAGAGTTGCTATCACTCCTCCTCTTCATCTTCATTGTCTTCAATCCTTTCCTGAACGTCTTCCTCATCGTCTAAGTTAAGATCTATATACGCAGCCAGTGACATCTTGCGCTCACCTCCATATATGGGGTCGCATCACTCAGCTTCAGTATGTTGTCGTGAAAGAATAGAGTCTCCTTTTCTGATCCGATTCGCTTATCGTAGCTTCCTGAGTAAGCGCCTTGTCCTGGGCACGCTTCCCGATAGGCACGGCGGCGCGAAAAGAGAGTGACGCATACACCTCGCCTTGATTCTGATTAAACTACGCTGTGGTAAAGAGGCGTTGTAATCGCCTACTTCTCCACACTTCTGAACTGATATAACGTTGCTCCTATCGTCACTGCTGCGAACACCGCTATGACTGCATACGCGACCAGAATGGTGCTCCAATCAAATCCTGTGGACATCAATACTCTGACCGCGTTGACCGCGTAACTAAACGGGTTGACATTCGAAAAGGCCTGCGCCCAGTGCGGAAGGAACTCGTATGGTACGAGCGCTGTGCTCACAAACATGAGCGGGAATATAATCACGAGATCTAACCCTGCGACTACTTGCGCACTCTTTGTGGTCACCCCTATTGCCATCGTCAGCCCTGACGTAGACAACCCAAAGAAAGCGGCAGTGAAAAGAATCAGCAAAATTCCTAGGACCCCTGTTATAACGGTTACACCGAGAGCGTACGCAAGCGCGAGCGTTATACCCGCCGGGATGAGCACCATGATCGTATCGTTCATTAATCGTCCAAACAGAATGGCTGGCCTGTTCACAGGCGTCACGAGCATCTTTGAAAGAAATCCTGAATTGATATCGTCAACCACGGCGGTTCCCGAGTACTGTGCATTAATCAATGGGTTTAAAACAATGATGCCACCCGTTGCGAATTGGACATAGCCGCCGGCAGGGAATCCTGGGAGGTTTCCAAACTGCGTGAAAATTTGCGTGAAGAGAACAAGAAACAGCACTGGCAGGGCGAGCGTACCGAAGATGATGACAGGGGTCCGTATGGTCTTTTTCCCGGCCCTGATGAAGAGGTGCCACACGTCAAAGAGAGCGTCATGATCCATCTTCCGTCGCTTCATATGGGTTTCCACGTATCTCCTTTCGACAGTTCTTCTGATCGTATCCGTCTTCCTGTGTGCTGCAGAAAGACGTCATCCAGCGAGGCAGATGCGACGCTGATTGATGTCAAGCGAATCTCGTTCTCGTCAAATAGTCGTACGATATCGGGAACGAGAGCGCTCGCGTTCTTAGCGTATGCCGCCAGTCCCGTTTCGATATCGAGGACCTTTGTAACGCCTTGAATGCCACTGACAATCCGCTTTGATCGGTCTCTTATATCGTCTGAGTCCGCGTCGGCCAGTGACAGCGTGATGGTGTCACCGCCGAGTTGATGCTTCAGTTCAACGGGTGAGCCGCTCACCACGATCTCTCCGTGATCGAGTATTGAGAGCCGCTGACAGAGCCTGTCCGCTTCTTCCATCTGCTGGGTTGTCAAAAAAACCGTAACACCTTCCTCTCTGTTGAGCGTTTCGAGGTGCTCCCAGATAGCGACGCGCGATTGCGGATCGAGCCCCGAGGTCGGTTCATCGAGAAACAGCACGCGCGGTTTGTGCACAAGCGTAGACGCGAGATTGAGCCGCTTCTTCATCCCTCCGGAGTACCGAGCCGCCCTCTTGTCTGCGACGTCCGAGAGCTCAACGAGTGTGAGCAGTTCGTCCACACGTTTCTTGAGGGCGTCACCGTGCAACCTCTGGAGGTGCCCCTGAAGGGTGAGGTTTTCCCGACCCGTCAAGTCCCCATCCAGAATGATTTCCTGGCGTTGAACGCCGATAACTTTGCGAATCGCGCGAGCGTCGGTATCAACATCGTAGCCAGCAACGGTCGCAGAACCAGAGGTCTTCTTCAGCAGTGTCGTGAGAACCTGGATCGTCGTGCTCTTTCCGGCACCGTTCGGGCCGAGGAACCCGAAGAACTCGCCCTCTCCGACACTGAACGAGATCCCATCGACAGCCCGTGTACGGCCAGGATACACTTTGACGAGGTTTTCGACGGTAATGATATCTGACACTATAAACCTCCTTTAGTTTTGGCTCTCGAGGTTGTGCACCGAGCACCGTCGCATCGGCACGCCAGCTTCGAAACGTCTTCCTGACAAGCCCAGTCCTGATTTCTGCGACATAACTCTCTGCATGACGTTTAGGCCAACCTAATATATAACATTTTAGGCCAGCCTAATCTAGTTGTGTTATGGCTAGCGGCAGACCCATCTTGCAAGAGATGAAGCCACTCGAGCATCGAGTCTCGCTCGGGAATCTTATGCGGCAGAACCTGTGCACGTGCCCCCCCGAGTAAGTGACGATTTGGAGTTTAGCACTCCCGTCTTTCTTTTTCCGCGACAATGTACGAGCTAGGATAGCGAGCATGTTTCTTTTGCCACTTTCTTGGCTATGTGTCGCCTAAAACCGAAGTGCTTAGATATTCGGGCCGTAGCTCTTTCCACCCGTAAGGCGCGCAATACCGAAAACGGGCGCTGTCCTTTAGACGTGTTGGCTGCGCCCTCCTCGCATATCTCGTCGAGCAAAGCACTTATTGGTGATGAGACCAATTGAACAGGTCACAAGAAAACAAAAGGGCGCTGTCGGGACGCAGCCCTGCATAATTTCTTCTGATTTCACCTCTAAAGTGAAGTCGTGGGCCTGCATTCCCGACGCGCGCTTGTCTATATGCAAGCGTGCCAAGGAGGTGAGACAGCATGAAAGTGCCGATGACCCCAGAAAACAAGGAGAAGTGCATTTGCATTAGCTGCCCTACCTACACCCAGAACAGCCTTGTGGGTGGGGTGTTTTGCGCCACGGGCAAGAGCCAAAAGACAGCTGAGATGAGGGGATGTAACTGCCCCGAATGTCAGGTGTATACTGATCACGACCTCAAGGGAGGTTACTTCTGCATGAAAGGCGCTGGTATTGGCGAGTAACGGTAATGGCTTTTGTCGCTACCAGAAGGTTGTAAAAATATGACATTTTATGACATCACGTTTCGTGATTCGTTCGGATCAACTGTTAGTATGTCCGAATTTCGTGGAAAGGTCGTTCTCATTGTTAACACGGCGACCAAATGCGGTCTGGCGGGTCAGTTCAAAGAACTCGAAGAACTTCAACAGACTTACAAAGACAAGGGACTTGTGGTGATTGGCTTTCCCTCTGACCAGTTTAAACAGGAGCCAGAGACAAATGAGACCATGGTCAAAGCTTGCCTAATAAATTTTGGCGTAACATTCCTCATTTCCGAGAAAATAAACGTTAACGGTAAAGATACCCATCCTCTCTTTGTTTATCTGAAAAAAGAGTTACCCGGAGGTATTCTTGGAAGCACCATAAAGTGGAATTTTACAAAATTCTTGGTTTCCAAAGAAGGTGTGCCTTTTAAGCGGTATTCGCCAACAACAAAACCCGTTGAAATAGAAGGAGACATCATCAACCAATTGGATAAGTGATACCTCTTCAATCTCAAGTCGATAGGTGGATTTGGAATAAATAGTTTGATGAATTGCATTTAGAGCGATGGTGATGCTCCCTCTTCGGCCCTACTTCACCGACATGGCCATGCTCCGCCACAGCCCCATCTTCTGATCGCCTCACAAGGTGAGGTACCTCAACGCCTCGTTCGGCATGCCCTTCGCCAAATAGGCATTCCCGCTGCTGAAGTAAGCCCTCTCGATCAGATCGCGGTCGTTCGTGCTCTTGCGGCGCAAGCGAAACGCTTACGTTCTCAAATCCCATAGAGGATTAGTTTTCTGCGAGCGGACACTGGGTCTAATGGGAGCGAACCAACCGCGGCGACTGATCTGTTCTATCTGCTGCTGACGGTGCTCCCATTCGCCCTTGCGAGCATGGTGAGTCCGCTGGCAATAATCACCGTCATGGCGGTGCTCAGTGCGACGACGCGCCGGACACTCAAGGCGGTCTTTTTTGGCGATAACGTGCGCGACGGTCTTTTGGGCGATATGCCTGCTGCTCGTCGCCGTCGGGAGCGCTGCGACAATCGGCGGAAAGCCCTCATCGGTAACTGCAGGCATTGACGTTGTCCTGGGTGTCATTCTGCTTTACATAGCCGGTCGCTCGTTGACCAAGGGGGTGGGTACGCCTCTGGTTCGGTCTTTTGACCCGGATGCGATGAGCGTCGCTGCCGTCGTGTCGATGAGCGTGCTCTTCAGCGCGAGCAATGTCTCCTCGCTGATTCCAGCGCTTGCGGCAAGCAAGGACATCGGCGTCGCCGCGGTGCTGCCCTTTGACAAAACCGTCGCCTTTATTTTCCTGCTCGCGCCTTTGTTTTCCTGCTCGCCATTGCGTTGAGCTGGGTCTGGGCGCCCGTCGTCGTATATCTCGTCACGCCCAACAACTTCGACAGGTTGCTCGATCCTGTCATCCGCTTCTTGCGCAGGCACGGCGGTCAGTTAATGGCCGCTGTCTTATTCTTGATCGGCCTGTATCTCGTCGTTCGAGGAGTGACCGGTTTTGCTGCGCTGTAGTGCAGGAATGCTCACTCACACGCCAGATTCGCGCGCAGGTTGTGCGGAGGAGTCGTACGACGGGCGACAGCCTGACAACGCGGAGCCGTCAATCTGCCAGGCGACGCGGGCGGCGATAATATTCACAATACGGGACGCGACTATTGTCGCCGCGAATCTAGACCCTCGTTCAAAGTGTCACCCTCTAAACTGGAATTAGCACTGACGTATTGACGAGTGACGATTCAGCGGGTAAACTTCATTAAACGAACAATGCATACCAAAGCAGTCTAAGCGGCACGCAGACTGTCTGTGGGAGAACGAGAAAATGAAAAAACACCTCATTTTAGCGCTCGTTGTGATAGCGGGTGCAACGGTTATGATCGCGGGATGCACATCATCGTCAAGCCCGAGTCCAAGTCCAGTTACTAGCACCGCGAGCCAAAATTCCGTCGCTATCCAAAATTACGCGTTCAACCCGTCGACGCTCACGATCCAAAAAGGGGCCAATGTGACGTGGACAAATTATGATTCGGTCCAACATACGGTTACTTCAGATTCAGGGGCGTTTTCATCGCCACATATCAGCACTGGCGACACTTACACGTATCAGTTTAACAACACAGGCTCGTTTTCTTATCATTGTAGCATACATCCGTATATGAAAGGAACAATCGTAGTCGTGGCGTGAAGGCCGCACTCTTATGATGATCATAAGCTGTGAGTATAGGTGGAACAAAACACAACTAAGACTGTTAACCACCCCGCGTACTTCTAAAATAGTCACACGAACTTATTTGGACCAAGCATCGACCCATGCACGGAGCGGTTTCACAGCCTTAGAAATTCTAAACCGAGGCAGCTACAGTATAACTAAAACCTATTTGAAGCTTTATTACAAATTTAGTACGTTACGGCGGTTTCCCTTCCCGTTGTGTTCTTCGCAGTGACGCTGGGTTAGTCTCTGATGTAGCGCGGACGGCGGCACTCCTCACAATACGGAATGCCCTCTCTATCGCCACGCAGCTTACAATGGGCGTACTTCTCGCACCTTTGGCAGTTCATCATAGGTGTATTTCATGAAAAGCTGCGTAAAGTGTGCTATCTATGCGGTGGGAAACTAACAGGGCTAGGCCCCGAGGTAGCTATATCGGCAATTTGTTCGTTCAACCCGCTTTGTACGCTATATTTCCGCGCTTTCCAAGGACCCCATTCAGCCAGCGGAGTCGACTGACCGCAAGCATATAGTTGACACGCTTACTTCGATGATTGCGTGAAGTGGCTAATAGTAGTGCAAACACAGTGACTATCTATGACTACACATGCTCGCAAGCCAAAAGAGCCCTGTTTTGTCACAGGCCACGAAGCTCTAATATACGAAGTCGAACGGGCGTGTGGCCAATTAAACAAGCTTAAGGACTCGCAACTAGACGAGCCTTACGTACGTGCGGTGGCTGCGGAAATACGAGCGCACATGGACCACTTAGGGGCAAGTTTGCAAGACTTGACGGAACCTTGCGGTTAATGACTGTAGCTAAAACGTCTCGCGCTACGGCTACGCGTTCGCGCTCACGACTCTTCATGCGCATAGCCGTATCAGCGAGACTGATGTATTTGCACGTGTATCCTTTTGATAATTCGTCGCAACTGCTGACGTGCACTGTTGGGTAGCCAGGCTTCGTGCATGCGGTCTTGCAGGTATTGGTAAGCTTCCCAACTGGTTAAGCACCTCCTCAAAAGTTTTTCGGCGGCCATATCGGCATAGTCGTTTTTGTAGTCCGCGATTTCAAGAATCAGTTCATCGACCTCTGTCCAATCGTTGTTCATGGCGCAAAATGGTAGGTCTATCTGGGTAATTGTTAGCTAAAAGTAGAGCGAAAGTGTGGTAAAATTCAGAGACCCCTCGTGCACGACGTTTCTAAGGCAGTCACTGCAAGTGCGACAGTGTCCAGAAAAACAAGACTACAATGGGGCGCGTGCTGGTTTTTATACAAGCAAATGCCTCTTGAGAGTCGGTATGCCTCAATTCAGCGTGGTCAATGTGATGCTCAAAACACCGTATAGACGTAAATTTTAAGCAAACAGCCGCTGTGTTACGGGTTTGTTACAATGGAAAAGAACCGGAGGTGAATATCGTGACGAAAGGATGGTGCGAAAACTGTCAATGCCTAAACCGTAACGGTGCACTGTATTGCTCTCAATGTGGTGAAGAACTTCAAAATGGTGAAGAACTTCATAAGCAACAACCGGACATCAAGATAATGTTTGTAGGGCTCATTATTGTCCTTGCGTGGCTCCTGTTCTGGGCATTGTGGCTATTTTTCTACGCCAGCGGTTTTAGCATCTTGCAAAACTTAGGGGTCTTTCTGCTATCCCTTGTCGTTCTGTTGATATTAGAGATCTTGTTAACGGTTCCATTCACGAGGAGGAGGTAACCCCTATAGCAGCTAAAAAGAACGTAGCGATTACGACAGCTATGGCTGAAGTTCATATCGAATTGTAAAGCCGAAAATGCCCTATGTCCCTCTACTTACTGCACAAAAGCCGACTTATCGCAGATTCGGGTTCAAGGTGTTGGTTTTAGTAGCGGAGCTAGGAGCTACGGAAGTGGGTAAAAGAAACACGCTGCGCGGCGTTCTCTAAGTTAGTCCGGCCCCAGTTCATTCTTTGTGCTCTTTTTTGTAATTAACAATCAGATTCAACACTTCCATGTAAGCAACATATTGCCCATTTGCAAAAGAAGCAGCGGTGTCCACTGAGTCACGATTATCTTTGGCACTTTGGTTTGCTCCTTTCTCGCACAATTCTAAAATCAGTTTAACCAGAGTTTTACAATCTTTCAATGTATAGCTGGATTTAATCATTTTATCCCTCACTCACATCACGAAAACCCGTCAGTACACACTTCTTCTTCGTCAACTTCTCGTTTGCCACATACGTAGTCTCAGCGTATGGTCCATATAACACATCATTGCTATAGGGATGCACATACGTGCCTTAATTAATGCACTTCATATCGCAAGCGGTCGGTTTTGGCAGCGGAGGAGCCGAAGGCGAGGGCCGGAACGATCTTTATCCTAAGCCCTGGACACGTCCGCTGAAGATGCACAAACGATGAACGCGCCGCGTAACACACGACTTATTCTACATACGAACATAGGCTCCGCATCTTCCTTATCACGCGTGGCGTGACGTCGGCAATGATGTTGTAGGTCATTGACTCTGTGAACAGCCTTGACAGCGAAAGGTCAAGCGCTTGAGCAAGCAGAAGAAGATGTCATTTAAGCTGTCGAACTGATGGGGCACTCAACCTGTAAGTTCGACATCTTCCAGTATCGCATATACACATCATACACGTGCTCAGGCAGCCGATGTTTGTAAAATCGCGAATCAACCCCGAAAACGCCGTGTGTAAGGATATGTGCTCGGTTTGATTGATCCCACTGAACACTGTCACCATATTGCTCGGCGAACGTCTGCAGATCGCCTGGAACAAAATGAGCCGTAACTCGTGTGGGCGGAACCTTCTGTACTGCTGCTCTAATCAATCTACAAAGCGAAATTGCACGTGTGTGCTAATTTCACCGAAGGAACAGCGCTTTAAGGTGATGCACTGCAATAATTTTTAGACATTTGCTTCTGGGAGTGGAACGTAAACCCGTGCTGCCAACTCAGTATCTAACATAAATAAGGCAGCAGGATCTTGAGCTATCATTTTTAAGCGCCTAACGATAGCCGCAAAATTAGATTCTTCCTCTATCTGCTCATTTACATACCACTCAAGGAAGCCTGAAGCTGCATAGTTTTTTTCTTCTATAGCAATAGTTTTTAAGTCGTAAATTCTACCTGTGACAATTTTTTCATGGTTTAATGCTATCTCAAAAGCATTTAGAACAGAGCTAAAATCTGCTTGTGGATCTTGGAAACCAGTAATCCTAACATTGCCTTCCATTTCAGTTACAAAATTAAAAAACTTCATCGCATGATCTACCTCTTCGTGATATTGCACTCTTAAAAAATGTGAAAAGCCTGGCAGATCAATAGCAGCACAATAGGCAGCCATTGATAAATAAATGTGGGCTGAATAAAACTCGAAAGTTGTTTGCTCGTTAATAGCTTGATTCAATTTTGTGGAAATCATTTGTCTTGCCTCCTAAAATATTGTTTATGAATTGATATTACTACAAGAATGAAATATAAAAACAGTGCTATTTCAGGCAATATCTGCACATTCAACGCACAAGAAAATGGGAAGCTCTCCTTGGGCCTTCCTGAGCCCAATTAGCAAAGCTCAATCGACCCTCTTGAACAACTTCCCATCAGCGCCGCATACTGAGCATGTGGCTGGCGCCTCCTTTTCCACCGTATTCCCGCAGTAGGACAGACGTAATAGGGGAACGTCTCCGTTGATTTGCCCTGGTTGGAAAGAAGCGTATTAAAAAGCTCGGAATGGGGGTTCTCCACCTCGTTGGCTAAGTAGAAGGACATTTCGGCGTCGTTAAGCTTCTCAGCTTTGGCCGTTTCAATCATCTCAGGATACATGCTCTGATACTCGTGATCCTCGCAAGAGATGGCCCCCTCGAGGTTCTCTGGAGTCGACAGGATGGCGTTCATAGCCCCCAGGTGGTTATTGGCATGCACTGCCTCTGCCTCAGAAGCTGCCCGAAACAGCGTGGCTGCCTGGGAGAATCTTTCTTTATCGGCTTTGGCTGCAAATGTTGGTACTTGCGGTTGGCCTGGGACTCTCCCGCAAGTCGATCTTGGGCGCGGGGGCCGCAGGGTCACGAGTTCAAGCGCTTATGACGAGCTTTTTGGCCCATCAGGAATCAACAATTTGAACAGCATTCTGGTTCTGCCAGATATCATGAAATCCTATACCCGTGCCTGCAAAAGGCGAAGTATCATGAGAGGATAACAATGTGAAAAGGAAGTGAGTAGCTTATGTCGTCAATGAAGGCCGTTCAAATTAGCAAGCCAGGCGGTGATTTCGAATTAGTGCAAAAGGAAATCCCACAGCCCATCGAGAACGAAGTACACATTAAAGTGCAAGCCTGCGGCGTTTGCCACGGAGAAGCCGTAGTAAAAGAGGGAACCTTTCCTGATATCAAGTATCCCAGAGTTCCAGGACATGAAGTTGTTGGGACAATTGATAAACTCGGTTCGAATGTTTCTTTCTGGGAGATTGGCCAACGAGTGGGAGTTGGATGGTACGGAGGGCCGTGCCTTGAGTGCGAGGCGTGCCGAATGGGAGACCCCAGTGCGTGTACGAGCTTCTTAACCACGGGGATTTCATTTGATGGCGGCTTTGCCGAATACATGGTCGTGCCAATACAAGCGTTGTCAATGATACCCCGCGAGCTCAACTCGTTAGAAGCGGCACCCCTGCTGTGTGCCGGTCGGACAAGTTTTAGTGCATTGCGTTACAGCGGTGCTAAGGCCGGTGATCTGGTAGCGATCCTAGGCCTCGGAGGCCTTGGCCATTTAGGGGTGCAGTTCGCCCGAAAGCTCGGTTTTAAGACGGTGGCACTATCGCGCGGCACAGATAAACAGGAGTTGGCTTATACATTAGGTGCGCACGTCTATATTGATACCGAGTCTTCAAATCCGGCGATGGAGCTCCAAAAACTTGGCGGCGCACGAGTTATTCTGGCTACCGCGCCCAACGGTAAGTTGATCTCGGACGTCGTAAACGGCCTTGGTTTTGAGGGCGAGCTGATAGTAGTCGCCTATCCTGGCGAACCGGTACAAGCGTTTGCGTGGCAGATGTTAGGCGAACGGCGTTCGATCAAGGGATGGACCGTCAGACCGGCAAAACATATGTCGGAAGACGTGCTGAATTTTAGTGTTATTTCCGGGGCGCTACCGATGATTGAAGTTTTTCCGTTAGAGCAAGCGGCATTGGCATACGAGAAGATGATGACCGCCAAAGTACATTTTAGGGCAGTATTAAAGGTCGGTGACTGACGGGAGGTCAACATGCAAGACATCTTAAAACTTATCCAGGAAAGGCACTCAGCAAGGGCTCCCTTCGATCCGCAACGCCCCGTAGCGACGCAGGATCTAAGGCAGATTTTGGAGGCGGCGCGTTCGTCGCCTACCGCCCACAACATGCAGAACTTTGAAATAGTCGTCGTTGATGATACGAAGCTTCTGGAAACGTTGGGAAAAATTGAATCTCATATCTCGGAGGAGTTCATTCAGGAGAACTATCAGCAGCTCTCGTTTTCGGAAGAGGAGTTACGTCAAAAAAAGGTCGGGATCCTCGGCACTATGTTTCCGCCGACATGGACGGATCCTGCTAAGGTGGACGAGGCCGTTCGTGAGACTTCGTTTCTGAACCGAACCATTAGAGGCAGTCCGGTGCTTCTGATCGTGATCTACGATCCAAAGAAAAGAGCGCCTGCTTCGGAGGGTGATGTTTTGGGTTTTATGAGCCTCGGTTGTGTCATGGAGAACATGTGGCTTATGGCGCAGTCCCTGGGGATTGGTTTCATGATAATGAGTGTCTTCAGCGCAGACTCAATTGAGGATGAGGTGAAACGAGTTCTGAATATTCCCGAAAACGTGAAGATCGCCTTCACCTGCCGCATGGGGTACCCTGTCTCTGAGCCAGCTAAATATCTAAGAGTGCGCCGTGACGTGGAGGATTTCACCCACTATAACCGATTTGGTGACAGGGCATAGACTGCCGTGGTCCCCTCTTTTCAGCTGCTCGCACGTCTCGCGCAAAAGGCATTATAGGCATTTAAGCCAAGATAGATAAGCTCCTGTGCGTGGAAATTCACGCGTATGTGCCCACTTGCCTCGTCAGCCGGGTCTCGTATTCCGTCGCTTTCAATTCGCGAATATGTGCGTTGCGAGACGCGAATTACGGCGGCTGGCAAAAGCCAAAAGGCAACGGTTAAGTCATTGCACAATCTGAAATACACAGTTGACTGCAGTTTTGAGTAAGGCAGAATGAAATCGAGAACGAAATATGAGGAGGTGGGGAGATGAGCCCACTTAGGATCATAGAGTTTCTATTATTGCTTTGTTTAGTGGTTGGCTTTGGGTATCTGACGTATCTGAACGGCTTTTACTGGAGCTACGCAGCTGGTATCGTTATTCCATTAATAGTCATAGTCCTTCTACTCATTGAAGATCCAAAACAATGGCAAGGCATGGCTTCTAGGTCGAGAAAAGTTCGCCGTATCTGACCCGTGTAGCTGTAGATGATGAAACAAAAGGATTGCGCTCGCAACCCGTTCCTCGCAACGTGCAACCGACTTGCGCGCACAAGATAGGCCTTTATGGTTCGAAGCCGTCTCACGTCTACCCTATCATTCGGCTGCCGCATGAATTCCGTCGACTGGCCCGTGCCGCTGCGACGATTTTTGAGACAACGCATAACGATGGACTCGCTTCTCTCATCGGCCCACTGTAATCGTTAACGGAGCTTTCAGACGCTTTAAACTACGAAAGAACCATAAAAACGAACCTTGACAGGGGGAAGGTCGCCGGTTTCCCGGCCGAGCACCATTCCCTTTTTTAGTTTACGAATGTCGCAGCGTGCTTCGATACGGTTCTCGCAGGCAACTTCAAGCTAGTACGGTTCCACGAGGCCAAACTCAAAAGTGCGAGATAGATGATCAATTGCCCGGCTTTCGTCGACTTACAGAATCGCGACTGAGCTTGGAACAGTCGTTCTTGCGTTTGCGGGAGGAACTTTGCAGCTACGTGGATGTCCATCTAAAGGCTTGACAACGGTCCCCGGATGGAATCATTCGATCAGCACCAACTTTGTGGCGCACGGGCGGTATCGAAGGCTCTCAGCAAGCGTCTCGAGCAGGTCTACTTCATATCTTGCGGAGGGCCTTTTTTCAACAGCTCCTCAATTCGCACAGTCGCTGGAACCGCTTGCTCCTAGAGTAGTTCGAAGTTGGCAACGAGGTAGCCAGCATACATGGGGTCGTCGGTCCACATCATTGAAATGGGCTCATTGAGTGAAGCGCGCGTGATATCGACGTTAATTGAACTCAAACAAATCTTGTTGTCCAATACTCCGAAGGGTAGCCCACGGTAGCCATCGTAGATGCGTATTTCTTCGCCAATGCCTAACAGTTCTTGCACCAGTTCGATGCCTGAGTACGTGACATCGAATATGATGCCCTGTGCCTGCCCTCCGCGCTCAATAAGCTTTTTCATTTCGTCGTTTATGCCGAAGAAGGAGGGGCACACTACCAGCTGGGGAACGACGAGCAGCACTTCGTCCTGTATAGAATTCACGCTGGCTATCGATACAGTGACAAGTTCCTTAACACTCTTGATAATCTTAAACGTCGCCACCTCATCCGACGGCCGAAACCGTTGCTCCTTTGAAAGCTCCTGCAGCTCCCGCTTTCGCGCCTCCATCTCACGCAGTTCGCTCTCGTGCTTTTTCACAGCAGAGTCAAGCGCCGTATCGAGATCCACCGCGGCGTAGAGCGTAGGCGCATCGAGATCCACCGCGGCGTAGAGCGTAGGCGCATCGAGCGAGGGGCGCACCATCCCTTTTCGATAAGGCTGTTAAGCGTACGATGCACGTCTTCGCGATACGTCTTCGCGATACGTCTTCAGCGATTTGGCGAGCGGAGAAGGCGTCTTTGGACCGTACTTAAGTAAATACAGGTAGAGTTGCGCCTCTTTTTTCGTTGAGCCCGAACCCAATTAAACGGCGGGTAAACTCCTCATCACTGGTCATCAGTTATCACAACGCACGTGAATCAAGTGGTAGTATAGAGTAAAGCTTCGAAAAAAGCTTAGGAAGTTCGCGGGCGTTCTTAAGATCGGCCGTATCCGATTTCACTGCCCTTCGACACGGCGGCAAACGACTTGTCTCTAAATTGTTGTAGTCATCACCAAGGTTATCGGTGCATCAATTTGCGAGGTTGACATTGCTGAAACGCCGACAAGTGTATTTCCTGAAAGACCGTACCACAAATTAAGACTACTATCTCCAACGGTCCCAGGGGCGTACGCGGAGTAACCTTGCGATTTGTACGCGCTTATCAGTTGATTCTTGAAGGCAAGCGCGTCTGAATAAGAGTTCATAGGGTAAACTTGTGCGTTATATGTCTTTCCGTTCTCCATAAGCGTACCCACGTAGGCTTGCTTACCATTCGCCGTGACGCGCTCAAATGGTGAAACCGTGATGAGTCCGGCACCCAGACCAGCGGTATTCAATCTGCTCGCGTAATCGGGCAGGTTTGACGTCGTTTGCTGTGGCGTGGATGATGCACTTGGCGTCACCGTTGCCGCCACAGAGGCTGATGTTTGCGGGGTCGGCGTCGTCGCGCCGATCGACGCTCGAATAGTCGGCGAAGCTGCGGATCTGTTCGCCGTTTGTTGAGACGCAGATATCGCGCCCGCGACGGTAGATAACAATAAAAGGATTAGCACGCCGTAAAGGATATATCGCTTCTTAAACGGCCGCCGAGAGGGCTCCTCTGGCGGAGAGGGGTACGATTGCTCACCGCTCAAAGGCTCTTCCGGTGGAGGTGGGGGAGATTCACTGCTCAATCCCGCGTACTTGCCCCACTCCTCATCGCGTGAAGGCTCTTCCGGTGGAGGTGCGGGAGACGCCTTGGGCGGTGACGTTGCAGGGGCGATGAACGACTCGCCGCAGTCTGCGCAGATTGCGGCGTACGGTTGATTCCTCGCGCCACAGTTCTTGCAGAACTTTTCGTTATCCATAACGCGCTCGCAGAGGTAAATCGGTTCACAGAATAGAGCAAGGCCAGTCTATTCTGAGTGTTCCTACAGTTGTTGGTCCACACACAGACTTAAAGATACCTATTTGTGCCGGCGTTTTGCTGTGGCTACGTGCACATTCATAGAAACGGGTTTCCCTCGTTGAGACAGACCGCGTCAGCCGTAGCTTGAGAGCACGTTCTTCACAAGGCTGTATGGGACGTCCTTTTTGCTATGCAATGCAAGCAGTACGATATCCCTGCAAGCGAGTAGTTTTTCAAAATCCTGAGCAGACAGTACGACGCGCTCATCGCCTTGACTCACCGCCAATATGTTTAACGGCTCGTACGAGTCTGCGATGAAGCGTTCTTTTCTCTTCGTGTCGCGGTTTCCCATTTCATCGCCCCTTTCTGATCATCGTGCCAGATACTCACCAAGCGTTGCCCCGCTGCGCGTGGCAACTAAGAAGCACCTAGGTACAATACTCGCTAGTACTTCAATAACTTCGCGTAAAAAAGAGCAAGAATATGACGCCAGACAGAATAATGAACAGTGAAGCGACGTAGATCGGGGCCTGTGCGACAATCTGCGCTGCGAGCGTACTGGTGCGCGGGAGCTAGCGCAACGCTCTATGGCGCGACGATCCTTGCCAAAGGAGGGTTTGCGCCGTACGAATGGCCAGCCGGTGCCTGCCACGTCGTGAGTACGACCTTAAAGCGCCCAAGTCGTCGATCTTATTACTTATCGTTGCTAAACACGCTGTTTGCCACAACGATCATACTTGCTGATCAACCTTTTTGGCGGGTCCGCCCCGAAGTGCGAAAAATGGAAACGGCGATCATCCGTATATTCGAGCAGCGTCTGGACTTCGTGTCTGCAGATGCGGCGATGCAACTTGCTCAGCGATTCACGGACCAGTTCGAAAACATATACGCCCGTCTGAGCCACGAGGACGTGCCCCCAGAAGAATTAAGCAAAGCGCACAGGTTTCTCTTCGAAGAGATAAAACAGTTAGTCCGGCGCGATCCTCGGTTGGATCTGCGTTATCCTGATGAGGCAATAAGTAACGTCGCACTAATGCTGGTCGACGACTTGGTGCGAGTCGTTGCGCCCCAGTCGAACGACGCGTTGAAACGACTCTTGCAATAGGTCTGGCCGACGCATTGCGCAGAAGCACCAGGTCTAACTTAAGCGGCTGAGTTGTTTTGTTGCGGCGCGATAGAATCTTTTTTAGCGTTTAGCTGGCTTGCTGTAGTGTCGCGTTAAACGTTATCACGACCTCGCTAACTTGGATTATGTAACTGGCAGGAGACGTTGGCTGGTCGCCCTGCATTTTTATATACGAGCTCGTGCTGGGCAGGCTGTTTGTAACACTTAGATAGCTCTGATGCGTATTGCCGGAGCTTGCAGTCCACAGAGCAGGGAAACCAATCAGCTGGGCAGCTGTTGTAGCGTTGTATCCTTGATTAATGGAGTCGACATAATTGCTGGCATCAGATGCAGAGGTGAACTTCGTGTACTGTGCTGTATACGTGAGGCTTGCGTTCGTCCCGCTCATCTTGTAGGTCACCATCGCGGTTGTCGCATTGACCCATTGGATTGATTGGTTCAACGTTCGAACCCAGGTGGCGTTGTTATACGCTTGCAGATCATCGTTGATGACGGCCTGGAGCACTGGATCGTGGGTTGTGCTGCTAGCAGATTGCGAGGTATTCTGCGTGCTGGACGTGCAGCCGGCGGCTAAAACACTTGCGATTATCGCTGTAGCAATGAGGATGGCGACTCTTGATTTCATAACAGTAAATAAGCGCAGATTCCCCAATTAATAGTTTTCTATTTGCAAAAAGCAAAGCTGCCCGGCTCTTCTTTTTTAAAAAGAGCATTTTTTCGACTTTTTTTAACGTTTTTTCAGCTTGAACGCGCTCAAATGAGGAATAAGTGGCACTAGCTGCTTTTCCGGCGCTGGTCGAGAAAACGTGCAACAGCTGTGCACTGGCGTTAGACTCACTGCTTCGTCGTCAGTCTTTCGTTTGCCTTGCAAACAAGTTAAGGATCTCCATCGGGACGGGAAGCACGATGACGGAGTTGTTCTCCTCACCGATTCGGACCATGGTCTGAAAAAGTCGAAGCTGCAAAGCAGCAGGTGACTTCTCGATCGTCCGAGCTGCTTCTAATAGCCGATCAGCTGCCATCGCTTCACCTTCTGCAAGCGTGATGCGCGCGCGCCTGTCGCGTTCTGCTTCAGCTTGGGCGGCCATCGATCGCTTCATTTCCTCAGGGAGCTCGACGTCCTTCAGCTCGACTGATAATACGTGAATGCCCCACGGCATCGTAAACTCGTCGACAAACTTGCGGATTGTTTCGCCGAGCTCGTCACGTCGAGCGAGGACCGTGTCAAGCTCAGCGGTTCCTACGACGTTCCGCAGACTCGACTGTGCGAGTTGGTTTATTGCGTACCCGTAGTTGCTTATCTCGATGACCGCCTTGTCTGCCTCGACGACTTTGTAGAAGATCACCGCGTTGATCTGGCACGAGACATTGTCTTTCGTAATGACCTCCTGCCGCGCAATGTCTAAGGTGTTCACGCGCAAGTCTACTTTCTTGAGCGATTGAAACGCTGGGAACACGTAGCGCAATCCCGGGGGGTACACGGCCCTAAATGACCCAAAGGTGAATTTCACCCCTCTTTCGTATTGATAGATCACGCGAAGCCCAGTAAGCAGATAAATAGCGATCACCACGACGACAAAAGCCGCCACGAGAACGACAGTGCTAAAATCTATTTGAGCAAACATGGACGACACCGCTCATTCACATGGCGCACGGGGTGATTAACTTTTCTAGCAAAAAAAGGTCCCCTAAGCGGCTTCAAAAAAACTGGTGCAGATGCTTATTTCGTTACGAGCCGCCACCGGGGGCATCGAAGAAGGTCTTGATACCCTCGCTCACGTCCTGGAAGCCCCTGGCGTCAGCGGTGCATTGCTTGCACACCTAAACTGTGCCAACGTATAGGCAGGACTGAATATCCTCTCCAAGTTTTCCGATTGCATCTGCCCGGCACCGCTTACAATGGCGCATCTGTTTCAAGTATTTTGAACATTCGTCCTGCATTTTATGCTTCATCTCCATTGTTGGCGGTGCAATATCGGCAAACTTGTATTGTGCAATGAGGGGGATAACGTTGAATGTATACACACCCATTGCGCCTACCTTTTTCGCAATCTCCGGAATATGTTTGTCGTTGATGCCCGGAATATAGACCGTATTGATTTTCACGATCATATGCCGCTTTACCGCCTCTTCGATGCCTTTTAACTGCTGCGAGAGGAGAATTTTTGCACCTTCGATCCCCGTATAGCGTTTGCCCTTGTAATTAATAAACTGGTAGATCTTTGCGCCGATCTCCGGGTCAATGGCGTTAAGGGTGACGGTGACATTGCCCACATCATATTCCTGGAGCAGGTCGATCTTATCGGGGAGCAATAGTCCGTTTGTACTGAGGCACTTGATAACATTGGGGTACTGCTCGTGAAGACGGCGAAGCGTTTCAAAGGTCTCTTCATTTGCGAGCGGCTCACCTGGCCCGGCGATCCCTATGACCTTGATATAGCTATATTTGTCAATTACTTCTTTAACTAATTCCATAGCTTCATCAGGATTTAGTACTTTTGTCGTGACACCAGGGCGGCTCTCGTTCACACAGTCAAAGTCACGAATACAGTAGTTACACTGGATATTGCATTTGGGTGCTACCGGAACATGACACCGCCCGAATGTGTGGCACGCTTTTTCGGAAAAGCAGGGATGCTCCTGGATCTTGCGCATCTGTGACGGGTCCCACAGGACTTTACTCCCTGCGACATCTGCAATTCTTATTTCGTCAGACATAGTCAACACCACTACGTGCGTTTTAAATAAAGTTCAATTGTGATAGAGTGATCCACTTCACCCTTAACCACTTTGTTTTCCCATTTGTTTTGAAAGGTTGGCCGTTTCATTATTGATCAAAAAAGGGATCATTCTTATCTCTCAGACTCTCTTCAGTCATTTTTTTACCCGGTGAATTGAAGAAAACGCTCTGCGCTTGCCTGAGACAGTCGGCACAATTCCGCCGGTTCGGTTCAGAAATCCAAAAAGCGGCCGAGCGGTTTGCAGAGCATCCAAAAAGTTGTATATATTATTATGAAAACATTAATATTAAAATATTTGCTTGATGTGTCCATTGAGCGCGCACATCAAGCACCATAGCATCTCCCCGGAAAACCGGGCCATAACCAGATCTTATTCTCCGCCCCAATCTTCTTCGGGAAGTTCGCAGCACTTTCTGAGCGCGTCACGAGCTGTCGCGACAGCCGGCATGCCTGCCGTGACCACAAGAACCCCCAGCGTGTCTAAGACCTCTTCACGCGAAGCGCCCATGTTCATCGCGGCCTTCATCTGCGCGGTTGCACAAGCTTCACAGCCCATTGTGGAAACGACTGCGAGGGCGATCAGTCTCTTTGTTTTTGCCGAAATCGCTCCGTCGCTCAGCAGCGTTTTATCCATTTCATATATGATATCAAACATCTTCGGATGCGAGTCATAAATGAGCTTCAAAAGCGCTGGCGAGAATCCCATGTCTTTCCTAAGTTCTTTAAGTTCTACATCTCCAATAGGCATGTTTTCAAACCTCCAGATACTGATAAATGTTATAATATAAATCAATAGTTGAATCGGTGGCAGTGAATTCATGCGGCTGCAGCAGCTCTAGAAAAGAACTGGCGCCCAAATCAAGAGCCGCGCTGCACGGCGTGGCAGACTAAGGTCCGTTCGCGCGGCTTAACGACGGCCATTATTGCACGAAAAATGAAAAACGCTGAGGAAGAGGAGTTTCCTGAGGATCGTAAGAAACGCGAGCGTTTAACGGAGCCGGAGGGCTTGCCGAAAGGCGAAGAGTGCCCCCACTATCCGTGCCATTTCAAAGGACAAGTGTGCGTGTTTTGTTATTGTCCGAAGTACCCGTGTGAGGACTCGCAGCTTGGCAAGTGGATAGTGAGCTCTCAAGGCGACGTTATTTGGACGTGTATCGACTGCAGGCTGATCCACAAGAAGAGGATAGCGGAATATCTGCGTGACCATCCTGGGGCAACGATCGACGAATTGAAGCGCATTGACGCCGAGTAGTCGTGCGCGCGACAGTAAAGTCTCGCGGAATCCTTTCCTGCACACAGTCGGGCAGCTGAACACTGGTACTTTCCCGATGGACTTGCGGCGTGCCATCAATT
Source organism: Methanobacteriota archaeon (assembly GCA_963720465.1). Classification (GTDB taxonomy): domain Archaea; phylum Halobacteriota; class Bog-38; order Methanoflorentales; family Methanoflorentaceae; genus Methanoflorens. The sequence continues at coordinate 93,824 of OY970393.1, forward strand.
TTATATAGAACTGTACGCAATGTAATCACGTCATTTCACGTTTACAGGAGGAAGAGTATGGCAGGACGACCCACAGGACAACTTGTTAGTGCCGGCGGACAGCCGATTTTGATTCTCAAAGAGGGTACCACTCGGACGCGAGGCGAGGAAGCCCAAAGCATGAATATCGAAGCTGCGCGCGCCGTAGCAAATGCAGTAAGAACGACTCTTGGCCCTAAGGGGATGGACAAAATGCTCGTCGATAGCATCGGCGATGTCGTCATCACCAATGACGGAGCAACCATCCTAAAAGAGATGGATATCGAACATCCCGCTGCAAAGATGGTAGTCGAGGTCGCTAAGACCCAGGACGACGAAGTCGGCGACGGGACCACAACCGCAGTCGTGCTTGTTGGTGAACTTTTGCGAGAAGCAGAGGAGCTTTTGGGTGAAGATGTGCACCCTACGGTAATCGCTGCGGGGTTCAACTTGGCTGCGCGCAAGGCGACAGAAGTACTTACTGAAATGGCTTTTGAAGGCGATGATGCGACGCTTAGAAACATTGCGATGACGGCCATAACGGGAAAGGGCGCTGAGATGATGCTCGGCAAGATGGCTGACATCGTTGTCGAAGCCGTGCAGCTCGTCGCTGAGGACGTTGATGGAAAGAAAACCGTAGACCCCGATGACATCAGTGTAGTGCGCCGCTACGGGGCATCGGTCGATGATTCAAAACTCGTGCGCGGCCTCATCATCGACAAAGAAAAAGTGCACCCGCTTATGCCCACGACGGTGAAAGATGCCAAGATAGCCCTTCTTAATGTTGGCTTGGAAATCGAAAAGACGGAGATCGACGCGAAGATTGAGATCAATGATCCAGGACAGATGCAGTCGTTCTGGGATGAGGAAGAGCGGAGGCTTGAATCGATCGCCGACAAGGTGATTGCAAGCGGGGCAAACGTCGTTTTTTGCCAAAAAGGGATCGACGATCTCGTCCAGCATTATCTTGCGAAGGCGGGCATATTGGCCGGACGGCGGGTCAAGAAAAGCGATATGAAACGCCTCGAAAAGGCGACTGGGGGCAAGATCACCGACACGCTGGAGGATCTTGCCCAACTCGGCTATGCCGGTTTGGTCCAGGAGAGAAAAGTCGGCGATAATGAGATGATTTTTGTCGAAAACACACAAAACCCCAAAGCGGTATCCATTTTGCTCCGCGGCAGCATCGAACACGTTGTCGACGAGATGGATAGGGCGGTAAACGACGCCCTGAAAGTCGTCTCGTTGACCCTTGAGAAGAACCAAGTACTGGCAGGCGGTGGCGCTCCGGAGATCGAACTTGCAATGACTCTGCGCGACTATGCGACGACTTTTGGCGGGCGTGAACAACTCTCCGTGCGCGCTTTTGCGAATGCGATGGAGATCATTCCAAAAACGCTTATTGAAAATGCTGGTGGAGATCCACTCGACAAGATTGTGGAGCTTCGCAGTGCCCACGAATCGGGTGATCGAAACGCTGGTATATCAGTGGACGGTGAGGTAAGGGACATGCTGGCTCTCAATGTTGTTGATCCGCTCCGCGTAAAACTAAACGCGGTCGAATCCGCGATGGAAACTGCCAATATGATCTTGAGAATTGATGATATCATCGCTGCAAGCACAGAAACGCCCGGACCTGGCGGCGAAAGTCCAGACATGTACCGAGAAGCGGAACTGTACTGATGACTGTGCTTAGCAGTCATCGTTCTCTCTTTTTTTGAGGCCACAAATCGCGAATGTGGATCTGGCCTCCGATCTACGACGCAAAGGCTGCTCAGTCAGCTAACATAACTTATAAATAGTCAAGAATTGCTCATTTGAGTGGTTTTCAGGCGAAGATCGACAGGCGGAAGTTTGCACCACGACACAGTGAGTCGTGACTTATGCGGCAAAAAGGAATTCTTGCGATTTTAATTGTTTCGATAATGCTGTTTTCGTGTGGTTGTTTGGGGGGCGGGCAGAGCAATAATACCAACACGGCACCTCTCGCGAACTCCTTGCTAGTCGTCAGATCGGTTGAGGTTATGGTGGGCTACAACACTTCTCTTTCCTGCATTTTGAACACAACGAACGGGGGGGGCCTTGACAATCAAACCGTTTACTGGTACCTCGACGGCACGCCTCTTGGGCAAAGCTCCACTTACTTTGGATTTGCAACGTACAACCTATCCGTAAGCAACGTCTCGGGACTTGCGCTGGGAGAACACCAAATCCTCGCAAAATACGAAGGCAACGCCGATTATGCGGGTGCACAAGCAGAAGGCGTGCTGCTCGTTATCGCAGCACCGACGCCAACACCAACCCCAACGCCAAGACCAACCGCAACACCAACCCCAACACCAACCCCAACGCCAAGACCAACCGCAACACCAACCCCAACGCTTAGACCAGCGCCATCGTCTTCCCCGACGTCCAGGCCTACACCGAGTCCATCATCAACACCCACAGCAAGCCCGACCCCGACGCCAAGCCCATCGAGGCGAACGCGATCGGTTACCTGAGATGCGAGGACGTGTCGCGGCGCGATATGCCGTTGGTGCGCCGTGACTTCTCACGCTTCTCAGGTAGGCACGAGGCGATCTACCGAGACTTATGCGCAGACGTGTTATGATGGAGCTTGAGAAGCGTGCCGCAGACTTGAAGCGTGGCGGTGATCTCGTCACTTCCGCAGGGCCTGCGATTTGAGCCAATCAGCAATCGCCGGCAGCTCAAGTTCGTTTCGCGCAATAGTTAACACGAAACTCTTTATCGGTGCTTTGGGATCTATATAGTAACCATTTTGTTCTAGGAAGAGAACGCGCGCTAGGAAACCTTCTTTTCGTCCCCTTGATCAATGCATGCGTACTGATGATACATTCGATCAGGGAAGCAGCTTTCAAGAATATGTTGGGGTAAGGCGTATACCCATAAATTTGCGTTCGAGGGCGATCAAGGCAGCTTGAAGTAGATTATCACGAATGCCGGGGTGAAGACACGTGTCGCGCTCGCCTTCAATCGCCTCAATCATCTCGTGTGTATGCTTCGAATCTGCTGCGCGGTCAAGTACACGACCATCGCTAAAACTCCGCAAGCTCTTCTAGCACGCTTCGGTACCGCTCGATAGCTTCACAGAGCAACTTCTCAAAGTCCTCTTCTTGCTGAAAAGTTTCGTGGGTAGTGCCTGACTCGCCTGTGTCAACCTCTCTTTCAATCTTTGACAAACTTGTTGTATGCACGGCTTTGAAAACCGTGGTATTTAGAGAATCCCTCTGCATCGCGTTGATCTAGCGCCTTATCATTGAAAGAAACGAGTGCCTCCGAATACAACGCCTTGGGCGAACTTCGAGCGACGGCGGTTGCCTTTCCCGCATGCAGTAGCAACGTAACCGAACCGGTGACCCGTTCTTGCGTTTTGTCGATAAACGCGTCTAGTGCGGCGGTCAGCGGTTCGTCTAATAAGCCTTGATAGATCAGCTCAGCCCACTCCGCTTCGACTTGCGCCTTGAACTTTCGTTCCAGTCGCGTCAGGACAAGTGCCTCCAACTCTTGGTGAGCCGTCAGAATAACGGTCGCGGCGGGATGCTCGTAGATCTCTCGCGCTTTGAGGCCAAGAACGCGGTCTTCGATGAGGTCGGTTCGACCGACACCGAATTTTCCCGCCACATCGTTGAGCTTCTTGATGAGCTCAAGTCCGCTCACGTGTGCGCCATCTAATGCGATTGGGGTACCTTTTTCGAAATCGAGGTTTAACAGGAGTTTGCCTCGCGTTTTTCTCGGCGCCGTTGTCCACTGATAGATGTCCTCTGGCGGGATACAGGAGGTGTCTTCGAGACGACCCCCCTCGATGGAACGGGACCAGAGGTTTTCGTCTACGCTGTAAGGCTTCTCAAAAGTAATCGGCACGTCAAGATCGTGTTCGAGCGCATATTCGATCTCCTCGGAACGCGTCAGATTGAGTTCACGCATTGGCGCGTGAATTTTGTATTTTGATGCTCGGAATACCGCTTCGAACCGAAGCTGGTCATTGCCCTTACCGGTGCAGCCGTGTGCGATCGCTGAGACGTGCTCTCTCTCGGCGATTTCGAGCACTTTCTTTGCGATGAGTGGTCGAGCAATAGCTTGTCCCAGGGTATATCCTTCGTAGTTGCCGTTTGCCTTGATCAGCGGAAACAAGTACGTCTCGACGAACTCGTTCTTCGCATCTACCGTGTAATGCTTGTCGCTCAGCTTGCCAGCCCGCGCTTCTGCGTTTCTCAGGTCGCGCTCGGGTTGGCCGACGTCAACCGTAACGGTGACAATCTCATCATACTGGTATTGCTCTCTCAAGATCGGAACGCAGACAGAAGTGTCCAGACCTCCAGAATATGAAAGCACGACTTTGCTCATCACAATCACCTAGATGAAGTAGTTTTACAGTTTTTGCTCGCGTCTGTTATCGGCTACCTCAAGCGCGCGCGAATTACGGCGGTGTTGGCGACCGTATCTGAGAACCGTTGTCGTGGGTCACCTTGAGTCACGAAGCCTACGATCAGATCGAGTGCGAATAGGAGCGCGAAAGCCGGAAGCCAAGCTTTAGTGAAACTTCTCACAAAAGCCTTTGTATAGCTCATGCTGCCGCCTAGCGACCTTACTTTTACGTCCATAAAACGCTTGCCAATCGTCGCACCTGTCGATCCTTCTAATGCGACGTAGTAACCCCACACGATGATGAGGCCAAATATGACTGAAAATCCCGAAAATAATCCCCCAAAAGCGCTTACGTTGAATACTAACAAAGGCAAGAACAAAACAATTGCCAGGACGGCGTTTAATACCACGAACACGACGAGCAAAATTAACGAGTCGATGACGAACGCTATTGCGCGTCGCGTCCATAGATTTTGGAGTGCGCTATTGGCTCGTACAACTTCAAACCTTCGCTGCATTGTGTCGCTCCACAGTTACACGCGCGAGCTTAAAAGCATTTTTATCGACGCTGCACCCCTGTGATCCGTCTCTTTTCCGAGCACACTTCATATTGCGGCCCTCAAACGCGAGAGCGGATGGGCGGGTACAGTTCGTTGCCTTTGCAACTGTTGCTCTCTCGCAGTAGCGGCCAGGTGCAGAACTACTACTCGAGAAACTCAGCTTTGAACACACGCGAGACGCTTGGCATCCATTGAAGCGGCGCGATCGTACACGCAATTAGCTTTCCGGCCATAAATCGTTAATGTAGCTATTCAAAGGCCTTATCGTGAGGTTCTGAGCTCGTGGCTCATCGTAATGCTCCAGCATCGTGTGGATGGCATCAGCTGAAGCTCGGGCTCCTTGGACACTTGTTATGTACGGCACATTGTGATCTACGGCTGCGCGCCGCAGCACCTCTCCATCAAGCCGGGACTGCTTCCACGTAGGGGTGTTGATTATTAGTTGTATCCCGCCGCTGCGCATCATGTCTAGCAGTTCGGGGCTGTCGGTGAGTTTCGGCACCGTGGTCACTGGCACATCGCGCTCTCCAAGGTAGGTTGCTGTCCCGACCGTCGCTAGCAGCTTGAATCCGACTTTCTGTAGTGATTTTGCGATGCCGCATAATTCAGCCTTATCTTCGTCTCTTACCGAGATGAACACCGTCCCCGAAAGTGGCAGTTCATTCTCGCTCGCGAGGGCTGCCTTGTAAAATGCTCTTCCGAAGTCGTAGTCTATGCCCATGACCTCTCCCGTACTTTTCATTTCGGGGCCTAATATCGGATCTACTCCAGGGAGCTTGTCAAAAGGAAGTACCACTTCTTTCACGGCAACGTGCCCGATCGTGGGCTCTGTCGGATAAAGGTCGCGCAACCGCTGCCCCACTATCACTTTGGCGGCGATCTTTGCCAACGGCAAGCCCGTGGCTTTTGAGACATAGGGAATCGTTCTGCTTGAGCGTGGATTTGCTTCTAGAACGTAAACCGTCCCGTCTTTTATCGCCATTTGAAGGTTGATGAGCCCAATGACGTTAAGCGCACGGGCAATCCTCCTCACGTAGTTCTTAATAATTTCCTGCGTCTCAGCGTCAATCGATTGAGCTGGGATGACGACCGCTGAGTCGCCGGAGTGAATCCCTGCCTCTTCGATATGTTCCATTATGGCGGGCACCAGGACTTCATCTCCGTCACTGACTGCGTCGACATCGATCTCAACAGCGTGCTGCAAGAACTTGTCGATCAGCACTGGGTGTTGTCTGGATACCCTCACCGCTTCGTCAATATAACGGTCCAACTCGGATTCGTCGTAGACGATCTCCATGGCGCGGCCCCCGAGCACGTATGAAGGTCGTACGAGAAGCGGATAACCTATCTCTCGCGCGATTTTCGTCGCTCCCTCGCGCGAAGTCGCAGAGCCGCTTTCCGGCTGCGGAATAGCGAGCTGCTCCAACAGTCTCGAAAATCGATCTCGATCTTCTGCAATGTCAATGGAGTCGGGGGATGTGCCGAGGACCCTCGTTGAAAACCCTCTTCGTTTGATCTCACTTTCAAGAGGGATAGCGAGGTTTACGGAAGTTTGGCCCCCGAATTGAACGAGAACGCCGTAAGGTTCTTCTTTTTCAATGATATTCATCACGTCTTCTAGCGTTAGAGGTTCAAAGAAGAGCTTATCTGACGTGTCATAGTCGGTCGAAACCGTCTCGGGATTGTTGTTTATGATATGCGCTTCTATGTTTTCCTCTCGTAGCGAGAGCACAGCGTGGACCGTACAGTAATCGAATTCAATCCCTTGTCCTATTCTGATGGGGCCTGCCCCTACGATGAGCACTTTCGTTCGGTCTGTAGGAACGACCTCGTTCTGTTGTTCGTAAGTCGAGTAGTAGTATGGCGTCTGCGCTCGAAACTCAGCAGCGCACGTATCGACCATCTTGTACGTCGCCGTTACATTGTGCGTTTTGCGATGTCTGAGGTCTGTGACCTTCGTTCGTTCAAGACCGGCCAGGTCAGCAATCTGCTGGTCGGTGAATCCGAGACGCTTTGCTCGTCGCAGATCTTCAGCGCTTATCTGCTTAGCGTGTCGGTTCAGGTACTTGTCTTCGAGGTAAGCCTCAAAATCAACTATATTCTTAATTTTCCGTATGAAAAATGGATCAATGTCCGCGCGTTGTGCTATTTCCGCGACAGCGTGCCCTTTCTTAAGGGCGCTGTAGATCTGAAATAGTCGCTTGTCAGTGGGGGTTGATATCAAATCAATGGGATCTTCAGCGATGGAAACTGCGATATCCAAATCGAGCGATCGGATCGCTTTCTGAAGTGACTCCTCGAGCGTTCGACCAATCGCCATGACTTCGCCCGTGCTCTTCATGGCCGTTCCTAGGGTATTATCTGCCCTCGTGAACTTGTCAAACGGCCATCGCGGTATTTTGACGACCGTATAATCTATGGTCGGCTCAAATGAGGCTGGCGTTTCGTTGGTAACTCGGTTGGGGATCTCGCTGAGTCGCATCCCGATTGCGATCTTTGCTGAGACGCGCGCGATAGGATACCCCGTCGCTTTTGATGCAAGCGCCGATGAACGTGATACCCGCGGATTTACCTCGATAACGCGGTACTCTCCGTTTTTCAGGGCGAACTGTATGTTGCAGCCGCCTTCGATTTGCAGGGCACGAATAATTCGAATCGAAGCGCTTCGCAGCATCTGGTGTTCAACATCGGAAAGGGTTTGCGACGGCGTCACGACGATCGACTCGCCCGTGTGCACGCCCATAGGGTCGACGTTTTCCATGTTGCAGATGGTGATGCAGGTATCTCCTGAATCGCGCATCACTTCGTATTCGAATTCTTTCCATCCGAGGACGCTTTCTTCCACTAAGACTTGGCCGATGCGCGATTTTTTTATCCCGTTCTCGATGATGGCCTTCAATTGCCCTTCGTTTCTGGCTATGCCACTGCCACCTCCCCCGAGGGTGTACGCAGATCTGACGATTGAAGGCAAGCCGAGTTCCGCTGCCAGCCATTGGTAGTCATTCGAGTCATAGACCGCGTGGCTTTTGGGGACTCTTTCTCCGATGCCTTCCATCGTTGTCCGGAACCTTTCCCTGTCCTCGGCCATATAAATGGTCTCGAGGGGTGTTCCTAGGGGTTTAACGTTATATTCTGCCAAAACGCCCATCTCTGCCAGTTCGGCCGTGATATTGAGGCCCGTTTGCCCTCCCAGACCCGCTATTATTCCGTCAGGTTGTTCCTTTCGCACGATTGCAGCTACAATGTCGGGCTTCAGCGGTTCAATGTATACCGCGTCCGCCATGTTCGGGTCGGTCATTATCGTTGCGGGATTTGAGTTCACCAAGGTGACCGACACCCCCTCTTCTCGCAAAGAGGTGCAGGCTTGGCTCCCGCTGAAGTCGAACTCGGCCGCTTGCCCGATCACTATTGGACCGGAGCCGATGAGTAGCACTTTTCCTATGTCTGCTCTTTTTGGCATTCTTCTTGGGCGCACACTAGGGCGTTTATGCCGTCACATGCTGCGACCTGCGACATCGGTAATCTGGTCGAAAAACGATTTCTCAAGGTCGTGTGGACCAGGGGATGCTTCGGGGTGATATTGTACGCTCATGATACGTAGGTATTCATTTTCAATGCCTTCGACGGTGTTATCGTTGGCGTTGACCTGTGTAACAGTCATTTTATTCCTTTGGTCGTAGCGAACTGCGTAACCGTGATTTTGCGCAGTGATGTATACGCGCTGCGTGCGAAGGTCCAAAACGGGTTGGTTCGCACCTCGATGTCCAAATTTTAGTTTATACGTCTCTCCATCAAGTGCGAGGGCGATCAGCTGATGTCCGAGACATATCCCAAAGATGGGCAGTTGTCCCGCGAAGTCGCGGACCACGCGAATCCCGTTCTTGGCTTGAGCGGGATCGCCCGGGCCGTTGGAAAGCAATATCGCGTCAGGTTCGTAGTCTGCTATTCTTTTTCCCGGCGTGTCTGCAGGCACGACGATGAGGTCGACGTCGCGACGCTGTAGATTCCTAATTGTGTTTTGCTTGACGCCAAAGTCCATGAGAACGAAACGCTTTCCATTGCCGGGAATTCGGTAGGCGTTAGCGCAGGTGACCTCTGATACTAGGTCAAGGGTGGCGATGTCCGGAGCGAGGCGTGCAAGGTCAAGAGCCCTTCGAATGTCGGCGCGCGACCCTTTAGCGCTTGGCAAGAGGCATGCTTGCATTGCGCCTTCGTCGCGGATCATAATAGTGATCATCCGGGTGTCAATGTCCCATATGCCGGGAATTTCGTAAGCCTTGAGGAACGCATCGAGTGTCTGGTCGTTGGTGGGGTGTTCACACAGCTCTCTGATGACGAATGCTTCGGCTTGTATGCCTGCTGACTGGCAGTCGTCATAGTTTACGCCGTAATTTCCGACCAATGGATAGGTGAATAGCAAGATTTGGCCGTTGTACGAGGGATCGGTCAGCGCTTCCACGTAGCCCGTGTAAGGGGTGGCGAAAACAAGCTCGCCCGTCGCAGCGCGCTTCGCTCCAAACCTTTTTCCTACCAATGCAACGCCATTTTCAAACGCGAGAATCGCTTTCATGATCGTTCTACGGGAAGACGCGGGTTCTAGCTTGACGGTCGTGCATCTTTTATGCTAATCACGAGTATCTGGTAAATAAGTTATTGCGTTCAGCGCGGCACACCGGCACGACCATTGGTAGCGGTATAACGGACTAACCGACGATGGCGCGAAAGCAGCAAGCGATGAGCAATTATGAGAAGCGTTCCTGTAAGCGGCTGAAAGCTTTAAAATGCGCGATCGCCGCCTGGATTTGAAGTTACCTATGGAAAAATCGAAAGTTGCCTTGCGGCTTGCGTATGTAGGAACTGCGTACGCAGGTTTTCAGACACAACCGGGCCGCGCAACCGTACAAGCGGCGGTTGTCGAAGCTTTGCGCAGCGCGCGACTCTTTGACGAGCCTCGTGCTGCTCGTTTTTCGGCCTCTGGCAGAACAGACAAAGGAGTTCACGCTCTCGATGCGGTGGTCGCGTTTGAAACTGATGCTCGTGAGTTAGCCCTCCCTCGTCACATTAATACTCATCTGCCGGCAGAGATTTGGACGTGGGCGCGCGCGGATGTGCCCATTACGTTCGATGCCCGACGGGATGCTCTCCTGCGCGAATACCAATACATTTTGTGCGATGGGCACTTCGATGTACAAGCCATGCGTGAGGCAGCTGATCTTTTGTACGGCGTGCACGATTTTCACAATTTCAGCCTCGAGAAACGGCGGCCGACCGTCAGGACAGTCTTTTCTTCGGGCGTGCGATTGTCGGGCAACTTTATCGTTGTGGACATCGCCGCTAATAGTTTCGTGTGGAACATGATGAGAAAACTCGTTACGGGGTTGACTCTTGTAGGAAACGGACAGCGAAGCGTTGCGTGGTTTGGGAACATGTTGGAGCGAAGTCACGTTGAAGGGATCCGGTCAGCGCCCGCTTCGGGACTCATACTCACGCGGGTCGAATATGACGGCATCGACTTCGTCGAGGATATGTATGCGAAGAAGCGTGCACAGCAGCGCATAAAGGAAGCACTTGTGCACAACGGTGTTATGATGCAAATCCTGAAGCGTTTTGACGAACGAATGGCGGGGACCCTTTAAAACGCGGGGCTTAGTACTCATCGAGGTATTTTTGCTCGCGATGTGAGTCCGTTTTGCGCATTTCCTCGTGATTGCCTGCACGTTGTTTACCGCCGCGCTTAACGGGCAATTCTGAAGGTGAATCACCCTGATTTTCAGATGGAGAGTGCGACGCGTCTAAACTAACCGGCATCTTGCGCGCTGAAATCGGTTGACGTACGGGCGTCTCCCCGCTGTTTAATCCTTGCGCTATTTGTAATGCGGTTTTTACCGTTGGGGCATCCTTTTTGGCATCCATTAGAAACGCAAGTTCGTCGGCAGTGAGATGCAGTGCTGCCGTTATGCCTGCCGGGTTCCTCTCTGCAAGCTCTTTGTACAGTGGAATAGTATCTTGCCGCGCTTTGGTGACTGAGATGTGGTTTGCGGTGCCGATTTTAGTTGCCACCGCGTCCCTCAAAGCGCGTTTAGACCGTGTCTGCCCGAGGCGCATCCAGTGCGTTGGTGGGGAGTATTTGGCCGCGGCAGCGCGTTGTCCACGGTTTTTGCGGCTCACTACGTTCACTCCCGAGGTCATCAGTTCGGCGGCATATCTCCATAGGCCGTAGTTTTGTCTCTTTCGCGTTCTTCCGAGGTAGATATCAGCTCGACGCAGTACCCTGAAATGCGCGAGCGAGGCCCCCATCTTTCAAGGAACGTGGGAGGTTTTCGTCTACCCAGTGGATAAGGTCTTCAGGCGTCTGATCGACCCTGTACGAAATAGTGAGGGGCTTGATCATGTCGGTGTCGCTAAAAATGCTTCTCATTAGGTCGAATGGGGATTGGGCGCGATCGCGAGATGCGGTTTCCACCTGTGCCCCTCCGACGTATGCTTGAAAGTCGGTTATCGCCGATCTCAGATCTCCTTTAGCGTTCTTCACGATCTTTTGAATGGAGACCATGTCGACAGCACTCAGCGATCGGCCAATGTCCGAGAGCGTCTCGCGTAGCGTCTCTAGGTCGCGCACCGAATCGATGAGAATCTCAAGATCAGCGGTGATCGCCTCCAGTTCTCCCGCATCTCGTGAAGCCCCCTCAGGCTGCTCGATCCGGGTCATCAAGTCAGCAACGCCCTCGCGGGCGTGCGAAACCTCTCTCCTCTCGTTGTGCCAGATATCTACCAGCGCTTTTTGCGCACTTTCCTCCGTGATGGCGAAAAAAGCGATGAGTTTGCAGCGTCCACGTAGTGTCGACGATACATCGTGCAGGTCGTTGGCCGTCAGAATCACAGGCTCGCGCGTTTTTTTTACCAGCTCGGTCACTGCTTTTGCCCCGCCGCGATCAGAATTGCCGTGCAGATTGTCAATTTCGTCAAGCAGTATTAGCTTCTGAGCATTTTGGAGTGACGCGTTTCGTGATGCCGCTCCTACCGTCGCGTTAATAGTTCCTTGAGTACGCTTGTCACTGGCATTAAGCTCGAGCAACTGCCACCCCATGTCGTTTGCCAACGCGACTGCCGAGGACGTTTTGCCGGTGCCGGGCTTGCCGTATAACAATGCTGCCGTTTTCTCTGCCGGCCAGTTCAGTGCCCATTTGCGGAGCTCTTCCACGGCTTTGTGATTGCCTCTCACTTCTGAGAGAGTCCGCGGACGGTATTTTTCAACTAGGTCCATAGAATCAAGCGTAGAAATCAAGAGATAGGGCGGTATAAGGATATAAGAACACCCTGTGCCTATTAATGTTTTGTGAACGACATGAACCTAGACGAATTGGCTCAGTCGCTTCGTGACTTTGAAGGCATCGCAAGGAAGCGCTCAATCGGTTCGCTTGTGAAGTGGTTTGACGAGGACCTCAGCACAGGAAACTTTGGCGAGGATGCTGCGGTAATCGAGCGAGGCGACGAGTCTCTGCTTATAGCCGCTGATGGCATCTGGTCGAAGCTTATGGATGCGGACCCTGAATGGGCGGGATACTGCGCCGTTCTTGTGAATATTCACGACATTTTAGCTATGGGGGGGGCCCCGCTTGCGATGGTCGACGTGTTCTCTGCCAACTCGCCCGACGTCTGCAATCGGGTTCTGGCAGGTATGAGCGAAGCGATAAAAAAATTTGGTGTGCCGGTCGTTGGTGGGCACGTGCATCCGGACACGGTTTATAACGCACTTGATGTCGCTATCATAGGCACTGCACGGACCGATTCGATCATTTACAGCTGCAAGGCGCGTGATGGGCAAGATGTTCTCGCTGCGATAGATTTGGACGGTAGGGTACACCCATCGTGCAGTCTCTGTTGGGACACAACCACAATGAAGCACCCGGAGCTGCTGCGCAAGCAGCTCGAGACGATGAAGCGCGTCGGGGAACAGCACTTGGCCGAGGCTGCGAAAGACATTAGCAATCCAGGCTTGCTCGGCACACTCGGAATGATGCTCGAAGTGTCGGAAGTTGGCGCTGTCATAGAATTGGAACGGATACCCATCCCTGAGGGCATGGATATGCACCTGTGGCTGCGCATGTATCCCGGGATGGGATTTTTGTTGACAGCCGAACCTGAGCACGTGCAAGAGGTGACACGCATCTTTGAAGAGGCCGGCATGCAAGCAGCGAAAATCGGCGAGATCACCGGAACGAAAAAGCTGGAGATCACGAACAACGCCGAAAGTGTGGTTGTGTGGGATTTTGCTCAAGACACGATTATGGGTATCGGTCCCGTTACGTGCAGATAGTCCTCAGCGGTGCTAAGGCGTAAAAAAGTGAGTCGGTAAAAAATAGGCAAAAAAGGTGGGAGATAAGGCAAAAAATGCCTTATCGGTTCTAATTTTATCTAGTAGTTGGTGTACGTTCTGGTCCTTCCGTCGGGTCCAACAAGTTCAAGTTTGACTGGCCAACGTCCGTCAATCGTGTGGGTTGCACACGAGAAGCACGGGTCGTAAGCACGGATGACCATTTCAAGCCGATTGAGTAATCCTTCCTGTGGTTCGCCGTCCTTTATCAGGAGTTTCGCAGCCTCGCGAACCCCTAAATCCATCGCTCCTTGGTTGTGACCGGTCGAAACGATCAGGTTGGCGTTCGTTATGAAGCCCTCATCGTTTGTGGTGTACTCGTGGATGAGCGTCCCTCTCGGCGCTTCGATAACACCAACGCCAGTCGCCGCTCGTACTTCGGGCTTTGCCCAAACGTCTGTGCTGGTTATGTCTGGATCGTTTAGGAGTTCAACAGCACGTTCGCTAGCGTACATCAGCTCAATAAGCCTTGCGTAGTGATAGAGTAACGTCTGCTGTGGCATTCTCCCAAAAGCGGCTCTGAAGTCCGTGAGCATATCGTTGGCTAGCGGTGTTGAAATCTTGTCACACACGTTTATACGGGCCAGGGGCGCAACGCGATAGATGCCATCAGGCCAGCCCTTCTCCTTCCAATACGGGAATTTCAGGTACGACCAATCCTGGTAATTCTCCTGAATGTAGTCCGCGTATTTGGTGGGATCAAACTCCTTAATAATAGAGCCGTCTGTATCCATCATGCGAAGCGTTCCGTCGTAGAGCTCGAGGTTTCCGTCCTTGACTAAGCCCATCATCGGGGTATTGACGACTCCGAGAATTTTTATGACATCCATATACTGCTCAAATAGCGGAGCAGCCACTTCTAAGCCAAGTTTTGTGAATTCAATCGAGTCCTGGGCGTCCTTGAGCATCTTCTGCCGCTGGTCCTCGGTAATCCCCTTAGTGAGTCCTCCAGGCTTTGCGGTGACAGGTGCGGCTCTTCCACCAACGGCCCTTATCATCTCTTGGCCTCGTTTTCTGTTGAGGACAACTTGTGTTGCAAGCTCAGGATTTGCTTCAATCACTCCAAAGACGTTCCGCTTCTTTGGATCGCCATCGGGCGTGAATATGAGGTCCGGCGCGGCAAGGTAAAAGAAGTGCAGCGTGTGGCTGTGTATCATCTGTCCCATGTGCATAAGCTCCCGGAGTAGCGCAGCGGGACGTGGGATCTCAACGCCAAAGGTGTTGTCAGCTGCTTTCGCCGAAGCGAGGTGATGGCTGACAGGACATATGCCACAAATGGCCGTCACGATTCTCTGGGCGTCTTCTATAGGTCTCCCTTGTAGGAGTTTTTCAAAGCCACGCATCTCGACGATGTGCAAGTGTGCATCGTCTACCTGTCCTGCGTCGTTAATGTTTACTGTAACCTTTGCGTGACCTTCGATTCTCGATACGGGCTCTATAGTGATTTTCTTTCCCATATTCATTACCTCTTTTCGGTGACCTTCGCCTTAATAAGTGAAACAGGCAGCGTATAACGATAGAAGGTGCCCACTGGATCATAGACGTCCTTTACCATCTCGTCTAAGTCGACTGAGGAGTCCTCATCTAAACCGTATGCTGATGCGACTACGTTAAGCATCGCTGCACCCTGTTCATATGAAGACGCTGTTGGTCCATAGCAGCCTGTACACGGCGCATTGACTTGTGGACATTGCGCGCCGCACCCGCTACGCGTTGCGGGCCCCATACACATGAATCCTTGGTTAAGCAGACATTCGACAGGTTCCCCGTTTGCTTCAATTGGCCGCTTGATATCGGTTATCCTCTTCTCCTTCCTCTCTCGGGGACAGTCCTCACAAACGTTTTTATTGCTTAATTGAGGTTCTTCGCCCTTTAGAAGTGCGGTAAGAACCTCCGCGATGAGGAACGCATCTGGCGGACATCCGGGGATGAAATAGTCAACCTTTATGACGTCTGAGACAGGTCTAAGTGTCTCAAAGAGCTTTGGAAGCTCTGGTGATGTCGGAATCTGTTGATCAGGAGCGGTGGACGTCGATGTCTTAACTGCTTGTTTGATGTCTGACATTGCATTGACGTTATTAACACCTGGTATGCCACCGAACGCTGCACAACTGCCGAGCGCAACTACGATGTCTGAGGTCTCGCGCACTTTCTTAGCAACGTGCTCGTTGTCTTCATTGCGAATGCCACCAGTCAGAATGCCGACCGTAGTATGTTGATCAAAGTCCTTAATGTCCATTAGCACTGGAATGCGAACAAACTCTATAGCTTGTAGTACGTCTAGAATCGTTTCGTGCAGGTCGAGAACGGCTATCTCGCAACCAGAACAAACGCATAGCCAGTCCTCTTGGACCTTTACCTTATCTCCCATTTATGAGTCACCTCGTGTCTGAATTCCGGAAAAGCAGTGAGAGTCAATGATGAGGTCAAATATATCATGACCTCTCGGAGAAATGCAAAATTGTCTCACACTCTTGACCCACTTGTATCTTGGCTTCCTCTATATAAAATATTTTGAGTGAAGTCACTCATGAAGTTCAATTCAAAAATATTCCTTACAGAGGCGCAGAAACTGCTATCACTTTTAACTAGTAATTTATATGAAATTACTAATATATAAGCTTGTTTTGCCTGATTTGAGGGACGTGAGGCGCTACCTCCTCTCTCGGCTCCTCGAGTCCGCCTAGCGTTCCACTCATTGCGCGTCCGTGCGCACGCGATCCGGGCTTAGACCGCTCAGAAACCCCTTGGCGCAATGTGTACTCACGCGGGGGTCTTTGCAGCAGCTTTATCATCTGCGAGAGAGATATATATAATTGTATATATTTTAAAGAATATTTTAAAGATAT
Organism: Methanobacteriota archaeon; assembly: GCA_963720465.1. Classification (GTDB taxonomy): domain Archaea; phylum Halobacteriota; class Bog-38; order Methanoflorentales; family Methanoflorentaceae; genus Methanoflorens. The sequence continues at coordinate 110,011 of OY970393.1, forward strand.
TATGCACAGAGAATTGGGTGAACGCGTTTGTCTTGGCGTTCGCCTAAAAATGAATTTGATTTGTTTTATTAAAGTAAATAATATATAATCATACTAAATAACATATGAATGCTGGTGCACGAGGAACGGCTGGTGCTGTTTTCGGCGCGCCAAACAAAGTAATAGGTAGGTTTGAAGAACGACCAAATGGCTTCGATAGTTGAACTAAATAATAAGCCTTTTATATTAAATATCTCGAACCTACGTGCGAATAGTCGACTTTTTAGTAGACATTAGGCTGGTGAAATAAGTGACATTTGCGTTACATATAGAAAAAACTTGCACTGGCTGCAACAACTGCGTCGTGGCGTGTCCTGTTAACGCGCTTGAACTCGTCGTTGATGACCCTGCTACGGCCAAGAAGACGTACAAAGTGCAGGGCGGCAAATCCATAACCCTAGACGAGGACGTCTGCGAAGCGTGTGGCGTTTGCCTTCAGGCTTGTCCACGAGATTGCATCCAGCTAACTGGACAGGGATAAAAGGAGGGAATGAGCTTTGGCTTTGTTTCCGATATACTCTAAGAGAACCGAAGGACGAAAATCGATCATAGAACAAAAGACGCTGGTACAGGCCCTCGACCTCGCCCTTGATATGGAGCGATGTACTGGCTGCGGCATTTGCAAAGAGGTATGCCCAGAAGAGGCGATTGAGAAAGGTCCAGTCGGAGCCGTGGGATTTAAAGAGATGGAAGTCCCCGAGATGGTCTTCGACGAGAAAAAGTGTTCATACTGCGGCGTATGCGTGGAGTTGTGTCCATTTACTGCGCTAAAGCTCACCGAAAATGGTGAGCCGAAGACCGATCTCATTGACCAGCAGGGCTTCCCACACTACGTGAAGGTAGCCGAAATAAACCTCGACACGTGCGTGAGATGCAAGGTATGCGAAGAGATGTGTCCGCGCGACAACGCCATAGAGCGAAACGTGCCAGAGGTCACTGAGCGACAGCAAGCCATCACGTACACCGCTGATATGCAACTCGACGAGGACCCGGGAAGCGAGAACAAGTGCACCTACTGCGGCCTTTGCGGTGAGATCTGTGATGCGCTGACAGTGGAGCACAAAGAGGCGACTCCCATCAACGTCGAAGCGAGTGGAGAAGTGAAGTTTGAATCTTCAAAGTGCGACGGGTGCAAGATTTGCGAAGAGATCTGCCCGACAGATTCAATCAAGGTCGATCGGACGATCACTGAGGCGAAGCTCCTAGGTGAGGTCACAATCAACAAAGATGAGTGCATGGACCTGTACGTGGTGTGCAAAGACGTGCCCCATCGAGAACACGATTGACATCAAGAAGATCTTTGAAGGCTCGATCAACATAAAGACGGAAAACTGCCCGGCAGGATGTACTGCGTGTGTGGAGATCTGTCCGTGTAACGCACTGTATTTGCCGCCTCAAAAAGAGCCCGGAGAGATAGCAACAAAGCTTGAAGTGAATGATGATTTCTGCACGCTCTGCGGTGCTTGTGTGAACGTTTGTCCGGTTGCCAACACGATCGAGGTCAAGCGTGACGTGATACACATCGAAGGCACGGAGACGGACCTTTACAAGAAGACGGCTGGCAAGATGATGGAGCTTAAGACTCCGACGATCGAAAAGTTGGGAGCGTAAACGATGGCTAGCGAAGGTATGAGAGATCCAAAGCACTACCAGCTTGGAAAGACTCAATTTGACCCCGATCTCATCAAAGAGGTCGTAGCCCTCGGTGGCAAGAACGCACAAATGTGCTATCAGTGCGGAACGTGCACTGCAAGCTGTCCGATGGGCCAGAGAAGCGGGCTTAGGGTAAGAACTGTGATGAGAAAGGCCAATCTCGGCATGAGGGACGTCCTCGACGATCCAGACCTCTGGCTGTGCACGACGTGTTACACGTGCTCAGACCGCTGTCCGCGGAGAATAATGGCGACGGATGCCATCATCGCGCTCCGCAATATCGCGACACGCGAGAAGAAAGTGCCGATGAGCATGATAAAGATCATGGGCGCGATCAGCAAGACGGGTCACGGAGTGCCGAACAATGAGGCCAATATGAAAAATCGCGTCAAGGTGGGACTGCCCGAGAACCCCCCGACGACACACACGTACCCGGAGTACATTAAAGACATTAATAAGATACTCGAGGTTACAGGACTGCTTAAAATCAGAGAGGAGATGGAGGCGGAAAGTCAATGAAGGAGTACAATTTCTTCTTAGGCTGCATCGCTCCTAACCGATATCCCGGCATTGAAGCATCATCAGTGAAGACTTCAAGGAAGTTCGATATTGAACTACGCGATTTCAAGGGAGCGTCGTGCTGCCCCGCGCCCGGTGCATTCGGGTCAATGGACGTGAATGCGTGGCTTGCGCTCGGAGCACGAAACATTTGTCTATCCGAAAAGGAAGGCAAGGATATTGCCCTCATATGTAACGGCTGTTACAAGTCGCTCTTCGAGGCGAATCATCGGCTCAAGAGCGATCCGGTGTTAAAAGCAAAGGTCAACTCGATCCTTGCAAATATTGACTACGAGTTTCAAGGGTCAGTAGAGGTACGACACCTCATCGACATCTTATACAACGATGTCGGACCGGAGAAAGTGAAAGAGTCCGTAGAAGTGCCACTGACCGGACTGAACGTGGCCATTCACTACGGATGTCACTTGCTTAAGCCAAAGTTCGACAGAACGTTCGGCTCGAGTGAGCGACCGCGCTTCTTCGACGAGTTGGTTGAGGCGACAGGAGCCACATCGGTAGATTACAAAGAAAAGATGATGTGCTGTGGAGCGGGAGGCGGCGTTCGATCGTACAAGGTCGATCTCGCACTCGATATTTGTAACGAAAAGCTTTACAACATGACTCAAGCAGGCGCAGACGTCGTAGTAAATGTCTGCCCGTTCTGTCACCTTCAGTTGGATCGTGGGCAGGTCGAGATTAAGGAGAAGTTTGGAGACGTGTACGACCTACCGGTTCTCCACTACAACCAGCTTCTCGGCATAGCACAGGGCATGAACCCTGACGAGCTGGGCCTTGACGCCCACGAGATAAGTGTTGAGCCACTGCTCGCAAAGATACTGTGAGGAAGGAGGCACAAAAATGGACGAAGAGAAGAGAATCGGCGTATTCATCTGTCACTGTGGTACTAACATCGCGGGCGTCATAGACGTTAAGGAACTGGCCGAGTACGCGAAGACCCTGCCGAACGTCGCACACGCCCAGGATTATACGTACGTGTGTTCAACGCCCGGCCAAACGATGATTAGAGACAGCATAAAGGAGCACAACCTCAACGGGACCGTCGTGGCGGCGTGCTCACCAAGGCTGCACGAACCTACGTTTAGGAAAGCGACCGAAGAGGGCGGGATAAACCCATACCTGTTTTCGATGGCGAACATCCGAGAGCAGGACACGTGGGTACACATGGAAGAGCCGGAAAAGGCACTGCAGAAGGCAAAGGATGTGGTCAGAATGGAGGTCGCGCGGGCATCAATGCTGGAGCCCCTCACTCCAAAGACTGTTCCGGTTGAAAAGGCTGCACTCGTTATCGGCGCAGGAATCGCCGGCATCCAAGCCTCACTGGAGCTTGCCGATGCGGGAATAAAGACGTATTTAGTGGAGAAGGAGCCGTCCATCGGCGGCAATATGTCCCGTCTTGACAAGACGTTCCCGACACTCGACTGCTCGCAGTGTATCCTTACACCCAAAATGGTCGACGTTGAGCGCAATCCAAATATTGAGCTGATGACCTATTCGGAGGTCGAAGACGTAAGCGGTTACATCGGAAACTTCGACGTTACCATTCGCCAGAAGTCGCGATATGTGTATGAAGACAAGTGTAACGGCTGTGGCAAATGCCAAGAGGTATGTCCTGTTTCACGGCCAAATGAGTTTGAACTGGGCTTAATGCCTCGAAAGGCGGCCTATGTGCCGTTCCCACAGGCAGTGCCGCTCAAGTTCACCATTGATATGGACAGCTGTATCAAGTGTGACCTCTGCAAAGGCGAGGAAGCGTGCGGCGAACTTGAGGCAATAGACTTCGACAAGCCCGACGAGCTCGTAACGGTCAAGGTGGGCACGATTATCGTCGCCAGCGGGTTCGATATGTACGACGTTGAGCGCAAGGAAGAATGGGGTTACAAGGTCTTCGACAACGTTGTGACTGGGATTGAGATGGAACGGTTGATCAGCGCATCTGGTCCGACAGGTGGTAACATCGTCAGACCTTCTGACGGACAGAAGCCTAAGAGCGTTGGCTTCGTGCTCTGCGCAGGCTCGCGTGATCAGGATGAAGAGGACGGTGCGAAGCCGTACTGCTCGCGTGTATGCTGCATGTACAGCTTAAAGCACGCTCACCAGTTGATCGAGAAGATCCCTGGCTGCGTGCCGTACCTGTTCTACATGGACATACGATCCTTCGGCAAGGCGTACGAGGAGTTCTACTACCGCATTCAGAACGAAGGCGGCAAGTTCATTCGAGGTCGCGTTGCGAGGATCACAGAAGATCCTGTCACGAAGAACCTCACTATCACGGCTGAGGACACGCTCCTTGGAACACCCCTCGAGATGGAGGTTGACCTGGTAGTGTTGGCAAACGCCGTAGTGCCCGCTGAGAGTACACAGAAGCTAAAGACGCTTCTGACGCTTTCAAACAGTCCCGACGGCTGGCTGCTTGAGGCGCACCCGAAGCTTAACCCCATGTCGACGACAACTGATGGGGTGTTCTTAGCCGGGATGTGCCAAGGACCTCGAGATATTCCTGACGTCGTTGCTCACGCAGCGGCAGCAGCTGCAGCAGCATCAATCCCGATACACAAGGGATCAGTCACCCTTGAACCGATCTACGCCATTGTAGACCAGGAACACTGCGGAGGCTGCGCTACGTGTATCGGCGTGTGCCCGTACGGTGCGACGGAGCTGAACGAAGTTGACGGCAAGCTTGTTGCGAGCGTCAATGAGGCAAAGTGCAAGGGCTGCGGAACGTGCGGCTCAGCGTGTCCGAGTGGCGCCATAAAGATGCAACACTTCACGAATGAGCAGATTATGAGCGAAATTGAAGCGTTTGCTCAGGGGTGGTGAGAGTCATGGCAGAGGAATTTGAACCAAACATCTTAGGCATACTCTGTAACTGGTGTACCTACGCGGGGGCTGACCTCGCCGGTACCTCGAGAACGCAGTACCCGCCGAACGTGCGAGTCATACGTATTATGTGTACGGGCAGACTCGATCCCGCATTCGTGCTGAAGGCCCTGAGCGTCGGAGCAGATGGCGTACTTGTGTCTGGTTGCCACGTCGGTGACTGTCACTACCTTGCAGGCAACTTCAAGTCGCGACGACGTGTTGCGCTGCTGAGAAAGCTTATCGAAGAGTACGGTTACGACCGTGAGCGCCTGCGTATGACCTTTATATCCGCTTCAGAAGGTGCCATTTGGGCAGAGGTGGTCCAGGACATGGTCAACACCATCAAGAAACTTGGACCAAATCCTTTGAAGCAGGTAGGTGCAGCTGGTGCAGCTGGGCAGGTAGGTGTCGTGGCGGATGACGAGTTCTGACCCCGCCCTAACGGCTGGAAGGAGAGTGAGAGAACTTGAGTGAAATATTAGTCAAAAACGGATACGTCTACGATCCTAAAAATGGCGTGAACGGCGATGTCATGGACATTGCCATTCGCGACGACAAGATAGTGGACAAAGTCTCTCCTAACGCCAAAGTCATCGATGCTAGCGGCAAAGTGGTGATGGCAGGCGGAATAGACATACACGCCCACATCGCCGGTCCCAAAATAAACGTTGGCCGTATAATGAGGCCCGAGGACAAGCTGTTTCACACGAAGAAGCTATCCAAAATGACGCGATCGGGTGGTGGATTCTCGGTTCCGTCGGTGTTTGAGACCGGCTACGTGTATTCCCGCATGGGCTACACCCAAGCGAACGAGGCGGCAATGCCACCGCTAATGGCTCGGCACACGCACGATGAAATTGGAGACACACCGCTGATCGATCAGTCGGCCTACACGCTGCTCGGCAACAACTGGCTCGTGATGGAGTACATCAAAAATGGCGAGAAAGACAAACTCAACGCCTTCGTTGCGTGGATGCTCCAGGCGACGAAGGGATATTGCGTCAAGCTTGTGAATCCCGGCGGCTCAGAGGCGTGGGGATGGGGCATGAACTGTGTCGACGTCTCCGATCCCGTCCCGTATTTCGATGTGATGCCATCTGAGATCATCACCGGGCTTGCTGAAGCGAATGAGGCTTTGAACCTACCGACCTCGATTCACCTCCACTGTAATAACCTAGGACATCCCGGTAACTACACAACTACGCTTGATACGATCAAACTCCTTGAGGGAGTCCTGCCAAGGAACGCAAAAACCCGGGACCAAGTGATCAACTTCGCCCACATGCAGTTCCACGCGTATGGAGGCACCACGTGGAAAGACTTTGAAACCGAGGCCGAAAAGGTCGCTGACCGCATAAACAAGAACAAGAATATGACGGTCGACGTGGGGTTCGTCACGCTTGACGAGACGACCACGATGACGGCTGACGGTCCGATGGAGTACTACCTCCACAACACGAACCACCTCAAATGGTGTAACGACGACATCGAACTCGAAACCGCAGCGGGCGTTGTGCCCTACGTCTATAGCCCGAAGATTCACGTGTGTGGCATCCAGTGGGCGATTGGGCTCGAGCTGGCGCTTCTTATCGACGACCCAATGCAGGCGTTCATTACGACCGATCATCCCAATGCCGGACCTTTCAGGCGGTATCCACGGATCATCAGCTGGCTTATGTCAAATCAAGCTCGGCTGGATCGACTTGAGACGTTGCATAAGTGGGTACCTGATCGGACAGCCATCGGAGGGATCTCTCGCGTATTTGACTTCTACGATATTGCCAAGATGACGCGCGCAGGTCCTGCGCGAGCGCTAGGACTTGGCGATATGAAGGGTAATCTGGGGGTCGGCGCTGACGCTGATGTCGCGATATACGATTACGACCCAAAGACTATGGATCCCACAACTGACCCTGCAGGCATTGAAAAGGCGTTCAAAGACACAGCGTACACGATTAAAGGCGGAGACATCGTTGTGATTGACGGAGAAGTTGTGAGCAAGGGCAACAAGCGGACGATCTGGGTCGACGCCACTAACGGCACAATGGATCCAGTGGTGATGCACGACATCGACAAGAAGTTCTTAAGGTTCTACAGTGTCACGATGGCCAACTACCCGGTCCAAGACTCGTACGTGGACAACGGTCTAGTCGTTAAACCGGAGGCGGTGTAAGTCAAGAAGCTCCCCGGCGTTATTAGCCAGAGGGACGATCAATCGACTCCGACCGCAAGTCGCGCCAGTAAAGGTCTATCAAGGACCGTGGCGTGTATGCAGGAGCGTAAAACGCTCTGCATCTTTCTTTTTTATCTTTTTATGGTTCTTTGCCTCTTAGAGGGGCTTCTGCCACCACCACGTCTTATACCAGTTCGTTAAAGCTACTGAACACGTATTTGACGCTTTCCAGCTACACGCGCCAAACCTAAAGCATTTCCCAAGATTGAAAGCATCGCTTAAACCATGGCGAAGCAGGAACTGCAGGAACAGTTTAAGCAAGCCGGAAGCTTCTAAATACTACTTAGCTCTTTAAGCTCCAAGGAAAACTGACTGGCCGAGCAGCCGATTAGCTCTGCCACACTGAAATTTATACGAGTTATCGCATAAATTACAAGTGTTATGTTTATGTGTGACAAATACCAAATGGATGCATATCGCGCGCGCGGCATGCTGCCCCACTGCGAAGTGCTTTGTGGTGAGGATTGCACCAATCACCTAGACACGGGCACGTATTGTGAGCATCTGTATCTTTTGGTCCAGGACCAGAGTGACCTCGTTTACAGAAGTCTAGGTATCCCCGCAGTAGACGATCCAAAGGCCATTCTTGGCGCGCAAATGGACAACGTCGCCAAACGTGTCAACCGGGTCGGCGCCGACTATATAATGGACAGTGCTTTTGATATCTCATGTATCCTCGCTGAGCTGTCGAAGGCGGGTGCTTTGAATATCTCTGAGAATCTGATAAGCGATATCGCGTATACAGTCACACTGGGCCTCTTTCTCGATAATCCAGAGGATACGCTAGATCCCAAAATGTTTCGTGTACTGGGAGCGCTTAAGAAAATATTCCCGGAACAGTTTGCGATGCGCACCGCTGAAAATGGGCAAGACTTTTAATAAACGAACCTTTCCATCTGATTTAACAGCCACTTTAAGCTTCTCGCCTGCCACAGCTTCGAAAGCGAACCTGGTTGCTGTCTGCCTGCTCAGTTGTCCAGCTTGCGTGCTTCGCGGAAGCGCCTTACAGACTGAGAAGCAGCCCAGTTACAAACGGAATGGTGATGTTATCATCAAGATTGGGTGGCGTAATCAGTTCAATAGCTGCTGCGATTAATGCAACTAGTGCTGCTTTTGTTGGCGCAACAAAAAAAAACAGTATCGCAAAAGCGCAAACAAAAAATGTGAGCGTGCCTTCAAATGTCTTCTTCTTGAACAGTACGTGTTTGCCCGCGTAGTGGCCGGCGATCGTCGCCAGGCTGTCAGCTATAGCAAGCACGAGTATGCTAAGAGCGGCATAAAGCGGTGCGAAGAGCAGGACAGCAATGAACGTTCCGACAAAAAAAGTGATTGCTCCCTTTGCTGTGAATCTGCTCGGCCTGTCAAAGCGCGTGAACAGCCAGGTCAATAAAGTAATGTCGTACCTTTGATAGAGAAAGGAAGCGACGACCAACGCACCAATGAGCACCGCGTTGCAGATAAGTACTAGCGCGTGCGGGAGTGAAACGACCAACAACGCAAAAAACGTGCCGAGCAGCAAATGCGCTATATTACGCCGCAATTCGAGCATACACGCTATAATGCGTCACGGAATAGAAAAGTTTAACCGGAACAGCGCATGCAATGAAGTGAAGATCTGCCGCAAGAATTCTAGCTTTACGGCTTGCAGAAGGAATTTCAACAGTGTCAGATCTTAAACAGTTCAATCGCTACGTGCGCGTGCATACTCGAGACAAACAACGCTGAGGCACGCCGGTTAGGGGGTTTCAAAGGTCGCTGATGGTTCAATTGATACCGGGGTTGCTATATGTTATTGTGCTCACCGCGGTATTTACGGTGCTTTTGGTGAGCTTGACGGCGGTATCGCTTCTCTCGCAAGCCCGAGCTATAGTGCGTCAGCGATACCTCGGCCCAGTCGTTAGCAAAAGAAACGTCTACAAAGTAGCGAAGCTTCGACCAATTCGTGCGACAGTGACCGCCGTCTTGCTACAGGTGAAAGATATAGAAACAAATCGCTTGCTAACCACGTTCAAAAGGCCAGCAGCGATGAAGCTCTATGAGCAATGCTTTTACATTAAGCCCTATTTTACGTCCGGTGCGTACCTCATACGGGTCAACGATATCGCCAACGTGTCAATCACAAGCAACGCGCTTGTGGTTACATTTGCGCACGAGGATCGCGTTATAGCGCTGCAATGCAGGGCCTCCAACATCTCTAAGTGGCGCGACTCATTACATTTGGTGATTTCAACTCACAAATAGCATTATAAACAATAAGTCTGATTACCTACTACGGCGATCGGCGGAGAAATGTCCCAGATCAAGCGAATAGTCCTAGACGTATTGAAACCTCACGAACCTACTAACGTCGAGGTTGCAAGCGCGATCGGAGATATAAGAGACGTCGACGGAGTCAATTTGAGCCTCTACGAGGTCGATCAACAGACTGAAAATGTAAAAATCACGGTTGAGGGCACCGACGTTAACTTCGACTTGGTTCTGCAGACTATTGAGAATCTAGGAGGCGTCGTTCACAGCGTCGACGAGATCATCGCTGGCAAGAAAATCGTCGAAGAAGAAGAAACGCTTCACGATCGTGGATGAACTTCAGTCAGTTTTTCTCTTTTGCTGAGTTCCGCAGGGAAGCTACCCCAGGTACTATTGCGTTCATGAGCTTCAATATCGAGGAAGGGCGCTATATAATCCTTGGATCCATCGATGGACTTCTTGCCACCCTTGGAATCATTATCGGCGTTTCAGTGGTGAGCGCTTCTAACGCGGTTATCCTCAGCGCCGCTTTTGGAGGGGCGATCGCCCTCGCGCTAACCAACGGCGTGGGGTCCTATCTTGCAGAGAGCACAATTGAGCACGGCAAGCTTGCTATAACCGAGAGATCGCTTCTGCGGAAGCTGAACAACACGTACGTCGAATCTCAAAGCCGGCGAAAGATCGCAAAGGACGCCTTATCATCAGGAGGGGCCAGCTTTATTGGAAGCTTAATTCCGTTAGCACCGTGGATCTTTTCAGTGGGTTCGGTTGCTGCTTCGGTCGGGTTGAGCTTGATAAGTCTTGTTGCCTTGGGAATGTATGCGGGGTACATTTCAAGGCAGAGCTATGCAATATCAGTGATCAAGATGGTGGCGTTGGGGGCGCTTATAGTGATCGCGGTGCAACTGCTCAGGATTAGTCATTTAGTCCAGTAAGCGCGACTGGTTTAGTGTGCTGCAGGCATAAGCTTAACAACGGATTCACGCTCTGTAATATCACTAAGAATTGAGGGCATGACTTTTGAAAGACGAAATCGCGAAATGTATGGGGTGGCTATTCAAGCGGGGTCTCACATCGACGTTGAGTGGCAATCTAAGTGCACGGGTCGATGACGTTGTTTACATCTCCCCAACGAAGGTTCCCAGCTATCAAGTTCGGGTCGAAGATGTATCCGTGGTGACGATGAAAGGCGACCATCTCGCGGGCAAATCGCCATCGAGCGAAATGCCGACGCATCTCGCAATCTACAAGGTGACAGACGCTAAAGCAATCGTACACGCTCATTCCCGATTCGCCACGGCACTATCCTGTCTGGGGGGTGACTTGCAATCACCTGACGTCGAAGGCAAACAGCTCTTGGGTCGCATACCGTTGATTCCGTACGCGCGACCGGGCACCAGTGAACTGGCGGAGGCCGTATCGAGTGGAATTAGGGGTTTTAAAGGCGCACTTTTGGAGAATCACGGGCTAGTTGCTGTCGGAGCGGACCTCGAAGAAGCCTATATAGTGGCCGAAGGCATCGAAAGAGCGGCTCAGCTTGTCTTCGATTTAAGCTTGTTTAGTCGCCAATGAATTGGACTATGATCGTTCGGTTGCGAGGCCGGACATCGAGTTCGATGAACACGAGCTGCTGCCATGTGCCCAGCATTAACGTGTTGTTCGAGAAAGGAATTGTCACGCTTGGCTTCAGAAATGCTGCCCTGATATGAGAATGCCCGTTTCCATCGTGCCATCGCTGGTCGTGTTCATAGTGACTGTTTCTTGGAGCGATGCGGTCGAGTGCTTTCGTCATATCCGCGACGAGGCCGGGCTCATATTCGATCGTCGTCACGGTTGCTGTAGAGCCCGGGACAAAAACTGTAGCCAACCCTTCTTGGAAGTCGCTCTTTGCAAGCAGCTTGCGAACCTCGCTTGTTATGTCGATTATCTGAACACCGGCCGTGGTGTCTATCGCGATGTGTTCTGTCTTAGTCGTCATATGTACGCCGTGTGTTTACGTGGATCATGTTAGTCATGGTGTAAAAAGTTCTTCAGCAATAATTTGCCGTGCAGCGTTTATTCGTAGGCAGCAATTCTAATCCCTGCGACACTTACAATTATGAGAAATATGAGTATTACGAGTATATACCCGAGCGGCCCGGCGCCAGACAGCGTGACGGAGAGCAACAAGACCGCGAAAAACGCGACAGAAATAATTAAGGCCACTACTTCGAGCACCATCCTTTGCATAAAGGTTAAAAACACTTACAGTGAGATATGTTTTGCTGTATACGCAACTGAAGGGGCGTGATAATCAAGATGAGGTTATTGCCGAAAAAAATATTTTTTACAACCGGCGCTGGAACACACAAAGAGAACCTTGAAAGCTTCGAAATGGCTTTGAGGGACGCAGGCATCGAGAAGTATAATCTTGTTAGTGTTAGTTCGATATTGCCGCCAAATTGCGAGATTGTTATTAAGGATAAAGGACTAAGCGAGCTGCGTCCAGGAGAGATTGTTTTTTGCGTCATGTCGAGACACGCATCGAACGAGCCTAATAGTAGAGTCTCGGCCTCTTTAGGCTGCGCCATTCCTAAGAATCCAAATGGATTTGGTTATATATCGGAACATCACGCTTTTGGCGAAACCCCAGAGAGTTCAGGCGTCTACGCCGAAAAACTCGCTTCCAGCATGTACGAGACGTGGACCGATTCAAAGCCGAAAGAAACCTTTAACATTTCATCGTCTGAAGTCGTCCGCGAAGGCGGCTTATGGACCACCGTGGTGTCTGTCGCGGTAATGGTTTTGTAGACAAACGCTAAGGGCAGGGGGATCAGCAGTGGAGTTTGAGTGTCTAAACTGTAGTGAACGAATTAGCGGAGAGGAGCTAATTGACGGCCGCTGTCCCATATGCGGGTGGCGTCACGATGAGCATAGCTCGAAGGTGCACGAGATTGACCCTAGTCTGCTGATGCTTTTTTGCCAATTTGTCAGACGCGTAGAGGATTCACTTGCCAATCAAGCTCCCATTGACAGCAGCCGGCGAAAAGAGGGTCGCATCTTATTCAAAAATCCAGCAGATCGAAAGCCCTTGCACAGCTTCAATTTAGTAACGACTCGATTCGACCAGATAAGAATTAAGAAATGTCACTACTGTGGGCGGTATCATTTTAGGGTTGGAAACAAGCTGTTGGAAGTGCAAGAGTTGGGCCCAAAGTCAACGTATCGTAAAGTCTATGCGTGTCCGAAGTGCGAACAAACACGTTCAGTCGGCCACGCATTCTACGTTAACCAAATGACCAACTCTTAGTCTGTCCGTTCGCCGAAAGGAACGCGTATAGTATCCTCCCGCGTGCATTATTTTTTAAACGCTTCAGATGCGCAGTCTAAAAGGCGGTTGCGATACAGATCTGTTTTGACGACGCACCGCCTCAGGACCTTCTTCAAGTAATATCGAGTTAAACGCGATTGACAGAGCACAGGGTACGCATAAACTCGGTGGAGCTCCCTCATTGACGTGGTTAACGATAGCGAAATGAATCCAGTACCAAAAAACTGCGACTTAAGCCCTTCGGCGATCGAACGTTTTCGAGAAACGATCTATCAACATTATCGGAAACATGGTCGAATACTGCCATGGAGGCTGACCCGCGATCCGTACAAAATACTGGTTTCAGAACTAATGCTGCAACAGACTCAAGCTGACAGAGTTGTTGCGAAATATGAGTCGTTTTTGCGCGAATTTCCAAATTTTGCCGCGCTCTCGCGCGCTCGATTACAAAACGTACTCGAACTATGGCACGGTTTGGGGTATAACAAGCGAGCACTTGCTCTGAAGCGCATAGCTCAAATCGTTGACACAAAATTCGACGGAAAGCTGCCGTCTGACTACGCGGCTTTAGTGCAATTACCAGGCGTTGGACGGACCACTGCCTGTGCCGTCCGCGCTTTCGTATTTGACGCGCCCGAGGTTTTCATCGAAACAAACATTAGAGCTGTGTTCATCCACGCATTTTTCGCCGACGCGGAAAGCGTGAAAGACGATGAGATTTACCCTTTCGTTGAGTGTACTCTCGATCGATCAGATCCGCGCGTATGGTACTATGCGCTCATGGACTATGGCGTGATGCTCAAGAAGAAGTTCAAGAATCCAAGCCGAAAGAGCGCTCATCATAAGAAGCAAGCCCCCTTCAAGCGCTCCAACAGGCAATTGCGCGGGCAAATCCTTGCTCTGATCATCACTCACCCCGACATGACCGAAACTGAGCTGCTGCGGCGGCTCACCGCTGATCCTGAGCCGATCTTGCGCAATCTAAAAAAACTAGAAGAAGAGGGCTTTTTCAAGCGCCAGCAGACTAAGTTCGTTATCGGTTAGTCAAGCATTAAGAATAAAGGCCGCCTGCGTTGTCCCCTCATTCGCCTGTGCAGGTGTTGACGGATATCCTTTATAGTAGTAAGAGGAAAGTGCGATTAATGAGCAATTTTGAAAGAGAGCTCGTTAAGTCATTTAACGGCTTTTTCAAGCAGCGCGACATCGACGCTATTGCATACAGGATGAAACAACACCGCTTTTCGCAACAGATGCTTGATGTTCTAGTGGATTCATCCGACCGTGGGCTATACCTTGGCATAGAATGCAAGAGCATCTCGCCCAGCAAAGGTGCCGCAGCGTTGTACTTCTCACAGCACTTTTCTGTAGACAAGAAGGGAGAGCATCAGGTCGCCAAAATGCAGGAATTTATTAGGAGATCTGGCAGAATCGGGTATCTGGCCGTAGAATTGAGGATGGGGTCCGGCAAACCAAAGACGGCATATTTAATCCCGTGGCCAGATGTGTGGCGTCGCTATAACTCGGGGCAACCGGGTTTCCCGACTGAAGAGATACGAAGAATCAATCCAATCGCACACAACGACGGAAAATATGCGCTTGAGGGGCTGTTTGGCCGCTGACCAGACGCGAGTCGAGGAGGTGTGCTAAATGACGCTGAAATTCATGTCGTCGAGAATTGAAGAGCTCATTTATGGTATTACTTTTGATGCAAGAACCGCTACAGGGACAGTCGCATTCAATACCGCAGTGGTAGCTGAAGACGATTTGGAACGGGCGTTGAGCATTTTTAAGCTCGTGTACGCCGCGGGGCTCAACGTCGGCCCCTACGTGCGAATTATTGAGGGCGGTAAGAGTTTTAACGGCGTCTCGATTCAGAAAGGGTTCAGCGGCATCCTTACCATTTGCAGCATTACCATTGACGGCGTACTCCTAAAAGCTGGTATCCCCGTTAAACCCGTTTGCGGTGGCATCGTGCAAGTGACTGAAAAAATACCCATTAGATTCACAGAAACCCTGCGGTACGACGCGACTACACTGGACCCTCTCGACGTGCTGATGTCGCAAGAATTGACGTCCGTGTTAGAAATGATCAATACAGGATCTGGCAAGGTGCTCGCAAGTGTCCGAGAAGTGCCCATGGCAGCGAAGAACCACCTTGAGAATCTGCTGTCGGATTTGATGGAGGCTGAGTTCAAGGGAATATTAGAGGTTGGTGAGCCCAACTCAGATCTGTTAGAAATGCCGGTAAACAGGGGCCATATCGGCGTAGCAATAATAGGCGGGATAAACTCTATGGCTGCCGTCAGAGAAAGTGGCATTGAGATACAGACAAACGCGATTTCGGGGTTGACAGATATTCGCGATATGAACCGTAATCTGCTGTCATTGTAAGCGCGCTATGACAGCTGTTGTCCGACCAATTTGTTCAGATTTTTCAAAAACTCTGCTTCGGTCCCTTCAGGGATTGTAGCGCCAGCCGCAATGTCGTGACCGCCCCCGACGCCGCCGACTGAATGGGCGGCTTCACCCATAGCTCGTGCAAGGTTTAAGTGGCGTTCAACGAGACTTTGGCTTCCCCTGGCGGACACTTTGACTCCATCGTCTGAGTTCGCAAAACCTATAATCGGCAAATGCCTATCTACGCCTTCTAAATTCTTACACATTCCAGCGACGATCCCGACGATCGTTTCGAATATGTGGTCGCCTGCGTGGAAATACTGCAAGTTTGAAAGCGTCGTCACGCCTGTTTGCTTGACGTAATTGAGCCCTCGAGCCAGATTCTCTCTGTGCATCAACAGAAGCTCGTTTGCTTTTCTGTAGCTACCAGCTCGGTCACCTAGACAAACGTCGACCCCGATCTTCTCGAAACTATATCGCGCGGTAGCGTTAAGTAGCGTAGCATATTCGGATGCATCCCGAAGTGCAGTCCCAGGTTCTTCTTTTAAGAGGGTGTACACCTCTCCAACCAGGCTCTGCACCCTTTCAGGGGGCATGCCTTCAGTCAAGCACCTTTGAATGAGGGCAGAAATGATATTGCGCCTTTCGGCGTTGCTAAGATCCACCCATCTCCTCCATTCGCCCGCTTCTTTGAGCTCAATGTTCAAACTAGCCAAAAGCTCCAGGATTTGCGCACCGTTTCCCGTTATTCCCGGGATAAAAGGGCTGGACGCATATTCGAGGAGCTTATGAACGGGTCGCGTTTGTCGGCCAAAAGCCTGCAAATCCTTTTCTGCCCTAACTATCGCGTTTTTTTCGGCCTCGTCGAGTATCACCCTGTTTACTCCTCTCAGTCGCCCTTCTCTCACGTGCTGTAGATCGCCGACGGCACCTACAACAGCTAAGTCTGAAAGCTCCACATTGTCTCCGAGAGCTCTGGCGATCAAATAAGTGGCCCCAGATCCACTCAGGTCGGTAGCGCCGTTATACCCAAAAAGGTGGGGGTTGAGGTGAAACGCCATCTCGGAGCTTCCTGCTGGTTGGTGATGGTCAGCGACTATGCAGACCGGTCCTAAATCGTCCATTAAATCTAGACTCCCGCTTCCTAAGTCGGTGAACATCACTGCGTCTGCGCCCGAAACACTCTGCATAACCGGGAGGTCCAGTTTCTTGACGATTTTAATTTCATTGCCGATTTCCATCTTGTTGAGCGCCCGGCAGATTATGCCGGCAGCAGCAAGACCGTCTGCGTCAACGTGAGAAACGATCGTTATTTCGTCCTGCTTCTTGAGCGCTTCCGCGCATTCTCGTGCACGTTTTAAGAGTTGTTCCATCAGAACCCCTACGTTAGGCGAACCGGTCAAAACGATGCGAAGCGGCTGAATCTGTCGCCCATTCTGTATTTGCGGGGAAGCCGATATAAAGCTTACCTGACTTGCCCCAACGCGGCACGTCTTCCCACAGATCCTGTCGCGATCTCCGTTCGCGTGCCGCGCTTCGCGCTAGATGAGCGAAGCTTGCACTCCAAAGAAACTTATGAGGTCGACTCGCTTAACGACTCCGAAACTCTCGGAGATGAAGCGATACGTGGAGCAAAGACGGCATTAGGTGTCATACGACGCCTCCACCAGAAGACTAATCAGTAGCGGGCGCCCCTCAGTGCGGGAGATACCGCTGGGCCTAAGAAGGATGCTTTTTCCAACGGAACCTCCTTTTTCTCAATGTCAGTCCCCAGGCTATGCATCCAAGACCAAGAATGATTAATATCGACCCAATGTCACTGGGCGTACTCAATGCGTATGGTAGCAACGCTATAACACACAAGCCAGCACCCAGCAGCATGAAAAGATGTCCGACGTTGTCGCCTACTTTGAGCAGGTAAATGGCCAAAATTAGTGCCAATAGTGGGAGAGCTAGTAGTGCCACTAGATTCGCGTTCACCATATTTGCCGCTTAACGATTGAAACCGGTCGAACAGGTAGACCTGATTCAACGGTTCTCGTTCTGGACCGATATCGCCTGACTCCTTGTGTCGGCGTGCCAGCCACTCTTGATGTCTTGGCTGCTCGTGTGTAGCTGCCGGCTATCTCGGGGTTATTTCCCTGCTAATTCGTCAACTTCGCGTTTGCCGTGCTCTAGCTCATCAGCTTGTTCGATATCTACCTGTAAGAGAAGAGTTTGGAACTCGCCAACGTGGGTTTTTTCTTCTTTCGCAACGTCTAGTAGGTTAGCTTTAATAGCTTCACTTTTAGTCAGAGAAGCCATCTGTTCGTAAAGATTGATTGCATCAAGCTCAGCAATAATGCTAACTCGCAAGATCTCTCTATCAATGTTTTTTTTGTCAATCTCATCTAGATCTATAGGAATAGTAGATAGCATGGTCAACCTCGCTCTATATACACAACCGTTAAGGTAAAGCTTTCGGATATGCTCTTCATCCGCACGGACGAGCCGGTGTGGCAAAAATCATCCGTTGAGCGCAGCCTCTCGATTTGAGGGCGGTAGCAGCATTACGCCGCCTATATCGCAATTACCGCAAGGTTTATTTGAAAATGCAGTAATGCTGGTGTCAATGAAACTGTTTAAGGCAGTTCTAATTATCCTCATCATCACGGGTTTGACATTGGCGTCCTCGGGATGCACGGTCAAGCTCGAAAATCTCACGCAAAATACAACTTCGCAGACTGGCACTGCGTCACTTAACGTGCCGGTATATCCTAATGCGAACAGAACGTCGTATTCAAATATCCGATTTGTCGGGCAAGTGATAAGCTACCAGACGAATGACACCCCCAAACAGGTTTTAGAGTTCTATAAGTCTCAAATGGAAGAACGAGGTTACAACATCAGCAGAAACTTCACAAGCGCCAACGAAACTGCAGGTTTGATCATATTCGCTAAGGGACAAGACACTGTGTGGGTGACAGTCGGGGAGAATAACGGCAAAACGATTATCGCTCTGCGGACTTCATTTCAGGCTTAGGATCCAAAATAATCTGCGCAGGCATTAGCCTATCCGGCTTGATTTTGTCTTGGGTTCCTTTGGTTTTTCTCTCACAGCAGCGAAACAAGGAGCGACGTTGACGTTGTGGAGCGGAGCGCTATTGAAAAGCCCGGAATCGCATGAGTCCTACAGATAAAAACCGTACCAGATTGAACGAACCACAGCCCCTAGTCAATGAACCAGCGCTGACCGTCGGTAACACGCTCGTGTTGGCTGATCTGCATATCGGAATTGAACACGAACTTGCGTTAAGCGGCATAAATATTCCGTCGCAGATAGACCGACGAATTGACCGAGCCCTCCGATATTTGGCTACCGCCAAATCTCAACGCGTCGTACTCTTGGGAGACGTAAAGCATACAATCTCTAAAACCTCAGCACTTGAACGTCACGATATCCCCCGTTTTTTACGATCGTTAGCCGAATGCGTGCCGGTCGACATTCTTCCGGGAAATCACGACGCTGGCATCGAATATTGGCTCCCCCGCGACTCCCTCTTCCGAATTAAAATCCATCCATCAAAGGGCTGTAGTATCGACGGCGCGGGGCTCGTGCACGGGCACACGTGGCCTTCGACCGACCTGCTGCATTGCGACTACGTGATCATGGGGCATAACCATCCGATCGTGCGCATGGCTGATCCGCTCGGCCATATTAGTTCGAAGCCAGTTTGGATCCGGACCCGCTTTGTTGAGAGCGTATTTCGAGAACGGTATCCACAAATCGACGGCTATGCTAATCCACGCGTCATAATTATGCCGGCCTTTAACGAGTTGGTTGGCGGAATCGCATTCAACGAAGCCTCTTACGAAACGCTGCTAGGGCCGCTTTTCTCAAATCGAGCTATCGCGCTTGAAAAAGCACAGGCGTACCTCTTGGATGGCACATACCTGGGAACCGTTGAGCAACTGAGGCGCATTGCGCCAAGCCACAGAAAGTTACGAAAGACCACGTCATCCCGAAAGAAGAACGAACACCGAGCTCGTGACTAACTAAAGCAAGCAACTTGGCGCTGCCCTTCTGGATCGCCCGACCTGTTATTCAGGATTCCGGCTACAGCTCTTTGCGCGCAGTGTGAGCCCATTCTATCATTTTTTTGCAATAGCTGCTGCTCTACAACTCGCAAACTGTAAGTAGCTTAACGTCAACTACGACGCTACAGGCAGCGCAATGGCAGTGGAATGGTTCTATTTTGCATTGTTGTCGTCATTATTGATTTCTGGCGTAAACATCACTGATAAGATCCTAATTTCAGACTACCGAATCCCGCCGCTCGTGTATGTATTAGTAATTAGCGCCACCAGCCTTATGCCGCTGGTCATTCTTCCCTTCGTCACACTCACTGCGCTGCCGCTCGGTGTACTCATATTCACTATTGTCGTCGGTTTCATTCGCATCTACTACACGTTGCCTTATTTCAAAGCACTCTCAGTGGAAGAGGTGTCGAGGGTCATACCTCTTCTTCAGCTCACGCCTGTATTTGTGTTGGTCCTCTCCAGCCTCTTGCTTCGCGAAACGCTCAAACCGGAAGAGTACGTTGCCTTCGGGCTCTTGGTTCTTGGAGGCACACTTTTCGCCATTCGACTTGGCAAAGGAATTCGTATCTCCCTTGCTTTTTATCTTATGCTCCTCTCGTCCTTCTTATTGGCCGTCTACAGCGTCGCTTTAAAGTATTTGTTCTCGACCCAGGACTTTTACACTATATTCATCTGGGTGCAAATCGCCGGGTTCATAGCTTTTTTTCAGTTGCTTTCATTCAGGCCTTTGCGGGGATCTCTTGTCACGACTTACAAAGCTACGAGCAAGAAAATTGGAGTTATTCTCGTTGTCGAGCAGGCAGTGGCATACATTTCGGTTTTTGCGTACAGCTACGCGATAGCGCACGGGCCAATAACGCTCGTAAGCTCTGTTGGTGCGACACAGCCTCTCTTCGTGTTAGTTTTCGCGACATTATTGTCCTATCGCTTTCCGAGCGTACTGAGAGAAGAGCTCACGAGGATGGATCTCGCTCTCAAGGGGCTCGGACTTGTTGCTATCCTTTCAGGAACCTATTTGATCCAGGTCTTGGGGGCATCTGTGATCTAGTGACTCTAGGTTTAGCAGAACGCGGCTTCAGTTTGCGCAGGCTCTCTGCGGCATCTTTAAAGTTAACGTAATTCTAAAAAGTTATCAGGTGTGTTCTGAGATCTTTCGCCCAGCGTACTCGGCCATCTTTCCGGAGGCAAGCAAAATCACGTTGTAGCCCGGCGCCGCGTATTATGTGGACTTGCTCTACCATTGCCTCCGAAATCAAACTTAATGGACTAAGTCGTGTGCGGCGCACGTCGTCACTGAATTCGCGATCCCCCTCAAAAAAACGCGTTGGCTCTTAGTCGTGCGAACGTAGCACACAAGTTTTTTTTGCAAAAAAAGCTGTTTTTTGAACACCGATACATTAATATTCAGGAAAAAAGAATTATTCGCCGATAACTCCTCATAGGTTTTTCATTGTGTCTGAGGGGTTATACATAAACCTACTGAGTTTATGGTTGGTGAAAAAATGGCTAGGGAAATAAATTTTGGTATAGAGTTTGTGCCGAATATGCCGCCGAATCAGTGCGCAGACAGGGTGAAGTTGGCAGAAGACAACGGCTTTAAGTACGCTTGGATTACTGACCACTTTAACAACAGGAACGTCTATCCGATGCTGACGCTCATATCACTGAAGACGTCGACTATACGGCCCGGCACCGGTATCACAAATCCCTTCACGAGAAACCCATTGTTAACGGCTAATGCGATAGCGACGATTGACGAAGTATCAGGCGGGCGCGTTAACTTGGGCATGGGTCCCGGTGACAAAGCGACATTTGACAAAATGGGATTCGGGTTCCCAGCGCCCGCAATCTGGAGTGGCAACTGGGATATCAAGAAGCCCCTGAGTGCAATTAAGGAGGCCAAAGAAGTCGTCTACAAGCTGTTGGCCGGTAATAGCGTTGATATTGCTGGTGAGACGATAAAAGTGACCGGCGCAAAGCTTGACTTTACCGGACCGCAGAAGGACAAGGTGCCTTTTTACATGGGCGCGCAAGGTCCTGGCATGCTTAAAACTGCTGGCGAAATTGCTGACGGAGTGCTTATCAACGCTTCCAACGAGAAAGACTACGTCGCGGCGATGCCAAACATCGAAGAGGGAGTTGGAAAGGGTGGAAAGTCGATGAGCGACTTCGACGTGGGCGCATACACGGCGTTTTCTGTCGGGCCTGATTTGGCGAAGGCACGCAAATCAGCCAAGATGGTTGCTGCGTTTATTACGATGGGCTCTCCGCCGCCTGTGCTTGAGCGACACGGTATTCCACTCGGTACGGCTAAAGCCATCGGTGCAGCTATCGGAGCAGGTAAATGGGGTGAAGTCGGGCCGTTAGTAGACGATAACATGATCGACGCCTTCGTCATAGCGGGCGACGCAGATTCCTGCAACAAGAAGATCGACGGGTTGCTCGACACCGGAGTGACGCAGGTTATAATTGGCAGCCCAACAGGTCCGGACGTTGAAGAAGCCATAAAGATTTGCGGAACGGACATTATCCCGTCGTTCGCGGGACGCTGCTAACGACTGGAAAGGTTTATCCGCCGGCCAACCCCAACGGCTACCCGGCAGTTGGGGCGTTCCTTTTTTACTTCTTTTGCGCGAGATTCCGAACGACGGCACAAGAAAGCGACGATCCCGACTTTGGCGGGCTTGTGATTCGTCCGTGAGACACTTTTTCAGTTTCGTACCCCAGATCTTCGAGCACAACGACCTCGCCGTCATATCCAAGGCTGCTCCAATATGCGCAAATATCGACCAAGTCGAAATTCGGGTCGGCAAGCACGAAGAGATCTCTATTAAGAAGTGCAGCTTCTTGAAGCATTTTCTTCGCTTTGGTCGATTCTTTCCCGTGAGTTGTGATGGCAACAATGTCTGTTGCATCGACTTTTAGCCGTGCACAGGCCAACTGCGACGACGATATTCCTGGGATAATCTCGGCATCTTGCGGAGCTTTCCTGCCCAGCCCGGAAAGCATAGGATCTCCGGTAGAAAGAATACAAGCATCGTCTTCTACTCGCAAGTCGTAGCTTTCTAAGACGATCGAGTCTCCCCGAATGTGCTCTTTTGCCAATGCCAGTGCTCTAGTTGAACCGTAAACGTGCTTTGCGTTTTTGATAGCATCAATCGCCTTCTGGGTCAGCATCCCGGGTCCTGCACCAACGCCTACAATTTTCACGCTCGCCTTCTTGCCGGTTGTTGCGCAGCAGCGTTTCTTCTCATTCAACGTCTCTGATTATCTTTCCAGCCCTATTTATGATCACGATTCGTGCTTGTGTACGCGTCTTCAGAGCCGTCAATGCGGCTGTGATCTCTTCCGCGTAGGGGTCCCTATCAAACAGTTCTTGAACGGTGTCGGCCTTCATTTCGCTCAATATGTCGGGCTTAGCCCATTTGAGAATCAGCGCCGGCAGGCCTATTATGATCATTTCTTTGCCTTCAGCTTTTTGAAAAACTCTTTCGAGATTGCTTCCCGCAACGATCGTGCTGTGATCTGGAAAGTACATTTTTGCGTATTTGAATCCCGTTCGGCCCGTTGTCAAAGCGACTCTAGTGGCAGTTTCTGCGAGGTTCTCAGCTGAGCCGATTAGGCATTCGTTCCAAGGTTCGACGAATCCGGTTGTACCAAGGACTGATACTCCGCCGAAAACGCCCACTTTTTGGTTAAGCGTCTTTTTGCTTATCGCAACTCCGTTGATAGCCGATAGCTTTACGAGCGCTCCCTCGAGTCCTATCCTGTGCGTGGCCTCGCCGATCGCGTGTTCGATCGACCACCGCGCCTCTGGGCTTATGGCTGGAGTGCCGTAGGGCGCTCGCAATCCATGTTTTTTGACGATTCCGATTCCCTCTCCAGCAGATAGTTGGATTTCGTCTGCCTTGGAAGCTTCAGCTTCAAAAATGAGCCCCTCAGTTACGTCTTTCGAATGATCGCTCGTCGGTTTTTGTGCCCTCGCCCAGCCATCGGCAGACGTGGTGTGAACTTTTACTCGAATTCCAATCGGCGTTAAGATGTTGACTTGGGTCGCTGGCTCTGCGATTGACAGCACCGCGGCCTTTGCTGCGGCTGCAGAAATCGTCCCGGTAGAAAGCCCGCGTTTCAGCAACGTCCCGGAAGCAGTCAGCGTGTATAGTCCACTGTCAATTCGCCGCTTAAGCTCAGGCAGGGAAAGCCCAGATCGGGCTAGCCATTCTTGCGGAATCGCAAAGCCTGAGACAGGGTCGACCAATCTGCACATTTTTTCAGCCGATTTATCGGAATGACATCGATATCAGCTCATTCACGACCGCCACTGCTACAGGCGTCCCTCCTTGGGTGCCGACGCTCGTTATTGACGGGATTTTGAGTTGCCTGATCTGCTCTTTTGACTCAGCAGCGTTAACAAAGCCTACGGGCGTCGCAACGAGTAGCGCGGGTTTTACACCCTCGTGCACCATTTTTGCCACTGTAAGTGCTGCTGAAGGAGCGTTGCCGATCACGACGATCGAGTCTGTTAAGTGTTTTCCGATCTGCGATAGGCCCGCGGAAGCTCGTGTGAGCTCTTCATCTGAAACCTCTTCACTTTCTGGAAGCGCGCAGATGGCTTTCCCACCAAAACGGGTTATGTCCTTTGTAATGCCAACGCGAACCATGTTGATGTCAGTGTAAAGGTTCGTACCTGCCCTTATTGCGGCAATCCCTGCTTTGATCGGATTGTGTCGGAACCGAAGTAGTTCAGCGAATTGGGGATTTCCTGTCGCCATTACCACGCGTTGCTTTATCTTGCCTTCAGGGCTCTCATCCGCAATGATGTCGCTCACTATTTGCTGCGATCGATGCGCTATGCGCAGCGCTTCTGCGGTGGCTGCGCCCATCAGGCTACCGGTTGAACTTGGATCGTGTTTAGTATTCATACTTTCTTTGGTACCCCCTTGGTGTTATGATCTTGTCCTTCCAGATGAATGATTCACGATTTCCCACTATGATAGTTGTGTGCATGTCGATTATCTCTTCGTGTTCCATAAGCGTCTCCAACGTCGCCACGGCTGTCATTTCTCCAGGCCTCGTACCGTTTTGGACGATGCCTACGGGAACGTGAGGTCGGTGCTTTTTAAGCAGTTCTATGGACCTCGCAAGATTGATCTTGCGTTTTCTGCTCTGCGGGTTGTACAACGCGATGACGAACCCGGATTCGGCTGCTGATGTGAGTCGCTTCTCGATGTCTGCCCAGGGTATCAGCAAATCGCTTAGGCTGATGATCGCGTAGTCACTGGAAAGCGGCGCCCCAAGTATGGCAGCTACGGCATTTACCGCAGTGACGCCTGGCACGATTTCAACATCAATCGTGCTGTCTTGTGCTGCCAGCAGTTCTAAGACGAGACTCCCCATGCCAAACACGTTGGGATCCCCGCCGCTGACAATCGAGACGCTGTGTCCTGCTGAGGCTAGCTCTATCGCCTTTTTTGCCCGCTGCACTTCTTCTCCCATAACGCCTTTGATGACCTTCTGATTGTGAAGCAGAGAAGAGATCTGGTCGATGTACGTTGCGACCCCGATAACGTAGTCGGACTGGGCAATCGCGCTAGTCGCTCGCAAAGTAATGTCTTCAAGTGAGCCAGGGCCGATTCCGACGACCTGAATTCTACCTTGCGATCGCAACGGTGACACCTCCATACGCTCGCTTCGTGACGAGCAGCTCACAAAGGTTTGAAAGCGCGAGCGCGCACGGTTCCGCGACGCCAGAAAGACCAAGCATTTCCGCTCTTGAGCTAGTTTGACCCCTCGTAGCGTCGATGATCTGTTTTGGCACGAAGGCGATCGGTTTTCCTAACTCGAACGCAGCGTCGCTTATGCCCTGCTCACTCAATTTCAGATATGCGGTCGCAATAGTGTTTACATCCTCTATCGACGCATTGAGTTCGATAAGACTCGAATGGATTGCTTCGAGCACCATAGATTTGTCAATGCCCTTGCGAGCTCCGACGCCGACTGTGAGGGCACTAGCATTTTTTCTCGAGAGCACGGCCACGTCGTCATCGACGATCACGATCTGCGGCCCGGTCAAGTGCGCAATTTTGACCGGTTTCATAAGGAACGTCGTGTTGATTGCTTTTGTGCTGGCGCGATTAACGATTGTGCGATTCAAGTGAGCTGCGATAGCTTCTACGCTTGGAACGTCATTTGCTTCCGTCGCGGTAGAAATGACAGCGAGTCTTACGACGTCTTTTTTGTGGAGCTCGCGCGCGATTTGGTTGGCCCCTCGATGACCGCCAACTATAGGAATAGCGTAGTTTAATCGATCATCCACGGCTATTACGGCCGGATCAGCCCATTTTCCTTTCAAAAGTGGAGCAATTTCTCTAACGACAATGCCGGTCGCCATTATAGCGATCACCGCTGTGTGGGAGGAGAAAGCTTCTTTGAACGCATTTTTTTGAT
The DNA here is from genome assembly GCA_963720465.1 of Methanobacteriota archaeon. Taxonomy (GTDB): domain Archaea; phylum Halobacteriota; class Bog-38; order Methanoflorentales; family Methanoflorentaceae; genus Methanoflorens. The sequence continues at coordinate 135,855 of OY970393.1, forward strand.
AGGTGACAATCTGTCCTCCAATTGCCGATTGAATGCGCTGCGCGCTTGCTAAGTTTCGTTGAAAACAGATGATAGTGATACTTAGGTCTTCGGCGAGTATAGGTACGACCTCCTTTCGCCCTCGAGGCTGAGCTCATCGCCAATCAAGATGATGGCCGACTTCGTAATTCCGGCTTCGCGTGTCTTCGTGGCAATGTCTGAAACTGTACCGGTAATTATGACCTGATCGTCCCACGACGCGTGATACACCACGCTCGTTGGAGTCTCTGGCGCGTATCGCACGCGCTGCATAATCGTATCAATCTTGTCGACGCCCAGAAGGATTGCCATTGTTGGCTTCAGATTCGACAGCTCGACCAGTTGATCCTCTTCGAGGGTCTTGCCGGATGGCCGGGTGATAACGAGAGTCTCACTTGTAAGCTGCTGGCCCAATGCAGCTGCGGAGGCAAATACCGATGAAACCCCAGGAACTATCTCATAGTCAATATCATACGGCCGCAGCGCCAGAATCTGTTCTCGCACCGCACTATAAATCGTAGGGTCCCCGCTGTGGAGTCTCACAACGCGAAGGCCTTGTTTCGACGCGTCAACGATCAAGCGCGTCGTTTGCTCGAGCGTCATTCCAAAACTGTCGACTTTTTTTCCTTTGGCGTTCGATAGAACTTTAGGATTTACCAAAGACCCAGCATAAACAATCAAATCCGCGTCTTCGATCAGCTCCTTGCCCCTCAACGTTATCAGTTTTGGATCTCCCGGCCCTGCTCCAACGAAATAGACTTTCATGGTCGTTTGCCGTACATTATGCTAAAATATTCGCCCTTTAAAGGAAAGTCCTTTTTGTAGACCCGTTCGCGTTCGGTAAATCCGTTCTCAAGCAAAGTGAGATCAAAAAAGCCCCTCTTTTGCAGCGACGCGGCTATCTCATGAGGTTTCGTCGCTTTTAGAACAAGAGTCGATTGCACGGCTGATCCATCCGACACGACAAAAGATCCCTCTATCGACTCGTCAAACCGAGAGAACGAAGCGGTAATTGAACTGACGCCAGGCACGGTTTCGACGTCGATGTGCGGCATGCGCCTTCTTAGCATTTTAGATACGTGCGAAAACGTGCTGAAAACGTTTGGGTCTCCTACCACTCCAAAAGCGGTCAGTCCCGTAACTGCATAGGCGGCGATTGCCTCTACGTTGTCATGCCACGCAGCTTCAAGTTCAGCTTCATCATAGGTCATCGGAAAATGAAGGATTTCCGGATCGGCGTACGGTTTGGCGAGTTTATAAGAGATACGCCCCGGAACAAACACTTTGATCGCTGAAGTTAGCACGTTCACTGCCTTTAGAGTCAGCAATTGTGGATCTCCAGGTCCAAGCCCTACCCCAATTAGCACGAGCCCACCACCATAAAGACTGGATTATAGGGGGTGAATGCGGTAAGGTTTTCAAGTTCGTGGCCCTTAGCGATGTTGACGAGCAGCGCTTCCTTGAATACCCCGATCTCTTTCATGTACCCAATTGCGTTGGCAGTGACTTCAAGTCTCGCAGCATTGAGAACAAAGCGCCTACAGTGTGGCACGAGGAAGTCGATTGTCCGTCTAAAGTTCTTAGTTCCGCCAATGAATGCTTTGTCAATCGCATTTTCGTAGGCTTCCAGGACGTCAGGAGCCTCGCCCTGGAGGAGGGTAACGAGCGCCGAGACCCCTGCTTCGCTGAAGTTTTGTTTAGCCGTTTCAATAGACTTAAGTCTCTGATCCACGGCGATGATCTTGTTAGTGTTTTTCGAGGCTGCGATCGACACACTGCCCGTTCCGCAGCCAATATCGGCAAATGTTTCGCCACAGCTTATCTGAAGCTTCTCTAATGCTATCGCGATGATCTCTGCTTTAGTCGGGCCGCCGCTCACCATTTTTCAGGGCTCCTTTCGCCGCCATTGTCTATCTCCCTACACTCGCATAAATACGTTGAGGACGCTGCTAACGCGTAGCCACCTCCTAATCGGAATTGCTTGCGCAAATATCTTTAAGTCCGTTCAAGACAATTATTAAACAAGGAAGAAGCGATTTTTTCATCGTCTGTTTTTGTGACGGGTTATTTTAAGCCGGATCCGCATCATTAACCTTGTCCTTATGTTGGCCAGTAGCACTCCCGAAGAACCTCTGGAAAGTTCGTTGCATCCCCGCGTGAAAGATGCATTCACAAGTCGATTTGGCCCCTTCACGGAAGCGCAACAGTTGGCAATTCCGGGCGTGCTGGAGGGCAAAAACCTACTTCTCGTCGCTCCCACAGGGACTGGGAAGACGGAAGCAGCGATGCTGCCGGTATTTAGCAAGCTGCTAGACTTTGAGGACCGCCACGGAACAAGTGTCCTCTACATCACGCCTCTTCGAGCGTTAAACAGGGACATGCTGGCGAGGCTAAACTGGTGGGGCAGTCAGCTGCAAGTCTCGATCGGCGTCCGGCACGGCGACACGACGAAATCAGAAAGGCGGCGACAGGCACTCGAACCGCCTGATGTGTTGATCACGACGCCTGAGAGTCTTCAAGCCATCCTCATGGGACGGCGACTGCGGGAAAACTTGCGCTCCGTCAGGTTTGTCATTATCGATGAAATCCACGACCTTGCGAGCTCAAAGCGAGGGGCCCAACTGGCAATCGGTCTTGAGCGTTTGACGGACTTAGTCGGCGAGTTCCAAAGGATCGGGCTTTCTGCGACCGTTGGCAGCCCGCAGGAGATCGGCCACTTCCTCGCGGGGACCGGAAGGGCGTTCTCAGTCCTCGAGGTCTCGCGGGCGAAAATGTTAGATTTTGCGGTCACCGAGCCGCAGGTAACCGATGCGGATAACACGGTCGCGAAAACAAGAATGATTGCGCCAGAACTCGCGAGTCATGCCCGCATTGTGCGCGATATAGTCGAAAGGCATAAGTCCACACTGATTTTCGTGAATACGCGACAAGCGGCTGAGGTGCTTGGATCCCTTTTTCGCGGCAGTGACGTTGGCGTGCATCACGGGTCACTATCGAGAGAGGCACGCATCGAGGCAGAAAACGAATTCAAAGCCGGCACGAAAAGAGGTTTGATCTGTACCTCTTCGATGGAACTGGGGATCGACATAGGGGACGTCGAGCACGTCATACAATATAATTCTCCCCGCGAAGTGACGCGATTGCTTCAACGCGTGGGACGGGCGGGACACAGAGTCGGCGAGAGATCTGAGGGTACCATCATCGCCACACACCCAGACGACATCATGGAGTCTTGGGTGATAACGCGTCGAGCGAAAAACAACGCGATCGAAGATGTGAACGCTGATTACCAAGCTTTGGACGTTCTTGCAAACCAGCTCTGTTTCATGACCTTGAACGGGGCTAAGCCCGCTAAACTCGCGCTGCGCATCATCAAAAAGGCATTTCCATATCGAGACCTAACGCTCGAAAAGTTCGTCGAGGTGGTTAAGCTGCTGCAACAGCAGCGGCTATTGAAGGTTGAACGTGAAGACACAGAGCCGCTCATCAAGATGATGGGAAAAACGCGCCGGTACTGCTATGAAAATCTTTCTATGATTCCCGATGAAAAAACCTACAGTATCTATGACACGATAAACGGGAAGTGGATAGGAACTCTTGACGAAACATTCGTGATTGCTTTTGCTGAGCCTGGTGCCGTGTTTGTTACAAGGGGAGAGATGTGGCGGATTCTGGAGATTGACGAGCAGCGCGTGAAGGTTGAGCCCATGGACAGCTCGACCGGCGAGATCCCTAGCTGGGCGGGCGAGCAAATACCAGTGCCTTACGAAGTTGCTTCCGACGTTGGGAAACTACGCGGGCAGATAGCGAATTCAAGTGAGGATGTGAGTCATAGCCTTCTAAATGATTACTGCACGGATCCGCACACGGTACAGCGCGTTGTCAACCTGATGCGGCGACAAGAGAAGTTCGTCGTTCCCACGCATAACGTGCTGGTGGTGGAAGTCGACGGTAAGACTGCACTTATACACGCGTGCTTTGGCCATAGGATTAACGAGACATTAGGTCGGGTCATCAGTTCGCTGCTCGCGGCCCGCTTGGGCAGCAGCGTTGCTTTGGAGGTTAATCCATATTGGATACAGCTTCAACTCCCGAACGCGCTGAGCGCGGAACTCGTCGCTGAACTAGTCCGGCAGCTAAAGCCGGAGTTTCTTACGCCGTTGATTGACATGACTCTCAAAAATAGCATGCTGCTTAGGTGGAAGCTAGCGCACGTGGCACGCAAGTTCGGCGTCATCGAGAGGGACGCGGAATCTAAGTATTTCAATATCAACAAGCTGATGGATCTTCTGAAAGATACCCCCGTTTATGAGGAGGCGATACGCGATATCGTGCACGACAAGCTCGATCTGGAGCGCACTCGCCATCTTCTCAGGGAAATTCAAGACGGCGACATACGAGTAGTCACGTCGAAACTGAGCCCTCTCAGCAGGGAAAGGCATTATGGCGCACGAGATCTGCTTGTAACCGACAACGCAGACAGGTCAATTCTCATGGCGCTCAAAAACAGAATCATGAATGATCGTGTAATACTTTTTTGTCTCACGTGTAAGAAATGGCGATCGAAACGAAACGTGGCAAGCGTGCCTGAGCAGCCACAATGTCCACTATGCAGCTCTAAGTTGATTGCAGCACTGAAGCCGTGGGAAGATGAGGACGTCGTCATTGCCACCAAGTCCGAAAGAGCGAAAACTGCTGAGGAGAAGGCGCGGACAAGGCGCGTCTATAGAAATGCTAACTTGGTTCTTTCTCACGGGAAGAAAGGAGTTATCGCTTTAGCATCGCGCGGCTTGGGCCCTGAAGCCGCATCAAGAGTCATCCGAAAAGCGCGCCGAGATGAAGAAGGCTTTTACCGCGATATCTTGAGGCACGAGCGGCAGTACACACTCACGCGCAGGTTCTGGCACAACTGACGCGAGCACTTTAGTTCTCGTCGCGTCGCTTCTGCAAGAGGCTAGGGCGCGACAGTCGTTTTGTCACGCTCGAAATACGATGGCATGTATATATACGAAAGTCCCGATAGAGTGAAATATGAGCTATCTCACGGAGGCTTCGGAGCTAACCAAGCAACGACTCGACATCATTCAGGAACTGCAAGACTTGCGGGGCAGCGAGATGATCTGCTATGTTACAGGCGACCGCCCAACGAATGCTAATATCCCCGGGATGAGTAGCCAAGTGTCGCAAGATCACTTGCGTTTCGTTTATGACCATCTCGATCGCTTAGGCGAGGTCGATCATTTGGACTTGTTCATCTATACTCGCGGAGGAGACGCTGACGTCCCGTGGCCAATGGTGAACTTCATTCGAGAGTTCGCGACAAAGTTCTCGGCACTCGTGCCTTATCACTGTCATAGCGCGGGAACACTAATTTGTCTTGGTGCCGATGAAATATTGATGGGGACAGGTGGAACGCTTAGTTCGGTCGATCCGACCACCGCAAACCAATTCAATCCTCGCGATCCGCTAAATCCCGCCATCCCCCTCGGGATTAGTGTCGAGGACGTCACCGCATACCTCACTCTTGCTCGCGAGGCTGCTAAGATCAGCGAGCAGGACCACATAATTGAGGTCTTCAATGAACTTTCAAAGCAAGTCCATCCGCTTGCGCTAGGAAATGTTTACCGGCAACACACGCGTATCCGAATGTTGGCCACGAATTTGCTCAAGATTCATATGCGCGGTGAAAAAAACGAGGCTAAGGTCACTCAGATAGTGGAAATAATGACCGAGAAACTGTACACACACACACACTTTATCAACAGACGTGAGGCGAGGAAGGTTATTGGTTTGAACGTACGCGACCCGGAACGACAGGTTGAGAAACTCATGTGGGACTTATTCCAAAACTACGCCGCTGATATGCAACTTTACGAACCGTTTGATTTGAACATGTTCGTTGGGGATGAGACGTACAAAGAGGGAGTTGCTAAAGGCGCATTTATCGAAAGCTTAGACATGATGGACGTATGGGGGTCTGTGTTTGCTGTGTCCAAGAATAAAGCGGTCCCACCTAATCTGCCTGTACCGATCTCACCGGAACGAATTCAAGCGTTGCAAGGTCTGCCGTTCAAGATTGACGTCAACATACTGAAAATGGGCTGGGAGCGGGCGCTACGTGAGAAGCAGGTTTAATTGCGCTAGCTATATTTAAAGTTGAACACTCGCGCCCCCGCTGCTAGAATTTCGTTTAGGGCTTGAAACCCCCTATATGAGTTTTAAAGCTATGTAGCCGATGACTACAACTACAACCCCGATTATTATCAAGCCTACGATCGTCTTAATGATGATATCAACGATGTGCAGCCAGCCGCCAAACACAAGCATGGGCAGCAATAAACTTCCAATCCACCACCCGAGGAGCAAAAAGAGGATCAGTATGATGATAACTGCGACTACCAGCAACGCTGATATAAGCGAATCCTTAAACGCCATCATGCACCTCCCAATTTAGAAGAAACGCCACCCCTCCGATTGGCTCTTCTAGTCTAAAAACGTTTCCATCTCGCATCAGTGGTTCCTCGATTGCCTTTCTCGACAAATCGATGCACGTACCATGGGCTTTCACTGAGCGCGGAGTAGAACGCATTTAGGTCAGTCCAGCGCTCGTGCGCATCCACCGCAGCGCCGTGCGGGCACGCCGAAAACAGGGAAACTGAGTTGTTGAACCCTGCCCGCCAGAATGCGAGGCGGAAATGTGCGCGATCAGCGTAGCGTGAGCTTTGTTGACAATCAACCGCTGCATTTTCGTCCACTCGTCGTCCACTCTCAGCGCCCACCCATTTCTTTGAAGCGCTAAATAGGTTGGACTGAGCGCTGCTGAAACGATCACGCATGTTAGATTACCTGAGTAAGTCTGACCTCTAAGCTTCGATAACCACAAGGGTTAATGCATTGCAGCCGCGTCGCGCAATCACCAGAGCATTTATCTATGAGCATCCATCTATACTCATAAGTAGTTTTTGAGGTGATACAATGCCAATCTTACAAATCTCTGTGCCCACAATCTCTCAAAGTACTGGGATCATAATTGCAATTGGATTGGCTATTTTGATCATCATTGTTGCCGTAGCCCTAGTGCTGAGAGCCCGTCGGCGGAGCTCACCGGCACAAGAAACTGGAAGCTCTATCAACCAAGCCGCGAGCGAGGAGGAAACATTTCAAGAAGTAGCTGTACCAGAGGCGTACCCAGAAACGACGACCACGATACCTCTTTCTGATGAATCTTACCAAGATCTCGCCTATACGCCGCCGATGGAAGTGCAACCTGGACCGGAACAACCGCCGGACTCTGCGGTTCCAAAACTGCCTCCGAAAACCACCACTATAGTCAAAGGCAACGTCAACATAGCAGCAGTCTCGGCTAGTGCCAGTCAGGCGGCCGAGATTCGCAATGAACTTACCGCCCTAAGTTATAATGACGCAATTACGCCAATCGAGGCCGTCATTGACGAATCGAGTTTGGCAACGAAGATCAATGAAGTGAAAGATGATCTCGATTCTAACGAAACGCTGAGCGTCATACTGTTGAAATGCGTCGATATCGCAAAGTCATTGAATCGAAGAGCTGATCTCACGTGGATAGACCGTGAGCTTTTCGGCTCACCTGAATGGGACGATGCCGTTTATCTTGACGTAAGCAACGAGGGCGCGTTTCCTGCGTATCGGCTCATCGATGCAACGATGTACTTGAACTACACGCGCGAAGGTGAAGCGTTCCCGACGATTGAAGAATACGCGATCCCCGTGTTTGAGAACCGCTCACTTTACGCGCTCGAGAAGATATTGGAATCTGCTAACATTCAAAACCAGGACTACCTTGTGCTAAACACACCTGCCCCCACCCAATGGCCTAGCACGGCAGCTCTGGGAGAACTCATACCACTCACCGTTTCGGTGAAAGACTACTTGGATATCTTAACTGAAGTGAAAAAGCAAGTTCAGGAATTCGTGCATTCGCTTTAGCGAATGTTCTTGCTGTCCGAAAAGCTCTTTGCTGCTTGCAGCGGAGTTTTCCTTGTGGTTGCGATTTCCAACATTTTCATAAGCTATTTATAAAGGCGCCAGATCACAGGAGCGCATACAAGCCGCCGGATATTCCCACGAGTGGACTATGCGTTTGACGAGATATGTCCACTGGCGCACGATAGCCATCGATAGCGTTCGTCTCAATATTCTTAGCTTTCTTCTCTCCGATATGCATTGCTTCGGAGCCCTTGCTTCGGAACCCGGTTACACGACATAACGCCGTCGGTCGAACCGGATGCGGATGCCGAGCTTGTTCGCAGCAGTGGCTCCTCGTTCGAAGCTCATTTATGCTCGACTAGCGAGGAACATTTTCATTGGCAGGCGAATCTGACACCCGTTGCATTACGCAGTGGGCACACACGCATATCCTCGTCAGAAAAAAAGTGCTTGATTCCGACGGCAATCAGCGGATCTCTCTAGGCTATGTCTCCGCGATTCTTCTACCATCCGCGCGTTTGCAGGATTTCTTCCTTAGGTATCTGGCCTACAGACAATCCTTTCATTGGTAGTCCGAGACCTTTGGAGATCTCTGCCAATGCTTTTGGGTCGTCAAAGTTGTTGACTGCTTCAACAATAGCCTTTGCCATCACTTCAGGTTGTTCTGACTTAAAGATTCCTGAGCCAACGAAAACGCCATCTGCGCCCATACGCATCATAAGGGCTGCGTCAGCTGGCGTAGCGATTCCGCCGGCTGCGAAGTTGACGACGGGCAGCCTCTGCATTTCGGCTGTTTCGGCTGTCAGATCAGCGGGCGCCTCGATCTCTCGTGCAACGCGAGTGATTTCTTGTTCAGATTTGCCTTTTAGTTCCCTGATCTTGCTCATGATGGCGTGCATGTGTCGGACTGCCTCTGACACGTCGCCAGTCCCCGCTTCGCCTTTGGTGCGAATCATCGCTGCGCCTTCGTTGATCCGTCTTAGGGCCTCTCCAAGGTCCCGCGCTCCGCATACAAACGGCGTCGTAAATCGTAGCTTATCAATGTGAAATTGCTCGTCTGCAGGAGTCAAGACTTCAGACTCATCGATCATGTCAACGCCCAGCGCTTCCAAGATTTCAGCTTCGACGAAGTGTCCAATCCGCGTCTTGGCCATTACCGGTATAGAAACTGAGTCGATGATTTGTGAGACAATAAGAGGGTCTGCCATGCGCGCTACTCCCCCAGCCTTGCGAATATCTGCCGGAACGGCGTGGAGCGCCATTACCGCAACCGCTCCTGCCTTCTCAGCGATGATTGCTTGGTCTGCCGTGGTCACATCCATTATGACCCCGCCTTTCTGCATTTTGGCGAAGCCCCTTTTCAGCAGTTCGGTTCCGCGATGCAGCTTTTCAATATCCACTCAAATCAACTCTCTTGCTTCAGACTATACGCACCCGAAGAGATAAAGCTTATGTGGCTCCGTTACTACAACTCCGACTTAATTCTGTTTTGGATCTCTTCAGCAGCAAACCCTTGGCCGTATTCCCGTTTGTAAGCGCTGTACAAGTCTACAAGCTCCCTGAGCTTCATCTTGGAAATAAAAATGGGGCCGCATTGTGCTTCGACTTTCTTCTTAAGTTTCTTGACGACGTCTGCGGCGCTTTCAGTGCCTCGCTCTTCATTCATACGCATTTACTACGCTACGCAACTTTTTAATACTTTCCAGCCCAGTTATTTAAAAAAGGTCTACCTGGTCTTTTTATACTGAGATTATCGCGTGACGTGTGTTAAATGTCGAACGAACAGTTAAGCCTTGGTGTTCTCGAATATCTGAGAGACGACTTTGCACAAAGGCGCTGCGCCAGCTGCGGCAGTCAATTTTGGACACGAGAGGAGCAAAGTACCTGCGGCGATGCCCCGTGCGCGCCGTATACGTTTATCGGCGCTCCGGTTTTGAAAAAGCGCCAGCTCAATGAAATGCGGGAATTCTATCTGTCTTTCTTCGAGCGTCGCGGACACACTCGCGTTCAGCCATATCCAATCATTGCACGGTGGAGGGAAGACGTGTTGCTAGTCAACGCTTCAATATATGATTTTCAGCCACTTGTTACGTCTGGCAAGGTGCCCCCACCGGCGAATCCACTCACGATGTCACAGCCATGCGTTCGACTGAAAGATATCGATATGGTCGGCAAAAGCGGCAGACATCTAACGAACTTTGAAATGATGGCGCATCACGCATTCAATTATCCGGGATGCCACATCTACTGGAACAATGAAACAGTCGCATATTGCGACACCCTCCTTCAAAAGTTGGGAGCCGACCCGTCGGCTATTACGTATAAGGAGAGTCCCTGGGCAGGAGGCGGTAATGCGGGGCTGTCGCTGGAAGTGCTTGTCGGGGGCTTGGAGCTCGCAACACTTGTTTTCATGGATATGCAGCGGTCAAAAACGGGGATGATGATCAAAGGTGAGCGCTATGAGCACATGGAGACCTCAATCGTCGATACGGGTTATGGTTTGGAGCGCATGGTTTGGGCGGCAAACGGCAAACCGACCATATATGACGCTGTGATGCCTGATATCGTCAATTACCTGGTAGAAGGCACCGGACTAGAGCACTCGCTTGAAGATCCGCATTATTCGCTTATCTTAGCCCAAAATGCTCGATTAGCCGGCCTGATTGACTTGAACGCTTCTAATCTTCTGGTCCTACGGAAACGTGTTGCAAGTAGTATTGGCATTGCCGTTGAAGAGTTAATAAGGATCGTGGAGCCCATCGAGGCTTTGTACACCATTGCGGATCATTCTAGATGTCTTGTGTTTATGTTAGGAGACGGAATAGTTCCTTCAAATGTCAAAGCCGGATATCTCGCGCGACTTGTGATTCGAAAGGTGCTCCGCTTATTGCAAAGTTTGAATTGTCCTATCGCGTTGGAAGAGATAGTCACAAAACAGATAGAGAGTCTGAGCGCTTTCCCTACATATGCAGCGCGCGCGGACACCGTCATTGACATGATACGATGTGAAACTGAGAAATATGGGAGCACTATTGACAAAGGTAAAAAACGTGTAGTAACTCTCGCCCAGCGCTACCGTGGACAGCGCATTCCCACAGACGAGCTCGTAAAAATGTATGACTCTAACGGAATACCCCCAGAGATCGTCGAAGCGGTGGCTGCGGAAAGCGGAGCGCGCGTTGAACTGCCGGATGATTTTTACTCGCTGGTTGCTGCTTCGCACGAGCGTTTAGAAGTCGGCGAAGAGCCCGCCTCCGAAGCTGGCCGAGGCTTGCCTAGTACCTACCGATTATTCTACGATGAACCTGAAGAGGTGATCTTCGAAGCTCAAGTGGTTGGACTGTTGAAACAAGGGCTAATTCTGGATAGGACGTTGTTCTATCCAGGCGGGGGTGGACAGCCAGAAGATACAGGCTATATCACGTCGCATTCGGGAACGAAAGTCCGAGTGCGTCTCGCGCGGCTTCTGGGGGACGCTGTAATCCATGAAGTCGAGGACGCTGCGCCTTTTGCGGTTGGAGAAAACGTAATAGGTGAGATCGATATTGACAGAAGACAATCGCTTGCACGGCATCATACTGCGACTCATATTCTGCTCGCGTCTATAAGGGCGGAGCTCGGAGATCATATCTGGCAGGAAGGGGCACAGAAGGGGGTACTCAGCTCACGTCTTGACGTCTCCCATTACAAGAAAGTGGCTGACCACGAACGGAAAAAAATCGAGCTCAGGGCAAACGCTGCAATTATGGCTGACACCGAGGTCGAACAGAGATGGATGGACCGAAACGAAGCAGAACAGACTTATGGATTTGCCCTCTACCAGGGCGGAGTTCCACCAGGGGCCATTATTCGAATAGTGAAAGTCCGCACCGATGATCCTGATGTCACCGATATCCAAGCGTGCGCAGGAACCCACATGACGAGAACCGGCAAAGTCGGACCTTTGAGAATCGTGAAGACAGAAGGGATACAAGATGGAGTCGAACGCTTCGAATTTGTTGCCGGCGTAGCTGCCGTAAAGTACGATCAGCTACGTGATACAATCATTAGCAAATCCTGTCAAAAGCTGCGAGTCCCTCCCGAACAACTAGCGGCTGAAGTGGGTCGCTATTATGAGGAATGGAAGCAGAGAGGCAAGGATTATGAAAAGCTTAGGCCGAAGTTCTTTTCTTTGGCGGGGCAGCGTGCATCGATCAACGCAGCGCAGCAAGCACTCCGTGAAGGGGATCTTGAAAAGGTGAAGAATGAGCTCATGTCAGTGGACGCTGCATTCGAGAGGCTGACCAGTGTTACAGTTGAACCGTCCACGGTTAAGGCGTTAGCGAAAGCCTACCCTCCCATGGTGTGGATTGAAGAAACAATGAAGCGCGGCAATGAGCCGCGCCTTAAGATCTTAAGCTCCACAATTGACGCAGACATGAAAGAGCTTCTGCACACCTCACAGGAGCTGCTAAACGACAAGGCTGTGGTCATCCTCGGAGGCGTGCGCGCAGGCCAAGCACATGTCGTTATTACCGTGCGCGCTAATGTAGCGAAAGAGGGCTTGGACGCAGCTACGATAGTAAAAGAGGCGTGCAGCATACTTGGTGGTAGTGGAGGCGGGCGGCCTGAGCGGGCGCAAGGAGGCGGCCCTTATGCAGACAAGATCCACAAAGCTGTCAGCGAGGCTAGGAAACTCGTACGCGAGCAACTCGAATCGCTCGGGTACCGAGTAGGTTGATTAAATGCATTTGGAATGTATTGACTGCGGCAAGAGGCACGACCTCTCAACCGTCGCGAACACGTGCAGTTGCGACGGTCTTCTTGAAATCAGGTACGACTTCTCGAAAGTACAATTCAGTTTAGAAGATCTTTCGGCTATTCCGCCGCATGTGTGGAAATATCGCGAACTCCTTCCGATCTCAGGGGCGCCCATCTCGCTAATGGAAGGAGGGACGCCTCTTTACCGATGCAAAAGGCTTGAAGAGGAGTGTGGTGTCAAAGAGTTGTACGTCAAACACGAGGGGATGAACCCTACAGGCTCGTTCAAGGACAGGGGCATGACCGTAGGTGTTTCACGAGCAGCGGAACTTGGGACCAAGACCGTAGCGTGCGCCTCGACAGGGAATACCTCTGCATCTATGGCGATTTACGCTGCAAAAGCGGGCATGGAAGCAGTCGTTCTTTTGCCTCAAGGTCACGTAGCGTTGGGAAAGGTTGCCCAGGCACTCATGCACGGTGCAAAAGTACTATCTGTCAGGGGCAACTTCGATGATGCTCTGCTGCTTGTTCAACGACTCTGTTCGGAAAAAGGATTCTACCTTCTAAATTCAGTGAACCCATACAGGCTAGAAGGGCAAAAAACGATCGCATTTGAAACGGTTGATCAGCTTGTCGCGTACGGCAGCGAGAAATCGCCTGACCGCGTAATCGTTCCCGTGGGCAACGCAGGCAATATCAGCGCAATTTATAAAGGATACAAGGAATTCCGAGAACTTGACATCATTCGGGACGTGCCGATGATGACAGGGATACAAGCAAGTCGGTCTGCTCCGATCGTGGATGCTTTTCGACGCGGCTTGGCTGAGATAGAGCCGGTGATCGAACCCGAAACTGTCGCGACCGCAATCAGAATTGGCAACCCGATAAATGCCCCCAAAGCCCTGCAAGCGATAAGACAATCTAACGGCGTCGCAGAATCAGTAACCGATCAAGAGATACTCAAAGCTCAAAAAGATTTAGCACGGTTGGAAGGCATCGGAGTCGAGCCGGCAAGTGCAGCTTCAATCGCAGGACTAAGAAAGTTGGCTAGGCAAGGCACAATCGAGCGGGACGAGATTGTGGTTTGCATTGCAACTGGTCATCTCTTAAAGGATCCTGAAACTGTTATAAGATCATCAAGCCCACTTACTGAAGTAGAAGCGGATTTTGACGTGCTTTATGAGGCGCTCTCTAACCTTGAGCGGCTCTAACGACTACACGCGCAAAGGTCCTTCTTCGATGGGATAGATAGTTCTTAGAGTGACACAATAGCGCAACAACGCGTGTCGTGTCGTGCGCGCTATCGTGATGGCGTCACAATTACGTCTGAATTTCGCGAGTTCCAATGGGAGAAGCTGCTTTATAGCGCTCTAAGTTAAAGTTCGCGTAGTCTTGAATTAGTTTAATTTGGGCTTCGCCCCCGGGCATCTTGAAAAGGTGAGCAAATCGTCTCTGTTGCTTGAGATACTCTTCAACGGGCTGTTGGCGAGGTACCTTCATCACGTTGACGAGTTCACCATCCACTATTTCGTACATCATCCAAAGTCCGGTTTCCACTGCGAGTCGTGCGATCTCTATTGTTTTTGCGCTGTCGAAACCCCATCCAACGTTGCAAGGAGCATGAATCTGCAAATACGCCGGGCCGCGGACAGCAATACCTTTTTGCACTTTCTTTGCCAAGTCTCTCGGATAACCGACAGAGGTTGTTGCGACATAGGCTATGTCGTGGGCTGCCACTATGGCCGGCATGTTCTTTTTTGGCCGATCATTTCCGAACGATTTTTTGCCGAATGGACTCGTCGTGGTGGACGCATCGAACGGCGTGGAGCCACTGCGCTGGTTTCCCGTGTTCATGTACGCTTCGTTGTCGTAGCAAATGTAGCAGACGTCGTGACCCCGTTCGATCATTCCAGAAATAGCCTGCATGCCTATATCGACGGTTCCTCCATCGCCTGCAATCACCACGACTTTGCCCTCTTCGTCTCTGCCGAGTGCCTTAAGCGCAACTTCAATCCCCGAGGCGACCGCTGCTGCGTTTTCAAAAAGCGAGTGGATCCACGGAACTTTCCAAGCGGATTGCGGATATTGCGAGGAAATGATTTCCATGCAGCCGGTTGAGTTTGCAATGAACACGTTTGCTCCTGTTGCTCTCAGAACTGCTTGTATTGTGAGTGCCGCGCCACATCCTGCGCATGCCCTGTGGCCCGACGCTAACAAGTCTATTGGTCGCTCTTCTTCTGCTCGCATGTTTAAACCTCTTGGAAATCCAAAATCTTTGTGTTCAGGTCGAAAAATTTGCTGTTCAAAATTTTCTTGTCCTCGCGAATGCAGTCAAACATCTTTACAAACATTCGTTTTGGGATGTCTCTGCCTCCAAGGCCAGCGATGAAGCCGAAGGCCTTAGGGGCGTTATCATCGTGATAAAGGCTCGCTTTGACATCGGTGAAAAGTGCCCCTTCGAAACCAAGTGAGATGTTCTTATCTAAAATGCCAACGGCTTCCAATCCAGCCAAAGCGCTTCGTATCTCATCGACCGGAAATGGGCGATACGAACGCAGTTTAATAGCGCCGGCCCGAACGCCGTCGTCGCGCAGATCGTCAACCGTATCTTTCAAAGTGCCGACCACAGATCCCATTGCCATCAGCACATACTCGGCATCATCACACCTGTACTCCTCTATAAGGCCGCCGTAATCCCGGTCAAACACTTCACCGAATTCGCTCGATATTTCCGGTATTACAGCCTTAGCCGCTTCCAGCGCTCTGTGATTCTGATACCGGAACTCGGTATAGTAATTAGGATCGGCAAACATGCCGAAAGACTTTGGATCGTAAACGTTTAGGAAGTCCGCAGGCTGGTAAGGCGGCAAAAAGTCATCGACAAGGTCCTGTTCGAGAAGTTCGACAGGTTCATAGGTGTGAGTCAGCGTGTAGCCGTCCATACAGATCATCACCGGAACTTGAATTCGGCTATCTTCCGCAATTCTATACGCTTGAATTGTCAGGTCGCTCGCTTCGGTGTTATCTTCTGCATAGATTTGAATCCAGCCCGAATCGCGCTCTGAAATGGAATCTTGATGGTCATTCCAAATGCTGAGGGGTGCTGAGAGTGCTCTGTTTGCTACCGTCATAACAATCGGCAATCGCATGCCTGCCGCGTTAAAAAGCACTTCGTGCATCAGAGCTAGGCCTTGCGAGGTTGTCGCAGTATACGTCCGCGCGCCAGTAGCGCTCGCGCCGAGGCATACTGACATTGCGGAATGTTCAGACTCCACTTTCACATATTGCGCATCGAGGTCCCCGTCCGCTATTAATTGAGAGATATCTTCCACGATGTGCGTCTGCGGGGTTATTGGATAAGCTGCTACTACGTTTGGCCGTGCCGCCTTTACTGCAAGTGCAATCGCGTGAGATCCTTCCATTATCTCTCTCATGCTACTTCTCCTCCAGTTTCATTTTGATACCCTTGATCGGGCACTCATTAGCACATATTCCGCACCCTTTACAATACGTCGGATCCAGTTCATATCGGATGTGGGCCTTCTTGACAGCGGCCTTCTTAATCTTGCCCGCCTTTTCGAGCTCTTCTGCCTTCTTTCGCGCCTCATCGGCTTCTCGTCCGCTTAACGTTCGCTCGATGATGGCAGCGTCAGGACAGTTCTCGAGGCATTTGCCGCAGCGGGTACATTGCTCCATGTCGAACTCGGGATAAAATACTCTCCAGTCGCCAGTTTTTGTGATTTCTGAGGTCCCAGGCTTTCCAATTGCGGCCGTTGGGATCTTTTCGTATCCTTCACGTGTTTCCTTCTTCTTTCGAGCTCGTGTCTTTTTGTGGGGCTTTCTCTCGGTTGCGGCCATAAGCTGGTAGGCCTGTTCTGCTGCCCGGACGTTCAGCTCTCCGACTTTCCCAGGGAATCGGGCCAGCACCGATCGCTTGATCGACTCGATACTGATCTCGCCCGTAGCACCTGCAAACGCCCCTAGCAGGGTTGTATTAACGATTGGTCGGCCTATAACCTCAAGGGCTATTGCCGTGGCGTCTATCATCCTTACATCAATCTCGGCGTCGAGTCCTATCTCTTCAGTTGATTTTTCCGAGTTCACAATCACCATGCCTTCAGGCTTCAGCCCAGCAGCAACATCAACCGCCGAGATTAGCGTTGCGTCTTGAACGATAACGTAATCAGGTTCGTAGATTTGACTTCTCAGACGAATTTTCTTATCACTCAGGCGCGTAAATGCAGTTACTGGTGCGCCGCGCCTCTCAACGCCAAAAAAGGGGAATGCTTGGCTGTATTTTCCGTCTTCGAACGCTGCGACAGCGAGTAGTTCGGCAGCGGTAACAGAGCCCTGCCCGCCCCTGCCGTGTATGCGTACCTCTTTCACTTAGTGGCCTCCGTTGTTCATCATTAATCGTTCAATCTGATTTAATCCTTTCGAACGCATTATTTGATCCTAAACGCTCGTTTTGCAGATTCTGTGCTCAAGATGGTTATTTACTCAGTCGAAGTCGGGCAGGGTCAAAGGTCGTTGGCAGTGCTGCAGCTCCATTGAGGCGTGTGCAACCCCCGCGCTGTTAGAAATCGACCTGGATGCCCACAATATCGAGAGCGCCTTCCCACACATCTTTAGCGATAGCCGCGCATCCCGTTGCTGCACTCCACGCGTCAAGAACGGTAGAAGAGGTGCCCAAGTGCTCGTCTAATAACACTTTCACTTTAGCGGCTGCAGACCCTGCCAAAAATATCGATCCCTGTGCTGAATAGTCTCGCAATAGGACTTGTAGTGCGTTGATCTCCATCGCCGCATACAGTGCCAGCGTTGCGACCATATCATGCTCGCTAAGGCCGCGTTTCAAAAGGCCGCCGCGAGAAAAAGCCTCGTTGGCAGTCATGAGGCCACTATCTACGTCCCGTATTGCTTGAAGATCCAAGGGTCCTTGTGTCACTCCTGGTGCAAATATTGCGGCATCAATTGCTCCTAAGATACGCGATTCCGCGACCGCGAGAGACACGGTATTGGAGCTTACGTCGCATAATATGAAGTCTCGGTCTTTGTGATACTTAGAGACATAGTAGGCTAGTCCGACCTTTTCTGGTGAGGCTCCGTGGGAAAAGAACTTCATTCGAAAGTCGACGTTTGATTCGTCGTGGATTCCTGGTAATACGATCGCAGGCGTATCTGACTTATGAATTGCATCATAGACGGCGGTGCCTCCTCCGATGTAACGTCCAGCTCCGCCAACAGCCTTGATGCCTCTGTTATGCACTTTTTTGGCGTTCGTGATCTTCGTGATACCATCGCCCATGGAGTATGTGAGCCCGATGAGCTTGACAAACTCAAGTTTGAGGTTTAGCCCCTCCTCCATATCGTGCACGACAGAAGACTCAACAATGTTTTGTCGCGGAAGCTCAAGCTTTCGTTTATCCAGAGTAGCAAAGCGAACAGCTTGGGTTCCGTGGTCAATGCCTATGAACATGTTCTTTGCAGAGTCAGATAAGAAAAAGCCTCAGGCGGAATTTGAATCCGCGACCTCGTCCTCTCTGTGTTCGATTCGAGAAACGTACCAAGGACGCGCTATACCAGGCTTAGCCACTGAGGCATCACAATTCATCTTTTATACCAGGTTACTCTATAAATAATTTAAGTCGTGGTATATCGTCGCTGAGCTGAGCTACAGGCGAAAAAACAAGCTTTTGGGCTCGGTCGCCGGCGACTAGGAAATGGCGCGAGTCAATACACGCACGAAACTGTTGGGGGATTTGCGTGAGGGACGATAATAATATGCTCATCGATAAGGTCGCAACGAAAAAGTTGGGGCTCCATCAAATCGATCTTCCTGCGTCAGAGGCAATTGAAATCAGGCGCAAAGCGGTCGAAAAATTGACAGGAACGGCATTGGATGCGCTCGGCGCGTATGCTCTTGACGCCGAGTCCTCCTCGCAACGGAATATCGAAAACATGATCGGAGCCGTGCAAATACCAGTCGGTATTGCTGGCCCTCTGGCAGTTGAGGGGGAATATGCGAATGGAGAGTTCTACATACCTCTGGCTACGACGGAAGGGGCTTTGGTCGCCTCCGTGAACCGAGGTTGCAAGGCAATTACCTCTGCGGGAGGTGCCCTTGTTAGGATTTTCAACGACGAAATGACCCGTGCTCCAGTTTTTGAGGTGGCCGATGTGGTCGAAGCGCGGCGCGTTGTTGAATGGGTCAAGAAGCCAGAAAACTTTACTAAGCTTAAGAAAGCAACTAGGGAGACTACAAAACACGGGGAACTCGTTCGGGTAGACCCTTACGTTGTTGCGGACAACGTTTTCCTGCGGTGTGCGTTTGACACTAAAGACGCCCTTGGCATGAACATGGTCACCATTGCTACTGACAGACTTGCCGACATCATTGTTGAGGAGCTCGACATTCGGCTGGTAGCCCTTTCAGGCAATATGTGCGTAGATAAGAAACCAGCTGCGATCAACTTAATTGAAGGCAGAGGCAAAAACGTAGTTGCCGAAACCTCTATCCCTCGACGCATTATTCACGACGAGCTGAAGACGACGCCTGACAGCATGGCAGATGTTCATTATCGGAAAAATATGCTTGGATCTGCCAAAGCGGGATCGCTGGGCTTCAACGCACACGCAGCAAACGTCATAGCGGCTATTTTTATAGCAACTGGTCAGGACCCGGCTCATGTTGTCGATGCATCGACGGCGATTACTAGCCTTTCTGCTCGAGGAGACGAATTGTACGCATCCGTAAGCATGCCCTCTCTGCCAGTTGGCACGGTAGGCGGGGGAACCTCGATCAAAACGCAGCACGAGTGTTTGTCGATAATGGACGTGGCGGGCGGAGGGAAGCCCCCAGGAGCACACGCTAAGAAATTTGCTGAAATCATCTGCTGTGCCGTGCTTGCGGGCGAGCTCTCTCTCATAGCAGCCCTCGCTGCAAGACATCTTGCGAGAGCACACGCGACGCTTGGGCGGTGACAGCACAGCAGCGTGCGCGATAACGTGAGATTACGACGTAAAGGTATCTTCGTTGCGCAGACCACTCGCGAATCACGGAACGTTTGTTTAAGAGGCTATCGTCTGCGCATCTAAGCTCATTCTCAAAAAAGAGTGAAAAGCAAGCGACCTGGGATGGTTGAACAGTTCATACTGGAACAAATTTCGTCCCGTAGTAGATCACGCCGTCTGGTCCTTCCTCTCCAAGCTTTCTAAAAACCGACTTAACGCGCATTCCGATCTTGATCTCAGACGGATCGCAAACGATCTGCGCCGTAAACTTTGGCCCCTCGTCGAGTTCCACAATTGCCAGAACGTATGGCGTCATTTTGCTGAAAGCTTCAGGAGCCGAATATATCGTAGTGTGAGTTACAACTTTTCCGGTGCCTTCAAACTGATATTCGCGAATCACGCCCTTACGTCTGCAAGAGATGCACACGCGCCGCGGGGGGAAGTAATAGGTATTACAGTTCTCACATTTTGTGCCGATGAGGTTATACCTGTTGGGTATCTCTCTACAAAAACGCGCAACGGTCATCGATTCACCTCGCTAGGATATGCACAACGACGGTGCCACCCGTTCCGCCGACGTTGTGGGTCAAGCCGACTTCAGCCCCCTCAACCTGCCTCTTTCCTGCATCGCCTCTCAACTGCTCGGCAATCTCCACTGCTTGCTTTATTCCCGTTGCCCCTACCGGATGCCCGCAAGCCTTCAGCCCTCCGCTTGTGTTTATCGGTATTTTGCCACCGATTGCGGTATCGCCGGCAAGCGTTGCGGGACCTCCTCGGCCTTTTTCAAAAAACCGGAGATCTTCAATCGCCATTATCTCAGCGATTGTAAAGCAGTCATGCACCTCAGCCACATCGATGTTTGACCGTTCTAGCCTCGCGGTCTTGAAGGCCCGATCTGCGGCAACTGTGGTCGCGTCGATGCTCGTTAGGCTCCGACGATCGTGCAAAGAGATCGTATCGCTGGCTTGGCTAGCGGCTTTGACGTAGATCGGAGTATCTGTGAATTCTCGCGCTCTTTCGGCAGGAACCAAAACAACTGCAGCCGCTCCGTCTGTAATTGGACTGCAGTCAAAAAGTCGAAGAGGATCTGCGACGAGGGGTGAGCTGATAACCGATTCAATTGTGATTTTATTCCGGAACTGTGCCCTGGGATTCATTGAACCGTGGTAATGATTCTTAACGGCTACCTGGGCGAGCTGCTCTCGCGTGGTACCAAATTCGTGCATATGTGCCCGCGCCATCATGGCGTAGAGTCCCGGAAACGTGGCGCCAACTGCAGCCTCCCATTCCCGGTCAGCAGCAGCAGCGAGCGCGTCCATCGCCTTCTCTGCGCCAATGTCCGTCATCTTTTCTATGCCTGCAGAGATAACAATGTCATGGTACTCAGAAGCTACTGCAATGATGCCACTTCGCAGCGCGAGACCACCTGAGGCGCACGCGGCTTCCACTCGGGTGCTTGGCACGTTGTTGGAAATGAGGCCGGAGTAATCGGCGATAAGCGCGCCGACGTGCTCTTGCTGGATGAATATTCCTGAGCTCATGTTGCCTCCGTAAAGCGCCTCTACCTGTGCACCGCTCATGCCGGCATCCTCAAGAGCCATCAAGCCCGCTTCGATGAAAAGGTCGCGGAAACTTTTGTCCCACATCTCGCCGAATTTTGTGCATCCTATGCCAACGATAGCTACTTCTCTCATTGTGAATCGCCGTATTGCGGTGTTGGATCCTCGTTAGAGTACGATCTTGTTTTTATGCTTAGCGTAAATTGCATAATCTAGATAAATCGGTGCAGCAAGCAGTTCTGCAACGCTTGGGGCATGATCTTGTATCTTGCAGATCTCTTCTGTCACGCGAAACGTGAACGAATCGCTACCTGCCCCTGACCCAAAGGAGGTCATGAAGATGCGACTGCCAGGCTCCGCAACATCCAGCACAGATGCCAGTCCTATAAGCGATGACCCGGAGTAGGCATTCCCCAGTTTTTCGACCACAAGGCCTTGTTTTACTTGTTGCTGTGAAAAACCAAGTGTGGAAGCAACTTTGCGAGGAAATTTGCCATTTGGTTGATGAAAGACAGCGAAGTCGAAGTCCTCAGGCCTGCTGTGCGTCTTATGAAGCAATCCTCGCGCCCCTGCCAAAACGTGTTTGAAATAGCCTGGCTCTCCTGTGAACCTTCCGCCGTGTTTCGGGTATTGCTGGCCTTCCCGCCTCCAAAAGTCGAAGGTATCAGTGGTGAACGAATATGTGTCTTCAATTTCAGCAATCACACGGCTTTTTCCAACGACGTAAGCCGCGCCGCCTGCTGCCGCTGTATATTCTAAAGCATCTGCGGGAGCTCCCTGTGCTGTATCGGCGCCTATCGCCATGCCATACTTGATATAGTCAGCAGCGACCAATCCTAGGCACGTCTGCAAAGCAGCGGTCCCCGCTTTGCACGCAAACTCATAGTCAGCAGCCATTAGCTCCGGCGTTGCCCTGACCGCTTCAGCAACGATCGTCGCCGTCGGCTTGACCGTATAAGGATGAGATTCACTGCCGACGTATATAGCTCCAATTTCGGCTCCCGCTAAGCCAGATCGCTGAAGCGCGGAGCGAGCAGCTTCGACTGCGATGGTAGCCGTGTCTTCATCTCGGTCTGGGACTGATTTTTCAAAAACGCGCAGGCCTTTTTTAATGTCGTTGGGGTCATCTCCCCACACTCGCGCAATCTCTTCGACTCTGATCCGGTATCGGGGTATGTACACGCCGTACGTTGTAATCCCAATAGACACGTTACTTGCTCCTAAACAGATGGTCCTTAATCCAGTGAATTAGCAAAATATGCTGCGCACGGAATGCTTAATCTAAATCGCAAGCACCTTCTAACAGACATAAAAAGTCGTCAGCATTCTCTAAACTCATGTTACACTGTTATGTATTGCGCGCGCTATTTATTAGCTTTTGTAAAGGTTACTAAGTTGCGCAGGGTTTAACTAGTGGGGCCACCGAGATTTGAACTCGGGTCTGAGGACCCCCAGTCCCCAAGGATATCCAGGCTACCCTATGGCCCCTTCATATTGAACATGCTCTAACCCTATATTACTTCTATTCAATGCGACTTGTTATTGCTTAGCTTTCTGTAACTGCAACGGCTCTGCTTTTCACAAAGATCTCTGATTTGTCAAGCTCTGTCAATCTTGGGCTCGGTGTCAATAGACATTCGAGGCGCAAAAAAGCAAACTCGCAGAATCCATATGCTACTGTAGCTTGATACTTTGCACTGGCGTGCTGAGCAAAAATTCACCTTGCTCGATCTTCTTTTTGAGCTCGCGCGTCAGTTTGTCTGCATTTGATCGATCTGATTGCCTTAGCGTGACTGGAATTTGTAGCCCATTTAGATCAATAGCACCCAGATCACCTTTTAGAGCGCCATACGGGCAAGATGATAAGCAAGCGCCGCACTGTATGCATTCTTTGCGATCAATTCCTTTGTTCGGTGTGAATGCCGCGGTTGGACAATTCTCAGCGACTTGACATTCTTTGCAACTCACGCACTCGTTTTTTGAGAACCTTATCCGGCCATATTCGCGCTGCCAGACGTCACTGTATCGTGCATAACCAAGTGAAGTGCGCCCATTCACATCAACAATTGGCAGGGGGATCTGATCATCTGTCCGGCTTACGTTCTCAAGTATAAACGTATTAAGAATCGGAATTGGGATCGCCCACGAACAGAACACGTCAGGCCCTACGGACGTGTTAAAGCCACCCACATATCTTGGGTTCATGCCCTCCAGAGGTGCATATCCTGAAAGGTTCGGTTTCTGGGGGGTGCTTCGGGTTCCCGTCCCTGTTACGAACCCAACGGCACCGTTAAACAGGGCTTTTGTGCCAACTCCGATAGTTTCGAGCTGAGGGTCTTTCTCCAAAGGATTCAGCTCTCCACATCCAGAGAAGCTAGCTTCCTTATACGGTCCTTCGAGACACGTAACAGAAAAAATGGACTTGACGCAAGTGTCGTTAGGGTTAACAAACGCATTGTAGTTCTTAAATACGTTGCGAGTAGCTGAGAGCCTCGCAAATTGCATGTCTTCAAGGCTAGTCTGCCCTTGTATATGGAGCCCCGTACTTGTTAATACGTCAAAGTCGATATCGTTCCCGCTTACAATATCGCGAAAAAGATGGCCGCCGCCATATTTGGTGTCGCTCCGGCTAACCGCCGTACCATAAACCATCAAATCAAGCAATCCAAGCCTTTCGTTAGGACACGGTCCAACGAAAGCGGGGACATCATTGAGCCACGCCATTTGGGCCGTCTCAAAAACATTTGGAGCCGTGGCGCGAAAGGATAGAGTGGCGTATGTTCCGCTCATGATGCCCTTTGTGCCGCAGGTAACAACGTCTACTTCACTGACGTCTTCGTGAGCCCGTACCATATTGCAAAACTCGGAAGCAGTACAAACGGTGATCTCTCCGGCTGTTATCTTGGCGTTTATCCCTTCTATGCTTCTTATGCGCACGTTTGATTGTGGCACTAAATTTTATGGCTTCGGCTTAAGGCGCTGCGAGCTCTTCTTTCATCTCTCCAGTTTCTTTGATCTTGCCATCAAACTGCATGAGACGCTTGTGCAAGCCCACAAAGTGCGGGATGTAAACGCGGTAAATCTTTAGTCGCGCGGGATCAATCCCACGCTGTACTACTTTCTTGCTCAAATCGTTGAGCCGCGTTTCGACACTTTCGAAGTTTTCACCGCAACTCTCGGCTTCGAACCCTTGTCCGATAAAAACGCCATCAGCGCCCAATTGGAACGCCAGGTCTATGTGTTGAGGCGCGAGTCTCAACACTGATGGCACACTTATGATCCGAATAGAAGGGGGGTAGCGGAGCCGTGCTGCGCCAATATTGTCAGCTGCTGCGTACCCAATTCTTGTGTCTAGGAACGCTATGTTCCTTATCTCTTTTTCGCGCTTACCTGCAAGGACCCCGCGTATGGAAGCTTCAAGTTGGGCTTCTGTACACCCGTGCAAATCAAGGGCTGCAGTAGGGCAAACGTGTACACACGCGCCGCCACCGGTGCAGAGCATCGGATCGACCGTCGCTCTGCGATCAACCATCTTTATGGCATTGTTCTTGCACTGCCGTACACACATACCGCAGCCATTGCAGCTATCCTTAACGAAGGCTGAAAGCGGTTCTATTGATACGTAGTCCTGACCAACAAGCGATAGCGCTTCGAGAGCGGCTGCATCGGCTTGTAAAACGCTATAGGTGATATCTTTGGGACCTTGGGCGGTGCCGCATACATAGATCCCTTTAATGTTTGTACTAGCGCCTTCAAGTTTTGGGTGTTTTTCCCTCACGAAAAAGTCATCACCTAGTTCGATACCGAGTGTCTCTCCAACTTGAACCGTCCCCTGAGAGGGCTTAATACCCGTCGAAAGGACCACCAAGTCCGCATCGAGTTCGAGGCACTGTCCACGCAACGTATCTTCAGCGCTTACGTACAATTTGCCCCCTTTACGCTTCACGTCACTCGCACGTCCGCGGATAAATTTTACACCTTTCTCTTGCACGTGCCTATAGTAGTTTTCATAGATTCCCGGGGCTCGAATGTCTGTATAAAGCACTGTTATGTCAGTTCCCGGAAAATAGTCAGTGATGTAGTTAGCGTGTTTAAGGGCGACCATACAACAAACGGAAGAGCAATACGGCAATCCGTGCGGCTTTTCGTCCCTCGACCCGACGCATTGTATCATCACTATTCGCTTTGGCGTTTTGCCGTCTGAAGGTCTTAAGAGTTCACCGTTTGTGGGCCCATTTACGCCAATTATCCGAGCGAGCTCTAACTGGGTAACAACGTCTTTAAAACGACCATAGCCATATTCAGGCCGCAAACTTGGATCGAACTCATCATGGCCCGTTGCTACGACGATCGCGCCGACTTCTATTTTCCTAAGAGAAGGCTTGGCTTCGAGCTCAATTGCGTCGGACTTGCAGGCCTTGATGCATTTACCACATTTGACGCAGTGCTCTGCATCTATCGTATACCTATCAGGTACGGCCTGTGGAAAAGGTTTATAGATGGCTTTTCTTTTTCGTGTGTTGGCGTTCCACCAATCTGGCACTTCGATTGGACAAACAGTCGCACACTCCCCGCAGCTTGTACATCGTTCACTAACGCTTTGTGGTTTGATTTTGACGTCGACGTTGAAGTGACCAGCAGTTCCGTTTATGTTGGCAATTTCAGCGTCAGTTAGGAGCTCGATTTCGTGGTTCTCGTAAACATCGTTCATTAACGGGCTGAGTGAGCACATCGCACACTCTTCCACCATCTTGTGTGGTGAAAATACTTTTCCGATTCTTACCGTGTTGCCTCCAATAGAGGGCTCCTTTTCAACCAGATACGTTTTTACGCCATTTTGTGCCAAGGCGAGCGCTGCGGTGATTCCTGCGATGCCACCGCCTACAACGAGAGTGGCGTTGGTAACGTCAACACGAAACTCAGAAAGGGATTCCGCGTGCTCGAGCCGTTGTAGAGAAGCATTGATAAGGTCGCGCGCTTTCTTGGTAGCGCTCTTTCTGTCATCGGTGACCCACGAACATTGTTCCCTAATATTTGTGATCTCAAGAAGATACGGATTAAGGCCTGCATCGCGCATACAGCCCCTGAAGGTCTGACCGTGATTGTTAGGCGAACAAGAAGCGATCACAACGCCATCGAGGTTGTGTTTGCGAATGGATTTCTTGATCTTCTGCTGGCCTTGTAGCGAACAGAGGTGTTGATCAGAGTCTACAACGTTGGTGCGTTTGAAATCCTTGTCTAACCTATCAATATCGATTGAGTTTGAGATGTTTCCATCGCATCGACATAAGAAGACTCCGAATTTCGACACTTCAAACGGCCTCCATCTTTTCAATAAGTGGAGCTACATCGATCGTCGAAAATTGAAGGCATGCGTCTCTTGATTTATCGGCTCCGAGTAACAATGCTACGAGTTGTGATACGTTTAACACAGGTACAAGGCGATTGAATCGTTCTTCGAACTGGCGCTGAAATCTATCGAGAATTAATTGGCAGCCAGCACACATCGTCACGATAAGGTCGGGCTCTTCAGCAAGTACGCTCTCGAGCTTTCTAAAGCTTGTTGATTCTGTGTACTCGTCTACGTCGATAAGGTGCGAAAAACCGAGACCACAGCACGAAGATCGTTCAGAATAATCAACGAGTGTCGCTGAGAAAGCCGCACATATTTCATCCAGCAAGGTAGGATACTCCCACAACCCGCCAGTCACCTCGTCGTAAAATACTTTTGTATAATGGCACCCGTGATGCGTTGCTATGTTAACCTTAGAGAGAGAGAATTTCGCGCGCTCCGCGAGGATTTCTTTCAGACTATAAAGCACCTCAGCAGCGTGATAGACCGTTACGCCTCCTTTGTACTCGTAGTTCACTGCTTTCAAAACGTCGTTTATCGCTGCCCGCGTCTTGTTGTCGTTAAGTTCACCAATACACTCCTTTAGATTCGCGTATGACGTGGGGCACGTGCAGACGACATTGGTGTACCCGGAATTGTATGCAAGCGCAAGATTTCTGGCATTAAGACTGAGATTGGCCTCAGGAGGAACCGCACCGCAGTGCCCCGCAAATCCGGTGCACGACGATTGGTTCGGATCATCGAAGTAGTCAACGTTCAAAGAATTCAGTATGAATCTGAACGATCGTTCTATGCCTGGGTAGAAAGTCCCTGCGACACAACTCTTGAAGAGGTACAAGCGTTGAGGCAGCTTGGTGGAAGACGTTAAGACTAGCGGATTAGTGGTCGTTTAAAAGCCCCCCTTTGTTGCAGGTTAATTTCAAAATGGTCCTAATCTCTTTGAGAGCTTTAGCTGGGACAGGTACGTCTCGAGAGTTTCGGGGAGGCAGTCCCAGCTCAACTCTCAGCGTTGTGATCTTATTATGGTCGACAAGTTTGCTCAACAAGCCAAGGTCGTGGTCGAACAATTCAGGTGAAACGGTCACGCCATTACTTTCTAAAGATTGAAACAGCAAAGAAGCTTTTTTGTAGATCTCATCCGGTGCGTATCCCTCTTTGAACGCTTTGTTTCTCGCGTTGAGTATTATGGACGCCGGAGTGTTATTTCGAGGACACCGAGAATTGCAGGTGTAACACTGACCGCAAAGCCAGATAAGCGGGTCTTTCGCAAGCTCCTCTGCTGAGCACTCTTGCGCACGCCTAACGATCTCACGAGGGCTGTAGTCCTCGAATACTTTTGCAGCTGGGCATCCTGCTGTACATCGCCCACATTGTAGGCACTTAATCAGATTTTCCTTTTTTGTACAAAAACTCAAAAGTGGGTGATTCAGGACTGAAAACTTCTTTTTCTGATTCTTTTTCTCGATTCACGACAATCAAACTATTTTTTATGAATAATTCTATATATAATTATGCAAAAATAGAAAAAGATTGCCTATATGTATCAAATGACAGCCATTTTTTTGTACAATGCTACAACAACGAGGTAAACTTAAATAAAAACAGAAGCTAAAATGTATTTGTGGACATAAATAGCTCGGCGCCGAAACATTATAAAATTATCTGCTTGGGCTGTCACGCTGACATTTCTGGCGCGGGTTACGCCTTGCGTTGCGATTGCGATCACGCGCTTTTGCGCACGGTTTACCAGGACCATCGATTGGCAGTTACTGCGGAAGAAAGTATGTGGCGGTTTTCTGCGTGGCTGCCAACCGTAGGCAAATTGCCAACTTGCGGCCGGTCCGTTACGTACAAGAGCGAGGCGTTTGCGCGAGAGCTTGGACTGAGCGACCTATTCATCAGTTTCAACGGATACTGGCCTGAAAACAACGCGTTCTTGGAGACGTGCAGCTTTAAAGAGCTTGAGTCGCCACCGACCGTGCAACGGGCTGTCGAGAACAGGGTAAAAACACTGGTCGTCTCTTCGGTCGGCAACACAGCACGCGCTTTCGCGCACACAGTGTCCACGACTACTACCGATCTTAAGCTGGTTCTCGTCGGGTTGGAAAGCGCCATAGGAAAGTTGTGGCTCCCTGAGCCGCCTTCTGAGAGTATTACCCTAGTCGTGCTTCAGCGGGGAAATGATTATTCAGACGCTATTGCGCTGGGTGACAGGCTCGCAGCATTACCGGGACTGACACAAGAAGGGGGAGCTATGAACGTCGCACGGCGTGACGGTATGGGCACGGTAATGCTTGAAGCTGCCGTTACCATCGGAAGAGCACCAGATCATTATTTTCAAGCAGTTGGCAGTGGAACGGGTGGAATTGCCGCCTGGGAGGCCTCGTTGCGTCTTAAACAGGACGGCAGGTTTTTGAACGGCCCGCTTCCGAAATTGCATTTGTCCCAGAACTTGCCGTTTGCACCGATGGTCAATGCCTGGAACGCGAATAGAAGGACTATCGAACCATCGATCGACATGCCCGACGCCAAGAAATCTATCGAAAAAATTCACGCGGATGTCTTATCGAACAGAAATCCCGCATATTCGGTCAAAGGCGGGGTGTTTGACGCTCTGAAGAGCACGAAAGGCCAGATGTATGCCGTGTCAAACGTTGAGGCGCGCCGCGCCGCACGTCTCTTTGAAGAGCTTGAAGGCGTAGACATTGTACCAGCAGCAGCAGTTGCTGCAGCGTCGCTGATGCAAGCGGTTGCACGCGGAGGCATGAATGATTCTGATGTGGTGCTTCTTAACGTGACTGGGGGCGGCGTGCAAAATCTAGAAGAGGATAGAGACTGCTACCAGATTAAGTCCGACATTCGCTTGGCAACCCCAGAGGCGGACCTTGGCGAATTGCAAGAAGCGCTGATGTAGAGGGACGACGATGACTCCGGAAGAAGAAACCGTCAAGCTCTTCGAGCAAAACGACATTGACCTTGTAGCCACGCTGCCGTGCGACAGGTTGAAGAACTTACTGCCTCTCGTAAGCAAGCGCTTTTTTGAGGTTCCGCTTACGAGGGAGGAAGATGGCATCGGAATCTGTGCCGGCGCGTTTCTCGCAGGAGCCAAACCGCTGATGCTGATTCAAAGCACCGGCATCGGCAACTTGCTGAACGCCTTATCGTCGCTCAATTTTACGTATGAACTTCCATTGCCGATTGTAGCTAGCTGGCGCGGAGTCTATCAGGAAGGTATTCCCGCCCAGGTGTATTGGGGGACTCACATTGAGGCAGTGTTACACGCATTAGACGTCGCAACTTATGAGGTTCACACTAGTGACGACCTGCCGGTTGTGGGTCAGGCTATACAGCAGTCGTTTCGCACAAACTTGCCGGTGGTCGTGCTCATCTCTCCCGAGTTGTGGCAGTGCACGCTCCCAGACGCATTTTTGCAACTGGGAGATGACAAACAAGACTTCTTGGAAAAGCAGAGGGATAAAAGATCAACAGCGGCTTTGTCGTTGGCAGCTCGGGCTGAGTGTCCTGCAATGACCCGCTATCAAGCGATCGAAGCGGCCGTTCCTTACCTCCGAGGGCGGACAGTGGTCTGCAATTTAGGTGTGCCGTGCAAGGAGCTGTATGCTCTGTGCGATCAACCGAGCAACTTTTATATGCTCGGAAGTATGGGTTTAGCTTCTTCGATCGGACTTGGCATTTCTCTTTATAGCAAAGGCGAAGTTGTTGTGCTCGACGGAGATGGAAGCCTCTTGATGAATCCGAATGCTATGTGCAGTATCGCTCAAGAGGCACGAGACAATTTAACTGTTGTG
Organism: Methanobacteriota archaeon; assembly: GCA_963720465.1. Lineage (GTDB taxonomy): Archaea > Halobacteriota > Bog-38 > Methanoflorentales > Methanoflorentaceae > Methanoflorens. The sequence goes on from OY970393.1 coordinate 166,313, forward strand.
GCTCTTGACAACGGCACGTATGGCTCTACCGGAGATCAGTGTACTGCAAGTCAAAAGCTTGACTTGGAGTTTCTGGCGCGAGGTTTTGGGATCGAACACACAACTAAAGTATACACTGCAGAGGATGTGCTCACAGCATTGCAGCTCCAGACAGGTCCTAAGCTAATTCACGTCGTAATAAAGCCAGGGAATGCCAACGTTCCGGATTTACCCTGTTCGGCGGCTGAGATCAAAGGGCGTTTTATGGCACATTTGCGCGGTGGGTAGTCGAAAAGGCTCCTGTCTCGGAGCGCTCATCTATTCTTTGATGGCTGTTCGGCGCCGTTCGGCAGTCGGTGCCTGCTGAGAGGCTAAAAAATCCCTATTAGCTGCGATACTAAGAATATGGAGACAGTTTTTCGCAAACACTGTTGCCATGAAATCTAGCATCTTATGCTGCCACTCCACTATATCAGTACGGGACCATAAATCACAAAAGCGATAAAAGCATCTCGAACGCGGTTCCCGGCCAAGGTGTGCACCGCTGGTTTCCTTTTTTTGTTCCGTAACCCCTTGAACTTATTATCTTTTTCGATTTAGAGTGCTTAGTGGACTTGAATCTCTAAACGACGCAAACCACGATGGACTGACGGCCGCAAAACACCTCTCACGCGGCCGATACGTTTAAGCTGCATTGAAACTGTCTTACGTATTTGTTTTAGTTGTCGGGAAGATGAGAAAACGGGTATAGGGTTGACCGTAGCAGGTTTGGCACTAACGTTGGTATATTTCGTAGTCGTCGGTTTTATCGCCCTGATCTGCCTGATTATTTTTTGGCCGTTAGGGATAATTGTAGGTGTATGCTGGCTAGCGGCGAATTTCGTCAGTCTGATGGTCGCCTTCACCTACTGTCTGTGTAGATTTCGAGCACAGAAATCGCAAGTTTCTCTGCATCGTGTGCGCACATCACTTGCTGCAACACTTCAATAATCTGGCGCAGGGTTGGCTCTCCATCACTTTGCGCGTCTGGGCGCCTACGCGGCTGAGTTAGAACGACATCATAAATGTGCGAGGGTCTGGGCAAGCTGTTCTTTTAGCTCGAGCGCAAACGTTCGTAAATACGACCCTTCAAGCCGTTCGGCTCTGCCTAGACAGTAGCTGCATGCTGCGCCGTGAATGACCACGTACCGTAGTTTAGCGTCTAGCCTAGCCCGTTCAACGCTTTCTAGTAGTTCTTCCAGCGGTATTGTGTGAATGTAGGCAGCAAAGAGATTGTAGATAGCCTGTTTCTTGTCGGCTGTATAGGTCGGGGGATGGATTGCTTGCACACAGATGAATTTGCTCGATCCGTTATAATGCAGCTGCAAGAACGTGCCGAAAGTGAAAGGAAAAAAGAGGCGCTTCTCTGCGCGGCAGCAGCTCAAAACTCTACTTGAACTGCTAATTTAGAAACCGGCAAATCCCATCGAAACATAAAATATGACCAAGACGGGGGCTTCTGCAACTTGTGCCGCATGTCTTTCTTGTTTTGCTGAAAGTCGTAGAGTTTGTTGTGGTGCACGATCAAAATGAACATTTATCTCGTGACGTAATGCGAGACTTTAGAGTCTTGAAAAAGGTGTTTCTGGAGAAGGAAACACACCCGATGCCAGGGCGTAAAGCAAGAGTTTATTCTTTTCCCTGAAACGCTTTGTTATCTCGTCTCGACCAAAACCAAGTTCCGACAACAAGCATACCTCCAAAATCAAATCGAGGCGCCTCACAACAATTGAGAGTTCGAGGCCGCGTGTGACTTTGTGTTTTGGTCTTTTGGGATCATAGTGCGTGTAATAGTTCCGACCATCCACCACTTTCTTGCTAAACGAAACGGGAGGCTCAAAGCATATAGCCCAAGCAATGTCATCGAAGTAGTTCATAATTTCCAAAATTCTTCGTAAGAGTGTCATATCTCTTCGCCTCTTATTCCATTGCTTATCATATGGCTGGGCGGAGATTTTGTTAACGACGCTCAGCAGCTGAGTACTTGCCGCACCGCTGAGCTTATATTTGTTAGCAAAGCGCATGTGGTAAGTTTCTAAGCCTTGAACTAGGCTCAAAAATGAGTGAATGTTATAGACGCACGGGTTGTGTCTGATGCCGAAATACAAATCAAGAACTGGCTCTAGTAGATCAGCTTTCTCAAACCAATTGCTAAGGGTTTCCTCAAAGTGGTCACTAATGTCGGGCAGAGTGAAAAGCATCGTGTGGGGCCAAATGTCAGGGACATTACTGGCGAAATGGGGAAGCTGATAGAAAATCTCAATCTTGTTGAAGGGATCTGTTGCTGACTGCGCTTCAATCGTTATCGGAAAAACCTGTTCGCGAACGGCGAGACTCAGAAAATTGCGTAAGCTGTACAAGACCTCTTCGTGTGTCGTTAAAAGCACAGGGTCAGGCGTCTCGATGATAACCCGATAAAATTGGGTGATACAGGCTTTTTTGTTTGCCTCGCGATTATTTGGGCGTAGCAGGAAGGGCCTGATGGACATTTGAAAGCTTTTCGCTGCTTTGAACTGGCGAATTTTAGCATCGAATGTTTTCGGAGATTTGAATCTCACAACACAGTCGTAACCATCATCACCACCATACGCGTCAGAAAGATCAATACCGGAGATCGACGCCCATTCATCAAGATGTGTGTAGCTAATCTCTAGCCTGCTGAACTTGATGTCAGCTTTTGGATAAATGTGGTCGCCGTAGAGTATTGTCTTAGTATGGAAAACAAGTTCTACCGTCATTTCATCGCTTGTAATCTCTTGTGGCCACCCATGGCAAAAGCTATCAACCAAGGTTATATACCCGTAGGGAGACTTTCCCAAAATAATCTCTTGTTGGCGTTTGTTCGAGATAACGTGGTTAAATAGCTTTTTGATATGCTTCTTAAGGCCCGTTACTTGTAAGAAACCGCCGCTTGACGGGGCATATTTTAGCGTACCGCAAAAATCGTCATCCGAGCATCCCGGAAAAGACCATGTGCCTTGTACAGCGAATTCCTTAATCATGGTGATGTTGTCACTGCATTTGCGCTTTGTCAATGGTGCTGTTAACCAACTCTATCAACTTTTCGAAATGATCATACTTGTTAGGGCAGGCAGAGCGCGAAAAAGTAGTGATGTGGCCTAAAAAATGACTAGTTATCGAAGAGTGCATTACCACAATATCATATCAGACATCCGTTCGTGCTTTTTCTAACGCAATCTAACTACTCTTTTGTGAAAACTAGCAGGGTCAGTATTGTAACGGAACTCAGGCCTCGTCAGTCTTTCTGCCGCTAACTTAACAGCTTCGCAAGATTTGTCTAATGATAAGCGTGCATTACGATCTCTGCATCCACCCAAATAGAAAAACGCTTTATCTCCCTCGACCATTAATACCAGACAATGCCATATCGAGACCTCGCCTCGTACAAGCGCTTTGAAACGCACCTTACCACAAAATGGCCTGAGTTTCAGGGAAAAATCACATTGTCGTGCAGGGTTTGAAACACTTCGAGCGCGACTGGGACTACGACATCTGCGCGACGCGTTGGCCGTTGGATGACCTGCATATCTACTAGAAGAATCGGGTTTGTCAGCGCTTCGACTTCATAGTTTATTGCTTGTGCTTGGTCCTCTTCCGCCGAAACTAGTTTGTTCGTCGCATTGAGCTGATTGTCCTGTGCCGACAGCATTTTCTTTTGTTCGACGACTAGTTCGTTTGTTGCCGTAACGTAATTGTTAGTAACGAGAACCAAAACGGCAGTTGCGAACACTAATGCAAAAGCGGGAATTACGGAAACAAAGGCAGGTAGAACAAAACCCACAATTACAGTTACGATACCAACAATCACAATTACGACAGCGACATACGCTATCGTAGTGGCCAGCGACCTAGAACTTATATGGCCATTGTTAGAATCTGGTTTCTCGCTTCGAAACGTGTTTTTCTCCATTGTCTTTACCTAGTAGCTGGGAGTCGGTGCGAACGGCCCCCGCTTTAATCTTATTTTGTTGACCATTCTTCTACTAATTCAATGGCCTCTTTTGCCAATATCAAGCACACCGTCGTCGTGAAATTTTGGCATCTATTTATTCTCCAATTTATTTGTCGAACCGCTGTCCTCGGCGATCCGTGAGCGTGATAAATCCGGCAGCACAGCAGCTGAGTTTGTAGCTGCTATTCTTACTATCGTAAACTTCTTTTTGTGGGGAGGCATTTATGGCAGTATTCTCACGAAGATTATAGATTGAAATATGATTAGCCGCGCCTTCCCTCGGCCGAGACGTTCGTGCTGTAATTTCTAATATCGCACAATTTAGCGCGTGAACAACAAATCAAAACCGCCAGCTTTATAATTGGGACAGTATCTTTATACGGCGAAGCTTAAACGCGCGATTTTTTTTAAGAAAATGCGAACTAGGCTTATTCATCTTACTAAAAAAGGCGATGACATGGCAAATGCTCCACTTCAAAATAAGTTGATTGCGACGGCAAAATTAGTGAGCGAAGCTCCGCCAACCGTGAAGCCCAACACAGATTTTGAAATTTCTGGCAAGTTGTACGACGAAGACGTGAATAATAAGGAGGTCTCTCTCAAACGCTCGTGTGATGGCGTCTTGTTTAAACGTATTAAGGGCGTTCAAAATGCGCGCACCAACGCTAAGGGCGAATACGCTTTTAGCGTACGCCAAAATGAAGCAGGGACGCATCTTTACAAAGCGACAATCGACGACGTTGACTCTGCATCCTATACGACCAACACCGTCGGCGTGACGACACTCGTGAGTTGGCCGCGACGGGACATAGGAGCCATAATTTGTTGTTTAGCCGTCCTCGGAGGCCTTCCAATACTATTGGCACTATTAGGCGTTGCAGGCATACACGTCACAAGTCTTTTAGAGATGTACATTATTTGGCTCATCGTCTTTGCAGCCACAACGACCCTCCTCATCGCAGCGGGACACGGCACTAAGGGTCGACTGTCTGGACTACTCATTGACGAGCGTAACCGCATGAGCGCCTCCCGCCTACAGATCATCATGTGGACGCTCGTGATTTTGCCTGCGATTTTGGCGTTAATCTGCATCAACGTCGGATACGGCTCACCATCTGGTTCTGCATTAAGTATTGCGGTACCTGTTGAGCTTTGGGCATTGCTCGGAATTAGTGGTGGCGCAGCAGTAGCTGCTCCTGTCGCAAACGATGCGACAAATCGAAGCAAAGATTTAGCAGAGGGAGCGGCTGCTCGAGCGGGTACCTCTGTTGATGCACTAGATCACGAGGGTGTGCTTGACGTGAACCTACTCGTTAAGGATGCCAAATTTGCCGACATGTTCAAAGGTGATGAAGTTGGCAATCGAGATAACATCGACATATCAAAAGTGCAAATGCTCATACTTTCGTTCGGTCTCGCCGCCGGTTACGGATCTGCTATCGTACTTTTTATACTGCAGGCGATGCAAGCAAACCCTGTACACATACCGCTGCTAAACGGCTTGCCTGCTGTCGATTCAAGCCTTGCGTCCCTCCTATTAATTAGCCAAGGAACGTACGTCGGATACAAAGCTGCGGCCCACACACAAGGCGCTGATGAAACCGCAAAAAATAGTGATGGAAAGTCAAAGAGCTAGCAGCGCCTGACCTACATGGCACTTCGTTCCATAAGCAGAATTAATCAACCTGTGACGCCTGTAAAGCATTATGAGAAACGATAAAGACAGCCATAGCTCTTCGAATCGACTTCATTCCATAACAAGTTTGTTCTAATTTTTTTAAACAACACTAGATCCCAAATGATAGGTGCCGACGACTGAATACGCACTCGCAGCCGCGCATGATCCCACAATAATTCGGGGGCTTGAGACTAACTCGAATCAAAGATCTATCAAACCGACGATGTAGGGGGTTCAGATCTCATGAGACTACGATCGTCAATCAAGCGTAAACAAAAAGGCAAGGGTTGAAACAATCGACACGGTAGCGCCTTATTCCCGGCGAATAGCCCGTCTCGTAGCTTTTCGCTGGTCCAGCAGTTCACGCCCGAGGGCCGTTATTATGTTCGGATAGGCATAAAACCCTTTATCCGCTGCAGCGATGTTTAGATGCTATGATCAGCTAAGCGCTGAAGAAAAGTGATTGCTGTGCTTATCAGCTCGATTTGTGGCCGCGAACCTTCAAGGCTCGGCGAAAGTTGAGCTTGTTTAAGCTCTCAATTGAGAAGTTTATGTGGGTGACAGCCGCAAATCGGAACGGTTGCAGCAGGGGTCGTCAACTTCACGTATGTCCAACCGCAAAAAGACAGACAAGATCGTAACGCGCGGATAGAAGAAGAGCGGCAGCGTATTGAAGAAAGTAAGCGCGAGCTGCACAGGGCGCTTTACAGCGAAATCATATCTCTGTACTGCCTTCTTAACCAGTATCTATTTGTCCTTAAAAAAATGAAGAATGATGAGGAGCTGCCTGCCAGCTTTTTTAGGCAGCTTACGTTTGATTTGTACAATACAGTGCGACTAGGCAATCCTATGTTGTATTATCAATTAGATGATGCCCATCCTATTGATTCGTTCTATACAGCGATGAAAGGGGTTAAGATCGAGCCAGGCGATCCTTCGATAACCGTGGGCGAACTGGTCGGCGCTTTCCAATCAACGTTGACTAGTCTTCACTCAGGTATGTGGAGTGGAGCGATTAAAATTAACAAAGATCTGTTGCTAGATTTATCACGAGACTCTCTGCATTGATCGTGCATTGATGAGTTGCTGAAGTTGTTGTGTAACCCGGAAGCAGTTTCGAAGGAGCTTCTAGAGCTGCCTGCGTTGCAACCCGTAATGGCTGACTATCAACTTCAATGGACAAAATGGGTAGAGAGCGGGTCGCTCAACATTGAGCTAATAAAAAAATGGTTCGAAGAGCGTGGCTACCCATATGACAGAAGTGCTGGCATAAAATCGCTCGTCGCCGGGACAATCGAGATCGCAAAAAGGCAAGGCCGTAGCTTCAACGAGGATGCAGTTGCAAAAGAATTAGAGGAATATGTAGATGCACAAGGAGGTGTCATTAGTTTCGACGACGCTGACAAGATTATTGAAAAGGCGTGCGAGTAGTCGAAATCGCTTGGCACATTTGAAGTTATACGAATCGAAATCGTTGCGGCTACCTTATTTTCGGGCTACTCAAATTATGTGGTTGTGCACTGAAGATGACTTTCTTTATTCGAGATTTTGAGCGCTCCGAAACTGTCACAATATGGAAAGGCGTTGCAGCAACTAAACATCTGTGAGTAACCAGCGCGTTTTTAGTATATACAACCAATCTGCACGCACACAATAAGCGTTCAGAGTTCAAAGCCCTCTCACGCGTATCCGATTATTCGACTGCCACGTGAGTACCGAGAATTGGCAGGATCACAAGCAGAAGTTTATAGAACTACACATCAAGGGAAGCTTGCGTTTCTCGTGACGGTAGACAAAAAAGTAGACAACAGTTGTCGTCTACTTGGCCCAGAGATTGACATTGAATCTCGCATCTATGCCTTGGAATCAGAGATCAGCTCGCTCAAATTACTCCTTCTTTCAAAGGAAGGCGGCAGCCTTCACAAAAGAAAAAGTCAAGTCACAACGAAGAATGGCCAATCGCACAGTTTTTGGATTGAAGATGACAATGGGAATTGGGTGCTCTTAAACGCACATAAGATAGTTTTCAAGCTCAGAAGTTATCACACAAAAACAAGATGATATTCTGGCTAAGAATACTCTCTTGCGAGGCTTGAAGGGAACATCGCTGCAGTGATTGTTAACAAAAGTTAAAATAATTGACTTTGTGGAAGTTTCTTCCGGACGAAGGCGAAAGTTCTGACCTTGCGGCCCCACGATGCAGCAAAGTCGGCTTCCAACCACTCATTTAAAAGTGGCACCATTTCGATTCTGCTATAGTAAAGAGACTTAAATTAAGTTAAGCGAGGCGTGTGCCGCTCATCCAGTCATATACCTCAGGGTCTAACTTAGGCGGCTCTGGATCTCTGCGACGGTAAGTCCACGGGTCCTCTGGTTTGTGATAAGGGACTATCCTGGTTACATATCGCGCCACGACTTCGACTTCGTGATCTTTGTTGTTGCTATCTCGAAATTTGAACCAACATATGGATCGGTAATACTTACTTATACCGTTCTTATCTGTCTCGATTTTGTTTCTCTCGCGAGTTTCGATTTCTTTAAGGTCTCGACCCTCTTCCTTTAATCTTTCCGACTCTTTCTTAGCATCGATTAGTTTCCACGTGGAATATTCTTGTGATCTACGCGTTGCTATGAGCTTTTCAAGCACGATCTTGCTGAGTTCGTTTATGTCGAGAGGTGGCACCTCTTGCATTCCATCACCCCATTGAGTTTATTTCTTGATTTTGCATACTTGCTAGAATCTGCAGTTATGTAGTTATCTCCCAGAATGTAGCGCACTTATAAATAAAAACACCAGGCTCCTAATCACGCGCCGCATCGATTGCAAAAGCCTTCAATAAAGGTCCTGTGCGTGTTACTGCGGTGGGTTGACCATCGAGTTCGGTCTGAAATTCTTGCTTGTTAATTCTCTTCGGGCAATGTTTAAACTTGCTGTCGCTTTTATCCCATTCGTTACTTTTGAACCAACCCACAACATAAATGCCGCCATCATACTTGTTATTCTTAAAATATCGATCAAACAGCTTGTCAAAGCTTGCTGGATTGCCCACGAGAATTTACCAGATACTTCACGACGGAGCGCTTGCTTTCCTAGTGATCCTCGCACCTGCATATGGAGCGTCAAAAAACAACGCAGAGCGCTCCAAGTTGCCTGCCATGACATAGCGACGAATTTGAGAAGTAACAACGACTTGTGATCGCCTACATCAGGCAAAGGCTAAGTTAGGTTTCTAGATTGCCTCCTTCGCTTCAAACATCTGTACAGGCCGTCGTTGCAAAATCCGAATTTTAGCCGATGAAGGAAAAATCGGCATTAACCGTTGATACCACCAAAAATAGTGGTCGTAATAGAGAGTGAGTCAGCTCAAGATTGGAGTTGACGCAGAACACGACAGTTGGGATAAATGTTTATTTAAGCAGACCGTGCTAAAAAAGAGGGATCGGTATGATATCTCAAGAAGCTCAAGCTAGCGTTGGGAACTGGCAGGAAGAAGTAAAAAAGCGTAGATTTGAATTGGGTTTAGAAGAACAAGATACAATAAAAATTAACCGTATTTGCGAAGAAGTGACGAAGATATGGAAAAAAACCCCCCCTCCTTACCCCTACACGCCTCACGATCATACGCATTGTGAACGAGTTGAAGAGAAGATCTACCAACTTCTAACGACTTCAGAACTACAGAAATTCAGCAAGATAGAGCGGTTTTTACTCATTGCTAGTGCTTGGCTTCACGATATTGGAATGAATCCTTACGCGTTGCGTAAAGACCCCCCTTGGCGTCGAGGAATGGCACGCACAAAGAGTTGGAATGAAGAAACTCGAAAGAAGCACAATGAAAGATCCTCAACATTCGTTGAAGAAAAGGCTAAAACGCTTGGTTTGACTGACAAAGATATTAAATATTTAAAAAAGCTTTGCTATTTCCATCGACATAGAACATATTCAGAACTACAGAAGTTAGATTGGGAAACTGAAGACGATAAAATCCACATCAAACTTCTAGCTGCTTTTTTGAGGTTAGCAGACGCGCTTCACATACGAGACAGATTCCTTGTTGAACAATTCCAGATTTATGACGCTCTCGGCTTAGATCCCGAAGCAAGGTTTCATTGGTTAAAAAGCAAATTCGTCCATAGCATTTTAATTGATTCTAAAACGCACAAAATAACAGTTCTTCTAAGAGTACGAAATACAAGTAAAAAATGTGAGAAGTGGATAAAACCACTAAGAGATCTTTTAGAATTAGAAGCTCAAGATGAATTGGACTCTCTTAAGGACATATTTGCCGAAGGAGCGGAGCTTGGGTTACCAGTCTATCTGTCTGTTAAGAGTGGCATTCAAAAAAGCAAAATGGAAGAAGAAGAATGGTCAACACTCGACGAGACGTTAAATTACCTTGAATTATTTGAGAGTGTTCTGAGTCCCAATGCAAGCGCAGTTATTACGAACATATTCAAACAAATTGACCTCTACCTGAATTTGAATGATCCGACTACTGTTGTAGATTATTTAACAGATTATGAAAAAGACGTTTTACGCCCCATCTTAGACAAACGTCCTTGTCACGTTTATTTAGCGAAGATAGATCGTTTGTTAATCGATGTTCTTAAAGATGAGGCTGATGCTACCGAGAAAGTAGAGAGAATCAAAAGTACGGTCCAGAAATGGGAAAATGACAGAGAGAGTGCTTTGGAAACAATCCCAAAAATAGCGTATGGGACTCTTGCACAGGGCTTTCCAGCACTCCTCTACGGATATAGCGATACAATAGTTAGGTGTTTAGCATATATCCTAAAAGAGCAAAAACAGAGTTTTAAAGTGTATGTTTGTGAAGGAAGGACGAACACAGAGTACCGCTATAACAATAGGATCGTGTTTTGCGACGGGATCATGTATGCAGAAAAGCTTAAGGAAGCTGAAAAGACGGTAAACAAAGCTCTTAAACGCAAAAAGGACAACACGCTCAAAATCAATATTCAGTTCGTACCTGATTCCGCTGTTTCAAACCTATTGACGAATAAAAAGATATCAATGATACTTTTTGGAGCGAATGGGATTAGTCCAAAGGGCAAAGTTTCGCATAAGCTTGGTCACTTAGCCATCGCAGATATGGCTGCAGGCGGAAAATACGCTACGCCCATATACGTAATTGCTGAATCAATGAAAATCGGCCTGTTTGAAGAAAAGCCAGATAATCAAAGAGAGAACAATTGGCTTACGACTGATGTGCACCAAGAAGACAAATTTGAAAAAATTTTTAACTTATCCGAAGGGCAAGGAATAAAGAACTTACTTTATAATCCACGTGAAGACGTCGTTCCGCCTGATAGAATCTTGAAAATCATCACAGAAAAAGGCCCTGAAACTCCTCAAGAGATTTGGCGACATTCAGAGGAGGAACTCGAGATGTATAAGACATTATCGTATGATGGTGTTGTCGGGATGCTTGACGGCATTGTCGAAATGCTTAAGCAAAACGCTAACTTGTTGACAGGCGGCCAAAGGATTAAGCTACTAACTTTTCTAAGTCATCAAATCTAAGCGCAAGTCGTTGCAAATTCTTCAAAGTCACAGCGGCCTTGTAGATTGGGGTACGCTTTGTTAAGAAAGCGGAGGCCTAATTAACCCTGGTTTTTATAAGCCGCGAGTCTCGAACAGATCATCGACTTCCAGAACGACGTATAACGGAAAAAATGGGTTCAACATAACTCTTTTTTTGGCATTTGCCTTATCTCACGCGACTAATAACAACGATTAAGTATGCAGAATAGTCCTTATTCAGCACTATGCTAGCCGCTGAACAATATCCAGGTCTCTTTTTAGACGGAATGCTGCCCAAGCGTGAGTTGTTACAGATTCACCACAGCAAAATCTCTCTGCACTACGCAAAAGAAGGCTATAGCTATCCTACGATACGGCTGCCGCATACGTTCTCAATGCTTGCTTGGCTTCCAATAAAGATCTATCAGACCATTCATGAAGGGTCTCTTGCTTTTCTCGTAGTCGTTTCGTCCAAAGAAAAAGCCGCAAGCAGTCTGAAATCCTCCGTCTTCACACGTCGACAATTATTTGTTATTAAGCTACCGAGGGCTACTAACGAGCATATCAGGAAAGAGTCTAAGTAACCACAATTGAGGGTGATCGTCGCCTATGTCAGGCAACCACCTTTTGACGTCTATTTGTATCACAAACAAGCGGAAGTTCTAAGTGTCACGATCCTACTTCATAGATGCATGAGCGGAGATATTCAAGCTAACCCTTTCACACATTTCATTGTAGGGATAAACTACATGCCACGCAGGAGCGCATGTGAAATGTGGACGGATTGGTCGGAGAGCTCTATCGAGAAAGACTTTGAACAAATGAAGGAGCTCGGCCTCAACACCGTGAGAACGTTTATTTTTTGGAATGATTTCCAGCCGCAGCCAGATTCGATCTCTCTTCCTGCCATCAAAAAGTTCGATAAAATGCTGCAAATTGCGGAGAAGCATAACCTCAAACTGATGCCGACGTTCTTCACTGGCCACATGAGCGGCGAGCATTATGATGTTCCGTGGCGCGGCAGCAGAGACATATGGGAGGATCCGTTTATGTTGAGCGCGCAGGTGGCACTGGTGCGATATTTTGCCGAGCGATATGCGGATAATGACGCGATACTGTGTTGGGACCTAGCCAATGAACACGACACATTCGCCCAGCCGCGAAGTGCCTATTCGGGATGGCTTTGGACACACCTTCTCTACAGAGAGATGAAGACCTTTGATTGTTCACATCCAATAACCGTAGGGACGCATATTTCGTCACTCTTAAATGATAAGCTTCGGTTCGACATGATCGCGGCTGATTTTTTGTGTACGCATCCCTACCCAATCTATACGCCCTTTATCATAGATCCATCAGATACGATACGAAGCACACTTTTTCCTGCATTTTCCTCCAAGCTCGCACAATGCCTCGGCAAGAGGAGGGTAATGCTACAGGAGTTTGGTACAAGCACCGAAATGACCTCTGATGATATGAGCGCCAGGTTTTATCAATCAGTACTTTACAGTAGCCTCATAAACGAGTCAATTGGCGCGCTCGCATGGTGTTGGGCTGACTACACTGTACCTCCGGAGCGAAAGCCCTATAATACGACTCCTCACGAGTTTGAGTTTGGGATTACGGATTATGACGGCGTGCCTAAGAAACACGCCTGGGTTCTTAAGGAGTTTGCCGAAAATGCTAACTCGATCGACTACGCGGCATTAGCTCCTGAAAAACCAAAAGCAGCCATTGTGATCCCCCAATTTTACTATGAAGAGCACAGCGTCTTTTTGCCTGCATATTCTGCTGAAGCACAACTACGTTCACTATTTAGTGCTTTTGTTCTCGCCAAGCAAGCAAATATCGACGTTGACTTCATTAAGCCCGATGACCCATTCACTTACGACCTGCTCATTATTCCGTCAGTTCCCAGTAAGGGGCATCTCACCGCTCTGCAGTGGAAAAAAGTTGAGCAGTATGTCTTAGATGGAGGTAACGTGTACTGCTCCTACAATGGCGTTGCGTTCCCAGGACTTAGTGATCTATTCGGCATCAAGGTGATTTCTCAGCTCTCTGCACCAGACACTCAGACGTTTCATCTGCATCAACCCACTGTTACGCTGAATTATCGTACCGTGCCGAGCAAGGTAATGCTTGCCGATGAACACGAAGGAGAGGTGATCGCTCGAGATCAGGACAACAATCCCGCAATCGTGCGAAATATGCATGGAAAAGGAACGACTTTATTTGTCACATCTCCTATTGAATACTATCTCTCGTTTATGTTGAATGCGGCTGAAATAAATGACTCATATCAACTGTACAAAATCGCCGGCCAAAACATTCAACGTTCCATTGACTACGACAATCCGTTCGTCGAGTCCAAGCTGTTTTGTGGAAAGCGGGAGAAATACATTCTCTTTGTTAGCCACCGGAATACGCCTACGACATGTAGCTTCAACATTAACGTTACGCACGGCCGTTCCGAGCAAGTTAGCCCGCGCTCAGATGAGATCGGATCAGAAAAGCCGAATGTGGTGACTATTGAGCCAAACGGTTACGCAATATTGCGTATTGAATGAGGTCGATGGCTTTACGAATCTCACAAGAAGATTTTTTGCAGATTTTAGTAAGCATTGACTCACGGGGTTTAAAAAAGATAAAACAACTAATAGCTGAGCTTTGATGATTTAACCTAAGCGGTTATTTGTGCAACGCGAGTTATCATTCTGAATTGTGCTGATCGGCGCGGAGCCTACAGTACGTTTGCAGCTTGCCAATCGATTTTCTTGATAACCAGAGATTCACGAAAACGTTTATAACCTCGGCGAACGTTTGGGTATGCACTTTCATTCTAACGCTATGCTGGTTCAACTATGGTTGAACTCGGAATTGATACTACAGTGCTCCTCGCGCTCTTTGCGCTTATCGGAACGGTTGTAGTAGCATTTATCAATGGTATGTTCACCATCGTACGCGTGTGGTTGGACCCGCGCCGGCAAAGGCAGGAAGAGCTTAGACAACAGCAAGGGCTGGTTAAAGCGCTCTATAATGAAGTCATACATATGTGCAAGTTTTTGCTCGATAAGCCGGAGACGATCGCCGCGGCTCCTAATAGCTATTTTAATCTCGATGTTTATTATGCGACACGCAAGGACCCTATTAAGTTTTTCATGCTACCTACAGCGCACGAGCTTGACAGCTTCTACATGGAATTCCTTGACCTGAAAAATGAGTTAAAGACGATACTGAAAAAAAAAGGCACAGGCAGCCCCAAAGAGGCAATAACCAAAGCACTCGAGCGCATTGCAACTGATATTGTATGCAGTACAGCGTGTTTAAACCAGGTAGCGACAACGATCACGGGTGTTCCCAGTGCACGAGAGCAGTTGCTGGACCTCCTTAACAACGCACAAGATGAAGCGTGCCACAAACACCTGATTCCCGAGAAACAGAACCTCCGCCAACTATTTGGACTCGAACCCCCCACTGCAGGCCTAGAGAGGTACACTCCGTGCTAGCTGCAGTCATCACTTTTTTTGCAAAAAAGATTCGTTATGTTACGCTTTTCAGCCGTATAGGTGGTGAGCAACTCATCTTTTGACATCGGCGTCACCGTGTTAGTTTCTTCATTGATTTCCAAGAAGGTTGTAAAGCCATAAGATGTGAGCAGCTCTAAGAACGTCTCGGCGCTGGTGCCAAACTCTTTTAAGCCAAGGGGCCAGAACTCTGTAATAAGTCTGATCTCTCTATTAACCTTCAATAAATTCTCCATTCCTCTTATCGCCCCATATTCTGCTCCCTCAATATCGATCTTGATCAGATGTACCGGCGGAAACGTTGGATTGAAATACTGGTCTAAGGTGGTTACGTCGACAAAGATGCACTCTCTGTGTTCTTCGGTGCGATAAATTCGATGCGTCGATGTTTCGTTTGGGGCTAGGTAGAGCTGGGTACTACCGTTCGCATTCGAGACCGCTTTATTAGCGAGAACGACGTTGGTGAGATTGTTGTGTTCGACGTTTTTCTTAAGCAACGTTAAGTTCTTTGGCTCAGGCTCAAAGGCGTATACCTTTCCGGTCTCGCCGACAATCTGCGCAGCAAGTATCGTATAATAACCGATATTCGCTCCAATGTCTATGACTGTGTTCCCTGGTTGTATGTGTTCGGTAAACATGTGTGTCGCGAGCGGTTCCACCACTCCGAATAACGACATTTCAAGGTGATAAGACTCGTTCGATGCGAGAAACAAGGTATTGCCCGCCACCTTAGCCACTGTCGGTTTGAGATTCGAACGCAGCAGTTTGTGGGTAATTATGATTAGGTGGGTCTTGTTTATTCCGATCCTCGACAAAAGCTCTATGGTAAGCCTCAAGAACTTATGGAATATGGTCAACGCATTTAGGCCCTGCACCTTGGGCCGGTGGCGTAGAATATCAGAGTTCCACATCTCTCATCTGCAACAGGTAACTTGAAACGCGTCTTAGTGCATTTCGTCATTTCTGCAGTCGAACTGCCTGCAGACTCGTCGCAATACAGCATTTACCCACAATATTCTGATACTCACTAACATATAGAAACTAGATACATGACTCAAATAAAATCCAAATCTGCCTGTAGCAAATCATTCTTTTACTACTAGCGTCACAATTAAACATCGAAATGTATGTCGCCGTATGTTAAAGTTTTCGGCAAATAGTCTGCACTAGTTCGCGTATCCTTTCCGCTGCGCTGCAGATCACTTTCACGCGAGCCCAGAATTTAGAACGGCTTACGGGATGTCACGAGCTTTAATAATCTCGCTGCCGGAGTGCCATCATTGTAAAGGCCTAGGGTGGTTGGTCCAAAGCTGCATAATTCAAAATCTATACTACGTGAAGTGAATAACGCCAGTATATCGCTCCTACAAGGGCGATAGTGGCTTAAAATTCCTGTTCAGAGAGGTTAAAAGGAACCTCTCGCGGCGCTACTTTGTTGGCCTCTACGAAATTATGCGGGGGGCAGC
Organism: Methanobacteriota archaeon; assembly: GCA_963720465.1. GTDB lineage: Archaea > Halobacteriota > Bog-38 > Methanoflorentales > Methanoflorentaceae > Methanoflorens. Next base: position 182,514 of record OY970393.1, read on the forward strand.
TACTACTTCTGTCTAAAATCGCAGAAGAATAACCCAGCGTCCTATGATCTTCTTTTTAACGACAACAGCCAGTTTAGAGCATTACGGAACAAAGCACGTTTAAGGGCCTTTCTTAGCTTATCTGCTGATCTGCAGTTAGCCGCGTGCGGCCAATCACAATGACTAAGTGTCTTCCGCTGACCCATCTACCATTATGCTAGCCCCCGAACATTGGTCAGAGCTTTTTTCAAACGGTGCGTATCCAAAAAATGAGCTGCTACAGATCCATCATAGCAAAATCTCGCTTCACCGCGCAAAAACTGGTTACGACTACCCAACAATTCGGCTCCCACACACATTCTCGCGACTCACAGGTTTGTCCACCTGAATCTATCAGACCGCTCACGAGGGAGCGTTGGCTTTTCGCGTGGTCATTTCACGAACAGAAAAAGCCTCAGAAAGTCGCGAATCCTCCGTCTTCATACGGCGAAGGTCGGGCGTTCGAATCGCCATCCCCTGAAGCGTCTTTGATGGCTCGGTTCGGTTTCTTACGCTTCCGCTATAGTCGAAATCCCGCGCTCTTTTGAGACCCGAAATATCTGATCTGCGAAGCTCTCGAGCTCTCGTTCGTGCGAGACGATAATCACCTGTGGACACTCGAGCTCGGTGAGGATATCCTGCACTTTGAGCAGCTGTTCTTTACTGAAGCCGTCCGTGGGCTCATCAAGGATAAGCAGATTCGACTCCATCGACGTTGCGACCTTGCGCACGATCATATTAAGCGCGAGCCGGTACGCGAGTGCCACGCTCGTTTTCTCACCGCCACTCAGATAATTCACATTTTGCTCGTAGCCGTCCTGCTCGACAATAATGGAGAAGTCCTCGTCGATGCGCGCGCTCTTTGTTGGATCTTTCACCAGCAGCTCAAACCACTGTTGGAAGAACTGATTGAACTCCTGTTGGAACGCGATCATGACGTGCCGTTCAATCGCTTCCAAGGCCTTTATGAAGTAATCTGCAAGCCAAATCCTATTTTCAGTCAAAAAACGCGCTTTTTTGACGTCGCGCTCCTTTGCTTCAACTTCGCGTTCCAGGGAGGCTACGAGCTTTTTTTGCTGCTCGACGGTAGCTTCTAGTGACGACACTTTCTTACCGATCCTCGACATGGCGTCGGCCGTTTCGCGTCTTTTGCCCTCTAAGTTTGCCAGATCCACGGCGATCTGCTTCATTCGTTCTACTTCATCGCGCGCCTTTCCTAACGACGATCCGAGCGTTGCAACCTCCTGCTCGGCGGTGCGTATTTTTTCCTCGTTGCGCGCGATTTTCTGTCGTACCATCTCCGCTGGCGCTTGCAGCAGCGCAAGTTTGTCTTGCGACCGGCTGTACGCGTCAAGAGCATTGAGCAGCGCTTTCGCCTCAGTGAGACCTTTTTCTATGCGTCGATTTGCTGCTGCAGCGTATCCTTTCTGGCCTTTTCAGCTGCGATCTTTTTCGTAAACTGCGCAGCGTCGGCCTCTCGTCCACACGTTGGGCAGACCCCTTCTGCGCGAATACGCTCGTAATTTCTGAGGGCAGAATCAACAAAAGCAGCTTCCTTCGCACATTTAGTATGCGATTGATCGAGCGCGTCAATCGATGCTTTGAGCTCGCTCTCTTCTTGCTCAGTCGGCCTTTTGAGCGCTCGCAATCCTTCGATCTCCCCCTCCCGCGTCGTGAGCTCTCTAGTGGCGTCAGCGAGTTCACGCTGTGCGACCCGGATGTCGTCTTGTGCTCTTTCTATCTGTCGTTCGAGCTGCGGAATTCCTCCCTCGGCTTGAGCAAGTGCCTCTTTCTGGCCGCGCAAATTTTTAAGTTGCTCATCAAGGGCGTCAAGCTCGCGTTGCAGCGCATCCTCTTCGATCCGTTTGTGTGCGATCGTCTGTTCGGCGTGGCGGATATCACCACTCAGGGAGAGCACCTCGGCGCGCTTGGTTTCCACGTCTAACGCGGAAGCCTCGAGAATCGCGGCTCGAGTGTTGCACGCAGTTGAGACGAGCTGAGCGTTATCTCGCGCGATCTTGTAGTCCTCGATTCGGAGCACCTTGTAGAGCGTTTTTAGTCGCTCCTGTGGATTGAGCGCTAAAATTGCCTTCATCTCCTCTTGAGGGGTGAAGATCGCATAGCGATAGATCAGACTCTGTGCTCGTGGGTCTCGAGGCTCGTTGAACCTCAGTATCTCCAGGATGCATTCCTTTAGCTCTGCCGGACTGAAACCCGTCACGCCGTTAGGCCCTTCAAGGTGCCCCTCCGCCTGCTGGACGTTGCCGCCTTTCCGTACGAGCGTCCGGCGCACGATATATTCGTCACCATCGACGGCAAATGCGAGACTAACGGAGCCTTTGGACTCGTTTGTCTTGAGCAGGGAGCCGCCCTTTTGCGATCCAAGGCCGAAGAGCGCGAATTCGATGGCCATCAGAATGGTAGACTTCCCTGAACCGATGTCGCCTTCAAAGAGCGATATGCCTTGGGGGAACGCTATCGTCGCCGTCTTATAACTCCTGACGTTTTCAAGTTTAAGCGAGCGTAGTATCACTTCTCAAAGGCTCCTTTCAGTTGAAGGACTCCGAGCGCGTCTTCGATCATGCGCGCCTCGTACTCCTTCTTGTTCTCAGTAGCGCTTTTGTCCTCTTTCAGAACCCGTAGTAGTTCAAGGGAGAGATTGACGCCTAAATCACCCTGGAGCTCAGGAATGTTGGCTTGTACAGTCCCAACGTTCTCCTTGAAGAGCCGTTCTTCGATGACTGTTACATCCTCTCCAGCGACCTTTATCGCGGCGTAGTCAGCTGAAGTGAGGCCGCGGCGACCGAGGTGCACGTCGACAGCGCCGCGTTCGTAAAGCAGGTTCTGCAAGTGTACAAAGTCTATATCAGACGTCTTTCCACCGGATAATTCGCCCCGTATCTTCAATACGACGATCTTACCGTCCACGTCAAGGCCGCCAAATGATTCGGCGAGTGTGTCTTGGGCGCGCGACGAATTGAGCCCTGTTAGATTATACTCTTTGTACGTGCTCTCGACCAAACCCGTTTCAACGAACTCCACGTCCGTGACCGTTTGATCGAAGCTTATGATGTAAAATCCCCGGCGCTCGCCCCTGGCCGTGAACTCAAAATCGCGCCCATAACCAGCGAAAAGCGGTCCGGGGAACACGATCCTGTCGTATCCTGGGAGGCGGTGCTCTGAGTGCTGATGAACGTGTCCACCGGCGTAGTAGTCAAAACCCTTTGGGAAGAGCGAGATAGGGATTGAGTCCATCCTAGTGAGGTACTCGGGCTTGAGCTCGTCAATGCCGGAGTGAAAGGCAAAGATCTTGAACCCGTCGAGACATTCGAGATCGTCTCGATCGAGCATGTCGTAGTACTCGCGCTCTAATCCTATCCGTCGCGCTGAGATACCAACGAGCTTCGCGCCCGTACGCGCGTCTACGACGCACTCGAGTTTGAGCGTGCCGTCGATGACTTGTGGCTTGACAATCTTCGTTAGGAGGCCAGCGCTTTCGATCACGTCTATAATGGACGTGCTCGTCGGCGTATAATCATGGCTTCCGTAAATAGCGTAAATCGGTATGCCGTGTTCGGTAACGTCTCGCATCTTTGCAACGGCTTGCCTTACTGTGTTGAGATCCGAGGGCACCCCGACGTGGAACAGGTCCCCTGAGATGACAATGAAATCGACCTTGCGCGTAATGCAAATGTCCATGGCTCGCACAAAGGCGCCGATCTCCAACTCCGCCATCTTCCCGTGTCGGTTTGCACCGAGATGGACGTCTGCCATATGGGCAAATTGATGCATCGTTGAAAGCCTCAGACAACTCTTCGGTTGGGTTTTAGGTGAATGTCGTGCTTGTCTTCAGGGGTATCTCTAGTGGGGTATTCTGCCACGTAGTCGTCAAAGAGTGGTACCTGGATAGGAATTGCAAATTTGGTGAATATGCTGCTTACGATAGCCTCCCCTTTGTCCAAACTACCAATCGTCGCGTAGTCCTCCTTGAGGTCTTGTGCGGCGCTACTGATGATCGCGTTTCGTTCGCTCGCCATCTCGTTTCCGAAGATGATCTTAGTATTCAGGTTTGCTAAGACCGTAGTGGGGATAACGCTCGTTAACTGGGTAATCGCCACGAGGCCGATCTTAAATTTCCTTCCTTCGCGCGCGACGGTGCTGTACGTGGTATCGCCCCCTTGACTTAGCACATCGGCGCCGAGCACGCGCGGGGCCTCCTCAATCACGATGCTTACCACGGGCTTGTCCTCGAGTTTGGAAACGCCGCTGCTCCCGGTCTCTTGTTTGTACCTTTGATACTTCGTCAAAATCTCGTTTATGACCAGGCTTCCGATAAGGAGCTCAGCTTTGTCGCTAAGCCTCGACGTATCCACGACAACGATCATCCCGCTTTCCAGAGCTGCGATCATTTCGCTGAGCGTCGACTCTCCTGAGGTGGCGCTGAAGGCTCGGTTGTAACAGATAAGGTCTCCTTGCTCGTTGACGTCTAAACCCAATGCCGTCTTAAACTTCCTTTGAAGGACAGCTGCGGTCATTGGGGCGACGTTTTCAGGTCGCTCGTCTTTAAAGATGGCTGCGATCCACTGTTTATCCTTTTTATGGGCGAAGTAATAGCCGTACAGCGCTTCAGACTGCGCGTCAGTGAGGTTGACAAGCTCCTCAATATGCCACGGCATTATCGATTTTAGGTTGATAACAAGCGTACTTGTTCCCGCGGGGGCCGCAAGCGAGTAGTACTTTATCTTATCTTTCGCGTCAGGGTGATTGCTGAGGCCGAGTTCTTTGCCCCTGCCGCCGTAATACTCGTCGTGCGCGTCGAGGACCAACACTCCGAGGTCGTCGTCGTTTACCACGCTCCACAGCAGAACCTTCACAAGGTTGCTTTTTCCTCTGCCCGTCGTCGCGGGGATGAGCACGTGGTGGGTGAACAAATCCTGTGCGTTGAGCCTCACGGGCACGTCGAGAACGTTCGATCCGCTCCGCACCTTGCCGAGGAACGCCGTGTTCTCAGGTACCTCCATGAACTGAAGGTCCTCGTTAATTACGTGCCGCACCGAGGAGAAAAAGTCAGGCAGCGCCTTTGGAATCGTGACCTGCGTTCCCGAAACCAAGGCGACCGCTCGAGCTTCGGCCAAAACATAGTTCCGCAGACTTGGATCGAAGAACTCCAGACTGCCTCCGCGACCTTCCAGTTCTAGTCCAGCAGTGAGTTCGAGCAGGTTCTGAGAAACCTGACTGCCATAGAACAGGTTGTGAACCTGAAGGATAAGCGAACCACCTTCGCCGCTTTCTGCAACCAAAAGATTTCCCAGCTCTATTTTCGCGTCAGTCTTCTCTCTGATAAGGATATGTGCCACCTTGCCGGCGATGACTTGGCCGACGATCTCCAATTCTTCCATGCGTGTTACCCCAATGTGTTTAAGAGGCTATGAGCATCAGTAGCCTTGACGTGCCGGTAAAACTTCTCCCACTTCCCCATCGTGGCCATCTGCGAGCGCAGTATGGTGTAATAATGCTCGCGCTCGGAACTCGTTACTCGCGCAAAGCGGTCGGCGTCGATGAGCCCATACGGGTATCCCGGGAACGTGTAATCCGTTGAATTTCGCACGAGCTGCGTGAGAATCTCGCTGAGCGCACGCTCATCAAGTGATTGAAATTGATCTCTTTGGATCTCGAGTCGGAATATGCGCTCTGAAATCGCGTTGAGCTTTACGCCGAGTATGAACACATAGTGATCCTTGTTCGTCGCGTCCGCTATCGGGTAGTACCATTCTGAGATAATGCCTTTTTCAGACGAGAGCTTGTCAAGCGCGCCGAGCAGCGAATAGCCCGTGTCAGTGAAAAGAGCGCTCGTCTTAGAAAGTCCTGCGAGAACGACCCCTTTCTTCTGTGCCGCCTGGCTGAGCTCGTTCAAATACTCGTACTCATTCGGAAACGCCGTCTGAAGGGTGCCATCGAGCACTATCACGTCGCCAGCAACGAGCTCGTTTTCAACAACGCTCTTTGCCAGCACGAGCTCTGAGAATCGTCGCGAGATAGAGCCGACTCGATAGATGTCCGCACGCTGATTTCCGACGGTGATCGACCGATCCATCGAGCTAAACGAGAGATCACGTTCTCGCGGGAGAATGGTCTCTTCATCGGAGAGCGGGACAAGCGTGGTGTGTACTGGATCTCTCCTCTGTCGAAGTCGGAGAACGTCGCTGCGAAGAACTCGACCCGCTTGGGGATGGACCTTTCGGGTATCCTTGTGTTTCCGTTCCAAACGCCAAAATAGACCCGGTTGAGTTGGACAGAAAAGTTGGGCGCTCCTAGTATCTCTTGATTGCCGCCATCAACGAACGCCGTTTTTTTGTCGGAATCGAGGCGTTGGATGATCTTGAATCCGCTAGGCGTGAGTGGGAAAGGCTGTACCCCTCGTTCAGGGAAAAAGGGGTTGCCTATCCTCTCGTCGTCTAAGTGGGAGTCTAGGCGTTCGATGAGCTCGCCAGCGACTTGTGAAGTTTCCTTCTTCATTTGAAGACCTGTAACGATCCAGTGCGCATTGTAAATTAGACAAATTGATAACAATATGCAGTCTAGTTATTCCTTGCTATTTGTTTAATTTGAATTTCTTTCAAATTCTGCACAGAAGATGCTGTGCCAAGAATCGTGCTGCCATTTAGTATTGTTATCAACGACCGGCGACTAATGAATGTCTCCTGAGCGCGTGCCGAAAGTGTGCCGCTCGGCCGTTGGTTAAGATTGCCACATTTTTTTAAAAGGTGAACAAGCCGCTCCCCGCAACGTCCTTTTGGCTGCGTGCATGAAACAGTTGACCCAGTGGTTAGCAGTTTTTTATAAAAAAAATGAACGGAGCCCAATATGGCGTTATCCCGTAGTCGGGTTTATATACGCGTTTTTGTAGACGCATGTTAGGTGATAACATGGTACGATATCAGAACACGAAGTCGATTACGATCGACAAACTTATCGCTCCCTCGCGTCGGCCCACGGAGATCCGAGGGGTCGGCTCTGAAGGAATGCGTGTTGAAAGAACAGGAGTGGACGAAATAAGGCGAGGCGATCGGTAAATGCCCTATGCAGACCCCGACCGGCGTCGTGAATACGACAAGGAATACAAGCAGATGGTGCGGGTCCAGGGACGGACAAAAAAAGGCATGGAAACCCGTCTAACCGCCCTTGAAATTAAAGAGGCTGAAGACCTGCGCGGCCTCGTCAACGAAGTTGTCGATGAGGCACGAAACGCCGATAGCTCTTCTTTACCGCTTGAGGCCAAGTTGCGAATCAAGTTACGGGCCGTGGAGATCGGCCTTCGGGTCATTGAGATCACGAATCACGAGCGACGGATAGCTGCGCTCGAGGACAAATCCCATGGAGAGACACGAACCTCGAATTAGCAAACTTGAAAAGTTCCATACGGCTCGAGCTGGGGCTGAGCACGAGATTCCGCGTGATCCCGTGGCGTTCGCGAGGTTGTTGGGCGTAGAGCCCGACCCTTGGCAATGCGATCTCCTTTACGCAACGGATCAGCACATCATCCTTAATTGCGCGCGACAGTCCGGTAAATCGACGATTGTCGCTCTCCGTGCGCTTCATCACGCCCTGACAACCCCCGGCTCACTTGTGCTCATCCTTTCGCCATCACTGCGGCAGTCCGGGGAGCTCTTCAAGAAGATAACCGAGTTTTATCGTGACCTCGGCACACGCGAAGGCAGCGACGGCATCTCAGCTACCACGTTGCAACTCAAAAACCGGAGCCGCATAGTATCGCTCCCTGGATCAGAATCGACGATCCGGGGCTATAGCGCGCCGTCCCTCGTGCTGATCGATGAAGCCGCACAGGTTTCCCACGAGTTGTACTACACTGTGAGGCCTATGCTCGCCACCTCGCAGGGGCAGCTGATCCTCCTCAGCACACCGCGCGGCAAACAGGGAATATTTTGGCATGCGTGGGACCGAGAACCGGACTGGAAGAAGGTTAAGGTGACCGCCGACCAATGCCCACGCATCACAGAGGAGTACTTAGACCAGGAGCGGCGCGCATTGCCGGCCGCGTGGTTTGCCCAAGAATACTGTTGCGAATTCGTGCAGGACGACGCCAGCATCTTTAAAGAAGGATGGATTCAGTATTTCGATCCCGAGTATGTACCAAACATGGATATCATTATCCAAGCGTGGGATACAGCGCAAACGAAAAGCAGCACGTCAGATTTCGTAGTAGGCCAGGTTTGGGGCAAAATTGGCGGTGATTTTTATTTGTTAGATCAAGTTCGTGATAGATGGGATTTTGACGAAACTGTCGCAGCGATCAAAGACTTATCAAAGCACTGGCCCCAATGCAGCTCAAAGATCGTAGAAGCGCAAACACTCGGTGCTGCATTGTCGTCACACTTAAAACACCAAATCCCCGGCATCATTCCCATTCACGTTAAAGGCTCTAAGGAACTGCGAGCCCTCAACTGCGTGCCGGTCTGGCAATCAAAGAACGTCTACATACCGAAACCGGACGACGGCGAATATGCGTGGGTTCACGAGTATGTAGTCGAACTCCTCAATTTTCCGAACGCCGGTAATGATGACCAGGTCGATGCGACTACTCTTGCTTTGAATCAGCTGCAAGGAAGGTTATTTCCGAAAGTTAAGGCCGCAGCATACGCTGCTACTGATATACCCCCTGTACACGGCCATATCTACACAATAGGATGGGTTCCGGCGCGTTTTGACGACGAGTTTACCGTCGTGGTCTTTGATAGTGACGCGAATGAAGCCGTAAAGTTCGACAGGATGGCGGCGGAACCGATCGACGGGCAGATTTCACGGATATTTACCACGTCGCGGACATACAACGGCGCCATAGTCAGAGTGATTGACGGCTCAGACGAAGCGCTGATCGGCGCAGTCGAGCTCAAAGGCACCTACGTCCAGCGAATTAAGTTTCATAAGCAGAAGTTTGATGCCGCATATGAAAACCTTAGCCAGCTCCTAAGTAAAAGACTCGTGGATTTGCCGGACAACCGAGAGCTTATGGCCGAGCTCGAGGTGTTCCACAGTGAGCCGACGTTCGATGAGTCAGCAGACTACACGGCGCAAATCGCTCGGCAGTCAGGGGTTCACGCGCTCTGTCTTGTGACCCATGATCTCAGCCCTGCACGGTCGGAGTTTAGGCCAACCGTCTACTATAGCTTTGACAGGGACCAGATCGAGCCCTGGCGGGGGTCGTATTCTCCAGAAAACCCCCCACCACATTCGATTTTAAAGCGTTTTAGGCGGCCCTTAAGATAAGAAAAGCGTTCGGCGGGCGGTCACGTAACGAAGGTAAAATGTAATAACATCAGCAAAGCGCGCGCCGAAAGCAATGGGCTCGGCCGGATTCGAACCGGCGACCTCCGCCGTGTGAAGGCGACGTCATAACCACCTAGACCACGAGCCCTGTTTTTCACGTCTTTTGCAAAACAGATAAGTTTATCGTTCTGTTACCTCAATTCTCATTTTGCTAAAGAAAGTGCGAGAAGAGTCGCTTTCGGAGTATCCGCCGAGCGGAACGCGTTCATGCAAGGAAATCACAAAACAACCGAGTTTTCTGACATTGATCTAAGTCGCTGGAAGGACTACGACGACGTCATCTTTGACTCCCTGTGGCTCCTCGGCCCACGCGACAAGACCGGGCCGCACGTCGGGGACTACTGGGGCAACTTCATCCCACAGATCCCATATCAAGTGTTGACCCGTTTCACGAAGCGCGGCGAGGTGGTCGTTGACCTCTTCAGCGGCATGGGCACGACGCTTATCGAGTGCAAGCGACTCGGCCGCGCCGGACTCGGCGTCGAGATCGACCCGGGCGTAGCTGAACGCTCATTGGAGCGCATAAACACCGCTGAGAACCCCTACAACGTTCCGGTCGCCGTGCTCGTGGGTGACTCCACAACGGCTCTAACGGCAAAACGCGTCCGCGCCACGCTTAAGGAATGGGGCGGAGCCGCGGCCGATTGCATCATCTTGCATCCGCCTTACCACGACATCATCAGGTTCAGCGAATGCGAAGGCGACTTGTCGCGCGTGTCAACAGAGGTCGCTTTTCTGGACAAGATCGGCCTGGTCGTGCGGCGCGCGTATGAGGTGCTGAAGCCGGCCGGGTTCATGGCGCTCGTGATCGGCGACAAATACGTGGATTCGCAGCTCGTCCCGCTCGGATTTATGTGCATGCAGCGCTGCATCGACGCGGGTTTTGTGCTCAAGGCGATCAACGTAAAGGAGATCCTCAACAACGAGCGCGGCAAGGGCAAGAACGGTAACCTTTGGAAGTATCGCGCGCTCGTGGGCGGGTTCTATCTGTTCAAGCACGAATACGTCATGATCTTTCGCAAGCCAGCGGCTCGTGGCAAGCGAGCACCTAAAGGTGCCGCGCCATAAGCTTGTTGACGTCGATATCGTCGATCGGCACGTGCGCGAGGGGCTCCGCGTTTAAGGAGCGGTACTCCTCGTCGAACGTGGGTTTGTCGGCCTCGTACAGCACCCCGATAGGAAGCTTGTCCCCGACTTCCTGCGCTTTTTTGAGGGCGAGCTCGTAATTGGAGCGATCGTACTCCGTTTCGTCAAGCGTGTACACGTGGTCGTTCCACCACTTCCAGGTGTTGACGTGGTTGAATGTGACGCACGGCTGTCCGATGTCGACGAGCGAGAATCCCTTGTGCCGGATCGCTTTAGTCATAAGGTCGCTGAGGTGCTTGTTCTCGCCGCTGAAGCCGCGTCCGACAAAGGTCGCTCCGGCGAGCAGCGCGAGGGGCAGCGGCGTGACGGGCGAAGCAACGACGCCTTCCGGGGCCACTTTCCACTTCGTGCCCTTGAAGCTTGTTGGCGAGGGCTGGCCGGTCGTGAGGCCGTAGACCTGGTTATCGTGCACAAAAACCGTGATGTCGATGTTTCGTCGCGCGGCGTGCAAAAGATGGCCGAGTCCCTCACCATACGTGTCGCCGTCTCCCGCGTGCACGATGACCGTAAGGTCGCCGTTTGCGAGTTTGATGCCCTGCGCCACGGGGATCGACCTCCCGTGTAGGCTGTGGAGCACGTATGTGTTGATCCAGTAGCTGAGGTTTCCAGAGCACCCGATGCCGCACACGATCGCCGTCGTATGGGGGGCGAGGTCCATGCTCGCGTAAGCGGCTTTCATCGCGTTCCAAATCCCGAAGTTGCCGCACCCCGGACACCACGTGGGCCAGGTGTCAGGCACGTCATAGCGATGCACGTCTCCCATTTCAGAGCACCTCTTTGATGCGATTGTAGAGTTCGTCCGCGTTGAACGCCCTCCCGTCATACCTTAAAATGGTGTGATCCGGGCGGATCTGGGCGTGCTCTTTGATGAGGCTGCCGAGCTGCGCTCCCCGATTGTTCTCAATTAAAATGACGCGAGTCCCCTCAAGACGCTCTCTTACCAATTGTGAGGGGAAGGGGCTCATAAATAGGACCTGCAAAAACCCGAGATCAATGCCGTCATTTCCTCGAAGGAGGTCCATCGCGTCGAGAATGGCTCCTTTCGTCGAGCCCCACCCGACGAGCACCGTGTTCGTCCCAGAGTTGCCGTGGAACTTGATCCCGTTGACAAGCGTGGCCGCCGTGAAGTACTTCCTGCACCGTTTGTCGACCTGCGTTGCGACAACCGGGGCGTCTTCCGAGAAGTAGCCACGCTCGTCGTGTTCATCGCTGTTTGAGTTGAATATGCCTCCTGGCAGTCCCGGAACGGTTCGCGTTGACACGCCGGTGGGAGTCGCCTCATAGCGCTTGAAATCGGGAGGTACGTCGCCCTTGGCGAGCAGCAAGCCGCGATCGACGCTCAGCCCTTCAGTTGTGAACGGTTCTGCCGCAAAAAACGACGTCGCCAGATGCTTATCGGTCAGGATAAGCACAGGCGTTTGGAGTGCATCAGCGAGATTGAACGCCCTGAAAGTTTCGAAAAAGCACTCTTCGGGGTCGCCTGGCGCGAGTACTACCCTGAAGAAGTCCCCCTGAGATGCGTGGAGGCAGAATCGCAGGTCGCCTTGGGCCGTTCGCGTCGCGAGCCCAGTGGAAGGACCTGGGCGCTGACCTTCGACGACGACCAGCGGGTTCTCGGTCGCCCCTGCGAGGCCGAGCCCCTCGACCATGAGTGAAAAGCCTCCGCCCGAGGTTGCTACCATTGAGCGAGCGCCCGCAAAGCTGGCTCCAACGGCGAGGTTGATCCCGGCGATTTCATCCTCGGGCTGTATCATCATAACGCCGTACTCGCGCGCGTGCGCAGCCATGTACGTCATAATGGTGTGCGTTGGCGTCATCGGATAGATGGCGATGAACTTCATTCCGGCTTTGAGGGCGCCTATGCAGATCGCGTCATTCCCAGTCAGAGTCATTCTGGGCGGCCCTTCGATCGAGGCCATCCCGCCCCTGTACGGCTCTGGGTAGGTGCGGGTTACGTACTCGTATCCCGCCCGTGCTGCGCCCACGTTTTGTTCGACGATTTTTTCGCCTTTATCGCCAAACGCGTCTTGAATGGCTGCATTTAGTAGGGCAAGCTCATAGCCGATCAGGCCGATGGAGGCCCCCATGGCGGCCATGTTCATGGCCACCTTAGGGAGGTGGAGGTCCGACATGAGCTGCGCGAGGGGTACGTCACACAGGGTAATATCTTCGCGCGCTGGCGCAACGTTGGAGTTTGCCGCGTCGTAGAGAAGCAAACCGCCGGGAATTAAATCGTCCAGATCCAGTTCTATTGTTTCCGCATTCAGCGCCACAAGGACGTCGACGGGCTGGATCGGAGCCCGTATCTGCTGAGCGTCAATCCTGACCTGAAAGGTATTATGGCCACCGCGGATTAGTGAAGGGTATTCGGTGTGCGCTACAACGTAGTACCCGCCTCTGATAAACGCTTTTGAGAAGATCTCTCCGACGGTCATTATGCCGTATCCGGCTTCGCCCCCAATCTTCCAATTCAGTTGACTGTTACTCATCGCGTCTCCTCATTTCTTTCTCCTGCGCAGACGTGACCCGTCCTGCCGTTGAAGCTCCTTCCGGTCGACACGCATGCAGAGCGAGTCTAAGACGTCTTAAGACTTGTGGCCAGAGTGATATACCTTGAGCATTTTTTTTGGGGCGCAATTTCTGCAATAAGTGCGGAAAAGCCGGCCAAGCGAGTGGCTCTCTTCAGACGAACAAACGCTGACATATCGCGGGTGGAACAACTGCCTCAAGGGTCTTGACCAAGCGCGAACGAGGTCGCGCAAGCTTTGCCTGACTATTTGAGCATAATCTAATCCTGACGGTGGCTCAGCACTTGCCCAGGCGGGTTTAGAGAACGTGGAAATGCTTCTGTCCAGTCGTCGGACTGCAATTACTCTGAGGTGACGGCGCTGAGCTTCTCTATCAAGATCTTGTAGACGCCCCCAACTCGGCCACTTGCTATGGCTCGTGCGGTCTCCTCATATGATCCCTCGATCAAATTGATGTTCTTTTCGATTGCCCTGAGCGACTCTCTGAGTTCCGCAGGATCGGTGACGCGGCTGATCCAGCCCTCAATGATGACCGATGTCCAGTCGAGCAAGCCCTTAATATCGTGAATTTCAAAGCAGGCTCTTTGATTTGCTTCAAGATATTCCAGCGTTCGTCCGCGCGAGTGTTGGTAGAGGAGAAGTGCGGCATCAGTGTGCGTGTAGGCGATCGGGATGCTATAAGGCTGATTCCTATTGCACAGGGCTAAATTTCCGTACTTTTTTGTTTTGATAAACGCTAATGCTTCGTCTTTTGAGAGTTCTTGCATGCTAATCACCTAAAACACGATTGGTAAAAAATGTATTTATAGGTAGAAGTGAAAGCACCAGATTGTTGATGGATTTAGTCAGTCTTCGTTGGGCCGTCGGACCTTTTCTATTTTTTGAAGACGGCTTTTTACGTGAGGGTCTTCTCGGAAGCGGGTCAATCTGGCGGCAAGAAGCCGAAAAAGCCCCAGACACAACTCTAATGTTTATATAATCTGAGGCGACATAACTAGATACATACCGAGAAATCGGAGGTTTCGAAAAAGGCATGAGCTCTGGAATGTGTACCGTTTGCGGACTCCCTAGCGAGTTATGCATATGCGAAGAAGTAGCCAAGGAACAGCAGCGAATAACGGTGAAGGTAAACAAAAGGCGCTACGGAAAGGAGGTCACCGTAATAGAGGGAATGGACCCTCACGAAATCGACCTCGCCGAGCTTACGAGCTACCTCAAGGCACGACTTGCATGCGGAGGAACTGTGAAAGACGGTCTCATTGAATTGCAAGGGAATCACAAGGACAGAGTCAAAGAAATCCTTGCGGGAAAAGGATTCTCTGCCGCGCAGATCAAAGCTTAGATTCGGCTGCGTAAGCATTGGTATGGAACCCGGTTTCATATAAGCGAAAAATGGCGGCTCACGCCCCATTCTCTCGTAACTATCTGTTGTTCTGAGGTGCTTTTACAGACGCCCATCGATGTGCGGGGATCTCCGTACGGCCTATGCGCTCTTCACTGTTTTGTGCAAAGGTCCTCTTCTTACCGAACCCCATCGGTCAGAAACTTAGACCACGTTTGTCTTTTGACATAGCGGGTCGCCGCGCACTATGAAATCCGGTCACGGCATTTTGTGACAGCGTCATTTTTCGAAGTTTATTGATTGGCACGACGCGATTTCATCGTTTTTAGAAAATGCCGCACTCTTTTCAGCATAGCTAAATATTTTTAGCATGGCTCGACTCTGTATTGTATGTAAAGCTGGGAGTTTAGCGGTGAGGCCGCCGCTGCGCCATCTCGGCGCTGCCCCAACAGGAGAATGACTTTGAACGTAGACTATGGCGACCACGAAACGGCACTCAAGCTGTCCGACAAAATAGGCCAGCTCGCGCGCAAACACGGCAAAGAGATCAAGATAATGCACGTCTGTGGAACCCACGAGGCGTCGATAACTCGTTTCGGCGTGAGATCCCTCTTGCCTGAAACCTTTCGAGTAGTCATGGGTCCCGGCTGCCCGGTGTGCATCACCCCCCAAGGCGAAATCGATGCGGCCATAAAGATGGCGAAGGATGGCATTACGGTCGCGACCTACGGAGATCTAATGCGCGTGCCCGGGACTGAAGGGTCTCTTGCCGACTCAGGAGGGGACGTGCACATCGTCGGCAGCATCACGCACGCTGTGGAGCTCGCAAAAAAGACCGACAATGAAGTGGTATTTATCGCTGTGGGATTCGAAACAACCGCGCCAACCACGTCTGTAGCGCTATTGCAGACGCTGCCTGATAATTTTTCGATCATGTGCTCGCATCGGCTCATTCCTCCGGCGCTACGGTGGCTTTTGGAGCAAGTATACCAATCTGGGGCCCAAATAGACGGTTTTTTGCTGCCGGGACACGTCTGCACTATTATCGGGTTGCGCCCATTCGAAGAATTCCAAGTTCCACAGGTAGTTGCAGGATTTGAGCCTAATGACGTGCTCTATGGGCTCTATCTTATCGCCAAGCAAATTGTTAATGGCGAGCACAAGGTGGAAAATGCCTATCCGCGTGTCGTGCACTACGAAGGAAACGTCAAAGCGCAAGAGCTCATGCAACGGACATTCGACGTCGTTGACGTTGAATGGCGCGGTTTTCCTGTGATCAGTCAGTCAGGGTATGCGATAAAAGGTGAGTTTGCGTCCTACGATGCTCGCCTTAGGCACAATCTTGATTTTACGAGCAAAAAAGTCAAAACCGGGTGTATTTGCAACCTCGTCTTGCAGGGGCTCAGAGTGCCGACCGACTGCAAACTCTTTGCAAAGGTCTGCATGCCGCACAAAGCGGTAGGGCCGTGCATGGTTTCCGGCGAAGGTGCGTGTAACGTGTGGTACAAGAATCGCTGAGGCCGTGCCCGCTACCCTCAGACCTGTCGGTCCTCCAACTACTGTATTGCGCAAAGACTATCACGTCCCGTGCACCTAGGGTGTTCGCTATTCGTACGCATTGAGCTGCGCGTTAGAAAGTCGGATATCAACTCACGGTGCTCGCTGATGAGGGCGGCCATCGCGTGCTTGCCGAGCGACACGTGGTTTGTATAGGCGCTGATAGCCGCCGCAGGGAGTTCCGTGTCGCGGGAAAAAACAATTCTGATCACGAACGACGATGGAATAGGGTCCCTGGGGCTAGTCGCAGCAGCAAACGCGCTAAGCGATCTTGGCAGACTCATCGTCGTCGCGCCGTCGTTCCAAAAAAGCGGCGTAGGAAGGTCACTTTCGCTCTTTGAGCCAATTCGGGTATCCAGTGCGAATGTTGAGGGACACGAAGCATATGCGGTCGCAGGGACCCCTACGGACGCCGTGCTCATTGCTGAATACGCGATCTTGAAACGGAAACCAGATCTGTTGGTGGCAGGCATCAACGTCGGCGAGAATCTTAGCACAGAGTCCGTCATGACCTCGGGCACCTTAGGCGCCGCGTTAACTGGCGCAAGCCAGGACATTCCCGCGATTGCCATCTCACTGCAGGCGCACCGGGCACACGTCTTTGAGACACGATCCGAAGTAGATTTTGGTTTGGCAGCAGACGTTGGCAGGACATTAGCCGCTCACACCATTGCACGCGGGCTACCGGCGAAGGTAGATGTGCTGAACGTTAACGTTCCGATGGGTGCTGCCGTCGCGCGATACAAAACAACGCGGCTCCAGCGAAACGTTTTTGACATCAGGATCATAGAACGCTTGGACCCGCGCGGAAACGCTTACTTTTGGATCGGAAGCGACCTTAAGAATAGTCAGCAGCCCGATACCGATGTTTACGCCCTGAACAACGGGTTTGTCTCCGTTACACCACTCACGCTCGACAACACCGCAGCTACCGACAAACGCTCACTCCAAGAGTGGCTCAAGGAGGTTGATCGCGGTTCGCGCTAGGTGACCTGAGCGGTCAGTTCAATCAGTTTAAATCCACCCACTTCGAGTCCGACGGTGAAACCGCGGATGTTGCTGCTTTCGCGCACTCCTTGATCGTACCAGTCATCGATTTCGCTGTGGAACACCCGTATTCGATAGCGGCCGGGCGTGACGTAGGTTTCGACGATCTTACTCACGCTGAAAGTGAACGAAGTCGAACTATCCGCCATGTTGCCGACACAGATAACGACGTGGGACGGCGACGCGAGCGCAACGAGGTGTATCTCTTCAAGCTGCTCGTGAATCATGGCCGAAACATCATCATCGAGTTCGATGCCAGCGTTTTTCAAACTCGTCCCAAACGGATAGTTTGCGAAAATAGTGAGGCGCCCTTTTACCCAGCACGCAAAATAGGTCACAGCGCTGCCGTGATACGGCATGTTTGAGAGGCTTACCCATTTCCATCTGAGGGGAATGTTGGGGTTGATGTGCAACCCGCGGTAGAGGCCGACGCCACACACGCCTTCCACGGCGGTCCACAAGTATTTCGGTGGGAACCACGGCGAAAGCTTCATGCCGTTATTGACGAGGGATTCCCCGTGATACCACTCGGAGAACTGCCCCGGCACGGTGTTCTGGTTTGTTGGGTCAAGCTCGTACTGGCGAAACGTGCCGCGCATGATGCTTACCATAACATCCGGCTGATGTGTCGAGCACGAGTAGGCAAACATGAAGGCAACGTCAGGCCACACGCCGCCCGTCAAGCCCCATCCTCGTTCGGGATGGTAGTTGAGCGCCGTCCGCGGCACGGTCCGTAAGCCTGCTGTCGTTAAGAAGTCGGGGCGGTTGAGCCGGTCGATGATGAGGTGCGATGTTGCAGGGGTGGCTACGTTCCAAATCACCGGAAATATTAGATCGCACGTAACGTCCGGGTGCTCATTGCCGGCCACATCGATGTTTAGGTAGTAAAGACCGCTCTTGAGGTCGATTAAGTGCGTGTTGATCGCGTTCTTGAGCTTCCTGGCTTCCGTTCGAAAATATGCCGCTCGATCGTCGTGGCCCATGAAATCGGCCAACAGCGCAGTCGCTCGCAGCGCCGCGAAGCATTCAGCATTAACCTCGGTAACCGCACCGTTTACGGCGTAGTTTGGGATTATATTCCGCCAGCCGCAGATGCCATAGACGCCCACGCCGTTTGATTTGCAGTATACGAGGCCACGCTCGTCTTTCTGAGAAACAATGTAATCAGCAGCTTTTTCTATGGAAGGATACATCTCTTCGAGAAATGAGCGGTCATCGGTGATCTGGAACGTGTGCTCGACGGCGAGGATGTAGAGCGGCGTATCGTCGTTAATATTGAGCTGATAGTCGTCAACTTCTCCGGTCACGCCGTTATAGTATTCGGCGATGAGCCCATCGGCGGATTGCAGCCGTTTAAAGACTCTCAGAGCCTCCTTAGAAAACTCCGGAGTTACGTAGTCGCACCCAAATGCAAACCACGCGGTATCTCGGGCGACGATATTGCTTGAGAGGCTCGGATCATTCGTGAATCCCCAGCCTTGCGGATAGAGGGCTTTCACGCGAGCCATATTGGCTTTGGCCCACTGCACCCCTCTGTTAATGACCTGGTCAGGGGTCGTGACCACAGAATAGCTGCATTCATTCACGAAATGCCGTAATGTCTGTTCGTATGCATTTTCATAGTTTTCAAGCAGCTCAAATGTGCGAATGGCGTCTGCGTCGCCCGCCATCGAGAAGCCAATCACAAAGGTGAACTCTTCCTCCTCCTCTGGAGGTAGGTCGACGTCCACTTGGATCCTGCCGATGATTGCGCGATTGTCAGCGCTGCCTCTCGCTGAATTTGGTTCAGCAGATTCGTTTTCCAGCGGAACGTATTGTACGGAACAGCGCTCTGAGGAGAAACTGCCTCCAAGATACTGCTCACACGAAGGACGCAGGCTCGGGGTGACATTGAAATTGTCGGTGACCGCTGAAATGTCGGTAGTATATGAGCATATTGGATTCGTCGCAGTCGTTCCAAAGAACCTCGTCCAGTGCTCATTGCTTTGATTGCTCGCTATTATGGCTGCGTTCTTGTAGTTATAACGGATTTCCACATCGGGAGCTGTTGCGAGGTACTTAGGGCGCAGGTCAGAATAGGCCACTATAGAGATCCGCTGGACGTCTGCGGTTTTGTTCGTAATGTGTAGCCCTAAATAAGCAGCCGCACACTCGTCAAGATGGTCTTGCGGCGCATTTGGCACGTAGAAGATCTCTGAAACGCGGAGTCCGTGGGCGAGTTTGAACGTGCGTTTTTGAAAGGCCGGATGAATTGTGAAATCTCCGGTGCCAGTCTGTTCAAGCAACACGCCGGATTCCGCGTCGTAGTAGCGGACGAGCGTTGAGCCAATGACGTTCCTCCCCAGGTCTAGCGAAAACAAGCTTTCGATCGCTCCCGTCGCCTTTGAATTCGCGAAGCATTTCTTGTTTCCGTAGCTGCTTCCGGTCACCAGTTTGTCATCTGGAAGCACGTAGGCCCACAGATCGTTTATCCGTTCAATCTGCACGATGTTTGCTGCTTCTGCTTCGCTTCTCATGGAACCAATAGTAATAGCAGTGCTGCTAGTTTAATGTTTTTGTAAACGAAATCAACTGCGGAACGCTTGTGCACGGTCAGCGCTTGCTGGGCGTCGTTTCACCAATGCATAAAATAGTTATATAAGGGTAGAGCACTCAGGGACTTCGAAGGAAGTGAGCCCATTAGCGGATACAAAAGCTCGTGGACCATTTTGCATACGTACCTCGGCTTAAAACAAACGGAGACCGTGCTTATCGTCACCGACACGCTGAGGATTAGGATTGCCAAATCGTTGTATGATACCGCGCGCGAAATGGACTGCGACGCTATAATGATGACGATGCCGCCGCGTTCCCGCCACGGAGAAGAGCCCCCCCGAGCAGTGGCAGAAGCGATGCGAAGCGTTGACGTTGTTATCGCCCCTACGACGATGTCACTGACGCACACGAGCGCGCGAAAGCAGGCAAATGATGCCGGTGTGCGAACCGCGAGCATGCCCGGCGTCACTGAGCGAATGATGATTGAAGGCGGTTTAACCGCGAATCCGCGGGAGGTGGTGGAACATACCCACCACCTAGCTGAAACGTTCAAAGGCGCGTCCGAGATCCGACTTATGTCAGATCTCGGAACCGACATCTCGTTTGAAGTCGACACGTCCAAATGGAACCTCGACGTGGGGTGCTGTCATCAGCAAGGTTGCAGCACAAACTTGCCGGCAGGGGAAGTCTATACGGCTCCCGAAAACTGTAAAGGCACCGTCGTGATCGATGGCTCCATGGCCGGTCTCGAACTTTTGAAACATCCGATAAAGATTCAAGTCGAAGAAGGTCGCGCCGTTGACGTCCAAGGCGACCGTGCGAAGGAAGTCCTCAAGATCATCAACCCACTTGGAGACGAAGCACGAAATATCGCAGAACTCGGAATCGGGACAAATCCCCGCGCGCGCATAATCGGGGTTGTTTTGGAAGATGAGAAGGTGCGAGGCACTGCGCATATCGCTTTAGGCGACAACAGTACGATTGGAGGTCACGTCGTCGCAGGAGTGCACCTCGATGCGATAATTCGCAAACCGCGAGTTTTTGCTGACGGGCACGAGATTGATCTGGTGTAACTCAACAGATCGTCGTGGAACGGTCAAAAGTGCTGATAGCCTCCGCTGCTGCATCTGAAGCAAGGTTTCAGTCGTTTTCAAAAAATAGGCCTGATGCGCAGCATCTCACCGTTGAAAGTTGATCAGTGCAGCGCTAAAAGGTTTCAAGGCCTCGTAACAAAAGTGCTACATGGTTGCTAGCTCTGATCCTTTTTGCTGGCACGATTCGAGATCGGCTTTGGTCGGTTTGCCCTTCACTCTGATTGGCGGCGTGAGAACAGTCGCGCCTTTTGAGCGGAAAAAGTCTATGGTTTGGTCGATCGCGTCACCGAGTTCCTCGCACGAACCTAACACGAAAGCGGTCTTGCCGCTAAAATCGAAATTATCATAATTCTTCATGAAATAACGCACGTTCGAGGGCGGTTTTTGATGGTAGGTAGGAGTGGCGACAACGACCACGTCTGCGTTCTTGACGTCGAAAGGCTTGATTTGCCGTATGTTTCTGATCACTGTCTCGGCTCCTGCTTCTCGTGCTCCGCGCTCCAATGCATATGCCATCGTTCGCGTGTTGCCATGGTAACTCTCGTATCCTATGACAATTTTCATGGTTTTTACTATCTTTTTATCAACATAAACCTTTCAGCACAGAACGAGATCGGTTGTTCTAGCTTTTTTTGACTTCAGAGACGACGCTGTGTCACGCGGCAAACGATATATACGCGCAACCAAAATTAAGTCAGAACGAGGCACAAAAAATGGAGAGCGAAGGCTCTAGAAAGGAATTAGGAACACGAACTGGCGAGGCCTTAGTTGGCGAAATGCCGGAACTTGCACACATAGACATCGCCATCGGTCAAAAAGGAGGCGCTTTTGAGACGGCTTTCCTCACCGGTCTCGCGACGCCGCGAATGGGTCATACTGCGTTGTTGGCAATATTGGCTCCCAACTATGCCGTCAAGCCGACCACGCTTATGGTAAACAAGGTCTCGATTAAGGGTGAAGCACAAGCTGAGCTTATGTTCGGGCCCGTCCAAGCCGCGATAGCAAAAGCAGTCCTCGACAGTGTTCAAGAAAACATTATTCCGGCCTTTATGGCAAATGAGCTGATGATAATCGCTTCAGTCTATATTCACGGCAGCGCCAAAGATAAGAAAAAACTATATGACTATAACTACCAGGCGACAAAAAGTGCAATCAGCAACGCAATGAAGGATTCGCCGACAATAGACGAACTATTGTCGAAGAAGGACACAATCGTGCATCCCTTGATGTAGGAAACGGCTAGCACCTTTTACGGAAACAGCGTGATACCTTCCTTTTCAATTAACGCTTGGTACGCTGGCTCTATCTCTTCTTCCCACTTTAGGACGACGTGCAATTCGCGCTGAGGCTCAAGATCGGTTATTATTCGATAAACCTCAGCGTAAAACTGAGGATGATCGAAATCACTGGAAAAAAGCATCGCTATGTCGATGTCATAAACTTCTGGAAAAACACCTTTGGCAACTGAACCGTAGAGAACGATCCTTTTGAGACTTGTTGGCGCCCATGCTTGCACTGCGCTCACAAAACTACTGATCAGATCTCGATCAGGCGCCGGTATATCTAGAAAGTTAAACTTGTGTTCACCCATTTCTAGCCCTCGAAGGTTGCACGTGGCTATTGCTGCGTCCTTTGCGTGCTCAGCGAGCAACTAATATGACTTCGCGTTAATTCAGCTTGTCCTTTTTTGTATTCTTCTCACGCGCGATTATGGATTGCGGCGGCCTCACCAGGTTCAAAGAAGTTTCTCAGGATACCGACGTAAATATGTGATGGATCTGGGAGATTACTAAGAGAGACGCGCATCGCCTGAAAAAAAAATAGCGGAGCCCTCACTTTGTTAATTCAGGATCTCGAACGCGCCGGAGCTGGTAAATGTGAGTTGGCGGCTCAGTATGGTTCGCTCGCTCCTCGGCTTTAGCACGAGACGCAATCTTAGTTGTTCGGCAATCGATCGGTCTTGGATATGGGCGTCTCCTCGCATATTTTCGACGTGGATGAATCCAACGGTATTGCTAACAACAAAGGCTTCGGCGTGTTAGGGGCTTTCGAACGTTTGGCAAATTCTGTTGCCTTAAAGGTCAACACAGGCAAGGAGCTGTCTTCGCAGCCAACAATGCTTATTTGCGCAACGTTGTCGCTTACACGTTTTTCCTGCCAGTGGAAGATAACAATGTTATCATTGATATCTGCTTGAGCATCTCGTGCTGTCATGGCAGCCATCAGAAAAGGCTCTTTCGAGAGCAAAGCAATGAAAGGCGGAGATAGGCCTGTCGTTAACTGACTGATTAGGGACGTTTCGGCATTCTTTCGCGCCTTTCGACCGCCATATCTTTGAGCAAAAAGGCGTCGTAATTTTTTGTGTCGACGGCCAGAGTTTGGTCAAAACACTCGATAGCTAAATCAAGCTCGCCTAGACCAAGGTAAAAACACCCAAGGTTATTCCAGGCCATAGTGTAGACGGGATCAATGTCTATGGCTTTTTTCAGGTCTTCAATCCCTTCGCTATCAAGACCGAGGTTGAATTCGGACAAAGCCCGCGCGTTAAGCGCTTCCTTGTTCGTCGGCGTAAGTCGTACAATCCCATCTAACAGATTTTTAGCCTCTTGGAAGTTTCTGTTGCTATTTAGTGATATCGCTTTATTGAGCTTCACGTGGGATGCATTTGGCTGGATCTCAAGCGCTCTGTCATAGCACTCGATTGATTTTCCGAACTTGCTAAGAGCGAACAATGCCAATCCTTTGTTGTGCAGTGCTCGGAAATTGTTGGGCGCTCGCTCAAGCACTGCGTCATAGTGATTGACCGCGTCGCCGAACTGCCCGTGCTTGAACTTCTCATCTGCCTGGTCGATGAGGTCAGTGATGTCTTTATTACGCAGCAGTTTACTTTTTTTTGTCTGACGTCTAAACATCGAACCTCGCGGCCATCGAACGCAGCAGCGTCACTCAACATCATCTTCTGCTGCAGGTAATATATAAGGGACGCCGGTAGGCGCACCCTTTAAATACTTCACGATGCTCTAAAATATGTGTTTGCGCTGCCAATTGGCACCTCGATGGAGCAAGCGAACGTGCCTCAAAAGACCTAGTAGCTGCATCGAGCGACCTGTGAGGAGAGATTCACACGAACTTGGGATGGTTTAGAGAAAAGCACGCGGAAAGGGCCGTGATGCTTCTTGTTATCTTCATCGTTGCTCTCTATTTGCGGATTATACTTCCGTGGGCGAGTTCCATCCAAGGTGGCAGCATTATCATCAACGATTTTGATCCGTACTATCACCTCCGGATAATCGAGAACACGATACAGCATTTTCCTTATGTGCTTGCCTATGATCCTTACGTCAACTATCCCACCGGATTTTGGATCGGCTGGCCACCACTCTACGATTTTCTCGCTGCAGCATACACGCTGGTGGCGATGGCGCTGTTTCACGTCGGCTGGCAAGTTGGCGTCGCGACGTTCCCTGCGCTCTTAGGGGCTCTCGCGATCTTGCCCATATATTACATAACAAAGCTTATCTTTGACTGGAAGGCGGGCATCGTCGCGGCCGCACTTCTTACGGTCATCCCAGCGAATATCCAGGATTCGATGGTAGGCAATATCAATCACCACGTCGCTGTGGAAGTGCTTTTTCCGGCGCTTTTGTTCCTGTTCTTGATGCTTGCGTTGAGGGGTGAGTTGACGTTTGGGAAGGTTCGGCATTTTTCCTTCACTGGTGGAGACAAGCGGACCTTGCTCTACGGAGCGCTCGCTGGCGTTTTTGTAACCGCCTGTTTGCTGACGTGGCTCGGCTCGTTCTTCTTCCTCGGCATTATCGGGGGGTATGCTATTGTCCAGTATAGTTTAAACCACGTGAAGCGGGTTTCATCCGACAATCTCACGATTGTCTTGTTAACTATGCTTTTCATATCGCTGATTACGATCCTTCCTGTGAGTCTCACGACCCATTTCGGACGGACAATAGATACCCTGCACCTCTCTCTGTTCCAGCCGCTGTTTTTGCTGGCACTAATAGTCATTTTTACGATATTTGGATTCCTCGCGTATTACATGCGAGGCATGCGGCGGGCAGTTTACCCACTGACGATCTGCGCGCTCGTAGTCGCTGCGAGCATTGGCCTCTATGTGTGGAACCCGAGCCTCACTGTAACGGTGTTCAGTGGGTATGGCTTCTTCACGCAAACAGGGGTCTTGCAGACCGTAGCCGAGGCGCAACCGCTATTCTTCGTGGGAGGAAGCTTCACGCTCGCTGCGGCCGCTAGCTACTTCCAGCTTTTGCTATTCGTGGGTCTCGCCGGTCTCGTGGTGCTCGTATATCGCGCGTTGAAGAAACAGGACGCGGCGGCCGTATTGCTGGCCGTTTGGAGCGTCTTTGCCTTTGTACTTGGCAGTATCCAGGTACAATTTGCGTTTCTGATGTCTGCCAACGTCGCGATCCTTTCTGGGTTCGTGATAGTGTGGATTATGGACGCGCTTATTGGCAAATCCTATAGCAAGTTGTCGGGCGTACGCGATGCTGCGGCGGTTCCTCAGCTCTTCGGGCGTGAAGTGAAATACACGCAACTTCTCGGAGTCCTCATTGTCGTGGCCGTTTTGCTCCTGCCAAGTATTAGTGCGACCACGACGACTGCGAAGAGCGTCTCCGCTATACCAAGCGACTGGGCGGAAGCGCTTCAGTGGCTGAATGCTAACACGCCAGCAACTTCGAACTATAATGTGACGTCGAACCAGATACCGCAATATGGGGTGCTTAGCTGGTGGGATTACGGGAACTGGATCATTTTCTTAGGCCATAGGCCAGCCATCGCGAACAACTTCCAAACGGGAGTCAACGACTCCGCGACTTTTTTCGTGAGCCAGAATGAATCAGGCACCTTAGGCATCATCCAGAAAGACCACGTCAAGTATGTGATGACCGATTACGAAATGGCGGACTACACCGACAAGTTCCCCGCGATTGCGCTTTTATCGGGACAAGGGGTCGATACGTTCCTCACAACGCAGGAGCAGTTAGACCAAAGTGGCCAACTGACTCAGCAGACCGTGCCAACCGCCGCGTATTATAACACGACGGTCGTCAGATTGCAATATTACGACGGCAATGGATACAGCCACTATCGTTTGATTTACGAATCGCCAACTACGGTGGGCACGCTCAACGGAACTAATATACAGTATGTTAAGATCTTTGAATACGTTGAGGGCGCACGGATAGCTGTCAGCGGCAATGGAAACGCTACGCTATCTCTCAACGTCACCACAAATCAAAACCGGACGTTCACCTATACGCAGAGTGCTAGAGTGAACGGCACCCATGTGTTTGTGGTTCCCTATGCGACGGTTGGGATGCCGTACGGAATCAAAACTGGCCCTGCATACAAGGCGACGATCGGCAACGTCACGAAGCAAATCGCAGTGAGTGAGAGCGACGTCCAAAACGGGACCGAACTTACTCTCAGTTTCTAGAGAGCTCAACTCGGGTGCCGAGCCTTTGCACAGAAGCAGTTCGCGCAGAGTTTGCGCATTTGAGCTGGACGTGGCCCGTTCTTGTTAGCAAGAATTCGATCGGCTTACTCAACATACCGAATGGCCTCTGCGGGCAGTATTCGCGACACATTTCTTGCAGGGATGGCAGTGCAGATGGCGACGGCTAGATAAATGACTAAAAGAACTAGGATAACCTGGACGATGGGAATCGTAAACGGCACTTTCACGGTTTCATTCAAGTTAGCGTATATGGCGTAAGAAACGACCAATCCGGCTGAGAGGCCTACTGCTGCTGCCAACGTGGTCGCAAAGGTCGCTTCAAACAGTAACGACTTAACGACAAGTCTGCGGTTGAAACCTATGGCGCGCATGATGCCGATCTCTTGGCGCCGCTCTATAGTGGATCGCACCGTCACGACTCCAACGCTAGCGATGCCAACGATAAGCCCGAGGCCGAGATAGGTCGCCGTGAGCTGAAAGAACTGTTGGCTCTGCGTCATCATCTGCGAAACCTCGTCGCTAATGAGAAATGCGTTGAGGCCAGCAGCTTTGTAACCTCTCTCGAGGTCGTAGCTAAGATCGATAGGTTTCATCCCGCTCGCTGATTTTATGAGAAACAGCGTATCGCCCTTTACCTCCGGAAAATAGTGCTGCATTTGTTGCTTGCTCATAAAAATGCCGTGCAGATCGTACTCATTGAGGACGCCGGCAACCAAAAAGCGTGCAGTGCCGTTACCCGCTTGAAATGAGATGGTGTCGCCTGCGCTGACTTGGGTGCCGTTGGGGCCATACGAATAGCTTGAGTCTACGATGACGTAGTGAGGGTTGTTTACCAGATTCCAGACTTCCGACGAGTTGAAGCCAGCAAGCGTGTCCTTGAAGTCGTACTGTGCGTGCTCCGAAAAATTCGCATCTACGCCATAAACGTTTGTTTCAGGTCCCTGCTCGTAGAGCGCTTGACCATTTATGCTCGTCCCTGTTGCATTCGCAACAAAGAGGCCATCGTAGAAGTCTATATCCGACGCGTTCAAGAGCGCCACAGGTTTTGCGGGTGATTCGGACGTGGGTGACTGGACCTCCAGGGTGGTCAAGTTTGATAATGGCGTGCTTGATGTTGCACGAATGTCGTATCCGCCGGTTTGCTGGCTTATATCTGGTTGATAGACAGCGGCAGTAACTAGCGCTACGATCATTAGAAAAATGACGAGAGATAATATCGTAACCGTCGTTCCCAACGTCTCCCTTTTTTGGAGGCAGTACGCCGACGAAGGTCTAATCAGAGCTTGACTGGCTTTAAGCCTTGTCAGCGGCTTGGAGAATAGCTTCAATAACGGGGTAGCATTGACGAGAACTATCAGAACCGCTCCTAGCACTAAAAGAAGGCAGCTCACGGTGAAACTAACCGCTGTGGCGAAATTGCTGAAGCCTGAGGTGCTAAAGATCATGCCTGCGTTGTAGAGTACTAGCGCTGCTCCTGCTACAGTGAGTACTTGCTGTCGTTTGATGGCTCGTAGGGCGACGAGGGCGAGGCCAAAGATGATAAGCGGGGGTGCGATAACTTGCGCCGCCAGACCTTGAGGTGAAACGCCGTACGCGACAACCCCGAAAACTAGTAGACCCACACCGAGTGTGGGCGCCCCCCGCGGTAGGCGCGGCGCTTGTTCGGAATTTTCGGCATTTCGTATCGCGCGGACGATGTTCAACCTGCTGATTCTGTAGGAAGCGAACGCAATCGTTGCGATCGTGACAAGTAGACCTATGAGAAAAGCGGTCAAGAGGTCAGTGAGATCATAATGCAGAACAAGAGACGCTCCTCCGGGGGTTCCTGTCGTAGTGGCCGCGTTGAGCGTATTTATAAGACCAGCGCCGATTCCGATCCCCAGTATTGACCCGATGGCTGCAGCCAGTAGCGCGCAGGTTACCCCTTCAAGAAGAAAGAGGAGTATGACATGCCTGCGTTTCATGCCCAAAGCGCGGGCCAATCCGAGCTCACTTCTACGCTGTTCAGAAAGCGTCACAAAAACGTTGACAATCAGCATCGCGCTTGTTATGATTGAAAACGCCCCTAGCGCCACGAGTAAGTTTAAAAACTGGGCACCACGCGCATCTGCAGCGGCCAGCATATCTTGTTTGACGGGGTTGACGTCGAATCGTTGCGACGAACCTGACAGGGCTTGCGTGAGAAGCGCGGACACATTACCAGATTTTGCCGCTCCTGATTCAGCATCGCCGAGGTTCGAGACCCTAATCTCATTGATTTGACCTTCGTGTTGAAAAACAGCTTGCGCTGCACTGAGCTGCATAAAGAGATTTTCATTCAACTCGTACTGCGCCTTGCCTTCGTTTTGTGCGATGTACTTGACCGTGAACGTGTAAGCTTTAGCGGAAGAAGCGCTCTCGCCGTAATAAACAACAAGCCTATCGCCGGTATGTGCATCTAAATCTTGAGCAAGCTTGTCGTTGATTAAGACTTGACTGCCAGTCAAATCGCTCGCATTGGTGTATGTGCCGTTCTGTAAAACAAAGTGGCCAAAGGGGGCGTCTAGAGTGAAGTTCAAACCGACGAGCGTGACTCCTGTTGACGTGATGCCGCTTGTAACGTCGTCCACAGACGGGACCCCCCCGTAGAGGCTTGGAGAGAGCCCGTCTGTGTTGTTGGTTATCGCTGAATCGGCTGCAACGTGTTGATATACTGAGTAGTTGAATGGTTGGCCATTAAGGGCAACGGTTTCATCAACGTTGCCAAGTGCATCGTACGTTGCCTTGACGACAGAATAACCAAGGGAGCTACTTGCGACGAGCGACCCTGAGATAATTGCTGTGCTCACCAGGAGCGCTCCGACTATAATTGCTGTGCTTTTCGGGCGTCGTATAATGTTTCTTACGCCCATTGTGAAGATTGACTTGTTTGAAACTACAAGCGCGGCAAAAAGTAACAGTACAGTAGCGGCACAGCCGAGAAGTGCTAGGTACATCGGTAAGTACATGTACATCCCTCAATCTGTGCTTGGCCAATCAGACAATAGGCGCAGCTGATTCTGAGAGTATAGCTCCGTCTTTCATGCTGATCAATCGATCCGCGGTCTTTGCAACGGACGGATCGTGCGTAACGATAACGAATGTTTGCCGGTTAGCTTTATTTAGCCTTTTTAGAAGCGCTGTGATCTGGTTTGCACCTGCTGAGTCTAAGTTTCCTGTCGGCTCATCTGCCCAGATGATTGCAGGCCTGCTTATAAGCGCCCGGGCGACCGCCACTTGCTGCTGTTGTCCCCCGCTGAGTTCGAAGGGTTTGTGATGTGCCCACTCTTGGAGATCAACGCTTGATAGCATGCTTAAGGCCCGCGAGCGCGCCTCTTTCTCATTAATGCCGGCTACAAGCAGCGGCAACTCAACATTCTCTAGGGCAGTCAAGACGGGCAGCAGATTGAACGATTGAAAGATAAATCCCATCCTCGTCGCGCGATATTCTGACAATTCATTGTCGTTCATTTGTGCGAGCGGTATCCCTTCGATTTTGACTATTCCCGATGTTGGTTCGTCGAGCCCTGAAAGACAGTTAAGGAGCGTGGTCTTACCGCAGCCGCTTGGGCCCATAATTACTACCATATCTCCTTTTTCGATTAGAAGGTTCACGTCTTTAAGCGCGTGGACTTTCAAGCCGTTCAGTTCGTATATTTTGTGCACGCGGTGCGCTTCGACCATCAACATGATACGCTCTGTTATGTTCACTGACCACGTTGCGAATGGTGTAGCCGAAATTTAGGCGCAGACGCGGCCTAATGCGCCACGTGCTCACAACGGCCGGAGCAATCCAATTCGTACTTACTTGAACGAACGCTTTATTTAGAGCTGCCGGCAAGCGGCTGAAACGTATAAATATAATCGCATTATACCCGAAGTACGTATCGGGAACAATTACACAAGGTTACACGATGAAAAACGCAAAGAACCTCTATGTGCCGTTCACTGACGAGCGTTGGCGCAACTGGATAGACTGCGCAAGGCAAAGTGACTACAAGAACATGCACGAGACAGCCACGACAGTATTCGTTGAAATGGAAGAAGACGTAATAATTGCGTGCTGGAAGGTTGTTAGAGGTTTCGAAATTGGCAAGCTCACGCGTGAAGAATCTTTGGATGGCTTACAAAACATTGAGGCGATAATCAGGGAAAAAGCTGACACAGGTGACGTGGAGCTTGACGACTTAATAGGATTGATCCAATCTTCTCTTGTTGGCGCTTTTGCATCGTTTGAGAGCTATATGAAAGCGTCTTTCGCAGATAAGGCTTCTATGGACGAATTAATACGAGAGGCGCTGGGTCAAGAGAAAAAAGGACACTTTGATCTAGCCTTAGCGATAGTCGGAAAAGTCGGCGCGCGAGTTATCGCAGGCGAGCCGCTGCGTCAAGAAACTATTGCTGAATTGGAAGACAGCTATGTGGCCGAGTGGCTTGATGGAGTTGACTCGATATCTGCTGCCATCGCCAGTTCCATAGAATACGATAGCGGCGAGGGAGCGACTTAGAAGCCTTGCACGCGACTGTTCAACCTCCGACGGGACGGCGCATCTGTACCACAGCATTGAGGAGGAGTTCGGTTTTGTGGGCGATTACGTGCCAGTCCCAGTAGCGGGAGATTAGAGAGTTAGCGCGCTTTCGAAGCGAAGCGCTTGCTTCACCAGAAAGTTGCAGAAGTTCAATCACAGCGGATTTTACCGCTTCGCTATCGCCCACGGGAAAGAATTTTATGATGTCAGAGCCGTGGTCAATGAATCGATGTGGGGCTATGTCGCTCGCTGCCACCAAGCAACCTGATGCGAGGCCTTCCAGAAGTGTTATCCCAAATCCTTCTGCTGAAGATGCAGATAAAAGAATTTTTGATTTTGAAAGCAACTCCTTTTTTCTCCCTTCGCTAACGCTACCAGCGAACTGAATGTTCTTGCTCGCCCAGCGACGTTCAATAGTGGGTCTAAGTTTTCCATCGCCAACTATGACCGTTTGAACCTCCGTGTCGAATAGCGCCTCACAAACTATGTCTATGTTCTTATAGGGCGCGTCGAAGCGTGCTATACAAATGACATCAATTTCCTTCGTGTTCTGCGTAAATTCTTTTAGGTAAACGCCGTTGCCAGTGACTCTAATCTTGTGTCGGGGGATCCAATATTTCAATATTTCAAAAGTGGGGTCTGAAACGGTTATTGTGATCGGGCAGGTCGAGGCGTAACGAAGACAGGCGCGTTCTAGCAAACAAGCTTGTACCCCCTTTAGCGTGTCGCCTCCTTTCAGATCACGCCACGCGGCGATGCCGTTGGCCAACGGCAAAGGCTGATACACGTCGTGTACGATCGGCACGACCGGCACCTTTGTGCGACTGAGAGATGCTGAGAAGACAGGTATGAGTGTTTGCGGAACAATAATGTCGAACTTGTTGCTGATACGCTTTAACTCTCGCGACAGGCGTACTGCGTATCGCAGATCCGCTGAGCCTTGACCCGCAGTTTTGCGGTTGTATACCGTGTATACGCGGAACGGAAATCGGTCTTCCGGATAAGTGGTTGTCGGCACGTGTGACGTCAGCACGGCCACGTTATTCCTACCAGAAAGCTCGCGGCCTAAGGCATACATGTGGTTTTCCCCTCCCCCCGGCATTTGCAATTCTCCGGCGGCGTCGCAAAAAGGAAAAAACTCACTTACAAGCAATATGTTCACGGTATGGCCTCTTTTTTTGCTTAATTTCAGCTTCGCAATACGCGGTTGCTCATACAATGGTGCCCGCTGTAATAATGTTTTTGAAATCGCCGGTGTTTGGCGTGTCGTGGCAACTCAGTTTTCGCTTACGTCAGCGACTCATACAACTTTCGAAGTTCTGCACTTAAGAGATCCCAGTCAAAGAAAGCTGCGCCAGCTTTTGCAGCCCGCTGCATACGCTCTTTATCGACTTCAAGCAGCGCTGCTCGGAGCTGATCTTCGGTGAGATCAACGACAAATCCGTTCTGTCCGTGAGTGACGAGCTCTCTTGCCGCATTTTTTCGAACATTGCTCGTAATGACGGGCGTACCACAAGCTAGCGCCTCGAGGGCAACGATGCCAAAGCCTTCACGGTTGGAAGGCAAAACTAACGAATTTGCGGCTTTCATCACGCCTATAAGGTCTTCGTAAGGCAATTCCGAACGGAAACGCACGTTAGTGCTGAGTTCTTTCGAGAGTTGAACGAGTTTTGCTTTTTCAGGACCATCGCCGATTATGCAGAGCGTTTTGCTTGGAGGCATCGCCCGTACCAGCAATTCGACGTTTTTTTCGGGAATCAGCCTTCCCACAAATAGCGCATCGACTGAGATTTCAGCCGGTGCGATCGAATCGATCAAGGAGGTATCGACCCCATTCGGCACGAGTGATACGCTTTTTCTGAACTGCGCGATGAGTTCTTTCGTGGTCACAGAGACAGCGATCACCTCGTCAGCTATCCCAAGGGTTGCTCTCTCTGTCAGTTTGCCAAAGAATCCGAGCTTGCCCAAGTACTCGTACCAGTCATCGCCCCAAAACTCGTGCCACGTAATGACTAGCGGGATACGTTTCAGTTGCGAAATTAGCCTCGACGGAAAGCAGTGCAAGTACGGAAATTGATTGCAGTCAATAATATCGAGGTCTTGCTTAAAAATGGAGCCCAAACTGCCTGCAAATCTCGCTGCTTCTCGAAAAGACCGGCGCCCTCCTGCATAAAGGCTGAGCGGTTTGCAAATACCGTGGATGTGAATCCCGCCCAACTCGATATCGCTCTTCCCTTCCCACCACTTCACGCTAAAGATGTGCACCTCGTCACTTATGGCAAGACGCTTTGCCATTTCGTAGATACGCTTCTCAGCTCCGCCTTTCACGAAAGGATAAACTACATCTGAAATATAGCCAATGTTCATTTTGGTAGTTATCGTCGTCGCAGGTTCGTTAGTACGATATCCGCTAGCAAACCGAAAAGCGTTATCTGCAAGCCGGTCAAAATGAGGAAGACGGAGAGAACCGCACCTGCCAAGCGCGTCACGATGCCGGTTGTGGTGTATTCGATAAGTATCGTTGTGCCATAGCCCAGGCCTATGAGTATAAGCGCGAGACCAATGGGCAAAAAAATAACGATTGGATTGTA
Source organism: Methanobacteriota archaeon (assembly GCA_963720465.1). GTDB lineage: Archaea > Halobacteriota > Bog-38 > Methanoflorentales > Methanoflorentaceae > Methanoflorens. Next base: position 215,752 of record OY970393.1, read on the forward strand.
GTCCCTGACGAGGCGAACTGTGGTAAACAAGATGCTAAATGCATCCCTGTACGGATACAGCTTAGCACGGCCCACTCTGTTCCGATACCTTATGGGAACCTCTGTAATGGCGAGGTCCTCTTTTTGTGCCTCGATGATCATTTCGCTCGCGAACGGCATGTTAGGCGATTCAAGTGTTAAACGATCGAGTGCGGAGCGTCGTATGGCGCGCATTCCTGATTGAGAATCGGTTATGCGTACGTGATACAGAACTCGTATGAGGGCGGTTAGCAGTCTGTTGCCGAGCGCGTTTCTCCTACTCATCGCTCCTTTGTCCATAAGAGCAAATCGAGCACCTATTACAAAGTCAGCGCCGTCGTTGATAGCCTCAAGCAACTTCGGAATGTCGTACGGATCGTAAGTATAGTCGCCATCAAGAATGACGACTGTCTCCGTGTCTTCGGATATGTGTTGAAATCCTGTAATGTACGCATCTCCATACCCTGTTCCGGTCTGATGGATTACCTTTGCTCCGAGCTCTGCCGCACGCATGGCTGTCTCATCTTTTGACTTGTCGACCACGATTACTTCCACGCTGTGCTGTTGCAGCGCGTCAAGGACGTCGTGAAGAACGTCAGCAATGGCTGGCTCATTCATCGTCGGAATAATTACAGATATCTTCATAGGCTGCTACAGAACGGAGGCGCTCTACGCTCGATTTTATTCTATAATCTTAGCGTCAAAAGGTATAGTTATCTATTCGCATGTAGTTAATTCTCATTGGGTTCGACGACGTTTCATCGATCACACTGCAAGCAGCTGAAGTTGGAGAGGGTCGAAACGATTCACGCGAATTTGTACTTGCCTCGCGCACGGCATACGGGCTTTGAGCAAGAGCAATGACCTCGGTTTATCTAGAAACCTATGGTTGCACGTTAAACCAAAGCGAAAGCGAGGAGTTGACGCTTAAGCTAAAAGGCCACAGGGTGGTCGAATCGACCGAGGATGCTCAGGTACTCGTTCTAAACACGTGCATGGTTATCGGGAGGACCGAAAAAAAGATCCTAAGGCGGATCGACATTCTGTATCATCAGTTGGGGGAGCGGACGCTCATTATCACAGGCTGCATGGCGGGGCCATTTGGCGATCGGCTCCACGCGTCGTATCCAGAATTGAAAACCATGCGGATCAGCGGCGTGGCGTCTTACATAGACGCTCATTTCTCGCGCAGTGCCACCTATGAACCAAGACCCAACATCACAGCCAAAGTAAAGATCGCTCAAGGATGTGAGGGAAGCTGTAGCTACTGCATCGTGAAGCGCATTAGAGGTCCCGTGAAGAGTCGAAGCATCGAAGCCATTACCAGAGATGTGGAGTGGAGGGTTCAAAATGGTGCGAGACAAATATTCCTGACTGCGCAAGACGGCGGAGCGTACGGGTTAGATCGGGGCTACCGGTTACCCGACCTTGTTAAAGCGCTATGCGACATTGAATACGACTTCAAGCTCCGCGTCGGGATGATGAACGTGTCCTCAATTCTCGATATCGCAGAGGATCTGTTGAAAGCGTTTGACCATCCTCGGATATACAAATTCGTTCATTTGCCGGTGCAGTCGGGTTCTGATCGGATTTTGGAGTTAATGGAGCGAGGTCATACGGTGTCCGACTTTAAGCGTATTGTCTCGAGCTTCCGTCACGAATTTAGAGACGTCACTGTATCGACTGACTTCATTGTAGGCTTCCCGACTGAAACGGCTGAGGATTTTAGGGCCACGTTGGACCTACTGCGAGAGGTTACCCCGCTCAAAGTGAACATCACACGTTTTTCGCGAAGGGAGGGCACTAAGGCATTTTTCTTGAGACCTGTGAACGGCGGAGTGCAGAAAGGCCGATCGCGAATGCTGACTGCGGAGCACCATCGCGTTGCCCGCCAGCGAAACTGTGAGTGCATCGGAGAGGGCTACATGGCGCTAGCAGTAGAAAGGGGCAAGAAGGGAAGCACCGTCTTATACAACGACAACTATAGGCCGATAGTTGTGCTGCGCGAACTGCCTCTTGGCCGCTTCTATGCGGTGCGCATCACTGGAGTCACCTCGACGTATTTAATAGGCAGCCTTAATTGATTCGTTTTGAAAAATAAGCTCGCTTCCAAGTTATTTTTCGCAAAAGAAGCAATAGGATTTTATACCATAAGGTAATGTATGGTGTGATATGCAACGGCCGCGATACCAACTTAGAATTGATTGGATTACGCTTGCCTTAGTCTTCATCATATCGTTGATTTTGTACGAGATCCCGTACCTTCACGATCTCCTAATCATAGCAGCTATAACTGTGATCTTGTACACGTTCGTCAAAAGTTTATACTAGCCAAAGGCCTTCTTTGAGGCGAACACACTTGTATTACGGGTTTTTTTAGCTTTAAAGACCGCGTGAGCCGTGAAGGCAGCACCGGTCCCCATTGCAGAACCACCATGCGACCGTGATTTGAGAACTGAGGACTGCTACATATGCGACTTCTGTTAATGCACGTCGACTACATCGAGTACGAGGTCACAAAGGCAAGCAAGTACGCTGAAGAAATCGAAGATTCACGCAAACACGCGCGGATGGAGGAAGCTTTAGTCGCCTTTGTCGCTGCAGAACGCGGTGACGAGACCAGTATTGACGATGTGGCAACCGAAGCGGCGACTGCGATAGGCGATGTTGCGACTAAGGTAGCCACGAAGAGGGTGATGATCTATCCCTACGCACATTTGAGTTCCGAGTTGGCGTCACCCGAGACTGCTTTGAACATCCTGCAGAAGATTGAATCTCTGCTCGTCGCCTGTGAAGTGCTGAGAGCGCCATTCGCATGGTATAAATCGTTCAGTTTGAAGTGCAAGGGTCATCCTCTTGCTGAGTTATCCAGATCTATCCATCCAGAGGCAAAACCGCAGAAGAAGAAAGTCGAAAGAGAATTTTACGTCCTTGATCCTGACGGAATGATAACTCCGGCGACTGCGTTTCACTCGACGGACGCTGAATTTACAGACATTATTAGTTACGAATTGGGACAACACGCCCTCCACACCACGGAAGCGGAGCTGCCGCATATTAAGCTAATGAAAGAGAAGGAGCTCGTCGAGTACGAGCCGCTGTCAGACGTCGGACACCTCAAGTGGTTGCCGAAAGGCAAGCTAGTACGCGATCTCCTGATCGACTATTCGTATCTGCTGGCGGTGAATTACGGCGCTATGCCGGTCGAGACGCCGGTTATGTATGACCTTTCGAGCAGAGCGGTGAGTGAACACGCAAGTAAGTTTGGTGAGCGACAATATCGGCTGAAAGCGGGCGCCCGCGATATGATGCTCAGATTCGCCGCCTGCTTCGGCATGTTTAGCATGATGCACCAGATGCATTTGACTGAAAAAGACCTGCCGCTGAAACTGTACGAGCTTTCGACTTATTCTTTCAGGTATGAGCAGCGAGGCGAAGTGACTGGCCTCAAGCGTCAACGGGCGTTCACGATGCCTGACATGCACACCGCTTGCCGAGAGATGAGCGAAGCCAAGCGTTTTTTCATCGAGCAGCTGAGACTCGGGTTCAAATCGGGTTTGGATCTCGACGTGAAATATCAGGCGATATTTCGGAGCACGAGGGCATTTTATGATGACAACAAAAAGTGGGTAGAGCAGATCGCTCGCGAGTTTAAGCGCCCCTTCTTGGTAGAACTCTTGTCAGAACGCGTTCATTACTGGGTCTGCAAGTGCGATCTCGCGGCTTTAGATACTTCGCGGAAACCAATCGAATGTCCGACCGTTCAAATTGACGTGGAGAGCGCAGAGCGGTTTGATATCAAGTACTATACCGAAGCGGGAGAACGCTGGCCCATTATCCTGCATACGTCGCCGACGGGTGGCATAGAGCGCGTGCTTTGCGCGATCCTCGAGGCGCAGGCGTTCGAGAGAGTCCCGGCCCTTCCCGTATGGCTCGCCCCGACGCAGGTGAGGGTCGTTCCTGTCTCCGAAAAGCATCTTCAATACGCGCGAGAGATCGCAAGCGAGGTCAGAAATGCGAAAATACGCGTTGACATCGACGACCGCGATGAGTCAGTCAGCAAGAAAGTCGCCTCTGCCGGGAGAGAATGGGTGCCCTATGTCGTTGTCATCGGGGAAAAAGAGGAACAGAGGAAAAGCCTCGCCGTGACGGTACGCTTTTCGGGGCAAAAAGAATCGATGACTACTAATACGCTGATAGATCACGTGCGCCAAAAAATCGAGCAAATGCCTTATCGACCACCAACATTACCCGAAATGCTCTCGCAGCGACCAAAATTCGTGTGAACGAACGCGAGATTTGTTCATCCTTTTCAAGCGGAAAGTCAATTCGTCCTTGTATTTAACAGAGCCAGACCTCAGAATGTATCATCCTGTGCATAGCTCCTGCCCAGCTCGAGAGCGATTTCTGCCTTTTTCAACTCGCGTCCAAGATACGCTGCATGGGAGGCTGTGGATACGAGCTCAAGCTCAAGAATAGCATCAAGTATACGTTTCGCGGAAATGCCTCGTACGGCGGTTCCCGTGTCGTGCCTCGCAACGATCATCCCTTCTTTGACACCGATCACGAAATTGCCAGATGGGTCAGGCGCCCACTTCGCTGTGTCAAAATCCTTTGCGTCGAGGACGTTCTTGCTGGTGATTTGATACTCGGGTCGCCGCCTGCGCTCTTTCAATACGAGAAGATCAATGCCTAGATCTTTGGGTGGACTTTTTCGGTGCTGCGCGAGCTGCATCATCTGAGCTGCTGTCTTCAGCTCCTTAACGCTGCCCTTTGCTTTGTCACTGTGCTCAGGAGTGAAGAGCACGCCAACACCGAGCTCCATTGCCAGACCGGCAAGCAGAGCGTTAGCTCCTATCGAATCTGCTTCCATAAGCTCAACGATATTGCCGACGCCGAGGAACAGTGGGACGTTGCTGACCGATCTGACGTGGAGGTACTCTGCGAGCGAGTTGGAGGCGCCACTGCCTATCGGGTACAACACGGGATCGGCGATGATTTTGCTGATGCCAAAAGTGCGCGCGAGGGCCACGGCAGAGCAAACGTCGCCGTTTTCGGGCAACACCACAACTGCAAGGTCTTTTCTTGCGACTGTGGGCCCTATCTCAGCGGCGTTTTCTGCCGTAAATGAGAGAACGAGGTCAGCGCCTGACTCTATTCCAGTGCATATGAGCTCTGGATCGAGACTATCGATGCTGAGGGGGACATTGTACTCACCGGTTACCGCGCTGACCTCCGCAAAAGTGCGGCTCACCTCGCGCTTCGCGGTCCCAAGAGGTATGCCGACGTCGATGATGTCCGCCCCGTTGCGTACATGCTGCAAAGCAATGCGCTTGGCATCTGCAACTGGGGCGTCGATTATCTCTCCAAGGACCTTCATTCGAGAGTTTCCTCCGATTTTGAGGTCTCGAATTTTGAAATCATAGGCTGCAGAGCTTTCTAGCTGCGCCAATAGGTTCAAGGCGTCACTTCTGCGCTTTTCGCGAATGATGCGGTCAGCTGGCTCATTGAGTGAAAGTAGGGATTGATCGAGGGAGTTAAGCACCAAGCCGAGGTCATAGGCCTGTTTTGGGCCCAGAGCAATTTTCACGCTCAGCTCATTACCGAGCGCCCCAAAGTCAGCGGGATTCGCAGCGCCGGGAATCAAGATCACATCGTGCTTGTGACTCTGCCGTCTCGCGAACTCGACATACGCTTCCCTTAAGAGGGAAGGCGTCATCAGCGCCGCAATGTCTACATCTAGAACCAACACATCTGCGCCTGCGCCTACAGCCTCTTTAACGACGTGTTCGGCGCAGCGACCGGTCGCCACAAGCACTCGTGCGATAGATTTCCACCACTAACTACATACTCTTAATATGTTATATCAGAATTACTGATGATATGAAGTTTGATCTGCACATTCATTCACACTTTTCTCCTGACTCAAACAGCTCAGTGGAAGCGATACTTAAGCAGGCACAAGAAGCGGGTCTGGACGGACTCGCGATTACTGATCACGATTCTGTGCAATCTTTCTTTGATGCAGCGAGGCTTACGGAAGATCTAGGACTGAATCTAATCATACTACCGGGCGCTGAGATCTCAACAGCGGAGGGCCATTTGATAACGCTCGGAAATCACACTCTTGTGCCCCCCGGTCTATCTGCTTCTGAAACCATCAAATGCGCTCACGGCGGCGGCGGCATCGTCGTGGCGCCGCATCCGTTCGAATTGTTCAGAAATGGCATTCGGAGTTTGCGCAACAAGAGGATAGACGCTGTCGAAGCGTTTAATTCAAGGGACCTTCTTGGAGTCTCAAATTATCTCGCGACTCGTTCAGCTGCCCGGCTGAACCTTGGGGTCACCGGCGGAAGTGATTCTCACTACGTGGAGACGGTCGGTTTTGGGTACACTGAAGTAGATACTGCGAGCGGCGTCACTGTGCAGGACATACTACGCGCCATACAGGCCGGTAGATCTAAAGCCGGGGGCCACGTGTCGCCTCGTCTCCGGTCAACAAGTTATTCACTTAAGGCGCGGGTCTTGAATCATAGGAATAGCCGCTAAATTACCCTTAACAACATCAAACTGGGCGTCTCAGTTCGGACGTGCGGATCAGATGATCGTCAAAAGTGCCTCTTCAAGCTGGTGCGGGCTGTCGAGAATCGTGATTCCTTCCGAATCTCTTAGGGTTTGGACGTTGTGTTTGTCAATGTCGCGGACGACGAGGTTCACTGTCCCCTCTTGGATCGCGCCATAATCACAAACGTCTTTGCACAAGCCGCAGCCATCGCATTTTAGGTAGTCGATTTGCTCGTCAATCGCATCGTTTGGGCAAGCTTGAGCGCATTCTCGGCATCCAGTGCAGAGATCTCTATTTATGAAGTAAGGCACAGGACTTTTAACGCTGCCTACAATATCGACAGGAACGATGAAAACCAGAACCCCGCCTTTCACGGCGTGCGCGACCGCATTAGTAACAAGTGTATCTGCAATGCCGTGGGCTATTTTGGCTATCGTATTGGACGTAGTCGGGGACACAAACAATGCGTCATAGATGCCGCGCGAGAAGCGCCCAGTCTTTGGATAGCTCCATCCTTGTTCGCGTTCGAGTATGACCTCCTCCATGTACCCTCCAGGAGAAACTCGATCCAATTGTTGAAAAAGGCCGTATACCCGTGCAACCTCCTCTGCAGCCCGCGAGACAAATGAAGTCACAGCGACGCGGTCGCCGTAGACTTCCTTTGCTCTCACGAACAAATCAAACGTTTCCCGTAAATGATGCCCAGCTCCCGTAATGCCCCACGCGATTCTTACCATAGCCTCTCCACCTGTTCTGATCTTAATCCTGCGGTTTGGATGTGCGCGTGTGGCCAAGATATTTTTTTAGAAGCTCGAATGCTTCAAGCTCGCGCCTTCCACCGCACTTTCTAACGATGCCCTCGCAGTGAGTCATTCGCTCGAGGTAAGCTGGGTCTTCAAGGGTCTGATAACGTGTTGCGTGAATCGTTGCTTCAAGCACAGCGCAAAATGCTCTGTTCACAGGTATTATCGGTCTCTGCAGGACGACAGATCTCACAGGCTTAAGCTCTACTATGGCGCTTTTTTGAGTCGGTTTTTCCAAAATCGAACATGCAAATTCTACCCATGCGTACGCTGCCTTTAGGACTGGCGCTTTCTCATCGGGGAAAAAAAAATCGAGGTCGAGATCCTCAAAGGCGGTTTTTACGTAAAGCAACGGATCCGCAACAAAGTTGGCAACTAGCTGACGATTTTTCTTAACGTTCAAAAAGGTGTGGCTGTCTTTGTAAACGACAATGTAGAGGGAGCCGCGATTTATGACGCCCATAGGTGCGGCGTTGGGCTGGCCATTGCGCGTCGTTGCTATGACTTCTGAGATGCCTTCGTAAAATTGCACATCCATCAGTACCGGAAGCCTCCTAAGAGCACGACAAATAATGATCCAATCACGAGATCGGCTGTCGTTCCGGGGTTGACGTGCCGCGCGACGAGCTCGTTGTCGAACTCATCAGCGTCGCCCTCTTTCAGTATGTGGGCTGCTTTTGCCGAAACTTCAAGGGCTAAATCAGTGCTGAATTTTTTCGCTATGAGTGTATCGGGGAACTCACTGAGGAGTCGAAGAAATAAGTGCACAATTGAATTCTTAACACTGAGTCCCGATTCAACATAGTGTGTCACCAACTCGGCGCCGTAAAAAGTGCGGGGAAACCCTTCAATCCACTCCTTTGCTATGGTGTCGTTTGGGCTCGATATTTGCATGACATCCCACAGCGTCAAATTTTGTTGCTTAATTGCTTGCAATGAGGACGCGTCATTCACGTCAAGATAATGATGTTCCCCGACGCGGACGTGCACGCTCCGAAAAGATTCATAGAACTGGATCGCGTCCGCGCTCGAAGTGCCCTTGACAACGCGGACCAAGTTAGTCTTGAGTTGAGATATTGTGCTGCTTTTCCGTGCCGCAGCACATAAAGGGATCAGCAGCAGGATCGCGCCAAAGTGGCAGTTCCCAGCGCTCTGCCAAGTGGCACTCGCTTGAACCGCATCGAGAATCAGACCGCCTATCCGATGCTGCGCTGACGCTGCTTTTTTGAAGACAGGAAAAATGCCAACCGCAGATGCAAGAAAATGTTCGTAAGTTACATCTTCAAAGTCGTGCGTTCGGTCTACATTGCCCGGCTTTGGTGTCGCGGACACTTCGAGCAACATTGCTAGCTCGGCACAACCTGCTATGAAATCTGGGTCGTACATGTTGAAGAGCTCAGTCAAGGTCTCGACAGCTGAGAAATTTCTCTGCAAGTTGCTTTTTGAGTTGCATGTACTCAACGTCGGAAATGCCTAGGTCTTGTAGAGAGCCGTCTCTCCAAGGGCAAGGCCTGGTAATTTTGCAGCACCATACCATGCTCCCGAAGCACGTATCTGGTCCCGCCCCTAGCTTTGTGTTGTTGAAGCTCTCTTTGATTTGGACGTACTCTTCTTGGGAGATGCCCGCCCGTTTCAGAACATAGCGCAATGGACACTCCTTTACGGGCATGCAACAGTACGCTAACCCCCGCAAGTCCCCTCCAGCGCAAATGTGTTTTGGGGCATTGTACCAACCAACAGCTTCTTGAAATGACTGAACTTCAGTCAGGATTTCTTCAACAGCGGTGTTGTCGGCTACAGCGGCACGGGCGACTGAGACGTAATCCGCTCCCATCGAGAACATTTTGTGGGCGCTGCTATAGTCCACGATCGAATTGTTTGCGATGATTTTGAGCGCCGTAACATCCCTAATTTTCTTAATCAACGCCGGCCCGGAATCCATCGTGTCGATATGAATCGCGTCAGCGCCAGCCTTGTCCATAGCCTTTGCGAGCTCTATGTCTCCAACAACGCCTGCGCGTACCTTCACCGACAGGGGCACGTCTGTTTGTTTGATCTCCCGTATCCATTCGCTGAGCGTGTTGAGATCGTACGTGAGACACTGGCCCGCGCCAACAGCTTGCATTTCAGGCTGCCTGCAGTGGGCATTTAATTCGAGAATTGCCCCTTTTTTATGAATCAACTCCGCGATTGCGATCAGGGGCTCCAGCGTAGTTGACCGAGCATTGATTCCGGCTTTTATGTCGATCGTGTTCATGACTCCGAGCTCATTTTCGATAACAGGTGTCGGTTCGTCGTAAGCAAATTCACTTCGCCCCTTTTTGACGAGCTCTTTTGCCGCTTCGATGGTTGGCGCGTCAAGGTTGTATCCACCGAGAATTGCTAGTCCAACGCTCCGCGAGGTAGCAAACGAGCTGTTAGTTAGTCCAGCCATGGAAGCGAGAACTAATGGATTGGGGATCCGGATATCGCCTATCGTCAGTTGAAAGACTTCTTGAGCCACGATGAAACCTCTATACGTATCCATACTCACTTGCTACCTTGAAAAGGGCAAGCAGTAAAGCAGACGCTCAATATTGTAATTTGCTGCTATTTAGTTTTATTTTGCAGACGCCGACTCCGCTGTTCCCATATATCCTTAAGTTTGGTGTGCAAGTATGCGCACGATCTCTGTCGCCAGCTTTTTGCTTTGCTCTATGCCGTACATAATCGTATCCGCGTGGAACAGTTCGATATCGCCCGGCAAATCGCTTTGAGAAATGTCGTCGCCATGGTCAACGATTAAGGCATCCAAGAAGTCGCTGTAGAACTCCGCAACCCCTAAGGAGCTGACCGGAAGCTCACGGGATTCCATGAACTTTCCCGCAGGTCCGCTAATCGGCTCGTTCCGTATTATTGGACTAACAGCAATGACAAATCGGTCTTTAAGGATTTTTCGCATTCCGTTTACGTTAAGAATAGGTCCTATGCTGGATATCGGATTTGAAGGCCCAATCACGACGGAACGACATTGTTCGAGCGCTGTTTCTACGTCTTTGGTCATTTTGCTGGGCCGGCATCTAACGTGCAAGACGCTCGGGGCTTGCTGATATTTTACCAGAAAATCTTGGATATGCATCTCGCCTTTGTCTGTTACGATTGTTGTAGGCACGAAGTCGTCCGTCATCGGGAGGATCTTGGCAGATAATTGGAACGAAGCGCATATCGTATGGGTTGTATCAGTTAGCGTCGCCCCTCGTCGTAGAAGGTCGCTTCGGAAAATATGAATAGCTCGATCAAGCTCGCCTATGATGAGCGGTTCTTTGTATCCTAAGCTTGCCAGTCTTTCGTGGGTACAGAAAGTATCCCCGTTGATACCCCACCACCGTTCACTCACAATTCCCGCTGTGGTGTAGATAACCGTGTCAAGGTCCGGGCAAACAAGATTACCCGAGATCCAAATGTCATCTCCGGTATTAGCAATGACGGTTACTTGAGCGCCAGAACAATAAAGAAGCAGCCCGCCAAGCAGTTTAGGGCTACCGGTTCCGCCAGATAAGAGTAGCAATGTTCTTCCCCGGCGTTCCAGTGAGCTTTTCTAGAATAAATGGCTATGTCACGCACAACTAGAACTGCGTTTGTCGGCGACTTGAAAAGGCGCGTAAAGAATGGAGCCCTTGTCTCACTGCGTGCCGATTGGCAGCAAGATTCTTTCAATTGTTAGGCATATTAATGGGGATCTCAACAGTCGCGCCGCGCAGGCGTCAAACCCAAAAGCCTTAAGACGGTGAGCACGTAGAATTAGAGGTGTTGTGGCCGTAGCCACCTGACGGTCGCTTCGCTTAAGCTTTGATTTGCCAGAAACTGTGAGCGGGAGTGGATATTTGTCTCGTGGTCACGTTGTTTTGACGAGTAACGCGGGCCCAGCAGATTTGAGGGTCGACGCAACTCGAATGGGAAAAGACTTACTCGTCACGTTGGTGGGGGGAAAAGCGCATGTGGGTGCCGTTGCGCTTGGCGGATTTCACAGGAGGTCTTATGCTTCGGTGCTAACTGTTCCCAATCATCGGGATGATATTATCGCTAAGGAAGCGGCTTTGCGAATTTCGAAAGAATTGCGCCAGAGCTGCGTCGTGGTTGTCGGGATTCACGTTCACGACGTATCTAAAGGGCAAGTCGCAGAAATTGTTGATGCATCATTTTCGCTTGTTAATGAACTTATCGAGGCTCTTAAATGACAATTATAGTTGCCATTACCGGCGCAAGCGGCGTGCAGTACGGTGTTCGGTTGCTCGAGACGCTGAATCAGCTCGGCGTCGACACGCAGCTCGTTGTGACCAAAAGTGGCCAGGAGCTTATAGGCATTGAGACTGATTACAGCTTGAACTACGTCACGTCGCTAGTCAACCGCACGTACGACGAAATGGACCTCGCCGCGCCTATTGCAAGCGGTTCCCACATTAGTAACGGCATGGTAATAATTCCGTGCAGCGTGAAGACGCTTGGAAGTATCGCACACGGCATTTCTTCAAACCTTGTAACGCGCGCCGCAGATGTATGTTTAAAGGAACATAGGAAGCTCATATTGGTTGTGCGCGAAACCCCGTTGAACGGGATTCATTTGAGCAACATGCTGAAATTATCGCAGTGCGGAGCTGTCATAGTTCCCGCTAGTCCTGGGTTTTACACGCGTCCGACTACGATCGAAGAGCTCATTGACGCTCTGGTTGCCCGGGTGCTCGACCTGTTGCAGCTTGACCATTCGGTGTCGCGACGCTGGGGCGACTAAATGAGACACTTCATTCACCATCTAAAGGACTCAGGACAACTAGAAGTCGTAACTAAGCCCGTTTCGCCGATATTGCAAGCACCGCGCCTAGCCCGAGGACGGGGACCGGTACTGTTCGAACGTATTGACGGCTCTCAAGCCATCGTAAACCTTTTGGCTTCGCGTGCGCTGCTGGCCCAAGCGCTCAACGTCGACGAACGAGGGCTTATTCGTAAGCTTTTAAGCACGGCGGCAACGGGAAAAACGGTGCTACAAGACCTTGCGTGGGACGTAGAATGCACTCCTGATCTGAGCAAGTTGCCTGTAATGAAGTTTTTCGAGCGAGATGGTGGACCCTACATCACCGCAGGCGTCGTGGTGGCAAAATATGGTCACAGAATAAACGCGTCAGTTCATCGCATGATGGTTGTCGACAAAACGTCGTTAGCTGTGAGGCTCGTGCCCCCGCGCCACACGTATCTGATGCACAAAGCATCTGTAAAAAAAGCCGAGCCGTTGAACATCGCCATTGCCATAGGCGTCGATCCTGTCACGCTATTCGCAACAACAACGAGACTCCCGTGTGGTCTCGAATTCAACTATGCGGCCGCCCTGAAGGGAAAGGCTCAGACCCTCATTGAATGTGAAAATGGGATCCCTGTCCCGCCAAGCGAAATAGTCTTGGAGGGACAAATAAGCCCAACAAGAACTACAAATGAAGGTCCTTTTGTGGATCTCACGGGCACTTATGACGTCGTTCGACCTGAACCAGTTATCGAAGTAACGAGAATGGTGTCGGCTAGAGACCCCATCTACCACTCGATATTGCCAGCGGGTGTCGAACACTCGCTTTTGATGGGTATTCCGTACGAACCGCAGATCTACAACGCGTGCAAAAACGTAACAAAAGTGAAGAATGTAGTCTTGACTGCAGGAGGGCGTCACTATCTGCACGCTGTTATACAGATAGAGAAACAGACCGAGGGGGACGCAAAAAATGTGATCATGGCAGCGTTTGCGGCTCACACGAGTTTGAAACACGTTGTAGTGGTCGATGAGGACATTGATATCTACGACGCTGATGATATAGAATTTGCAATCGCCACGCGCGTTAAAGGCGATTTAGATGTTATAGTCATCCCAAACGTGCGCGGATCGTCCCTCGACCCGCGTAGTGGAAGCGACGGCACGACAACGAAAGTCGGCGTCGACGCTACCGCACCGCTGGTCGATCACTGGAAGTTTGAGAGGGTCCATTAACACGCGTTTGTCCGGATTTCGCTCGGTGTTTATGGACGCACCGCACGAATGCACGAGCAAATTGCGCAGCTTATGAAAAACCTTATAATTTACAAAACTTAGTCCTACGTGTGCGAACGAGGCTCGCTCTTGAAGGCCACACTCCTGTTTTGGTGCCGCGTTTGGATCCAAACGCGTCGTACCCTCCATCATCGGCACCGGTCTTCTACAACCCACGAATGGAGTTAAGTCGAGACATAAACGTTGCTTGTATACAGGTTCTTGACAATAATCAACGCGACAACAGGGGGCTCACGTATCTAGATGCGCTCGCGGGTTGTGGCATACGGGGTCTCAGAGTTGCGAACGAGGCGCAGGTCGAGGTCACTGTCAACGATTATGACCTCGCAGCATATGAGTTGATCAAGAGGAACGCGAAAAGATTGCAGCTGAACGTCCACGTGGAGCACCGTGATGCGAATGCTTTGATGTCTGAAGCGAGGTTCAACGTAATCGACCTCGATCCGTTCGGATCTCCAGCCCCTTTTGTTGACGCAGCGTGCAGGTCAGCCACGAAGATGCTTTGTGTGACTGCGACGGACACTGCCCCTCTCAGCGGTGCTCATTTTAATGCCGGCGTGAGGAGGTATTCTGCACTGCCTATGAACACAGAGTATCACGCTGAGACAGGGATAAGAATACTCATCGGCACAATTATTCGAGAGCTTGTCAAATATGATAAATCTGCCACTCCTGTCCTTGCGCACGCAACCGAACACTACTATCGGGTTTATTTGCTTCTCGATCGCGGCGCCGAGCTCGCCAATACATGTGTCAGGTCGATGGGATTCATAGCCCACTGTTTTACGTGCGGACATCGCTATGTGCTCCCAGGGCTGTTTCCTATGCTGCGCCCTGACTGTGCGTTTTGCGGCGCACCACTTGCCGTGGCTGGGCCTCTCTGGCTCGGGACTCTGCGTGATCAAAAATTCTGCCAGCTAGTTCTTGAAAACATTGAGAACGGTGTTTTTGGCACCAAGAGGCGCGCCGCAAAAATCATAACACTGTGTCTAAATGAGCTTGACACGGTAACGTTTTTTGATTACCACAAGCTCCTGAGAGAACTCAAGCGTCCACCGGTTCCTATTGAAGCACTCGTAAGCGGACTGCGCGCCGTCGGTTGTCGCGCATCGAGAACTCATTTTTCAGGCACGTCGATTAAGACGGACGCTGACGCAGCCACGTTGAAGGGGGTGCTGCTCGATTTGAGCTGCGAGAGCGAGAAAGCCCGACTTAATCACGGTTGAGGACGGAATCGTAACGGTCTGCTTGAAAACAACGGCGAACACAGGAGAACTGAAAAGTCTTTGTTGAGCGTGACCAGTATGCCATCAGTCACATTCCCAAAGTCTTGCGGATGACTTGGGTAAAGACGAGTGAGCACACCAGGTACCAAACAAGCCAAACAGGAAAAGTCAAAATGACGCCTTGAGTGTACGCGAGTGCTCCAAAATGGGGAAAAGTCATCGTAGTTGGCACGCTGGTCGGCCATGAACCTACGTTCGCCATTGTGTAACTCAGCCAGCCGAACAGTGGTAGCGAGATGATCAGTATGTATGGCATAGGTCTCATGGTCTGGGCTTGAACGTCCATGCTGAGCTCCATCACTTCGGCACGTTCCTTTTCGAGCTTTTTCAGTTTGCCTTGGTCTCCGGCCAGTTGGGCCTCACGGTAGACCTTCTGAAATTCCCTCATCTTTGCTTGAGACTGTTTTACCTGGTCTTGATCTACGAAGCGGTTCAGCAGCAGAGAAGAGTAAGAGCCCGTGATAACCGACAGCAAGAGGATGGTAATAAAGAGAGGAACGTGGAGGGTGGTGACCAAGCCCCCAAGGACATAGTTCATGGCTTGACCAACGGGATTTCGCAGAAAAGCATAGGCTATGGTCATCACCAAATAAACGAGCAAGAGCCTCGTCATCACGCTAGTCGTACTTTGTTGTGCCATTACTCGCAAACATCAATGCGCCGTTCGGAAAAGAACCTTTTTTGGGTTTGTAGCTGCAGATACAACGAGTAGTTTCCGATACGTGAATAAATAGTTTTACGTTGACAATTTGTGGCTCGACCCGCGACTTTAGCACAGGTTGTCCAATCTTCAGTGACTCAGCTTGGTCAAACGGTTTGCTGAGGGGGTATAACGCTTAGCTACTATGTATGTTTCGGCGCTTTGCTTTCGTGATGCTCGCGGGTTGAACGCTTTGACAAACTTAAAATACGCGCTCACGTCGCGTATGAACGTGTCAAAGAGGTCCCCTTGGAAAACTTTTACCACGAAGTTGCCGCCTGGTTTCAGAACGTTTTTGGTGATCTCTAGTGCGCAGGCTGAAAGGTTGATTGATCGTGCGTGATCTAGGCTCCATGCGCCACTTAGATTTGGGGCAGCATCCGATATGACGACATCCACAGCATCGACGATCTCGTGTATTTTATTCGCAATTTCTGGGGAAGTTAGGTCGCCTCGAATAGGCGTCACCCCCTCCAGCGGAACGATCTGCTGCAGATCAACGGCTATGGCAGACGCTCCCAAATGGCGGATCACTTGGAGCCATCCGCCAGGGGCGGCGCCCAAATCGACGACCACGTCTCCTGGTCGCATAATGTGGTACCGTTCTTGAATTTCCAGCAGTTTGAAAGAAGCTCGCGATCGATATCCTTCCGATTTCGCCCGCCGGTAGTAATAGTCCTTTCGCCGTTTCTCGAGGCTTTTCATTCTAGATAATAGGGAGCGCACAGAATAAAAAGCATTATGGGCAGCCAGACGGCTTTTATATATTACTCTACTAATAGACAACTGCATAAACAAGAAAGATGAAGAACTTAAGAAACGTCGCGGCCAGCACAGACCGATCCATGTGGATAGAGCTTGACGGGTGGCAGGCAAAGCTCCGATTTTCAGCGTGCCATTTTATACCGGATCACCCGAAATGCGGGCGCTTGCACGGGCATACATATGCTATGAGTGCGAAGATCGTCGGCGCGCAGATTCACGATTTTGTAATGGACTTTGAGGACCTCAAAAGACAAGTTGCAGAGATCTGTGAAGCTCTCGATCATAAAATTCTGCTCGCATCTCGAGACGCGGATGTCCAGATACGGAACACGGGCGCTGGAGATATCGCGGTCACGGTCGGAAAGTGTGGGAAGCGTTACTGCTTCCCGAGAGAGGACGTGTTTATGCTCCCCATCAATTCTGCGAGCGCTGAAGATCTTTGTTCCTTCCTCCTCGATGAGCTTTGTAACAAGCTTGACCTCAGCGCTATAACAGAAGTCAGCGTCCGTTTAGATGAGGGTTTGGGGCAAGGCGCAGGCAGCGTCCGGTACTTTCGCTCTCAAGACAAGCAACTCAGGGCCTAGTTGAACGCCGCATTCCATTTTTTTTTCCTGCCGAGGGCAGATCGTTTTGCGAGCCAATTCTGAACAGCAAAGATATAAAGTTATGATCAGACATATACGGAGTTTAGACGGTTACAAGGGAGTGGAGCATGTTTAAAGCTGATATTCTCGGAGAGACTTTGAAGGAAGGCATCGAAGCGTTGACTATCATTGTTGATGAAGCGCGGGTACATTTAAGCAAAGATGGCCTGTACGCGAGAAATGCAGACCCATCGTACGTGGCTATGGTGCAGTTTGAATTGTCGGTTAAAGCTTTTGAAAACTATGAAACTGACGATGAGGTTGTCACACTTGATCTCAAGAAAATGCAGGACATTCTTGAGCTGGCTAATCGTACAGATGTCATCCGAATGGCCGTTGACGAGAACCGAATGGCCTTGTCATTTGGAGATCTTAAATACAGTATCGCACTCTTAAGTCCCTACTCGATAAAGAAGGAGCCCAAAGTGCCAAAGATTGAATCTGCTGCACACATCGTTATCACGGGAAAAGAGTTTAGGTGGGCGGTGAAAGCAGCAGGCAAAGTTAGTGACAATATCGCCCTTGGGTGCACTGACACTGACTTTTTCATGGAAGCTCTTGGTGACTCTGATACTATGCGTCTCGAGCTGTCAAAAGATCAGCTTATCGACGTATCGCGCACCGATGGCAAAACAGATGAAGTAAGATCACTTTTTAGTCTTGAATTCTTGCTTGAAATGTCCAAAGCAGTCGGAAAGGCTTCTGAAGTCTCTCTCGACATGGGCAAGAACATACCACTCAAGGTTGCATTTGAGTTTGCCGACGGCAACGGTTCTGTCTCGTATCTCTTGGCGCCGCGTATCGAACAAGAATAAAACTCAAACGCCGTCGCACTGGGCCGACGCGAGAAGCATGGACGAATATTTAGCTCTTTTTCCATATACGGCTGCAGCAGCACGTTACGTAGAAGCATCCGCAAGGACCTTTGACTCTCTCATGACCGCTGGGGAGTTCTCTGAGAGCGTCCTCAACAAAAGCGTTCACCGAGTCGCACGAGCGATCGATAGCGACGTCCATTCAAAGCCAGTCGAGCGTGACGATTGTGAAATTGAGCTCTTCTCTTACGTCATGGGGAGGGTATTAGTCTCGTGCATTCGTGAAGCGGTTCTGGTTCAGAAATATGCAAACACGGAAGCCCACGGCGCATTTAGCAAGTTGCGCAACGCCAGCGAACGACTTCAGGACGAGTACATTGCAAGGCTGCTGGAGGACTTTGAGATACCCGTATCGGAAGACAACAATATTTTCGAGTTGCATTTCGCGGACTTGATCAAGTATACGGGTAGATTAAGAGGGCCACAGTGGCGCCTCGTTAACCTATTGAACAGAGGCCACGTAACTCTTGCAAAAAATGAGATGATCCAGGTTTTGGCCGAGGCCGTGAGGCTCAAGGTGCTACGCGGGCTGCCACTAAAACTGAGCAGCAAAATGTGCGAAGAACTTGCGCCTTACACCTCACCCTTGAAAAAAGCGGTCTCTGTAGCCTCATCGCGCCCTGCTGATTCTGGTCCTGTGATTTTGGAAGCGTGCCCTCCGTGCATGAAAGCGCTGCTTTCGCAAGTAAAAGCTGGACAGAACCTCTCACATCCCGGTCGATTCGCGTTGACCTCCTTTTTAGCGAACATAGGTATGAAAGCCGAGGAGATCGTGCGTATCTATGAAACATCTCCAGATTTCGACTACGAACTTACGCGTTATCAGGTCGATCACATAAAGGGAGCGTCGGGGAAAGACTACGTCCCTCCCGGATGTTCAACGATGGAGACCTACGGCAATTGTACCTGAGACCACAGGCCTGTGTAAACGTATCTCTCATCCGCTCTCGTATTACCGAGCGCGACTTAAGCATCAGTAAGACAGCCGATGACCCTAGAACCAAGAAGAGCAATGAACTGTGGCCGTTTATGAGTTACTGAAAAAGAGGTGGCCGTACCTGGCAACGCCTCGCGGTCAGGTGCAAGCGCGTGAATCCGGAAACGAAAGCATTCCTCCAGAGAAAATTTGGCGATTACTATCGTAAGGCTTCAGTTGGGCTCCCACCGCAGTTCAAGAAACGAGAATGGGCATTTGTTCTTTTTGACTCAAGTTATCCGAAGCTTGTAATGCGACGCCACAAAGCTTTTAGCTCGAATAAAGAAGTGCGCACATATTTGGGCGCAGTCGCACCGGCTCATGTGTACCATTCAACCGCGTGCTATGCGTATCCCAGCGCAACACGCATGCAAGACAAGAAGTGGGAAGGCGCAGACATAATCTTCGATCTCGATGCGGATAAGCTCTTGACGAAGTCTGTGCCTTCGTATGCGGGCATGCTTCAAGAGGTAAAAGAGGAAACCACTAAACTGCTGGATTTCCTGATGAATGATTTCGGCTTGGACGAGAAGGACTTCAGTATCGTGTTTTCGGGTGGTCGTGGTTACCACGTCCATTTACGGGAAAATAAACTAGCTGCCCTAGGCAGTCACGAACGGCGAGAGGTTGTGAACTATTTGACAGGAACGGGCCTTGAGGCAGAGTATCTACTGAAACGCTCAAGCAAAACTGCAATGCCCGGGGACACCAGCTGTTGGGAGATTAGAATAAGGGCGTGGATTGACGAGTATTTCAAGCGGATACGCGGACTTGATGCAAAAATTGCGATAAATGAGCTTGCACCCGTCAAGGCTATCGGCAAGCGGCGCGCCAAAGAAATTGTCGACGCGCTGTCGCAAGACGCATCGATCCAACCTTTGGTAGAGTCAAAGCTAATTTCGCTAAACGCATGGAAAAGCTTAATCAGAGAAGCTATCTCGCATTTAAAGGTCCGCATCGATGTGCCGGTTACCGCGGACATAAAGAGACTGATTCGGCTGCCCACGTC
This sequence comes from Methanobacteriota archaeon, assembly GCA_963720465.1. Taxonomy (GTDB): domain Archaea; phylum Halobacteriota; class Bog-38; order Methanoflorentales; family Methanoflorentaceae; genus Methanoflorens. The sequence goes on from OY970393.1 coordinate 235,460, forward strand.
GTTGCACGGCGGCTCTGGCCTTCAGGTCACGCCTTTGACTCTCGATGGCTTCCGTCGCTTTTCACCGCTCAATGACGCTGTCGTCTTCGGTGACAATTCGGTTTCGGTCAGGATTCTCACGCCGGCTACGACTGAAATTATGGGTGAAACTATTAAGGTTGATCAAAGTACAACAGAGCTACCAGAACACACGGCCGTTTATCTCATGGCGCGAGGACTTGCCGAATATGAATCTCGACGACTTGAAAGTGATTAGAAACGAGGAACGCCGCTCGCGACGATTGACGCAATTAAAGAATAGCTTCTATTCAGAGTTCAAAGAATACATGGATTCACTCAAGACAAGCGATGATCCGCAAAGAAAAGATGAACTTGAGAATGCTCTGCAAGTCGCAGACGCAATTTATGATAAACGCGCCGCGAAAATAATCAAGTTGGCGGCGCTTGCGGCAAAAGGGCACACGGAAGACGTATCGCTAGCTGACGCCGAAGCTGAAGTCTACGATTCGGTTTACAAGGTATTCACGTATTACCGGGACCGCGTACTCGGACAAATGGAATTAGACGTCGCCGCTCCGGCAAGCGAGCCAGTGCTATCAAATGAAAACCGTCGGACCACTGTTGCACTGCCGAAACAGGAATCTGATCGCGTTGAGCTTGACGCTACGAGCTTCGAACAGCCTCTGAAGAAAGGACCGGCACTTCAGTCCTTAATTGAGTCCAATGAAGAAGATGAGGACAGTGCAGACGAAAGCGAGGGGCTGCTCAGCGACGAAAGCACTTTAATACGAGAACGCGGGAATATGAGATACCTCCGAGTGCGAGTGTTGGCTGACATTCCCACATTCATAGGACTGGACGGCGAAAACTACAAGCTCGGAGAAGGCGACTCGGTTATGTTGCCTGAAGGGAATGCTCGGGCATTGTGCGATCGCCGTATGGGTATCATAGTCGGTGATAAACTTGAAGATGCCAAAGAAGATTAGGTCAATATGCCCGGTGTGTCGAAAGCACACAACTCACGAAGTTGAGAAGGTGCGAAAAGGGCGCGCATCATCTTTAACGTGGATCTCGCGTCAAAAAAAGCGGCGCAGCGGCATTGGTAATCTCGGCAAGTTTTCCAAGGTTCCGGGCGGAGACAAACCAACCAAGCGCATCAACGTTCGCTACCGCTGTACCGAATGTAACAAAGCGCACACAAGGAAAGGATTCAGAGTATCGAAGTTCGAGTTAGTGGAGGTGTGAGTGGTGAGTAAATTCCTGCGCGTAAGATGTGCGGATTGTGAGAATATCCAGATTATCTTCGGCAATGCGTCTTCGGTAGTAAACTGCATAGTCTGTGGGAGAACTCTTGTTGAGCCGCGCGGCGGGAGGGCAGAGATAAGGACACAAATACTTGAGGTCTTATGAAAAAAGGCTGGCCAGAGATCGGAGACTTGGTCGTTTGTACAGTGGTTAACGTAGTCGACTTTGGAGCATTTGTTCAACTCGACGAGTACGACAAGAAGGAGGGGCTAATTCACATCTCCGAAGTTGCGTCTGGGTGGGTAAAGTACATAAGAGATCACGTACGGGAAGGTCAAAAGATCGTGTGCAAGGTCCTGAACGTCGATCCGAGTCGTAGCCACATAGATCTCTCGTTTAAGGACGTTAATGAGCATCAGAGACGCTCCAAAATTCAGGAATGGAAGAGCGAACAAAAAGCCGAAAAGTGGCTAGAATTTGTAGCCGAAGCTACTGGGGCGGACAAAGATGCGCTCTATGATCAACTCGCTGACAAATTCGACGGTCTTTACTATGTCTTCGAGGATGCAGCCATGCGGGGCCCAGAAGCTCTCAAAGGACTTCAGCCCGAGGTTGCCGCTCAAATTGCACTCGTTGCTAAGGAGAACGTAAAAATACCTTACGTGTACATCACAGGCTACGTAGATTTGACTTGTCCGCAACCGAACGGGATAGACGTTATCAAACGTGCGCTGAAAGCCGCCATGAAGTCTGAAGATGATGATGTTAGCTTTGACGTGAGCTACATCGGGGCGCCTCGCTACCGTATAAGGATAGTCGCCCTCGATTATAAAATCGCCGAAAACGCGATGAAAAGGGCGGCTAACGCAGCTATGGACGTGGTAATAAAGGCCGGCGGCACGGGAAAGTTTCATAGAGAACTTCAATCATCATAATATAGCGTAACTGTCTCATTAATGCTGAAGATGAAGCTTCGAAAATGTCACGGCTACACCTTAGAGGAAAAATGCCGGACGTGCGGACAACCGACGGTGGCGGCACGCCCAGCGCGATTCTCACCGGAGGATCGATACGGCAAGTATCGGAGAATGCTCAAGCGCGAGGCAGCTGCACAATCAAAGTGAGCTTAAAGCTAAGTTGAAGATTTTTTAACAAGTGGGATCTAGATGGAGCGAATAGAAGTCAAGCGAATCACAGACGTGAAATTGAAAAAGCCGATTCTGGTAGAGGGATTGCCAGGGATTGGACACGTGGGAAAGCTCGTGGCTGAGCACATGATTGACGAACTTGGCGCGAAAAAAATCGTCGAAGTGTACTCCTCGCATTTTCCCCCCCAGGTGATCGTGCTTGCTGATGGCTCAGTCAGAATGGTTAGAAGCGAATTATATGCGGTCAACAGCGGCAAGCAGGATCTGCTGATCCTCGTCGGTGATCATCAAAGCGCGACAAACGAGGGGCATTACGAGCTGACTAGCGCGTACCTGGAACTAGCCAAAGAAAACGGCGTGCAAAGGATTTACACACTTGGCGGCTACGGGCTCGGACAGCTTGTAGAGAAGCCTGCGGTCTTGGGGGCTGTGAACAACTTAGCGCTGATTGAAGAAATGAAACGATACGGCGTGGTTTTCAAAGAGAATGAGCCAGGAGGGGGCATCGTAGGCGCTTCTGGATTGTTGCTGGGTCTTGGCGGCCTTATGGGCATTGACGGGATCTGTTTGATGGGCGAAACATCTGGTTACTTGGTCGATCCAAAGAGCGCCCAGGCAGTCCTGACAGTCCTATGTAAGGCGTTAAACATTGACATTAACATGCAAGCGCTGGAAGACCGAGCAAAAGACATGGAAAAAATTGTTGCTCGACTCAGGGAAATGGAGCAAACGGGGATGCACGAAGTGGCGAGCGAAGAGGATCTCCGTTACATACGTTAAGCATTCGCCTGTCGAGCCTCGAAACGTTCTGCGCTTCTCGGTACGCACTCTTTGCTCGCCAACGCAGCTAGAAGGAGGTTAACCGTGATTCAAGTCAATATTGAGAAATGCGGACACTGTGGCGCCTGTGTGTCAGTTTGCCCGACTAATTCGATAACGCTCATCGAGTCATGCCTCGAAATCGCAGAAAGTTGTACGGCGTGCGAGACGTGTATCACAATATGCCCCGTCGGCGCGCTCTTCGTTTCCTGAACCGGGAGGCGTGAGTGTGAAAAGCGAATACGATATCATAGTAGTGGGGGCGGGGCCTGCCGGAGCTTTCGCTGCGGCGACAGCCGCACCCGAATGTGACGTTCTTTTGGTTGAAAAGCGCCAAGAAATCGGCGATCCCGTTCGGTGCGCTGAAGGCATATCAAAAGTGGGGCTCTCGAAGTTTTTACGACCGCAGAAAAGGTGGATCGCGAACAAAGTGGCCAGCGCCCGCATATTTGCGCCTGATGGAACGAGATTGGACGTTTCAGAAGAACTCGCGGGTCCAGAGGTAGGCTACGTGCTCGAGCGTAAGATTTTTGATCGAGACCTTGCGAAGCGGGCAGCTCGAGCAGGAGCTGATGTGGTAGTCAGGACGCGCGCGACAGGGGTCATTACAGAAAATGGGTTCATACGTGGCATCGAGGCTCGGCATTTAGGCGAATCTCTTGAAATCCGTGCAGCTGTTGTCATCGCGGCCGATGGCATCGAGTCACAAGTCGGCCGGTGGGCTGGCATTAACACCACTCTTCGACCCAAAGACCTCGAAAGCTGCGCCCAATACCTTATGGCCAACGTCGATTTGCTGGACGACTGCTGCGATTTTTATCTCGGTTCGGCGGCTCCCGGGGGCTACGCCTGGGCATTCCCGAAGGGACCACAAGCAGCAAATATCGGGCTTGGTGTCCTCGCGAGCAAACTGAACGGCAAGCATCCAATCGACTATCTAGACGCGTTTGTGAAAAAGCATTACCCCAGCGGCCAGCCAGTTGAATTGAACGTTGGAGGCGTCCCAGTCAGCAATGCCGTCCGTAAAACAGCAGGAGACGGCATTATGCTAGTCGGTGATGCTGCCCATCACACTGATCCTATAACTGGCGGCGGCATAATTAACGCTTTAGAGGGTGGCAAACTGGCAGGCGAAGTTGCCAAGGAAGCTATCCGAGCGAAAGACCCGTCTGCTAAGGTTTTGAAGCGATATGAAGCGGCTTGGCGCGCGTCTTTCGGGAAAAAGCTCGAACGAAATTACAAAATAAAGGACATCTTTGTCAATCTGCCCGATGAGGAGTTGAACAAGCTCGTCCGATCACTCGAAGGGCTGCCGCTCGAGGAGATGAGCGTTGCAGGAATAGTAAGGCGTATTATCTCCCGCAATCCGCGGCTGCTAGCTGGAGTGCGTCATTTGTTTTGAGGCAAATTAAGCCATGAAGCTTGCTGGTGTGGATGAAGCAGGCAAAGGAGCGGTTCTGGGATCTCTTTTCGTTGCAGGAGTTTGTATTGACTCTTCGGGACTGAAGTACTTGGAGAGGATGGGGCTTAAAGACTCAAAAGTGCTGAGCGCAAAGCGGCGCGAATTTCTATCGAAGCGGATCGAAAAGGTATGCGCTGTGCAATTGCAAGAGATTACCGCTCAACAAATAGATGAACTAAGAACGGTGCTCACTATCAACGAAATTCTCGTGAGAGGCCATGCTCAAGCCTTGCGATATTTAAAGCCCGATGTAGCATTTGTTGACGCTGCTGACGTAAATGAGTCGCGATTCTCTGAGCGCGTGAAGGAAGCGAGCGGGATAAACAAGGTAATCGCCGAGCACAATGCAGATACAAATTACGCTATTGTGTCGGCTGCGTCAATCATCGCCAAAGTAAGCAGAGACACCAGCATAAGAGCCCTCGAACGCTCTCTCGGTGTCACTATTGGCAGTGGTTATCCGTCAGACGTAACCACGATTGCTTTTTTGAAAAAGTGGTTGGACACGCGGGGTGACCTGCCACCTGGAACGAGACGTTCTTGGAAAACGGCTCAGAACTTGTTGAGTTCTACCCCTGAGAAGCACGAAAGCAGCTCTTCCTAACGTGAACAACTAAAACGTTGTCGCGACGCTTTATCTCAGCTTCGTCAAGACTTTTTCAAAAAAACTCTTTTCGACAAGAACAAACAGCGATTTCTGATCATCTTTGTCAAAGCGGATCTCATCGTCTTTGTGAACGGTTTCATTATATTGCCCGTCAATGACGATAGCAGCGTCCTTCTCCTCTATTTTGATGACTACGGTGCTCTCACCATACACGACCCAAGAACGGACGGAAAGCCGATAGGGCGCAAGAGGGACAATAAGGAATGCATCTACTCGTGGATCCACGATCGGACCGCCGGCGCTCATTGCGTACGCGGTTGACCCCGTAGGCGTAGCGACGATAACGCCGTCTGCACGCAGCACATCAAGAACATGATCGTCTACCTTGATGCTGTACTCAAGTATTTTTGCCGGCCGTGAAGTGACGATTACCGCTTCATTGGTAGCGGACGGCAGGCGTCGGCCATTGACTGACACTGCCAGTCTCGAGTGTGCCGAGACACGGAAGCCGTCGAGCAGGCGTTCAACGACGCTGAGCGCCTTTTCTGGGCTGACTTCCGCCAGGAAGCCTACTTTTCCGACGTTTATGCCCACCACTGGAATCGGGTGTGGAATGTTTTGCAGAACTCGCAGGATCGTCCCGTCGCCGCCTACGGTCACTATTACGTCGACGTCGAAGCGTTCGAGTTCCATTCCTCCTTGCCCAAGTGCGTGAGCGGTTTGATTGTCATAGATTACGTCAGCACGGCCTTTGACATGGCGGCCGATTTTGGCAGCTAAGTCAGTTGCTTCTCTAACATCACATCTGGAGACGATTCCTATGCGCATTTCTACTGACCCAAATCTCGTCGTTTTCTTGAATAGCGTGCGTTGCTGGGCGCTAAGCCTTTTACGTTAATGCGTATACATTTATATTTAATGCTTGTCTATTACCCCGTATGAAGGAGCAAACGGAAATACGAACGCTGAAAGTCGGCCGCTACATTATAATTGACGATGAACCCTCCACTATAGTAAATTTGGCAACATCAAAGCCTGGTAAGCACGGATCAGCCAAAGCGAGGATAGACGCGATCGGCGTTTTCGATGGCCAAAAGCGATCGATCGTGCAGCCGGTTAGCGCCAAGATTTACGTCCCCATTGTCGAACGAAAAGGGGCTCAAGTTCTTTCTGTTATGGGAAGTGTTGCGCAGCTCATGGATCTCAACGACTATTCGACTTTTGAGATTGAGATTCCGCCAGAGTATAAGCATAAACTGGAGGCAGGCAAAGACGTCACGTACCTGGAATCGATGGGAAAGCGCAAATTAGATATCAAATAATAAATTCACTAGACAGTTGACTTTTTGACGCATGATATTTGCCGATTCAGGCTCTGATTACGCAAGCAGCAAATACGTTATTCACGGCGTCTTGTTCGACGGCACGTCCTCTTTTAGATCAGGTTCCCGATGGGCGCCTGAAGCGGTACGCAAAGCTTCGCACAATTTTGAGCCGTACGACTTAGAGTGCGATTGTGAGCTTTCAGAGTCGCTGGTGTGTGATATAGGCGACACGGAGTATGGCAATGTAGACGACATGATAGCCGATCTGGAGGCAACAACGTCTCGCATAGTGGAAGACGGAAAAGTCCCGATAGCGTTAGGCGGCGAGCACTCACTCACTTTTCCATGCGTCAGGGCCCTTGCAAACAAGATGGAGCTCATCGCGGTTATTTTTGATGCGCATCTAGATTTCAAAGAAAATTATCTTGGAAACGAATGCGGGCACGCGTGCGTCGCACGAAACGTATTCGGTCTTTCCGTGCCGCTGATTCAAATCGGAATCCGCAGTGGGGCGCGCGATGAGTATGAGAGGGCGCTAGACACCAGCGCTATTTATACGATGGACCAGATCAGAAGTGTGGGGATTAAGAAAATTTTGAATGATATTGCGCCGTTAGTCGAAAACAGGGCGGTATATCTTTCCATTGACGTGGACGTCCTAGACCCAGCATATGCGCCTGGAGTCGGAAATCCTGAGCCCTATGGGTTGACACCTCTGGAACTGCGAACGGCAATCAGAGAGATTTCATCACGCGTGGTCGGTTTCGATATGGTTGAAATCACTCCCGATTACGACATGGGAATTTCGGCTCTTGTCGGCGCGAAACTTGTTCGAGATTTCTTGTTCGCCCGCTTAATGACGGGCTACGAGAAGCCATGAGAAACGGAGACTATTAGGTGAACCCTGTCAAACACGCAAAGCTCGGAAAAGGCATCACTGTAGCGGACTTAATGAAACAGTATGAAAACTGCGCTTTTGGAGCCGGTCGCCTAGCTCGGGCTGTTAAAATATACAAAGAAATGCAAGCTGAAGACGTCACGAGCTTTTTTGGCCTCGCTGGCGCCATGATTCCAGCAGGAATGCGGCAAGTTGTTGCTGACATGGTTAGGCGCGGCGATATTGATGTGCTAGTTACCACAGGCGCTAACCTTGTGCACGACATGATCGAAGCTTTCGGGGGCGAGCATTGTCAAGGACAATGCACTGCGAACGACATCGAACTGAAAAACTGCAAGATTGATAGGATATATGACGTTTATTTGGCCGACCAACATTTCACAACGTTTGAAGAAAGGTTTGACGCGATAGTTGGTGATATTCTAGATTCGCACCCACAAAAGCTGTTTACGATTTGCGATTTTTTGCGGGAGATAGGATCGCGCATAGAGGACAAGAACTCTATTCTACGGGCCGCCGTAGATAACGAAGTGCCTGTGTTTTGTCCTGCCATCGCTGACTCTTCGATCGGGCTTCAGAGTTGGGTGTTTGGGTATAAACGCGATCTTCAAGTCGACACGTTCAAGGATATTCGGCAAATAATGGATATCTGCTACAAAGCGCGACGAGCAGGGGCGCTTTTTGTTGGCGGAGGCGTTCCAAAGAATTTCATTATGCAGTCTATGCTTCTTATTCCCAAAGGGTTTGATTTCGCCATTCAACTCACAATGGATACTCCTGAGACTGGGGGGCTCTCCGGTGCCACTTTGGACGAGGCGAAATCATGGGGGAAGATAGGTGAGCATGCTGATACGGTAACGGTGTATTCAGACGCGACTATCACGCTGCCGATCTTAGTAGCTGCCACATTGTGAATACTTGCGACTCGATTTTGAAATGCTAGAAGCGTCTGCCTGAAACTCGATCTAAGTCAAAGCTCGCTGTTTTCGCGATTGCCATCACGGCAAATGTTCCTGCCTGTATAGGATCAGTGACTACTAGGTCCGCTATTTCCGGCACAGACCCCGCCATGTTCAGAGCAATGACCTTAAAACCCTCTTTTTGTAGCTTCTTGACCTCCTGAGCGATTTTTCCCCCCATAAGCGCTCCCGCGAGCACCAATATGCTTGCGCGATGCGTCCTAGATACTGCATTTACTGCTTTGGCTATATTGTCTTCGTCTACTATTGGCAATGTGTCAATGCTAATTCTCTCTCCGCGTATGTTATGTCTATCAGCTTCCGTAATCGCTCCGAGGGCTACTTGCGCGACCTGAGCGCCACCGCCGATTATAATGATTCTGGAGCCCCAAATCTTCTCGAAAGGCTCATGAAAAGAAACGCTGTCGACCTCAGAGATGGCCTTAAGCTTTTTAGCCAAGTCTAGCACGCTTGAGACGTTCACGATCTCCATATAGATTGCAGCCAAGCCCTGGTGTTTCCCCTTTGTGAGGATGAACTGCTGCGTGTATCGTATATTACCTTCAAAACGGGCAACTGCGGCGGCAACATCTCTCAAAACGCCCGGCTTGTCTTGGCATATCACATTTATCGCTGTTGAGTTCTCCATCGCGGGCTAGCTCCGGGCATCAGATCTGTTAAAGATATGTTGAGGGTCTATGATGCCTTCTTCGGTTATTATTCCCGTGATGAATTCGACGGGCGTCGCATCAAACGCGGGGTTTTCAACTTGCACAGCGCTCGGGGCAATTTGTTGCCCACCGCAGAATCTGAGTTCATTGGCATCTCGCTCTTCAATCTTGACGACGGAGCTTTCGTAATCAAAGGTTGATAACGGCGCGGCGACGTAGAATGGTATGCCATGGTTCTTGGCGCAGATCGCGAGCATATACGTTCCGACCTTGTTGTAAACTTCCGATCTAGTGATCCGGTCTGCCCCGACAATTACATGATCGATTTTTCCTTGCCTCATTATCCAAGCCGCCATGTTGTCGGCGACCAAGGTGGTTGGAATGTGGTCTTCGAGCAACTCAAACGCTGTGATGCGGCTGCCCTGGTTGAGTGGTCTTGTCTCACACACATATACGGCGATGCGCTTTCCTTCCTGTACTGCCGAGCGAATGATCCCCAAAGCAGTCCCCCAGCCTACGGTGGCGAGCCTTCCAGCGTTGCAGTAGGTCATGACGACGTCACCATCTTTCAACAAAGACGCGCCCACGACGCTTAAAGCCTTATTAGTGATCACATCTTCTTCTGCTATGTGTATCGCTTCGTCGAGCGCAGTTTCTCGGACTTCGTCAGATGTGATGCACGGCTCTATTGCTTTCAGAACGCGATCAACTCCATAAAACAGATTGGCGGCAGTTGGTCGTGTTGCTAGAATTGACCTTGCCGCCGCATGTACGTGGGTCTTTAGCTTAGATAGTGTGCGGGCTGTCGAGTTGTGTGCCGCAAGAGCAATGCCGTAGGCGCCGGCTGCGCCGAGAGCCGGCGCTCCGCGCACTTTTAATTTATTTATTGCGATAATGAGCTGATTGATTGTTGTAATTTTGATGAGCTTATAGGCGATTGGAAGCTTTGTTTGATCGACTAACCTAATGGCGCCGCTGTCCCAGAAAATCGTTAGTTTTTCGGTAAACTCCCGGTCCATATTCTTTACTGGGAATTCAAGTTTACAAGCTTAACGGTGGCATATTACTCCAGAGCTCGTGCCAACGCCTCAAACGTTCGAGCGAACGGTTCTTTGCCTCCCTAAAACAGAACCTTCGTGAAAGCCTCTAATCCAAGCCGCGTGCTGGAATCTGGTGCGAAAAGTTAGTTATTTTCTTTTTTTGTACAATTCATTATCCTATAACAACCATTAAATATAGGTGTAGTTAACTGTTTGCAGAAATCGTAATGCTTGCAGATGATCTTATTCGGGCAACGTTTTCATCCGACGAGGAGCTTAAGAGTACTCTTTTGCAAGCGATAAAAGAACTTGGATATACAGTTACGAAGTTTGCTGACATCTCAGGCGTATCATCAAGCACGCTTTACAAAATTATTTCAGGAGAACGCGAACCAAATCTCAAAACACTCAGAGAGATCCTCCGAGCAGTTAGACGACTCGAAGGAGCCTCAAAAAAAGGCGATCTTATCGCCGTCGTCGCTGCTAGGCCTGTGCTTGACAAGATAACGGAAAGGTCCATGATGATAGAAGGGAAAGAAATCGTAATCAGAGAGTATCCAGCAACGTCAATTGAAGAAGCTTTGATAGCAGCTATCCACGCTGAGCGCGACGGCGCGCTCGCATTAGTTTGCGCCCCGATCGTCAGTCCCACAGTTGAAAAAATTTTGCGCATCCCCGTCGCATCTATCATGCCACAGAATAGCCTGGTCGAAGCGATCAGACTCGCAGCACGGAAAATCGGCTGACTGGTGTAACGCGGCAACTTCGTTCAATCGGCAAGCAGCGTATTTCTTAGGCGTGTAACTCAATCAGGGCGTCTTCGAGGCTAAAAGTGCCTGGTGGGGCCCTACGCTCTTGATCGCCGAGCAAATTCCTTGCGCTCGCGCGTAGCTTTGCACGAGGTGGCGCAATCTGCGGGCAACGAAGCGAATGCAGTGCGATTTGCGCGACTCAAATCAAGTATGTCGCGATATCGCTATCGATGATGCTCTCGCAGTAGCTGCACCGAAGGACAAACGAATCTAGAACTCTAAACTTAGAATAGATCGGCTCTGCGCTATTTGAAATGCAATTTAGATTCGGGCAGCGAACGACGTGGGTTATCAAATCTGGTAAGACGACTAACTTCTTTTGTACCACTTCGTAGTCGCGTATGATGTTGATCGTCGCCTGCGGGGCTATAAGCGCAATTTTGTCTACTTCTGCCGGGACTAGCTCCCGGTCTTCGATCTTGACGATATCTTTTCGTCCGAATGCTAGCCTCTTGCTTGGCACATTCATGACCACGCTAACGATAGCTGTACTGATCCCAGTTATGCCGAGTATTCTGAGCACGTTAAGAGCGTTTCCGGCGGTGATATGGTCTATGACAGAACCGTTTCGAATCGATCGGACTCTCAGTTCCTCCTTGTCTTTGTCTGGAATCATGTCGCACCATTCAAGAGTATCGCAAGCAACGCCATTCTTACAGGGATCCCATAGAATGCTTGTTTGAAGTACTTCGCGTGTTTCGTTTGATCAACTTCTTGAGCTATTTCGTCTACGCGCGGCAGCGGATGCATGATAATCAGATTATCGCGCACTCCCTCTAAAACTGGCAGCGTTATCTTATAGCTCTTGGCGACGCGCAAATATTCGTTTGGATCAGGAAATCGTTCTTTTTGTATTCGCGTGACATAGAGCACATCCACGTCCCGAATGACCTCATCGATGTCCTCGGTTAATCTGACTGAATGTAGCGTACTAGCGATGTGCTTGGGCATTTGGAGCCCCTCTGGCGCTACAAGCGTGATGTTCGCATCGTACATATTTAAGGCATAGACTAGGGAATGGGCAGTCCGTCCGTATTTAAGATCTCCTAGCAAAGCTATGTCGAGGTCGTGTAAATGACTCTCCTTTTTTATCGTGAAGAGATCGAGAAGAGTTTGAGTCGGATGGTGACCTGCTCCATCGCCTCCGTTAATGATGGGGACGCTTGATATCTCACTAGCCATTCGCGCTGCTCCTTCCCTCGGATGTCGCAGGACGATCGCATCTGCGTATTCACCCACTACTTTTATCGTGTCGGCAAGGGTTTCGCCTTTTAGCACAGAGCTCTCTTCCGAGGTTAAGCTTAAAGTAGAGCCGCCAAGCCGCTTCATTGCTGAGTCGAACGAAAGTTGCGTTCTGGTACTAGGTTCGAAAAAAAGTAGCGCCAATATTCGGCTTTGGAGCAGTCGCACGCCGGCTTTTGCGCACGGCATCATTTTTTCAGCATAGTCCAGCACAAAGTCCACATCATCGCGCGTTAAATCTCGCATTGAAACGATGTGTTTTTGCTTGAACATCCTATAATTATTGTTAACTGAAGCTTTTATAGTTTATCGAGTGTCTCTTATCTGCTTACAAGTGCCTCCTCCGGTGTTGCGGTTGGCACATATGTGTCATAGGCGTTTGATCACAGCCTCTACTTCCCGTCTGTAAGCTTCTTGACTGCAGCCACATATATAAGCTAGAGTCATGGCTCCCCCTGCCCCTACGCCTTCTTTCACCTCTCCCTGCTCATATTTCTGAAGCGCACCAACCGAGCTTTTTGAGAACCCTGGATCGGCGCTAAACGCATCTACGTCTAATGCAGTAACTAACTTTACAAACTGAGCCGGACGATCGTCAAAGACGTACTTTGTCGTCGCTATTACAAGGTCGGTGGAAACGTTGAGTGCACGTAACGCGGCTGCAACTGCACCCATTTGCGTTCCACCTGCTAAGATAACTTCTTTTCCGGAGCGCAGGAAACCCTCGGTGAGTCCGACCGCACAAGGCATCATTGGATCACCAAATAGTTCAATAGCTCGCATGGGATCGTTTCGTAAGTCTCCTGGATTAATAGAAGCGCGGCGCATCGCCTCGCGTACGACTTTTTGTTTTAAAGCGATCGGATTCGTCGCGAAGCTGCTGCTCACGTTAGCGGTGAAGCCAAGCGCTCGTAGCACGCACAGCGCGGTGGTTGTGCCTCCAGGAATTGTCTCTCCTATTACTGCTAAATCGCAGTCACAGTACGCAGCGAGCTTTTTAGCAGCCTTTTGGATTGAGTAAGCGTCGGGCACTGCTGGCGCAAATCGGATGTCGCTGCCGTGTTTCGTTCGCAGGTCGTAGTAGGGGACCCCGGGCACAATCTTCAAGCCTGAGTTTATTAGAAGATGTGCACTTTGTGACAGATTAAGGCCGGCACGTGTGAGAACGGCAGGAGTGACGGCTCCAGACGGTGCATTAGGCATTACTCCAATCGTTTTCAGTTTTCCATTGGAGACAATTTCAGCGTCAGCAGCCGGCGTGTATTGGATGTAATCTTCAGCGCTTCCAGCCCCTGATATGCCGGGAATCGTCGCCGTATCCGAATTGGAGAGAATCAAAATGAAAAGCGGGCGCTCAACGCCGCTATACCTTTTCCTAATGTCTAAAGGTCGCCCTGAACCGTTGTGGCAGTTAGTTACCCACATGACTCCGAATCCTGTGCACCCTTTTTGGTTACACCAGCGCGGCCGTTTCTCTATTGAAGCCGCGGGAGAGTGAGCGCTCCGTACGGCATGACTGTAATTCGGGCATCTGGCCCATACTTTCGCGCTGTTTCCCGTAGAGCATCATCCAAATCTCGTGCGCAGAGTAAAAATGCGCGCTCCACAATCTCTTCTTGAAGCTCAGACACGAGATAAACATCGGCTTTTTGGGTGAGCTTAGCCAGAATTCCGGCCTTATGTCCGCCGATTTCGAATGCGTAGTCGAGCCTGTCAACAAGCTCCTGTTTGCTATGAGCTTCGTTAATCCATCGTTCAAACACTTTTTCACCCAATCCTTCTGGACACTCGGCCGCCAGCACGATCGCGCCACCCTCCTTCATCGCGTATTTCGCATTGTCTAGCGCTTTCTGTGCTTGAAAGAGGTTTATATCCTTGGGTGTACCTCCAGCTGAAACGAGCACGACATCAGCGAGTTCGGTAATCGGAATTATGTACATCGAATCAACGACTTTGACGCCTTCGCGGTGCGCTGCAATGGGATCACCTGCCACAGCTTTTACGATCTGCTTTTTTGAGTTAAGCACGACGTTTACGAGAAAGTCGCATCCGATCAACTGGCCCGCCTCCTCTAGATCTTTTCTTACAGGGCTGTCTAGCCTTCCGGCGGTCGCGTTTGGCTGTAGCATAAGTTTATGATTGGCTTCAATAGTCTCTCGCGCGCAGATGCCAGGGAGCAGTGACTTGTATCCGCCGCTGTATCCTGCAAAGTAGTGGAGTTCAACCGCTCCCAGGCAAATTCTCACATCGGAGTCTAGAGCCAGTGTGTTGGCATGAACACACGTGCCTCGCGACGTTGTTCCTACAAAAGCGCACTCATTCGCGTCGTGGTTGACGCAATGGTAATTGTCAAAGACATCATCGCCCACGAGCGTTCTCATCTCTGGTTCGGATAACGTCCTGTGAATTCCCAGAGCAAACAAAATCGTCACCGAATCTTCAGGTATCCCGCCTTTGTGCAGGTCTCTTAAAACATGAGGAAGCAACTTCTTGGTCGGCGTCGGCCTCGTTATGTCACTCACGATGATGACGGCGGTCAAGTCTTTTTTGGAGGCCTTGCGCGTTGACACGATTTCGTGGAGCATGGGTGTCTCAAGAGGATGTTGCATCGCGCGGACAATCTCACTTTCTTCATCTCCAGCCTCGATTTCCTTTGGTTGTATTACTTGAATGAGGTTTCTTTTGTTTAGCGTTGCGGCGGTTTTTCGGTCTCCGTATTTGAGAGTCACCCGAGATTTGCCCATATAGGGACTGATAAGTATTTTTTAGTATATCAATATGCAACGCCCCAGAGAAGCTGTTCAAAACAAGGAGAAGTAGTTTCATATAGAATTGTTGCCATAAAAAGAACGTAGTTGCGTTATATCGTATTGCGACGAAGTGGAGGAGCCTAAAGTTGTACAGATCGTATGCTGAGATGCCGAAAATCGAGCTTCCGGGCGATTTGGAGGTCAAGATTAGTGACAGCACCCTGAGAGACGGGTCCCAAATGCCGGGCATCGTATTAAAGAAAGCACAGAAGCTTAAGATATTCGAGTTTTTGCACGAAATGGGCATAGAAAAGCTCGAGTGTTTTGTTTTCAATGAGAGAGACCGCAGCTTAGCCCGGGATATGCTCGATTGCAATTATGATCATCCAGAAATCACAGGGTGGGCGCGCGCCAACGTCGCCGATATTGATATGAACCTTAGCATGGACGGCATAAACGAGGTAGGCATTCTGATGTCCATATCGGACACGCACATTTTCGACAAACTTGGCTTGAAGGATCGAGAACAAGCGCGCGACAAGTACGCCGAAGCTCTCCAATACGCTGTCGATCACGGGTTGAAGGTACGATGCCATCTCGAGGATATTACGCGCGCCGATATCCCAAACTTCGTGATCCCTTTCGTCAAGGAATTGCTGGATATTGCCCCTGACGCGATTTTTCGAATCTGTGATACTTTGAATTACGGCGTCCCGTTCGATGAGACTCCACTGCCGTACAGCATACCCAAGATCGTGCGTGCCTTCAAAGAGATCGGCGCCGAGGATCTCGAAATGCACGTTCACGATGACTTTGGACTTGGCGTTGCCAACACTTTGGCTGGGTACTGGTACGGAGCTAACTGGTCGAGTTTGACGTTCATGGGCATAGGTGAACGGGCAGGAAATACCGAGCTTGAAAAGATTCTCACCTTTCTTTTTTGTCGCGTGAAGGGATTCGAAAAGTACAACCCTACACCAGTTACGGAGCTCACCCGCTATCTGGAACACGAGCTTGCTTTTAGACTCCCGCGAAACAAGGCCATTGTCGGCGAAAACATTTTCGCCCACGAAAGCGGCATACATACTGACGGCGTGTTGAAGAACCCTTTTACGTACGAGCCGTTTCCACCAGAGGTTGTAGGCGGACAGCGCGTGCTTCTCATAGGAGACTCCTCTGGGAGGGAAGTAGTGCGCCACAAGATGCAGGAAGTCCTGAACGAGCTTCTGGGCGTCGAGGTGAACTTGAGGAAAAACGACCGCAGGATTAAGATGATCTGCAACGACATTCACAAACTTTACGATGAGGAGGCGCGCACGTCCAGCGTCTCAGATGATGAACTCAAGGAGTACGCGATTAAATACTTCCTCACGACCGAGGAAGCGTTCCCGCCCTGGATTGCCCACACTCGTTACGAATAAAAGCTAGGGGAGGAAGCAATACGAAGCAGTGCCGCTACCGAAGGCGTGAGCGTGTCCTGCTCGGATCGGAAAGCTTAGATTTTTACTCTTGCGTCCTCGCCGGCGAAGGCATTATGGTTCACGAAGTACAGTGCGATGAGTGCACGATCGAAACGTTGCGTGAAAGCTTCGATTGTCGGCACATGTCTCCGAAAAAGCGCTTCGTGAGCGGGGGACATTCTCAAGAGTGCGTGAGCTGCAGCAAGAAAGGTCTCTTGTTAGACCAAAGCCGCAGCGCGTGCGCAGCTTGTCCAGAAAAGGAATAACGCTTTGGTCGGTCGCGTCAAGGAGCTCGGTCTAGGCCCCCTCAACTTTTTCGATGAGGCAATCGGTCACTTGGCTCGTTCTGAGAGCGCCTCCGAGGTCGTACGTCGTTTTGCCTTCGGCAACAGTCTCTTGGAGAGCGTTGAATATCATCGCGGATTCGCGTTTCAAGCCCAAGTAATCGAGCATCCACGCTCCAGCAAGTACGGTGGCGGTGGGATTCACCTTGTCAAGGTTTTGATACTTGGGGGCTGAACCGTGGGCGGGTTCAAACATGGCATAAGTGTCGCCGAAATTCGCCGAGTAAATCATTCCAATGCTCCCGACCAGCGCCGCACACTCTTCACTTAGTATGTCCATGAAGAGGTTAGTAGACAGTAATATCGATTTGTTGAATATCTGCGGATTTTTCACGAGTTGTTGTGCGACGTTGTCCACGTGGTACTCCCAGAGTCCAATGTTTGAGAACTCACTTTTTATCTCGCGGACGGCTTGGAGAAAAGCGCCGTCCGTCTGCTTTAGTATGTTACTCTTGTGGATAGCGACAACAGTTGTCCAGCTTCGCTTGTCCGCCTCTATAAAAGCGAAGTGAGCTATTCTTCGACTCGCCGATTTCGTGATTTTCCGTAGGGCGACGTACATGTCTCCCGAGAGCTGCACTTCACTGCCCGCGTACATGCCTTCAGTCGCTTCACGCACGCACACAAAGTCGACATCTCCAAGAGGACGGGGGGTATTGGGAAACGTTCGTATCGGACGAACGTTTGCAAATAGGTCCTTTTCCTGTCTAATGGTAACGGCGACACTGCGCGGGGAACCAGGCCCCCCAGGTGTTGTGGTCGGCCCTTTGAAACAGGCTTGAGTTGAGTTGATTACGTCCCAGGTCTCATTGGGAATTAATGAGTTTCCTGCGTGAGACTCGTACCAATCGCTTCCCGCGTGACAAGGGATCATATTTACGGGCGCTCCGGTAGCAGTGACGATTCGCATCATTGCTTTGACCAGTTCAGGTCCAACTCCATCTCCCAATATAACGGCTACTTCTTGCATTGCCTCACCAGAATGGTTCAGTTGTCAAAAACGCTGAATTGGCTAATCCGTGAATCCGCCACGGGTGTCCAAGTATTGCATTAGTCCGCCTTTCGCTAACAATTCTTGCATGAACTGTGGAATGGGCTTGAAGTGATACTCAGCATTTCGATTCTCGCTTCGAATCACCCCTTTACCGAAATCTACGTTAAGCATCTCGCCTCGGGTCACGTTGTTTGAGATGCTTTCGCACTCCACCAATGGAAGGCCGATATTGAAGCCATTTCGGTAGAATATACGTGCGAAAGAGTCGGCGATGACGCAGGAGATGCCACAAGCTTTGAGAACCTGTGGCGCTTGCTCTCGTGACGAGCCGCACCCGAAGTTCGCCCCAGCAACCAGAATTGGATCTTTCAAGCGCTTGCAATCATCATAAAAGTGCGTATCGAGTGATTCAAACGTGTGCCGAGCGAGCTTATTCAAGTCGAGCTCATCATATTTGTATTTGCCAGCAATAATCTCATCTGTGTTGGTATCACTAGGAAATACTCGGACAACTTTCCCCTCAATTTTCATGTTTCCCTCTATCGAGAATAGCCTTCAACGCTCCAAACCTCGCGGATCTGTGATCTTCCCTTCGATCGCACTTGCTGCCGCTGTTGACGGACTCGATAGGTAAATGAACGAAGTGTTGTTACCCATCCTACCTTTGAAGTTTCTGTTTTGTGTGGAAAGGGCAACTTCTCCATCTCCCAAGGCGACCGTCCTTCCTATGCAAAAGCCGCATCCAGGGGGGCCTATCGAGGCGCCTGCCTTCAGAAGCGTTTCTAGGACTCCCTCTTTGAGGGCTTCTAGAAGGACATCGCGGCTTGCAGGGTAGACCACCAGTCGCGCTTTGCTCCGATGTCCGTCCAGAATGCGTGCTGCGGCGCGGAGATCTTCAATCCGTCCGTTGGTGCACGAGCCAATGCATACTTGGTCTAGCTCCTGACCTTCAACCTCTGTAACTGGAACGGCGTTATCGACTTTGTGGGGTTTAGCTATCATCGGAACGACAGTCTCGGCGCGAATACGGATCTCCTGAACGTAAAGGGCACCTTTATCGGCGTATAAAGGCGTGAACTCATTGCCACGCCCGTACTGCGCTAGATACGCTTCAACCTTTTCATCTGCTGCGCACATTCCTACCTTTGCGCCGGCTTCAATCGCCATGTTTGACAACGTTGCGCGGGACTCGATGCTCATCGCTTCAACAGTGTCGCCGTAGAATTCAAGAGCCTTATAAGTGGCTCCGTCGGCTGTTATTCGTGAAAGCAGTTCTAAGAATACGTCCTTCGAGTGAACGTTTTTCGGCAGTTTTCCAGAAACCTCTACGTGTACTGTTTCTGGCACTTTCAACCACGTTTTTCCGTAGGCCATGATCGAAGCTACGTCAGTCGAACCCATTCCGGTGGCGAAAGCGCCGAGTGCACCGTGGGTGCACGTGTGACTGTCCCCGCCTACGATTATCTTATAGGGCGACGCGTACCGTTCGAGGACAATTTGATGACAAATCCCATCACCATTTTCATAAAAATCCATTCCGTACGTATGGGCAAACTGCCGCATGAGCCTTTGGACGTTGGACACTTTCTCCGATGGAGAGGGTGATGCGTGATCGCAAAAAGCCACGACGCTTTCTGGAAATTTCACTGAGTGTCCGCCCAGTTCCTGGATCGCAAGCGGCAGTGTACCATCGTGGGCGAAAACCAAATCAACTGGGACGGTGACGATATCGCCACTCGCAGCATCAACCCCACTGCGCTTTGATAGAACCTTCTCTGATATCGTTTTCAAGTGAATGACCTCCTCCGATTAGCGCCATCTTCAAAAAGTGTTCGCCCAAGTCGCACAGAATCCTTGAGTTACGTCGTGCTCTAAATAGTGGTTACGCTGAGTTAGCTATTATCTTTTCCGGTGTCCATCGCTTGTCTTCTCTGGCTTGTCGCGCGCGATTACTTCGTCTGAATCTTAGGACGGCAAGGATGGCGGCTACCAAGATGGACAACGCCGCCGCTGCGATGCCGTCGTACGTTGACGTTTTTGTCTTCCAATTCGCCCTGAAATAGAATCCAGCGAAAGCCAGAGCGACTGCGCGATAAACGTTTGTAACGCGAGCACTCAACACTACATGGATTTTCAATCACGCTTAGCTTCTGTTTAAGCAATCTCCGTGCTTGAACATCTTGCTGGACAACAAGATGCAAAGAACAACTGATTCTAAACGAAAACAGTGGTTCGATTTTGCTTCAGACAGTTTAGGGAAACTTATGCTTGGTCACCAGCGCAATGTCGAAGCAGTAAAAGAGTTTTTCGATTTTATCCTAGATTTCCGCTTTTTCCTCGTTATTCTTCTTAGCTACCTATGTGTATGTTGAGGAAGAAAAGAAGAGCGAAATCCGTGAGGGACTCGCTGAAGGAACGCTCTGGCAGTCATGATGACTCACTTATCACAGATAGTGTGACCGCCTCAAGGCGTAGATTGCAATAGGTATGCCGAGAGCCGCACCAAGACTCTGCGATATAGTCGTCGCATATGCGGCACCTAAAGCGCCCATAGCCGGTATTAAAATCAAGTTCAGCCCAACGTTCACCCCCGTCAAATAGGTTGCATTCAGCACGTGTACCTTCTGATTGTTCGTTGCGTCCAGCAAGAGGCCGGTTGGGATGGTTACCAAGTTCACGGCAAATCCGATGACAAGGATGTTGATGAACACGATAGACTCAGCGAATTTTGGGCCGAAGGCGAAAATCATAAGTTGCCCCCCGAACGCGTACGTTACGCCGAGTATGACAAGTCCAGCTACAGCGAAGTAGCCCAGGTACTTCGACAGTTCCTTTTTGGAGACCTTCCTCTCGTGCACGGTTCTCGAAACAATGGGAAAGAACGCGCCGGTGAGCGCAAGCACAGCCATGTCCCCTATATTTACGTAGCTGACCGCTGGGGTGTACAGTCCGACCTGCGTCATGTTGGCCAACAGTGAGAGCATTATTGTGTCTATTCCTTGCCAGATTGTCCCAAGTAC
This sequence comes from Methanobacteriota archaeon, assembly GCA_963720465.1. Classification (GTDB taxonomy): domain Archaea; phylum Halobacteriota; class Bog-38; order Methanoflorentales; family Methanoflorentaceae; genus Methanoflorens. Next base: position 256,256 of record OY970393.1, read on the forward strand.
CCCCGCAATGCCAAACCACACGGCCGGCATTAGTATGGCATAATCTAATACGGGTCTGAAGTTCAGCTTGTAGTAGTGAATTCTTCGGCTGATTACGAAATTCAGCATCAGGCTGACAAAAGCGGCTATAATAATCGCAAGTATGACACCGGGTACGCCAAGCCCTGCGATCAGAAAGACGAACGCGAGCGAGGAAAAAGTAATTCGTTCAGCGATCTGAATGATCGAGATATACTTCATGTCTTGGTAAATGCTGAAAACAGCGCTGAACATACTCCCGATGCCGCCCATCAAGAGCGTGATAGACATTAACACGATCAGCGCCTTCACCTCGAATGTGTAAGGGGTGAAAATATCGAATATGATCACAGCCAGCATCGATGCGAGGGACATGAAAAACTTGATCCCCATCGAGCTAAAAATGAGATGGTGTGTGTTTTCAGGGTTTTTTGCTCCTTCGCGGATTATGACTGTGTTGATCCCGAAATCAGTGAAGATGCCAAATAAGGTGACGAACGAGATCACCGTGATGTAAGAGCCAAAGTCTGGGACAGGCAGCACTCGCGCGATGTAAACGGTGATGACAAATGAGATTACTGCAGAGATCGCATTTCCACCAAACAAAAGCACGCTGTTCTTTATGCCGCGTACCACTGACCCGCGGCTCAACTTCGCTGTTTTTTCGTCATTAGTTGGTGCCATCTCTTATGTGCTCACGTCTGCTAATCTACCAAAAAAGCAGCCCACAAAACTCGAAGGGTTTGGCAGGGCGCAAATCATTTGGCGTCGACGAGGCTTCCATAGATTCCTTCAAGCCTATCGACCACGGCGCTCCACGTGAATTGTTCAATTACCTTCGCCCTGCCTTGAATGCTCTTCTTTCGTTCCTGCTCCTCATTATCAAGAATATCAACGATATTTTCGGCAAGAGCTCGTGTATCCCCATACTTAAATATTCTGCCGATATCACCGAGGACGTTGGGAATCCCTCCAACGTCTGAAGCAACAATTGGAGTACCACACGCCATTGCCTCTAGCAAAACGATGCCAAAAGCTTCCCACTCGCTCGGCAGAACGAAAACGTTGGCAGCAGCATAACCTGACTTAAAAAGTTCGTAACTGTCTATATGGCCAGTGAACTCGAAGTAATCATCTAAATTGTTTGCCCATATCTTCTTTTTGAGCCTTTTAAGCACGCCCCAATCTTCTCCTACTATCACAAATTTTGTTTTAGGGTACTTCGCAACGACGTCATATGACGCGTCGATCAAGTGTTCCAGTCCCTTATTATCGGCTAGTCTTCCGGTATACAGGACCATCTTCTCATCGTCTTCCATCTTATAGCGCCTCCGGAAAAGTCGACCGTCGGGAATAGGAGTCCAGTCTTCTATATCTAGTCCATTTGGAACGGTTACGCACTTCGTTAAGGGCGCGAATCTTCCGATGAAAGGCTTTTCGCTGTCTGTTACAACCAGTACCTTATCGACCATTCTGTAAACGCGACGCGAAAAAAGGATGTCGTCTAGTCCCATGAAGAATCGTGCCGCGAGTGGTTCCACGTTAGACGGCGGATGAAAGTGAGGGGTGACCACTAGTGGCATCTGGTATCGTCCTTTTCGACGGCCCCGTTTCAATTTCGCCGCAGCGCATGCAAAAATCTGGTAATAGCGGTGCGAATGGGCGTGCACGACATCATCTTCAGCATCGAAAATTGTCTTGATCAAGCCAGGAATAGTTGGGTATGCTGCGTAAGGGAACGGGTATCGTTTAACGGGCAGTCGCACTACCCGCACGCCGTTGACGTAACTTTCTGCGGCGTAATCTTCAAAGCATTGCCAAGGCACCTGTGTTTTCAGGTTTGTTGTATAAACGGTTACGTCGTGACCTCGTTGCACCAATCGCTCTGAAATCTTTTGTATATGCGTTTCCACGCCGCCAGGAGCGAGATACCTAATGCAAACCTGCGCTATTTTCAATGTCATCGACCATTTTTTTAGCGACTAAAACGAAGAAAGCGGATTTTTTTGAACTGAGTAGTACAAACGTTACGAAGCTGTATTTATTTGTAATATGACGAACAGATGGTTGCTCAAAGTGCTTAGCGTGCACCGTCCATATGAGCTCAGCAAAGGCGGTTGACGCACGCCTGAGATGAGAGCCAACTGCTCGAACGAAAGATCCACCGAAATCGAAGGTGCACGCATTCCAACCTTCGATTCAGAGCGATTATGAGTCGGAGCTTGTAACGGCATAAAGGATTATGAAAGTTACTGTCATAGCACCTTTTCCCCGACAAAAAGATGGGATACCACGGGTCGCTGAGGAGCTACTCAAAAGAATATCCGAGGCTACTGAAGTGGACGCGGTTTCAGTCCTTGCTCGTCAAGGCATGGACTTCCTCACTCCTTCTCTCCTCGTTAATCAAAAAGTCTCACTTTTTACGATAGCGCGTTTTCTCACACCTCAGACTATGGTGAAACTCATACGCTTGTATAAGGAAAGTGATGTGGTACTATTCTTGGCACCACCGTGGGATGTGCTGGACCCCTTAGAGGCCTTGTATTTTTTTCTTCTGCTCATCAAGTACGGCTTTCTGCCCAGGTCAAGATGGGTTCAAGTAGTGCACGATTTCATACCTTACATTTTTTCTGAGGACGGAATCCAAGGCAGGCGGACGATAAAGCTCTTCAATACGTTTCAAAAGCACTTCAGCGACGTTCCTGAAAAATATATCGCGGTCTCACAATCAACGAAGAAGGACGCGATGCGTTTTTGGGGTCTGCAAGCGGACAGAGTTGTGGTGATTCACCACGGTCCGTTCATCGCTCCAAAAGCTCCTCGCAATGATTTTGGAAGCAATAAGATCTTGATCGTGTCTGATATCTCCCCACGGAAAAATCACCTACGGCTGATAAAGGCGTTTGAGCTCGTACAAGAACTATCTAAAAATCCTTTGGAATTAGTTATCGCAGGATACATGAGAACCGCTATTCCCGAATTGGAGACCATCCTTCAAGATGTCAAAGTGCGAAATGAAAACAGCAAAATCACATTTGCGGGCTACTTGCCAGACGCCGACATACTGGCCCTCTATGAGCACGCTGACGTTTTTGTTTACCCTTCGCTTTACGAAGGATTTGGACTTCCTGTACTCGAGGCGATGGCGTGCGGGTGCCCGGTTATTGCATCGAACGTTTCTTCGCTGCCAGAAGTGGTCGGAGAAGCAGCTCTCCTCGTTGATCCTTATGACGTCGAAGCGCTAGCGCACGCAATGCTCACAGTGCTCGAGGACGACGACTTAAAAAGGGAGATGAGTAGAAAAGGCGTAGCGCAAGCGCGGAAGTTTTCCTGGGAAAAGGCTGGTGAGGAATTGCTGGCGGTCTGCCGTGAAGTAGCAGAAAAAACAGGTCAAGCCACGTCTTAAAAGCGAAATAGCGCGTCGCTGAGGCGTACGTACAATAAGCGGGAAGGCGCGGAGCTTCGGCAGGCGCAGAAAAGCTTTTTTTTGGCGTTACAGGTCGACGCCACAAGCTTCGAAAGCGCTCTTAAGTATGGACACGATGCGCTGCCCTGAGTCGCCGTTACCGAATGGGTTATCCCAGTTGCGTGGCTTGTTTAGCATCGCTCGTGCACCTGTTACGATCTGATCAGCGTTGGTACCAACCACTAGGTTGCTATGGACTGCCACCGTCTCAGGCCTTTCGGTGTTATCTCTAACCGTTATGCACGGGACTTTTAGAATGCACGCCTCTTCTTGCACACCTCCAGAGTCGGTGATAACAAGCTTCGCATTTGCTTCCAACAGCAAGAACTCGAGAAAACCGATAGGAGAAGTCGATATGACGCCATCTAAGGCTAGATCGAACTCTGCGACGCGCTTTTTGGTTCGTGGATGCATCGGGAATATTATCGGCGCGTCGAACTCATCGTGCAGCGCTTTCAATCCTTTCAAAATTCCGCTAAGGCGTTCTTTGTTGTCGACGTTCTCTTGTCTATGCGCGGTTGTTAGAAAGTAGTTTCTTTCGTCAATATTCAGCTCTTCCAGAATACTGGCTCTTTTTTGTGCAATTTTTAGGTTTTGGTAGACTGCGTCCACGATCGTGTTACCCGTCACCGATATCTTGTTTGAAGGAATTCCTTCGGCTAAGAGATTCGCTTCTGCTTTCGCTGTTGGGGCAAACAGGAAATCGGAGATATGATCAGTAAGCACGCGGTTTATTTCTTCTGGCATGAATCTGTCGTAGCTTCGCAAGCCTGCTTCTACGTGCCCCACTTCGACGTGCAGCTTCGTCGCTGCATACGCGCTTGCAAAGACGGAATTCGTGTCTCCTTCCACTAAAACCACGTCTGGCTGCTCTGTAATCAAAGCGCTCTCGACGCCAACCAGGATCCTGCCGGTTTGTTCTGCGTCTGTGCCGGATCCGACGCTAAGCGCATAGTCTGCGTCACGAAGCTCTAGCTCTTCAAAAAAGACCTTATCCATCTCGTACGAATAGTGCTGCCCGGTGTGTATAATCAATTCATCTATTGATTGTTTTTCACATTCGCGGATCACCGGGGCCATCTTGATTATTTCAGGCCGAGTCCCGACGACAAATGCTAACATGGACACTTATAATGCGCCTACTTCGTCTGACAGCTGTGCGAGTTCGCATTTTTGTCTATTTATAGTACGAATTATTAGTCCAGCTATGGAATGAGCTTCTACATAATGTTTGTTAGGAATTGGATATGGTACTACGACCTAGGACGTTGAAATCTGGTGGTTTAGTGCGAATCTCGCTCTCAACCTCGAGGGAATACTGGGACTGAAGACCTGAGGAATATCGCAACAACGCAAGTTGGAATTACGACGTTGTTGGCTAACCTGATCAAGGCGCCAGTCTTAAAAAGCATCGTCCGGAGTAAAAAATAGGTTAAAAAGCGAGTGCTAGCTCTTCTTTGCAACCTGGATAACCCGCTAATCCGTTTTGCTGTCTTCAGGGCCGCCTGTTGAGGCTGTGCAGGGTGTGCGCTTGTGCGGAGCACCTTTGGATTGTTTCTCCTTAAATGTAGACCACTTGAACCTTTGGGTGTTTTTTGCGAAGCTCCTGGCATAGTGCGTTGAACTTACCCTCGGTACCGGGGAACGGGTCTACTAAGATGATATCTACTTCGCAATCTTGAATACTGAACTCCTGAAAATCGCCATGATAAAGCTCTATCACGCCGTTATCGGTGGTAGCTGTGCAGAATAGTTCAGGGGTCTTATCTGACTCTCTTTTGGTCGTTGACGTGCGCTTTATCGTCCGTATGCTGAGTATTCTTTTGTTCACCCGCAAGTTGAGATACGCATTCTCCACGGCAGGCAGCCAAGCGTCGTTTAGAATTACTCTTTGAGCGCCCATGAGCACACTCATAAGACCCAGGGAACCTGGCCCGGCGAGTGCGTCAAGCACGACGCGGCCTGATACTGGAAGCGCTCCGAGTTTTGCCATCTTGACCGCATTGTCGTATTCTATATGAATCTTTGATTGGCTCTTGTAAATTAGGATCTGCCCATAAGCTGAAGCGACTAGGTCGGCTCGGATGTCGCAACCCGCCAAGACGCGACACGTGTGTGGCTGGGCTTGGCTGTGAGCTAGACCGATTACTCGCTTTGTATCTCCAAAGATCACTCCTGCGACTTCAGGTACCTCTCGGAGAATTCTGCCGCTCGCATCTGCGATAAGTCGTTGATTGGTCATGAGAAGCAGGTTGTGGTATCCGATATGTGGCGGAGCGTATGTAGGGACGCCTGGTGACAACAGCGGGGTACCTACTTCTCGAAGCGACAGCTTTGGTCGATCTTTGCGCCGAACCGACGTGGCGAGTATGTGTGCCATCACGGCATCAAGGGGCCTTCTTCCACAGTTAGTGCACGTCAAATCGTTAAAATTGATGTCCGACAAATTGATTTCGTCTGTTTTCTTAAGAACCAAATCGTGACATGCCTGACACTTTGCGTACATTGTGGGGGCAATTTCAACGATGTGCTCGGCAGAAGTCACGCAGGAAAGGCTGCCGCAACTCGGGCAACGAAATCTCATCGCATTTGTTTTATTCTCTGCGTTATATAATGCTGTACCTTGGATAGTTCAAGCGCCGAATCAAATTTGTTAAAGCGCGAACCGAAAACAGGATCTTTGCGAATCTATAAATCGCAGGAAGCCGGGGCGGCCGAGGGCCCAACATAGGGCGAGCTGAATGAACAGAACTCGCACATAAAGCGCATGAGGAAAAATCGCCTATTGAAAAAAGTGGACCGGTCGGGAATTGAACCCGAGGCCTCTACCATGCCAAGGTAGCGATCTACCCCTGATCTACCGGCCCTTCTCTGCGCTCAGTTTGCCTTTAGTAGACTTCCCGAACACTTCAACAGCGTTTTTGGCTCAATGCCATATAAGCGTTACTTTGCGAGAAAGAAAGATTCGCGCGTCGCCGTCTGCTTAAGGAGCAGACAAGAATTGTTATATAATGCATTGACCCATAGGCATTGCGCTGCCAACGAATGGGCCCGTAGCTTAGCCAGGTTTGATTCCATTCTGTTTTGTTTCAGGACGGAGAATATGCACACGGCTGATAACCGTGAGGCCAGGCGTTCAAATCGCCTCGGGCCCATCATTTTTGACTGCGCGAGACGGCAATTTATAAGCCAAACCTTCACATATGGCGACGACGCGTTGATCGTCGGTTTTTACTACGATCTTATAAAGCGCGGTGCTTTTTCCTGAGCTCTCTTCCACAGCCTCTGCTACCAGCTGTGTGTTAACTTGGACAGGCCGTCGGTACGCGATGTGGAACGACAATGCGACTGCCGTCTGATCATATGAGTTGCAAGCAGCTGCAAATGCTGCATCAGCGAGCGAAAAAATCAAGCCTCCGTGCGCAAAGCCATTAAAATTGAGCATTCGTTCCGCAACTGTCAGGTTCGCTTGAGCGTAGCCTCGTTCGATTTTTGTAATGTGAATTCCTAAAAAGCTCGAATAGCGGTCGCTTTTCAGCTTTCCCAAGACGCTGCCGAGCTCATTATTTTGAGTCTTTCTTCCAGGACTCATCACAATCAACTACCATACTCATTCTTGTCGCTCTGACGTTCAGCTGCACCGGCCCTGTTTATCCGCGTGCACCAATTTACGGGGCTGGTCTATGGGCCGAAACCGCTAAGCCCTAGTGTACGTGTATTTTGGGTTTTGGAGGGTCCCGTATCTACGGTACGAGCTTACTCTGGCTTAGGCGCGGCTTTTGCAAATATTTCATCTATCTTAGCTGCCACTATGAAATCGTTTTCAGACAACCCTCTTATGTTGTGGGTCGTAAGACTGATTCGCACGTAGCTGTAGGACACGAAAATGTCTGGATGGTGCCCTTCAGCTTCTGCCAGTTGCGCCACTTCATTGATGAAGCGCATCGACTCGATGAAGTTTTTGAACCTGAAACTTCGCACGATCTTTGTTGTGTCTTCCAGCTTCCACTTGGGCACCATGGGTAGAAGTCCATTGATGGTCTCCAGGTCAAACGGTTGCGTGCCGACTTCGCACGGTACGCAGTGTTTCTCCGTTAGACGCGAAGCGACGGTAGTCCCTTCGTTGCTCATCTTCAACACCTTCTGAGTCTTGCGTCGTTGTATCGCTTAAGGTTATTGGAAACTGTTAGCACGACACTTGGGTGCAGGAGCACGTGACGTCGCTTGGGGACCAGAATTTTTGTAGTAAGTTTCTGCGCGAAAGCGCGAAAAAAAAAGCTTTGTCGCGCGTGCATTATCGCGCCGGACCATTGGCGCGTTTGCCAGTTTCTGCCTTCTCGCTCAGACGTGGAAAAGCTTGAGCGAGGTGCTCAAGGCCCCGGATTTCTGATTGGTGTACAGCAAGCGGGTCTTTTCGAAGTAAACTCTTGCAGACGAGGACCGCTGGCAGAGTAAATTTATTAAGGCTCAACGAGCACTTAAGAAATACGTTAAGTGCAAACTAGCAGGATGTGCCTATGAGGGTGTTTTATGCTGCCAAGCCTGCTGAATTTGAAGCAGCGCTAGTCGAAAAAGGAGTGAGCTTCGAGCACGCGGACGATGACCCCGTGCAGTTTCGCGTTGCGGATAATGACGTAGACGTGGTGGAGAAAATTGCGCGGCGACTGACGATTTACGTCTACTTGAAAGACGATTATGTTACAAATGCGGCGGCCCTTGGCGATCGTTATAACGATTCGGCCGACCCCAAATAGTTCAATTGAACGATCCTCTTGCGATCGTACCGATCAGGGATAACCGCCGTGAGGCAATATGCGGGGGGTGCGATTCGAACGCACGAACTCCTGCGAGAATAGGCCCTGAACCTATCGCCTTTGACCTGGCTTGGCAACCCCCGCACTTAAGGCGTCCAACTGTGTGATTTACGGCGCGATATATACGTGTTGCTGCCATCGCCGAGAACTCAAAAAAAGCTTTCAACTGGGTGTTTGAGGGCAGCTCAGATACCGCCTCGCTGAGATATTGCCGCAAGCGTTTCTTTGGCTCCTGACAGTATCCAAATTGAATGATAATTGCTAGCCCACTTATCAGCGCGATCTTTCTCAAGAACGGCACCGAAGTCCACACTATATCTTTATACGTATTTACATAAAGCAATGCATTTGTTTTGTCTGGCAGCTTTGATTAGCCGTTGTCAACGAAGGTAACTTGAGGTTTCATAGTGTTCACTAAAGTTGGTTCATGGCTTGCCGCTGCAGCCGACCTAGACAGGGACAGGAGAGACCATTAACGTGAAAGGAATACCTTTCGCTTCAAAAAAGCTTGCCCTGGAGACCGCTTTCGACTTACAGTCCCCTTGTTGCGATTTTAGCAAGCGCTCGGCGTGAGAGGTACTACACGGCCTCGAAGACTTGAAAATCAAGTGCGTAGTGAACGTGAGCGTCGACCGATTGCTCGCGCTCCCATTTCTCGGGAGCGACGCTGCAACGAGTTTCCATCGTTTGTAGGCTTGGTCGGCATCTCATAGAAGCGGTAGACGTCTGCGAGCAAGATCATCGTGTTTGGAAAAAGAATCAGTAGGATCCAGACGGCAGCAATAGCTTTCTTGTGATGTAAAATCAGGTTCACGCTCGGCTTTAAACTGAGCACTGCTATCTTTATGTACGATATACTAATTATTAAGACTGTGCCCCCCGATAAGCACGGGGTGCGCAAACAACTATGGAAATTGTGGTTTTGAGAGTGGGTCATCGCATCGATCGCGATCGACGTGTGACCACGCACGTGGGTCTGTGTGCCAGAGCGTTAGGAGCCCAAGGAATGCTTCTCGCAGCTTCAGACCGCTCTGTCGTTTCTACAATACGCGATGTAGTTCAACGTTGGGGGGGAACTTCTGGATTCGCGATAACGCCAACTGGAGGCGAGAGATCGTAAAATGGAAGCGAGAAACGGGCACGGTGGTGCACCTGACCATGTACGGAGAGAACCTTCCAAACGCGATCGGCCAACTCGAAAGCGAGAAGCTTATGGTTGTGGTAGGAGCGGAAAAGGTACCTCCAGACCTCTACCGACTCGCGGATTATAACGTAGCAGTCACGAATCAACCGCACTCAGAGATAGCAGCCTTAAGCGTCTTTCTCGATCACCTCCAGGGGGGGCAGGAGCTCAAGGCGGATTTCGAAGGGAAAATGAAGATCATCGGCAACACGAGTAACAAGGTAGGTGTGAAGCGTTCTGAGCAGATCAACTAGCAGCGCAGGTCGAAGCGGTGGAGACCAGCGGATCCTTGTCATAGGATATAACACAAGGCATATAATTTGCTCTGCGAAGCGAGCAGGATACTATGTCGAGTCCGTAAGCCATTACAAAGATCGTGACTTGATCAAATGCGGTGACGTAACGCGTTTCATAAGAGACGAGTTCCCTGGAATAATCTCTGACTCCGACTATGCCGGCGTTAAAGCGCTCGTGGGGGGCTTGGACTACGACCATGCAATACTAGCCGCAGGTTTTGAGACGCTTGAAATCCCGCGCACGGCTGGAAATCCTCCGTCGCTGTCAAGCTTCGTTAATGACAAAGGTCGCATGAGAGACAAGCTCCAATCCTTAGGCTATTCAGTCCCTAAGCGTTATAGGTTAGAAGAAAATTTGCCATTTCCCGTCATTCTGAAACCGAAGCGAGGTGCGGGTGGATTTAAGAACATTCTGGTCAAAGATGAAGAGCATCTCCAGAGGAGCATTGAGCAGTATCATGAGAACGGATGGGGAGATGACTTCCTCGTTGAGGAATACGTTCGCGGTATAGATGCTAGCTCTTCGGTGTTGTCTACCGGCACAGAGGCGGTCACCGTCGCAATAAACGAACAGCTTATCGGTCTGCGGAGTCTTGGTCCGATGCGGCGCTTCAGCTTCTGTGGTAGTTTGACTCCGCTTAAAACGAGTTATGCGAAGGAAATTGAAAGAATTTCGAACTCGCTAGCAGTCGATCTGGGCTTGGTCGGTACTAATGGCATTGATTTCATCATCGGTTCAAGCGGTCCGGTCGTAATTGAGATCAATCCGAGATTTCAAGGAACTCTCGACACGATCGAGGGATCACTTGGAGTCAACCTGGTCGAGGCCCACATTAAAAGCTGCCAGGGCGAACTGATCCCCGTCGCAAAGTATCGGAGATTCTCGTGCCGCCTGATCTGTTTCGCGGAGCAAGATTTTCAAGTCACGAAAGCGTGCAACCGTGCGCATTACATGGATATCCCCCAAAAAGGGGCTTATATCGAGCGCGCGAAGCCGATCATCTCGGCTATCGGATATGGCAAGTCGAGAGATTCTGCGTTCAACACCGCCGCGTGTTACATAGAAGCTGCAAAAAAGGCCTACCAGAGCTGAGTCGTGCCATGGTGGCCCCCTCGTGCACGAATACACATCATAAGTAGGTATAAGATACTTTAACGCACAAAAATAATGTGATGGTTAACGATGTTGCCGTTCAAGGCTATTTGAAGAATCTTGTCGGAGATGACGGCTTGGAAATGATTGAGCGTGCGTCCATTGACGAATTGACCGACGAAAAAATAGCTGAAGAAACGGGTTCGAACCTTAATACGGTAAGGCGGACTCTGTATATCCTTTATGAAAACCGACTAGCAAACTATCGACGTGAGCGGGACAAGGACAGTGGGTGGCTCACGTACTTGTGGAAAGTTGATTTGAGCGACATTTCGCGCAATATGGACGAAGAGGCACAGAAGCTTATTAGGAGACTTGATACGCGTTTAGACTTTGAAAGACAGAACGTTTGCTATACGTGCGAAAACGGGTGTGGTCGTTTTCTATTTGAGACAGCAAGCGACTATGATTTTGTCTGCCCCGTCTGCCACGCGGGACTTGATTATCAAGATAGTTCTGTTTTAGTCGATGCGGTGGGAATAAAGCTGGAAGAGCTGAGACGTGCCTTCGAGTAGTCTCCCCTCGTACGACAGAGCGCTTCAGCTTCTCAAGGAAAGCGGCTGCAGCGACGGACTCAAACAACACGTAGAGGCTGTCTCTAAATACGCGGTCGAAGTTGCCGAATCTCTAGCGGATGTTGATGTGGCGCTTGTCCAAATTGGTGCGCTTTTGCATGACATCGGCAGATGCAAGACCCACGGCATTGAGCACGGCATTGTAGGCGGAAAACTGTTGCGGAGCTTCGGAGTCGACGAACGCGTCGCGAAGATCGCTGAAAGACACGTCGGTGCTGGAATAACAGAGAAAGAAGCTGTACGCTTGCGTCTCCCCCTTGGAAACTACATCCCAGAGACCCTCGAGGAAAAAATCGTCGCCGCCGCCGACAACCTCATAGAAGGAACGCGGAGAGTCACCATTGACAAGGCAGAAGCTGATTTCCACGCTAAGCTCAACGGAAATCCAGCTGCAATTCGCATAAGAAGTCTTCACGACGAAGTTTTTGGCAGCGCCAAACGGTCTGTCCCCGCAACGCGTGCGAAGCAGTGAAGATGAGAACGATTCATCTTATGCAGCTCGTCTGCGGTAACGCAGATAAGGCAGCCCGATCGTTCGAGGCGATGCTGCGCAACGACCTAAGTGGATTGCGCATCAAATACTCGCTCACGCTTACCTCGTGGATCTCGGTGACTATCACCGGGAGTGAAGAACAGGTTGCCGAAGATTTATTGGTGAGGCAATACGGCGAGTTGCGCGACCCCCGACCGGGCGACATCGCGCGTGCTTGGGTGGCGGGGATCAACGATGATGGCATTGCCCTTGACACGGGCTGCAAACGTGTTTTGGTGCCTTGTGTCCGGCTTGAACCGTTCGGGCGTGGCACTGTTGAACAGATCGCCTCCAGATTCGGCTTGATTCATTGTTTGCCCCTGCAGGTCCGGCTAGTAGGAGAATTTGATGCAGAGTTTACGAAAAAGCAAATCGACGCTTTGTGGCGGTGGAGAAAAGGGACCGACCGGATAAATGTCAACAATGCTACCCGCGCGCAGGTCCACGCTGCTCTGAAACGGAGTGGCCACGCACGAGATGTCTACGCGATCGAAAGGCTCGGCATTTTGGAGCACTCTATCGTCTGTAAGCAAGGGACTGATGCACCAGGCTTGGTCCCGCAAATCGGCCCTTACTTGGAATCAGAGCTGGCATGTGTCAGAGGCGCCCGAAACGCTCGCTAGCCGCCTCTGTGACCTCCTCAGCCATTCGAAAGAGCGCCTATTTTAGAAGACCGAAACGCCTTTGACGCTTGCAAGTTGCAGGAGCTTGTCAACAAGCGAACCGGGAACGCGCGTGTCGCAGATAATCGTCAGCTTGGGTTCATCAATAAAGTAAGGATCATCAGTCACGGCCTGTCTGATGCGCACATCAAACGCTGTAACAGTCTCTGCAACTTCTTCGATGATGCCTATCTGCGTAGCATCTTGAGGCGTTATGACGATTACGCCAAGTCCCAGAAGAGGCGCAACGTCGCGGAGGAATATCAACGTTTTCACGTTTGAAAAAAAGCGCTTGAGCATGTCGTCGCCTAGAATAGTGGCAGTTGCCTCGTCGACCGCCCTCCGATCGACTTTGGCCGCGCGCGAGATCTCGGTGTCAGGGATCCTAATGGTGCCCGAGATAACCTCCCCCGTGCTGTTCACTTGGAATCCGTGCTCAAGCAAAACCTCTGCAACCCGCTCTTGAGCGGGAAACTTGGCAAACCTTGCGAGCACTTCACTCCACATAAGAAGCAACTTTGTAAAGCTTTTTAGCTTGTACTCTAATGGATGATACATACAAGAAGCTTGTGCACACCATGCGGCTGGACACGTATCTCGTTCGGGAAAAGCTTATTGCATCGCGCTCACGCGCACAAAGGGCGATCAAAAGTGGGTTTGTTACAGTCGACGGAAGGACTGTCGTGAAGGCTTCGTTTGACATCACGCGTCGCCAGTTGGTTACCGTTGGCGCTGCCGCGGACAACCCTGCTGGGTATTGGAAACTAAGAGGAATCCAAGAGGCGTTTGAGCTGATAAAAACTGGTGACGCTGTACTCGACATTGGTGCGAGCGCGGGAGGCTTCTTGTCGTACGCGGCGGAACTAGCGCACGAAGTCTACGCGGTCGAGTTCAGTTCGTCATGCAAGCCATTTCTTGAGGCGGTCGCAGGAAGGTATCCCGGCCAGGTAACTATCATTTACGCTGACGCATTTTCTTTTGATTTTGGCCGTCTTGGGGTACTTTTTGACGTTCTGCTGAACGATATAACAGTGGAACCAACCGATGCACTTAAGCTTCTCGCAAGGTTGTCAGCGGTTCTCAAAACGGGAGGGCTAGTCTTGCAGGTTTTTAAAGGGAAAGTAGCCGAACAAGCATTAGGAGGTCTTACGAAGCGCATCGAGGATGAAGGCTTCAAAATCGTTAAGCTGTTTAGCGCGCAAAAAGACGAGCTTTACGTCATCGCTCAAAAGAAGAGGGATGATCGAGACGCCGAGGAAGGGATTTGAACCCCTGCGAGGCAGAAGCCTCACCAGCTGTCCGATCACGAGACCTCCAGGCTGGCGCCGTAGTCCACTTGGCTACCTCGGCACGTCAGATGCGCCAGCCGGGATTCGAACCCGGGTTTGAGGCTTGGCAAGCCTCAGTGATAACCACTACACTACCAGCGCAAAAATCGAGCATGCGATCATGCGTTGGTATCTATATAAAAGTTATCAGCGCGACAGCAAGGCATTTCGCGCTGGTTTAGCGAAGGAGAGCTCACGATTACTGCGAGGTCAGCTTAAGTAACTTACGCCTTCGAGCTTGAATTTTAGCTTGTAAACAAGGGCTTCAATTTCGAAGATGGACGTGAGCGTGTCATCATAGGCGATGACGACAGTCGCGTTGTTAACGTTGATCTCCACGTTAGCGACCCCGTGCTTATTTGAAAATGCGTTGCTTAGCGCGTCGGCATTCGTCTGCTCGCTGAGTTCTGCGATTTTGAGCCGTATTATCTTCAGGTGTTCTATGCGAGTCAAAGAACCACGTTATTTACAACTTATTCATCATTTATAAAACGCGCACCGACGCTGCTTGCGCGGCTCCTCTTATTCCGCTTTTGTTTGCTCCTGCTTTGTTCGGGGGTCATCGCGTAGCGCGTCGCGATCGCAAAGTATAAGCTGAAAATTCGTAGAGAAAGCCTATGGAATATCAAATCTTCTACAAACCCACCTACAGCCTCGCAGAAGTCAAACTGTCAGATGGCGAAAGCATTCAAGCTGACCGGCGATCTATGGCCTACATGAGTCCGAATTTTAACGTGAGCACCGGAATCAAGGGAGGGGTCCTCCGTGGGCTTAAGAGAACCGTGCTCGGCGGTGCTGACATTTTTCTGAACACGTTCGTAGCGCAGGGCGACGCGGTCGTCGGCCTCGCTCCCCCTTACGTCGGCGATATTGCGTACAGAGAGATAAGGGATGAGACGCTTCTTGTTCAAGGAGACTGTTTCTTAGCGGGCTCGCAAAGCTTAGATTTAGATACGAAGTGGGGCGGCGTCAAAGGGTTCTTGTCGGAGACGGGGCTCTTTTTCGTGAAAGTCTCTCAGTCCGGGTACGTGTTTATTTCAAGTTTTGGGGCCATTCAAGAGCGAAGAATCGACGGACGGTTTCGCGTCGATACCGGGCACATTGTTGGATTCACTGAAGGCCTCGAATGGAAAATTGGGACTTTTGGAGGTGTTAAATCGACTGTTCTTGGTGGTGAGGTACTGGTTACCGAATTTAACGGAGAAGGGACTGTCTATATACAAAGCCGGAGTGAAAAGATGTTTGTTGACTGGTTGACGCCGTTGCTGCCGGAGCAAGAGAAAAAGTGAAGGCCACTTATCTCCGCTAATTGTTTTGAAATGTCTCAACCCTATTCGCCTGCGCATCGGCGCTCACGGTCAAGACACGTCGCGCAGTAGAATGCCCCCACAGCCCTCGGCTCGTCCGCATCCGATGCCCGAGGCGGCGTACGGGAAGGAGGGCGATCGGCCTCTTGAGGTGCATCAGGGCGCCCCCGTCAGCCGGGCGATCGCGTCGATGATCATACGATCTGGAATGTCGCTACCGGCGTAAAACGGTGCCGATCCGTTCATCGGCGGGTGTCAGTATAGGGGGCAAAAACCGGAATTTTTTCGGGTTTGGTACCGGTCGGCCTCGAGAGTGATCAGCCTTCAGAAGGCCGATATACGCGTCTGCCCAGCCTCCGGTCACGTCGATGAGCCCCGAAAATGGAAGCATCCGGCCCCGGCTGCGGTGGCTTTTGACAAGAAATGTAGAGTGCCCCAGCCCGGATTTGAACCGGGGACAACCAGATCTTCAGTCTGGCGCTCTCCCAGGCTGAGCTACTGGAGCGTCACTTGCGGGTGAATCCCGCCTCCCCGATTTGAACGGGGGACATGTCGGTCTACAGCCGACCACTCTGCCAGACTGAGTTAAGGCGGGTGACGACAGTATTGCGATCGTTATTACTTATTATTTACTGTGTTCAGTGAGCGACGTTATAGTTTCAGAGTGGTTCTGATTCTGGTTTCGGGGCGTTTGAGAGCGTTATGGTGCACGGCTTAGTTTAATAGATTTATACATTTTTTTTATAAAAAAGCGATAGCAAAAGTTTAATATTGCAGTAGGGTAATTCACAGTCAGACGAAAAACAGACATGCGTCTGACACTAGACAGCTTTTTGTAGCCTCTGAAGCAGACAGAAGTCAGCTGTTCGTCTGACACACTACGAAAATTCAGATGGTTGCTATGGAGCGAATCACCCTGAGATTGCCGAAACAACAGCTAGAACTCATAGATAAACTGGTAGTAGCAGGCGAATTCCCCTCGAAGAGCGAAGCAATTCGTGCAGCTGTTCGAGATCTGGTTGATACCCATTATGAGAAGCTCCTCAGCAGAAAAGAACGAAGTGCGGTTTTGATCTAGTACAGGTGGCGGTATATATGCAAAGTATTGTCGAAGAGGCCTTGCGACGATGCGAAATGGAGAAGCAGCGATCTCAGATGCTTGAAGATGAAGAAGAAGAGGAATTTGGAGCCCCTCGAATACTCATTGTGGGCTGCGGCGGGGCTGGCAACAACACGGTTAACCGACTCTACAATATAGGAGTCGACGGCGCCGAGACCATAGCGCTCAACACTGACAAACAGCATTTAGATATGATCGACGCCGATATCAAGGTGTTGGTCGGCAAATCGATTACCAAAGGGTTGGGTGCAGGTGGCGATCCGGAAGTCGGACGGTGTGCGACCGAGTTAGGTCGTAGGACGCTGGAAACGCTTCTCAAAGCTACCGATCTTGTGTTTGTTACGGCGGGGATGGGGGGCGGAACCGGCACAGGCGCTGCTCCGATCGTCGCACAGATAGCGAAAGCGCACGGCGCAATCGTCGTGGCAATGGTGTCGACTCCGTTCAACGTGGAACGCGCGCGGCTGATTAAGGCCGAAGAAGGACTGGAAGACTTGCGGAGAGATGCTGATACGGTCATTGTTCTTGATAATAATCGTCTGCTTGAATTCGTGCCGAACTTGCCGATTGACCATGCGTTTTCAGTGATGGATCAGATCATCGCAGAAACCGTGAAGGGCATCGCTGAAACGATCACACAACCTTCATTGATAAACCTTGACTACGCAGATGTCAGAACCATCATGAATAGCGGCGGCGTCGCCGCTATGCTAGTCGGTGAATCGCGAAGCCAAGACAAAGCACGCGACGTCGTGCGTGAGGCATTCAACCATCCGCTCCTCGAAGTTGACTTCCGTGGGGCAAAAGGCGCGTTGATCCATATCACAGGTGGACCAGACTTGACGCTGAAAGAGGCCGAAGAGATCGCTAAGGCTTTGACCTCCCAGTTGGATCCAAACGCTAACGTCATTTGGGGCGCACGGGTTCAGAGAGGGTACGAGGGCCGTGTGCGCGTGATGTCGATCGTGACTGGCGTGCAATCTGCTCAGGTGTTAGGGCCGACTTATGGCGAGCTGTTCAAGTTTCAAAGCGCAAAACAAAGCGCCAGCGGGACCAGAAAAGAACCGCGCGTGAGAGACTTCGCCCGCGAATTTGAATCCGGTGAGATCGACAGCATCCTTTAAGGTGCTCCTGGGCATTTAACACGCCGCTGGCTCGCGGCTCATTTGGCCGCTTTATAGTCTCGAACGCAGCTCTCTCAGGATTTCACAGCTCTGACAGAGCGCTTTGACCGCGGGTTCTCCGCACTGCACACAGTGACCGAGCTGAAACGGCTCACGCTGCGTTAATCCCAAGATCCTTTCAAGGCCCTTCACGAGCGCGTACTTGGTGCCTGGGTGCTTGGGCTCTAGTTCATTCAGCATGCTGCGCACCTCGGCTCGAAACACCCCAGCAGAGAAGCGGCACTCGTCAAGGCTGATGGGAATCCCCTTGAGAACCGCGTATAGCGCGACTTCTTTTTCTGGCACATATTTGAGCGGTTTGACACGCCGGACCAGTCCTTCTTTGGCGGGGTGATCAAGCCGCAGCAGCCGATCGATGTCCCCGCGCAAATAATTCATTAGAACTGTCTGCGCCTCGTCATCGAGATTGTGGCCTGTGGCGAGTGTCGAGGCGCCGACCGTTTTTGCTATGCGATTCAGGAGTGAGCGTCGGAGGATCCCGCAAACCGTGCACGGTCGCTCGTGTAAGCGATCGATTCTTACGTCCAAGTACTCCTCAAACGAAGCCACCTGCCATCGAACGCCGAGCTCTGCGATGAGCATTGCTGCTGATTCAAGAGCCTTGTCGCGGTATCCTGCAATACCTTCGTCGATAGTGATGGCCACAATTTCAACGCCACGGCGTGAGAAAAGGTCATTTAATACGGCTAAAACTACGGCAGAGTCCTTCCCGCCGCTGAACGCAACAGCGAGCGTGCCTTCGATTCGCTTCTTTCTGATCTCTTTCTTGATCTTCTTTTCAACGTCGGCGAAGAAATGTACCTTGCAAAGGTGTAGTCCTGAATATCTCTGAAATAGAATGGCAGGCGCGCTACATTTATCGCACTTCATCTCCTGTACATCTCCGGATGAACACTAATAAACTGTTCTGCAGCACAGGGAGAAACGGAGGCTGGCCATAAGGCAGTGAAGATGCTTCAAGATATCGCACGCGAATTTAGGGAGTTGGAGCGCTATGATTTTCGAGTGCTGCAAGCGGTCGAAACTGGCATGCGTTTTTTTGACTGGGTTCCTGTCGATGATCTGCCTAACTACGCTCGGCTGCCGCGAGACGAGGTGGATTATCGAATCAAGCGGCTTTCCAAATATAAGCTCGTTGAGCGGAGAACGGCCCATTACGTTGGCTACAAGCTAACTTTCGGTGGGTATGACGCCCTTGCCATTAATACGCTTGTTCGGCGCGGGGCCATAAAGTCTCTCGGATCGAAAGTGGGTGTCGGCAAGGAGTCTGATATTTACGACGCCGAGCATGAAGGCGGTCGGATCGTGATTGTGAAATTCCATCGTGAAGGCACGACGTTCCGGCACGTGAAACGATCTAGGGGATATTTCGGTGAGGCCGAACGATGCTCGTGGATGCTTGCTTCTAGGCTCGCAGCAGAAAGAGAATATGAAGCCATAGCTACTCTCTATGGGAACGTCGCCGTTCCAACGCCGATTGCGCACAACCGACACGTTATCGTCATGGGACTTGTAAACGGTCGAGAGATGAGCAACACTGCGCTAGGACACCCTGTCGCTATTCTTGAAAAGATCATTGCGCAGATTAAGTTGACGTATGAGCTCGGCATTATTCACGCCGACTTAAGCGAATACAACGTAATTGTGTGTGCCGACGGAAACATCGCCCTGATCGACTGGCCGCAATGGGTCCCAGCGTCGCACTCCAACGCTGATGACTTGCTCTATAGAGACGTGAGCACAGTCCTATCGTATTTTGCTAGAAAATATCAAATAGCAAGACGAACAGAAGAAGTTTTGGCATATGTAAAACAACGCGATCACGGCCCCGCACAACGTTTTTCAGGCTAGCGGAGGCTTATTTGGGGGCGCGTTGGAGGTGCGACGCAATTTCGACCACTAACGAAAACGGCGGGAGTTTAGTTGCGTCAAAGAGGACGTATACTATCGTCGGCGTAGATCCCGGAACAACCGCCGCTTTTGCCGTTTTGGATTTGAAAGGTCGACTCCTTAGAACCGGCAGCTCAAGATCTTGGGGTTTTTCTGAGCTCGTGGGGTTGCTAATTGAATCGGGACATCCGCTTATCATCGCCACGGATAAGAATCCAGCTCCCGGAACTGTCGAACGGATAAAGCGAGCTTTTAACGCGATTCTGCACACACCTGCTTCATCACTTTCGCTGGAACAGAAGCAGCGCGACACGAAGCTCTTCGACTATTCAAACGAACACGAACGAGATGCGCTCGCCGCTGCAATCGACGCAGCCAGAAGCGTCAGAAACAAGCTTGAAAGTGTGGAGAAGAGAGCTCCTGCCGACGTTGAACTCGACGAACTTCAGATGCTGGTTTTGCGCGGACATACGGTTGATTCTGCAATCAATTTGCTCAAAAAGCCCCTAGCGCCGACCGAGAATCCCCTGCAACGCCAAATTTCAGCCCCAGAGAAGGATCTTCTAGGTCCCGACATTCTCTACTTCAAGGCAATCATCAAACGACAAGACGAGCAAATTAATCGGCTTTCGAGCTACGTGGCTGATCTGAATGAATTGTTGCAGTTAGACCAAGAACAGGTGCTGAAGCTGCAAAATAAGATTAATACCATTCGGTCTCAAGACGCAAAAAACCTGAGAAGGGACAGGGAAGTTATGTTCAGGCAAAAGGAAATCGATCGCCTTTCAGCTGAGCTTGTACGCAGCAAGAGGGTCAACGAGGGCTTGCTGAAACGCATTCGTAAGCTGAAGCAAATCGGCGCAACTGAGCGTAACAAAGCGGTCAAGGCAGTCAAAGTAGTCAAATCCTTCAACCGAGAAGCGATTCAGGCCGCGGATGACCAGTTTGGGCTGAGCAAAGGCATCGTCTTGTTCGAGGACGCAAGCGGTGGCGGCATTGCTGCTGCTGAATTGTTGGTCAACAAACGAATACGCGCCGTCGTCGTTAGAAACGAAATGTCGCAGGTAGCTCGAAAAACGTTATTTGAAGCTGATATCCCTATTTTTTCGATGCGCGAGCTCGCATTGAATCATTCTGGTACTTTGATGACGATCGACAAGAATGAATTGGAGCTTATGATCGAAAAGGGTCAAACAGAAATCGCCAACGCAAAACAACAGGAACAGCTTCGCCGGCTTGAGTCGCTTGTTGAAGCGTACAAACACAAGCGGACCATAGGCATCCGGAAAAAAGATTGATGCGGCCGGTAGGCTCATAGAGCGCGTTTTCGCTCAGCGATCAAGCGTAGGAGACGTTCGTGCGAACGCGCACGGACGGTTTCGTAGATGCTGTCGCCTCGAGAGTCTGTCGCTACCAAAAGAGGCCCAAAGTTGAGCACTTTGAGTTTCCACACAGCTTCCGTGGCGCCTAGCTCCTCGTAGTACACATCTAAGACCTCCACGATTTTTTCGCGCGCCAGCATCCCGCAGCCTCCCGTGAACGCGAGATACATGCAGCGACCAGCAAACGAACGGGCAACTTCTTGAGACACGCCTCCTTTGCCGATTATCGCCGTCACGCCATGCTTCACAATGGAGGGCGTCTGCGCGTTCATTCGCGCACTGGTCGTCGGTCCTGCCGAAACAACACGATACGTGTCCCCCTCTTTCACGATGAGCGGCCCGCTATGGTAAATGCAGGCGTCCTGCAAACTGAACGGGAGGTGCGGGTCGGCAAGCATCCTATCGTGTGCTTTGTCTCTAGCTGTATAGAGAACCCCGCTGATAAAAACGACGTCGCCAATCTTGAATGGGGCTATATCTGCTGGCGATATCGGGGTGTGCAGCACGGTTGACATAGCGTTTGATCGATCCAAGCTACGACTCCTCGTTATAACTTGATGCTGAACCTAGCCTTTCGATCGGCCCAGCACTGGATTGCCACTGCTACAGGAAGCATGGCGGTGTGACACGGGGCCTCTTCGACGAAAACGCGCAACGCAGTTGTGTCGCCGCCAAGGCCCATCGGTCCGATGCCTAGTTCGTTGATCTGTTCTAAGATCTCTGCTTCAAAGGGGCTCTGCTCTTCTTCTAAAGATCTCAACAGCGTTCTTTTCGCCAGACGCGCGCAGCCGTCAAACGTGCTTCCGATGCCTAGCCCCACAATAATAGGTGGACACGGCTTGCCGCCGCTTTCCCGTATCGTGTTGAGGACGAACGGCATAATGTCTTGAAGCGGCTCCAGCATAGCCAAAGCGCTTACGTTTCCTGAACCCGCGCCGTTGACTAGCACGGCAACCGATAGCCTGTTCCCTTCGCTGACGTCACAAATCATATCGAAGAGCGGTTCATCGCAGCTCATTCTTGTGAGCGGGTAAACCGCGTGTTTTCTGAGAGGCACTGCGTCAGTCGCACGCTGTACAGCAGTTGCGAGTGCCTCTATCAGGCCGAAATCGATGTTTGCTTCTCGTCCGATCTCTACAAAGAAGATAGGAACGCCCGTGTCCTGGCACATCGGAAGGCCAGCAGCACCCGCTAGCCTGACGTTTTCAAGAATTGCGCATATCTGTTCTTTGGCCCGATCGTCCGACTCGGCCTTTGTTGCTTTGGCGAGTGCCCGCGTAACATCGCGCGGCAGACGTGTCTCAGCTTCTTGCAGCGCCTGTGCCGCGTGACGTATAAATGCTTCTCTATGAGACGGCATTAGTCACTCAAGATAATCCATTTGGGAACGCTTCAGTTCCTGCCGTTTTCTTTCAAGGAAACTGTAGACCGCAGCGTGTTTGGCCCCTTCTGCGAGCATTTCGATTGCTGTTCTTACCGTCTGAATCTGATCGATGTACCCGATCGTGCTCACAGTCTTTCCGTAAATAGACACGTTCGCGCCCGTGAGACTCTCAAGAGCCTCCCGCGACTTTCCCTCTTTTCCAATTATGCGTCCCATAATCCGTTTGAGCTCCTTCGGCGTATCGGCGACCTTTGATAGGTCGATAATGTCGAGGGTAATCTGTTCATCCTCGAAAATCCGGAAGGCTTTTTCTGGGCTAAAACCGCGAGCAAGCGCATTAATGACTTCTGTTGCCTTCAGAATGCCGAGTGAATCGCTCTCGATGGTGACCGTCCCCTCGGCGCTATCGATGTCAAGTTTTACAGTGCTTTTTTCCTCAATCTGCGCTTTCGTGCTGCCACCAACGCCAATGATGACCCCTATGCGGTCTTTGGGAACCTTTAGATACTCCCTCATTTAGTGATCTCTCCCAAAACTGTGATGGCTGAAGCCCGAACTCCGGCTTCATTGAAGAACTTCACCACGTTGCTGACGTCGCGCTGCAGAAACTCCTGTGCGCGAGGGTGCTGCACAAGCACGGACTGGCCCATATCGATGAATACCGGCTCGGCTTGATCGTCGATTAGTATGTTGTATTCACTGAGGTCGGCGTGGACCAAGTGTGCATCTTGATAAAGTCTCTTCATGAATTCGATTGTCGCGTCGTATACTTCTTTGACGTTTTCTAAGCTCTCTACCGCCTGCTTCAAAGGCGGACAAGCGACGCCGTTTCGGCCTATAAACTGCATGACGAGGACATTCTCCCTATATTTGAGCGGCTCGGGGACGCGGACGCGTGCTTTACGCGCTCGCGTTAAGTTCCTGAATTCTTTTTTTGTCCACGCGAATACCACGTCCTTTTTGGTTCTCCTGACGTTCGCGAACCTGTAATCGCCCAGTATGTAGTCGTGCATAGCCTTAAAGTCGCTCGTTCTTATTCGGTAGATCTTGATCGCAAGTTCACGTCCGCTCGGTCCTATTGCATAGAAAACGTTCGCTTCTTTTCCCGTCGAAATGGGGCCACCAAGCGCTTGTATAAGCCCGGTGCTTGCGAGGCGATATAGGGCCTTTAGGGTTAGCTCGTCGAATACTTCATCTCGAACCTTGAAATCGTCTGCTTCTTTATCGCGTGCCCGTAGCTCGTCAACGTCTCTCTCTATGCGCTTTATCTTATCGTCAATCAAATCAGGCACGTCGGTCATGCTTGTTTGGAGGGCTGAGAGGAGCCGCTGTTTCGCGGCAACTACAAGTACCCGCTCTTCTTGAGCCACTCAACTTGCGTTCCTTGATATCGCCAGACGATGTCCGCTTTATCGTCTTGAAAATTCCACGGCACCATAACTATGACATCGCCGACACGTAACCAGACGCGTTTTTTCATCTTGCCGCGAATTCTCCCCATGCGAGTTTTGCCGTCCATAGACCGGATTCTCACCCTGTTCGCGCCGAGCATGCTTTCTACGATCCCGAGGATCTCCCCCCCCCTTCTGTGGCAGTCTCACCTTAGTCTGCGGTTCTTGACTCAGAGAAACACCTCGTTCGTAATATGACTCTTCCTTTTTCCGTCGAAATAATTTAGTCGCTGTGTATCGCGCTACGAATAGGTCCTATGATTGCTTCGATATACGTTGCTGCACCGTTTTTGAGATCCAGCGGGTGAAGCTTGCCGGCGGCGTAATCCAGCTCGAGCGCTGAGAAGTCCTCGTAACAAATCGGGCCGCCGAACTTTTGGGGTCGCTCGAGCTCGACGTGCTTGAATTGAGGAAAGACGTAATACCGGTACAACTGGAGGATAGGGTTTTCCTCTGGCGTTCGCGGCGGGCAGTAAGCCGATTGAATCTTCTTCTTTATGGACTCAGGCGAGTCCTCGACGGCAACAAGGTTGTTCCTTGACGAGGACATTTTGTTCGCGTCGAGGCCGAGCAGGATTGGCGTGTGGACGCAGACAGGGGATCTAAATCCCATTGAATGAAGCTCTTCTCGCGCCAACATGTGAATCTTGCGCTGATCGATCCCGCCGACGGCGATGTCGATGTTTAAGTATCCTATGTCTGCTGTTTGCATAAGCGGATAGATCATTTGAGATACGACCGGGTCCTCGGCGTTTCGTGACACCTCGTCCATGCTTCGCCGAGCGCGGTTCAGCGTTGTGTGCCTCGCTAGTTTCAGAATCAGCTTGGTGTATTCCGGTTCAAGCTGATAATCGCTCCCGCGCACAAATCTCGTGCCTTCAGCAAGGCCTAAAGCGGAAAAACACTTCTGGTAGTGGTCCGCCCAGTCGCGGATTTGATCCATCGTGCCCTTTTCGTTCAGGTATGCGTGCAAGTCCGCGAGCAGCACAATGACGTCGACGCCGACTGACTGAAGATCAATGAGCTTATACGCCGTTAGAAGATGTCCAAGATGGAGTTCTCCGCTAGGTTCGTAGCCGGCATAGGCAGTAATGTTTGTCTCATTGTCGAGAAGGGCAGCCAGCTCATCTTCGGTTACGGCCTCTTCAACGTTGCTCATGACTTGTTCGAACTTCACATTGATCACGTTGGTCGAATTAAATACGCGTTTAAGGACGCTATGGAAATAGACGTGGTCTTGCTTGTAATACGCCTAATGGCGGACCTCATATTTATTTAGCTCGGTGCCATTTGTTCTGTGCGCCCCAAAAGCCAATTGCCGCGCGTGACGAGCGATAGCTCGACTCGGTCAGTTCATGCTGGTGCAATCTTCCTGGAAAAAAGTTTATTACGCGGCGTTGGTAGAATTGGACGAGACGCTACTACCTCACGCGACTAATGAGTGAACTGCCCTTGCAATCTCAGAATCTAAGAGATGGGCCTGACCGGATTTGAACCGGTGACCGCCCGGTTATGAGCCGGGCGCTCTGACCTGGCTAAGCTACAGGCCCGCTGACGCCGCCAACAGGGCTCGAACCTGTGACATCGTGGTTAACAGCCACGCACTCTACCAACTGAGTTATGGCGGCTTGACACATCTCTCTAGTGTGTTTTTTTACTTAAACTTTAAGGTCGTAGAACCGTTCGCGCGACGAGTGATGCTCATTGTGGGCGCCTTTGAGCTTCAATCGCGTTTAATCTTGTAGTTGGCTTTGACTTCACTTAGCTTCTTGAGAAACTGGTCCAGAAGGTGTTCGTAGTTCTGAACAAATTCTGAAATCTTCGCGCTCGTAATTGCGCCGTACGGTGATGGCTTGATCAAGCCCTCCTGCTCTAATATGCGGAGCGAGTAACGGACTTTGTACTTGGAATGTCCAGTCACTTCTGACAATTTCGAAATCCCAACAGGCTCAGCGACAACGACTGCGTTTAAAACTTCTAAGTGCCTTTCAAGCATCTCTATCTCGTTTTCCAGTCGATCCAACATCTCTACCACACGTTTAAATAAATTGATTCTAATCATTCATATATTATGAACGTGAAGGTCTCGCAATCCATCATTCGCGGCAAGCTCGACGCACCTCCATCAAAAAGCTACACCCATCGCGCTATAGTCATGGCCAGCTTAGCAAAGACTTCACGTATAATCAAGCCTCTGGTCTCTGCGGACACGTGCGCGACGGTAAGCGCGTGTGAGACGATCGGTGCGACGATAAATCCCGTCGGTGACGCGTTTTTTATCGACGGCGTGCAAGGAAAGCCGCAAAGGCCTGAGAATGTTATAGATTGCCAGAACTCCGGGACGACGTTGCGCTTTCTGATGGGCGTGTCCTCCTTAATTGACGGTACGACAGTTTTGACCGGGGATGCGTCGCTGAGGACTCGACCGAGCTCTCAGCTTATTGACGCTCTCAATGAACTCGGCGCAAAGGTTCTTTCGACGAAGTCGAATGGCACCGCGCCTCTGATCGTCCAAGGCGTACTTTCAGGCGGAAAATCAACGCTCACGAATCCGATGAGCTCTCAGTTTTTATCATCGCTTCTGATAGCCTGTCCATTGTGTCAAACTGATAGTATGCTGACCGTCCACAACCTTACGTCGCGCCCTTACGTTGACATGACACTCGAACTGTTGAACAACGCACAAATCAACGTAAGCACCGATTATCACGAATTTATGATCCCCTGCTGCCAGCAATATGCAGAAACAGATTTTCAGATTCCCGGCGACTTTTCATCGGCAGCCTTTCATTTGAGTGCCGCAGCAATAACTAATTCTCGCGTGAGCGTGCACAACCTCTCTGAATCGAAACAAGGTGATGAGAAAATTGTCCCCATTCTCAAAGAGATGGGGGCACATATTTCTTGGGAGGGTGATGTCGTCACTGCAGATGGTGCCGAGCTCCAGGGCATCGCGATTGACGCAGGTGACGTGCCAGATCTTGTTCCTATACTTGCGGTTCTAGGCGCATACGCTCAAGGCACTACCGACATTTCAAACGTAGCACACCTGCGCTACAAAGAGACTGATCGACTCGTCGCTATAATAACGGAGCTGAGAAAGATGCAGGTGGATATCAAAAAGGTGGACGACACGTTGCGAATCGAGGGTGGAAAGCCGCAGGGAGCTAGTTTGAGCGGATACGGCGACCATCGCATCGTTATGGCGCTTGCGGTCGCAGCGCTGGGAGCCGACGGGGAGACCCAGATCGACACTGCAGAATCGGTGAAAGTGTCATACCCGGACTTCTTTGATGATATCTTCGCCCTCGGAGCAAATCTCGAGCAGACGAGCATTGAGACTCTCTAAAGCTCACTGCGGGGGACTTGCTTCATGAACACTTGGGGACACATTTTTCGGGTAACGACGTGGGGTGAGAGCCACGGTCAAGCAGTGGGAGCGGTTATCGATGGGTGCCCGGCGGGATTGCGGATAACCCACGAGGACATTCAAAAAGAGCTCGATCGAAGACGTCCAGGTCAAAGCACTATAACGACACCACGTTCCGAAAAGGATACCGCGCACATACTCTCGGGCATCTACCAAGACAAGACGCTCGGCACCCCGATTTCAATCATCATCCGGAATGAAGACGTCGACTCGCGGGGCTACGATGAGTTGCGTCACGTGCCGCGGCCCGGCCACGCGGACTACACGTTCCACGTGAAATACGGGTGGCGAGATCACCGCGGCGGAGGGAGAGCATCAGCCCGAGAGACCGCCTCCCGCGTTGCTGCGGGGGCGGTGGCAAAGAAACTGCTCGAGCATCGCGAGATCCGCGTTCTCGGGCACGTTATCGATATCCACGGGATACAATCCAAGTTCGTCTTTGAGAGTCCCGAAGATCTGCTCCTCGCTGAGAAGAGCATCGTAAAATGCTGTGACGCGGCCGCATCGGACGAGATGGTCGCGTGCATCGAACGCATGAAAGAAGCTGGTGACAGCGTCGGTGGTATTGCCGAAATCGTTGCTTTCAATGTCCCTCCGGGTGTCGGCGAGCCGGTGTTCGGTAAACTCGATGCAGAATTGGGTAAGGCCCTTATGAGTATTGGCGCCGTGAAGGGCGTTGAAATTGGCGTAGGCTTCCTCGCAGCAAAACTAAAAGGGAGCGAAATGAATGATCAATTCACCACGATGGATGGCCGAATAGAACCGAAAACGAACAGAGCTGGCGGAATTCTCGGCGGCATTTCGACAGGGGCGCCGATCATTAGCAGAATTGCGGTGAAGCCGACTCCTTCAATCGGCGTGCGACAAACCTCAGTCGATTTGGAAACGCTAGAGGAAGTCGATCTGTCGGTATCGGGCAGGCACGATCCGTGTATCCTGCCCAGAATAGTCCCGGTGGCAGAAGCAATGGTTGCTATCGTGCTTGCGGACTTAATGCTGGCGGGCGGCTTTATCCACCCGGCGCGTCTTTTGTGATCATCATCGCTTGGCCCTAAGGTCTCTCCGCTGCGCCTTCATAACAAGGGCAGGAGCGCGTAGAAGAGTTCCTAACCGACTCTAAGTTTCTTGCGAACGATTTCCCACAACTATTTATCGCGGCCTGCGATAAAAAGTGCTTGAACTCGGCCGTTCGAGATCTTGAGAAACGAACTTGCAGGAAGCAGCGTTAGGTGTTGATCAAGCATGGCACGATTTGTAATGATCTGTGGAACGGCATCGCACGTCGGCAAAAGCGTTCTAGTTGCTGCGTTCTGCAGACTTTTGGTGGATAATGGTTACAAGGTTGCGCCGTTCAAGTCCCAAAACATGAGCTTAAACTCGTGGGTGACGGAGGACGGCGACGAAATCGGAATCGCGCAAGCCGTGCAAGCGTGGGCTGCGAGGATTCAACCGTCAGCAGACATGAATCCAGTTTTGTTGAAGCCTAAGGGGGACATGGTGTCGCAGGTGATCCTGCACGGAAAGCCCCTAGGTGATCGAAAAGTGGGCGAGTATTATGACTCAACAGAAGCTATTTTTTTGCATGTCTGCGAGTCATTAAAAGCGCTTGCTCGTTCATACGAGGTCATCGTAATGGAGGGCGCCGGCAGCCCAGCAGAAATCAACCTCTACGAGCAGGACATCGCAAACCTACGCGTCGCACGCAGTGCCGATGCCCCTGTAGTCCTAGTCGGCGATATCGAGCGAGGCGGCGTTTTTGCCAGCCTTTATGGAACGGTGCAATTGCTGGCAGAGGACGATCAGAAACGCATCAAAGGCTTCATCATCAATAAGTTCCGAGGCGATGAGAAGCTGCTTGAGCCAGGCCTAACACAGCTCGAGGAGCTCACCGGGATCCCTGTTCTGGGCGTCATTCCATACGTGAACGTGCGATTGCCGTCTGAAGATTCCGTTTCGCTTGGTGACACGCTGCCGGCCGCATACAGCGTGCTCGACATCGCAGTGATCAGGCTTCCACATATCTCCAATTTCACCGATTTTGAACCGCTTGAAGCAGTTGCCCGAGTTAGATATGTTTCGTTAGATGATGATCTCGATGAGCCCGACGCCATAATTATTCCTGGCACGAAGAACACGGTTGACGATTTGAGAGCAATGCGTCGCTCTGGCATGGATAAGCGCATCGAGGCGCGTGCTGGAGTAATCCCCATCATCGGAATCTGCGGGGGATTTCAGATGCTTGGAGAGACAATAACTGACGAAGGCTATGAGGGAACGCAAAACCAGAGCAATGTCGTAGAAGGGTTGCGGCTGCTGCATGCGCGGACCGTTTTCAATTCTTCTGAAAAAAGAACGAAGCAGGTGGAAAAACGCGTCACCGGAACGGGGCCGGTGCTCGACCACCTGAGAAACCAAACCGTGCGGGGGTACGAGATTCACATGGGCACCACAACATCTGCGCTTCCGATATTTGGCGATGATGGAGGGCAGGATGCCACAGGCCTCGTATTAGGTACTTACTTGCACGGCTTGTTCCACAACGACAACTTTCGCTCTGCTTTGTTGGAGAACCTGCACTCTAAACGTATGGAAAAGCCACACGGTGCACGCCGCGCTGCTCCCCAGCGGTCCACTGCATTAGAGGGCCAGCTGCCCTCCGATCAAGGTGTAGATCCCTTTGATGAGCTGGCGTGCGTCGTCCTCGAACACGTGGACATGGAAGCGCTATACTCGATTATCGGATTATGATCAATGTTTTCTTGGCTTCTCGTTCAGATCTCGATTCTTTTCGTTGCGTTGGCACTCGACGTGTTTCTCGGCGAACCTCCAGCCGTGGCGCATCCGGTTGTGTGGATGGGGAGGATCGTGACAATCCTGGAACGAGGCTTGTACGGGGGGACTGATAATGCACAGCGCCTCAAGGGGGCCGCTCTCGCGATAGGCCTTACCGTAACCTTTACCGTACCGGTCGCGCTTTTCCAGTGGCTAGGCTACCAAATCGCAAGCGGAAACGTCGTGCTGCTGTTGGGCTACGTCGGGCTCAGTGCTTACTTACTCAAGATATCGTTCACGATATTCACGCTGCAAAAAGAGGCCAGCAGGGTGACAGATCTCGCCTACACAGACATCGATGCGGCCCGGTCGCACCTACGCGCGCTCGTCAGCAGGGAAAGGTTGCATCTCGACCGCGAACGCGTGTTGTCGAGTGTGTGTGAGTCAGTCGGTGAGAACACTGTTGACAGTGTAGTTTCTCCCCTTCTGTTCTTTGCCGTTTTTGGAGTAGCAGGCGCGCTCTGTTATCGTGCCGTGAACACCCTTGATTCGATGCTTGGCTACAGAGATCACAGACTACATGCCGGCTTGTTTTCAGCCCGACTGGATGACATTTTCAACTACCTTCCCACCCGCTTGGCGATCGTTCCAATGTTGCTAGGATTTCGCATGGTTTCTGGCAAACCGGCCTGCGACGAGGCATGGAACGTTTTGAAAACGGACCGGCACAAAAAATCAGCCGTTAACTCAGGGATCCCTGTCGCCCTATTCGCAGGGGGATTGGGCGTGACGCTAATCAAGCCATCAAGTTATGAAATCGGCGACGGTCGAGATAACATAACGAAGGCCACTGTCAACCATGCCCTTAGCGTTATGCTGATTACGTCGATGTTTACCGTCTCACTCGCCGTCTTGTTTTTGTGCGGAAGAGCCTTGACGTGACCTGCGATTAGGGGCATACGTGGCTCAATAACGCAAACAAGTTAAACTAAGAGCGCACAGTTGTGTCCTGGACATGCTTCAAGGAATAGAGACGCGAGCACTCACCAAACACGCAGATGAGCGAGGGTTTTTCACAGAATTAGTCAGGCAAGATTGGATCGCTGATGATTCCCTGCAGCAATGCAATTTTTCCATCACGTATCCAGACGTCGTTAGAGCATGGCACAAGCACATTAGGGGACAGACGGACTACTTCGTCGTTTTGCGCGGGGCGATTAAGCTATGTGCGTATGATGATGCGACCGCAGAACTTAATGAAATCATTCTCACGAGCGGCGTCTCGCAGTCAGCACGGATTCCCGGACATTACTGGCACGGATTTAGGGTTCTTGGTGAACAGCGAGCATATTTAGTTTACTTCGTTAACAACCTCTACGAGTACGCTACGCCTGACGAGGAGCGACGTCCGTGGAATGATCCCACAATCTGCCCCTCTATTATAAATGGCGAGATGCAGGACGTCCGTTGCGGGAAACCGTGGGACTGGATGCAAACCAGCTACAAATAGCGCAAAGAACGCAGTGGTGCTCTGGACGCGAAACAAGAAAGGTAAAAAAGAGGGTAGGAGGTTTGAATGACTGAATTGCCTATTGCTCCTGTTGATAGGATTATAAGAAAAGCGGGCGCTGAACGTGTAAGCCAAGAGGCAGCGGAAGCCCTTGCCAATGTTATGGAAAACTATGTAATTGATCTCACCGAGAGGGCTTTAATACTGGCGCAGCACGCGGGGAGAAAAACCATTCGCGTCGATGACGTCCGCTTGGCCGCATCGCGAAGTTAAGATGGATCTTTCGAGCTTTCAGAAGGAAATACAAGAGAGGTACGGCGAGATCGACAAGACATCGGGCTCATTTTTCCTTCTTTCGGTTCTCTTGGAGGAATGCGGCGAGCTTGCGACCGCGATTCGACGCCAGGAAGCAACCGCGGCGGAAGAGGTCGCAGACGTGGTTTTTTGTGCCCTCTCAATTGCCAATCTTCTCGATGTCGACGTCGACCATTTGTTGCAGGAAAAATATCTGCGGAGAGGATTTGACGAAGTTACGCGAAGCTGGACCGACTTTCAGACGTGAAACAGGCGTGGCACAATCCCGCGCACGCGCCCTGCCGAAACTCGAGCAATAGTCAGCGATTGTTCGCACGCTCCGTTGAAGCGACACGCTCACCACGGCGGGTTCAGCTCGGGGTTCAGCACCCATCGAAGTGACTTATCAGGGAATACCCGTTGCCAGGCAAGACTTCGTAGCTCCTCGTCACTCAGTTCGCGTGTCAGCAATTCAGCTTCATACCGTTTTAGTTCCTCTTGGTTTGCGTTTGTCGTCGGGTGTCGGTGTGCGGCGGTGCAACCCGGAGAATCACCGGCCGTTGATAGACGGTACGTCCCTATGCGTCGCGCCAGCTTGATGTTTTCCGTCTTGTCGAGACCTATTAGTGGGCGGTAGACGGGAACATTTGCGGCTTCGTCGATTGCAAGGAGATTCTGAGTGGTCTGGCTTGCGACCTGTCCGATGCTCTCTCCAGTTACTATTCCGTGCGCGTTCTCTTCTTTTGCGATTGATGCGGCGATCCGGTACATCATGCGCTTGCAAAGTACACAGGTCATTCGCGGGGCCAGCTTTTTGAATTCACTCAAACTGGCTCCATGATGCACCACTGCGAAATCCAGCGGACGTCCCGCCCACACGGCGAGCGCTCTGACGACGGCCTCTGCCCGCTGCCTCCCGGTGTCACCAAGATATGGCTCACAGTCAAAAAACAGTGGAACGATCGTGCAGCCGCGCTTCATCATAAGCCATGCCGCGACTGGCGAGTCGATTCCTCCGGAGACGAGAGCGATCACTTTTCCTTGGGTTCCCAAAGGCAGGCCTCCGACCCCCGGGACGACCTCAGTGTAGAG
This sequence comes from Methanobacteriota archaeon, assembly GCA_963720465.1. Classification (GTDB taxonomy): domain Archaea; phylum Halobacteriota; class Bog-38; order Methanoflorentales; family Methanoflorentaceae; genus Methanoflorens. Next base: position 289,099 of record OY970393.1, read on the forward strand.
ATACGCGCTGCTTGCTCGCACTTCAATAAACAGCTGGACGTCTGGCGTTGATAATCGCACGGGCGCACCAGTTGCTTTTTCAATTGTACGTCCGACAACTTCGCCGATGTCTTTGCTTGAGTAGTCGTGCGTTCCCGTCCGACGTGCTCGAATGCCAAAAGATTTTCCTTCGGTAAGCAACGGTGAAGCAATTCGCACTGCAGCTGACTGCATGGCATCCAGAGTAGCTGCACTTGTTTGGACAGGGCTGGCTGAAACGACTCCAAAAACGCTTGCAACTGCCGGAGCTGCTGCCGAATCACGTGTCTTGACAAAGATGCGGCCGAAATCCCTGACAACGGCATCATATGAGATTGTACAAAAGCGGAGCATTCTCTCTATATTCTTTACGAGCGTGCGCTCGTATCGACTTCTGACTCTGTCGCTCTTGATTCCGATCTCGCCGTAGCGGACGAGGATCGCGTCGAGTCTCTGCATCTGGTCAGCTTCATTCGTCATGATGTATCCGCTAGCACTCCGGTCTTTTCTCGTTGTTCGCGTTTTTGCAACTCTCTATGACGCTTATTCCTGATAAAAGGTAACAACAGGCTAAGTGTTGTACGAAGAGCCTCTATTAGCAACCGCCCCGAGATCTGGAGCTGCGGCCGACGTGGAAGTGCCTGCGACGCTGATGTAAAGCATTTATATACGTCTAAACATAGTAAACTTGGCCGCCGTGGCTAAGCTCGGCATAGCGGCTGATTCGTATTTGAGCACTGCTCAAAGAATTATCAGCAGATCGAGGGTTCAAATCCCTCCGGCGGCTTGCCCAAGGTGCTACTTTTTGCCAAGATTTTGGCGCGTCCTTTTGGAGTGTTATTCGAGAAGGACGAGATTTAGAATTTATATCATTAGGTGTAACAATACATAAGGTTTATCATCCATAAAGGCAATCCGAAAAACGATGGCCGAGGAGACGAAGCGTCAGAGTATGAAGGAGGACATAATCGAGCAAATAGAGAAGCTCGACGTCTTGCGTGAAAAGGGATTCATCACTAGCCAAGCGTACGAAAAACGAAAAGCTGAATTACTCGAAATCCTCTGAGATCGCGCACGTCTGTGCAGCGGTCACTTGACGCCTTGTTTTCTCAAGAACTTTTGCATCTCTTTTTGAGAGCGGACACCTTTCATCGCCCGCTGCATCGCTTTGTGATACTTCAAGAGCTCGCGCACGTAGTCAGAAGTGACTCCTGAACCGCGCGCGATCCGCTTTATTCGTGAACTTCGAATTATCCGTGGATGCTCGAGCTCTTCGTCAGTCATTGAGTCCATTACGACTTTGAAACGTTCTAGGGTTTCTTTCGTTGATTGAAGCGCCCCGTTGGGGATGTCGACGCCGAGCGATCCGAGCGGAAGCATTTGAACGATTTTGGTCAGAGGGCCCATCTTGCGTATCGCATCCATTTGTTTGTACATGTCTTTGAGCGTAAACTCGCCTTTGAGCATCGCCTCCGCCTCTTCCATCTCGATGGGGGGTTCTTCTTCGATCATCTCGACGAGGGTTTTCATGTCGCCCATGCCGAGCAGTCGAGAGATGAATCGGTCTGGTTCGAACTTCTCGAGGTCGTCGATGGTTTCGCCCATGCCGATAAACGCGATGCCCGTTCCGACCTCGGCCACCGCAGAGAGCGCCCCGCCGCCTTTCGCAGTCCCGTCGAGCTTCGTCACAATAACGCCCGTTAAGCCGATTGCTTCGTTGAACGCTTTCGCTTGTTCGCTCGCTTGCTGACCGATGCCAGAGTCGAGCACCAGAAAGCGCTGGTCCGCTTTCGACGTTTCGTTGATTGCCTTCATCTCGAGAACCAAGTCCGTTTCGAGTGCGTGGCGGCCCGCGGTGTCGACGAGTATGACGTCATAGCGTTTCAGTTCGGCTAAGCCCCGGGTCGTGATCTCGACCGCGTCGCTGCTCTCCGATTCGCCGTAGAAAGCGACGCCGATTCGCTCGCAGAGCTGCGAAAGCTGATCGTACGCGCCAGGGCGGTAGGTGTCCGCGCAGATGACCGCGGCTTTTAGACCTTTTTTCTGAAAAAATCGCGCGAGCTTCGCTGTAGTTGTGGTTTTGCCGCTGCCTTGGAGGCCGACCATAATCACTGTATGACGGGTGAGCGGCACTGAGATTGGCTCACCGAGCAGCGCGACAAGCTCTTGATACACTATGTTGATGACGTGCTGACGCGGATTCAGCTTCCCGGAGAGCTCTTCTTTTAGCGCCCGGTCTTTGATGCGTTTCGACAGCTGTTGCACCAGAGCGACGTTGACGTCGGCGCTGAGGAGCGCCCGCTGAATGTCTTTGACGACTTCGTTGAGCGTTTTTTCGTCGATGCGATTTGCTCGCGCTATTTTCTTTAGCGTATCACGAAGTGAGCTGCCGAGGTTTTCCATTACCATTTACGTCTCTGCCTCGCCGAACAGTCTGCTCAGAAGCCACTGGGGGTTGAACTTGACAATGTCGTCATATTTTTGTCCGAGTCCTAAAAAGAGGATTGGCTTGTTCGTCGCGTGCGCTATTGAGATGGCGGTCCCTCCTTTTGAATCGGCATCCACTTTGGTGAGAATTGATCCATCGATAGCCATTGCGGTATTGAACTGCAGCGCACGTTCCACCGCGTCATTGCCCGCGAGGGCTTCGTCGACAAAAACCACAAGATCCGCGTCAATCACTCGCTCAATTTTCTTGAGTTGATTCATGAGGTTAACATTGGTGTGGATTCGCCCGGCGGTATCTGCAAGCACCACGTCCTTGTGTTTCGCGCGCGCATACTGCACCGCGTCATAGATGACAGCAGCGGGGTCCGCACCCTGCTGGTGCTTGATGAGCTTCACTCCCAGGTTATCGGCGTGTCGCTCAATCTGTTCAAGTGCGCCGGCCCTGTACGTGTCCCCTGCCGCGAGCACAACAGCATACCCCTGATTTTTGAGGCGGTATGCCAGTTTTGCAATGGTTGTAGTCTTTCCTGTGCCATTGATGCCGGTAAACACGATGGTCACAGGTTTTGGTGCTTTTTTGACAAGTTCGTCGAAATCAAGGCTGTTCACGTCGAGCACTTTTAAAATTCCGTCGCGCAACGCCTGCTCGACCAGTGCCCCGACGTCCTGACGCCACTTGCGCTTGGTGCCAATCAGCTCTTTTTTTACCGTGTCAACGATCTCTTCAGAGACTGACATCGCCACATCGCTTTCCAGGAGGGCAATCTCAAGATCCCATAGGGGCTCTTCTAGGTCTTTTTCCTTTATTTCTCTCTCAAAAAGGGATCTGCCCCTTGTGGGTCTTGTGGCCTCTCCTGGCACTTCCTGCTGCGTAGCTGCTTCAACTGATTGAGAGACTCCGACTGCTTCGTCATCGTGAGCAGCGGGAGGCGTATATGTCTCGCCTGCGGTTTCTTCTGGACCTTCGGCTAGACGTGCTGCATCATTTGAAGAGGCCTCGACCTCTGCATCATCAAGCTCGTGCTCTTTGTTAGTGACAGTCTTCTTGAACTGATTGAGTTTTTGCCGCAGGCCTTCAAACATCTAGCGTGCCGCCTGTGACTGCGATTGGTACTCCTGTAATTTCGCTTGGAGCGCGTAGATCTGTGAGCCGATCTGATTCAGTCGAGTCGCGAATTGTCCTTGCATGTCCGTTAGTTTTTTCTTTCGGTCGCTGAGGTACGAAACCGCGTCAGTGATGTCCACCTCAGCAGAGACGTTCGCGCCGAGTCCGATGATAACCCTTTTCGTTTGAGGAATGCTGCCATAGACGAACGAGCTTGCCCCGATCGGTATAAGCGTTTCTTTGCCGACCTTTGGCTTGGAAAGAGCTTCAACAGCCGTGATCGCGTTTTCTATCTCGTTGATGGTGAAGCTGATGACCTCCATTTGTTGCTCGTACGCACGCGCTTCTGCCTCTGTTTGTTGGAGTTGGGCGACCAACACGCGCACTTCTTGCTCGCTAGCCATGCTATCACACTTCTTCCGCTTCGATGGATTCAATTCGAATCATTTTCCGCTTTAGGCCATGCTCACTGCCGATGAGTGAGTAGAGCTTTTCGGCTGCATTTTTCTCGTTGTTGCTCGAGAGTTTTTTTGTGAATCGTTCCCACGAACGTCCTGCTTTAAAGGAACCCGTTATTTGAAAGGTTTTGCTTTCCACAGTTACACCATCCGTTAATCAGCGTGTGATAAGCGCATCGGGCGTGCGCACATGAGGTCGACGTCCTCCTGCCGAGGATCCTCGGTCATTGAGTTATTCGCGAGGTTATCTGTTAAATAGCTATCCAAACTGACGAGCGCGGCGTTTGTGACGGTCTAAAGGCTACAGAAACCCTAACGAGTCCTCTATCCGCCCGAGCTCTATTCCTGTCGTCTCTAGGCCTACGACGTAGCCCTTTGTGTTTGCAAGAAGTGAAGATCCCACGAGCGGTGATCCATAGTTCACGGTGCCGATGTTGACGGGAACGCCGAAGGTGTCATCCAGCTTCGAAAGCTCTCCCTCTGTCGCTTTTGGATGCGCCAAAACGCCTTTGTTCGTTGCGCACGCAGCCATCCCCACCGTCTTCAGTCCGGCGACCGTTCCGCGCTGCACGTCCACTCCTAAGGCCTCAGAAATGACTCGTTCGGCTCGAGCGATTAGGTTGGGATGGATCAGCGCCGCGGTATCGTTTGCGAGGATGACGTTCCCAGCGGCATTGATCCTGCCGGGGAGCTTTCGCACAGGCAATCCTCCGCAACTCGCCTTGAGCTGTGCGATCTCGTGCCTGAGCGCGTTATTTGAAACGACATATCCCTTCGAGTTTCCAGCGACGAGCGATCCGACGACCGCGCTCGAGCCTATGAGGAGTGGGACGGAGGTCACGTCCAGCTCCTGCAGGAAGTTGAGTTGCTCTTCCTCGGTAGGCGCTGGTGCACTAAGCAAGAAATCTTCGGTACACGCAGCAAAGACGCCGAGCACGGCGCTTCCGCCTATCGAAATGCGCTTGACCACGGTGGATCCTCTAAAGGTGGGTTTCTTTTTGCGAACTCGAACATCACGATTCGGTCGCGAGTTCTGCCTCGACGACGCCATCGTCGAACTTCATCGCCCGGACGGTGATCTTATTCGGCGGATTGCTCGAACCTCTCTCCCAGACTTTTTTGTTGATCGAGGGATCAAGCTTGACTTTATCTTCTTCGGCGCTCAAATGGTGGGCGAGGTACTGACGAATTTCCGACATCGCCTTTTTGCTGCGTCTCCACCTGGGCGTATGTTTCACCGCTCGCAGTGGTATGGTGTACACCCGTTCTTCTTCCACTTTCGTGTCTTTCGCCATGAACGATCACACCTTGAGATGACCGCGTCTCCAGTGCCGCCTTTTTGGATGGGTCGTCACGTTGCGGTTTGAACGTACCGTAACCCAAGCCGGCACGCGCCTATTTTGACTTGTGGCTTTTGCGAGTCGCTTCTTTTTCCCCTTAGTTACTTTGCTCATTACAGTCCCTCTGTTGCGGATCTCGGTGGATTGCTCGGCATTTTCAAACATCCTCGCGATCAGAGTAGCCTATTGCATTTCATCGTTAATAATTGTTTACGCCAATACGGCTCAAAAAACCACGCTTTTTCGTCCTGTGACCCTTGACTGGATGTGTTCTGGAGGGAAAACGGCCTTCACGGCCTCGGAGCCGTACGAACTCTCCATAACTCTACGCAATTCGACCTCGTAGTCAAACGAGATGCACTCCCCGTACGTGACCTCGAGGTGCGCGTCGGCAAGTGCGTCGATCGCCCTTCGCCCGTAGCCGAGGAGCGGTCGCACGTAGTCGATCGCTGAGCGATCTTCCAGACTTCGAGCCTCACGCACGTTCAGGAGCGGCGCCTTGTCGTCTCGGCGCGTGCCGTCGGCGACTACCTGATAGCGTGCGGCGGCGCGTTCAAGCGCCGTTTTGTGCAGGTGGTTGATGCCTCTGTTTGGGTATCCGTCCTCGATCATCGCGTCGACGGTGGCCGTTGCGAGGGCCGCCTCAAAGCCGATTATCACGTGGGGAAAACCGAGTATGCGCGCCACTGACGCTGCGTCATTCGGCACAATTCCGAACGATACCGTAACGAGCTCAATTTGCACAAAAGGGCTGAGAAGAATAGCTGCGAGCGCGCTATCCTTGCCGCCGCTGAACAAAACGCCGACCTTCATCTGCGCGTGATGCGTATGTTCTGCTTCTTGGGGGCAATTTGTTTAAGGAGTTGCTTAAGCTGTTCGTCAGTTATCGTTCCCGTGAGCCTGCCACTTTGGTACAAGGCGAGTAGCTGCGACTCCACTGAGTCGGCAAAGTCGGGACGCGTCAGTCGAATGCTGTTCAGCCGTTCCCGAGCTTCGGGGGTGAGTACCTGTCGCAGCAAGGCGCTTTTCCGCGCCTGTGCCTGTTCTATCTCTTCCGTAGACGGCCCTTGCGTTCCGCTCTGCTGCGCTTGGAGTTGTTCGAGGCGTCGCCTCCGTATTTGTTCAAGGTCATCATCCATAATCCTCACACTCCGGGTCGCCTATGCGCTTTGTGCGAGCTCATACGCGCTGTTGTCGAGGAACGATCTGCCTTGTGACGAGATCTCGCGACCTTTTGGGGTCGTCTTAACGAACCCCGCGTTCTCGAGCTGTTGCATCGCTTTTCGAATTATTGAGCCGCTCCCCTTGACAAACCGCTCAGGTGTTGACGAGTTGTCGGTTTTGCCCCCGTAGACCGAGCGGAGTCGTTGCGTGCCAACGGGGCCGTCCATTGCGATGCGTCGCAACAGCGCGGCGCAGCGGACATACCACCAGTCATCGTTCTGCGGCGGGTGCTCCCTGTGCACCCCCGTCTTTACCCACGACGCCCATTCTGGGGGGGTGAATCGTTCGTCGCTCTTCAGCTTCGTTGCAGTAAGTTCGATCAGTTTATTTGCAGGAACATCGTACAGCGTCGTCATTTAATCTCCTAATTGGACTTTTCTACTGGAACCAAGCGTCTTTACGTTTTTTTTACTTATATCATTTTCTCTGATACGCGCTGCCATTTTGAGCCGTTTTTTTGATGCGGTACGGCGAAAGATACACAGCGGTGGCGCCTTTCAAATCGACCAATCGTGCACCTGAGCTGTGCTCGAGTTCGTGCGCGATCTCTTCCCGACTTGATTCGAACAAGGCGGCCTTAAGCATCTTTACTTTGACCATCTTCTGCAGCTTGAGTTGACGTCGCAGTTCGAGTGCGATCGAATCGTTTGCGCCGTTCTTGCCGATCCAGAGCGTCGGTATAAGCTCTGCTGAGAGTGCCTTAAGTTTTTGCATGTCACTTTTGATCATGTGTGTCTTGGATTGCGGTTCAATAGCGTCTCAGGTCACCGCACTTTAAGCACGTTATAACGGTACGTTTGTCTTTTATGCGCACGCGTGCATTCGCTCCGTAGACGAAATACGTCCCACAGCTTCTGCAAAAACGCATCTTCTTTTTTCTGAGTGGCAGGCGGTACCTGGTTGCCAGCCGCCGAACAAGTTCGACATAGCGATCGCTTCGCTGCGCGTGCACCGGAAACTCTGTGGCGGCCGCTTCGAACAAACGGTCTATGCGCTGCGAAACGATGCCGTTGATAAACTCCTTCTTTTTTCGTCGTCGGGACATTTTCTAAGCACGCCGTGCAAAGCATTAATATACGTTCTGTTAAAGTAGTTTTGCGTCGCGCACCGATGGTCTAGTGGCTATGACTTGGGCCTTCCAACGCGTGAAGAAAGCCCACAACCCGGGTTCGAATCCCGGTCGGTGCATTCTCGCGCACGCAGTACCGACGGCGTCACAGCATTCGGGTTACCGCAACGACTTGAACGCTTTCTACCTCGTCGATTACCGACAGGGATGCTTCGACAGCTTCAGTTCCGCCCTCTTTGTCCTCAACGATGACGGTGATCAGCAGCGCGTTAAGCCCAAACGCTATCGGCTGCACTTCGCAGCTATGGATCCGTCCGTACTGGGCGACCTGGGATTCAATTCGAGTGCTTAGGTTCTTAAAGTCAACGTCGGGGCCGTTGGGCATTATCTTTATCTGTGCGGCTACTTCTCCCATTTAAGGGCCTCCAAAACCGTACGAACATCGGTACGGATTGCTCAACTTCTTGCGCCTCTTGCATCGCGCGATTATCTCTCCGCACGAGGGGCACGGGTACGCTATGGCGTTATCCCTTGTTATTCGGGTGCCGCATGATATGCACGTTTTCTCCATTCTTTCACTTCTCCTTGCGCGGTTCATTGAAAAGTGAGCATCGCCCGTGTTGGCTACTTTTACAGTACCGCGATGCCTTTATAAACTATTTTCGTCCAATGATCGTCGTACCGATCGTACTGCGTCGCTGGATAGCGGCGATGACCCGTTCAAAGTGGCGACCGTTCACAATAGTGCAATTCAAACTGTACTTTTCCAAGAGCTGAGGGAGGAACGCATCGACGCACGTTTGTGATGTGAGCTCGCTAGCAGCGATGCGCGAAGTCATTCCTTTTGTTGAAAAAATTCCGTCGACATCGGTTGCTATGACTAGATCGGCGTGCAGTTCGTAGGCAACCCAACACGCGATGGAGTCGCTAGTAGCCTCCCACGAGTGTGGCAATGGATCGCACTCATACAGAATTTTGAACGGCAACAGAATGCAAATCCCAGGCTCAAGCGCGCACAGATCTTCAACCAATGTCGCTCCGGACGTGCCCAGATAGAAGCCATATTGATTCATTGCCAGAACGGCCATCCAGTGAGCAGTCGCATCATCGACGCGGTCTCCATAGCGCCGGACAGTCTGTGCAAATGGTCCACCGCCTGGTACCACCAGCGCGTCCACGTGAGCAGCACTCAGGTACGCAATCAAGTTCGAGGCGACCTCAATTAGGCTGCCTCCGACTTTGAGCACGGTGTGCGTCATCCTGTTCTGCTCCCGCATCCCGACCGACGGGGGTCGTGCCACGCTACATCTCTTTTTTGCAGCAAAGGCGATATCTGTTTTGTCAGGGCCCCGGCACAAGAGATCGAAAGGGTCTATATAAGAGACTTTTGATGTGCTAGGATTCTCAGCAGTTTTTTCTGAAAACGTAGCGCCGCACAAAGATCGTTCCTAGCTTGGGAGGCGAGGTTAATCGGACGCGTGAAAAAGCGCTTGAAATGTCGTCGGCAAGCCTTGCGGAAAAACTCACGCGATCAAATCGAGATCGATCGTTGGGTGCTACCGTAATTGTCTCAGCGACCTCTTCGTGTGACTTCAGAATCCCAGCACATCAGAGTCATTTGCGAGCGGCTACGGCGGCTTTTCTTCTGGGATGACCGCGGCCCCCAAACGGCCGAGGTCGAGGCGATCCCACGGAGTCGGCGGAAGTGGTATGTTCATCATTTCATGGCTCAGGTCGTGACGTTCCCATTGCAGATACATGTCTTTATAATCATCAGGAAATGAGTCACGACTGCCAGCGATTTTCAAACGCTCCTTGATAAAAGGCTTTAGGTCTCTCTTTTGCTGGCGGATTGTGCGTAGAATTGTTGTGTCAACCACGTCTCTGCCGTCCCAAAGCCGAAGGATAGGCGTTAGATGAAACATATGCACGAGCCGCGCGTCTTCCAGCGGCAATTGCTCCGTTGATTCTGCCCATTGCTTGATGAGCGCATGTTCCTTTCTCCAGATCGCCACGCGTCGTGATGTGATCTCTTTTGTTAGTTGCCGACATCGCGTGCGTCGCGTTATGGGAGCGTCAACTTCGTCGAAAGCCCGCATAAAGCCTTGGTCCATATTGATCTTGATGAGGCCGATATTGAGCTCTGCAAACCCGTGAACGGGAATCAAGGGATCAATAACGGTAAGGTCTACGCGTCGATCGCTTTGCTGCGCAGCTGCCAGATCGCCGTTGGTGATTTCGTCAAGAACAATCGCTGCCGCCCGATTTGCTATGTCGAGGAGGTCACGATCGTCGCTGCTGCCCACGGCCCAGTCCATGCAGTTCGTGCTAAAGTCTTCCGTCCGTATGTCAAACAGACTGCTTGTGGTCCAGTCCTCGGTCGGGTAATCCGCAACCGAGTCTTCGCGGTCTCGACTGAGGCGCGGAAGACAGAGAATAGCAAAGATCGTGTCGGCGCCGCAGTCTATCGCTCCCCGGATAGGGACAACTTCCCGAACAGAGCCATCGATATACCAGCTGCCGTCCACCTCGACGGGGGGAAATATCCCCGGAACCGCTGCTGATGCGAGGGCGGCTTTAATGAGCTTCTCTCGTGACTCACACAGTACGTTCACTTTGTCGCCCTTGTTGTCCCTGTCGCGATCGGTGTCGCACGACCTGTTATAAAAGCAGGTGTGCGCTCCTGTCTTAAGATCTGTCGCGTAAAGACGGAATGCTATTTCTGACGTAAGCGCTTTGTCGAGATCTTCAACGTCCTCACTCATCTTCTTTTCGAGGCGATCGGCCGGGTAGAGCGAGCGCTTGTCTTTAACGATCTTGATCATGTTTTCGAGATCCTTGACGGCGCTCGAAACATCCCCGAATAGTTGGAGGCTTGATTCGTGCAAAAGGCCTCCCATCGTGCAAACCCAGGAACCCACTGCACCGTCGACGACGGTTTTTAGCAAGGGGGCTAATTCTTCTGACCACTCGTGCTGCGGAATCAGATCGACCCGAGTGTTGACGTCCTTAAACCAATACCGTTCCAGCTTGTCAGCGCAGTCTTCACCCGTAGCAACGATCGCTGCGTTGATCGCACCGATTGAGGTGCCACAAACACACTTAATATCTGGCAAAACGCCCTTTTCATACAGATATTTGAGCGCTCCGACTTGAAAATCGCCGAGGGTTCCCCCGCCGCCGAGCACAACTCCAGTTGGCATACCTTTACCTCCCTACCGCAATTCATCGCGGCGCTTGACCCGCGATCTGCCTGTATGCTCGCGCGTATTTCGTGCCAAACGTTCCAGGACGACGTTAGAGGCGTTACGTCACGGCAGCCAGGTCACTCGTCGCGACGCGCGATTTTAGGGCAGGCCGCGGTGATCGAAGCTGCGTCGCTGCACGCTTGACGAATCGAAGATCGTTGCATCAATACGTGCGAGCTTACATTTTCGCGGGTTGACAGTAGGGATGTTGTTTCAATCAAAAAAGTTGTCGACGCTGAGCGCTGTTCCTCGAGACGAGGCGATCGGTGTTAACATGACTAACACACAGCGTGCCGCTAAATCAGACGTATTCGGATCCTCGAGCCGCGATAATGTAACCTCGCCCGCTAGCTGAATCGGTTATCTCGGCCAGGTATAAGCGCTAGGAACTCCCCCAAAGTCTGCTGTCCCACCAGCAAGTTTAGCACGGGCACGGCTAAGTTGCGTGCAGCCAGCGCTCACTTGGAAGTTCAGCTGCGCTCTTTCGAATAACTGATCAACGTGTCGCGCACACATGAAAAATGCTCTGAGACATCATCGTCAAAAGCCGCGCTTCCGCCGTGGTCTGCTTCACCGTCTTTTGCTGCCATCGAACCCGCGAGCTGGTCAACGGCGCGGGTCAAGCGATCTGCGCACGTTCGGCAATCGGCAAGCGTCGCATTAGGACAGCCGACGCGGAGTCCATAGTAGCACACATCGTGTTCTTGGTTCATACTCTTAGGGTGGCGCTCTGTTGCTGGGGCTCTCAACAAGGATCTCCGCCACCGTGGGATCAATCTCAAGTATGGTGCGAAGCGTCTGTTCAATAATGGCGATGTCGCTTTCCAGTTTCGTTAGTTCCCTGTTTGCCATCACGGTCACCTCCAAACCAGACTGCGCAAGAAAGTTTCTTAAGGCCGCGTGAGACAGGCTTTGTGTGCGAAAGTGTGACAAAGAGCTTGTGCCACACCCTCTCTGAATGTAGAGCGGAACCGGACCGCGGTGCCGCGTGCCGCATTCAGCTCGAAAAAACGCTGCTAATGCACAATACTAGCGAACTCAAATCTTCTTAAGCGCTCATTTTTCAGCATCGTGCTTAACGGAGGCCCGTGTGGGCAAACGATAACCAGGGCTAGTGCTAGATAAGAACCTACTTATATGCAATATCTCTAGATGCACTTGAGAACTTTGAGAACTATGCATCTCAGTCAGGAAGTGCGAGCCTACGGCACCCTCATGCGGCTGCCTTATGTGCTCATGCTCGCCCTTCTATGCATCCTCTTTATCGTCACGTTCCAAAAAGGCTTACCCGAGCTTGGGCTCGTGGGTTTGGCGGTCATTACCGTAGCGATGGTAACTGCAGGAAGCGCGGCCATAAACGATTACTGCGATCGCGATTCAGACGCGCTCACGCATCCTGAAAGGCCTATCCCTTCGAACCACATCTCTGCTGCTCACGCCGCGGAGTTTTCTGCTCTGGCGTTCTTTGCTGCAATCGGGGTCTCACTTACGATTAACGTCTTTGCTTTTGGCATTGTGCTCGTAAATGTTGGACTCTTCATTCTGTACGCGCGTGCGATAAAGCGAGTCTCTGGGTTTGTGAGCAACTTGGTTATGGGATATCTGGGAGCAACGATTGCTCTCTTCTCGGGTGCGGTAGTATTTCATACAATCAATGTCACGTCGCTCTCGTTCGTAGGTTTGATTGCCGGAGCTGCTATCGGTTTAAACGTTCTCAAAGACGTTTTGACCTTAACTGGGGACCGAAAAGTTGGATATCCCACCCTTGCGGCAAAGCGAGGGATACGCGTAGCAGCGATTGTCGGCGCTCTTTTCCTTCTTCTCTCTGCAATAACGTCGCCATTGCCGTTTTTTGTTGGGGCTGTCAGCGTTGCCTATTTGTTTCCTATTGCTGTTTGGGGCTGCTTCGTCTTCGTTACGGCCCTTACCCTCCTGAGAGCACCAAACATCGAAAATGTGACAGCGCAACTCAGGATCTTCACGACGTACTTTCCGTATGTTGCGGGACTCGCCGGCGTTGCGTATATACTTCCCTTCGCCGTCTGGGGGGCGCATTACAGTGTCTGAAGAAAAATCGCACAGTCTAGCTGGTGCAAAATGGCGTCTCAGGTAGCTGATCACGCCGACAATCTAGAGTCACCTCTTGGTCAGACGAGGAACATATTTGATATATGCAATATCCTCAATGGGTCAAGAAAAGCTGCAGGTCAGTTACTGCGACTTCATAAAGAGACTTACGCCGCTTCTCTTTACAGCTGGGACGCGTTTTTTGCACGTCGAGTCAATTACGGCAGGAAATACAAGAAAGACAATCACAAGAAGCTCGCGCGAATAGGTGACGCTTACATCCGAGACATAGATGCCAAAAAAATGGAATGGAACTCGGCCAAGGGATGCGTTAACTATGGAAGGCGATCGAGGCGAGGGTACCCAACACTCACATTAGAGCGCGGCGCACGCAGCAGCAATTGCTGGGGCGCTTGTCCTTCTAATCTCCGCCATAACGTCGCCCTTTCATATCTCGTGAGGGCCGCCAGCGCTGCCTACGCGCTCGCGGTAGCTGCCTGGGGGTCCAGTGAAATGCCTGAAGAAACTATTGAATGGAAAACTACTGAATTGACGACCGATTCCACAGCAGACCGCCGCGCTGTAGGACAAGATCCAAATCTCGAGCTATACCTTGCGCAGATTCGTGACATATTCGACATACCTCGTATTATTGATGCGCCGCGCGATAAGCCGCAGATTATCAACTATTATTTGGCGAATAAACTTTCGTATAGATTGGCATGGAGTTTGGAGGGATTTATCCACTGCGGCATTAGCTACGACGGAAAACGCAAAAAAGAAGATTTCAGGGAACAAGCTAGAGTAGTTGATGCGTATATCGAAGACAAACACGCTAAAAAGGTGCTCGAGCTTGGCTATGGATTGGGTTCAAACTCCGCATACCTTGCAAGGCGCAACCCTCACGTGACCTTTGACGCGATTGATATATCTAACAAGCCTTTGAGAAGTTTCACAACGATACCAAACTTGAGTTTTTGTTTCGGGGACTATCACAATTTGAGCCAGTTCAAGGATGACTCGTACGATATCGTCTTTGTCATTGAGGCTTTGTGTTACTCAACTCAGAAATTAAAAGTATTTCGTGAGGTTAAAACGAAGTTAAAAAATGACGGCTTTTTAATTGTTTTTGACCCGTACACGAGAAATCGTGTGACTCCTCTGAGTGAGTCGGAAAAAACCATGTGGAAACTCATTTACAGAGGCTCTGTGCTTAAAACGTTCGAACGCGTGGACGATGTTGAGGATGCGATGCGAAAGGAGTTCTCAATCGTTATCGCTAAGGACCTATCGACGTGTGTTCTTCCGTCCTTGGAGGCACAGGAATCCAAGGCGCGCCACTACTTTAATCATCCTGCTATTGCGAGAGTTATCAACAAGGTTCTTCCATTTGACGTCGTAAGACATCTGCCGCAGATATTGCTGATGCCCACAAGCGTGCGAAGGCAGGTCGGGTGCTATTACTTACACGTGCTAAAAAACGATCGGTGACATATCTTGCAAGGCGCTTTGCGCCAGCCAGTCAAACCTGCGGTGGGCCTTGTTTTTGTAGTTCTTCAATTCGCCTTGCCGCAGGAACTGACTGTTGCCACAGCATTTCAAAGGTCTCTATCAGGTAATCAGCGTAGGTGGGGTCATCGGTATAGAGCATTGCAATGGGTTGAGTCAGTGAGAGATGCTTGATATCCAAGTTAATACCATGCAAACAAGTTTTTCTGTCCAGCACAGCGAAATATACCCCTCGGTATCCATCTAAATGGCGTACTTCCTCGCCAACGGCCAGTGCTTCTTTAACGAATTCAATTGCGGAGTATGATACATCAGTCAGCATTCTGAAGCTCGCTCCGCGCTCTATAAGCTTCTTGATTTCGTCTAATATGCCGAATAGCGAAGCGACAGCGATCACCTCTTCAGGACTTACCAGGATCACTTCATTCTCGCATGCAGTTGTGAGAGCATTAGCGATGCCGACGAGTTCCTTAATGCTTTTGATAATCTTGAACGTCTTAACTTCGTCCGAGGGCCGGAACCGCTGTCGCTTTGAGAGCTGCTGCAGCTCCCGCCTTCGCGCCTCCATCTCTCGCAGCTCACTCTCCTGCTTTTTCACTGCGGCTTGGAGAGCGGCGTCCAGGTCCACTGCGGCGTAAATCGTTGGAGAGTCGAGTGAGGGCCGCACCATGCCTTTTTCAATGAGGCCAGTCAGCGTGCGGTGCACGTCCTCGCGATATGTCTTGAGCGACTTTGCGAGAGGCGAGGGGCTCTTGGGGCCGTACTTGAGCAGGTGAAGATAGGTCTGTGCCTCCTTTTCGTTAAGCCCGAAGCCAACCAGACGAGCGATAAACTGTGCGTCGTCGTCCATCATGACGAGATATCGTAAGCCGTAAATAAACGTTACTGTCCTGATTTTTATATTGCCCTATTTTGTTAATTAGATGTTTAACGTTCTAGAGCGCCTTACGCTCTGCTTTTATCGTGTGATTATGCTTGGCGGTTATTATCAGTTCAATGCGCTGAGAATAATTGCGAGATCAACATCTGAGTCGTGCAAACTCATGGGGGATGCTAGAGTAGATCGTTATCAGTCAACTTACCCTTTCGGGGCAACAATAGGAATGCCGAGTGTTTTTATGAACTATGGTCTAGCACCGGTCGCAATAAGTATTACAGCGGCAATATGGAAGCAGCTCTGGCAGCGTGCAACTGGTCGGTCGAGTGCTCTCAATGTGCGCAGACCTTCTCCTAAAACTCGTGTATCCGCTTCTGCGCATCAGTCGCTTCTGCCCAGGCTATATCGAAGTTTGAAAGGAGGTACTCGGCGTAGTCAGGATCATCAGTCCAGAATGCCACGATCTTGTCATCAAGCGAGAGATCTTTGACGTTGAAGTTAGTCGAACTAATGCTTTGGCTCTTATCTCCGACGAGCAGAAACGAGCCGATATCGTTTTCAATATGGCGCAGGTCTACGCCAATGTCGAGGAGTACGCTTACAGTTTCCGCGTATGGTGATGAGATCGTAGTTATTCCGCGCACTCGTCCACCCTTTTGCATCAGGCCTCTCGATTTCAAGTTGTATTGCGCGGCCATTGCCAACATCGGTGCTGGGAAAAGCCACGCAATGTCAATCTCTGCAGATTCTATGATGCTTGAACAAACCGTTATGACATCTTTCAGACTTTCAACGATCGTCTCATGAACCATTAACAGAGTGAAATGTCTCGGGGTTTATAATGTTGCGTGACATCGTTTCCTTCACGTGCTATTATGCCGAGTAGCTGAGTTTCGCTGGGAGGTATGCATTGAGCTTCTCATTGCCGAGCATCCGCGCTCGCTTTTCACGACTGCGCCTCGTTTTAAAAGCTTTTGAATCCGCTCCGCCGCCGGAAATAACGGCTGCGACAATACCTCAAATGTGGCCGTCATGTGTCGAGCGTAAGCAGCTAATCGGTCCACAGTGCTGCACCTCGTTAATCAAGCGAAAAACGGGGTATATTTGGGCTAATCTAACTCATAACGCTCGTCAAAAACGGAGGTACGTTTCAGTTCAATAGGCTAAGCGTGCGTAGCAAAACGTCACGACACTTCGCAGTCAAGAACAGAGATTATATAGGCGAGTCGGTGATGGGCATCCATCAACTTTTCGGAGGGCCTTGCTGTAACAGCTGTTCTATACGCTGCTCTGCAGGGATCGCCTGTTTCCACAACATCTCAAACGTTGACGTGAGGTACTGAGCATATGCTGGGTCATCGGTCCAAAGTCCGGAGACAGGCTCGTTGAGGGATATACGCTTGACTTCCGCGTTGATCGCGCTTATAGAGATTTTTCTGTCAAACACGACGAATGTAACCCCGTGTTCATCAATATGGCGCACTTCTTCACCGATGGCTATCATTTCTCGCACCGGCGCAATAAATGGATACGAAATGTCGATGATGGCTCGCACCTTTCCTCCGCGCTTGATAAATTCATACGCAGCCTCGTTGACTCCAAAGAGGGAGGCGACAACAGTCAGGTAAGCAGGAGCGGCTATCAGTCATTCCTCTTGCATCGAGTCAATTAAGGGCATAGAGACAGCGACGAGTTCCTTAATGCTCTTGATGATCTTGAACGTGCTCACTTCATCGGAGGCCCGGAATCGTTGTTGTTGCGAGAGCTCCTGAAGCTCACGCTTCCTTTCCTCCATCTCCCGGAGTTCGCTCTCCTGCTTCTGCAGAGCGGACCCGAGGGCGGTGTCGAGGTCGACGGCTGCGTAAACGGTGGGGGAATCAAATGAGGGACGTACCATGCCCTTCTCGATCAACTCAGTGAGGGTGCGGTGCACATCTTCGCGATACGTCTTCAGCGATTTGGCGATCGGGGACGGAGTCTTGGGGCCGTACTTAAGCAGGTGTAGATACAACAGTGCCTCTTTTTCGGTGAGCCCGAATCCAATTAAACGGCGGGTGAACTCGTCGTCAGTGGCCATTATTGGTCACAACGCATGTGAGCTAAATAATAGATATAGGTTAGCTTCGAAAAAGAAAGGCGAGGTCAAATACGCTATTTCGAGCGTTACAGCGTCACAGTTCAGTGCTTCAGTAGCATTGAGCCTACATCATTACGCACGGCGTGAGCGGCGGTCGATTGAAAGCACTATAAGCATCTGCTGTCGGAAAATATTTACGATGTCTACGCAATATGAGAAGAATACGCATGAAAGAATTTTAGTGAACAATCTTGGATATCTTTACTGATACTATTTGAGCATGCGCTCTTTAACTCGGCGCATTAGAGATGCGAGGGGCTGTCACTAAGCTCTTGTATCCGCTTTTGTGCATCAGTAGCTTCTACCCAAGTTCTATCAAAGCTTGACAGGAGGTATTCGGCATAATCTGGGTTCTCAGTCCAGAGCGCTACAATCTTATCGTCAAGTGAGAGATCCTTGACATTAACGTCAATCGCACTGACGCTTTGCCTGCAGTCTCCTACTACCATAAACGCCCCACTGTACTGTTCCACGTGGCGGACGCCTATCCCAATGTCGATGAGTTTGCTTACCACTTCGATATACGGCGGTGACACTTGGGTGATCCCTCGCACGTGTCCTCCTTTTTGTATCAGCACTCTGGATTTGTCATTCAGACAGAAGTGAGCGGCCAAGACCAATAGAGGGGCAGGGACGAGCCAGGAAACTTCCTTCTCTGCAGATTCTAGGATAGTTGAAGCCACAGCTATAGCGTCTTTAACGCTTTCAATAATGGTCCCATCTATCATCAAGCAAAACAGGAGGCCTCGGTTTATAAAGCTGCGTGACAAAGTTTACTTCACGTTCTAGGTCAGCGACTAAAAAAGTACTAAAAAGTAAGCAAGGTCAAGCATTTTCCCAAGCGTAGCCCGGCTTATGTCTGCGGAGGTCCGTGTTCTAAAAGCTCTTGTATTCGCTGTTCCGCTGGAACAGCTTGCTTCCAAAACATTTCGAAAGTTGAGACGAGATAGTCAGCATACACGGGATCGTCGGTGTACAGCATGCTGAGCGGCTCATCGAGTCTAAGATGTTGAATATCAACGTTGATCGCACTGATGCAGTGCTTTTTGTCAAAGACTCCGAAGAACGCCCCGCGGTAATCGGCAAAGTGGCGCACATCGGCACCGATATCCAAAAGAGAGCGAATTATGTCGATGAGCCGATACGAGATATCGGCAATGCCGCGGATTTGCGCTCCGCGCTCCTTGAGTTCTTTTTTTGCCTCAATAATGCCAAACACTTCGCTAAATTCTACTCCTTCCCGATTTGACAGCCATAAGAACTCTTCTTTGGCTGAAAGGATGACAGGTATGGCTGTGCCGATAACTTCCTTGATACTTTTGAGGATCTTAAACGTTGCGACGTCTTCGGAGGGTCGAAATCGTTGCTGCTTTGCTAGTTCCTGCAACTCCCGCGTTCGCGCCTGCATTTCGCGGAGCTCGCTTTCATGTTTCTTGAGCGCGGCCTGGAGCGCGGTGTCGAGGTCCACCGCGGCGTACATTGTAGGTGAATCGAGGGAGGGGCGCACCATGCCTTTTTCAATCAAGCTTGTAAGCGTACGGTGCACGTCTTCTCGGTAGGTCTTCAGGGATTTCGCGAGAGGCGACGGGGTTTTTGGTCCGTACTTGAGCAAGTGAAGGTAGAGCTGTGCCTCCTTTTCGCTGAGCCCGAAGTCTATAAGACGAGTAATGAAGTCGTCGTCGTCACCCATAATCACAGTAATTGGACGGCAGCCAGTAGAAAGCGTTACTATCTATAGCTCAGATCAAGAAGCGCCCTAGCGGCAACTGCCGGTTAAACAAACGAAAGAGTGCGTTCTACAGTTCTCGGATCCGCTTTTCTGCATCGACTCCTTCGCTCCATGCGGTCTCAAACGTGGCGATGAGGAATTCAGTGTAGGATTGGTCATTGGTCCAGAATGCAACTAGCGGATCGTCAAGCGAGACATCCACGCTATTCACGTTGATCGAACTGATGCTCTCTTTCTTGTCTACGACAAGCATGAACGCTCCCTGGTACTGATCGATGTGGCGTAATTCTTCGCCGTTGTCCACGAGTTTGCGCGCCACATCAAGGGAGCTTCCTGAAATCTTGGTGATCCCCCGTACGCGTCCGCCGTTTTCTATCAGCATTTTGGTCTTGTTTGGTATGCCGAATTGAAAGGATAAGGCCAGTATGGCAGGTTCGAGAAGCCACATGACTTCCTTTTCCGCGGATTCTACGATATTTGATCCTGCGGCTAAGGCGTCCTTGACACTTTCAATAATGATCCCTTTGGCCATTATTATCAGATAACGTCCTCGAGCTGATAAAGCTGTGCCTCCTAGCACGTCGTGAGGGTTCTCGTCGCTTGGATGCGCCTGTGCTGTTTGTACCAAACTGAAACGTCTCAATTCGAGGTTGGAACGGACTCTAATGACTAGTGCTCTTCCCGCAGCAGCTCGTTTATGCGCTGTTCTGCGCCAGACGCCTGCTCCCAAGCCATCTCGAACGCGCTCATAAGGAATTCCGCTTGCGCAACGCCATCGCTCCATAGCGCCTCAACATTTTCGTCGAGCGAAAGGGTGGCCTTAAGAGCGGCGTGAATGAGGCTTATGCTTCGCTTGCCATCGGCCACGGCCAACGTCATCCCGCGGTATTGGTTTGTATGCCGCAGTTCAATGCCACCATCCAGGTACGCGCGTCCAGCAGAAAGGTTCTGAAGCGAGATATCGAGCACGCTGCGGACACGCACGTCGCGGCCCACCGCACATTTAAGATGATCGAGGAACCCCCCCATCGTGATGAGGTTGAATCGGGGATGGGCGACGAATACAAGAGACGTCTCTGCCGAGTTGATGAGCTGTGAGATGGCAGCAACAAGTTCGCCGACGGTTTTCAGCATCTTGAACGCGTGGGCGTCGTCTGCTCCGCGGCTCAGCGCGCCTTTTGCGTCCCCCGCAAGCTCGTTCTTGACCCTCTGCAACCGATGCAGCTCGCACAGCCGGGACGTGAGCGCGCCGTCGAGTGCGTCTACAAGGTCTATAGGCGCGTAGCACGATGAATCCTCCTTGCTTTTCACGATTACACCTGCGTCAATCAATCTCGCGCAACGGCGATAAGCGTCCTCGCGGTACGTCTCGAGGGATCGCGCGAGGTCTCCAGCACGCTTCGGTCCGTACTTGAGTAAATGCACGTAGAGCTGTGCCTCCTTCTCACCAAGCCCGAGCTCAGTCAGTAGTTCCGTGAGCCCTTGCTCATTATCGAGAGCGAGAGCTTTAGATGGGGGGGTTTCATCTGCGGTACGTAATTGCGTGCTATTCGCGAGTACGATGAGCTCCCGCTTTATCGCCTCCATCCGACGAAGTTCGCGTTGGCGCGGAAGCAGCACGGCGTCGAGAGCATCTTCTAAATCGATCGCTGTATAGACAGCCGGGCTCTCTTTCTTTGCGGTCACAATGGTCTTATCGGCGAGGCTTGCAAGTATTCGATAAACCTGAAGGCGATACGTCTTGAGGGATCGCGCGAGGTCTCCAGCACGCTTCGGTCCGTACTTGAGTAAATGCACGTAGAGCTGTGCCTCCTTCTCACCAAGCCCGAGCTCACTCAGTAGTTTTGCGCACGGTTCTGCATCGATGCCACATGCCCCGTTACTCGTGCGGTAACTCGCTATCTCGCCATACATTGTGCTCCTCCCGCAAAATGTTCGCCACTTTTTTTTCACGCGCCTCTGCAGCGACGCCAGTGCCGGGCCATGTACATATGCGCGGCGCGTCGGTGCTGCTAACACCCTGATGCAGCACGTAATTTACTGCGTTTGTTAGGCGTTCTGCGCACGTGTCGCAGTTGGGGTCGCACGCGGCGTTGAGGCAGCCAAAGTGGACGCCGTAATAGCACCCCAACTTCTTCGTGACCATGCGTGTTGCCTCCTACTCGATCCTACGCGAAAAAGCGGTATAAGGCCGCGTGAACACATTTGTGTGTCACACGTAGGTGGAGGCGGCAAAAGCGCGAGCACATTGCCGGCGCTTCTGTCACACGCGCAAAAAAAAAAATAATGTTCGATTACCGATGCGTGAGCCTGTAACGTTCGTGCACGCCTTTCCTCGTCGCGCGTGTTTAGAGGCGACGCGTCGATTACCGCTGAAACGCGTAGTGCGCCAGGTTTGCCACCGCAAATGCCGGGAACACCTTTGAAAGGGTTTTGCCGTACTGTTGTGAGAGCAAGCTGCACTCAAGCCTCACTTTTGAAGCGGCTTTAGCTATCAGAAATTCCCCGAGGCCCGCGCCCACGACCGCGTTCAAGTCGTATTTGCGTGCTTGAAAAGCGAGGGCCTGGGCAAGCTCATCGACTTGAGCACTCTCTACTTGTCGGGCAACGTCGTGCGCGTTCTTGTGGCCAAGTTCATCCACGTCACAAAGCAGGATCCTTGCGATTCTTCGATAACAGTGCTCCAGATCACGCGGTTCACCATCCGGCGTGTCGCATGCGTACTCCTCGGCGCTAATGTTACCGAGAACTCGATGGACGTCGCCGGCAATCGCGAACAGTTCGGAAGCCAGCCGATACTTCTCTCCATTGACGGTTGCGAGCCGCAAGATGGTCGCGATATTCGTTCTGAGCGCTCCTGCGTAGATGAGTTCTCGTTCGCGTAACCGTTCAAAGTCCGTTGTCGATGCCGCGGGTTTTCCGTCCCGTATGGGAATCACGTCGCACGTCGTGCTCCCGAGGTCTACGAATATGCAGTCGCTGACACGCTGCGAAACAAACGTGGCTGAAGCCGCCCAGTTTGACGCGGCGTACAAGGAGGCCTCGCTCTCAGCGATCTGCCGTGTAAACTGGCCGCGAACGTTCAGGTAGTAGGGCCTAGCGAAAACTGAGTCGACTGATGACGCGATCGAGCAGATCCCTTTCTTCTTACTCGCAAACGCGTCAGCGAGCTCGCCTGTGATCACCACGCCGACGCGTTTAGGCTGAAACTCATCCCTTATGCGTCGCAACTCGCCGGAGAGGTCGTTTTCCCGCCACAGTGGCAGGTACAGGCTTTTCGCCTGCCCGCTGGCGGAGGCAACTTTTGTATTTGCTCCTCCGATGTCGATTCCAATCGTATCGTTTAGGGCCATTTGGGTGTTTAAACAGGACTAACAGTTCTGCAGTCGGTTCGGAAGGTGTGTGTGCCGTGAGGTTTCAGACACGTTGGTAATTGTTGCCCGAATCGCGCTTTGAAAATCAAATCGGCAACGTTCCCTATCACCTTGTCGACACTAACGATGGCCGTCGTCGGACGCGGATTCACGTCAACGATGTTAACGACGCCGTCGGGTTGAAGCACAATGTCGACGCCGACGTACCCTTCGCACCCCAGCAGCTGTGCGGCTTTTACCGCTTGATTGGTGACGCGGTTGGCGTTAGGAACTGCGTACGGCGTCGTGTTTCCGACGTAATGAATCGCATCATCTATGCGAAGGTGCTGCTTGTTGATCGAAAGCGGAAGCGCGGTTCTGCCAATGACGAGGCTTACGCTTATGTGGTCCCCTGTCACGAACTTTGAAACAATCGTGTTCTCGTCTATGCAGTTAGCATCTAACGTTTCGACGACCCTCACCTCTTCCGCTCCGCAGCCGTAGCGTGGCTTCAGAACGTAAGGGCCTGTTGAAGGGTTTATTTCGGGAACGGTCAGCGATCCTTCCGAAAGCGCGAGAGACGCGCTGAGCTTGTCCGCCGCTCTCCTTACCCCCTCCGAGGGACAGCCGAGATTCGTGGTGTGCTGTTCCACGAGCGCTGTGAAATCGTACAAGATGCTGTCAGGTGCTATGATCATGCCTGCGTCGCAGGATCGTGCTAGCTGTTGTACCTGGCTGTAAAAAGCGTCAACGTTGCCGGTGCGAACGTGCGGCACGTGCACGACGTGTCCCGTGCGTTCAAAGCCTCCTTTCAGCGTGTCGAGCATGGCTCGCCCCTCTTTAGCGAGATTAGGCAGCATTACGCTTGCGTATTCGGCGAGGAGTATGTCCACAGAGCCTCCTTGGATTCACTGCAGCGCGCGATCGGTCAGGATCGCGTGAGCTGATGAAACGAGCTCTCGGAATGTCGCTTCGCTCGGTATGACGTCTACACACACGTCGAAACTGCCGAGTGCGTCTGCTGTCGGCTTTCCGATGGCGCCAACAACCAGATTCGCAAGTCTCTCGATGAGGTGTCCTCTTACGCCGACTTGGTCGGCGCAGTCAAACAGTGCGCGCACCGTCATGGAGCTCGTAAAGAGAACGCCGGCGACGTCGCTTTCTACAAGCTCGCGGATGAAGTCACGCTGCTGCCGGCCACAGAGCAGTTTCAGCGTGTACAGCACGATCTCGTTTACTGTGGCACCGCTGTTCTTGAGCCCCTCGGTTAGCTCGGAGCTGCCAAAGGCGCTGCGCAAGACCCATATGTTCTTGCGCTCAACATCGCGCAGCATTTGGACGATGCCGTGTGAGCTATACTCTGACGGCATCATGTCGACGCGGAGATGCGCTTTGAGCATCGCGCTCCTCGTCTTGGGACCTATGACCACCACTCGCGTCCAAGATGGAAAGCTTGCTGCATTCAATCTGAGTTCCGCGCAGCTGCGCGCGCCGTTCGCGCTCGTAATCACGACGTAGTCGATGCGGCCCGTTTTGAGCTCGTCCAAGAACATAGGCCAGAGTAAGTCTCGTATCGGCACGATGTCGACCAGTGCGGTCGCGAGCACGCCGTACCCGAAGGATTCGACAACTTTTTTCGAATCCTCCAGTTGCTTGTCAGGTCGAATGATTGCTAGTGTCTTCATCGAATGGCTGTAGGATGCGTTTGAGTTTGACTACGTCGCCGATTATAAGCACTGCCGGGGCTTTCAGATCGGCATCTTTGGCCTTGCGTGCGATGTCGCTAAGAGTGCCGACGACAACTTTCTGCTGTGGCGTCGTTCCCTGTGCTATGATCGCCGCAGGCGTTTGCGCGTCCTTTCCACACGCGACCAGGTTCGCGACGTTTTCTGCGAGCGTGCCCACGCCCATTAGCACGACGAGGGTACCATCAAGCTGTGCGAGAACTTCCCACTGCAGCTGGTTGCCCCCCGCTTCGTGACCTGTAATAATGGTGACGCTTGAGGCGTAATCTCGGTGCGTGACCGGTATGCCGGCATACGCGGGAACGGCGACCGCTGATGAGATGCCGGGCACGACCTCCACGTCGACTCCGTGCGTCATGAGCTCTTCTGCCTCTTCGCCTCCCCGACCGAACACGAAAGGATCACCTCCTTTGAGCCGCACGACTTTCTTGCCCTGACGAGCGTAGCTGACAAGCAGCGCGTTTATCTTATGCTGCGGCACCTTGTGGCGGTCCGGATCCTTTCCCACATCTAGGAGCTCCGTCTCGTGGGGAACGAGCGCGATGATGCGTTCGTCGACGAGTTTGTCGTACAACACCACGTCGGCGTCTTTAATCACGTGCTCTGCTTTTCGTGTCAGCAGGCCCGGATCACCCGGTCCCGCGCCTACCAGAAAGACCTTTCCTCTACTGTTGGGTGTCGGGTTCACGTATCGGCTAAGCGCTGAAGCCCGTTCCGACGGCTTCTGCGATTAACGCCTCACCTCCACTTTCCTTTATTCGGAGTGCGAATGCTCGTGAACCGCGGTCGCAGTTCTCTACAAGGATGTGATCGGCGAGGCGGACCGTCCGTTGTCCGTCAAGGGAGAGCACCTCGGCGGTAACGCTGACCAAGTCGCCTTGGAGTTGTGCGAAGACGCCGAGTGGGACTAAACATCCGCCGCCCAGAGTCTCCATGATGGTGCGCTCGACCATCGCTTCGACGAGCGTCGCTCGGTCATTGAGTGTGGCAACGGCATCGTCCTCTCGGAGCTCCTCGCTCGCCATTACGACGATTATTCCTTGATTCGGTGAGGGAACGAACGGCAAGCGCTTCTGGTTGATGCGGATGCCCAAGCGCTCAAGCCCTGCTTCGGCCAGAACGATCGCGTTAAACTCGCTCGCTCTTAGTTTTCGCATTCGTGTGTCAACGTTGCCTCGAATTTGTCTTCGAACATACTGCGGAAAGTAGCGCGCCAATTGCGCGTGCCGTCTCAAGCTTGAGGTGCCTATGACGGCTCCGTCACGCAGCGGACGTTCAAATATAAGAACGTCATAGGGTGCAGAACGCGGCAGCACGGCGCACACGCCTATCTGCTGCGGCCGTTTCGTTGGCACGTCCTTCATACTGTGCACGGCGATGTCGATGTCGCCAGTGAGCATACGGTCGTCTATCTCGCGCACAAACGCTCCGATTCCGGCATCGCGGAAGGGCTTGTCGGTGAAACTGTCGCCGCTCGTTTTTACGATGACAAGCTTGCTTTCTACACCGTTCTTTGCCAGCAAGCTCTTAACGGTCTCTGCTTGAATCAACGCGAGTTTGCTGCCTCGAGTGCCGATACGCAGTATGTTGATCACTCTCTATTCGTTGTTCGCAGTCGCCACTAAAAATACTAATAACCTGGGGTGTCGATGTCAAGGCTATAAAGCCGTTCCAACGCGTTTGCGCACGCACGGATGGTGTATTCCAGATCTTCGTTTGAGTGTGCCAGTGAGATAAAGTTGGTCTCATATTGTGACGGAGCCAAGAAGATTCCCTCGTCGCGCATAAACGCGCTGAATTTCTTGTACAGGGCTGCGTCGCAGGTCAGCGCGTCTTGGTAGTTCCTGACCGGTTTTTCAGTGAAAAAGACTTGGAACATCGTTCCTACCCCCTGCACCGAGATGTGGACATCGAGCTCTTCGAGGAGGTCGACAAGCATCCGTCTGAGGAGGTCTCCTAAGCCGTTGACGCGTCGATAGCCCTCCTCGTTCAAAACGCTGAGCGTCGCTAGGCCGGCGGCGAGTGAAACGGGATGGCCGCTGAACGTCCCCGCGTTGAATACGCCTCCCGACGGGGCGACACACTCCATAATTTCCCTTGTGCCGCCAAAAACCCCTATCGGAAATCCTCCGCCGACGATTTTTCCGAGGGTAGTGAGATCAGGAGTGACCCCGTAGAGGCACTGTGCCCCGCCGATGCACAGCCGGAAGCCAGTAATCACCTCGTCAAATATCAGCAGCGTCTCATTCTCTTCGGTGACTTTTCGCACGTCGGACAAATAGCCCTCTTCGGGCACTACCGGTCCTATATTGCCCATAACCGGTTCAATAATAAGACAGGCCGCGTCATTTTTTTCCAAAGTGCCCGAAAGGGCTTCAACGTCGTTGAACGGCACTTGTACGGTGTGTTTCACCGCTGCGGCGGGTACCCCCAACGAGCTCGGAGCCGAGATCGCGACCGATCCTGGCTTTACAAGTACCGCATCGTGCGCGCCGTGGTACCCCCCTCAACCTTCACGATGGTATCCTCTCCGGTAAACCCACGGGCGGCGCGAATCGCGCTCATCGTGGCCTCCGTCCCCGTCGACACGAATCGAAGCATCTCCATTGACGGAAAGTCCACTTGAATGCGCTCCGCTAGGTCAATCTCGGCCTTGACGGGGGTGCCATAATCCCACCCCAACTTCAGTTGTTCGGCGACCGCCGCGTAGACCGCCGGGTGAGCGTGGCCAAGGATGAGCGGTCCATAGCCCATGCAGTAATCAATGTACAGGTTGCCGTCGGCGTCCCATATCCGAGAATCGCTCGCCTTCTGGACGTAAAACGGGTAGGGGTCAATCGCCCTCACCGGACTTGAAACGCCGCCCGGCATCAACTTTCGGGCTTTTTCATACAGCTTCGCAGACTCGTCTGTTCGCATCGGTACCCTCCTCACTGTGAGGCTAGTCTCTTTGCCGCCTCTTTGGCAAAATACGTTACGATCATATCGGCTCCGGCGCGCTTTATCGAAAGGAGCGTCTCGTAGACAGCGTCATCCGTCAAATGGCCGTTGTCGATCGCCGATCGCAACATGGCGTATTCCCCGCTGACGCTGTACGCTGCGACCGGGACGCCGAAGGTTTGCTTAATCCGGTAGATGATATCAAGATAGGGCAGCGCTGGTTTGATCATAATGATATCGGCACCCTCTTCTAAGTCCAAACGCACCTCACGCACCGCTTCGTCGGTGTTGGCAGGATCCATTTGATGAGCTGAGCGATCACCGAACGCGCATCCCGAATCCACCGCGTCCCGGAACGGCGCATAGAAGCTCGAACAGTATTTTACGGCGTACGGCATGAGGGTGACCCCGTCGAACCCTTCTTCGTCCAGCTTCGTTCGTATCGCGCCGACCATGCCGTCGATCATGCCCGATGGTGCGACGATGTCGACCCCCGCGCGCGCGTACGATGCCGCGACCCTCTGGAGCATCTCCAAGGTCGGCCCAGTGCGGATCGTGCCCGCGTCATCGACGATGCCGCAGTGTCCGTGGCTCGTGTACTCACACAGGCAAGTGTCGGCGATAATCGTGGCTTTTGACACGTCCGCCTTTATCGCGCGTATGGTATTTTGTACGATGCCGCTGAGCGCGGAGCTCCCGGTGTGGTTCTTGTGGCGTGGCACCCCGAACACGATTATGGCGGGAATGCCCAGCTCGGTGACCTCCTCGGCTTCGAGCATAGCGGTTTCAACGGTGTGACGAGAGAACCCGGGCAGGGAGGGAATCGGGACCGGCGCTCGCAGGTTCTCGTCGACAAACAGCGGGCATATCAAATCGTGCGCGTGCAGTGACGTCTCTCGAACCAACGTGCTGATGCCCTTTTTTCGCAGTCGAGCGGGTCGACCGGCCACGTCAATCAGCCTCGCGTTTGAAGAGCTTGTGCGCCGAGCGCATCAAGTCATCATCGTCGTTCGCCGCCGCCTCTCGCAGGGAAGCGGTGAGCTCGAACAGCAGCTTGTTGACGATCGAAGCGGTGAGGTCGTCGAGGATCTGTCGATAGTTGTCCAGATCATCCTCCCTTTGTATGCGTTTGCGCGCTTTTTCCAGTTCGCGAATTCTGAGCTCCTCTGCGCTCTGATACAAGCCCGCGATCAGCTCATTGGCGCGAGCTTTCTTGTACTGCTCTTCGAGAAGGTTTAACTCCTGACCGATGATCGCGACTACTTTTCCGATCTCAGAACGCCGCTTTTTAAGGTTGTTCTCCGTGATCTTCCGGAGGTCGTCGATGTTGTGCAGCTCGACACTGTCGATCGTTGCTACGGCCTCTTCGACGTCCCGCGGGTTGGCGATGTCGATGATGACGAGCGAGTGGCCATTTCGGCGCTGCATCGCGCGGCTCACCTGATCACGCGTCAATATGCAGTGTGGCGCGGCTGTTGCACTTATAACGAGGTCCGCTTCGCACAGGTAATCGTCGATTGTGTCAAATCGTATCGCCGTTCCGCCAAGCTGCTTGGCGAGGGTTTGGGCCCGCCGAAAGGTTCTGTTGGACACGAACATCGCTTTCAGTTTTCGTTCGGCGAGGGCGACCATCACGAGTGTCCCCAGCTCGCCGGCCCCGATGCTCAGAATCGACTTGTCGTCGAGGGTGCCCATAAGACGTTCGGCAAGGTCGACGGCGGCAGAGCCTACGGAGACGGAACCGCGGTTGATCTGTGTCTCGGTTCGCACGCGCTTGCCGACCTTAATAGCTTTGGAAAACGCCAAGCCTAGCTCTAGTCCCAGCGTTCGCTCTTTGCTCGCGGTTTCCACCGCGTCCTTAAGCTGACCGAGTATTTGGTCCTCGCCGACGATCATCGAATCGAGGCCCGATGCCAGGCGCATCAAGTGTCGGAGTGACTCGCGTGACTCATAGTGGGCGATGAGCTCGTGGGGCACCGACGGGAAGAAACGTGCGGTGAAAGCGGCGACGTCGAACTCGCTGTTGACGTCGAGGTAGAGCTCGATCCGGTTGCACGTCTGGACGATGGCACACTCACGAACACCGTCTGCCGAACGCATTGCCCGCAACGCGTCCTTTAGGTCGTCGATGCGGGCGCACTCGAGATCGTTAAGGCTTGCCCATTTGTGCGAGATTGAGAGGTTGGTAATCCCATTCACGTAAGAACCCCTTATATCGTGGCGTGAGACTCGATTCGCTCGTGTTCCACGATTTCGAGCGCCGCGTGGAGCCCCGCGTCGTAGCTGCTCGCTAGTGCCACCCACACGCCGTGGTCACTGATGATTGACTCAAGGATGCGCCTTCGTTCAAGCTGGCTGTCAATCTCCTTTTTTAGAATGCTTCGTAGCTCGCTTTGGAGCGTAACCATGAGGGCGACGTTCTCTATGAGCTCCTCGATGCGCAGCCTCAGAAATCGGGCTGCCGCGGGACTTTTGCCCATCGTCGAGATCCCGATGTGGATGTCGTCCTTGTGGATGACCGACGGTACGATGACCTCGCCGATGTCGTCAACCTGGTTTACGAGGATATTCATAGCCTTTGCCTGATCTGCTATTAATCCGTTGAGCGCGCGGTTGTTGGTCGCAGGAACGACAATGAACGCGCCTTCGAGGTACTTTTTGACGTCTTTTAGATCGTCGACGATCGCGTCGATGAGCCCACTGTCTGCCATTTTCATCAGTTCAGGAGTGAAGCTCGTGCTCACTACTCTGGTCGGCCCGTAGGCGCAAAACATCTTGGCCTTCCTCTCTCCGACGTGTCCACCGCCGAATATAACGATGCACTTGTCTCTCAGGTCGATAAAAAGGGGCACGTGAGCCATAACAATGCCAATTCTGAACGGTGTGATTCGCTGATCGCTCGCCAAAATGACGCAGCGCTCGTTTTAGGATCGCCCGGCTGGTTCAAATTTCTACCACGTTATCCTCATATAAATGCTTACCTCCAGTCCGGTGGCGTGACGATCGCCGTTGCGTCTCCATTTCAGGCTAAAAATCGCGGGAAGAGGGAAGGAGCTGTGCGTAGCCCCTTTACTCATGCGTCGTGCTCTCTTCGGGGGATGTCACATCGATTTCTATGTCTTTGAGCGTGCCATCATCAGTTTTTACTACGGCAATCAGTTTGATCAGCTTTCCAGCCTGCAGGTCGATCTTTTGCGCGGATCCTTGTGACACCAATTTGCGTAGTGACTTTTGTGCCCGCCGCTTTACCATGTCACTCGGATCTTGCAGCGCCTTAGCCAACGGATCGAACGCCTTACTGTCACCGATCGTTCCTAGAGCCTTGGTTGAACTGTATCGGATTATTGCGTCTCGGTCGGAGAGCAGTGCTATTAACGGCTCTATGGCACGCGCATCGCCTATCTGCCCAAGGGCTTCTATCGACCAGTAACGCGTGTTTAAGTCCGGGCCATCAATGACCCGTAGCAACGGCTTGACGGCTGGGCGACCGATTTTCACCAGCGCCTCGGCACAATACGCGTCGATCCCTCCCCAGGTTTTTCTGAAGGCGCTAATGAGGTACAGTATGGCGCGTGTAGAGCCGATCTCTCCCAGCGCCCAGGCGGCGTTCCGGCGTACCGACCAGTGATCGTCGTTTAGCGCCTCTATCAGGGCGTCTGTAGCGGCTTCGTCCCGCAGCTCTCCGAGCGCTTCGGCAACCTCTGACCGAATGTCTGCGTCGGGGTCTTTCAGCGCATTAATCAGTCCGTAGAGGTTTTTTTTCTCCTTGAGGTTCGCGATGTCTGCTTTCGTTCGCATATGCGCGCACGTTGATTGTCGTCGAGCGAGTTCCACGCGTTGTCAGTAAACGGCTAGCCCGTGATTTTCGCAATCGACCCGCTTTTTGAGAGCACGACGACGCGACTGACGGGAGATCCCGCGGCGACGGCGTAGCCCTCTCGTTCTGCGATATCGTGCGCAAACGACATAACGTCTTCGTACGACATCATAGCCGCGCGCGGCAGTCGTTTCCGCGAGAAGCCGAGATGCATGTATGATTTCACCTCGACGTAGTCGGGTTCGGCCAATTCGATGAGCTTTGCATAGCCTGGCTCCCCGAAAGCGTTGACCTCGTTTGCGAGCGTGATGCGAATCGCAGTGCGTGAGGGATGATCAGCGAGAACGCGCAGTGACTCGAGCAGGTGCTCAAATCGACGCGTTCGTGGCCTGCACACCGCATAGAAATGCTCTTCATCCGGGCTATTCAGTGAGACATAAAGTTGGGTCGGGCGTACCTCTTCGAGCACCTCCGGGTGGCTGCCGTTTGACACGACGAAGGTTGTTAGGTGTTTGCTGTGATAGCGTTTGATAAGCTCGTCGAGATAAGGGTACAGCGTTGGTTCGCCGCTGAGCGAGATGGCCACTTGGCTCGGCTTATACGCTTCTTCCAGCTTGTGCATGTCCGTTGTTGGAGAGCCTTTATAGCCTGAGATAAGCCTCCTCTGTGCCGCTATCGACCCGTCGACGAGGGTTTGCGGCTCGTCGAAGGTAGGTTTCTCCGCCGGGTCATGATCAGTAGCCCTCCAGCAGTGCAGGCACTGCTGGTTGCAGTGCAGCGTCGGCGTCATTTGAATGCACCGGTGGGCGTGAATGCCATAGAACTGCTCTTTATAGCACACGCCTTCGTTGCGGAGTGACTTTTTCAGCCAAAGACAGGGTTTGACGGCCCCCCCACAGCCTACAGCGTGATAGCCCTGTTTTGCCAGCGTCTGGCGGTACGATACCGGGGCTGACTCGTTAGCCTTCTTTCGTCGCATGACGGGCGCTCCCTTTACGCTTACATCGAATCGACAGGTTCGATTCCGAGACAATTGAGTACGTTTCGTAACACGATGCGCGCACACGTTACCAAAGCTAGCCGTGCGCGGGACATCGCGGGCTCTGCGGAGAGCACGGGCATGAACCGATAGAACTGATTAAACGCCTCAGCAAGCTCACGCGCATAGGCGGCTAGCGCGCTTACGCTCAGGTTCACCGTCACGTCTTCGATCACTGCGGGAAACAGCGCACACAGCTTTATGAGCTTCACCTCGTATTCGTCGGTCAGCAAGTCCGGCTCGTACTGATTGTCGAACGTGGTTTTTATGAGAATGTTCGTCGCGCGCGCGTGCGCGTACTGTAGAAACGGCCCTCCCTGACGTTCGAAATCGAGGGCTTCGTTCCAGTCAAAGACCATCGGCTTGTCAGCCGACACCCGGAGCATGTCGTAACGCGTCGCGCCGATGCCCACAGCTTGTGCTATCGCGCGCTTTTCGTTTTCTGACAGCGTCGGGCGCCGCTTGGCGACCTCCTCGTACGCTTTTTCGGTCACCCTTTCTAATACCTCGTCGGCGCTGACGAAGTGGCCGCGACGCGTGCTCATTGAGCCTTCTGGCAGCGAGACGAACTCAAAAAAGACGACCTCGGGAGCGTTGATGCTGAGGAGCTCGAGCGCTTTGCCGACCTGAAGGGCAGCGAGCTTGTGGTCGGCGCCGAGCACGTCGATCATGCGGTTGCATCGTCCCGCCTTCCAGACGTGATAGGCGATATCGCGCGTTGCGTACACCGACGTGCCGTCGGAGCGCCGCACTACGAGGTTCTTGCTGATTCCGAACGGCGACAAATCAACGTGCGTTGACCCGTCACGTTCAGTGACCCCGTGACTTTGCAGCTCGGCGATGATGCCGTCGATGTCGTCGAGGAACTCGCTCTCCCACACAAACCGATCGTGAGCGACGTGCAGGTTTTTGAGGGTCTTGCTGATGCCGCGCAAGCAAAACTCGACCGCGTCCTTGAAAAGCCACTGTACGTCTTGATCGCCGCTTTCGAAGAGCTGCATGAGCTGCCGGACCTCAACCAGCTTTGCGGGGTGGAGTTCCACATCAGCGTTCGCCTTGACATATATGTCGGCGGTGGCGTGATCTGACTTCTTTCCCTCGGTGAGCGCGAAGTTCATGATGCCCCAGACGACCAGCGCAATCTGTCGGCCCATATCGTTGACGTAGTATTGGGTTTCCACGCGGTACCCCGCCTGCTGCAGACAGCGCTTGAGCGTGTCGCCGATCACCGAGTTACGAATGTGACCAACGTGCAGGGGTCCGTTAGGATTCGCTGACGTGTGTTCGAGAACCACTGACCCCTTGGCGTCAATGTTGCCGTAGTCACGGTCTGCCTCAAGCACGGTGCGAAGCGTATGATGTAGGTAGTCGTCGCTCGCGAAGAAGTTAAGGTACGGTCCGGCTGCCTCGGCCCGCACTACGAGCTCGTCAGCGCCGAGGTATTCGGCGACGTTTTGCGCAATCTCCTGAGGCTTCAGCCTGAGGACGGGCGCGAGCTTAAAGGCTATGAGGCTGGTCAGATCGGCGTAGCCGGGCTTGACGGTAAGTGCGAGATGGTCGCTCGGATACTGGCACTTTTCCAACGCTCCAACTAATAGCTGCTCGACGTGCCTGCGGAAAGTCAGAAACACGAGGCCTCCTTAGTGCTCGTCGATCGCAAAGCGCAGAATTGCTGCGATGCCACCGAATGCTCGCATAAGCTGCTCTCCCTCGTTGAAGTCGGTCGAGATGAATTCGACTGCCGTGCCCGTATCTCCCGCTCGGCGGATGAGCTCATCTACGACATCTTCCTCGCGTACCCGTTCCATGGTGCCCTCACACTTGGGGCACACCCCCGCCCCTTTGATCCCGCGAATCGTCTCCTCGAGCGTGAATCCGCACAGAGGACAGCTGTTGGTCACGCGCTGGATGCGAAGTGCCTCTGAGAGAAGGAGGGTGTCGACAGCGCCCACCTGCAGTGCCTTTCGCACCTGTTTCTCTCCGTAGGTCGCCTTGTTGGAATCGTGCACGAGCTCCTTGAGGAAGCGTTCTACTACGTTCTTCTCGCGCATCAAGTCGAGCTCTTGCAGCACTTCGGCGCCGTTTTCGACAAGTTCGGAGAGGCCGAACTCGTCCGTGTAGGAGGCGTCAAACGCCCCAAGAATCCGCTGCTGCAGTTCGTGATGGAGGTACTCACCGTCGACGAATTCTTCCTTGGTCGGGCTGGGGCCCCCGATGAGCACGCCTTTGAGTTCAGGGTGTTGGAGAAACTCGTTGTTTGCGGCCTCGCCTATGCGTTTGAAGAACTCGTGAATGGCGATGAGCCGCAGGCGCTCAAAACGGCGCTGCGACTGCCCGCCCTTCGTGTGTTTGCCTGGGACCCCTGAAGTGAGGTGCTTTGTCGGCTCGATGCGCTTGCCGTTGAGGATGCCGACCGTCGCTTCGTTTCGGTCAAGCACGACGAGTCCGAAAACGTCCTTTTCCTTAAGCATTTCCTTGAGCGGCTCGAGGTTGAAGGTTGAATCGCAGCGGTACTGATATGATTTGATGGGTTCGATCGGCTCAACGACGAGCGTTTCCATGGTCGTCTTATCGCCGCCGAGCGAGATCGTCCCGGTGAAGATTACGATGCCTTTTGACGGCGGAAAACGATAGTACTTGAGGCGCGACATGATCGACGAGAGCGCGCTCTGCACGTTGGTGCGCGTGCTCTTCGACTTGATGTTCGCCGCCTGGCCGTACTCGTCGCGAAGCTGACTCGTCACGTCTGAGATCTGCTTGTCGGGCGGGATGTAAATGGTGATGAGTTCCGTGGCTTGGCCTTTCTTGCCCTCAAGGTTCTCGATAACGCGCTTGAATTCGTAGCGTTTTATTGATTCGATTGGGTCGCTCATATCGGTAGATCCCTGCCTCGCACACGGACAAAAAGTTAAAAAGGACCACGCGTCTCGCGGCTGGTCGCTCGACAGAGGATATAGTGAGCGCTTTATTTAAAAACCTTTTAGCGCGTATACAGCCAAGCAGGGCGAGGGAAGCTATATATGGCCGCGGGACAAAAGTATATAGTGTACGAGGCGCTTGAGCGGTCCGTTCTGTGACCGGATGCTGCAATGAGCTTCGCACCGTTGCTTGTTACAGGAGTCTACATGTGTCTTGCAATTCCTGCAGAGGTTATTAAGGTCGAAGGGAATAAAGGCGTCGTCGACTACGGCGGTTTGGAACAGGAGATAAGCCTGGATCTCGTTGAGGACGTCCGCCCGGGGGACTACGTGCTGATCCACGTCGGCTTCGCCATCGAGAAGCTGAGTAAGGAAGCTGCGCTCGAAACGCTTGCGATTTTTAAGGAGTTGGAAGAGCTCGAGCAGGAAAATGCATGAGTTTGGCATCGCGACCGAGATCGTCAACGTCGTGACAGAAACGGTCGAAAGCAGACCGGTGAAACGGCTGATCTCGGTGACCGTTGAGGTCGGTCAGCTCGCGATGGTGAACCCTGAGCAGCTCAAGTTCTCTTTTGAAATGATTACTGAAGGCGGCCCCTTTGAGGGCGCAGAAATGAGAGTCGAAACGCTTCCCGCCGTCGCTAAGTGCAAGTGCGGCTTTGAGGGTGCGTTGGGCGACGAAGACTACGTGTGTCCTAAGTGCGGTGGCATGTACGAGCTGCTGGCAGGAAGGGGCATCTGTATTAAGAATCTCGAGGTTGAGCTCGAAGACGAGAGCTAGACGGCGAGGCGGACTGAATCATGCAAACGCAAGGAGCAAAGGACGACGAACACGTAAGCTTGCTTCATGGGGCTGGCGGCGAGATGATGAACGCCCTCATCGCCGACGTTCTGACGAAGATCAAGAATACGAACGTCGGCGGCATTGGTTTGGAATCATTGGACGATGGCGCGGCCATTCCGCTGGCTCAAGGTGGCTATCTCGTACTCGCCACAGACACCCATGTGGTCAAGCCGATCTTCTTTCCCGGAGGGGATATCGGAAGGCTGTCGATATCTGGAACGGTCAACGACCTGGCCATGATGGGCGCGGCGCCGCTCGCGCTGACAAGCGCGATTGTTATGGAGGATGGCTTTGCGATCAGCGATTTGCGCAGGATTGTGGCATCGATGGATGAGGCGACTCAGGAGGTAGATGCAGCGATCGTGACTGGTGATACCAAAGTCGTAGAGAAGGGCGCACTTGACAAGATACTCATTAACACGGCGGGGATCGGTTTTGTAGAGAAGCCGGTGCGGGACTGCGGTCTGAAGCCCGGGAATAAGCTCATCATCACAGGCACGATCGGCGATCACGGCATCGCGGTGCTTGCCAAGCGGGAGGACTTCCACTTTCGCACGGAGCTGCGCTCGGATGTCGCCCCGATCTGGTACACCGTTAAGGCCGCACTCGACGTTGACGCTTCTGCAATAACGGCCATGAAGGATCCCACGAGGGGTGGCGTGGCGAGCGCTCTGAACGACATGGCACGTAAAAGCGGCGTGGAGATCGTAATCGAGGAAAAGCTTCTGCCGATTAATCAGTCAATACAGGCTGCTGCTGAAATGTTGGGAATTGACGTGCTGGAAGTTGCCAATGAGGGGAAGGCGATTATCGGCGTAGAGGCCGACAGAGCTGAGGCAGTGCTCAATGCGATTAAGAAGACCAAGTATGGGAGAGTCGCTGCTATAATTGGCGAGGTTAGAACCGGCAAAAAAGTCCTGATGACGACACGTATCGGCGGAACCCGCTTTGTGGATGCCCCCCTAGGCGATCCCGTGCCTCGCGTGTGCTGAGCACTCACGCAGTTCTGAATTGCTTTTAGTGCTCGCGCTCCTTCGCAGAAAGCTCTATTATCAATGCTCGGCTAGATCAATGCTCGGCTAGCAAGCTGTGCTGTGTCAGGCCGTCACTTGGCGTGCGCAAGCCCGAGTAGTGTAGCGGCCTATCGTAGAGACCCCTCCAGCTTTTCTCCTCTTTTTAACTCTTGTCGCAGAACTACAGGCTATTTTGCGATCGCTGAGCGGGTGCCATAGTACCATCCTGACAAGTGAAATGGCGCAGGAGGATCTCTACCCGATCAACGAGGTCGCTAAAATCTCCGGTAAGCTGCAGTCCACATTTTCGCGAGGCTAGCTAGCAAATTACAAAAAGTGGCATGCTGCCGGTCTCGATGACAAGAGGATTAACTGGATGGCAAAGCGACCGCGACGCACGAATGGCATAATCAGGAAGGCAACCACACATGCTGTGCGAGACGCCGCCTTAGATAGATACAAGCGCGAATACGCGAAACGCAAGGTGTCCGTAGTCAGCGGTGAGACTATCTTGTCCTTCTTCAGTTCAGGAACACCGACGCCGGTATCGTGAACCTTAATAGCAACAGTGTCGTCTAAGCGAGAGGCGCTGATGGTCAGCTCCCGTCATCGGGCACCGCCGTACCGAGTTCAAAATAAGGTTGGCGAAGACGCGGTGCATGACGTACGGTTCGGGTCATCTGTCGATTCGCGGTGATGATGACGGGAACGTTATGGCGCTTTGCTACTTTTGGTGTAGGGCTCCATCCCGGCGTCAGCCGCTGAATCAGATCAAGAGTAGGCTGTTGCCTCAAAGCGCATCGGATCCTCGCTCACCCGTGCGAATCCTGATTACATCGTCGACAGGCAGAACGAAGATCTTTCCGTCTCCGATCTCCCCCGTGCGGGCGCTGTGCATTATCGTGTCAACGACTCTCTCAACGTCCGTGTCTTCTACGACCATCATCAGTTCAACTTTCGGAAGCAGGTCGATTTGGTATTCTCGTCCTCGATATATCTCTGTGATTCCTTTTTGTTTGCCTCGACCCTTTACTTCTGTGATAGTCATGCTGTGGTGTCCAACCTCATCCAGCGCAGACTTAACAACGTCAAGCTTGGTGCGTCGTAATAGTGCCACTATTTTCTTCACATATACCTCAAGATACACCTAGCTCGATCTGTGCCATGCGCCAGCGCGTACCGCTTTCCGGTCTAGATGCGATACGCAATTTCGTCGTGCGTTGACAAATCGAGCCCTTGCTCTTCATCGTCAGAACCTACACGCAGGCCAATTGTTAAGTCTATCGATTTGGCGATGACCAGAGTTACGACAAACGAGTACGCAAATGTGACGGCAATGCCCAACGCTTGCACCGCGAGTTGATGCGCGTTGCCGTAGAGTAAGCCGGTTCCAGCCGCGTTGATGAACGGGCTCGCAAAAAGACCGACAGCAAGCACACCCCAGATTCCTGAGAACCCGTGAATGCCGAAGACGTCGAGAGCATCGTCGTAGCCGAGCCGTGGCTTGATGTATGAAATGGCGGTATACGAAATGAGCGCCGCGCCGAATCCGATAACCATGGTGCTCATCACATTGACGAACCCGGCCGCAGGTGTGATCGCAGCAAGTCCGGCAATGGCGCCTGACGCCGCGCCGAGCAGCGTCACCTTGCCGAAGCGAAGGTACTCGATGAGCATCCACACGAGCAAGCCGACGGCAGCTGAGGTGTTTGTCACAATAAACGCCGAAGTCGCGAGCTGTCCAGCGGCGAGAGCCGAGCCGGCGTTAAATCCAAACCAGCCTACCCAGAGGAGCCCGGCGCCGAGGATGGAATAGGCGAGCTGTTGTGGGAACAATCTCTTGTCCTGCCGTGGCTTAAGGAGGAGGACGAGGGCAAGAGCCGCGACCCCACTGTTTATATGGACGACAATGCCTCCTGCAAAGTCGAGAACGCCGAGTTGTGCGAGCCATCCGCCTCCCCAGACCCAGTGCGCGACCGGCAGGTAAACGAGCGTGAGCCACAGCGGAATGAAAAGCATCCACGCACCGAACTTGATGCGCTCGACAAGTGCGCCGGAGATAAGAGCGACGGTAATCGCTGCAAACGCCATCTCAAATACTGCGTAGAGCCCTAGCGGGATCGTGCCGTACAACGCATGCGATTCAAGGACGCCTTGGAAGAAGGGATTGGTCGGTATTCCGATAATCCCGTGGATGTCACTCCCAAAGACCGTTCCATAGCCGCAGATAAACCAAATCACGCTCACGACTGCATAAGCTGCAAACGACAAAAATAGCGTGTTTAGCACGTTTTCTTTTTTTACCAACCCGGAATAGAACAGGGCGAGCCCCGGGATGGTCATCAGGATGACAAGTGCCGTCGAGATGAGCATCCAGGCCGTATCACCAGAATTCAAGACTGCTATGACCATATTATCCTCCAAGTCTCTAACGACCGAGAGCCCGTAGCTCGCGAGTCGGAAGGCGGAATCCTGTTGCCCCTCATTTCATCTGTCCTATAAATATCGTTCGTTTTGCCACAGCGAAGCGCCTCAGACGTGCAAGAACCTAATCCATGCGCGTAGCAAAAACCCAAAGTCTTTAGGAATTTCCGGCGAAACGTGATCCTTTTTAGAAAATGGTGTTAGTCTTCGTTACGATAGTCGGATTCGTTACAGGATTCGTTATACGGGGCGGCATAAAATCTCGCGCGCGAGCATCTGCGTTGAGTGGGATGCGTACTGTTTTAGCGGTTATGCTAGGTGAAAATTAGACTTCAGCTAATACCCCATGTCCCGTCTTGAGCTGGCCAGCAGTCAACACGGCTTGGCTTCTAAACGACACGCTCATATTGGAGCGAATCATATTCAGTTCACTCCCATGAATTGAGATCGCGCAACGATGTGAAGAGAAACTCGGCTTCGGAACGGTGAATAAAGATGAGCGACGGGCGCCTTGGGCTCAGCGCTGAAGAAATACAGAGGTTCGAAGAACACGGCGTAGGGATTGGTGATGTTCTCGCCGAAGCACGACTCTTCACAACGGTTTCTGGAATTCTGTTCGGTTTCTTGCTTACCGCATCAGTCGCCGATACAAGTCAGCTTCCCGGAATTATCCAGCGCATCCTTCTGCTTCTAGCACTTGTCTGCACGGCGTCTGCCACGCTGATGTTCATTTTGCCCCCCTTATACCATCATCTGCGCTTTCCAATGGACCAAAAGCAAAGGGCGCAATTTTTCTGGCGGAGTCACAAGTTTCTCGTGTGGGGCATAGTCCCTCTGTATGCGGGTGTGTATTTCTCGGTTTTTCTCGCCTTATATTCACTCATCGGGGCTTATGCCGTTATATTGGCGACAGGAATACTGATAGTCCCTTTTATTGCATACGAGCTGAGGAAGGTCGGCGACCCAAAGGAACTTGGGTAGACGCTAGCAACAAATTCTTCGGGCATTCAACGCATCATCCGCCGCGGCGGACGCAACAGTAATGACGCTTACTCAATGCAGCGCACCACGACCTCGCCCAGTGCAGCATCTAGGCTACAAACAAAGACGGATACATATGCGACCGTGCAGACGGCGCTTGTCTCAAAAGTGTGCCGATTAATCGGGCGCATCTAACACTCTTGAAACTGGAAGTGAGGGAAAGCATGCATTTTTTATCGTCATTAGCGAACTATACCAAAAAGTGACAGTGTTTTAAAACAGAGAGAAGAAGTCTCAAAAAACAGATGCAGATGTAGCAGGCTTCGGCGGAGTCTTTGTTAAAAACGCGTCGGATTCCACGAAACAGTCAGAGGCAGACTCACGCTCGAAAAGCACAGCAGAAAGCTTTATTATCAATACTCGGCTAGTAAGCTGTGCTGCGTCAGGCAGTCGCTTTGCGTGCGCAAGCCCGGGTAGTGTAGCGGCCTATCATGGAGCCCTGTCGAGCGCTCCTTCTGTTTTTGAAGCTCTTTTTGCCTTTAAAGGAGTTTATAGATCTCTTACTCCAATTGAGTCAGATTTGATCGGTGACAAGACAAGGATAACGCGCCCAAACGATTCAGTGAACGGTCAAAGCCTCGCTTCGCTCCAATTGACATTCTCGCTAAATCAACTTAATCATTACAAAAAATGGCGTATAGAAGGTCTTGATCGGAAAAGCAGTAACTGGATGAACAAAGCGGCTGAGATTGTTTGGAACTGTACGCAGGGCATTATCAGCGAGATAACAATGGATGCGGTGCGGGATGTTGCCTTAACCAAATATACGTGCGTTTATTCAAAACGAAAGGTATTGTATTTCGCCAAAGGTCTTCTCAAATATCTTACTAAAACAACCTTCGACACTCGTTTTCAGTCGTTTGAACTCTTCTTGGCCATGCCTAAGGTGCTCAAAACGCGGAAGCACGTGACGAGCCGCATCGTGACTACAGAAGACGTTGAAAACGTGCTTAAAGCAATTGAACGGGCGTATAACGGCGGGCGAATTGACGCCTCTCATTATCACAACTACAACGCCTTAGTGTTATTCGGCGCGTTTACAGGGCAACGACCTTTGGCAACAATAGCACGACTAAGAGTTGGCCAGTTCGAGGAAGCTGTAAAGATGCAGAAACCGTTCGTCGATATTCTTCCGGAGCAAGACAAAATTCGGATGCAACACTACTGCCCTCTTCACCCACAAGTTGTAGAGGCGATATTGCCAGTTTTAGATAGCCGGCGAGATAGCGAGACTGTTTTTGAGCAGCTTTCGTTTCAAGAGTGGCTTAAGCACACCAACATTCGGTTGCTGCACGGCGGCGCTCGCATAGTCAACGGAGACCTAAGAAAGTTTTGTGAGCAACATAGCGATATCATTCAGTGGGATCAGTCAAACAAGAATTACATTCTCACTCACGGCGTTTCCGGAGTTGATTGGCGGTTTTACAAACATCCGCTGCCTGAGCACGTGTACGACGTATATATGCAGTATTGGGCGGCTGTGCGATTCTGATTCAATGCAAAAAAAGAAGGAAAAGAAAGCGCGAACGCTACCTACTATTCACGCAGACTTACCGCTTCACCGCTGCCATCTGTTCTGCTTTGGCCTTGAGAACCTGCCGCGCGAGTTCCTTTCCGGTTTCGTAATCTAAAACTTCGTGCACCTCGCTCTCACTCCATGGGAAGTTAGCGAACGCGCCCGCGAACAAGCCTTTGGCGTCTGCGGTGCTAATTGCGTATCCTGAGACTGCGTTTGCGAACCAGCCGACCTCGAGTAGTCGACCACTCTTTAGCCCTTGGTCAATTCCTGCCCACAGCATCTCATTCAACTTTAAACCTTCAGCCGGATCAATCGGCCACGGCGCATTCGGGTTCAAACGCCAAAGCGTTATATACTTCGGTATATCCCTCACCTCCTTTGACGTAGGCGGCAGTTGTTAGCCGCCGCTCAAAAACAAGTAAAAAGGCGCGTTAAAGGAATAAGTGTTGTTGTTACAGTCGCTTGTTACAGAGATTGACGTGATTTTTCAGTCGCGGAGCGACACACAATTTTGCAGTTCAATGACTAGAAGACCAGCTAAATAAGAATCACATTCTCACTCATGGCGTTTCAGGAGTTGATTGGCGATTCCACAAACACCCTCTTCCCGCTTCGGTGTGACGCCTATCTGAAATACTGGAGAGTTGTGAGACTCGACGCTTTTGCCCAGTTAAAAAGGCCGCTCGCTATTCCTTGCCTCGCTTGAGTTTCTGATATTCTCGTTCAGTGATCCTGTCTGTCATTCCACTCCCCATAAAGACGCTCGCGCCGTGTGCAACTAATCCGATTCCCCAAAAACCGAGCACAAAGACGAACCACGGGAACCCGGCACCTGTAAACCACCATACGGCGACGAGAAAAAGGTTCACCACTACATAAATTGTGAAATGGATATAGAATCCGACCTTTTCTTCAGCCCGCTTTCGGGCCAGTCTCATCAGCTCTTCATCGCTTTGCACTATTTCACCTCCGAGATATGGTCTCAGATTGGATCATGCTTTGTTCGTCAACTCCACTCGTAGAACACATTGGTTCCGACCTTATCGTCGCCCCCGCCTTCCACGACGCAGATGGTGCGGTTGATCCACGCAAGCTTCTCAGACGTCGTCATGAAGGTCACGGTGCCCGTGAGCTTCCCTCCCGCGCCAGGGGCTTTTCCTGCATA
Source organism: Methanobacteriota archaeon (assembly GCA_963720465.1). GTDB lineage: Archaea > Halobacteriota > Bog-38 > Methanoflorentales > Methanoflorentaceae > Methanoflorens. Next base: position 332,146 of record OY970393.1, read on the forward strand.
GCAGAGTTTCCAGACTACGGAATCGCCGTCAGTCGTGGTCATGACCCCTTGCGCGGTGCCCGTTGTTATGCCCGTGGGCCGTACAAGATTGCGCATAGTTCCCATATTGGTGGCCTTGACGCCTTTGGCCCTTCCAAAGCCGGTAATCTCGCCAGTTACGCTATACTCAGATTCAACGCCTTCGGATCCTACGGATTTTATGGCAAACCCTCTTGGAGTGATTTTTTCCTCAAATAGCTTCTCTCCTATGGCCAAAATCTTCACCTGTTGCGCTGATTCTGCCTTCAGTATTTATTAGCTACCCCCAACGCGAGCGAAAAAAAGCAGATTGACGCACGCGGAGCAAGCATTCTCAACATAAGCTGCCTGAGCAGGTCTACGACGTATATATAAAATATTGGCAAAATACCCAGCTAGAAAATTAAACTGTCGCTAACAGTTTGATCAAATGAACACTGAAGCGTGAGGAGTAAAGCCTGGGTTAACCTCTTTGTGAGTGCTCTTATCATCGCTACCATCATCGTTGCAGTCACCGATGCTCTTGAATTTTATGTTGTCTGGAGTGGAAAAGCAAAAATAACGCCATTGTTCGTTATCTTGGTTATCGTAGTGACGATGGTACCTATGGCAATCAACCTCTGGGTTCACATTTTCAGGTAGCTTGGCAAGGCGCCATATCGCGGCTCATAAAAGGATTAGAGTCGAGTAGGGTACCTACCAGCATCAGCTCCCAGATTCAATGCATGATATCTACATGAATTATTGGGTAGATGTGCGTTTAACGACCTAAGCTCATTTCTTATGCTTCCTCCGGGTCACAGCAGCGCGATCAATGAACAACGTTTTTGTTTGCCCGCCCATTTTGGTGTACATCGGAAGACCGTTTGTCAGGCACGCACGAGGAAACTCGATCTGAGTGGCGTAGAGGCTCCGACTCTTAATCACGCGTGAACCCCATTCGCGCTTATAATTAATTCGGGGATCGTGGCACCGAGTCTAGCAATTATGACCATCCTTGGTTAATTGAATCTAGCAAGTGGCGGTGCTGTTCCCAAGCCAACTTATAGAATCTCAACGAACACAGTGATGAGGGCTGTGGTGAACACCAGCTTTATAATAAGGCCAATGTCTCGTAATGATTTTAGCGAGCTTACGGAAGTTATAGATACGTCTTTTTTATGGTTTGTAAGGTCTTTGGCGCTTCATAGCGTGCGAGAAGGGCAACAAGTGCTTATAAGCGAAGCGCAAGGAACAGCGGTTGGATTTGTTAAACTAACCAATTTTCAAGTGGGTAGCGGTAAGTTCGGGCGCATACAATGGATTGCGGTTCACCCGCAATTTCGCAGAAAAGGAATTGCGACTGCACTCGTGAATGCTGGATTTGAGTCTTTGACACACGCAGGGGCAAAAGCTGTTTTTGTTACGGTGAGGAGGAGAAATACTGCGTCTTTAACAGTATTTCGCAGCCAGGGCTTTAGAAAAATAGGATTTTTGGAACTCTGGCCGCTTTTCGGGTTGCGGATATTCGAGTTTTATAGAGAAATTTGGCTTGCCCCTTGGATACTTGTTTTAATGCAATGATTAGTTTGGCAGCGCACACAACAAAAAGTTAGGCTAAATACGCTAAAGATCCTTGCAATACCGTGATACGATCGGGTGTGATCAATCAAATCGATCGTATGCTTGACTCACGGAGTTCGCGGTGTCGACGGGAAGCAGCACAAGCATCCGCTGCCGGAACACGTGTACGACGTGTATATGCGATATTGGGCGGATGTGCGATTCACACCGTGGAAAGACCTGTAGTGACTGCTGACAGGTGAAAAGATAACATAACAACGGGAGGTTAATCACAGGCTTTTTTCTTTCAATCCACGCGCAAATACTCGTGCGTGCTCTAAATCTTCCTCGTTTGGCCTTCCTTTGTTAATCCCTCCGACGAGTCTCAAAGGCCCGACCGTATCCCATCCCTTGCACGAGAATTCACCAACAATAGCGAATCCTCGGCTCTCGAGTAGTTCCTTAAAAGCAGCGTAGTGTTTTGTCCCCCCTCTGCCACTCGTGGAGAACACAAAGGCCTGTTTTTCTGTGACAACGGGAAGTGCCTCGGCAAACTGCGTGATGGTCTTGTGGAACTTCATGCCGTAGATGCCGGAACCAAACCCGACGAGATCATAAGTCGTCACATTGTCAGCTTGTGCCTGATTGACAGGAACAAGATCTGCCGCCAACTCTTCTGCCATCACCTTCGCTATTTTTTCCGTGTTCTGGTGGTGGATAGAAGCATAAACAATCAATGACTTCATGACGGAAGTCTGATAGCGCTAATCTTATATTAGCAATAAAGGCCAGCTAGCGACCAGTTGTGACGATTTACAGCGTCTCACATTATAGGGAGAGCGCAGACTTGTTCTATACGTTTTATGAGCACGTTATGCACGCTCTTTCTTCTGTGAAGTCGAAAGGTGACTTATTAGTAAAGGAGCGCAGCAATATTTATATTAGTTAAACCTATTAAGCTGTATTAGATTGAAATAAGGTGATATAAGGTGGATAACCAGAACAATGAACAGACGAGCTGTATAGACGTGCACTATGAGCGTGACAATAAGAGGCTGGCTGGAGCGGTGTGTGTGGCGCTCAGCAAGAATGTAGGGAGAAAAGATCGCAAGGTTGACCTCATCTTCATGCCGGAGGAGGAACATGCTTTTTCGGTGAGGAGCACTACTGAACTGATAAACATTCTCGATCATTGGAAGGTGTCGTTCGAAGAGCGAAAGCGGGTTTTTGACTTCGTTGCTGAGCGGTTGCGCATGCTTGCTGGTGAGGACACAGTAGCGTAGTAAAGGGAAGGAAGTTTGTGGAGTTTAGGGAACATCCAAAATCCGCAAGCTCTCAACTAAAAAGATAGGATCTACCACAAATCAGACTACCTCCGCGGCTTGCTAACACCGTCGACCAAAAAATCGATATCTTCGAAACCGAGCACACTGGCACTATAGCTCTTTTTGGAAGTGGGTCAAACGAAGGAAGATCCCGATGTCACAGTTTCCCGGCATTTCGTGCTTGGTGACCTGCGGAGGTTGTGCGAAGAACAAGGCGATACGATAGGGTGGGTCAATCAAATCGCGGTATATTATGACGCACGGCGTCAGCGGTATCGACTGGAAGCACTATAGCATCCGCTGCCGGCTAACGTGTACGACGTCTATATGCAGTACTGGGCGGATGTGCGTTTAACGATCTAAGCTCGTTTCTTATGCTTCTTCTCGGTCACAGTAGCGCGGGGAACGAACAATGTTTTTACTTAGCCAGCCCATTTTGGTGTACAATCGGAAGACATTCGTAAGGTAGTACGATGAAACTTGATCTGAGTGGCGTAGAGAAGACGTTACTCGTTCCTCTGTGGGGGCGGGCAAAACTTAGTCGAGAGAACCCTTCCATCCTTAACGATACGAAGGCGACTGAACTCGTTGAACAGCTTGATTACGATTTTTCGAGGTTCGACAAAACTCTCGGCATACTCGGAAATCTTATGTTCGCGGCAATAGCGAAGCATGTCGACGAGAAGACCCGCGCGTACATCGCTGAGCATCCCAAAGCGTCGGTCATTGATCTTGGGGCGGGCCTTGATACTACATATTACCGGGTCGACAACGGATCGATTCACTGGTACGACCTTGACCTTCCTGCGGCTATCGACCTTCGACGGCGACTGATTCCCGAAGCCGCTCGGTCGACGAGCATCGCAAAATCATTGCTGGATACCAGTTGGTTTGACGATATTACTGACACTGCGAACGGCGTATTTATGATCGCAGCAGGAGTGCTCATCTTTTTTCAAGAGTCTGACATTAAATCGTTCTTCTCATCGCTAGCAGACAGTCTCCCCGGCATGGAGATCGTGTTTAATACGCAGTCAACATTCGCCAAACTGAGGAGCAATTGGGGCATGCGGAGGATGGGGATGAAAACAACGAAATGGGCCATGAAGGATGCACGCACGATAACAAAATGGGATAATCGCATCAAGGTTTTGGATCAGCTTCCCTTGTTTAAGAACATTCCACGAAACCCTGCGTGGGGTAGCTCGGTCAAGAGATTGATGAATCTTTCCGACAGCAATGGAATGATGAACGTTGTTCACCTGCGAGTATAGCGTTCATAGTTTGGCTGACATAACTAGAATTGACGACCATAGAAAACGTCAGGGGCACTGGCTTAGTTTTACACGTGCTTCACCATACGAATGGGATTAGTCTCCACGTATGCTTCTTGTACGCTGCGTACTGATCTCCAAAAGACGCGACGAGCATGCGCTCTTCGACTTCAATGCGATAGCGGTACGCTGCGACAAAGGTCAACGTTACGAGTACCTGCGACAATCCAATTGACCGTCGCCAATCCTGCCCCTACCCATAATACGATAACCCCCAGATATCCGGGGTGACGCACGTACTTGTACGGCCCTTCCTGAACGACGCGCTGCCCCTCTGATATGTGTAACGTGCGAGTGTAGAATCTACCGAGCGTCTGAAATGCCCACACCCGAAGCGTGATGCCGCAGAGCATAACGACGATGCCGATCCAACCGATAACATCGACCATGACGCCTAGTTGGAAGTAGTTGAGCGCGTTAGCGACAATGACAAGAATAATGTTTATGAAGAGCGCCAGACTCAGGAGCCGCGTGCTCGCCTGATCGAACGGGCCTCCCTTGAGCGTTGTAGCTGCTTGGCCCTTTCGCCTGCTTTCGGTGATCGCGTAGTACACGATCAAGATGAGGTATGCAACAAGTATCGAGTACATAGAGCTGGGATCTTTGTGTGATCAGTGATTGAACGACGTAGACTTATGCTTCTTTCTGTTTGAATTTTCCAAGCTCATGCAGTTTGGCGTTAACCCAATAATCTTTTCTTAAGCACAACCGATGTCTCGATTTGCCGCGTAGGAGTGAATGACATCTTCTTCTGCTCCTCAAGCACATGATCCTTCGCTGCGACTGCGGTTCAAGTCAACAACCTACAACATCATCGCCGACGTCACGCCACGTGCGATAAGGAAGATGCCGACGATGAAGAACACAGCGGCAATGAGCTGACTGCCGTGTTTCTTTAAGAAACGGATGATCGGATCGAAGATGCGGTCGAAATTTCGGGGAGTCACGGCATAAATGGCGAGTGGCCCCCAACACCAGCATAGCGCTATGGCCATTACTAGGAAAAATGCGATTGCTTTGTCGTGAACGGATAGCACGACGACCCCGATATCTTTGCTTGCGGCGAGAGCTGGAAGCGATGAGAAGATATTGCCGAAGCCGAAGGCGATTCCCATTGAAACCAGTGCTCCTGAGCCCATTGTCGTCGCGTCAAAAGTTTTTGATTCCTGTTTCTTCAGGAGCGAACGAGCGCTTGCGTAGAGGAGCAGGAGACCGAGGATGAAGTCGATCGCCACCGTCGCCAACGACGGCTTGCCACTGGTCGTCGTCAGGCTTCCGATGGCTAGAAAAACTAGGCATATCAGCGAAAATACGACACAGTACGTTGCGACAAAGATCGCTCCTTTTTTGAGCCGGTGTTCCGCTGAGCTCAGTACGGTCATGACGGTTATGACCGCCAACGGGCTTATCATGGCCGCGATGGCAAGTGGTATTACGACCGCGAGAAGTTGGGGTAGGCTGACGAGCTCGCCTCCGAATATGGGGATCGCCATTGCTTCACTTCCGTTCTTCAGAGCATAGCAGCCATTTAAGCGCCGTAACTTAAGCGTTCCGATTTAGCGCCGAGTCTGAGCGTGAAACCAACGTGAATAAGACCGAACGGCCGATGTTGCGTCTTCCCACGTGCCCACTAAAATAGTGGAGGTGCGCTCGCGACCCTGCTAAAATCGATGTGACAAACACAGTGAGGGTCAGGGCAAGCTGTTCTTTCAACTCAAGCGCGAACGTTCGCAAATACGACCCTTCAAGCCGTTTGGCTCTGCCGAGGCAATAGCTGCAGGCCGCTCCGTAAATGACCATATACCGTAGTTTAGCATCTAGCTGGGCCCGTTCAACGCTTTTTATAAGATCTTCCAGCGGTATTGTGTGCAGGTAGGCGGCAAAGAGGTTATAGATTGCCTCTCTGGTCTCGGCTTTAACTTTCGGGGTGTATATGCTTTGCACAAAAGGCAGATTGATCCTGCAGCTGATAATGGCGCTGCGAGAACGTGCTGAAAGTAAGTGTAGTTTTTCAAATGCAATTCAGGTTTCTTTGGGCAACTGCTAACTGTCATTTGGTAGCTCATTTCGTAGTTTTAAGCTCAAATAAGCTTTCTTTTCATAACGAACTTGAAGCGTGAGGATTCTCGCCGCTGTATATCAAGGAAAGCAAAATGTAACAGACTGACATGTTGACCTAAGGAGCTGCAAGTTATGAAAAAAAAAATCATGTAAATGTCAAAGAGATGAATTTTGATCAATTATTTAAACAAATTTCTCCGGAAGAGATATCCGACAATGTATTTACGTTGGCAGGAAAAGATTTTGCGGTTATTACTGCGGGCAAGGAAGATCATTATAATTCCATGACAGGCAGTGGGGGTGGTTTGGGGCTTCTTTTCAAGAAACCCACCACTTGGTGTATTCTTCGAGCAGACCGTTATACGCTTGAAATAATTCAAAAAGAGCACACATATACGCTGTCTTACTTCCCGAATGAATATAAGGAACAAATACTCTTTTTGGGAAGTAAATCCGGAAGAGATAGTGAGAAAATGAAAGAAGTTGAATTGACAAGTGTTCAAACTCCTTCCGGAGATATGTCTTTCAAAGAAGCCAGACTAATTATTGAATGTAAATTAACGGAAATTACTACCGCCAATCCCAATGATTTTTACACACAAGAAGCTAAAGACTGGATAAACGAAGCTTACAAAGAAGCAAGCGATTATCGCAAATACGTATTTGGGGAAATCACCCATGTTTGGGTAAAGAAATAAGAATAAGATTAATCGACATTACGCCAATGTCTCTTTGAAAATCCGTGATCGGCTCGCGGGTTGAGTTTTGCACGCGACGGAATCTCATCACTTTAAACTCCGCTCCTCGCGATAACCTTCTTCGTAGATTTCGAGCACAGCAATCAAGCTTTTCTGCATCGTGTGTGCACATCACCTGCGCCAACACGTCAATGATCTGGTGAAGAGGGGTCTCTTCCTTTCGGCGTCTGCACTCGGCGCCTCTTGACATCACTTTCAATCGGAGTCTTTATCGTGCCTTCTGACACGCGTTGGGGCGTCTATATATACTGCGAATAATCGTGTGTATACAAAATCACTTGGAGTAGATGGGCGCAAAAGGGTGATAATCGAATATGGTGCAGGAAGAAGCCTATGAAAAAATTAGTTCCACTGCTAAGCTAGTAGCGCACATAAGGAGCTTTACCGATATTCCGTTTGCTAAGGAGATAGCCGTAGCAAGCGGAGCAGAGAAAGACTTTCAAACATTAGCAGGCAAGAGCGCGGAATTTATGACTCAGTCTGCTTTCAATTTGGAGGCACGCTGCAAAACTACTGATCAGATCATTGCACGTTACCATATTACACAAGTTTTGGAAATCGCTGCTGGACTTTCACCGCGTGGTCTCGCAATGACCGAAAATCCTGACGTAGTCTATGTAGCCACTGATTTGCCGCAGATTTTAGAACAAGAAAAAGCAATTGCCGAATCCATATTTGCAAAATTGAACATACATCGTTCAAACCTGTATTACCGGGTTGCAAATGCACTTGATCGAGAGAGCTTGTTGCAAGCGGCTATTCCTTTTCGATCAGACAAGCCTGTTGCGATTATCACGGAGGGCTTACTTCCGTACCTTACCAGCGGAGAAAAAGAAACCTTGGCAGGCAACATCCATGCCCTTCTTAGACAATATGACGGAGTATGGGTTACACCGGATGTGAACACCAAACAAACCCTCAAGTTTTTTTCTCAAGCAGATGACACTATGCAGCAACGGATGCAGAATGTATCTGGCGCGACTGGGCGTGACATCGAAACGAACACATTTGAAGACGAAAATGCTGTGCGACAGTTTTTCACCAATGCTGGATTTACGATCGAAGAATATCCTTGGTCAAATGTTCTTGAAGATCTGTCTTCGGTGAAACTCTCGAATCTCAATCGAGAGGAAATTCTTGAGATTCTACAGATGCTTATGACTTTGATTTTAACAATCCGTTCGAGCTGAAAGCCGCTTTGCGCCGCGTATTCGTGTCACCATTTCCCTAGCTCATGACCCATCATTTCTTTTTCGATTCCTTCGATCTCTACCCATTCAGCAGCGCGGTGGCTAAACACGTAGTTGCGCCTGAAAAAGCCCTTGGAGCACGCTGCGGTTCATTATAACTGCAAGATTGATGCAACCAAAGGGTTCGAATTGGAATCTCATCACTTGGAAGTTCGTTCTTCGTGGTACCCGCCTTCGTAGATTTCGAGCACTGAAATCGCAAGCTTCTCGGCGTCGTGCGTGCACATCTCCTGCTGCAACACGTCAATGATCTGGAGGAGAGGTGGCTCAGCAGCCTTGTCAACGTCTGGGTGCCCACGCGCCCTCCGCTAAAATCGATGTGACAAATGTGGCGAGAGACTGGGCAAGCTGTTCTTTCAACTCAAGCGTAAAAGTTCGCAAATACCACCCATCAGGCAGTTACACTTGCTGAGGCAGTGCCTACAGGCTAAGCTGCAAACGACCACGTGCTGCAGCTTAGCATCTCGACACGCTCTTTGGAGGCTATCTTTTAACCGATCGAACGGCCCTGTGTGGATGCACGCCGCAAAGAGGTTGTAAAGAGCATGCTTCTGCTAGTTGCTTCTTGTTGATACGAAACGAGAACAGTGCTTACCGATTCTGCTATAGTCGATGCGGCCGATTGTTGCGCCCCACCGAAAGGAAATCGGAGACACACTGTCAGAGCAAATCGCAAGATAGATCAAAAGGAAAGCCCCCTTAACGCTTAACAAATGCAAGGGAGGTGAAACACGTGAACGAAGACAAATGCGCAAAATGCGGCACTCCCGCTGCACCAGGTACAAAGTTTTGCGAGAGCTGTGGCGCACCGCTACCAGCCGCTGCACAACCCGCGCAGGGTTCAGCTTCTGCGGCAGCCGCTTCCGCGTATGCAACGCCAGAGCCCCAAGTGCAGTATCAGGGCGTCGCCATCCGTTTTGTGGCGCTCATCATCGATGGCCTTATTTTAGGGATTATCGACTACATACTCATTTTTCTGTTTACTGGATCAGCCACTACGATTGATAGGTCAACTGGCGCAGTTTCGCTTGGGCCGGCGTACCCTGCGTACTACGTTGCTTTGGGTATTGTGCTCGGACTGCTCTACTTTACGCTTCTCCTAGGGCGTTATGGCCAATCGGTCGGTATGATGGCAGTCAAGATAAAAGTAGTCAGCGAGGCGAACAGCGGACCGATCACATACGGAGCAGCGTTTATCCGCACGATTCTGCTGTATATTGACCAGATTCCGTACGTCATTCCGTACCTGCTCGGCGCAATCCTTATTTGGACCTCAGACAAGAAACAGCGTCTCGGCGATCGTGTCGCGCACACCGTCGTGGTGAAAGCTTGATAGGGGCTGTCACCCCTTTTTTCTCTTTTTTAGTCACCAATAAAGTCTGCTTCGCTGTCTCTCTGAGCCCGCAAACACGATCCAGAGAACAGCCGCCTCCAATAAGACGATTTGGAACTGCTTCCACAAGGGTTCAATTTGTGAAGTAGGTGATGGCCCGACTGCCAGAGTGCGCTGGAGTAAAAAAACAGCGAAACGGTGCGAGAGCGCCTGCAACAAAAGACCTTCGTCTTATCTTAGCGTATTCCTTTCGCTCTCTTCTTAGCTCCTTGTTCGTCATTTTTTTGTCGATTTCCTTTGATTTCTAAAGCCCGTTCAGAAGCATGGTGGCAAAAGCACGCAGTTACGCCTTAACAAGCCCTTGGATGCGCGCAGCAGTTCTTCATAACTACAAGAGGGGCGCAACTAAGGGTTCGAGAGGAATCTCGTCACTTGGAAGTTCGTTCTTGGTGGTACCCACCTTTGTAGATTTCCAGCACCGAAATCGCAAGCTTCTCGGCGTCGTGCGTGCACATCACCTGCTGCAACACTTCAATGATCTGGCGAAGCGGTGGCTCAGCACCCTCTTTATCATCTACGCGCCCACTCGGGTGAGTCAGAATCGATGTGACAAACGTAGCAAGGGTGTGTGCAAGCTGTTCTTTTAACTCAAGCGCGAACGTTCGCAAATACGACCCGTCAAGCCGTTCGGCCCTGCCGAGGCAGTAGCTGCAGGCCGCTCCGTATATGACTACATACCTGAGCTGCGCGTCTCGCCGGGCCCGTTCGACGCTGCCAATCAGCTCTTCCAGCGGCACGGTGCGAATGTAGGCAGCGAAAAGGTTGTAAAGAGCCTGCTTCGTCTCATTTGTGTCTTTCTTAACATTAACTCCTTGCACAAAGGTTGAATCTGTGCTGTAAGTGATAACGCGACTGTAAGCACGTGCTGAAAGTGAATTACGAGATTAGAGTGTTTGTTTTTAGTTACTGCTAATCTCGCAGATCTCAAGTAACGACATCGCCACCTTTTGTGCATCGTACTCCACGTGCCTGTGCAGCACCTTCGCTATCTCATTAAGGGTCGATTCATCTCCTTAGGGCAGGGGCCAGACCGCGTAAACCTGCGCCGCCTGCTGTGCCACGGCGCGACGTCGACCGATCCCTCCGTAAGGAGTTGCGACCCAAGCGCGGCGCTTAGCTGTGAACCGATGCTGAAGACTGACGGTCATCACCTGCAAAAAACCGAAAAATGCGCGAACACATAAACTATATGACCCTGTCTGTGCGAGAGTAGGTTCGCATTATGCACGCTGCACTGCTGACCCTCCATGCACCCTTGGCATCCGCCTATTTCGGCGGGTTTGACTACGACGTTACCCACTTCATAAGGGGGCTCAACAACGGCGGTCTTCTCAATACGCTATTTTGGTGGGTCACGTTCACGGGCAGCATCACCTTCATGGTACTCATCACGATCGCACTCTACCTCGCCGGTCTCCGCAAAGAAGCGCTTGTCTTCGCTATTATCTTCATAATAACGACTGCGTTCGCGACCGCAGTGAAGTACGCCATTGCACGCCCACGGCCGAGCGATTTGGGCGTACCACCAGAGGCTGAGCCGTCGTTTCCGAGCGCCCACACCGCGAACGCCTTTGCCTTCGCGACGACGCTTTCGTCTTATCACCGAAAGTTCACTATTGTGCTGTTCGCGTGGGCCATTCTTGTGGGATTTAGCAGGCTCTACCTAGGCCTCCATTACTTCACCGACATCATCGGGGGGGCCATCCTCGGCATCGTCGTTAGCCTCGTCGTGACCCATGCCGCCGGGCGCGTTGATGGAGAGCTCACACGCATTGTGCACGAATCGCCGATGCTAACGACGTGGAAGGGCGTCTTCAAGGTGCCGTTGGTCGTCGCGCTCCAGTTTTTCCAAGTAGCATACGCGCTGGCCACTGAGCTGATCCGAGAGGTTTTCAGCATCATCCATCGCAAAAGTGGGGGTAAACCGACGTTGAGGGGAGTTGAATGAGGTTATGACGGAAACTTTTTTTCTAGCCGACGCTTGACCGTAAGGAGGTACACCTCATGGACTAATCATGAAAATTATTGAATGACAAGCTCTAACGGAACGCACGAGCTGCGAGGTGATACGCAAAGCTTAGACCGGCATAATTACAGCGAACAACTCAGCTAGATGGAGTGCGCTTTATCTCACGGCGTGCACGCAAGAGCACGTGATGTTCCTTTGCTGGCCGGTTAAACTACCCACTCGATGTAGTTACGGCAGTAGCCCTTGAACAATGCCCTTCAGTTCAGCCAGCATCTCTGCCAAGGCGTTTCCGCTAAAGATTTCATTCGGGTTCTGCAGGGATTTGCTCAGAAACCCGTGGATGAGTCGCGTGACTGAGTCGGTTATCTGTTGGTTCACCATCGTGTAGCGAGACGCAGGAGCCTGCGTTGGTGAAAGCGGCGTGGCGCTGACGGCGAGCGGCATCGCGAGTAAGAGCACGATAGTAACGATAAAAGCGAGCGGCACAATACGAGTTCGGTTCATCGACCAATCACCTCCTGTAGTAGTATGCACCTAACAGGGGGAAAGCAGCAATAAATATTGGGGCTAAGCTGCTCGGCGCGCAGTGCCGGCGCTATCTTTTCGGTTTGGTAGTGACGAGCGCCACGAGAGCAAGCAGTGACGCAATAATGGCCACAAGTTCCGCGTAGGCGATATCCGCTGCACCGCCCATCACATCACTCGCCGCTAAGATGATGACTCCCACGATATACACACCGATAAAGAGGGGCTGCACGTTTCTGTTGCCCCGCACTATGTAAACGAATTGAATTATCCACCCAAGAGCGATAAGGCCGAATCCGACAAGCATTAAGGAACTAACCACGAACAAGCATAGGCGGATAACCGATTTTATAAGTTTCTCTTTTTCTTGACTACAAACGCGCCGAAGATGTGGCGGAGAGGTGGCTCAGCAGCACTTTCCGCGTTTAGGCGCACGCGGCGGTGCCAGAATCGATGTGACAAACGTAGCGAGGGTTTGGGCCAGCTGTTCTTTTAACTCAAGCGCAAACGTTCGCAGGCATGACCCTTGCCTATCGCGGTCGCTGCCGCACTCTAAAATGTTTGGCAATGAAACCCTTGATTCTATTAATGACCTTCAGGCCGGCTTTCGTGACACTCCCCGCTCTGGGCTGCACCGTCGGCTCACACTCCGCAACCTCCTTACCGATCTGAACCTGAATAGACCGGGATTTCTCCGTCGCAAGCACCTGCGATGGATAGATGCTTCGGTGACCAGACATCACGTAGCTGACAACGCACGCTACTGCCGCGTACGGCGCGACTGCTGGCCCAAAGAGCTCAATTGATATGATACTCGCGGCGATGGGAGTGTTGGTGGCTCCCGCAAGAACGGCTACGAGGCCAATTGCCGCAAACGTCGCCGAATTCAAGCCAAATACCTGCGCGAAGAGAGCACCGGCCGTTGAACCGATAAAGAAGATCGGGGTGATGATACCGCCGCTTCCCCCAAAGCCCAACGTTATGCTCGTGAACACGATCTTTAACGGGAAGGCGTACCAGACGGCGTGCTGCCCCTGCAGCGTAGCCTGAGTCGTGGCTAACCCGAGCCCAAGGTACTGCGTCGAGAATATCAGGGTCAACAGTATGAGTGCCGCCCCGCCGATGATGCCCTTGGCAGGCGCCCATATGGGCAGACGTTCTGCCGCCTTTTTGAAGAGATTGAAGAGCTCTATGAGGAGGAGCGCGACGATCCCAAAGAAGATGCCTGCAACAATCACTTGCGCCAAGAAGAACCCGCTGAAGACGGGCACGAACTGGAGGGGACTGTAGAAATAGGTAATGCCAAGGGCAGCCGACACCTGATAGCTGACGATCCCCGCGATAAACGCGGGGAGAAGCACGTCGTACATTAGGCCTCCTACAAAGAGGACTTCGACCCCGAAGATGGCACCGCCCAGAGGCGTACCAAAGACGGAGGCAAATCCGGCGCTGACCCCACAGATGACCAATTTCCGACGGTCACGGTCGTCGAACTTCAGGAGATCGCCAAATAGTGAAGAGAGCCCCGCCCCTATCTGGGCGCCCGGCTCTTCTTTGCCTGCCGAGCCCCCTGACGCGATAGTGATGAGCGTGGCAGCGAGCTTTACCAAAACCGTTGACGGCTTTATTTTCCCGGATCGTTTATGAAGGGCATCAATAATCATCGCCGTGCCGTGCCCTTCATCGCCTGGGGTAAGATATTTCGTCATCGCGCTGCTGACAAGGAGCGCTAGGGGAAGGAGGAGAAAGTAATAGGGGAACTGGCCGGTGAGGGCAATGCTGTAGTTCAAGACCTTAAGGAAAACGGCTACCGCTAAGCCGACGGCGACTCCAGCGAGTGTGCCTAGCACGCACCACTTGCAAACGCTGATGAATAAGACGATTTGCCTAGGGAGGATATTAGACGCATTCGACACAGGTAAAAAAGACCGAGCAAGGCTTTAATGGTTACTCTTTGGTCGCACCCAGAAGTCGACTTTGGGCGCGGGGCCACAAGGGTTTGCTTGCTTCCTAATTTTCATGCTTATGGTCGATTAGCGTATTCCTTTCGACTTCACCATAACTTCTATATATCATCTCTTTTTTCGATTTCCTTTGATTTCAAAGGCCCGTTCAGAATCGTGGTGGCAAAAGCACGTTGTTGCGCCTTAAAGAGCCCTTGCAGCGCAACTGCCGCGAATCATGACGGTTATGCTTGAACGGCGCTTCTAGAGACACATGCAAGCGATCTGCACGCACAAGATAAGCATCCAAAGCTCAAAACCCCCTATGCTCTCTCGATAGCTAGTTGCCGCTGGGCGTGGTTGAATGTCAACGTTTCGAATCTCTCTTGCGCGACACACACAGCTGTTAAGCAAACTCTTATTCTAGTAACCCGATAATAATACCCGGTTATCGTTGGTTCGTACTTGGTGTCGTTATGCAGCACATCGGAAAGTCAAAAATCGGCAAGTTATCTGCCAAAGGGAATGACTACCCACAACTTCGCTTGCCTCTACAATACGCAAATACTGTAGGCGAGGTAGCTGATGTCTTTGAGACTGAACACGAGGGAAAACAAGCATTTCTCATCGTGACAGAACATAGTGTGCCAAAGGAAGACACGGTTTTAAAACCGAGAGAAGAAGTTTTAAAACCATGTGCAGATTTGGCACAGCCTTTAACGGAAATCCTTCCTAGAAGTGCACATGCTTCCGCGGAACCGTTCGCGACAGACTCGCGCTCGAAAAGCACCGCAGAAAGCTTTATTATCAATACTCGGCTAGTAAGCTGTGCTGCGTCAGGCAGTCGCTTTGCGTGCGCAAGCCCGGGTAGTGTAGCGGCCTATCATGGAGCCCTGTCGAGGCTCCGACTCGGGTTCAAATCCCGACTCGGGCGCTCCTTTTTTGCTTTCTTTTGAACAATTGGAGTCTCACACAGCTCTTGATTATATGATTCAGTACTTTCGAACGATCTTTCCAATTTAGCTAATTTAGCTAAATGCGGCTCCACAAAAAATCCCCGAATCCCATCAATCTCAATTTCATAGATATTCACGATTTGACCTGCGAGTTCTTTGAAGTCTCGTGGCAAGCGAATGATGGGATAAGAAAATGTCGGATTACGCGATTGGAGTGAGATTTTTGTGGTGAATATTTTTTTCATTAGTATTAAGACTAACAAATTTTTGGATAATAAACTTGTTATTTGAAGCATCTTGCGATGATCATTCACCACAACGGCCTAACTCGGTGGTGTCAAGCGGAAGTTGTGAAGCAAGTTAGCTATGTAGTGTAGTCGCTAAATGAGCATCAAAAAGCAGAGAGAGAAACTTTTGAAATAGCATATAGTGTTTATATTTTACAAAGACGTTGCGTACGATGGCCGAAAACAAACAACAACATTTTGTGGCCAAATCATATCTGAAAAGTTTTTGTCTGCAAAATACGGAATCACTCTATCGCTTCGATCTAGTAGCTAGCAAATCGAAAAAGCGAAATATCGAGAAGATTTTTCGAGAACCTTATTTCTATGCCGATGGCTCGGTGGCCCCGATATTCGAGCTTGCATTATCTGCATTAGAGGATAAGCACGGTCAAACCATTCAACAAATTTTGAAGACGCAAACACTCACAATCACCTCGCTTAAGGATTTCATGTACCTGCATCTTTTAGTTCTCATTACAAAAACGCGAACAAAAGCATCAAGAGAAGAGATAGAGGATATGGCTCGTTCTTCCTTAATTAGAAAACTTCCCTATCTAGCTGAGTCTGAAATGGCTAGAGAAGCTCTTAATAAGTTCATCGAGCAAAAATCGCCGCATTTAGATGTCTTGAAATTCGTGTCTAAGCATTCATATGCGGTCACTGATTTGGCGCCCACGCTATTAATCAATAAGACAGATCCCTTTACGCCCTTCATTACGTCTGATTCTCCGGTGATCTTTCACAACCTAATCGACGGAGATTTGACGGGTCTTATTTGCAAGGGCTTAATCATAGTTCTGCCGCTTAATGAAAAAGTTGCTCTCTGTCTATTTGACATTTATAGATATAAACCAAAGAACGTAATAAACAACAACATTGTAGTATCAGATAACAAAGATGTTAATACGCTGAATCGACTGCATATAATAAACGCAGCAGGATTTCTCATTTTTTCAAAGCAGCAGTATCACGACTATGTTTTGTCGCTTCAAACAGACCTGTTATGGAACCCGCTTAACAAACCTAATTCCTTGAAATTGTCATTTTTTGAAATATACAATGAGGATTCTTTTCGCGGAGATAGACTCTTTGAGCCGAGAAATGGAGAGATAGCTGCTTCTTTGAACGAGGCGATTAAAGAGATACGCAAAGAAGTTACGTCATTGCCGAGTGATCGCGCGAGAACCTAAATACTACGGCAAAGCCTTAATTGCCTCTATCTTGAGTTTGTTTAAGTCTTTGTTGTGCCCTAATTCGTATTTCTTATCTGCCTCTTTCGAAATTTCGTACAGGGCATCTATGGCAACATTCACAGCCGCCACCGCATTAAAGTCGCCTTCTATTACTCCTGATGGCGACCAATGAGCGATCTGCGAGAACTCGTTATAGATTACATCATATTGGTCGCGAATCTGTCGCCGTAGCTTCGTGTCACTTATCCTGTTGATTAAATCGGAAAGCGACATCTTGCTAAAGGTCAAACTCTCTCTAGGGAGATAATTGAAGCCGAAATCTTTTTCCGCTCGGTCTACCATGTCTGCACCAAACTTGTGCTCAACCTTTTCATACAGCCATTTGTGTTTTGCGGCCAGCGAAACCGTGTTCGCTACTTTCTTTCCGTCTTCGTAAACCATAAACAAGCGCCATTTGTCGGCGATATCGTGATAGTCTCTGTAATACTCAAAGTTGATGACCCCTTCGAGAATAGTTCTAGCTACAAGAATAGCTTCATGGTAGAACCCGTTTTCCGCCAGCAATTGAATGCTCTGGCTATATAAAATCGTGCGATGTAAGAAATGATAAACAAAGAAATTATTGTTTCTCTCTTTCTCGTTCGTCTCAACAGAGCATTTTGTTCGAAACTCTTTCTCAACAGCTTGCGCAAGAATGATAAAATCTTTAAGATGAGCTCTAAGAGCTGGCAAGTACATTGATTCATGTCTTGGCATAATTTTGGAAGGAGAGAGCTTGTGTTATACTAACACGCTCAACTGATTCGATAACGTTTGCGATTATGTTTTTGCTATCGATGACTCATAGGTTGCGATCCCGCTAATTTGGTTTATCGTGCCTCCCACCAATATCGTTCGCCTGTATTAGACATCTTTATTGTCTAGTGCAGCGTAACGTGCTGCTCGCGCGCTAGCTAGCTTAAAATCTTCCGCTTGGAGTTCTTTCTTTTGTGCTTCTGTAACAAACCATTGATGAGGCCACGTCATTCTGCTGTGAGCGTCTTTCGTTTCAATACGGATACCTCTCGACATAACCTCCCCATCCAGATCTGTTAAGAAAACGAAGTATACGCCGTCTTTTGTTCTCCAAAATAATTCACATACTTCCTCTTTTGCATCTTCAAGCTTGCTCCTACCAGAATTCCACTGAGCGGAAGGGCTTAACGCTTTACTGATTAACCGTGTCTGGCGGTCTTCAAAATCAATTTCAATTCCATCAACACTAATCTTGTGGGGCTTAATTTTCGCTTTTTCTTTGTCTGCCTCTTCTTGCAATCGTTCCCGCTCTTTGCGTTCTTCGTCACTTATCACGTTTTTTTAGCCTCCGCGCATTAATGCACAAGAACGCGGCTTAAGCCTATGGGAACCGTTTGCGAGGCAGTTTTGAGGTCATAACTCCTTATGCGAGGGTTTGCTCTTTAAACAGAGCCGTTCACTGCATTTAAATCGAAAAAAAGAATATGAGCGAGGAACTGTCGAACGGAGGCACTGGCGAGGCACCCTCTTCTCAGATGATACTTCGAGAGCTCGGTTCATAAACGAAGCTACACTACTTCTGTTTTGCTAACAGAAAACGATTTGTGCTCTTGACCAAAAAATGCCCTTCTTGTGGGGTAATTCAACATTATCGAAAAAAGAATGGTATAAGAAGGCCCGTTGCTCGAAAAGCTCAGGCGGCGGCAGCGGCAACGCAGGGATAGCGGTCAAAGTCAACTCGCAACAAACAGCAAGCCAGATAGGGACCTACAGCACGCCAGCAGCAGGTAACGAGTTTATTATCTTCAACGTGACAGTCACCAACCTCAACCAAGACAATGAGCTACTCGGCAACCCGAACTTCTTTAAGCTCACCACAGCCGACGGCGCAGTATATCAATACAGTTCCTCGACATTCTCAGCCCCCAACGCCCTCCAAGGCGTGCAGAACACGAATGCAGGCGACAAAGTGTCAGGAGTCGTAGCGTTCGAGGTCCCGCAGGGTGCGATTGCCAAAACCCTAACATACAACGACGACATAAACGTAGTCGTGACTAATTTGTAACGTTCCCTTTTCCTTTTTTTCTTTTAGCTACGCTATACCTTGGGATACGCAATTCCTAAGCTATGTGCCGACCGTCAGTGCGAGGCTTACATGCCGTCCTTCCTTGGTTTTGGCAGGTCTTGAACGGAGCCCGTCAGTCGAAGGAAATCGAAAAAAGCGCTTCGTTGCTACAAACGACGACCTTTCTGCAGGTCAAATCTTGGTTGACTTTGATTCGCAGTTTGCGCTCTGAGCAACTTCTTTTTCTGCTCAGCGAATTCTTCATCCGTCAAGATGCCTTCGCTCTTCAGTTCTGCTAACTTCTTTAATTCATCTGCTACGTTGATTCCCGTCACTGTGGGTTGCTGTGCAGGCACAGGTGTATAAGAAGAGCTAGATGCTGCGTCCTGATGTTGATGCACTATTCCGATGATTTTATCAGCATTTTCTTTGAAGAGGCCGTCGATTACGAAGGAGCCATGAGTGCCCGTGCTTATATGAAGGGCTACGGTCGCAGTGAGTGTGTTCAGAAATCCCCTATTCTTTTTAATGCTGTTAATCTGCGCGTAGGGAAGCTCAGTTACATCTTTTAGCAATCCAAACAAGATTGGACGGTGTAGTATCAGTGCCCTCTTTGTGGCATCAATCGAACTCAGTCCAAGTGAAATCAGTCCATACCACCACCATTGAGATACGGTGAGCAATACATCGCACTCTTTACAGGTTCCTATTTGCTCATCTAATGGTGTGCCACAATTTCTACAGCGACGTGTTAGAAACGCCATACTACAACCTCCAAGCCCTCATACTCTTATAGAAGATGCTAATGTTAGCTTAAAGCGTTGTGGTTTTGCTGCCGAATCTCAATTCTGTTCAGTAGAGGCCAGGCGCGGGGTGGTTTTAGGTTGATCACTTCACACGTTCTGCTTCAGGTCTGCAACGGAACTCAAAAATCAAAGGAAATCGAAAAAAGAAGCAACTTTTTAGGGGCTGAGGTGGTGGCAAAGGGATACCCTAAGCAACGATAAAGGCAAAGCTCAATCGTAAAAAGTGACAGGAAGTGCCCGTCTGTTATGGTGCTGAGTCTCAAATATCTCTGCGACGTTCCCAATTTCGTCTGCGTGGGTCTTTGGCAGCCTAATAAGTGGCTAAACGACGCCCGCTTTGGCATTCAACTTGGTGACCTTTGATTTTCCAATGTGTTGCATAGAGCCCTCACCCCGCTTGACGAGACGTGCCCCCGCCGCGTTATGAATTCTCCACCTGCCAGAGCGCTTGCGCGAGCATCTCATAGACTTCCGCCGTTTCACCCTGATGCGGCATTCTGCCGAGCTGCTCTGCGGCTGAAGCTAAGCGTCTGAGCACATCAGGGATAGCTTTCTCCGGAACCGATCGCACCTTTGCACCGCGGTAGTTGCTCAAAATGGCTTGTATCGCCTTTGGAAGACGTCTTACGTCAATACTTCCGTCTTCCAGCATGAAAGGCAGTTTCCACGTCGCGGGCCGATTTGCATCTCCGACATAAGCAAAGCACTGTGCGGGAAGGCAATATTTTGGATGAAGCAGTTGCGCACTTGGATCCTCTCCTGTGCTCGCTACTGGTGTGACTGATGCTGATTTAAGGAGTGTAAGTGGCTCACCCTCTGGCCCCGTGCGCGGTCGGTAGACGCCGTGCTCGCTAAGCCACCACAAGTCGTTATGAGGCTCCTTAGATTCCAAAGAGACAAAGACTCGGTCGCGTAAGCCACCTCCCTCGATGTTAGCAGCATAAAACATCATTCCATCGCTAACGGCAATGCATTTCACTTTCTGCTCGTCTGCATAGCGACGCACTTGCTCAAGGGCGCTATGCACAGCAGCTCGGTTCCATGCAAGAGCACCGGGGCGTTTCGTCTCGACGATGCAGTATTTAATTCCAAGACGCGTGACGACAATATCAGCGTAGTCGACCTGATTGTTTATGTCACCAAGATTCCATCCGAGGGCTATCGTGAAGAGATCTTCCACGATATTCTCAGCAACGCGCTCTGATGCCTCGCCAAAGCGACCCTGCTGTCTAAGGCGCTCGCTCCGCTTCGCGCTGAAGGCCGGCCAGTTTGTAGTAAGGTGCGTCTCAAAGCGCTTGTACGAGGCGAGGTTTCGATATGACATGGTCTGGTATTAATGGTCGAGCGAGATAAAGCGTTTTTCGATTTGAGTTTGGCTTGAGCTAATCTTGATAGTTTGGCTCCAACGTTAAGTAGGATGGCGCGACGAACAACTTATGTCAGTCGTTGCCAAGATCTCTGTGTTCTTCGCAGCTAATCTCAAGTCATACAAACAGGGGGGGTGAGATCCAATGAACCGCAAAGGAGTTTCCTACGACGTTGGGCGCGTGATGGGTGGCAATTGGCACCCTACATTTGACCTGAAAATAATCCACCGTGAACTTGAGATAATTAAAAATGACCTGCACTGTAATGCCGTCAGAATCTGCGGCCTAGATATCAATCGGCTGATGAAGGCGAGCGAAGTCGCACTCAACCAAGGCTTGGAAGTGTGGCTTTCGCCGGAGATGTGGAACAAAAGTCAAACAAAGACGCTCAACTATATTGTGAGGGCCGCGGCGGCGGCTGAAAACCTGCGCGGAGAGCGGCCAGAACAACTATTTTTGAGCGTTGGTTCTGAACTCACACTTTTCATGCAAGGCATCGTGCCGGGCAATACGTTCATGAAGAGGCTCCGGAATCCATCACTGAGGGAGATTGTCAATGCCGGCGAACACAACAAGCCGCTCAATGCGTTCTTGGCCGGCGTGAAAAACTCAGTAAGGAAAGTCTTTCACGGGCAACTCACGTATGCGTCGCTACCGTGGGAGGCGGTTGACTGGAGCCTGTTCGACTTCGTGGGCGTCGACCATTACCGGGATGCGGGCATTGAAGACCGGTATGTCGACATGCTCAAGCCGCTTTTTGCTTATGGAAAGCCGGTCATCATCACGGAGTTCGGCCATAACACTGTTCGAGGCACCACAGGGTCAGGCGCCATAGGATCGCAGATGATAGGAAATGTCGACTATAAAACGCTGTTCCTGCATCGCATACCATTATTGGGCCGATTTGTGCGACCACGGCTAAACGGTGAATACGTGCGCGACGAAGCGTTGCAAGCGCGCGAACTGATTAAGACGCTCGGCATACTTGATGCCACGGGCGTTGACGGCGCGTTTGTGTTTACCTTTGCTTTCCCTATTTACACGTATGATAGCGATCCCCGATACGACCTCGACATGGCCAGCACGAGCTTAGTTAAAAGTTATGGCGATGGCAAACACGGTGCAACCTATCCAGACATGCCGTGGGAACCAAAGGAGTCGTTCAGAGCTTTGGCCGACTACTACGGCACGCATTAAGCTTAGAGTTGCGTAATCCCGTAAAGAAGATAGCTAAATCGGCAACGCTTCTTCAGGCGTTGGAGAACGCCGTTCGCCCATTCCGGCGCGCAAAATGCGCTGTCTTTTTCGTGCGCGGGTGCGCAGAGTAACACACTAAAGTTGTTATAAATCTTAAAATAGCTACATGCGCTAGTGCATGTTGCCTCGGTTAAATCACTAAGGTCGTTAACGGAACCTCGGTTGATTCCACAGAAAGGGTCGATGCATGGGTTGTCTCACGCTTATCGTGAGCTTGTTGGTTCTGTGGAAAAAGAGACACGTTGGCTATGTCGCGAAGGGCAAAAAGTTAACGACCTTAGACTATTTCTCTAATTGTCGGTCGAAGTGACAACGCTGTAGTTCTCACGTGTTCTTGTGCCACAACAAGCGCTGCAATCCTATCTGATCGGTGGGGCCTGCAAAAGGAACACTCTACGGGCCCCAATCGCTGAATTGGAGATCCAAAATGACACTAGAAGGGTCATCCGCTGACTAGGAGCGCACATATTAAACACCCCTACTCTCAAGCTCGCGCAGATACAATCGGTGCCTTTGAGCGCTCTGATTCAGGGAGTATCATTCAGCGTAGAAGGCTTACGCTTTTAAGCTCCTTAACGATTCGATCGACCGCATTAGCCGCATCTTCGGGCTTTCGGCAGCCGGTTATAACCAGTTTGCCGGAACCAAACAAAAGAATCACTACTTTAGGATCCGATAACCGGTAGACGAGGCCGGGAAACTGTTCGGGCTCGTACTCAATGTTCTCAAGCCCGAGACCGATGGCAATTGCGTTCAAATCCAAAACTGAGTGAAGATCTGCTGTCGCGACGATGTTTTGCACCTTAATCTCCGGCGTCCCCTTCACGTCGATTCCGATATTTCGTAGACTTTGAAATACGTTTTCAACGCCTTTATGAACCTCATCTATGCTCTTTGCACCCGTACAGACAATTTTTCCCGATCGAAAAATTAACGCGGCGGTCTTCGGGTCCTTGGTGCGGTAAACGACGCCCGGAAACCGTTCAGGATCATAATCTGCATCCTCTAACGCAAGCGTGGCTTGCTTGAGGTTTATCTCTATTCCGATGCCGGTTGAGGCTACCACATTTACAATCTTAATAGTGTCCCGCGGTTCAACCATACGCTCCCCATGTTGGTTTATAAAGGCTTAAGCTAGGGAGCATGGAGAGCTGCGCGCGTTTGATACGTCGAAAAAGAAGGGAGTTATCCAAACTGCCTTAGCGTGCACGCTGTGCGCTCACACTTTGAGATAAACGCCGTCTAAACGGTCGCGTATACATCCTTCTTTTGTGCCGAAAATAGTCTATAACGCCGTGATATTGGGCACAATCGTAGCACTTTAGCCGTATCTGACCACTGAAAACGGCCCGAAAAATCGCGGAGCCCGCGACGGCCTTAGTCACTTCTCAAAATAGTGAAAGAGTTCGCAAAAACGGCCTCTTGTATATGCTATATTGTATACCTCTATTTTATGTATCCGGCCTCGTTGCGTGTTCTTTTCGCCAGTTCTTGGCTCCTAACTCGTTATTTTGATTAGGTCATAGCGAATTTATAGTTTGGCGCAAAATATTAAGCAATTCATTACTGTCGCTGCTATTCAGGTTTGTATCAGATTGAATTTAGGGGAAGAACGCATGGAAATAAAATACGTGCCGACAACGTGTCCCTATTGCGGGGTCGGCTGCGGACTTAACCTGGTGGTTAAGGACGGCGACCTCGTCGGGGTTGAGCCGTGGAAGAGAAGTCCCGTAAATGAGGGAAAACTCTGTCCTAAAGGCCTCTCATGCTGGGAATTCGTGCACGATGAGGATAGGCTCACGACTCCGTTGATCCAGAAAGATGGCGAGTTTGTTAAGGCTACTTGGGACGAAGCGCTCGATCTTGTGGCTTCGCGATTAACGACAATTCACGAAGCAAACGGCCAGAACTCGGTCGCGTTTCAGGTGTCGTGCAGAACCACGAACGAAGAATGCTACGAGATGCAAAAACTGGCGCGCGTCGGATTCAGGACCAACTACGTCGATAATTGCGCGCGCATTTGTCACGGTCCCTCTGTCGCTGGACTCTCGTTATCCTTCGGTTCGGGCGCGGCAACAAATGGTTTTGCAGACGCTCTGAACGCGGATTGCATCTTCATGATCGGCTCAAATGCGTTAGAAGCGCACCCGCTCGCTGCGCGAAGGATTATCCAGGCCAAAGAAAAGGGCGCGCACCTAATCGTCTGCGATCCACGGTACTCAATGACGGCGAAGCAGGCGGATACATACATGCGTTACAAGCCTTCCTCTCAAATTGCCTTGCTTAATTCAATGATGTATTGGATTATTGCGCAAGACTTGCACGATAAGGACTTCATCGCAAATCGGACGAAGGGATTTGAAGACCTAAAGGCGACGGTTCAGAAGTACGCAGACGTGAAAGCTAGAACAGGGGTGCCTACTGAGTTAGTGAAAGAAGTGGCGCGGAAATACGCGGCCGCTAAAAATGCCGTAATTATCTACTGCCTCGGCATTACCGAGCAAACAACTGGGACGGATAACGTTATGTCGCTCGGGAATCTTGCGATGTTGACGGGAAACATCGGAAGACCCGGGGTTGGCGTCAATCCGCTTAGAGGTCAAAACAACGTCCAGGGCGCCTGCGACATGGGGGCCTATCCGAATGTGTATTCCGGCTATCAGAAATGCGAAGTTCCTGAGAATCGCGAGAAGATGGAGAAGGCGTGGGGCGTCGAGGGACTTCCTGGTGAATATGGGTTGACCCTGACCGAGCAAATAGACGCATGCGGCGACGAGATAAAGGCTATGGTCATCATGGGTGAAAACCCGATGATGTCGTTCCCAGATTCCAACCACGTCCGCAGGCAACTTGAGAAACTCGATTTTCTTGTGACGTTGGACATCTTTCCAACAGAAACGACGAAACTCGCCGATGTCATACTCCCGGGCGCGTGCTTTGCGGAAAAGGACGGCACGTTTACCAGTGGTGAACGCCGAGTGCAGCGTATAAGAAAGGCAGTTGATCCGCCAGGCGAGGCCAAAGCTGACTGGGAAATTTTAACGGATCTCGCTCACAAACTCGGCTTAGAGGGCTTTGAGTTCACAAGTGTCGAGGACGTCTTTGACGACATGCGAAAAGTGACGCCTTCGTACGCAGGGATATCTTATCAGCGACTCGAGAAACCCGAAGCCCTTATATGGCCGTGTCCAACGGTAGAACATCCAGGAACGCCGATTCTCCACAAAGAGAAATTCGCGTCGCCGGACGGGCTAGGGGCCTTCTATGGCATAGAAGACAGACTTCCTGCGGAGCTGCCAGATGCCGAGTACCCGTTTGAACTCATGACGGGCCGGATCTTGTTCCACTACCACACCGGAACTATGACGAGGCGATCACCAACGCTTGACCATGAAGTCCCAACGGGATATATTGAGATCAGTGTTGAAGATGCGAAAGAGCTTGGCATACAACAAGGTGACCGCGTAAAGCTTCGAAGTCGTCGCGGTGAGGCTGAAACGCTTGCACGCGTCACGAGCGATATGCCTAAAGGCGTGCTGTATATGAGTTTCCACTTCAGCGAAGGCCCTGCTAACGTTCTGACGAACACGGCACTGGATCCAATGTCAAAGATGCCAGAGCTGAAGTACTGCGCTGTGGCGCTTGAGAAAGCGTGAGGAGGTACACAAAGATGGTTAAAGTAGGTGATATGTTCTACGCGCAAGCAGCCGATATTTCCATTCAGAAAAAAGGTGAGTGTGGCGGCGCCGTTACCGCGACGCTGAAGTACCTGCTCGAGAACAAGCTTGTCGACGGGGTGCTCGCGATGAAACGCGGTGTGGACATCTATGACGGCGTGCCGACGCTCGTTACCGATCCGGCGAGGATTACAGAGCTTTCGGGGTCGCTGCACTGCGCTCCTGTCATTCAGTCAAACGTGCTTTTCAAGTACCTCAACGGCGCTCAGGACATGAAGCTCGCTGTCGTTGGCGTCGGGTGTGATTCGCTCGCTATGCAAGTACAGATACGAAAAGAAGAATTGAACGCTGACAACCTCGTCCGTATTGGCCTCAACTGCGGGGGAACCTTCCCACCGGTGCAGGCCCAGGAAATGATCCAGAAGTTCTACGAGACCGATCCGATGGACGTCGTCAAGAGTGAGATTGCTAAGGGGAACTTCATCATCGAGACGAAGGACCACGAGCACAAGGAGTTTAAGATCGACGATCTTGAAGAGCAGGGCTACGGCCGACGGGCAAGCTGCCGCCGTTGTGAAGAGAAGATCCCGAGAACGATGGACCTCGCGTTCGGGAACTGGGGAGTCATCGGTCCTGACGCGGGTAAGGCCACATTTGTCGAGGTCTGCTCTGCGGCGGGGGCGCAACTGCTCGAGGACGTTGTCAATGCTGGTGCCCTGACGACGAAGGATCCACTTCCAAAGGGGATTGAGATTCGAGCAAACGTCGAAAAGGCGATGCTTAAGCTCGGGGCCAAGTGGCAGGCGCACGACTTCCTGAGCGGTGAGGAGCGCGATGAGTTCTGGCTCGAGCAGTTCGCGAAATGCATAAAATGTGGAGGCTGCTGGAAGGCGTGTCCCGTTTGTACGTGCGATGATTGCAAACTTGAGAGCTGTGAGCCGCGCTGGGTTGAAAGCGGTATTCCTCCTTCGCCGAAGCTGCAGTACACTCGGGCGGCACTTATGGATGCCGACTGCGTGGACTGTGGTCAGTGCGAGGACGCATGTCCTATCGAGATTCCCCTTTCGTCGTTCTTCCACCAATCGACCAAGAACACGGCTAAGCTCTTGGCGAGATTCGATGAAATAACCGCCACTCGATAAAGAACGTCGATTTAGCAGACTTTGGGAGCCTTCTGTCCCCGGTTGATTTGTTAGAATTGTATGTCTCATGCTGGGCGCTTCGCGCGCTTGTTTATGTTTAGCCGCGGAAGGCGAATCATACCGATTAAGTGAGCAGTGCCGCTATCGCGGTTACTATGTTAGTTGCAGATCATTACCAAGATCTTCGTCGTGATTATGCCATGCCGAACTGCGAGCTGCTTGAGATTCATCGGAGCAAAATCTCGCTCCACCACGCCAAGGCAGGGTACGGCTACCCCGTAATACGCCTTCCCTTTACAGTCTCAAAGCTTGCAGGACTGTGGACGCGTATCTATCAGACGGTTCACGATGGGGCTCGCATTTCTTGTCGTTGTCTCTGGCGCAACCACAGAAAAAGGTGCTAACCAGTCTGAAGACGCCGTCCTAAGCGCCAAATTGCCCGTCTTGACATCGCGGAGGTCGCCGGTTCGAATCCGGCCGAGCCCACTGTCCTTTTTCAAATCGAACACGCTACAGCCGTCTGTTTGGCATTTGTCGGGCGTGAGGATTGTGGCGAAAAAGGCACCATAGGGGTGCGGCGTACTCCTGAGCGTCTTTGCCGCCCGCGGATTCATCTTTTCACTGCATCACTTGCAATCGCTGTCAGCCGCCGATCAGCAATCCTATCAGGACACCCGCGATAGCTGCGGCGGTTGCGATGGCTAGGGTCTCCAGTACCGTCCTTCCCACCGCGCGTTTGCCTATCCTTGCCCTGAAGAGACCGAGCAGGATCAGGAGGGTAGCGGTTCCCATGATACAGATTATCCGGGCCTCGGCAAACGGCAGAAATACGAAAGGTATCACTGGGGTGAATCCGGCTGTAAGATCCGTGATCCCCATCCAGCCGGTTTGCACGAGCGCGGAGTCTTTCCCGGAGGTGGAGGTCTCCTCACTGGCGACCGCGTCCTCGAATGTGCAGATCGCCAGGGGGTTAGCCTGTATATCAGTCCGGATCGTATCGAGGCATTTACTGCTCAGGCCTGCCCCCTGCAGCACGCCCATCAGCTCGTTCACTGCATGGTCAGGATCACGACGGATCTCGGCTTCCCGTTGCTTTGCTTCCACCCGGGCTTCGTCTCTCTCGGACTCGAGATCGAGGTAAAGCCCCGCCATCATCGAGACCGACGCCGCAACGGCGGCCGTAGCACCTGCAAGAAACACGGCACTTCCGGACTGGGCGCCTACTGCGACACCGAGCACGAGCCCGAAGATCGAGACGGCACCATCCTCCATGCCGTATACGATGTCCCCCGCAGAGCCGCTGAGTGATTCCCTCATCCGGCTGAGGAATGACGGGCTGGTTACTTCGATCATGCCCGGATCAACCTCAACATATCAAAATCATAGCTCCCCGTCCGCTCTGCAAACCCCCCGGACGCTTGCGCTGTGGGTGTAGCGCTTACCGGCATGACAAGCACCGCTGAACCGAGCAGCACGCTGATGACAACAAGTGCAGCAATAGTTTGTCTCTTCATCGTAGGTCATCCCATCATCTTCTTTCATCAGGCGGCTGCGATGCTGCAACCGCCGATTTGGCAAGCTAGAAATCATGATGCACTCGTTTAATAAACGTTGCCGTGCCTTATTTTGTCAATATTGCCTTATTTTGTCAATTTAACGCCTTAAAGAGGCTTTTCTCGCACTGCTGTAACGCCACGAAAGCCTCGCCATTTTTACACAATACGGCTAACCAAACAATACGGCTAACCAATAGCCGCTTCACACGACCATCGAAGTGAGCGTTTCGACCATACTTTTGCGGTCAATCGACCCTGAGCGTTAGGTAGGCCGTCGCAACAATCACAGTGCCTGTAACTCCTGTATCAGATTCTGCACCTGCGGATAGAGCTGACCTTGCGCGGCACACGTCCGCACCCAGTCGTCGCTGCCCGGCTTTCCGGTCTTGGCACAGCCGTCCATCCGTGGCAGCAAGGCGCTCTTGAGTTGAGCATGCTGCACTACTAACGGAAAAGGCCCGATTCATATAGTAAACATTGGACATATATGCCGAAGACCAACTGATGCTCCTCGCCGCTTAGAGTTGAAGCTTTAGGTCACCGTGTTCGGAGATTATCGGAAAACACTTCTCTTTCGTTGTTCCCCAAAAACGAGCGCCAGCAAAGGTGGAGATCCTCCCCATGTAACCCCCCACTGCGAGGGTTCTCAGAGAAGAAAGAGGCACTAAGGAAGATTTCGTCCAATGTTCTAGTGACGCTAACACTCAGTCTTCGCGTGAAGCTGAGGTCTCTGATGAACTCTTCGAGGCTCTGAACAGCGGCGTTAAGACTGACCTAGACCTGTCCAAACCCTCGCCGCGTCTGTCACATCGATTCTGACTTAGGCGCGCGGGCGCATAGACGCCGAAGGTTCTGCCGACCTCCTCGCCCAGCGGACGACGACATACTCGATCGGAGGAAGGAGCAGGTAAACCGCTGTGCTCCACGTCTTCCCCGTCAGGGCAAGAAGGACCGCGAGGAGGGAGACAAAAGGAACGACCAGGGCGCGGGCGCCAACCTGCCGGACAAAACCGGGGGTCATTCCGGGTTCAACCAGGCGATCTTTCCCCGTGGCGTACTTCCATTGCAGGAACATCCCCATCCCGAGTGCAAAAAGGTTCAGCTCGAATACGATCTGTCCGAGGGGGACATTAGGAAAAGCACCCGAAAACTGGGTGGAGAAAGGAAGGAGGGCGACGAACATAAGGGTCCCCATATTGAGCCAGACATACGTCCGGTTCAGGCGACTCACGGGGTGGAGCTCGATATGGTGGCTAAGCCAGAATGCCCCGAGGATCAGGAAGGCCAGCACATAATGGAAAAAATCAGAGTACAGCGAGAGGAGAAGGTTCGCAACGAAGGGTGTTGACTGGACCAGGTCCGCCTTCGCCGGTATGCTGATGCCTATGACAAGCAATGTCATCGAGAAGGCAAAGATCCCATCCGTCAGGGCTTCCAGGCGGCTTTTGGTAAGGTGCATCACCTCACCTTCCAGATACCGGCTTTTGGCAAGGTCCACAGCCTCACCTAGCAGATTTTCTTTTTTCATGAAAAGCAACCTAGGCTGTTAATTCCTGAAGGATTAATCTTTTGTTTTTCTCCCGCAACAGGTCAGACATGCGGGGATTTCGACGTCATTCCCCCGTCTCAGGACAACGCCAGGGGCGCAAGGGATCCTGAGAAGTGCATGCCATTCTGACTGCGATCCACTGAAGACGGCACCCCACAGGTTGCTTGGCGGGACCCTGTCTTAAGCTGGTGCGATTGCGGTCGGAATAGCTCCATCGCAGCTCGCAGAAATCAGTAAACGATATCGTAAGCAGACAAGGAATCGTCGCAGCAACCGCCCATGCCCAGTCCCGATTCTCGCTCCAGCGGCGTCTACGTATTGCTGCACCTCAAAAAAGCACGGGATATGTGACGCAGACAAACTCGACTGCAGCGTGAGCGTTCAGTGTCCCTCAGGATGAACCGTCTCCGAGGGCAAGCAGTAAACAAGTCGCGACGTTATGGGGGGTTGATCAACGAGTCGTTAACGACCGCAGCAGCCACTGCGCACCGCCGTAATTTTCGGTCTCAACCTTTGGCTGCTACGCTGACGTGGCCGCCGAAAAACTTTTTAGGAAGTGCTCTACCAGTTGGGAAGCTTACCAATACCTGCGGGACCGTGTGCATGACGCTTGGCTACCTAATGGTACACGCCAGCAGCTTCGGCAAATTCTTAAAAGGATAGAAGTGCAGGTATATCAAAGTCGGGAATATGGGTGGGCGTATGAACAGTCGTGAGTATTCCGCACGCGTCTTCTAAGCTTTCGGCGCTTATCCCTGTTTTTTCACCTTTTAGCCCCGGCAGGAGAGAGTAAAGCCACGATACTACGGCACTAAGACAGTATCAATAATGTGGATGACACCGTTGCTGCCTTCAATATCGGCCTCTTTTACCACCGCGTCATTGACCTTTATGCCGTGGCGCAACCAGCGCTGCTCCTCAATCTTGAGCGTTGCGCCTTGCATGGTAGTAACGCTTTTTTCTTTGCGCAAGTTCGAGGTCACAAGCTTCTCTGGAACGACGTGATAGGTCAAGATGTTCTTCGCTTTGTCAGCGTCTTCGAGCGCACTCATTATCGTGCTTCCTTGAAGCTTATCGAATGCTTCGTTCTCAGGAGCAAAAAGCGTAATCGCTTCGGCATTTTTAAGGGTATCGGCTAATCCCGCCATCACAATCGTACTGTGGACTCTCGATAGTTCATCGATGTGCGACACAATCTCAACGACATCTAAGTTGAATTTCATCTTAATCACCTGCTTTGCTGACCAGCCATGCTGGATTTGCCTCTAAGACTTGTACATTTAAGAAGTTTTCTCAAACTCTTGAAGGAAGCGCCCGTAATCGCTTGCGAGTCTCTTTTTTTGCCAAATTCATCTTTTGAATTGCTATCTATATCCCAGCTAGCAAATCTTCTGGTGCACCAGAATAGTTGTAGACAGCGGTCTTTTTGTTCACTTTAACCTCCTTTGTAACGGAATCAAAAGAGTAAAATGGGGGTTCAATAGTTTAAGGTTGCTGTTTTAGCTGCGCACGCTTGATACGTCGAAGAAGAAGGGACCTCGTAAGCGACGCTGCCGAATTCAAAACACTACTCTTAAGCTTTGTTAGATAGCCTTCTATACGATTCATTTTCAATGGCTAAAGCTAAGGATACGCAGTCCAAAAAATCGGCAATCGTTAAGCCGCTAACTGGCACTATGTCAGTCGATGAGTGGCTTGCGGCGCCAAAGAAACGGCGCACAAAAAAGCGGAAGCGAAGAAGTAAGAAGTAAGCCCCGGTGCCCTGGTGATGCGTCTATTTTGCCAGGGTGTTATCATCCTGAAAATATGGGCTTTTTGTCTCTGTACAATTAAGATAATTCCGACCGGACGTCACGGGAAAATAACGACGCAACGCGCCCCGTTTATCCCGACCAGGAAGGGGCGATATATCTATAGACTGCCTCGACCGACTCAATGAGATATAAAACTCACACTAAGCGACCACCACCAAAATCCGAATCTCAACGAACGCCGTGGCAGCCGTAACGACTTCTCAAAACAACGAAAATGTATCCTCTTGTACATGCTTCGTTATATGCTATCATCTAGCGAAATTGGCACCTACAGAAGTGCGTTGCCCCCCAGCTTTTTTGAGACGCGTAGCCTTCCACTAGGTTACGATCGCCGTTGTCATCTGGATGATATTGTCGTACTGTGTGAGCTCGTGTACTGTCACTGAACCGCCTAATAGGCTGCCCTCCGTGTACGTATACTCCATGTAAACGCTGGGGTCATGGCCCGTCGCGTCGTAATAAACGTAGCTAGAGCTACTGTTTTGGTAATCCAACAACGTACAGCAGAGCGAGTCCCTTATTGCGAGTATTATCGTAGGCCGCGCCGCTTGCCAGACTGACGGTTGCGCGTTACGCGACTCGTCGAAGCGCGAAATACGCACCCATGTAGAAGATATCGTCTGACCCGAGTGCGTATTCCGCAATCGCATCATCTAGCAATGGGTGTATCCGTTCAATAAAAGTATCCCACCACACCTCATTGCTGACATTTTCAACTCCTATAGGGTCTTGACTTTTCATTTCCGACGTGATGCGGTCAACGAGTCTTTGAAGGAGTTCTGCTCGTTCCTTATCAATTCTCATATTCCCATCTTTTGCCGTGTTTTTTCAGACATATGTAGAACGAGTATTTCGACTTAAGCATTTTCTTTGCATTGTAGCAGGCCCGGCAATCTACTCAGACTGCGAAGCGTACGCCACCCCAGTACTGCATATACACATCATAAACCGAATCAGGAAGCGGGTGCTTGTAGCATCGCCAATCTACCCCTGAAGCACCATGCGTCAAAATATATGCCCTATTCGAATGCTCCCATTGAATGATATCACCGTGCTGCTCAGCAAATTTTCGCAGGTCACCCATTACGAAACGAGCATTGCATTGAGACAGCAGTATCTTGTGTATCTTGTGTTCCCGCAGCCACCTTTGAAAGGATAATTGCTCAAAAATAAACTTGTCATCATCTCGACCGTCGAGAAGCGGGCGGAAAGCGTCAACGACTTGGGGATGGAATGGGCAGTAATGCTGCATTCTGATTTTATCACACTCTGGCGGGATATCGAGTACAGGCGTATCCTGGCTTATCGCCTGATTAAATTGGCCTACCGTGAGTTGCGCTATCGTTGCTAGAGGCCTCTGTCCGGTGAACGCGCCGAATAGCACGATTGCTCGGTAGTTGATACGGTGATACTCGTCTATTTCATCTTTTTCAGCAGCTTGTTCGATAGCGATGAGCACATTTTCGATATCTTGTTTGGTGACGATTCGAGCAGTGATACGCTTACGTTCTTTAAGCGCTTTCGGCATTTAGAGGAATAGTTTGAACGCTTCGTATCGTGTATCGACCCGCGCTTTTGCTAAATAACTGAAGAATGCTTTCGAGAAGTTGATGACTTTCCGCTTGGCGTAAATGTCGACGTATTTACGCAGCACGTATTGGCGCAATACATCTACAGTCGTTTTGCTTATCTCTCCCTTTGTGCAGTCCCAAAGAATCTCCGCAGCCTTTCGTAGCCAGATTATTGTTTTTCTGCTTAGTCCGACTGCCCGCCTATCAGTATAACTTGTTAACTGGCTTTTGGAAAACGTTAGTATGAGCGTTTCCAGTGTGTCGCAATTGTTGTTCGGCGAACAACGGCCGCTTGAATTGCAGTCTGCGCAAGAAGGCCTAGAATCAGCTAAAATGCCTAAATAAGCCCTGTTGAGGCTCCGACTCGGGCGCTTCATTTTTGTATTTAATATAGGGACGGGGCACTGCTTAGCAAAAATGCGAAAGATTAGTCCGATTGACAAAATAAGGCAGTATTGTCAAAATAAGGCACGATAATACGTTTATACGAGTGTGGCACTTTTTGTACAGTTTCCAAAAAAAAACATCGAATGTGCAACGACGAGCACCCGATGCGGATGAATGATTGACATGCATTTGAACTATAAAATGGTGAGTCTGGCAATTGCCGCGCTTGTAGTATTTTCGGTATTTTCCGGAGTTGCAGCTATTGCCACAACGGCGGCAGCAAAGAAAGGAACTGAGGTTGCGGTGACCGTAAGCAGTGACCCCGCTGGCGTGGTGTCAGGTCAAGTCGCTAACCACACGAAACTCAAGCTCCCTGCGGCAACAGTGAATAGCGTCACGTTCACGGCAACGGAAAGCGGTGTTTGGAGTGTGACCCGTCCATCAGGGGCATCGTCGATGTCACCGTCTCAGCCCGCGATGACAATTTACACGCAGGTCTCCGGCGTTTATACCGTTAGCTTGACTCCATCAGGCTCCACCAAGCCGATTTGGTCCGCGACAATAAAGGTCCCGTTTTCGGTGACCGTAAGCAGTGACCCCGCTGGCGTGGTGTCAGGTCAAGTCGCTAACAACGCGCAAATCGACCTTCCTTCAGGAGCGGTGAATTCAGTCACGTTCACGGCAACGGAAAGCGGTGTTTGGAGTGTGACTAATCCATCAGGGGCATCGTCGATGTCACCGTCTCAGCCCGCGATGACAATTTACACGCAGGTCTCCGGCGTTTATACCGTTAGCTTGACTCCATCAGGCTCCACCAAGCCGATTTGGTCCGCGACAATAGCGGTGGTCTAAAAACTCAAAGATGCTCAGCTCAGACAAGAGATACAGATATTTCAGGGTTCGTGAAAGGGTTTACCCCTTTTCTTCTTTCTTTGAAAATTAATCATGCGTGTAGCGGTCTGTGTTCAGCACTTGTGTGGCGACTCTAAAACTTGTGGAGTTCAACTCTTAAACGACACATCTCCCCAAGATCTTATATACACGTCTTAAACCTGCTCAGGCAGCGGATGCCAGCAGGTACTCCATTCCCACCTGCCATTTTGTGAGTTGCAATAGGGTGCCTAGCCAAGCTACCTGAAAATGTGAACCCAGAGGTTGATCGCCATAGGTACCATCGTCACTACGATAACCAAGATGACGAACAATGGCGTTATTTTTGCTTTTCCACTCCAGACAACATAAAACTCGAGAGCATCGGTGACTGCGACGATGATGGTAGCGATGATAAGAGCTCTCACAAAGAGGTCGAGCATGGTTTTACTCCTTACGCTTCAGTCGATATTTGATTCAAAAACTGCTAGTGACAGTTTACTTGCCTAGCTGGGTATTTTGCCAATACTTTATATAAACGTCATAAACGTGCTCAGGCAGCGGATGTCGAGAATGCTCACCTCCGCGGCGTCAATCTTCCTTTTTTCGCTCATGCCGAGGGTCGCTAATAAATACTGAAGGCAGGATCAGCGAAACAGGTGAAGATTTTGGCCATAGGAGAGAAGCTATTTGAGGAAAAAGTCACTCCAAGAGGGTTTGCCATAAAATCCGTAGGATCCGAAGGCGTTGAATCTGAGTATAGCGTAACTGGCGAGATTACCGGCTTTGGGAAGGCCGAAGGCATCAAGGCCACCAATATGGGAACCATGTGCAATCTTGTGCGGCCCACTGGCATAACAACGGGCACCGCGCAAGGGATCATGACCACGACTGACGGGGATTCTGTAGTCTGGAAACTCTGCTATGCGGGCAAATCCTCTGGCGCAGGAGGGAAGTTCACGGGCACCGTGACCTTCACGACGATGTCTGAGAAGCTTGCTTGGCTCAACCGCACCATCTGCGTCATGGAAGGCGCGGGCGACGCTAAGGTCGGAACCGACGTGTTCTACGAGTGGAGTTGAATACGCACATCCTTCCAATACTTCATGTAGACATCGTACACTGAATCAGGTAGTGGGTGGCGATAATTGCTCCATTCGACGCCGAAACGCCGTGAGTTAGGATATAAGCGCAGTTTGACTCATTCCACCCGACGAAGTCGTCG
This sequence comes from Methanobacteriota archaeon, assembly GCA_963720465.1. GTDB lineage: Archaea > Halobacteriota > Bog-38 > Methanoflorentales > Methanoflorentaceae > Methanoflorens. Next base: position 368,001 of record OY970393.1, read on the forward strand.
CGTTGTTCGGCAACTTTGAGCAAATTAGAGAGCTTTTTACCGTGGCGCTCAAATATGCCAAGTTTGATCTGTACGCCTTTCGAGGCGCAAATACCAGTCATATGGTATGAGGGTGTACTATATGGCCAAATGTTGGTTAGTCTAAAAATAACGAACCTATTGGGAGTTTGAGAGTTACTGGGCTCCCGACCTGAGTGTTACGCAACACTAAACTCGCAGGTACACGACGTTCATCGCTCTATTTCTGTCGGAGAGATCCATCCATCTCGTGACTGACCTACCCCACGCAGGGTCTCGTGGAATGGTGTTGAACAGGGGAAACTGATTCAAAATTTTGATGCGATTATCCCATTTTGTTATCGTGCGTGCATCCTTGAGGGCCCATTTCGTGGCGGTCATCCCCATCTTCCGCATACCCCAGTTGCTCCTTAACTTGGCGAATCTTGACTGGATATTAAACACAATCTCCGCTCCCGGAAGACCATCTGCGAGCGATGAGAAGAACGATTTTATGTCAAACCCTTGAAAGAATATGAGCACTCCGGCCGCTATCATAAATACGCCGTTTTCAGTATCAATAATGTCGTCAAGCCAACTGGGATCCAGCAACGATTTTGCGATGCACGTCGACCGGGCAGTTTCGGGGATCAGTCGCCGTCGAAGGTCGATGACCGCAGGAAGGTCAAGGTCGTACCAGTGGATCGATCCGTTGTCGACCCGGTAATATGTGGTGTCTAGACCCGCCCCAAGATCAATGACCGACGCTTTGGGATGCTCAGCGATGAACGCGCGGGTCTTGTCGTCGACATGCTTCGCTATTGCCGCGAACATGAGATTTCCGAGTACGCCGAGAGTTTTGTCGAACCTTGCAAAATCGTAATTAAGCTGTTCAACGAGTTCAATAGCCTTCATATCGTTAAGGATGGAGGGGTTCTCTCGACTGAATTTTGCCCGCCCCCACAGAGGAACGAGTAACGTCTCCTCTACGCCACTCAGATCAAGTTTCATCGTGCGTACCTGGCGAAACGTCTTCCGATATACACCAAAATGGGTGGGTAAATAAAAACGTTGTGCATTGACCGAGCTGGGAGAGATCCAGAGGAAGCTTAACTAACGAGCTTAGATCGTTAAACGCACATCCGCCAGTACCTCATGTGCACATCATACGCTAAATCGGGCAGTCGGTGGCGATATTACTTCCACTCAACGCCTGAAACGCCGTGCGTCATTACGTAAGCGCGTTTCGACTCACCCCACGCTATAACGCCGCCCCGATACTCAGCGAACTTACACTGATCCAACGTGCCAAAATGGCTTGAACACCGCACCAAGGGTATTTTCTGGCTCAGCGTGTCGCACCTGCCGTCATTGATGTAGGATAATATTGATCACTTTAAACGAAGGCCGCCGTTAGGTGTGACACAAAGGCCCTGTCACGGTTTCCCACACACACGACATGTCACGGTTTTACACGAAATCACTGCCTCACGCGGCCTTATGAAACCACGCGCACTTGGGATCGGAGATGAACGTCATGGCAACGAACGTAACGGGCAAAAGAAATGTGGCCTGCTGGTATGGCCTCCACATCGGCTGCTTGGACACAAACGATCCGAACTGCACCAAGTGTGCAGAGCGCCTCTTCCACGCCGTGAACAGCGTGGTTCGCCCCCCTGCTCAGGAATGGGCGCAATCCGTTGATACGCAAGAGCGAAGACGCGCATTGCTGGAGGCGTAGATGGATGACGATGCAGAATTCATCACCCGGCTCATTGGCTTCGGACTCAGCGAGAAAGAGGTGCAAGTTTATCTGCACTTGCTAAAGCACGGCCCTAAGACGCCGTCTCCCATAGCTAAAACGCTCAAGACGTACCCCGTAGACATCCACCGCACGCTTATGAGTCTCATTGAAAAGGAGTGGGTGCGTGCCGCACACGATTCACCTACAGTTTACGCAGCGGTTGAGCTTTGTGCGGCCCTTGATTCTACCTTGAAGAAGCACGAGAGCGAACTTCGCGAGATGGAGGCACGAAAGCTGGGGTTGCAGGAACTCGCAAAGCAACAACAGTTCTGCCCCTCCGATGACGTAGCGACGTTCAAGATCATCAAGAGTAACAAGGAACTCATCGCTGCTGTTATACCACTTTTGGACTCGATGAAGCAGGAATGGCTTGCAGCCGTACCTGGATTGGCGACGGTCATTGCCTCATTGTTTGGCATCAACGATGCCGCCGCGGAGTTCATTCAGCGCGGAGGCAAAGTAAAAACGATAGTCGATATCTCGCATCCAATTATCGATAACGTGCGGGAGCTGTTGCAGATTGGTGAAGAAGTGCGCCACATCGATGAACACGGCTTGATGTTCGTCGTGTTCGACCGAAGACATAGCATGACAGTGATAAATATCGCCGAGAGCAGCTCACTGAACGCGCCGATGACAGCTCTTTGGACCGACGATCCTACCTATGCCGAATATCTCGCAGCTACGTTCGAAATGCTGTGGAAAAAGTCAGTTCCGGCTGAAGAACATATACAAAAGCTGCTGAAACAAGGCCCTCCGCCCGATACGGAAGAGACTGCTCTTGGCCATCTCGACTCTTTGGAACTGGAATGAACGATGAACATGGTTCGACGAACTCAGACAGCTCCTTTCTGAGCCGCCCCTGTTTGACGCTTCAAGAATGTATCTGCTAAGTCGTGAGAAATTTAGTATCTGCCCAATACTGCATATACAAGTCATATATGTGTTCGGGCAGGATGCTTGTAATGCTTCCAATCGACTCCGCTGACTCCATGCGTCATTATATACGCTCGGTTTGACTGATCCCACCCTATTGCATCGCCGTATTGTTCACAAAACTTACGGAGATCACCGAGCACGAAGTGCCTCTTGAACCGTGATATGGGGATCTTCCGTCGTTTGGCCCGCATCCCAAAAGCTATAGTGAAAAACAGCTTCATCGTCTCCTTTTTTGCGTCTGTTTGATGAACGGAGCTCGCCAGCTCCAGGAAAAAAGTGTAAACTCGAGTGTAAACTTTCATCCAAGTATAGCCACACTAGCATGTCGGATCTCGCGCTAACATTCACGCTTGAGGACTTACAGGCATATCTCACGCAGCGAGCAGCAGGACTGGCACGCAAGACCGTTATATGGTTGGAAAAGGCGGCAGAACTGTTATGGAATGCAACGAAAGGCATCGTGAGCGTATCCAGGCTACAAAACTTGCGTAACTACGTACTTAAAAAATATCGCGATATCGACGCCAAACGCAAAGTCCCACCGTTTGCACGTGCATTTCTCCACTACATGTCAAAAATCAGCTTCGACCAGCGGTACGCCGCGTTTGACTTGTTCTTACAGCTCCCACGGTCGGTCAAGGAGCGCAAGCACGTCACAAGTCGCATTGTGACTAAAGACGACGTTAAAAAGTGCTCAAAGCGATAGAACAAGCACATAGGACTGGGCGAGTTGACAACTACCTTTATCTCAACTACAAAGCCTTGGTGCTATTTGCCGCGTTTACGGGACAACGACCCTTGGCAACAATCGCACGACTTACGGTGGGGCAGTTCCAGGAAGTCGTGAAACTGGAAAAGCCCATCGTCGAAGTCCTTCCACAGCAAGACAAAATACGAATGCAGCACTACTGTCCGCTCCATCCACAAGTTGTTGAGGCGATAGTGCCCCTGCTGGACGGTCGATGAGATGAAGAGCTAGTTTTTGAACAACTGTCCTTTCAGCAGTGGCTTAAGCACAACGAAGTTCGCGTTGCACAGTAATGCTTTATGGTTAACGGAGATTTAAGGAAGTTCTGTGAACAAATGGGCGACATATTGCAGTGGGATCAGTCAAACCGAGCGTATATAATGACGCATGGAGTCAGCGGAGTCGATTGGAAGCATTACAAGCACCCATTGCCGGAAAATGTGTATGACGTTTATATGAAATATTGGACGCAGACTGAGTTCAGAACGCAGGTATTATGACGTGCGTGGATTTATTTCCACTTTGTGAGTATTTCTTCCCTTCGGAAGGTGGCCCTGCTCACGTAAAACAAAATCGCGTCAAGAGCGAGAATAATCGCAGAAATGATCAGCAAGTTAGCAGGAGTGAGTGATACGAAAGCTATCTCAGTCGCAAGATATATCGCCGCCAAGGGGAGCACGATCAGCGCGCCGAACTGCTGGGCCGCGCGTACGTCACTGACTCGTGCAGAGATGATGACGTTGAACTCAGTGCTTAAGATGCTGATGAGTGGCACGGTTATCAAGAGGATTACCGCCACGGTCCAATTCGGGAAATAGACGTAGCCGAGTTTGGTACTCGTCACTGCGTCCATAAGCACCATAAAAATCACCGCACCGGCATAGACCGCGCTAACGGATGGCAGAAATGCCGCGATAACTTTTCCCAGCAGGATCTCACCGTCAGTCGTAGGCGTTGCTAACAGGGGTTCGAGGGTTTTCTCAAGCTTCTCGCCGACGATGCTGTAAGCACCAATACTTATGGGGAGGAAACCTGCCAAGATGACAAAGAAAAAGGAGAAGGCGTTGAACACGTCATTAAGCCCGCTTATGATAGCTGGCAATTGTGCAGGAGGAATGGGGGCGCTTCCAATGCCAAGCCAAATGAGAGCGGGCAGTCCGATCGATAAGAACAGCGGCGTAACGACCAACGAGTAGATGACGTATCGTTTCGTCCTAAACGTGGAGAAGTCCTTCCGCGCGATCACCCACGACTTCCACAGCTTCATTGTTCATCCCTCACGAGTTTCAGGTAGACCTCCTCGAGCGTTGCGTGCTTCTCAGTAATAAACTGGATGTGGCCGCCCGCTGCGACAATGGCTTCCATGATGCCGGGATTCTCCTTCTCAGGATCGCGCACATCGATCACCAATCTGTTGCCATCAGCCACGACGTAGCGCAACCCCAGCCGCTCTACCGCGGCGGTGACCGCAGGAGTAACCTGCTGAAGCTGAACTTCCGTCTTCCTTCCCTCGAGCGACCCCATCAGTTGTTCCGGTGTCCCTTCGGCCACGAGTTTTGTGTTCAGTATCCCGATTCTATCACAGATACGCTGTGCCTCATCGAGATTGTGCGTGTTGAGAAAGATCGTCCGCTTCTCGTGTTTGAGTTCGAGGATGAAGTCGCGCACAGTTTTTTGAAACTCCGGGTCCAAGTTTGCTGTCGGCTCGTCCAAAAAGAGAACCTGAGGCTCGTGGACCAGGGCACGGACGATGGCAAGTTTTTGTTTCATGCCTTTGGAAAACGTTCTAACCGCTCGATCCCTCACATTCCAAAGCCCCAACATCTTGAGGAAATGCTCGATCCTATCCTCCCGCTGTGCTACCGTGCACTCGTAAAGCCGTCCATAGAAGTCGAGGTTCCTGTAAGCGCTCAGGTCTTCATAGAGACCAACGTTGTCAGGCACTAACCCGATGATCTTCCTGATCTTCAGGGCATCGGCATCGTTCCCAATCTCGTAATTGCCTATTCGTGCTTCTCCGCTGGTCTTTGATATCAGACACGCTAGCACCCGAACAGTAGTGGTTTTCCCCGCGCCGTTCGGTCCAAGAAAGCCGAAGACTTCTCCCTCGTCTACACGAAGGGTCAGGTCCTCAACTGCCGTCACGTCACCAAACGTTTTCGTAAGGTTATTCGTTTCAATCAAATGCCAACACCTTGCCGGCCCGAAGATTCACAGCAATCAACTGGTGAATTAATCTGATCTCTTAAAGCTTGTAGTCATCGACATTGATTGGAAGCACTATAAGCAGCATCCTTTGCCCGAAAACGTTTACAGCACGTACATGCGATACTGGGGCGATGTCTAACTTGCTGGTTGATGCGTCATCGTGCCGAACGTATTTAAGGAGAAGGCGCAGGTGCTGAGTGAGCAATCGCAGCCTATTCAGAAGTTAAGAAATAACTCGGTCAGCTCGGTTTTCACTTCGTAAGTCCCTTTTTAGTGCTTGCTGTGCGTCGGGTAGGTTTATAAGCCGCGTGAGGCAGGGATTGTGTGGGAAAGCGTGACAGCGCGTTTGTGCCACAGTTAACGGTGGCTTTCGCTGGAACGGGCAACGACTCGGAACTATTAAGCCGAGCGCTTGGAGAGGTCAAGGCAAAATTCTATGAGAAGTCGTACAGTCTACACGTTCTACGGCGCTCTCGCAAGCAAGTTTATTGAGGCTCTGCATTGAGAGTGCTACGTTCTAATGGCAGTACTAATGTCAGTTATTGCTTAGCCATCACTACCCACTTTCCACGAGCGCTCTAATGCGCTCTGCCCCATCAACGGCCTGCTTCCACACGAGCTCATAGTGATACATGAGATGTCGCGCGTAGGTAGGACTTTCGCATACGAATACCGTAAGTGACGTGTCTTTGAACAGAGAGCGCGCGGGGTCGAATCTGATAAGTACAAAACTCGTTATCGCATCATAGACAGTAAACCGCATACCACCCGGCGGTTCAAGGTGGCGCAGCTCCACGCCGCGCTCAAGGGCATAGCGTGCTTCTTCAAGATTGGCGCGCGAGATGTCTGTTATGAGGCGCGTGCGCACCCCGCGGCGCAGTAGGTCGGGCACCACATCAAGTTGACCGGTCAAAAAGAATACGCCTAACATGGGCCCCAGCATAAAGGATGAAATGTTAGAGGTCGCCTCTGAATTAAGCTTTTTCGAGACGGCATCTACCTGCTTCGGGCCGCTCAGCACCCTATAGCGACACCCCGCCGATGCTGACAGGGCGTCGTCCACCCTTATCACCTCGGCGAGCTCCACCAGCTCTCGCTTAAGTGTTGCTTTCTTCCGTTGCTCCAGCTTGTGCTCGAAGAAGACCGCATCGAGAGCCGTTTCGGGGGGCATTGCAACATAGACCGTCGGCGCGCTTAACGACTTAGCCACTATGCCCTTCTCTAAAAGGGCGTTAAGCGTCCGGTGCACGTCCTCCCTATACGTATGCATGTGCCGCGCTATGACCACCGGCGGCTGCGCTCCGTACTTGAGCAGGTTACAATAGAGCCGCGCCTCTTTGTCGTTGAGTCCGAAGTCGCTGAGTCGTGTGATATATTCGAATTCGTCGTCGTCCGACATCGCTCGGTACGTTCAACAAATGAGATATAAAGGTTAGTTACACGTGCGTGTTATGAAGTCAAGCAAAGAGCAGTGCACCGAGCGCTATGCTCCGTTTGACTTTGCCCTGCACGCACGATGGCTGGCTACCCGACGTTGTTCGTCAGCAGTTGCGACGAATTATCAAAAGGACACAAGTGCGATTGTTTTAGAGCCGCGAATACGGCAGCGCATAGTTTCCCGTATCTTTTGCCGCACCCAGCAAATTCAGTCATTTTTTACCTCAACTTTGAGAGTAACAAGCTTTTCATACTTCTGCTGATAAGTGAGGTATGGTAAGATGTGCGATAGTACCTGCTCCGCGGTGCATGTGCGCTCAATGCCTTTCGAGCTTGTCTGAATCCACCCGCTTTTCTCTTTTCTAAAGCTCTGCACACTGCCATTCTTCGTTGTAAAGTAAATTATGCACTCGCTGTTTTTCATTTATTCATCCACTTTTCTTCCGCCGGTCGTCTTTTTTCCAAGAAGACGTCTTGAGATGACTCGATAATAGTTAAGCTCTACAGAAATATTTTCTATTTGTGCGCCTCTACATTAATCGACCCCGCCCAAAGGCTGTCGTGATTTTTGGGCAGGCCCTCTGGGCAATCCGCAACGATACATACATTGACCTTATTATAATTACAAGCATTACCTTATAGCCGAAGCCGGATAAGGAGAATGGTGAAAATGGTGAGCGTGCAAGATAAAACGACAATAACCGTCTCGAGGGATACGAGAGAGTGGCTTACTCTGCTCAAACTCAAGATACAGGAGACCGAAAAGCAGGAACTATCCCAAGATGATATAGTTCGGCTGGCCCTCGCCTGCTTAGACGACCATCAAAATGAGGCTGACATGTCGTGCCTTATTAGAGAGTCATAAGAAAAGCTGGCATAGCATGAAGTTATAGGCTATATTCGCGTCCCGACTGAAGACAATACAAGGAAGACGTACTTCTCGAGGGCACAAAATGCCATTAGATATACTATTTTTTAATCCAACAGCGTACAGCATATATGCTTATTTCGGCCCTAGAAGCTCATCACACCCTTCTTTTTCGAGCTGCGCTTTACAGTCATAGAGATATAGCATACAAAGCGCGCTGGCGGGACAAAATGAATCAAAAGCGCAAAACGGCGGCGTGATAGCTTAAGTGTTGTTGTTCAGCTGCACGACGTTTGGTACATCGGACGCGCCCACCCTCTCTTTTTTTGCGAGTACCCCTGGGCCATGAAAGCATAATGTTCTGTGACCCTATCAGTACCCGTACTTGTCTTTGGTCTTGGAAGAGCGCACTGGCCTGTCGGCCTCCTTATGCTGGTTGCTTCATGTGTTTCACGCAATCAGTGAGGGCAGCTTCCGCATATGTACAACAGGCGTCCCAAAACTTTGTTTCTGCGACCGCACGCCGCGCATCCGCCCAGTCAAACCAACACAGATTTTCCACGTATCTGCACGGCGGGTTGGCCTGGTCGGACAAAATCAACGCGAAGCTCGTTATCTCGCGTTCTGCCCTCTCGAATTCCTGCCACTCGCGCTGCTGAGCTTCCTGTCTTCTGCGTTTCGCGTCTGCTAGCGCTAGTTTTTGTGCTTTACAATCTATAGTACCACCAGCTGCAAAAACGAGTCTGTGACACCCATGACAACTAATTCGGAGGGCATGACCAGTATCGTATTTGCTCAACCTTGAAATAGATGTGTAACAGTGTGGAGTCACAGTATGGACGAAAAAATGAAGAAGTCTCTTCGCGTTGTCTCGCTACCAACAATAGTGGCTGTTACTAGTTTTTCCAGGTATAGATAACGAATGTAAGTGAGCGATTCAGTGAACCCGTTAATGATGGACTGTCGCAGATGCATTAGATTCGTCGGCTGCAAGTTATCGCGACTGTGAGAAAAGCAACAGCGTGAGTCGTGCTCCCCTCTATGAGACCAACTTGTATCAAGACGGCAAGGAAGGCAAGTAACGTTGCCAGCGCGCAGAGCATTCTCAAGAAAAACTCGATTCGCTTCGTATTTTTTTCTGCGATGTATTCACTCCAGACCGCTTAAAAACGAGTGTTATGTTTTAGTTTTACTAATTTGAGTTGGGGCTGTGGCTTTTGGCTAATGGAGTGGCGCAACACTCTCCCATTTCTGTGCAGGCCCGAGCTAGGATAGCATAGCGTGTTCCTTCTGACCTTTCCTTATCTCCTAGCTCATTTCAATGCCTGAGAGCGATAAATACGGCCTCTCGGTGTTAGTGTCAGACCGCAGCCTTTAAATGGCATCATCTCGGTACTTCGCGTGGGACAGGCTAAAACCCGCCCAAAAAGAAAAGAGGTGCAGATATGGAAAAAATGCCATTCGTTATAGAAGTTTCGGCAGAAATGCAAGCGCCGCCCAAAAAGAAAGGAGGCACAGCTACAAGCAAAATGGCAGTAAGGAAAATGGCTGCCGTTCTAGTAGTAGCGGCGGTAGCTTTTTCAGTCTTCGGCGTAGTGGGCGCAGTCGCACAAATGTCGTCAAGCTCAACGACAATGACGACGACGACACCAACCACAGGATGCGCTGCAACCACAACACCAACCACAGGATGCTCTGCAACCACGACACCAACCACAGGATGCTCTGCAACCACGACATGCTCGGGATGCTCTGCAACCACGACATGCTCGGGATGCTCCGCAACCACGACACCAACCACAGGATGCGCTGCAACCACGACATGCTCGGGATGCTCCGCAACCACGACACCAACCACAGGATGCGCTGCAACCACAACACCAACCACAGGATGCTCCGCAACCACGACACCAACCACAGGATGCGCTGCAACCACGACACCTACGTCTAGCATGAGCAGTTCAACGATGACGACGGGGTGTTCGGCGAAATAAGGGCGTAACTGGATACGTTACTTCCGGAATGAAGAGTTCTGGAAAGGCGACGAACCTCGCAGAATACGCGCAGATGTTTCCCCTTTGTGCCGAAAAGAGGCTCAGCGCTGAGCGGGCGATTTTTATTAACCTGGCGGCAGGCCGGTCGTCGGCTGCGCATCGTGCGCAAAAATCGGACAGGGCAGCCAGGGAATAACCTAGCTTTTTCTTTTTCTGTGTTTTGCAGTTCAGGGCTCATAAATCAAAGGCAATCGAAAAAGAAAGAACGGTGGAGGCTCTAGTGCTCTCCAACCTCTCTTTCTTTACACGCAGTGGCGTGCTGAAACGCTAGGAAACTGCACGGGCGCGCCTAGCTCAGATTTTTAAGCTCACGCCTCCCCAGTACTTCATGTAAACGTCATAAACCGAATCAGGTAGCGGATGCTTGTAAAATCGCCAGTCAATTCCGCTGACTCCGTGCGTGAGTATGATTCGACAGTTTTAAAGACTTAGATGCCTGTCTATTTCTGGGGCACAATGCGGGAAGAACATGAAAGTGTCGGTGATTTGACCTTCCATCTTGACGATCAGGTGCAAACTGGGCAGGGCTTTGCTAGATGCTCAATCAACCGAGATGAGATACACGCGGGGACTTTGGAAAACCCAAGGGCCACGGCTAACGGACTTGCGGACATATACGGCGTAATTTTCCTTCATCCCAAGGAAGACCAGAGGTTGTTGCCACAGCTCTACCAGCATCTTAAAACTGACAAGCAGATTCACCTTGAGGCTGACTTCATAAACAGGTATACAGATGCGTTTATACCGTTGAGGCTCGTGGTTCATCTCTTTCGAATCGACATGTCAAGCTCTGAAACCATCGTTTGCGAATTTGACTCAGCTCATATATCAATAATCAGCAGGGGCTAACTAACATTTGAGTGACTCACAGTATTTTTTTTAGATATCTACGTAAGGCCGATCTAGGTTCTCACTAGAATGTTTGAAGCCGATCCTAATGCGCTAACTGCGGACAGCCTCCACGCCGGCTTCAAACACGAAGGCGGAGCGTAGTGAAAGGAATCCACGATAACACTAAAACGCTGCAGTATATTGAAACCTATGTCCGAAGAAAAAAAAGAGATTCTATGTATTCAGAGTTATGACTGAACTATTTTGTGAACAAGGCAGCAATTCCACCTAGGAATAATATGATAACTGCCAACCAAGCTAGCCAAATTACTAAAAATGGAAACAACGCTAAGAGGATTGCGAGTATGATAGCGAGTCCTATCATCCCACCCGCACTCAATTGTCTTGTCTCCGCCATCATTTCACCTCCTGTTGAATTTTAGTCCAATCTTTGTTTCAGTGTAATCATTATTTGTTTGTCTGCGATCATCTAAATATTAGAACTCGACATCGCTCCAATACTGCATATAAACATCATACACGTGCTCAGGCAGCGGATGTATTGCGCCTATTTGGTTTGATCTAGAGCTTCTGTCGGAGTCTGTATGAGGCTCCGGTTGCCGTGTCGAATTCTCGCGTCGAACGGAAAATGTTTTGCTAAGAAGTCGGAACCTTAATGGGCCTCCACTGACGTGGAATTTTGCAAATAGTCTGAAAGAAAAAGCATAATGTAAATTACATCACGAGATTATTCTGATATACAAAAATGAGCGAAAATACATTAAATCTTGGTAAAATGGAAGAAAAAGACCTGTATCCTACCGTATTCCAGCGGAAGTCCATTAGAAAGTACGATTTAGACCGCCTCGATGAAGATACGTTAAAGGAGATCAGAGATCATCTTCAAACTTTAAAACCGTTGCATAAGGACATTAAAATTGAATTCAAGATTTTATCTCCCTATGTTGTTAAAAGACGGACGATGAGAGAAGCACTGCACTATATAGCTGTTTTTTCAGAGGTAAAAGAGGGGTATCTAAGCAACGTAGGGTTCATGCTGCAGCAGATGGATCTATTTTTTTCTGCTAATGGACTGGGTAGTTGCTGGCAGGGGATCCCTACTCTCAAAAAAGAAGGTTTGGCAAGTTCACGTCTGAAATTTATCATGTTAATGCCGTTTGGAAAGCCCCAGGAAACGTTACACCGAACAAAAACTTCCCAATTCAAAAGAAAATCACTCCAGGAGATAAGTGACATTAAAGGCGCAGATGATTTACTGGAAACAGCTCGTCTTGCTCCTTCTGCACGCAATGCACAGGAGTGGTTTTTTACGGGTGATGAACATTTAATTCATGCATATTACCGTAAACCAAGCTTCATCCCGGGACTTTTAATCAAAAAATATCCTCCCATGGATGTGGGAATTAGTCTTTATCACTTGAAACTGGGTGCAGAACATTTTGGCAAGGAAACTGAAATTATATTTGATAACCCGGAGGATGATACTCTCAATGATTATGAGTATGTTGCCAGTTTGCGCTTAAAATGACTCAATGCGCTTCTCCAATACAAGCATTTAAACAGAATTGCATACGCAATCTGGATAGAAGCAATCGGTGACAGACAATGCTTTACCGGAAGATGAAAAAGGCCGCACCCAACCTCTCTATCCTCGGGTTCGGGTGCATGCGGCTCCCCCTGAAAGAGAGCGGGCAGATTGACGAGGAAAAAACAACCGGGATGATGCGGTATGCGATCGACCACGGTGTGAATTATATCGATACCGCGTATCCCTATCACAACGGTGAAAGCGAACCAGTCGTCGGGCGTGCACTCGCCGGCGGGTACCGCGAAAAGGTGCACCTGGCGACCAAGCTCCCCAGCTGGCTGATAAAATCCCGGGAGGATATGGACAAGTATCTCAATGAGCAGCTTGCGCGGCTCAGAACCGACTCCATCGATTTCTATCTCCTGCACGGGCTCGTGCAGCCGTTCTGGGAGAATCTCTCGGCTCTCGGCGTTACGGACTTTCTAGATGACGCCATCGCGGATGAGCGGATCCGCTATGCTGGATTCTCATTTCATGACAACACGAAGGTCTTTAACGAGATCGTGAAAAGTTACGATTGGACATTCGCCCAAATCCAGTGACAATTTCATGGACGAACACTACCAGGCAGGGACGAAGGGGCTGAAATACGCGGCGAAGAAAGGGCTCGGCATCGTGGTCATGGAGCCGATCCGAGGCGGTTTGCTTGCCAGGGATCTTGCTGGTATCTCAGAGATCTGGAAGAAGGCACACGTTCAACGTCCCCCCGCAGAATGGGCGCTTCGCTGGGTCTGGAACCATCCGGAAGTGACCGTCGTCCTTTCCGGGATGTCGGCACCGGAGCAGGTCAGGCAGAATGTCGATGCCGCAAAAAACGGGTTGCCGAACTCCTTGACAAAGGCAGAACTCACCCTGTTCAAGAACGTAAAAAAAGAGTTAGAGAAGCGGATTGTAATCCCCTGCACCGGATGCAAGTACTGTATGCCGTGTCCGCATGGTGTCAGCATCCCAGAGTGCTTTGAATATTATAACCGCGGGCACATGTACGAAGACGAGGAACAGACCCGGCGGATCTATTTGGCCTTCCTCGGTGGTGTGTTAGACGGCAATCCAAGGTACGCGTCCTTCTGCGAAGAGTGCGGGGAATGCGAAGAGAAATGCCCCCAGAGTCTCCCGATCCGAAATAACCTGAAGAACGTAGTGGAATATTTCGGGAAATAATATGAAGTGGGGCGCGATATCCGCGCCAAATGTATAAAGTCCAGCACCAATTGCGGTTTTGTTATACACTTAGCTAAACGATCAGGAGGCGCTCTGATTATGACGGCTATGATTCCGCAATGTTACTTCTGTAAGCTCCACGAGCAAGGTATTAAATGCGCCAAATATGACCAAATCGCCCCCGAAATATTGGTTAACCTTAGAAAGTGCGCGTTTAAAGAAGATACCACCCCGGATAGGTAAACGATGACGGTAATAGAGAGCGCAGTAAAATACGGATCTATCTTCTCTATTGGCCCCACCTTAACAGAGGGTGGCATTTGCGGCCTTATACCCAAATTCGGTTTCTATTCGGCACGCTCTGAATTCTAGAAACACGAGCCAAACTTTTCGAAGCGTCACCTTTAATAAAAGCTAAATTCTGCTGCAAATGCGGGAACAGCCTCTCTAATTGACTATCTTTTTGCGGGTTTGTTGAAGGCGCGTCCGCGTACTAACTAAGGTCGTCGAAGGTGACATGTTTCCAGTACTGCATATACAGATCATAAACGTGGTCAGGCAGTGGATGCCGATAATTGCTTCACTCAACACCGCGAACGCTGTGTGCGCATAACGGCCTTGACTCGGACTAGAACTGTAACACAAGTTAGTTACAGCAATGCTTATTTACGCCGAGCGTATAGTGTCTGGTTTCAAAAAACGGCGGTTGAGTAATCAATGCGGAGACCAACACACGCATGGAAGTGATAAGATGTCCAAGTTTTTCATACGATGGCACGTTGACAATTTCAAGATGCCCGCTACTCCTGAAGAGACTGGGAAGCTCTTTATATCGATGCTCGAAACGGTGGAAGCCGGTTTGCACACTGGCAAGCTTAAGGACTGGGGACAGCTCGGCAACGGACGGGACGGATATGCGATTAGTGAGTTAAACGAAGAGGAGCTTTTCGCTTGCATGCTCCAGTGGATGCCGTTTATAACGTTTGAGGTATTTCCGGTGGTCAGTGCCGACCAGTCGATGGAAGCACTAGACAAAGCAGTTGCGACGCTGCAGTCTCCGTAAAAAAGTGCTTCGGCGGTGGAGGAGAAAAGAGGAGCGACCTTACACTTTAAGCGGATGAGCTGCGACTGTTCACAGACTAGAGCGCACGTCTTTCCAATATTTCATTTACACGTCATACACGTTCTCTGGCAGCGGATGCCGATAATGTGCTCATGAAACGTCCCTAGCGCCACGCGTAAGAACGTAACGCAATTTGACTCACTCCACGTAGCAACGCCCCTCTGGCAGCAAGTTTTCTCTTGGCTCTCAAGAAGGGCCACTGTGCTTTTATGGCCGACTACAAAGCTTATTAATGCACCGCACCGCTCGCAATCACCGCGAGCGAGACAGGTTTATATAGATCCCTCTCGAAATGAAACAAGAAAAACAGGGTGTATGGAGGATCTCTCGTACACCTTTGCTGTTTATGTCCCATAGGCGCCCGTAAGCTAGGAAGAATCGCTTGCTGCCCCTCTCTTGGTGCCCACGATGGCAAAGAAAAAGCAGACTAACGTCCTTCTTGTTGAAGATAATCCGTCCGACGCTCGGCTTGTTCAAGACCTGTTGCGCGATGCCCAGCACGAACGCTTTACCGTTATCATTGCTCCCACACTATCCAAAGGCCTTGACCAGGTCTCACGAGATGCCTTCGATGTCATCCTCTTAGACCTCGGCTTGCCCGACAGTCAGGGGCTTGACACATTCCATGCCGTCCACGAGCACGCACTACAGCTGCCTATTGTCGTGTTGACGGTCTCGGACGACGAGGAACTTGGGCGGAAGGCGGTGCAGGAAGGAGCACAGGGGTTCCTCCTGAAGGACGTAGTATTAGTCAGCGAGTCGTATGCCGGGATATCCACTCGCATGATACGGCACGCCATTGAACAGAAGCGGGCAGAAGCAGCGTTCAATGCAAGCGAGGAGCAATTTAGAACCCTCTTCAACGACTCACCTGTTGCACAGGTGCGCTACGATGCCGATGGGCGTCCCGTTGAGGCAAATAAGGCAGCTTATACCTTCCTCGGCATTAGTAGCATAGCCGACATCCAGGACTGGACGATTTTCACCAGTCCGCGCGTCTCAGACCTTGGCAAAGCACAATTGCGAGGAGGACGTTCCATAAGATACGAACTGTGTTACGACTTTGCCGTTCTCCGAGAGAGCAACTATTTCCCCACAAGCCACTCAAGTGTGCGATACGCCGATATCCATACGGCCCCTCTCTTCAATGCGGAAGGTAGCGTCGCAGGATACCTCGCGCAGATTATTGACATCACCGACAGTAAGAACGCAGCGGAAGAGCGCGATAGCATTGCTCGATTCCCTGAGGAAAATCCCGATCCCGTGCTTCGCATCGGCTCTGCCGGGCAAATCCTCTATGCAAACGCGGCAGCCGAAGCCCTATTGCAGGCGTTGGATCACCGTAAGGATGATGCCATTCCCACAGAGTGGATGACATCGGTGGACGAAACATACAGGCGCAGGAAGCTGCTCACCGAAGACATCATGGCAGCATCGCGCGTGTTCCAGATGCGCTTCGTACCGGTGCCCGACGAAAGCTATGTGAACGTTTACGGCATGAATATTACCGCGCTAAAACAGGCAGAAAAAGCACTTGAAGACGCGCAACATCTCGCAGGTGTCGGCGAAACGGCAGCGATGATCGGGCACGATCTCCGCAACCCTCTGCAGGTACTCCAGTACATCGTCGATCTCCAGAAGCTGCGCGTCGAACGCCTCTCTCCTGATCAGCGTAATTCTGACGAATGGAAGAAACAAGCCCAGCTCTTTGACAAGATAAGCGAACAGGTTTTTTACATGGATAAGATCGTCGGCGACCTGCAGGACTATGCCCGTCCGATTACGCCAGAGTACGAAGCGCTCTCGGTTGGTAAGCTCATCAACGATGTGCTTGAATCGACCCCCCATGCCGAAAGCGTGCGCATCGCCACAGACATCCCTGATCTACAGATGATGGCTGATCCGCATCTCATGCACCGTGTGTTCGCCAACCTCATCCTAAACGCGCTTCAGGCGATGCCCGAGGGAGGGACGCTCACTATCATTGTCTCTGCCTTCGATCACGCGGTTGTTATAAACGTCCACGACACTGGTGTCGGCATTCTAGAGGAGATGAAAGACAAGCTCTTCTCACCGCTGATCACCGGCAAAGCAAAGGGCACTGGGTTGGGGTTAGCAGTCGTGAAACGGATAGTCGACGCTCATGGCGGAACGATTGCCTTCGAGAGTGAAGCGGGTAAGGGCACGACGTTCACAGTACGATTGCCATTGAGCTCTTGACTGCAGAGTCGAAAGAATTATGCCGTCCTGAATTCGATCTGGCCCCAATATCTCATATAGATGTCATAGACAGGCTCCGGCAACGGATGTTTGCAGTGCTTGCTTTCAATTCTGCGGACTCAGTGCGTCATAGCTATTCTCGACTAAAGCAGAACTAGAAAAAAATTAGCGACCAAACAAAAGTTCATTTCGTCTGGCCGCAGAGTTGCGGTCCGAAATTACCGCTTCGTTTCTTCCATTGCTTCTGCTCAGGCAGCGGGGCTTGAAGTCATGAAAAGAGCTTGCAGCCCAGTAAAAAAGCGGTAGCTTCTGCTAAGGTGTAGGTTGCTTAATTTATAATCGAAGAGTTAAGGAGAGGCTCCGTTTCTGCATACCCCTTTTTTCGCCCTTAAATAACTCTTTTGAATCACGCTTGTATTGCCTCTTAACAACACGGGGTAAAGGCTGAAGTGCTTCGCACATCTGTCAACGTTTGCGTCAAAGTCTGACTCATAGGAAAGACCGGTATCCACTTTGGCGATCTTCTTAAATCGCGCATGCTTCATTAACGTGAAGTCCTCGCTTAGATCTTGCCACTGAGCAGCAACCATGGGCGTCAAAAACAGCATGATGTTGTTGTTGGTGAGCATGTTCGCATATGCCTGATTCCCACCAAGCGCAAGGGCGATGCAGTCATCAACCGTTGCCCCGTCGTCGTCGGCGAGGAAGAAAAGTTGACATGTACTGCCGTTGAAATCGTGCTCGAGAGTCCTAAGGGCATCACAAATCCCATAGAGCACAAAGATCCCGTCTGAAAAGTTTGACATGCGCTCGATCTGGTGGTATACCTCTTGCTTAAGGAGCTTGCTATCGACGTGAAGCCTCAACGGAAAAACGTGGACAACGACAGCAAGATCGTCTCCGCTTCGACGGCGAAGCAGCTGCTGAAGAACGCCACGTCTTTTTGTCAAATGTCCGCTAGAATGCGCCCCTTGTCTATGCTTCTTAACGAGATTAAAGGCCCCTTCAAAATCCTTAATAAGAAATGGGCGGTTCTGTGATCGTAACTTTCGTGCTAGCTCTTGCTGTTCTGTGCTGTCAACGATAACAAGCTGCTTGATGTCGTCGTCATCGGCAAGAACAGAGGTGAGCTCATCTTCGAGCATTCTGCATGAAATGATACTTAAGATGGGAATGTGGGGTCACCTTGTGAACACTACTTTTTTCCAATACTAGATATAAACATTATAAACCTGCTCAGACAGCGGATGCCGGTAATTGCTCCACTCGATCCACACGCCATGCGTAAGAATTTAGGCGCGATAAGATTCATTCCACCGCACTATGTCGCCGTGCTGCTCAGCGAACTTTCGTAGATCTGACGTGACAAAGTGGCTATTGCATCGTGCTAAGGGAATCCGCCGCTTCTGCAGCCACTTGCGGAAGCTTTCCAAGATAAACATCGATTCGGCGCCTTCTCTGCCATCGGACAGACCCTCCATTACATCCGCAGCTTGCGGGTGTACAGGCGCATAATGTTCCATCTTGATTTTGTCTTGTGCGGGTTCGACGTGGACAACCGGTTTCTCAAGCTCCAGCTTCCCTAAACTGTTCAACCCTCAACTGTTTTATCGCACTGTAAGGGCGTTGACTCGTAAAAGCCCCGTACAACACAACCCCTGCAAACTGCCGAGCATCTTCTTCGTCGATCGAACCGTGTAACATCTGCTGCTTGATAACAGCCAGCGTGTGCTCAATACCGTCTTTTGTGATCACTTGCGCCGTCATTTTCTTCTTTATCTTACGCACCCTTGGTTTCTCAAGAAACATGTCGAAAGCTAGGTAGCGAGGATCGAGTGTCAGCTTCGCCTGATACTTCAAGAAGCCCTTAGTAAAATTCAGCACCTTGTTTTGAGCGTAGAAGTCATCGTACTTCTTGAACAGAACCGTACGAAGCTGTTTCAAGCTACCTTTGCTGATCGAACCCTTGGTATGTGACCAGAACACCTCTGCAGCTTTCTTGATTCAGGCGCTGGACTTGTGCGTTAATCCAGCCGTTCGCCGCGTGGGATAGCTATCAAGCTCCTTCTTCGTATACTTGAACTTCAAGGTCGCCAGCGTTTCACTCTTTGGAGGCTTTAATTCTGCAAGATGAATATTAGTTTCTTGAGCTTCAAACAGTAAACGAGCTTCCATAAGCTGTCGAGGCTCCGACTCGGGTTCAAATCCCGACTCGGGCGCTCCTTTTTTGCTTTTGCGGAGCGTCTAATTGAGAAAACAATATGACTTCAAAGCACCGAACTACGCGCATTAACGCGAGACACTGCGTGTTTGATCGCCGCTTTTTCTAGGCCAACCTATATCTATTATTTGGCTCACATGCGTTTTTGATAATTGATGACCAGTGACGACGAGTTTACCAGCCGTTTGATTGGTTTTGGTCTCAGTGAAAAGGAGGCACAGCTGTATTTGCACTTGCTCAAGTACGGCCCAAAGTCTCCGTCCCCCATCGCCAAATCGCTGAAGACGTATCGGGAGGACGTGCATCGTACACTCACCAGTCTTATCGAGAAAGGCATGGTGCGCCCCTCGCTCGACGCGCCCACCATCTACGCTGCGGTTGATCTTGATGCAGCGCTCGAAGCCGCGCTGAAAAAGCACGAGAGCGAACTTCGCGAGATGGAGGCACGAAAGCGGGAGCTGCAGCAGCTCTCGCAACAACAACAATTCAGGCCCTCCGATGAAGTCGCCACGTTCAAGATCCTCAAGACTATGAAAGAACTCCTCGCTGTCAGCGCGCCAGTAATTGACGAGATGCAAAAGGAATGGCTGATGGTGACTCCTGCTTATTTGAGTGTCATAGCCTCCCGCTTTGGAGTCAACGACGCTGCGTCTGCGTTTATCAAGCGCGGCGGAACGGTGCGAGTCATCATCGACATTTCGCATCAATATATTGAACCGGTGCGAGAGATGATAGCCATCGGTGAAGAAGTGCGCCACGTAGATCAACATGGGATCACGTTCACCGTATACGATAGAAGAATCTCTATATCCACGATCAACAGAGAAGTCGAGAGCTTCTCTCTCGAAGCGCCCATCTGTGCACTCTGGACCGACGACCCCGCCTACGCTGCGTACCTCGCCTCCACATTTGAGATGCTATGGGCACAGGCAGTTCCGGCAGAAGAGCGAATACGCGAGCTTTTGGAACAGGCGCCCCCGCAGGCATAAACCAAGCTTCACTTCGGAAATGCCCATCTTGCTTAATTCTGGGAGACTTTTTTAGCTGATCTGAAGTTACGTAGATGGTGTCACGTACCTTTATAAACTTAGAGCTCCTGCAGCTTTTTAATGGCACGCGAGATAACCATTAAAAACGTCAAGGATGCCTTAGCCGCAGGTTCAAATATTATAGAATCTGCGCAGAACGAAGTGGTGTGGATTCTCCCACCTAACTACTTGGCTTACTCGTTTCAATTCAGCATACCTGAGAAGTCCAAAATGCTGATTGAAAAAGGTGGACGCGTACGAGGGATCACCAAGATTTCAGGAGCCTATCTTGATCCTGTGCGCAAACTCTTGGACAGCGGCGAAGAATTACGCCACATCGATCAGTTTCCGGGAGCGTTTATGCTCGTCGGAGATAACAAAGAAAGCATCAGTTCGATGAACATAAATGCCGAGAATCTTACGCTTGACGATCCGACAGTGGCCCTCTGGACCGATAATAAAGCCCAAGCCGAGTTCCTCACGACCACTTTCGAGACTGCGTGGAACGAAGCAGTGGATGCAAAAAAGCGGCTGAGAGAACTGTAAAGCGCAGCACAGCAATCATTGCATCGATCAACGCGTCCATTCCACCAAGAACGCATGGATTATGGGTCTTGCAGTCAGGGGCAAAGAAACGAGTGCCTCGTTTAGTCTTCCTAAACCAATTAAATAGAGGAATTGTACTGCAGCGTCCTTGCGGAGCTTGTTCACATCTAGCAGCAACCAAGCGGCAGGCAACCACATCACAAACGACCAACGACAGCAAATATTACGGCTTCTGCTTCAGCATCTGCTTCGGTAACGCCATCAGTAACGCCATCCGCTACACCATCCGCAACGCCGAATGCAACTCCAACGCCGACCTCCTCGCAGATAGCTATCTGAAAGTCTGATAATCATTTTCCAGCAGCCGCACCTACGGCGCGATTCTGAACACTCAAGATATAAGGTCATGAGCAAACAAACCAAGAAGCACGGTTAAAACGTGAGCCGATAACGAACGCAGCGAACGCAGTGGTTCTCCTTCTCATTCTGCTTGTGGCCTTCAGCGCCGCGCGCCTGGTATTATGGGCGTGGTGGACTCGCATCCGCAGGGCGAGGATGAATAGATACGACGAACGGTGGTTAAAAAGATGACCTTTAATGTTCAGCGTGTTGTAGGGCACCCTTAGAACCGTAATCACGGGTAGTGTGTGCAGTCACGTCAACGGGTGGCTACGGGGGTTATAGCTTCCTTGAGAACGTAGCCCTCGGCCAGCATGAGGTTGCCGTAAGCTTTCTAGGAAACGCGCAATACGGGCCTTTGACGTTTACCGGATATTTTAGCGTCGTAACGTACCTGACGTCGCGACGCCTACCAACACCAACCAGCTACATCACAGATAGCAATTCTTAAGCTTCATTGACCCCTTCCTACGTATTTGTTTTTACTTATAAGGGGATGAAGTATAATGACAAAGGAGTGCATGACGTGTGCGCACTTCAAGCCCGGCGATGACGGCTTCAGGTGCGAGCTTGAGCTTCAAATGCCAACGGAGTCCAGCAAGACGTGCTCGGCTTGGGAAATCTGGCATGGTGAATAACTTTTGATTTATGGATTAGCTCCCGCGGTGACGTTTTGACGCGATTTATACATGGCGCGAGTGCGAAGCGCTGCAGCGCCTGCACCTCCTCCTTAAATACGTTCGGCACGATAATGCATCACTCTTTCTTGGGGCTTTACACCGAGCGATGCCGGGGTGTCCGGCCCTTCTATCTTGCGGAGTCGGAGCCTGTATAAGGCCTCTCTGACATGCTTTTGTCCAATCTGTCCTGCGAGGCCTTCTAAGTGCTAAATATCAAGTATCTTTGGGGCAAACTCTGCTAAGTGGTGAGATCAGGCATTTTTAGCCGAAAATAACAAAGATGATCGCCGCTCCAGAGCTGCGGATCTCACATCATCCATCTTGCTTTACGCGGGCAATCGCTTATTCGAATGCCGCCCTGTCAGAGCCTCTATAGGGCTCCCACTCTTCAAGACGATGTTCACATTATAGAAGAAGGGAAGGGAGCGCGCATAGGCAGGTGAGCACACTTATGTACGCGTGGATGTACGCGCACATCATCATGCAATAATCACTTCTTTCCTGGTACTGGACATACCAGCACTACTATACAACGGGGTGAAAAATGAAAGTAGTATTCGGTGATGAAGAATTTTCGTATCAGCTTGTCAGAGCGCTTGAGTGCGCGCCATACAAAGGGGCAGATATAAGGGAGTGCTTACAAACAGCGTATGGCATAATTGAAGGAGATTTTGAGAGTTGGCATCGCGAATGGCTCAAGACGGCAGAACGCATCTACGCAACAGCAGAAACAAGCTTGAAAACCGGCAACAACAAGAGTGCGAAAGAGAGGCGACTCCTTGCTATCCTCTGTTTTTCATTTTTTGCCTCTGCCTCTCGCATCATGATTCACTCCTTTTGTTTAACACAGAGGGCTTGGGCCCATTCAGATGCTTACAGCAGAGCCAAAGCAAAAAAAAAAGAAGCCAGGTCATCCCTGGCTTAAATCGAATTCGATTTTAACTTTTGCGGTTGCCCTGATTAATGACTGATCCTATCAGGTCGCTCGTAAGCGATGATCGTTTGCGAATCACTGATATCAGGGCACTCGCTTTTTTTTCTTTTCTCCAATGCTCCCAGTTTTTGTAGCAGCGCCTACAGCTGAGATCAACTGTAGGCACTCGCCGTCGCTTTTACAGCAGGGCTGTATCACGACCTGCTGTCATCGCTCGTAGACTTGCTTAGCTCTTCGCGATTGCTGTTGCGTTGCCCCAGGCCACGGCAGGGCTAGTGTTGATGTCTTTGATGACGATGTTGCTGTTGACAGCAGTGTTGCTCTGGCCGGTTTGGATCGGGGCGCCTACCGTACCGTCATCGACTGGCAGCCGACGGACGGTGTTGTTGTCGCCAGTAACTGATTGGGTGTTTGTCTGGATGATTGTCTGCGTGGATGCAGCTGCTTGGCTGTTTCCACTCGCGCTCGCGGCCGCGCCACCCTTGGCAGCGACTGCGGCTGCAGGCGTAACGACTGTCTTAACGGGCATTGGCTTCCAGATGGGCATCGCCCAGACTGCTTTGACCGCACAGCACTGAGTGACGACGCAGCACGCGACTGTTGGACAGCAGCACGTCGTGGGGCAGCAGCTGCTGCAGCACGTTGAGGTCACGCAGCTCGTGCACTGAGCGCAGGTCGTGGCAGCGCAGGTGCTTGTCGTGGCCTTGGCGGCGCACTGGGCTGAAACTGTGCCCGTCGCTGCAAGTGCCACAAAAGCGAGCACTAATAGAGAAACGATAACTTTCTTCATGATTCATCTCCTCTTAGGCTAACCGAGTTTCGGCTAACGTTTTTTCATTAAAGCAAATTATTATAAGGCTTTTTCGATTCTCACGTCATTTACTCGGTCTTGCGGGCGTAGCGGTGCTGAGTGAGGACTAAAAACACCGATCAACTCGGTTAGCCTCGCGTTTTGATGCTGCTTACGCGACTACTCACAAGATGCCGGGGTCCGGCTGACTTGCCTGTGAGAAAATCACTTCAATCATCTAATCAGGACTACAGCGTACGGTTTAAAACAATGACGACACATTGCCACAATGTGAGACAACATGTCAATGGAGAATATTCTTATGGCTGAGACGTGACATTTTGTGCGGCCTGTGGTCGCAAAGTCGCTTTAGACCCGCGCTTCCGTGCTTGGTGCGGCGCTGATCTAGGCGCTCCTGAAAAACAGAATGTCCAACGAGACGCGGTCACGGGAGAGGCCGCAGTCGGTTGGGCGTCCGGCGTGGTTATCAGCAATAAGTGGGGCATTGGTAATCGAATGCTGCTATTCACAACAGCCGGACGGTGGTGGCGTACTCCAGCGAACGGGCGAACGCAGTAGTGCGATATAAAGACGAGCTCCACCGGAACGAATGGCAAGCAGAGCGAATGGCTTTTGACGCAGAGGCAATCAAAATGCTCTCTGAATACGCTCCGGCACAAGAACTGCATGATGATCGACCTGTATTTGGAAACACACGAATAATTGATGAACTCCTCTCCGAGAATAAGACAAACGCCATTCTTCATTCAGAGATTGCACAACTTCGCGTCAAACTGCCCAGTGTGTTACATAGGGGAATAGTGACTCTCACAACGGCACAAGGAGAGAACGTTTTCAGGATTCTACAAAAGGCCACCCCAATAAAAGCACTATCTTCTTCGAAGCAGGGCATTCCACGCTTAAATCCGTACCCAGCTGATTGGGAATTCCTGAAGTCTCCGCCTCCTAAATTAGCTGGGAAACTGTGGTTGAAGGCCCGCTGCGTTACGTAAGGGGACAAAGGCCAGTGGCACATAGCGGAATCAAAACGCTAGGCTTAAAACTGAGCTGAGTGGGGTATTTCTCACTTATGAATAGGCTGCGATCGCTCCCTGAACACCTTGTACCTTCTCCTTCAACACGTGAACACGACGAGGCATCAATCTTTCTTGGGGCTATACGCTGAGCGACGATTCAGCGGGTAAACTTCATTAAACGAACAACGCATACCAAAGCAGTCTAAAGCGGTACGCAGACTGTCTGTGGGAGAAAGAGAACATGAGAAAACACCTCATTTTAGTGCTCGTTGTGATAGCGGGTGCAACGGTTATGATCGCAGGATGCACATCATCGTCAAGCCCGAGTCCGAGCCCGAGCGCAAGTGCAACGACAACGGCCGTTAGTAGCGCAACGGTCGCTGCTGACGCAGCAGCCGCGCTTGGTGGTAACGCAAGTAATGCAACCAACCTCACCGCCGTGCAAGGGCAGAATTTTATGATCCAACTGCCATCGAATTCATCGATCGGCAACGGCAACCACTGGGCGCTGTCCCTTTATGACGCCTCGTCCGTAACGTTGGTCAATCAAACGTACGTGGGCGGCAGCGTATCAGCGCCCGGACCGCGCGCCGACGTATTCACCTTCCAGGGAACTAAGACCGGAACCAGTGTCATTACGTTCAACTGCGTAAGCCCTACCAACCAAATTGAAAACACCGTGAAGTACACGATTAATTGTACAACGCTCAATGTGCCCACGGTGAACGCAGTATATATCTCACACGGCCAGGACTTTGCGATCCGGCTGCCATCGAATCCATCGACCGGCTACCACTGGGAGCTGTCCCTCTATGACAACTCGACCCTTAAGTTGGTCAATCAGACCTTTGCGAGCAACGTCAGCACATCGAGCACAGTTGTCGGGGCGGGCGGCACAGACGTGTTCACCTTCCAAGCAACTCAGGCGGGAACCGGTGGCATCGCGTTCAGCGAGATGAGCCCAGCGAACCAACCAACAAGCGCAGTCGTTTATTCGGTGGTCATCGCGTCGTAAGTCCCCCCTTTGCTTGACGCCTCTTCGTACTCCGTGTAGACGTCGTAATGACGTAGCCCCGCTGCTTAGCAAACTTGCGAAGATCTGAACGAACAAAATAGCAACAGCACCGTGATCGATATCTTCTATTTCTGTGTCCACATTCGGAAGCTTTCAAGAGTGACAATACGTTCTTTGTCTTCACTGCCGTCACAAAGAGTTTCTAGAACCCAGCGAATCGCTTCCAAATGTTTCTACTCGCTATGGAGGCCTGAGCACCTTTCATCCTGCGACTCTTAGAAACTTTCTCGGCGGCAATCTGGTTTACCCTGAAAAGGGTATCAACGTTGAGCCGCCGAGACCAGCAACGGCAAAACGGTTCATAGAAAAAGCTCGCGCAGATTGATTTTGAATTCCCCCATTTTTCCGCCGTAGTTACCTGCGGAAATTCTGGCCACACCATCGACGTTAAAGGTAGCTTCAATTCCTCTTTTCATCGCTTCTCTAACTGCGTCAAGAGAGGTTCCGTTAATCACTATTTCGGGAATATATCGAACGCCCTCTGGAACCTTGGAGACCAACCTGTGCTTAAGCGAAGGACAAAATGGATCATTTGTGGTTGGACCTATCAATGGAAAATGGGTTTCAGGCTTTGAACCTGCGGCACACACATCGAAAGGGGTCACCACACCCGTTACGCGGTGGATGGCACGCAGGGCCTTCTCTCCGGCTTTTCTTAGAGCCTCTTTTGTTTCGCACATGACCCAGAAATTCGCGCCCATCACACCGTGAGCGTACCCTAGACGTTTTTCTATGATGAAATCTGGGACCATAAGTGGCACAACAACAACGCTTCTGCCAAAGCGTTTTTCCACCCATTCATATCCGTCACCACAATGTCCAATCCGCTCCATCATGTCCATCTCACCCTCTGCGTCCGCTAGCGCATCGAAGACCGCGGTGAAGGGTTTAACAAGTATGTCTTGGCGAATCCTGTAAGAAAGTTCAGCCTCAAACTTCTTTAATGAAGCGGTCAACGCTTTCTTCTCGTCTAAACCCGCCCAGAACTGCAGGACAGCGCCCTTGCGCTTATCTGGAGTCGAATTTTCGTCAAGCAACTTCTCAACGCCGCCCTCTACTCTGCCGATCACAACTGAAGGCGTTGCCGTTGAGTCTTCAGCTGCACTGCGCAAAGTTGCGTCGTCGTCGGCTGTAATTATGACTCGGCAAAAAATACCTGCAAATGCCTCGGCATAAGTGTCTTCAATTTCAACATTGAACGCCATTTCTCATCCGAGCCTCCCAACAGATTCTCCTCTGACCTTTTGTCTTAATTCGCTGCTTTCTTTCACGGGTGATTCCTTATTCTCAGCGGTGACTATTTGAAGCTTGGGTAACTCGTGAGGATGCAACTGGAAGATTCGAGAGCAGAGCGTGACTGATCGCGCTAAGCGCAAGAGACACGCGACCTTGACGAACGCCGATGCAAGGTCTATTGATTTGCACGTATGCTGGAAACATCAGCGATTATTGCTGTACTCAAGCAGGTTTCGAGGCCGTGGACGTTTGGTTAATGAGCTGCAACTGTTCATAGAGCACAACGCACATCTTTCCCGTATCTCACATAGCATCTTATAGGTGTTCGGGCAATGTGTGGCGATAATCGCTCCACTTTACACCTCTTACCGTGTAACTGAGAACGTACGCTTGACTCGGTTTGCGGCCATAGTCCATGCTTAAAGCACGACTAAAGCAAAAAAAGAAGCCAGGTCATCCCTGGCTCAAATGGAATTCGATTTTAGCTTTTGCGACTGCCCTGGATAATGATTGGCCTATTAAAAGGTCGCTCGTAAGCGATGATCGTTTACAGATCACTGAGATAAGGACACTCGCCTTTTTTCTTCTATCTGTTCACTCTCTGTGGTTTGCAGGCAAGACCTACAGCTGAGATCGACTGTAGGTACTCGCCGTCGTTTACAGCAGGGCTGTGCCACGATGTGCTGTCATCGCTCGTAGACTTACTTAGCTTTTCGCGATTGCTGTTGCGTTGCCCCAGGCCACGGCAGGGCTAGTGTTGATGTCTTTGATGACGACGTTGCTGTTGACAGCAGTGTTGCTCTGGCTGGGTTGGATCCTGTCTGACGTACTTGGAGCGACTGGTAAGAGCAGCCGACCGACGGTGTTATTGTCGCCAGTAACTGATTGGGTGTTTGTCTGGGTGATTGTCTGCGTGGTTGCAGCTGCTTGGCTGTTTCCACTCGCGCTCGCGGCCGCGCCACCCTTGGCAGCGACTGCGGCTGCAGGCGTAACGACTGCTGGCATTGCCTTGTAGACTGGCTTCCAGACGGGCATCGCCCAGACTGCTTTAACTTCACAGCACTGCGTGACGACGCAGCACGCGACTGTTGGACAGCAGCATGTCGTGGGGCAGCAGCTGCTGCAGCACGTTGAGGTCACGCAGCTCGTGCACTGAGCACATACCGTCGCTGCACTAGTGCTTGACGTGACCTTGGCGGCGCACTGGGCTGAAACTGTGCCCGTCGCTGCAAGTGCCACAAAAGCGAGCACTAATAGAGAAACGATAACTTTTTTCATGATTCATCTCCTTGTTAGGTAACTAAATTTTTGACTAACGTTTTTTCACTGGAGCAGATTCTTATAAGGCTTTTTCGATTTTGACTCATTCAGCGGCCTTGCGGGATTCTGAACTCCCAGAGCACTCGCTCGCTCTTGAGAGAAACTACAAATCACCCTTGGATAAAACCTAGAAGAAACACGAAGAACCGCGCTCAAAAGGTGGATTAAGAAAGGGACAACAAATTGGGAACACGAACTCTCTTGCGAAATTCGTGCAAAATTGAGGTGTATAAGGTTATTGAAAGAGCGCCTATGTTGAGAACAGAATTATAGGAAGATTCGCAAGTAACGAAGAACCCGCAAGCTAAACGACCCGTTATTAGCGCAGAGGCTAATTTATGAGCCTGACCCATAAGAAACGTACGTTGAAAACGCTGGATTATCGCCACAAAAAGCCCAATCGGCTGGCCTTATGTGGCAGGATAGGGGCTTCAGTCTTTTTGATCGGGCTGTTTTCTTTCGCTTATATTCAAAAACTCCCGAATGGCACTCAACATCTGTCAAAATTCTTATTTTAGCAAGCGTTATAATTGAACCGTGTAATTTCTTCTTAGCGGCCCTCGATTTGGCGCTTTCGCTCAGTCGAACTTGATTCGTCTCTTTTGGTGAATGTTTGATTAGAGTTCATATGCCACGATATCGGAACAATAAATCGTTTATATCAACCAACTCTTTGTTCCCCCGCGCTGGCACTGAGATTCAAGGAATCAGTGCCAAAGAAAAGCCTTTCGAAAGAATACGAGTGGACAGAATAAGGAGGGACAGTCGGTAAAAGCCCACAATGACCTGTCACGACGTCGCGAATACGACGCACCATGCAAGCGGAGACAACTGGCCCAGGGATTGACGAAAAAAAAAGATGGACCCCCATCTAACCACCCTTGAAATTGAAACTGCTAAAAACCTGTGCGACTCATTCAATAGGATTGAGGGGGGGCTGAGAAAGGTTAGCCGCATCATCGCACGGCCCCCGCTTCCGAATCGACGACGTGGAGCTTCAGGGGGCCGTCTCTGGTACTCCTTGACGAAGCTGCACAGGTGAAGAGCTCCTCCACTCGGTGAGGTCCGCGCTCGCTGTTTCACAGGGGTTTGATCCTTCTCACCACGCAACAAGGCAAACAGAGCACATTTTGCCACGGGTGGAACCAAGAACCGTACTCGAACAAGGTCAAATGATCGCGGACTAATCCCCCCGCAGCAGTCAACGATCCCCATCTTGTGTCTCGTGACGTATGACCTGAGCCAGGAACTGATCCACTATCTCAGTCAACCGAGCATCGATTGTAGCTACGGTCGGGATTTGATATGAACGTGGCAATCCTTCGGTAAGTTCCTAGCGGGTCACCTCTTTTTTCGATTTTCTTTGCTAGCTCCTAACGAAAAGAACTAAGAAAACTAATTATTGTATAAGAAAAGGGCCCCTTTGAGTCTTCTAAATTGCAATTAGAAGATCGACAGGCAAGCCGTTTGTGCGCTATTCCTTCGATTCCCCGCACTTTCCTCCATCTTCCGTTTCTGCATCGTTTGTTTTGCTTGTTTGACCGATCCGAAATACGCGCCAGAGATAGCTCACAATAGCGGCGATCACGGCTACTGCGGCAACGGCTAGGGCTACTGTGATTCGTTTTCTCATTACTTCGTTTCCTCTTCTACACTTTTCTTCGTTGTGCTAGTCGTACCGTTCGACTTCGAAATCCAAAAGAAATTACAGCTTCATACCTTTGGCGGTGGCAATTTTGGCCTACGAATCCGTCGTCTTTGGGGGCTTCTCGTCTACGCGTGCCGCGACGTCCGAGATCGAAACGATCCCCCAGGGGTTGGAGACGGGTAGCTTTATCGGACTCTCGACGGTTGCACAGACTGCGGACCGCTTGAGGGTGTTCATTTTACGACCTGGAGTGAAACTGAGCGGCCATCGTCTCGCCTTTTTTCCAATCCTAATCATTGACGCCTTCGGAAGTTGAATCCTGAGACGTGCGCTACATTTTCCAAATTTGCAAGCATTTGTGTCGCTCGTTTAGCTGGCACGCGGTGCGTCGACGCAGTCTCGTTACGTATCTGAGAGTTCAGCGCCAACGACGGTGTGGGTGATTGTAACCCCTTGCACATCGCGGATCACGTCTACCGTCTTGCTGAGGAGGGGCAGGCCATCGACTTCAATGATCACCAAGAAATCATACTCCCCAAACACATGATGCAGTTCTCTAATCCCAGGGATCTCGCCGAGTTTGTCAAAAACGCGTCGCTCCTGGCCAGGAACCACGTTTACTAATGTGACTCCGACTACCATAGGTTCTTTGATCTAAAGATGGGGTGCGTCTATTTAGAGCTAACTCGCAAAAAAAGGCGGGGTTTAGGTCGGTCGTTGCGAAAGCGAAGTGCTTTGCATCCTCTGGCCTCGGTGCGAGGGGCCGTTTTTTGAGCCGGACCGGCCAAACTGATGCCATATCTTTGCTGTGCAATATTCGAGTGCGCGCGGCGATAGCTCGATCAAATAGCCATGAGCGTTTAATACAAGGCGTGTTTCACCTGGTTGCGTACAAACAGGCGCATCGATATTTGGAGGCTCCACATTTTTTTTCGGTCACCTTGTCTTTGGTCGTTTGTCTATCAGGTTAACCTTGACAGATTGTAAATCTTCGCGAGCTTCGGCAGGTCGTTCACCACGTACACAAAAGCCATCCACGCCCACTTGCCCCAGCGGCCACGCACGGCTTGTGCCACCGCGTCGATTTCTTGTCTGGGGTGTTTGGGTTTGCGTCCGAGCAAAAGCTCGCTCATGATGACCACGCTCCACACGTCAAGCGGGACGGAGCCTTGACCAACGATCAGACCTGCCGAGTACGCGCCAATGCCTGGGATTTCCATCACATTTTTTACAGCTTCTGTCTCGGGCTGTCGGTCTAGCTCTCTTAGTGACATCGGATGTTCCATTAGATAGCGCGCCGCCTTAACCAGCCGCTCCGCTCGGTAGCCGAGCTTCGCTTCTCGCCTCAGCTCGGTGGGGTCTCGCTTAGCGATATTGGAAGGTCTTGGCCAGAGGACGACTTCACGACCATCGAAAGCAATGTTCGTTCCGTATCGATCGAGTAGTCTTGCCATCATGTCTTGGCTTCGTTTGAGCGGGGCCATCTGGAGGGTTGTAGCAAGAATCACCCGACCGAACAAGTCATCTAGCCGTCCAACGCGCATACCGTAGAGGTCTTGAACTGCGATTGAGAGCACCTCGTCATTGTGGGCGAATGCGTAAAAAGCGCTAAGGTCTTCGTTCTCACCCAGTCCGATTCTGATCGACGTCTGCAGCGCAGCTTCTTCGTTGTTAGTGAGATGCGATTGAACGTAAACGCTTACGATTACACTCTCGTTGACTGCGGACAGTTTCAATCCGACCGGCTTGCCATTTAGATAGGTGCCGCTCCACAGCGTACCGTCTCTAAAAACTTCTCTCGGAGTTGACCAATGCCAGCCAGCCGGTTTAGCGACGGTGAGCGAAAAATCAAACGGCTCAGGCGTAACGATTTCAAACTGGCCGGACGCGTGGTAACTGCGGGGCTTATTCATGGTTTCCACTTGGCACCTAGGCAGGCCTGCTAATTATGCGTAATACGTGGTTTTGTGTTTTGCTTGTTGGACCGAGTGATTGCTGCTCGGCGCCCCAAGCGATATGCATAAACCCTTGACAGCGCGGTATGCGCCAAAGAAGGCGGTGGTCGCTTAGCACGTTGAATCCTCGTAATGAAAGGCGTGTGGCTTAGAGCTGGGTCGAACTGTTTGGGTGAAGATCCGCGTCACGTGTAGTAGACTGTGAGATAAATGATAATGCCGAGGGCGAAGGCGACCAGCCATACCCCTAGAGCAGTCCGCATGGCGTCCTTGCGTTTGACGACGGGCCGGATGACGTGTTCGACTTCTAGGTTAACGTAGATGAAGATCGCGATCAGCACAAGCCCCAAAATGTGATGGACGAGGAGCTCAGGATACAGGAATGGAATCGGCGGAATGTTTGAAACGTATCCGAGTAGCGAAGGCAGCATCACTACCAATATCGCAATGATTTGGACGACGACGGCTCCTCGTACGATTGTGCAATGTCGTTTTACCCTTCCCCTGCGCGCAAGATAAACGGCACCTAGGATGAGCGCGATAAGCACGAGCTGAACAACCAGGTTCGCTGTGGCCAATGTTCGTATATCAATTGCCATATAGCCCCTCGCTATTCTCTCCTATCCTCTATGAAAGCGTTGCGTTTCGACATTTCGTAGAACTTGCAGACGGCCAAATGCTATCGCAAGCTGGACATATGCCCAGCAACGTCGGTGCGACGATGCAGCGGGCAAACTTCATTAAACGAATGATGCATAAAAGCTGCCAGACTGTCTGTGGGAGAAAGAGAAAATGAAAAAACACCATTTTAGTGCTTGTTGTGATAGCGGGTGCGACAGTTATGATTGCAGGATGCACATCGTCCTCAAATCCGAGCCCCGGTCCGGTTACTAGCACTGTTACTAGCACTATTACTAGCACCGCGAGCCAGAATTCAATCGCTATCCAGAATGACGCATTCAACCCGTCGACCTCACGATTCAAAAAGGGGCGAATGAGACGTGGAAAAATTATGATTCGGTCCAGCATATGATTATTTCGGATTCATCGGCGTTTTCATCGCCACTTCTTAATACCGGTGCCACTTACACATATCAGTTTAACAACTCAAGGTCGTTCCCCTACTATTGCAGCATACATCCCTTTATGAAAGGAACGATCGTAGTCAAATTATACGATTGACGAAGAGGACTTTCTTCAAACGAAAATCGATCGATTGTGGTCACGTTCTGTAAAGCAAGCAGTAAACGGAACGGAAACATTTCACAAGACAGTTTGTGCCCTCTTTCGACTTGTGACACTTACGAAAAAGGCCTAAGGCTAAGTGATGCACTAAGTGTTCTTTCGAAGCTAACCAAAGTGACTGTGGTCGCAAGAAGTCGTCTGGCAGACATCTGAGCGCTTAGAAAAAAGCGTTGTGAGTTCAGAGCGACTGCGTGGCCTACGTAAAAGAAGGTAATACATCGTGTCAAAAAGGCGAAATTCGCTGTCGAATGATCAAGCTCCAGATTCGTTGGTCAGCAGTTTTATTCAGGCACTGCACGACTACTTTAATCCGCTCCTTCAAGTGATAGAAGAACTTCAGAGCGATGCCAAGAAGAACCGCAAAAAGTGAGCTAAGTCAGCGGAGGTTCACGAATGCTACACTTCCAGGCGATCGAGCCACTCGTTGACTAAGCAGTTAAACACAGTCTCCTGCTCGACTTCCAGGCCGTGCCCGGCCCTATCCAAGATAGCAACTGTCCCGCGGGAGTAATTCGCAGCGATTTTTAGTGAGTCACGATACCCCACTGATGCGTCTTGGCGGCCAACAAGGATAAGGGAAGGCCGGTCGAAGGGATGCGAAAGCTCATCGATGTCGAAGGAAAAACTGTACCCGCGGTTTTCAAATCGCTCAAGAAACGCCTTATCTTTTGCGTTCATCCCTGGAATAATATCCTGCGTGAAGCGATCCCATCGCGGTTTATCCTGCACCACAAGCACACGCTCAAACAATTTTTTCTGGTCGTTAGGTGCGATGCTAGCTAAGAACGATTCATCCCTGACGAACACACGTCGGGGGGGCAGATCGCGCCGATTTCGCTCAGCTACGACAACAGGACAGATAAGGAGGACTCCTTTGAGGCGTTCGGGTATGGAACGGACCAAGCCGCGGGCCAGGTACCCTCCGTAAGATTCGCCTGCCACCAGGAACTGGTCGTTAGGAATAACGTTTTCACAAAACTTTAAGATAACGTCCAGCATCTGATCTGCACCGTTCAACCAGCGAGGAGCGCGCGTGCGCCCCATGCCCGGTAAATCTAAATAGATGCGTTTCCATCCAGCGCGATTTGCGAAGATCGGTTCCAAGCAGCCGGTCATCACGTGGTGATCGATGCCAAACCCGTGGATCGCTAGCACTGGGTTGCCCTCGCCATGCGTCTCGTAGTAAATGTGCAGATCGCCCATTTCGCATATCATGGATATGAAGAGAGGGGACGAGGTAAAAAAGATGGCGCCGTTTTTTGACACAGTTGACGAGGTTTCCGTCACCTTCAAATGGCGGCGCGCTTAGACATCATCGAGGAACCGCGAGCGCACTATCGAACGGCCGCTCCGCGCTATGCCATTCTGCGAGGCCTTTTGATGCCTGAAGTGGTGTACGCACCTCAGGAACGTCCACTAGAGAGAAGGTCCGATGGGACTCTCTAAATATGATGAAGAACATATACACTAGCAGACGACCGTAACGGCCTCGCAGCTTTAGTATTCACTTTTGCTGTCTTGAATTGCTGTTGGGAGGCGGTGCCGCATGGCTCCAAAATGAGGTAGTCACGCTCTGTGCGAGACACGCGGCCTTCAGTGCCTTTTCCCAACTGTTTTTCCCAAGCACGAGGTACTATTTTA
This sequence comes from Methanobacteriota archaeon, assembly GCA_963720465.1. GTDB lineage: Archaea > Halobacteriota > Bog-38 > Methanoflorentales > Methanoflorentaceae > Methanoflorens. The sequence goes on from OY970393.1 coordinate 402,755, forward strand.
ACTTGTTGGATTAGTGGCAGCAGCTCTACAGCAACTCAGCGCTGGCACCCTTTCAACGCTTAGCCAAAATATGCCGCTAGGTTGTCCCTATCCATTTGACCCACCCAGCTTTGAGCTCTCATGGACTTCGGAGATATCAGCCTGCGCAAAATCTAATCTGGTTTGCTGACCTCGCGCCTGCGGTTCGAACGTCACCGTGGAATAATGACCTTGGGGCCAGTCAGCGCCTCGCCATTATTGCACGATTTTGTCTGGGATCACGATCGTTCCGGAGGCCTATGTATCGAAGGCACTCCCCCCACTTCGCTACGTATCACCGCCGCGAATGCGTAAACTCTGAGTGCTTCTTGGAATCTATAGGGGCCTCATAGACCTTTTGAAGAGTTACCTTAAGCAAAACCGATTGATGAAAGGTTTTGGTTCTCATTTGCATCACCATTTCGCGAAGGCGTGCTGATACTCTTTACTCAGCACGCCTTTTCAGTTCGAACGTACTGACATGACTCTGCTGTTTGTGTTTTGAATTCAAGAGATGACAGGTTTGCAGACGGAACAACCACAAATTGATGCTGTCGCGGAGAGAGCCCCGTTTAGGCTTAGCTGGCGCTTGTTCTCTCCAATGCGCGAAGCTATATATGACATAGGCATACAGATACGTGTTCAAGCAAAAAGGAGGTGACGGCGTGTATAGAGCAAACACAAGAAACAATTTCGGCGGCGGCTACAAGAGCTACGATAGCAAACCAAAGAGTGCTCCCGTAGATGTCGGAAAGCAATACGACGTAAAAATCGAGGATATTGCAAAACAGGGCGATGGGATAGCTCGCATTAGTGGATTCGTGATTTTCGTGCCACACACCAAGATCGGTGACGAAGTTAAGATTGAAATCAAGGCTGTGAAGCGCAACTTCGCTTTTGCTGAAGTAGTCGAAGAGTAACCAAGCTAGTTTGAGTTACGGATTGAACTGAATTGATGGATTAACTGCATTATTGTGGGAAGTTGCGCTGCGCACCTTGACTAATATGTTGTTCTTCCATCTACCTTTTTGATTAACTGGTGCATTTAGAGCACGTTTGAGTCCAGTGCGTTTCTGCATGCCTGCTCAAAAAACGCGCCTTTTTTGAAGCACATTTTTCAAGTGTTCAGAGAACGATACGGGCTCCACAATTGTATATTGCCGTCTTTCGAACGGTTCCGAATTCACTGAGCGCATTAGAGGGATCTATGCCATAAACCGCATCCCCGAGCATCGCTATCGACGCGCACCCGCCGCTCGCCTCTACGGCCTCGACCGCGTCTCGCGCTTTGTGACTCAGCAGTTCGGTGTCACGCGCAAATTGCCGAGACAAACGCATGAATTCGCTAAATGTGGGCCTGGTGATCAGTTTCTTAAGCGCGGCTGATCCAAATTTCTCTATTGCAGCGAGCGCGCTTCGATCTGCCAAGATTTCAGGCGTTGAAAGTGGTCCGAACACAAGATAAGAGATTTCGAGCGGCGGAGTGGGAATTCGATCGACCGAATTTTGGCGCCTGATGACGACACCTCCAACAGCTTGAGCGATAACGTCTCCGACTCCGGTCTTATTGACAATTTCTGCGCGCTGGGCGGTCTTGCAAAGCGCGTTAAAACTGAGATTGAGCCCGCATAGACGGTTAAGGGAAAGTGCAGTGCTTAAAGCGCCGGCACCACTCGTGCCGAGGCCACAGCTGATCGGCCCTGCGAGCTCCGTCCTTATATCGACTTGCTTCGCAGATAGAGAGGCGATGACCGTCTTTGTGGTAGGCGCGAGAGATAGCTCTTTGTTGATATACACGCTGCCATCGCCTGCGAAGGCTTCAGTCGTTGCGCCATCGGCGATGACAATGCCGCACCCTACTGAGGAGATCCCTGCCCGGTCGGGCTTCAGCGCGAAAAACCCCGTTATGTGAAAAGGGCAAAACGCTTTCATGAGTCGTTCATTCGACGAACTATAGCGTCCATGATCTTCTGAGCGAGGAATGCCTTGTCGCCTTGGTGCCGTTCGACCTGTGAGTTGACAATGTAAATTTCGTTATCTTCCGTGCCCATGCCTCGGAACGTTACATCGTTAGCGACTACCAGATCGACAGGGATAGATCTGGCGCATTCAATCAGAGCGTCAGGAGTTGTGTGTGTTTCTGCTTTGAAACAAACGATAAAGAGGTTTGGGTACTTAGCTCTGACGATGTCGGTGAGTTTCGGTACATTTTTCAGCGCGAGATGTAGCTCTTGACCCGATCGTATCTTCTCACTGTGTTTATCGGCTGTATAATCCGAGATGGCCGCCGCGTTGATGAAAATGTCGCACCCTTTCTCGAGCTCAGAAAGCACCGCTTGAATCATCTCCGTGGCGCTTTCCACAGGCACCTGGTTGACGAGCCGTGCTTCGCCGTTGTGCACGATAGTGACGTCCGCGCCTCTTCTAAAAGCTTCATACGCAAGCTCTCTGCCAGTTCGCCCCGAACTCCTCGTAGTAAGAATGCGAATTGGATCCAATGATTCTGTCGTTGCTCCGCTGGTTATTAAGACCCTCTTTTGTCTGAGCTCACCTTCCGAAACGAGTCGTTCGACCACGAGCACGATGTCGTCGAGTTCAGCAAGCTTTGCTTTGCCCTCTTCCAGGCGTGGCGATACGAAATGCACAAGTGCTTTCAAGCGATCGAGGTTCTCAGCGATGAACGGATGAGAGTACATGGACTCGTGCATCGCCGGGACGATAACTACGGGCTTTCCCGATCCCAGCGCCGTGGCTGCGCAAGTCGTGACCGGGGTGTCGTCGATGCCGTGCGCCACCTTGCCAATGGTGTTTGCCGTGCACGGGGCAATCAGCAGCAAATCTGCCGATCCGCCTTTACCGAGAAATGTAACGTGTTCCACGTTTCCGGTGAGCTGGGTTATCACGGGCTTTTGTGTTGCGTATTGTAGCGCGTTTGGATGGACTATCTTGCAGGCCGCGTCTGTCATCACGCAATGTATCGTTGCGCCTTTGCGCCTGAGCTCGTGGATGAGCTTGACTGCTTCGACTGCTGCGATACTGCCAGTAACGCCAATGACGATGGTCTTGCCTTCCAAACTTCTCATGTGTGTGCATCCGTTATGTTTTTTAAGCTAGTTTCCTCTCGTTTAATTCATTAAGTTTTGCATCACACTCATCCAAATGGTGGTACACGGTTGAGTAAGCGAGCGCGGCTCGTCGTATCTAAATAGAACAAACGTCAATAGCAGCGAGTTTATTTCGGCTACTCGCACCGTAGTGCGTCTAACAAGGATTAAGCGAAATAGCTAATACGCCCCGCCTCGTCTGAGGGTATAATGAAGCAAAACATCATACGAAAGGGACGATTAGCGGAGTTCGATGAGCAGGCGCTGCGGTTCACCTCCTCGATCGCCGCGGATGCGTGGTTCTTTCGCTATGATATACTCATTGATCTCGCTCACGTAGCAATGCTGAAGAAACAAAGCATAATCACACAAACGACGTTCGAGGTGCTGACAAAGGCCCTTCTCAAAATCATGGGGCAGGGGTACGCCAAGCTGCCACAGGACGTTGATGACGTCCACGTCGCGATTGAGACTGCGTTAACGGAACGCGCCGGAAGCGCGCAAGCAGGTTGGCTCCACGTTGGCAGGTCAAGAAACGATGAGGTTGCAACCTGCATTCGCATGGCATTGCGCCACGACTTACTGGCGCTCATGGACGCTGTTCTCGCCTTACAAGATACGCTTCTGGAACGATCCGGAAGCAACGCCACGACTATTATGCCGGGATTCACGCACTTGCAGCACGCACAACCAACCACGCTCGGGCATCATCTACTTGCGCACAGTGACGCTCTCGAGCGAGATTTGGCGAGGCTGGCCAACTCGTACGCGCGGACAAATCAATCCCCTCTCGGAGCAGCTGCGTTTGCTTCAACAGGCTGGCCGCTTGATCGTGATTTTGTTGCGTCAGCGCTTGGCTTTGACGGGATCGTAGAGAATTCTATGGACGCCGTGAGCACGCGTGATTTCGTGATAGAAGCGCTAGCCGCTGCGTCCAATGTGATGATCACGCTCAGTCGTTTGGCCGAAGAGCTGATATTGTGGAGCACCTCTGAGTTTGGTTACGTTGAAATAGATGACAAGTTCGCTTCGACAAGCTCTATCATGCCGCAAAAGAAGAACCCCGACACGCTCGAGCTCATTAGGGCTAAGACGGGTACGGTTATTGGAGATTTCACCGCTAGCGTGGTAATTTGCAAGGCGCTGCCGTTCAGCTACAATCTGGACTTACAAGAGATTACACCTCATTTGCAGCAGGCGATTGCGACAACAATCGATTGTGTTCGTATCGCGAGTGCGGTGCTGCAAACCATTTCGATCAACAAACAACGGCTTGCTGAAATGAGCTCTGTGGGTTTCACCACTGCAACTGAGCTGGCTGACACGATCGCGCGCACCGCACACGTTCCTTTTCGAACGGCACACACGATTGTCGGGGACCTCGTGCGCGTCGGCACGTGCGACTTGGGTGCAATTGACCAAGTTGGGTTGCGACACCTCGGAAAGCCACTCTCGCTGCTTGGTCTGACGGCAGACGATGTCGCAGAGGCCCTTGACGTCAATCGGAACGTTGCAAAGCGCGATATCGCGGGCGGGCCCGCCGCCAGCCAGCTCAAACGAATGATGAGAGCGCGACGCAGGCGGCATCGGATGCGACAGCAACGTCTCTTGCTGCGACAGACGGCACTGCAGACGGCGGAGAAGAACCTGCTAAAAGGGTCCGGAGCTTAGAATGGGCGATATAGGACACGGTGATCGCGTCAAGGTGGTGAAGGACAAAAACGAGTTTTTCGGCGTGTTAATGCCGAGTGTGACTGACTTTATCGCGATCAAACTCGACAGTGGGTACAATGTAGGCTTCGCGCCCGAGCATGTAACGATGACGCTGGTCGAAAAGGGAGCGCCGCTCGTCGCAAAGCGATTGCCGCGGCGTGCGCGCCCTGAACTACCACAGCTGAGCATCATTTCCACTGGGGGCACCATAGCTAGCAAAATCGACTACCGAACAGGCGCGGTGACGAGTCAATTTGACGCGGATGACATTATCGACGCGATTCCAGGCTTAGCTGAAATCGCTAACATTGAAGGCACAATGCTCTTCAACGTGCTGAGCGAAAATATGCAGCCAGAATCGTGGTCAGAGCTCGCTCAATGCGTTTACAACGAAGTCCGCGCGGGAGCCGATGGGGTACTCGTAACCCACGGGACGGACACCCTGGCGTACAGCGCCGCTGCCTTGTCATTTATGCTCCAGGTACCCGTGCCGGTTGTACTCGTCGGTTCCCAAAGATCTGCCGATCGACCGAGCAGCGACAACGTCGTTAATGCTATCTGTGCCGCAGTAGCAGCTACAAGCGACCTTGCAGGAGTGTTTGTTGTAATGCACGAGGACGCGTCGGATGACGCGTGCCTCGTCCACCGAGGAACCCGCACCAAAAAAATGCACACGTCACGACGCGACGCGTTTCGGTCAGTCAACGCCTCGCCGATTGCACGCGTCATCTATAAGGAACGGTCGTTGCAGTTTCTAAGCGATCACACGAGTCGAGGCGGCTGCGAACTCTCCGTTCACCCGCGGATCGAGCCGAAGTGCGCTCTCGTCAAGTTCTTCCCGGGAGCGACTCCTGCTATTGTGGACTACTATGTGGCACAAGGATACAAGGGCTTGGTCATCGAAGGGACCGGTTTGGGGCACGTCGCAAGCGATTGGATTCCGCACATAAAAAAGGCTTCAGATGTTATGCCAGTCGTAATAACCTCTCAGTGTGTTTATGGGAGGGTGTGCGACAGAGTCTACGATACTGGGCGCGATCTCCTGAGCGCAGGTGTGATCGAAGGTGACGATATGCTGAGCGAAACAACGCTCGTTAAGCTCATGTGGGTGCTGGGCCAGACGTCCGATCGTTTTGAGATTGCTAGGCTTTTGAAAACTGACATCGCTGGGGAGATAAGCGCGGATGCGACTAGGACGCTAAGCACGTTTGAGGAGCTGCCGTGAAAGAGCGCGACTACAAAAAAGTCGGCCTGAAAGCAGGCTTGGAGATTCATCAACAGCTGAACACCACGTCAAAACTGTTTTGCAGCAGCCCGACCGAATTGCGGGACACAAAAGACGCGTCCTACGAGTTTCATCGCTACCTCCGGCCTTCAAAGAGCGAGATGGGTGAGATCGATCGTGCTGCAATCGAAGAGGGGATCGGCACTCGGCGCTTTACGTATAAGGAGTACGAGAGTACGTGCCTTGTAGAAAATGATGATGAACCGCCGCTGGAAATGAACCTTGAGGGCCTAAAAATCGCGCTTCAAATAGCCCTCCTGCTGCAGATGCAACCTTTCGAGCAAGCCCATACTATGAGGAAACTGGTAATAGATGGGTCTAACACGAGCGGGTTCCAGCGAACGGCACTCCTTGCAGCAGATGGATACGTGTCGCTTGGCAGCGGTTCTGTTCGAATAGACACGCTGTCAATCGAGGAGGAAGCAGCGCAAATAGTCGACAAAGACGTTTATTCCCTCGACCGGCTCGGCATCCCGCTTGTTGAAATCGGCACCGCCCCAGACGTGACAACGCCTAAGATGGCACGAGAGCTTGCGCTTGCGATTGGAACGATCTTGCGCGCTTGTAAGGTCAAGCGAGGGATTGGAACGATCAGGCAGGATATAAATATCTCCATCGGGGGCGGTGCACGCGTCGAAATTAAGGGCGTACAGGCACTTGACCTTATTGAAGACATTGTGCACCTCGAAGTCACGAGGCAGCTGAACCTGCTAAAAATCCGAGACGAGTTACAAGAGCGCGGAGCGCGCGTAGAAAAACCAGTCGAAGTCAGTTCGATATTTGCCCATACTGCGTCAAACGTGCTTAAGAAAAAACACGTGTGGGGCCTGTTGCTTCCCGGCTTTGCCGGCCTCGTAGGCAAGGATATCCAACCTGACCGCCGACTCGGTTCCGAATTCGCGGATCACGCAAAGAAGAGAGGGGTTGCCGGTATTTTTCACACCGACGAGTTGCCGCGATACGGAATTACGTCTCAGGAAACTAAGACCCTCTTACGGTTCTTGAAAGCAGAGGAAAGCGATGCGGTTGTGATACTCGCAGACGAAAACGTTAAGAAGTGCGTCAATGCGATTTCTGCTGTCATGGGCCGCGCCAAGGCAGCCGCGGAGGGCGTGCCCGAAGAAACGCGACGCGCGCTGACCAATGGATGTTCTGAATATATGCGGCCCCTTCCCGGAGCGGCCCGCATGTACCCGGAGACGGACGTGTCTCCCATCGCGCTTCCGACTGCGCTCATTGACCGTATCAAAGCGCATTTGCCTGAGAGGCTCGATAATCGAATGCGTCGCTACAAGCAGGATTTTCTCCTTAACGACGAGTTAGCGAGGCAAATAGCGTGGTCTGAAAACAGCCGACTGTTTGAGCACGTCATGCGCCTCTGGGCAGGCCTAGGCGGCAGCCCCGGTCGAGACGAAATAAAAGATTTTGCAACATTCGTAGTGCGAACGCTTGAAGGAACGATCGCAGAGTTGAAAAGGGACAACGTGCCTGTCGACTGTCTAACCCGTGAAAACACACTTGATGTTTTCAGGCTTGTGAGTTCTAAGACTATATCAAAGGAAGGCGTGCCAGAAATCCTCCGTTGCCTCGCCGAATGTCCGACGAAAGCGGCAAACGATGCAGCAGCAGAGCTTGGATTTGTCATGTTGAGCGAGCGCGAGCTTCAAACGATCGTAGACGCCGTCGTGCAATCGCGACTCGAGTTTGTTAAGGCAAAAGGTGTGGGTGCTGTAGGCCCCCTTATGGGCGTCGTTATGAAGCAAGTCAGAGGCAAGGCAGACGGAAAACTGGTGAACGAAGTGCTTCACGCAAAGATTCTGTCTGTTCTTCAGTAGAGGTGATTTCCTGCAGAGCACGGAACTGCTGTATGACTTGGTGGGCATCCCGAGCACTAGCACGCACGAGCATGATATCAGTCTTTTTGTCGAAGAAATGCTGCGTGACCTCGGAATGGAAATCATGCGCTCTGGCAACAATCTTATCGGAAAGCTGGGTCGCGAGGGGCCTGTGCTAGCACTGTGCGGCCACCTCGATACGGTGCCTCCATTTTTCCCGCCTAGAATTCAAGGGCGAAAGCTTTATGGGAGGGGTGCAGCCGATGACAAGGGTGGTCTGGCTGCTGTCATCAACGCTGTGGCGAACACTGACCAGGAACGGCTCCGTGGCACGCTGCTTACGGCGTTCGTCGTCGACGAAGAGCTCATAAGCCGCGGCGCTCAGGAAGTGTTGCCCCAGCTGCACGCTGACTTTGGCATCGTTTGCGAGCCGACGAATCTGAAGATTGTAAACGGGCACAAAGGGCGCATAGCGTTTCGCATCCAATCCATCGGCAAAAGAGCACATGCGAGTAAGCCTGAGCTCGGGAAGAACGCCATCGTTGAGATGGCAAAGCTTGTGTTGCGGCTCGAAAAGATTCCGCTGATCCAGCATCCGGAGCTTGGTCACGAAACGATGACGGTTAGTACTATTGCTGCTGGAGATGCCGTTAACATCGTTCCCGATCTTTGTTCGATTGACGTTGACTATCGCTACGTGCCTCCCGACGATGCATCTAGTGTCTTAGCCAGGCTGAGGGCGAAATTGCCAGAGGCGCGAATAGAATTCGCGGACGACCCCAAAAATTTCACGCGCCCATTCTACTTGCCCGCTCACCAGATCATCACGTGGTTGAGCGAGTCTATAAACAGGAGCGGCCTCGAGCCGCAGACGGTCACAATGGATGCGGGCACTGACGCGTCGCGCTTTAATGAGGTCGGAATACCAACTGTCGTCTTCGGGCCCGGAGGCATCGCGCAGGCTCACACGTCCGATGAATGGATAGAGCTTCGCGAAGTGGAGAAGGCAAGTGTCGTCTTTCAAGAGCTGATCAAAAGAGTTTTGACGACAAAACGCTGATTTGGCTGCTGTCACTCTGTTCTCGCTCTCGCGTCGCTAACGAGGGCGATTTGCACAGAGACACAAGAGTTCTTATTACAGAAAGGCTTAGAGCTATGGCGGTAGCGGGGACTTGCGAGCTGTTGACAACATAAGACGACGCACCAGTCCGCTTTTCAAAACAGATCTTCACTGAACAACCATGCTTGTCGAATCCATTTCTTTTTTGTTGCTCGCTTTTCTCATACTCGTGCTGCTCGTGTTGGGATTCGAGACCGTCGGTTTCAGATTGTCAGAAGCTGTGCTGATCTTTGTAGGATCAACTTTGTTGTTCCTGATTTCATTTCCTTCGATATTGCTGTATTTTCGTGGTTCTTTGGGTATCGGCATTATTGACGTGCCGCTTGGGATCCTAGCATTTCAGGGTTTTTTAGTGGTGGGTCCGAGAAGCGATCTTGCCATCGGCTTCGATGTCGCTGGTTTTCTTATCCCGTTCTTTATTTCGCTAAAGATGATGTTCGACCGGCGAAGCCCAATCCGTGAAAGTCTCATCGGAATCGCGTTTATTGCCGTCGTTTCCTATTTAAGTTCAGCGTACGTGGCAGGAGAAGGCGTTGTTATCTCAAATATCTACCTTATCGCAATTGTCGCAAGCATCATAGGCATAGTGCTTGCAAACAGGCAATGGAGAAGCGTAGGTCCGATTGCTTACGTATCTGGTTCATTGGGAGTACTGATAGGTGCGGATCTCGTCCGAATCGGCGACATTCTAACCTACCAGCCCACAGGCTTCGCGTTTGCTTCGATTGGGGGCGCAGGCGTTTTTGATGCAATCTTTTTAGTCGGAGTTTTGGCGGTGACCATCGACGTGATCTTTGTTGAAAACGTGCGGTTGATAAATTGGATCCAAAGACGCCTGGCTTAGCTCGGCAACTCTTTCTTGCACGACCTTCGCGTATCAACACACGGGACGCAACGTGGTTAGTTCTCACGGACATCAGTGCCGAAGAAAACGTTTTATAGGTAGCTCCACAATTGTGGACGTGGAGATACGTATGCACTCGAGGGATCGTTTTCTTCATCAATTCGAGAATGAACAATGAAGTAGTCACTTTTTTTGATACGACGCTACGTGATGGAGAGCAAACACCTAACGTTTCGCTCACCAGCGAACAGAAGCTTACGATCGCAAAAGCTCTCGACAAGTTAGGCGTCGACGTGATCGAGGCCGGGTTTCCTGTTTCCTCAAAGGGAGAATATAGCGCGGTAAGAAGCATCGTCAAAGCCGATCTGGCAACGACTGTCTGTGGTCTCGCTCGCGTCATGAAACCAGATATTGACGCGTGCCTAGATGCAGGCGTGGGGCTGATTCACGTTTTTGCCTCAACGTCAGATGTGCAGCTGAAGTATTCTATGAAAAAGACGAGACAGGAAGTGTATGATCTGTCGGTCAACGCAGTCGAATACGTTAAGGAGCACGGGACAAAATGCCTCTTCTCTGCCATGGACGCCACTCGAACTGAACCGGAGTTTCTTGATCGCGTTTGTCGCGGCGTAGAATCTGTTGGGGCGGACATCATCAACATACCGGATACCGTGGGCATTATGGCTCCCTCACGGATGTTTAACTTCATCAAGCGCATCAAGGGTGTTGTCAAGGTTCCGATCGACGTGCACTGCCACAACGACTTTGGTCTAGCCGTTGCCAATAGCCTGTCAGCGATCGAAGCCGGCGCCCATCAAGTACAAGTGACGGTAAATGGGATTGGTGAGAGGGCTGGGAACGCTGACCTCGCTCAAATGGCGATGGGTTTGTCGAGCATCTTTGGAGCGAAGCTGAACATCAATACTCAATTCCTTCTCGAGACCTCGCGGTTAGTGGAACGATTCACGAAGATCAATATACCCCCCACGATGCCAATTGTCGGCGAGAACGCGTTCTCGCACGAATCCGGGATTCATTCTCGCGGAGTGATCGAATGCGCTGACACGTTTGAGCCAGGGATTATGACGCCCGAAATGGTCGGTCAGCGTCGCCGCCTTGTTGCTGGCAAGCATGCTGGTAAGCACGCAGTCCGCGAGATGCTTAAGGACGCTCGTTTTGACGTCACCGAAGGGGAGCTCGCGCGCATAATGGATCGCGTAAAGGGAATAGGCGATCAAGGCCGGCGAGTCACGGACGTTGATTTATACACTATAGCTGAAGCGATCACAAATGAGGTGCTGACGCCGACAATTCTGCTTGAGGAGCTATCTGTGATGACGGGCAATCGCATCACTCCAACTGCTACGGTGAAAGCAGTTGTAGATGGGACGATGAAAATCGGGGTCCGTATAGGCACTGGTCCAGTCGATGCCGCGATTAACGCAGTACATGACATTCTCGGGGGCACCGACGTGCAATTAAGGACATTCAGAATCGACGCGATAACCGGTGGGACTGATGCACTTGCTGACGTCGTCATCGGCGTCGAAGATTCGCACGGCAATATGGTGACTGCTCGCGCCGCGCGAGGCGATATTGTAATTGCGTCCGTTGAAGCCATGATCAGTGCGATAAATCGTCTTAAGGCTAGAGACGGTGCGTAGTGTTGCGATGGCATCTAGTCGATACGCATTGTCACATCGACACGCCTGCGTTTGACGACGACAGACCGTCAGTGATTCAGAGAGCGTTCGACGCGCGAATTGGACTCATTAATTCGGGCATTAGCCTCACATCGAATTTGGCGACGAGAGAATTGCTTCAGCACGAGAACGTGTACGCCGCCTACGGCCTAAGTCCGCTTAACGTTGCTGAAAAGAAAAGTGTAGAAGAATTCATTCGGCAAAACGCAGGTTCAGCAACCGCAGTTGGCGAGGTTGGGCTAGATTTTTACCATGTCAAGTCGGAGCCGCAACGTGAGAGACAAGAAAACGCGTTTGAGCAATTCATTCAGCTGAGTCAAGAGCTCGGCTTACCTCTTGTCATTCACAGTCGCGATGCCGAAGAGCGCGTTTTTGAGCTCGTGCACGGTGTTGATCAGGCGGTCTATCACTGCTACGGGGGCAGTGTGGAGTTGCTCAAAAAGATCGTAGACTGCGGGCACTATGTTTCAATTTCAACGCGAGTGTGCCGCTCTGGGCACCACCAGAAGCTCGTTGAGAAGGCCCCCCAAGATAGGGTAGTCATCGAGACTGATAGTCCCTATCTAGCCGCGCGCCGAGGTCGAAATGAACCCTCGTTCGTAGGAGACGCGATCGTTGCCATATCGCGGATCTGGGACACGGAAGTTGAAGATGCGGCGTCGATTATCGCGGAAAATACTCGTAGGGCTTTTAATCTTGGATAGAAAGGCTCATTTCGGACGAATAAAAGGAAAACATATATAGCACGCCGCAGTACATTATTTTACCATTTTTGCAATAGTAGGAGTCTTAGCATTTATGCCTTCTATCCCCCATATTAAGGACCGATTCAAGATTAGGACGATAATTCGACGGCGAGAACGAGCCCGTAAGGGTATTGGGCTGCTCGTTGATGGGCCTAACATGCTTCGGAAGGAATTTCAAATCGACCTAGAAGAAATACGAAACACCCTAAAGGAATTCGGCGACATCAAGGTAGGCAGGGTCTACCTGAACCAGTATGCCTCTGAGAAACTGGTTGAGGCAATCGAGAACCAAGGATTTGAGCCGGTGGTTAGCTCGAGCGACGTCGATGTTCGACTTGCCGTTGAAGCTACTGAGCTCATTTTTAATCCTAATATAGATATTATCGCAATAGTGACCCGAGATGCTGATTTCAAGCCTGTGCTTTCAAAAGCGATGGAGCATGGCAAAGAGACAGTCATCTTCGGAGCAGAGCCTGGGTTTTCGACCGCGCTTAAAAATCTCGCTGACGTCGTTGTAATATTGAGCGATAACAGTGTCGCTGCGAGCGAGAAGTTTGGCGCGAAAAACGAGGAAGAAGTCTACCCAAAACCCGCGTAACGCTTCAAGTCTTGTCCGAACGCGGAAGATGGGTTATGCGCCCTGCGGCGCAGTCCCCCCTCCGAGTGCTTTTTGCAGCTGTTGCTGGAGTTGTTGAAAACGCGTTTGAACGCGTTCTTCCTGCCTTTCAAGGCTCTTTAAGCGTACATCATACGTCTCTTTTTTTTCCGTTAGCTCAACCTTCACTTCATCTTTGTTCGCACGAACGAGGATAGTTCCTACGGTCTTGAAAATAACAGCTTTTTCGTCCAGTTTTTCGAGCTCAACGAGGGTTTGGTTAGCTTCGTTTAAGGCGAGTTCGAGTTGGCTTCGTTGAACAGCAAGCGCTTGTGCCTGCTGTTGAAGTTGTTGCAACTGAGCAACTTGATTTTGAATTTGGGGTGGTAATTCGGTACTCATTCAATATTCTCCTTGAGGGTCTTTTTCAAGCGGTTACAGTTTAGTTTAATTCTTTAAAGTATCTGCGACAAGTTCGTCCACTTCCGTAGCAATCAGCACCAATCTCAGCCACGAATTTGTCGCCGACCGGCAGGAGGCTACGTCCGAAGCTTCTATGTCGATGACTAGCTTCTCTGCCGTCTTATGTACGGTCACAGAAGAGCGCGTCCCCGCGATGGCGATTGTCTCCAATTCAGGAGTAATTGAACGGTACAAATAGTCTGCGTTTTGCGTTTCTATCAAGTACGTTGAATGGAGCATTGTGTATCAAGGCCCGTATCGCGAGCGGCTAGCGATTTCTTGCGCTCAACAATGGTAGACTTTAAGCACTCCTTTGCCTAAAGGACCCTCACTTTCTTGATGATAGTAGGCCGCTCTTTTATCAATATTCGATGGCCGCAATAAGGACACCTGATCCCGCCGTACTCGGACTCTACTTCAACCTCGCGCTTACACCGAATGCATTTGTAAACCGTAAAATCACCTCGCAAGTTCAAATCTGTTCTTTTTCCTCATTCGCGCGGCGAATCGAGCGCGCGACGGTTTTGCCAACCGAGGTCTCCGGGAGGTATGCTCCCCCAGCAAATGTTGTTTGGCACTTCGCACACACCCATATCCCCGTGCCATTTCGAGACACCGCTTTTCGCCCACATGCAGGACACTTGTGCGCTTGGTGCATCGCCGCTTCGACGTCAGCAACTCTCTTGCGAATCTTGCGACCGTATCGCGGGCCGAACCGGCCTGCAGAACGGGTCTTTCTTCCCTTCTTGCGCGCGCCTTTCTTAACCATTCGTTGAACCACCAAAAAGATCATCTCTGATCTGCATGGCTTTGCTGCTCGCTAGCTTGACGATACGCGCAATCTCTTCCACGGAGAGCGTTCCAGTTCCGCTTTTCTGCATTCCTGCAAGTGCTCCCTGCAAACCGGAGATGACCGTTATTCTTGAAGATGCGATAGTCTCTTCATCTAGTGAGGGGTCCAGCATGATTTCGCCATCGAGGTCAACCGCGGTCACCGCTATTGGTGATTCGTTGATCGGTAGCGGGGCGTCAGGTCCATAGCCATATCGCTCACAGGGTTTTTTTGCGTTTACGAGCGCAGCGAGCGCTCCGAGAGCGGCCGCGTCCATGAGATTTCCAGCGTGGTCTAGGACGTGCACGTCAATGAAAATGAGCCACACTTTGCCGTCGGGTAACGTTAGTTGAGATAAGTCTATAGCTCCAGATTCTCGAACGCCGCGGTCCACGACACGTGCGAGCTCAATCGCATTTTCATCGGGTGGGCCTGGTTCAAAGGACGGAGATGCCAATGGCACAAGCTCCACGTTGGTTATTATCACACCCGTGTCAGGTGCATCTGGAAAAGGCTCTCCGGGTTGAACCTTTACACCAACGAGAACCTGTGTGTTGCCTATCTTCACTCTTGCGGAGCCTTCGGCTTTACCTATCAACCCTACTTCGACCTGTATCGGGCGATATTCATCAAGTGCCCGTCCATCTGCCCTTTCACTTCGCTTGGCAAGACCGTAAATGTAGTCTCTTCTTATCTCAGCAATCACGTCATTCATCTTCTTCCCCTCGATACTTCTGAATTAGCGCTTCTCTTTGCATTTCTGCAATGCTGGCACAACCTATCTTACCGAGTTCTAGCGCCTGTTCAAACTCGTCCAGCGTCAAATGTCCGTCCATCTGGAGCAGCGTGACTTCCCCGGTCCGTACATCCATGGCGACTGGCATGTCTGCCTGCCCATAGTTGTCCTCCTCTTTCACGAGATCTAAGACAACCGTATCATCCACCTTGCCAACCGCACACGACGAAATGAGACCGCGCATGGGCACTCCAGCATCAGCCAACGCAACAGAAGCCGCATTTATCCCTGCTGATCGAGTGCCGGCATCGGCTTGAAGAATCTCCACGAAGATGTCGATTGTCGACCTTGGATAAAACTCTTTGATGATGACGGGATCGATCGCTTCTCTGCTCACCTTTGAGATCTCTATGCTCCTCCGGTCAGGGCCTGGTCGCCGCCGCTCCTCCACTGAAAAAGACGCCATATTGTAGCGGTACCGGATGATTGCACGGTTTGCTTCCTGCAGGTGACGCGGATGTACTGCCCGTGGGCCGTAAACGGCGGCTATAATCTTGTTTCCACCGTGCTCGACATAACACGAGCCGTCGGCCCGTTCAAGTGGGCCAACCTCAAACTTGATTGGACGTAGCTCATTCGGGAGCCGATCGTCTATTCTCTTACCGTTTTTCATGAACTCCATGCTTTTCTTCCTCTAACAACTTAGTTATCCTATCTGTGAGTCCCGACGTGTGCGCCTCTTGCTCGATTCTTTTGATTACTTTGACGGCGAGATCCTCGTCTTCTGCTTTCCCATTGATCCAAATACGGCCATTTTTCCCTACGAAAATGTTTACGTCGAGTTTACTCTTGAGCAAACTTATCATCGACCCGGCCCGGCCGATAACCCGCGGAACTTTTGTATACGAGACCTCGACGACTCTACCACTTCGCAGCACACGTAGTTGACCTTCTCGGGGCGCGAGTTCAATCTTCATGGATGGATCTACATCTACAACCTTGAATATCGCGAGGTCGCCGACACCCATGATCTTCGCCATTTCGCTTGATTCGATGCGGCGAGGATATTCTGATATATGCATGAGCGCTTCGTACGGTGAGTTAATGTCGACCTTCCAGTTCGAGAAGCTGATGTCTGATACCATTCCGATGACCACGTCACCGATCGCAGGAAGATATTTTCCCGAAAGTGGGATCACCCGCACTTTTTCCCTTTCGTCAGCAAGCCCGTATATGAGCGAGTAGACTTTCCCGTTTTCAACGTAGGTTCCCTCTGCACCTTTAGTTGCGTCTTCAGATAGTAGATCTCCCGGCACGACGATCGTCTTATCGAGTTTTTCTTGCTTCTTCATTTTTGCCCTTCCCGGGTAACGATTCGCGTTTCGGCTTCCCCTCGTGATAGTCGATTTACCAGCTCATAAAAATCGTTTTGCAGTCCTGCAGGAAACCGGACCACGCCGATCCAAGAGCCGTCTTTTTGCCACTCCCGTCTCACTATCGTGCCAAATCGCTGGATGGGGCCCTCCGATTTTGCGGCATAGTGGGCCGGCACCTTGACGGCAATCTTGACCTCCTCAAATCTGATAGGTATTAGTGGGCGGATTGCCTTCAAAGCGACGTTCACTTGCTCGTCGACACTTCTTAGGGGGTCTATATTCACTTTTGCCTCTTCAAGTGCTTTTTCTATTCGCTGTGGCGGATGAGGCAGGCCCGTTTGGGGATTTATAGCATTCGCAGCTATGGTAGCAATAACTTGCTTTCGCTTGTGCTCTTGGATCTTGCGCCTTTGCTGGGCGGTTAGATGTAGATCACCTTCTATGATGATCCGTTTTGCGATGGCTGCTGGATCCGTGGTACTAAACGCGTGCTGGAGGTTCTCGTCAGACGCTTTTTCCCCTTTTGATGCATCTTTAAATATCTCTTCAATCGCTAGAACAGCGTCCAGCTCAATATCGTCGCCTTCTCGCAATCGTAAGGCATTTTCGGGGTCAGCGAGCACTTCAAAGTGTTCTCCTCCTCTCGCAAATCGAGCTACGACTGCCTTATCAAGAGATACCATCTGCACCTACTCCTCTGTGTGCTGTTCGTTTATGGGGGCGCAAAAAGATGCGAAACCATTATTCTTTAGGCATCGACTCGAGCACACTTTTCACGTACGCTTCGAGGTCCTCCGTGCCTAGCTTCTTAAATTGGTTATCTTCCGCGTATACAGCGGCGATTTCGATGGTATCAATTGTAAGCTTGCCTTCCGTTGCCTTGTACAGCGCTTCAAGCCCAAGTTTTATGGCGTTGTCAATGTCGGCGTTTTGGTCATATTTCTCTTCGAGAAACTCCATAACAGCATTTCGCCCCGAACCAATTCCAGTAGCCTTTACCATCAAAAGGGCGCCGCTCGGGTCTGTTTCAAAAAGCCGCGGACCCGAGTCATCAATCCCCCCGATGAGAAGTGCCGTCCCGTAGGGCCTAACCCCTCCATATTGTGTGAACGTCTGCTTGTGATCGGCGATTTTTTTTGCGAGTGCTTCAATGCGAATAGGTTCGTTATACACAACGCGGTTGATCTGGGCGTCGACACGGGCACGGTCGACTAAAGCCCTAGCGTCAGCCACGAGGCCGGAAGTCACAGCGCCAATATGATCGTCTATTTGGAAGATCTTCTCGGTAGATTGGGGCTCAAGGAGCCGACTTGAGATACGCTTGTCGACGAGCAGTGCTACGCCATCCTTTGCTTTTATGCCGACCGACGTGGTGCCTCGTTTTACAGCCTCGCGCGCGTATTCGACTTGAAAAAGTCTACCGTCCGGTGAAAACACGGTGATAGCTCTATCGTACCCCATTTGTGGTGCCATCTGCATTATATTAGCCTCTCATTGTCATCGATCGTGATGCCGATGAATTGGACGTCAGCACGATCAACAATTTCCCTATCTTCTGGAATTATATCAATTTCCTTGCCACGCATCCTCACTGCTTTCCCGGACACGGGCACTGTCACATAAGAAGATATAATGCGTCGTATTTTCTCGTCAATTTGTAAATACTTTTCTATAGCAGCCTTGATCGTTCCGGAAGTGCCGACAACCGTCACGCCAACACGATTGTTCTCAATCTTGCCGATGCTTGCAAATGTCGCTTGTAATTCGGACACGTGTTGGTAGCGACAACGCACAAGCCCTTTTGTGCCATCAAACATAACAACTTTGATTCCCAACTTACTTACTCCGACGTCTCCAAACAGGCTTTTTGCAGCATCGAAGATTTCTGCTTGTAAATCGCGCGTTCTCACGGGTTCTTCAGAGTTGAGCGTGAAGGCGACGTATCGAAAGCTGTCTCGCAAAGTAGGCCGAAGTGGTTTCATACGCGCTCCTCTTCTTTTTGTGTACTGCGCTTGATAATATTTCGCGGCACACTCGATAAAGCGGCCGTCGCTTCCGTGTCTTCTAGAGGCAAAAGCCGTGCGAGAGCTTTTAATTGGCGAGGAGCCCGCAGGTCGAAGTGTGAATAGGCATCGCTCGTAATAACGATTTGTACTCCAAACTTCTGGCATAATACGACGTTTTGATGCTGGAACGCGAGCAATCGAGATCTTGCAACTTGTCCTTTCTTCCAAAAGTAACCAAAGCTCAAGCCGAGCGCGACGCCGTTTTTTTCGGCGATTTTAGCTGTCACTTGGTTCAGACCACCTCGTTTACCTCTTTCCGGGTGCATCAAAAGATCTACGCGGTCATCGCTGCAAGCAGCCCTGTTGATTTGTTCATCCCCGCCGTGCACACTTATGACGGCCGCTGTGTCGCTAAAGAACGCAATTTTCTTACGCAGGTCGCGAACGCTATGCGCGACAATTTCTATTCCTAAAATGGCGTTCGAGTCGGAAAACTGAGACCAGTAAGGCGAATGTGTTATTAGACCAATGGCAGTGAATCCAAGACTCCGAGCAACGAGGTTAAGCCTTTTCGGCGTGTCTGCCCCTTCCGGAAAGGCGTGAACGCTTATATCGACGTAGTCAGGCATCATCAAAGAGGTCGCGAATAATCCGGGTTGCGGTCCCAATACGAGCAGGATATGCTGCTATCTTTACGCGCAGCACTATTGGGTCTTCATTCCCTTGTCGGAGGAACCCGCGCGCGGCTGCCTGTTTGCTAAATTTCATAACTAGTGTGCACCGTCGGCTGAGGTGCTGCGGGATTTGTTCTCGCAGTTCCATTAGCTCATCTGTTGGGAGCTTCTGCTTGATCGCGCCGACAACGTGGCGAGTCTCGTATGCTTTTTCGGTTCGCGCGGTGAGAATAACCATTGGATTTCCAAAGTGTCCCGTCACCGACAGGCGATCGACGCTGACGCTCTCTGGCACTATTAGCCGCAGCGCCGCTAGAACTTTGCCCTCATTCTCAGTACCGTGAGCGAAAACACTGACGGAAATGCTGTGAATTGTTTTTTTAGGCCTGCACGATGCGTCGCTGCCATTCAGGACAAGAGGCAACTTCAATCCTCAGGAAAGGGCTCACGATCCTCGTCTATCATGAGCACTAAGTGAGGGCATTGTTTTTTCGGCACCTCGCCCTTTGTTCCTTAAACCGCGACCTTTCTTACCGGCGCTTGTCGTCCCTCGCAGGGCGCGCCCACGCGAAGACGCAATCCAGTTGAGATTGCCATCGCTCAGTATCCTCGGGTGGTTCGGATCAACGAGTATTATTTCGTACCACTTCGATTTCCCGTCTTGTCCTACCCAGTAGGAGTTCAGCACCTCCAAATTGGGAAATCTTCGTGCAGCACGTTCTTCTGCAATGCGCTGTGAACTTTTTCGAGCGGTAAGCCTGTCAACTCCGAGATGCTTCGTTCGACGGCCTCCGCGCGGGCGCTGTTTTCTCCTGCCACCTCGCCACGTTCTCACACGAGCCGTGATGATACCTTGTTTGGCTTTATATCCCAAGCTTCTCGCTCTGTCGAGTCGCGTCGGCCTCGTGATGCGAATAACCGCCGGCTCACGCCGCCAGGTTTGTAGGCGCTGCCACGTGAGGCTTTTGACGTAGCTGCGTTCGGGGGTTTTCCAGGCATCCCGTATATATCCATACATCGATTTCATTTTGATCTTGTCTCAAGCGGTTCAGCATTTAAGCTACATTCCTTAGGATGCGCAATTAGCGTTCATTGAACGCTGCTTAAACAAGAGAATCATAGAACATATATCTTTCCTACTTGGCGCGCGAACTCGCGACTATTTTGATTATATCCCCATTTTGAAGTATGTGGTGCTCGCCGAGCCGCTTTTTCGTGCGCGCGTCGACAGCGTAGATGAACCCGCGTCCGATATCAGAATGAACTTTGAAGGCGAGATCCTTGGCATTTTCTCCTTCCTTAATTAGAAAGGCATCGGGCAAGACTCTTCCTTCCTTGTCTGACCATCGGTGCTCGTCTTCGACGGGATATACAACGATGTATCTGAGAACATCGAACACTGCCTTGTTTAGGCATGTTTGTACTCCCGTACCATCAGCCTCAATGAATTTCTGCAATCGCTCAAGAGCCTTCCGCTGCTGCTGATTTGATCGCGCTGCTACTACAAAATGAGTGTTTCCTGGAACGTAGGTCACGAGCCCCTTTTGATGGGCTAGTCGAAGCGCAAGTTCGGCCTCACCACTCGTTGCCACCACGTCTTGGCAGACGTCTTCTATCCGCTCTAAATTATGCGGTGAAGCGACGTCTCTCTTGTTGGCCGCTATGATTATCGGTTTCGCGATCGTCCTCAGTTGCTGCGACAAGTTGACTATGTCTTCGCTTTCCCAATTCTCCGCCGATCGCTCAAACAGCCCAAGCTTCAGCATAGCAGTTTTGACTTGGTTCTCCCCTATGTTGAGACCTGCTAACTGAGTCGCAATGACGTGCGCCACGTTGCGTTCTAACTGCGCTTTCTTTGCGAGTCTGTGCCAATTCTTTTCAATAATGCCCGCAATCCACAGAGCGATCTCACTTTCAAGTAGAGTTACGTCCTCCACTGGGTCGTGCGACGCGGTGCCGAGCACATTGCCCTCTATATCAGTGCCACCAGATGCATCAATCACGTTTATAATCGCTTCTGACTGCCGTAGATTATCGAGAAAAGCGTTGCCGAGGCCTCGTCCCTTGTGAGCCTCGGGAACCAGGCCTGCCACGTCAACCAGCTCAACAGGAACAAATCGGATTCCGTCAACACAGTGACCGCACCGAGCGCTGCGCTGAGTGCAAGGGCACGGAGCGCGCACATGCGACACCCCACGGTTAGCGCTGATAGTCGTGAACGGATAATTTGCAATTTCGACATCCACAAGTGTGGCAGCCTTGAAGAAGGTTGACTTCCCCGTATTGGGCTTGCCGGCGAGAGCGACCGATAAGCTCATTTGAAGTTCACATCCGCCTGTTCGAGCAAGCGCTTGGCCCATTGCAATTTTTGCATCTTTCTCGGCGTAACGCTCGTGTCGGAAAAATCAAATCCAATCGCGCTGATCGTGCGAGCGCCGTACTCTTTCGCTAAGAAGATCGCCCGGTCTCCGTCAGTAAAACCACCTACGTTGAGTAAGAGCGGTTCAGGCTGCGTTTGGGCCGTACCAAGCACGGCGCTCAGCGACGGCACGTGCGCTTCGATCGCATTGATGTTGTCGCCGTGCGCGTGAACGACCATTATCGCGCACATCGCATTTGCCCGCTTGAGGTCGCTGATGCTGCCGTCGAGATCGGAAACGACTATGTGGGGGATGACCCCCTGCGCCAACAGCACCGAGGTTGCACCATCGGCCGCAATGATCGTCTCTTGACCCTCAATCTTGCCGCTCTTGATGTCACGAATCAGTATGGGCGCTTTGCCGCAGACGAGGACGTTGCATCCATTGATGAGGTGGCTCAGTTTTTCCAGCGTTGAGTCATAGCCTGTTTTTACAGCCAATAAGTGTGACAGAATCTGGGCGGAGCGCTCGTCTTGGGCGCAATCAAATCCGAACTCACGCACTATTTCCAAGTAGAAAGGCTGCCATTCTTTCAGGTTCATACGCTATTCCGCTATTGAGAGTACCACTTGATGGCCGTCGATCGTCCACTCTTTTCGCAGTCTCGCGTTTTTAAGATCTCCTTTTACTATAGACGTCGCCAGCGTCTCATCTTTGAGATAAGAATCAAACGTTCGAATCGCTTGGGAGACTTCTGAAGGGCTACTATACGCCACCCTGATTTTTGCGGCATACGGTAAATCCAACTCCTTTCGCATGACCTGTATTCTTCTGACGACTTCTCGAGCTAGTGATTCTTTCTGCAGTTCGGCTGTTATTTCGGTGTCCAAAAAAACGACCAGGCTGCTATCGTCGCTTTTAACAAAGCCGCACTTTACTTTTTCTGAAATCGTCAGATCTTCCTTTGATAAACTAATAGGTGTTTGTCCGATTTCTAATTCGATGCCGCGATCCATTTTCTCAAGCACAGCGTGAGGCGCTAAAGTGCTGAGAACTTGTTTTATTGTGGGGGCCAGATCTTTGTATTTCGGTCCGACGCTGGCGAAATTTAGGCCAATTTCGTACGCGATAAATCTGTCTTTGTCTTTTTCAAAATCAATTGCCTTCACGTTCAGCTCATTTTTGATAATAGCCTGGAGTTCGTCACTCTCGAGTTCTGGTCCTATGCAAATAATTCTTCTCAGCGGTTGCCGTGTTTTGATGTGTGCTGACGACCGCGCGGCTCTTCCTGCTTCAACGATCCGCTTAGTATAATCCATATCGTGTTCCGCCTCGGGAAGCAGACGATCGGGTTGCGGGGCAGGAAACGCTTCGAGGTGAACGCTTTCTCTGGCCTCGGGAGCATATCGAGCGAGAGTCTTGTGCATGTACTCAGAAATAAATGGCGCGAATGGGGCGATAAGCGCACTTAACGCCCACAAAGTCTCGAAAAGCGAGACGTAAGCAGATGTTTTGTCTAGGTCCTGTTCGTTCTTCCAGAAACGTCTCCTGGACGTTCTGACAAACCAGTTGCTTAGCTCGTCGATGAATGAGTCGATCGCCAGGGTCGCTAAGTAGTAGTCGTAACGGTCCATATACTCGACCACGTTCGACACCAAACCATTTAGCCGGGAGAGCAGCCACCTGTCGATGATGTTTCTTTGCTCGTCCGCGAGCTGCCAGTTCACGTCATACTGATCTATCTGAGCATACGTCGTAAAAAAGGAGAGGATGTGCCAAATCGTAGATATCGTCTTACGCTGAGATTCAATGATTGCGTCTTCATAGAACCTTTTGGGGGTTCCAGGATTGCCGGCGCCGAAAAGGTACCATCGGAGGCTATCAGCTCCCTCGTTGTTCAGGATTTGCCAAGGATCAACCGTATTCCCCTTGCTTTTTGACATCTTTCTACCATGCTCGTCCACGATGTGGCCCAGGCTTATTGCGGTGCTATACGCGTTCGATCCGAACACGGCGCTCGCTATTGCGTGCAGGCTATAAAACCAGCCGCGCGTCTGATCAACACCTTCGGCTATAAAATCTACAGGCAGCTTGAAGTCTTCACTTCGCTCGAACGGATAGTGCAATGAAGCGAACGGGGCGCAGCCAGAATCGTACCAGCAGTCAATTACGTCGGGAATGCGGCGCATTATCTCAGCGCATTCGTCGCAAGGAAAAACAATGCGGTCGATATACGGCTTATGGATATCGCCTAGCGTGGCATCATCACGGATTCGCTGCTTCAGCTCATCGATGCTGCCGATAAACACTACGTGATTGTTACGGCATTTCCATATGGGCAGCGGGGTGCCCCAGTAGCGTTCCCTACTTAGCGCCCAGTCGCGTGCATTTTCGATGAAGTTTCCAAAGCGTCCGTGTTTAAGCGTTTTCGGATGCCACTGGACCATTTCATTGTTGCGCACGAGTGCCTCGCGCATAGAGCTCATACGAATAAACCAGGCCCTTCGCGCATAGTACATAAGCGGCGCCTCGCAACGCCAACAAAAAGGATAGCTGTGTTCGTACATCTCGCGTTTGTACAGCAAGCCCCGACTTGCGAGGGTCTTCACTATTGTAGCATTCGCATCGGTGAAGAACAGTCCACCGACCAACGGTACGTGATCGTCAAAGCGACCATCGGGTTTGACAAGCTGCACTAGAGGAAGGCCTTCGGCCTTTGCGACGTTAAAGTCATCTTCTCCGAACGCTGGAGCGATATGCACAATGCCCGTGCCCTCGGCAGTGTTAACAAACTCAGCGAGCACGACGGTTGGCTGCCCGTCGCTAAATAAGGGCACATATCGTGTGCCACTGAGCTCATTTCCTTGAAACTCAGCTACGACTGTGAAATGCAGCTCATCGCTCAGCACCGTCTCTAAAAGCTCCTTTGCGAAAATGAGAAACTGGTTCTTCACCTTCACCTTGACATACAAAATGTTAGGGTTGACGGCAAGCGCGACATTTGAAAGTAAAGTCCACGGCGTTGTTGTCCAAGCCAAAAAATAGGTCTCGTATTGATCCGACAAAGGAAACTTCACAAAAGCTGCTTCCTCAGTTATGGTTTCGTACCCTTGGGCTACTTCGTGCGTGCTAAGAGCGGTACCACAGCGGGGGCAGTAGGGAACGACATAATGTCCTTCATAGATAAGATCTCGCTCCCAAAGCCGTTTAAGCGACCACCATACTGATTCGATGTAGCGGGGGTCCATGGTCGTATACGGCGTAGTGAGATCAATGAAGAAGCCTATCCGCTTAGTCAATTCTGCCCACTCATCTATATGACTAAATACTGAACTGCGACAGACGTTGTTGAATCGTTCAATTCCATACCTCTCGATGCCCGCTTTATCCTCAAATTGAAGTTCTTTTTCCACAGAAATCTCGACTGGGAGTCCGTGACAATCCCATCCGCTCACGCGGGGGACGTAGAAGCCTTGCATGCTTTTGTAGCGGAGAAACAGGTCTTTTATGACACGAGCGTACACGTGGTGAACCCCTGGTGAGCCGTTTGCGGTCGGCGGCCCTTCGATGAATCGGAATAGCTCCGCTCCTTTGTTTGCGTTTATGCTTTTACTGATAATGTCGCGGTCATCCCATTCTTTGAGAATGGTTTCCTCCATAGCAACAAAGTTGAAATCGAGTTGCGAGTTTGCCCTTGCCGCGTGCGCATCATTCTCGTTCACGAGTGGCTTTACCTCGGAGTTAGATGTTTGTGCTGAAATGTCCCTTTTTCACTGTACGAGACGAACATTTTTCAGACAAGATTCTATCCCGCGCTCGGTAATAAAGATTGTCGAGTCGCTTTCATTTGTTCAGGTCGGTCTAGCTATTTTTAGTTAGTCTAGGTTAGCGGGGTTTTGTCGCTCGTCCCCCAAAGTGCCAAGACTCAGGCCAGGGATAACAAACATCCGAACTTGAAAAACACCGCTCTGCACCATCATTTTTCCGCAAACCCCCTTATATCCGGTGTGCTTCTACGAACCACGTCAATCTCGAGGCGACTTTTAGCGTCTGAATGAAGGTGTATGGTCGAGGTAATATGTTCGCGTTTTCGCGTGGATGTCAGTCAAAGGGAGATAAGGCCTCGATGCTCGCGACGGTAAACAAGCGTGATTATGCCGATCTGAGTTCCCTCTGTCCGACTGAACGAGATAATCAAGAAGATACCCTCTTATAACGTCTCTGATCGCTTCGGATCGCCAAGAGTAGCCCCTTTTGCCCATCACCTGGTCAAATGCAGCTAGAAGTTACAGGTATTGAGACTCTTATCCTCATGAGTTCATCCTCGATCTATGTCCTCAGTTTCGCGGAATAAGTGAGTTTTTCGGGATATTTATTGATCAGCTAGAGACAGACTGGTCTGTTTAAAATTGTGTTTGTACTGATACGAGGGTGTGGCAAGTTTTGCGAGGATCTTTTGGACTAGTATTCTAGAACAACACAACATGACCCTTCGCCCCTAAGACTAATATACTGTTCAAGAGCGAACTTGACTGTCGGAGCCTACGAGATACGCTGTTGCCTGCCAAAGGGCGCCGTTTGGGTACGCTGAGGCCGCGATAAAATCATTCGTCGTTCTCACTGATTTAATGTTCGGCTTGGTCCTCAGACGGACTAAGGAGCTGGAGAGCCGTTTGTGAGATAGAACAGCCGCGAAAAACGAGTAGGCATCGAATGTCGCGAACATTCAGAGCTCGAAATCCTTCATCGACTGGAGTGTATTTCCGTGCGACAACGAAGTCATCAGTCTCGCCCTTAGGCAATATCTTTAATGCCGCAAGGTTGGCAGCTGTTTAAAAAGGCTTGGTCAAAATCGCTAGGTAGCTCTCAGCGAACGATTTTAAGAGCTTGCCCCGCAATGAAATAACGTAAAATGGTTCTGGCAACCGAGTCTTGGCACGTGTGCGGGCGCGGCTCTTGAATATCCAAAAAAATATAAATTCCCCGGTGTCCAATAAACTATTAATACCGGAGATTTGAACATCTCCAAAGCTAAACGGAGTTTTTTAGTTTGAGCACCACGTCCAATCCGATAGAAGGTACAGAGTTGTTGCAAGCGCGAAAAACTATTGTGCACATCATCAATTCACTGAGCCCGTCAAGCAGGCTTAAAGGTGTTCATATAGACGACATCGTAAGCTACAGCGAATCTCTCGGAATCTATCCTGAAAGCGTTATCGGGGTGATTCAACAATTAGCAAAAGAAGGGCTAGTCGTCGAGCCGTCAAAGAACCGTTTTTTGAACCGATTTCCCCCGGTCACCATCCCTAAAAACAACCAACAAGCAGGTCTGCATAGGTCAATAGAGCAAGCAGTCGATTCTCAGCGCGACACTAGCGATGATCTGGACAAGAAAGCCTTGCTTCTCGAGAAGAGTCACATCCTGTTGACCCTCGAGCAACTGCTTCAAATTGAACGGGAGTACACAGATATAATGGCATCCGGTGACCTCGATTTTTTTTACGACGGTTATCCAAGCGACGCTGAAATTGGCAAACGCGTGGGAATAGACAAGAGAAAGATTCAAGGAGCGCGCGTCTTGCTAGGTCTTTTGACCGAGCGTGACGTGAAAATCAACTTCGACCGCGAAAAGCTTCTAGAGTGGCTTTCGGCGCCCAAGTCTGCGAGAAAGAGTTCAAAGGATTTTGCCGACGAGCTCGGCGTAAGCTACTCAACCTTCAAGCGAAAAAGAGCTCTTTGGGAGGCATATCTGTCTAAAAGCTCCGTCAGCGGTAAATCATTTGAGTAGTGTGTGAAGTGCATGAAGTTCTTAGCTGATCGAATGCTAGGGCGCCTCTCTTCTTGGCTCAGAATCCTGGGTTATGATACTCTAAGCGCGAATTCCTTCGCTGGTTTGTCAAACGCCGCTGAGGACACTTTCATGCTCCAGCTGTCAGGATCCGAGGAGCGGGCGTTACTGACTAAGGATACACAGCTTCATATCCGAGCAAGGCAAAAGTGTGGCATCCCGTCACTTCTCGTTCGAGATGGAGACGTGCTCTGCCAATTAAACCAAGTGCGACAGCAGTATGGTTTGGTCTTCCCCGAAGAACCCAAACCTGTTCGATGCAGCGTTTGTAACGGGACGCTTGAACTGGTGTCAATTGAAGACATTCTTCGGTCTCATGAGATCAATAAGCTTCGCACAAAGGGCGTCGATATTGAGAAATTCATTCACAGGTACGCTCGCTTTTATAAGTGTAGTCAATGCAGCAAAATATTTTGGAAAGGGCAACATTGGCGGAACATGGTCAGTACAACACGACACCTTACTGAGGGGCCCTAAGTGCATTCTAAGAAGTTTTTGTGCCGCTCGGATCGGCAAAATGCGTCTTTCTACCACTTTTACCCCCCCGTAGGGTTTCCGCTTTGCACTCTAGTCATTTGAACCAGATGGTCGCGACTTTCCTTTACAGCTGTGTAGTCGTTAACTTCAATTATCGCTTTGTTTATCCCTTTTAGCTGAGTCCAGTCGATGGTTCCTTCACCGATTGGAAGATGCAGATCGCGTTCGCCGTCGTTATCACTCACGTGATAGTAAGCCACCGGAAAATCCGCCTGTAAGAAGTCTGTTACGGCGTTGTTCGTGTGTGCGTGCCCAACGTCGATTGTTGCAGACGTGCCGCACGTTTCGATAAAAAGCTTGTGCTGCTTAACATCGGTGCAGAAATATTTCGTGTTACGGGGCATATTCTCGATGGCAGGCGTTATTCCAACGTCGGCGGCGTAGTTTGCCCACTGTTTAAGGCTATACAGAGCCAAATCGAGCGATCGCCTCGTCAGTCTGTCATTTATTCTCTTGACGTAGCCAGGGTGGGTCGTGATCGTCGAAGCGTCTATAGCGACAGCAAGATCCACCGTCTCGGTGAGTTGTTTCGTCGTTTCCTCGCGTATTCCAACGTTGACACTGGCGGGATTGAGATCGACCGTAGGCGAGTGAATCGTTAGTTCAATATCGTACTGCGACGCAATTTCAAATTGCGAAACATTTCTTAAGGCATGCCGGGGCAGGTAGGGGCCCTCGCATAGCACCTCGATCACGTCGAACCTGTCCTCAAAGGCTCGTTTCATGATCTTGTCAAAAGGCGCGCCAAATAGAGCAAGCGCCGTGAATCCCACTTTCATAAAAAAATGTGTCGACTACCGAATATAAACGTGTTAGCTACGGGTCACGTGGAGTGCTGCACTCTTATTACATTTAGTTCCTAGAAGCTGAGTTGGCTCGAGCAAACAAAGATGCAAACTGCTAATTTTGCATAAGCAAAAAAAATGACGGCACTAATTAGCGGGCAGGATAGTAGTCTTCCACTCTTACGATATCGTCGACAAATGGTGTTGAGACACTGTGCATGAGAGAGTTTTCTGTGGCCACGATTTTGTGCAAAGCCCCACGCGGAATATCCATTGTATCGTTTCTTCCGAAGAACTCCTTTTTGTGCTCGAATTGTACATAGCAAGAACCTTCGAGCATGTAGATTGACTCTTCTTTTTCTTTGTGATAGTGATATGAGGTTGTATAGCCTTCTTTTATGTAGATCTCTTTTGTGAGATAATTCTCGGTGCTGATGAGAACCTTTTCATAGCCCCAAGGTTTGTCAGTTCTGTTTGCGTACTCCTTTTTTATCTCTTCGAGGTCCTTGGTCGTATCTATCGACATCCAAAACGTGTTTTCCTTGTAATATCCGAGTTGATTGGTGTCTGCGAGGACAGGAAAAACCGTCTTTTCTATTTCGCCCTTTTCAAAATTGCTAAATGGAATCTCAGAGTCGAGTAGATAAATCCCTCCGTTTATGTAATACTCAAGGAGTGGCTTCTCCTTGAAAGAGCGGATATGGTCCTCCCCTAGTTCTACAATGCCATAAGGGCTGCGCATTTTCGTGACAAACATCATAGCCTTGAAATCGCTGACGCTGTACTTTTTCATCATCTTCTTCAGATTGATGTCGGAAACTACGTCGCCGTTGCGGATCAAAACTGTTTCTTTATCTTTCAACAGATCAATTCCAAGTTTGATTGCATTGAGGGTGCCTAACGGTTTGTCTTCAACAGAATACTGAATTTCCATGCCACGATAGCGTTTCCCGTATCTATCTTCTATCTTCTCGCTCAAGTACCCGGTCAGCAGTATCACGCTCTCAATATCACTGTTGGCCATATCGTATAGCTGCCGGTCTAGAATTGTGTAGTCGTCCGTAATATCTATAAGCGGCTTGGGTATGTCCTCGGTATACGGTTTGAGTCGCTTGCCATACCCCCCGCAGAGGATCATGCCTATCATATGAATCATCGAATAGTCCTGCTACGACTTTACTTTTTCTGTAGCAAGAAGAGAGGCAGCACTCTGCCTGGTTTCTATGGACCTCGGAAAAAAAGAGTGTGAAATCACTTAGGCCGCGCAAGCGGCTTTCTAGATGAAAAAAGGTTGGGGCGGCTCAATTAAGCTAGCCGCACCCTCCGCTGCACGACCCGCATCCGGTGAGGCTCGGGTGCTTGATAGTAAACCCTTTCCCAAACATTGGGTCATCGACAAAATCAATCTCGGCTCCATCGAGTGCCGTCTCTACGTTCTTTTCCAAGAACATTTTTACGCCGTTTGATTCTTTTACGTCTTCTCCCTTTGTGGGGTTTTCGTCTAGGGACATCGTATACTGCGGGCCGCCACAGCCCATGCCGCCATACGATATCCTCAAACCATATTCGGATTTGCCCTCTTTTACGAGGAGGTCTTTCAGCTCTCGTGCTGCTGTTTCTGTTACTTGGATCATTTCGAACTCCTATATTTTTCTCTCTCGTCGCATCTATTTAAAGCTACGCAACACGTCCGGCGCAGTCAGAATTCGGCCGCAGACAAAAAAAAGAAAGGGATGGGCTGCTTCACATTGGGGGCATGCCGCCATGCCGCCCATGCCGCCCATGCCGCCCATGCCGCCCATGCCACCTTCAGGCATCGGCGGAGCTGAAAGCTTGCTGGCCGCTATAACATCATCAATTCTGAGAATCATTATCGCAGATTCTGACGCAGAGCCGATTGCTTGAGTTTTTGTCCTAAGTGGCTCCACAACGCCTGCATCGACCATATCGATTGCATCACCCGTAAAGACATTTAGTCCAGCAGTCGTCATTCCTTGTTCGTGTTTTGACCTTAGTTCAACCAGCGTGTCTATTGTATCAAGACCAGCATTTTCCGCTAGGGTCTTTGGAATGACTTCCAAAGCGTCAGCGAATGCATTAATGGCGAGTTGCTCCCGACCGCCTATTGTAGAGGCATAGTCTCTGAGCTTCAGCGCCAGTTCGACTTCAGTTGCACCGCCGCCGGCGACCAGTTTTTTATCTTCTATCGTGACACCTACTACGCGCAGCGCGTCGTTTACTGCCCTCTCTATGTCGTCCACGACGTGCTCCGTCCCTCCGTGAAGCATGATGGACACTGCTTTCGGGTTCTCGCACTTTTCTACAAAGATCATCTCGTCGCCACCAACTTTCCGCTCTTCAACAAGGCCAGCGTGACCGAGGTCGCCTTTTTCCAGTTCGTCTACGCTCGAAGCGATCTTTGCGTTGGTAGCTCTCGCGAGTTTTTCCATATCGCTCTTTTTAACGCGCCGTGCCGCGAGAATCCCGGCTTTCGCAAGGTAGTGTTGGGCGAGGTCATCGATCCCCTTCTGACAGAATACTACGGTAGCACCTTTGCTCTTGATCTTGTCGACCATGCCCTTGATCATTTGCTCCTCTTGGCTGAGGAAAGCCTGGAGCTGATCCGGCGACGTGATCGAGATTTCTGCGTCAACCTCCGTATCCTTAAGCTCGATTGCGCCGTTTATCAGAGCAATCTTTGCTTTGTCGACGCTTTTCGGCATACCAGTCGAGACACGCTCTTTATCTATGATCATGCCCTCGACGAGTTCGGATGAGTCGATGCTTCCCCCGACCTTTTTCTCAATCTTGATGTTGTCGATGTCGAACTTGTCCTTCCCGTTTTCAGTCTCAACCACAGCTTTTACCGCTTTAACACACATGCCAGCGAGTTTCTCTTTTGACGCTTCTGCGCCTTTGCCAGTCATCGCGGTAATCGCTACTTTTTTCAGAAGTTCTTCATCATCAGGTGATACAGGGATCGCCACCGTGTCGAGCGTTTCTCGCGCCTTTAGTGCAGCTAGCCTGAATCCCGATGCTATGATGGTGGGGTGCACGTCTTGTTCGAGAAGGTTCTCTGCTTTTTTGAGTAGTTCTCCAGTAATGATCACTGCCGTGGTCGTTCCGTCTCCGACTTCGTCGTCTTGGGTCCGGGCGACTTCAACGATCATTTTCGCTGCCGGGTGCTCAATATCCATCTCCTTTAGGATCGTAACCCCATCGTTTGTAATGACGACATCGCCCAGCGTGTCCACGAGCATCTTATCCATGCCTTTAGGGCCTAGCGTCGTCCTCACAGCCGCAGCAACCGCCTTCGCTGCGGTTATGTTCATGCCTTGGGCCTCTTTGCCCCGGGTCCTCTGGCTACCTTCTTTAAGAATCAGTATGGGCTGTCCGCCCAGTTGTCCGACTTGTCCACCCAGTTGTCCTGCCATTTTTTTCCTCCGTGTAACGTGATCAATCCTAATGCCTGTAGGTTCGGCCTTAACTATGCAGAAAGTTCTATAAAAGCGTTTTGTCCGAGGCCTCAGTGAAAGCGCAGCTATTCTTCCGATCGCTCGCGCACGAGATGCATCAATTCAGTCGAGCTGTCCAAGTCCTCGAGTTCTTGCAGACGCACGATAACGGTGTGCAAGATCCTGAAACGCTTGGGCTCATCGTCAGTGATGTACAGTGAGTGCGCGGATACAACTCGCGCTATGCTGCTCATCAGTTCAGCTCTCTTTGCCATCAGACTCGCGTTCTTGCTGATCCCGGTCAGTAAGGTTTCTTCATTGGTCTGTGACAGCATGTCAAATGGTGCCTGAAACATAGGAAGCACCTTGAATCCTAAGTCAACGAGCAACGATATTGCCTGTCTCTCTATGGGCGGAAGTGAATCAGCTTTCGCTGTTTCCTCGTGAAACCTGTGTCGCGTAAGCAGGTTTATGGGCACGGCAAGCGGCGCGTCTAGAATCGCCTCTAGCCTGACGGCTATTTCGACCTTAGCATCCATTCCTTCTTCGTACTTACGAATACTTCTTCGCGAAACGCCTAGCTGCGATGCTATTGCACCTAAAGAAAGGTCCCTTCCAGTGCGAGCTGCATAGAGTGCATTCTCATCTAATTTCACGTATAGTCCGCCGGGAGCGGCATAAATGAGCGGCGGAAGCTCATCTATGAAGAAATCCGACAGTGTGTCGACGTTAACAGCGGGGACCCCATAACGCACATACACCGCACCCTCTTGGAGTTCGTGATTTCGAGCTTTCTCGCCGACAAGCAAAGGCGAGGCATAGAAGCACTCCGCAAGTTTCTTCAGTTCAGAGGCTGTTTCCTCACTTAGGCCATCGATATTTGAAAGCATCTTCAAGAAAAGTAGAATTGAGCCCTTCCTAGCGGCGATGTCGAAGCATCTAGAGCGAACGTCGCATCTCTTCGATGTTACGAAGCCTGCCGTGTGTAGCACCTCAGCAGTTTGATCTGTTAACAGATCCTGGCGCATTATTGGGGTCCTCCTAGGTGATTGCAAGCCGCTAGAGCTTGTTAATCTGCCCTACCTTAAATAACATGTTCAAAAAGATACTTATATACTTCTGTCGATAGAAAAAATGAGGCTCCTGCTGGCATGCTTATTGGAATCGACGATACTGATTCAAAGCGCGGGATGTGCACCACTTACTTGGGCACTTTGTTAAAAAAAGCGCTCGAGCAAGAGCTGAACGAGATTATTCAGCTTCGTTTAGTGCGGCTCAATCCGACAATACGATTTAAGACCAGAGGAAACGCATCAATTTGTATCTCCATCAGGCATTCGTATGACGTTCAAGATATCGTGCGAAAGCACATCGAACGAATGGCGCACCTTGATGATGACAATACACATCCTGGGGCCGTTTTTTTTGATGAAGACGCAATTCCAGCTGATATTCGGTGCTTCGCGCGCGACGCTGTGCATGCCGAGCTTTGCTTGGAAAAAGCCACCGAACTCATCGATGGATACGGGCTTGATTTTTTATCATTTAAGAGCGGCAGAGGCTTAATTGGGGCGCTTGCTGCAATAGGCGCGACCGTTGAAAACTGCTCTTCGTACGAACTTATTGCGTATCGTTTTGAGAAGAATTTTGCAAAAAAACGTTACATAAATCAGCAATCAGTTTGGCGTGCTGACGCGGCTACTTACCCCTACACGTGGGATACACTTGATCGAAAAGGTGAAGCAGTTATATGTGCCCCACACTCTTCAGATCCCATACTATACGGAATTAGGGGAGATGACCCGACCCAAATACTCGCTGCGCAGAGCAAAATTATCTCAGAACCATTTCAGTATCTCACGCTTTACAGGACCAATCAGGGGACAGACGCACACGTTCGACCCGCTCAAATTCGAGAGTTGGAAGAAGGCCGGTCCTACAAGGTGACTGCAGTGGTAACCAGAGCACCCTGGACAATAACAGGCGGGCACACTTTTGTCCGAGTAGGCGATAACGGTGCCGAGCTGCTATGCGTCGCATTTGAACCCACTAAGCAATTCCGTACTACGGTTCGTGAGTTGCGTGTTGGTGACAAAGTGGTGGTCCAAGGCAGCTACGTCAAAAACTGCCTGCACTTGGAGAAATTGCGAGTTCTGGAACTCTGCGATCAATATAAAAGCGGGAATCCTATCTGCTGCGACAAAAGCATGAAGTCGCTCGGGCAAGATAAGGGTTTCAAGTGCTCAAAGTGCAAGGCTGTCAAGGATGCTAGACTTAAATGCCAGGTATCGATAAAAAGAGAAGTAGCACCTGGCGCGTATGAAGTCACCCCGTCTGCGAGACGCCATCTCGCAGAACCACTCATAAGGGGTCACAACCGTGGTTATGCTGTATTTCCAAGCAGATGAAGCTTCGTAAGCCGTCAGGTTCGTCCGACCCTGCTCAGGACACGTGAAAGGTCGTTAACTTTCGTGAAAAGCGTGGAGTCATAGATTGATGTGCGCAAGATTTAACAGGCGTGTTCTCACAGGCTTGGCCCGATTTGACGGGTGCATTGTTCACTTGACGCATACGGATCTAGATGCGGTGTGCTGTGACGCGCTCTTTAGGAGAAAATATGGAAATGTGTTTACGATCTTTTCATCCGTTCAAGATTACAGCTCCTACTTGCAGCTTCTCGCTCAGGCCAAAAAAAAGGTGGATATGACGTTGTGTCTTTCTGATCTTGGGGGCAGAACAGACGCTTTTGAAGTTGTTGCACGGTTGAAAAGCAAAGGATGGCGCGTTGAGTGGCGCGACCATCACGTGTGGGATGAGCGCTTTTTCGCAGATATCGAGAGCGTCGCCGACTACTTGCGCGTTGATCGCGAGCTATGTGCGTGCGAAATCGTATATACAGACCTCCTGGAAGGCGATGCAATCGCCAAGGAAGTCGCAGCGATAGGGAGAGATAGAGATTTTTGGATCAACAATGACCCACGTTCTGAAGTGCTCTCTACTGCGATAAGTGATGATAAGTCGCGAGAGGAGATCGCATTAAAACTGTCACACGGGGCTTTTGCAGACGCCGAGATCGAAGCGATGTATGCGCTTCAAATCGGTCGGAAGAACAAAGCCATCAGCAAAGCGATAAGAAAATCGGTTCTGCTCGGTCATACGGCGGTCACGACCAGCAACGGTTACACAAGCGATGTGGCTGCGATGCTTAGGGACGAGTATCACTCAACGACGGAGCTCATTTTGCGAGGGAATGGTGTATTCTCAGTCAGAACGGTCGCTCCGGTGAGCAACCAGATCGCAATGCTATTTAACGGTGGTGGGCATCCGCATGCTGCTGGCGGCAATCTCTCTTTCACGAGACGAGACCAGATAGGATTTAAGCTGGTCGGGTATCGACTCGCGAAGGTGCGTAAGCTTATCGAAGCAGCATCGAGGTTCAATCACTCGTGACCGACTCGTGACCGACCAGGGTGCCCCCACGCAACTCTGCGATTAGAGCAACCACTTCTTCTGGATCATAGACCTCCTTAAACACCATAGTGTGACCACTAGTGGTCTTAATAACGACACTTCCTGTTCTCAACAGCCTTTCTAAGAAGCTCTGTTGCCTTGCGAGCTTCGCAACTCGATTGAGCGGTATAACTGCTCTCTTCTTCAAAAAAAGGCCGTTTTCAATTGATATATCACGCGAGTTGATTCCGTATCTTTCTGAATAGACGGTGAGGGCGGTCCGAGCGGCGACGAAAAGAAAAAGCAGCATCGCGGCTCCCCTAAGCGCGGTCGCGATCAAGCTTACGTCTATGAGCCTCTGGACAAAAAAAGACCCGAAAAGGAGAACCACTAGTAACAGTACAAGTCCTTTATGTTTTAGCGTGCAACCCAAAATACTGGGACGGGCCAAATATAAGAGCTCCTTATCATCTATATCCAACCCGCCTTTGATGATCGGATAGGCGGGCCGGGAGGCGCTAATCCGCTTGGTGTCATAGGGGGTGTTATAGGGTGAGCGGTCGCGAGTGGCTTGTGTGGAATATGATACACCCGCGGTGCGATCGTCGACGTAAGTCGCGACATAATCACGCATCTCCTCTGACACCGCCAAGGCGATTCTTGCGATTTCGGGGCTAATCTTAATCTTATGAAAAGCGACGATGCCTGATTCCCACCAGTAATCTAGCGAGTCCGCGTTTTTCTCTATCTGAGCTCGCAACGCTGGGTTGAAAGCAAAACGTCCTCGACTCCTATACTCATCTTGAAGGCAGAGCTGATACAATTCTTTAATCCGGTGAGCGTTTAGAATGACCTCTTCATAATCGCCCGATTGATAGAAACGTCGCGCTTTCTCTATTAATCGATCTAGTGTCCGTACGGCCGTGGCGAATTCGGTTGTTGAGGAGGAGCCGTAGCTATCTCTGTTTTCTGCACGTGGATGTTCCCAATGGTCCGTACTGTCCCCTAACATATGCTTCACGCCAGCCCCAGTAGCTTGTGCACTTGCGGTATGATCCTCACCTGGCTTAAATGTCTAGCAGCGACATCCATCATCTGAAAGAGCACAGCGCTATCCGGCGGAACAGCGCGCAGCGTATGAGTAACTGGCTGCAGCACCAGAAGTAGATCGGTGCTGATCTCCGCGAGGCGCTGCGCAACGAATTCAATCATCTCGCTCGAAGTTTGCTTTAGTACAACGACTTTAATAAAAACGTCAGTTTGGGAAAGGTAGAATTCCTGGATGGTGCGTAGCTCTTCCCGAAGCAACAAATCATAAGTGGGACTAGCACCGTGTTCGGGCAGTTTTATATCGCACGCAGCAACGTCCACCGCGTGTTTGAGGCGCCGCGCGCCGCGCGAGTCCATTCCGTTGGTCTCAAGATACAGGGGTTTGGGCAGCTCTTGTGCAAGCTCTAAGATGAACTCTGTATAAAGCAAGGGTTCGCCGCCAGTCAAGCTAAGATGCGTTGTAGCTGGGGTCCACAAGCTTTCCGTAAGTTTAGCGAGATTGTTCGCTGAAATCGGATTGTGAAGTTGATGTGCGGTATTGCACCTCACCCGACTTCCGCTCTTGCAGGGTCTCGCAGACGCTGAATCACAATAAATGCACGTAAGCGGACACCCTTGGAATCTAACGAAAACTTGGCGCGTTCCGATATAGGGCCCCTCCCCTTGCATCGAGTTGAACACTTCAAAAACGCTTGCTGTCGCTACCATTTTTGCTGTTACGAATTAGATATCGCCTAGCCGTTTTTGCAGAGGGTCTTCCTTATTCAAGTCCTGAAAGGCGCGGCGTCTGCGGAGACAGGACTCGCAAACACGACACGGAACGTCTTCAGCGGTGTAGCACGACCATGACCATTCGAGAGGCGCTCCAATGCGCAAGCCGAGTGCCGCGATCTTTGCTTTGTCGTATTCTATAAGCGGGGCGACAACCTCTACTTGAGTTAGAGCAGCGTATTGCAACACATGGTTGAAAGAAGTCACGAAATCGGCAGAGTTATCCGGGAACGTTTCAGCCTCCTCTTTATTGAATCCGACGACAACAGTTTCATAGTGATAATTTTCGCAAAATGCAGTCGCAATTGAAAGAAAAACCGCATTTCGCGCAGGCACCCATACGGCTTTTGCAGTTTCACGTACTGCTGCATAATCTTCAAGCGTCTCTTTGGTGAGCTGTGGCAGTTCGTTGTCATCGGTCAACGCTCCCTCAAAACTCGCATACCACGGCAATTCGATGATATGATGGCTTACGCGGTACGCCGCGCATATTTTGGAAGCAAATTCGATTTCTTTGACACGCGCCTTCTGACCGTAATCGAACGTTAGGCACTTAACACTGTCATAGGCGTCATACGCAAGTTTGAAGGATACTACCGAGTCCAGGCCTGCTGACAGCAAAACAACGGCTCGTGACATCTTGACGCCTCGCACTCGCAGAGTTCTATTAGGCAAAGCATTAATTAAAATTGCCTGTTCATTTATTCACATGTACAAAACTGCTGAGATTCTTGTGTCCGGCTATGTACAAGCCGTCGGCTACCGCCTGTATACTAAGCGATATGCAGATCATTTGGGCGTCACTGGTTTTGTTCAAAACTTGCCTGACGGAAACGTGAGAGTAGTAGCATCAGGCGCTGAAGAGGATCTCGCACGTTTTATCGAGCAGTTGCGAGAGGGCCCACGAGCGGCAATAGTTAAAGGCGTTAATGTGACGTGGAAGAATGGAGAGAACACCTGCAAAGAATTTGTTATGAGGTGAGCCGCGCTGCGCATCCCTGAGGTAGGTCGGACCATGTTCAGTGGCCTCGCCCTGTAGTTTCGCTCTTTACCAAGTCGAAGTCTTCCATCTTGCAAGGATGCAGTCTCGTTCATTGGTTGTTAAAGTTAGGTGTAGCGCAACTTCCGAAACTTCCACACCTACTTTGCGGCCTACATCATTGAGATAAGGTCTATCTAGATTAACCGCAGATCTTATGCAATAATGAGCCTGCGAGGTCAAGCGAGCCATGAGGGCTGAACCCTGCTCTCTCGCTATCGTCGTGTGCGTTTTAGTCACGTCTCAGTATGTTGTAGGCAAGCGTCTTGAGAAGGACGAATGCAAGTCACGCTGCCAATTCCCAAATGCTTTTCTAGGACGACAATGATGTGCGCAACACTCGACGGATTATGTCCATCGTCGCCGGGAATCGGTCATTATATCGACAAGCGTCGGTTTTTTCGCGGAGAGAGCATTTTTTAACGTCTCTTT
The DNA here is from genome assembly GCA_963720465.1 of Methanobacteriota archaeon. Classification (GTDB taxonomy): domain Archaea; phylum Halobacteriota; class Bog-38; order Methanoflorentales; family Methanoflorentaceae; genus Methanoflorens. The sequence continues at coordinate 441,531 of OY970393.1, forward strand.
CAGATCTTGTGGGCCGTCAACCGTAAATCCCTCCCCTCCGCAGGAGTCTGCGTAGTGGGCAAAATCGATCCTGTGCAAGTCGGTGGCAAAATGCGGGACGCCCGCTTCATCCTGCTCGTGTTCAATCATGGCGAGTTTGGCGTTGTCCAGCAATACAACGGTTAGGGGCAGCTCGTTGACTACGGCAGTGGCGAAGTCGCCCATTACCATCGTGAAGCCCCCGTCGCCGGTCGTACAGACGACTTGGCGCTCAGGGTACACTAGTTGTGCAGCCAGTGCTGCGGGCAGGCCAAACCCCATAGAGGCAACATATCCGGATATCAAGATTTCTTGATCTGTTGCCACGAAGTTGCGGGCAAACCAGAGCGTATTATCACCGACGTCGTTTGCAATGACGGCATCGTGATCGATAACCTCTTGCAGGGCGTCCATTACTTGTGGCCCTCGCACAGGCGACGCGTCAGAAGCGATTTCTTGCTGCTTTTTTTGCTCCCAGCGTTTCTTGATGCGGGCCACCTGATCCAAGTACCCATCCGCGTGCTTATCGGTCACTTTCTCGTGCAACGCAGGCATTACCATCGCTGCGTCTCCGACGAGTCCAACGCTCACGGGGAACTTCCGCCCGATCATGATAGGTTCGAGATCAATCTGAACTTGCGATATATATGACGGCACCGCGGTGTTGTCTGAATAAGAGCACCCAACGGTGACCAGCAAATCCGCGCCAAACACCACTCTCTTCGCGGGATCGGTCCCAATATCCCCCATTACACCTAAAGCGAGGGCATGATCCTCTGGAATGACGCCTTTGGCTTTGTATGTCGTGGCAACCGGGGCATCGATCTTTTCCGCTAGGAGTAAGACGGAGTCTCTTTGTCTTCGAGCGCCGTATCCAACGATCAAAACAGGCCTTTCCGCCGCATCAATGGCATTTACTGCCGCCGTAATCAGCTGCGGATGAGGCATCAGTCGCAAATCGGGCAATCGTCCTTCTTTCGGCTTAGTTTTGACGTTGGGAAGCACAGGGAGCGTCTGCACGTTCGTTGGTACGCCCAGATGAGAGACGCTGCGCCCGACAATCGCTCGCTTCATCGCTAACGTGAGAAGCTCGGTTACTTGCTCTGGTGAGTCAATTACCTCATTGAAATCGGCGACTGCCTCAAAAAGCGCGTGTTGATCGATCTCTTGGAACGATCCCAAGCCCAAGAACTGCAGCCCAACTTGTCCAGTGAGGGCCAACACCGGTGCGTGGTCCATTTTTGCATCATAGAGACCGGTGACTAAGTTCGTTGCTCCTGGTCCGGCTATAGAGAGACAGACTCCTAAGTCATTGGTGAGCTTCGCATACGCAGACGCCATGAAGGCGGCGACTTCCTCGTGCCGCACGAGTATAAAGCGTATCTGGTCGCTTCTCCTCCTGATTGCGTCAACGATCTGAAGCGATGTCTCGCCGGGAATTCCGTAGACCTGTTTTACGCCCCATTCAACGAGCTGCTCAACGATTATGTCGGCCACAAGTCGCTGGGTCTCACCTTCTGCCATCTCGCCACTCACGTCTGCCACGCCTCCTTTCATGTCGGCTAAAGACCGATTACTCGCAAGCCTCGTGCTGAACAAAAATAAGGGTCGCGCGGGGCTCGATGCCAAGTTTGTTCAAGCAGCTGTGACTACTTAAAGATTGCACGCAAAAAAAGCCCGATAAGCAGCTGGTTTGAGACACACGCACGACAATTGCGGCACTACTGGCGTATTATAAAATGTGTTAAATGTGTTCGGACGCTGCCCGCTGGCTCACTTTGGATTGCATGCGCGTGACGCGATTTCGGCGCCAATTGCGACAGCTCTGAGGCCTGAGCCGAGTCACGTCACTATCGGATAAGTCACACCTGACAGTTCGCTTGTATCGGACGTTAGGGCAACCAAATCGTGCACATCTAGCCTGTGCACGTCACCCTTGCCTACCGCTCTCGAAATATCGGCAAGTTCCAGCGTCGAAACTCGGATGAAATTAGCAAGCTTCCAGGCGCCGCGATCGATGCTGAATCGCTTGACGAGGTCGGGGTCCTGCGTCGTTGTCCCAGTAGGACATTGGTTGGTTTCACATATGCGGTAGTATTCACAGGACATTGCCCAGAGCGCCGCTGTTGCGATGTAGACTGCGTCCGCCCCCAGCGCTAAGCACTTTGCAAAATCACCGGACGTGCGCAATCCTCCTGCCGCGATGAGCTCCGCGTGTTGTCGGTACCCAACCTCCCTAAGATACTGATGCGCCCGAGGCAGCAAGTTAATGAGGGGCAGCCCGAAATTGTCTCGGATATGGTTAAGGGGGGCGCCGCTGCCCCCTCCAAACCCGTCAACGACTATGTAGTCGGGCTCCGCATAAATGATTGCGTCGAGGTCTTTCTGGACATGTCCGCCCGCAAACTTAATGCCCACCGGCTTGCCCTCTGTTGTGTCTCGCAGCGTGTCTATCTTCTGCTTAAGATCTTCGGCGCTACTGACATCTGGGTGCCGCGCGGGGCTTCGCGCGTCGGTACCCGCGGATATACCACGGGTCGTAGCGATAAGTTCGGTAACTTTGCTGGCCGGAACTAGGCTCCCGGTGGCAGGGTACGCTGATTGACTGATCCGAAATTCGATCATGTCTGCTTGTTTGAGCCGTTCATCCCAGACGCCAAAATGGCCGGTCGAGTATTGCAGCGTGAGGTACTTAGCGGATTCTCGCTCTTCGTCGAGCATACCGCCCTCCCCGGTATTTGCCGCCGTGCCCGCGAGCGTTGACGCTTTCGCAAGGGCGATCTTCTGTTCTTTGTTTAAGGCGCCGAAACTCATTCCCGAGATCAGTATTGGCGTTTCGAGCTGAATCGGCTTCTTCGAGCGTTTACCAATCGTCGTGCTCGTGTTGACTTGCTCCTCCGAGTTTAAGGGGAAGAGGTACAGTTGTGCCGGAAGGAAATTGAGCATGTCAAGGCTTGCTCGGATCGGCTTCATCGACCCCATGCCTTCCCGCAGTGATTTGTTCAGCGTTGCGGTCTTTTTAACGTCAAGAATTTTTTTGTACTCCAAAGGATGCTCGTAATACATCATCTCTCGCATGATTACCTCTCGGCTTCTGCGCCGCTTATCACAGTGGATGAGTTATATTTATTGGTTTCTAGCCCCTATAACAGAGCGGAACACCCAGGAACTGCGGCAGGAGCGTCACGATTCGTGAAATTTACGCACGTTTTTTGCCTGACACGCGGAGGGGGCACATGGCAACTAGTACGAGACGAAACAGGTTGGCTGAGAGTAGGCGTCAGTTGACGAAACTGCTGATCATTGCGGCTTTGATTAAATATGGACTTCAGATAGGCGACATTGACGTTGGGAAAGTTGTCCAAGACGACATTGACGAAGCAGCTGATCTTGCCAAACACGGTTCCGTCCACGTTCCAACGGTCTTGATTAACGTCAAGCAATTCGACCGTTTCGAGCGCTACGTTCCGGCTTGGTTGCGTTTATCTATCGAAACAGGTGTATTGGACGTTCTCGACACGCTCGATAGCGGGGAGATCATTATCGGTTTGCCGCATGACACGGAAAAACGATGTATCGTGATCCCAAGCAGGATAGCGAAAGAGTTTAAGGAGCTGAACGCGCCAACTGCGTGAGCGACGTGAATGAAGCGCGGGAAGAGGCAAGCCGAATGAGTTTTGGGCTAAGGCCCCACCGCACTGGCGTACTCTAGTGAAGATGGACCACCAGAACGGGCGTCGGTCGCTACAGGAAGCTTTATGTCCGCCGCGCTCTTCGTAGCAAGCGTGCGGAAGACGATCGTGCTAACGCTGTGCATCTTGTCGTGCTGCTGCCTAGTCAGCGGCTGCACGGGCAGTGCGCCGAATCAGACGGCAAGTAGCCAGGGATCGAACAGTCCCCAGGCATCGCAACTCTCAGTGAGTTCGGCTCTGACGGCGCTCGGCGAGCCGGTGTCGATTCAAGCGACCTTGAAGGATGGAAACGGGCGGGCCTTGGATGGCAAGATCGTCGAATGGTTCATCGATGGCGTGTCAGTCGGAAAAAGCCAGGTGAAGAGCGGGGTCACGATGATGAACCTAACTGGCGAGTACGTCGAAAACTTAGGCATCAACGCACATCAGGTGCGGGTGAGTTTCTACGGAGACGCAAGTTACGATAGTAGCACCGCTACTTCATTTTTGCAGGTTACGGCGACCGGTGCGCCAGAGGAAGTAGCTTCGTCCAATTCCACAGCGAGTGCTGTTTGAGCGTTCTGCCAAACGTCGAGCGCAAGCTACTCTGATTTGCGCGCTGCTGTTCCGTTTCTAGTGCAACAAGATTGGGACGAGCACTCACGCAAGCTCGACGTACATACGACGGGGGTTTCTCCGCGCGTCGTTGAGCGTCAGTCGATCTTCGTTTCGTTTACGTATCGCGAAAAGTTCGGGTTTTTGAGGTCAATGAGATCTAGAAAAGTCTCAAAATCTTCCTCAAATTCTAGCCCAAAGAGCTCGGTCTCAAAGGTCGATGCTTGACAATTCATTTCTCGTAATTGGATTCTAGCTCCTACTTAAAGCTTTTCTTTTGCTTAGAAAGCAAAAAAACGGCGCTGTAGTCTCCATACCGGCAGATCCCGCATATAGAACGCGCGAGCGCTAAAGCCGCACTCCAATGGAAACATTGCTAGCGCGGACTGGCTAAACGCGTTGCTGTAACGGTCTATAGTGCATCCCAGTCAGTTCAACGGTGGAGAAGGTTATATAGGACATCTGTAGGTTCATGGTCGATGAACCCTGAGATAGACTTGAATCAGCTCGTCGACGAGTTTTTGCGATTTGAAAAATACGTGGAAGAGTCTAAACTCTACGAACGCGTAGTCGCAGCGCCGTCGTTGTCAGACGATCAGTTATTTCTTGAACAAGACTGGCAACGGTTCGTGGCGTACAAGTACAATCAGGCGGGAGAACGCGATGGTCTCCAAGACGCGATACGGAACGGTTACGTTTTGCTGCTCGAGAAGCTCACCGAGCTGGCCCAGCAGGCCGGTTCGCAGCACAGCGAGCTCGACAAAGAGTAGCAACAGCGGCTAAGATCGGTGCTTCGCGTCTGGCAGCGAGGGTAACGTCGCCTTTTTCGCGTGCGAAAGCTTCATGGCTCGCGATATCCTTGATTTTGCCTCGGTTGTTTACGCTCAAATTGGCTCAAACCTAAATACGTGGCGGTGCTAGATTGCCAATAACATCCCACCGAGGCAAAGAGAATGAAGGTAGAGAAACTGAGACAGCTCTTCAAAACAGTTCTTTCAGAAATGAAGAGGGAGCTGAAGAGCTACACGTGGCTTTTTTGCGCTGAGCGCGGTTATTGCATCAACGATTCACTCTTGGTTGTGGACGATGCAGGACTTTTGCCGGCAATTCGCGTCGCTTTAACCCCTGCGTTGCGGTACGAACTGCCACAGCTTGCGGACCTTGCCGCTGAACTCGAGCATGACCTCACCAACATCGTCTTCGACTGCGCCTATAATACGAGGCACAAGATAGGCGCGGAAGATCTGAAGACGATCGGGCATATTCCGTATGTCAGTGAGCATATCTGGCGACTAATGACCGTGCCACAAAACTAGTCTGGCCCGTATTCGACGCCTTGTCTGGCCGCTCATTGTTCTAAGACGACAGAGCTTTTTTAGCGCTCACGCCCTCCGGCCCTAATAGAAATGCTTTTATACGGTTTAATATCATTGCGTGACGGAAGTAGGTTTCCTACTTCTTACTTTCCGCACACGTAAGATTTGTGGATTTGAACACGGAGGAACAGATGGTTATTGCCGTTCTCAGTTCGGGAGATACCGCGTGGATGCTTATGTCCACGGCTCTCGTGATGTTGATGACGATTCCTGGATTGGCCTTGTTCTATGGCGGGCTCGTAAAAAAAGAGACCGTCTTGAATACCCTCTTCCTGTCTTTTTCGGCGTACGCTATGGTGAGCATCATCTGGTTCATTTATGGATACCCCCTAGTGTTTGGCCCTGACGTGCACGGGTTTATCGGCGCTCCAGGAAACTTCTTCTTCCATAATGTGGTGGAATCGAATACGTTGGTTGGGTCGATACCGACGAGCGTTTACGCGGCTTTCGAAATGACGTTCGCGGCGATCACCGTAGCTCTTATCTCGGGCGCTATCATCGGACGGATGAAGTTCAGCGCGTGGATGCTGTTTGTTCCGCTGTGGGCCACTTTCGTCTACCTTCCTGTCGCTCACTGGGTATGGGGCGGCGGGTGGCTCGCACAACTCGGCGCCCTTGATTTCGCTGGTGGCACCGTCGTTCACATCAACAGCGGCGTTGCGGCGTTAGCCCTCTGTTTGGTGCTCAGAGGCCGAAAAGAGCGAAGCATGCTGCCACACCAGCTCGGATATGCGATCATAGGTGCCGGTCTGCTTTGGTTTGGGTGGTTCGGTTTCAACGCTGGATCCGCGCTCTCTGCCGGGCCGCTCGCCGGCTCAGCGTTCATCGTTACGAACACCTCCGCGGCTGCGGGCATGCTCTCATGGATGCTGATCGAATACCTTCGATTCGGCAAAGCGACCATGTTAGGCGCGGCCTCAGGCATTGTCGCGGGCTTGGTCGCGATCACGCCGGCGGCGGGATTCGTCAACATCCCTGCTGCTATGGTGATCGGCTTCGTCACCTCCATTGTGTCGTACACTGCGATCTCTTACCTCAAGCCGCGGCTCGGCTACGACGATGCGCTCGATGTGTTTGGCGTGCACGGGATCTCAGGCATTTGGGGTGCACTCGCTGTTGGGATCTTTGCGAGTCCGTTTATCAACGCGGCGGGAACTGGCCTCGCCTATGGCCATCCTGCACAGCTGGAGATACAGGCTATAGCGGTGGCTGCAACGTTTGCGTACTCCTTCGTGGTCACGTTGATCATCGCTAAAGCGATCGACCTTACCATCGGGCTGCGCGTGAGCGAAGAGCAAGAGGCTCAGGGCTTAGATCAGGCACTGCACGACGAGGCTGCGTATCATATATAATCTCCGGATGCGTTAGCAAGGATTTGACAGAGGTGAAAAATGAAGAAGATCATGGCTGTAGTCAGACCAAATAAGCTCGAGGTCATCAAAGAGGCTCTCGACGATATCGGCTGTCCCAGTTTGACCGTCACGGAAGTGAAAGGCCGCGGTCGGCAAAAGGGGATTACAGAAATCTATCGCGGCCGCGAATACGCGATCGACCTGCTGCCGAAGCTGGAAATCAACATCGTAGTCCCCGACGGTGCTGCCAGCAAGGTGGTCGACACAATAGCGAAAGTGGCACGCACGGGTGAAATAGGCGACGGCAAGATATTCATAATGGATGTCGAACAGGTCGTGCGGATTCGAACGGGAGAGCGAGACCACGACGCAATTTAGGCAGCACCGCTGGTGATGGCGTGCCCATCACCTCTCTTTTTTAATCAGGTTCTCCGTTCCGACAGCGCATCCGCGCTGCGCCACGCTGCTTGTTACATCGCTCGAGTTTCGGCGTCAAAGCTGAAAGAGCGATCAACGACGTCAGCTGGTTCGAGGACCCAGACTCCCTTAAGGTCGATGGTACGTGCCCGTAATTCATCGAGAAACTTCTCGTACAGTGGACCAGCGGTTTGGAACTCTATAACAGAGCAGATGACCTGATAGGCGATCTCACGCTCTCCGCTTGCTGAGACGCACAAGATAGACACCAAGGTGCTGGTTTCCATATGGCGCAGGAGCTCTTGGTCGAATTGTGCTCCTCCTGGCTGAGCCAGCACAATGATATTTGGCTCAGGCGCTTTCACTCCTCGAATATTCACAAGGCTGACCGTGCCATCAAGGGCAGTCGTTGCGAGCGTCTTAACCGCACTGCGATCGTTCAGTAACCGCACAGCTTCATCGGGAAGATCCATATCGAGAACAGTCGTTCACATCGCCGAGCGCACTGCGCTAGTCTTTGTCTAGTTCAGAGACGTATAACACATTGTTGCCGCGCAGAATGAGTTTGCCGAATGCTGTGCGCCGGTGATTTCTGCATTGCTCAGCTTCGTCAAGCGAAATGTTCCAGTGTGGGTCGTACCCCAGAAACGTTCCTGTGAAAACTTGCGCGCCCTTTAACCGTACGGTGACATTCTTGCCGATGTTGCGAGACAACACGTCAAAAGGTCTTTTAGTCTGCGTCATACTCTGTCAGAACCGCTCAGTAGCCTACGGATTGAGCGGACCACTCGCGTTAAGACTCTTCGTTCACCTACATAAAACATGGTACTCCTGAGGTCTGCATAATCTTTATCTCGTGAAATGGGAGAGTGATAGAAGATGCTGAAGCTTGTTGTTGTCTTAGCCTCGATTTTGCTCATCGCGGTCTCCGTGGGCTGTCTACAACAAGCGAACACGAACGCGCCGTTATCGACCTCCTTAGCGACAACGACGCTAACGATCAGCGCACCACTCGTTAACCAGAGCGAGTATGCGACGTTTGCGTGTCAGCTCAACGTGACGCACGGCCCAGGCTTGAACAACAAGGCGATCCGCTGGTCTATCGACAACGTGAACAAAAATACCACGAGCACCGTATGGGGGTACGCGACGTTGAACTTGACCATACCCGAAACTCAGGGCTTATCGATCGGCAAGCACGTTCTCACGGCTTCTTTTGACGGTGATGCTAACTACACGCCGTCGCACGCAACGACGACGTTCCAGGTGCAGATCGCCCCGACGCCGAGCCCGAATGCTTCTTCGAATGTGACGAAGGAAAACGCATCAGTAACGCTGAGCGTGCCTTCCACGGTGCAACCGGGGGATGCTATCCTTACCGGCACGTTCTCAGGAATGAGCAGCAGCAGCAGCCTCTACGTGCTGGTCAGACCTACCGGAAACGACACGTGGATTGTGCAACAGGTCCCACTCACTTACGCCAATGGTACGTACGCCGACCACGTGAATTTTAATACACACGGGAACAGCAACAGTCAACAGTTTGACCTGCTGGCCATCATCACCTCGAACACCCTTAACGCGGGGGACAGCATCACGAAGCTGCCAAAAACGCTCGCGCAGAACCAAGTGACAACCACGGTGCAATGAAGTCTACTTGGGCAACGTAATTCTTCTGCAGATGCTGCGTATTCGACTTCATTCGGCGCCCATTGCAGTCCACAGCGCGTTTCGACTGGCTCCCAATGCGTCTGCTACTAACATCACAAATTATAAATAAAAACAGCGCGAGCATAAGCCATCATTAATAATGATATTTTGACGATCTAGCCAGAGAGGCTGAACGCAAGTGGTCTTCAAAAGGGGTGTAGGACATTGGCAAACCGAGCGGACTACGAATGGACTATAAAGACCGTGAATGATCGAGAGATCATCGAAAAGCAGTGGCCAGGCAACATGCCGAGCTATGAGCAAGCCTGTGCCGAATTTCGCTTCGAAGACGTCGAAAAAGAGTTTACGTGGTACGATACAGGCCGCGTAAACCTCGCGCACGAAGCGATTGACCGGCACGCCGAAGGGTGGAGGAAGAACAAGGTAGCTCTCTACTCCGACGGTCCTGATGGCGCACGCAAGTACACGTTTCTCGATCTGAAGTTCCTGTCAAACCAGTTTGCGAATGTGTTGAAGAGTCTCGGCATCGCCAAGGGCGACCGAGTCTTCACGTACATGGGGCGCTACCCTGAGCTCTACATGGCGGCTATTGGCACGGTCAAGAACGGTTCCGTTTGGGGGCCGCTGTTTGGAGGGTTCAGGGCGGAGGCCGTCATGGACCGGCTGGAAGACAGCGGCGCGAAGGCCTTAGTCACCACCCCTGATCTCAAGGCGTCCAGCGTCGACGAGATCGTCGATAGCCTTCCTGAGCTCCAGTACGTGATCGTCGCAAAGTCGGACGGTGCCGAACTGACGGGCGAGCGTACGGTCAGCTTCGAAGAGGAGATGACGGGCGCCTCAACGACGCATCAAACAGAGTGGATGGACCGGGAAGACCCCGTAATGATGCACTACACGTCGGGAACGACGGGTAAGGCGAAAGGAGTTGTGCACGCCCATAACGCGATGATCGGACACTACATCACGACGCGGTACGTGCAGGACGTCACCGAGTCTGACATCTACTGGTGCACAGCGGATCCAGGATGGGTCACAGGCACGTCGTACGCGTGTTGGGGTCCGTGGCTGAATGGTACGTCGCAGGTCTCGTACAGCGGCCGGTTTGATTCTGCCACGTGGTACGGCATCATCGACAACTATCAGGTGACCATCTGGTATACCGCACCGACTGCGCTCAGGCTCCTCATGAAAGACGGGCTTGACGTCTCGAACAAGTTCGATTTTGGCAGCTTGCGATACATCACGAGCGTCGGTGAGCCACTCAATCCAGAAGTGATTCGCTGGGGGCTTAAGGCATTCGGGCTGCCCATCCACGACACGTGGTGGATGACTGAAACGGGTCAGATTCTCATCGCGAACTATCCGTGCATGTCCATTCGGGAGGGCTCGATGGGACGCCCGTTTCCGAGCATCACGGCGTCGATTGTCGATGACGCAGGCAATGAGCTCCCCCCAAACACTCCGGGGAACCTCGTCATAAAGCCGCCGTGGCCCGCGCTCTTGCGCAGCATTTGGAAAAACCAGGAGAAGTACAAGAGCTACTTTGAGATTCCAGGATGGTTTAAGACTGGCGACAGCGCGTTTCGCGACGAGGATAACTACTTCTGGTTTATGGGGCGCGTCGATGACGTCATAAAAACCTCGGGAGAACGTGTGGGCCCGTTCGAGGTGGAAAGCGCCCTTGTCGAGCACCCGGCCGTCGCTGAAGCGGGCGTTATCGGAAAGCCCGACGCGCTGCGCGGCGAGATCATCAAGGCGTTCGTGAGCCTCAGGGCAGGACAGATGCCATCTGAAGACCTCAAACAAGACATCTCGCAGTTTGTCAAAAAACACTTGGCAGCCCACGCGTTTCCGCGCGAGATTGAGTTCATGGAAAAGCTCCCGAAAACCCGAAGCGGCAAGATCATGCGGCGGGTGCTCAAGGCACAAGAGCTCGGACTGCCTATGGGGGACCTCGCCTCACTCGATGAGGACTGAGCCCCTCCTCCTCCTTTTCTTTTTTCTCACATCCTTAAGTACGAGCCGTCCTCTTTGGTGTACGAGGGCATGACGGAGACCCAAAGTGGCATAGTTGAGTTTCGCATCACGCTGCGCGATCAGGAGCGCCGTCAGCCCAAGCTGTCCGCAATCCAAGAGCTGATCAAGGACCGCATCCACCAGTCAGCTGATTTGAGCGACCTCTACTACGCGCCTTCTGACGCCTATGCCGAGCTGGAAGCGACGTGGTCGACTTCAGATGGAACGCTCAGCGTGGTGAAAACGATCCCTGCGGGCTCTGTTGCAGTGCTTCACTGCAGTACGTATGTAAAACGTTTTGACCACACGAGAGAGGAGCTCAACATTAAGTCGATCGTATTGAGCAAGGGGTACGACATCGGCGTCTGTACGGGGCGAAGCTTTGTTAAATACGCCTGCAGCGATCTCATGTATGCTGACCGTTTTTTCAGTTACCGCTTTGGGGACCGGAGGTACTGGTTTGTCTGCTATTTGAGCTCTCTCGACGACGCTGAACTCATCAGTGACAGGTTCGTTGAGCTCTTCGGCGCACGCCGCGGGCCTCAGGTGTTTGCGTGGCTCAAAGAAGTACTCAGCTTGGAAAGGGCTCGCAGCTATAGCGCGTGACGTGCGTCAGGCCCTGTCGCGGCTCATCGCTGTAGCCAGCGTGACCACCTCATTATCAGACGCCGTAGCGCACGGTCGCAGAGCGGACGGCAAAACACGCGTTACTTTTGATTTAGGCAGGTTTTCGCCTGTCGATGCCACGGCCTTTGTTAACCCCGCGTAACGATCGCAGCAAAGGCATCGTTAGCAGGTTCGCTTTAAATAGACGTCTCGCCACACTTCTATCGACGTACTTGATTGGTGGTATGTATGGACGATTGGAAAAAAACACTCGATGACCTCTTTCAAAAGAAGGCGGCCTACGAACAAAAATTAGCGGAAGACAGACAGAAAGCTGTCGCCGCACACGCCCAGCAATTCTCACTCGTTGCGGCACTCTTCGATTCGACGATCAATCCGGCATTTGAAGAGGTACGGTCGGAACTACTGAAACACGGATCCGAACCGAACATCCTTCTCGCGCATCCGTCGGCCAGAGCCGGTTCCCGATTGGCCAGTGCACTTGAGATCGACGAGGGGGTGACCCGGTTCGGTTATGAGATTTATGCTCGTGTCTCTCCGACCGGGTACAGCTTGAATACGCGCGTGCAGGTAGACAACTACGAAACCGCCCGGCATGACCTCGCGCAAAGCCTCCTGCCCAACACAAGCTCAAAAAGTGACATTATCAATGACGTCGTCGAGCGGTACATGAAGGCCATAACGGCACAGTTATAACGGGCGCATTCTCCCCCCATGCGCGGACCGCGTGAACGCGTGATAACTTGAACTATCATAACTGCACAAGCAGAAATGGCGTTAAGCCGAATCGTAACGTAGGTGACTAAACTGAAGTTCAATGTAGATATTGCGACCTTAGTAACGCAAATTGATGACTTGTCCACTCTCTTAAAGGCAGCGATCGCAGGAGATCTGGTAGAAACGCTCAAACGGCAAAGCCCCTTGACGATCTTCGCTCCTGATAATGAAGCGTTCAGTAAAGTTCCAGCTGGCACACTCGACAGTTGCTCAATAACAAAGAACAGCTGACTGGCGTTCTTACATATCACGTGGTGGCCGGGAAGCACTTTGCGGCTGATTTAGCCAAGCAGGAGACTCTTCTGACTGTTCAAGGTGGTATGCTCGAGGTTCACGAACATCATTGGCTGCGGCACGAGATCACGATAAACGATGCTGTGGTAAAAGATGCCAACCTTGAGTGTGCTAACGGTGTTATTCACATCATTGACACCGTGTTAATGCCGACTAGACCTCGGTCTAAACGTCGCGCCGAAAAAATACTGAGAGCGGTTAACGAAACAAACAGCGGTTTTGTCAAGAGCTGGCTGTTTTATTTCGCGATTAAACGCAGGATTAACGCGCTAAAGGGAGATGTGAAACGGCATCAGAAACAGGGAGCCCCTAACAGAATGGAAAGAGGAGAGCACGTGGATTAACCCAGAGATACCAGACTTGCGATGAGGCATTTTGTCCCCCAAATCTGCTTTTTATTCACGGGATAGTGAAGCCGAGGACGAATAAAAGTAGCACGAGCAAAGCTCCTGGGATCCCAGCCAGTGCACAAATAATTACAGTGATGAGATTTATGGGCACTGCAAACCCAAGGAATTTCGCCAAAGCCAGAATGATGAGGCCAAATATCGAATTAACTACTAGATATCTTATTGTGCTCCCCAGACTCATAACACCAACTTAACAACAAGATCTAAAAGAAGGTTTAGATTTTTTTAATTCGCTGGTGAATCCGCTTCGCGGATTTTCTTGCGGACAAAGCTTTATTTGAGAGATATGCAGGATTGTCTCTCTGGTTCACTCCCGGGCATCCCACGTCTCCGTCACGCTGGAAGATGGTGCTACTGCTCACCGTGAGTATCTTCATAATGGCTGAGATCATCACACCTCTCCTTAATCTCGCTCTTGGTCTCTTGCCGCAACCTCTTGCGTTGTTTATTTCTTTGGGCATACAGGTTGCCCTGCTTACCTATTTCGTATTGCCGTGGCTTACTACAGAGTCGCGAAATGGCTTTATGATGTACCGCAATCTGACGGATAGGTACCGCGGTGGTATTGCGGCGCGGTAAATGACGTTTAATATCCATTTGTCTGGTATTTTCTAGAATTAGCGACAGGTTAGCGGAGTTTTTTTTAGGCCGCTGAGCTGGCTTCAGCGTGTTTGCAAGACTGAAGGGGCCGCTTTTTCGGCAAAGAGGTCGAGAGGAGTTGGGCTGAATAAGCAATGTGGGTTGACGTCTTTTCTGGCGGGGGGCGGTCTAGTCAGGATCATTGGTCCCTCTCCGCGCAGCAGTCGTCATGAACACGTGCCATTGGCGGGGACAACACAGATTCTGATCGCAAACAATCGCGAAGTGATCGAGAACAGTTCATCTGCAGCTCATTGTATTGGCGTTTAGTTTCTGTTATCTGTTTGGTCAACCAAGACCAACCTCTGAGGTGGCTCGGGGAAAGTTTATCTGCGATGGATAGTGCATGTTTAATAGATCATAATTTTTCACTATGATCTAGTAATAAGCCAAGTGAAAAATGTGGTGTACACCATACGCGAATATGAATTTCGTGTGGTTTTTGGGAGCGATGGAACATGAATGAACGTGAATTACATGCTCGATTTCGCGAATTGGGTTTTGAGCTCCCTCACCCATCCATCAAGAGATGGAGTCGGCAAGGATTACTCCCTCAGCCCGGCGTGGCCGCGTCGCGTGGAGTAGGTCGTGGACGAGGCCGTGCAGCCGATTGGCCCGAATCGACTGTAAAACAAGCAGCCGCAATCTACACGATGCGCAATCAGGGGTATCCGGGTCAGAAGAAGCGCATCTCACCAAAAACGGTCGCTGCGATTAGCGGCTTTGCCAATACATTCTTTGTATGGCTCGAGGAGTACCGCTCAAACGTCAATGATCCGCAGCTCAGCGCTTTTTATAACCGATTTTACACGCCGATCGATGTCAAGGTTCCCAGCGAGTTCATTAAGGAAAACGATAGGAAAAATGACAAAGGGGAGGTATGGTCGTGGAGACCAGCACTTTTTGATGAAGCTCGTGAGTCGCTTGCTGTGAAATGGATTGCGACCGTCGAAAAAATCGAGCTCAATATTCCCGTAACATCGCCTTTGGCAATCAAGTACTATTTCTCTCGAGCGAGACCGAGGGGCGATGACGCGCTGGAAAACGCCACCATTCCAATGCTCTACAGATTCGGTTCTGCAGAAGTATCTGAAGCGGACGCGATTTATGTTATCGCTCTCACCTTTCCGGAATACGAAAACCTCGCACTGTCTTTCGAGAAGAACACGGCGCTTGTTGGCTTCAAGGACCGAGACGGTTGGACACAAGTGGTTCCATGAGATACGCCAAGATGAAATGCGGGCCACGAGAAGCTGCTTCGCCGGGCCGGACTGGGTCGGTCGCGAAGAAGAAGTCAGCAGAGGATTGTAAAGGGGAGCATTTTAGATATGCAGTGCAAGGTCTGTTTACACCCTAAAAGGGCTCAAATAGAGCAGCAAGTAGCGGAACGCACTTTGACGCAGTCACAAGCAGCTCTAATTGTTGGCTGTCACAACAGCACCGTCTCTCGCCACATGCGGTTCTGCGTCGCACCACACGTCGCGGAGATCGCACGAAAAGCGAGAGAAACCCAGGGTATTAACGTCTTTCAGTGGCTAACGGAGTCGCATCGGAGGACACTCGACATCCGTGAGAGAGCCCTCAGTGAGGGGAAACTGTGCGACGCTCTGAGGGCGCAGGAGGTCGAGCTCAAACAACTCGCGTATATGGCGAAGTTGACTGGCCAGCACCACGATGCACCAGAGATGAACTTCCGAATAAACCCTGAATACGTTCAGGCGATACAGGTCATTATGACCGAGCTCGGGCCTTACCCGGAAGTCAAAGAAAAGGTGGCGCGGGCCCTGTTGAGTCCGCAGGCGGAGACAGGGAATGACAGCAGGAGTACGTGAAGACCTTGCAGCGGCGATAAGTCCGGTCGTGTTCGCACAGTCGTTACATATAGATCCGGACCCGTGGCAGAAGACCGTCCTGAATTCCACATCTAACCGGATCCTTCTGAACTGCTCGAGGCAAAGCGGAAAAAGCACGATAACGGCGATAATGGCGCTCCATCACGCCCTCTATACGTCGAACGCTCTTGTTCTCGTCGTAAGCCACACGCACCAGCAGGCAACTGAGACGTTCAGAAAAATCGTCCATTTCTACGCGCAACTGAGTTCACCGATCCCTGCGACGGCTGAGACGGTCCGTCAGCTTGAGCTTGCCAACAGAAGCAGAATCATCTCTCTGAGTGGCCAGCGTCCTGACTCGCTCCGCGGTTTTAGCAGTCCGACGCTACTTGTCATCGATGAAGCCGCACTCGTGCTTGATGAAACTTATGATGAGGCCTTGAGGCCTATGCTGGCAGCCAGTAACGGAAAGATCGTGCTTCTCTCAACGCCGCATGGGAAACGCGGCTTCTTTTACCGGGCGTGGGAACACGAAGCTAACTGGCTAAAGATAAAGATCAACGCTGACGAATGCCCGCGAATCTCGAGGGAATTCTTGGAAGAGGAAAAAAAGAACAAGCCAGAGTGGCTGTTCAAGCAGGAATTTTTCAATTTCTTCGCGGAAGTCGTTTCTTCGGTCTTTAGACTTGAGGACATCGATGCAGCGTTAAATCATCCGGAACTTCCAGTGAGGTCGGAAATTGATTTGTCGTTGGATGACCTTTAAATTATTTAGACTTATTTTGTGGGGTGCGGAGCTGGAGGAAGCAGCAGTGAGATTCAACCGTGCAGGGTTTGAGGTTACGGGTGTAGATATTAAGGAGTAACCGAATTATCTCGTTCGAGCTTGTGCAATTGGGACGCAAACGCCGTCGACGACCCTCTTTACTCTTTTCAATGAGTAGATGCAGAAGCTCCTGTGGCGGTCTTCCTCCATGTCCAACAGAGTAGTTTCATGCCGTTCGCCCTCCTACATTAGAATCATGCCCTATATCTCTTCAAAAAATAGCCGCGTCTTTCCTGCCGTCTGCACCGGCAGGGGCTTCGTTTTGATCACGAAAGGATAATGATTCGTCGCCTCGCCGACGGTGAGACACGTTCTCGGCGGCAATGCTCGCGCGACCTGTTGGATAGTTTCTGGGTCAATCCTCGTGGCTGGAGTAATATGTTCGAGGTCACCAGCTTCAGTTAAGTGGAATAAGAAGAGGTTGTCTGCCTGCCTAATCACAAGCTGCCGGATGGCCGTCGGTGTGTTAGTCATATAGATTTGGTACGTCCCTAAGTGGCGCATCCGTGTCACTGCATCGGCCCAATTCGTCTCGTGCAGGTACATATGGGCCTCCTCGGCAAAGATGAATAACGGGTCAAACCCTACTTCTAAAAGCGCTTGAATTTTGCGCAAGACGGTCTGGACGACCAGATCCAGCGTGTTTTTGTTCTTCATCTCCAAGTTGATGATGAGCGCTCCGCCATTGGCGATTTTTTCAAGTTCGGACTCAGGTGTTGTTGCGTCAGCCTCGTCGTCGACAAAGAGGTTCGTCTTTTCTATGCGGTCCAACCGGCGGAGAACCGCTCCCTTAATCCGTCGATCCATACTCTCGTCTACCTTTGCGTACAATTTACTGAAGGACACGGGCCCATTTTCCTCGATCGCAGCCCAAATGTTTCTGAGCTCGTACGCTGAGGGTTCCCCAAGGCCGATAGTCATTACCAGTACGTCAAGAAACACGTCTGGTCGACATACGGAAGCGTAAAACGCAGATTCGTTCTTGGATCAAGCGGTCGAATGGTGTCGTAGTACGCGCTCTGACTAGCATCGTCGTTGTATCGCATCGGGGGATACTCGTCGTTGATGTCAAACACGATACCTTTCGCTTTCTGGTCGATGAGGCCAAGGAGTAGTGCTTTGCCGATATGGCTCTTCCCGCTTCCCTTCTTGCCCACGACAATGGATATTCCCTGGAGGTAAAAGGCGCTCGTAGTCAGCAGCGTCTTCGTGTAGGCGGTTTCCCCCAGCGTGATAGGATGTTCGAACCGCTCATGTGCTAGCCCAAGCTTCTCCAAAAGCCACCCGTCGTCTACTGACGTAACGGTCGCCCCTCTATCGGGAATCCACCCACTCCAGTCGACGACGTTCTCTTGGCCGTCCTCGACGGCGAGGTCCTTACGTATCTTCGCCCGCGCGAACTTCATGTTGCGCACGTCGTGGTAGAACCGCTCGTACTCGACCGTGTGTGTGGGTTGCTATGAGAAGATGAAAAAGGAAGCGGAAAACGAAGCAGTCGCAAAGGCGGTTAACGCGGCTCTAGCGCCGTATTTGAACGACTCGTTGCCTACTGTCAACGTCACGGACGCAATTATGCAGAAGGGCGAGGTAGTGCACGCTATAATGGACGCGACGTGAACTACGATCTATTTTCACACTATAGACGCAAAGAACTGAGGACAAGTCGGCAAATTGCTCGTCTGATTCTATTAAAATGAGAATTGTCTCTCCGGTAATGTGTCGTCTAAGTGCTTAAATATGACTAAAATTCGCCACTAACATCACCTCAAAGGAGCGGCTGCGTTTTTTTGCCATCGGTGCCAACGCGATCACCCAAACAATCACGACGGCCACTACTATTTCTGGTCCAGAGAACAACTCGGTATCCTTGAGGGCGCTAAGTGTCATCATTGCCAGCATGGCCAAAGGCAAGCTGTTAGCTTCTATTTCAGCCAACAGGGCTCTCACAGAGCCGAATCTTACTTCACGTTTTTTCAACTCAGTACCCTCTACGGATCCGACGTCCGGAGAATCTACTGCCTTCGGGAGAATTTCTGGGACGAAATGCCAGTTCCCGTCAATTTCTGAATGATTCGCAAGATCCGTCTGCTTCGGGTGGTGGCGAAAATTCTCGACGCTTGCGTTGCCTGTCAGATGTATCTGGTCGCCATCGCAACATTCCTTGAATTCCATCCGGCGCATTTGCGAGGGCGATGATGGTACCCTCGCTGTTTCGACCCAAGATCGCAACGATGCGCTCGTTTGTCTGGTCAAGCGCTTCTTTCTTGAGTCGTGTGTCATAGGTTTTCCTTGGAGCGCTCAGCGCCCCATAAATACTTAGGGCTGAAAAAAAGTAAAGATTAATCAGAAAAGCCTATCACTCTTTCTCAAATATATATACTTCAGAAGATGACGGGGACCCTTTTACTATGAACACCAAAACACTGGTCAAAAAGCTCAAAACCCGTGATGTGGATATCGACCCAAAAACGCTCACCAACTGGGGGAGGGAGGGGATAGTTTCCGGCTGCAAGATATACCCAGCTACCCGTCGGTCGCGGGGGCGTCCTTCAAAACGGCCTGAAGAGATAGACCACAGGGGGAAACCCGGCCGTTTCCACGCTGAATGGGATGATGAAGCGGTAGAAGAGGTTGCAGCGGTATGGGTAGTAAGCGGCGGCCGCAGACGACTCTCAAGGACGCGGATCGAGATGATAAAAACTGTAGCAAACCACGCCTATCAACATGCTTCCGCATTTTACGAGTTCCCTGCAGGCATTAGGGTCACTGGCCCGGAGCCAACATCGCAGTGGAATTGGCGTATGCTGAAAATGATGGTCTATCCCGACCGTGCGCTCAATGCGCAGGCGCAGAAGTGGATCGCCACGAAAGAGAAGGCGAAGCGCAACAAGAAGATCTCCGAACCGAAAAAGGTGCTCTTTTACTGGCAGTCACAGCCGGCCGACATAAGGGCGGTTCCCATAAGAGCGCGCAATGGTCACGAACTCCTCAGCAGCCTGAAACGCTTCCTACCAGATCTCTCTATGACGGGGCCTGGAGTTTCCGGTGCGCAGCCTCCGAGTTCTGGAGAGATTCCATTACTATTCCCACATGACAACGTGCGAATGAGTCGCCCATCTGAACATCCCGGATGGGAGCTTCGGCCGTCGAGGTGGAAGTTCGACTTGGAGCGGATTGAGCTTGAAGACGCAGACGTTGATGAGCTTGTTTTCCTCCTCGATGGCCGCGACAGCCGGATAAAGGCGTGGTATGCCCCTTATGATCTGTACGATCCGGCCGTTGATTACGAGAAGAGAGCGGATGACCCCAGTCAGAGCGATCAGAATGGCGCTCGATGGGATGCTGGGATCGATTTGCTCGTGGACGAGTCCCGCTCGCTCTTTAGCGAGATCGGTCCCCTGCTCTCCGATATGAATCGCGAACACGTCACCCGGAAGATTACATCTTCTGTGTTAACACTCGTCCCGACCGAGTTTATGCCTCTTATTCGATGGCTCCCGCTGCCGCGACAAGAAATAACGCCTTTTGTTTTTTTTACACCGTTACAGAGCATCTATCTACGAGACCAGCTACGCCATCTCTTGAAAATTACCAATGCCATTAGTAGTACGCCATTGTAGACTGCTGGCCGTAGAGAGCACTTTCCGTATTGTGAGGATTACCGACGCCCGCAGCGCCTATCGTGGTAACGGCGCGTTACTTTGGCAGGTAGGATAGTATAGCGTGTTCCGTTGAGCCTCTCCGTAGCTCCTAGCTCGTTACTTCTTTTGGCTATTTAGAACGCGTGGAGAGGCCCGTTTCCGGACCACAATCAAATGACTAAAAGATATTTGCCCCCAGACCAAAGGTAAAGAGTAAAGAATCGACGATCAGATCTCCTAATCCCTCACTCGTTCCTTACGGCGCTCGCAATTGCTAGTATCGCGATTCTGATGCCTTCAAGCTCTTTTGTATTGGCGTCAACCGCCCTAATGAGCTGCTGCAGTTCCGTAGTTAAGCCGTCCATGTGTGCACCTCCATTCTTTTTCGATATGAGTGATTGCCTCAAAACATCGTCGACGAGGGCCCTCTGAGTTTTATTACACTTTCACTCTACTTTTAGACTAACTTTACCCAGGTATACCCTCTATTTTGCCCCCATGAACGATCTAGCAGAAGTCGATGAACTCATCCTGCAAATCGCAGACTACAAGAACGACTATGCCGATATGGCTGCCGAAAGACTTTTTAGGAAGTGCTCGACCAGGTGGGAACCTTATCAATACCTGCGAGATCGCGTGCATGATAGCTGGCTACCCAACAACGCACGCCAGCAATTACAACGAATTATCAAAAGGATACAAGTGCAGATACATCAAAGTCGGGAATATGGGTGGGCGTATGAGTATTCATAAGCGTATTAAAACCCAGCTAACACTCGCCGCTAGAAAAAAGGTCATTTTGCATTTAATATCGCCGTTAGAAAAAACCACACATGAAATATGTCATGCCGTCCATGCGTTAGCACCGAGTAGGAGGGAGAAAATGCTCACCAAGGCGTTAGTTTTGACGGACGACGAGGCGGAGCTGCTAAGTCGCGCGCTTGAAGAAGTGAAGACCAAAACCTTTGAAGAGTTCCAGATTAGCCTAGATGATTTAGGTGCTCTCAACGCTCTTGTTTCACATTTCAGGGAAGCTGAGAAAGTAGAACCGGATAAGGAAGCACATCAAATATCCGTTAACCCATTGAGCAAACGCCTCTTTTTAGGGCACTTCATCGGTAGAGAAGGCGGTACAGACACAGCGGGCGGGTCGCAGTAGAGTTGACCTCGCACGAGCAACTGACACAAGTAGATTGCAGCACTCAGGCCACATAGCGCGCAAATCCGGGCGAAAGGACTTATTCTTGCACGTTAAATGACGTGACAGGTGACAAACCATGCTTTGCTTGGTATATATTGAGGTTCCCGCAGAAGTAGGCACTCGCGTAGATTTCGAAGAACAGGGCCCCGGGCAAATCATCGGGTATATGATGAATAGGTTCGCGCCCGAGGCGGTGTATATAAAGGCCGGCACGCGTGCTAGTTTTATGGTTGCCGATCTGAATGAGACACAGATGACGGAGCTTATGCTTATTGTGTCGAAGAATTTCGGCACGTATCCGGAGTTCACGGCTCTCATTCCCGCAGCGGCTATTCCCGAAATGGCTGGAAAGGCGATAGAAGCGGTGAAGAAGGCACAAATTTAGCGTGGTCTTTACGAAAGTCGTCGATCGAATCAGTTTCACCCAATCCATGGCCGATCCCAAAATGACATTCTAGACTGGCTATCGACCGTGCTGGCAGTCTTGGGCAGGCCAGACGGCACAGAAAGAGAGTGATACATCAAAAAATAGCGGTGATCTCAAAATTACGGTAGCGCGTACGTAGCTCGTTAACCCATTGAACAAACGCCTTTTTCTGGGGCACATTATCGGTAGAGAATGTAGCACGGACGCAGCGAGCGAGTCTCAGGGCTGACTCGCACTGCAGGCCCTGGGTACTCTTGTCGGCAGGCCTGACGCAGAAAGAGAGTAGTCTGAAAAACACGCTTACAGCTATTGGCGGCTAACTATAGGGCTAACATTCTGATCGCCACCTAGCCACCATAGCGTCATATTCTCGCTGGGTGTTTTCAAATACGCGATCGCCTTCTATCTCTTTATGGCAAGTCGCGCAAACGGAGCTTGACGCTTGTAAACGCACTTTATGTACCGCAGGTTTACCACAGTACAGGCACGGCTCACCTTCTTTCTCGTTATTTCGCATGTCACTCACCTCTAATAAGGGCTAATTTTTCCACGGCGCTCATAATCTTACACAACTCTCCCCATGATCAAAACGGCGCGTTAGCATAGACGTCTTGCAGGTCCCGGTCGTTGAAGCAGATACAATGGCGCGTATATAGCCACTAATCTAGCATCCGCTGGGCGCGACTACACATAAACTACGGCTCCCCCCGACGAGACACAGATTCACTCTTCAAGGGGCGTAACGAAGCAGGATGCCAGCTTGGTGCTAATGAGCTTCTGTTCGTGGAAAAGGCGCGAGGTGAGGTGGTACATGCCTTCTTCACTCGCGTAAAGCTCGCTTACGAATCGCTTCGTGCCGCCTCCTGCGATGAAGTCGATATCGAGCACGTCCATGAGCGTGTGCGATTTCGAAGGGGGAGTTGCGGCGATCTCAAGCCGTAGATTCGACACGTCGCGGTGAGCGTGCACGACCGTCTCCGTCTCGATGGTTTCTTCATAGGCCCAGTAGGGCCGATTCACGAAGAAGGTCTGGATCTCCGCGGGATCTTCTACGAGTCGAACCTCGTAATAGGGAGAGTACCAGTTCACGAAAGCACCGTCGCGGTACGCCGTGACGTGCAGATAGACCCATCCTGTGTGGTTCGCAAAGACGTGGAAGTTGAGCGCTGCCATGCCGTTAGGGCGCAATTCTTGCACGAAATGAAAAGAGCCGCTTGCCAAAACGTCGAGATCGTGCGAGTTAAAGGTATACAGCGTTGCGCTCACGTCGACGAGGGGCTCCGTTGATACGTTCCTCAGCTTGACGGTGATCCAGTGGCGCCCCCGGTCGAGCACCTCGGGCGTAACGGTTGCCTCGAAGGGATGCTTGCGTCGTTCTTCCGTGGCGATTCTCTTCTCTTCTTTCTTTTCGTCGGTCATAGTATCATCAAATTGAGTAGCGCACGGAGGGGGATAAGGCATACGCAAGGAAAAAACAGGTCACGAAGGAGAAACACGCTACGTTATCATAGCTCGGGCCCCCGAAAATTACCACACTAGAACTGCATGTTATTCTTTTATTTCGAACAAACCCCTTATACGTCCCCTTTTTGCGAGGGGAACAACTCTTTTTTAGTTAAGGGTCGCTCTTCTTGCAACCTGCGCTTACATTGCACTTACGCGATCTCGCGCGAAAAGTTCGGAGTATTAATTTGTCGTTTTTTTTGTTGTTTGCTTTTGCTGCCTACGCCATTTGGAGCGTGATAAGGCGCAGTGTTGTTGAGTCACGAGTAACGATTCGAAACACAGAATTATATCTCACAAATGCGCACACTTTTGCACAATCGAGCAGAGGTAAAACTGACCATGGCAAATCTATCACACGTCGAAATGCTCCTGCAGGGAGTACCTGTTTGGAACCAATGGAGGGCGGCGCATCCGGAGATACGGCCAGATCTCAGCGGGGCGTACCTTGCCGGGGCTGACCTCACCGAGGCGGATCTCATCAAAGCTGACCTCAGAGGAGCTGACCTCACTCAAACGAGCCTTCACGCGGCTGACCTCACCGAGGCTGACCTCACCGAGGCTGACCTCCAAGAGGCTGACCTTACTGGAGCAACCCTTATCAAGGCGGATCTTACGGGGGCTGAAGTCAACGAGGCCGACCTTTCTGACGCTAACCTCACCAAGGCGAACCTCACCAATGCTGCGTTTCGAGGCGCTAAACTTGTCAAAGCGGACCTCAGTGAGACGACCTGTATCGGCGCCGACCTGACCGGGACCGACGTGACGGGGGCGGACACGACGGGCGCCATCTTCGAGCATCCTTGATCGGGCGAGATGGATCCGGACGAAGCGTTACGCGAGTCCCCTGAATTTCTCTGCCGTCGTGCCTCCGGAATGACCGACGCCGTTTCGGCCCGCCATTCCTGAGCATAAGTGAACAGCACCCGCATCAAAGTTTTGTTGTTGCGCTTCGGCGACGAGCAAGCAGTCATATTTGCCAGGCGGAGTAAAACTCCTTAAAATGCACCTGCCCTTCGTGTCAGCTGTGAATGGTCAAAGAGGCAGATGTAGGCTGTGCGATAGCGAACGTGGTGAGAAATGACGTCTTGCAAAGAGTACGGGCATAAGTTAGGCTTCTTAGAACACGCAGCCGATGGCCTTTGCAGAGATGCTCATTCTGTAACCTCACCGTCTGTGCATGAAGCGGGTCACTGACGCTGTAACTTAGATAAAGATTAGACACCTTATGCATGACTCGTACTACTGCTGAGGGCGATGCCGTGCCAGAGGAGGAAATAGATGCGAACCTTGTGCCCCTCGTCAAAGTACTCAACACCCTTCCGTGTGTTACCACGGTGTGCTGCTGTGGTGGACATCCCGGCGAACGTGACCACGGGAAGTGGCCAGAAGGAACGTGGTATGTCACGCTAGAGATTGCACAAAAAGAGCAGGGGTGGCGTACGCTGGCGTTTCTTGGATGGGCAATCAACCGCGAGTATCGTAAGGTAGGGCATCACGTCTTCTTTTACCCTGACGCATTGCCGCCTCGCGCTGTCGGCGACGAGGCCACACTCGGTTTCCAGCTGGAGGGATACCGATACGAGCGTCCTGACGAGCTCGCGAACTGGATAACGAAGATGCAACACAGCGACGAAAGCTTCGCACGTAGTACACAGGGAAAACCGCCACGTAACTAAGAGTCACGTTCGTGCTTATAAGGTCGTGAACGTCACTATTGGCTCTGCAATAACCGTAGGAAGGCGCTCCGCTTTTCAGCTCTTTTTTGACGTCTGACACATATACAGCCGTTCAGAGCAGGTCGACGGGCAAAAAATGCAAGTAGATTTTTAAATATGGGCATGACGGTTCGTTTCGGGGCTTTCCATCGAACAGCGGGCGTTTCTTTTTGATGATCTACGCTCACATAGTCCTTCTTTTTCGAGATGCCGCCGAATCCTAACGGCTCCATTGGTACAACGCAACGACGCAAAAAAAGCAAAAAGAGCAGTTCGCCTGCTGCAAAATGAGATTCTATGATGTTAGACCCGGCAAAGCTACTTAATCATTCAAAAGTAATTCTAAGCGGTGATATCATTGGCTGAAAAAGAACGCATCTTTGTCGCGCCGAATGCATTCTTGTATCACGACAAGAAAAACTACACCATCGAAGTGGAACTTCCCGGCGCAGATAAAAAGGACATCAAAGTTGAAGCTGGGGAAAACGGGTTTTGTCTCTCGGCGCCTCGAGATGATATCGAGTATGCCGGGTGCTGGACACTCTCCCATACTATAAATCCGGAAGCGGCAACGGCCACGTTCGAAAATGGCCTTCTGAAGGTGACCATACCGCTAGCGGAACGGCTTGAGGGCATCAAGGTACCCATAAAATAGTCTCCCCCGTTCGTTGGAGCCGCGCGTGATGACCATGCCGCGAAGCTAGCTGCAGCCCCGAACCCTGGACAGCCCGTGTTGTTCTACGCGCCGAATTAGAACGGGAGCAGAGGATTGAAAATGAATTGCGAAGAGATATTAGAGGATGCTATAGCCTTCTGTAAGAAGCAGATCGAAGAGCTTGAGGATAAGACAAATGTTGATGACCCAAGCGGTTATGACGGTCGTAACACTCGCAGAGGGCTTCGAGACGCGTACGAGAACGTAATAGAGCGCATAGCCATAAAAAGGGCCGTGGAAAAATGATGGACGTCGGTCACGTTTACCGACATTGCTGAGGTGCACAACGGTCTGTATAGCCAAGAACGATGTTCTACGGCGCGTCAGCCTTCTCAAAAATGCCCTTGTAAACCGTCCATTGCATTGATCGTGTCGTCGTGCTCTCCCACTCGCGTAACCCCGCCGTTGTGAGTACCTGTCGAAACTCATCGATCGACGTCCCGTGTGATACCCGTGTCGGCTCACATATCAAGAATCGACCCTCTCCATCAGCTCAGTGAGCTCTTGGATACCTGTTGATTGCGTCTTTCGGCAGGTCATGATTGAGGCTTCGCTTACCGGCATAACGGTGATGCCACCAACGTCTTCTCCGTGTTGTGCACAGAAGCCCCCATATCCATGGCTCCGGACGCGAGATAGTAGAATTGAGCGGCCCCGGCCCGTTCCTTATCGCTTGGGTTGCAGAATTGATCCAGCGCAAACCACGAGATGACTCGTGTAGTCATAAGCGGCTTCGATATCAGAGCCTCATTGCCTTCGACTAGATTGCCCGACCGCATGTTACAAATATCCAATTTTGATATGGAACTACGATAGCCTTAAGGAACCCGACGCATTTTGTTCTGGTGATTAAAATACACGAACGCATTTTTGAAAGCGTCGGCGATGTCACCTTTTGTCTTGATGAGGTGCCTCACGCCAGTCACGGTACGATCACTTTCACAGTTAGGCAAGATGAGCTCTCGGCGTCAAACTTCGAAGAGCCACGTGCGAGGCTTTCCGGATTAGAAGACACCCGCGGGGTAATTAGCCTCGAGAGCCGACAAAACCAGGAGTTGATCCACCAGCTTGATGAGTATTTCATCGCTAAGGAGGGCCTCACGCTCAAGGGTGAGTTCAAGGACAAGCTCGGCGGCTCGGTAACGGCGTGGATACTCGAGGTGCAGCTGTCAAAAAAGAACTCTTCAAGTTCGCATCAGGAAGGAGCCACTACCTATGAATTTGATTCGGCCCCCGCATCAAAGCACCTTACGGGCGCGCATGACCTTAAGCGATGCTAACACGGTTCAAAAGATGCACTACCGGCGTGGTCAAAGCTGTATATCTGGGTCACTAATCAGTGCTTTAGCTCTCGTTTTCTTGATGCCTCAGCGTAAGCTACAAGATGCCGATTTTGCGGCTTTAGCGCTCGGCAAAGCTATTTAAGCGTTTGAAGTGAACCTTCCAGTGGTGATCATTAGTGCCTGAAAAAGAACGGATCCCGGTCGCACCAGATGCAGTTTTCTATCATGATACAGAAACTTATACCATTGTAGTGGAACTGCCTGGCGTGCACAAGAAGGATATCGAATTTGAGGCGATGGAAAATGGGTTTTGTGTCACGGCACCCAGAGACGATATCAAGTATAGCGGCTGCTGGGTACTTACCCACAAAACCGATCCTGCAAAAGCAACGGCGACGTTCTCGAATGGACTTTTAAAAGTGACCGTGCCGTTAGCTGAGCGAGTTGCAGGCTTTATGGTACCCATAAAATAAATTACCCTTTCGTCAATGCGCTTTTGTTACCCGACGGCGTCATTCCTGAGTTAGACATAGAGGGTTCGCAGATAAAGGGTACGCAACAGGGAGCACGATGCGTGAATTCCAGACAGCACGCGACAACGGCGAGAGATAAAAACTCTTTTTGACCAAATGGACGCGAAGTAGGTTTGCGATGATCCTAGGCGCTTTGCGTGCGAAGGGCCTGCCACACATTACGAAAGTGAGTAACCCCTAGCATGCGCTCGGAGCGGCTGAAGATTCGAGCAAAAGGTGCTCTATCACAGGATTGACGTGCAAATTCCGACGATGTCAAAAAATGTGATGATATCTCCCTGTTGCAAGACCTGCACACAACGAACATCGCGTTGCACGCGGTGTGCATAAAAAAGAGACGGGGAGGTCCCCCGGCTACACTCACGCTTTATTCAGGCGCAAGCACGGAATCAATAACGTGAATCACGCCATTATTGCATTCAATATTCGCCTGAATGACTATGGCATCGTCCACCGTTAGCTCTTCAAATGCCGCGATTTCATCGTCTTCGACAATGACATCATCTTCAACGGCCACCGTGTCCTCCTCGATGACCGCTGTCTCTGTTGCAATCGTCAGCTTCGCACCCTGAACGGTCTTTGCTGTCGTCATTTTCATCAGGTCGGTTGCCATGTATTTGCCGGCCACTACGTGATAGGCAAGCACGGCAGTGAGCCTGTCTTTGTCTTTTAACAGTTCGTCTACCGTGCCGGCTGGCAGCTCGGCAAACGCGTCATCGTTCGGAGCAAATAGCGTAAAGGGCCCAGGGCCGCTCAAGGTATCGATGAGACCGGCTGCCGCCTTCAGTGCTGATACCAGCATTGTGAAGGAACCATCATCGATTGCTGTCTCTATAATATTTTTCATATTTCCTTGCTTCCTTTTTCACAAGCGCAGCAGGTGGAACGCATCACGTGCATCCGCGTGCGCTAAAGATCTCCTATCCCCATTTAAGCTTACGCTATTAAAAGCAAATGGTCTTGCAATTCGAGGCCGCAAAGCGATGCTCCTCGCTCGGACGGAACGCGATTTCTGGGCTGCGTTTAAACGGGCTGCACCCATCGATTTTTTTATAACGCCTGGCTAGTCATACTTCAAATGCGGAAAAGGATTTTTTTGTGACTGGAATTCAGGCCCTGGAACGATGCCGCTAGCCCTTAAGAAGCAGCAGCTGTGTATGAAGGGTGAACGAACGATTTTTTGGGTTTCTTCGAGGCGTTTCGGATTACGACGCTAAGGAAAGGAAGCGTCAGCAGAACATTTCGGCTCTTCTGTTAACAGCGCGTTATGAATAGCGTGCTTTTTTACCTCCAAAGGGCCAGTTGAACATAAGAAGAGTCGAGCTGCGAGCGTGAGGCTCACAACGGAAGAAAAAAGCATAATCAAACACGCTCGAATTATCGACAAAAAAGTGAAGTTGGACTCTATAGGATATGTGAATAGCGAAAGTGATCCCTTCCAATGGCGTGTTTGAGAGCCAAGGCGAGTTCGCCCAATGCTTCAGAGCAGAGATTTCTCTGCCCCGAAAGCTCTACTCCAAAAGCCATTGGAAGCTACCTTTTCCTCCACACATCCTATAGAGCGTACCTTAATTATATGCGCCTCTTCGATTTATACCTTTCATGAGAAGTGAGCGAATGCTGCCGACAAGCCCAAAAAAATGCCATACTAGGCACAAAGTGCTTTCTGACTTTGATTTTTATGAAGAGGGGGAGCCGGACTTCCTCACAACCAAACTCTAAAACACCGACCTTTTTCAAGTGCTGCAGCACGAATGTAGCGTCCTTATCGCGCGGTCATTTCTGGCTCTGCTACTCCCAGAAACCGAGTACCATCCAGCTACTGTGCCGCTCAAATAGGATTCTCCTGCGCACTATTGTGATTTAGAGCAATTGCCGGCGTGCGCTTTGGCACCTGCTCCGAAAACCACACGGATTAGCGTGCCAAATGCCTCTAGAAGCGAGCAATTGCGACTGCGTAAATATTTCAGTCTATTCGCCCTGAGAGGTATTTTGCGCTATTTTGGCTGCAATCAAAGCCTCCGAATTTGGACTATCTTGGGAGAGATCAAGCGAAGAAACGCTTAAAGCATAACCCATCATTATAACGTGTTGCGCATGGGTATACTCAATTCAGCAATCCTGTTGATAGCTTTTATCTTCCTGCTATTCACATTCTGGCCAGGAGCACTCGTCGTAGTCGTGGTGTGGGTGTATTTGCAGTTTATACGAAAGCCTCGGACCACGAGCACCACAGAAGGACAGCGATAGGGCGCCACGACAGAAAAAGGAACGAGGCGTTATCAGCATTTTTGTTGCCCGATCTTTTATTTAACCGGCTAGCCCCACTGTGAAACAGCAATTTTTTTATGACCTAACGACATAAATCTCCGACACTAACGGTCGCGCGAAAAGGCAGCAAATGTCTGTTTAAGAAGAATTATATATTATTGATGGAATAAAAACTAATGTTAAATATTGCTGCCGTTGCTTCTTACGGGTCGAACGGACGCGTTGCCAGCAAAGCGGTTTTTTGAAAGCCGAATTGCCAGGGCAAAGCAAAGCGAGCGAAAAAAATCCAGAGCGTAAGCCTTAAATCTAGTGTGTTCTATGTGCTGTGACAGTGAGTGATAACATGATCGAGATTGAAACCGTACCACAGGAAACCGCATACTGCGAGCGGTGCGGCAACCCAATTATTATCAAGACGTGGTTTGCTAAATTGTGTCACGAGTGCTCACGTGCTGAGTTCAAGGAGCATTTCGAATCGTTCGCATCGTGATCGGAAGTCGCATACGGCGGCCTCGCTTTTTTTGGGGTGTCCGGCTTTGCCAGCCTTAGAGTTTTACTAGCCTTAGCGTAGTCGGCGCACGCTATTTTTTGTGCTTCAAGCGTTTTCAGTTGCGTGAAAAATGGCAACAACCCTTTTAAATCGCCGCGTCGTGGTTCACTCGGTGAATATGAAAGATTCAGAACTGATAAGCGAATGCAAAGCGACCGGGCGCGCGCTCAACTATGATGTCCAGTCGGCCGTCGACATCGGAGCTGGCGAAATCGACGTCGTTTGGACTAAGAAAGAGCATCCAAATCTCCCGACGTTCAAGCTCGGATTCTTCTTGTGTCCCACGGGAGGCGAAATCGCCACGGACTTCCTCACGCAGAGCGTCGCAAAGGCGCTGCTCTCTGTGTGTGACAAAGCGATCTTCCTCGTGCGCGATGACGCTTCATTGAAGTCGGTGAGAGGCAAGATTCAAGCGCTTGACGCAATCGGTGGGGTGCTGCAGCTCAAGAAATATGCCCACGCGATTACTTCAGACGAGCTGCTCGGAGGGATTAGGTAAGAGGTGAAAAAATGCGTATAGAACGCGGCAAACAAGCAAATCTGAAGGAGCTTAACGAGGATTTGTACCTGGAAGCGAACGTCCAGCTGTACCCTGTAGACAAGGACGCTACGATCAACGTCTACGGCATCTTGACGACTGAGAACAACGTCGTAATCAACGGCTCAATTGAGTGCTCTGAGGCTTTTTTCGGCGATAACTGTCACGTCAAGGGAACAGTAGTTACCGGCGGGATCAAGACGGGGAGCGGATTTAAGGCGCACCACGTTGAAGCCGGAGAACAGGCCGACATCGGCAGCGACTCGCAAGTCAACAAGATCGACGCGGTTGGAGACGTGACGATCGGCAGCAATTCGCGCGTTCGGCACGCGATCAGCGAGCGTGGCCAGATTATCCTCGCTGCAGGAGCTGTTGTCGACGTCGCAGAAGCGGCTCAAGGCACGAAAAAAGCGTAGCTCAAATCAGAGAAAGATCTTCATCAGGTCGTACGCGACGTCAACCCTTCCAGGGAACCTCTCCTTTACGACGTCGACCATGGCATCCTCATGCCCGCTCGCGTGCGGGTAGAGGTGGGTAAGCACGATGCGGTCGATGTGCTGGTCACGTATGAGATCGCGCAGCTTAGCTGGCGTCGTGTGGTTCGAGACCGAGGCGTACGCATCAGGGAACGAACACTCGTGGATTAGCACGTCAACTTCGCCGTGACAAAGATCGCGGACACTTTCTGTGGGTTCGGTATCGCCTGAATACACGAGCGTCGACGTCGGCGTTTGCATGCGGTACGCGATTGATGGAACGCTGTGCTTGGTCGCCCGAACGGAGGCCACTCCGTTTCCAACGCGAATGCTGTCGCCGTCATCAAGCTCTGTTACGTCGACATTGACGGTAAGATAATCATAGAGCTCGAGCAACTGCGCTACGTGGTGTTGCGTGCCGGCGGGACCATACACATTCATCGTCTCCACCTGCGCGTCTGAATCGACGGCGGTCAGTTGCTGCGCCTTGAGCAGTGCCAAAAAGTCAGAGTTGTGATCGAGGTGGTGGTGGGTGAAAAAGACCTTGTGTATTTTGCAATAATCGTAGCCGCTCTGCACGATACGGCCCAGGATGCCCGCCCCGCAATCAAAGAGTAGCAGTTCTTCCGGGGTCTTAACGAGAATGCCTGATTGGGCCTTTTCGAGCTGTGGAATGGCGACGCCCGTCCCGAGGAGAATAATGTTCATTTAATCCCGGTAGCTCTATAGAGGCTTTAGGTACATAGCGTTTGCTTAGGGCTTAGCACACAGACGGAGGGCCGTCTCAACGGCCGCCTCCGGTGAGTCGGCGAGAACGGTTCCCTCGATTTTCCACTTGGAGGCTAAGGTCACCACTGGT
The DNA here is from genome assembly GCA_963720465.1 of Methanobacteriota archaeon. GTDB lineage: Archaea > Halobacteriota > Bog-38 > Methanoflorentales > Methanoflorentaceae > Methanoflorens. The sequence goes on from OY970393.1 coordinate 473,787, forward strand.
TTTGCCATCTGGAGAGCGAGGGCAATTTCTGAGAGTGTGCCAAACTCGCCGGCGATCGCGATGAGGCAATCGGCTGCTCGCGCGATAATAGCATTTCGCGCGTGGCCCATGTCCGTGGGGATCTTAACGTCGATAAAGGGATTCGCTTCGGTTTTCAAGGGACCTGGAAGAATTCCTACGGTGAGCCCCCCTGCAGCCTGTGCGCCGCGCGCAGCGGCTTCCATGACGCCCTCCCTTCCCCCACAGATAAGGATCGCCTCGCGGGACGCAATGAGGCTTCCTGTGCGCTCGGCAATACTCGCAATCTTGCTCGAGCAGCTCCTGCTTCCGATAATGCCAATTTGCGGACGGCTCGTCATTCTGGACACCACCTTGTATGCACTAGCTTCCGATTGACGCACGATGAACCTTTCCCCGTCTTGTGCATATCAAGCTCAAATGTTATTTTGACTCTTAAATCCATTTTTATTAGGGAATATTACCTTAAAATCGAAAAAATACCGAAAAAGTATATATATGTTGAAAATCTCACTATAGAGCGAGGTAACTCAAATGGCAGAATTACAAGCAGCAGGAGTAAGCAGGATTATCCGAAAAGCTGGAGCAGAGCGCGTGAGCGCTGAAGCGACAGAACAGTTTAGAGAATACCTAGAGACGTACGGCAAGGAACTCGCCGAAGAAGCAATCGAAATGGCAAAGCACGCGGGCCGCAAGACGGTCAAAGCCGAAGACATTAAACTCGCCTGGACCAGACTCAATCGCTAGTCTCACTATCGTTTCTTTGGTAGCATCTCTTCGCACGCGAGATGCTATTGCTTATTTTTTTATATTTTTTCTCTGTTCTTAACGTCGAGTACGAGCCATTTTCCTGCGGTATGGCAGCTCTTGCAGGTTAGCTTGTCCAGCTCGATAAAATCGGTCCAGATTTCCGCGCCACAGACGCGACATCGGTAAAGATACGCTCTCATGTCAGTACCTCGCGTGCGATCAATAGTTTTTTGCACGCTGAGCGTATTAAACCTTCTCACGTCGACGTCCAACCTGAATCAGTTCGCGTGCAAGTCATTCCACCCCATCGCCTGCCCGCAGAGGCGCCAATTCACTAGAATGCATCTCGGCTCGAAGATGCCTGGCCTTGATGTGAGCCAAACGAAGCGGCTCAGGTAATCTGTGGCTCACCACGCAGCGCTGAACGATTCGCAATGCGCCCTGCAACGAAATACGGTTTCCTGGACTAATGAAGATCGGTTTTGTGCCGGCCGCCGTTTTTAAGACGAACCCAAACTGTTTGCCGTTGAATGTCAGCGCGGTGGAGCGGCCGGCTTGAGCCGGTTCAACGTACTCCCCGCAGAGGGCTTTTTTGGACACGCCAACCGTTGACGTGTTGAGAATAACTCCGACGTGCGACGCGATTCCTGCAAACCGGGGGTGGTTCATGCCGCACCCGTGGACGATTAAAACGTCAGGTCGCCTGCGCAGCTTCTCCACGGTGGCTATCACCGCGGGACCCTCGCGGAAAAAGAGGAGACCCGGCACGTACGGCATGGCTGCCGCCGCAATCGACGCAGACTCGTCTATGACGTTCATGAGTGTGTCAACAACGACGGCTGACGAAAACACCAGGCCCTCCTCAAAGGATTGCGCTACCGCCCCTATCGACGCAACGTCACGCGCGGGATCCTCTAGGACCACCTGCTTCGCGATGTTTGTTTGAATCTGCCGTAAGGTGTGAAACTCACTCACGTCTTTTACAGCCACGTCGGTTCGGCCTCCTGGAGATGATGCTCAAAAAAGCAAGCGCAAGCGACGTTTGCCCTGTCAGCTCGAAAAAAGTTCTCCCGCAGATGCGTTGATGGCGCGATCACAACGCGTCGACGTCGCCCCAGTACGTTGGAGCGTCGGTCGTGCCGTGCCCTCGTTTGACGTAGTGCGTATTGAAGAGTTCCTTGTATCTTCTCGCGACCTCTTTCCACGTGATTGAGCGCCCATACATATACGTGCGAATTTCCATCTCCCGTCTCAGACGATCGTTGCGCATCAGCGTGGTAATCGCTTCGGCTATCTCCGTTGATTCCCCCGACTTGAGAAGCACGCCTCTTTCGTCTGCAAGCGCATCTCGTGCGTGCACAAACGGCGTTGAGATTATGGCCTTTCCACAGCCTACTGCCTGGGACAGTACGCCACTCACGATCTGATCCCTGGCGAGATAAGGGAGGACGCAGATATCCGTGGCGAGAAAATGTAGGATCAGGTTTCGGTTGGTAAGATATCGGTCGACGAACTTGACGTTGTGCCCTAAATCGAGGTCTGTGACGATCTCCTTCAGCCTTTCGCGATAGCGCTCGCCTTCGTTCTTCACGATATTTACGTGCGTCTCTCCGACGACCAAGTAGAGGGGGTCCGCTTCAGGATTATCGGCAATCACCTGGGGCAGCGCTTCAAGGACATGCTCGATACCCTTTGCGGGATGGAGCAACCCGAATGACCCTATCACGAATCTGCGGGAGAGTCCTAGCTTCTTCTTCGGCCGCTCCGTGCTGATAAACGGAACGTCGGGCACGCCGTGCGGAATGACCTCAACTTTCTCAGGGCCTAAGTCAAACGCTTTTTTCAATATATCGACGCCGACGTGCCCGGGTACAACGACGTTAGCTGAAAGACGGTACAGCTCGCGGGTAACCGCTTTGGCCTCTTCCGGGGGTCTCGGCAGCACCGTGTGCAGCGTCGTCACGATCGGGATTTCTAGAACTTCCATGAAATCGAGGATATATCGGCCCCACGAGCCACCATACAACCCATACTCGTGTTGTATGTTGACTACATCAGCGCGCGATGCGTTTATTTTTTCAGCTGCCTCGACAAAGCCGATTTGATCGGTATCTTTGATGACGTACGCGACCCGCGATCTCGGATAGATAAGCGGACTTAAACAGCCGTAAGCGCTTGAGTCCTTGTTTCCATCAATGGCACAAACGTTAGCTCTGATATCAGGGTTCTCACTAATAAGGGTGAAAAGCAGGTCTTGCGTGAATGTGGCGATACCACACTCTCGGGGAGGAAACGTGCTTACGAACGTAAGGCCCAGTCGGTTGCGCGGCATCAGACTGTGTATTAGGGTCCGACTCACTTAAAACTATTGAACTGCGCTCACGAAAGGACTACCGGAGGCCTGCGCGGCACTAGTTATAATCTATTGCGAGAGCCAGATGATGCCTTATACAAGCTCACGCGAATTCCTTAGACGTGGCTAACAGCACCGGCGACGCTACCTGCGCGGTCCCAGCCCCCCTCGTCTGAAGAGCACAAACGACATCAATAAACAGGTTTATGGGCATGAAACTCGCAGACTAGCAATTCAGACACTGCGACACTCGATTGTGGTGTTGGAGACAGGTATGTGGGCAGAACGCACTTCACATTTTTCCCTTTCAGGAATTCGGGAGATGTTTGCGCTGACTAAACCCGGCGCGATCAACCTGGGGCTCGGCCAACCGGACTTCGACACGCCAACACACATTAAAGAGGCGGCAAAAGAGGCACTAGACAAGGGGTACACCGGGTACACGCCTAACAAGGGCTTTCCTGAACTCATCGACGCAATCGCGAGCTACTATGAACAGTACGGAGTCCAAGCTGGCCAGGAGCAGATCATATGCACTTCAGGTGGCAGCGAGGCCCTTCATCTGGCGTTCGAGGCTTTGATCAATCCAGGCGACGAGGTGATACTCCCCGATCCCGGATTTGTCGCCTATGCACCACTCACACACGTGGCGGGTGGCGTGCCCGTGAGCGCGAGGGTGAGCGCTGATGATGGTTTCAGGCTGCAGCCTGACGCCGTTGCGGATCGCATCACGGACAAGACAAAAGCCCTGGTCATCAACTCACCGGCAAACCCCACTGGTGCGGTGCAGCGGTACGATGAGATCCGGGGGTTTGTTGAGCTCGCCGACGACCACGACTTCTACATAATTTCCGATGAGGTCTATGACAAGATACTCTACGAAGGAGAACACGTCAGCCCGGCAAGCATCGACCCAGACCGCGTGATTGTCGTTAATTCGGTGTCAAAAACGTATGCGATGACCGGGTGGCGGCTCGGGTACGCGATCGCGCCAGCCGCGATTGTTGAAGAGATGCTGAAAGTGCACCAATACATCCAGGCCTGCGCACCATCTATCTCGCAAAAAGCTGCTTATGCCGCGTTGACGGGCCCCCAGGAGAGCGTGAGATCCATGGTCGACGAGTTTCTCGCGCGACGCAGCGTCGTGGTGCAACACCTTAAGGGAATAGCTGACTGTGTGACGCCTGAAGGAGCGTTTTATGTGTTCCCACGGTTTGCCACGTCGGACACAAGCTTCGACCTCACGATGAGGCTTGCCCAAGCTGGCGTCATTGTTGTTCCGGGATCGGCGTTCGGGCGCTTTGGCGAGGGGCACGTTCGAATCTCGTACGCAGCGAGTCAAGAGAGCATTGACCGCGCGTTCCAAATCATCAGAGAACAGGTTTCGGCGCGTTAGCCGCTGCGAGACTACTATAACACTCTGTCACCTGCCGCGGCCGGCGTGTTTATCTTTTCTATCGTGTGCCGCTGCGCCGCTGGGCAATCAATTCTTTGAACTGAACGGCCTCGAGGCTCTGGGGGTCTATTTCGAGCGCCCGGTCAAAACAGGACACCGCATCGTCGTATCGCTTAAGGCTGTACAACGCGCTGCCTTTTGATGTCCACGCAAACTCATCGCTCTCATCGACTTCTAAGACGCGGTCAAAGCACTCAATGGCCTTTTCATATTCCCCTAAACCATCATAAGAGCTTCCTTTGAACGAAAGCGCGTACGTGTCGTCGGCGTTTGTGCTGAGCACCTCATCAAAAATAGCGATTGCCTCCTCAAATCGATCGATGCCGAACAGAATGAACCCTTTTCTGTTCAACACCCAAAAGTTCTCAGGATCCAGTTGGAACGCCCGATCCAAGCACTGGATCGCTTCGTCGAAGCGGTTCAAACTATCGAGTGCGAGACCCTTATTGATCCACGCGAGAATGTAGTCTGGACTTATTTCGAGAGCTTTGTCGAAGTTTTCAATCGCGTCGTCAAATTTTTGCAGATTATAATAAACGTACCCCTTGTTATTGTACGTGATGAAATAGTCGGGATCACGGCTCAGCGCTTTGTCAAAGCTCTCCAGTGCGTCAGGCCATTCATACTGGCTGGCGAGAGCGAGCCCGCGACCGTCCCAAGCCGCAGCCCGGGTGTCGTTAATCACCAGGCCTTTGTCATAGTTGATGACAGCATCTTCGTAGCGCTCCAAGTTCGCTAGCGCGTTCGCTCGGTAGAACCATGCATCGGCGTTCATAGGTTCCAGCAGCAGTGCCCTCTCGAACATTCCTTCCGCTTTTTCGTTGTCGTTCATCAGCGCATAGCAGACACCCGTGTTGAACCAAGGAAGATCAAACTCAGGATCAGCTTCCTGCGCTTTGTCATAGCATTTGAGTGCTTGTTCGTATAGACCCTGTTTTTGAAACAGGTATCCCTTGGCGTTGTAGGCTACCGCAAACCGCGGTTCGCTCGCTATGGCAGCATCGAACAAACGTACAGCAGCGTCAACATCTCCTCTATCGCGAAAGATGCTCCCTTTGGCCACGAGAGCGGGAGCATGGGTGGGATCTGCCTCTAAGGCCCGTTCATAATAACTAAGCGCCTGATCGCCGTTGCCCAACTCTTCTGTCAAAGAGCCAAACGTGAATAGGACGTCGACGTTTGAAGGGTCCATACTGAGGGCTTCTCTGACGCGATTGAGCGCGTCTTTCAGCTTACCTTGCTTTCGAAGCAAGAGCGCTTCTTCAAGAACATCCATCGCTGTCTTGGCTATTTGAACGCCGCATTCACAGCACGCCTCTGTTTCATCTGGGTTGGTCGCCCCGCATCCGGGACACAGCTTTGTCATCCTTTGTTAGATGCGGTTTCTGAGTCATATGTTTTGCCCACTGGACGGGGCATTAGTTAGCGTTCTGCTGAAACACGAAAGTAAAGTGTGACTGAGATTATCGGCTCGAGGCCAACCGTCGAAGCGAGAATACTGTGAATCGTATGCACAATCACTGAATTACGCGTCGAAGACTCGCTGTCCAAGCTTGAACGCCCTGATATTGGCGGCAAGAGCTTTTTTGGGCGCGTGCGCCGGCACCATGACCCACTGCTTGGGGTCCTTCTTGAAGTGCGGGGATCGCTGATCGCTATAGTTTCCGCTTAACGTGACGGATGCTCATGCGTGCGAAACGCGGGTCGTTGGTCGGAGCATCACCGGGATTTCGAATAGCTTAGACAACGCGAATGCGTACTTTGTAAAGTCATAGGCCTCTTGCGGGGTCGATGGGTCGAGACACGGGATCTTCGCAAATTGTGCATACCTGCGAGAATCCTGTTCATTCTGCGAAGAGAAGCACCCGGGATCGTCGGCCACGACGAGCACTAAACCACCTTTGACCCCGGTGTACGCGAGAGTCATTAAGGGGTCAGCAGCGACGTTCAGCCCGACGTGCTTCATAACGACGGCGGTGCGCACGTCGCAGTACCGAAGCGCCAGCGGCGACTTCAAGCGCGACCTTCTCATTAACGGACCACTCCACGTGGGGCGGCCTCTCGTAGCGTTCGACGTGCTGTACAATGAAAGGTATGATCTCAGACGACGGCGTTCCTGGATAACCGGAAACGAGCGAGACTCCTGCCTCCAATATGCCGTAAGCAATCGCCTCATTTCCTGAAAGAAACTTGCGGTTTCCGCGCTGCATGGCTTACCTGTGGTCGCGATCTATTGTTACTATTTGCTTTTTTGAGCCCGCCTCGCACCGGCTCGGCCTGAGTCTCGTCGAGTAGAATCGACTCGGCAGCAAACTAGCATTCTTCGCGCTTTGCGGGGTGCATGTGGGCCAGGGTGACGTCCTGTGCGTTCACGCGCATGAGGTCATTGAAGTCGCGCGATTCGGGGTCATCGTCGATAAACACAACCTGATCAATACCCGCGTTCTTGATGAGCCGCCAGCACATCTTACACGGAGTGCCGTTGACGTAAAGCGTAGCGCCGTTGATGGAGGCACCCCCTCTGGCCGCTTGTATAATCGCATTCGCCTCGGCGTGGACGCTCACACAGAGTTCGTACCGTTCACCCTTTGGAACGTTTAAGCGCTCCCGCTCACACCCGATGTTTAGACAGTGCGGTTCGTTGCGTGCAGCCCCATTGTATCCAGTCGACAGTATGTGATCGCCAGTTGAAACGATAATGGCACCGTATTGGCGCCTCGTGCACGTTGAGCGCAAAGAAACGGTCTTTGCGAGCGCCATATCGTACTCGTCTTTGGAGATTCGCTGGTTGCGACGTTCTGAGGTCTGTGAGGTTTTGCACACCGCTTTCCCGTCTCCTGATCGCTTGGTTAGTAGCGTCAGCACTGCCGCTTTGAGTATGTCGTTCAGTCTATTTTAATACTTGGGAGACTGCATGAAACAACGACGTCTAGTTAACGGCAATCAATGCGCTCACGACCAAGTGCGTGGTGATACGGTGAAAGGCGAGAAGCAAGTAATAAAGGTACTCGGGGCAGGCAACTACCTCATGGCAGACGACGGTGTAGGGGTCCACATTCTCGAGAGACTCGAGCAAATGGACCGAAGTGATATCGAGCTGGTGAATGCCGGTGTTGGCGGGTTAGCAATACTTGACTACATGGAGGACGCAGATGACGTGATTATCATCGATGCCGTACGAGGGGGCGGGAGCGAACCAGGATCGATCTACAAGTTCACCGACAAGGAATTGCCTCCTGCAAATCTGTTTATGATGTCGTTGCACGACCTCAATTTGGTCGATACGCTGCGCTTGGGCCAGCAGATTCAACCGGAGCTCTTGCCGGACAATATCACCATCATTGGAATTGAGGTCGAACAGGTCGAAGGGATTTGCACGGACCTTTCGCCTAGGGTCCAAGCTGCGATTGACCGGGTCATACAACTGGTTTTTGAAGAGATTGAACGATTTAAGAATTGACGTGCTTAGAGCGGCCCAGTCAGGCAAAAATAATATATATGCACGTTTTCACAAGGGGAGTAACGAGGTAAATCGTTATGGGAAAACCGATACTGATGGATTTTTACGCTGACTGGTGCGGACCGTGCAAGATACAGGATCCGATACTCGAAAAGCTCGAAGAAAAGCTCAGAGACAAGATCGAATTCAAGAAGATTAATGTAGACGATAACCTGCAGCTTGCAAACAAGTACGGAATACGCGTCGTGCCGACACTGATTCTGGAATGCAATGGGAAGATCATAGAGCACTATATTGGTGTAACGCGCCCTGAGATCCTCGAAGCGGACTTAAACAAAGCGGCTGAATCGTGCACTGAGTGAATTAAACGCGACCCGCCCCAACCTCCTTTTCTGGCGATCATCCAACGCGCGCGTCGATTGAAACTGACGTTTTTTTCAAGCGCTCAACGAGCGCCGATCAAATTTCTCACAAGCGACATAGCTGCTACTAGAAGAGTATTGCATCAAGAAAGAAAAGCACCCTGATATGTCGATTTAGTAGCGGGGAGTGGATTTGAACCACTGGTCTACGGGTTATGAGCCCGTCGGGATCTCCTGACTACCCCACCCCGCTTTGGATTGTCTTAGGTGCTATTCATTTAAATAGGTGATGATGGAGCGGCTCTGCGCGAATGGATTAGTCAGAACACGCACGAGGACGGGGCGTTACCCTGCGCGTGTTTTCTGGCGGAAAAGGTATAACTCAGAGCGGGATGAATACCTACAGCGTTTAGGGCAAAAAATGGAGGGAGCATGAAACATGAGGAAAGCAAGGCTCATAATTGGAATTCGTAGGGGGCTTTACGACTCTGAAACGGAACTGTACTCAATCCCCACCTGTTTCGACAGCGACCAATCGGCGCAAACAGCCCTACAGGGCATCACGGAGGAACTCAGCGGCCTCACCGATGTCAAGCTTGCGGTTGTACGTCAGCCTATGGTGAGCTTGCGGCCCGAGACATACGAGAGATATGATGAAGCAGGAGAATTCCCACGACTGTACAAAGCGAAAAAAGACGAATTTCAGGGATATGTCATTCAAATCGACCTCCCTGATACCCAAGAGCTTAAAGAAACAGCCCGAAAAATAGTCGATAAGCACAGTATGCAAGTCATCGACGAAGGGCCTGCAAAAGAGAAAACCCTTATCTTCATATCGTAACCCGCGAACGACGCAAATTTCACAGAGTCGATCGTCAGACCAGGGCGTCTGGTTCAACTCCCAAAAGTTTATAGTGTGCGCTTTCGACCCTAGCGGTGTATGCGTGTCGCTATTATTTGCTCCGAAGTAGACGATGCCTCGAAAAACATCGCGCGACACCTTTTAAAACGAGTCCCGTGGGCGCGAGGTTCTGAGGTCCCCGCCGAATGGACATACGGGAACTTTCAGCTTGTTATGGTCGAAGGCAAGCTGATTGACCAAGAAGCGCTAGACCAAAGCCTCAGTACTGACCTGCTCGTATTTGCGTCTCGTCACCAAAGTCAGACACGGAAAGGACCGCTATTCAGCGCTCACTTCACCGGAGACGTCTGTGGACCGACTCAAAAGGGCTCGAACGGCGTCTTAGCGCGCGCGGCCCCTCGCGCGTTAAAACTCATAGTGGATGCACTCACGAACTTATCAAATGTCAAGGTCCTCGTAGAGGCAACCCACCACGGTCCTTCGGCCATCGAAACCCCCTCGCTGTTTGTCGAAATCGGCAGCACGAAAACTGAGTGGAATAACGAAGCACTCGGCGACAGCGTGGCGCAAGCGCTGCTCGGACTGGAATCGCGATCTCTCGACATCCCTTGCCCGACGGCCGTTGGATTCGGGGGGCCGCACTATGCTGCACGACACGCCGACGTGCTTCTACGCAGCGACATTTGCTTCGGCCACATTTTTGCTGCGTATCAGCTCGAATGCCTAACTCGCGAAATCATTAGAGAGGCGTTTGAGAAATCACAGGCACAATTCGCCTATTTTGATCGAAAACACATGGGCGGCGATCGAACTCGAATCGAGTCGACGGTGCAGAGTCTGGGCTTTGAGGTGCTTAGGCTGGCTGACATCCAGGGACGCAGAGACCTTTCCTGGAAACCGTACCTGCAAATCAAGCGTTCCTTGAGGGCGCACGGCCTGCTTGCGGAAACGGAGACAATAAACGTGAGCGCTTCACTGCGAGACGCACTCAACGCGCAAACGCCACCTGAAGATCGTATCGAATTGACGCCTCTTGCGCTGAATCCGTCTATCGTGAAACGCGCGCAAGCTGTCGACGAGGAAGCTTTGCTGAAGCAGTTTGAAATCGAAAAAATAGTATACCTTCGGCGTAAAGATGGAACTATTTCTGCCATCCTGGTTCCGCCGGAGCGCGATGCACAAAAGATACAGGATGAGATGCTAAACGGGTGCGTTGAAATACTGAAAAAGCGATACCAGATTGAGTACTCGCAGCAAAAATCAAAACTATATATATCCGAACGCAAATTTAACCCACGACTGGCACGATCGCTTGGCGTGACTGAAGGACCACTATACGCGAAGCTGGCACGCGGCGAGTCGATCACAATAGGCAGCAGGATAATTAAACCCGAGGATGTATTTAAGAAGGTTAGAAAGGCAATTAATGTCGCTAGTGCCGACACAGGCGGTCGACAGTAACGTCTTTCGCGGACCTTGAAGTGGAGGATATGAAATGAAGTCCATAATTGAAGACGCGCTTGCACGGGGCACAAGCGACGTGAAAAACGAATCGCCGCACGTATCTTATACCCCCGACCAAGAGCTCGAGGAAGTGCTCAAAACGCTCCAAACTAACATCATCGTCATCGGATGCGGCGGCGCAGGATCAAATACCATCTCACGGATGACAGAAGAGGGAATCGAAGGCGCCGAACTCATTGCGCTCAACACAGATGCTCAGCACCTTAGGAGGACGACGGCGGACCGAAAAATCCTGATTGGGAAGGAGCGAACGCGCGGGCTCGGCGCTGGCTCATTGCCGCAGATAGGCGAAGAGGCAGCAATCGAAAGCCAAGAAGAACTCCGAGGAAGCGTTGCCGGAGCGGACATGGTGTTTATTACCGCCGGTTTAGGTGGAGGCACGGGAACCGGGGCCTCGCCGGTCGTCGCAGAGGCGGCACGCGATGCTGGGGCCCTGACTATAGCTATCGTGACCCTCCCATTCGGCGTGGAGGGCATGGTCCGCAGGGCCAACGCTGAAGCTGGACTTGAGCGGCTGCGTGACATGGCCGATACCGTCATCGTTGTGCCAAACGACCGACTGCTAGAAGTCGTTCCCCGACTGCCGCTGCAAGCCGCATTCAAAGTCTCGGATGAAGTGCTGATGCGGGCCGTCAAGGGCATTACCGAACTCATCACCAAGCCAGGGCTCATCAACCTCGACTTCGCAGATGTCAGAACTGTCATGCAAAAAGGAGGCGTGGCAATGATTGGGCTTGGCGAGTCTGATGCCGAAGACAAAGCCGTGGATTCGGTAAAGAAAGCTCTGAGAAGTCCCCTTCTGGACGTCGACATCTCTGGCGCTACTGCCGCAATAGTCAACGTCATCGGGGGCACGGACATGACCGTGACTGAGGCAGAGGGCGTCGTGCAGGAAGTTTACGAGCGTATCGATCCAGACGCGCGAATTATTTGGGGCGCACAGATCGACCCCGAGCTTGACCATATGGTACGAACGCTCCTTATCGTTACTGGCGTTAAGTCGCCTCAGATCTATGGCAAGAGCGAAGCGATTAAGGCAAAAACCGGGGCTCAACGATACGGCATAGATTTCGTCAAATAAAGGCTTACGTGGCACATCCTCCACAAAACATTTTATACTATTGAAACGCAAAGTGGTATAAAGCGCCGCCTCGGGCGCCACATATTTACTTTGCGCGTTTTTGCTGCACACTATAATTCGGTGAATGTACGATGGCTAAAAAGCAGGGGACTCGTTCGTCAAAGCCTAAAAAGCAACGAGACGCCCCTAAAGAAGAAAAAAAACAAGCGAGCGCCTCGTCGAAGGCTTCTAAACTGCAAGAGGCCACCGCAGAGGGTCGTTTTTCTCGGAAGTCGATCGAGCGCAAGCTCGGTGAGTACCGAAGAATCTTGACGCTTACAAGAAGGCCAACGCGTGAGGAGTACTCGAATATTGCGAAAGTCGCCGCTATAGGAATCATCATAATCGGCGTGGGCGGGTTTCTGATATATCTGGCCATGGTACAAGCGCCGCAGAGCTTGGGTCTCACCAACAACACAACAGCAACGGCCACACCGAGTAACGTAGTGAACACCTCGGTGCCGGTGAGTAACGCAACGCAAAATAGTTCCATTACCTCGGCTGTGAATAAAACGGGGAACGCGACGACCTAGTCAGTAACGAATTAGAAAGTTGTCAGTGAGGGGGAGCATGTCCAGTCAAGAGCAAAATGGGCTCGAATCTTCAATTTACGCCATAAAAACCACGGCAAATCAAGAACGCGCCGTGGCCAACTTGCTTGCACTCGCTGCCAAAAAGGAGAACTATGACATCCGCGCGATACTTGTGCCAAAAGAGCTCAAGGGATACGTGCTCGTGGAGACCACCAAGTTTGAAATAGTAGAACAGGCCATTCAAGGCATACCGCACGCTCGTGGCGTCGTGAAAGGAAGCACGAAATTCGCTGAGATCGAGCATTTCTTGACGCCAAAACCAGCAGTGGCTGGCATTGAAGACGGCGACATCATTGAGCTTATTGCAGGCCCATTCAAAGGAGAACGGGCCCGCGTCAAACGCATTGATGAACGTCGCGAGGAGATTACAGTCGAACTCTTCGAGGCCATGGTGCCGATACCAATCACGGTCCGCGGCGATCACGTCCGAGTCTTGAGCAAGGAGGAGCGCGAATAACATGGCCGACGTAATAGAGGTATTGGTGCCAGGAGGCAAGGCGAGTCCCGGTCCTCCGATAGGGCCTGCCCTAGGGCCCCTTGGGATCAACATCAAAGCAGTTGTTGACGACATCAATGCACGGACTGCGTCATATAACGGGATGCAGGTACCTGTCAAGGTCATCGTCGACGACAAAAAGAACGTGACGCTTGAAGTAGGCATACCTCCTGCATCAGCGCTTGTTCTGATAGAGGCGGGAATAGAGAAAGGATCGTCAGGTGAGGAGACCGTGGGCAATATCACCGTCGCCCAAGCGATCAAGATAGCAAAAATGAAACGACAGAGCTCCCTTTCGTACGAGTTGAGAAACACGGTCAAAGAAGTTTTGGGCACCTGTCTGTCGATGGGCGTTACTGTCGACGAAAAACCAGCCAGAGATGTTCAAAAGGCGATAGACGCGGGGGAATACGCAGATCTTCTTACTGAGGCATGAATTCCGGCGAAAGATTGAAGTAAGATTTACTCTATCTGATAATTACACCGTAGGAGATCACCGCAATGGTCGAAGATACTACGGAGGCAGTATGGTCAACGAAAACACCCTTAAAGCCGTCAATGAAGCGATTAAGTTAGCGCCTAAACGAAAGTTCACAGAAAGCGTTGATTTGATTGTCAACCTAAAGAGCGTTGATTTAAGCCAGCCAAAAAACAGGATAACCGAATCCATCGTACTGCCGAACGGGCGCGGGAAGGCAACGAAAATCGGGGTTTTTGCGAGAGGGGATCTCGCCATTAAGTCGCAGAGCGGCGGCGCTGACCTGATAATTTCTCCCGACGACATTGACAAGATGAGCGGTGACAAGAAACTTATTCGATCAACGACGAGAGATATTGACTTTTTTATTGCTGAAGCGCCGTTGATGCCGTCTATAGGAAAGAGCTTCGGGCCAATCCTGGGCCCCAAAGGTAAGATGCCCGATCCTGTACCGTCAAGCGCCGATCCCGCTCCTCTCATCAATCGGCTGAGACGAACGGTCAAGGTGCGCTCAAAGGATAAGCCGACGTTCCACGCGTTGATCGGAAATCTGAGCATGAGCCCCGAAGACATCGCAGCCAACGTCGAAGCGCTCCTCAACATCGTAGAATCGCGACTCGAGAACGGCAAGCAGAACATTGCCTCGGTCTTTGTCAAAACGACCATGGGCCCCGCAGTGAGGTTAATGTGAAATGGCGGCAATTGCAAACGTTCACCGACCGGTTTGGAAAGACGATGAAGTCACCAACATAAAAGCCGATGTCAAAGCGCACGAAGTCACGGCGGTTGTTAGTATTCAGGGCATCCCTGCACGTCAATTTCAAAGCATCAGAGCCGAGCTTCGCGACGTTGCGAAAATACGGGTCGCCCGAAATTCCTTGATCCACCGTGCGTTTGCTGAGGTTGGCGAGACGACACTTCAATTGTTCGAAAACGTTGAGGGGCAAACAGCGTTAATCTTCACCGATCTAAATCCGTTCAAGCTGTTTAAGCTGCTCGAGAACAGCAGAACTCCGGCGCCCGCCAAAGCAGGTGATAGGGCGCCTAGCGATCTAATCGTACCGAAGGGGCCCACGTCGTTTAGACCGGGACCGATAGTCGGAGATCTTCAAAACGTTGGGATACCGGCCGCGATTGAAAAGGGCAAAATCGTAATACGCGAGACAAAAACGGTCGCTAAGGAGGGCGAAGCGATAAGCGCGCGGCTAGCTGATGTACTCCAGCGCTTTGAAATCTACCCAATGGAAGTCGGCTTATATCTTCGAGCGGCGTACGACGGCGACGTGCTCTACGTCCCGGAGAACCTCTACATCGATGAGCAGGCGTACTTTGGTCAATTCGTTTTGGCCGTGTCAAAGGCGCTGAATTTGTCAATTAACGCAGCATACCCGACGTCTCTAACAGCCGCCACACTACTTCAAAAAGCCTCATTTGAAGCAATGAATCTCGGGGTTAACGCTGAGATCTTTGAGCCCGAGGTGCTGAAAGCTCTGCTCTCGAGGGCGCAAGCAGCAGCGCTAACACTTGTTCACAAGCTTCCAAACGAGGCACTAGATGATGTCCTCATCGCGCTAAAGAACGCACAAGCAACGGCGCCCGAATCGGATAAAGAAGAGGCAGCGCCGCAAAAAGAAGACGAAACGTCAAAAGAGAAGGAGGAGGAGAACGAAGAAAAGGGATCCGAATCCGGTATGGAAGGTCTCGGAGCGTTATTTGGATAATTTAAGATCCGCAACACAGCAAAGGTGATAGTGAATGGAATACGTATATGCAGCACTAATTTTGCACGCGACAGGCAAGGAAGTAACTGAAGAGGGCGTTACGAGCGTCCTCAACGCAGCAGGCGCGACAGTCAACGAGGCGAGGGCAAAGGCACTTATCGCGGCGCTTGAAGGCATAGATATCGAGGAGGCCATATCCACCGCGGCATTTGCAGGGGCGCCCGCAGCAGCTGCACCGGTGACCCCAGCGCCCGCCGAGAAGAAAGAAGAACCAGAAGCGGAAGAGGAAAAAGAGAAAGAGAAGGAGAAAGAGGAGGAAGAAGAAACAGGTATGGAAGGACTAGGGGCCCTGTTTGGGTAGTCCTTCTCCCCCTTTTACGACTGCCACCAAAAGTTGTGCTCGACTCGATCCATCGACGTTTCTGCACGAGCTCCTGAACTGAGGCGCTAGCTTTCCAGCCGGTGTGGCCCGCACGGCTGGAAGCTTTACGCGAACGCAACAGAGGTACGACGAGCACGTAAAGCAGGTCATCGTAATCGTCCGTTTCCGATCTTAACGTGATGACAGCTTTCGCGTAAGCTCTAGACAGTTCTGCGGTGCATATCCGTGGGCGTCATTGTTCCAATAGCCGAAGACATCTGCTTTTTTTGAAATCTCGCGGATTCGACGCGCCCAGTAGTCTATTTCTCTCGGCGAGTAACTATCGAGCTCCCCACCGCGAGCGTGCCACCTGATGTAAGCGAAATCCGCAAAACATTCCACATTGCTATCGAATTGTGCACCCAACATCGTCAGCGTCAGCTTTCGGCAGTCGCTAAACCGTTGAAACACCTCGTCGTCAAACCACGAGTCGTGGCGAAACTCAAAGGCAAAACGGTATTCAGGAAGAATGGAAAGAAACTCATCGAAACGTTCCAGATCCTTTCTAAACGTTGCTGAGAGCCCTATGAGAAACGGACCAAGCTTATCCTCGAGCACTGAACAAGTCTTCAAAAAGTCGCGCAGAGGTCTACGCACGTCGTGCAGCCGTTTTGTATGCGTGATATGGCGGTTCATTTTTATGGAGAACTTGAAGTCATCAGGCGTCGCGGCATACCAGTTCCTCAGCTGAGACTCTTTCGGAAACTGATAAAACGTCGAATTGACTTCAACAGAGTGAAAGAATCGGACGTATTGCTCCAAGTAGTTGCGAGGCGCGTCATAAAAGACGCCTCGCCAATGATCGTAATGCCATCCGCTGCAGCCCAGATAGATCTCGTACGTCTCTTTACCCTCCGCCTAGTGCTCGCGAGTCACAGCACTACATAGGGTCTAATCGCACGGATAAAAGAATTGCTAAGGTTTAACTAATGAAGGGGCTATAGGAGTGCAAAGATGGGACTGAAAGACGCAGACGAAAAAATCATTACAGACGCACTCGGTCGCCGGCCGAATGAAGTAGAGAGTGCAATATTCGAAAATCTGTGGTCAGAGCACTGCGCCTACCGGACAAGCAAGCTGCTCCTGCAAACAATGCCCACAAGCGGCGACAACGTTATTGTGGGCCCCGGAGACGATGCTGCCATCATAAAGCTAAGCGATCACCTGACGCTTGCCATAGCGATGGAGAGCCACAATCATCCATCGTACGTTGATCCGTACGACGGGGCCGCAACCGGCGTCGGCGGCATCGTACGTGATGTCATTTCAATGGGGGCCAAGCCGATTGCTCTGATGGATTGCCTCTACTTTGGCAATTTAGAGAATGAAAAAAACCGGTATCTATTCGAGCACGTTGTTCAAGGAATCGGCGATTACGGCAACTGCATAGGTGTGCCTGTTGTCAACGGTGAGGTCCTGTTTCATCCGAGTTACGATGGAAATCCGCTCGTCAACGTGGTCTGCATTGGACTAGGCCAGCATGATACGCTCGTTACCGGGCGCGTAAAAAAACCCGGCAGCAAAATCGTCCTCATGGGGTCTGCTACTGGCCGAGACGGTCTTGGCGGCGCATCCTTCGCCTCGAGAGATCTTAGTGAAGAATCTGAAGCGTCTGACAGGCCTTCCGTCCAGATTGGCGACCCGTACACTGAAAAACTCCTCATCGATGCAACGCTCGAAGCAGTCGCCACAGGCTATGTTTTCGCATGTCGCGATTTAGGGGCCGCAGGGTTGTCAGGGGCCTCAGCCGAAATGTGTTCAACGTTTGGAGGGCGAATTGTGCTCGATGCCGTTCCTTTGCGCGAAGCTGAGATGACGCCGGCGGAAATAATGGTCTCTGAGTCGCAGGAGCGGATGGTGCTCGAGGTCCCGCCGGAGCACATTCAGGAAATACTAGCTATTGCCCGCAAGTATGACTTAAATGGCGCCGTAATCGGTGAAGTAATCGACGAACCTCGATACGTCGTAGAGTTCCACGGAAAGGAAGTCGCCGACATACCGATTAAGTTACTCACCGAAGAGGCGCCGTTATGCACACCTAAACGCCTAAAGGCGCAGTCGAACCTTGAACAGTCGCTAGCTCCAGACCTACCACTCAAAGAAAAGGCCCTTCGCGTGCTTTCGTCTCCAAACATCGCGACGAAGGAGTGGGTGTATCGACAATACGACCACGAAGTGCAAACGCGGACTATCGTCAAGCCAGGCAACGGGGCAGCAGTTCTCTCGATCGATGCCCAGCGAGGCATAGCGCTGTCCTCAGGCTGCAATCCTACACAAGTCGCCAAGGATCAATTTCAAGGCGCAGCAGCCACCGTTTTTGAAAATGCTATGAATCTGGCGGTGAAAGGGGCGAGGCCTGTCGCATTTGTCAATTGCCTCAACTTCGGCAACCCCGAAAATGCGGACGTCTTTTCCCAGCTTGAACAAGCAGTGGCGGGGCTCTCTCACGCAGCTCACATCCTCGGCGTGCCAATCGTCGGCGGGAATGTTTCGCTCTATAACGAAAGCGAGGAGTTCCACACAGCGATTATCCCCACTCCGTCAATCGGAATGGTGGGAATTGTCGACGACATCTCCACGGTCCCACCGGCAGTTTTCCAAGAAAAAGGAGATATCGCAATGATGATCGGCGAAACGTGTGCGGAATACGGGGGGTCAGAGTATGCTGAGATCTTTGAGATCGAAGGTGTTGTCCCACAACCCCGCGAAACGATTAAAACGACTATCGACGCATTGGTAGAAGTTGTCGGGACCGGGAAGATCACGGCCGCCAGCGATATCTCGAGAGGGGGGCTTGTAGCTGCGCTCGGAAAAATGTGCAAACACGTCGGGGCCGAAGTGGATTTATCTCGCTGTTTAGACGATGAGAACGAACTGTTTTCGGAGAGCGCTGGCAGAGCGA
Source organism: Methanobacteriota archaeon (assembly GCA_963720465.1). GTDB lineage: Archaea > Halobacteriota > Bog-38 > Methanoflorentales > Methanoflorentaceae > Methanoflorens. The sequence goes on from OY970393.1 coordinate 492,303, forward strand.
TTCTTACGGTGACCCCTGGAAGCCTTGACTCCGTTTCAGCCGCTCTCGAGACTCATGACGTCGCGTATGCCACGATTGGAATCGTCGGCGGAGGAGCACTCTCTATCACAGTCGGCGACAATCAACTGACACTATCGTTAGAGACCATCGAGAGAAGCCTCACTACCCTTAGCGAAAGTATGATCGCTTAGATGAGCGGCGCAGCGTCAAAGCACATGTTGAGCGTGAACTTGGTGTATGGGACGTACGGCGAGAGTGGCATCCTCACCAGCATCAAGAACACACAGAAGATGTTAAGACTACTCGAATCGGAAGGTGTGCGCTTCTACCAAAACTCAATAAGGATATGCGACGTCATGCACGCCCACACCTTCGGGCCCATCGCTCTTTTGTTAGCGCTGTTACATAAGGCGCGGCACAAAGCAGTGATAATACACGCCCATACGACGCCACAAGACGTCGCTAACAGTTACTTTGGCGCCAATTTCATCAGCGCCTGTCTAAAAGGATATCTGGGCTTCTTCTACAATCTCGGAGACGTTTGCATAGCGCCTTCCGCGTACACGAAAGAAGTCTTAAAAAGCACGCTCAACATCAAGCGCAGAATCGCGGTTCTCAGCAATGGGATTGATTTGAGCTTGTACGAGTGCGATGAAAAACACGCTGCGAAGTTTAAAGCGGAGCACGCTTTGGATGACCGCCCACTGGTTCTCTCAATTGGTCTAGTTTTTGTGCGAAAAGGCATCAGTGACTTCGTAGACGCCGCTAAGAAGCTGCCGCGTTTCCGGTTCGTATGGGTGGGAAGAATTCTAGCGTGGCCATTTTTGCCCAAAGCGGCTAAAAATGTGCTCGAAGCGGTCCCCGAAAACGTGCTCTTCGCGGGCCGAGTGAACAGCATTTGCGAGGCCCTGAGTGCGGCGGACGTATTCGTTTTTCCCAGCTACGAGGAGAATCAAGGGATTGCCGCTCTTGAGGCGGCTGCTTGTGGTGTGCCCCTTATCTTGCGAGACCTGCCCGCGTACAGCGATTTTGTCGACGGGCACAACTGCGTCAAATTCACAACAGCCAAAGAATTCAGGAGCGCGATCAACGAGGTTATCACAAATCAGGCGAACGCAAGGAGGCTCGGAGAGAACGCACGTAAAACTGTTCAGAACCACGACGTCCATGTCGTGAGCAAAAAGTTACTTCAAGTCTACCTCACCGCAAAACGGGACTAATTCTGCACACTTTTGCAGTGCAGCGCCAAAAGGAAAGCTATATAGACCAAATACCTACTACTAATCGTGTTAAAAAAGCGAGGAATCCGAATTGCACGTAGGCGAAGCTTTGATCGGCACCGATCCTGAACTGGCCCATATTGACCTCTTGGTAGGGGATAAAAATGGCCCAGTGGGGCAAGCATTTGCTAGTGGATTAACGCATCTCTCCCAGGGGCATACCCCTCTTCTGGCTGTAATTAGGCCTAATTTGCTCACAAAGCCTGCAACGCTCATCGTCCCCAAAGTAACGATACAAGACTTAGAACAAGCAGCGCGGGTCTTCGGCCCCGCTCAAGCCGCAGTTGCGAAAGCAGTCGCAGACGCCGTGGAAGACGGGGTCATTGCAAAGGAAGCGTGTGAGCAGTGCGTGCTAGTCATATCCGTATACGTTCACCCCGACGCAAGAGATTACGAGAAGATCTACCGCTACAACTACGGTGCTACGAAACTAGCGCTGAGAAGAGCGTTGAGCGACTTCCCATCTGTGGACAAGGTGCTGTATGAAAAAGATCGATCGCTCCACCCGGTCATGGGCTTCAAAGTCACTCGGCTTTGGGATCCGCCGTACCTTCAAGTGGCATTCGACTTGACAGAGTTGAGCTCTGTGCTCACCGTTTTAGACCAGCTTCCAACAAGCGACCATATCATCCTTGAAGCGGGCACGCCTCTTATCAAACGTTATGGTTTGGGAGTCATTCAAGAGATGCGAAAGGCGCGACCGAGCGCCTTCATCGTAGCCGACCTCAAAACTCTCGATACCGGAAACCTCGAAGCGCGCTTGGCTGCAGACGAGGCGGCTGACGCCGTTGTGGTCTCTGGACTGGCCTCCGCGTCAACCATAGACAAAGCAATAGAAGAGGCAAATAAGACCGGGATCTACGTTATTGTGGACATGTTAAACGTTGATAGGCCGGAAAGCGTCCTAAAGGCGCTCAAAAATAAGCCAGATATCGTAGAACTCCACAGGGCAATCGACACCGAGGACTTAGCACACGCGTGGGGGAACATCTCTCTCGTAAAGAAGTACGCCAAGCTGGTTGCAGTGGCGGGAGGGATACGACAAGGTAATATCGAGGAGGCTCTAAAGTCCGGTGCCAACATCCTGGTCGTAGGCCGCGCTATTACAGCCGCGCGAGATGTAGAAGGCGCTGCGCGAGTGTTTCTCGAAGGATTGAAACAGAGCGATATCGATCAGTACCGGGTAAAGACTGACTTCTAGGCTAAGCGACGCCGCATTTGTCACGAAGTCCGGGTCTGAACGTTAATTGGCCAGGTTCGGATCTTTTCAGATCATTCACACGTAAATGTGCGCCCTCTAAGAATGCTGCCCGCCCAAGATCTATTTGCTTGTAGCCCCGCAATTCCCCACGATGAACATGTTGACTCAAAGAATATAGAGGTGTGTGCATGAAACCGTTAATCGTGATTAATTTCAAGACATATGCCGAAAGCACTGGAGCGAATGCTGTCAGACTCGCAACTGCTGCGAGCAAAGTCGCAGAGGACTCAGGCGTTACTATGGTCGTCGTCCCACAAGCCGCAGACATCTTTCAAGTAGCCAGCGAAGTGGACATTCCGGTCTACGCGCAACATATCGATGGAATTCAATTCGGGGGCTACACCGGACACATACTGCCTGAAGCGCTCGCGGAGGCCGGAGCCCGCGGTACACTCATAAACCACTCAGAGAGGCGCCTTGAGTTGGCCGAGATTGACGCTGCGAATCAGGCCGCGAAGAGGGCCAATTTGGCGACCATAATCTGTACCAACAACGTCGCGACGACTAAGGCGGCTGCTTCACTCTCTCCCGATTTCGTAGCGATTGAGCCACCCGAATTGATTGGCTCGGGTATTCCCGTATCAAAAGCAAATCCCGGAGTGGTAACGGGAGCGGTTGACGCTGCGATGGGCGTGAAAGTGCTGTGTGGTGCAGGTATCTCGAAAGGTGAAGACGTAAAGGCCGCAATCGAACTTGGAACGCAAGGCGTGCTTCTCGCTTCTGGCGTAACCAAGGCCCCCGATCCAGAGGCTGCTCTACGAGGTTTAGTTGCCTTTATCTAATCAAGAACCGAAAAAGGCTGAGATCGATCTTTGGAAAAGCCTTATGAGGCCACGACGGAGGAGCTCCAAGGCGAAAACGTGGTCAGAAGCGGGCCTAATTCTCCTATTTCGGAACACCCCGACTCCGATAATAGCGGACGCCATGGATGGGCGCAATGTGTTGAGTTGTCTTAAGCCCGTTTTGTCGCACGTAGCCATCGTAGGGCCTGCTGTTACCGTTAAAACGAATCCGACCGACTGGGGCACCGTAGTCAGTGCTATTGACGTGGCTTCCACGGGCGACGTGCTGTTCATTGACGGTTCCGGTTCCAATTTCGCGGTATGGGGCGGTTTAACGTCTCGAGCAGCGCAACGGCGTGGACTTGCCGGTACAACTGTATACGGAAGCTGTCGAGATATTGCGACCATAGATGCACTTCAGTATCCCGTGTGGGCAAAAGAGATAACTCCGCGTGCCGGAAGGCCGCTAAACAAAGGAGAGGTGAATGTTTCCCTCGTCGTTAATGGTTTTTCAATACGACCGCGTGATCTGGTGAAAGCCGATGCGCACGGAGTCGTCATAATCCCATCGACTGACCGTGCAACCGTCGCAGACAGCGTCTTGCAGGTAATTCGCAGAGAGCGCCTAATCGAAGCCGGACTAAAGAAGGGAAGAAGCTTTAGTGAACTGCTAGAGGATTTTTCGTCCTAATACGGCTTTATATAGCATTAGCCCCCAAAAAAAAGCAATGGCCGCGAATGAGCTTGCTGGCGTCTTCTTACACAAAATGCCCACGTCGCTGCTGCTCACGATCCGAACGTACGATCGAACCTACGTATCGGTTCTGGCTAAGGAATGCAACTGCACGTATCCGCACGCCGTAAAAACGCTTTGGGGCATGGAGAAGCTTGGCTTGCTACGATCAGAGAAAGTCGGCAGGGTCAAGTACGTGGAACTCACCGATCACGGCAGAATTGTCGCCGATTCACTCAATGATCTGGTGCTTAGTCTCGGCGTTAACGAAGCGCCGATGAAGAACGACGCGGCGCACATAAATCAAAAGATTAACAACGTAATCCGTAAAGTCGAAGCGATTCAAAAAGATCTTGATGCAGGAAATGATATTAGCCAAGATGAGGCTATTCACTTTAACAGGAGACTCGGGCCTTATTATCGCGAACTCAACTCGATCCGGCTTCTTTTGGAAACACAACCACACAGCCCTCTTCGTCCGAAAGTTGACGCGCTGGGAAGAACGCTTAACAAGGTAAAAAGAGAAATCGAGACGAAACGGATGCCACAAGCGACCGCTACCTAACAGGATAAAAGTCTTTCACGCGTGTCGTGTCTTCTAGAAATGGCGTGGAAGCTTCATACAGAACCGTGTCCGTACTTGCGACGATGGTGTGCTTTTCGTAAGGTTTTATGTGGATCGTGTCTCCCACTTCGAAGTACTCTCTACGATCGTCAAATTTAATATAGCCGGTGCCCCGCACGATGAGCATGGTCTCGTCTTTGTTTTTATGGTAGTGATATGACGATTGGTAGCCTTCGCGAATATATAGCTCTTTGAGCAAGTAGAGCTCAGTAATTATCTGAACCTTCTCATATCCCCACGGCTTTGCCGTTTTATTGTGAAACTCTGCGAGAATCCTTTTTTTCCCGTCTTCAGTGTAAAAAGTGCCCCAGAAGTTCGCCTCTTCGTACACGTCAAGCTGCCCGAGATCCTCCAGCAGAGGAAGCACCTCTTCTAGTTCGTCTCCGAGCACAAATTGACCGAAATCATACCCTTTTCGGACACAGAAGATCCCACCATAAACCGCACGAGACTCCCAGTCAAACAAAGCTTCAGACACCGGGTTAGTGGAGCCGTGCGACTCTGCGCCAGTAGCAGCATAGATGAGTACAAGTGCCGTCGTGTGACTGAACTTCATAATCATCTTTTTTAAGTTGATGTCAGTAACAATGCCGCAATCCATAACGAGGACATCGTCATCCATCTTGCCGAGTGCGGATGCAATGTTTTTGAACGTCCTGGTGGCCTGCTCGTAGCTGAGTTTGACGCCCTTGCGCTCGCTTCCGAGTGCATCCTGCAACGAGGAAAAAGAAACGCTGGTCAGAAGAACTGCTTCGCGTAGTCCAATAGTGGCGAGGTCGAGCAGCAGCTTGTCGATTACCGCAAATCCCTCTTTCAAAGAAATTAGCGCGTTTGAGCTACCCTCGTAGACGCTTTGCTTTTTTCCGTACCCGTCACACAAGATCAGTGCTTTCATAACAAACCCACTAGAGTGATGGGCAATGATGTATATGGCTTTTTTTGGCGACCTCAGGCTTTTGCGCCCCGCTTCTTTTAGTAGCTAACCGAAATTTTATTAAGGAGCTGCCTAAATACGCACTGTGAACCTAAAAATGGCGTCTGCACTCGGTCATTTGTCATGGAGAAGCGGTAAATGAACATAGTCATGGTAACAAGCTGGTCTCCGCGACACTGCGGCATCGCTACCTACAGCTCGGAACTCGTCGGCGCCTTGCGAAAGAATGGCCACCACGTAGACATAATTTGTCACACAGACGAGGACTATGGCGGACATCGCGAGGAGGGCGTTTATCCCGTTATCGACACCAACGACCCCGGATGGGACGAAAAAGTTCATGCCACACTGGAGCAAATCAAGCCGGATGTGGTCCATATACAGCACGAGTATGGACTTTATTTAACGCACGGCGACTACGGAGGCCGAATCCTTCCGCTCCTTTTTCGATTCAAGTTGGAGAAGATCCCCTCGGTGATGACCTATCACTCCATCTATACATCTCTTGATCGCCCCGAGGCAATATTTACGGACGTTAGTCTGCGATTGCTAGACTCTGCAATCGTCCACGCCGAAGTTCAAAAGCTATTTCTGCCCTACAATCTTGACTGGATCCCGCACAACGTGCACGTCATATCGCACGGCGCCAAAGAAGTAGTACCCGATCCTCTTGCAAAACAACGCTTCGGTCTTGCTGGCAAGAAGGTCGCACTTTGTATAGGATGGTTTGAACCAAACAAACGGTTCGAGGACGTAATCGAGATTTGGCCGGAAGTCATTCGCGAAGCGGGCACGGCTGCGATACTACTGATCGCTGGCGACGCTCGACCAGGTTCGATTACAGGAATCAAGTACAAAGAACAATTACTGCGCAAAATTGAAGAGTCCCCCGCAAAAGACAACATCAGGACGATACTAGGCGCTTTTGACCCTGATACCTACGATAGCATTATTTCGGCATCAGATTTCGTCGTCCTCCCTTACAAGCACGCATCACAAAGCGGCAATCTCGCACACTCTTTTGCACTCAACAAACCCGCTATCGTCTCGTCACTTGAGGGCCTGAAGGCAGAGATTGAGGCGAGTGGTGCGGGAATAGCAGTTCCAGTAGACGATCTTGACGAACTGCGAAAAGCCATCACAATACTGCTAACAAGCGACTTAATGCTCGAAACGTACAGCGAACACGCACAAGGCTATGTGGCAAACCATATCGTCTGGGAGAACGTCGCTCGGAAGCACACGCTAGTGTACGAGAACGCAATTGACCGCGTGACGTACGGGACAAAGGTGCGAGTCAATCAGACTATCTAGACCGTTTCTCAGGTTACGGCGGAGAAGAAAGGCTGGCAGATCCAACTCGCAAGTTTTGGGAGGCACCAATCGAATTGGTCAACGTCAAAGAGTACATTTCCGCTCCAGTTATCCCTTTACACCCAAATGCCACGGTTGCTGAAGCGTTGGCTCTCATTGCAAAAACCGGCCACCAAGGTTTTCCCGTCGTCTCAGATGGGAAACTAGTAGGCATGGTCACGAGCGCGGATCTCATTCTGGCGAAGCACCGTCAGAAAATTGCGGCGCTTATGACGACGAACCTGGTGTCCGCAAGACCGGATGATGATATTGTCAGCGTTGCCGGCGTGATGGCCTATAACCACATTCACCATCTGCCCATCATCGAGGACGAGCGCGTCATCGGAATCGTCACGGCTACGGACATGCTGCGCGCGAGCATCGAGAACATCATTTCTGAGAATGTAGAGCGTATTTTCACGTTTTTTCAAACGCTGCACCCGTGTGTCAGGATAGGGCATACGCGAGTGGGGGTTGAATCTCTGATCCCGACTCAAAAACTCTTGGATCCCGGAGAGCTGCTGCTCCGGGAACAGCAGTTCGAACGCGGCGTAGTGTACCCCATTGTAGTAGCAAAAAAGGGTCGCTGCTACCACATCGTAGACGGGCATCACCGGGCATTTCTCGCTCACAAGCATGGGATGAAAGAGATCCCAGCTTTCTACATAGAAGGGGAACTAGGCATTGTGAAATCGTCTGAAAAGCTCGGATTAAAATCCTTAGACGACATGATTGTCATCAATGGGGAGTAACCTATCCGAAGTACTCTTTCAAGTCAGACGCCACTTTTTCGGGCATAGACTCGACGATTACTTCTTCGTGAAGCCGTTCCATGTAGCCTGCGTCATTGTTGTAGTAGCTTTGGGGGTATGGCCGTGCAATAATCCTGACGATAAGCCTGAAGCTCTCGTCTTCACTTGACGCCGAGAATGTGCTCAGATTGAAGCTGTGAACGCCGTACAAGGTATAAGCTGTAAAAACCCGTTTGAGTCCCTTGCTCAAGTCTGAGATACTGATGTCGTCAAGGCCGTACAGCGATGAGACATCGTGGAATACCCCACATATTTCATCATTGCCGAGGGGCACATAGCTAGTTATCCAAGAAACGCCTCCAATCTCTCCAAGAAACCGTTCACCTTCTGCTTTTTCAATTTCAAGCAGGTGCATCCAATAATTCTCTTTGTGTTTTGCATAATATCTTTTGCAGGCTGATAGGTACAACCAGGCGAGGTTAGTGGGCCGCTCGTCTACAGTGAGTTGGACGTGAGGATGAATCACGCTCGCACCAGCAGGCGGCAAGAAATTCCAACTAAAAATTGGATACACGGCTTTCTGGTCCTTTGATCTGACGCAGCTGAAGTACTTGACGCTTGCTTTGACTGTATCCTGTATCTGCTTTAAGGTGAATTCATCAATCCCAAGGAAATGCTCCCGTGAGACCGTCGCGACCGCGTGATACTTCGCAAAAGGGAATAGATTAGGGAATACGGTCGTCTCTCCAACTTTGATTCTGCCTTCGGGCACTAGATTCGACGGGAACATTGGCGTCGCCGTCTTAATGTTAGCGGGACAGAAGTAGCAGTTCTTCGCAGAGAGCTCAATCAACTCAGAGTATCCCATGCCGGTTTGCGCTTGTTTCTTTCTCTCAGATCGCTTGACGTTAATTCGACACGCGCGGCCGGTGAGAAGCTCTTTTCGGTACTCAATTTCTTGCGTCTCTAAGTTAAAATCCTCGGTCGGATTCCGCAGCTCTGACTCGATCGACCGCTTAGAGAATAGGTCTCGCAGATTGATGACCTCCGTACGTTTTGATACTCATACCTCGGCTTGTCAACAATTAACGCTTGTAAGCTTGACAAGCATATAAACCTTTTTAAGCGATTGCCACCACGACATTTTTGGTGGCTTGTTCTATCCGTCTCGGACACCCGATTGCTTTGCAGTGTGGGGCTCGAACGAAGCCGCCCTCAGCGGTCCTATGTTGCGTTTTCAAAGCTTTGCACTTCTCACCACGACAGTAAGCAGAGCGCTCGGCAATTAGGCTTGACCGCCACAGGGGCGTTGTTGCCTAGCATCGGGATCACTATAAAGCATTACAGTTAAGAACCTGGCACTTCATACTCGGACCTCAGAGCGGGCTAACTCGCGACGCGGCTGCGATGCCCGATTGCTATAGCTAGTTATAGTCAGCGAACAAGGAGTGCAGAACGAAAAAAGTCAGCAACGGTACACACGCGACTTGACGGAAAGAATGATAGGTGCGCAATATGGAGTTTGATTTGACAGCTCATCTTAAGTTCAGTGACGATCTCCCATTAGAAGCACAACCCGAACTACAGAAAGCGGTTGACGATGCTAACAATGCCCTTTTCATCAAAGGCGTGCCGCGTGACTCGATCAAAGAAGCAGCGAGAATAATCGAATGGCACGCGCACGCCAATGAGCTGTGCGTTAGAATCGTCAGCGGCAGGTACACACGCGCGCACGATGCGCTCTTACGCTTTAGAAAAGCCCTAGGGGCGACTATGGGAACGAAATACCGGATCGGAGTCAGAGGGTATGAGATCAACGAGTTCACCATAAAGATCGAAGTTGGAACTCCTGTGCACATTGAACTGCCGTTTGTGAAACAGGCATCGCACGAAGGTAAACTGCTAACGCTGCGGCTCGCGGTCGGCGAACAAGAAATCGAGAAAAAAATCCCGGATCGCATAGTGAATCTCATCGAAGAGAAGATAAAGCAGCGACTTTACGGGACGAAGGTAGAGAACTGGGATCTGATCTGGGAAAGCCCGCAAAAAGACAGTCACTTTCGGCGCGACCCGACTCTTGAACTGCAGCAGCGCCAGTGGATTAAGCACGGCGTGAGCCGGGGGCAATGGATATTCGGGCCTGAAGTGACAAAAGTCTTCAATACGTTCGAGGAGATCATCGAAAAGGAGATATTGGCGCGACTCGGCTATGCTGAGATGATATTTCCAAAAATGGTTCCTTGGGAGGTCTGGAAACGTTCTGGACATGCACGCGGCATCTATCCGGAAATCTACTACGTTTCTGGTCCTAAAACACGCGACCCTGAATACTGGGAAGATGTGATAGATTACTACAAAGTTACGAATGAGATTCCCGTGGAGCTTATCAGACAGAAGATTGGCGACCCCATCGGGGGCATGTGCTACGCCCAATGTCCTTCGTTTTGGCCATTTATGCAAGGTGAAACGATTTCCCTGGAGTCACTTCCGATTAAGGTGTTTGATCGATCTGGCACATCACATCGCTACGAAAGCGGGGGCATCCACGGTATAGAACGGGTCGATGAGTTTCATCGGATTGAAATCGTCTGGGTCGGCAGCCCTGAACAAGTCAACGAAGAAGCTCACAAACTTGAGAAGCGCTACGCGCGCATTTTTAACGATATATTGGATCTCGAATGGAGAATGGCGCGCGTTACGCCATGGTTTATGGCGCAGGAAGGACTCATTGAACCTTCGGGTGAGCGTTCGGCAGGCACGATCGACTACGAAGCATACTTGCCGTACCGGGGTGAACGAACGGGCAGCCAGTGGCTTGAGTTTCAAAATGTAAGTATAAACGGAGACAAATATCCCCGCGGTTTCAACGTAAAAACCCAAAAAGGAGAACTGTGGTCCGGGTGCTCAGGCATCGGCTTGGAAAGGTGGGCCGCCGCATTTTTTGCACAAAAAGGCCTAGATATCGAATCATGGCCACAGAAATTCGTAAAGCGCATCAAGGAGCTACCCGAGGGGATCAAGTTCCTTTGAGTTCCTTTGAAAAGTGATATACGGTACAATCATTTATATACGTGTAAGCTTTACAGGTTAAATCGCAGCGTGCGCCGATTGCAAGCGCTGTTGAAGTTATTGAGTGTCCTGCAGGCTGTGCAAGGAGTTTTTGGATGGCGAGAAGACAGACAAGGAAGAAAGCTGAAGGCTGGAAAGCAAAGAAATGGTACGACGTAGTGACGCCTGAGATCTTTGGCAACACGAGCATCGGAACCACCCCTACCGACGATACTTCGAAACTGGTTGGAAGAATCATGGACACGACCCTCGGCGAACTCACGAATGACATGGGAAAGCAAAACGTAAAAATGCACTTCAAGATCGACGAAGTAAGTGGTGAGTCCGCACATACTAGGTTCACGGGGCACGAACTAACGCGTGATTACCTTAGAAGCCTAGTGAAAAGGCGTACTAGTCTTGTTGAGTCAAATATCGTTGTGACGACAAAAGACGGTTACAAGATCCACCTCAAGCCAATGTCGTTTACGATAAAACGAGCAGGATCTTCTCAAATTAAGGCGATCCGTGAGATCATGAACGGTATCTTGCGGCAACGCGGAAAAGAACTTAATTATGAGCCGTTCATCCACGAAGTAGTTCTCGGAAAGCTCGCGAGCGATATCTACAAACAAGCGAAGATTATCTACCCGTTACGCCGCGTAGAAATCAGCAAGACGAAGATATTAGCCGAACCTTAATCATAGTGATTCAGGGGCGGCTACAAGTTTTTGCGATATGGACGTTGCTACGAAAATTTTGCTTGTCGTGCTCGACGGCGCGGCCGACCGTCCAACGGTCAATAGAAAGACGCCTTTAATGGCCGCCAGCCTTCCGTTCTTCGATCAATTAGCACGCGAAGGGATCGTAGGAATCATGGACGTTATAGCACCCGGCACACCTCCGGGTTCTGACACAGCGCATCTCTCATTGCTTGGTTACTCGCCGAAAGAAGTATACACTGGACGCGGGCCGTTCGAGGCAGCAGGAGTCGGAATTGACGTCAAACCCGGCGACATTGCCTTCCGCGGCAATTTTGCCACGGTCAAAGACGGCAAAGTCATCGACCGACGCGCGGGTCGTATCAGCGATACCCACCGGCTGGCAGAAGCGATCAGGGAGCACGTTCACCTTGACTGCGAGTTCATTTTTAAGGAGTCAGCAGGACATAGAGCGGCTCTTGTTCTGCGAGGGCAAGACCTCAGTCCGAGCATTACGCCGACTGACCCGCATCACATCGGAGCGCTTTTGCCGTCACAACCTATGACGTGCGGCCCTTCGCCACAAAAAACAGCAAAGCTCGTTAATGATTTCACCCGCCAAGTGTGTGCGATCCTGAGTGATCATCCGGCGAATAAAAAACGGATCGAAGCGGGCGAGCTTCCAGCAAACGCAATCCTACTTCGCGGAGCAGGCGCCGTTCCGCACCTGATCCCATTTGAAGAACGCATGGGTCTTAATGCCGCTGTGATCGCGGCGACCGCATTGGTAATCGGGATTGGCAAACTTACTGGCATGGAATACGTGCCGACTGCAGGCGCAACAGGGCACATTGACTCAAATATCGACGCAAAAGTGAAGAACGTCAACAGAGCGTTGAAGACTCACGCGTTTGTACTGCTCAATATAAAAGGCGCAGATGAAGCCGGCCATGATGGTGATTTCAATACCAAAGCGCACTTCTTGACTCGAGTCGATGCCGCGATGTCAGAGCTGGCAATTGATGAATCTACACTTGTCGTCATTACTGCAGATCACACAACGCCGGTGAGCCTCAGAGAACACTCGGGGGACCCAGTTCCGTTCCTAATACACGGAAAAGGAGTTCGAACTGATGAGATTAACGTATTTGACGAGTTTTTTGCAGCCCTGGGAGGCATGAATCGTATCCGCGGGGTTGACTTGGTTCCAGTGCTGATAGATCTCGTAGGCAAAGGCCAGAAATTCGGTGCGTGACTTTCATCAAAAAACACGCAGTTGCGTTTCGGGAGCACCGGTTGGCGAATTAAGCCATCACCACACCTCTTCGTGGCGTCGCGTCACACTTTCAGTACTCAATGGTCGACGACAAGAAATTAAAGCAAGAGCGCCAAAAAGCGATTGTCGAAAACTGTGGAGCGAAAAATGTCAGTTCATCCGATTGAATTTCGTTACGGCACCAATGAGATGAAAGCGATATGGAGCCAAGAGCGTAAGCTCCACTATTTACTCCGCGTGGAAGTCGCGCTTGCGAAAGCGGAAGCCGAGCTCGGAGTTATACCTAGAGAGGCAGCGGATCAAATCGAAGAAGCTGCGGGACAGATTACGCTAGTACGCGTCGCAGAAATCGAAGAAGAAATCCATCACGACATGATGGCCGCCGTCGAGGCCATTGCCGAAAAAATTCACGCGGAAGCTGATTATGTGCACTACGGGGCGACGTCCAATGATATCATTGACACCGCTCTGGCCTTACAGCTACGCGATTCGTGTAAAATCCTCAAGTCGAAACTTATTCGACTCAGAAACGTTTTGGTAAATCTCGCTGACGAAAATAAGGATAGAGTGTGCGCCGCCAGAACTCACGGGCAAATTGCTGTGCCGACAACGTACGGTCTGCGGTTCGCCGTCTGGGCGATGGAAATACATCGGCATTTACAACGGCTTTCTGAAACGCGCAGTCGGATCGAAGTTGGCCAGATGACGGGAGCTGTCGGCACCCAAGCGGCCTTTGGCAAGCAGGCTTTCGAGATTCAAGCGCAGACGTTGAAATTGTTAGGATTGCAGTCCGTTGAAGTATCGACACAAGTCATACAACGAGATCGTCACGCGGAATACGTAATGCTGCTCGCTAACATCGCTACGTCCCTCGAGAAGATATTTACAGAAATCAGAACACTGCAACGAAGCGAAATAGCTGAAGTCTCTGAAGGGTTCGGCAAAGCACAAGTTGGATCCTCAACCATGCCGCACAAGCGAAATCCGATCAAGTCAGAACAAATCTGCGGCTTAGCCCGCGTCGTCCGATCGTTCGTTATGCCAGGACTAGAAAACAACACGCTCTGGGACGAGAGAGACCTCACAAATTCTTCCTGTGAGCGCATCATCTTTCCTGAGGCAACTATTCTGAGTGATCACATTGTGACGCTCTCGATCAACGTTTTAGGAAATCTGAAGTTCAACGAGCAGAACATCAGACGCAATCTCAATCTTATGAAGGGACTGAACATGAGCGAGGCCGTGATGATGCACCTCGCAAAGAAGATCGGAAGACAACGCGCGCACGGAATCATACGCTCAGCAGCAATGAACGCCTACGAGAGCGGCGATACCATTTCAGAAGCATTGCTCAAAGAGCCATTGCTCGCCGAACACCTCACGAAAGAACAACTCGAGTGGATGGTGCGTCCCGAGAACTACGTGGGGACGGCTCCTCAACAAGTAGAGCGCGTCGTGATGCTTCTGAGGCAGGACGAGTGTCTGGAATAGTCGGAGCTGTTGGACTGAGAGCTTTCCAGGCTGTGCGGTCGATGCACCAAGTCCTGATGCACCGGGGAGACGTGCGCCGCTGTTCCCAAGGGAAATTGTCGAATGATACAGAATACGCCGTGAGTGCGTTGGGCGATGCGCAATTCAGTGCGAGTTCTGGCAGCAGTGGTCTGTCAATAACAGTTTCAGACAGGTACCACTCAAGTTACGCCCAAGCGCGCATTGTTGATTCGCGCGTACTACTGCTAGACAGGGACTGGATAGGTTCGCGACCGTTATTCTACGGATCAAACCTGACTGGCTCGCTATGCGCATTCGCTTCTGAACGCAAGGCTCTCTGGTCCGTCGGAATCAACCGCGCCCAACGGGTCGACCCAGGAACTATGGTGGCGATTCACGGACCGCGCAGCATTACGTTTGACACGCATACCCTTAAGCAGTCAAGCAGGAACCACGCAACCTATGACGAATCGCGTGTGGTAAACGACCTTAGCGAACTTCTCAAGTCCGTGATGAATGAACTCGCCGATGAACAAATGGGCGTCGCGTTCTCGGGCGGAGTCGACAGCTCCTTGCTCTGTGCGATCATAGAGAATAACGCGAACAACCTGTACTTCGCTGCAGGATTGCCCGAATCGCACGATCTGAAGAGCGCACAGCAGGCGGCCCGCCTGATGCGAATCGACCTCCAGGTCATTCCCCTTGACGCCTGCCGCGTCGAAATGCTAATTCCTCGCGTTATTGAAACTATAGAGAGTTGCAATCCGCTCGATCTCGCGATCGCTCTCCCGATGTACGTTCTTTCTGAGCAAACAAAAGCAGCGGGCTTGAAGTCTATTCTGACCGGGCAAGGAGCAGATGAGCTCTTTGCAGGCTATTCGAGATATGCAAGACTCGCTGCTACAAATCACAAAGGGCTGCGCGACGCGCTCGAAAGTGACGTACTGAATATCGCGAGGAACAACCTCGAACGAGACAACTTGACTGCCGCGTCACACTCGATAGATGTCATTTTGCCGTATCTAGACCCGCGGGTAGTGAAGTTTGGATTGACGATTGACGGCACGCTGAAACTCAGCCGTGGGATCAACAAGTATATCTTGCGAAAAGTGGCTGAGCAGCTAATGCCTCACGAATTGGCGTACAGACCGAAAAAAGCGCTCCAGTACGGGACAGGGGTAAGTACAGTGTTGCGGAAACTCGCACGAAAAAACCTCCCTTGCGACAGGCGCAACAGTAAAGGCGCCGTAGGAATTTATTTGCGATCAGTAGCTGAAAAACGCGATATCGCGGTGGCAGAATGATAACTAAGACTGACGTTGAACAAATAGCACGGCTCGCGTGTATCGAGCTTGACGAAGAAGATATGCAAGCGTTCACGATTCAGTTCAATGCTATACTGGAGTACTTTGAAGAACTAGAAGACATTGAAGCGGAGCTGACTGAAGAAGAAGAGCGCAATGTACTGCGTGCAGACGAGGTTACGGCGAGCCTAACGCAACAAGAGGCTCTTGCGAACGCACGAAGAGTCGAAAACGGCTATTTCAGGGGCCCGCGGATACTATGAGCCACCGAGAACACGTTGGAGAGTCACTTGACGCTATCCGACGAAGCAAACTCAACGCATTTATCACTGTCGATTACGAAGGTGCGCGACGACAAGCTGAAGAAGCTGATGCGGGCGAACTTGATGGGCGGCTGGCTGGCATCCCGATCGCGATTAAAGACGCCATTTCAACAAAAGGGCTACGAACCACGTGCGCCTCGAAGATGTTGGAAGATTACGTTCCCCCATACGACGCGTTTGTTGTCAAAAAACTGCGCGAAGAAGGTGCTGTCATAATTGGCAAAACGAACATGGACGAATTTTCGATGGGCGCCTCGACAGAAACCAGCTTCTTCGGGCCGTGCAAGAATCCTTGGGACCTCGATCGCGTGCCAGGCGGCTCTTCTGGGGGCAGTGCTGCCGCCGTGGCGGCACAGGAGGCCGATCTTGCGTTAGGTTCTGATACTGGGGGTTCGATTCGATGCCCTGCGTCCTTTTGCGGAGTGGTCGGCTTAAAGCCCACCTATGGCAGAGTGTCACGCAGCGGCCTTGTTTCTTACGGCAATTCAATGGAACAGATCGGACCCATCGCACGAACCGTCGAAGCCTGTGCGGCGCTCTTTGAGGTCATCGCTGGCTACGATCCTTGGGACAGCACTTCTCGCGATGCGCCGGTGCCGCACTACGTCGCCAGACTCGCGGACGAAATAGCTGGTTTAGAGGTTGGCGTGCCACAGGATTTTTTTGGTGAAGGCGTTGATCCTGTCGTGGAAGACGCTACGTGGGATGCAATAGCGGTACTTGAAAGTCTTGGCGTGCACGCTAAGGAGACGTCGATGCCGAATCTCAAGTACGCGCTTTCAGCCTACTACATCCAAGCGATGTCGGAAGCATCGTCTAACCTTGCTCGGTACTCTGGAATCATCTACGGAACTCGAGTCCAAAAAGACCACGATTGGCACACGACATTCTCGGAGAACCGCGCGTCAGGATTTGGCAAAGAGGTCAAACGACGTATACTGCTCGGTACATATGCGCTCTCGGCAGGATACTACGACAAGTACTACCTGAAAGCGCGCAAAGCGAGGGCCTTGATAAGTCGAGATTTTCAGAGGGTTTTCAAGCAATTTGACGCGCTCATTGCACCAACGATGCCGTTCACTGCGTTTAAGATCGGCGAAAAAATCGAAGATCCTCTGTCGCTATACAAGGTCGATATTAACACGGTTCCAATTAATCTGGCGAACGTGCCATCTCTATCTGTTCCGTGCGGGCGAAAAGGGCACTTGCCCATCGGGATGCAAATTATCGGTGATCAATTCAACGAACAACTCCTGTTCAACATCGCGTTTCAATTCGAGCAAAACACGAACAATAAGCACGCTGTGTGACTAAGGCGATGACGGCTCTGAGTTTCTTTATATAAGCTTGCGCGCCTCGTGTTCGTCATGGTGCCGGACCTCGCGGCAGCGTCTCCTTGATGGATCGTACGGATATCGGTGTATTCCGGCTAGCACCGAAATCCTCTCAAAAGGGTCAATAAGCCTCTGAGTCACGTTTTCTGAATCAATTATATCTAGGCCGAACCGCATATCGTTTGGTGGTGCGACGCATGGCTGAACCAAAAGACTTAATTCGTAAATTCGAATACGCAGAGAAATTGAAGTCCGAAGTATCAATTGCAAATCAATTGCTTGAAAAGCTTATTGGACTCAAGGATGATGAATTGATTGGCGGTCAGAAGGTTGTTGAGGCCTATTTGAATTCACTAATGATGGAAATAAAACTTGCCCAGAACGTGCTCGGCTCAAAAGCGATCTTCGCACGAACCAATCGTAAACTCACAGAAGCGATAGGACGAATTAATCTTAGAGAGTATGATGAGGCGCGACTATGTTTCAGCGAAGCGCTTACGGACGTTACCACAAGCTGCGCTGAATCGTTTGAAGCGTTGGCCAAACTTAAGCTGATGTAAAACGGCAGAGTCATAAAACGCGGCAGGCGATCGACAAATGGAACACACGCCAGCGTATTTCCCCAATCCTCAAAACTCGTCGTAAGATTTTTCAGGTCTTGCTGCGTCGCGGCGCGCGATCGATCGGCTGCGAGAAGCGTTGCTGCAAAGGAATTGACGGCAAGTGCACTTGAGGCTCTCGCACTTGCGCGAAGACATTGAAGTACCTGCGGGCAATTTGATCCCACGTAAGGGCCCGTCCGTATGCGTGCACTCGATGGCTTAGGGTCTTCCGAAGCTCCGCGTCAGCGATGAGGAGGTTGATTTTCTCAGCGATGTCCTCAGGATCGCCAAATTCAACAAACAAGCCTCTGCCGTTTGACAGGGCTTCAGTGGCGTGTGCAAACTTCGTTGCGACGATACTCCTCCCGCACCCTATCGCCTGGGACAAGACTCCGCTCGATATCTGATCCGGATTCATGTTTGTTACGGCGCAGACGTCGGTGGCCAGAAAGTGTCTAATCATATCTTTGTTCGAGAGGTAGCGTTCAACGAATCTCACGTTCCGCGACAGGCCAAGCTCCTTCACAAGGCCTTCGATTTTTTCTTTATGTAGCTCACGCACCTTTCGATCGAGCGCGGGATGATGCTCTCCAACGACCATGTAGGTGATGTCCTTACGCGGATTCGCCTCAATAATTGACGGCAGCGCTTGGATAACATACTCAATGCCCTTATCTGGATTGATTAAGCCGTAGCTCGCTATTACGAACTTTCCGGCCAATCCCAGACCTCGCTTCGCGAACTCTGTGTCAACAAGATTAGGTACTTGCGGCACGCCGTGCGGCACCATAGTGAGCTGGGTTTTACCCAATCCAAACTTGTTCTGTAACAGGTCAATACCTGCGTTTGCAGAAACAACGACTCTGTCTGAAAGCGCGTATATGTCCCTGACGACTTCTCTCATACGGGATGGGGGGTTCGGTAAAACGGTGTGAAAAGTTGTGACAATCGGCTTTCTGACCCTCCGCATGAATTCCAGAATGTAGCAGCCAAAATCGCCTTTATATAGCCCAAACTCGTGCTGAATATTGATGACGTCAATTTTTGAGTCGTTGATGCGTTTCGCAGCCGCAATATAGCTTTCAACATTACAGTCTTTGATGACGTTGAACGTTTTGGACGCAAAGCGTTTGCTGCGAACAAACTCCTTTTTACCCAGTTGCGCCGCCTGGGCCCTGAGTGACACGTTACTTAAAAAGAGCTTCTTGCACTCTTGGATGACACTCACATTCCAGACTACGTTGTCAGAGATGTTAGATAAGCTGGCGGTGAGGTCGTGAGTAAACGTAGCGATTCCGCATTCCCGTGGGGGAAATGAACTCACAAAGTTTACATTCAGTGGTTTGGGAGTTAATATTCAATCATCTCCTACAACATATACGCGTAGCACACACAAAAACTTATGCGTAGCTGACTCTAAACGCGATTTTTTTTGTTATTAATCGCGCTATGCGCGGCAAGGGACTGGCTGATCGGGTTTGTGTCTAGCAGGGTTTTAAAGGCGAACTGCGGGCTGTTTGTCAAACTAATTGCTCTTAATAGAGTTAGCAGCTTAACCGATACTAATTAATAGAATCCGCACAAATGTATGGACGGTGATACCCGATGGCCGACGAGAAAAAGGAAGAGTACAAGTTTAAAAAGGACATGAAGACGGGAACTCTGAACGCCCCTGACACCGATGCCTATAACGCGGACTACGAGCACGAACAAGACATGGACAAGGTCAAAAAGCTTGAAGTGTGTGACCTCGGCCCTGATACAGAAGGCATCTGCGAGCCAGAAGAGAAAAAACCCGAACACGTCTTCGTTTCTGAAGACAAAAAGAAGAAAGAATAGCATTGTTGACGCGGCTGGCGCTTTCCGCGGGCTTGCCGTCTACACCGTCATCTCTTTTTAGACAGTGAGCGTCAACCGCAATTATACTGCGCGACGTCGCGACGCAAAAAGCGCAACAATATCGCAATTGATTCGCCTGGCGTTGTTGTTAAAAGGTTTTTTATAGATTGAATGCAGATTCGACTGAGATGAAAGTTTGGTTCATCGGAATCAAAGGCGCTGTCGCTACAACGATCCTTGTTGGAGTTCTTGCAATAAAGCGTGGCTTAAGTGCACCAAACGGTATACTGTCCGAGGAAAAACGTTTTTCCCGGCTGAATCTTGCGCGACTCGAGGACCTTCAATTTGGCGGTCACGATATCAGGAGCGTCGCGCTGTACGACGCCGCTTATCGAAACGTCAGCGACAATAGCACGTTTGACACGATGCAGCTTGCAGAGCTAAAAGGTGAGATAGACGCAATTCCGGTTGAGTGCGGCATCGTCAATAATTGTGGGGACGCAGTATCCTCCCTTTGCGACAATAAGACACTCACACTCAGCGAAGCAGTAAACCAGGTATCACAAGAACTTCGCAAGTTCGCTGGAGACGACAGCTGTGTTGTGGTTAACTTGGCCTCAACGGAACCGTACTTTGCGCCTCAACCAGAGTATGCGACACTCGACAGTTTTGAGGCCGCAATCAAAGCGGATTCAAAAAAGATCCCGGCGAGCGCAATTTATGCGTATTGCGCCATCAAAAACGGGTTACCATACGTCAACTTCACGCCATCAATGGGCAACGATATTCCCGCCATAAAAGAGCTGGCTAACACCCTAGGCGTCCCGCACTGCGGAAAAGACGGGAAGACCGGGGAGACTCTCGTCAAGACCGCTCTCGTACCTATGTTCAAGTACCGGCATCTTACAATTGACGGCTGGTACGGAAGCAACATACTTGGAAACCTCGACGGACAGATACTGAGACATCCGGACAACAAGCAGTCAAAGCTCATCACAAAGACGAGTGTTCTGCCGAGGATGCTAGGCTACGAGCCGCATCTAGGAAGCCGCATCGACTATTTTCCCCCTCTTTCGGACCACAAGGTCGCTTGGGACTTCATATCGTTCAAAGGCTTTTTGGGGCATCGCATGAACATGCAGTTCACGTGGCAAGGGTGTGACAGCATACTGGCGGCGCCCCTTGTGATCGACCTCATCCGCTTCATGGAACTTGCACAACGGAACGGTGCACGCGGATTGGTAGGTCCGCTCGCGGTCTATTTTAAGGATCCTCTTGATAGCGACGTCCTTGACATGTGCTCGCAATACGCCCTATTTAACGAATGGGTCGAACAATTTTAAGCTCTTCGATCACCGTCAGCCGAATTCTGCCGCCCCCTTAACCAAGCCGCGTTGTCACAAGCCTTTTCTGTGACAAGAAGAGGAATTGTCCGACAAATGCTTGCAACTGTTTATTAACTTTGAAGTAAACCTGTTGTTGGGATCAGCATGCCACGCGAAGATACCGACAACAAGCCTTCAGACCAGGACGACGAACGATTTGATTCCTTCGTCGATGAAAAAGACGACGTCAAACGCGTCAAGCCGAAAGATCAAGGGGTCGTTGAAGCGGACGATCAAAAGGAGAACAGAGAAATCTATG
The DNA here is from genome assembly GCA_963720465.1 of Methanobacteriota archaeon. Lineage (GTDB taxonomy): Archaea > Halobacteriota > Bog-38 > Methanoflorentales > Methanoflorentaceae > Methanoflorens. The sequence goes on from OY970393.1 coordinate 513,585, forward strand.
ACGGTTCTCTCGAGCTCAAAATCGATGAGGCCACTGAAGAACACGACGACAAAGTCGTCGAAGAGGTGGATCACGACCTATGGGGCGAAGAACCCGACTATGGTTATCAGTATGATGAAGAGCTCGTGGACAAAGAGGTCGCTGCGGGCGAGGGAGTCTATACGCCTGAAGGACGCGAGGAACTCGCCGAAGATGACGAGATCACTAGTGAAGAGGCTTTTTTTATGGAGGGCCGCGATAAGGTCTTGAAGCGAAAGGCGAAGGGTTTCACCAACAACCCCGAAATCCAGGAGCAGTGGAAAGAGGATTAGTACCGGCAGCTAGCTCCGCCACTGAAATGCCAACCGCCACCACTCTGGTGAGCCCTTTTAGTCTCTTGCCGAGAAGCGGGGGGTTTCGGCGCTCGGCGCGAATCGACATAAGATCAGCTTAAGAGCTATTCTCGTTTCCGTTCAGCTCATTGTTTAAGAATTTTTCGTACCCAGCGAGATCCAAAAGTCCGTGGCCGCTGAGGTTGAACACGATTACCTTAGCCTCGCCAGTCTGCTTGCATTTGATGGCTTCGTCTATTACTGCCTTAATAGCGTGACTCGATTCTGGAGCCGGACAAATGCCTTCAGTCTGGGTGAAAAGCGCTCCTGCCTCAAACGTTGCAAGCTGCTCATAGGACACGGCGTCGACGTAGCCGAGGTTCTTTAAGAGACTGAGGCTTTGTGCATCGCCGTGATAACGAAGCCCGCCGGCGTGTATAGGCGATGGTACGAAATCATGTCCCAACGTATACATTTTGATCATCGGCGCAAAACCAGCCACGTCACCGAGGTCGTACTTGTACTCGCCCTTTGTAAGCGTAGGGCAACTCGTCGGCTCCACGCCTATGAACTGCGTGCCATTTCCATTTCTGATGTGCTCGCCAAGAAGCGGATATGCGAACCCGGAAAAGTTCGAACCCCCGCCAACGCACCCGATCATGATGTCTGGATTTTCATCTGCCTTCTTGAGCTGAGCAACCGTCTCTTCTCCAATAATGGTCTGGTGAAGCAGAACGTGTTCCAGTACCGACCCCAGCGAGTATTTGGTCTGTGCAGAGGCCAAACTTGTTTCAGCTGCCTCGCTTATGGCAAGCCCCAGAGAACCTGGATGATTAGGAGATTTGGCGAGTGCTTGTCGTCCGCTTTGCGTCAAAGTTGAAGGCGAAGGGATGACTTCGGCCCCGTAGAGTCGCATGAGCGTTTTTCTTGCAGGCTTTTGATCGTAGCTCACCCTGACCATAAACACCTTGCATGACAGGTCAAAAATTGAACACCCGAGCGCCAGAGCGGTGCCCCACTGCCCGGCACCGGTCTCCGTCACGAGACCCTCGGTGCCATCAATCTTATTGTAGTACGCCTGGGCAATAGCCGTGTTGGGCTTGTGCGATCCTGCAAACGAAACGTCTTCCCTCTTGTAATAAATCCGGGCAGGCGTTTTTAGATAGTCCTCAAGCCTCTTCGCTCGGTAAAGCGGCGTAGGCCGCCCGACTCTCAAATACGCTTCAAAAACCTCATCTGGGATATCGATGTACCGGCTGGTAGACACTTCCTGTTTGACCAACGAACTCGAAAACAGCGCAAGCATTTCGTCGAGTGTCGCGGGCTCTTGCGTGTGCGGGTTCAACGGAGGAGGCAGCTTTGCCGGCAGATCAGACTGAATATTGTACCAGCTTCTAGGCATCTCGTCTTCGTCTAATAAAATCTTTAACTCGCTCATGTTTATCACGATGTACTTTATTATACTTTAAAGATATTATTTATACTCTAATGTCTATTCATCTCTTATATACTTTGCGCGGTAACCCTGCGCTTAAGGCGCATACCACGTTACGAGCAGCGCAGCTTCCATATTCCAGTATATAACTATAAAAACGTACAACGCGCAGTGACCAGCATGTTTAAGGATCGCATACAAGCAGGGTATGTACTGGCTGACTTGTTGGCACGATACGAAGGTCAAAGCGCAGTGGTCTTAGCGATTCCGCGCGGCGGCGTTCAAGTCGCATTTCCTGTCGCTGTGCGTCTGCGCGCTCCACTCGATCTAGTTATACCACGGAAACTCCCGATTCCATCTAATACCGAAGCGGGGTTTGGGGCGATCACCGCTGATGGATCCATAGCTCTAAACGACGACCTCATCACCTATCTAGGATTGACGGACGCTGAAGTCGATGAGATTGCAACGCAGGTGCTGGCGGAAGTAAAGCGCCGCGAAACCAGATACCGAGGCGACAGGCCTTTCCTCGAGTTGACGGATCGCATCGCAATAGTCGTCGACGATGGACTAGCTACCGGATATACGGCGCTTGCAGCAATAAATTATGTGAAAAAAAGAAAACCCAAACGGGTGATTTTGGCGGTGCCAGTTGCTTCGAAAGGCGCTGAAATGCTCGTCAAATCTCAAGTCGACGAATACGTTTGTCCGTTAACGAGCGATAAGCCATGGTTTGCCGTGGCAAGCTTTTATGAACGATTCTACGATTTGACTGACGAAGAAGTACTAACGTGCATAAAAAAGTACGAACTTGTTGCCGAAGGGTGGTGAGGACTCCTACTTGTGCTTGATGATGATTGTCGCCTCGCGCAGTTCGATCACGTCGGCGGCGACACCTTCTATGGCACGCTCCTTTTTGATAACCAAATCTTCCAGGTCGAGCTGGATGCCCCCAATTGTCACTGATCCCTTCTCGATTTGATCTGCGATCTCCTGAGCGGGTGTTTCGCGTATGAGCTGCACTATGTACTTCGCTTCCGACTTGAAACGCGGGCCCAGTGAGCCGAGATTGGGCCTAACTTCAGTGACCATTTCGTGGATATCTGGTTTTCCTCGTTTATACGTTACGTCCGCGTTGAGCGCATTGTCGATATCTGGCGCCCCATCCGCAAGGTCACAGTCCGTGTAGATGTAAACGCCCTCAATTCGGGAGTTCAGTGCAATGCGGTGTTCAGATTTCCACCGCCTGACGCTGCTAATGATTTCTTTGATCAGCTCACCCTTGTGCCGCGCCTCTCTTACCGCTGAGGCTGATGCCGCAATAACGACGCTTTCGGAAGCGGCACTGAACGTGAATTCCGGTTTCCCTGCGATACTTTCCTGCAATTTTATGTTAAACTCAGGCCATGCCTGCAAGTGAACGCTTTCCGCGCCCGGGTTGACGTGCGAAAACAACTCTTCTGCAAAGAAGGGGCAAAAGGGCGCTAGCAGCTTCGCTATCGTGCCAAGGGCGAGATGCAAAGCGGCAATGCTGTAACGGTCTCGTTCATATAGTCTGCCTTTGGCGGCCTCTACGTAATGGTCCGCCAACGAGTTCCACACGAACGATCGGATATCCTTAAGAGCTTCGTCAAAGCTAAAATGATCCAAGCTCGAGGTGACTGATTTTACCAGACCGGCAAGCTCATAGATTAGCCAGATTTCAGTCGAATTTTTCGGCTCATAAATGACTGGCTCCACGCCTTGACTTAGGTGTATCATCGCGAACCTGAAGACGTTCCACAGCTTCGTCAAAAACCGTGAAGAAGCCGTGAGATCTTTTGTGTTGTACGCGACGTCGGATCCGACTGAGCCGCCGATTGCCGCCCATTGTCGAACGGCGTCGGTTCCATACTGCTCTATTAAGCTCTCCGGAGCAATGATGTTGCCGAGCGACTTGCTCATTTTTTGGCTGTCTTCACCGAGTACCATTCCGTTGACGACGACGCACTCCCAGGGTTTGCTCCCCGCCAGGGCATCAGATCGCAGTATGGAATAAAACGCCCAGGTCCTAATGATATCGTGACCCTGAGGGCGCAATTGAGTGGGAAAATGCTCTCGATACGCGGCGTCGGGCCAGCCTGCAACGTTTAAGGCCGAGATCGACGAGTCCATCCACGTGTCAAGGACGTCATATTCGGGCGTGAAGCTCGACGAACCGCACGCACACGCGCTTCTCGGTGCTTCTTCAGTGGGGTCCAAAGGTAGCCAGCCTTCGTTGGCAACCAAAACGCGTCCGCACTCGTCACAGTACCATGCGGGGATGGGCGTGGCGAAAATGCGCTGACGCGAGATGCACCAGTCCCATTCGACGCTCTCTGTCCAATTCTGTAGCCGGTAAAATGCGTACGGGGGTATCCACTGAATTTCAGCCGCACGCTGGAGAATGACATCCTTATCGATCTTGACAAACCACTGGTTCTCTGAAAGAATCTCGATTGGGGTTTCGCATCTGTCGTGAATCCCGACGTTCTGCTCGATTTGTTCCTGTTTCGTCACGAGCTTATTTTCGAGAAGCTCTCCAATGATGCGCTCTTTTGCTTCACTGATGCTTACGCCGTTGTTCTTAGAGTCGGTGACGCGGCCATCCTTACCAATGACTTTTTTCAGCGGTAGGTTGTGCTTTTTCCACCATCGCACGTCCTGCTTGTCACCAAACGTACAGATCATCACGGCTCCCGTGCCAAATGCAGGATCGACTGCTTCGTCCCCTATAACCGGTACCTCCTCGTCGTAGAGCGGCGTTCGAATTCTCTTGCCGATCAGACGTTCGTGCCGTTCGTCGTTCGGGTTTACGGCGATAGCGACGCAGGCGCCCAAGAGCTCGGGGCGCGTAGTTGCTATCTGCACCGATTCTGCGTCGCCCCCATTGAAAATGACGTAATAGAGAACCGTTGACCTCGAATCGTAATTTACCTCGGCAAATGCGATGGCGGTTTCACATCGAGGACACCAGTTCACAGGATGGTCGCTTTTATAAATGCGGTCGCCGCGGTACATTCGCACGAACGATTTCTGCGTCTTTTCAAAGTAGGCAGGGTCCATGGTAACGAACTCTTGCGACCAGTCTATTGAAAAAGCGAGTCGCTGCATCGTCCCTTTCATCAAAGCTATGTTCTCCCTCGTCAAGCTTTCACAAAGTCCTCTGAACTCGTAGCGTGGGATCTGATTTTTTGTTACGTTGTAGGTAGTTTCGACCTTCACCTCTGTAGGCAGTCCGTGACAATCCCATCCCTGGGGAAACATCACGTCGAAGCCCTTCATGCGCTTGTATCGTGCGACAAAATCGATATAGCACCAGTTGAGGGCGTTTCCTAAATGAAAATTACCCGTCGGATATGGCGGAGGCGTATCGATTATGAAACTGTCTGCGCCGGGTTTTCCGCGATACCGATACATGTCCGCATTCCACGTAGTAAGCCATTTCGACTCGATATACTCGTGCTCGTAGTTCTTCGGTATGGACATGCTCCCTCACACGTGTGGCTTCAGACAGTTCGTAGTTGATGACTTCTCGTCTTGCTCACTAATAACGTTGTTTGAAAGGGTTCCTATGCCGGTAATGTCTACATCGACGGAATCGCCAGCTCTGAGTTGTCCCACACCTGCGGGCGTGCCGGTAGTGATCACGTCCCCCACTTCAAGGGTCATCATGCGTGATATAAATCTGACCAGATAGTCTACGTCAAATATGAGCTCTTTTGTGTTTGAGCTCTGCCGCTGGCGGCCGTTGACACGTGTCACGATGCGGGCGTTTCGAGGATCCAGCTCGCTCGCGATAAACGGTCCGAGAGGCGCAAATGTGTCAAAGCTTTTCGAGCGCGTCCACTGACCGTCCTCGATCTGAAGGTCTCTAGCGGTCACGTCATTGAGGCACGTATAGCCCAGTACGACGCGCTTCGAATCCTCTACGTTTACGCATCTCTCGCCAATAACGACAGCCAGCTCTCCCTCAAAGTCCACCCGAGAACTAATAGTGGGATGCACGATGCTTTCTCCTGGGCCAATCACGCTCGTGGACGGTTTGAGAAATATAGTGGGCTGTTCCGGGACCTGGGTTCCAAGTTCTCGCGCGTGGTCGGTGTAGTTCAAACCGACACCCACAATCTTGCTAGGACACGTAGGCGCGAGCACTCGTAACTCAGACAACTCGTAGGTGCTCCCGTTACCATGCACGCGCGTTCCTTCCACAGTCCCCAAAAATGTCTCATCGTGGAGCTTGAACCGACCGATCACAAATTCACCTTTCTGCCCGTCGTATCGCGCATATATGCCCCAAAATCGCCCTCTTGTAGCTGCGCTCCTGCAAAAACGGGACCGTCTGAGCACACGCGCAGACCTGAAGGATCTGTGCAGCATGAGCCACACAACCCTACGCCGCACTTAATGTATCGGTGCAAGCTGAACTGACTCGGCACCCCGGCAACCGTTGCGTGGTCTAACACTTTGCGCATCATCTTTTCAGGGCCGCACGACATTATTTCGTTGTAGCCTTGAATCCTATCCAGCAAATCGATGGTCGGGCCTTTATGGCCAGCAGAGCCATCATCGGTAGTTATCCAGAGCGATCCAGCGCTCTTGAATCGCTCAAGGAATAACAGCTCCTCCTCTGTTTTGGCGCCGAGAATAGTTATAACATTGTTTTTTAACGACTCAGCCAGTGGCGCCAGTGGGGCAGCGCCTACACCTCCGGCCATAAGCAGCACAGGCGGCTTGGTCACGCGGAACCCATTTCCGAAAGGGCCTCTGACACCAAATGTGCCACCGACGCGCAGCGCGCACATCGCCGCCGTGGCATCACCAACCTCTCTAACGGTGATGCCGTTTGCGTACGACAGACTCATCGGTATCTCGTCGACGCCTCGAATCCATACCATAACGTACTGCCCAGGAACAAAACGAAAGGAGTGATCGAAAAAGAAGGTTTTGACGTCTCTTGATTCAGTTTTGATGTCTGTAATCTCTACATTTCTGACATACATCGTCCATAAAAGGACGTGATCCGTATTTTAAGTTTCTCCCGACTCGATGTGCCGCCGCCTATCCACTGCTCGGCGTCCTCAAAACGTTCGAGTCGCGTCCAAGTAACAATAACGCCGTACCAATCAGCAGAGGGGGGCAACAATACCCTAAAAAAACGCGCTCCCCTGTGTGGGATCAATGTGCGAAAGAGTTTTGTAGTGGCAGACGGCGGCCGTCTGCAAGCAAGCGCGTAGCGCTGATTCGACTGAACTACGCTCAGCAATACAGTTAAGTCTCAAAAAGGGCAACGAGCATGCGAATAGGGACTGCGACATGGAGCACAACGCTGAGGTTATCGGGTTTGGAGCGCTGAACTGCGACAGAATTTGCCGAGTGGATGACTTGGCGCTCCCGGAGCGAGAGATCGGCGTGATCTCGGCCAGCAGGCAGCCAGGCGGCTCTGCAGCGAACACCATCGTCGGACTCGCTCGCTTAGGCGTCAAAACTGGATTTCTCGGAACAGTAGGCAGTGACAGAGAAGGATCAGAGTTGTTGGACGATTTGCGGCGTGAAGGCGTTGATGTGCACGGTATCACGATATCAGAGGGAGATACTGGCTCAGCGTTAATATTCGTCGATTCGCGCGGAGAAAGAGCTATCTATGTCCTCCCAAGCGTAAACGATGCATTCTTCGCCGCAAATCACGATTATGCTCTGCAGGCTGAAATATTGCACGTCAGTTCCTTTATGGGTATTGATCAATTCCGAATGCAAATCTCGTACGTTCGCCAGCTACGTGGGTCGCGAACAAAAGTATCGTTCAGCCCGGGTAGCATTTATGCGAAGCTCGGACTGGACCAACTAAAACCACTAATTGAACGTACGTTCACACTCTTTCTCAACAAAGAAGAAGCGCAACAATTGACCGGATCAGAACGTGTCGAAGACGCAGCGACTCTCCTCGACTTCGGACCAAACATCATTGCCGTTACTCTCGGCGATGCTGGATCGTACGTGGCAACGCGAAGCGAGAGCTTCTATGTCGCTCCCTACGAATCTCAGATAACTGACACCGTCGGGGCAGGAGACGCGTTCGCGGCAGGGTTCCTGTACGGGCAGCTGACCGGCAAGGGCCTGCACGAGTCGGGCCGCTATGGCAACTTCATGGCGTCAAAATCTGTCGCGCAGCTTGGCGGGAGAAAGGGCCTTCTGCGTGACCTTAGAGAATTACGCGGCTGACGAAACGCACGAAACACACGCGTGCTCGGTCGCGCCAGCGACGCGACGGTGGCAGCCAGATGTGGTTAAAAACGGCGCTCTACAAGCGCCAGAGCGCCTTTTTAGCTTCCTAATTTTAAAAAAACCTAATTCGAGTCCTTCTATTTTCCTACGGTTATTTCGATCGCCGAGACGTTTGTGTTACCGGTCTCGGTGCTAAGACTCTCGGTAGAGGTCTCTATTCTTTTCGTCGTGACGTCTGAGAGGAAGCGGTTTATCGCAATCTGTTCTACGTCAACCGCCCGCGAAATAGCTCTTCCCCGAGCTTTAATCAAGACCTCGTCGGCTCCATTGTTAAACTGCGTTACCACGGCTAGCACGTAATTCATTACAGGTTTGTTGCCTACGTAGATTATGTTGTCGTCTGTCATACTGTGCCTCCCTTGAGGATCTAACAGACACAAAAGCACTATGATAGATAAAACTTTCTAACTAAATTTGGTATGCTTCAAGCAAAAAATGCCTAAATTGGTCACTATTCGACGAACGGCTTCATCTTTACGGCGTCTTGTTCGAGCAGTGGTGATTCACAGATTATGGTAGCGTCGCAAGCATCTTCTTTGAGCGCGCTGGCCAGTAGCCTAAACTGAGCGAGGTCGACGGGCAGATGCCGGCGCTCGTTTCCCTTCGAAAACTCAATTCCAGAGAAGTGGCTGTGCAGATGACTGTGGTCACTGAACAGAGCCCGAAGGACGCGCGCGTAGTCTTCAACGGTGTGCAAGCACCCATTGCACCTTGCGTGCAAATGTGCAAAATCAATAACTGGACGTATATCTGGCAGCTCCTGATGCAGCATTTGCAACTCTTCAACAGTTCCAAACTGGCTTTGCCGGCCTAGGAGTTCGACACCGAGCTGCGTCCGCACAATGCCGCGGTCTCGCATATACTCCAGCAAACGTACGCACGCGTCTTTGACTAGCTCGTACGTCTCATCTTTGGTATACTTCTTCGTATAGTATGCCGAATGAAAAACGACGATGCGTGCTCCAAGCGCGTGCCCCCTGTCAAGAGAGAGCATTATGCGATTCATGCTGTCTGCGATGATCTGCGGATCTTCTGAAGCAAGGTTTATCATGTAGGGAGCATGGACTGAGAGATCGATCTTGGCCTTGCGCGCGACGTCGCCGACCTCTACCGCTGTTTCCTCTTTCATTGAAACACGCCTGACAAACTGAACCTCAAGCGCGTCAAGTCCAATGCGAGAGAGGTACTCGATGCCCTGTGCCGTACTCTTTCCTTTGAGCGCTAAGGGCACGCCTGCGATTCCGACCTTGATCATCGACGTATACACGCACTGATCGTCTATAACGCTGACGACCTCTCAAAGCACCTGCGCTTTGGGGGCTGTCGAACTACTGTTCAAACGAAAGTTAGAAGTTTAAAGAGCTCCAGTGTGTTTTAGATATCATGGACGAAATTGACACGGCGGCAGAGAAACCCTTGCAGTTTAAAAAAATAAACGAGGTTTCAATGAGCATTGGAACGGTAATAATCAGCGTACGAAGCACTGATGAGTCTCTCGACAAGGTGCGAGACACTACGTTTGAAATCTTGGGAAAGGTGCAAGGAAAAAACGCATTGGAACATAATTACTGAACGGACGCAACGCCTATGTTTGTGGCCACGACCGCTTATTTGCAGCGACCTAGTGAAGGGGCTCGACACCGATGGAGCTAAGAACGAAAGCGGAGCTTGAAAAGACGCTACGCGGAGTTAATGAGTTGTATGCGTCGCTCGATGGCACCTTAGACCGATCGCTGACTGAACCATATATCGATGCGAATCAGTACGTGAAACAATACAACCGCTATCGCAACGAGTTGTTTTCGCTGCTTCCAAACGAAGACGTTGCAGATATTCTGACGGAAATGTCCCTTTATGTATATACCGGCGACGACCAGACAGACGTCGCAAACGTGAAACAGCAGCTAGTTGAAGTATACCTCAAAACCTCGCAGCTGATGGCGTATCTTCAAAATCAGCTCGAACTCGGTTGAGGCCCCACAGCGTAGGAGCGAACGGCCTTTCCGTGATATCGACGCCGGGGTTGGGATTTGAACCCAAGCGATGCGTCCTCTACAAAAGCCCAGCAGGCTTCTTTATGCAAGGCATCAACAGGTCTCGAGCCTGCCGCGTTGGGACTCGTAACCGATTAGTCCGCTCTGCCACCCCGGCACGTGCCGACACGCGTGTTTCTTATATCAAAACTCCTATAAAACTTATTGGATGCCAAAAAATGACCCCTGTGTCACCGTTTGCCTAAACGGGCAAGAAAACGTGGTCAACATTGCCGCTGGGGCAAACTATGAACAACTGTTACTTGAGCTCAAGCTGAATCCTGAAGAAGTCTTGATTTTCGTAGACAATGAGCCCGTGCCGTTCGATGAGCAGGTGCGACCCGGAACCGTGCGCGTGCTAAAAGTCGTATCCGGTGGTTGATCAGTACCGTTCACGCCCTCGCGCCAGTTTCTATTTTCTCCGTCCAGGACGGATGATGGTAGCGGAGTGCCCCGGGAAAGGGGATTGCACCCCAAGGGCTAGCGACTGCAGTTGAGTCTCACGCAATCTCTGACCAGAGGATCTGATCAAGCTTGACAGATTGATCACATTGTGAGAAAAACGGTAAAGCCGCAATCGCCCCGATAATGCCGCGCCCCTCCAAGCGAACTTCCACGCCGGCCGCGTCAGCTGCTTCCATAGCCGCTGAGCGCGACACTTCACCTGAGCGAGCGGCGTCGCCGTAATTCAAGAGGCTTTTCGCGCCAAATGAGTTCAAAACAGCCATGCCTGTTTGATCTGAAAGCGTATAGTCCTCTAAAAGTTCTTGAAACTTCTTGATAGGCTTGTTGGCGTTCAAACTAGCAAACTCCACGACAGTAGCCACGCAATTTTTCGTCTTCGCCTTTACTGGGTAGAGCTGCACGATAGCATGGGAGACGTAACGAAGTGTGTTATTGTCCACCATTGCGGCTATATTGTTTACTAGCGACCACGTCGCACCTTCTTCTTTTGTGTCAGTATCGTCTACTCCAACGATGACGCGCGACCGTTTCGGCAATGTGAGCGTCCCGCGACTCATTTTACTACCTCCTGCAGGCGTCAAATCATAGTCGATGACGTCGCGGGCTAGCGCCCGGCACATGGTAGCGCCCACGCCACCCCCTCCAAGACCCGCGTACGTCACTTTTACGGTATCGTCTGACAGTTCGACCGATTCAATTCCCCCAGCGGAAACAGAAGGCCTGAGTTTTAGCTTGGATGTACCCACTCTTAATAGATAACGCGTCGTACTTCCTACGGCACGGCTTGAGATGATCAGCGGACTCGTTTGGGTATAATGGTAGCGCGCCCACGCCGCGCCCCCGTAGCAGTTCGTTACTTCAAGCAGCTCGACACAGTCCGTTCCTGCGATCGCGAGTATGTCTTGATAGGGCACTATCCAGGGCAGCTGACTAAAATCAGGGGCGGCCATCAAGAGAACCTCAATCTTTGTTTGTGCCAAAACGATTTAAAGCTGTTCTTAACTCATCAGCAACAATTATGCTGGCCCTGCGCGCAGCTGGGCTCAGGCCTTCTCCGAACTCTCGGTCTAAAGGCTGGATCCCGATTACAAAAATTCCGGCACTGGTTTCTGATCGAAGATAGTCCCCGAGCACCGCAAGCGAAGGCCGATGCGTTGTGATCGCAATACCCTCAAGTTCGCTCAGCTCAAGGATGCGAGCTTCTCCGGGAACGCCGCCGAAATCGGCTGCGTCTATCAGTATCACGCAAGCTGGCTTGAAGCGCTTGACGCGACCTGTGAAGTTCTCTGGGACTTCGTGACATTTTATCAGAGAGATCGAAGGGTGATCAATGAGCGCACCTAACCTATCTATAACAGCAAGTCCGACAGCATCATCGCGTCGAAATTCGTTTCCAATGCCCAAGAGTGCGATCTTCGTGCCGGCGCACCTCTGCAGGCGGTGGCTCACGTCAGACTCGAATCGATCTATCACGGTCGCACCTAACGCAACTGATTATGAAGTTTAATGGTTGCTTGGACCACGAGTTTCGCATCTCGCTTTTTCAGGTCATAGTCGTGGTCCGCGAGGAACGTCTCGATCGCGGTACGCCCCTGCTTAGTTACCAGTACACGTTGTTCTGCGATGCTCAAAAGCAAAGGAAAGCTTCGTTCCATATAGAAGATGCTGCGTGCTAGACCCAAGAGTGCGTCACTCGTGGTGGTATCGACGACGCCGGTCTGAACAAGCGAGTGCAAGGCGAACCGGATATTCACGAGCGGATCAGATACGGGCGCGAAAGTAACTGGATTATACGCCACGGCAACCTCATCATCCGCTTCAATAAGACCCTGCTTAAAGCAGGCGTAGATTTTACCAACTCCGATCATGCCAAACCCATCAAGTTCCGAGGCCCGCAACGCCCCCATGCTGGATCCACCAACAACGGTCACGCCTGACCGCACAGCATCAATGATTTCCCGATGTGAAACTGCTGCGCGATCATAAAAAACCCCGTCAATCAAGCCGATGAGGCTTGCCCCTGCTTTAGCTGCGCCAGAGACATCGCCTCGCGCGGCAGGAGCGCAACAGTGCAGCCGCCCGTCTATTGACGCCACTTCAGACCACGATAAGCTTGGGCCCGTGAATATTATGCAGTCGTGCTTCGCCATCCTCTTCCGCGCTTTCCTTTTCGTTCTCGATCCAAAAAGTAGACCTCAAACCCAGGAATGATAACACGAACCGCCGGAACGCCGATGGCGCTCAGCGTAATGTCTGAGACGATAACGCGGTCTGCCACGTTGCTCAGCCGCCCAAGTGTGAGCCTAATGTCGCCGTCAATGGAGTCGGTAGCTGACGTTTCAATTGCGTCAAGCTCAAGGGTTTCGCCTGGTTCGGCCAACCAGTGCTTGTTGAGTCTTTTCATCCTCTCATACCCAATGGACCGAGCCACAGACTCTCGGTTGGTGTCTTCGCGAGCACCGTGTATCTGTGTAGCTCTCGACTGAGCTACTTCGGTCAGTGCTCGAAGAGCTGCGATTTGCGGATCAGTGTGACTTCCCGCTCCCATGACCAAAAGAGCCGCATCACGCATCTTTTCATCATCAGAAGCAGCGACAATTGTGGGGGTGCCCGCGACAGTGGGCACCCACCAGAGATGAACGCGGATCCCGTGTGATTCGAACTTCTTGATGATATCGCCGACCGGACTGATGCCCACATTGAGACCGATGCCCGGATTTCGGTTGATCTCGGCGATGCTTACCGCATCTCGTTCGACGACTTCCATGAGGCCGTGAAAGATCGCTTCTTCAATGACGTTGCCTGACGCGAGACCATTGGTGTTGCTGCGGAATAGCTGCCATCTGCCTTGCTGCGGCCTGTATGGGTGAAAAACGGCGTTTGCTGGGACGAGCACCTCCTCATCGTTAAGAATGTCCCAGCTAGGATACCACTCGATTTTGGTGTCTGAGGAAAGATGGCCTGGTAGTATAAGGTCGGTCGGGTTAAGGGCGCTGTTGTCAGTTGAGAGGTTATCATATGAGTCGAACAACAGTTGCTCCTTGAAATTCTGGACTTCCGCTGAAAATCGTTCTACAGCCTCCATGATCACTGAAACGCGCGCCTCCGATTCGGTAGTACCCTTGCCAGCATAGACCGAAATCGCGCCGTCTGCCGCCGAAGGCCTTATCGCAGAAAAAACGGGTAGACCCACGCGGTCAAGTCCTGAAATATCTGCAACACGCGTTATTCCGACCTCAGGTATTACCGACTTTATCCGCTCAAGAGTTTCTGCCGGGGGCATCACCCTGTGTGTGTCAACGCAATATGTCTTCCGTGCAGAGTGCAGTTCGATCTTGCCTTTCATAGTGCTCGAATGCGTACAGCGATTTGCTATTAGTTTGGCGTGGAGGGCCTGAGAGCGAAAAGCTCCCCTTTACGACATGTGCTGCCGCCTAATAAATAGATCGATGGCTGGCTTGCCGCGTGCTGCAAAAACGGGCTGAATTCACTCGTGCGTCGCAGTGGATCCACGAGCTGAAGGCTTGAATAGAAACACGGGACTTTTAGAGGTCCGCCTCTTCATCTAGGTTTCCTTTGAAAGTTCCGATGTTTTGCAGTATGTTGTACCAGCGGCGAGAGATAGAGTACGTGAAATCCTCAAACACGATGTAATTGATCTCCTTAAGATTGGCGCCTTCAGCGATCGTAACAAACGTATAATCAAAATCAGTGGAATAGATCTTGAAAATGTCCCCCAAAGATCCCGTTATTTCGTGTGTCCTCTCTTCATTGTCTTTCGTCACGCGCCCCCAGCTAGGACCGAAACGCGGATGAATCCCCAGCAGTTTCCAGACGCTCTTTGGACCTTCGATGATGAAACTAAGTTTCTCCTTTGAACTAATGGCCGTTTCCATCACATACCCTCTCGTTAAGCGTCAGCCGCGACGCAGCCTTGTCGTAGGTACGTTACGATTCGACTTTGAAAAACTTTGGGGTGCAGTTAGTCAACAAAGGCAAAAATTTTTTTCAGAACGCCTCTGCGCTAGCGAGACCATCGTAGATAGATAGAAGTAGCAAGAGGTAAAAGTATGTTCAATGCCTTCAGAAGCACAAAAGGACACTAGCGAACAAAACGAGGACGTTTACGAGCTTGTGTTACCCCCGGGCATTCCAAGCAAGGTCATAATCGCAGCGTGCAAGGAGTTCAACACCGATGTTGTTTCGGCCTATGTCGACGTAGAAACCGGGTTGGCTGATGTGACGGGTCGCGACCTTCTCGCTTTTAGAGCGGACAAAGAGACCATAGAAAAGATCCGCAAATTCGTAATTGAAGAGACGAGAAAGTTTATTGAAGAGTAATCGTACGGAATGCAAATGCCCTTTAGCACTAAGGGCAGGAATCAACCGCCTGGCTCATCAAAACCTCCCATAGTCGCATGAAGCATTTCTCTTTTCTCATCCAGGCGTTTACGGAATTCCTCGAGTGATTGCGCTTCTTTGTCTGCGGTTTCCATTTCTTTGCTCACGAGCTCTAGGTGATTAGGGTTATAATACAAATTAGTCGAGTCGATAAGCACCCATGTTGAATCGCCCGCGACGCGGATCTCTTTCACTTTTCCGCGCGTGTGTGTGCCGGCGTACTTGACTTGTGCACCAACACTAATCGCGTGATTCTTCATATCGTAAGCAATTGCATCGCTCATTCTGTTTTTCCTCTCCACTCCTTAGTTCGTGCGCATCCGTATTAATGCTTATGGAGCGTGCGTCAGCGATATTCGCGAGCCTCGCAATGAACTGGCTGGGCCGGCTAGATAAGCGCGAATGCGCGTATAGGAGAAGCATCAGCTCGCTTCAATCTCAACGGCGCACCAAAAAACAGCACTCGCTGTCCCGTCAGCAGCCGAAGATTGTCCGACAAGTTCTCGAATATGACAATTCCATTCTGGAGTAGCTTCTTGTGCACTTCGTTTTTAGGCGAGTGCAGTAGGTCGACGGACATGCTGTCGATTCCGACTGCTTTTGCTTGCTTCTCTATCAGCCAATCAGGCATCGTGATATCGAGGGATGTGTAAGGGCGACTCGTCGAACCGCTGGTCGCTGGAACGTTCGATCCTGTGTAAAAGAGGGCGATTTCACCGTTTTTTAGTGGGATTGCTTTTTTCAAATCGTCGGGACTGACGCGTGAACCAAGAGCTTTGTGCGTTAGGTCGTAAGTCACCGCGCTGCCGCGGAACGTTTCGAGGGGCAGCTCGTCAACTGTTTTGCCGCGTGCGAGCAGATGGTAGGGCACATCGACGTGCGTTCCCGTGTGCGCACCCAAGATGATCCGCGTCGTATTCGCCCCGCCCTCTTTGATTGTGCTGAGGGGCTCAATTAGCGGGTTAGGGTCCCCAGGATAGATCAGCATGTCAGCCGATATAAGCACGGACAAGTCCACAATTGTATCAGCATTTCGAAGCATAGTTTGAAAGACTGCTATGGTATCGGACGAGGTTACGAGTTCACTCTCGTGCTCTCGAAGCACTCAAGAAACACAAAAAGAAGAAGGTGCCGGTGTTAAACCAGCCTCATCAGCGGTGTTTTTTCCGTCTGCGGTTCGACTCCTAGCTCTTTGGTGCTCTCCTCAACCATGATGTCGATCATCGCCATAGCGGGGAAGATGATCGTTGCCAAGTCGATCGGACCATACAAGAGATAGTCGGCGCCGACAATACCACAGATCATGTTTGCGCCGATGCTGCACGGTTCCCACACCTCTGGGTGGCCGGCCTTCCTGTATCTGCGCAACCACGTCCACGCATCAGGGATGTTGTGTGGTCCACCTCCGGTCGGCAACCCAAGCACGCCCTTAAATCCGACCATGGATCGGATTGACTGGCCCGCGCCGGCGCCGAGTGAGAGCGAAGCGACATCGAGCAGCGGTCTGGTAATGCCCGCCTCTTCACTGGACTGCAAAAGTCCCCTTTCCTGCCCTGTACCGCCGATGGTGAGCATCTCGATTCGGCCTTTAACGCTCACGTCCGTCGGATTGAACGCCAAAACGATGGCTGAGTCGACATCTGTTTGCTTTATCGCTTCCCACTCTTCTGGCAGTGCACTTGCGTTGACGGAGTTATAAACGGCGAGATCTCCTGCGCCGATTTCATCCGAGTATTTTGCCGCGAACATGCGCACCGCCGGCACGCTCGAATCGACCAGGAAGGCGATCCCCGGGGCGATTTCCAGGTGCCAGTCGATGTACTTTTGCATCGCCTCTTCGGTCTCAGCGATCACCTGGTTCCAGTAGCCGAGCCCTGTCAGGTCCGACAGCTCGACCTGTGTGTTCCATTGCGCTTCGGCGGCGTCCTTGTCAAACGCGCCGTGGACGTGGTCTGTAACCACCTTATGCCTGTCGTAGAACATCGAGCTGGCGAGCACGCTCGGATACTCGCCGGGCTGACCTCCAACGTGAAAACCGCCTATCTCGAAAACGGTTTGCTTTTTATCATACCTAAACATGCTATATGAACCTCCTCACGTCGTCATTCACGGTCCGATTAGCTTAAACAAGACCAACAGCTGTGTCAACGAGTTGACACGATGCATATGATGATATCTCAAATGAGTCCATAGGCGATGCCTAGTCCCTACCCATGCGCTCCCTTTACCGCTGCGCGACTCGCGTCATCTTCGCGTCGAAGACAACTATATTGCCTATGTCGCGTCCTCCAGCATATCATTCGCATGTATGTGTATTAATGCTTATTGAGCCTGAACAACGACCGGGACGGGTTTACCTAGTGGGCGCACGTGTCCCCGTTAGCGTAATGCAAAAGCGCGCACGGGCGAAGCGTCAGCACGTTCCAGCATCAGCCGCATCGCAAAGAGTGGCGCGCGCTTGCCTACCAAGAGTCGGAGATTGTTCGAAAGATTTTCAAAGATGGTAATTCAGTTTGCAGAAACTTCTTGTGCACCTCGTTCTCGGGTGAGTCGAGCGAATCTACGGACAAGCTGTCGATCCCTGCTGCTTTGACTCGCTTCTCTATCAGCCAGTCCGCGAGAGCCGTATCGGAACAAGGTGAAACAGCCTGCCGAACCGTTCATCGTCGGATTGTTCGACCTCGCATAAAACAGTGCTATCTTGCGCTGCCGCAAGTGAATTTTCGTCGTCAAATCACCAGGGCATGCGTGACCTAAGAGCTTTGTGCGTTAGGTCGTAAATCAGCGCGCGGCCGCAGAACGCTTCGAGAGGCAGTTCGTCAAGGGTTTTACGCTTTCTAGGGGACGATAAAGCACATCGACATGGGTAACAGCGTGTGCGCTCAAGGCGATACATGTTGTGTTCGCCCCACCCTTGTCGATGGTGCTGAGCACCTCGAGTCGCGGACTGGGATCCCCTGGATATGTCGCTGTATCAGCTGACATGAGTTGAGACAGATCCACGATTTTTTTTTCTCGCAAAAGGGTCGGGTCAAAGACTGCCATTGAATCGTACCAGATCATAGGGCGAAAGATCAAGCGTGTACCGGTGCGACACGTAAGAAAAAAAGAAAAAAAGTGCTGGTGTTAAACCAGCTTACTTAGCGCTGTGTTTTCCGTCTGCGCTTCGACGCCTAGCTCTGCGGTGCTCTCCTGGACCATGATGTCAATCATCGCCATAGCGGGGAAGATGATCGTTGACAATTCGACCGGACCATACAAGAGATAGTCGGCGCCGACAATACCACAGATCATGTTTGCGCCGATACTGCACGGTTCCCACACCTCTGGGTGGCCGGCCTTCCTGTATCTGCGCAACCACGTCCACGCATCAGGTATGTTGTGTGGTCCGCCTCCAGTCGGGAACCCAAGCGTGCCCTTGAATGCGACCACCGATCGGATTGACTGGCCCGCGCCGGCGCCGAGTGACAGCGAAGCGACATCGAGCAGCGGCCGCGTAATGCCGGAATCTTCACTAGACGTTAGGAGTCCCTGTTCCTGGCCTGTGCCGCCAACAGTGAGTATGTCGAGTCGGCCTTTCGGGCTCACGTCCGTCGGATTGAACGCCAAAACGATGGCTGAGTCGACATCTGTTTGCTTTATCGCTTCCCACTCTTCTGGCAGTGCACTTGCGTTGACGGAGTTATAAACGGCGAGTTTTCCCGCGCCGATTTCATCCGAGTATTTTGCCGCGAACATGCGCACCGCCGGCACGCTCGAATCGACCAGGAAGGCGATCCCTGGGGCGATTTCCAGGTGCCAGTCGATGTATTTTTGCATCGCCTCTTCGGTCTCAGCGATCAACTGGTTCCAGTAGCCGACGCTTGTCTGGTCCGACAGCTCGACCTGTGTGTTCCATTGCGTTTCGGCGAGTTCCTTGTCAATCTCACCTTTCAGGGGGTCTAAAACCACCTTGTGCTTGGAGTAGAACATCGAGCTGGCGAGCACGGTCGGATATTCACCGGGCTGACCACCAACGTGAAAACCGCCTATCTCGAAAACGGTTTGCTTTTTATCATACCTAAACATGCTATATGAACCTCCTCACGTCGTCATTCACGGGAATAGCTTAACTAAGGTCGAGTATTGCGTCAGCGCGTTGAGCACGAGGAATAAGATGATCCCTCCGATGAGGCCATAGGCGATGCCTATGTCCCTACCCACGCGCTGCCCGTATCGCTGCGCTACTTCGGCCATTGTAAACTCCAGTCGCTCTTCGACCGAGTCGAGTTCGTGCTGGAGCTCTCGATAGTCTGTTTGGTCCACCATTACCTGTGGGAATTGCTTTGGCATATTCTCTTACCTCACTTTAGGAAGTGGTACAGCAACGGCAGTCCTGCGATAAGGCACGCGCCCGCGAACCCCAACGCAAACCCGAGTATGGAGCTTATCCCGTACCCGGAGTCAAGTTTGAGTGTTCGCGTGGTAAGTAGCGAGCGATACCTTATGTCGTTCATCAATGCGTCTAAGGATGCCATGCTCGGTGCCAGGGGTTTAGCTATGCCCTGGTCGAACTCAATGGCTGTTGTGGGTTCGGCTGCTTCGCCGGCTGGTGCCTGCTCTGCGCCGCCTCCGCCAAAACGTTCTGCTGCCATTTTTCACCTCAAGCTAGGGCTAGTAACCCCAAGATTCCGATCGAAATGAGCAACCCTATCACAATTCCCTCGATCTTCCCGGCATAGACGCCGGCGGCGTACTTGTTGAAGTTCCCGATGGTCTTCATGTGGAACTGCAAATTCTGCACGCGGGATTGGAGGGCCGCTACTTCTGCTGCCATAGGGGCCTCTACAATGGCCTCCTCGGTTTCTTTCTCTTTGATCTCAACGACGACCGGAGGTTCTGGATAAGCTCCGGGGTCTCGTCCGACCAGCTCCTTGACCTTCGCGGATATCGCGCTGACATCCTCGTTGTTAATGATGCTGATGAATTCGACCTGTTTTTGGAACCTCTCAAGATGCTCTTCGTTTAGGTTTTCTATAAACGGGATTGCTCCCTTTGCATCGATTATGCGTCCTTCCTTCACGCCGTTCTTGTACAATGCCTCAAGAGATTGACCGGTCACGTGACCCATGATTTCCGAGCCGCAGAGGATCAGAAACCGGATATTCGGATTCGAGATGATGTTCACGATCACTTTCTCAAGGCCGATGTTCTCAGTCTTTGCCGTGCCTTCGATGGCTGCTCCGATGTCTGTGAACACTTTGCCGAAGTGCGACCCTAAGGTCACCACACAGACAGGGCTCTCTGGATCGCCAAAGAAGAAATCTCCTTTGGTCACTGGCCAGTTGGGCGCTGGTGCAACTTTTTCTGCCATGGCTAGATCCCCCCTCCTCTGACGACTAGGACGATGGTCACGAGGGCGAGGAAAATCATGCCGACGGTGAATCCATAGAACGCGTTGGTCCACAGGCCTGCCCAGTAATGCGCCCGTTCTCTGCCCGGATACGTGTCGATGAGCGGCTTGCCCGCGCCAAGCGAGTTCACCACGCCCTCGGCTATGAGGTCATACTCCTCGATTTGAGCCGCAACGGGCTCCAAGGAATAGAAGACGAGGTCGTCGCGCTCCTTGGCTATGACAAACTCCTCGACATCCATCCGTAGGCCGACGTCAGAAGACATGTCAACGAATTTCATGCGACTTCCTCCTCCTTCGGTAACAGACCGGTCGACAGCAACGCGGCCGCATCCTGTTTCGTGTCCGCAAAGAACCGCAGGTAGTATATGATCCACCCGAAGATCGCGATAATCAGCGTGGGCACTGCGGCCTGAACGCCGTTGATCGCACCCGAAGCGATTCCTGCTACGAGCATCGCGATGAATCCTGTCGACAACGCGAGATTGAGCGTCCGCTTTTGTCTCTCGTCGGGTCCAAGGCAGGCGTTAAACGGATGGAGCATTGCCATCCCGCCGACGATGAACACGGCGATGATGAACCCTGGCGCGACCACGTAGCTCATTACACTGTCGAACGCGAAGCTACCGGCGATCGCAGGACCGAGACCGAGGATGATGAGGGACGCTGCCATTGCGATTACTGTCATCGACATTTCCATTATGGCGATATTCATCTTGATGACGCGTCGCGCCATGACACCGTTCACCAAGCCAATAATCGCCGCTAGAATCAGTGCGATTATAGGAGCTGCCACTTCAATGTTGTAGTTCTTTGCTACTGCCAACCCGAGCAATACGGCCACTTGGCCTGCTCCGAGCGACAGCAAGCCTATTGAGGGCACGCCCGTCCCCAGACCGTAACTTGCGACTCGTCTGACGGCGTCTGCGCCCCAGAAGACGGCGAGTACCGCCCCCAGTCCGGCAAAGAACGAGAACCACGCCGTACCAGACATATTGTTCAGGAAGTAGGCGAGGTAAATGCCGACAAGGCCGCCAACAACCCCGATAGCAAGGAGCTGTCGCGGTGATCTTTCACCTTCAGCCATATCAGAGCCCTCCTGGTAGCATTACGACTATAAGCAGCGCAAATAGCCCACCGACTGCCGATACGACGAGGCTTGCTAGGATGGACTTCGGTAAACGCCTGAACTTCGGATCGTGGAATCCTTCGATCGTTCCGCCGATGTTGTAGGACGCCATCACGCAGTTGAGGAAGAATATCCCAATTGCAAAGGCTGCCGCGAGCGAGACGTAGTAGGGAGCCGGATAGCCGGCAAACGTCGCGCCGAATCCTGGTATCCCTGCGTACGATGCAGCGAGCGCGAAGTACACGAGTGCGCCGCCGACACCGGCGAGGAATGCGCCTATGATGCCGCTGATAAAACTGGACATCGGTGTTCCGTGACCCTCGGTACCACGCGATACGTACAGGTCCTGACGCCATTTTGAGATGGGGTCATATTTCACTTTAGCCGATGCGAGTGGCACGCCGGCTCCGTAAACGTACATGACGTTTGCGATAAACGCTAGTACCGAGATCATCAGCGCTGCGCTCACGCCGCCCATGACGATGGTATAGCCAAAATCCCCGCCACTCGCAGCATAGGCAGAGCCTGCCCCGATGAGCCCCGTGAGACCTGAGGCGGCAGCAAGCATCGTCGTGCCGGTTCCTACGCCGGTTGCCTGCGACATAGCCGCAGGAGCGCCACCGACCGGGATAAAGTGGACGCCTGCACCGATCAGAATCCCGCCGAGTATTATCCATACCCAGTATAAAAGACTAAACATCGCGCATCACTCCTCCGCCTCTTCCTTGTACGTTCCGTATCGCTGCCGCGAGTAGCGTTCGAGGTACGTGTTCATGATAATGAAGATCATGACGATTATCACGCCAGCGAGTGCTGACCACCAGCTCGTTACCACAACTTCCTTCCAGAAGTGCAGGTAAACGACGAGGCCAAATCCTAGCCCTGTCAGTGGTCCTCCAAATTTGGAACAGAACCACGCGCAGTCTATGGAATTCCTGAGGCCAGATTCGGCTTTGCGCACGACGCTGCCCGAATGTGCGGCGTTCACGCCAGAGCCGTAAGGCCTGTCTTGGTAGTACCGATCGGTTCCAAGGTGGACGTCGCCCACAGCAGAACCTACGCCTCCCAGAGCGATTCCCCAAATAAATGCAAGCACGACAAAGGGGAACGGACTAAAGTGTTGTGCTATTATTACCCAGGTCAACAATAAGACGCTAAAATTCGCTACAAAGCCGTGTGCCATCAACACGGGCGTATGCGTTCGCAGGACGTCCAAATAGATTGGCTGCCCAAATCGCGATTGACTTGCCAGTCTACCCATGTAGGACGTCGTGGCATAAACGCCGTGTATCAATGAGGTAACGAAAGCACCGGCTACAAGAGCGAAGAAGACGCCTATCAAACTACTGTTACCAGTGATAGACAAGACCGCTAGCGCTGTTGACGCTCCGATTGCGGCGTAGAACGGATACGAAGCCGGTTCACCAGAGATGGCCTTGTTATAAAGCCTGTGCAGATAGCCCATTTGTGGGGCCAGCTGTACTTGCGAATTCGGGTTACTCTGTGAACCGACATCGGATTCGAGATCCTCTGCCACGCCAGCAATCAGGGCCGCAGCGCCAACAAGGGTCAAAGCGCCTAACTCTACCATCATTTGCGGATCCATTTAACTCCTCCCTTGTATGGTATTTGGCTTTCAAGCCCAGATTTCTGATTCACTAGTCCAGCGAACCGCGAAATCAGCGTATTCTGCGGCATTAAAGTTGCTTAAAATGAATTATTGGCATTAGTTGGTTCGCTAGATCAGGAACAATTGATAGGTAATAGTATTTAACATTATTTATACGATAACGAATTAAATATAGTAACCACAATAAAATTAAAATAGGTTTTTTATTGGCTCAGAAGCTCGATTTCAGCTCCTAATTCGTTGGCTAAAAAGCATCATTTTTGAGCTTTTTTGAGTGCTTTAGCTCTATAAAAACCAGAGGTCTGTTCTGGCGTGGGCCTCTTCGTGGCCACTGCGAACAGATGTGACGCAGGGGTACCCAAATCGCCGACGGTGCAGCTAGCCTTTGAATGACAACGTCGCGAACAGCCACCTCATCTTATTTAACGCGGGCCCGGGTTTCGGCAGAACGTTCGCATATTCAGGCCGACCGCTTCTGATAAAGCGTATCTCGCACTCGAGGGACACGTCCAAGGTCGGCGATCATTCTGATAAACTCGCTTGGCGTTAGGCTTTGCCCGGCTGTCCCTCCCGCGCTCCGCGTTATATTCTCCTCTATCAACGTGCCACCAAGATCGTTTGCACCGCAGGTTAGCGCGATTTGAGCGAATTTCGTTCCCAACTTGACCCAGGACACTTGTATGTTCGGGATGTTGTCGAGATACATTCGCGCTAACGCAAAGATGAGAAGATCTTCTCGTCCTGTCGCCCCGGGACGTGCGAGGCCCGCGCGGTAGATCGGCGTGTTGTAATGGATGAAAGTCAACGGAACGAACTCCGTAAAACCACCAGTCGTGTCCTGTATCGTTCTCAGAAGCTGCAGGTGGTCTACTACGTCCTGATACGACTCTATGGAGCCGTACATCATCGTGCACGTCGTAGGAATTCCGAGCCGATGAGCCGAAACAATGATATTTGTCCACGTTTTCGTGTCGATCTTTTCTGGGCACAACGTTTTACGCACGTCATCGACGAGAATCTCAGCTGCCGTGCCCGGCATCGAATCGAGGCCCGCTTCTTTGAGCATCTTAAGCATATCGACGTGTGAAATGCCCAGCTTATCGGCGCCATATGCGACTTCAGCAGGTGAAAAGGCGTGTATGTGGATGTCCGGAACAGCTTTCCTCACGGCTCGCACGATTTCGACATAGGTATTGCCATCCACCTTGGGGTGGAGGCCACTGAAAATCCCAACTTCGGTCGCGCCTGTGCGTCGCGCTTGGACTGCCCGTTCGACGATCTGATCTACGGACAAGAAATAGGCCTCGGGATCGCCCTGTCTCGCTCTGAAGGCGCAAAATCCGCATGACCCTATGCAGATATTGGTGAAGTTTATGTTTCGATTGATGACGTAGGTGACGTCGTCGCCGACCCGCGTCTGTCTGACAGTATCCGCGGCTGCGAGCACCGCGTGAAGATCATCTCCACGCACATTGAGCAAAATGAGGGCTTCTTTTTGGTCGATTCGGCCACCGCTCTTGACTTTTTCCAAAATGTCGGAAACAGTGCTAGTCATTGCGTCTTGTCCACCAGAGGGTTCCTAGTAATTCGATTTTAAGCGATCGATTTTTTTGCACCAGTTTACCTTGAGAATTGCTCGACCCTGACGGGGTCAATAGTCGCATCAATCAAAAAATTGAACGGTATAGCCGAGGTCCACCCGGCTTGTTCAAACATGTTCATGAAACAGACACCGATTACTGAACCTCCTGGCAGCAAAACGCGCTGGAGGAACAAGGAAACATCGTCGCGGCTTACCGGTGAAATGGGCATCGCTAATCCCCCGAGGACGACGATGACCTTAGCTTTATCAATCTTTACCGGATCTGCGAACTGTATACCCACATAGTCCACAGGCACGACTCTCTTTGCTAAGGAAAGATCCAAATCAGCGACAAAAACCTGTTTGATTGTCAGAGTCCTGATTGCGTAAGAAAGCAGCTCAACAAATGGAGTGCAAACCCCCGGCAGGCCGACATACATCATAGTATCTTCATCGTGGATGCCTAGTTGCTCTATAATGCTCTTAAAAGAGCGAGAAATACCGGCGACTCCCTTTGTTGTAGTAATAACCGTTCTTTCCATATGTCCACCAGCTTGTGTAACTGAATTACGAATTCTCGCGCGAGTTAATAAACGTGAGGGGTGCCCCCTGCGACGCATCGACTGCTATGCGAAGCGCAGCAGGCCGATCTCCACGGCGCGCACCGTAATTCTTAACTTCGCCTCAAGCTGCAGTGCAGAGTCATTGGTAGTTCGCACCTCTGCCCCAGCCTCGTTGGATAAGTCGCACACGTTTTAGGCAGTTTCGATTTGAAAAGCGGTTGGACGTGTGTCCATCCTTTTTTTCGTCCACCCCTAGGCCCGTTGCCTACGCTTGCGTGCCCCGTCGTATGCGCGACGTCGCGCAGGGTCTGCGTAAGGCATTTACTGACCCTCCTTCCTCTTTGTGTCCGCTCCGGTGCTTTCAAAACGCGTTCCCTCCAGGCCGGTCCACTCGATATCCATGGGCCGGCGCGAGGGGACAACAAGTTCGTCGGTCGTAACCGACTTCGTATTCGTCTTCGATTCCATTATAAATCACTAGATTATGCATGAAAAAAGGGAGCTATATAAAGTCGACTAGCGGAGAACACCAAATCGGGCTCCGTTTGAATTTTTTATAAAAAAGTTAGACAGTAGCCGGTCGCTAGTGGGCGTAACGGCTGCCGCCGCCGGGATGCCTCGGCCGCCGATAGGCCGTTTTCCCTTGACGAGATCCGCTGCAGTAGCTCAGCCACGCTGGCCTTTTGCGCTTCGCCTGCGGGTATTATTCCTGCTGAGCTGTCTAAGTCGGACAATACGCTCCTCTCGTTCGTTTCAACGCCGTTTCGTATGCTAAAGGGCGTCGCCAGTTTATGAAGACTGTTCGAAGAAATTAGGTCCAGAACAAGCTCTTTTTGACGAATCGTAGGTTGAAGTGTTAAATATTTTTCAGAAGGTTTTTATACGTTGTACAAAGCATGCGACGCAGCAGGTGTGGCTAATGTGCCCAGGCGAACCAAAAGCGCAGACCAATAAAGCGGTCTCCCGCTTACGGATCTGTTTTGTCTCTCCGTATCCGCCAAGATTTGATGGCATAGCGACTTATTCGTACGAACTCGTTGAAGCAATCAAAAAGCGTGGGCACACGGTGTACGTCATCTGCAATCCGGATCTCGATGCAGGTGGGCACGCAGGACAGAAAAACGTTTTTGCTGCGATGGATCCGCAGAAAGTGGGTTGGTATCAGGACGTTTTTGACGTCATCAACAAGCTGAACCCAGATGTCGTGCACATTCAACACGAATACGGTCTTTACGATATCGACGGCAGCCTTAGCACTGATCTACTTGACCTTCTCGTGCGGTTGAACCTGCAAAGAATCCCCACCGTCGTGACGTATCATTCAGTGTACAGCACCCTCGGCTACAAGGAGTGTTTATTCATGAACCTGAGTTTGCAGCTCGTTGATGCCGGGATCGTGCATGAGGAGCTGCAGAAGATCTTTCTGCCGGTGAATTTGGGCTGGGTGCCGCAGAACGTCACCGTGATACCGCACGGGGCTGAAGTGCTAAAGGCAGGGGGCGTGCCTGACGTCGTCGAGTCGAAAAGAGCGTATGGTCTTGAGGGTAAGGACGTCGCCATGTGTTTGGGCTGGTGGGAGCAATACAAGCGCTTTGAAGACGTTGTCGAGATATGGCCACAAGTAGTCAGCGAAGTGCCTGACGCCGTTCTGGTTATCGCCGGAGATGCGCGGCCAGGATCCCGGGACGGGGTGCGCTACAAACCTACGTTGTTGAAGGCAGTTGCTGACAGCCCTGCAAAGGACAACATCGTCATCATCCAAGGTTCTTTCCAGCCAAAGGAGTATCTAACGATTGAAAATGCGGCAGACATCGTTGTGTTGCCGTATGAGCAAAGCAGTCAGTCAGGGGTGTTGGCTCACGCATTTTCGCTGGGCAAGCCTGCCGTCGTCACGGACGTCGGAGGTCTGCGGGCTGATGTTGAAGCGAGCGGCGGAGGGGTCGTCGTTCCGCGGGGAGACTTGGTACAGCTTAAGGATTATGTGGTGCTGCTGCTCTCTAACCGGCAGATTAGGGAACGATATTCGCAACGGGCGTTGGCGTACGTCGAAAAGCGCGTTGGTTGGAAGTACGTGGCAGGAATACACCAATCGCTTTATCTCTCGATAATCAAGAATAAGTCGCGCGCGATTCGAGCGTAGCGCAAGCGCGGCAACCCTGTCGCGCTTGGAACTGTGCATTTCATCTTTTTTTGTGGCTTAGGCACAACGAAGTTCGCATGTTGCACAGTAATGCTCGTATCGTCAACGGAGATCTTCGGAAATTCTGTGGACAAACGGGCTATATACTACAGTGGGATCAGTCAAACAAGAACTGCATTCTCACTCATGGCGTATGGGAGTTGACTGGCGGTTTTACAAGCATCCGCTGTTGAGCACAAGCGTGCGCCAGCTTCATCGCGCCGCCGGCATGATATCTATCGAGGCGAGCACAAGATTCCGAATCTCGTTAATGGGGTGGTGCCTGATAGGAGATCACATAGTCGACGACTATATCAAACAACTCGTCGCCACAATAAGAACTGCGAATTCCCTGAAATCACAAATCGAAGATCAACGGTTCTAATCATATCTAGAAGCGAAATTGTCACTAAACTAAGGAGGTAGCAACTATATAGTCACTGAGCATAAGCAGCTTCGCAACTGATTTTGATCAATCTAAACTAGCGATATCGGAAGAGACAGATGGACGACAAGAAGAAGATTCTATTCTTATGCACCCACAATGCAGCACGCTCGCAGATGGCCGAAGGGTTCGTTAACGCCCTGTATCGCGATCGTTACGAGGCATTCAGCGCCGGCAGCGAACCGACGGAAGTGCACCCGTGTGCTATCGACGTGATGGCAGAGGAGGGCATCGACATTGCCTTACAGCGCGCGAAGCCACTCGACGAATATCTCGACGCATCCTTTGACTACGTCGTAACCATGTGTGCTGATGCCCAGGAGAGCTGCCCCATTTTCCCCGGAGCCATTTTCCCGGGTGGGATCAAGTACATCCATCACGCCTTTGACGATCCTCTCTCGGATGCAGGGCCTGAAGGTGCACGTTGCGCGTCTTTCAGGCGCGTGCGTGACGAGGTAAGGGAATGGATCGGGGTAACGTTCGGTTCCCGTTAGCACCTGGCGTATTTGTTGCATCCCGCTTAAGTAGCTCAGTACCCACTATGTTTATACCGGTGAGGTATTATTCTCATTATTAGGATTTATCAGAAAAATTTAAATGCACTGATAATCATACTATTACGTCGAGTTCTATGACAGAAGAAGCTTCATATTGTGCGCCCGGCGATGCGGGCAAGAATAGCTGCAAGGTTGAAGCGGTCGTGAGCGTTGACGAGCGGGGCCAGATGGTCCTGCCTAAAGAGCTGCGCGACCGTGCCCACATACGGGCGGGGGACAAGCTGGCGGCCGTCAGCTGCGAGCGAGACGGCGAGGTCTGCTGCATCTCTCTGATCAAGGTTGAGGAGCTCTCGGCGACGGTCAAGGGCTTTTTAGGCCCGATATTCAAAGACTTGGCGTGAGCGAGGAGGAATAACTAATGGAAGAAGAAGAGATAAAAAGCGCCGTCAGAGACGCCTACTCGAAAGTAGCAAAGCGTGAAATTTCTATCCCTCTGAACCCCTTAAAATGCTGCTGCACCAAGGGTGATCTCTCGCACGATATTAGCCGTGCCGTAGGCTACAACGAAGAAGAGCTTGCATCGGTTCCTGAAGGAGCAAACCTCGGACTTGGGTGCGGCAACCCCGCCGCGCTCGCCTCGTTGAAGGAAGGCGAAACGGTGCTCGATCTCGGATCAGGAGCCGGATTCGACTGTTTCCTCGCTGCAAACGCGGTCGGCGCTACGGGACAGGTGATCGGCGTCGATATGACGCCTGAAATGATCGAAAAGGCACGGGCGAATGCGCGTAAAGGCGGCTACAGCAACGTCGACTTCCGACTGGGTGAATTGGAACATCTGCCTGCTGCCGATAATTCTGTCGATGTAATCATCTCAAACTGCGTTATTAACCTCACCCCCGACAAGGCCGCCGTCTTCAGGGAAGCGTTTCGGGTATTGAAGTCCGGCGGTCGGCTTGCGGTCTCTGATATGGTTTTGCTTAAGGAGCTGCCCGACGTCGTTAAGCAGTCAGTTACAGCCTATGTCGGCTGTCTCTCCGGGGCAATCATGAAGGATACCTACGTTGCGACCATTCGGGCTGCGGGATTTGACGACATTCGCATCGTAGAGGAATCCTCCTTCCCGCTTGACTATATGACAAGCGATCCGTCCGCGCAAGCGATCCGGGACAGTATCAACCTGACTCCTGATGAATTGCGTGACCTAGCCGGCTCTGTGGTCAGTATTAAAGTGGCGGGAAAGAAACCTTAAGTGTCTGTTCTCGGTCCGATTTCTATCGATAAGACGTTAATAGATTCATCTCCTTTCTATCATGCCGGAAAAGCCTAAGGCCAGACTCTCTCGCTTGAATGAGCTGTTGACGCTATGGATATTCCTAGCGATGGTCACAGGGGTTCTTCTCGGCTACCTCATCCCCGGCATCCCTGCCGCGCTCAGCAGCTTGCAGGTCGGCACGACCTCCATCCCGATCGCCATCGGACTCATCGTGATGATGTATCCGCCGCTGGCGAAGGTGCGTTACGAGGAACTGGGACTCGTCTTTCGGAATACCAAGGTCTTAGGCTTAGCGCTGGTGCTGAACTGGGTGGTCGCGCCGCTCTTTATGTTCGCGTTGGCCGTCATCTTTCTGAGGAGCTATCCCGAATACATGATCGCGCTCATCCTCATCGGCATCGCGCCGTGCATCGCTATGGTCATCGTCTGGAACAGCCTCGCCGGTGGCGATTCTGAATATGCAGCGGCACTTGTCGCCCTCAACTCCATCTTTCAGGTACTTTTCTACTCTGCTTACGCCTACTTCCTCATCACAATACTGCCGCAGTGGCTGGGCATCTTCCAAGAGGCGACCGTGGTCAACGTGTCGATCGGAGCGATCGCAACGACCGTGGCAATCTATCTCGGCATCCCCTTTGTTGCCGGGATGCTGGCGCGGTATGCCGGGCTGAGGCTCAAAGGGCGCGAATGGTACGAGACACGTTTTGTTCCAAAGATCGGGCCCGTGACGTTGCTTGCCCTGTTGTATACCATCGTCATTATGTTCTCGCTCAAGGGAAGTTACATCATAATCTCCCGCTTGAGTGGTTCGGATCGCGATCTCGTTGCTCGTGTACTTCATCGTCATGTTCTTTGCGACCTTTTACCTGTGCCGGTGCCTCAGGGTTAATTGCGCCCAAACAACTACGCTCGCGTTCACCGCGGCGAGCACAACTTTGAGCTTGCGATAGCGGTGGCGGTGGCTGTGTTCGGCATAAGCTCAGGTCAAGCGTTTACTGCCGTCATCGGGCCGTTGATTGAAGTTCCCGTGCTTATCGGTCTCGTGAACGTAGCGCTCTGGTTTTCTATTTTTTTTCCCACTGGCGAACCGAAAAGCAGGGGCGCAGAAATTCGCATGCCTTGAGCGCGCCCAAGAATTGCACAGAAGCACTCGGAGCGCCACACAGATGGTTAAAGGTATGGTTGGTGCTCTCAGTAGTTTATCAAGAAAGTGCCTGTACTAAAGCTCCGCCGCTTTTTAGCCCATAAGGGCAATTCGACGGGAGCTTGCGGCCTAAAGAGAGCAGAGCAGGTTTCCACCACAAAAAAAAGACGTGAAGCATATCGCCCCCTTGAGGGGACACCAGCTCCTGCTGAGTGATGCGGCACAGCTATCATTAACATTTTTTTGACTGTTTGAGAGAAACGCCCTAACCTAAAGATAACGATATTGCGACACCGTGTTCAACGAAGGGGGCACCGTCCACCAGGATGGCCATGTTTTGTGTGCAACTTGATTACAGGCCTTTCATCAGATTGCGCTGGTGAAAAATGCGGGCGAACAGCACAAAGACAATGCTAAAGCCGATAAGGACGGCTCAACCGAGCAGAAGCGGGATCGCGGCGCTTCCCAGCAAACCGAGGTCAAACCCGTTAACAAGGTACGTTATCGGCGAACAGTACACGGCTACTCTTGCGACCCCCTGGAGGCTCGCAATCGGCACAAATATGCCGCTGATGAAGATCAGGGGAAACCGGACGAGGCTTGAGAGCATCATAACATTGGAGGGGTTTGTACTCGCCGGAGACGCGAGGAGCACGCCGAGAGCTGAGAAACAGAACGCGCCTAACAGCAGGCTTATAGCGATCAGGAGAACCCCTGAGAGGCTCACAGAATAGCCGAACGCCGCTGTTCCCGCGGCTAAGATGATGACGTTGATGATGATGCCGTATAGCATGCCTGCGACAACGTCCCCGAGAATCAGAGTGTTGACGGTCACGGGGAAAGAGAGCAGCCGCTCGTAGGTGCCTGCCCGCTTCTCCCACGGGGTGATCAAAGGGCCGACGGATGAGGCGACGAAGAAAACGAACATTGCTGCAAGTCCAGGGAAGAGGGTGTGAAGGTCAGCGCTCCTGCCGAGGTAGAACGCGAGGAACATGAACAGGGGGAACAGAAAGCCGAACATGAGCACTGGCGGCTTCGTGTAGTAAATCCGCATGTCCTTCTCCGCGATGAGCGCTATGCTGCGAAGGTAACCACTAAGGGCATCATAGGGCATGCGCTTTGCCCTCCGTCAAGGAAACGAAGACGTCTTCCAGACTGGCACCTTCGATGCTTAACGCGGTGAAAGAAAGCTTCTCTCTCTCGGCAAGAGCGAAAATGTATTTAGCTAGCGCATCGGGGTCATCGGTGTACAAGCGCCACTTGTCGCCCACCTTTTCCGTTCGGTTCACCAAGCCGCTGCGTTCGATCGCACCTATATCTGTGGGTGTATCAAATGCGACCTCAACGGACTGAGCCTCTTTAAACGCCGTCTTCAGGCGTTCAGGGGTATCAATAGCAGCAAGCGTTCCGCGGTTGATAATGCCAACCCGGTCGCACAGAGTATTCGCCTCCTCGATGTTGTGGGTCGTTAAGAACACCGTCGTTCCGCACGGTTCATTTCTCTGATGATGGTGCGAATAAGACGTTGGCTGTGCACGTCGAGTCCCGAGGTGGGTTCGTCGAGGAAGAGCACCTGCGGGATGTGCACGAGCGCACTGGCGATGAGCACGCGCTGTTTCATGCCCTTAGAGAACTCCTCGACACGATCGTTTTTTCTCTCAGAGAGTTCAAACTGTTCTAAGAGCTGATCCGTGCGTTCCTCAACCGCCTTCCGACGCATACCGTAGAACCGCCCCGCGAGAACGACGTTCTGTTTGGCCGTCAAGTCGGTGTACACGTTGCTCATCTCGGGGATGATACCCATTTGCATCTTTGCAGCGATTGGATGCTTTTGTATGTCAATCCCGCCGATGCGGATCTCCCCAGCATCTGGCGTGAGTATACCCGTGAGCATTCTGATGGTCGTCGTCTTACCGGCACCGTTTGGGCCGAGAAACCCGAACAGTTCACCTCCGGGAACGCTGAACGAGATATCGTCGACAGCGGTGATAGTGCCGAATCGCTTTGCTAACCCGCTAACTGCGATCACTTCGGGCCGTTCTTGTTTCATTTCGCTCTCCAACTAAGTCCGGCGTCCTTAATAAATCTGGCAATGCTTATATATCATTGCTGTATATAACAGCGGCGTATACTAAGAAACACCATGTGCAATCAAAGCAACTGCAACTGTTGGCAATATCCAGAGCGAAGCTGGATACAGTTCCTCATCCTCCGAATCCTCTATGAAACCCCCACCTATGGATATCAGCTCCTCACCGAGATCGACGAACGGAGCTGCGGCTGTCACAAGCTTGAACCCGGCAGCATCTACACGGCGTTACGACGGATGGAGGACAAGGGGTTGCTGGCTTCAACGTGGGAGAAGGGAAATTCCGGCCCTGATAGGAGAGTGTACACGGTGACTGAGAAGGGCTCTGCCTTCCTTGAGGCGGGACTGAGCACGATGGTACGGAGAAAACAACTCTTTGACGATTTAATAGGGTTCTACGAACGGCGTTTTAGGCCATAGTGCAAAGGAGGTGAACGATACATGTGCGAACAAAATAGTTGTTCAGTTGAGGATTGCGGTTGTGGCTGCAGCTGCGATTGCAGCTACGGCACGCATCACCATCACGGGCACCACTTGGGTATGGGAATGAGTATGGAGCCCCCAGTGCCATTGATGGACGTTGGTGAAGAAATCAAAATGCTCGAAGAGTATAGAGACGCCCTCAATACGCATCTCGAAAAAGTCAACAAGCGGCTTGAGGGGCTAAAGCGCTGAAACAACGAAACAACCTACCCTCTACGCCACAATAGTCACGGAGCGCTTTGTAATTCTAGAGAGAGCGGCGGGGTTCGCCGCGATGTGTCTGAATAAGTTGTGCGGCTATATCATATCACCGCGCCCTGGACGACCGGGCCGCACTTTATACCCCCGCAATCGCAAGGAGTTGGCAACAACTGAGACGGAGCTGAACGCCATTGCAGCTGCAGCGAATTCAGGTCGAAGAAACCCTAGCGCGGCAATGGGGATCCCGACTGAGTTGTAAACGAGGGCCCACCCGAAGTTTTGCCGAATGGTGCGCATCGTCTTTTTTGAGAGTTGAATACTGGCAACGACGTCCTCAAGATCAGCCTTTATGAGCGTAATGTCTGAGGCTTCGATTGCGATATCCGTGCCAGTTCCCATGCTAATGCCGATATCTGCCTCGGCTAAAGCCGCCGCGTCGTTGATGCCGTCGCCTACCATTGCTACCTTGTGACCCCCTTCCCTGAGCGAGGCTATTTCCGCTACTTTGCCTGCAGGAAGAACCTCGTACCGCACAGTGCCGATTCCAATCCGTTTTGCTACGGCAAGGGCCGACGTCTGATTGTCCCCAGTCACCATCGCCGTTTTAATTCCCATGTCCTGCAATTCAGCGACGACTCCTGAGGCCTCATCTCGTACGGTATCAGCAAGTGCGATGCCGCCTTCCAGTGTGTGGTCAACCGCGAGTAGCATGACCGTCTTCCCTTCAGCCTCAAGTTCCCGAATTGTCGGTTCGAGGGTAACGTCCACGCCGTGGGCGCTCATGAGCATTCGGTTGCCAAGGAGCACCTGCGTGCCATCCACTGAGGCGATGACCCCTTCACCCATAACTGCTCTAAACTCCCGTGGTTCCGTCGTCTCGATGTGTTCATCACGGGCGCGCCGAATCACGGCCTGCGCGAGGGGATGTTCAGACCCCCGTTCCGCACTTGCGGCGAGGCGGAGGATGTCTGTCTCGGTGAGGGGAACGTCGTGAGCATCGCTGATAGCGACATCAGTTACTACAAGCTCCGCCTTCGTGAGCGTTCCTGTCTTGTCAAACACGATGGTGTCGATGTGCTCAGCGCTCTCGAGGTACTCACCACCTTTGATGAGGATGCCGTTCTCAGCACCCAGCCCCGTGCCAACCATCACCGCAGTGGGCGTTGCGAGGCCCAGGGCACACGGACAGGCAATGACAAGCACCGAAACCGTGCGCAAAAGAGCAAGGTTGAACGGAATTCCGACGAACGTCGCCGCTGCAAGGGTGAGAAGCGCTGCAGCCACCACGCCCGGAACGAAGTAGTTTGAGGCCCTGTCTGCAAATCGCTGAATGGGAGCTTTTGACGTTTGCGCCATCTCGACGAGGCGAATAATCTGCGCAAGCGCCGTTCCCGCCCCGACTTTTGTCGCACGAACCTTCAGGAGCCCCTCGCGGTTGATCGTGGCCCCGATCACCTCATCTCCGGGCTGCTTATCAGCCGGGACAGATTCTCCGGTCAACATGGACTCGTCAATCGCAGCGTGCCCATCGATAATGATGCCGTCAACGGGTATTTTCTCGCCGGGGCGTACAATGACGACGTCTCCGATTTGGACATCATCTGCCGGTATGCGCGCCTCTACTCCATCCTTAACCACGTTGGCAAATTCAGGCTTCAGATGCAACAGCTTTCGGATGGCTTCGGATGTCCCGCCCTTGGCGCGCGCCTCAAGGTAGCGGCCAAGAAGAACGAATGCAAAAATGAAGACCGACGTATCGTAGTAGGTGTCGCCGGGGATGATGAACGTTGCCGCCACGCTGTACGCGAAGGCCGCGAGCGTTCCCATGGAGATGAGGACGTCCATGTTCGCCCCCCTGTGCGCAATGGAGATGACTGCCCGTCGGTAAAAGCCATAGCCGATAATGACCATCACCGGGACGGTGACGGCAAACTGGAACACGGGAGCGGCGAAGAATGCTGGAATAATAGGGACGTAAGGCGCGAGAATTCCCAACAGAAGGGGGATCCCGAAGATAACGGTAAAGATGAACTGATTGCGATAGTGCGTTATCTCACGTTCTCGAAACGCCTTCTCCCGGTCGACCAGTTCAGCCTCTGCGCCGAAGGGCGGAGCTTCTATAACGTCATATCCCGTGCTTCGGATCGTCTGAATAATCTTTTCCAACGTCACGATCGACGGATCGTAATCGATGACCGCTTGGGCAGTCACGGGGTTGATGCTCTGATCAATTACACCCTGGACGTCCTTAAGCGCGTTTTCGATGGTTGTAATACAAGCAACACACACAATGTCCGCGATTTCAAGCTCCGCTCGTTCTATGTCGACGTCATACCCCACATCTCGTATCGCCTCCACAAGCTGCTTCGGGGCTATCTGCTTCGGATCATACGTCACCGTTGCGCGCTCTAAAGCAAAGTTGACGTTCGCCTTCGTGACCCCCTCTTGGTCCGAGAGTTGCTTCTCAATGGTAAGCGCGCACATCGTGCACGTCATGCCGAGTACTTTAAAAGTTATGGTGGTTTCAGCCATACGTAGATCGTTTATTTTAGGTGTAGCCCGTCACGATTTGCAATTATCGTCAACACGCTTTATTGCTTTTATCACTTTTTCACTCGAAAAACGTTTCACGCAGCGTGTGAGACTTGCCGCGTTCTTCCATCCCAAAACCATTTGTACGTGTCATCCTCGATCTACGAGTTGCGCAAATTTTCCGATGGTTTGATGGCGGCAGTTCGCCTTGCCAACAAGTACGAGACAAGCAAAGAGACGGCAAACACAAGGACAAAGTACCCTCCGATGGTCGTTGGCGAAAGGGCAAGCGGGATACTGGCTGTTAAGCAAATAAGCCAAACCGTTTTTTGCTCTCCTAATTGCGGGCCGCGACTGTAGCGGGCCAATCGCCTGCGACCGATACGTCCGCTGAGTTAGTGTATTAAACGTTAAGAACACAAGGTACCGCGAGGTAAAAATGCCAAAAGATCCCGTTTGCAACATGGACGTAGATGAAACGACGGCGAAGTACTTCAGCGAATACAAGGGCAAGAAGTATTTTTTTTGCGCTCCTGGCTGCAAGGCGATGTTCGACAGAGATCCGGAGAAATTCGCTTAAGCCCCGGATCGTGCCAAACTACCGAACTGCCAGTCGCGCTTTTTTTGACGAGAATCTGCCAAAAGCTAACATCATCTATCTGCTGATTCGACGGACCTAAGACTTATGCAAGCGAGATTGGCACCTGCGGAGCGATAAAAGAATGGATAGGAGGTGAGGGCCCACTCTTTCATGTGGCAGTACCTTGAACATCATCCGGGCCGCCACTGCCCATGTGCTCCTGCATCTCTTGCTGCATGCTAGTGAGCGCAGCGTTAGTCAGCTGGTAACCCATGTACGGCCCCATGCCATCACCGTTTCCGCTGTACGTGTGCATATCGTTCCACATGTCCTGCCACATGTTTTGCTGGTACGGCGCTTGCCCGACAGCACCGCCTGTGATGACCATCATATAGTTCGGCATGAGCGGCGAGGCACCATATTCCACGGCTGCTCCGTGTCGTGCACTCGCGTTAAACCCTGACCACGCGGTCGCGTTCTGCTGTACTACAGCATACCCTTGCCCGGTGAACATGGTTCTCAACGACAGGAACTGTGCCTGCGCAGCTTGTGTATTGTTCCACGCTTGAACGCTCACGGTATAGGTGCCGTTGTTATCGCGCACCGTGCCGTTATACATAGCTACACCTGCTTGTGAGCCAGTTTGTAGTGAAAACGGCGTCACCACGGTAAAGTTCAGCCGTTGCATCGTGGTCGTAATGTACTGGCTCACGTTTTGTAGTGCAGCCGTCGTTGTGGTTGTTGCCGTAGCGCTAGTGCTAGGCGTGGGCGTTGGTGAAGACGTCGTAGGGCTCGTACACCCCGCAGCGAGAACAGCTGCGAGGATCACTACCGCTAACGTCCCTGCTAAAAACGATTTTTTTCATGGTAAGCCCTCTTCACAATTCGTGTCTATGCTAGTAAAGCATAGCCGCAGCTTTAGATATTGGGAGCGTCAGAGCGTTATCCGCAGCCCGTCCGCCGCGATACGAGCGGAAGTTATACGTTAAGCAGCCCTTACCGCTGAGGATTGCCTTCACCACGTCACCCGCTTTCAAGGCGTAGTTTCCAAATCGAAAAGCGTTCCCTGCAATCTTTGGGTCATTTGAATAGACGATCAATCCTAGCTTCACATTGTTCCCTCCTTGTATCCCAGGAATGACGGCAAACCCTCCCTGCCCGTGCCCCTCTTTGACCGGATCGACGGCCGTCATCTCTTCGGGAAATGCGAAGAGCGTTTGACACGTTCGTACCGCGCCGAATCCCGCCGTTTGCAACCACGCGATCACCTGCGTTACTGAGTAAAAACGTGCGTGTCGATAAAACGTACTCTCGCCCTTTTTCGCTTCGTAGGACTTCCCGACGGGGCTGTCCTTGTCAATCATCCCTATTACGATGCACCCTCTGGGTTTCAGAACTCTCTTCGCTTCTCGAAGAGCCTGCACTGGGTCGATAAGAAAACAGAGCGTGGTTACCATCGCGACAAAATCGAACGACTCATTGTCGAACGGCAGTACTTCCGCTCCCGTTTCATACACACGTATTCCGCGTTGCCGAGCTATCGATGCCATAGCGTGCGCCGGTTCCACCCCGACTTTGATGCCAACGTGAGAAGCAAAGCGTCCAGTGCCGACGCCCACCTCAAGCCCTTTGCCACCCTGTGGGAGAAGGCTTCGGACTGCTAACACTTCTGACTCGTAGGCATAGGTGTGAGTCTCAAACCACCGATCGTATTCAAGAGCATGCTTCTCAAAAACGCGGATGTTATGATCTCGCATAAGCTACATCTTTACATTAATGCTCAGATTAATTATAACGCATAGCGGCCCCCCCTTTGGGAAGGCGTGTCCATGGAATAGACATCAGCATCATAGCGCACGATCTCCTGTGGAGGCGTATGTCGATCGGAAGGAAACAGGAATACGTTAAGAGTTGGGGTGCTCTCAGAGATAAGATCGTGGAGGAGGAGACGGCACGTCTGATTGATGACGGATATGCCATTCTTCACGACAACGATCTTGAGTTAACGTCAGAGGGCAATGCCCTCTACAAGAGAATGACAAGCCGGTGCCCCAAGACGGAGTAGTGCAATGAAAGCGTACGACGTGAAGACGTTGAGACCGTGCAGAAGTGGAGGGATAATCGTAGAGGGACATTTCAGAAGGAAGTTCTCCATGCACGAGTTATGTTCATTATTAATGGGTGTAGCAAAGTGCTC
The DNA here is from genome assembly GCA_963720465.1 of Methanobacteriota archaeon. GTDB lineage: Archaea > Halobacteriota > Bog-38 > Methanoflorentales > Methanoflorentaceae > Methanoflorens. Next base: position 552,449 of record OY970393.1, read on the forward strand.
GGAAACACTAGGGGTCGCACGGTTTTCCCACGAAGGGTGTGACATCACGATCTACAGAAACGGGCGAGTTGACGTGCACGGGGTTACTTCTGAAGAAGAGGCAATTGAATTTATCAACGACATAAAACTCATTGTCGAAGATGCTTTTGTTGATCAGTTCATCTAGACCAGTGTTTCAACGAGTTCAACTGCATCCCGGACAAACGCCGGACATCGTGCCACGACGACTTTGCTCTTTTTTGCCTCAGCAACCTGTTGCGGGTCTGACAGGTTATATTCGAGCAGTCTTGTGCATTCTATTGAGCCATTGCGGACAAACCCGCACCCGTGCGCCATGTATTGCGCAGTGACAGTTCGCTGAAGCGCCACCCGTCGTAGGTGCGCCACTGCCAGCACATGGAATACCCCTCCGGCGACGAAGTGAGTTTGAAGTGAATTGGGGTCGCTCTCCTCGTTGGACCATAAATGCATTGCCGTCAGGTTTGCCCGCAGCCGCGCAGCGTCGCCGTCGAAATCGATGACGTGGTCGGTGATGATGTGGTGGGTCGCGCGAAAGCGGGCGAAACTTTTGTTCTGACCATTGAGAATGGCCTCTCGGCCTGCGAGCGCCACACCATTGGGACGAACTAGGCGGCCATTGGTCGTGAACGTTGCGTCCACTGTCGCGGTCGAGGCGCTTACCGTCAATCGCGCTAAAATAGCGGCTCAGCAAATCGACGATCTTCGCGCGTTCAGCAAACACAGTTGCGTCTGTGGTCGTGGTTTGTTTTTGTTGCTTTACTACTTCTTCATTCATTGTAATTCTCCTGGATTCCCCAAAGAATTATGGAAAAAGTCCTTAACCGTTCCATGGGCAAAGGCCGCCTCACCGGCTCATTCTTGTTCTTTGGTCTTCCTCTTTGAGCTCCTTCTTTTGAGCGTCAGCCAGGAACCATTGATAATCTGTCTTCTATTTCAAACCCCCTTTTTTGTGGAGTTAGTGACCGTTACCCACTTTCGCTATACTTTTTCGCGATTTGATGCACTTTTGATGCACTTTGCTCAACTCATCGCCTTAATCGTCGACCTGCGAACGCGAAGAGTCAGAATACCGCTGGGTTTTATTTACCAGTTTTAACCGGACTCGCCTCATTGCCGCTCGTTTTATGGAAGCTTTCAATGATAGTCTCACCGTCTATCACCACCCAAATTGAATCAGATTCAGCCTCGACATTCTACGCCAGCCGTATAACGGGCTATGAGTCACGATAAATGCTGCGGCAAATACGAAAAGCTATTCGCGGCGCTGGTGCATTTGCACTTGTATCCTCTTGATAATCCGTCGGAGCTGCTGACGTGCGCGGTCCGGAAGCCGGCTATCGTGCAGCGGTCTCGCAGCTATTAATAGACTGGCCAACTGGTCGAGCACTTCCTAAAAAGTTTTTCGGCATATATCTCTGCAAAATCGCTTTTGTAGTCCGCGATTTCAAGGATGAGTTCGTCGACCTCTACACAATCACGGTTCATAGGGCAAAATGGTAGGTCTATCTGGGTAATTGTTAGCTAAAAATAGAGCGAAAGTATGGTAAAATTCAGAGGGACTTCGTGCACGACGTTTTTAAGGCTGTCACCATCGGAGGTTTGCGTCAGCTTTTAAACGGAAGCCTCTGCGCCCGTTGATTGCCGATTTGCTTTAATCTCCTGTGCGCTGTCAGATCGAAAAATCAAGGACGTATCGCAGTAAGTAGAGGCGTCCATATAGCTATGTCAATATATAGGTAACTTCGCTGTAATCATGGTGATTTTATGGATGATGAGTGGAAATTGCTGATAAGCGAAGCAACGGACGAAATCAAGGAGCTACCCGCAGAAAAAGCAGTCAAAGAAAATAAATTAGAAGAAGACAGCGCGCAAGTCGAGATTATGTTGCGCAAGGTCATCATTCCTACGCTTAAGGAGCTAAAAGTAGAACTGGATAAACACAACACACCAGCACGCGTTACCAGTATTGAGAATACCTTTCCAGACTGGACTCATTATAGCGCATCGATCACTGTTGACCTCTCCGGCTTGTTACGTGACTTTATTAAAAACAAGGCACCTTCTGCACCTTATCCAGAGTTTTTCTATGAAATTGGTATAGAAGCGACTCCTTACAAGATTTTGTATAATAACAAGTGCTACATCACAGATACAAAGGGCCGAAGCCGCGAACTGAGCCACATTAAAAGCCCCCTTCCAACTACTTTCGATCTGACAAACGATAGCACCGATTTGACAAGCGATAATATAAAGTGGGACTTTGGACTCAGATACAAAGAGTCTGTAGATTTCTTGAGAACCACCGAAGTATATGGATAGATCCGGCCGAGCCCCATCGTTCTTTTTGCAATCGGACGCGAGAATTATGGCCGACGATGAGCGCGACGTCGACATTAAGAACGTTATCACCATAACTGCAACCGGAGGGGAGACAATACACGAGGAGGGTGAGAGTTACACCGTGCCTAAAACGTGGCTCATGTCACTCGTGAAAAGCCTGATGGCTAAAAGCGTTTTGAAGATAAACAAGAACCTCAAAGACGCTCCGGCGCTCATACACGAGCTTGACGTTTTTATGGTCAAACGAAGCTCAGACGCTAGAAGGCTGAAATTTGAGGCAGCTCCGAGCGCCAATGACGACCTCGTTTCTGCATTGTGTCTTGCTTGCTTCCTGGCCAGACCGAGGCAGCGCCACTTGATAGGCGACTGAGATAAAGCGCGACCATGGCGACCGCGTACGCGCAGGGCCGAATCGCACGTAGTAGCTATTCGATGGCAAATCGAGGCTCCCGGCACTTTTGACTGTGTTACCGGCTGACCCATTATTAGCACCCGCTGCCCCTGCAATCGCTCTCAATCCACACCTTCACAGTTGCCTCCAATTGTTAAGGGAAATACTTGCAAGCGTGTGACTCCAACGCGCTTTGTATGGTATATCTCTATGACGGTAAAGCGCAGCTTAAAAAAGAAGGGTGTGATAAGCTTCTAGGGCCGAAATGAGTATATATGCTGTACGCCGTTGGATCAAAAAAATAGTCTATCTAGTGGCATTTTGTGCCTTCGAGACTTACGCCTTCCTTGTCTGTCTTCAGTCGGGACGCGAATATAGCCTATAACTTTCACGCTATGCGCATTCTTATGACTCTCGAATCAGGCACGACATGTCAGCCTCATTCTGATGGTCGTCTAAGCAGGCAAGGGCCAGCCGAATTATATCATCTTGGGATAGTTCCTGCTTCTTGGTCTCCTGTATCTTGAGTTTGAGCAGAATAAGCCACTCTCTCGTATCCTTCGAGACGGTTATGGTCGTCTTATCTTGCACGCTTACCATTTTCACCATTCTCCCTATACGGCTTTGGCCATAAGGTAATGCTAGTAATTATGATACTGTCAATGTGTATATGGTTACGGGTTGCCCAGAGGGCCTGCCCAAAAATTACGACAGCTTTTGCGGAGGTCGACTAATGTAGAGGCGCACAAATAGAAAATGCCTCTATGAAGCCTAACTAGTGCCAAGTCATCTCAAGGTCGGTTCTTGGAAAAAAGATATGACGGGCGGCAGAAGAAAAGTGGTTGAATAAATGAAAAACAGCGTGCATAATTTATTTTACAACGAAGATAGGCAGTGTGCAGAGCTTTAGAAAAAACAGCCAAAACTTCCGATAAGACGCCTGAACCTCCGTCTTCACACGTCGATAATCATTTGTTATTGATCTAGCGTGGGATCCTAACCAGGACATCAGGAAAGAGTCTAAGCGTCCACCATTGAGGGCACGTCGCCTATATCAGGCGGAGACCTTGTTTGGATGAGATATGTGGCTAACCTTTATCTATAAATGGTCACCTGGATAAAGATGAGCCAATGGTGAAACCGAGCTGTTCAGGTCGGTTTTAATTAATCACCGTCGATCACAATAATTACGCCAATATTTGGAGATATATCAAGAGGCAATACTTTGAAAAAAGCATGCGTCCTCACCAATGGCTGTCCGGAGAACCAGTTAGACTCTGGCCGCGTGAAGACGTATTTAGAGGGAAATGGGTGGCAGATAGCAGATAACGTTACAGATGCTGATCTTATCCTCTTTAATGCCTGTGCGTTGACTCAACCCTTAGAGTTAAACTCGATTCATCTCATTCAGCACATTAAGAAACAAATAAAAGATGATCAGCGATTGATCGTGTGGGGATGCCTGCCCAAAATAGACCCTGAAAAGCTTTTCCAGACGCATCAGGAGCTTTCTTTCGGAGAACGAGAAGTCGGCAAGCTGGACGAAGTAATTAAGGCTACAACGTCGATAAATGAAGTAACTGCCAACGAAATTTGCCGGCCGGTGTCTAAAACAAGCACACGGCATCGTCTTCGTAAACTCGACCGTTTACCTATTAAACTTCTTTATCTGCCGTATCTAAGGCTGACAGCAGGTAATTGCCTGTGTCGACGCGATGACCCTTCAATCTTTTACATCAAGATAGCGACTGGCTGTTTAGGAAACTGTTCGTATTGTGCGGTGAAGAAATCCCGTGGTAACATCAAGAGCAAACCCATTGATGAGGTCATGGATGAATTCAAGGCCGGACTCAGCCGTGGGTTCAAAGAGTTCAGCCTACTGGGAACGGACTTGGGACCATATGGGCGAGACCTCGGTTATGACTATGACCTGGCAGACCTTCTCACCAAAATGGTAAGTGAAAACGGCGATTTTAAGATTGGCCTGCGTAATATCCATCCCCTCTTTCTAAAACAGATGATTAACGAGTTAGTTCCCGCTTTTGCGACAGGAAAGATATGGTTTACCGGGGTCCCTGTTGAGTCCGGAAGCGACCGGATCTTAAGGCTGATGAAGCGGGGATATAGTATTGCTGATGTCAAGGAAAGCATCCGACGACTGAAAGAGGCGCATCCGGACCTGTTCATTCAGACTCAGATTATGGTAAACTTCCCAACCGAAACAGCGAAAGAGTTTGCTGAGTCCATGAGCCTGTTCGACGAATCTAATTTCGACTATGCCGAAATCTATGCATTTTCACCACGTCCGGGCACCACTGCTGCAGACATGGACGGTAGAGTTCCTGGCAGGGTAGCCTACTTCCGGGAATTGCGAATGGTAACTCGAGCCTTATCCTACGCGCTCTCCGATCGATTATTCCGTGAAACCGCATTAGGTGAAGAAAATATACACGCAATCTAACCCATATCGGTCTGCAAACTGACGATTTTTCGGGTAGGTTTCTGCTAGGACAAGCAAAAGAAAAGGGAACCACTAACCTCACTCCCTCTTCTTTTATCAACGTTTCCAGAATTGACCACCCCTCCAACTAAGCATCTGGCTTTTCTTTTACCCTTACACAGACTAGACCCCAATTCCTATAGTATGACTTCAGATTTTCTTTCAACATTCTGTGGGATCTTTTCAAGGAAAAGTTGGGAAGAAAAGGTAAGATCACTTCGCACGTGCAGAAAGCTTCACCGCCTCAAAGAGCGTCGGTCAGATCATCTAGCAAATCAATCTAGTATCGTCCCACATCTTCGGCGTCGCCGCTCCAAACAGTCTAAAGCCGTGTTTATGAGACTGTCTAAAGTATCGTCAACTGTCCTCAGGTTCTTGATACGTGCTCGCGTGCTCTCTTTAATCCTTATTGTTACAGCCTTTTCCATACTTATGCCTCTTCTTCTCCCGCTCTACCTAATTTGAGGCCAGTTTTCGTATAAGCGGCATAATTGCGGGCCTCACGCTCTTCGCTGGCTCGACAGATACATCCATCTCCAGGCCGACGGATCCGATCATCTCCTCGTTGAAACGATCTGCGATCTCATCAAAGATCCTCTTATATGCAAGGCAATGTGGATCAACGCCCATAATCTCGCCGCTAGTAGACGCCATTGCGTTGTAAGGGCAGCCTCCCCTACAGTAGCGAATATGCTTGCAACCTTTGCACTCCTCATCCACATACTCCTTAAAGCGGCGCATCAGAAGTCCAGCAGCTGATTCGGCCAGATCCTTCTGGCTGGGGCGATCCCGGACGTGGCCCATAACGTATTCCGGCATGCCCACGAAGCGGTAGCATGGATAAATGCTTCCATCCGGGCCGACGGCAAACGTATTCTCCATGCAGTCCACAAAGGTGCAGACCGTGCCACGCCTAGTTAAGACGCATCTGCAGTAGTCGTTGATGTTTCTGACCTCAATACGGTTCATGTTATCAAGGTACCTATCCATCAGATAGACAAGAAGCTCGCCGTACTTCTCCGGAGAGAGCGCCCACTTATCCGGCTCGTCACTGCGCAGGGACGGCAAAGCTGGATGCAGCTTAAGAGTCAGCCCGTTTTCAAGGAAATGATTGAATATCTTCTCTTTGAACTGCACAGAATAAGAGGTGAACGTGCAGATAAACTGCACCTGCAAGCCGTGGCTCTTGGCCAATTCGTATCCTTTCATGGTTCTCTCATAGTAGCCCTCCGATCGTTGCAGGTCGTTCAAATCCTGAGGGCCGTCTAGGCTTGAGCCTATGGGAATATTGTTATCAGACAGGACCTCCGCTAGCTCGGGCGTAAGCTTCCAGAGGTTGGTTTGCAGGGCGAAATTGGGCTCAATATGCTCGAGCTTTGTTGAGAGCATAGGCAGAGCCTGTCTGTAGAAATCAGCTCCGGCTAGGAGGGGTTCCCCCCCGTGAAATGTAAATGTGACAGGATCATTTCTGAAGTCCTTAAGCCAGGCCACAATATCCTTGACGGTCTCTATGCTCATCATAGGCGAACCCACCTCGGAACTCCAGCAGTAAGCGCATTTCGAAGGGCAGCCAAGGGTAGGAATGATCATGACGTGAAAGGGCCTTTTTTGTTTCATCGTTTATTTGACCTTCTTTAAAACTACTTTCAAACTACTAATAGTATATCTTCAGCACCTCTCTTTTTGGTCGCTCTGTCATTCCCGCGAGTTCCGAATCCCCGCGACCTCTGTGCTTAGACACATGCTCATTGTGCGATCCTCTTCCACGTGCTCTCACTCGAGATAAACGCGTGTCCCAAGCGCTGCACTACCTCCTGTAGCACCGCAGCCGCAGGGGCGTTGCGGTTTAGATTTACCTGAAGCTCAGCGGCGTTCAGCACAGCGAGAAGAGCGTTCTTGGTGCCGGGTATAAAGGCTGAGGGAGCGAGGCGGTTGGCGGTATTCTTGAGCTGTTGAATATCCGCAAGGCGCTCGCCTTGCCGACCACCTTGACGTTGGCGCCGCTGTTGGTGCTGCCGGCAAAGGTGCTTAAAAGACAACGTCCCCCCATCGTTGCCACCAGCGACTGCAGACGCTATATATAGTTACGTGCGGTGAACCTTAAATCACGTGCACACATCTGTGTCGTTGGGTGCGTGACTCAGCCAACGCGCATCTCTGGTTAAGCGACTTCCGCAAGTTCGCAGAACAATTTGGGGATGTCATCAGCTGAGATGCGACTAACCGCAAGTATGTCCTCGCGCACGGGATGACTGGGGTGGATTGGGAACATTACAAGCACCCTCTTACAGAGGATGTCTACGAAACTTACATGCGAGACTGGGCGAATGTCGAACTTGCGGGTTGAGGTGTGCTAGGACATTGGCTGAACATGTCAAAGAAAAGGTGCAGGCGGTGCTGCGCGAGTAATCGCGGCCTATTCAGAAGTGACAAATAACCCGCTCAGTTTAGTTTTTAGCCTACCGTTTTGATGCCGCTTATGTGGCTACTCACCTTTGATTATTGCCGCAGTTGAAAAAAGAGGGGTGTAGTGAGCTTCCAGGGGCGGAATGAATATATTTGCGCTACGCTGTCGAACGGGTAAAAGAAACACGCTGCACTTTCGACTTTTTAGGAGTTTTGCGCCCTTCATAGTGGAGGCCACACTTCTACGAAGCGAACGGACTGCACAAGAACTTCCAGCTTCAAATTCCTAGCTAATTAGAGACGAACCGCTTATTGTTATAAAAATCTATAGCCAGCCGTTTCCATAGGCGATTTGATAAGACATCGCCCTTTTTGAGCTTAGTTCAGAAAGCTTCGCATTACTTCTCAATGAACTAGATGAAATGCCAGGTGGCGAATGTTAGGTATCCTCGTAGAAGAGAAGCTTAAATCGTTATTATTGACCAGTCATAACGCTTAAATATCTTCGAAAGCATTATATCTCCCGCCAAGTGGAAAATGGCTTCTGCACCATTCTCGTGGCCGTGAACACAGCCGAAGCGATGGTAGGAAAACCATTTCCGACAAACTCAAAGCTAGCTCGCAAGCGTTAGTTACGGAGGATACGGATGACTAAGAAGAAGATTATACCGATATTGCTTTGCGCATTGTTGAGCGTGCTCGTCGTCACCACGTGTGGCTGCACGACTACGCAAAACACCCAAAGCACGAAGCTCACTGTTTTTGCTCCAGGGTCGCTTACTGACGCATTTAATCAGACGGCTCAGGCCTTTGAAGCCAATAACTCGGGCGTCACTGTCGCCGTTAATTATGCTGCTAGTAACGTTCAGGCGCTCCAAATCGAGCAAGGGGCCTATGCGGACGTTTTCGCATCTGCCGATCTAATGCACATGAAGTCCATGCAGGACGCAGGGTTAATGAACAACTCAAGCATAACTATTTTCGCAGAGAATCATTTAGCCATTATCGTCCCGACAGGGAACCCTGCGAACATTACCAGTCTGTCCGGCCTTGCGAAGCCAGGAGTAAAACTCGATATCGCGAACAGTTCTACCCCATGCGGTAATTACACGCTGCAAATGCTCGCACTAGCGTCTAATAACACGACCTACGGCTCCGGCTTTGCGAAAAGCTTCATGGCAAACGTAGTGTCAGAGGAAGCGATGGTCAACTCCGTCGTAGCCAAGGTGGCGCTCGGTGAGGCCGACGCAGGAGTTGTCACTAAAGCCGACGTACCAGCCGCATATCAGAGTAAGGTGCAGGTAATCACGGTCCCTAACAGTGTGAACGTCCTTGCCAAATATCCAATCGGGGTAGTCAGCGGCTCGCAGAACGCTCAACTGGCGCAGAGTTTCATCAACTATGTTACCTCTCCTGACGGTCAGGCAATCTTGTTGAAGTACGGTTTCCTCATTCCACCGACTTCGCAGAATACGACCACCGCTGCCGCATCATCAGTAGCGTCGCAGAGTGCAACCGCTTCTGCGATGTGACCAGTGCCAAACGCCGTAAATAAAGCGTTCGCAGTAAGGTAGGGGCGGCACGTCCTGACAGCACCCGCGGTCGCGACAAGCACACCTATGAAGGCCTATAGCATGCTTTGGCCGCGCAGCTGTTCAAAAATTACGACGGGCTCAACGCTTGCTTGAATTTAATGTTGAATTGCTAAAGAAAAACCCTTTATACGCCCCCTCGCAGTTTGCAGACAACAAAGCCAGGCACCGACCGAGTGAACCAGGGCTCCTGTATCACTCAGTCGCTCCGCTCCTTCGCTTTGTTTGGTTCATGTGGGCCGCTTTTGTGAGCTATAAATCCCCTCAGTCTAGGGGCCCACGAAGTAAGTTGCCAGCTATTGAGAAGTCGTCAAAAGTGTCGCAAAATAGCCAGCAAACCACCTTTAGGTTAAATAATTAAAAAAGCTGCCGATATATCATTCATAATCGCTTATGGCAATTATGTGGGGGTAACACTTCCTACTCAGTAGCGTTCGCGTGTTCTCGTAAGATGGTCTTGCTCAAAGAACTGCCCGACGTCATAAAGCAATCAGGCGCAGCCTATGTTGACTGCTTGTCGGGCGCGATCATGAAAGATGCGGATCGGAACGATCAGAGCTACCGTCTTTTTTTGTCGCTCTTTGCTGCCACGGTAACGACAGGCGCGGTGCGCAGAGTCGAATAAGCAATTAGCGGCATCTGCTACCTGAGCACGTATATGATGTCTATATGCCATATAGGAGAGATGTTGAACTCTCACCTTAAGGTGACTCATTGGCTAAAGACTCAATTCGTTCTAGCTGAAGTTGTGCTCGAACGCAAGGAGGCACGTTTTTTTTTTCGGAAATCAAGGTGTGCTAAAACGGTTTTCGAAATCCTATCGGATGAGAAGCTGTAGATAACAGGGAGTGAGTGATAAGATCAAATTGCCTAAGTCGGTTTTGCGTCAGCTCGTGAACGGGGCTCTGGAATCCGAGGAAATCGAAAAAAGAAATGTTAAGGGCAATAAAATAGGCCTAGTCCGCATTTTTTATGCGAAAACACTAAAAAAAGAATAGGTGGGTTGGTTAGATAAAAATAGTGTATAATTATGTGATAAAAGTCCTACAATGTCTTTCAGCGTGGTCTCAAATAGAGCGATATCGTGAATAAGCAAGATGTTATTGATAAAAGTCCCGTTTACACGGGTGAGAGAGTAATTGAGGGGAAGACTGATTCAATTACTTGGCAGCTGCATGTAGCACGATATCAATTTGCCAGCCATTATGCTCGTGGAAGAGTCTTAGACATTGCCTGTGGGACTGGATACGGATGTAAAATACTGCTTAATAGAGCGACGACTCGAATCGTGGGGATAGATATTTCGCAAGATGCTATTAACGAAGCCTTAAAACGGTATAAACACGATAGAATCGCTTTTACGGTTGGTAATATACTAGACATTGAGTTACCGAATGAATCGCAAGACGCAATTACTTGCTTTGAGACGATTGAACACGTCGCGCAGCAAGAGATTGCAATCAGTGAGCTTTGCAGGGTATTGGACCCTAACGGTACACTGATCATTTCATGTCCGAATCGTAAAGTAACGTCACCAGGTCGGCCAGCTTCTGACCCGCCACAAAACCCTTTTCACGTTAAAGAGTTTTCGACTGAAGAATTTACCTCATTCTTATGTCGCCACTTTGGAACAGTGACAGTTTTTGGACAACGAGGAGCGAACAAGATTCTCTTTTTGCCATTCTTGATTCCTTTTACCGGATTCGTTAAGTATCTAAACGGATCATCTAGGTTGGAGAGCATTTCATCATTCAAGGAGTATCGCTTTCTCACCGCCGTTTGCAGAGACGCGGTAAAAAGATAAAAAAGACCAATGTATCCATTTCATCATACAGTTCAGGGGGCGACCCGTAAATTCTGCGCTCCGTCTCTTCTCGTTCAATGATGAGCAGCCACTCCGGCGTTCTCTAGGGTTTATACTGCCCGCCCCCTTGGGAGAATGATAACGAGCAGTTTGTTAGGTCACGTGTACGACACGAAGGACAGAGCTATATCTCACAAATGCGCACACTTTTGCACAATTGAGCAGAGGCTTGACTTACCATGGCGAATCAATCACACGTCCAAATGCTCCTGCAGGGAGTATCGGTCTGGAACCAATGGAGAGCGGCGCACCCGGAGATGCGGCCAGATCTCAGTGGGGCGTACCTCACCGGGATCGACCTCACCCAGGCGGATCTTATAAAAGCTGACCTTAGAGGGGCTGACCTCACCCAAGCTGGCCTTCACGCGGCTGACCTCACCGGGGCTGACCTCACCGGGGCTGACCTCGAAGAGGCTGACCTTACTCGAGCGACCCTCATCAAGGCGGATCTTACCGAGGCTGAAGTCAACGAGGCTGACTTTTCTGGTGCGAACCTCACAAAGGCGAACCTCACCAATGCTGTGTTGCGGGGCGCTAAACTTGTCAAGGCCGACCTCAGTGAGGCGACCTGTATCGGCGCTGACCTCACCGGGGCCGACACGACGGGAGCGAACACGACGGGCGCGATCTTCGAGCATCTTTGATCGGCGAGACGGCCCCGGGCGAAGCGTTACGCGAGTCCTTTGAATGAGCAGTTTGCTTCCGCTGCCGGAGCACGTGTATGATATCTATATGAATTATTGGAGAAACGTCCAACTCACGAATCGTGAAAGACATGCGGTGAAAGCTAAAAAAGAAAGCAAGATTATTAGAACGGATTCTGCCTGAGCTTAGATCCATACTCAAGCAATCCAGGGTGGGATTTAGAAGGTAACGATTTTGTCACTCTCCTTTACAATTGTATATAAATCCGCAAGCGTTGACAGTAGAGACGTTTGGGAACCTTCGGATTGGCGAATTTTAAGACAGGTGCCACAGGCTAATACGACGCCGCCGCCATCAATGAACGAACGCATCTGTTCTGTAACGTTAAAAGTTTCAGTATCAATAGATTCGCTCTCTACTCCTTTGCCGCTGAGGAAGGCTTTGACTTCATCGCCCTCCTTAATGGCGTAATTTCCTAATCTGAATGCGTTCCACACAGATTCTGGATCGTTTGAATAGATGATAATGCCGAATTTCACGTTTTCACCTCCTTCTGTGCTGAAACTACGACAAATCCTCCCTCACCGTAGCCATCTTCTAAAGGCTCAATAGCAGTCATCTCTTTTGTGAGTTTGAAAATGGTCTGACACGTTTTGACTGCCCCAAATCCCGATTGCATTAGCCAATCTATCCCCTGCGTAACAGAGTAGAAGTGGGCGTATCGATAAAACGTCTCTTACTCCTCTTTTTCGCGATGGGATTTCCCGAGAGGACTGTCCTTGTCAATCATACCGATTACTAGATGCCCTGTGGTTTAAGAACTCTCTTTGTTTCCTGTCGTGCCTGCTGAAGATCACTGAAAAAGCATAGCGCTGTGACCACCAACACAGAATCGAATGACTCATCTTCAAATGGGAGGACGCAGCGAATAATCGGGTATACGATGCCAGCGCTGGTTTTTAGTTTGGTAACCTTCGACTTTCCAACGCGTTGCACGATAACGTCTGCTTGTTGGCTTGATCAGTCTGTATGGTGCCTGAAAGAACGGCTACAAAGTGGTTGCGCTCGATCTACGTGGTTTTGGAAAATCAGGGTTTTTCATGCTTTCTCAATTTCCTGCTTTCTCAATTTCGTGCTTTCGTGATTACGCTTTTGAATTTTAATATAGAATGTTAAGATCATCGAGAACAGAAAACCTTTTCATTTCTGACCGTCAGAGCCGGTGGATTAGTTATGTTTTAACGTGAATGCCGTTTACGAGCCACAGGTGCAGAACCTTTCCCACCCCACGAGATACGCCGCACCTGCTATGGTAGTCCCATAGAAGATAATAGGTTTATCCCTAAGAAAATCTCCTATAGTGCCGTTTAGAAGCGTTGTCCCGGTTACTAGGAATATATCGGCCCAGTTCATGGCTATCCCAGTAGCTTCAGGACCTTCAATGCGAGCGTTTTTAATCTTTTTTCCGATATTGTTTAGGTCCAGTCAATGACCCGGAGCTGAAAATCTGGTGAAAGAGATTCCACCATGCGAGGCTGGGATCCTATCTGCGGGATCTTTTTCATTCCGTGACGGCTTTTGATAGATCTATTAAGCTCTTCCCGCATCGCGACGGATCTTGGTCTTTGCAGTGAATTGTCCTCCCAATCAGGCCCATGTGCCGCAATACCGCATTAAGAGTGGCCACAAAAATCGCGCGCCTGTACTTATTTTTGAGGTCCAGATCGAGTATTTTGTCAAGGGAGCTTTCAAAGTCTCCATATTGATCAGTAAATGCCTGGCCAAGGCCGCCCATAAATTCGGTCTGCTTGAGTCTCTCTTTTTCCTTCTGCAGGGGGAAATCCCGTGCTTCCGGGTTGCCTATGGCCTCTTCAAGGGTGAGAGGGCGCGCCGGATTATAACCTTTTGATCCAGAAGTCCATGTTCATCCCACAATCTGCGCGCGCGTTCCTTCAAAGTCTCAAATATGTTTTCCATAAATGTTCATTTTTCCTTTGGAGGTTTTGCTCTCCTTTATTTTCAAAAAATGGCTTTACAACAGCTTATGCCTGCTTCCAGAGGAATTTAAAAAGAATATGTCCTTAAACTTCTCTGCCAGACGAATAGAAGCATCGAATCCTGTGCAATGCGAGACGCCGAGTTTTTGGATCCCTGTCTTTTTGAGGTCAGCAATAGTTTTGTCCAGTCTTTCCTGCGAGGCGCTTATCAGATGAGTCCCGCCCACGACAGAATATACCCGCTCTTCTTCTGTAGTCTCCTGGAAATGATTTATTATATTGATCATCCCGCGATGAGCGCAGCCCAAGAATATGGAAAGACCCTTGTCGGTCTTTATTGCTAGGGAAAGATCATCGGTAAAATTGTCGCGTATGAGGCTGTTATTGTCTATTTTGTATAATGACTGATCGGTCTCTTCATAGCCCGTTATAAAGGGGACCTCTCCGGAGGTAACGATATTATCGGAAATCCATATCGGGTTCCGGGATAAAGTGAATCGCGCACCCAGACCCTCCAGTTGTTCTTTCCGAAAGGGTATCCCGGTGTAGTGATAATTATTTTCTCTGAAGGAGTATTTTTTGCCCCAGATGTCAGGGTGGGCGATTACATCAACAGTCCCTTTTCTTGTGAGGACATCTTTCAATCCTCCTGTGTGATCAAAGTGTCCGTGACTGAGGACTATCGTGTCGATTGTCTTAAAGTCAATGCCGAGAGGTTGCGCGTTGTAGATGGCGGAAAAACCCGGACCGGTATCGAAGAGGATGTGTTTATTATCCGCCTCGATGAATATGCTTAGGCCCCACTCGCCAATAAAGCCACGAGTTGCAGTATTCTCGGTTAATGTTGTTAAATTTATATCCATTGCGCCCCTCACGTTAACAGGCTCGCTTACCGCCAAGGCTTATAACGAAATAGCGGTTAGTTGTAGAGCCGGCTAACCGGCCGTTCTCAGGTTTCTCTTCAAAGAGTCTTATTTTGGGCACTCACATCATCTCATCATAGTGAAGAGTCTTATGCCACTTATCTGTCTGAAGTTGGCCCCCTGACTAACACTGCGGAGGGCTCGCTCACTGTCAATAACCATTGTCCCTGAGATAGCATCTACGCCATATTCAAACAGGACGGGCGATATGGGCGTTGTATCGCCCAATACAACCACATAGGCTTTAGGGTTGCAAACAGAAAGCAGGTGATCCATTGTATGGTTGGTCAAGGCAGACCCTGTGACACCCACGACATCGGCCTCAGGCAGAAAAACGTCGGCTTGTTCTTCCGTAAGGTCGCCATCACGGGGATTTTTTTCAATTACGTTTAGTTCCCTTGAGATGCCCCTCAGCCCACTTACGAATGGGAAGTGGCCTACGATAACAACCTTCTTATCTTTGCCCTTTTCGGCTAAGAGGTCTCCTGCATTAAGCTCAACACATTGTTCCCCATCGACCTCAATTAGCGAATTGATCGATGCCATGCCTATAGCGGCTTCGAGGATACTGCCGGAAAACGACATCTGTACAAGTTCTGAGGCGCTTTTTTCCAAAAGATGGCCAGACTCCTTTATCAATGGAGGGGTCTGTTCAAGGGCGTCTTTCGGAAGCGTAGCTGCAAGGCCGCACCTGCGTGTAAGGACTCCTGTATGGAATATCCCCTGACGTATATCCCTTACTTGAGCGTCTAGATCCAAAGTTGCGATAATATCGGTTAATATATCCTTATGTTCTCCTAATCCAACAAGCCAGATACAAACAATCTTCAGTTTCTCGCTTATAATACAAGCAGTTTTTTCACGCAATTAGTTGCAAAATTAAATCACAATTATCCATGCACGGCGCTGACCGGTCAGGTGCCGTGTTAGCTGGGGCAATTATCTCGATCTGTTAATACCTGCAGTTTCAGGCGATAACATCGTATGCAAGTCTCCAGCCACGTGTTTCGGCGCGCCTGTTGCAGAAACAAACTCGACAGCGCTAGCTTCTTTAAGTTAGCGAAACTGTGCTGACGCAAGCTTATCAAGCAGACTACGGACAACAGTTATTACAGCTGACTCGGAAGCACCCCAAATATAGATGCCAACGTTCCAAATCACCATGATTAGCAGGATAACGAGAAAAATTGCGCTGAGCGCCTTAATCGCGCTGTTGCTCATCACCGTGCAAGTAATAGGCATACGTTGGATTTTATGGGACCTCTTATCGTAATCCTTTGTGACGGACAGTGCAAGAATAGCCAATCTTATTGCAAAGTTTACGCCTAAACGCTATAAAACACAGGAGGCCACGAAGAAGTGAGATGCATTGCTTTATTGCGTAGAATGAATGTAAGCGGTAGAAAAAGCTGGAAAATGGCGGACCTAAAAAAGCTTTTAGATCGCTGCATTTTAAAACACGCAAACGTGCGTTCACGAGCTTTTTAAAGATAAAACTTTAAGTATGTTGCTTATAAAAAAATGAAAATTGGTGATAAAAAATGTTATTTGTAGCCGAGCACACGCATCCTGCCTCAGAATGTCCCATGACCACCCCAGGTGGAAAAGATATGATAAAAGAACTTTTTTCAGAGAAACGTATAGGCAGTGCGGGCATTCAACTTGTCGGGGCATACATGAGCTGTCCAGTAGATGAAGGCTCGTATCATAGAGGATATTTCATAATAGAAGCTCCCGATGAAAACACCATTAAAAATTTCTTCGGACCAATGAAAGTTGAAGTAAGAGAAGTTAAACCCTTCAGTGAAATTGCCAAAACATTATAAACGACTGAATGTGGAGTTATCTCGCATAGACTGGCCTAGAATATACCGCAAGCAAGTCTTTGTCACTAAGCGATCGGCTCAGCTTCAGTAACTTCAACTTCATATCTCGCAGACATGCCTCGCACGGATCTGGCCCCACCTCTGATTTAACACGCCCGTTGATCCACATGGCGAGTCAGCCGCGATAGCCACGTTGTCCCCGCCGTCTGGCTGTTTCCTCGTCCACCTCATCCTGCCAACCATTGCGGTGGGTTTCCACCCGGTCGAACTTCGCCGTGTAGGGTTTGATATCGAGAAGCGGCGTGCCGTCAAGGATATCCACGCCATCGAGGTAGAGGATATTCCCTTCGCGGCTAACCAGTTCCACGATGCTCAGACCGATGGCGTTGGGGCGGCTGGGCGCCCGCGTGGCAAAAACGCCATGTTCTTTGTCTTGGAGAAAAGGCTTCACTGTGAGTTTTACAGATTTAGACCGATGGAGATGGTAGATCAGATAAATATGCGAGAAGCCTTCAAGGTCGCGCAGGCCCTCTTCATATTCGGGAAATATCTCTGCCCGCCCACGGCAGCCCTTCGCATAGGCCGGTTGGATGGGTGTTTCCTCGGCAATGGCGTGCCCGCTATGGATGACGCCGATGGGTTTGTATGTAATGCGGCTTTCTCTCATTTCACAACCCTGTAGAAAATACTGCCCCGTTTGGTGACATTCTCTACCTTGCCTAACCGACAGAGTGTATTCAATTCCTTCATAACCGTCATGGGTGAAAGGGCAAGTCCGGCGGAAACATCCTGCAGGGTGCAGGGCCGCCTTTTCAGCAAGGCCATGATGTCGGCCTCTGCGCTTACGGTCTCTCCAGCCGGAGACGGCCCTGACGGATATTCAACAATGATCTCCACATTTCCCGTAAAATAGTTTTGGAAATCTTTGAGTTGTTCCACCGAGACGGCTTCGGCAAAGTCCTCCGCGGGAGGGCGGTATACGGTGTTCAACTGAACACGCTCCGGGCGCAATTTCCCGACGAGAACAGCAAATTTCTCAACCTCGGCGGGGATGGCCGTCACACCGGCAAGAAGAAACACCTCCAGCCATACGCTCCCTGGAAATGCTCCGATGAAATTGTCGATGCCGCTAATCATCTTGGCGAAAGCGATGTCTTCTTGCGGACGATTCACATAACGAAACATGGCCCCATCGGCCGCATCCAGGGAGGGTAGAACAAGATCGGCGCCGATAAGGGCGTCGCGGACCTCCTCCCGCCACAGAAGGGCGCCGTTGGTGATAACGGCGACAGGAATCTTTGTCATGCCCTTGATTTTCTCGATCAGATCACTGATCCGTAGATTCAGCGTCGGCTCTCCCGAACCGGCCAGACTGATGTAGTCGGGTTCAGGATCAACACCCAATTTCACATCCAACTCGGCCAGAATATCCTCGATTTTTATATACTCTTTTCGCTCGATGGTCTTGTTCGTTGTGCGTCCGAGTTGACAATAAACGCAGTCATAGGTGCAGGTCTTGTAGGGTACCAGGTCGATGCCGAGGGAACGTCCGAGCCGCCGCGAAGGTACGGGACCGTAAACATATCGGCACTTGAATGCTTCTTCTTTCATCCGTTTTCGCCGTCCTTGATGGTTTTTAGATTATTCCAGATTTTTAGTGCAGAAGACATGCCGGCGTCCGGATATTCCATGTATCGTCAAACGCGCCTTATTATTTAATGTATTGCAGATGGAAGGCGCCGGCACGCGTTCTCGGCATATTCGGCCACTCCCTACGCATAAGCATCCCGGCGGCGAGTATGTGATAACAACGCAACCGTATGGTGCATCGTTTGAGGATTTATACGAGATTTGTGATTTTTGCCGCTATCATAAATTACGGGTAGATATTGATGGGTGCCACAGCTGGACCCTTCGAACAAACAACAACTATTTTGTCCACACATTTTGGTTGACCTCCGTTGTATTACTCTTCAAAACGCCTCTCGTAGAACTCTATCAAATCATCGAAGAGTTGTTCCTTCGTACAGTCGTGCTAAGCCCCGTCTCTACGACTTCTGTGCTCTTTTCGCTCACGGTGTGAACTCTCCCGTCCGGGCAGGAGTTTCCCTTTACCACGTCGATGCGAGCAACACTTTGTCCTCCATCCGCAGCATGGGCATACTCGCGCCAGACGCTAGGGAGATATCCGTTGGCGGAATTGACATACAAAAGCACCCAATCGCTGCGATATTGAGAGACGGATAGACAATATAACGCTGTTCAATCGTGCGCTGTTCTTGCAGGCCTATCAAGACTCAACAAGCTGAAATAATAAAGAAAAATGTCAATTGCTGCTGACGTTTGCCGCACGGTTAGAGCCTGTTGGCTATGGATTTGTAGTACTTTCAAGAACGCAAGCCAACACCCACCTCAAGACGGCACCGACCTGCTGTTGCACAGAAAGTAAGCGTTAGTCAAACGTAGCAGTAAGGTTTTATCGCGGTTATCTTAGTGGTTATGTACGCCACCTTGAACGCCTCCGTCTATTTTCTGCAGATGACTGGCGTTGGATTTAAAGAACGTTGAGCACTGGCTGACGCACTGGCTGTGTCCCCAAATACACATCCTCGGGTCAGGTCATCTGAATCTTGATGAGAAAGGCCACGTGATTCAGGTCGTACAGCCGAATCGCTGATTCCAGTACATACGCAGTAGCCTGAAGTGCGTCAGAACTTCCACGACAATGTGATTCTGGCAGAAAAAGGGATTGAACCACGCTGTGAAGGCGAGCTCTCCAAGCATCGTCTAACGAAATTTCGGCGTCGGCTGCCCGCAATCCTGCGCACGGAGTTCCATCCATAATATCGCTTCAGGCGATGCGCACACGCGCACACGTTTATAGGGATCGGGAAAGGCTTGATTACTTGTACTTGTTATCGTTTTCGTCAAGGCGGTGCGACCGAGAAATGCCGCGCAAGCTTTCGTTGGCTGCTTTCTCCAGCTCGTTCTGGCTCTATTCACCGCAGGCACGCCCTGAGAAAACCCGTAGTGCTTTCAGTCATAAACAGCTAATGACACGCACAAAAAGAGAGATGCGCAGGAAGCCCGGTGGCCTACTTTGCGCGGTATCGCTTGCCCAGCAGCACGAAGGCAGCAATTACGAACCCTGCTACGGCATACAGTGTTTCAAATCCCGGAACTCCTGTTCCCGTGCTTTGGGTGCCAGAAGTCGTTGTGGCACTCTGATTCTGACCGCTTGGCTGCGCCGAAGCTGGTGCAGAAGTAACGGCGCTGGCAGGAACGACGGTCCCGTAGCTCGCAACTGGCTGTACCAATGGGTACTTGTCGCCGTAGGCTGACGGCGTGCTTCCGATTCCCGTGCCGTTGGAGGCGGTGCCGTTGTAGTCCGAGTAGTAATTGCCCATATACCCCGTCTGGGCTGTACCGTTGTAGGTGTACGCCATTGGTTGTGGGGAATCGAGCCTCACGGAAGAAGATGAGACAACTAGAGCGGACGGTTGGTCAATGAAGTTATTGAGGTATATCGAGTGGTTAGTCGCGTCGATGAGACGTATGCCCATCTGAACGTTCGCGCGCAGCGTGTTGAAGGTAAATGTGTTGTTGTCCGACTCCCGAAATCTGACGCCGTACCAATCGTTTTGGCTGATATTGTTCCCTGTAATAATGTTGCTTGACGAATAAAACAGCGAAATGCCAAAAACGTGGTTCGCGCTCAGGTTGTTGTCACTGACCGTGTTTGAGCCGCTGTAGTACATGTAGATGCCGTCACTGTATGATGCGTTCCCACCGCCGCCTGTCTCACCAGTTGCCACGTTGTTCGCGATCGTGTTGGAGGTGGCATAGTCACAATAGACACCATACCCGTTGTTGGCTAGATTGTTATGGCTCACGTCGCTGTTCGTCGCGTTGGCAAGATATACCGCGAAGACGTTGCCGTGCGCGGTAATGTTAGTTATGACGCAGGAAGCAACACCGGCAACCTGTACACCAGATTCGCCGCCTATTATGGTCAGGCCGTCAATGTGCACACCTGGACTCGTTAGCAAGAACACATCTTTGCTCGAATCGGCTGCTTTTACTGTCGCGTTTCCTGTTATCGTCAGGGGTTTGTTCACCACGACGTTTTGCGTGTACGTGCCCGGTGCGATGAGCACCGTGTCGCCCGGTTTCGCAGCATCCACCGCTTGCTGAATGGTTTTAAACTGCCCTCCGGCACCGACAGTCAGATTTGCTGCGCTCACCGGGACCGTCACAGCAGCGCACAAAATCAGCGTGATCGCAGCGAACAAGAAAGTGTTAGAGACCAATTTGTGCATGTCTAGAGCTCACCAGGCCAAAAACTAAGCTTGAAGTCTTATGCTATCCACGCGACACTGGATATAAAGTTGACGTGTGAGTGGCCTGCTGATGATGCGTTGTTTTGCGGAATGGTCGGCTAAGCTACGCATGCAACACGGAACAGCCATACTTCTTCGAGGGCCTGCTCAATCTGGCCTATATCAGTCTGGAGATAGATTGCAAAGGTACGTCTGCCAGACAGGCAACTATCTCGTGGCAAGAACGTGCTGAAATTGAAAGAAAAAAGAAGAAGTTCTTATGAGGCCTCATGGATAATCCGTTTAAAACATTCCTCGATAGCTGCCCATATGTCCCTGGCGCATGCGCCTCCGTTCCCGCGCACCTCTACGGCGCTGCGACACTGATCGAATCCACTGGAGTTTTCAAAATGGTGTAGCGCTTTCCTGCAAGTCCTGTAGTCAGGGCTCGCGCGATAGTTTCAGCAAGATCATCATCTACGACCGTATTAACCTGTATAGCCCTCTCGGTATGGTCCCGTATCGCCTCAATGGCCATTTCAGGCTCCTCTCTGATGACAAAACCTTTCCAATTCTGCGGTGAAACACCCCAGTACTCGAGACAATAAAACCCCGTCACGCCCTGTTCGGATAGGATGTTAACCGTCCTTCCTAGAGTCTCATAGTCTACAAAAACGTTCAGAAGCACCTTAGCCATTCCCTCACTCTCCTCCCAATGTGCGGTCAATACCTTATACGTGCTTATGCTATATTTCTTCTGCTCGCCTAAGAAAGGCGTCGGTATCAAATTCATTATTACGACGGGGCACGTCTACGGCCGTCGAGGAACGTGGCTTAAGCATGACACCTTTCCATTTTATCACGCCCTGTTTATCACTAACAGGCTTGAACCCTGCTTTTCTGCAGTGCTGATAAAAACTCTGTAAGCACAGAGTTCGGCGCATACGTTTCAGATGCGTCCATTCGCAGTACGTTTGCCAGAGCTCCTTATGCAATGCTTCCGCATCAGTGTCTACGATGCAGTTATCGCGAAGGAAACGGACGACGTGTGGATTATCTTTTCTAACCATGTATTCGAGTATTATTTGCTTGCGACCGTCACGACAGCTCCGAAACTTAAATCACTGTCATCCTCTTCGTTCTTGCGCAATTTGTTGATCCGCTCTGTGGCTTGCCTTCGCACAACGTTGTTGCGTGAGTTTGATCCAACAGCCCTATAAGAACAGATCTCCCACCGAAGCGATATAAATCTTACCCCGAGAAAATGAGGCTGCGAACAAATCAGGTTAAGAAGACCTATCAACATGAAAAAATAATATATGAACAGAAGACGGTACAACAGAAAAGAGCGCCGGAATTGAAGTCACTCCCGTGAAAATTCAACGCCGGCCTAACGAGAACCAATGATGCTTACTCAAAAAGACGCTGAAGCGACATTGCGCGGTGTCAAAAAATTGCTAGACGAGAGCAACGAAATCGTGGATGAGATAAGAACCCTGAAAAGCGACAGGGCTCAACTGCAACCGCTTTGTGGTTCGCTGCGAAGAAGGTTAATCCGCTGCGGAAAACAAAACTGCCGGTGCAGGAAAGGTCAGTTGCACGGCCCGTACCACTATTTTGTGCCATCAAAATGTCGCGGAAAATGGCAATACGTTAATGAGGAAGAGCTTGAGAGAGTTGAACAAGGAGTCGCGGATTGGAAAAAACAGCGCAAAATTGACGCGGATATACAGGCCTTGTCTGCTCGCCTCAAAGAGATACGGCACGAAATTGCAACGCTCGTTCCGAGCGAGTGAACTGGCAGAAGATAAACCACGCACGCGTGCCCAACGCCCTACACCAACTCGAAACGGCAATAAACAATCGACCGCGCGACAATGGTGGTCTGCATCTCAGCAATTCGGCGTTCAGGTTGCGTTAAGCTGTGACATAAATAGTTCTTGTATCGGCAAAAGTTAAATACGTGAAAATCGGAGTAAGATTATGGATCGCGAAGTCGTCGTCTCCGTCAGTGTGCGAGCAGTCGGTTATAATGCCGAAACATCTACGCTCGAAATAGAGTTTTGTGATTCGAGTGTCTATCAATATTCAGGGGTCCCTGAAGAAGTCTTTATAGGGTTTCTAGATTCTATGGGCTTGAATCTCGAAAAGACCGACCTGAAATACTTCAGCGAACACATAAAAGGACAATACCAGCAGAAGACGGTGCGAAGACCGCGGTTGAACCTTTTTAAGGGCGTTCTAGATACTTAGTCGGCAGATCTCAGCTTCGGTCACGAAAAGCTCCAACGCGGAGATACAAACTACACTAAAGCTTAATGGAAAGCCCTAGATCATATCGATTGAAACGGAAATCTGGCAAATTAACTAAATGCGTTCTGCCGAATGAAACCAACACAGGACCGACTTCACGAAGCACTAAGCTGAGACGCCTTGATAGCATCTTCAAAACTATAGCCAGAATCAGCAACCAATTTGACGTCGATTCCATATCCCTTCAGCCACTGCACGGCACCCTCTCCAGCGTTGCCAGTAATGACGATATCAACCCCGTGTTCGTGCATGAAATCGGCCACTCTGGCACCTTTTTTTCGCGCGAGTGCTTTGTACTGATTCACAAACGTACCGATAAGATCAATGTGATTCTCTTGCAAACGTGCAATAACAAAATACTCGCACTTTCCTAGGTCATCGGCGAATGCCGCTCTCAGACCGCTACCAGCCGAACTCACTGCAGCGGTTAAGAGATCCTCATCTGTGCTCGCCGTGATGTTCACTTGATAGACTTCTGGAACTTCTGAAAAAACGCCTGCTTTGATTCTCTCCTGTATTGTTGAGAGCTCTCTGACGGCTAACCCCCCACTCACTGTAATGGACACGTCAACGATTTTATAACTCCAACTGCCCCTCGTATGCACGTAGTTTATTTTTTTGACTTCAGGCACGCTCTCTATCGTTTTTCGAATACCGTTGATGAGTTCTGGAGCAGCTTGCCTGTCCATAAGCGTGTCAATCGATACCTTTGCGACGCGCGCGCCAATGCGTATAACGAGAACGGAAATCAACATGCCCGCGATCGCATCCATATACCAGTAGCCAAGACCGGTTAAAACGAGAGCGACAACAACCGCAAGCGATGACACAGCATCACTTATTGAATGTTTCGACTGTGCTACGAGGGCGCTCGATTTGATTCTCATCCCGATGCGCTTTAAATATCGCGACAAGAACCACGCCGCAGCCGTCGATACGGCAGCTACGATAATGCCAATCTGGAGTTCGGTTGCTGCATGTTTAGCGTACAACGCTGTCACCGAATCGTAGATTATAAACAGTCCCGTTAATATGACGATGAACGCTACCACGAGCTCCGTGATCGGCTCTGCTTTTGAATAACCATACGGATGCTCGACATCTGCAGGGCGACGTGACACGCGCAATCCTATGAAAACCACGGCAGCCCCAAATATGTCCGCTAATGAGTGTACTCCATCTGCAATCAAGGCAACACTGCCGAATAACACCCCGACCGTCAGCTTACTTACCGTCAGGACAACATTCACAAAGATAGCGGTAATGCTTACCGCCACATAGTCAACACCGGAACGGGCGGGTGGCTTCATGTTACCGACAAGAATTCAACGCAAGCGTAATCCCGCTTTTTTAGCGAATCGGCCCCAGAGTGCTTTAATCTCGCGTGATGCCGGACTGTCTGTGTACCGAACGACGGGCGTTTGATCCACGATAGCGCGCACGACAGTCGGGTCATAGGGGACCATTCCCACGATTTCGATGTCTTTTGCTTGACAGAATTCCTTAATGTGATGCGCGTTTCCTTCGTGTAAGTCACATCGATTGATGCACGCGAACGTGGGCACGTTGAAGTGGTTGCAAACCGACAGCACCCGTTCTAGGTCGTGTATTGCTGAGAGAGTGGGTTCCGTTACAATGAGGGCAGCCGTTACCCCGGTGAGCGATGCGATAACGGGACAGCCTATGCCGGGAGGTCCGTCTATGACGATACATTGATGATCGTTTTCACGTGCGATCTGCTCAGCTATCTGTCGCACGAAAGTGACGAGTTTGCCCGAATTGGCTTCACCCGGTTCAAGTCGTGCATGGATCAAAGGCCCGTACGGCGTGTCTGAGACGAACAGATTGCCAGATAGAACCTCCTCCATTGTTATCGCTCCCTGTGGACATACGAACGAGCAGACGCGACACCCCTCGCACAAAATGCGGTCGATGCTGCACTCCCTTATTGCGTCGAAGTGGCACGTGTCCTCGCAGGCACCACATTGAATGCATTTCGTAGCATCAATGCACGCCACTTGGGATGCTCTGAACTCTCGTGACGTTTTGACCTGACCGTCCACGATGAGGCTTAAGTTGGCCGCATCTACGTCGCAATCAGCAAGAACCGCATTTTTTGCTAACGCAGCAAATGACCCGACTATCGATGTCTTTCCTGTGCCACCTTTCCCGCTCACAACGGTCAACGTCTTCAAGTCTGGGCCTTCCTTCTCGTAACCGTGCAGCTGCTTAAGTTGTGCGTTCATTCTCGCGCGAGCATTTTTATGTTCTGGCAAAGCTGAGAGAATATCTCTCGATATTCAGGAAGCGCGTCGATTGCCGGTACGCCTTGCGCGTAGTTGATCGCGAGCTCTCGGTCGTACGGCAGCCGCAGTAGTATCGGCAGTCCTTCTCTCTCGCAGTACGCTTCGACCTTGTCGTCGCCGATATCTGCCTGATTAATGATTACGCCAGCTGGAAGCTCGAGCTTCGAAACGAGCCCCACAACAAGGGTCAGATCGTGTAGCCCGAAAGGAGTGGGCTCTGTCACAAGCAGACACACATCACTTCTCTTTATGGCGTCTACGACAGGACACGAAGTTCCAGGTGGTGCGTCAATTATGACGATTGAATCGCGATTCACTTTGCGCTTCAGTGCCCGGATAATAGGCGGTGACAATGCCTCCCCAGGAGTTAAGCTTCCCTGGAAGAACGCAATATTTCCCGCGTTTCCTGACTCGAGAAGTCCAATTTTGTGCTCTTTTTTGCCAATAGCGTTTTGGGGGCAAAAAAGGGCGCACCCACCACAATCGTGGCAAAGTTCAGGAAATATGAGCACACGATCTTTCGTGACCGCGAGCGCGTGAAAAGCACACACTTCAGCGCATTTCCCGCAAAACGTGCAGCGGGTGCCGTTGACGGTGGGACATACCGCGGTTACGGGCTCGGAATGAGTGAACTGAGGCTTCAGGAACAAGTAGGCGTTGGGTGCTTCCACGTCGCAATCAAAAAACTGGACGTTATATTTGTGTTCCAGTGCAAGCGCCAAGTTAACGGCTATGGTTGTTTTGCCTGTGCCACCCTTACCACTTGCGACCGCAATGATCATGGCCTCGTGCGAGTCTAGGAAGTTCCTGTTTCACTCGTCAGCGCAGCCCTCATGGCGGAAATCTCCGTGCTCGCACGTGCTCACGCCTTCTTGCAGCGCTCCTTCGACGTACTGCTCAGCGACCTGTTCCGTGGGTCCCGCTATACCAAGTATGGCGTTGATACCTGCCTCGGCAAAGAGCTTTTGCGCCTTTACTCCCATGCCGCCGGCGATGATTACGTCTATTCCCCGTTCATGCAAGTAGCCAGGCAAGAAATTCGGTTTATGGCCAGGGTTTGGAATAATCTCTTTTTCGCGTATCTCCGTCCCTTCAATTGTGTATATTGTGTATTCGGGACAATGTCCAAAGTGTTGACATACGGCCTTGTTTT
The DNA here is from genome assembly GCA_963720465.1 of Methanobacteriota archaeon. Taxonomy (GTDB): domain Archaea; phylum Halobacteriota; class Bog-38; order Methanoflorentales; family Methanoflorentaceae; genus Methanoflorens. The sequence continues at coordinate 579,045 of OY970393.1, forward strand.
CCGTAGCAATAGCGAGTCTCATACGTTACCTCCTTTCTGAAACATCTCCAGTGCATCCTGCACCGTTGCAGCCGTCGTTGTGTGTATCTTCACGCCTGCACTCTGCAATACCTGGGCGGCTCTTGGCCCCACTTCACCTGAAATGACCACCTGCACGTTGTGATCGATGACGAATTGTGCGCTGCTGATACCCGCCCCTGAGCTCGCCGCGTTTTCATTTGCGAACGCGGTGGACTGCTGAGTCAACGAGTCCCACAAAATGAAGAAACGACAACGCCCAAAGCGAGGATCTACCGGAGCCGTCACCTCTTTTCCTTGCGCAGTGACCATAATCCTCATCACTGACTCCTCTCTAACGTTGCGTCTCCGTTGACCTCGTCGCTGTCGTCACGTTCCTCCAGCTTAAGCGATTCGAGGCGCACTTTGAGATCGTTTAACTCCGCTTCCAAAACAGTTGCTTCCCGTTCAAGAGCTGCTTGCGACGCAGCCCTCTCCGCGGCCTGAGAAAGCATAATAGTTGACGATGTGCGCGCCCATCGGGGGAGTCCGGTCGCGAGGTATTGCCACCGATGGCCTCTGCCATATCCTCTTATCCCAGAACGGCGTGAGATTGACAGGGCCCCGCAGAAGGCTCGCTTCAGTGTTGTATCACTGCTGCAGCGTCCGCGTCTTCGACCAGTCAGAGGACCTACTCCAACAGGTCCCGTTCTATCAAGACCAGGCATTACTTATCACCTCTTTGCTTCGTTATGCTTTCCGTCCGAACGTCTTCTGTAATCCCATAGAAGCGCAGGACGTTACGTGCGATCGTGTTTACGCTCTCTGCTGAACGGGATGCTTGCGCTCCGTTTTCGCCAATAGGCTTACCGCTGTCTCCTGATTCACAGATTGCCATATCGAGCGGTATGCGGCAGATAAAAGGAACCTCTAGCTCCTTTGCAGATCGCTCCCCACCGCCACTTTGGAATATGTCCACGTGCGTTACACACGTCAGACACTCATAGCCGCTCATGTTTTCTATGATGCCTATCACCGGAACCCCCACCTTGCACAGGAAGTCAACCGACTTTCGCGAACTAACGAGGGCGACAACTTGTGGTGTGGTCACGATCAGTGCGCCGTCAGACCGCAGATCCTGTGCTATCGAGAGAGGTTCATCGCCTGTGCCTGGAGGCAGATCAACAACCAGAAAGTCAAGAGCGCCCCAATTAGTCTCGTTGATGAACTGTCTGATTGCCGCCATCTTGACACCACCTCGCCACACGATTGCGCGGTCCGACGACGGTATCAGAAAGCCTGTTGAAAGAACTTTAAGCTTCTCTGAATAAGTTACAGGCACTAACTGGTTGTCACGACATTCTACGTTCCCGAAAAGGCCTAGCAATCGCGGTATGCTAGGGCTGGTCAAATCTGCGTCCAAAAGCCCAACAGTGTAGCCCTTCTGCGAAAGCGCCACCGCAAGATTTGCCGACACTGTCGACTTCCCAACGCCGCCCTTCCCACTCATAACAATTATGCAGTGCTTTGCCGGCATTTTGGGGGGGGCTGTGTCAGGATGCGTCATTAGCGGTATTTTAGTCTCAGCACGATTACTTGTCGCCATGATATTTCCCTATGTGCTACGTTGATCTGAAGGCTTATAAATCTTACTCAGATATAGTCAAACTGACTAAAAAGAAAGGTAAGATTGCGCGCGACCGGACGGGTGTGAACAGACATTAAAAGCACTCTGGAAGATCACTATGCATGCAATTAGGCTGAGAGCGCCTCTACAACAGTTACTAAAGTACTAAGAACAACGCTGTCGTGAAATATCGTGGTTGGTGCACATTATCGGACGCACGTCGCATTGTTTCCATCACTCACCGCACGGGCTTTCCATAGATCAGCTCACGAACAAAAAAAACGAAATGCGAACGAAAAAAATGGTGGCCAACGATGCTGGGACGAGCGTTTATTTCTAGTAGACGAGTACTCCTTCTTCCTCAACGGATGGCGACGATCACACCACACAAATCCTGAAAATAGCTTCTGCACGACCGCTGAGGAACTGGAAGACCTTGCTAAACTAGTCGCGAGCCTAAAACTCGCAAGAAAGAAGGAAGAAGTTTTAGGCCGTTGTCCCGACGCACCGTGCATCGAGAGAGACTTCTCCTCCTTTGTGTCAATATGCCTAAGAAGCCTACGGCCATACTTCCCGCTTAAATGCGCCGTTGATGGATAAATAAGCACCCACACGCTATTCTAATAACCAGTCGCCGCTATCACTTCCACCGTTTCATGTCCTCTTTCATCACGAGTTTGCGCCTCCCATCCTTTATGATGACGGCTCTGTCAGTGCAGCTGAAGCACGGATCGATGGAGGCGGCAATTATAGGAATATCCGCCACCTGACAGCCGATGAATTTAGGCACATACGAAGGGATATTGGCGAGGGTCGGTGAGCGTATTTTTATGCGCTCAAAGAACCTCGTGCCGTTGGTCTCGACAAAATGGATAAGCTCTCCACGTGGCGCTTCGACTCTCCCGACGCTGCGTCCCGCGGGGATATCATCGTACTCAGTTTGAATGGGACCCCCGGGTAAGTCTTTGAACAATTCTTTGAGAAGCCACACTGACTGCTTAAGCTCTCCCAATCGAACTATCGCTTGGGCAATCACGTCCCCACCCTCAGCGACTTGTGGTTTTATGTCAAAATCGCCATAGGCCGCGTACTTGCACATGTCTCTTGTGTCTTCCGGAACGCCGCTCGCTCGCGCGTTCGGACCGACGGCACCAAGTTCGATGGCATCTTCCTTGCTGAGCGCTCCAACGCCTGCACCGCGTTCAGCAATGCAGCTGTCTTTCAGCACCGCTTTGGTGATCTTGTCGACTGCTCTGTCAAGATACTCGCATACGTGGACTGCGCTCCTTACCTGCTGCTCAGAGACGTTCCATTTGACGCCGCCGATCGTGTTGCACCCGTACATCACGCGATTGCCCGACAGCATCTCGAGAAGATCCATCACCTTCTCACGCTCTCGCCATGTGTACATAAAGAGTGTGTGGTATCCGATCTCCTCTCCTGCTATCCCCGCCCAGAGCATATGCGAGGTTATCCGCTCAAGCTCTGCAAATATTGTCCTAATGTACTTCGCCCGTTCGGGCACTTGGATGCCAGCAATATCCTCGAGCCGTTCGACGTGATTGAGCGGGTGGGAGTGCGAACAAATGCCGCAGATACGCTCGACTAGGTACACGACCTTAGGCATTGGCCGCTCTTGGCAGAGCCGTTCGATGCTGCGGTGGTTGTAGCCAATCTCGTAATCAACACCGACGACCTTTTCTCCCTCAACATCGAACACAAACCGCGCTGGTTCTTCAAGCGCGGGGTGGCTTGGGCCAATAGGTACTTTGAGTTTCGCAAAGGTGCTGCTTTTGTCTATCTCAGTCGTCATAAGGACTCCAGTTTAAAGCAAATTTAATAAATAGAGCATAATGGCACGCAAGAAACGGCTGTGCTCGGTATGCCAATACGCGAACAAACCCATCCTTTTACTCTCATCCTCGTTGTGGGGCCAACTGCTCGCGGCTCGAGTTTTAGCCGGCGCCCCCATTTCACCATCGGGATCTATCGCAGCCGGGTTTCAAGCCGCTTTCTTACATTGATGGTAAGGGCTCTGCAGCTCCAACGCGCGACGCATGCATTTCAGACAAGTCGATTCCTCGTACCATATAGTCTTTATGCAGTTGCAGAGTCCAGCCTTCTCTTCTAACTATTACTCGTTCTCGAAGCAACATAAATCTTACCCCGGAAATAGACTAACTAAAATCATCGAGGGTAAGAAGAAGATATAAAGATAGAATGTGATATATGGACGCGGAAAACATCGTGGCGGAGGAAGAACGCTGAGTGAGCATACGTACAAGAGCGAGTTCGTATTGGTACTAGCAGCGACATTTAGTGATACCCGTGCAAAATCGTCTAAATTTCTTGAGCCGCTGTTCAATAAGGGCGTTGCAGTTTCGCCCGAGCTGCTCGAACGAGGGATCGGAGCGCTCGATCAGCTCGTCACCCTCGACAAACTTTCGGCGCTTAAAGCCGAACTCAGTCTGCCGCAGCTGGACGCAAGGGACGTCGCTATTCTTGCGCAAGCAATAGTAGAGATCGGTACTATCTTAACTAAAAAAGGCGCGCCGAAAATGGGGGCTTGATAACGACCACTGATGCTCTAATTCTAACACCTTCTAAGCTCCCTCAACGGTTATATTTGTTTAAAAGCTGCCTAGCAGGAACCTTTCACCCCGGCATAGAGCGATCCTTTCGATTCATACTTAATTCGCTGAAAATTGATTACTTTGATGATGCGAATCAATCATCGTGCACAGGATTTGGAGTACATTGCGGGCATGGTTCCTCCCGAGGTGAACCTCAGCATCAATGCTAGAAACCTCGCGCTTGCTTACAGTTCAGGTTACACAAACATCATCTGCACCTGTCCGACGTCATACGCGAATCTCAAAGAGTGCACAAAAGAGCTAGACGACGAAAAAACGCGCGCTGCGATAAATGACGTATTGAAAGCAATTGGACGCGAGTACCACAGAGGCGTTAAGATATATCACGCAGCCGAGGTGCTTTATGTCATAAGAGAGAGTCTTATCGAGCGAGCAACACTGTCTCTTTCAGGGATAAAGGTCGCTACGCATCACGGCTGCCACTATACAAAAGTCTTCTATGATGAAGTCATAGGCGGGCCTTGGGAGGACCCGAGATTACTAGACAATATATGCGCCGGTTTTTCGAGCACGCTGGTCGACTATTCTGAGCGCTCCCTGTGCTGCGGCATGGGTTTTTCGAACTTTATTAGTTCAAATAACTATACGGAGTCGACAAGCTTTCGGAAACTTGAGAGCATTCTCGCAGAAGAACCCGACGTCATTGTGACCATGTGTGCTGCCTGCCAGGTAGTCCTTGACCAGTTTCAGAAGAAGTTTGAAAAAAAGCTTGAATACGTTGCCCCAGGTACTCAACGTTTCGCAACTGGTGGCCATCTTGCTTGGCGCTAATACCTTAAAAGACGCGTGTCTCCAATTTGCAGCGATAGACGCAGCTCCCCTTCTAAAAAAGATTGAGGTAGTTTGATGCGGCAAAACTTGCGGTCTTCCTGGATAAGCGCGACAGCCATTTGGAATACGGTACCGTCTTGGGGAAATGTGCGTGTCGTCAAAGTACAAGTCCTGTTGAAGCAAGATGTAAAGGCGTGGAATGAATATGCAGGGCTCTAGCACGAAGGATTTCCTCAATTTTATTATTCCCCTTGGAAAATTCATTGCCTTGCTCGCTGTCGTCTCAGTCGCTTCTGTTGGATTCGCATATCTTATAGGCGCCGTCGGAAACGTCGTTGCTTCAGACGGCATCATCGTGAACAATGCGGCAGTCTCAACGGTTACCGTCGGGTATTCTCTCACTTGCGCTTTTGTAGCTATAGGCGCTGTGCTCGCTGCGTTGTATGCATTCAAAAATGTATGAGGACGGCGCCGTATACTTTCTACGCGAGCTTAGGTTCATATGGCCAGTCGCGTCGCTAAGGATCTCGACTTCTCCCTCGCCGCGCGAAATGCCTATTACTTGACTCAACAGTCAACCGGGCTAAAGATAATCTAGATACTGAAGCAAGCGTTTGATATCTGTGCTATTCAAAAGCAAGATCACTCTTGACGTACAGCGCGATTTCTCCCCGAGACGCCGAGTCACGATAGAATTCTCGGATATGTGCAAGTTCTTTCAGCTCTGGTGCGATGATGACCATCTCGTTTCTTTCGTACGCTCGCTGCTGTTCACGCTTCGTCAGTTCTTCCCTCAGTTTTTCGCCTGGCTTTATCCCGATCATGTCGGTTTTGATTGCTTCGCTGACATATCCATATTTGGGCGCTAGTTCTTGGATCATAACCTTTGCGACTTCCATTATTCGCAATAGTCGCATCTTCACAAAATAAAGACCTTTCCGCACCTCGTGCTAATTCTCCCGCCCTCGTAATACGCTTGAGGGCTTGAGACATGAGGATTCCAGGCCTCACCATATCTTCGGGGTAATAGTGACCGGGCCACCGTGTGCTATTTGCCGTTTAAAAAGAGAGAGGACAGAACCACGAGAGTCCAGCACGTTTCCAAATCGGACACTCGCAAATCTCGTTCCCTGATCTCGGTGGTTGGTGTTCGCGATTGCTAGCAGGCGTTCTGCTAGGAGCTTGCTTGCGCCATAAACCGTAGTTGGTTTGACTGCTTTGCCCGTGCTAGTAAATATTAGCTTCTCAACATTCCCGCGCAGGCAGGCGTCAATGACATTTTTGGTTCCCACGATGTTTGTTTTGACCGTTTCGTAAGGATTATACTCGCATACCGGAAGATTCTTTAGTGCTGCAAGGTGGAAAACGAGATCAACACCCTCAAAAAGGGGTTCAATCCTCTCCTTGTCCCGTAAGTCGGCAATAAACGTCGAGAGTCGCCTTGATCGAAGATCTTGCTCGAGATCGTACACGGCACCTTCGTTAGTGTCGATCAACACTAACTCGCGTAGGTTACATAGGAGCAACGCCCGCACGAGTTCTGTTCCTACTGAGCCGGCCTACTGAGCCGGCCGCGCCGGTCACTAGTATGGTCTTCTTTTCATAAAATGTGTTGCTCATGGCTTTCTTAAAATTACGCCGAGACGGTCGTTCTAAGAACGTGGACCTATATGTCTATTTCCTAAACCGTTAGTGGCCAACCAAGGAAAAAGCAGTATCTAATGTCATGAAGACGGTCAGCATAGCTATTGAAGAGATCTACGGAAGCTCTGAAGTGTCTGCTCGACAAGTGCTGCAATTACCCAAACAGTCTGCGAGAAATAAGTGTTATGGCTTCGAAGCCAGTCGCCGAACGTTAAGTAATGCTCTACACTTTTGTTCGTCCGACATTATCGGGAAAAAATTAGGGGATAACCGCTTCGCCAAACAACCGTTAAAAGATCAAAAAAATCGCAAAAAAAAACAAAGAGGAGTGACGGCTGTCACTCCTTCGCAGCTTAGAACTTTCGGCCGGGCGAGACGATTGTTCTCTCGCCGGCAGGCTGGAACTCTCGTAGAGCGCCGCGCGCAAACTCCTGCCTTACGTGGGCGAAGTCGAACCACAGGTTGGGGTCGGCAAAGGTCACTTTGACGAGCGGGCTTACCGCAAATGCGTCACGGCGACCGACGTGCGCGGCCTTTGCAATGCCTGCATAGCCGCCCTGGTGACCGACGTTCATGGCGTAGTTCGGATAGTTCGCACCACGGAGTTCATCTGGCGCGCCCTCGTCAGACCTGACGGAGAACACGTTCGTGGATCCGCACTGGTCCTGCAAGTCGTAGCCGTAGAACCCGAGTCTGCCCCATGCGTCCTTGTGGAGAAGCATGGAGAGATACCAACCGCTCAGTCCGGCATTCGAGTTACCCGTGGCTAGAGCGACAGTCACACCAGACGCGGCTGCGAGCACCGTTGCTCTTTGCGAACCGCCGAAGTGGTCCTCAAGGGTGGTCGGGTACTTCTGGTACTGCTCGATACCGTAGAGCGTAACCTCAGTCGCGAGGTCGTTTACGACGTCCATCGTCTGCGGAGCCTTTCCGTCCGCCCCGTACTTCTTCGCGTAGTCGTTGCCGTAGTAGCTGTAGTCGTCGAGGATGTTGTCGGTGTATGCTGCAGTCGCGTATTGCGTGAAACCGACGCCGCCTGACATGTACGATCCGAGCCAAATCTGGTCGTAGAGCATACAGCCCGCAGCGACAACCTCAAGCGATGACCTGACGGGGTCCTCGGGGTATATCCGGTCTCCTTGGCACATGTCGGCCATGAAGCCGAACGAGAGACCGCCGGGTTCGTTAGGTCCGCGCGCACGGCGTGCAGGAAGCATGTTGGCCATCTCGACCATGCTTGCGTGCTTGGCTGCAAACGCGAGGTCTGCTACGGCCGCCTCGCCGGCGCACATGTTGTACGCGGCGATGAACGACATACCGATCTGCATCGCAGACCATCTGCTCGTGTTTCCGCCGTCGCACGTGCGCGACACGATCGTCGGGATGTGCACGCCTTGCCAGAGCGTCTTGCCGATCGCCTTCTTGAGTTGCTCGGCTTGCGCCTTGGGGAACAGCTTGTTGATGTCAATGAGGAACGGCTTGTCGATTTCGGCAGCGAGGTCATCGTCGCCGGTGAAGACTTTTACGAAGCAGTCTTCGACGAGCGCAGGGTGGGTCTCCACCATGTGTTCTTGGACAATTGCCGCACCAGGCATCGTGTGGTTCAGCGCCTCAAGATAGCCGTTGATGGTCTCAGGGGTGACTTCCTTACCAAGTCTCTTTGTGAGCGTCTCGTGAGCAATGTCAAGACCGACGATAACCGTACGCCTGATCTCATCCCACATCTGTTGCATTGCGGGGTTGTTGACGTAGTGGAGGTCATCGCCTTCGCACATCACGTCGGTCGTAGAGACGTTGTACGGCATGAGTTGCCGCTGGCCGAGAGTCATACCGCCGAGGTGAACGTTGACGTTGTACGCGGGTATTCCACGGTCCTTGGCGATCTTTGCGCCCCATTCCTGGAACTCGCGCTTGTCCTTGGACTGAATCCACCCCTCGCGCTTATAGGTCGTCTTGTTCGAAGTAGGATCCTCCGCGAACTTCTTCTTCATCGCCTCGAGGAACATCTTTTGTGTTTTTTCAGTAGCCATATTGTTGCACCTCTCTTATGCCATCGGCTTGAATCCCCACATCGTTCTCAGCGTGTGAATCCGCTGAATGTAGGTGACAAGCTCTTTGTCAGCTCGCGCTGCTTCTCCATCGACCCGATAGATCGTCGTTCTGCTCTTCAGGTCAGCGTCCGACATTGGCTTCCCTACAGGCACTGCCTTGTCAAGAGGCCTGCCCACCTGGTCTTTCACAATGCTGACTGAGCCGTCAGGGTTCATTAACGATCTCGCTAGCATGTCGAACATCATACCGTTTTGGTCCAGTCTCAGTGAGTGACCGTGCACGGTACAGCCTCTGACGCCACTTCGAGCAGGGTCAAACGCCTCGCTCTCAAGCAGCATCTTGCTGAACTTGTCGAGATCCCGTTCTCGAGCTTCGATGATCTGTCGACCGGAAAGCGTACCGGGATCGACGCCTCTGAATCGGGTGGAAGCCATCCACGACCTTACGTACGGAACCATCGGGGCGAAGTACATCGAGTCGGTGAACTGAATGTACCGAATACGATCGCCTGCTGCCGCTCCTTCCGTGGGCTTCACGAGCTCTCTCATAGGATCCTCGGGCTCTCCTATCTCTGATAGTGGTGGGTGAGTCGCCGCGTACGCTGTCCCAGGTGTGCGGTGGCCTAGTATTGCTACCACATCATCATCTGAAACGTCACGAACTTTGTCCAGCGATTTCGATGGATCCAGCATCTTCCTTCTGTTTGCCGCTACCTTTGAAGTACCGGGAACAAATTGTGGCATCTTTTATCAACTCCTTCGTTCTGCGCGTTTATAGTGATTGATACACTTAATGACCTCGTTGAGCTTATCACGCGTGATAGTCTCTCCGCGAGTCACATTGGTTACGATTCCTACGATAGTGCCGTCGGTTTGAACGTCTTCGGGCTGTGGCATCACGATGCGCGTCTTTACCCCGATGCGGGCGAAATCTTCATAGTCAACCTGCGTTTGACTCACTACAATCGCCGGAATGGCGACAAAGCGCAGAATATTCCGCGCTTTGTAGATTATGTGAGTCTTCACGCCCCCGAGGTGAATAACCGCAAGCTTGTGGCGAGCAATTTGTTCCACCTCCTTTGTAGAAAGACCAAACTTTGGCCCGAGGCCACGCGCGCTTTCGGGCGCATCGGCCGGGACGCCGCTTCCGGCGTTCAAGACGAGCACGCCGACCTGAAAACCTTCGTTTCGCAGGCCGTGCGTTATCTCGCATACGGGCTTCGTTATGTGCCGTCTACCTGGGGACATTGCGATTGCGACGATATCAGGTATCCCTGTCTCGGAAATGGTGCCTCGTTGGGCAAGGCCTCCGCCTTTGCCCAGGCCCATTGATTCGCGGCAATCGACAATGTGTGTGGCGCGGCTGACGATATGCGTCACCTCTCACGGGGATAGATCGCACAGATCCGCGATTTCGACTTCGGATCTGTCATGCCAAGTACTCGCGTGTCCCTGATTACGCCCCATTTTGCGTAATCAGTCTGCGTCGGACGCGTTCGTATATACAAGCCTCGGTTTATCTGAAACCCGCACGGAAGAATCCTTCTGCACGCTTCCTCGACCTGCTCGATCACGTCTTCATCCTCTAGTTCAAGCCAAAACCTACCGACCTGTACCCCAAGCTCCACGTCCTGTTGTCCCACTTGAATGTGTCTGCGCGCTGCGTGCACGTTCGGTGTTCCCTTAGCTGGCCCTTCTGGAACAGCAGGAGCAATCCGGGGTCCGTGCATGATCAAGCGCGTGATTCCTTCGATCTTGGCAAACTCTGTGACTAACCGCTCAACCGTCTCCGGGCTGAGTAGCCGTTCGGTGAATATCTCTATTTGAACAGGAATGCTCGTGTCAGGTACGTCCGTATCCATTGTGTATCGTAAACCTCCGCGCAATTTGCGTATCTACATTCCCTCCGCTGCTTTGGCAACAGCAGTTATTGGGTCTTTGAATTCTGGTATGCCGCCGTACACTATGCCGATGATCTTTGACGTTCCCTCAACTGAGAACATCTGCGTGCCTGCATCAATCGACACGGCTGCCGCAACGCACGGAATCGCAAAGCCCTTGGAGTGCCTCGTCACGATGTGGTTCCCATTAAACACACCTGGTCCGCCTCCGCCGTATATCGAGTGGCTGAAGAACGAGAACCCGACCGCCGTACCCATAACCTTGCCGAAGTCACAACCGGGGAGTCCCGTTTCGTGCTCGAGTAGGTCGTTGGCGTACAACAGCGTGGACGAAACCGCTTGCGCACCTCGTGCCGCACCGCAGTTCACAATAGTTGCTGCGAGCGTGCCGGCGGCGCAATAGCCGTTCCAAGCTGCGACGTCGCCAGTCTTCATCGGCTTGAAGCCAGAAGGCCAGGTCGCATCTGCTTTAATGACACCATCTGCTTTTGCTTTTTCAACGGTCGACGCAACTACAGAGCCGATAGTACCCTCTTGCCCGTTCTCTTTGACGAGAGAGTAGAGTAGGTTGTTCGCGTTTAGCCCCTGCATCGCAAGCCCGCAGAGTTGGAACCGCTCGTTCCAGCCGAGAGCGTCGCCCATCTCCCAGATGCCTGTCTGTTCGAATATCGATGACAGCGCTGACGCGTTCATCGTCCTCTTGCCAGTTGCGGCTGCAACGTGGTTAACCGCCACATTTCGCAGGGAGTAACCGTACCCTTCATCTTTCTGTGGGGTCTCGAGCATGGATTTCACATTGCCGCCTTCGTTGTCAAGCGTTTGTGGGTACTGTCCCCAAATGGCTGCCTTAACCATCGGCGCTTGGAACATGTCCACTTTGAACATGTTGATAATCGCCTCGGTTAATGCGCTGCTGGTTGCGGTGGTTCCCGCGACGTAGGTGGCTCCGGCGTCAAGACGTGCGGTCGGCACTTGAACCTTGAGCTGCTTACCGCCGCCAAGGGCCTCGACGTTCGTATCGTCGCCCTCACTTACCATCACGAGGTCCTTAACCTTCTGTGCGAGACCGTCGGCGTTGCCCACTAGGTCCAGGTTGAGCTCACGACCGAGTATCTGTCTACCCTTGCCGCCGATTTTACCGGTCATCAGCCCGCCTTGGATGCCCTCGAGATTAACGGCTACCGTTCGCTTAGTAACGTTAATAATCTTCTTGATAGCCGGGTTCATCGTCGGGCTGAGCGCCTCGATCGGTATGTTCGAACCAACCTTTTGACCTCTGTCGTTGTATAGATCGACTTTGTCTTCAAATTTTGGCATTTCTATCCCTCCGCGGGGTCAACTGCCACACGAACGACACTGTGCGCTGAAGACTATGACTGAAAATAGCTGAATACAGCTCGATCGAAAAAAGATAACGAGTTGTACGTTTCACCTAGCATGGAGCTTACCCCGGGTTTATCTAACCATCAATTTCATAGTTTATTAAGCTTGTGCTGAGAAAACACGGAGAATGATTAGAATTATTTTTGCGAAGATTTGTGCAAAATAATCTCGTCAAAATTTTATTTTTATATTTTTATAAAATACTGCTCGAGCGCGTTTTGCGTGAGCGTACTCGTCAGCAATCACTCAAAAGTTATATATGCAACCAATCTTATCTCGCCTTTGCGTATGAAGGTATTAATTAGTCCGAAAGACGAATTTGAGGCGACAGAAGCTGTGAATGGCGGCGCCGATATCATCGATGTTAAGAACCCGATCGAAGGGTCACTTGGGGCTAACTTTCCTTGGGTTATCCAACGGATTCGGAGCCTCGTGCCGCAGTCGATAGAAGTGAGCGCAACGATCGGTGATTTTCCGCACCTTCCCGGTTCCGCCTCGCTGGCCGCACTGGGCGCGGCTGTCTCTGGTGCTAACTACGTCAAGGTGGGACTAAAAGGCTCCAAAACCAGAGATGATGCGGTTTTTTTGATGCAGGGTGTAACGAGAACGGTGAAGGAATACGACACGCAGACCAAGGTCGTTCTCGCGGGATATGCCGACTTTCGACGGGCGTCAACACTCGATCCCTTTCTGCTGCCCGACGTAGCACGCACTTCAGGCTGTGACGTCGTGATGGTCGATACCTTCGTCAAGGATGGAAGGGGCATTTTTGATTTCATGGACGAAGCCGCCTGCAAACAGTTTGTTGAAGATGGTCACTCGCGAAATCTGGACGTTGCCCTTGCAGGATCCATCAAACTGCCAGAGATCCCCATATTGAAGCACGTTGGCGCTGACATCGTTGGAATCCGTGGCGCAGCTTGTTCGCAAGGCGACCGATTGGCCGGAACGATACAAGCCGAAAGCGTCAGGGCTCTGATGGCGATGGCGAAGCAGGCGTGATTGCCCGCGGATAGCCGCCACCTTCCTGACTACCCGTACCTGGAAAACTATTACTTTGTGCCCGTCTATGATCATGGTATGAGTCTAGACTACGCTACACTGTCCGACAAGCTCACGAGTGTTTTAGCACTGAAAGGCTCACCCGTGGCGGTCAAACTCATTCGAACTGAATCCAGCCTTCCAGAAGGACTGAATCACACAAACGAGGTGCTGCGCCATTGCGAAATGGTGCAGAAGGCGCGCGGTGGTTCAAAATTCTACGCAACCGTCGAGCAGCACGCCTGTAAAGGCGGCGCAGGAATGCTTGGCTTGATCGAGATACCTGAAAACATCAAGTCGGGCGAATTCTACCACAAACTTGGGCGCTTCTCTTCAGTCGAGCACGCGGGGGAGACCATGCAAGCGGTTCCCAGTGTGGATTTCAAAACCTATGCAACGGCTTACGCGCCTCTCGGCGAAACTCCCTTTGAACCTGACGTCGTAGTGCTCGTCGTGAACCCCCGCCAAGCGATGATGATTGCGCAGGCGAACGTGTACGAGCTACATTCACGAAATACCGCCGATTTCTCCGGCATTCAATCGCTGTGTGGTGATGCAGTTGCTGCGCCTCTGATGAGAGACAGCATCAACTTCACCCTCGGATGTTCTGGTTCGCGAAAATACGCCAAGGTGAGCGAAGAAGAACTGATTGTCGGTATCCCTATGAAGATTCTCCCGAAGCTGGCCGACGCACTCCAAAAGCTTGCCTGATTGACGTGAACGCGAGCAAATTGGCCCACGGTTGAGCTGTATCATTAAATATCAGAAGAACAATTCGCACACACTGAACGGAGAACCACTATGCAAGAGAACTTTGGGGTACTGGTGCTGGGTCACGGCAGCAAGCTGACCTACAACAAACGCACCGTGGAAACTGTGGCTGGCATGTTGGCGGAGCGAATGGCAGGTGTTACCATAAAAACCGCGTACCTCAACATGGATCGGCCGACGGTCGAAGAGGGGCTCAAAAGCTTTGCAGAAACTGACGTTACAACGCTGTATGTGCTTCCGCTCTTTCTTGCTCACGGGACGCACACGTTAAAGGATATTCCTGAGATCCTCGGACTTCCCGACGGCGAGCACCGAACTACATATTCGCTTGGCGCCCGAAACATCGACGTCGTGTACGCAGAGCCTCTAGGCATCGATCCATGCATCGCTGATTTGGCACATAGAAGGCTTACAGAGGCTTAAACTCCCATATGGATTTCCGCGGCAAAAAAGCGGCTATTCTAGACACCGTTCACGGCGGGCGAGTAATCTGCGAGAAGCTTCGTGAGATTGGGGCAGACCCGGTCGCAATCAATATCTACGAAGGTGCCCCAGAACCTCAGGCGATCGATTTATTTGACGTGGTGATCGCCCCCATTCACGCTAACACCCAGCTCACCGCGCGTGCAGAAGCGCTGGGCATTCCCGTGTTAACCCACCATCAGGCTGTCGGCCAACTCGCACAGCAAAACAAAGCCTTGCAATACGCGCTCGTTTTTGAAGTGACAGGCGTAACGGGAAAAACGACGGTCGCATCCCTTTTGGAGATTGCTTTTTCTGACCGCAAGTTGCTCACGCTCACGAGCCGCGGCCTCGAAATCAACGAAAACGGGAAGTGCGTGGCTAAAAAGCGACTTAGCATCACCCCCGCGAGTATACTGACGGCGTTGGACCTAGCTAGAGAGTTCGACTTCGATCCAGAGGTATGCATCTTCGAGGTGTCCCTTGGCGGAACCGGTCTTGCCGACGTGAATATCCTTACTACGTTGTCTCCTGAGTACAGCATTGCGCAAGAAACCAAGACATCGACGTTTGCCAAACTGCAGATGCTATCAAATGCGAAAGTTAATTCCTGCCTCGTCACGTCAACGGCGACGGCGTCCTTGGCAGAGCCGGGTCGGTGTTTGAACACCTTCGGCGATGATGGAGCAACCGTACGATACGAAAACATAAAAACTGACGAAGTAACAATTGCATACAGCGATTTGGCAAGAATTGACGGCGGCCGAGTCTCTGGAGAGGTAGGCTTCACGGCCACGGGATGCTATGACCTTGCGAGTTATGAAGATGCGCTGCTCTGTTTTGTGACCGCAGCGCTCTGCTCGAAGCTCGATCCCGAGGTGGTTACCCAGAAACTGGCTCACTTCAAAGGAGTAATGGGGAGGATGTCTGCCGTAATAATCGAGAGAAGGATTCTCATCGACAATTCAAATTCCGGCCTCGAAGCAACGTCGATCAAACGGGCAATACGTTACGGGTTAACGTTGAAAAAGGCCGGTCACAAGGCTGTCCTAATCATCGGAGCAGAGGCAAAAAACGTGTGCGACGGGATCGCGCCGGAAGCGCTCGCGCCGCTAGCCGAAGACACCGCCCTCGACGACGTTGTTGTCGTTGGCGATCAGATGCGTACGTCTCGGCCGAACGTTGTCCGGTCAAACGACTTGGAGGGTGCGCTACGCGCGGCCCTTACGCTGACGAAAGAACGTGACGTCATTATTTCGTGTGTGAAAATGTGGAGGTAGCATGTCATCCAATGTGCGCGTAACTGACGCAGGCGTGGAGCAGATAATCCATCCTCGACCGAGCTCTATCGTTGCCGCGCTCTATACGCTAAGAGATCTGGAAACTGACGTAGTGATAATACACGGACCATCAGGCTGCTGCTTCAAACACAGCAGATTGCTTGAGGAGGATGGAATTCGAGTCGTCACGACGGCGATGGATGAGACGAACTTTGTATTTGGGGGAGACCAAGTTCTCACGAAAGTCATCCGACGTGCCGTAGAGCTGTTCAATCCAAGCCTTCTAGGAGTTATCGGCTCCTGCGCAAGCATGATAATTGGTGAGAACATCCATCAAGCCGTGTTGGACGCAAATCCGCCGTGTCCGACAATCGAGGTAGAAATCCACGCCGGATACCGAGACAACACGTACGGAGCCATTGCGACGCTCGAAGCTGCCGCCGATGCGGGAGTGCTCGATCCCGCGGAATACCTGCGGCAAAAGGAGCTGCTAATCAAGGCGACAGATCTTGAAAAAATTGCAGGCGTGGCAAGCAGGGAGTACATCCAGCCATCGCGGGGCGACCTCAAATATATAACTGCAAAAAAGCTGTTAGGGCTCTTAAAGCGCAATAAAAAAGGTGTAGTCGTGTTAAACGCCAAAAAAGAGACCGCATATCAATTCGCAGACATACTCATCGCGCTCTCAGCTGTTGCCGATGAACTCGGCAACGAATACCTCAAGACTTTTGCGAATCTCGACGCTGGCGTTGGCTTGCCCCGACTCCGAAAGCACGCCGAAAACATCCTGAACGATATGAAAGAGAGTGGCGTCTCCATTGATCACATCACAGGCGGATTGGACGAGTACCCGATCACCGGCGTCAATGCCGGAGCCTTAATCGAAAGCCGCTACAGCGACTATGACTTCGCGGTCCTGCTCGGCGTTCCGCACGCCGTGCCGATGAAGAGCGTCAGCCAGAAGACCATCTTCTCGGTCACCAACGGACCTCGGCAAGTGCTGCCTCTAAAACAACTAGGTCATACGCACGTCACGGTCGAGATCGACTTGCATCCAAAGACTCTCGGGGTCAGTCACGTCGTCCCATCAGAACTCGGCGACACTTTGCGGGCGGTGTTCCAGGAGAACTACAGAAAGGCAGGCCAGAACTCGTAGATGATGCAGCAACGCAATCTCGACGTGCCCCGCGTGCTCATCGCGGCTGATAGGAGTTCAGCGGGAAAAACGACGATCGCTGTGGGACTGATGTCCATCCTCACCAAAGAGGGTCAAGCCGTTCAGCCATTCAAAGTGGGCTTAGATTATATTGACCCGAGTTACCATTCTGAGGTCACGGGGCGCTTTTCCCGCAACCTCGATGGCTATTTGATGAGCAGGCAAGCTATCGTTGAGGTTTTTTCGCACGCAAGTCGCGGTGCCGACATAGTCATCGTAGAGGGCGTTAGAGGTCTTTACGAGGGTCTCGAAAGTTTAAGTGACATCGGCAGCACGGCGCAAGTCGCCAAGATTCTGCGTTCACCTGTGATCTTGGTCATTGACGCGCGGAGCATCACAAGAAGCACTGCAGCGTTAGTGAAAGGCTACCGGTCATTTGACAGGCGAGTTGCCATCAAAGGAGTCATACTCAACAATATAGGAAGTGCGACGCACGCAGCCAAAGCGAAAGAGGCAATTGAACACTATACGGGCATCGACGTGATCGGGCAAATCCCGCGTGACGATTCGATGCACCTAGCAATGCGCCACTTAGGACTCGTACCCGCTTCCGAAGGGCTTGTTCGAGACCGTGCTTTTCGAAAACAGCTGGAAAACATCGAAGATATTATCCGCGGCCACCTTGACGTCGACAAGGTGCTTCAAATTGCGAAGAGCGCCGGTCCGATGCCGCGAGTGGCGCCGACGGTGTTTGTACCGTCGAACGAAAAGCGGACGCGCGGAGCAAAGGTGCGAATCGGAGTGGCGTACGATGAGACTTTTAACTTTTATTATCACGACTTGTTCGATTTGTTCTTCTTAAACGCCGTTGATGTTGTCTTCTTTAGTCCTTTACGCGATAGCGCGATTCCCAACGTTCACGGCGTTTATCTAGGCGGCGGATATCCGGAACTGTTCGCACACGAGCTGGAGCGAAACCGCTCAATGCGAGATTCCCTCGCTTCAAATGCCCAAGAAGGCATACCAATTTTTGCAGAATGCGGTGGCCTTATGTACCTCACGGAGACGCTCGAGTATGCTGGACGAACCTCAAAAATGGTCGGTATTATTCCCGCAAAAACGAATATGATCCATAAACGGGTGATCGGCTACGTCGCGGGCACGACTATCCGCGATACCATCATCGGGCGCAAAGGAACCCGATTTCGAGGACACGAATTTCACTATTCAGAACTCACAGATCTGGGCGGCAAACTCGAGTTTGCGTTTAAGCTGCAAAAAGGAATAGGTATAACAGACGGATGCGATGGTATACAAGTCGAGAAGACGCTCGCTTCGTACGCCCACGTTCATCCGCTATCGTACCCCGATCTTGCGGCAACCTTCGTGCACTCGTGCGCGGAGTTCAAGGACCAAAAAGCTCACAGCACGCGATCTCTCTAATGAACGCGGTGTTAAACTCCGCGATCGCACGCGGATCGGTTGCTGTTGTGATGCTGCCATCACGCTCGACTGGCCTGCCGGTGTAGTTTGCCCCGGCTTGCTCCAACTCCGCCCCCACTGCCGGGTGTGATGTCAAAGTCTTGTTCTTGACAATTCCAGCCGAGATGAGTACCTGTGGCCCGTGACAAACGGCGCCGATCCGGAGTCCTCCGTCATAAGCTTCTCTAACGACTTTTTGAACGTCTAGATCGTCACGAATTTTAGACGGTGCTCTCCCGCCAGGAATATAAAGCGCCGCATAGTTTCTAGCGTCGACGTCACGCACCAATGTATCAGGAATAACGGCCACTTCGCCGCGCTTTCCGTTGAGAACGTCGGACGAAGTACTGGCTACGGTGACAGTCGCGCCTTCTAGCATCAGCGGTCCAGCAACGTCGCGAAACTCCGAATCCTCGAACTCTGACGCCAGCAAAACGAGCACGTGTTTTCCTTCTAATCTCTTGATAATGGGCATAAACCATCGTTGCGAGTTTCTTGAGAAATATCTTGCCCCCTCTTTACCTCGACCCCTCCTGTCAAGTGCTCTGCTAAGGTTCGTGCCAGACGCAGACGCCAAGAACACAGCGACAGTCTCGCGGCGACAAACTGCCAACTGGGAGAGAGCCGCGGTTGTCTCATTCTTCCCACGTTGACAGAAAAGACTTTGAAGGCCGTGCAAATGGGGTTGTGTGCGCTGCAACCGCGCGTGGCCTAACGTGTGAGGAAAATGCGTTAGATTCTCTTAACCAATCATCACTCTTTTTTATTTGGACATTATTAACTACATGAGAGTTTTATTTCGTTGGTGAGTGACGCATGCACTTTACGCATATACAGAACGGTAAGGCACAGCAAGTGGATATCTCTGACAAACCAGTCGCTTACAGGAGCGCGTTAGCTGAAGGAACTATTGAGCTTAAATCCGAGACTATTGACGCAATAAAACAGGGCTCGATTGAAAAAGGGAATGTACTGAATACCGCGACGGTCGCCGCTGTGCTTGCGACTAAGCAGACGCCCTACGTCATCCCATTGTGTCATCCGATCCCACTGACAAGCATCAAAGTGGATTATTCCGTGCTCAACACGTCAATCACGGCGACCGTTGAGGTAAAATCGGAGGGCAAGACGGGAGTTGAGATGGAAGCACTCACGGGCGTAAGCGTTGCACTATTAACGATATGGGATATGGTCAAGAGCGGCGAGAAAGACGCAACTGGCAACTACCCCAGCACAAGAATGCGTGACATACGAGTCTTACACAAGAGCAAAATTGAGAGGTGAGGTCTCATTAGAAAATCGTACGTATCCAACGCAGCGTTCATCGCGCCTGCGTTGCCTTGCGCTACGCGAAAAAAGAACAACCGTTTTGGCGACCACACGTCTATATGGCATGCGAAAACAATGAGCGTCATATGACACGCGCGTCAGCGCGCGGGGCCGGCACCGTCATCAATGGGATCGCCACGCTCAAAGGATCTGCTTTTGCCATCGGGCTGAAAACTCACGCTGATGTCGAAGTCGTCGACAGCGGCATCACGTGCGAAATTGCCGATGATCCCTCTGCCGATACCTCGCTTATCGCAGAGTGTGGACGCTTGGTTGTCGAACGATACGCCCCTAGATCCGGCGTCCACATCGTGACGAGAAGCGAAATACCGATGGCAAGTGGCCTAAAGAGCAGTAGCGCAGCAGCGAACGCCGCGGTACTCGCACTCGTCGAAGCCCTTGACGTTGAACTAGAACCGCTCGACATTGTCAAACTTGGCGTCCTTGCAGCGCGACGAGCCGGAGTCACCATTACGGGGGCGTTCGATGACGCGTGCGCCTCTTTTTTCGGAGGACTCGTCTTCACGGACAACGAGCACGACGTGCTCCTAAAGCGTGTTGAAATAAACGACACTGTAGTAGTATACGTCCCGCGACGCAAAGCCTATTCAGCGAAGGCGGACGTCTCGCGAGCACGACTGCTCGCGCCGTGGGTCGATATGGCGTACCATCTGGCTCTCGATGGCGAATATGAAAAGGCTATGGTCTTAAACGGCTTGCTGTACTGCACCGCATTTGGCTTTAGCCCGGAGCCTATAGTATCCGCGCTGGCTGCCGGAGCGCAAGCTGCGACCCTTTCCGGAACGGGACCAGCATACATTGCTGTTGTGGACCAGTCATCTTTACGGACCGTCAAACAAGCGTGGGAACCGCTCGAGGGGTTTATTATTGAGACCGAGACGTCAAATAGAGGAGCGCAGATAGAAGCGTCTTGACCATCAAGCGACGACGAGGAGCCAACGTTCTTTTAATACGTGGTATATATAGTCAAGCCGGATGATAGAAAAAGTGCGAGGTCAAATAGCAGTAATCGATGCGGAAATCGTTGAACTGATAGCACGACGAACAGACCTAGCGTCGCAGGTCTTACGCGCGAAAAGGGCGGATGGCTTCACCCAGATTGACGATGAGAAGCAGCACGAACGAGTGCTCAATAGAGCCGTCGACATGGCTACCGAACGAAACATTGACGCGGGTGCAGTGAAAAAAATTTTTGAGATTCTCATCGCAATGAACTTAGAAATACAGCATGGATTGAGCGGCGAAGGTAATTTGCCGTAGCCGCACATCTGCCGCAAGCGCGAGCAAGCAACCCTTATGATCTATCAGAAAAACGGAATATCCGTCACTTTTGCAGACGGAACAAAATTCAGATTAGACCCGAGAACGTACTCCCCAGAAGAAATAAATTTGGTTTCACACGGACACTCTGACCACCTTCCCACTCGCTGCCACGGCAAAAGCGTCGTTATGTCTGATGTCACGCAGAAACTGCTGAAGCTAAGGAAACGGGCGACAGCAGACATATTGTGCCACGCAAGTGTGCGCCCACTTGACGCAGGTCACGTTGTCGGCTCGCGCATGTTTTTCCTTGAGGGCGACCAGAGTATCCTCTACACTGGCGACTTCTGCACCAAACAAAAGTTTTTTTCTCAGGGGGCGCAGCCAGTCAATGCCGACGTTTTGATAATCGAATCCACATTCGGAAGCGAGGAGTATGTCTTTCCCGAAACGAAGGAAGTCGCAACGCAGATTCGACAATGTGTCGCTTCGTGCATTGAAAACGAAGAATCGGCGATCGTTCTCGCTTATCCTTTCGGAAAGGCGCAAGAGCTTACGCACATGCTTCGCGATTATGCTCCTTTTGTCGACAGCGGCATCTATCAGATTAATGACACGCTGAGGAGCTTTGGTTACGATTTTCGTGATCAACTATTCGACGCAGCTGCAGTCACCGAAGCGCGAGAACCGTTTGTGCTCATCACGTCGGGGCGCTCGACCCCCCAAGGGCAGGACGGACTGCTCCGCGGAAAAAGGCGTACGCTAGCAGTCTCCGGTTGGGCGGCGGGCCGCGGTTTCAAGTACTTTCGAGGAGTAGACTACGCATTTGCACTGTCAGACCACGCAGATTTTCAAGATCTCTTGCGCTTCGTTGACCGATGTAACCCTGATGTGGTCTACACGTGCCACGGGTTTGCAAAGAAGTTTGCAGGTCTCGTTCACGCCCAACTCGGGATCGATGCGGTGCCACTCGAGAAAGGGCAACACTTTTTGTCTAACTACGCATAATATCGCCGGCTTATAGGTGTGTAATACGCGCAGAAATGCTCAAAAACGTCCAAGTAAGAGCGTATATATAGCAAAAGCGGTCACTTTACATGGGAGATCAAGATGTCTGGCCCTAATGACAACCAAACAAAGATCCTGAGCTATTTGAAAAAAGGGGTTACACGAGGCAAATACTTTTTCAAAAGCAAATCAATAGCGCGAGAACTAGGCCTGAGTCCCAACGAAGTCGGTACGAATATCAGCATGCTCATCGACAACTCCGACGACATCGTCATCGAGAAATGGAGCTATTCTCACGGAACCACGTGGCGCGTGTACACCGCGAAGAAAGCTTGAACTTTCTTTTTTGAGCCGACCTCTGGTGAGCTCTTGACTTCGGTAGTGGTTATCAACAATTACGGACAATTTGCCCATTTGATTCATCGCACTGTTCGGGACCTAGGCATTCAATGCGAGCTCGTAAAGAATACGCTTAGCCCCGACGAGTTGCTCCAGCGCAGTCCCGATGGTTTAATCTTGAGCGGCGGCCCAACGCTGGACCGCATAGGGAACTGCAAACAATACGTACGAGAGATAGAGCTGCCGATTCTAGGGATTTGCTTGGGCCATCAGCTGATAGCTGAGACGTTTGGTGGTGCCGTCGGTAAAGGCGCGTCAGGGGGGTATGCTAACGTCACGGTTGAGATCATTGAGCCTGACGACATACTGCTAGGTATCGGGCCGACAATAACTACATGGGCGTCTCACGCCGACGAAGTCAGTCGCTTGCCGAATAATTTTGTAAAACTCGCCCGTTCAGCGATATGCGAAATAGAAGCAATGAAGCACCCTTCCAAACTTATCTATGGGGTACAGTGGCATCCGGAAGTGGCGCACACAGAAGCGGGCAATACTCTTATACTAAACTTTCTTAAGATCTGCGAGTCCTAACGCTTCGGTTTTGGTGCCGAGAAGTCGATTCGGATGGCATGCTTGGGACAACTTCCAATACAAGCCGTGCACCCGAGACAGTAACGCGGATCCTTAACGATACATTTTCGCTTGCCGCTGACTATTGCCGTACCGTAGATTCGCTCGCCTTTCGGACAAACGCGGGCACATTTTCCTATGCCGTCGCACTTTTCCAGATCTATAAAAATCTGAGGCATTTGAGGCAATGTGGTAGGAAAGCTAATCGTTAAGCTCCCCGATCCGCACTTCGCTCACGTAATCTTCGGCGCCAAAGTGCAAAGACAACTCGCGTGAAGCAGCCTCTGGCGAGTCGGCGGCATGAACCAAGTTCCTCACGGGGTCGAGGCAAAAATCCCCCCGCAAGCTGCCTGGCACCGCTTCAATAGGATTCGTCGCTCCGACGAGTTGGCGCACCGCTCGCACGGCGTTGAATCCCTCGAACGCCATCACGACGATTGGTCCCGAGGTGATGTAGTAAACCAGATGGTCGTAAAAGGGCTTGTCCTTATGTTCTGCGTAGTGCTTTCGTGCCGTCTCGATATCCAAATTCTTGAGTTTCAGCGCTCGAAGTTCCAGGCCTTTCTGCTCGAGTCGTGCAACAATCTTGCCCACCAGCCTTCTTTGAACCCCGTCCGGTTTGATCATCACGAAAGTGCGTTCAATGTGGTCTTCGGACGCCATCTAGACCCTTCTCACGCTCTTTTACGTGCCAATCGCCCATGCTCGGTCCAAGCTACGCGTCGCGCAAGACGCCCCAATCTGAAGTTCTTTTCACACTTGGACGAGCAAAAATGGAACACCGTTCCATCACGTTTGACGAACATCTTCCCTGTTCCAAGTTCGATGGCGCCTCCACAGAACGAACACGTCCGCTTTTCCATGATCTTACCGCGTCATGAGTTTCTTAGCCTCGTGAGCCGTCTCGCGAAGCATGAGAATGTCGCCGATTTGGACAGGGCCCACACAATTCCTCGTGATTATTCTTCCCTTGTTCGAGCCTTCGAGGATACGGCACTTGACCTGTTTCGCCTCTCCGTGCATCCCCGTGTTTCCTACTATTTCGATTATTTCTGCAGGCGTTGCATCGTTGTATTCTGCCACCGACACGTCCTCCGGGATTCTCTACTAAGTTTAGCCTGAGCGAATCGTTTTAAGCTGCTCGACCACTTCATCGACGAGAGCCTTGCTCTTTCCTGCATCGATAATTGCGGCCGCGGCTGAGCCCACATCTAGCCCTGACGCAGCACCAAGATCAGTCTGTCTTTTTACATAGACGTACGATATGCCCTTCTCATCGCAAAGTGGCGGAATATGCGCTACGATTTCCTCTGGCTGCACGTCTGTGCTAATCAACACGAGTTGAACAATGCCCCGTTCGATCGCCTTAGTAACCTCATTGGTGCCCTTTTTTATTTTACCCGTGTCACGCGCACTTTCGAGGGCTTCTAACGCCTTGTTTTCGATTTCGTCAGGGACGTCAAATTTCACAAAGATTGGTTTTGCCATGCTAACATACCTCTTTCAGGATCACACAGTCGCGCGAATCCTATCATCATTCATCGATATAGGTGCTCTGCTGCAACTCAAAAGCCGTATCGATCAAGCATTTCATCGTATAAATAGCCGCTTGCGATGTCGTGTTGGTGTCCTCACGTTATATGTTTATCTATCTATACTTTTTTGATAGCGCATTAGAGCTCGGGTGAATCGCCAAGAGGCACACCCTGACACTACCGTTGTTTTCGTTCAAACCCGCTTATTTCAGAATAGCCGGATGGCAGAAACTTGGCTATTTGATTCACGGTAACAACCGTTCGCAGGCCCTTTTTTTCATCTTCGCGTGCTCTAGCGAGAAGCTCTCGCGATACCATCTTTGCGACATCACTCTGGTTGTATTTGCCCGGCTCGAGCACGACAGCCAGTTGAGCCACACGGGTTATTGCCGATACTGGACCCCCCACGATCTTGTCATCATAGAGGCCGATGGCAAGCCGCGCTTCCGATTCCATATAATGTCGCTCGCCCCGAATAATAAAAGCGCCTTTCGGCACGTACTCTCCAGACTCCGGGGTTTTCGAAACCTGGGTTGGATGCACCCAGTAACATCGACCAGAGCCCAGACCTTGCTTCCAGATAGACGAGTATGACACAGCGAATTGAGCTGCCTCGCGCAGCGTGGGGTCGGGTATTTCTTTGCCTTCAGATTTCACGATCACCGCAGGGGCTCCGTGGACATCGGCGTGGAGAAATAGATCGCGTGGTTCCAAGTATTTCTTCACCAGTTCTTCGTTTGTTTCCGCATCTCTTCCGCCAATTACCAAGAACCCGTCAGTCGAAAAAAACCAACGATACCGCTCGAACCAGCGAGTTTTCTTTTTCTTCGCACGAAGTTTATTAGACCCCACTTGTTTTCCTGCCGACGCTTTTTCTTGATCTATTTTTTTTATTGAGAGTGCCAGTGCCCGTTCCGCGCCCTCTGCCTTTGCTTTCATGATCTTAGCTTTTTCATAGTACTTTTGCGCATTTTGCGGGACATCCTGGTCTACAGTGATGTCGATTGTGACGCCTTCGATGTTTATGGTCACGGTGCCGGTGCGCTGATCGACCTGCTCTACGAATGACAAAGAACCGAGAACGCGACCTAATTCATCCCACGTTTTCGATTCTCGGGCCCGCCGGACCGTATCTATTAAGCGATCGACCTCTTGATACTTCTCGAACAGCAAATCGCCTTTGAAGTGATCTTCACGATCTCGGCTTTTAAATTGTTGAATTGCCTCCTTTTGCCTGTCGATAATTTTCTCAAGTCGCGCTTGCGTCGCAGATGTGGTTTCCGGTTTTTCAACTTCTAGGCCGTAGTAGACGTCGAGGGCCTGATTGAAACTCGCGAAATAGCGTTTCCCGCATCGCTCGAACTGCGACACCTCAAACGGGAGGACGTCGATGGGCACCGAACCGTCTTCACATACGATATGGGGCTTCAGCTTGCTTGATCGTACTGGATCGAAGACAGCTCTGAGCGCTTCGTAGAGCGTCTGAACTTCGTCTGAAGTGAGGCTGGTTTTGTCTTTCGCTACGTGAGCTCTCAAGCATACTTCTTCAGCATACAAGCCTCCCATATTGAACCGCGTAGCGAGCGTTCTAACTACGTCGCGCGAGATGGACGCAATCGCTGTTTCAAACTCGTCGTACGAAAGGCCGACAGGGTTGAGTTGCGATGGCGGGTATTCATAGTGTTGCCCTCGTACGACCTGCCTAGCTGTGGATCTCATACCTCGCAGCGGTAAAATGATGCGCTTGGATGTGTCGGTAAGGATAACGTTCCCTTTAGAAAAGAGTTCACAGATCAGGTAGCGTTCGTCATCGCCGCGTGTAAACTGTATCTCCACGATGCGGTCGAAATCGTGTTGCGTAATTGCGGCAATCCTTCCGCCTTTGAGCTCCTTTCTCAGCAGCATCGGGAAACTGGGGGGCACGGCGGGTGCTAAAGCAGGATTACTCGTCAGGTGCAATCGCTTTCCCGATTCGATTATCAAATCGTATTTTCCATTTCTTGTCGTAAGCTTCAAGCGAATCTCCACAGGTGAGAGCTGATAGGCTTTTTCCAGTTTCGCCCCGATCAGCACGTCTAATTCTGGTAAAAGGGCTGCAACGTCTACGCTGGTCATTACGGTCTTCAACCGGTCGCCTCTCGCACGAGTGCCGTTAGTGAACAAAGTCGTTCTATTGTATCGTCGCTAAACAATAAAACCTGTGTTTTTGTGACGCGTCGCGGTTGCACGCGGACTCAGCCCCTTCCGGATGCGAATCACTAGCGCTGCGTTACGTGTGACTTCAGCACGCCTAACAGCGCACTTACAAAGCCACAAAACATATAAACACAGTTGAGTCTTAGTTGATGTCGAAGCATGGCAAAAACTAAAGAAAAAGCTGCCCCTAAAACTGAAAAAAAGGGTGCCGCGCAAAAGGCTACAAAAAAAGTTCCGGCAAAAACCGATGAAAAGAAAGAACAAGAAAAACAGACAAAGCACGTTGAAGGCATCAAAAAGACGTTACTTTCGTCACTGCTCGGCATTGCCGGGGGAGTTCTTTCGTACTATGCGCCCCCTTACGGCATTTTGATACTTCTTGTAGCGGTATATGCCCAGAGGCTCGCCCTGCCTCGCATTCAGATTGATACGAAGGAATATCGTTTTACAGACTGGTTTTTCCTTGTGTTTATGACGTTCGCTTTCTGGTTTGTCAGCTGGACGATATTGTTGAACCGGCCAGCCTAGGCATAATGAGAGGAGCGGCCTCGCGACGATGAGAATAGCGGTGCTAAAAAGGGAGAGCTGCCGCAGCAAAAAATGCGGCACAGAGTGCGTGCGTTTTTGTCCTCGGGTCAGAACAGGTGACGAAACGATAATCATTGGGCCCGACGGCAAACCCGTCATTTCAGAAGAGCTTTGCGTAGGGTGCGGCATTTGCATCAAGAAATGTCCATTTGATGCGATAACGATCGTCAGTTTGCCCGAAGAGCTAGAGCAGCCCACCCATCGTTACGGCATCAACGGTTTTGCTCTTTACGGGCTTGCAATTCCACGAGGTGGCCGCGTAACTGGCATTCTTGGACCAAATGGGATAGGCAAAACAACAATAATCAACATTCTCTCAGGCGAGATCAAGCCAAATTTTGGCCAAGACCACATTAGCGAGGAGGACGTCCTAGAGCACTACTCGGGAACTGAGCTGCACGATTATTTAAAGCGCGTTTACGAAGGCACGCTACGAACGGCGAGCAAACCGCAGTATGTTGACCTTATCCCTCGCGCGTACGCGGGTAAGGTCGCCGACCTCATAGACAAGGCCGACGAACGCGGCATAAGTGGCGAACTATTCGATCAACTTGAGCTCGAGGACGTCAGGGAGCGCGAGGTACGACATTTGAGTGGCGGTGAACTGCAACGCCTCGCTATCGCAGCCACCATCGCTCGCGATGCCGATTTCTACTTTTTCGACGAACTGACACCGTATCTTGATATTTATCAGCGCGTCAACATCGCGCGAACGATTCGGGCGCTTGCAAAGCAAAAAAACGTCTTGGTCGTTGAGCACGATCTCGCTATCCTTGATTTGCTAGCAGATATCGTTTATGTCGCTTTTGGCGAACCTGGAGCATACGGCGTCATTACCAATCCGAAAGGAGTCAGAGTTGGCATTAATGAATACCTCAAGGGGTATCTTCGAGAAGAGAATGTTCGAATCAGAAAAGATCCGATCAAATTTGAACTCCACGCACCCCGCCTCGACACCGATGTGCGCATCCTGGCGCACGTCGAACGGCTCAAAAAGAGCTACGATTCATTCACGTTTGAGGCAAAAGGCGGCGAGCTTACAAAAGGTGTAATCGGCATAATGGGTGCTAATGGCACCGGAAAAACAACATTCGTAAAGTTGCTCGCAGGGGTCATCGAACCGGACGAAGGAAAGGTGGACGTCGAAGTTAAAACTTCTTACAAACCACAATATGTTACGGCAAAAGACAATTCAGGAGAAAACGTCGGCTCTCTGCTGAGAGCGATCACCGACTCCTACGACACGAGTTACTACCGAACTGAAATCCTTAGGCCGCTGCAGCTCGAACACATTCTAGAGCGCTCTCTTGACAATTTGAGTGGCGGTGAACTCCAACGGGTGGCCATCGCAGCGTGCCTGAGCCGCGATGCTAGCCTTTTCATGCTCGATGAGCCGAGTGCGCATCTCGATGTAGAGCAACGCGCACTGGCCACGAGTCTGATTCGGCGCTTCACCGAGAACAAGAAGGTGGGCACGCTTCTTGTTGATCACGATATCTATATGATCGACCTCGCCAGTGAGCGATTGATGGTTTTTACCGGAGACCCTGGCGTGCGTGGCGCATCAGAGGGTCCTTTTGACATGCACGAAGGGATGAACCGCTTCTTGAAAGACATCGGAATCACGTTCCGAAGAGATCAAGATACCCATCGCCCGAGGGTAAACAAAATCGCTTCTAAGTTGGACCGCCAACAACGCGAAGACGGAGAATACTACTATCCGGAGTAGCCGTTCCGCCTTTCGGAGCGGAAGGGTTTCGTAAGCACATGGTACTGCCAAACGACCTTTATGATCTGAACACGCCAGCAGGCATCCTGTTGAGAGTCTTGCTCTTCGCAGCAATCACCATCATCGCGGCCAGGGTGATTGAGACGTTTCTGGATCGGTACTTGCGCCAGGCTGCGATAAGACTGAGAGTAAGCGCCACCAAGTACATTGCTCTTCGACGGCTTGTCATCGCGGCAGTCTACGTAACCGGCCTCATCATTATAATCGAATCAACGCCGCAGCTACAATCGCTGTCTATCGCTATTTTTGCTAGCGTCAGCATTGTCGGCATCGTCATCGGAATCGCCGCCCAAAGCACCATTTCGAATATCATCGCAGGAGTCGCTATTGTCATATCCAAACCATTTGGAGTTGGTGATTTTGTTACCGTGCGCGGAGAATCCGGCTTTGTAGAGGACATCACCTTCAGGCATACCGTTATTCGCCTCCTCGATGCCCACATGATCATTCCGAATTCATCGATAACGAGCGACGTCGTTTTCAACCACTCTGATTCTACCATAGCAGCTCGAATAGATATTCGCATTTCCTACGATTCAGACTTGCGCCTAGCAAAGCAGATCATTCGGCACGAAGCGGAAAAAGCAGCAGCGATCAACCAGCAGACAATTGAAGTGATTGTATCAAAAACAGATGAACAAGGGGTCACGTTTTCGCTCTTCTTCAGGTTGGAAGAGTCACCTTTCAATTGCGTAAGCGACCTCCGCGAAGCAATCGTTCTCCGACTTTTGAGCGAGCACGTGACGATCAGTTAACCTCTATTCGATCGAGAAGCCGTTTTCGTCGCCCAGCCGCAACGGTTCAGCTGAAGGGTCGATGAGAACTGATTCTAAATTTCACAAGAGCAACAGATAGATAATCACCGCTGCAATAGCGCCGGCAGCAGTCGCCAAGAAATTGACCGAGCTGTTAGTCAAATAGTGCCGCCTTTCTAATACCGCCCCCAAAACGCTGTCAAAGTTGGCTCCAAAAAAACCGCCGAGAATGACAGGAACCGCCATGCTGAAGGCTGCAAGTCCAAGCGCAACACCGATAATCGCTATCGCTCCAGCTCCGGCCAGGGCAGAGTACTCTCCCAGCGTCGTTATCCCACCGTCGGTACCGTGCGGTACCCGCCTCAGGTCGGTGATCAACCGCGGCAGCTTCTTGTGGGTCTGTCCGATCTCGCTCGCGAGGGTATCACCTGTGGCTGTCGCTACGGCACCAATGTACGCGACGACAAATAGCGCGTTGCCCGTGATCCCGAAAGCGATGGCACAAATAAGCGCCACAAGTCCATTTCCAAAGACATTCCCATACCCCCGCGCGCCACCCCCCTCTTGCGCGATGCCGATAGCGCGCTTATAATCGTACTTGTATTTCGTAAAAATTCCGCCAATGACGAAGAACGAGAGGATGAGCACAAACCACCGAAAGTCCGTGAAAGAGACTATAAGGAGGCCCATCAGAATGCCGCTGAGAACTCCTGAGATGTCTGCCAATCTGACCCGCCCGAGGGCGTAGCCGATGAGTATCATGAAGAGGAGGGTCAAAAGAAGTCGTAGCACCGGCACTGAGTAGTCGACTCCGACGAAGAACCATATAGCAAAGCCGATACCGAGTGGCACGACCACATTCTCTTCTATGTCGTGCAAAATGGTCCGCAATAGTGCTCCCACAAGCGCGCCGATCATAGCAATAAAAAGCAAGAAGTCCGCCGAAGTGTTCACGCCCGTGAACGTAGCAGCAGCCCCTCCAACCAGAAGCCCAAAAAACCCGCCTGACAGTATGAAAATCAAACTGCTGGTTAAGCCGCCGTACGATTCAAAGAGCACAGCTAGAACTTCAGCCAACGTTACAATTATGATAACGTCGCTCACTACATACAGTGGCAAGCTAGAGACTACGCTAAATATGCACAACGCCGTCAAAGATAAGGTGAGAGCTAGTGGCTTGATAAGCACTTCAGATTTTCGATCCGGCACCGTTGCGAGCAGCATGAAAACGTGCATCTTGGGGTTAACGAGAGCAATCAACAAAGATAAAAACAAAAAGAAGAAAAGGGATCCCGTGCTCCCCAAGAACGGAACAACCAGGGCGACCAACCCAAAACTCGCGCGAAGTGTCAGTCTGCGTGCTTCAACAATGTTCACGCTAATCCCCTTTTGGTTCACGCTGGAAGTACTTTACGTTTGCGTCGGTCAGCTAGAGAGTAGATAAAGCTGCAAAACTGAGAAAGGACAAAGGATGATCTCAAACCTTTACGAACGACGACTTCTCGATCAGATTCGAGAAGTACCGCGACACGTGGCACTCATCATCGCCGAAAAGGATCTCGATACCGCCGACGCTTACAAGAGGATTGGCGCCTTCGCCTCGTGGTGCAACGAGATTGGTATAAGTCGCGTGACCATCTACATAAACATGCTGCGCTTTGGAGAAGAGGTAAATCAACGACTGCGGTCGCAGATCGTCCAAAGGATTACTAACTATCTTCAATCTACGTCAGTGGCCGCCACTATCTACTCACCTGACGCTCCTGAAACGATTAGCCGCGAGGAAACCCCTGTTATGAGCATCTCGATCGGATATGGAGGCAAAAAAGAGCTAGTCGATGCCATTCGGTCGATAGCGCAAGAGGTCCGGAACAAGGAGCTATGTGCTGACGAGATATCCGAGGACACTATTAGCTCGCATCTCATTTTCAAGGAAGAGCCTGAACTCGTTATACGCACGGGCGAGAATCGTTTGACCGATTTCTTGATATGGCAAGCGGTTTATTCTGAATTGTACTTTACCGAAGTCAACTGGGCGAATTTCAGAAGAATGGATTTGCTCAGGGCCATCCGCGACTATCAAAAAAGACAACGACGGCACGGGGTGTGAAGGCGCGACGGCCTATCTGTAGCGCACATCCGATTTCGACCGTCGACAATAACCACCACGCGAACAGGGAGCAGCCCGAGTAAACCTCTAACTTGACTGCTCTGAACTGCTAAGCTATGCAAACAGTATGAATTTCGCAATCAAAGTGCTGACTTCGATCAGATTTGCAGTTGCTACGATAGGCGTGATTATACTCGTCTCGGTTGTCGGTACACTTTACCCTGGTGGCGACATAGTTTTTGGAAGCCCTTTGTTTCTCGCTCTTATTGGGATCCTTGCGATATCAACCGCTCTGTGCAGCCTTACGAGGATCATTCCCTTGTGGCGCGATGTAAGACGACCTCAAGTAGAGGTAAGTGATCACTTCATTCAGGCGCTCCCGTACTCCGTGCACCTTTCGGGCGTCACGCTTACCCAAGTCAGAGACAGTTTGAAGGGCTACGTGATCCGCGAAACACGAACTGGGAAAACAACCTTTTTGTTTGCTCAGAAGGGGCGGGTCGGTAGATTCGGACCTCACATCGCGCATTTTGGAGTGTTAATACTATTGCTTGGCGTTGCCGTTGGAGCCGCTTATGGAAATGCAAACCCATACAACAACAAAATTGCAGTCATTCAAAAAGGCGGTTCGCAGCAAGTTGATGGCTTCGCCTTGCGACTCGACGATTTTAACATCAGCTATTACAATAACGGTGCCGTACGAGACTACACGGCTACGGTAACCGTGCTAGATGGAAACCTTATCCAGACTTACAACGTCACAGTCAACGGGCCGCTGACGTACAAAGGGCTCACTTTCTACCTTTATGGGTACGGAGTGACACAGTCCGGAAACGCCTGGGTCGCGTTTCAAATCAAAAGCACGTCAGGACTCCCATTCGTGTGGGTCGGAGCAGCGGTCGCATTAGTGGGGATAATGCTATCGCTTTACGTCCCACACAAGCGAATTTGGATCAAGGAGTCTGACCAGAGCACGCAGCTCGGCGCGATTAGTAACAAAAGCTCAGCAAGGTTTTTTAGGGAGATTGAGGACGTGCGCACAAAGCTGGAGAGCCACGCTCATAGAGTTGACGGAACGACCAGATCAGAAGAAATATGAAGTAGCGTTGAACTGAGTGGAACGACCCATGGACGCAGTAGCTCTTGAACATCTTGGATTCGAAATTGCACTTGGAACCTATCTGATTTCGTCTATCCTTTTTATCCTATATTTTTCAATAAAAAAGCGACGACTCGCAGAGATGGGATTTACCCTAGCACTTTTTGGATTCGCATTTCAAACTCTTGCACTTGCGTCCCGATGGCTGTACGCGGGCTACCCTCCGTGGGTAAGCACCTATGAAGTGATGTCATTTTTTGCGTGGGCTGTCATGGGCGCCTATGTGATCTTGAACCTCAAATCTGACTATAAGAGTGCAGGAGTGCTGATCGCGCCGCTCGCATTCGTACTGCTCGGCTTCGCCTCTATGCAACCGACAAACCCCGCTCCGCTTATCCCAGCACTGCAGAGCGTTTGGATCTTTATACACGTGCCAATCATTATTCTAGCGTACTGCGCATTCGTCATCGCTTTCGTAGCGAGTTTGCTGTATTTGTTCAAAGACAAACAGCTAACCGAGGCGCGTATGACAGAAGGCTTGAACCGTCAGAGAGACGTCGCCTCTAAGGACAACGCTCCGCCCTCAGGGACGCCCGCTTCGACGGGCATCCTTGCAAACTTCAGTCTGGAGCAGCTCGATGACTTAGCATATAAAAGCGTCGCAGTAGGATTTCCCCTCCTCACTATCGGCATAATAACCGGAGCGATTTGGGCTGAGAGCGCCTGGGGAAGCTACTGGAGCTGGGATCCCATAGAGACGTGGGCGCTGATCACATGGTTCGTATTTCTCATCTATTTGCACGCAAAAACACAGAACTGGAGCGCTTCTCTTGCCGCTTATATCGCCGCGTTTGGATTCATTTCGGCCATCTGCACGTTTCTTGGCGTCGGGTACGTCCTTCCGTTTCTCCAAACTTACATAAGCTTAAGTACCGGCTTACACGGGTATGCCGGCGGCGGCGCGATCAGCGGTACGGTGCTTTTCTGTGGGATTCTAGTCGCAGTGCTCTTACTGTTAATCGCGACGCGAAAAAAACCACCGAACGCCACGCGTGCGCCGCCAGCTCAAACAGACGCTGAATCTGGACCAACGCCTTAGTCACACAGCTTGTTCTTGTTTAATATTTCAACGTCTTCTAAGCTGTTAATGTTCACGAAAGTGCACAAACCGGGGTCTATGAGGCGGATCTCATCTTTTGGAACGTAGTTAACCTGGAGCTGATCAACGACGTACATTATAGCCCCCTTACGCCTCTGGATCGCCACCTTCGCCGCCCGAATCGTCGTTTCACGCCTGTATACCGCGTGCAATGGTTCCGGCGGATACGGAATAGCTACGTCATACCCTACCGCCCTATGAAACAGCAAGTCGACGACATCGGCCTTTATAAAAGGCATATCGCAGGCAGCGACAAATGCGTATTGAGAGCTGGACGCACTTAACCCGCTGCAAATACCCGCCACAGGGCCGAAATCTCGAACCTGGTCGCGCACGATGGTGACTCCGGTGAGGTGCAGCTTCTTTTGCTGCTCCTCATCTCTCGCAACAACGATAATCTCGTCAACGCAGCCCGAGAACGTTTCGATAATGTGGTTCAGTATCGGTTTTCCGCGCAGTTCAAGCAGCGCCTTTTCGGCAAAATTGAGTCTGGAACCTTTGCCTCCCGCAAGTATGACCGCAGTTCTCATCAGTCGTTATTAGCTTTGATTCCCGGGACAAAGTCTCGCAGGATCTCCCCTACTTCTTCGTGAGTAATGACGCAAGCTTTTCGTGAGAGTCTGAATACCTCTTCCACTTCGACTTTGCCTATCTCGTTGAGAAAAGAGAATGCGCGCTGAACGATGCTGATTCTGCGCTCGCGCTCCCTCTCTTGAAATGTCCGGATAGCTCTGAGAAGATCAATTCTTCGAAATTCCGGCCAATATGGGGCACAAAAATACGAACAACACTCGTTGCCACTCGCCTGCCACGGCAAGAAGTTCGACGTGCGCGCTTCGCCGCCTGATCGGATAATAAGATCAACATCAGCGAGTGCATTGTTGTTGTAGAAAAGCTTTGTGAGCATATCTTCATCGATTTCGTCAACGCTTATGGTGTTGTTCTCCACCAGCGTAGCCAAGGACCGCACGACATCGACTATCTCCTTTCGCCCCCCATAAGCCAGAGCAAAGTTCAAGGAGTGCTTTCTGAAGTGACGCGTGGCTTCTTCCACGCGCTCGACGGACCTCAGCACGCCCTCGGGCAACAGCTCACGTTCTCCGATCACTCGGACCTGGACCTCTTTTTGGTAGATTTGCTCTTCATTGTAGAGATCAGCAAACCTTTGTTCGAAAAGCGAGAACAACGGTACGAGCTCTTCTTTCGAGCGATGGTAGTTTTCGGTTGAAAAGGCATAAAGCGTCAATTGTTCGATTCCGAGATCCAGACACCACCACAAGACCCGCTCAGTCATCAACGCTCCATAAACGTGGCCATACGCGCGTGGTTCGCCTACCTTGTCTGCATATCGTCGATTGCCATCCTGTATTATGGCGACGTGGTGGGGCATCTGGGCTGACCTCACCTCTCTGACCAAAAGCCGTTCGTAAGCTTTGTACAGTGAGTTATGCGCGTTTTGTCTGATCCACGACATAAAGCCTCTAAGACACGATATCCTCGGCAAGGGAGACAAGCCCATTTTCTTCGCTCAGGAGCGACCGAACGACGTCCTTGTATGAGTCTTTTAGCGAATAGACGTTGTGATTTTTTGTGACATCTATTCTGAAGATGCCCAATCGAGTATTCATAAGCCCTACCATGGCGGAAACTCCTCGATAGCTTACGTCGTACCCACCGTCCCTCAAATGTTGATAAACCTCCTCAGTTGTGAAGATGTGCTTTTCGAGAAACAGTTCAAGCACGGCCCTTCGCACCCCTTGCCCATCTCGCTCAAGATAATTCTTCAGTCGGTTCTCAACATTTTTGCCGTTCAGCGCAATCACATCCGGGGCGATAGTAAGTCAGCGCGGAAGTATTTACGTTTTCGGTTTTAAACAATAACTCAGGGGCGTTACTTCAACCACCGTCCCGTCCGGATACGTCTCTACGACGCGCGCTGCCTCGGCCAGCACCAGATTTTTTTTTGCAAGCTGTAGCGCTAATTGCCAAGACATGTGCACCTCGCCATCAACAATCGCGTAGTCGTCTTTAAGAATGCCTGAAAGACAATCGAAACTCGGCACCGACTCTACAACAGCAAATACGAGTGTACCGTCCTGGGTGACTTCATCGAACGGTCTAGCTAAACGCCGCGCTTTACGCTTAAATCGTTCTCTAAGCTGGACGCTGTCTTTTGATGCCGATGTACAGAAATACGTCGGCACCTCATCGTTCGCAATCTCATCGGCCATCTTTCGGCTACCGACGGCGGCATAGCCAGATTCAACCGGGACAAAGCCTGCAGCGGTCATAGCCTTATAGTTTGTTTCAGAAAACTCGAGTTCATTAAGATTCAGGAAGCCGGAAACCTCTTTGAGAGCGTTTAAAATCGCAGGGACGGGCTTGATGGCTGGAATCTCGACGCCAGCCTCCAAACCGAGTGTCTTGGCATATTTAAGCGCCTCGCAATATTGAGAGGATGCAAAGTTGTTCCACTCCTCGATCGGTGGATGAATGCGGATTTCATCCAATCCTGCACGAGCAAGCACGCGGAGAGTGTGCCCCGAGGGAGCAAGAGAGCTGTAAAGGTGAATATGGTGCTGCGGTCCGAACTCACTTTTCAAGAGTTTCATGTAATGTAGGACTCTCGCGAGAGCCAACAACGGTTCGCCCCCGGTGATACCTGTCCCGAGCGCGTCCATGGAACGTGCCTCTACTATAAGATCAGTATCGCATTTCACGAAACGCTCATTCGCATATACAGCGTCTTTTCCCTTCCTGTGTTCAGACAAAGGACAATAAAAACAGCTCCTATAGCATAAGCCGGTGACAAAAAGCACCATCTTCGCGCCAAGCTGGCATAACTCGCATCCTTTGCTATACACGGCTCCCTCGGAACCTGACTCACTTCAAGCGGCTCAGTAAGCCTGCGTCGTCCTCTGTTCTTTGACGCAAACGTAGCTCGCCCTCTATAGAATAACTGCCCCGTTATCACGTAAAAACTTAAGTATAATCGTGTTGAGGGGTTTGTAGCGCCGTTGCGCAAGCCAGATGCATAGGGAGCCCTGCGTGGCCCGTGCTTGGAGGCTGCCGTTTTGAAAAAGATTCCAACGAGCGAAATACTGCGAATCAAAGAAAAAAGCTTCGAAGAGGCGTGGAAATACGGCGGTGAACTGCTTGATGATGGGAGCACCTACGACCTACGTCGGATAGAGCAAGCCCCCTCGCGGGGCGCGCCGCACGCGCTGAACGATCTCATCGAGAAAATGCGGCAACGACTGCTGGAGTTGGGGTTCGACGAGGTAATCAACGAGACGATATTTCCCGAAGCGGACATAATGAAGCAGTGGGGGCCGACCGGTTTTGCCATACTCGACAGATGCTACTATCTCGCTGCTCTGCCTAGGCCCGACGTCGGTTTGAGTTCGCAGAAGCAGGAGATGATCAAAAGCTTCGGTATCCACCTACCCCCCAAGAAAGTCGCCGCGCTCCAGTTGACGCTTCACAAACTCAAAACCGGCGAGCTGGAGAGCGATGAGCTGATTAGAGAGATCGCAAAAGTACTGGATGTCCCCGACGACCGTGCCATACAGGTCTTCGAAGAGGTATTTTTCGAATTCAAGGATTTAAAACCACTGGCCTCCAACCTGACGCTGCGATCGCACATGACTGCCGCCTGGTTCGATACACTAGCGACCGTCCAGAAATACACCGCCGTACCAATAACGCTTTTCTCCATTGGTCCTCGCTACCGAAGAGAGCAGCGTGAGGATGCAACGCACCTTCGAGTGCACGATTCGGCTTCGTGCGTCGTAATGGATGAGGACGTGTCTATTGATGTAGGCAAATGGCTAGTCGAGGAGTTCTTGCGGCCGTTCGGATTTGACGATTTTCAATTCAGACGAGTTGCCACCGGCACAGACACCTATTACGCGCCAGGAAAGCACTACGAGGCTTTTGCATATTCTCCCGACTTTAATGATGCACAGAGCAATGATGCAGGATGGCTCGAAGTAGCCGATTTCGGGTTATACAGCCCCCTCACACTGGCTAACTATGGCATCGAATATCCGGTAGTGAACTGTGGCATTGGAGTAGAGAGAATCGCAATGATCGCGCACGCGTTTAAGGACATTAGAACACTGGTGTACCCACAGTTTTATGGAGAATTCATTTTGACGGACGATGAGCTGGCCAGCCTCATCGCCCTGAAACACATCCCCACAACGCTGCAGGGAGAAGCGATACAACAAGCAATTGTCAACGTTTGCAAAACGCACGGCGCAGATGCAAGCCCAGTTGAATTCGTAGCGTGGGAAGGCGAGCTCCTCGACAACTTCGTCAGAATCACCGTGATTGAGCCTGAAGAGAACACGAAGCTTTGCGGACCTGCCTTTCTGAATGAGGTTTTTGTCAAAGATGGAAACGTTATAGGGGCTGTAAAGCTCGAAGGCCTTTCGACAGGGATAACGTACATAAAAGCATTCGCAGCCGAAGCTGCGTACGAGATCGAAAAAGCCTTGCAACAGGGGAAGACGAAACTCGAGGTGCGAGTGCGGATCTCTCGCTCACCAAACGACTTAAACCTACGAATAGATCCAATTGCAACACGATACATAACGAGCCGGAACAAGAAGATCGACCTTCGGGGCCCAGTATTCACGACTGTCCGCATGCAAGCCGTTTAAATCGACAAGGAAACCTATCCGCGGAATAACACCAAGAAACGAAGGAGATCGTGAACTGTCGATTCGGCGGGCGAAACGCAACGTTTCGACAGATTATCTGCGGCGCACGCGCCACGCCTTCTTGCTGACTTTGCCCAGCGTGCAAATTCTGTATCAGCGGTCTGAAGCTATCTTCTTTGCGCCCAAGCCCAGAGTCGGCGAAGGCTCATACGGCTTCGCAATTACGGGGGCGCTCAGAGCAAATAGTTTCTTATAACATCAACTCATTATTGATAGGCATATCAATATTGGTTACTCAAGATTCAATGAAAGATCCGCTTCTAGAGCTCGCGCTTATTAACGCGGCGCAACAACCTATCCAAGTATCAGCTGTTGAATTTGCTAAGAGGCTCAGAACCAGTCCGATGACGGCCTCGCGAAGACTGAAAGAACTCGAGGACGCAGGGTTGATTGCACGAACGCTTTCAGGCAGATCACAAGCTATTACCATTACGGAGAAGGGATCCGGCGTACTAAAAGAGCAGTATTTGGCTTATAAGTCCATTTTCGAATCAAAACCGGTGATCGAATTGAGCGGCACCATAGTATCAGGCTTGGGCGAGGGCCGGTACTACCTCTCGATCCGCGGCTACACAAAGCAGTTTGAAGAGCGTCTAGGGTTCATGCCTTATGCCGGCACGCTGAACGTAAAATTGGACGAAGAAAGCGCCGCAACTCGCGTGCGGCTGGACAACCTATCCCCCATCTATATCTCAAGCTTCAAGACAAGTAACCGTACCTATGGCGGTATCAGGTGTTATAGGGCTTCGATTGGAGGCATCGACGGAGCCGTAATTGTGCCCGATCGCTCCCATTATAAGAACGACGTGATCGAAACCGTTGCTCGAGTTTCAATCAAACAGACTCTCAACACGGATAATGGCGATTTTATAGAGGTCGCGATAGTATGAGCGTAGCAGAAGCTATTAAGGCAGTTCGAAAAGGAGAAATGGTACTTATTTACGATTCAGAAGAGAGAGAAGGCGAGACGGACATGGTAGTGCCCGCCGTCTCGACGACGCCTAAACAGGTGGCGCGAATGCGCGTAGAGGCTGGAGGGCTGATCTGCGTTGCCATTTCTCCACAAGCTGCTGAAAGCCTGTGTCTGCCCTTCATGTCAGATATTTTAAAATTCGTTAGCTCAAATGGATGCAGCTTGAAGCTTGACTCGGTTTGCGAGAAGCCCGGTGATCTGGCTTATGATACGCGCTCCTCCTTTTCAATCGCTGTCAATCACAGGGGTGTTGGAACCGGGATAACTGACATAGATCGCGCACTTACGATTACCGAGCTTGGCTTCACTGTAGAGAAGGTGGCGCTTCATCTTCCAGTTGACTTCGGTGCAACTTTTCGGTCTCCTGGACACGT
Organism: Methanobacteriota archaeon; assembly: GCA_963720465.1. Lineage (GTDB taxonomy): Archaea > Halobacteriota > Bog-38 > Methanoflorentales > Methanoflorentaceae > Methanoflorens. The sequence goes on from OY970393.1 coordinate 619,157, forward strand.
CCCGCTGCTTCGAGCAGCCCAGGGGTTGATTTCGGAACGAAGAGGACAAACAGAACTCTCAATAGCCTTAGCTGAGATGGCAGGCATTACCCCAGCTATGGCTATGTGCGAAATGCTCGATGCACAAAGCGGGAGAGCTCGTACCAAGCGAGACTCGATCGACTACGCAACACGACACGAGCTTACGTTCGTGACTGGGCAGGCAATTGTCGACGTGTACGAGCGTTCGAACTAGCCGCCTATTTGTGTAAGCGACTTGCAGAAACGAACTTCGCGCTATCCCAGCGCACCTCGAATCTTGCTCATTTTAACACGCTTTCGATGAGGCCGATTTGAGTTACTTCGTCAACGAGCATCTTGTGTCCACTGCTAACGAATTGGCTTAGCGACGGTTTTGTTTCCTCCTAGTGAAAAACGCACACCACAGCGCGTCGGCGAACGATAAGTACTCTCATCCGGTTCTTAAAGCGCGCGTGCAGTCTTACAAGGTGCTAAACACATAAGGACCGACCAGCAAGATCAAAAAAGAGGCAAGTATCACGACTCCAAGCGTCGTCACAAGTGCGCTGGTGACCCGTTCTTGATCCTTGGGATTTCGCATGATTTTTTCGGTGACCGACTTGAAGAGCTCCCTGAATATGTGTCCGCCATCCAAGGGGACTGCAGGAAGGCAGTTGAAGAGCCCGACGTAGAAATTTAGCCACCCCACCCAGAGGAGCGTGTTTGCTATCCAAAAAAAGCCGTCCCCAAGCGGGGCAGCCCACCCGATAGGCTGGTAGAGGTGCGCTATATTGCCTGTAAAGCCGCCAAAAAAGAGCAAAGGCAGCCCTATAAGGACACCCCACCCTTGAAAAGTGTTGAGGTTACTTGGGACCTGCCTGAGAAGAGTGAGGAGTTCTGAGGCAGACCCCCCTTGGATACCCAGAAACCCCTTGTCGGAGTTGGGATTCTTGTCTAAAACGATGCCGAAGCTCTTGGAGGTCCCCTGATTAATCACTTTCACTGTAACGATCTGCCCCGGATGGGTCGTGTTAATGAATGCTTGAAAGTCGTTAGCGTCAGAGATCGTAATGCCATCAATCTGAGAGATCGTCATTCCCGGTTGGATGCCCGCTCGTTCTGCCGGTGATCCAGACACAACCGCTACCACTCCAAGGCCGCCTGTTGCCGTAACAGATGACAGCACCGGGCCAAAAAATAGCGTGAGTGCGATGAGTGCTACCGCAAAGTTTCCTATTATGCCTGCGCTAAAAACCCTGAGCCGTTCTGGACGCGTAGCAATTTTTTGGCCTTGTTTGGCGTCTATCCCAAGCAGTTGCGATTCGTCAGGCTCTGCGAAAGCTCCGATCGGTATTAGCGCAATCAGCAGGCCGAGTGATTTCACTTTGATGTCGGCCACTCTGCTCAAGATTGCGTGCGAGAGCTCGTGAACCACGAGTGTGACTATCAAGCCGATGAGTCCCCACGTTAACGGAATGAATTGATTTATTCCGGGAAGAAGCAATACGTTTTGTGGAGCGTTATAAGCGGTGGGCGCGGGCTGCGTGACTAAGATCCTGACGTCACCAACAATGAGGATGGCCAACATGAAGAACATGGCAATCACGGTCAAGGGAATGCCGATGTTGGCAAAAAACCTCCAGAACCGTTTTGGGCGCGCTAACTTGTCAAGCAAACGCAAGCCGCGCGTTGTCCGGAGCATCAGAATAGGACCGTATGCGCTAATGCCGTTTCGCGCTAGAATACCTCGGCTGTTCAAGAATATCACGAGAAGCCAATAAGCTGCGAAAATAGCTAATGCAAGAGTATAATAATCCAAGCGGCTTTCACCTTGACTGGTCTCATGATGTTCTCTGACATATACGTAACTGCAGCAACTCTAAAGGAGGCAAAGGGCATCGCCCGCGCCATAGTCGAAGAAAAGCTAGGGGCTTGCGTGAACATTTCCCCGATCAAGTCATTGTATAGATGGGAGGGTAACATCGAAGAAGACGAGGAGTATGCATTGTCGATTAAGACTAAGTCTTCACTAGTAGACAAGGTTGCTATTAGGGTACGACAGTTGCACAGCTACGAGAACCCGTGCATCATCTCTTTCGCGATAGAATCGGGATCACCAGCGTATCTCGACTGGATTTACGAAGAAACATTGTGATCTGCAATTCGAGCGTCGCGCTCCAAAAGCAGGACTGGCTGACGGACTCGATAACGCTCCGCGTAGGTAGATACTTTGATCGACCATCGAGTACGGTAAAAGGTTCCGGCGAATGATGCGGCGAGCGCAATTGACTTAAAGAAACAGTTCTGCTTCCTGCATAAGAGATGGAAGGAGCACACATTCACTGGGCGGACGTCGTTGCACACGCCGTTGAAGGACAGCAAGTCATAGCCACTGGAATAACCCCTTCTGGCAACATTCACGTCGGTAATATGCGCGAGGTGGTGACCGGTGACGCTATTTTCCGAGCTATTAGGGATGCCGAAAAAGCCGCTCGCCTTATATACATCGCTGATACGTACGACCCCCTTCGTACGGTCTACCCTTTCTTGCCCGCTGCGTACAAAAAAGTACGTCGGCATGCCGTTGTCAGAAATACCTGATCCTTTTGGCTGTTGTTCGAGCTACGCTGAGCACTATCTCAGGCCTTTCTCAGAATCGCTAGGTGAATTAGACATCGCTCTTGAAGTCTACCGAGCAGACAGGATGTACAAGGACGGACTCTATACAGAGGCGACGAAAATCGCGCTCGAACAGCACAATCTGATCGCCGACATAATTGAGCGCATTTCAAAGAGAAAACTACCGGCGGGGTGGAGTCCGTATAACCCGCTTTGCGAGCGCTGCCGGCGAATCAGCGCGGCACAAATCATTGAGCACGTTCCTGCGCGCACCGCTGTGCGGTATCGATGCGACTGCGGCGCCGAAGGAGTTGCTGATTACTCGAAGGGACAAGGCAAACTTGCATGGCGCGTCGACTGGCCAGCACGCTGGAAAATTCTAGGCGTGACTATTGAGCCCTTTGGCAAAGACCACGCCGTCGCAGGGGGCTCCTACGATACCGGCCAGCGTATCTCAAGAGCCGTGTACGGGTATGCCCCTCCTGTTCCAGTTCCTTATGGTCACATCCACCTCAAAGGACGTGGCAAGATGTCGAGCTCCAAAGGCGTGACCATCACCATTCAGGAGATGCTAGAGAGCGCGCCTGCCGATGTTTTGCGATATATGATTATAAAGACCAAGCCAGAGAAGCTCATCGATTTCGATCCGGGTCTAGGGCTATTGACGTTGGTTGATGAGTTTGACCGCGGCGAAGGTCGCGCTTTTGAGCTATCGCGAATCACTGAGGGGGAATGCAACGTGCCGTTCAGGCACATGGTGACGGCGGTTCAAATCGCGCACAACTGCGACGAGCTGGTAGAAGTTCTTAGTCGAAGCGGTTACGAAACTACCGATATGACTGCCCTAAGAAAAAGAGCGCGGAACGTAAGAAACTGGCTCGATCGTTTTGCGCCGCCGTTTGTGAAGTTTGAAGTTCAGCGCATACTTCCAGTTCAAGTTAAAACGCTCACACATGGACAAAGAAAAGCATTAGAGAAGCTAGCGAAGGCACTTGAGACGGACAATAGCGATCCTGAATGGTTGCACAATGAAGTCTACAACATTAGTGAACAAGTGGGGATTCACTCGAAAGAAGCGTTTAAAGCGATCTACATTTCGCTCCTGGCGAAAACGTCGGGGCCTCGGGCAGGGTGGTTTTTAGCTACACTCGATCCAGAATTCTTAATCGCCCGATTCAGAGAAGCAGCAGGCGATGTGAGTTAACACGTTCAGACACGCCTAAATCGCATCAAGCGCCTGTTCTAGGTCCGCCTTGATGTCCGCAACATCTTCAAGCCCAACAGACACGCGCAAGAAGTCATCCGTGATCCCGAGCATTTCTCTGTCTTCCTTGGGAATAACCGCATGAGTCATAAGTCCCGGATGCTCGATCAGAGTCGCTGTGTCGCCGAGACTCACCGCGACCGTACACAGTTTAAGGGTGTTCAAAAAAGTCACCGCTGAATCGACTCCTCCGCGAATCTTGAAAGCTAGCATTCCTCCAAAACCTGCCATTTGCTTCTTGAGATTGGGATTGCTCTCGAGGCATTGGTCAAATCCAGGGTAAAGAACCTGCTTAACCGCCTTATGCGCTTTCAAGAAAGCGGCGAGCTCAGTCGCGTTCTGAGAGTGCCGCTCCATCCTTAGTGCCAACGTGCGAAGTCCGCGCAGGATAAGAAAGGCGTTGAAGGGACTAAGTACGGCGCCCATATCGCGCAAGACCCCCTTTCTGATTGTGACTGCCTCTTCATAAGATGAGACAACTATCCCTCCTAATGCGTCGCCGTGCCCATTCAAGTATTTCGTCGCGCTATGCACGACAATATCGGCCCCCAGTTCGAGAGGTTTTTGATAATAAGGAGTTAGGAAGGTGTTGTCAACGATCGTTTTGACTCTATGTTCCGATGCGATTGCCGCGACCTTGCGAATGTCCACTAACTTCAGCGTTGGGTTAGCCGGGGTTTCAAAAAAAACAAGCTTCGTGTTGTCTTTTACGGCTTCGGCTACATTTTCAGGATTAGAGGTATCGACAAAGCTTACCTCGAAGCCGAGGCGCGGGGCGCCTTTTTTTAAGAGTTCATAGGTACTACCGTAGAGCACTGGATCAGCGATAAGATGGTCGCCACATTTGAGCAGGGTTAGCATTATTGCCGAAACGGCCCCCATCCCACTGGCGAAACTGACCGCGGCATCGCCCCCCTCAAGGGCCGCCATCTTTAGTTCTAGCGTAGTAAGCGTGGGATTTGAAAGCCGGGAGTAGACGTCCTTTTCCGCGTTTTATTCCCGATGGAAGGATCTCGTCTATCGCGAAGCTCGACGTTTGGTAAATCGGCGGTGCTAGTGCCGAAGTGTCGGGAGATGGACGTTCTCCAGCATGCACTAACTTCGTATTGATACCGTACTCATAGTCCACAGGATACCCTCATATCAAAGGCCTTGGTTGCTTATCTTCTGGCAGGACCGGCAGTTTCATCGTGTTGATGAGAATCGGAGTCGTGACTTCCTTGGCTCTCTCGAGGAGAAGCTCCTTTCCCTTTTGCGACAAGGCGAACAGGGGCACCCCAGTACCAACTTGTGCGAGCGCCTTGTTGCCGACAGTTTCTCTGATCACGCGCGACGCACAGCCCGTAGTTATGTCCACCGCGTCAATGAAATCGCTCGCGACGTCCTGTTCCATTCCCGTTACGTGCACGCCGATGACAACTACGGTGGCGCCCGTTTCGCGCTCGATATGGCGACATTGCTGAGCGTCGGAGAGCGTCGCAACGGTGACCGCTACGCGTTCGAAACCAATTTCTATAGCGCGCGCAACGCCCAAAGGCTGATTAATAATGGCGTTTTTTCCGTCAAGCAGAATTCCTCCTTTTTCCTCGACTCGATTCTTCAGCTTCGGAATGAGAGTCGTTTCTATGACGCCGGAAATCCGCGCCCCAATGCCTTGCGTGAGAGCAGGATTGGATGTGATAACGGTGCCAACACCCTCACAAACCGAGACACTAGCGTCAATCAAACCCCGCCGGAGCCCAGTCATCATTACCTCAGACGCACCAAAGCCAACGAAGACTTCCATCTCGATAGCCCGCTCGCCTGTGCACATACCAAAATCGCGGATACGGAACTCGATATTCTGCTTTATTATCTCTTGATTAATCTCTTCAATGCCGCGCGCCTTTGCAAAAATTGGACAGCGTTCGATTAACGGTTCTCCGACCTCGACCACGCGTCCGTCTTCGACCACGACGTAAGCTTTTCCCATAGCTTCCATAACGTGTCTGTCTTTCATTGCCTAACTCTTGCGAACCAAGATTGATAGACTTAACGATGACGTCGGCGGAGGCCTACATAGAACGTCGGGAGCTTTATCCCCTTTTGTTTGGGCCAGTAGCTACGTTCACATAGCTGGCAATCAGGGGAACGTCAGCGTTATTGTCTTCAAGGTGTGCCCATTTTTCGACGTGGATAGGATGGTCGGAGGTCACAAGGATCAACGTAGGCCGGCACAAGCCGCGACAGATCCGCTCGAAATTCTCATCAATCGTTCTGGCCGAAAAGGTGAAATCATCCCACGCTTTCGCGTAATGGTGTGCGCAATTATCTATTGCCCGTAGATGTATCATAAGTAACCTTATTCCTTCCAAACTGAACGCCTTAAGTGCCAAATCGGTTATCCTTCGGTCGTAGTCAATAATACCGTGAAGGTTTTCGACACCAATGGCGAGATCGACTCGATTCAACATCGCCTTAGCCCCGAGCAGTTCTATCACTATTCCAGACTTGATTCCGTTATCGCTTGCAATCTCAAGAATCGATCTCACTGGTGTATAGAAGGTGTCAGCTACTTCATACAGACGATGATGCTCCGGAGCATAACCCGTCAAGATAGTGCCGATATTTGGAGTCGTTATCCTAGGAGGCAACGAATCGATCTCAAAAAAGAGACCATCGTCCGAGAGAGCCTGTAACTGCGCCAGAGCGCCGTCCAATTTCTCATATAATGCAGCCCCGACACCATCTACTACTATGAGCAGTATTTGATCAATGCTCTTGTCCGCGCAGTACGCTCCGATCTCTTTGATCTCGCGCCCGTCTTTGTCGGGGATCTCGAATCCTAACAGCGAGCTTATGGTCGGGGCGATGTCCAACTGCGTATACTTCATTTTTCTACTTCATCCGGCGGCGTAATCTTGGACGATATTAAACTATCGGACTCGTTACTCGGAAGCCGCCAAATGCCTTGGCGCTATTCTCAGGCGAGACTCTGCTGAGCTGCTCGCCGAATGGTTCCTGCATACGGCGGTGCGCTTTTCCGAGAAGAACATCTTTCGAATAACTGACGAACAATCATCGCGACTTTCGCTTCCTACCGACAGGTTCCTTAGCGGTATACCAGATCATCTCTATGGCGCTTTGATTCGGGGATTTTCAACGTTCTCGATCGACGCTTACGTTGCTGTCGACTCGAAGTACGCCAGTAAGTCCATCTCGTTGAGCGTGATACAGTCCCACAAAGAAACGAAGCGCTCGCTTCGACCGCAGCGCAGGGGCGCGTTTCGCTTTCCGGGGGGCGTTTTTCGCGTATCAACGACTTTTTCCGAGATTATTCGATCCCCCACAACTTGCGGTGAATTTCGCGAAGTTCCTCAGGCTTATCCTCGAGGCATAGCGGCGGCCTAAAAGATCCCATAACCCCCATTGCTTTGTCAGTTTTTCGGATCGACGCTTGTGGATCTTTTTCAGTCTCCGTGATCGCCCTAATGCAATCAATATTGTCCAAAATTATGTCGGCCTCTTGATGAACAGCCTGCATATAGAATACCTCGTTGCCTACGACGTTAACGCTTTCTTCCCAAATCGGGATCTCCCAGAGGTCATAACGCGGCCTTCCTAGGTCTCTGCTTAACTCGATAATCTCCGCGGTAGAGCCTAGACCATCCCCAGCCCGCACCAGCATCAGCCTCATGCGGCTATAAAACTCCTTGAGCACATCTTCTCGAGAGACGCTGTTTTCTACTTCGATCATTATGTTATGCTGATGCATAAGCGTTGTCGAGACGAGCACTGCCATGGTCGCGACGTTCCACTCCGGCATCACGGTATTCACGTCTGGGCCGTGGTGCGACGGAACCGTAGGCGGATTTGGAATAATCGCGTTGATCGGCCCTTTCTTGACTTGAATAGGGTCAGCACCCCTACGAACCAGAACCACTCGCGCCTTCTTGATGCCAGCGACGTTATCTACCGCGGACAGGGAGCGACACAATCCGGTCGTATTGCAGGATACCACCCGAACGTAATTCTTTCCAAGAGCTTCATGGTAGTTGCAATAGGCATTAAATGAGACTCCAATTGCGTTATGTTTCTCCCCGCCTTCAAATATGGCCTTGATGCCTAACTTCTTATAGGTCGTTTGCAGGTTCTGCGCACCCATTCCTTCTGGGGTCGCGTCCACCACAACGTCAGCTTCGCCTAGCATGTCCATCGTCGTACCGGCGACCTCCAACCCTGCGGCATTAAAAGCTGCTATTTTGTCCTCTTCGGATGCATAGAGGTTGTAACCCTTCTGAATGGCGACAAAGGCTTCAAAATTTGGCCGCGTTTTTGCCACTCCGACTAGCTCCATGTCGTCCTGCTTGGCTACTGCGTCTGCAACCCGCTTACCGATGTTTCCATAACCATTTATTGCTACTTTTACGGCCATTTGCACCCCTCATTCCAGTTTTGCTTCGCTCAGACCGGATTAGTGCCGATCTTAACTTGTGGCATTAACTCCAGAAGTAATAAGTTTTGGGATTCATTTCAACGCTGCTGCCGCTATACGCTGGCATCCGCCGTAACCAAACTTCTCATTCAACTGAACTGCGTCAGATTTGTCTGCGACAGCTGTTTTTTCAAAAAAAGAGTGTTGGCTGGAACTTTGACACGCGCCCGGACGTTTCGGAGGGCATCAGCGATACTTTCAAAGATCAAGGGTTGTTGAGAGAAAGCCTCCTTGACGAGCTCTCGAATAACCCAGCTTCCGAGAGGGATATCATAAGTGGGTTTGACTTCACGCATCACGTATATGGCTGCCTGCCTCCTTCGCTGCTCAAGAAACTCAAGCGCAGAGAATCGGGCTGCGTAATAGCCCCCATCCATATACCTGGGCTTGTTCATCGCATCTTCATACAAGTCGCCAATCTCGACCTTGCCGGCCTCTGAAAGCCACATTTCCGTCCATCCGAAAGCATACACGCGAGGAATAAGGAGGATCTCGAAGTGGTTTCCAAAAGCTTCTGAGAAAAACAGCTGAACCTCTGCGTTCTCCGGGTAACTGCGCACCCGTTTCAACAGACTGTTGCCCAGAATGGAATCGGTTGCCGTGATAGACCAACGTGTTGGGACGATCAAGCGTTTTTCCCCCAACGTGCCGACCGACAGAAGCCGACTTATTTGATAGGGGGATATTGAGTTCTCGTACAAGATGGTTGCCGCCTCTGCGGCCTTGATGTCCCGATCCTCGGCAAGCATGTCCACTTTCTTAGGGACGTGCGGGTTCTCAACTATCTCTATGTCGGTCACAGTGCCAGACGGGCCCATAGGCGTGAGTATACTGTCAAAACGAAGCGTGCGCTTCGGCGGCGTCAAGAACTTTACCTCCACGTCGACCGGAAGCGCGGCCATTGCAAGCTCCTGCGTCTCCTTAAGCAGTCGGTCAGGGTCTCGCGCATCTCGTACGTTCAACTTGAAATTGGATCGGACCAGATTCGACCTCAGCCCGATTATTTGCTCCCTGCTGAAGTGGAGCCACTTGTCTGGCGTATCCGCGAGTGCCACCTCCATATCTATAGGAGAGACCAACGGCCCCGTAAGAACTTCAGGGTAACCGAATCTTCCGACAAACGTGGAGGGCGGCGTGGCACCAAATAGATCCTTCTCTAATTTACCCAGCTTGAAGGAGTTCAACAGGAGCTCTTTTCGAGTTAGGTTTCCCGATGCAGTTCTCACAACAGACATTTTTGTCACTGAATGTTTATATATAAGGGGTGGCGAAGGGCGCTATGTCAGACGAAATAACGCCCCCGTCAAGCGATTATGGTCTCCGAAGGACATCCCCGTTATGCGTCACTGATGCTACGCAATAAACTCGTAGAAGGCTATGAACGAGGCATCACCAGTGCTCATGGCCTTATTGCACACGGGAGAGGCGAAGCGTTTGATTATCTGCTGGGGGAGCGAACGAGCGAGAGTGCGCGCAAGGCTACCAAAGTTGCGTGCGCCCATTTGCTCACCGCACGCTGTCCGGTACTCTCAGTTAATGGGAACACTGCCACGCTCGTACCAGACGAAATAGCCGAGTTGCACGCAATTACAGGCATCCCCGTAGAGATTAATCTGTTTCACCCATCAGCACGGCGCATAAAAAGAATCGCGGATCACTTACAGGCGCACGGCATAGCAAACGTTTTGACTGGGTTCGATTTCATTAAACTCGCGCACATAGCAAGTGATAGGGCAAACGTAGACAAGAACGGGATATTCAAAGCTGACGTGGTATTTGTTCCGCTGGAAGACGGCGATAGAGCTCAAGCCCTAACTGAACTCGGAAAAACCGTTTTGACGGTGGATCTAAATCCACTTTCTCGAACTGCAGTGACGAGTACCGTTACAATCGTCGACGAAGTGACGCGAGCGTTGAAGAACCTCGTTAGTTTTGCGAAGCGCTTTGAAAGCGACGACCACCAAGATGAACTGAACTTGCTCAAAGCGTCGTTTGATAACCTAGAGAACCTGAAAGCGTCGTACGCTATCATGCGGAAGCAGCTGAGGTCTCTAGCGCGATGAAGCGCGACTCATTCGCCGTTCACAACATCCACGTCGTACTCAAGATTGCTGGGGACCTTGACGGTGAAAAGGTAGAGTTTGTAGTCGTGCCTCCTCGCGATCGCCGCAGCCTCTTTTGAGACCTCTGATCGTTGAGTTTCGACTTTGGCTAAAGCTAGCTCGTTGTCAGCGCGGACTACAAAGTTGTAGAGGGTTTTGTCGCTCAAGTCATTCAAAAAATCTACTAGCTTTTTCAGTTCCTTCCACGTACTTGCGATGTATGCATCTTTATCGACTGAGTTGGAGACGTACCAGTCACGCGTCATGTGAGGATACGCCTTGTACTGCTCGTCGACATCGTTGTACGCTTTAAAAATTCTCCGCGAGTCTCTCAAACTGGTATACTTCAGACCGCCCTTCTTGAAATAGCGACTGACTACTATCTCGCCTATCGCGTTAAGATCTTCTTGTTCAAGTCGCATAGGAAAACTCCTTTTAACCAGGCTCTCTAATAGCATTGCTGTATGATATTCCTTTTCCATTCCTTTACAACATAGAACAGGTAGAAATAAATATTATGATTTCTCGACGGATGATCCATGGCTGTTCCTAAAAAGATCAAATGCACGGTGACGAATTGGAACTATATCTATGACCTGTGCCGCGATTTATCATCAAGTGTCGTGGAGTCAGGATACGAGCCAGATGTTATCGTAGCGCTCGCGCGCGGGGGCTGGTTTGCCGCCCGTATCGTCTGCGATTTTCTCGGCATTTCGGATTTGATCAGCCTTAAGGTTGAACACTATGTAGGGACTGCGCGCTTGGCAGACGAGTGCAGAGTTCGATACCCGATCGCAGAAGAAATGGTTAAGGACAAACGGGTGCTCATTGTAGATGACATTGCGGACACGGGAAAAAGCCTTCACCACTCTTCAGACTACCTAAGAGAGTTCAAACCGGCTGACTGCAAGACGGGGGTACTACAGCTGCTCTTTACGTCAGAAACTAAGCCTGACTACTTTGCCGAGTTTCTCGAAGAGTGGATGTGGGTGGTGTATCCGTGGAATTTCATCGAAGACATGATTGACTTGATAACGAAGCTGATGGCCACAGAGAGAAAAGAGGTGTGGAACGAAAAGTCAATCAAAGCGGGGCTGAACCATTGGTTCTTGATCGATCCCATTCATTTGGACATAGCTCAACCCGGACGCCTGCCGGAGATCTTGAAAGAGATGCAAAGGAGAGGGATTTTAGCACTTGGTGCGGCAGGCTGGAAGCTAAAATGAATGCTGAAATTGGTTTTGTAGGCGGCACCGGTTTCTACAGTCCTGATCTCCTCGAAGATGCAACAACGCTGGCAATCAGTACCCCATTTGGTCCTCCATCAAGCGACATAATCGTCGGACTGGTGGAAGGAAGAGCTTGCGCTTTTCTGGCCAGACACGGAGCAGGACACCGTTTTTCGCCGAGCCGCATAGATTACCGCGCGAACATCTACGCCCTGAAAAGCTTAGGCATCACTCATGTTATCGCAATCTCCGCGGTAGGCAGCCTGAAAGAGGAAATAAAGCCGCTTGAAATGGTCATCCCCGACCAACTTTTTGATAGGACTAAGCTGCGATCAAATACATTTTTTGAGGATATTTGCGTGCACATAAGCTTCGCCGACCCATTTTGTCGCGACTTGTCACAGGAGTTGTATCGCGCCGCGCAACGCGTCGGATGCAGTGTCAAGAAAGGCGGTACGTACATCTGCATTGAGGGCCCGCAATTTTCGACCCGCGCAGAATCAAACGCATATCGGCATATGGGCTTCGACATTATAGGGATGACGGCACTGCCGGAGGCAAAACTCGCGAGAGAGGCAGAGATGTGCTTCAGCATGTTGGCCACAGTCACTGATTACGACGTGTGGCGCGAGGAGGAAGTGACTATTGAAACGGTCATAAACAACGTCAACAGAAATGCCGCGAGCACGCAAGAAATCATCCAGGAAGTGGTGCCCCACCTCCCAATAACAAACGGCTCTTGCCAGTGCAGAAACGCACTCAAGGACGCTATAGTGACGAGCACAGAGGCCATTCCAGACGAGGTGTCCGAAAAGCTTCGTCCGATTGTGGGAAAGTACATCAACTGAGCTCATCGTCTGAGACGGAGTTCTATTCTGCTTAGGACGCCCCTGAGCGTTCTCACCTCTGAAGTGCTCAGTTCTGATCTGCCGTGGATGCGCTTAAGGTTGAGAAGCACGCGACGCCGTTTGTGCGCTGGAAAGTCGATTGCTTCGAGAACTTCGCTTGTGTGCTCAAGCAATCGATCCAAGTCAGCGTGGGTTGCAACCGTTCGTTTTGCAGCAGGGGTCGTAGCGCTAGCAGCTATACAGTACAATATGACTGCAGCAGCGTGTGAAATGTTCATTACTGGATATCGCGTGCTTGTCTCAACGTTGACGACGATGTCGCATTCTTGTAACACTTCGTTCGAAAGTCCTTGATCTTCAGCGCCAAACAGTATTGAGGCGATGCCGCGCATTTCAGAGAGCTTAACGCCGAGCCTCGCAAGCTGGTACGGCGCCCTAAGATGAGATTTTGATCCGACAATTCCTGTGGTTCCTATCACCAAATTAGAAGCAACTAGAACATCTTCGAGTGTCTTAAGTCGCGCCGCGTCGAGAACATCCTGGGCATGAGACGCCATTGCTCGTGCGAAAGACCCTAGCTCGCACGGGTCGATCAGTGTGAGCTCTGAATAACCAAAGTTCTTCATAACGCGAGCCACAGCGCCCACGTTACCTTCATAAACAGGATTCACCAGTACGACTTCGATATCCATTTGCAAAATTTGAGTCGACCTTGCACGCCGACTGAGGTTTCAGAGTTGTCTCCGATTGACTCTAGCGTGGTCGACGAAGTCCGCTGTGCTTCTGGCACGTTTTTGAGTAAACGCAGTCCGAGGCGTTATCTCGTGCAACTAGTCGTATTCTCGCCACGTCTTGCCGCACTTCGTACATCGAAAGAACCGTACTTCGCTCTCATCTGCGGAACGCAATTGTCTGAGCCACCAGTAGGCTTTGTCGTTGCCACATTCAGAACAATGCGCCTTGATTGTAGGCAAGCCGGCTTCTGAATCGCCTTCGATTACCAACATAGTCCGTGTATTGCGAGAGATCTCGTGAATGTGCTTCTGCTTAGCTAATTGACTTTTTTCTTTAGTGAAGCCGCACGACCGGCACGTCACCAAGCCTTCTTCAGGAAGCATAATACTCTTGCACTTTGGACAGAATTCCATGTTGATCACAGATACCGATTACGCATCGCTTCTTACGAGTGAATTTGTTGTATCTTGTACGATAAATATATAGGCCGCTGCTGCGACGCTAACACAGACAAAACTCCGGCCGCAGTTAGAGGAACACAGGAAAAAGCGGAGTCAAAATAGTTATATGCCAGTGTTATTATAAGGCGTTGTGAACTGATGGAGTGATACGGCCGTTGGTGGACTTCATACAACCTTTGTTGTGGATTGCGCTCGTTCTTTTCCTAATAGCAATCGCTGCGCCGCGTAAGTTCACATATCCGCTCGGAGCTGCCGGCTGGGTTTTTTTCGCGCTCTACTGGGCATACCAACCCGTGAATTATCTCGCAATTGACGATTATTTCAACATCTTAGTATGTCTTCTTGTTGCTGTTTTTTGCGGCGGCGTCGGCTATGTGATGTGGACGAAAGCTGACGACTTAACATTGCTCATTACAAAAGCCGCAGCAGTAGGCGGCATATTCTACTTTTCCTTCGCACAATTTTCATCTCTCAGCCATGCTTTGATAGCGGCAGTGGCATCGCAGACTGCCTTGCTATTAAACTCTTTAGGCGTCCCGGCAGTGCAGGCCAACTGGAACGTGTTGACGCTTAACGGCGCCCCAGTTCAATTCATCCTCGCCTGCACTGGCATTCAAAGCATCGCACTGTTCCTTGGGGTCGTAGCCTGCGTTTCTGCCCCTCCGCGCAGAAAATTGGCGGCATTCATGGTCTCTATCCCCACAATCTACGTTCTAAACATCCTTCGTAATGCGTTTGTGCTCGCAGCCACCGGTAACCAATGGTTTGGATTGCCGGCAAACAGTTTCTACGTGTCGCACGACGTCATTGCAAAATTTGGATCCTTGGTTGCATTGATGCTCATCTCTTACTTGGTGTTCCTTATACTCCCCGAATTACTTGACACGGTAGTCGGCGTATTTGATTTGCTGAAAGGAGGCGTGATGCGTGGTAGCAAAGGGGTCTGAATATTGGATTCTGGCGGGGGCCGCGCTAACGGTGTTCACGGGATTCTTCACTCCGTACGCGTTCCTCGTAATGGTCCCTACACTATTCCTTCTTCTTTTTTTTAGAGATCCTGAACGGTTATCGGACAGCCATAACGCGACCGACATAGTCAGTCCCGCAGACGGCAGAGTGCTAAAGATACAAGGCAACCAGCTCAGCATTTTTATGAACATCCATAACGTACACGTCAACAGAGCTCCTGTCAATGGTGAAGTCATCGACATACGTTACCACAAAGGAGGTAGACTCCCCGCTTTTCACAAGGAATCGGACAAAAACGAGCGGAACAGTATTACTATACGAACTCGGCTCGGGAATGTTGTCGTCACCCAAATCTCAGGTGCAGTTATCAGACGGATCGTATGCTACGTCAAGCAAAATGAAATTCTCGGGAGGGGCCAGAGAATAGGCATGATTCGATTTGGCTCACGGGTCGACGTTGCACTCCCTAGCAGTTACTCATTCGTCGTATCGCGAGGGCAAAGAGTCAAAGCGGGAAAGACGACAATCGCTAGATTGGTCATATAGCGGCAGGTGTTATGTGGTTACCTTTTGATATGGAAATAAGAGAGCAGGATGTTGCTACAATAGTGAACTTGCTGTTTGGCACGCTAGCCATCCTCTTTCTAGCGGAGGCCAACAACATTGGTATCGCCGCAGCGTTTGTTCTGGTGTGCGTCCTCGCCGACGGAGCTGATGGTTACCTCGCTAGAACACGAGGACAAGGAAGCCTCGGGTTCCAGCTCGACTCACTCGCAGATTTCGTTTCTTTCGGGTTGGCGCCGTCAATCCTGGTGTACTACGTGGTCAGAGACGCCGTCGGCTATCGCAGTCTCTTCTTTTTGATCTTCGTCGTGTCATTCCTATACTTAGTCAGCGGGATGCTGCGGCTAGCGCGGTACAACGTCGCCCCTCAGGAAGCCATTTTCTCCGGGCTGCCCATCACTGCGGCTGGCATGATAGTCGCGCTATATGTTCTTACGGGACTTCCACCCGTCGGCTTGCTGGCAGTCGGTCTCGTCCTAGCAGGACTGATGGTCAGCGATGTCACGTACCCGAAAGTTAGAAATACAATTACTCTGGCCGTTGTGGGCGCATTAATCCTCCTCATTCTCCTTCTCTACGCGATCGAAACGAATTATTCGATTATCTCTGCCCTTCTCCTCCTACTCTCGATTGTGTATGTGCTGAACCCCTTGTACCGGAGGTATTTCAGATAAACGAGAGAGACCAAGCGCTTTTCGAAGCAGGCATAAAACTTGGTGCACTATATCATCAGTACGTCGGCGCACCACTCGATTTAGACACAATTACGACCCTTGAAAAAGCAATAGAAGAAAGTATACGGGTACAACCCTACGTTGAGAACATTACCGTCAGAATCAACAGAGACCGCGTAGCTTCGAAAATCAACAAATTTGGCTACGCAGAACTTGAAGGCAAGATGCTCGACGTCCAGCTTGTTGTCGCCTATGGGACAGCCAAAGTGCTCGTGAAGATGCAGTACGACGAGGACGCTGACTATCCGCTGATGTTTATCGAAAGGTAGCAAATTAGTACCTCGCGCGGTTTCGCGCTGAAGCAAAGACGCCAATTTGCGGAATCGCCGGAAAGCCTTATTTTAAGCTTTAATTAGTTCGTAACTGCTTCGCTCACATTTATGTGGGATGATTTGCATAGTGTTTAATCTGCATGAGTGGTGATTTTAAGGAGCGGTGGGCGACATTCTTCGTCCGATACTACGAGAGCCGGATACTCAAGCTCGCGAGCGAGTACCCAGAGGTAAACAGTATCGATGTGGACTATCAGGCCCTACAAAACTTCGACATCGCTCTGGCAGATGCACTGATCGATGGCCCACTACCTATCCTAAGGTCAGCGCACGATGCGCTCCTTGAATATGATCTGCCCATCGAATGCAAACTGGACGCAGAAGTACGCATCGTTAACGTTCCTGACAAGACAAAGATTAGGGACCTGAGAAGTGACCACGTCGGCAAGCTCGTCTCAATCGAGGGGCTTGTACGTAAAGCCACGGAGGTTCGTCCAAAGCTCACCGAAGCCGGCTTTGAATGTTTGAGCTGCGGCAACATAACAAGCGTCGAACAAGATGATGCCAAGCTCAAAGAGCCAGCTGAATGCTCTCACCGGGTCTGCAGGAAGAAGGGCCCTTTCAAGTTGAATTTCGCACATTCTAAATTCGCAGATGCCCAAAAAATTCGGCTGCAAGAGTCCCCGGAAGGCTTGAAAGGCGGAGAACAACCGCAGACGCTCGATGCAAACGTGGAAGCAACGCTGGCCGGAATGGTATTTCCCGGCGATAGAGTTGTTATGACTGGCTTACTGCGCGTTGCACAACGGCAGTATCAAAACGTGAAAAGCACGACCTTCGATTTGTTTCTCGAGGCAAATTCGATCGAAATAGAAGACAAAGAGTTTCAGGACATCGAAATATCGGGCGAGGATGCAAGCATAATAGAGAAGCTAGCAAAGACCGCAGGAATTGAACGCGCAATCGTGCGATCAATAGCTCCATCGATTTTCGGCTATGAGAGCGTCAAGGAGGCAATAGCGCTCCAACTGTTTTCGGGCGTGCCGAAAAAGCTTCCTGACGGTTCACACATTCGAGGAGATATTCACATTCTCCTTGTGGGCGATCCTGGCATAGGTAAGTCACAACTGCTGCGGTACGTCGTCCAGCTCGCGCCTAGAGGCATATACGCCAGTGGCAAGAGTTCGACTTCAGCGGGGTTAACGGCAACCGCGATAAAAGATGAATTTGGCGATGGCAGATGGACTCTAGAGGCGGGTGCACTTGTGCTCGCAGATCAAGGAATTGCGGCGGTTGATGAAATGGACAAGATGCGGTCTGAGGATAGATCTTCTCTGCACGAAGCGATGGAGCAGCAAACCGTCAGCGTGGCAAAAGCGGGAATTATGGCAAACCTCAAGAGCCGTTGCGCCCTGCTGGGAGCTGCGAACCCCCGATACGGGAGATTCGACCCGTACGAATCAATCGCGGAGCAAATCAATATGCAGCCCACCCTTCTTTCTCGCTTTGACCTGATCTTCGTGCTGACCGACGTGCCTAACGAGAACACTGATACAGGCATTGCGAAACACATACTCCAGTCACATTTTGCCGGAGAGCTTGCCTCCTCCGGGAGGCCCAATCAAGAGGTAGCGGCCGCAATGAGCATCATAAGTCCAGAAATTGATGCAGAGCTGCTTCGCAAGTTCATTGGGTTCGCGAAAAGGGTCAATCCAATCCTCACTGAAGATGCCAAGCAACAATTCATAGACTACTACGTAGGTTTAAGGAAACAAGGCGGCGAGGGTTCGCCGATCCCTATAACTGCTCGCCAGCTTGAAGCTCTCGTGCGGCTTGCCGAAGCGAGCGCGCGCATGAGACTAAGCAAGTGGGTGACGCTCGAGGACGCAAAACGCGTTATTCTAATCGTCGAAGCGTGTCTAAAAGAGGTCGGCGTAGACCCTGAAACGGGGAAGCGAGATTTCGACGTAATAGCCGTTGGAAAAAGCAAAAGTCAACAAGAGCGGATCAAAAACATTAGAGATATCATCAGGGAACTCGAGCGTGAGGCGGGATCCGCGCACATTGACACAATTGTAGAGAGGGCATCGAAACTAGGATTTGAAAAGGACAAAGTTGAAGCCGAAATAGCCCGACTGGTGCAGGAAGCGGCAATATTTGAGCCAGTCAGGTACAGCCGTAACTATAGGCTTACACAACAATGAAATGCTCGAAAACGATGATGTCGGTACTCTGATGACTATGTACTTGAAGTGGTACAGTGTCAACAAAGAGATCCTCGTAGCTGTATGTGATTCAGAACTAATCGGACGCACCTTTCGAGAAGGAGAGCTTCACCTCTCGGTGAACGAAGACTTCTTCAAGGGTAGTCCTGCAGATGAACACGAGGTGAAAAAGGCACTCGAAGATGCTACGATCGCGAATCTTGTCGGCGAACAATCTGTTGCCTGCGGCATTGACAGCGGCATCGTAGATGAGCACTGTGTGATCACAATTGACGGCATTCCGCACGCCCAAATGGTTCTTTTCTAAATCACAGGAGATTATTTGACTCCAAAGAGCGTTTGTCCCAGCTGTGGTGAGCCCTCGGATGGGATATGCGAGCGGTGTCTCGCACAAGACCGTACTATCGCGGCAGTTCCTGAATTCCTCACCATCAAAATATGTCCGACGTGCTCCGATCACTTTTTCAAAGGACACTGGCTGAATGACGATCTCGATAAAGCAATCGAACGTGTGGTCGAAGAGGCTCTGACGATCGATGCAGACGAAGCCACCGTCAAGGTCGTTTTAAATGAAGTTACGCAGACGATGGTACGTGGGCGCGTCGAAGTCGACGTTCCTCACATGGAGGACACGCAACACAAGAGTCTTGATATAAATGTTCGCGTAGACCGGGCTTCGTGCGACAGATGCAGTAGGATCTCAGGCGGTTACTACGAAAGCAAAGTTCAAATACGTGCTGACCACAGGACGCCGGACGAGGCCGAACTGCTGCGAGCCCTGGAAATCGGAACAAGAACCA
This sequence comes from Methanobacteriota archaeon, assembly GCA_963720465.1. Lineage (GTDB taxonomy): Archaea > Halobacteriota > Bog-38 > Methanoflorentales > Methanoflorentaceae > Methanoflorens. Next base: position 638,453 of record OY970393.1, read on the forward strand.
TTGGACATGCACAGAAGGTGGATAGGCTGGCGTTTATTGCTAAGACCATCCAGCTAAAAGAGGGCCTTGACCTGTACGTCGGCACAGTCAAAGCCGCAAAGCGAATTGTCCGCGCCTTGGTTCGAGAGATAGGGGGCAACTTCAGCGATTCGGCCAAGCTTGTGGGACGACGCGACGGAAAGGACATTTACCGTGTGACCTTCGTCGTAAGGCTGCCTCAATTTCCGACCGGCACGATTATTTCGGCTAAGCAACACGTTTATGAGATATGCTCGGCAACAAGCAGGACAAACGCGGTCGACCTTGAATCGGGCCAAAGCGCTGCTTTGGATGCAGAGGATTTGCGCAACGCCCAACTTTTAGGCGCTCGAAGCGAAGCGAAACAAACTGTGTTAGTATCGATCGATGCCGATGAGGCCCACCTGCTCGATCCAGAGACTTACGCCACTCTTACCATCAAAAGGCCCCCGTATGTTTGTAAAGACGACCAAGGTAAAGAAATACAGGTCGTGAAGACCCAAGAAGGAGTGTTCATCCTTCCATGAGAGGGCATCAGCTGCTTGAACCACTGCTACCGGGGCCACTCGCACAAGACGAAAAACAGTTGCTTCCCCGCAGGTGGCAGATCCTTGGCGACTTGGTGCTGGTAAATATCCCAGCGGAAATCGAGCACCTCAAGCACGAGATAGGCGAGGCGTTGCTGGACCTTTACCCACGCTGCAAGAGTGCATTGTGGGACAAAGGAGTACGCGGAAGCCTCCGTACCCCTGACATCGAAGTCATTGCAGGGTCAGAAACGAGCACGATACATAAGGAAAACTATTGCAAATTCGCGCTCGACGCAAGCCGCGTGATGTTCTCTGCAGGCAACTTTGCGGAGCGAGTTCGAATGAGCAAAGTCGGCTGCAACGAAAAAGTCCTCGACATGTTCAGTGGCATAGGCCAGCTTTGCATACCAATGGCAGTGCACGCACATCCTCAGTCGATATGCGCGATTGAACTCAATTCAGTTGCATTTGGTTATCTCAAGCAGAATATTACGCTTAACAACGTTGACGACATAGTCCGGCCCATCTTGGGCAACTGCGCTGACGTCACCGCAGAAGAGCAATTCGACCGCGTACTAATGGGACATTTTGACGCGTGCGACTATCTTTGCAAAGCATTTCAAGCTCTCGCGCCCGGGGGCATCGTGCACTACCACGAAATCGTCCCGTTAGGATTGATGCGCGAGCGCCCGTGTACTCACGTGACGCAAGCCGCACGAGCACTCACTCGATCAGTCGAGTTGCTCAGCGTGCGCAAAGTGAAGGACTACGCCCCGGGAATTGCACATGTCGTGGTGGATGTTAGGGTAAATTAAGCTCGCGTTTGACGCTGGTGGCGGCGTCAACCATCACTTTGAGCTTTTGAAATGCCACTTCCCTTTTCTGAAGGCGTAGCCCACAGTCGGGATTGATCCACATATCTGCACCAAAGACGTCTATGCCCCGCTCGATTCGCTTCTTTACCGTTTCTACCGATTCGACATCTTGCCGGTCAGTGTCGACCACGCCGAGTGCGACTTTTTTTCCGTGACCTTCAAATGCAGCTCCTGTCAATTTGTCTAGCAAAACGGGGAATTTCGCTGCTTCGACGCCGATGAATTGCACGTTTTCCAGCTTCAGCAGCTGCTCATAATCCTTGAAGGATGCAACGTGGGGGTGAAGCTTCACAGGAACCTTTATATTATCGACCGCCGCGTCAACAAACCTCAGCACTTTTTCGACCTCCACATTATACAAAACGGGTTCATCGATCTGCAAAACATCTGCTCCAGCACGAACGAGCTGCTCTGCTTCAAAGCGGAGCGCTTTTGCCAAGTCATCAAGCAAGCGCGGATCGAGACTCGACCGGTACGGCGTGCCGGCGCTCAAAGACGAGGATGCAGCGAGCGTTGCAGGGCCGGTCACGATCCCTTTGATTTTAGCATCCTGTCCAGCACACTGCCGTGCCAACATGAAGTCGTTTACAGTAACAGCTCTTAGGGGCCGACTAATTTTTCCAGTTATGTAGGAGCGACCCCTATCGCTTTTCATGCCAGGAATCCCCGCTGCAAATAAGCTGACCATATCTGCTCTAACCTGGCCATCAGAGATTAGATCGATGCCGGCTCTGAGTTGATCGGCGACTGCGGCCTCAATCGACGTGACGAATGGATCCTTTCCGGCCATAAGATCATGAACGTTCATTTTTGCCTTCAGCGCTTCTCCGATAATGTGCGTTGGGTAGCTCCCAACTGTATTGGCGAGTATTCCCATTCAGGCCATCCTCCGTTGCTCGCGACCTCGATTCGCAGCCTCAAATAAATTATGCGTGAGGGATTGCTCCGGCTTCGCACAGCCCTCTCGCAACTTCTCGACGTTGACTGACAGACAACTTGTCTCCTGACATTGATCGTCGAGGAGGCTCTGTATTGCGTTTTCAAGGTCGTGAAGGTGCAGTGCATAGAAAAGATGCGAGCAGCACCTACAATCTGAGGAGCCAAAACCCGAGATGCTGGTCAGCAACGGGTTTAGCGCCAAGTTGCGCGCCATTTCACATTCGATTCGGTCGTCAGTTGTGATTTCGCTTATCCCGATTATCTCTGCAACGGCTGAGAGGTGATCGATGTGCCACTTATGTGTCTTGTTGCGCCCTGCAGACACATCCAAGTGGCGTGCAACGCGTTTGAAACCGCCCGCCCCCAACGCTGATCCTACGTAAGCGTAGAAACCTGGCGCAAATTGGATCGTCCGGAGCTTTCCAACCGTCACACGTTTGGCACGGGCTAACGACAGAACTAGGACGTACGCGCCGCTAGCGACATTATTCTGGGCCTTCCGTTGCTTTTGCGAGCTTAAGAGACTGTTTAATCTGTTCATTTACGTTGTTTGAAGTTACCCCCCCGTGACCAGGATATAGCACGCTGACGTCGAGCTTCACCAACCGCGAGATCGAGCGTATCAGGTCACGCGAGCTTCCGCCAGGCAGATCAGTACGACCGACGCTACCGTACGGAAAAACTGTGTCTCCGGAAAAAAGGCTTTTCGACTCGGCTTCGTAAAGGCAGATGCTTCCACGTGTATGTCCAGGGGTGTGTATCACGCGCAGCGTCGAATCACCGAGATCAATTTTTGCGCCGTCAGTAAGCACAATGTCGACGCAAAACTTTGGCGCACGTGCGCCAAAAAAATGTGCCGCGGAAGCGCTCGTGCCGATTTCTTTTGCATCGGCCTCGTGCATCATAACGACTGTCTTGCTAGGAAGTTTCAACTGGTCTAGGGCCGCCGTGTGATCATAATGCAAGTGAGTTAAAATAATGCAACACGCTTCATCCAACGGCAGCTGTTTTGCTGTAATTACGGACCCTAGATCAACAACAGCATTCTTCTTTGCAATTAACCAGAAGGTGTTGCTCTCATAAGGCCGCGAAAAGGTGTCCACACGCACTTGTATGCATTACGGCGCGTAGTATGATAAAACTTAGGCCGATCTACACGTGGGCAGCACTGCTCACATTTTTAAGCAACAAGAGCGTAATCACTTAACGAGGTGTGAGCGGACCCGTAATTGAACTAGCACCATGACGCTACTAACAGAAGCCAAAAAAGGGTTAAACGACGAGATAAGAAACGCTGCCAAATCAGAGGGCGTATCCAGCGATAAACTTAGGCGCCTCATTGCTGGTGGACACAGCGTTATACCGAAGAACGCAACTCACGATATTGAGGTGATCGGCATAGGCGAAGCGTTGCGCGCAAAAGTGAATGCCAATATTGGCACATCAATGGACCACATCGACAAAAGCGAAGAGCTCGCAAAAGCAAGAATAGCGCTGAGATACGGTGCAGATACTGTTATGGACCTGTCTACAGGCGGAGATTTAGATAATATTCGGCGACAAATCCTACGAGAGATCGAAGCCCCGATTGGCACTGTGCCAATATATCAGGCAGCAATGCGGCGAGACGCTGTTGTATCAATGACGACAGATGACATGTTCGACACGGTTCGCAAGCACGCCCAAGACGGCATTGATTTTATGACCATCCACGCGGGGGTCAATTTGAAATCCCTCGAAGTATTGAAGACGAGCAAGAGAATTATGGGGGTAGTCAGCAGAGGCGGCGCTTTCACCATTGCGTGGATGGTGCACAACGGCGAAGACAACCCCTTCTACGTTGAGTATGACTATCTCCTTGAACTTGCACACGAGTATGACTTCGTGATCAGCCTCGGTGACGGCATGAGGTCGGGATGCTTGCACGACGCAAGCGACCGTCCTAAATTCATGGAATATATACAGCTCGGAGAGCTCACACAGCGGGCGCGCGAAAGCGGCGTTCAGACCTTGGTCGAAGGACCTGGCCACGTCCCACTTAACGAAATCGAGACCAACGTCAAAGCGATGAAATCGTTGACCGGCGGTGCGCCACTCTACCTGCTAGGACCACTCGTCACAGACATAGCGCCAGGGTACGACCACATAACAGGAGCAATTGGGGGCGCTCTTGCCGGAATGTTTGGTGCCGATTTCTTGTGCATGACAACACCGTCAGAGCACCTCGGGTTGCCGACACTAGATGATATCAAGCAAGGGGCGATCGTCACAAAGATAGCCGCTCACGTGGCCGACCTAGCGAGAGGAATGCCCCGCGCACACAAGCTAGACGATGAGATGGCTAAATCACGGGCCAGCCTCGACTGGGAAAAACAATTCCGACTTTCAGTTGATCCCGATCTAGCCAAGGCGAAATTTAACTGCCGCAGCCGACAGAGCGATGCTTGCTCCATGTGCGGAGATCTGTGTGCGATAAAAATAGCTAAAGCGGCGTTAGGTAACTCCAAGAGCTAGTTCGGTGTCGTTGCGAAGTGCGACTTATTCTTTCGCGCTGTTATTTGCTTGCAAGATTCTTAAGGCAAACAACGCAGCGTTTTTCCCGCTATCTATTCCGACCGACGCGACTGGAACTCCTACAGGCATTTGCACTATGGAGAGCAGCGCATCCAGACCGCTGAGCTTGGTGCTTACAGGGACGCCAATCACTGGGGCGTTCGTCTTTGACGCGATAATGCCTGGAAGAGCTGCAGATAGGCCTGCGATAGCAATATAAACCTTAGCATGAGTTTTTCTAAGATATTCATCGAGCCGCGTTGGCTCTCGATGCGCGGAGATGACCGCCAAGTCATACGCAACGCCCGCCTCCTCAAGTATCTCTATCGCTTTTTCTGCCACGTGCATATCGGAGGTAGAGCCCACCAATATTGCCACATCGGGGTAGCTCATCGCGGTGAAGTTGTCCCAGGACCGTAAAACTCTTTCTGAATGAAGACCGAGCACTTTATGCGAAAGCCGCTCGCTTTTTAGCGTGAGCGCGTGTGCAACCCATTGCAGCTTTTTGATACTCGCGTGATGTAACAGAGAGGAAATGGACCCCAACCTCGCCATAACTCTTTCTGTCTTCACAATTAGCTACGCCATATTGGCTTCTGAGCGAATACATCGGCCGTCGTGGCTGCGCTTGCCAGCCTTCTGCGCTAGCGACTGGCGTTTTGAGTCCTGGCGAAGCCGTCAATTACGTTAATTGGGAAACTACTGGCCTACTATTCGGGATAGAGCATACGCGGACGAGTGGGGGTAATCCCCTGGCAATGCCATGAGCTCGCCGCCGAAAAGGAGAAAGACGGTGAGGTAGCGAGGCTGAAAATAGTACGAAAAAACTCTAAATACAGAGTGCTGCGATTTAACACGAAGACCGATTGCTGTTTGCGCACATAACGTGAAGGAGAAATGCGTTTATGGACAATACGACTGAGACCGCGTTGATAATGCTCCCTGGGCCCGTTCCCGTAGCGCCTCAAGTGCTGCGTGCTTTGTCAAAACCGATGATCAATCATAGGGGGCCTGAGTTCAGGAGGCTCTTGGACGAGAGTCGAGAAAAACTCCGCGGCGTTTTCAAGACAGAAAGCGACGTCCTTATCCTGAGTGGGTCTGGGACGTGTGCCATGGAAGCAGCTGTCGGAAACCTCGGGACAGACAAAAGATACATTGCGCTCGAAAACGGCAAGTTCGGAGAACGACTGAAATTGCTGACCGCACTTTACGGCAGCTCAATGGCGGTCATTGCTGATTGGGGGACGTCGATCGAGGTTGAACAAGTCAAGCAGGCACTCGAAACTGGGGCAGATGCGGTCACCCTTGTCCATAATGAAACCTCCACGGGCATGACGAATAATGTTCAACAGATAGGCGCTCTATGCCGAAAACGAGACGCTCTGCTGATTATGGATGGAGTATCGTCCATCGGCGGCATTCAAGCCCCTATAGACAGATGGGGTGTCGACATAGCGTTTACAGGCTCTCAGAAATGCCTCGGCTTGCCGCCAGGGCTTTCGATGGTCTCAGTGAGTGATCGGGCGTGGGACGTCATCAAAACCGCGGAGAAAAGACCGTACTACGCCGACCTTCTCGCGTACAGGGAAGCAGCCGAAAAAGGCCAGACTCCCTATACGCCCGCCATGCCGCTGTTCTTCGCGCTTGAAGAGGCTCTTAAACTGTTGGAAGTTGAGGGACTTGAGGCACGCATCGATCGGTATAGCGTTTATGCCGAATCGATTCGCACAGCCGTTCAGGCTATGGGCTTGGAGCTATTTCCAAAGCTCGGCCCTTCAAGCGCGTATTCGAATACGGTTACGGCGATCAATGTGCCTCCTGAAATGGAATTTGCGACACTCAAGGAGGCGATGGACTGCCGAGGCATCGTCATCGCCGGCGGCCAAGAACGGCTAAAAGGCCATATCTTCCGAATAGGCAATATGGGCAATCTCAGCAAGGGCGACATATTGCAAGTAATAGAAAAGCTTGAGCTAATATTGCTGGAGAATGGCATTGTTGACGAGATGGGGGCAGGAACACTCGCGGCCGATTGCGTGCTCGAGGGATTGATACGCTAGGCTCACCTTGAACGTAGGAGTGCTACGCATGAAAATAGGAATAGCTGACACTACTTTTGCTAGATATGACATGGCTAAAGCGGCGATAGACGAACTGCGCCGCTGGGTACCAGGCACGATTCATAGGTATACTGTGCCAGGCATCAAAGACCTACCAGTCGCGTCAAAAAAGCTCATAGAAGAATCGGGGTGTGACATTGTGATGGCGCTCGGTATGCCTGGATCAGCCGCCATCGACAAACAGTGTGCACACGAAGCATCGACAGGCCTTATAAGGGCGCAGCTGATGACAAATAGACACATCATAGAGGTATTCGTTTATGAGGATGAAGCAGCGAGCGACAAAGAGCTGGCGCGGCTAGCCGATGCACGAACGCGTGAACACGCCCAGAACGCGTATAAGTTGTTGAACAATCGCTTGACTGAAGAAGCCGGTAAAGGCAAGAGAGAGGGTTTTGCTGACGTAGAACCAGTGAATTTTTAGAGCGCTGCTGAAAGGAGTATTGTTATGGAACAGAAAAATGAAGCGCGTATAAGGCTTGGATTCGTGGTGGCTGAATTTAATCGGGACATTACATACCAAATGGAGATTCTTGCTAAAGAACACGCGGCATTCCTAAACGCTGATGTCGTGAAAACCATTTTAGTTCCTGGAGTTTTTGACATGCCCTTAGCTGTCAAAAGTTTGGCCACAGACGATGAGGTAGACGCAGTGGTTACAATCGGCTGCGTGATTGAAGGAGCGACCGCGCACGACGAAATCGTCGCACAGCACGCGACGCGAAAGATTGTCGATCTAGCCCTTGAGCACAACAAGCCGATCACCTTGGGAATATCGGGTCCAAGAATGTCCCGCCTTGAAGCACACGAACGCGTAGACTATGCAAAAAGAGCTGTAGAAGCCGCTGTAAAGCTTTGCAAGAGACTCTGATGAACCCAAATCAGGTCATTGCCTCAAGAGTCCAACGCATACCTGAGTCCGCCACGATGAAGATTGCGGACATGGCATCCAAGCTCAGAAGTGAAGGGCGAGATATTATTAGTTTCAGTCTCGGTGAACCTGATTTTGAAACCCCGGAGAACATAAGAAAAGCAGCAAAAACGGCCCTCGATCGTGGTGAGACGCACTATACGCAAGGCAGCGGAATTCCCGAACTTCGAGAAGCGATAGCAGAGAAATTAAAAAATGAGAATAACCTCGACGTCAGTCCCGCCGACGTGCTCGTAACACCTGGCGCCAAGCAAGCGATATTTGAAGCGGTCTGCACACTTATCGAAGAAGGGGATGAGGTTTTATTACTTGATCCTGCGTGGGTTTCCTACGAAGCAATCGTTAAGTTCGCTGGTGGGAAGCCCGTCATGGTCCCTGTTTCAGAACAGGATGGCTGTGTGCCAGTTGACTTACATAGTTACATAACGAGAGATACCAAGCTCCTTATTCTAAACAGCCCGTGCAACCCTACCGGAGCCGTTTACGGCAAAAATGAGATAAAGACGGTAGCTGAGATGGCTGAAGACTACGGTATCTTTGTGCTGTCAGACGAAGTCTATGAAAAAATCATTTATGGCGCTAAGCATCACAGTATAGGCAGTCTAATACCTAGCAGGACAATTACGATCAACGGATTCTCAAAGGCCTATGCGATGACGGGCTGGAGACTCGGTTACGCGACTGCAGCCGCACCAATCCTTCAAGGCATGCTTAAGATCCAACAACATTCAGTAAGCAACGCGACGTCTTTTGTTCAAAGGGCTGGCGTTGAGGCCCTGAGAGGTGACCAAGGCGCGGTGCGTGCGATGGTGACGGAGTTTGAAAAGCGGCGAAACCTTATGATCGACGGACTTTACAAAATGGGGATACAATGCGCACGGCCAAGAGGCGCATTTTACGTGTTCGCGAAGGTCTCGCAGTTCGGCAGTTCTGTTGAGGTGGCTGAAAAACTGTTACAGGAAGCTCTTGTCGCTGTTACGCCTGGCTCAGCTTTCGGACCAAACGGAGAGGGTTACGTACGTTTGTCGTACGCCACGAGCCGTCAAAATATAGAAAGGGGCATCTGCAAGATAGAAGCATCACTCGAGAACAGGCCTAGCACTTCACCCGACGCTTAATGATTTCGTGAATAATGTTTTCGGTGCCCGATAGCTCTCCGGTGTCTTGAAACGGCAGCCGGATAACTCTGGACGGAATGCGCCTTTTTTCAAGATCTTCTTGGAGTTTCTTCTCGTCAAAGTACTGATCGAAGCCAAGAGCTACGATGTCTGGCTTTATTGTCATCAAAGGCTCGAACATGTCGTGCTCGCTTCCAAGTTCAGCGTGGTCGACCACCTCCAAGGCCCTGACCACTTGCAGCCGTTGCCGTTCGGGGATTACTGGTTTTGACTTGTGCTGGACCATGGAATCGCGGGACACAATTACAAATAATTCGTCGCCCAGCTCCTTTGCTTTCTTTAGATACAAGATATGGCCTGGATGCAAAATATCAAACGTACCTGTTGCGAGTACCTCTAATCATCTTCGCCACCAAAAGTTTCTTGTATGTCTTTATACACGGCACTCTCATCAATTTCAATGTCTAGCACGTCAAGTTTTCTCCTGTCGCCGATTCTGTCGTAGCAAGCCCAGCTCGTAGTATCATAAGGGTAGCCGACAATAATATGGCAGTCTCCGCTTTGCATGAACAGTCGAATATCTGCATCCGAGGGCTGGAGCGCTCCTGACGGGTGGCTGTGCACAGATCCGACAATATGTGTGCTGACAGGTAGCATAAACAGATTCATGACGGCGCTCACATTCGAAGACTGAGTAATAGGAACGTCTACGTCCGTGATAATCCCATCCGTCTCGTATAACATCCCAGCGAATTCTTTTGGGTGCGAGGATGCGCTCACTTCGAGGACAAACTTCAATGCGTCACGAGCTATGCCTTTGATTTTCTTTTTCATAAATGACCCGCAACCACTAACACTCAGTGGATGTTTTTTCCTATCGAACCACGAAGTACAAAAAAGCGGTTTTTCGGCGGTTCAGCCAATTGCTAATCTAGTGCCTCAGAACTCATAGGGATCATCATTGCGTCTTTGACGCTCGGAAGTCATTGTACATCATTGGCACAAGTGTAATTGACCTTCCCACTATTATAGATATACCTCATAAAGTCGTACCACTTCCGTGTCCGTGTCTGCGCCTTTCTTCAAGCAAGCAGCGCCTTCGGCCAAATAACGTCACTAGACGTGCCGAGGATTAAAATCGCAACAAGAACGCGGTTCACGATGCGGAGGGAGGGATTCGAACCCGCGAACTCCTTTGAGAGTGGATCTTGAGCCCACCGCCGTTGACCACTTGGCTACCTCCGCTTCTTTGACAGTATAGTTTTGACTTATTTCTATTTAACTAATTTCTGGGTGCGCGCTTGTTTTCTTCGCGAAGGATTGGACCTACGTTACCCGTATCTATTGAGTCGAACGTCACGCAACTTAATTCGCGGACCGGAGAAGACAACCGAAAGCCAAGCGCCACACTAAAATTAACTCCAAGAGGCAGCGACAGAGTAGTAACTTACTGAAATTCGAGCAGAGCGGCCTTGTCGAGAAACTTGCAATGCGCTATCGCAATTTCTAAATATGCTTTTCGCTTTTATACAGTAGGTGATTATCGTGGTTGTCGGAGTTACAATGGTCAACGTCGTTCCGGGTGAAGAACGATATGTTTACCGAACGCTTTTAGCGTTAGCCGGTATACGAGAAGTATATCATGTTTTTGGAGAGTATGACTTTGTAGTCATCATCGAAGTCGAAGGGTTAACAGCATTGAATAATTCGGTTGATAACATACGAGATATCAAAGGAGTCACTACAACTCACACGATCGTTGGCGCTGAACTATGATTGGGAGAACCCCTGATGGCTGAAAACATTGCCGAGAAGCTTGCCCAAAAACAACGCGAGATTAGCATAGCAGAATTCTTTGAGAAAAACCGTCAAATCCTCGGTTTCGACTCATCGACGCGAAGCCTCATAACAAGTGTCAAGGAAGCGGTCGATAACGCACTCGATGCCTGCGAAGAGAGCGGCGTACTTCCTGATATTCTAATTGAGATTCAGAAGGTGGACAAAGATACCTATCGGGTCATCGTAGAAGATAACGGCCCTGGCATCGTGAAGGAACAGATACCGCGAGTTTTCGGAAAGCTCCTTTACGGCTCTCGATTTCACGCCCTCAAACAGAGCAGAGGACAGCAAGGCATAGGAATCTCGGCGGTCGTCTTGTATGCGCAGCTGACATCGGGGCGGCCTACGGCAGTATATTCCAAAACGGGAAAGAACAAGGAAGCCCATTATTACGAGCTTGTTATCAACACGAAAACCAACGAACCCGAAATATTGATGGAGAAAATTGTGCCGTGGGACAGGCCTCACGGAACCAGAATTGAAGTCGAGATGGAAGGTACATACGTCCGCGCTCGCAAACAATCGATATATGGCTATGCAAAATCGACTGCGATAGTCAATCCGCACGCCCGACTGACGTTGATTGAACCGACAGGAGACACTCAAGTGTTTGAGCGTGTGACAGAAGTCTTGCCGGTTGAACCCTGTGAGATACTGCCACATCCTGAAGGCATTGAACTCGGCACACTAATCAAAATGCTGCGGTACACAGAGAGACGGCGACTGACCTCATTCTTGACAAACGAGTTTGCCCGCATCGGACACAAAACCGCGAAAGAGATATGCGCAAGAGCTGGAATCGATCCCGACGTAAACCCCAGTGACCTCTCACGCGATCAGGCAAAGCGCTTGCTCGAAGCGTTCAAGACTGTCAAAATCATTGCGCCTTCGACGGAGTGCCTCTCTCCCATAACAGAAGAGCTGATCAGAAAGGGGCTGGAAAAGGAATACGACGTTGATTTTATTGCGACGACCACGCGGGACGCCTCTGTGCACACAGGCAACCCATTCATCGTCGAAGCGGGCATTGCCTACGGAGGGAGTTTGCCAAAGGAAGAAAAAACAGACATCCTGCGATTCGCGAATCGGGTTCCTCTACTATATCAACAAGGTGGGTGCGCGAGTACTCACGCCGTAGAGAAAATCAACTGGAGGAACTATGAACTGCTGCAACCAGGGGGGAGCGGCATTCCCCAAGGCCCAGTCGTCATTCTCACACACGTCGCGTCAACGAATGTTCCGTTCACTTCCGAGTCAAAAGAAGCGATCGCGGATATCCCCGAGATAGTGGACGAGATAGAACTTGCGGTTCGAGACGTGGCGCGCGGACTCAAGAACTACTTGGCGAAGCAAAAAATACTGGCGAAGAGAAAAGAGAAAGAAGAAATAATAGAAAGGGTTCTTCCCAAGCTTGCTGAGAAGGTCTCCGAGGTAATGGGCGGGCCGCAACCGGATATTCAACCCATCGTTGCTAAGATTATGGGGAATGTCCTCGTGCAAAAGACGGCCGAACAGAGCGACAACACGTCGATCGTGACGATCCGCATCAAGAACTTTTCTGAGAGCCAAAAAGAGTTTAAGCTGCACCAGGTCTCTGCCGTGGAGATCGAAGATCCAACTCCTAAGCCAAGAGTATCAAGTTTTGACGGCCAATTCGACAACATTTGGAAGGTATCAATCAAGCCTAATGCAGAAAAAAAAGTTAGGTACACCGTTAAGTCCGAGCAGTCCCCGGGCGCCAATCTTCTCGTTGAAGGGATACTTGCAGAGATGGTTACAGGAGCCGACGCGCTACCTAAGAAGCGAGCTAGTGAGTGAGGCAAAGCATGAGCGTTGAAGAAGAGCTATTGAAAGCAAAAAAGGAGAAGGATAGTTTAACCAAGCAAAGGCTCATGCAAATCATCAAAACCATCTACGATCAGTTTGCCAAAGAACAAATTCCGCAGCTTCTGATTCCAACAAGAACGAAATCAAATATCGCATTTAACGAGGAATCAGAGGTTTGGGTTTATGGTGAACGGGAGAGCGCCAGGAGTTGCAAGACTGTGAGAGGCGCCTATAGCCTCCTCAAGTCGAGTTATACGATTGAATTTCTCAATAAACAGCTCGAGGAGAACCGCTCGTCAACACTCAGAGAGCTTTACTATATTTCCGAAGGCTGGAAACTAGCAAAGTTCAGAGAGCAGCCTGAGTCAGATAGAATGATCGAGGATCTCGAGATCATAACTGAACTCCAACGTGAGAACTTTCACGTTCGGCCCGAAGAGAATGGCGCTACGATTTTCGGTCCCATTCGAATTAAAGAAAACGTTGAGAGACGCGGGCAAGTATCGGAACGGGTCATCCATTGCATAGATGATGTTGGAGAGGGAGGATATCAGATCCCTTACAACGTCGACAACCTAGATTTTGTCGAGCACGACGCTAAGTTTATCATCGCTATCGAAACCGGCGGTATGCGCGACAGACTTATTGAAAACGGATTCGACACAGATCACGATGCAATTATCGTGCACCTTAAAGGCCAGCCAGCGCGAAGCACACGGCGGCTTTTAAAAAGGATGAACGAGCGGCTAAAGCTGCCAGTCGTCGTTTTTACAGACGGGGATCCGTGGTCCTACCGAATATTCGCCTCAGTCGCGTACGGGTCGATAAAGAGTGCACACATGTCTGAATACATGGCAACCCCAGCAGCGCAGTTCATCGGCGTACGGCCGAGCGACATCGTGAACTACGACTTGCCGACCGATAAGCTGTCTGATCAGGACGTGCGAGCACTCCAATCAGAGCTCACCGATCCACGTTTTGCTACTGATTTCTGGAAGGACGAGATCAACCTTCAGCTTGAACTGAAGAAGAAGTCTGAACAACAAGCGTTTGCAAGTAGAGGCCTAGACTACGTTACCGATGTATACCTTCCCGAAAGACTAACCAGTCTCGGGATCATTTGATTGCCCAGTGACCAGTCGCGCACAAGCTATTTCTGTTCATATGAAAGTCGTGCAGGTGACTATTGGAACGCAAGCCTCGGTAGCGTCTCTCTGTGGTCGCCACGCAGAAGGCTAGTCGGGTTCGCCCCAACCAGCTCCACAAACTTGCCTGCCCCACCCCTTCTTCGCTGTAATAGACCCCTCGTTAAAAACAACTTCGCCGCGCACCATCGTGAGCGATGGGAAGACGCCTTCAAAGCCTTCAAAAGGGGTCCAACCACACTTGCTCCTCATCAAGCTCGGCGTTATCGGTTTCTTGTCTTTGAGATCAACAAGTATGAGATCTGCGTCAAATCCTTCAGCTATTGCTCCTTTGCTCCTTAAATGGAACCTATCTGCCGGAGCCGTGGACACCAAGTCAACAAGACGTCCGAGACCAATCTGATCCAGCTTTGAGAGCAGCAACGGAAGCAGAGTTTGAACTCCTGGAACCCCGGGAGGCGCATTTGGCATTTTTTTGTCTGCAGTTGAATGGGGCGCATGGTCGCTTGCGACCATATCAATATGATCGAGGTGCGACCACAGCTGACCGACGTCATACCGGCTTCTAAGCGGCGGGTTCATTGTCCCAAACGGGCCAAGTCTTTTGTTATCGAGCTTGGACAGAAAAAGGTGGTGCGGAGTCACTTCACAGGTGACATCCTGATCGGAGGCCCGCACCAAATCCAGCCCCGCCGCTGTGCTTAGATGGCTGACGTGTATTTTGGCCCTTACCCCCTTATTGCATTCGAAAACCGTTGTGATCCCTGCCGCTTCACTCGGGTTTTCGTCAGCGCGTGTTTCGGCATGGACGCACAAGATGGCATCAAGGCGCTTGATAGTTTGCAGCGCGCAAAATAAGTTCTCACGCGACTCACGTTGAATGAATGCCTCCCCAAAAGCCGTAGCCCCGAGTCGCCAAACGTCTTCGAGCTGCTCCAGCCTGTCGATAGCCGCGTTGATGCCATAATCAACAACGGATTTTCGTGCCGCGCGCTGCTTCGCGAAATAGGATCTATCATCATATGTGACCGGTTTCGTGTTTGGTTGGTCTATTACAGTAGTAACGCCACCTGCAGCGGCCGCGCACGAACCAGAATACCAATCCTCCTTGTACGCCTCGCCCAAATCGCGAAAATGAACGTGCGCATCGATTGCACCTGGCAGAAGCAATCGGCCGCGTGCATCTATCCCTTGCCCGCCAGCGCGGATGCGTCCGATCTTTGTGATTGTGCCGCTTTCGATAAGTACATCACGGACAACGATGTGACTCTTGTGAAAGACTTTTGCATTTCGGATGACTGTGGCGCTCATCGTCCGTCACTCAAGACAGCGCTCAACCACCTCGCCACCAGGACGAAGCTCGGAAAAGACCTGGCCCTCAAACACAAATATTTCCGCGCTATCGTCTCGAGGAGTCAGGCCTGCCTTGACGTATGTTTGATCCAAAAACTCCTGGGCCGTCCAGCAATAATCTGTCGCAACTTGAGGCAAAAGCAATCCTTGCTGCAGCCCTTTCTTTACAATAATACCGTGCTTACCGACCACTATGTCAGAGGGACCGAAAATCCTTACCGGTTTCGACAGCAGCGTTATCTCCATCGTGATCCGTGGTAACTCGTCCGCCCGCACGGGAGGAAATCGATAATCGTGTAAGGCCGCGCTGATTGCTGAGTCGATCAGGGCTTCCTTTATTGTCCTATCTGGATAGGGGTACCCCACACAGCCCCTCAGGACGCCTGAATGTAGGGTCACAAAAACGCCGCCGAGTTCCTCAAAAACGGTGGGGAGGCCTTCCGGCGCTTCTATCCGTTCTCCGGAATTTACCGCCATCACGATGGCTTGACGCGCGAGAAGCATACCCACACGCGCTTCATCCAGATCCATGCTTCACATGTTAGTGAATACTTATATTACGTTTGCCTTCGAGATAATCAGCGGAGAGGGGGTGAGTGGCTGCCGGTGGAACACGCTGAGGAAAGTCCTCCCACCCTCTGGACGTGTGAGCGGGGAAACTCGCATGGCGAGAGTCATGGCTCTGGCACAGAAACGATACGTCCCTGCAAATATGAGTATGAGGTGAAGAACCGACGAGAGCAGGAGTTACGATGGAACGGCGAATCCTCACAGGTGCAAGCTAAAAAGGGTGAATGAGCAGTCCGGACGACACCCAGGTTAAGCGCTTAGATGAATGCCACTTGAAACAAAAGGAGGCTTACAACCCCTACTCCACCTTATTATTAAACACTTTTCGGGCACTCGAGAAAGTTTTATATCAATCTCGCGCAACATATTGCTGCCTTTCAAACTAGAAAACCAAAGGCTTGAGGGAAGAAATGGACTTGAGAGAGCTAGCAGAAGATATTCGTACTCGTTTTTTGGAACAAGGTGTCACAGTTCCCACTAGCGACATTGAACAGCGGCTGAACAGCCTCGTCTACGATTTCAAAGTGCCAATTGAAGAAGCAAGAAGGAGCGTGGTTTCTTATTTTGCCAAACTCCATCCCAAGGAAGGTATCGCTTCCGAAACGGAGGTAATCTACGCAAAAATCGCAGACATAAATACCGAAGATAGATGGATCAACCTCCGCGTGCGGGTCGTTCAGCTATGGGAGCCCAATTCACCATCAATAGCACAAGTCGGCCTTCTCGGCGACGAGACGGGAACCATCAAGTTTACAAGCTGGTCAAATGCGAACTTGCCCATTCTCAGGGACGGACAAAGCTACTCGATACGTAATGTGGTCACAAAATCGTGGCAGGGACGTTTCAGCGTTAGCTTGAACAAAACATCCGAAATCGCGCCGCTCGATGAAGAGGTAGCAGTCGGTCGCGCAGAGGAGGAGATCTCTGGTGCAATTATCGATGTGCAGTCCGGCTCGGGATTAGTAAAAAGGTGTCCGGAGTGCAGTCGAGTCGTGGTTAAGGGGCACTGCGCGGAGCACGGCGAAGTAACTGGAGTTTACGATTTGCGCGTCAAGGGTGTGCTCGACAACGGCGAGATCGTGTCAGACGTGCTCTTTAACCGAGAGATGACGGAAAGATTGACTGGAATCACGCTGGAGGCAGCTAAAGAAATGGCCATGGAAGCACTCGATCAAAACGTCGCCGCAGACGCGATGAAGGCCGTCGTCATCGGACGCTACTATAGGGTCCGCGGCAACAAAACCCCGCGATGGCTGCTGATAACAGATTTTGAAGAGCTGCCTAAGATGGACGAGGATGACATTGATGCTGTCCTCAAGAGGGCGCAGGGGAGACTTTAATGTCATTGAGACAACGGGAGGTAGCACGACGCCTCTATGCGAAAGAGCTTAATGAGTCGACGCTCGTCTACAAGGAACACGAAGACACCTACGCGCCACAGTATCTTTTGACCCCAACAGGCGCCAAATGTAATCGGGTTTTTGTCGTCGGTACACTTACCGAAAAGGAAAACGTTGGCGTTGATTCTGACTACTGGCGCGCTCGACTGGCCGATCCGACAGGCGTTTTTCCCATATACGCCGGACAGTACCAACAACAGGCAGTCACCCAGCTGAGCGCAATAGAAGTACCTGCGTTCGTGGCTGTCGTAGGCAAGCTGAACGTATTTCGCACTAACGACGGTCCGGTCAAGGTATCCATACGCCCTGAATTCATCAACGTTGTCGATTCCGAAACACGAAACAGATGGGTTTTAGAAACTGCCGAGAAAACCCTTGAGCGGATAGAACGGTTGCAACTCAACAACGACGACGCCGCAAAAGTCCGCGATTACTATGGCACAGATACAAGCCTTTACGTGGAGATCGTTATCGAGGCTCTTAAAGCACTTAAAAAAGAGTACGAGACGTGAGCACAATCGGTCGGACAGGTCGGAAGTCGACGTCATCGCGCCCCCAATCGGAGTCTAACAATGCTATATGGTGTCTCTTCAGCGATTGAGCTTGACGTTGAAGAATTTATCGTAAGCGCCGCTACGACCTTTAATGCTATCGAGCTAGTTTCTGAGTTTCCCCACGTCCACTATAGCACGCCTAACGTGAGCCTGCTTTCTGAGCTTAAGCGGAGCTACGGTCTCACGTATACGATGCACGCACCTTTCTGCAGCGTAAATCTTGCTAGCATTAATCCCAAGCTTCGTAACGCGTCGCTTAACGAAATACTCAACTCGATCACGTACGCACGCGAACTCGGCTGCGAATTAGTCGTGGTTCACCCTGGTATCGTCAGCCATCCAAGAAGCTTGCAAAAATTCGAGCGAATTTCAAAGGAAAATCAACGCGACTCTTTTTTACGCATATGTGAGAAAGCAGAGGGCGAAAAAATTCTTGTCTGCATAGAAAATATGCCGCGGTTCCCGCCCGCTTTTAAAGAAACCTGGACTGGCGACGCTCTCGTAGAAATCGTCGACGAACTGAGATCGAGGTTCTTGCAGGTTGCCCTAGATGTGGGCCACTGTAACACCACCGACGTTCCTATACCACAAATGATTCATAAATTCGGCGCGCGAATCAAACACGTGCACATCCACGATAACGATGGGTTTCGAGAAACGCACGCAGTTGTTGGGCAAGGATCGGTTCCGTGGCGAGCTGTCATTGAGGCACTAAACAAAATAGGATATGACGGGCTCCTAATAGACGAACATCGAACGATTGAAGGACAAAAGCGCGGAAGAGACTATCTAGAACCAATCATCCAGTCTTTCTGCTAGATGATGGCGCGCTGTTCGCGTGTTCTTTAAGGAACGATATTGCCTTTTCGATTGGTAGGCCCTTCTTTTTTGCCCCGATGTTTGCTATAGAGGCAATATCGACGCCCGAACTAAGTTCTATATATCCAAGACGCTGTGCTAGTTTCAAAAAACCTTCCCCGACATCGGTTCGCACAATTACAACCGTGTGTCCAGGCGAGGCGCCAACGCTTCCAAACGACAAATCGGCGTCTTCGCTGGTAAAGTCCACACAGTGCTCGCACCCAGGTCTCTTTGACGTGCGTAATCCTTTTAGAGGCAACTCGAGCGTAGTATCATCTCTCAGTTTCACGATGAACTTTCCTTTGACATCGAAACCGCTTATCTCCCACGGCTTGATTCCGTGGCCAATTCGCAACTCTTCGAGAAGACTATCCGTAAATATTTCTGTGCAAAACAGCCCGAGCGAAACTCGAATTGCGTTCTTGTATATTGACAAGACGTCGACGTTCGATTGCCGAATCCTTCTGACCGCACTCGTTACGCAAGGCGTCCCGACTATAGCAATCTTGTGCAGCTGTCTGTCTGCTATGGCTTCTCTGAGTGCCTTCAAAATAGGCGCCCACACGTATCTTGATCCTGCCGCCCCAAGAACCGCGTCCCGCGTTTGAACGAATGCGGGCTGGGCTGCTTGGCTCCATTTATCTACGCCCATCACGATCGCGCCATCAATCGAATTCGATTCGAAAGCGGCTGCGAGTACGGAGCTGACTACTCCGCCTGATTGGGCGCCAGAAACGCGAATCTTGGATTTTGATTCGTATATAGATATAATATTACCAAAACCTTCAGAGCAGGTTTCATCAGCTCTCGGACAAGCATAATAACAAGCCGCGCAAGGAACATCATCACGCGTCACTTTGCAATAGTCATTCGACTTCGGATGGCTAGGCTCCTCGTCAAAATAAAGGGCTTCTGTCGGGCATACGCCAACACACGCTCCGCATCCGCAGCATTTTTCCGTATCCCAGACTTTCCGTTTCAAGTCTTTGTATGAGAGAAGGTCCATCTCGCCTCCGCAACTTATTCACAGGTATACAATGCGGCGTATGGCCTATGAGACAGTGGGGCAATCTTCGTGAATTCAGCGTCAAGAATGCCCTCGCGGTCAAGGCCAAAAACCTGACGGTCCTCCTTGAGAACTTTTTTAATAGTGATTTCGTCGTCTGCAGTCAGCCGAAATTGCGACGCGCCGTTGCCGAGCTTGCTCTCGTCGACGTTGCCCCTAACGTAAATAGCGCCGCCGTGTTGTCCTGTCGCTATCCAATCGCCTAAAATCTCAGCTTTTTTGGTCCTGTTATAAATTCCCAAAACAATGATTATGCCGCCCGCCATGTACTCTCCGAGAAAGTCACCAGCACGTCCACCGGCGACGATTATGGGCACGTTGGACTTGTAAGTCTTCATATGTATGCCGACTCTGTAGCCGACGTCGCCGCGGACAAAGATTTTGCCCCCTCTCATACTGTGACCCAAAATGTCTCGCCCGTCCCCGTGTATGATAATCTTCCCGGAACTCATGGTGTTTCCGACGCCGTCTTGAGCGTTACCAAAGACGGTTACCGTTGGACCGTCCATAAACATTCCCAAATCGTTTCCAGGGGTGCCGTAGATATCGATGTTGAGCTTGCCTTTGAGGCAGTCAGCAATAAACCTTTGGCCGTTTACGTCCTCAAGCGTCAACTCAGCTACGCCAGCCTGAACCGCCTGGAAGATCTCCTCATTGAGCTCCTTGTAATGCTTATAATTAGCTACTATGCGCATGAGATTACTTAGCTGCCTGCCGGTTGGACGCCGAGTATTTCCAAAGTGGTGTGATCCAGACCATAGCCCCTGAGCCTGTCGCGATTTCCTCTCAGACTTTCGATTGAGTTTATTCCCGCTGCGCCTAGGATCTCTTTCAGCTCAATCGACCAAGCCAATAGCAAGTTCGACACACGCTGGGCACCTACAACGGGATCGAGTCGCGACCTCAGTCTCGGATCTTGCGTAGCTATCCCCCAAGCACATTTACCGGTATAGCATCGCTTACACACAGTGCAGCCGAGCGCGATGAGGGCAGCAGTGCCTATCTTCACAGCGTCAGCGCCAAGAGCTATCGCCTTTGCGACGTCGCCGCTGTTCCGAATAGTGCCACTAGCAATTATGCTTGTTTCATTCCGTATACCTTCTTCGCGTAATCGCTGATCCACACTCGCAAGTGCCAGTTCGATGGGAATTCCGACGTTATCTCGAATGACCTTGGGAGTGGCACCTGTGCCTGCTCGAAATCCGTCGATTACGATGGCATCCGCGCCTGCGCGACAGATACCACTAGAGATTGCAGCAACGTTATGAACAGCAGCTATCTTAACTAAGACGGGTTTCTTGTATCGTGTGGCTTCCTTTAGGGAGTTTACGAGTTGGGCGAGGTCCTCTATCGAGTAGATGTCGTGGTGCGGGGCCGGACTTATAGCATCTGCTCCTATCGGGATCATTCGCGTTTCGGATATTTCATCTGTTATTTTAGTACCCGGCAAGTGACCACCAATCCCCGGTTTTGCGCCTTGACCGATCTTGATTTCAACGCCGGCCCCGGCTTCGAGGTAGGCCGGGTGAACGCCAAACCTTCCGCTAGCAACTTGCACAATGATGTGGTCTGCATACGGGTAGAGCTTCTTATGAAGGCCCCCCTCTCCCGAACCCATAGTTGTACCGCGCATTACCGCAGCACGTGCTAGCGCCTCGTGTGCTTCAACACTAATAGCTCCGTAGGACATTTGGGCTATCATAATTGGAATCTCAAGCTTAAGCGCTGGCGAAAGCTCGGTCTTAAGTCTGAGACTATCACCTAGCCCTTCAAGCTCGACTAATCGAGGCTTTCGACCTATATAAGTTCGAAGTTCGATTGGCTCCCGCAAAGGGTCGATTGCGGGGTTTGTTACCTGACAGGCATCAAGAAGCAGATTGTCGAAGATGACGCGTTCGTGAAGTTCGTTCCCAGTGCTAGCCAGGAGTATAGCACCTGTTTTCGACTGCGTGAATACGTCCCTCCGAGCGTTCTCGGTCCAAATTGGGTGGGCGCTCATGACCGAGGGCGTTCGGCGAAGCGCTATGGCATCCTCAGGGCACATACTTACGCATCTCTGGCACGCAACGCACCGATCGTCAAATGTCTTGACTTTGTTATCCCGCCATTCTAGTGCGCCGAACGAGCAGTTCTCGATGCACCTTTTGCACAGCCTGCACGCTTGCCTGTCAATGCTCACCCTGAACTCGGGAACGGAACTATACATCTCCATCCACCATCGCGATTGTCGGCTCTCCCGCGCGTGGCGCCCACACGTTGTCTGGATTCTTGCAGACAGCCTTGATCGCACTCTCCTCGCTCGCCATGAACGTCGTGCCATTTTTTCGAGCACAGATGAGTGGCCGCAACTTGATTCGGTCCGAGAGTCCCACCATAGTACCATTGCCTGCAATTCCGGTGAGTCCTGAACCATTTGCAATGACAATGCCAAACGGTCCGTTGACCATTGCAGGACCGTAGGTTATTCTCAGCGCCTCTATGATCCGCCTCTTCTCAGGCGGCATTCGCTCGATCTGTTGCCAGAACGGAGGAGCTAGTACCTCGGATGCGAGTTCGATGGGCAACTTGTGTCTCCTGATCAAAAGATCCCACAAGTAAGCCAAAACTTCAGAATCTGTAAAATAGCTGCACTTATACCCGTACGACTCAAGGAACCGTTTGTTAGTTCCGTAGCTGGTAATCTCTCCGTTATGCACAATGCTGTAATCTAAGATGCTAAATGGATGTGCCCCGCCCCACCAACCGCGCGTGTTTGTAGGGTATCTCCCGTGAGCCAACCACATATAGGCCTTGTAGTTCTCAAGCTTGTACAGCTTTGCTACTTCGTCCGGGTAGCCAGTGGCTTTGAAAACGCCCATGTTCTTGCCACTCGAGATGACTAACGCGCCGCCTGTATTGTTAATCTTCATCGCAAGATCAATGATATAATTGTCTGCATCGCTAGTGTACCGTTCAGGCACGTCAACAAAGAAGCGCCAGGGGATGTAATCTTGTGATATACGTTCCACGTTGCGCGTTTCAATTTCTTCGTCTTTATAAATATTGACGTAGTCCTTAAGCATCTCAGCTACTTGATCTTTCAGTTCAAAATCCTTCAGAAGGATATGTAGGGCGTAGTAGTCTTTGTATTCCGGGTATAATCCATAAGCTGCGAATCCTCCTCCTAGTCCATTGCATCGTTCATTCATCAAGCTAATTCCCTCGACAATGTATTTTGCAGAAAGAAGCTTGCGGTCTTCATTTACGATGCCTAATATGCTACACAAGTTTACTACCACCCCGTTTTTTTATTTTTTTAATTTTTATAAAATTTTTGTGTTGTCAACGTCTACTATAACAGCCAGAGAGAGACTTTCATCACTAGTGAATCTATTTGACTTGCAAAATTGTTTTAGGAGCGCGTCCCTTCCTCCTTCAGCTCTGCCAGTGGAGAATAGGGTTTTGGAAACACGGTTCCTATGATTCATATATATACCTATTGTAAAATATAATTTATGTATGCAGCGCTGAAGACGACAATCGAGTA
Source organism: Methanobacteriota archaeon (assembly GCA_963720465.1). Lineage (GTDB taxonomy): Archaea > Halobacteriota > Bog-38 > Methanoflorentales > Methanoflorentaceae > Methanoflorens. Next base: position 661,678 of record OY970393.1, read on the forward strand.
CTACCCAAAAATAGCTTTTTTACCGCAAAAAATCTGAATAAACAAGAGCATGCGGGACATCTTGCCGTTCTTTAACTTGCAAGATAGACAGCGAAGAAATGCTTCAGCTTTTGCGGAGCTCGGATTTGTAGACTAAGCACACCTCGAGCGCTAGTTTAAACGAGTTGGCGGCTCGACCCGCACCAGTCTCGGCGCCTTTCACAGGTGAGCTTTTTTATGTGAAGGCTACTTTCTACTAGTTAACACGCAATACCTTAAGGGATCCTATGGTCGAAACTAAAAGCATTTTGATCGTCGACGACGATGAGACAATCCTAACAGTCCTGAGAGAGATTCTACAGCTAGACGGCTACCTAGTTGAGACAGCTTCTACCGGCAAAGAAGCTATTGAGAGGTCGGATGCTGCCTTTTTCAACTTATGCCTGCTGGACATCAAGCTACCAGACATGGAGGGCACTGAGCTTATCACTGAACTGCATAAGACCAATCCACAGATGATAAAGATAATCATCACTGGGTTCCCGAGTTTTGAGAATGCAGTGAAGTCCCTTAATCTCGGAGCGGACGCGTACATTATGAAACCCGTAAATTCCAAGGAATTACTTGAGCTAGTGTCAGAAAAAATCAAAGTGCAGCAAGAGGAAAACCAAATGAGCGAGGATAGAGTCTCCGATTGGGTAAAAGATCGAGTTCGCCAGATTGAGCGAGAACAAGATAAAGATTGAGACTTTAAGCTGGAGCCGCTGCTATGTGAGCCCAAACCTTGTAAGCCAGCGCAATAAGTCGCAGCAGACCTGCGCTCCATATCGTCTTTGACTAGAACTTTAGCAAGCCATGTCATCCCATCGTGACCGCAAACATGCGGGCACCAAGAAAATCAAAAATCTGTCACCGACTGAAGAAGAGATCGAGCAATTAATCGCTATACTATCAGAAGTACAGAACCCAAAAACAAGGATGAGAGCGGCGGAAGCACTTGGCAAAATTGGAGAGCCAGCGATTAAGCCTTTGAGCTCAGCGCTAACGGAAGAAAGATGGGAAGTACGCAGTAACGCTATTTTGGCACTTGAGAAGATAGGACAGCCCGCAACACACGTATTCCAAGAGGCAATGACCGATCAAGATTGGTTTGTACGAGCAACTGCAGTGAAAGCACTCGGCCAAATCAAGGATCCTCGAGCCGTCAAAAGCCTCATAAGTGTTTTGAACGACAAAGACTGGTTCGTTCGTGAGCGCGCAGCTGAAGCGTTAAGCAAAATCGGAGAGCCCGCGATTGATCCGCTGATCTCAGCTCTGAAGGATCAAAATGGACTTGTTCGTGAGCGCGCAGCTGAAGCGTTAAGCAAAATCGGAGAGCCCGCGATTGATCCGCTGATCTCAGCTCTGAAGGATCAAAATGGACTTGTTCGTGAGCGCGCAGCTGAAGTTCTCGGCAAAATAGGTGACGCGACGAGTGTAAAACCCTTGATGGAAGCTTTCCACGACGATGAGCTTTACGTGAGAGCTAAAGCTGTTCTGGCATTTGAAAGAGTGAGAAGAAGGATCGCCGCAAGAGCTGGGCGCTAGAACCCTCGTAAGCGGTATTACGAGCGTTTCGGGCCTACCCAGATCTTCAAGTTGCAGAAATAGTTCAGTTCTTCATTGAAATCGTGAGCGCCTTCATGCTATTTCATGCACACGAGACTGCTGGCTCGGTTTATCACCTATGAAAATCAAGGAGCCTCAAGAAATACTCGTGAAATCTCAAATCATTGCTTAATTCGGGATGAAACGCCAGCGCTAGCTTGTTTCCTTGTTGCGCAGCAACGCCGTAGCTCTCGACACGAGCTAACACGTCAGTTGCGTCTCCGACCTGCGTAATCGCAGGAGCTCGAATAAAGATACCATCAAACGGAGAATTGAAAACCGTCACCGTCAGTGGAACCTGAAAAGACTCCGCCTGTCTCCCAAACGCGTTTCTTTTGACCTGCATGTCTATAAGCCCCAAACCATCCACATGCTCGTTTTTGTAATTAGACATGATGATTAAGCCGGCGCAAGTCCCCATCATTGGGATCCCCCTGTTCCCAAGTATCTCCTTATCAATCCCTTCAAGATGCAATATCCTTGAAATTGTGGTGCTTTCGCCGCCTGGAATTATTAAACCGTCACAGTCTGGGACTATGCCTTTCCGCTTTATCATCACTATTTTGCAGTCCAAATCCTTCGAGGACTTTTCCAGAGCCGTTATATGCTCTGAAACAGCACCTTGAATAGCAACTACTCCGATAGTTAACATCGAACGGTTCCTTCCCGCCGAATCGCATGCGGTGTCAAAAACCCTCCGCGGCTATTTTGTCCATAGCTAATAATCCGACACACACACGACGAAAAGATCTTTCATAGCAACTGCGCACGTTCGCAAGAAACTCTGTAATGAGGCATAGAGCTTATCATATAAAAGAACCGGAGGCCGCGAAACGTTTTGACAATATTATGCATTTGCCAATAAGGCAATCGATGAAATCGATAGTTATTTAGCCCAAAATGTTTTACGTTTTACAAAAATGGCCAAAGATAAGATATTCAATATTAGAGTCTCAGAAGATGACTATGCCAAGCTTAAACAACTAGGCAGCATTCGAGCGCGTGAGATTTTGCTCGATGCCGTAATTGATCAACTTTTCGAGCAGGTTCCGAAAAACGAGATGGAAAAACTCATTTATACGTACGATAAGCTGGATATCGATTTGGCCAAGCTTGAACAAAAGGTCCACATCATCGACCAAAAGGCTCTTTCCAAATTGATTGATGATGATTATGCACAAGCTGCACTCAACGATTTTGAGGGTCTCTTTCAGCGCGTGGATCGATCCATCGCAAATCTCAACAGAGAAAGGTTCGAACTTCTGAAAGTGAGAAGGGCCGGGGCACGCTATGTCTACGCCGGCGTCAGGGAGCTCGCGATTAAGCACCGACTGAACGACCTGCTCGACCGCCCAGACTCAGAATTGTACAACGAGTTAGCTTCGAGGCAATTGATCGATAACAAAGACAAATACAAGAAAAGCATCAGCGAACTTATCAAGAGCATCCAAGATAGAATCAAAGAAGAAGAGCTACTCTTGAACTCGCTTAGAGCGATGAGCCCGTACGTCATAATGAAAGAGAACATTCAAAGCCAGGTCGACGCTTTGCAGGAAGAAATGAAAGACGTGCTTTACGTTATTGAACACATAAAAGCCCTGGAAAAAAGATACGTGTGGAACTTCTTAGAAAGCTTGAAGTATAGCAGTGAGAACGAAAAGTCTTCAGCAGCTAAGCTCTTAGAAAACGAGGACTTTATGGGACGTTTCTATGACTCGGATCTCTCCTTATACGAAAAATTCGAAAAGTATCTTGTCTGTTGCGGGGTCGATAAAGCGCGAGCAAAAGCAATAGTAAAAAAGCACATGATGTGAACCTTTTGAGCGTCCATCCGGCTCAAAAAAGGAAGAGAGAGCAAAGCGCTGATTAACTATGGACTCGACGGGAATCGAACCCGTGGCATCCACGTTTTTCTCCTAAGATGCGAACGTGGCACTCTACCCCTGAGTTACGAGCCCCGAACGCTAAATGTTGCGGGGCTTTAAATAATTTGCCAGTTCTCAGCAGATGTTTTATATCGAACTCTGCGCTGATGTCAGCAACAAAAATATGGAGAAGGAGCGGGATCAGAATAGGATCTCAATATCCAGCTCCTCTGCCAGTTCTTTGTATCGATTTCTAATTGTTACTTCGGTTACACCGGCAATGTCAGCTACCTCTCTTTGTGTCCGCCTGTCACCGCAAATAACTGAAGCTATGTAGATAGCTGCTGCTGCGACCCCTGTCGGGCCTCTCCCACTCGTTAGTTCTTTTTCCGCTGCTTGTCTCAGTATTTCGACCGCCTTGGATTGAACTTCACCCTTGAGTTTTAGGCCGGAACAAAATCTCGGTACGTAGTCTATAGGCGATGTCGGAGTCAGTTTGAGATCAAGTTCCCGTGAGATGAATCTATAAGTTCTTCCGATCTCTTTTCGACTCACCCGTGAAACCTCTGCAATTTCGTCCAGAGTTCTGGGAACTGAACACTGACGGCACGCAGCGTATAGAGCCGCAGCCGCAACGCCTTCGATGCTTCTTCCTCGAATAAGATTCTTGTCGACTGCTTTTCGATAGACGACAGCAGCCGTTTCTCTTACATTTCTTGATAACCCAAGCGCTGACGCCATTCTGTCAAGCTCAGACAAGGCAAACGCTAAGTTTCTTTCGGTAGCATTTGACACGCGAATTCGTCGCTGCCATTTGCGTAATCGATAGAGCTGTGCCCTGTTCTTGGAAGAGATAGACCGACCATACGAATCCCTGTTTCGCCAGTCGATCATCGTGGACAATCCCTTGTCATGAATGGTATACGTCATAGGAGCGCCAACACGGCTTCTCTTCATTCGTTGATCGTGATCAAATGCCCGCCATTCAGGACCCATGTCCATGAAATCTTCATCAATAACTAAACCGCATTTGTCGCAAACAAGTTCCGCTCTTTCATAGTCTTGGACTAGCTGTCGCGAACCGCATTCAGGGCAAACAGCTTTCGATTCCTCGTACTCTCCAAGCTCTTTCTGGCGCTCTTTAGTAACTTCTCGCGCTTTTGCGCGCTCTATTATCCTTTCTCTTTCTACTTCAACCATATATCCACCTTTGAGCTCAGATGTAGACCTTCTCACCACGGAGTTCTCGCAAGTTAGCGAGGGTAAGGTTCTTAAACGGCTTCACAGAAATATACGGCGACGTTATTGGACCAAAAACGTCGTGTACCGTGCCAATTCTTTTCATTCGCTTCGTTAATACCGCAGAATCAATCGTTGGGAAGAATTCAGCTTTAAGAATAATATAGCCGTGATTTGATACGTGAAGTACGGTACCTACCCTTCTCACACCTGACCTCAAACGTTACGTATATATATTATATGTCAAACTATTTAAAGTTTTAGGAAAACTTATAAAATTTCATTGAGGAGCGACGTAGCGTTTCGACGAATTAAGCGCAGCGCTTGGTCTTCGTTCAAACCAGCCCCGCGTGCGATCTGCTCAGCCTCGACATTTGTAATCAGCTCAGTCCCGTGGCAGTCTGTGTTTACGAGGATATTCGGAGCAATTTTAGCCACGTGGCCGTTAGTGACGTTGTGACCGCATCGGGCTGTAAGCTCCAGATAAATCCCATTCTGATTCGCAAGCTCTACATCTTCCTGGCTCACAAGACCTGGGTGCGCAATGATGTTGACATCGCTAATAGCTGCAGCCGCCTTGTTTGTTCCTGGCGCCACCGGCTCAGCAATGGTCTCACCATGTACTATTACTATTTGAGCGCCTAACGCTTTCGCTTTCCCAACGAGCTTTGGAATTTTTTCTGGCACGACGTGAGTAATCTCCGCTCCAACGAGAACTTCGATCCCACTGGACCCCTCAGCCGCTCGCTTTGTCGCGCGAATCACTGAATCGACATTAGAGAAGTCTACGTGATCTGTTATTGCAATAGCCTCATGATCTGCAACATACGCTCGTCTTATGAGCTCACTCGGCAAAAGCGCGCCGTCGCTAAGAATAGTGTGCGTGTGAAATTCTATTCGCTTGTTCATGTATCTTCAAGAATCGTGCGAAGCTCGCGATGCTTTTATCGCGCGCGCAATTTGCCGTATCGCCTCTCGCTTTGCGCCATTGAAGTCTATAAGCAACCGCCCTTTGTGTTCCCACCAAAGTCGTGGATACGCTTTCTCATCTTCATAGGTGGGATTCAATCCTAGTTCCTGCGCTGCGCGGACGATTTCCTTGATATCTGGCGCTCCTACCGAATCTCCCTTGGCTATGATTCGGCCTTCTTTTCGCGTTTTATGCGCGTCTATGTAGACAGGCCAAACAACGTTTTTTGTGGTCTTCGCCATTGTTGCATAGCATCCCGTGTCACAGATATGTTAATATTGTCAAAACAGGCATTAAAGACTATGCACAAACAGGAGATCGAGGTTGGCAGAGATGTTCTGAAAAAGAACAAGGAGGAGGCAGATCAGAACTTAACGGTGCTCAAACGATATGACATCCGGGCGTTCGACATACTCGGGTCAATCGGTTCAGGAAAGACGTCAATTATCGAGAAGGTTGTGCCGATCTTGCAGCGTCAAGGATTACAGATCGGAGCGATTGCAGGCGACGTTGTTGGCGAGGATGATTTTGTCCGAATGAAGGCGCTAGATATCCCAGTTGTTAACCTGAACACCGGAACAGAATGTCACCTCGATGCACATCTTGTTGGCCACGCCATTGAGAGGCTACCTCTCAAGGAGTTAGACATTCTGTTTATCGAAAACGTCGGAAACATGGTGTGTCCAACGGACTTTGAACTTGGGACTGATGCGAGAATTGTAGTAGTAAGTGTCACCGAGGGGGACGACGTCGTAAACAAACACCCCATGATCTTCAGGGTCAGCGATATTGGGATTATCAACAAAATCGACTTAGCGGAGGCCGTGGGGGCGAGCGTAGCGCGAATGAAAAATGATATGGAGCGAATTGCTCCACAGGTCAAACAAATCTTAATGAGCGTAAGAACAGGAGAAGGGATAAGTCAGCTTGTCGACCGACTTCTAAACTACTAGCTTTTTTTGTTTCGGACGAGCAGCTATTGTTCCGCAAGGAGAATCGCGTTGATTGATCCGTCCTGGCCAGGTCGGTTGGTGACTTTCGCTTTGCCTAAGGTCGTTTGAACAACTGCACCTTTCGTGATTATGTTACGCCTTACGTAGTTCCTGTTTGCAGCGTTGAGTTCGACCGTCTCAAGATCCGCTTTGCTCGTGTTGCCCGTTGAAGCATCAGTCACATTCACATGAGCGCCTTTGAGAAGCCGTGTCTTTGAGTTGCCACCGAATCCCGAAACTTGCTTCTTTCTGGTCTCTCCCAGCTGTGTAAGCGCCGACTCTCTGCCCATCTGATGTTTCCTCTTGCCGGCAGAATGCTTGATTCTTCCTCCTGTGCTGCGACGTACAGATTTTCCTTGCCACTTCATGAGTTACCTGTTGCCTGATGTTTGATAGGGGTTTTTATAGAGGATTCCTTATTTCAAGCTTTCGTATGGCTGATTTCCCTCACAGCTTCTGACTGTTTTGCTTAGCGACGCTAGCATCACGTCGATCTAGGTCGCGCTAATCACATTAATCGCGTTCAAAACGTCGAACATTCGAGCGTCGAAACTAACCCAGAACTCGAATTAAATGTCGCTGGCGCGGAGATCCCGTGAGAATCGAATCGTTCTCCATATTCCACAAAAACCGACTTGCGGCTTGTCGGAGCGGCAGTTGACAAGCACTTCGTCTATGCAGAGGTAGGCTGATTTTTCTGATTCAGCAACACGAATTCTGCTATCAGGGCTTCTAGTTGTATCCTTTCGTCTGCCCCTTCGCTGAGTCGAAAATCAATCTCCCCAACGCTGTTAATGAGCTGCACTTTTGACTGGTCAGAGATATCGAGGCCTAAGAGCGCTTTGTTGATTTGTACTACAATTTCGCTTCCAGAGAAACCTTGTTCCAGAAGAAGAGCGTCTAGCAATGACAGCGCAAGTTTAAGCTTGCCCCCAATGGAAGCATATAGGAGATCCTTAATTGCTTGCGGATCGGGGGTCGCTGTAATTTGATAGATTGTTTCCTGATCGATCGCTGTTTGTATCGAAGCTGCTGACTGCAATGTGTTAATGGCTCGACGCAGATCTCCCGCGGCCACATAACTAATTGCGTCCAAAGCTTCGTCGCTTATTTCTAACTGCTCTTTCTTGGCGATGTGTCTCATCTGTGCTGTTAGCTCCGTTTTCCCAAGTGGTTTAAAACGATATACAGCGCATCTGGATTGTATTGGTTCAATTATCTTGCTCGAATAGTTGCACGACAAAATGAATCGACAGGACATGCTGAAGCTCTCCATAGTCCTCCGCAACGCCGATTGCGCGTCAGGTGTCAGCGAATCAGCCTCATCCAAAAAAATAATCTTGAAAGGCGCGCTGACGGGTGCGGTTCTGGCAAAGTTCTTAATTTTGTTGCGAACAACTTCAATGCCACGTTCATCGGAAGCATTGAGCTCGGTGAAGTTGCTCCTCCAATCATCTCCGTAGAGTTCGTGTGCCAACGCGATTGCCGCACTGGTTTTTCCCGTGCCGGCTGCTCCTGCAAACATCAAATGCGGCATGTTTTCTAATTTGACGTAAGATTGAAGTCTCTTAACGACTTGATCTTGTCCAACAACTTGGCTTAGCTTGCGCGGACGGTATTTCTCAATCCATATTTCTTCGATAACGATCGCCTCCGGGTCTCCTTACTTACTCGCAGGCACTGCGCAATCGTGCACTTAGCTGATAATTTGCGATTATTGGCTCATAAGATCGGCAAAAGGTAGGCCGGTCATATCTACAACGCCTTTGGCAGCTATCACCTAGAGTTTAATGTCCGGCGTATAACGATAACCGGTACATCCGTGAACTTTCGCGCTTGCGGCCGTGTCCTTATGTTTTTCTCGGCAAGCACTCTTTCAAGTATCGGCCCCGTATAGTTCCAGCTTTTTACTTCGCCATCTTCAATTTGAACGCCGCGGTGATTTTGGCTTCGTATTGTGACGGGCAGGCCGTTCAACATGGCGTGAACTGTCAAAGCAAACGGAATTAAGTCGCTGCTCGTAAAGTCCGATGAAAGCCTAAATTGTTCCATTATGTCCTTCTCCCTTTCCCGCAGCAAGGACAGCAGACGAAAACCCCGATCCAAGATTGTAACCGATCGGTTAAACGGCGTGCCAAAACGCGCAGACGCTGATAAGGCTCTCCCGATTGTCAAAGCACTGCAGACAACGTAGCTGCTACTAATTCGGGTATAAAGATTTAAGGCTTTAGTCGCAGTTTGCCAGCCGCGTGCCAAAGTTGAGAGGCGACAACGCTACGCGCTTTGTTCTTCTGCCACTAAGCTATGCGACACACTTGCGACTTCCGTGCTCTAAGCGAGCGACGCGAAGCTTATCAAACGCCTGCAGAAGACGGCTGTGCTCGCGAGCCGACCTTTCAGGCACGCACATCTACCTCGGGCGTGATCGTATCTGATGTTCGTTAAACTACGTTCGCTATGGTCGTCTTGCGATGTTCGCGTCTTCACCTTATTCCACGGTCTCAAACCTGCCCTCAAGCTTTCTAAGCACTTTGGGGAGAGTTGTGTACTCCATATCCTGAAGTGGCAGTCTATGGGGCTCAAATGGTCCATGTCGCCTCATATAATTCGCAATCAAATTCGCTTCGTCGCGCGCTGCATCGTACGCAGGATCGTTGAATAGATCAACAGGCCCGATAAACTTCCCGTTAGCTATTTGAAATCCCGCTGCGACGGCACGCGGAGGGCCATCAAAGCGAGTGCACTTTGCGTTTTCAAAAGCGACCGGCATGACAGGGCCATTATGACTGCCTCGCATCCAGCCACTGACGAGATGAGGGAACGTCCAGGGTTCCAGCACTTCGCCGAGGGCTGGCAATCCAGACTGAGACCGCACAAGCGCCACTGGATCGTCTTTACCCACATATTCGCCCGCGATTTCAAACAGCTTTTCGGTGCTCACTGCTGCGGCCGGTTCGTCAGATGGCAATTTTCCCCCTTCTTTTGGATAGACCCGCTTTATAACGTAGCGGCTTTTTGCGCCGATTAGTGCGAGCATATCATACATCTCAGCCGGACAATCCATGAAAACGCGCGTGTGATCTTTAATATCCCATATCTCGAATCTGAAGCCCGTATGCATAGTAGGATCGATCACAAGTCCTGCAGTGTTGAACGGATCGGCAAACATCCTAAAAACCGGAAGGTTGAAAGCGCCAGGCTCGGTTTTGTCCATCATGAAGGCGATGAGAGGCTCGCCCGTTCGTTCTGTGAACTCGATTTCAGTAGCACCTGGGCCCATCCCGCGTATGTTCCCTGCAAAAGAGTCTTTCAACATGTCTTGGCCGGCTCCATACAGCTTCAGGACTTTTGCGACGTCTGTGCACGCGGTAAAAATTTTCCAGGCAAGTCCGTGCACTTCTGCATCATTTTCGCCTTTAGAGTGTCCCATAAGAAGCTCAAGATCATCGCCCACACCCATAACCCTGAAATCAAAAATCGTGCCTGTTTTCACAGCTTCTCCAAGAATCTCTTCTGCCTTTTCGCAGAGGTGCGGGTGAACGGTCGCGTGCCCTGGAAACCCTCCAACGTCCGCTTTTATCAAGCTTATTGTTACCTTAGCCATAATTAACCACCGATGCTGATTCAAAAAATGTTGTCAGCCAAACTTTAATATACATCCCGCGTATTTAACATTCGCGAAAACAAATAATGCGTTATTCTCCCTAAGCGCCCGTTTGCCAATGCGGAAAGGTTTAAATTAGGGAAGCCTATATTAAGAGCAGTGAGGTTTTCCTATCGCTAATTGTGAAATCGTAGTTGAACTTTTAGAGTACAGTATCGAAATATACGAGGGCTCGTAGCTCAGTTAGGCAGAGCACCTGGCTTTTAACCCAGAATCTAAGGAGAGATACCAGGCGGTCAAGGGTTCAATTCCCTTCGAGCCCGTCTTTTATCACCGACTAAACGACAAACGCAAAAATCCGAAGTAGGCAACTGAACAAATTGAACGACGCTCGGAGAATAGAGATCTGCTTTGCAGAATTTCGAATCCAGTCATTTTTGTCCCCCTATGATGCAGTTTGGTGGTGCGCATGAAAAACCTGAACGTTCTAAAGCATGAAATGGTACCTGAGCACTTGATTATGTCTGACGAAGAAGTGCACGAGTTGCTAGCGCGATACAACATCGAGCTCAAGCAACTGCCTAAAATATTGGTAACAGATCCCGCGTGCAAAGAAATTGGAGCGCGAAAAGATAACGTAATAAGAATAACACGCCGGAGTCTGACGGCGGACGAAGCCGTATCCTACCGTCTCGTGATCGACACAAAAATGGGGTGAGAATTTGATAGACAGAGAGGCAATATCTAAAAGCTATTTCACAAGAGACAAGATTGCGCAACATCACATCAACTCTTTTGACGATTTTATCGAGAGAGGGTTACAGAAAATCATCGATGAACAGGCAGCTATCGATACGGATGTCCCCGGCCTTCTCGTGAAGCTTGGCCGTATTCGGGTTGATACGCCAAAAGTGCGCGAAGCAGACGGCTCGCTCGAGGAGCTTTACCCCACGGAAGCGCGACTTCGAAATATTACGTATGCCGCACCAATCTTTCTTGAAATGACCCTTATACAAGGAGACACCGAAAAAGAACCTGAGGAAGTCGAAGTTGGACTAATGCCGATAATGGTGGGTTCAAAGGCATGCAACCTCTCCCGACTCTCCGACAGTCAGATGGTCAAGCTGGGCGAAGATCCAGCGGATCCCGGCGGATACTTCATTGTCAGCGGATCAGAGCGGGTAATAATAACCCTCGAGGATCTCGCACCGAACAAGATCTTTACCGAGTATGATGAACGCTATGGCGGACGCATAGAGGTCGCTAAAGTTTTTTCACAGCGCAGAGGGTACAAAGCGCTGGTTATGGTAGAAAGGGGACGTGACTCGATTCTTGAGGTCTCATTCCCCTCAGTTTCCGGGCGAATCAACTACATAATGCTTGTCAGAGCGCTTGGTCTTGTGACTGATCAAGACATTGTCCAATCTATATCCGACGATCCAGAAATCATCAAATTCATGTTAGAGAACATCGAGGAGGCCGAAGACTTTCCGCAAGACGCAGAAGAATCGCTTGCACCATACCACCAGAGAATTCAGGAATCAGCAATGAAGAGACTCGGCGAGAAAGTTGCTGCTGGCCAAGCTACCGAATATCAGGCGAAACGGTCTAATTATGTTGTCGATCGCTATCTTCTGCCCCATTTAAATGATCCTCTTCTCTCCGAGGAAGATGCCCGACTAGTCAAAGCGCACTTTCTCGGCAGAATGGCGGAAGCCTGCTTCAAACTTGCTCTGCACAAGCGCGGAGAAGATGATAAAGACCACTACGCTAACAAGCGTTTGAAGCTCGCTGGCGATCTGATGGAAGATCTCTTTCGTGTGTCGTTTAGTCGACTTACAAGAGACATTAAGTACCAGCTTGAGCGCGCGGACATGAGAAATCGTGAGCTCAATGTGTTGACTGCGGTGAGGGCAGACGTCCTAACAGAGAGGCTCACCCACCCCCTTGCCACTGGGAACTGGGTCGGAGGACGAACGGGCGTGTCGCAGCTCCTTGACCGAACCGACTATATGGCGATGTTATCGCATTTGAGAAGGGTAATTTCACCGCTGTCTCGAGCGCAGCCTCACTTTGAAGCCCGTGACCTGCACCCGACTCAATGGGGCCGCATCTGTCCGAGTGAGACACCAGAAGGCCCGAACTGTGGCCTCGTAAAGAACTTTGCTCAGCAGGTCGAACTTTCAACCGCACTGGAAGACGAAACTGCTGTCCTATCGGCACTAGAAGAGCTTGGCTATACGCCCATCGGTCACGAAGTCGTGTCGGAGGTTGAAGCTGATGACTGAAGCGAGGATTTACCTTGATGGCGCCCTTAAGGGAACGCACAGCAATCCAAGACAATTTGTTGACCAATTTCGAACAAGACGAAGACGCGGAGAGCTTCCGCATCTGATAAATATTGCTTATCACGAAGACACGAATGAAATCAACATCAACACGGATTCCGGAAGAGCTCGTAGGCCGCTTATAATTATCGAGAGAGGGGCACCGCTCATTTCCGAAGAGCACATCCAGAAGCTCAAGCAAGGAGAGTTTTCTTTTGAAGATTTGATAGAAAACGGACTCATTGAGTACATCGATGCCGAAGAGGAGGAGAATATCTACGTTGCTGTCGCGCCTGAAGATCTCACTAGTGAACATACACACCTCGAGATCGATCCATCGCTCATTTTGGGGATAGCTACGGGGTTGGTCCCATACCCGGAGCACAATGCATCGCCGCGCAACACAATGGGGGCGGGTATGGTGAAGCAGTCGTTAGGCGCTTCGTGCGCCAACTGGAAGCTCAGGCCTGACACTCGTTCGCACTATTTACATTATCCGCAGCTCGGACTCGTAAAAACCAACGCAATGGAAGCGGTAGGCTTTGACGACAGGCTTTCAGGACAGAACTTCGTTGTCGCCGTCCAATCCTACGAGGGCTACAACATTGAAGATGCTCTCATTATCAACAAGAACTCGATCGAACGAGGACTCGGCAGAAGCCACTTTTTCCGTACCTACGAAGCGGAAGAACGCCGATATCCAGGGGGGCAAGAGGACAAGTTTGAGATACCTGATGCGGAAGTTCGCGGCGCGCGGGGCCCGGAAGTGTATGCAAACCTAGACGAAGACGGTTTCGTCAATCCAGAAGCCGAAGTGCAACCCAATGATGTGCTGGTAGGAAAGACTAGCCCGCCAAGATTTCTCGAAGAGCCGACCGAGCTCGGTGGCATCAGCACCCAAAAAAGACGTGAAACCTCTGTCACGATGCGTTCGAACGAAAGTGGCGTTGTAGACGCAGTCATCATTACGGAAGGTGAGAATGGATCCAGATTAGTCAAAGTCAGAACTAGGGATCAAAGAGTACCAGAACTAGGAGACAAGTTCGCTTCGAGACACGGCCAGAAAGGTGTAATCGGGCTCATTGTGCCGCAAGAAGACATGCCATTTACCGAAGACGGGATCGTTCCTGATCTGATCATCAATCCTCACGCGATCCCATCGCGAATGACCGTCGGCCACGTTTTGGAAATGATAGGCGGAAAGGTCGGGAGTCTAGAAGGAAGGCGGATAAACGGTACTGCATTTTCTGGCGAACCTGAAGTCACTTTGAGGGGGGCGTTGAAAAGAAACGGCTTCTCGCATACGGGGAAGGAGGTACTGTACGACGGAATCACGGGCGAAATGCTGGCCGCTGACATGTTTATAGGCTTGATCCTTTACCAAAAGCTACACCACATGGTGTCAGAAAAACTGCACGCGCGATCCCGTGGACCCGTCCAAGTGCTAACGCATCAACCGACCGAAGGTCGAGCGCGCGAAGGAGGATTACGGTTCGGCGAGATGGAGCGTGATGTAATGATAGGCCACGGCGCAGCTTTGGCGTTGAAAGAGCGACTCGTCGACGAATCGGACAAAGTTGAAGAGTACGTATGTACTACGTGCGGGATGATAGCCACCTTTGATAAACGTCGTAACGTAGTCTATTGCCCCAGTTGCGGAGCAGATACCGATATCTACAAAGTTGAAATGAGCTACGCTTTCAAATTGTTGCTAGATGAGATGAAGGCCCTTGGTATTGCCCCACGCATTGAACTGGAAGACGCGGTCTAATCGGGAGGATCACATGAGCAGCCCTAAACGAATCGGAAAAATCAAATTTGGATTGCTGTCACCAAAAGAATATCGGAAGATGAGTGTAACGAAAGTTATTACTGCGGACACTTATGATGATGATGGTTTCCCCATTGAAATGGGTCTTATGGATCCTCGGCTAGGAGTTATAGATCCAGGCCTTCGATGCAAGACCTGTGGTCAGCGTGCGGGCGAATGCCCTGGCCACTTCGGCCACATCGAACTTGCCGCTCCCGTAGTCCACGTTGGATTTGCAAAGCTTATACGGAAAACACTTAGAGCCACGTGTCGCCGCTGCGGACACCTGTTGCTCGATGAGATGCAGCAGCACGAATTCCTTCTCAAAATGCACGAACTGAAGGACAAGAATTACTCCACTGAAGAGACCGTCAAAAACGTCATCAAAGAAGCGCGAAAAGCGATCACGTGCCCCTACTGTGCTGAACAGCAGAAGGAGATAAAGTACGAAAAGCCGACTCGCTACGTTGAGGATAGTCACAAACTGATGCCGGCAGACATCCGCGATAGATTTGAACGGATACCGGATAGCGACACTGAACTGCTCGGTCTCGACGCAAGTAACGTACGTCCGGAATGGATGATACTAACAGTCTTGCCTGTCCCGCCCGTAACGACACGACCTTCTATCACGCTTGAAAACGGACAAAGATCCGAAGATGACCTGACGCACAAGCTCGTAGACATCATCAGAATAAACCAGCGATTTCAAGAGAATCGCGAGGCAGGGGCACCACAACTCATTATCGAAGACCTGTGGGAACTCTTGCAATATCACGTCACTACATTCCTTGATAACGAAGTGTCAGGGGTGCCCCCCGCACGACATCGCAGCGGGAGGCCTTTGAAAACGCTCTCGCAAAGACTTAAAGGCAAAGACGGGCGATTCAGAGGGAGCCTCTCAGGTAAAAGGGTGAACTTCTCGGCACGAACTGTCATTTCCCCCGACCCCAACCTCAGTGTGAATGAAGTGGGCGTTCCTGAAACTATCGCCCGCGAGATGACGGTGCCTATTATTGTGACGCCGCGGAATATTGGCGACTTGCGGGAGTATATTAAGCGCGGCCCGCTCAACCACCCTGGGGCGAACTACATAAAACGACCTGACGGGAAACGCGTGAAGGTTACAGACAAGAATGGAGACGAGATCGCTGAGACAGTTGAAAACGCGTGGATCGTCGAAAGACAGCTGAAGGACGGGGATATTGTCCTTTTCAACAGACAGCCATCACTACACCGAATGAGCATCATGGCTCATAGAGTCAAAGTGATGCCTTTCAAGACTTTTCGACTAAACCCGGCCGTATGCCCACCGTACAACGCCGATTTCGACGGAGACGAAATGAACCTGCACGTGCCGCAAACCGAAGAAGCGCGCGCCGAAGCGCGCATCCTTATGCAAGTAGAGGAAAACATCCTCTCCCCAAGGTTCGGCGGCCCGATTATTGGCGGGATACACGACCACATTTCCGGGCTCTTTTTGCTTACCCAAAAAGGTTCTAAATTTACGAAAAGCGAGGTCTACGAGCTTCTCAGGAAGTGCACTGTTGAAAAACCGCTCCCTAAACCTGCAATTCTAGAAGAAGACGTAGCCTATTACACCGGCAAGCAGGTGTTCAGTCAAATACTCCCAGAGCGGCTGAATCTGACACTAAAAGCCAAGAAATGCGTCATGCACGGAGTATGCCTCAAAACTGACTGTGAAATAGACGCATACGTGAAGATTGAAGCAGGCAACTTGATTTGCGGCATAATTGATGAAAAATCAATTGGGGCCTTTAGCGGCGCAATACTGGATAGCATAATCAGGGAATACCATGATACTGGTTTTACAGAGGCGTCGCGATTTCTGGATAACGCGACTAAACTAGCGATAAGAAGCATCATGAAGTTCGGGTTCAGCTTCGGAATTGATGACGAAGATGTTTCTCAGCAGGCACAATTGGAAATAGAAGAAATCATAGAAAAAGCGGAAGAGCGCGTCGCGGCACTAATAAATGCTTATGAATTCGGAGAGCTTGAATCTATGCCTGGTCGGACGCTCAACGAAACTCTAGAGATGAAAATAATGCAAGAACTCGGTCGCGCAAGAGATAAGGCAGGAGAAATTGCGGGGAAGAACCTCGGATTTGCAGGCGAGCTAGCACTTGACAATTCGGCTGTCGTGATGGCTGTTTCCGGAGCGCGCGGGTCAATGTTGAACCTCACGCAGATGGCCGGCAGCGTAGGCCAACAGTCAGTGAGAGGTGAGCGGATCAAACGAGGATACTACGATAGGACGCTGCCTCATTTTAAGAAAGGCGATCTTGGCGCTGATGCGCGCGGCTTCGTCAGGTCGAGTTACAAGAGGGGCCTGACGCCGACAGAATTCTTCTTTCACGCTATTGGAGGAAGAGAAGGACTTGTCGACACGGCTGTTAGGACGTCTCAGTCTGGATACCTCCAAAGACGGCTCATAAACGCGCTCCAAGACTTGGAAGTGGAATATGACGGGACAGTGCGATCTGGAGAGAAAGTGGTTCAGTTCATTTACGGGGAAGACGGCATTGACCCCACTAAAAGTGACTATGGGAAATCCGTCAATGTACAGAAAATCGTACAAAACGTCATTGAAAAACACGGGAGCGGGTGAATTCGATGGATCTTCAAGAAGCAATAAGTGGACTGAAATTGCCTTTGAATGTAAGAAACGATCTATTTGCAGAGTTAAATAGCTTGCAGCTGTCCGAAAACGAAATCACTGAGATACTTCAAACGACTCAAGACGAGTACGCAAGATCAAAAGTGGAACCGTGTGAGGCCGTTGGAACGATCGCAGCCCAGTCAATCGGAGAACCCGGAACGCAAATGACAATGAGGACTTTTCACTACGCAGGGGTAGCTGACATAAATGTTACGCTTGGACTTCCGAGGCTCATAGAAATAGTTGACGCTCGAAAAGTACCTGATACACCGATGATGACGATATATCTCGAAGCCGAGAGCGCGAATGACCGAGACAAAGCCTTGCAATTTGGCTGGGAGATTGAAGCGACGCGGGTAAGCGACATTGCAGATATCCTTACTGATACTGATGAGATGCAGATCTATTTAGAATTTGATGACCGGGTTATGCAACAGCGGCGTGTCGGTTTGGACGCCGTTGTTACTAAACTTCAGGCGCTTCAGGATGTCGATGTTCGCGTTGATGGATCTAACGTCATATTGAGCCCTTCAGTCAAGCGCTACAGGGCGCTGCTTCAAATCGTAGAAAAAGTTAGGACAATGGTCATTAAAGGCATCGAGGATATTAAACGGGTCGTCGTACGAAAAGAACGCGAGGAGTACGTTCTCTACACAGAAGGTTCGTCTTTAAAAAAGGTGATAACGCTGGCGCACATTGACGCGACCCGAACGAGGACAAATAACATTAACGAGATGGATGAGGTTTTGGGTATCGAAGCAGCCCGGAACTCCATCATCGAAGAGGCAATGAGCACGTTGCGTGAGCAAGGGCTGACAGTTGATGTTAGGCATATAATGCTTGTGGCAGATATGATGACGGTTGATGGCGAAGTGAAACAGATTGGGCGGCACGGTATTGCAGGAGAAAAAACGAGTGTGCTGTCGCGAGCTGCTTTTGAAGTCACTGTAAATCATTTGCTCGATGCCGCCGTCCGCGGCGAGACAGACGAACTTGCTGGGGTCACCGAGAACGTGATTGTGGGCCAACATATTCTACTCGGAACTGGAGACGTTAAGCTAATCGCAAAAACGAGCAAAGCATAAATTCTGAGGCAAAAATGGAGCTAGATATCGCTAAATCCTTAAGAACGGCAATAAGAGACGGAACGGTCACGGTAGGCGCAAAGAATACTCTTAAATCAATCCAGAAAGGCAATGCGCAGTTGGTTATCTTGGCCTCTAACTGTCCGCAAAGGTTTCGCGATATAATATTAGCAAGCAGTGTCCCTAATGCGAGTCTCGAGGTCAACAGCGTAGAATTGGGATCAGTTTGTGGAAAGCCGTTCACGATATCCGCCCTTTCGATCGTAGATCCAGGATCTTCAGACATTATGTCTCTAAGGGAAAAGGAGATAAATAATGACAGAAGTTAAGCTCACAACAGAAGGGATACGCTACATAGCCTTGTTTGAGAGTTTAACCCAAGCAATCGCCCGTGATTGCTATGTCGACGACGAGAACGATCGCGTGATATTCGTCGTCAAGAAAGGGGATATGGGCCTCGCGATCGGCAAGAATGGCAACAATATAAACAGAGTGAAAAGATCAATCGGGAAACACATCGAAATAGTCGAGTACTCCGACGAAGTCGACGAGTTCGTTGCCAATGCACTTCAACCCGTTTTCGTTAAGAAAGTACAAGTCGTTGTAAAAGAGAACAGGAAACTTGCCTACGTTGAAGTCATGTCCAAAGATCGTGGAATAGCGATTGGAAAAAACGGGAGAAACATTCAAAAAGCAAAAGTGCTTGCACAAAGGCACCACGGCCTAGCAGATGTGATTATTCAGTAATTCCTTCAATCGAGGAGTCATCATGGGAAAGGGCATCTATTCGGCACGCAAACTGAAAAAAGACCACAAAGCGCTTCGATGGAGCGACAAAAACTTCAGCCGTCGCGTACTCCATCTGGACGAAAAAGCGAACCCGTTAGAAGGCGCACCGCAAGCACGAGGAATCGTGCTGGAAAAAGTCGGAGTAGAAGCAAAGCAGCCAAATTCAGCTATACGCAAGTGCGTCAGAATCCAACTGATCAAGAACGGACGACAAGTAACCGCCTTCTGTCCCGGGGTAGCAGCGACGAATTTCATCGACGAGCACGACGAGGTAACCGTGGAAGGGATTGGCGGCAGAATGGGTGGCTCAATGGGAGATATCCCAGGCGTGCGGTTTAAGGTCATAAAGGTGAACAACGTTTCTCTTGAAGAAATGGTCCGCGGCAGAAAAGAAAAACCAGTAAGGTAGGGACATGCCAACAGATAACAATAGCTTACTCTTCGGCAAGTGGGAGATTGCCGACATTCACGTTGAAGACCCAGGTGTAAAGCGCTACGTTCACTTTGATTCACCAGCAATTCACACCGGCGGAAGACACGCGCACCACCAATTCAACAAGTCAAACTTATCTATCGTCGAGCGGCTAACCAACAAACTCATGCGCGGAGAAGGCAACACGGGAAAGAAAATCAAGGCGTATGGCACTGTAAAAAAGTCATTCGAAACAATAAACAAGCGTACAAAAGAGAACCCGGTGAAGTTGCTCATCCAAGCCGTCGAAAATGCAGGACCTCGTGAGGAGACAGTGCGGTTGAGATACGGCGGCATATCGGTCCCAAAAGCTGTCGACACTGCGTCCCAGCGGCGAGTCGACCTAGCGCTTATGTACATCGCGCAAGGCGCTAAAAAGACTGCATTTAAGAGTAAACGCACCTTTGATGATTGCCTTGCATCTGAGATCATAGCTGCCGCAAAGAATGACGTACGAAGCTTCTCGATAAGCAAGAAGGAAGAAAAAGAACGAGTGGCTAAGGCAGCGCGATAGTGCAGTATTTCCGGCAAAGCACATGGTAAGCAGACAAAAAATGGTTGAGCGCGTCACAACGCTCATGGACCGACCCGAAAATATACGCAACATAGGTATTGTAGCGCATATAGATCACGGCAAGACTACGCTTTCTGACAATCTGCTCGCCGGGGCAGGCATGATTTCAAAGGAGCTGGCTGGCACACAACTGTTCATGGACTTTGACGAAGAAGAACAAGCGAGAGGTATCACAATCAACGCAGCGAACGTATCGATGGTTCACGAGTTTCTTGGGAACGAGTACTTAATCAACCTCATCGATACGCCGGGGCACGTAGACTTCGGGGGAGACGTCACGCGGGCCATGCGAGCGGTTGACGGAGCAGTCGTCGTAGTCGATGCCGTTGAAGGCACGATGCCCCAAACAGAAACAGTTTTGCGCCAAGCGCTAAAGGAAAACGTCAAACCAATTCTCTTCATTAACAAAGTCGACAGACTTGTCAACGAGCTCAAATTGGATCCGCAGGCTATGATGGGCAAGTTTGTCAATCTGATCAATCATGTGAACAAGCTGATAAAGGGGATGAGCGAGGAAAAGTTCAATGAGGGCTGGAAAGTTAAGGTCGATGATGGTTCTGTTGCGTTCGGATCCGCACTGTATAACTGGGCCTTAAGCGTACCTCAAATGGAAAAAACGCAGATCACATTCAAAGATGTATATGAATACTGTGCAAATGACAAGCAAAAAGATCTTGCAGACCGCAGCCCGCTTCATGAAATAGTGTTAAATATGGTCATCACGCACCTACCAAATCCGCTGCAAGCGCAAAAGGAACGCGTTCCTGTGATATGGCACGGAGACAAGAACTCGGATGAGGGCAAAGCGATGTTGAGTTGCGACCAACACGGTCCAGCACAGTTCATGGTTACCGACATATCTATCGACCCTCACGCAGGCGAAGTCGCGACAGGGCGACTTTTCTCGGGGTCGCTCGAGCGGGGACAAGAGCTTGCAGTTTCGGGCATGCCAAACAAAAATCGAATTCAACAGGTAGGCATATTTATGGGCGCAGAGCGGATCGAAGTTGAGCGAATTCCAGCCGGTAACATCGCGGCCGTCACCGGACTGCGAGACGCGATAGTAGGCTCGACCGTTTCTTCTCTAAAAGGCGTTGCTCCTTTTGAAAGCATTAAGCACGCAAGTGAGCCGGTAGTTACAGTTGCTATCGAAGCGAAGAACATGAGAGACTTGCCCAAGCTCGTTGAAGTGCTACGACAAGTCTCTAAGGAGGATCCGACGCTGCGGGTGACGATCAATGAAGAGACTGGAGAACATTTGATATCTGGCATGGGCGAACTGCACCTCGAGATAATTGCCCACAAAATCGAGAGAGATAAAAACGTCCAAATCACCACGTCAGAACCGATTGTGGTATATAGGGAGACAGTTCAAGGCCGCGCGGGACCCGTCGAAGGCAAGTCTCCGAACCGCCATAACCGGTTCTACTTCGAAGTGGAAGCGTTACCGCGCGATGTAATTGCTTTACTAAAGGAGGGCGCCGTCAACATGAATGCCCCAGAAACTGAACGACGAGCGATCTTAATGGAAGCGGGCCTCGAAAAAGATGAAGCGCGGAACGTCGCCGATGTCTTCGTATCAAACCTTCTCTTAGACCTGACCAAAGGCATCCAATATCTGCGCGAAACGATGGAACTGATTATAGAGGGATTCGAAGAAGCAATGAAGACCGGGCCATTAACACGAGAACCCTGTGAGGGCATAAAAGTGAAACTGGTCGATGTCACCTTACACGAAGACGCAGTCCATCGAGGTCCTGCGCAAGTCATACCTGCCGTTAGATCGGCGATATTCGCGGCCATCCTGATGGCCAAGGACGTGGTACTTGAACCGATGCAGAAGGTTTTTATCAGCGTCCCCCAAAGCCTGATGGGAAGTGCGACACAACAAATACAAGCAAGGCGCGGTCAGATATTGGATCTCGATTCCGAAGGCGACACGGTAGTTGTGGTTGGTAAAACCCCAGTCGCCGAAATGTTTGGTTTTGCTGGAGATTTGCGATCTGCGACAGAAGGACGCGCTATATGGAGCACGGAGTTCCTCGGATTTGAGGTGTTGACACAAAGCTTACAACTAGAGATAGTAAAAGAGATAAGGCAGAGAAAAGGCCTAAAAGCTGAGCTGCCAAAACCACACGACTTCATAGGCTGAAAGGAGGAAAGAACAAAAATGGCTGCAAAGCCCCATTTAAACTTAGCAATGATAGGTCACGTTGACCACGGCAAGAGCACGTTAGTTGGAAGGCTGCTGTTCGAGACTGGCAATGTAGGTGCGCACATAATTGAGTCATACAAGAAAGAGGCAGAGGCAAAGGGCAAAGGATCCTTTGAGTTTGCCTGGGTAATGGACTCGCTCAAGGAAGAACGCGAACGCGGCGTCACAATCGACATAGCACACCAGCGATTCGATACCGAAAACTACTACTTCACTATCGTCGACTGTCCCGGTCACCGTGACTTCGTAAAGAATATGATCACCGGAGCATCGCAGGCTGATGCTGCGATATTAGTGGTTGCAGCGCCTGATGGTGTAATGGCTCAAACAAAAGAGCACGTCTTCCTTGCACGCACACTCGGAATCAATCAACTGATCATAGCGATCAACAAAATGGATGCTTCAGATTTTAGCGAGAAGCGGTTCAATGAAGTCAAAGACGAAGTAGGAAAGCTACTGAAAACAGTTGGGTACAAGGAAGAAGACGTTCAGTATGTCCCAGTTTCGGCGTTTAAAGGCGATAACGTAACCAAACTCAGTGACAACATGTCGTGGTACGGCGGTGAGACGCTCTTACAGGAGATCAACAAGTTCAAAGTTCCTGAAAAACCGGTCAAGTTACCTCTCAGATTACCCATACAGGACGTATACACGATCTCAGGTATCGGGACGGTGCCCGTTGGCAGAGTCGAAACGGGCACAATGAAGCGGGGAGACAAGGTAATATTCGAGCCCGCAAATGTCCGAGGGGAAATTAAATCAATAGAAATGCATCACGAAGAGATCCCAGAGGCCACTCCAGGAGATAACGTAGGTTTCAACGTCCGGGGAGTTGCTAAGAAGGATATTAAGCGCGGCGATGTCACCGGTCATCAAGACACGCCACCAAGTGTCGCGAAGGAATTTACAGCCCAGATCGTCGTTTTGCAGCATCCAAGTGCGATAACTGCGGGCTACACGCCCGTGTTCCACGCGCACACTGCGCAGGTGGCATGCACCTTCACGGAAATCAAGGCAAAGCTTGATCCTAGAACCGGTCAAGTAAAACAGTCCAACCCAGACTTCATCAAAACAGGCGACGCAGCCATCATACAAGTCCGGCCGACAAAGCCATTGGTGATAGAGAAGGTAAAAGAGATACCGCAATTGGGCCGCTTTGCCATTCGGGACATGGGACAAACTATCGCAGCGGGCATGTGCATCGACATAATCCCCCGGTAACGTCACGTGATTGAATGCAAAAAGCAAGAATACGGCTTTCAGGAACGAGCCCGGAAATGCTTGATCACGTTTGTGAACAAGTTAAGAGCATAGCCGACAGGACGGGAGTCAACCTGTCCGGGCCAGTCCCTCTTCCCACGAAAAGGCTCAAAGTACCGACACGAAAAAGCCCTGACGGCGAAGGGACGGCCACGTGGGAGCACTGGGAAATGCGCGTCCACAAACGACTTATCGATCTTGATGCTGATGAGCGCGCGCTTCGGCAACTCATGAGAATACAAGTCCCGAAAGATATCAACATCGAAATAGTACTGGAAGGCTGAAGGTCCCGCCCATTCAAGATGATTTTGCTTGAAAAATGTGCGAGCCGAAGCAATTGTAGCGGACGAGTAGATGGCCGAGGTAGCCAAGTGGACTACGGCGCCAGCCTTGAGCGTTCCTCTTAGGTCCAACGAGAGCTGGTGAGGCTTCTGCCTCGCAGGGGTTCAAATCCCTTCCTCGGCGCTTCTATTTTCTAATGTGTTTCTCCCACGGCTTGATGATGCACAGCTGTTTGTTTGCTTCATCTATTTCAACGATCGAATAACTTATGCCGCGTCTGTCGAGAAAATCGATGAAAAAGTGCTCGAAGTACGCGGATTTGTCCTCGTTAAATCTGGTCGCGGCAAAAACAAATGCCATTATATTCTGGCAGAAGCGCGAAGCTAGATAGTAATAGTCGTTATCCGAAATGTGGTATTTGACGGCTGATTTTTCTTTTGCTTTCTCACGTCTGAGCAACGCCATACTCTAGCCAGGCACGTTTCTGTACCTACCACCACGTTCTGCGCTTAAATATATATCTTCTCGACGGCGCAGAACCAAGCACATGGATGCGAGAATCAGCACGACAACGCAGGGCGGTCATCTCGTCGAACTATCTGAAAAATAAGACGTTGCTCGAAGCGCAAGAACGTCCAAATCCTCAAAGCTTCTTGGAACGTGGTCATCTTGGAATCTTTAAAACCAACCCACATCAGCATGAGTCGCAAAACCTCTCCAATGGTTATTAAATACCAACGATTCATATTTTAGTTCAAATGAGCGATAAAATCAGGTTTGTAATACCTAAGGGGAGCTTGGAAGAGCAAACAATCAAGTTCTTGAAGCTAGCAGATTTAGAAGTCATTCGAAGAAGCCAGAGGGATTATAGCCCAACAATCAAAGATTTCAGAATCAGGTACTGTAAAAGTACTGAGACCTCAAGAAATCCCCCAATACGTTGCAGCCGGGTACTTTGACCTTGGCATAACGGGACTCGATTGGGTGCGCGAGACCGAAAGTGAGGTCCGAATCATCGCTGAGCTGCCCTACAGCAAGACCGGATCGGATAAGGTCAAGATAGTACTCGCAGTCCACGAACGATCAGCAATAAAATCGCCTCTTGATTTAAAGCCAAGCAGCAGGATTTCGACAGAATATCCGAATCTAGCAAAGCAGTATTTTGAGCAGATAGGGGTCCCCGTTGACATATTTTTGTCATACGGCGCCACCGAAGCTAAGGTCCCAGATATCATGGACGGCATAGTCGAGCTAACCGAAACCGGGGAGACCCTCAAAAGAGGCGGCCTCAAGGAGATCGACGTCATTCTTGAGTCGTCGACCGTGCTGATTGCCAACGAGGGAAGCTACGTAGCTAAGCGACGCTCAATAGACGACATTAAAACGCTTATATTGGGCGCCATAGACGCCCAAAACAGGGCTCTAGTCAAGATGAACGTGCCTGAAAAGAAGCTTGAAGAGATTATAGCAATCTTGCCTACAATGAAAGCCCCCAGCGTCGCGAAGTTATATAACACGGACTACTACGCGGTAGAATCAGTAGTATCCAAAGAGCAAATCAATGAGCTGATTCCCAAGCTGAAGCAGCACGGAGCGGAAGATATTTTAGAGTTGTCCATCAGCAAGATCGTAGACTAGCTGGCTCTATCCAACGAAGATGAACAAGACAACAATTGCGCCCCGGATACAGGTGCGCGCTTGCGCAGTGCTAGTGCTCGTCGCATTAACCCTGACCGCGAGCTTAGCTGGCTGCGTGACTGAACAGCCAAACAACGGGAGCGCGTCGACAATCAATCCGGTCAACGTCACGCATACCTATTATTACACTTACAACGGCACGTCGTATCTCACAGGTATCATCAAAAACGTAGGAACACAGAACCTCGTGGACATAAGCCTTCAAGCTGAAGGATACGCGAACAACACAACGTACGAGCGAGGCTACGCAAGTCCGGAAACAGGAGTAAATTCAACCGTTCTCCCCGGGGGGACCGCACCGTTTATGATCAAAATGTTGCCAGTGTCGTCTGGCGGTGCTAGCTCCACCCCCCTTAATCAAACACAAGTTGCATTAGCAAACTTGAAAACAGGAACCTCTGGGCGAAATAGCACCTCGAATAATTCAAAAACTCAAACTAGCGCGCAACAAGCCAAAAAATACAATTTACTCTACAGGATACTGCCGCCCGACTATAAGCTCTCTAACGAAAACCCGTATCCGCTGGCGATCGCGGACTACAAAACGTACGTCCTTAACAAGACAATTAGCGGCGTCAGCGGAGAGGTTTATAACGGGGGAACCGTGAACGTCAACTCCTCGGTTGTAGCGGTCGCACTCTATGGAAAAGATGGAGATGTTCTAGGTGTTTTTGTTGGCAATACCCAAGGAGAGTTCGCTCCAAAAAAGACGACGGTATTTCAAATCAATATACCGCGCAGTTTTTCAATTTCGTTAGCAGAAGTAGCTAGAACCCAAGTATATGCGTACGAGTTCACTAGTTGACGCTCATATCTGGCTAACGAGAACCGCATCGTCGACGACCTCGATTCTTAGTTCTCCCTCGTAACGTTCCGTCTTAAAAACCGACTCGCACACACGAATGGGCAAAAAGACTTCTATATTGTCTTCATCCATCGTATAAGTTCCGACAACGCCTCCACGGGTTGCTTGTTCTGCTCCTGTAGTTTCGACCAGCTTTATCGTTTCTTCTTTGATGCTGGTAGAAACGCTCCCGGATGATTTGTTTAGTGGAAATGCGCGCCCTATGCAAAACGTCTCTATGCATTTTGCAGGAATTACTATAGTTGTAGAACCTTTGTCACAGCGATAGCGCACTTTACCCATCAACATAATGCCTTATGCGACCCCACACGATGACAATACTGCGCTCACATATTTATAGCAATCTCAATGAAAGACAACCAAATGCGAAAGAATTGAGCCCAAAGTAGGCCCCGACGGGAGCGCCTTCGAATCGGTTGCACCCATCACTAACTAATACGTAAATCCTTGTCAAAGAAGTGAAGTTCGAATTTTGGGCCAAGTTTCTTACGCGCATCTTCTGTTTTGTGTCTCGTTTTTTCCGGCAAGATCAAAACGATTCGGTCAATGTCCAAGCTCTTCAGCTGAAGCCATTTCGCAATGAGCTCATCCGTTATCTCCGCCTCGACCTCTACTTCCGAAATTAGAGTGGGTGTATCGCTTGCTAGGAATGGTTTGACACTATAAACGTCGTAGGCGAGGAGATCTGGGTACACGTCGTCGATGCTAGCTACGTTTTTGCCCGTTATATTCATGACAACTTTGTATTTTTTAAATATGGTCTCGCCCGCGTTTTTAACAACTTCGTCGTGAAGGGTCTCTGCTTTCGAAGCGCTCGACTCAGACATGCTTGCCATATTAAGCTCTGTCACTACATACGTTTTTTGGCATTATTCTCCTTCAAATTCTCCTAATGAAGGCCACCTAATTTTCTCTTTCTCGCTTGACCGACCCGGCAAAGAATGTGCGATGCGCACGTCTCGGCCTAGCAATTTTCTATCGCGTTTTTTTCATCTAGGATAGCGTAACAAAAAAATTTCACTACATAGGTATTTATCGAAAACTTCGAGAGTTCACTGTGTTCTTCGCAGAGGTGTCCAAATGCGCATAGACGAAATGAATAAAAAAATACTGTATCTCTTGCAGCAAGATGGAAGGATGACATACAAAGACATCGCCAAAGCGATAAACAGGTCAGAATCAACAGTACGCGACAGGATATCTATAATGGAAGATGAAGGCGTAATAAAGGGATATTCAGCAATTGTTGACCGAGGAAAAGTAGGATTGCATTGTTGTGCCCGCCTCTTTGCAAAGGCCCACTTGGAAGAGCTCGACTCTTTGTCGAAGAAACTAGCAGAATTCGAGAACATTTTTCAAATAGACCACGTGAGCGGCGACCACAATTTGCGGTTCACTGTTGCGGCTCACGACTACTCTCAGCTTAAAAGTGTGATCAACACCCAGATAGCAAATCTCCCCCTTGAGATAATTCAGATAGATATTATAATGAAATCGCTCAAAGAAGGGGGGCCTCTCAAACTCCAGTAAGAGTGTCGCTCACTCTACTTGCAACGTCGTAGAGGCACCGCGCAACTTTTTTTTCTGATGTGGCCCACTAAGGCCTAGCGTGGCAGTATGAATGTATTGCGTTAGACGGAGCTAACCACGTGAAGAAGCACAAGTACAAATTGCCAAGAGGCATGCGATACTCCTCACTGGTCGAAAGAGCCCAATTTTACTGCAACGAGTTCGATGCGAAAGCGCTACGTCATTGGCAGCCTTTCCAAAAAAACACAGTAATCTCGTTCTTGGTTGGCAAGTATACTCAAATCTACCTTAAACAATTTGAGGACATTAGAGACGACGTAGTCGTGATTGATGATTACTGCAACCTTCGAGGTATGCGAGAGTACCTCTTGAAATATCTTCCCGAGGGGGTCTACTATGACACGAATCACTATGAAGATCTGGACATATGTAGAGGCTGCCCAGACTGCTACAATGCCGACAAGTGTCTTCCTTGCAAGCATTACGTCGGACAAGAACTCGTTTTTGATTTGGACCCCGAAAACGTATACTGTCCAGTCCACGGCGATCTAGATCAGAAGATGAAGGCGCATCAGGGCCGCATGCTGTGTTTAATAGAGTTCAGGATCTTGAGAAAGCAAACAATTTTGATGTATCGCGAGCTTAAACAAACGTATTCCAAACTGCGTATTGTCTATTCGGGGCGCGGCTTTCACATCCACGTGCTAGACCGTGACACTACATACTTAACGCGTGCAGAACGAAGTTCATTAGCAAACGCGTATGCCCAAAGGTTCCCAATTGACGAATGGGTCACTGCCGGGAACATCAAACTAATACGACTTCCCTATACTCTGCACGGGATGATATCAAGAATCTGCGTCCCAATAGAGCCCAGTGAACTGGAGTTTTTTGACCCAGTCAACTACCAGCCAAGCATACCTCGTTTCTTGACGTTTGAACGAAACTGAATAGTCAGGCGACAGCGTATCTTAACAAGTCCAAAGTTACTTCTCCCCTTTCACTTCTTCGCCTTTATAATACTCCTTCTTCTTTTCCGTCTTGCCCTTAACTTCTTTGCCTTTATAGTATTCCTCTTTCTTTTCTTCTTTACCGTTCATGGGTGCACCGAGTAAACTGACATTTTTCAAGGATAAAAAGATGACGTCCATTTTGCACCGTTTAGAATCGGAGGGCCTGCTAGAATGCCTGAAAAGCGCTTTCAGCACGTTCTTGGGCTCCCAAAACTGTGGGCTTGCGAACATCGTCTCATCCAAATCCCAAGAGAAGTGGTCGCTTACGATGCGACACAGAGAATCTGCTGCACTTTCGTGGCGTAGCTGCAAGCAGGCGCTGGATGGATCCCCTCTAGCAAAAAAAGAGAATGTGCCAGGCTTATCAGGCACTAGAAAGTTGCAGTTCAAAAGCTGACAGCGCTTGCCTGTAATTATTTTTCCATTTTTTTACCTCTTTCTGATCTATGTTTGCGTTCTCTTTGGCTCTTAGACCTAATGCAAAAACGTTCCACACGTCTTCAACGATACGACGAATGTATCCTATGTTAGGCCTGGACGCCAGTTCTGTTTGAATCATATCGATCGCACGCTCAAAGGAAGAAGATAATTCGTTGTATCTATCCTCAAAGTCCTCACCGACGACACGAGCCAGCAACTTATAGAGACTCTCTAGGTCTCTTTCATCTGGGGCCTCCTTTCTTGCCACGTTCTGCAGTTGATTACGTATCGTGACTAGAGCCTTGTGCATTTGGCTCGGCGAGTATTCATAAATAACGTCAAGTTTCGTGTATCGCGCCAGGATATCAACGTTTAAAGTAAGCAAAATGGAGTCGCTGAATGACGACTCGTAACCGTCGAATATCAATATCGTATCCTTCCATTCGTCAAACGAAGCTATAACTTGCTGAGTTTTTCTTATGCGCGTCACATTAAAGATTCGAGGGGCGCCGCGCCCATATACGACCGGCCCGGTCTTGTACCAATAATAAGGGAGAAGCAGTTCGAGTCTTCTTTTTTCGCAATCTTTGTGAATTTGAAACAGAATCCTGTAAAATCGCGATGGCGTCAGTGCGTAATGTGCCTCCTCGCGTTTTGGTGCTGCGCCTTCCAACTTCGCTAGTATCTGTGGAGGGACACACGGCGCATGTTGGAACTTGTCAATAGTGTGCAGCATGGTGTAAGCCAACAAGGGGTTCTTGCCGACCTCATGGACGTAGTCGAGCTCTCTCACGCCATTAATCTCTAGCGTCATGTGCCAAAAAAGTCACTCTTTCCGAATAGGAAGTTGAGTACAAAAAAGTCGTACGGAGCTGCGCGAATCCTCTTGACCTCCTCTTGGTTGGGATGAAATACACCAATAAGATTGCACTCAAGACTTTAGAGGGAGGAATACGTCTCAATCAAATCTAATATTTGATCTCTCCGAGCAGTCCTCTTCACCAATACCACGCTGCAGTCGGCGGGTAGGCACTGAAATCTACGAAGTGCGAAATAGCGCAGACACGAAACGCAGGACGCACGCTGAATCGGCTCTCTGATTTATCTTTTAGACCTAAATGGCCAAGACAAAGCTGAATTGATTACGCAAAGGCAATTCGACGCGAGTTACACGAGCTGTTATTCAAGTGAAAAGAGGGTTCTTCTGCAATATCTGACGAACTGCGCGATACATTATTCTTGGCAGAATACGAGCAAGAACCCCTGAGGCCTGGAGTTTCGGTCGTTATTTACGGTCCATTTCGTAGATTTCTGACTCCTTTGGTAGTATTTCTGTTTGTTTTTTTCTCTTTCTTTCCATTCTCTTCTTCCACTCCTCAGGGGTCGGCTGCTCCTCAGGTTGTGTGTCATCCATGATGAAAGGTCAGCGTTTCGATATAAACTGCTTGTCCTCCACAGGTGGAGCCGCAGAGGAGAATATCAGGCGCCACAGCTATTTTTAGCATCGAAGCCTTTCTTCGGAAAGCTTAAAGTATTGCCTGCATTTTATTGTTGAACTCGGAGCCAAGCAATGTCGCCAAACGTAAAAGAGAGTGATTCCGGAGATGATTTACCGGACCAGGTCGCATCGCAGTTGCGGATGATTGAAGTATCGCACGACCTTACCATTACAAATCTGACAAGCATCGCTAGGATAATCATTTCAAACGTCAAAAACAAGAGCCAAGCACTGCAGGTCTGCACGGCAATCAATACGTGGATTGCTATTAACGGAATGCAAGGAAACGTAACCGTGCCCGAACCTTTGGTCAGAAGATATGTTAGAAGAGTAATGTCGTAGCGAATGTGGCCTCAAGAAAAACTCACATCATCACGTCGACCGACCTATAAACTCAAAGACGCAAATTTCTTTGACTAGAGCGAATCCTGGATTACAGAATAACTGTTAACTACCGCACTATGCTTAAGGTACTCTTTCTCGGTACGAGCGGCTCAATGCCAACGGTCGCTAGAAATCTTCCTTCTATACTGATAAAGCGCGATGGCGAAACCATCCTCTTTGACTGTGGCGAAGGGACGCAACGCCAGATGATGCGTTGCCGTACGGGAATCCACCTGTCCTCTGTATTTATAAGTCACTGGCACGCTGATCATTTCCTCGGTTTACCAGGATTGATTCACACTATGTCCTTTCTGGGCCGGAGCGACAAGCTAAATGTATATGGGCCCCGGTGGGCGGGTATTCCATACTTGCTTGCACTTATTAATCCCCAGTTTCAGGTAGATTTTGTAGAAGTCTCGCCAGGAGATATGATAGAATTAGGCTCATTCTCTGTGCGCGCCTTCGCTGTTGATCACGGGATAGGCGCATGCGGTTACGTTTTTGAAGAACACGAACGGCCTGGCAAGTTTGACAGAAGAAAAGCAGAAGAGCTTGGATTGAAGCCTGGACCACTCTATAAGACTCTCCAAAACGGCGAATCAGTGCCTATCGGAGATCATCTCGTAATGCCAGAACACGTGATCGGACCAAAGCGTCCAGGGAGGAAAATCGTCTACACAGGAGATACACGTCCTTCTGATAAGGTTGTGCAAGCTGCAGAAAACGCCGACTTACTCATTCACGAAGCAACGCTAGCTGGAGACCTAGACGCATACGCAAATGCGGTCGGCCATTCGACGGCATCCGAAGCAGCTCAAATAGCGTGCAAAGCGGATGTGGTTAAGCTAATTTTAACTCACATAAGCTCCCGGTACTCAAATGCGGCGCCTTTGTTGGACGAGGCGCAACTCATCTTCCGCAACACATGTGTTGCAGAAGATCTGCTTGAAATAGAGGTGCCCTACAGAGATCAACTCGACTGAGAGACGATTGATGCAATTGGCGAATACCTCAAACGGTAATCCGCTGTAAATACTTCAAGCTTCTAACACCTTCTTCGAGTGTCCTCAATTCCAAAACGAAAACACCCTTGTAAAGCCTCAGTCCACGCAATACGCGGCTCCAGTTGATGTTCCCTAAACCGAGGGCTAAGTGCTCATCGGTTTGACCGTTATTGTCGTGCAGATGAACGTGGTCCACAGGCATTCGCAAGAAGGAATCTATTGCGTCAGTCGTGTTTGCGTGGCCAACGTCAAGGGTGAAGCCTAGGCCATCGACACGCATGTCTGCGATTTCACCAGGAAACCGACCGAGCAGAAATTCCACATTGACCATGTTTTCGACGGTCGCAGTGACGTCATGCTCTCTCGCACACTGCGTGAGCTGGGACAGTGCCTCATTATTCTTGCGCAACGCCCTATCCGGGCAGAACGCCGCAAGAGGCGATACATAACCGGGGTGGATCACAAAAACGCGTGCATAGTTTGCCACAGCCTCTATCGCCTCCTTGATCTGCCTAAGAGTTTCACCCCAAATAGGCTTATTGAGGCTCGCTATGTTCAAGTCAGAAAATGGAGCATGAACGCTAATCTCAAGGTCATACGAGAACCTGAGATACTCAATCAGAGAGATCGTCTCGTCATCCAACTTCTGCGGCCCCTCGGCGATTACTTCCCAGCCTTGGAAGCCGACATCCTTAAGAACCTCGAGCTGCTCAAGATCAACTTGGGCAGACGAAAAATAGATCTTCATTTGTTGCGCTCGTCGGTGATCTCTTCTATGACCTTGTCAGGCGAAGGCGCTACGACGCGGACGAAGATCGGGCCAAGCGGATCCTGCCAAAAGTTTACCTTTCCGACCAGCGCCGCTTGCTTGTTTAACGTGAACTCAAAAGAGTCGAATTTCACCCGTTTCATAAGCTCCACGTATGCCGCGGATCGAATTCGCTGCACTCGCAGAAGGCGGGTAAACGTCTCAAGCGTGTGACTGGTTCCCCTTATCAAGTTGTTGGAGCGCTCCAATGCTGCGTCTGGAAATATGTTCCGGATGGCGCATTCGACTTTATCTTGGGCTTCTGTTTCGTGGATTGGCGTTTGCACGCTTATCTCGATACCAGACGCCGGGATAACCGAAGAGAGTCGTTCAATCACGTCAGCCACAGAAGACTTGAACTGTTCAAGGCTCCCCTCATTCGATATGCGACAGTCAGCCGCGCTCAATGCTTCTTCGAGGCCCCAAGCTAACTCACGTTGATCTTTTTCTTCAAAGCCTGGAAATTCGGATGTGTCATCGGGGCGGCTTCTGCTCTTAACCCTCTCAAATCTAACCTCTGGGCTTGCAGCTACGGCGATGAGTTTAAAATTCGTGTTGAATTCTTTTCTGTAAGCATCCGCCTCTGCGACTCCTCTAAGACCATCTATCACGACCTTTTGAGATGAGAGCGCGCGGACTCCGGGAATGCACATTTGGGCTATTGCATCCATCCCATATCGAGCACGCAGTTCGTTTGCGATTGCGCCGACGTTTTGTTCACTTAACTCGATTCCGCGCTCGCGCATGTAGGATCGTACCGCATCACCCATAGCGACCACGATAAACCCATGGGCCTGTGCTACAGCCGTTGCTTCAGATTTGCCCGACCCAGGAAATCCTACAAACCCGATGATTAACAAATCGCCCTCTCGAGGAGCGAGCGGTAGCTCAACATATGTCCTCGTCGCCTTTCTCACGCGTTCGAATTCTAAGCGGGCGCCGACATTGAACTGCTAGTTCAACGATCTCGTCGCGCGTTAAGGTGGTCAGATCTCTTCGAAAGCACATTTCAGCTCTGCCCTGCTGAAGTGCGTAACGAACCCCAAACGAGTTGACCATCTCAGTGATTTCGTTTTGACTAAGCAGCCCTTTGAAAAGCGTGGTTCTCACTTCAAAATCCAGAATTTTGTGTGCAGCTAAGGCTGCGCAGCCTATGCCAATTGCCCGCCTAATCTTCTCGACATATGCGTTCGCCTTTCCTATACCGATGATTCGCGCATATTTTTCTGGATCGGAGAGAGGCGCTTTAAGATCGATAAAGAGTCCGTCGAGCAACTGAGCGTCGATCAGCGTATCCAAGACCTCTGGAAATGTACCATTTGTCTCGATTCCTATCAGAAGGCCTTCTTTTTTTGCCTCTTCAGCTAACGACTGAAGTAAGTTCGGACGCAGCGTCGGTTCGCCGCCAGAAAAGACTAGTGCGCTTATATAATCTTTATTTCGCTGAATTTCACGTAGCAACCCGTCTACATTAATTGGCAGCACGGCGCCCCAAATCTTGTAGTTTTGGCAGTAACAACATTTGAAATTGCAGCCACGAAGAAATACTACCATTGAGGCTTTTCCAGGCCAATCAATAGTCGAGAACGGCACTACTATGGACTTATCGAAATTATCAAGGTTCAGTTGCACAGAACACCAACTTCAACCAAAATATGCGTAATGTACTTTGTCAATGTCAGCCAAATAGTATGCTCGGAGGAGACTCTATTCGAATCTTACTTAGAGCGTAGTCGAAATGGTTCGGCCTTACTACAGTTTCATCAATTATCGCTTGGTGCAGCGCAATCTTCAAAACCTTCTCGACTAGATCCCTGCCTGAAAAGCCCTGTGTCTTGCCTGCTATTCTTGCAAGATCAACCGTTGCGTGCAGTGTGATTGGGAACGTCTTCGCGAAGTTAACGAGAATCTGCAGTCGTTCATCTGTGTTAGGGAGGGTGAATTCAATCTCTTCTTCAAATCTACTTCTTACAGAACCGTCAAGCGCACCGTACCGGTTAGTAGCTCCTATGGTACAGATCCCTGACCTATCCTCAATTCCGTCCATCTCTGTCAGAAGGGCATTCACTATTTCTAGGACGTCGCCGCGGAGTTCTTGGTAACTTCGGTCGAGCGCTATTGCGTCAAGCTCGTCGAAAAATAAGATACACGGTGCGAGGTCTTTAGCTCGCGCATAAAGGAGATGTATCCTCGCGGCCCCCTCACCCACGTGCTCGCCTATCAGCTGAGTTGACTTAACGGTAAGCATCGGCGCATCTGTGAGACCAGATAACGCCTTCGCCATCATTGTTTTTCCAGTTCCAGACGGCCCAAAGAACAAAATGTTCTTAGGGGCCCACCTGCCAAAGCTTTCAGGGTCTTTCAAGTACTTTTCGATAAGCTTGCATTTCTTTTTTGCCGCGTGTTGTCCGACGATGTCGTCAAACAAGATGCCTGCAGCCACTTGGGGGATGCTGTTCTCTGTATCTTCCACGACAACTACGGTTGATTTTCCGATCGTCGCGTGCTTAGGTTCGACGTTGATGATTTCAAACGCAAAATCCGGATACATCCGACGATCAAACAAGTAGTCGCCCTTCTTTACCGAAGCGCCAAACCATTGCTCTTTAGCGTAATGATCGAATACTCTGGGTTCACTTACCTCTGGGTATTCAAATTCGCTCTTCATCGGATAGCCGGCGGGCTTTAGCACGATGAACTTGGCGGCAATCGTGGGGTTCTTAATAGGCGAGGCGTTCATTTTTTCTCTCTTGAGTGAATTATTATAAAAGTCAAAGATTAAATCATTTATGATGCGCATGCAGAGCGTTAGAGCATTTATTGCGATTGACCCCGATAACGAGACGCGACAAAGACTTCTCACTATTCAACGCGAGAGCCTAAAGATGCGCGAGTTCTCATCAGTGAAAGTAGTCGACCCACTCGCGATGCATGTAACCTTAAGCTTCCTCGGAAATATCGCGCCTCCCGAACTCTTAGCTATCCGCGACGCATTGAGGTCGGTTTCGTTTCACCCGTTTTGTGTGACGCTTAACGGTATCGGCGCCTTTCCGAACACAAGAAGAATGAGAGTAATTCATGTTGGGCTGAGCGATTCTGCAGATCTAAAAAGATTACACAAGCTTATCGTTGAATCACTGAGAGGAGCAGACACATCGGAGAAAGAATTCGATCCGCACATCACCCTCGGTAGAGTCAAACGGGCTATTCCATCAGAAATGAAGGACTTGGCTAACCTTATGGCCCCACTCTCATCGCTCTTCGTTGGTCGGCTCAACGTTTCCTCTTTTCTACTAAAACAAAGCACCTTGACTCCTAACGGCCCCGTATATGATACGCTTGAGGAGTTCAAACTATGAAAAACGAGCTAACGCGAGTGCAAATAAACGTGCTAAAAAGAATACGGCCCTCACGAGGCGAACGTGAGCGTCTGCATGCAGTTACCCAGCAGGTGATTGCAGCAGCACAAAACGCGCTCGCAAGCAGAAATCTAAGAGCGACTGTAGAAGTAATTGGCTCTGCTGCACGAGATACCTGGATTTTGGGCGATCAAGATATCGACATATTCATCGGATTTGACACCAGCACTTCGCGCGAAGACCTAGAACGCTACGGATTGGAAATAGGAAAAGAAATTGCGGTCGAAGGCTATGTCATAGGCTTTGCCGAGCATCCTTATGTAAAAGCTCGTTGCGGCGGTTTCGCTATTGATGTCGTCCCACACTATCGAATCAAAAATACGCGCCAAATGTTCTCAGCAGTCGATAGGACCCCATTTCATCAGCAATTCGTAGCCGAGCACCTCGACGCGAGACATGATGAGGTCAGGCTGCTAAAACAATTCTTAAAGGGAGCGGGCATATACGGCGCAGAGTTACGAACCAAAGGATTCTCCGGATACCTCTGTGAGCTCCTCGTCATCAAATTTGGCTCCTTTGTAAACGTGTTGGAAAGCGTTCAGGATTGGAAAGTGGGGACCTGCATCAGCTTAACTAGCGCACAAGCTCGCAACAGTTTCGCCAGCCCGTTGGCGGTCATCGACCCAGTAGACACAAATCGAAACGTAGCCGCTGCGGTCTCGCTAGATAGTTTTTCTATTTTCCTTGATTCTGCAAGGAGCTTCCTAGAAAGCCCGTGTATTGAGTGTTTTTTCCCCCCGCAGATCCCGCCCCTCGATGTTAGCGCCTTCCGGGCCATTATCAAGAAGCGAAAAACGACCGTATTTGGCGTGAAGTTTGACTTGCCAGATCTCGTTGACGATATCGCTTACCCGCAGCTCGAGCGAGCTCACAAGGGAATGCTAATCGCGCTGCAGCAGCACGGCTTTTCGGCGCTGCGAGGCGACATTTATTATTATCGAGGGGAGGCTGTTTTGCTCTTTGAAATGCTAGTTTCGCAACTCCCTGCAGTGAAAAGACACGAGGGCCCGCCTGTCGACTCAAAGCGGCACGCCAACAAGTTCAAGAAGAAATACGTCAACAACCCTCTCGTGTTGTCAGGACCATACATAGACGAGGGCCGCTACGTCGTTGAGCTTCGACGCAAGTATCTCACACTCCCCGAATACGTGGAAGCCGAGTTCAAGAACGTGCGCTCGAGCAAAGCAATCTTAAGCGCGATGGAAAAGGAGTTTCAGATCCTGAAAGACGACGAGCTTCTATACAACGAAAGCATGCGACTTTTTCTAGCGCGCTACTTTGACAAGACGCTCAGCAATTGCGACTAGAATCACAGTTCCCAGTATTTTGATTGCACCTTGATCGCCCTCTCAACCCGATCGTTGATGTGCGTCGATATCCTACTATTGACGTCGTCTTCTTCCACTTGAGTCGGGAAATCGAATAACGATCCGCATATTGTGAGCGTAGAATCAGCTAGGGCTTGGAGATCATATCCTCCTTCTAGGCAGGCGATGACCTGTCCCTGCGGGGTTACAGATTTCACCCGTTCAGTCAATCCTCTAAACGCATTCGAGGTTGCAAGCATGCCGCCGATTGGGTCTGCGTAGTGTATATCCTGTCCAGCCGACACAAAGGTGAGTTCAGGTTCGAACTGTTGTGCTATTGGAATGAAGAGGCGGTCGTATGCGTAGAAGAAACCGTCATCATTCACGCCTGGCGGAAGTGGCAGATTCACGGTGAACCCCTCGCCTTCTCCCGATCCTACTTCCTCAAAATCGCCTGTTCCTGGATAAAAAGGCCGTTGGTGCGTTGACATATACAGCACGCGCGAATCGCCATAGAAGGATGCCTGCGTTCCGTTGCCGTGATGCACATCCCAGTCGATTATTAAGACGCGTTCGATATCTTTACTTGAGATGGCGTACTTCGCCGCGCAGGCAACATTATTAAAGATGCAAAACCCCATTGCCTTATTCCAGATCGCGTGATGGCCAGGAGGCCTGACAATCGCCATCACATTGTGCACGTCCGCCATAACGGCATCAACAGCACAAATGACCCCTCCGACGGCCAGGAGCGATACTTCATAGCTTTTCGAGGAACAATACGTATCCAAATCGAGCCACCCGCCCCCTGCTTCAGCAAGTCGGCGCACGCTCGCGATATATTGGACGTCATGATTAGCTCGTACTTGGTCGAGAGCCGCTCTAAACGGTTTAAGTATCTGAATACGTCTCGCCTTTTCATCTTCTCGTATACGTTCCATAATTGCTTCTATTCGGCTTTTGGATTCGATATGATCCCCCGTTTCGTGGTCTTTGTACGCAGGATCGTAAACGATCGCGCCTGCTGGCATAATGATGAAAGGGTTTCATAAGCTTATTAACGTTATCTAACGACTGTCGCAGAAGCTGACGATGCCTGTTATCGGTCCACAGTTAGGTTCATTTACTTGTACACCGCAGTAATGGGTAGAAAATGAGTTCTCTCAAAGTCGAAGATTACATGACGCGCGAGGTCGTTACCGTTTCAGTCTCAGACACGGTCAAAGACGTCATAAGTCTTATAAGAAACACAAAACACGACGGGTTTCCGGTGGTCAAAGACCACAAGATACTTGGGTACGTCTCATCACTCGACATCTTGTTGTGTGATCCTTCGGTCAAAGTCGCCGATATCATGTCAGTAGATTTAGTCGTTGCTCGTCGTGACATGGACTTGTTTGATGCCGCGCGGGTGTTGTTTAGATCAGACACCAAGAAACTGCCTGTAATTGACGATGACAGCAATGTAATTGGCATAATATCAAACACAGATGTCATTAGATCGCAGATTGAACGGGCCACACCTGACAAGGTGTGGAAGCTTATGCGCACGCTACGAACAATTCACAAAGTCCAAGTAGAAGAGCACTTCGGCCGAGTGAGGATTATCGACCTAGTCCCAACGCAGTCAAAGATATATGCGGATGAGCTTGAAGGCAGAAGATATGAGCTTCAGAAAGGTCTAGCTGAACCATTAATCGTAATCCAGAAGCGTAACAAGATCTTGCTGGTAGACGGCCATCACAGGGCAGTCGCAGCCAAGCGTTTAGAGCTGAAAGAGGTCGACGCTTACATCATTACGATGGATCGAGACATTTTTTTGGGTATGGAGCGAACGGCAGAGAACGTGGGACTAAAATCGCTGGCAGATATTCAAATCCTGGAGAGCGGCAGTCACCCTCTCATCGAAATTACTAAACGAAGCGGCTCGCGAAATGTGTGAGCGTCACACAAGCATCACAGAATTCAAAATCTCGCGCAGCACATCGGTTCGCGTTATGACTCCCGTCGGAGAACCGTTGTTCGTTACCAGCAGTCGGCCGACGTGATGTGTCTGGAGGAGACGTATGGCCTCATAAACGGGCCTATCGTCTTCGACCGACAGTAAATTTCCGCTCATGATATCTCCTGCAGAGCCGCGGTTTCCAAATGCAACGGCTTTTCCCAGATCCTTCAACGTGACTACTCCTACAAGTTTTTCGCCGCGCTTTACCGGGGCCCCTTGAATATTGTGATCGATTAGGATCCTAGCAACTTCTTCAAGCGGTGCGTCGACATCGATCGTGACTAAATCGTTCGAAGCATACTCACTCACCGGCGCTTTCGGAAGAGATATCATCTCAGAGACCAAAACAATGAGTTTGTTCTCGGCGTCGTTTCTGCCGCACACCGTGCCTTTTATGGTTAGGTGATTCACAGGAGTTGGACCGAGCTTAAGAGTGTCGCCAATGGCGAACTCGCGAATGTTTCCCATTACCTTGATCGCGGCGCTGCACACGTCTGGATGTGCAACTGTCATAAAGTCGATTTCCTCGATCAGGACATCGCTTACTTCAGCGCCATTCTTAATCAAAACAACGTGAGCTTCTTCCCCCATCGTATCCAGTTCCAGTTCTCGATATGCAGCGCTCGTGGCCTTATATCCACCTTTAGGCCCTGGAACACCTTCTACAAGCTGAAGGGCCTTTAGCGATTGCATTTGATTTCTTATTGTGCCTGGATTTCGGCCAAGAATCTCGGCTATCTCTTCTCCTCTAATTGAGCGCGGCTTGCCACGATATAAGCTGACAAGAGTGCTTAAGATCTCTTTTTGCACCGACGTGAGTTCCATAGCTGTAATTAGTATGATTAATTATGAGATATAAGGTTTATTAGCTCGTGATGTCTAGGAGTACGAAATGTTCAACATTCCGACTGTCCCCACTGCAGAGGAGCTACTGGGCAAAGCATTTCGAAAGAGTGTCAGGGCACGAGCAGGAAAATCGCCAGGGCGGACGGCAGAAAAGACGATGATTTTGACAGCGTCAAACATCCTTGCGGACAATCTTAGAGCTGTCGTGAGACGATTTCCGAACTTCGATGAGATCGGCGCGTTCTACGCAGAGACAATCGACATTGTCGTTGGACTGGATCAGCTTAGGATATCATTGGCTTCAGTCACTTGGGCATCGACAAAAATCCATCAACTCTCCAGGGTCGCAATCGGAAAAATTGCTCGGGCGTCAGATGCGAAAGCGGTTAGGAAGCAGACGTTTGGACGAACTGCTTCTATCATGAAAGAGATAGAGCCAGATCTCGATTTTTTGAATCGCGCCCGAAACACGATCAACGCGCTTCCCGCACTAGAAGATGAGCCAACCATACTAGTGGCGGGATATCCGAATGTTGGTAAGTCGAGTTTCGTCGCTTTTGTAACTAGCGCCAAACCCGAGATCGCACTTTACCCATTCACCACGAAGGGCATCATCGTCGGACACATACAGTACTGCGATCGACGTTATCAGATTGTCGATTTGCCCGGACTGCTCGACCGCCCCGTTTCAAAAAGAAACGTCATAGAGCTTCAGGCGATTTCAGCTCTCAAAAACCTCGGGGACGCGGTATTGTTCATCGTTGATCCTTCGGGCACCTCTGGATACGAAGTGTCCGATCAACTAAACCTTCTGCGCGAGCTGAAATCTCAAGTCGGCCTTCCCGTCATAGTCGCAGCAAATAAAATGGATCTCGGGCCGGCAGAACCAGTGAACGAAGCTTTCGGGATCTCAACAATATCCGGTGAAGGAATTGCAGCGGTGCTTAAAGCTTCAATTGATCTAGCAAGTCGTGCACACCACGCTCCCTTGACGACGCAGGCCGACGAAACTGCGTGAAGGTTAGAATGGCTTGACTCCCACGAGATAGCTTGCTAGCAGCAATCCGACGATCGCGCCTGAGTTCAAGAACGGCAAGCCCGCTTGCGGCTTTCCCTTAAGGACAAGCAACATCAGTCCCACATAACCCGCGAGCGTGCCAATAGCCGCGCCTAAGGCAGGAACA
Organism: Methanobacteriota archaeon; assembly: GCA_963720465.1. Lineage (GTDB taxonomy): Archaea > Halobacteriota > Bog-38 > Methanoflorentales > Methanoflorentaceae > Methanoflorens. The sequence goes on from OY970393.1 coordinate 703,452, forward strand.
TTAATGAACCCAAACGTCGGGGCACTCAAGAAGGTATTTGCAGATATTACCAAAACGGTCGGGATTACAGCATCGCCCAGTCCCATAAAAAACGCTTCGCGCTTCTCTAGTTTTTCTTCGCCGGTCGCTTCAGAAGCTTCCTGTGACCATTTCACGTGAGAATACCCTCTATTACGGGGGAGAACAAACAGTACCGGCAGGTTTAGATCGACGACACCCTCGGCGAGGCTAACCATATGTTTAGTCTCGTATACGGAGATAAAGTCGTAGATGGCGAGTGCTATTAGAAGTACCAGCGCAGGTAGGACGGCGAAAGAGATTCCAAATATTGCAGCCGCGCCAGCACCTATTAGGATCCCAACGAGATCGATCACGTACCATTCTGGATAATAGAACAGGAAAAAAGCGGTCACGGCTGTTGCCGCGATCGCGATGAGCCACCCACTGTCAAGATTGAGTAGGACTGACGAATAAACGAAGTAGAGTGTTGAGATGATTACGAGGCCAATAATAACTTGTATCACCCACCGTTTGCCGAGCCTGATGATGAGGAGCAAAAATGCTGTGAAAACCAAAATAAGCGCAACATAATAGAGCGGATTGAACACGGATTGTGGATTGTTGAACGCTTTGATGTCCGATGCTTGAAACGGGTTAGCCAATAGAAGCGCGATAACCTGGATTGCGATGATGAAGAGCACCATGGTAAACGGCGAAATGCGCTTCAGTATATCATTCACGAAAAGAAACCCCCAAACCACCGACTGCTACAAACTTGATCGCCAAAATCAGCACAATGTGGCCCCACTTCTACCGTGGCCGTATGCGCTTCTGATATATAGAGTTGCGCGCACCAGGCGTCCTCTTGGCTTTGGAACTCGAGAACGCGATGGAAGGATCCGTGAAGCGCGAGGAGGAAACTAATAAACGTAAGATAGAGACGACTGCTGCTTAATGTGAGGCGTTATCTTTCACTAGTTGGGTTCGGCAAAGTTTATCCTTACGTAGGTTTAATGTGGCAGTTCGCATAGCAACAAATGCACTGAGTTGATAACATGGGGGTTCCAATCGGAGAGCTTCTTCCGCGGACCAAGATAGACCTTGAACATATCGACACTGTCGCCATTGACGCGTACAATGCGATATACCAGTTCTTAAGCATCATTCGACAGAGGGACGGGACGCCCTTGATGGATAGTACTGGGAGGGTTACCTCTCACCTCTCGGGGCTGTTTTATCGAACCGCCAACATCATAGAAGCCGGAGTCCGCCCAGTCTACGTTTTTGACGGCGAACCGCCAGAAATGAAAAAGGACACCGTGATTAGGCGTAGGGAAACGCGCGAGCGTGCGACGCAAGAATGGGTACAGGCTCGAGCAGAGGGAAGAGCAGACGCTTTTAAATACGCTCAAGCGTCGGCTCGAATTGATAACCAAGTGCTTGAGAGCTCAGTTGCCTTGCTACGTTACCTAGGGATCCCCGTAGTTCTTGCTCCGAGCGAAGGAGAAGCACAAGCGGCGTATATGACAATCAAAGGAGACGTCTCGTACACCGGATCTCAAGACGCGGACGCGCTGCTTTTTGGCACACCTCGGCTAGTCAGAAACCTCACCATAACTGGACGGCGCAAACTGCCGGGCAAGAATGTTTACGTGAGTATCAGTCCTGAATTGTTCGAGCTCGACGACATTCTCTCCTCTTTGGAGATTACTCGAGAGCAGCTCATTGAGGTCGGCATCCTTGTCGGCACTGATTACAACAAAGGCGTAAAAGGGATCGGACCAAAAAAAGCCCTGAGAATGATTAAAAGCTTTGGCATTGCAGAAGCGCTGGATAACCTTGGAGCGAGCATTGACTATGGCCCTATCAAACAATTCTTCCTCGAGCCTGACGTTACTGACGAATATAGTTTAGCGTGGACCCCGCCAAACGAGCAAGAACTTTTCAGTTTCCTTTGCGACGAGCACGGTTTTTCGCGAGATAGGGTTGAAAACACGTTAAAGAGGATCGCTACCGCTCACCAGGGTGCAGATCAGAGGTCACTCGCCCAATGGCTGTGAAGCTAACCTGTGCGCTTAGAAACGGAAGCGATTCGCTCGCCCACTGTCACGCGCTTCACCAAACCCATATTCGCCGACAAGCAAGACGAAAGCAACGCCCCCGTGCGCTTCCTTAGTTATCTCGTGGTTCTTGCAAACTAAGTATAGTTCTTGGAGCTCTCTTCCCAACGGTATTACCATCCGACCCCCAGCTGTCAGCTGTGCAAGCAACGGAGGCGGAATGTCCGGAGCCGAACACGTCACAAGAATCCTGTCGAACGGAGCTTTTTCCGCGAACCCCAACGACCCGTCGCCAGTGTTAACGACCACATTCGAAGGCACACGCTTCCTCGCTTCTTGGGCTAACTGCTCAAATCTTTCAATCGTGTAAACAATTCCGTCTCCCACAAGCTGCGCTAGCACAGCAGCGTGATAACCCGAACCGGTTCCTACCTCAAGTACATTTGACGACGGCTCAACGCTGAGGAGGTCACACATTATAGCAACCATATGGGGAGCAGAAATCGTCTGCCCGTTTCCAATTGGCAGCGGCTCATCGTCGTATGCATAATTGCGCCAGTTGTGAGGGATATAATCTTCGCGCTTGACCGTGCTCATCGCGCTTACTACTCGCTCACTTATACCTCGGCGCTTTAAGCTCTGCAGCAGCGATATTCGTTCCGGCTCCAAGGACATTGTTTGCTTACCGCCTGAACTCCGACTTGCGAGCTCTGGGGTGGGCTGACCTGTATCGCTCATTTCCCCTCGACCCTTTGACATAGACCCTCCCAACGTCTTTCGCCTTAGCGCTTTGCCCTGCGCGGTCAAGAACGGGCCCCCCCTTGACCTTAACCCGCGCAATTTTTCCAAGTTGTTCTTCGTGCCCGACGACAAATTCCTTTTCGCCGTCAAACGGCACTCTATGTGATCTTGTGATACCGCCTGTGTGAACCGCGACCTTAACGACTACCTTATCGATCTTTTGCGCCCAAACCGCTCTAATCGTCTCAGCCACAGCTTCAGTCGCTCGCACTCCGTCGCTAAGTTCAATGGCAGTGATCCGCACGGCGTCAATTGACCCATTTTCCACGATCATCTCGTCTCGCACGCGCAATCGCTCAACCACCCCCACCTCAAACCATCGCACGTATGATTGATCGTAATCGCTCACGACGACCTTGAGCCTCACCATCGGGGTGCGATCCGCTGGTTCAGCTTGATGCGTTACCTGGCACCTCGCGCAGCGAACCACGAGTTTCTTACCGCTGTGCAGGACTTCGTGCAGCACTTTTTTATCTGGCGAGCACGAGTAGCATTCAAGGTTGATCTCTTGACTCATCGCCATCAACCCATACTTGCACAGGGGAGTATAAATACAAGACATGACAAGCGACACTATCCGAGCCAAGGGCCATTGCAATATCACAGCGAGGCACAAAACGACCCTTCAAATCACCAAAGACGCACATATCTCAAAAAGGGCAGATTGTGTTGTCGGAGTTTTAGCCGACAAAGCTTTAGGCGATCTGACCAGCGAAGTCAAAGCTGCCTTGAAGACCAACGCCGCTAAAGTCCGCCTTGAGATACACGCAGGACACGCGAGCGAAGCTATCACAGGTTTCGGAAGCGCTCATTTAGCGCAATCCGATGCGAACGACATGGTTGTCAGAAAGAGTGGGTTCACCTCTGGGCGCACGCTTATGATCGGTGCAGACAAGGCAGCAGCGGATCTCGATCGCCGGTTTGTCGAAAAGTTGAAAAAGTCTGAGAACATACTTATAATTGTGGAAGTTGATTTTGAATAGCACCAATCGAGCGTGCAATTTGGATTTAGTGCAATTTTGCGAATCTTTGCCGATTATCAGCATATAGATAGGTTTAAATAGAAACGTAAAGAACTAGAGAGTGTTTACTGGTTTTTGTTTACTATTTGCTGAGGACTTAAAATGACTAATGTCGATCACTATAAAGGCACGACTACAATAGGCATAGTCTGCAACGACGGTGTTGTGCTCGCATCAGAAAGCCGCGTGTCTATGGGCAATTTCATATCCAGCAAAGAAGGCAAGAAGATTTATCAGATTGATAATCTCGTCGGGATGACGATCGCTGGGGGCGTAGGCGATGCGCAGAGCCTTGTGCGTACCATAACTGTAGAGGCTAAATTATATAAGATGAGACAGGGCAAACCGATGACCGTCGGAGCAATAGCAACTTTGTTGTCAAACATTCTGAACAGCAACCGTTTCTACCCGTATTTTGTGCAGCTTATGATAGGCGGCTTCGATAAGAACGCCTCGTCGCTGTATTCTTTGGACGCCGTAGGAGGTCAAATTGAAGAGCGCTTGGCTACAGCGCAGGGATCGGGATCTCCAATAGCTTTCGGCGTCATCGAAGATCGATACAGCGAAGAGATCTCCGTCGAAGAGGGTGTAGACCTCGCTATTAGAGCGCTTTCGTCCGCAATGAAGAGGGATTCGGCTTCTGGCAACGACATGCGGATCGTGCGGATCACTGCAAAGGGATATGCCGAAGTAAACAAGGATGAGATAGACAAAAGAAAAGCCGCTCTAGCAATCTAAACAATCTGTTTCTTACCAACTTTTCTTTTCGTATTTTTTTTGTTTTTCTGGAAGTCGCACAATGCCTGTTGAAGAAGCACTTATTGAGCTGACACAGCGTGTCAAAGAACGATTACCTTCTAACATCAAGATTACCGAACTTGAGTTTGAAGGGCCTGAAGTCGTGATCTACACTGACGATCCTAGGGCGTTCGCAGACAACGGAGAGATAGTTAAAAAACTCGCCCGAGAACTGCGTAAACGCATAGTAGTAAGGCCAGATCCCCGCGTTCTGGCAGACCCCGAAAAGTCAATAGAAGAAATAAGCGATATCGTGCCCGAAGAGGCGGGTATTACAAACCACTATTTTGACTTAGACACCGGTGAGATCGTTATTGAGGCCAAAAAACCGGGACTTGTAATCGGAAGGCACGGCGCCACACTCCGAGAGATTACAAAGCAAATAGGGTGGACGCCACGAGTGGTGCGAACCCCTCCAATCGAATCGGTTACTGTGAAGGAGATACGCCAGTACTTACGCTCTTTCAGCGACGAGCGTAAAGAGCTTCTTAAAGCGATGGGCCGAAAGATTCACAGGGAGATCACCTCGAAAGACCAATGGTTACGGGCGACTACTCTTGGCGGATGTCGTGAAGTCGGTAGAACCTCTTTTGTGCTCTCGACGCCTGAATCGAGGATACTAGTCGACTGCGGTGTTAACGTAGGATCGGAAGATAATGCAACGCCTTATCTTTACGCGCCTGAAGTGAGCCCCCTCGACCAGATTGACGCAGTTGTCGTCACGCACGCACACCTCGATCACGCGGGGCTGGTTCCGCTCCTATTCAAGTACGGATATGAAGGTCCGATATATTGCACGCCGCCAACGCGTGACCTAATGTCGCTTCTACAACTCGACTACATTGATGTGGCTGCCCGCGAAGGCCATAGGATCCCCTACGATTCAGCCAAGATACGGGAAGTCATAAAACACTCGATTGCATTGAACTATGGCGGAGTCACCGATATAGCCCCCGACGTACGACTGACGTTCCACAATGCAGGACACATCCTAGGGTCATCCATAGCTCACTTTCACGTGGGTGAGGGGCTCTATAACGTCGCTTTCACTGGAGACTTCAAGTACGAACAAACTAGGCTGTTTGACGCAGCAGTTAATAGCTTTCCAAGGCTCGAGGCGTTGATAATGGAGGCGACCTACGGAGGACCGCACGACCAAACGCCGTCGAGACGAGAGGCTGAAAACAAGCTGTACTCCATCATACGCCAAACGCTGTCAAAGGGCGGCAAAGTACTCATACCGGCGTTCGCAGTGGGACGAAGCCAAGAGGTTATGATCGTTCTCGAAGAGGGGATTCGCAAGAAGGTAATTGACGAAATACCTGTGTACCTCGACGGGATGATCTGGGAGGCGACCGCTATTCATACGACGTACCCCGAGTACTTAAACAATGACTTGAGAAACATGATATTTCACGAGGGGATGAATCCGTTTCTCTCAGACAGTTTCGTGCGAGTAGAGCAAAACATGCGCGACGACATTGTGCGGGGAGAGCCGTGTGTAATTCTTGCGACGTCAGGCATGCTCAACAGTGGCCCCGTAATGGAGTATCTGAAAGCGCTTGGACCACAGGAGAACAATACCTTAGTCTTTGTAGGGTATCAAGGAGAAGGGACGCTCGGGCGGCGCATACAGAAAGGGTGGAAAGAGCTGCCGATGTCAAACAACGGCAAAACTGCGTCCATGCAAATGAATATGAATGTCGAGACGGTTGATGGATTCTCTGGACATTCGGACCGACAACAACTAATTGAGTACGTCAAGCGGCTAAACCCCCGGCCGGAAAAGATCGTAACAAGCCACGGCGAGGAAAACAAATGCATAGATTTGGCGAGCACCATATACAAGAAATTCAAGATTGAGACCAGAAGCCCTATGAATCTTGAAACCGTCCGATTTATGTGACGCGTCAAGAAGTGTTATTGGCGCCGCAAGACGTCGCTTGGTAGTAGTCACACAAATCCGTAAGCGGGCACTTCCAGTGCTGCGGCCCCCGCGCGACGCATATTTCTCTGCCTAATCTAATTAGCGCTATATGGGCGAACTTTCGTTTTGCAGGCGGTATTTCGCCTTCTAAAGCCATCTTAACTGCACCATAACCTCCTTTTTGCGGAGCCAGCCCGATACGTCGCGACACTCTAAAAACGTGCGTGTCGACGGGGATGATTTCAAAATCGCGAGCAAAAAGAAGGACTACATCTGCCGTCTTTGGCCCAACGCCCGAGACTTTCTGGAGCCGTTCTCTAGCAGATTGATAGCTGCCACCGATGAAAGACCAGGTATCGCCTTCGTATTTTTCTAGTATTTCACGTGTTACCGCGCGTATGCTTCTCGCTTTCGTCTCGTACAATCCCGCCTGCTTAATTGCGCGCTCTATGTCTTGAACATCTGCCAAAGAGACGGCCTCAACTGTTTGATATTTGGAAAGAAGACTCCGAAAGGCTGCTCGGGAATTCGCTGAAGAGGTATTCTGGGATAAAATCGTCTCTGCGATTAACCAAAAAGGCTCGTTTTGTTCTCGCCAATAATCGTCGTCGAACTTAATGTTGCCGAACAGCGACTCGAGTCGCTGTATAACAAGCTCTCCTTTCGTGACACTAGCCATGGTTATCTCGGAACATGTTAGCTGAATGCCTTTAAATTACTTCTAAGCATCTATGGGGGCCTGCTAAAGCACTCGCCTTCGTACGGCGGAGGTCGCGGGTTCGAATCCGACCGAGCGCATTGATCTCTTTTTGCGAGGCTGAAGCGGTCGTCGGAAAAAGAATTGCACAAATCACGTGTCACGGGCTTCTTTTTCCTCCGAGGCAGGGGAGAATTCACTCTCGCTCATCAACTTCGCGCGATAGCGCTTCTCCGCTTCCTCCTCTACCTTAAACTGAAGCTCGAGGAAGTCAGTAATGACTTGCCCTGCTTGCGGGTCCCCGCTACAGATGTCAAATATTACCTCGTGTTCTCTCTGGATCTTTTCCCAGTCCTTAGCTTGCGCCTTTGCCGCTTCCACGAGCGGAAGGATTCCAACGCCCTTTGCCGCGATATATGCCAAAGCTCGGCCCTTAGCCACGTCTTGACTTTTCGTGGCATTGCGGACAAGAGATACTGCCTCCTCGAAGATTGTGACCACGTCACTCGGTCCTTCAAGGCGAATAGGGCTCAAGATAGGCGCTGCATTCTCGGCGTCTGCCTGACGCTGCGCTTGGCGCTTCTCCAGCCTGCTAATCTTCGATTCGTGTTGCTTTGTGCTAATCCTCGATCCATATTGGCTCATTTAGATTGCTCCTCGAGCGCGGCTATCCGCTGTCCTTGATTCGTGATCTCAACGACCCGGAGGCCGATTTCCACGGCCCGTAACTTGATTCTCAACTTGGCCTCAAGGGCCAGCAAAGAGCCATCGGCGTTTCGCGCCTCGGCGACGACCTCGTTGACGAGGCCGCGAAAATCTTCAGCAGTCTCAAGTTGACGCGCGGTTAGCCGTGTGTCAATACTTTTTTTCGTCAATCCCTGGGCCCGTTGCATCCGCTTGTATGCCTTGTTATATTCGCGACGTCGTTCGGGGTTTGCGTAGGGCATTTACTGATCGCCTCGCTCTGTTCTTACTCCTATTCTTTCAAAACACGCTCCTTCCAGACCGAGCCCTTGGACGTCGGTGGATCTCCACAAGGGAGGGACAAGTTCGTCGATCGTAACCGACGTGGTATTCTTATGTTGTTGTAGCATGTTAACACCACTCATGGATTCAGCAAAGCGGGTATATATACCCCATGACGCGAAAACGCCATATTGGGCTCCGTTCATTTTTTTTATAAAAAACTGCTAACCACTGGGTCAACTGCTTCATGCACGCAGCCAAAACGACGTTGCGGGGGCGGCTTGTTCACCTTTTAAAAAAATGTGGCAATCTTAACCAACGGCCGAGCGGCACACTTTCGGCACGCGCTCAGGAGACATTCATTAGTCGCCGGTCGTTGATAACAATACTAAATGGCAGCACGATTCTTGGCACAGCATCTTCTGTGCAGAATTTGAAAGAAATTCAAATTAAACAAATAGCAAGGAATAACTAGACTGCATATTGTTATCAATTTGTCTAATTTACAATGCGCACTGGATCGTTACAGGTCTTCAAATGAAGAAGGAAACTTCACAAGTCGCTGGCGAGCTCATCGAACGCCTAGACTCCCACTTAGACGACGAGAGGATAGGCAACCCCTTTTTCCCTGAACGAGGGGTACAGCCTTTCCCACTCACGCCTAGCGGATTCAAGATCATCCAACGCCTCGATTCCGACAAAAAAACGGCGTTCGTTGATGGCGGCAATCAAGAGATACTAGGAGCGCCCAACTTTTCTGTCCAACTCAACCGGGTCTATTTTGGCGTTTGGAACGGAAACACAAGGATACCCGAAAGGTCCATCCCCAAGCGGGTCGAGTTCTTCGCAGCGACGTTCTCCGACTTTACCGAGGATTTGAAGAACATGACTATTCCAACGTTGGTCGTACACGGCGATGATGACCAGATAGTACCAATTCAAGCTGCGGCGTTGCGTACTGTTGAAATCGCGCCGCAGGCGACACTGAAGGTTTATCCGGGCGCACCGCACGGTCTGCCGACTGTCTGCCAAGATCAGTTGAACGCGGATCTGCTTGCCTTCATCAGGGCCTGATGATACTCAAGTACAAAGCGCTGAATTTTCACTTTTTTTCATTATTTTAGGAACACACATGCGCGGCGCTATCGAGTGTTGTGCGGTGCACCCAGGTAGGGGAATTCATGCAGCAGGTCAGTGTGCGGTCCACACTTGTCCGATGTCAACTTGCCATTGTACACGGTCAGAAAGAGGTCTTTCGAATCATCCGTGGGCACGCGCCCGTTTCCGGGATAAGCCGCGCCCTTCTTGGGGTCGTACGGCAAGACGTCAGGCAACAGGCTTCTGGCCGCTGCCTGCGCCCCTTCTGGGGTGTATCCGCCGGTATGCTCCAAGACATGCGTGAACATAGCCACGAATCTCTCGTCCTGCGCCGGCTCGCCTTCGAGGTACGCCTCTTTTTCGGCGTCAGTCATGAAGGGAGTCTGTGTGGGCCGCGCCCCGCGATCGGCTTGCGCCCAGCTACCGTTAACTTGCAAGAGGGACCGGCCCCACAGGTTCACCTTCACTCCGCCGCCAAGGGCGCTAAGGGGCAGCTCCAAGGCTATGCTGCAAACATCCTTGTCAGCGAACCAGTCCGTCCCTGTGAACTGCATGTTGTTCTGAGCTCCAGCCAGGTCGAAGAAGAACGGGTCGCTTCGCCAGCCGACAAACATGCGATACGCTCCAGACTCCGTTATCTGCGCCTCGCGACCCATCGAGACGGGCGCTCCCTGAAAGATGACTTTTCCCTCCTCGCCTCTGCCGGCGGCCTCGGTCCCCTCCGCGCGACGCACGGTCGCGGTCATTGCATTATTGCCACTGCGGAAGAAGCGCACTCGATAAGCGATGTCCGCGACTAGGTCCCCGTTCGTATCGACTCTTAGCTCATAGAGACCCCCCGGCGCGAAAGGTTCAGCGGTTGTTGGTCCAGGTGGATTTAGCCCAAATGAAGGATGCACGTCCATAATGACAATCGACTTGCTGGCATCATCGGGTTTGGGGAACGCGAAAAGGTCAGTGAGGTCCAAGCGGGCGTCTCCCCGCGCAAAGCCGAAATTCGGTCCAGAAAAATGGTGTGTCATTTTCTTAACCCCTTAAGATACTATTTTTTCCTCCGTGGCACGAGAGAGGTGCCCTATGTCAGCCCGTAGCTCTTGCTCATTCGGCTAAATGCCTTGTCCTGCGTATCCGTGATCCGGGTAGGGATTGAGCACTGTTCGAGTGGTTGCTCTAATTTGACAGCGAAGAGAGGGAGAAGACGACGTTTACCGTGATGCGCCTTAGACGGCTGACTGATCTTTGAATTATCCCGCGTTCAGGTTCACGTCTTTCCAGCACTTCATGTTAACATCATCAAGCGTGCTCCGACATGGGATGTTTGTAATGTGACTAGTCAACGCTGGACACGCCGTGAGTAAGGATGTAGGCTCGATTTGACTGATCCCAGCCGATTATATCGCCGTGTAGCTCGGCAAATTTTCTTAGATCTCCGAGAACGAAAGCACGTGTTCCGTTTACCCCCCCTCATCTCCTAGCTCGTTATTTCTTTTTTCGATTTGCTTAGATTTTTGGGCCCGTTCACCAGCTGACGCAGAAGTCATAGAGTGACGGCCTTGGAGCTGCCGGTAGGACAGACTAACTCGACTGCTAAACTATGCAGACCTGGACTCAGGAGACCATATCCTTCACTTGCTAAGAGTGGGGGCTATAATGTCGGGATGCGCTGCGTGAGTTCGGCCCAGTCGCTGCCGATGGCGTTTTTGATGAGCTCCTTTGTTGAGGCGAAGACAGGCTCAGGCATCATCATTTGATATATGTGTACCATAGTCTCACGATCGTCCAGTCCCAGCAGCGGAAACAGCCACGCAACCAGTTCCGAGAATCGTTCCTGCGGAACCTTGCTTACCATGATGCCAATAGCCTTCCCTTGCTCGGGTAAGGAGACTCGTTCCTTGAAAATCCGGTAGTGGGTATCCTCCTTATCCAGGTGGATATCGAGATGAAAACGGAACGCAGCGGTGGCCCGGGCGGTTGCTAACGGGTCGTGTGAAGCATAGGACCTACTCAACTCGTCAAATGCTGCATCCAAACCACGATGGTCCTTCACATAGGCTTCAGCAACCAACGGGGCGACATCTTCAAGTCGGGGGAACACAGCCTCCTCTTCGCCGTCTGCGTGCCAGACCAATACTTCGTTGAAGAAGCGGAAACGCTCGACGGTGGCGGCAAGACCCTCCTTTCCCCGTGCTGCGTCCAGCGCTGCAGCATCGATACGCTCCATGTCATTCCTGAGCGCATTGTGAGAAACCCGTATCACATCGAGTGGTTGAGTCATGATCGTTGCCACGAAGTCCGCTCATAAAAAGCTTGCTCTGCCATTGCAGCGGCTGTTACGCTTTTTACCAGCTAAAGCGATCTTTATCGCTTTTCACAGTCCAAAGCGAAGCGCGTAGAGCATTCTCAAGTAAGTAGCAAAATATGAGCTGGGCGACCCAAGGAAAAGATTCGGAAATTATGTCCAATGTAAATATAAAGATTCTTAATCCGTTAATTTCCTGATGTAGATGTAGAGGTTCGTCGAATATGCAGAATACATCGCCTGAGATTCATCAGACAGCGTGCTTATGAATCCGCACTCAGAAAGTTCAAAAGTGGTCGATGGACAGGCGTAACGCCAATTTTGGTCAGCGCCGCGCTGACGTTATCGACGGAATTTAGAACGAATCGGAACGAAAATCGGCGCTGACCGCGTAGACGAAAGAAGTTCAGCGGCACCAGCAGCACCCGCACGTTCGCCGACCTCCGCTGAGCTCGTAGTCAGTGTACAGCGGGCAGCCCGGGCAATTACACCCTTGCATCTCTGGGTTTAATTCACTCGAGCTCATGGAGCAAAACACGCCACCCACGAGGCTGTTCTTGATAAACGTGAGACAGCTCTTGCAGATGCACTTTGCTTTTGTCTCTGCGTTCAAAGGAACTTTCATGTAGGAATCACCTCCGTCACGCTTTTCAAGCACACTGGATGCTATGGCCTAAAAATTCTTTCGCATTTGCCACGTTTCGGGAGCACCAGAAGGGCTACGAGGCTGAGCCAGAAAAACCCGAAAGATAGGAATACGGTCATCCCGAACGTGTTCTTCTTCTTCTTCCACTCCACGATCCCTGCAATGACCTGAGCGAGACTCCGTAGAAGATTTCCATCCGAGGATCATCGAACCGAGGGCAAAGTACCCCGCTTGCTTAAGTTAAGAAGGACTGTCGTTATCCCGAGGCCGTGAGCCGAGAACACCGTGGCGGCTCCTCCTTACGGGCAGTGCTGCAAACTGCCGGGGTCGCGACTATGGCTTCGGCTCCACTTTTATCCGCATGCGGCCGAACAATTGTCGGGTTGTCCGACGATTTGATCTTGTAGATGTGCACGAATAAACGCGGAAAATGACAACCATCTGCTTTACAGGTTGGAAATTTTGACATACTTTCGGCTCGGTTAAGTAGTGGTAACGCCGATTACGCTTTTTGAAGAGATCTGTGACCTATGCCGGTATTGAGCATAATTTCTTGTGGAATGCTAGAGGACGAGCTGACGCATGTACTTTCTGAAGACAAAGAACTGAATCATCTGATTTTAGTTGATGCAGTAGAAATTTATGGGCTCGCACGGAAGCTAAGAGCCCAAAATCGGCCGTTTCTTACAGCAGACCTAACTCAGATCCCGAATCTGTTGAAGAAACAGCACGACGCTACTTCATTTTCGCGCGTTCCTACGACGAGGACACGTATTGCGGACGCCGTGCGTCGACTCCGGCACGGAAGGAGTATGAGCGATGCTGTTGTCGCGAACGTTCTCAAAATGGATCTGCACGGAAGTCCTGAACAACTAAAAAAAGAAGTATATAGAAACATCGAAATCATGTCCAGCTTCTCGGATGGGATCCTCGTGCTATATGGGCTGTGCGAGTCTCTCAGAGACCTCGAACGTGATTTTGCTGAATGCCGGCCCCCACTTTACTTCTTGGCTGATGAGTGTGGAACGAGGGTAGACGACTGCATCGCACTAGCGCTTGGAGGGAACCAGTCCTTTTGGCAGACGTCAAGTATCCATAGTAATATCGTATTCTTCTCCACTCCGATGTGGGCATCGAACTGGCAGAGCCTGAGCGAGCATTCAAAGTTGGACCAAAAACTAACCCAAAGCGTAGAGAAAATGTTGAAACATGCACGTTTCAAATTGAGATTGAAAGTTGCTAAAGTATATACAGGTCTTCGATATGAGCCTAATTTTGACGAAAATACTCGTGACTATGCACGGCAGAAACAAATAAACGTCATTCAACTGAGGGGAAATACGGACATTGTGGAGAGATGCTACCAGAAAGCGAAAAGTAGCGTCCGTAAGAGGATAGCTGAATAAAAGAGAGTTTAAGCTTTAACACGGTTTCTAAAACTCATTGGTCTTGTGTCGTCAGCGCGGCGGTTCTGGGCCATGATTTGGCCCGTTGTCAGACTGTTTCCCACAAGCGGTTTTCCTCACCCGGGTCAAAGATGAAATCCGTTAGTCGAAACGCTTTTCCTCCTTTAATATCGATTACAGTTACGCCACTATTTTTGCCCGCTCGTCCGTCGCGATTTGTAAGTTGAACGTCCCAATGTATAGCAGCTGTATTGGTTCTCAAACCAAAGATGCTCTTGACATAGATGTCTTTAATATCGAAGTGAATACTCTGGAATTGGTCGAACCACTGCCTGAGCCATCCTTCGATAGCAGCCTTTCCCTTGAAAGTGCCACTTCCCGGTACTTCGCCGGGATAGATTACCGTCGCGTCATCTCGGTAGGATGACATAACCTTGGGCAAGTTATGTTGATTCATGGATTCGAAACTTTCTTTTATCGTTTTTTTTGATTATCAATCCTGCAATCATTATCTCTCCTTTCAAACTAACGGATGACGTTAGTTTTTTGAAACTGGTAAATATTCGCTCTTTTTTAATAAAACTTGCTGTAACGGAGCGGTGTACGTCAACGCAGCGCAATCATCACTTTCTTGCTACTTTTTGCGAACATTATTGGACCTCGTCGCTATCTGGACCTATGTGAACAACGACTGCACAGAAATCGCAGAGCTGTTGCTGCAGCTAGCGGACTACAAAAACGACTTTGCCGACATGGCCGCCGGGCACTGCTTAAAAGTCACACGTTCATAGCGATAGCAACCGCCGTTTTTAACAATTTGAAAAAAAAGAGATGCAGGTCACTAGGCCTGCATCGCCGCAGCTGCCTTCTTTCCAGCTTCCATCGACTGGTCGACGCTGAGTATGGGGAAAACTTCAAACTCTATGAGCGGCATCCGCGTGAGCAAGATTGCGAAAATCTCTGATTCGCTTAACTCGCTAATCGCGTAGCCTTCCCGTCCGTTGCTGAACTGCCCCCAGTCAGTATATTTGCCCGCGCTCAAGTCAGCCTTTATCATTTCGAGAAATCGCGACATGAGCTTCACAACCTCTTGCGGTGTATCGGGGGCTTTCGCGGTGTTTACCCACCACTTAATAAAGAATTTGGTCATATCTTTCACCTCCTTTCGCGTTGGCGGCGGTGGTAGTGACCGCCGTTTTTTTCTAAAACATGTAAAAAGGCACTCTAAGGAAATAAATGTTGTTGTTACAGGCGCTTGTCACGGCGATATGCAAACGTGCCGTTTTAGCTTAGAGGCGTAAAAAAAGAAAAAGGAAGCGTGAACGCTTCCTAGGTTTACCCAGACCTACCGCTTCATCGCTGCCATCTGCTCTGCTTGGGCTTTGAGAACCTGCCGTGCGATTGCCTTTCCTGTCTCGTAGTCTATGATTTCGTGCACTTCAAGCAGAATCCACGGGAAGTCCGCGAACGCCGTTATGAACACGTCTTTGACTTCGCCACTGAAAATTGCGTATCCTGAGGTTCCGTTTGGAAAAAGGCCAAACTCAAGTACGAGGCCACTCTTTATTTTTTTGTCCACCTCTGCGAACACCATCTCAAACCACTGCGTAGCGGCAGCAGGGTCCGTCGGCCACGGCCCGCTCGGGTTGAATCGCCAAAGGCCCATATACTTCGCCATATTTTTTACCTCGTTTTATGTTGGCGACTGACAGTCAGCGCCGCCTTTTGACGGTTCATTCCGTCATGAGAAAGATACAAGCCATTAGGCCTGCACCAGCACCTGTGCCAATTCTTCCCTTGTTATGCACGGCCACAAGTCCCAATCGTACATATCGAGCACTTTCTTCATCGGCGGTTCCATACAGTATGCCATTAACGCCTCAAAATTTGGAGCATCGTACACGATAACTTGAAAGTGCTTGGGATGCACAGTCCACGAACCCACTATTTTGATTCCGTGCTTCTTTGCGAGGTCTTCCATCTGGGGCATGCCTTCGAGCACCGCTTTCCTGTAGTACTCGTTGTGCGCGGCACATTCTGCTGCACCGTGTCTAATAATCGACAAAAATAACGCCATTTCGTTCACCTCCTTTCGCGTTGGCGGCGGTAGTTTCCGCCGTTTTTCTAAAGCGCATAAAAGGGTACTCTAGGGGTATAAGTGTTGGTGTAACAAGCTCTCGTCACGCCGACCGCCCTCAACGCCGCCGCCTCCACGGCAAGCGTTAATGCCACTAAGAACTTCACCGTCAAAGCCTATGAGCAGTCTTGAGGTAACTCTCCTTGAGTGCGGCCATTGACCTGTTGAAGTTTGCTTAACGCTCTTAGCGGTGAATAACGGGCATTTAGAGGCTAATATGGCAATCGGAAAAATGCGATTATGCTATAAAGTCATGTGTTCATGTAAGAAATACCGACCAGGAGGGAGAACATGATTCAAAATGGACTAATCTTAACTGGGACCGATGCGGAGATACTGAGCCAGGCACTTTTAGAAATGAAAACAAAAGCCTATGCCGAGTCCGAGACTAGTCTAGACGATACCCAAGCGCTTACAGCGCTCGTCTCGTGTGCGGAGAAAGGAGGGCAAGAGAAGGAAGAGCATCACCCGTATCGTAACCTCCTAAGCAAGCGCCTCGTCTTAGGCACTCTTGTCGGCAGGGCTAGCGCGGAAGAAAAATGATGCGTTGAACCGGCTAGCAGCTTCGATACTATATAGTATAGCCTAGCATTTCAGCGAGTGACCGGAAGGCCCCCGTAGCTCTTATTTCATGCTTCAAATTGACAAACCACACGCACCAATAAGCCCGTTCAAGTGTGAACCCGTTTACCTAATCGTTTACCCCGGTTTCACGGCCCTAAGGACTGCTCACCAAGCAACCCCTCGACCTTCTCTCGCAGCACGTTAGACGTGACAAGTCGAATCCGCCCTTGACGCCCTTTATAGAGTTTCTTTGAGTTGACGAGTCCCAGCATTGGGGGTTAGCCGTCTGTGCTCAGAAACCTAAAGCTGCATCGGTAATCAGAAGAGAAAAAGGAATAGTCGAGTTTATACATTCAGAAATAAGCACCAAATTTTTAACATCAAATTATTGCTTCGCTACGATACGATTCCCGTTTTTCGGAAGGGTCTAAGCCGCAGCACCGTCCGTTATTTTTTCGCCTTTTTTGTGGGTGGAAAATTAACCTAGTTGTGGAAAATGCCGCGATGAATCTTCACAGTGACATAAAATAAGCCCGCGGCGCGGACCTTTGAAGGGGGCGCGCACGGGAATAAGATGCGCTTAACTCAAGTAGGATAAGAAAAGTCTCGATATCGAAGGTAGCAAGCCCGGACGGGCCGCATCACCAGGGCACCGGGGCTTACTTCTTGCGTGGCTTCCTCTTTTTGGCGCGCTGCTTCTTCAATAAGAACTCATCGACTGACATAGTGCCAGTTAGCGGCTTAACGGTTGTCGGTTTCAGCGTATCTTTAGCTTTAGCCATTGAAAAAGGGGTTTCTATGCTACCCTTCTTTTTTCCGGAAATGCTGCCTCGGCACAATTCAGCGCCTCATTGACTGCTTCATCCTGGGTTACTAGTTGCTCACGCTGACCAATCAGGTTTGCGACATACTTCTTGAAACGGTCGCGCGTTCGTTTGCGTCTGCTCGTTTCTTAAGCCAATTCAGCTTACGACGTTTTGCATAGCTAGTTTAACGAGCGCGACCAGCAGTGCTATAGGCGTGCCTATTGGAATCTGTGTAGGGTTAAGCTTGCTTTGCCAGAACTTGTAAATGGCTGCGATTATGAAGCCCACACCGCCTTGATTGGCTGAGTTACTCGCTTGACGGGCCGATACGACGGACGTTAGGGACATCGTGCTCACGAGGACTGCACACAAAACCAGCGCAACTAGTGTCTTTCGCATTGCGTTTCAACCTCCTCATTAGTTCGGTGATGCAAGACGTGGACGATGGCTTAATGGTTCCCATTTGGCTGCGCGGTGATGTGCTGCGATGCACGGCCTATGTATAAACGACTGACCCGCGGCTATTCTTTATACGCCATTTCGAGAAGCGCCCTCACTACGTCCTCTTGGGTCTGGACTTTCCCCCTCTTGGCGCTCAATGTGGCGCGGTACTCTTCGAAATCAGCATGCGTCTTCTTGCTTACGCTTATGGTAGCTCGGTCGCCGCGTTTCATCTAAGGTTCATACAATTCATAATTGACAAATAGTTTGCTGGTTTCTAGCATAGCGGAGATGAATCAAAATGGTAACCAGCACATCATCTGATTTCAGCCAACTACCCGTCTTGCAGGAAATCTACCAAGGTACAATCAGGGCGCACCACGCAAAGGCGGGATACGACTACCCGACAATCCGCCTTCCGTTCACGTTCTCAGGGCTTATAGGGCTGCCGACGTGCATCTACCAAAGCGTTCACGAAGGGGCGCTTGCGTTCCTTGTCGTTATCTCATCGGGTTCTCGACGCGGACGCGACAACTCAGTTTCAAACGCTGACCAACGCCTTCACACGGCGGAGGTCGGGAGTTCAAATCTCCCCGGGCCCATCTTATTTTACCAATCGGACGCGGTAATGATGGCGGACGACGAAGAAGAAAAGTTGCCAACTTCCAAAAAGTTGCCAACTTCTGAAGGCGGCGAAGAAACAAGGCAGAAGGAAAACCCGAAACAGTCATCGTCGATTATGGCGGCGGGATTATCGTTCATCACAGACTGCCCGACGGGAGTCTCGATGTAGGCCATGAATTTGACGATGCCGAGCTGGTTCCAGACGGAGCCATTCCCGATGAAGACGAGCGGTGCATAAAGACGGTCGACATTGACACGTTAATAGCCATTCAAGATATTTTAGAGGCAGATAAAAAACCAATTTTCGGCGATGAGGGCGATGCAAAACCGCGTGCGAGCGGCACTTCAGGCGAGTTCATACTTCACTTCTTTCAATCTGAACTGACCAATTTCGTGGCGGGTCGAAAAGTTGGCCTCGCTAAAAAGTCTACGGACTGGATTGACCGGGCATCAAACTTGCTGTGGGAATCGACAAAAGGCGAGGTATCGAGCCGCACGCTAACAGCACTGCGTGAACAAGTTCTTGCTAAATACAAATCTGCAGATTCACATTCTAAAGTCCTCAACTTCGCTGTTAGCTTTCTAAAGTTTTTGGCGAAAACAAAAATGGAGCCGCGATACGCATCCTTCGACGCATACTTGGAAATGCCCAAAGCGGTGAAAGAGCGGAAAAGCATAACGAGCCGAATCGTCACGAAAGACGACATCGAAAACATTCAGATATATCAAACAGGCTGAAAATAAGGGAAAAATTGACTCTAAACGGTCAGCTCAGTATTCAGCTTTTATCACTTTGGCGCATTCACCGGTCAGCAGTTTAGCGGAGTGAAAAACAGATCGGCGCGCGGGCGCCGTCGACCCCTTCCACTTTAAGCAGCACTCTTTCCGTCAACAAATCGTAGTTTCATTTTTCTTGCGATAGTAATCTGCCCGCTTCTGTTCATTGCCACAAACAAGCATTTCAGGAAGAAGTTTACGACACAAATACTGCCCTTCTGCTCGCACGGCACGAGCCTCTTTCCGGCATCGAAGCCCGTGAAGGCCAACGTGTCTTCGATATCTTCGCACGCCTTCTGGCTCTTATTTCAAGTATGGAATCGTGCGCCACTCTTTGTTGACGATGAGGAGCCAGCATCATCCTAATCAGTCAAGAGGAGGCGACCGACACTCATATATATTTAAACGTTCCTCTAGCGTGACTACGTATGAGCATACTCGACTGGATCATTATCGCGATCATTATCGTTATTATCATCATTGTCCTCCTCTGGGCAGTGCGGAGCTACAATCGGTTTGTAAGGCTCAAAAAAGCGTCTGAAACAACCCTCGCCCAGACCCAGGTCGCCATGAAAAAGCGGCTCGACCTGATAGGCGAGCTAGTCGACGTGGTCAAGAGCTACGCGCAGTTCGAAAAGGACACCCTCACCAAGGTCACGGAAATGCGCGCGAGCGTCGGGAACGCAGCGCCAAGCGACCTCAACAAGGTCGAAGCCGAGACCCGACCGATGTTAGGCAATTTGTTTGCTGTTGCCGAGAACTACCCTGACCTCAAAACCTCGACGGAGGTTACGAACCTTATGGGAGCGGTGCGCACGAACGAGGACGACATCGCCCGCCAGCGCTACACGTTCAACAACATCGCTCAAGAGTTCAACACCAGGCGCGAAACTATCCCGTCGAGCCTCATCGGCCGGTTGATGCATCTCGCGCCGATCGATTATCTCAAATTCGAAGAAGCGATCGAAACCCCGCCGACCACAACATTCTAGGAGGGTTCCATGAGCGAAACGCGGCAACTCGCCACTATCGTCGGGATAGGCCTTGTCCTTGCCATTATAGCGCTCATTATCGTTAGTGTAGCGGGCCCCGCCACCGCCGGGAGCCTGTCCGTGAGCAACTATGACGCGACACTGACGGCGAACGGAACGCTCACCGAGAAGATCACGTACAACGTCGCGGCCAGCGACACTTACCGCTCACTCAACCGCTGGTGGGAGGCGCCGGTTACGAACAACAGCTCGCAGCCGTACATCCGGCTGACGTCCATCGCGCCGGCGGCCGGCACGGAAGCGTACCTCGTGAACGCCAGCGGCCACGTTACTGTATGGGCGAACGATTACAATGCGTTATCTGCGATTGAGAGCAATGCCAATAACAATGAGGCGGGAATGTACAACGGGAACTACTACGACGCCGGCCTGTACACGGGCACCTACACGTGGGTCGTCCACCCGCCGCTCGAGTACGACGCTGCGGCAAACCTGACGCACCTCGACCTGCTCCTTGCTGGCGACTCACACGTCACGTACGATAACGTCAGAATCACGATTCCCGCAAACAACATCACGTGGGTGTACGCATACCCGCCTACGCTTTACACCGAAAAGGTCAACGACACATACGTCATTACCGGCAGTTTAGCAGCAAACGAAAACCTCGCAGTCGAGGAGCTCGGAACACCCGCCGCGTTCAGCCAGCTTAACGGCTTTCAGACGAATGTGTCCAACGTGCAGGGACTGACAGCGGCCGCGGCGTCCCAATATGACTCCGTCTATTCCTTGGCAAACATCCTCAACGAACTGGGCAGAATTGCGGTCATCGCAGTCCCGCTCCTATTAGTCGCGCTCTACGTGGGCTTCAGTCGGGAAAAGTCGTTTACCGTGCCCGACTACCTGAGCACGATGCCGGAAATGACGCTCAAGCCGTGGCAGGTAAACCTCCTATTCAAGGCTGATCCGCTCGATTTCGACAAGGACGGGTACTACGCCACGCTCCTCGAGCTGCACCGGCGCAAGGTCATTGAAATCTCGGGAGAAGGCGCAAACATAAAAATCCGGATCCTCTCCCGTGACGTCTCAGATCCATACGAGCAGCGTGTACTCGCGTTTATTGATGCGATCTCTGCAGATGGCTTCCTTGACTCCGAATATATCACAAGCGTTCAGCAGCAGGCGTTGACCGACGAGAGCGCTAAAAATACCGCCGCCTCGTGGAGGAAATCGATCAACGAGGTGACAAATACAGTCGATCCGTCAATCGCGCGTGACTACGTCACCTCAGGCAAACGCAGGTTTCGGCTTCCGTTGCTGATCAGTGGCGCGCTCGGCGTCTTTTCGATCCTTTTTTACGTTTCTTACCCGGACGTGCAGTACATCTTAGGCGCAGCCGCGATCTTCTGGATCGTCGTCTTCGTACAGTTCCTCGTCGCGCGCTTTGCCCCGTCAACGCTCTTCGGGCGCTGGAAAGGCGATCATTACAAGGAGAAGCTCGAGTGGGATTCGTTCAACCACTTCCTCAAGGACATGGCGAAAATTGGCAAGTCCCCGCCCAAGGACGTGTCGATATGGGGCGACTGGCTCATCTACGGAACCGCGCTGGGCGATGGCCAAGCGGTGGAAGAGGCGATGCAGAAGTTTAACGTCAAGCTGGTAGATGCTGGAATGCCGGACAGGATGTGGAGTATGAACACGGCAATGGACACGACATTCTATACTATGATGACCTTTGGCGGCGACTCCGGCGGCGACTCCGGCGGCGGCTCCAGCGACGACTTCGGCGGCGACAGCGGCTTCGGCGGCGGCGGAGCGGGGGGATGGTAAGCCCATTGAGCGGCGTGTTATGGGAGTCATCGCCCGTTTCAGACGGAGGTCACATCAAGCGCCCTGTTAGAGCAGTGGCTGCTCATTTAGATAAAACGGCGATTATTGTAGTAGGTCTGTACTCGCTATATACGAATTATTCCCTTTGTTAGGTCAGAACGTTGGTTGCGATCTGTATTTCACCGATAACGCTGTTATTAGTGCCCACGCCCCCGCATCGATAACGCCGCCAAGTACCGCTAACGGTAGACTGAGTGTCGCGTACACGCAAGTTAACACGACGAGAAAAGAGCACGTTGTCGCGCTGGAGAGCAGGTTCATACCTGTCTTTTCCCTATGCATGTCGCGTATTTGAGGGATAAGAAGGAACCCGAAGACAAGGCTACAGAGGAGGATTACCGTGTCCTGCCACATCGTTGTTATTTATCTCCTATTGCCATAAGCGCGGGTTTATTAACACGTTAAGGATTAAGGCCGCTATGCGTGAATCCTCTTTTTTCTCCTCTTTGCTTTCGTATTGCTTCGGTTGGGTTTAGCTTCTGAATCGGGTTTTTCGTCATCCTTGTTACTTTTTCAAGATAAGCGGTTGGTTGTGGTCTTAACGAGTGCTAATCGAGACAGGACCAAGCAGCCGCACACTTATAGACTTGATATGTGGCGATGTTCGACAGAGATCCGGAGAAGTTCGCTTAAGCCCTGGATCGCGCCAGACTACCGAACTGCCAGCCGCGCTTAGAAAGTAACGATTTTGTCGCACTCCTTCACTATTTCGTACAAATCTGCAAGCGTTGACATTGGACACGTTTCCGAACTCGTGGATTGGCGGATTTTGAGGCAGGTGCCACAGGCAAATATAGCGCCGCCACCCTCAACGAAAGAGCGAATCTGCTCCGTGACCTTGAACGTGTCAGTATCAAGGGTTTCACTCTCTACACCTTTACCACTGAGGAATGCCTTCACCTCGTCACCCGCTTTCAAGGCGTAGTTTCCGAACCGGAAGGCGTTCCATACGGTCTCTGGATCATTTGAATAGACGATCAATCCTAGTTTCACGTTTTTTCCTCCCTGTATCCAGTAATGAGCGCAAACCCCCCCTGCCCGTGCCCCTCTTTGACCGGATCGACGGCGGTCATCTCTTCGGTAAACGCGAAGAGCGTTTGACACGTTCGTATAGCGCTGAATCCCACCGTTTGCAGCCACGCGATCACCTGCGTTACTGAATGAAAGTGGGCGTATCGATAGAACACGCCCTTCTGCTTTCGCCGTTCATAGGACTCCCCGAGAGGGGTCTCGCGGTCAATCATCCCGATTACGATGCGCCCTCCGGGTACAAGAACTCTGTTCGCTTCTCGAAGGGCCTGCTCTGGGTCGTCGGTAAAACAAAGCGTGGTAACCATCACGACAAAATCAAACGACTCATCGTCGAACGGGAGCTCTTCTGCGCTCGCCTCGTAGACGTCTATGCCTCGTTGCCGAGCTATCGATGCCATAGCGTGCGCCGGTTCCACCCCGACTTTGATGCCAACTCGAGAAGCAACGCGTCCTGTCCCGACGCCTACATCCAACCCTTTGCCACCCCGCGGGAGAAGGCTTCGCATTGCTACCACTTCTGACTCGTAGGCATAGGCGTGAGTCTCAAACCACCGATCGTATTCACGAGCGTGCTTCTCAAAGACGCGGATGTTATAATCTGACATAAGCTATATGTCTGTGTACTAATGCGAAGATTAAATTATAACGCACCAGGCGCTCCCTCTAGCGTGTAACCATGGAAATCGACATCAACATCGTAGCTCACGATCTCCTGTGGAGGCGTATGTCTATTGGAAGAAAGCAGGAATACGTCAAGAGTTGGGGCGCTTTAAAGGACGAGATAATTGAGAAGGAGATGGCACGACTTATTGACGACGGGTATGCCGTTCAGCACGACAACGTTCTCGAATTAACGTCAGAGGGCAACGGCCTCTACAAAAGAATGACGAGCCGGTGCCCCAAGACGGAGTAGCGCAAATGAAAGCGTACGACGTGAAGACGTTGCGCCCGTGCCGAAGCGGCGGAATAATTGTAGAGGGACATTTCAGCAATGAATTTGCCATGCACGAGTTATGTTCATTATTACACGGTGTAGCAAAGTGCTCGGAAAAATTAGGGGTCGCACGGTTTTCCCACGAAGGGTGTGACATTACTATCTACAGAACTGGGCGAGTTGACGTGCACGGGGTTACTTCTGAAGAAGAGGCAATTGAATTTATCAACGACATAAAACTCATTGTCGAAGATGCTTTTGTCGATTAGTTCTCTCTAGACTAGATCAGCTTTTCAATGATTTCAACCGCATCCCGGACAAACGCCGGACATAGTGCCATGACGACTTTGTTCTTTTTTGCCTCAGCAACTTGTTGCGGGTCTGCCAGGTTGTATCCAAGCAGTCCTGTGCATTTCACTGAGCCATTACGCAGCTTAAATTGCCTGAGAAATTCGCCGACTACCGCATAGGTCTTTTCTTTTGCAGCTTTGTCTTTCGCCGTGATCCTGCCGTATCGCAGCCCGATGACCATAATCGCGCCTGAGACAGCGCCGCAGATGTCATCTGGTGTAGGTTATTCCAGCACCAAACCCCTGCGAGATCCGAAGAGCCAGAAGAGCCAGATCCGGATCGAGCCCGAAGTCCTGTGCAAAGACCGAAAGCACAGCCTGTGAACAGCTGAAACCGTGCTGAAAAAGAGTGACCGCCTCATCTGCTTTCGACATATGCAGCAATCATGCAAGGACAGCAATAATGATTCCGCTCGCGCTAGAACCACAGCGTTGCTCGCTAACGATCCCTAAAGCCGTTGCCAATGCCCTCCCCAAACCTCACAGCAGAATGGCACATCAGGGCAGAGGATATTTCTGAATTTGCACGCCGAGCGAGGTAAAAGAGTGGACAATCACCTCATGTCGACTCTTTTATTGGCAATACCTTGACTAGATCATCCCCGAGCCAAAGTTACTGCCCATGTGCTCCTGCATTTCCTGCTGCATGTCGGTGCGTGTGTTCGCGTTCGGCCCGTAGCCCATGTACGGCCCCATGCCATAGCCATTTCCGCTAAGCCTGTGCATATCGTTCCACATGTCCCGCCACATGTTTTGCTGGTACGGTGCTTGCCCGACAGCACCGCCGGTGATGACCATGCAGTAGTAAGGCATGAGCGGTGAGCTGCCATATTCCACGGCCGCCCCTCTCTTGGCACTCGCGTTAAACCCTGACCACGCCGACGCATTCTGCTGCACTGCAGCGTACCCTTGCCCCATAAACAATGTTCTCATCGAAACGAACTGTGCTTGCGCCATTGATGCATTATTGCACGCTTGGACGCTCACGGTGTAGGTGCCGTTGCTATCGCTCACCGTACCGTTGTACACTGCAATCCCTGCTTGTGGACTGGGTTGCAGTGAAAACGGCGTTACCACCGTGAAGTTTAGCTGTTGCATCGTGGTCGCGAGGTACTGAGCGATGGCTTGGTCTTGTGCAGCCGAGGTTGTCGTGCTGGTGCTTGGAGTCGCCGTAGGGGAAGACGTCGTAGGGCTCGTGCAGCCCGCAGCGAGAACAGCTGCGAGCATCACTAGCGCTAACGCGCCTGCCACAAACGATTTTTTCATTGTAAAACCTCGTAGTTACTCATAATGATGCCGGTAATGTATAGCTCGGAGCTTTAAGCATTGGGTGTATCATGCACCGCGCTGGAGCTGAGTATGGCTTGAAACCGCAGGAATATTGTTTCGTATCGAATAGGGAAGCGTATGCCACGTCCGGCATTGAGGTTTAAGCGTGAACAGCCAAACTCCCTTTGCGAAACGCTTTGCGTACTCATTTGTGCTTGGTCGCAGAAGGCTAATCATAACGATTAAGGTGCAGCGACGACTTTGCACGTGTTATGCTAGCCACTGAACATTACCGATGCTACGATGTTACGATGCCAAACCACGAGCTGTTGGAAGTCCATCACTCCAAAATCTCGCTTCACCACGCAAAAGCAGATTATACCTACCCAACGATACGATTACCACATACATTCTCAGCGCTTGCAGGACTATCGACGCAAATCTTTCAAACTGTGCACAAAGGAGCGCTTGTCTTTCTTGTGGTCGTGTCATCTGCAAACGTTTCCAGAAACACTTTCGAGCGATCTAAAAACAGCGGTGCTTGCGCTAAAGCCTCCGTCTTCACACGGCGTTAATTTAGACGATAAAAACTCTCCGGAATTCCCTGCTGAGGCTCACTGTTAAGGGCTTTCACCTTCGTGGCGATCTGTCCCGTGCCTTTCAGCATCCTGAAGCGTTGCAGACCCTCCACGACAATGTGATTCTCCCAGAAAAGGAGCTCGCGCTTAAGTCTTGATATTGTCAACAAGAAATCTCATTATATGAGAGACTACCTTCCCTGACTGTCCTCACAGATTTCGAGCCCAGAGATCGCAAGCTTTTCCGCGTCGTATGCGCACATCACCTGCTGCAACGCGTCAATGATCAGGCGAAGAGGCGGGGGTGCCCTCTTCTGCGATCGGGGGGCTATGCGGCCCTGCTACAATCGATGCGACCATTACTGCAAGGTCTGGGCAAGCTGCTCTTTCAACTCAACGGCAAGCGTTCGTAAATACGATCCTTCGAGCCGTTCGGCTCTGGCGAGGCAAGCTGCACGCCGCTCCGTAGATTACCACGTACCTTAGTTGGGCGTCTCGCCGAGAGCGTCCCACCATCTCTATCAGCTTTCCAGCGGTACTGTGTGAATGTAGGCAGCAAAGAGGTTGTAGAGCGCTTGTTTCTTGTCGCTTGTAACGGTCTCGGAATATATTGCTTGCACAAGGCTTGAATTTGCACTTCAGGTGATATTTGAAATGCAAGAACGTGTTGAAAGGAAAAGGAAAGAGGTGAAGAGGATACCGAACACCCCTTCACAATCCCCACAAGGCCAGTATCGCTCTGATCAGTGCTGCATCGCCAGTAACCGCCTATGCTGCCTTCTTCATTACAATGCGTTACGGCTTAGAGTATGTGTAGCCCAAGGGAAAAGACACCTGGGGATTCGAGCAGACTCGGATTGAGCGTACCCGTGAGGACTAGACAATCGCCCTTACTGGGAACGCCAGAGGCGATGAACGTAGCACCAGTGCTACCGGACCGGGCGTATTGCAGCAAGTATGTCGTGCCGGGTTTCATCCCGTGGTCATAGCAGACGCACACGAAGTGACCGTTATAGTTGTCAACGATTATTATGCCGCCAACTTTGCCATCTGGAGCGATAACGGTGAAAATGGAAATGGGCGATTTGCTCACCTGCACTCCTTTGGGGGCAACCGGCACAGCACCCGCAGGGATCGCACCAATGCTGGTTACCAGCAGCAGGCACGCGAGGCTTGCCAGTACTACAGCTCTCATATTAATTCTCATAACTTCACCTCGATTCGGGTTTTTAAAACCGATTAGCGTAGGCTATCATAAGATAAAAAATTGCCCTTTTTGACACGCTTTGTGAGAGTGCCCGACGCGCGAGATTCAGCGTAAATCGCAACGGTTATGCGCACACGGGAGATAATGCAGCGCATGCAATCGATCTGCACGCATAAGATAAGCATCCAAAGCTCAAAGCCATCTCATGCCTGCCCCATTGTCAGGCACCCACCTGAGTTTGGCGAACTGGCGGGAACACGCGCAGAGATCTATCAAACAAGCTATGACGATGGGATTGCTTTTTTAGTGAAGATCATCGATCGTTCTAAAAAGAAGCTCAGCAAGGGCTCCAATTTCGAAAAGGAGCCTTCACACTGCTGAGGTCGCCGATTCGAATCCGGCCGAGCCCATCGTTCTTTTGTCAATCGGAAACATTTAAGCCGTTTACTAGGCATTTGTCCAGTACGAGAATAATGGCAAAAAAGAAGCACAAGAAGGACAAAAAGTCGCACAACCCATCCTTTGCGTGTTCGAGAAAACGTGACTCGATCCTTAGACGGCACTACGTAGGCTTGTCGCGTCAACGTGACAGGTGCTTTTCAGCACTATTGTCGAAAAAAGCAAAGAAAATCAGAAGAACTATGCACATTGAGGGCGTGTCTGCAACCGAGTGCTGCCGTTAGCTATCGGAATTCTTAAAGAACATAAGATTTGCAATGCAAAAAAGTAGCGTCGTGATAATAGCCGTTATAGCGCTCATAGCAGGCGCTACAACAGCGTATGCATTCACCTCAGGCCTTCAATCTCAGACGCTGCATGGCAGCTCGCAACAGGGCGTGCTCTTTCAAGCGTCGACATATAGCGCCCTACAAGCAGGCGACTATAATGGAAATGTGACTCTTAAAGATTTACGAGCCCACGGCGATTTTGGCTTGGGCACCTTTGACGCCCTCGACGGCGAGATGATCCTCTTGAACGGCACATTCTATCAGATCAAATCGGACGGCAGTGTCTCTGTCGCCAACGATTCGATGAAGACTCCTTTTGCAGACGTGACGTCATTCGAGCCTACTAGTCAAATGGTACTCGCCCCCAATAGCCCCTTGAACTATTCTGAGCTGCAGTTGTACTTAGACGGTCAACTGCCCACGAAAAACATCTTCTACGCGGTAAAAATAACAGCAGAATGTTCCTATCTCGAAGTTCGGAGCCCGCCGAAACAGGCTATGCCGTATCTGCCGCTTTCCGAGGCGTTAAAAAACGAGTCGATCTTTGAACTGCACAACGTCACAGGAACATTTGTGGGCTTTTTCTCTCCGCAGTACGCAAACGGAACCTGCGTTCCCGGTTGGCACTTTCATTTTCTCACCGCTGATGATGAACATGGCGGGCACGTATTAGACGCGACACTTCAAAATGCAACGATACAAATAGATGACTTGACGACGCTCTCTGTAGCGCTCCCCGACACAACCTCCTTTTACGCGCTGAATCTGACGAGCAACGCCTGATTGAACGAAACGGAAAGCTGGGTCTGTCTCACGGCTTATTAGCGTAGTGTGCCCAGCAAGATTATGTTGCCAACGGAGTTAGATTATGAGGTCAACGTTGCCCCATACTGCATATGTCCTCCACGTGCTCTGGCAGCGGATGCCGATAATTCGTCCGCGCTACCCCCCGTCCCAGTGCGTGAGAAGATAGGCGCGGTGCGACTCATTCCGCCCGATGAGGTCACCGTGATGCTCGGCAATTTCTCGTAGATCTGCTGTGACAAAGTAGCGGCGCGCTCTAATTGACCGAAACGCTCAGGTTGTACTGCTGTGCCGCCTTTCGTAGCACGATGTCCTGTAACCCGCCCACAGTCGGAATACCAACGAGCTTGCCCTTTAGATCTGCGATTGAACGTATACCTCCGTTAGGTTTCACAACGATCGCCGATCCGCCGTGATTAACCTCTGATATGATTTGGATCTTCGCATTGTCGTTTACCCGTGCTTCTATCGTAGGGACTGCGCCTACGTACCCCGCGTCAAGCGCACCCGTTTTGAGGTCTTTCATCATGGCCACGCCGTTGGGATACTCTTTGAAGTGAACCGTTAATCCGCAGGCGCTGTAATATCCCTGGTTCTGAGCAACAATACTTGCGAGCCTTGTGCTGTCTGCGGTTAAGAATCCAACGTTGATAGTGGAGTTTACGACCGGTGGTTTCCAGTTCGGGTCTCTCGAAAGGTTATCATTCACCTCTTTCGAGTAATTCTGTATGACGAAGCTGTTAAAGAACTGACTTTCGTTTGCATACCCTAGATCCGTAACGCTTTTGTTTAGGTATGACGCGTTGTTTAGCTCATTGTAGCAGTCCCTGATTGAGTTAGGATTATTATCACCGACGTATTGTACGTTCTTCAAGGAATCATTCGCTGCCTGCAATGAGACGCCTGAATCGTTAGCTATGTACTGCACGACCGTGTCGTGGTTGTTCGGATCGTTTATGAAGTCTGTTCCTTTGACGTGAGCCCAAATCAGGCATAACAGCACATTTCGATTGAGCTTCTGCAAAGAGCTGTTTGGTATGGCGATCACGTCACCAACGTGTTGCGGCCAAATCGCATCCGAATTTGCGAGGATAACACCCGTTCCGTTGAGTTGTGCCTGCGAGACGATGGGCTCCCAAGCGACAAAGGCATCAATCTTCCCTGCCTCTAATTGATTTGACATATCTTTCACATTCAAGACGGTTTCATGCACGGCCCCGCTAACCGAGGCCGTTTGATTCGAGGCTGTTTGGCTTGTGCATCCTGCGGTTAGCACTGCCGTGGCGAGGGATACAATAACAAGAACCATTAACTGCTGCTTTCGCGTCATTATATCCTCCTTCTTGAATCAACTTTGATACACGTTTTTCAGGCGTGCGTAACGGCGCTTGGGTCATTCGACTTAAGAAAGCATAAACTTGTACTATCTGATCTCACAAAGGCGAATCGCTAACCTACAAGTGAGATGCGATTAAGAGCGTCCACCAGATAAAGTTCCTTTTCATGGCCTCATACAATCGTCCGCGCCGCTATTTACTAAATTAAATAGCCTACCTATTCGTCTATAAATGATAAATGTTGCAGCATTTGAGCGCGTTTCTAGGGAAGGGAGCGGCAAACGCCCCTTATTTTGAATTCCTGTGATGCTTGCAGTGCCGTGAAGGTTTCCGACTTATGGAAGCCCCATGATTATTTCAAGTCCTTCTGCTTCTGGGAACGTTTTAAGGTCTCTACGTTTACCGTTCCGAAGCCGCCGAGCATTAACAGGGCTTTTGCCATTGCCTCGTCGCTGGAGGCCTCAGCAATTACATCCCTATCGTACCTTCCGAAGGTAAAGTAGATGGGTCTGAGTAGTCCAATTGCTAAGAACACACAGCACAATATTTTTTTAAGTCGAACCCCCACCATTAACTGTGATCTGCGAAATAGGCGATCTTAACATTTATTATGAGACTCGCGGAGAAGGCACTCCGCTGCTTGCGATCCACGGGTATTACGTTGATCAACCACGTTATGACTGGCTGCCTCGAACCGATCTTTTCACGTCGCCCGGGATGGAAGCGCATTTACATCGACTTACCGGGCATGGGCCGCACCCGTGCTCCCAGTTGGTTGCACAGCGCAGATCAGATGCTAGACGCAATCGTCAAGTTCTGTGAAAACATTCTTCCTGAGGGCCAGTTCCTAGTCGCAGGTGAATCTTACGGAGGTTATCTTGCCCGAGGCTTTGTCCGTTCCCTACCCGAGCGTCTCAGCGGAGTTCTTCTCATCTGCCCCGTTATTATAGCCGATCGAAACCGGCGCGACCTCCCTCCTCGGCAGGTGTTCGCCAAGGATGAACCTTATTTGGCGAGTGTCGCATCGAGTGAGCAAAAGGATTGGCTTGAGCGCGCGCTAGCGGTGCAAGACAAGCGGCGATGGGAGCGTTTTACTCAGGACACCATAGGAATGAACGCGAAAGATGAGGCGTTTATCAAGCGATTTGAAACCTCCCCCGGTTATAGCTTTTCCTTTGATGTGGATCAGCTACGGCATCCATTCGACCGACCTGCACTCATCCTTGTTGGCCGCCAAGACGCGTTTGTCGGGTATCGTGACTCGCTGAAACTGGTTGCGAATTATTCCCGAGGGACTTTCGCGGTGCTTGATAGGGCCGGGCACGGCTTGGAAGTCGAACAAGAAACTGTATTTAACTGTTTAGTCAATGAGTTGCTCGACCGGGTGGAAGAAGCCCAGCGCTCCTGAGATGCGTTAGCGATCTGTGCAAAAATAGAGATATCTACTAAGATATCGTGTTCTGTTCAGAGAGA
This sequence comes from Methanobacteriota archaeon, assembly GCA_963720465.1. Classification (GTDB taxonomy): domain Archaea; phylum Halobacteriota; class Bog-38; order Methanoflorentales; family Methanoflorentaceae; genus Methanoflorens. The sequence goes on from OY970393.1 coordinate 735,115, forward strand.
CTGGAGATATGCATGGGGCGGGTTGGAAGATTGGAGTGATAGCTTCGTAGAGGATATCTTCTTCGCAACAGACGGCAGATCAGCCACCTAATTGATGTGCTTATTGAGAAGTTCGGGTGAATCAAGAGAGACGCTCAGCGATGTGCGAGAATTAAGGAAGCTCCTTGATTATCTCTAACCCTTCTTTTTCCGGAAACGCCTTTAAGGTCTCTACGCTCACCGTTCCGAAGCCACCGAGCATGAGCAGCGCTTTTCCCATTGCCTCGTCACCGGGAGCTTCAGCAATCACTACTTTGTCGTACCTTCCGAAGGTAAAGTAGAGGGCTTTCAGCTCTCCGTTAACAGACGTTAATATGTTACGAAGGCGTTCAATTCGTTGGGCATCGTCCTTTATCTGCTGTATTCCCGCTTGTGTCCATTTCATAAGCATAATGTAGCTAGGCATAGTTGTGTTACCTCCTTTTCGTTACAAGGTGGCAAAAGGCGCCATCTATTTAAAGCCATATATTGCTTGGCACTTTTTGTAATAAAACTGGCAGGAAGTAAGTACTCACAATCCTGGGGTGACTGCCAGAACATAGTTACAATAGGGGATAAGCGTCACGATGCAGCTATGGTTAGCAGGTTTTGCTCCTTACGGCTGCCGGTTTGTGTTGAGACCAATCCACGCTGGCCTCGCAATGCATATAGACGACACACGCTCACAAAATCAAGGAATTTCTGACTCTCTACCATCTTCTCTCGCGTACAGCCAGCATAGTGTGTCGCCGTAGCAAATTGCATCGCATCTGGAACTCGTTTGTCCGTGTGCTCGTCAATAGCTTCTGGCCGTGGCAAACGTCTGTCGCTCCCCGCAAATCACAACAATTAAGTGTCGGTATCCATTCTGCACTCCTATGTTACTTGCTAATTATGATTCAAACAACCTCGTTGGATTTACAAAGGGCGAAATGGGCCTTTTGGAGACTTATCGCAGCAAAATCTCTCTTCATCGCGCAAAAGCGGGTTATAGCTATCCTTTGATCCGACTGCCGCACATGTTCTCTCTGCTTGCGGGGTTACCCACAAGAATCTATCAGACAGTTTACGACGGAGCACTAGCCTTTCTCGTGCTTGTTTCACCTCAAGAAAAGACCTCAGAAAGTTTCAAATCCTCCGTCTTCACACGGCGTTAATTTAGGCCGCAAAACCCTTTGAAGCCCCCTGCTGACCATTGGATCACTGTCGCTCATAACGATCCTATCCGTGTCTTTCAGTACCCCGAAGCGCAGACCTGAATGACAATTTGATCCTAGCTAGTAACTTTTTTTAACTTTTTTTTGACGGAAAAATTAATCGGCGTGATAGCGTAAGTGCTGTCGTTTCGCTGCGGCCGCTCTTTTGCCGCGTGATCGCTTGAAAAACAAGGGAGTTATCAGAACTACCTTAACCTGTGCATTGCACGTTTACACATTGAGATAAAAACCGTCTGAACGGTCGCGTGCGTTTCCTTCTTTTTCATGATTCTAGCTGATAACCCTGTGATATTCAGCATGATTCATGTATCTGGTGCAGAACATGGAGAGGTAAAGGTTTTCTCTTATGATTGGGCTCTTCGTCTTCGATCTCGGCAACGTCATCCTTCCCTTCGAGCACAGACAAATTACGGTGAAGCTCCACGAAGTCTCCCGAATACAGAACCGTTTTACACCTGATGACCTTTTCAGGTTTCTCTTTGATAAAGATCGGGGTTTCGTAAATCCCTACGAAGAAGGCCGCATATCGTCACTGGATTTTTTCGCGAAGATCAAAGAGAGATACAAACTGGATCTGAAATTTGAAGAATTCAAAGACATATGGAGCAACATCTTTGAAGAAGATCCCGAAGTTAACGCGATTATTACACATCTGAAGAATAAAGGCTACCCGGTTTTTCTTCTCAGCAACACCAACGAACTCCATTTTTCCTACGTTATGGAACGTTATCCCATTATCCATTCCCTCGACGAGTGGATTCTCTCATATGAGGTAGGCGCAAGAAAACCTAAGAAAAAGATATTTGATGTCGTCTTCGAGAAGACAGATATCGCACGGGAAGAAACGCTCTATATTGATGATATTAAGGCATACGTGGAGGCCGCAAAGACGTATGGTCTTCAGGGTATGCATTTCAAAAACTCAAAAGATTTGTGGGAATTGCTGAAAGAAAAATGCATGTAAGTAACAGATTCAGGTGTTATTTTTCAATATCAAGCACTGAACGACGCGATACCAAACAACTAAATTCTTAAGCGCGTCTAACAGTGCTTTCCGCTCAACTGAGTCAATCGGGTATATGTAAAAATCGACGCCTTCGCCCCTACCGCATCCTTTTCGTTCTATCTCAACGTAGGCATATAATTCCAACTCAGCAATGAGTGGGCTCACTCGCTTTAATAAGCAGGTCGCTAAGATCATTCGTCGAAGATCGATAGCGAGACGCGGTCAGAAAATGCCTCTAAAAACGCTAAATCCTCCGTCCATATCAGGCGAGGGCCTCATCCTCACGGAGATCTAGCTAACGGAAATTCAAGAGCGAACAAAGTCCCCTTTTTTATGTAAACCTAAATTCCAGCGCGATAGCGCAACGGCGCCAAGTGCTAGCGCAACCCCCCACGCGGGCCACGCTACCGGAGCTTGCTGTTCAGCTCGGCTCAGCTCGGAGCGACAGCATTGAGCATCGTTAATCGAATCACATATCGTGCACTTAGCATCCCCATTCGCTGCCCCTTCTTGGATACCGGCGCTCACTTCGCTCGGATCACTATATGGCGGCGTATTGCTTGATTGCTTGAACTATCTCGTCTCCGTCGCTGTCTTTGTTGCTGTCCGCAGAGTTATGTCTGGCTGTCTGTTATCTCGGCCGTTCTAATATCCACTGTAAGTCCACATAACTATCCGATGAGTACTATAGAGCTTACCGATAGGGGCGACGAATCCTGCCGGGCCCACTATCCTTTTTTGCAAAACTAGACGTGCGTAATGTTGAACTTGAGTAAAGCCCTGTAGCTAAAGACATAGAAGAAATGCTTAGCGAGGACGAAGAATAGAGCTGGCGTTCTTGCTAGCCGATGAATTGGACCTGACTCTTGTCTTCAGATTGAGATTAAGAAACAAACCGGGCCTAGCGCATAGCACCTGCGACAAGATTGCAGAGAATCTCATGCGGGCTGCGGTTACGATATATTTGCAATCCAGCTCGCAGGGGGTATCCTCTACCCGTTTAGGGTTGTACTCACGCCCAAATGCTTCTACCAGATATCTTCCGCGGTCTCTTGTGTCGTCGACCCGTTCTCCCCCGCACCGTTCGCGCATGCATCAAATGCCGACATCCCCAGTATCGAGCGGTTCTGCCGTGTGCCGTGCGCGTACGCGCCAATTTCGTTGGCGATTGGCCCAAGCGCCTTTGCCTTTGAGACGATCTTATGCATCGTTTCGGTGAACTTGATTCCCTCTGATGCGGAAATCTGATCCCAATAGAGCCGTTCGGGATTGATGCCGATTGCTTGTAAGTAGGCTTTGAGATAGGTCGTGCGCATATCGCACGCGTAGTTCCCTTTCAGGTAATGGCAGTCGCCGAAGTGACAGCCGAGCACCATGACCATATCGGCGCCGGAAAGGAACGCTTTGACGATGAACAGCGGGTTTATTCGTCCCGTGCACATCACCCGAATAACGCGCGCATTCGGCGGGTCCTGCATGCGCGCGGTACCCGCCCCATCCGCGCCCGCGTAAGAGCACCAGTTGCAGCAGAAGGTCAAGATACTAGGTTCCCATTGCCGCTCGTCCATTTCCGTAGCGTCTTCAGCTTGGCTCATGCTTTCACCTCGGCAATTTTGGACAGAGGTATCGCGTCAGCCGTCGACTGTCCCGGCACATATCCCAGCGTCCCTTGAACCGACGATTGTACCATATGGGTGATCGTGGCAAGCGGGATCTTCTTCGGACACACGTTCTCGCACTGGCCGCAGTTCACACACGACGGACTCACGTGCATCAATCGCGTAAGGTGGAACATCGGGTCAGGCGGCACTGTGTCTTTAGGCACCACGAACTCTTGCTTCGTAAAGCATTCAACACACGAGCATATCGGGCACACGTCGATACACTCCCGACAGCCATCACACTTATCAAATTGGGCGAACAGTCTCTCGAATTTGTGCTCGCCGTCAAATTGGGCAAATTGCGTCGCCATGGCTTTGCGTGCCATCTTCACCATGATGCCGTCCAGCTTCTCGCGTAGGGCTATACCTTGCGGTGGCGCGTCCTTCAGCGTGATCGCGCCCGCTGCAATCGCAGTATCGAGGAGCTTTTGCCCCTTTTCCGTGCGCACTTCGACAAACGTGACTTTTCCTGCGTCGTCACCGATGACGCCCCAGTTGCCGCACGCCAGATCGGCCATGCGCGGTATGTTGTATTCGCATCGTTGGCAGTTCGTGCGTCGGCCGTAACCCTCGGCTTCCAAGTCATCGATGGAGAGCTCTTTGTGTTGGCCGTCCTTGGTTATGATGATGAGCTTTCCCTTATCGATCTCCTCTTTTACCACGTCCTCGGGATCAATGTCGAAGAACTGTCGAATCATCTCACGGGCAGGCCCGGGTAACATCGTCCCGCCGCAGTTGACGCCGATCATATAGACGTTGTCGAGATCGATCTGATTACGTTTGCTCAACTCGATAATGGCACGCGCGTCACACGGCTTACACGTCACCGCAATGCGCAAATCACGCGCACCATTGAAATCATTCTTTATCAATTTCGCGCTCAGCGTTGGGGCGCAGTGCAACGAGCCGGCAGCATCCGTTATCTCCTCTTTGGTGGTCGCAAAATAAGGAGCACCGTCATAGATGCTTTCACCTCTTTTGATCACCAGCGCTCCGTCCACTAACTTCTGCTCTACCGCGGCTATGAGCACAGCGGTAATCACGCCCCCGCATTCTCCCTGTTCTTGTACTAGCTTATCTGTGGCTCTTCCGTAATACATATGAGTCGCCTGATTATAATAAAAAATTATATATAATAATATATATATAATTAGTTGCTTTAAAGCTTTTCGATGCCAACGCACCGCACTATGAGCTTTTACAAAAATTTAAAACGCGTAATAGTGAGAAGAGCGTTGGTTCCGAAAAGCCAGTGCTGCAGGTCGAATCCTCCTAAGACAAAATCCGAATGGAAAACTACGTACCTTTGCACCCACAGGTCGTTTCAGCTATTGAAGCTATGCTCGGCGACCGCAAGAACGAAGACCGCGCAGTTGGATATAACAGCTTCCAAATGTGGATGAAGCGCCAAGAAATCCCTATGAGTCACTTTGAAGGCATTTTTTGCCAAGCGACTTGCGGAAATTCGCGGAGCAGCACGGCGACACAATCGAATGGGAGCAGTCTAATCGAAAGTACGTGCTCACTCACGGCGTCGGAGGGGTAGATTGGAGCCATTACAAGCACCCTCTTCCCGAATCGGTGCATGATATTTATATGAAGTATTGGGGAGACGTGAGCTTGAAAACCTAACTGAACTGGCTTTTTTTTTGATTTTTTTTAGCTACAGTAAATGCTCTCGGCCAAACGCAGAAGTCCGGTGCAGTTTGTAAATTATCGTGCGTTTGACCACGGAAGGCATATTAGTCTATATTCTGTCCCTTATTTTACTTCGGTCAGTTGAACGACTAGACCGCGACCTTCACGGTTAGGCTGAATGCCTCGCGGCGCGTGGAGCTGCCAGCGCAATAGCGCGACTCAAGCTCCAGCGGCGCATTAATAAATCCTTTTTAACCAACGACCCGCTCATTGTCGGTATGTCTTCATCACGTAAGCGGCGATAACGAGTCCGACAATAACCAGTCCGACAATAACCAGTCCGACGATATTGAGTTCGATAAAAATGGGCGTGACCTCAAAGCCGGACGTCGCATCTTGACTTGGGACCGCGGCTGCGTTGCTGATGGCGTAGACGTTGCCGTCATTACTCCCCACGTAAATTACTGGGCTGACGACGGCAGGAGAAGAGAGCACGACGTTTGCGGTCGCGTAACTCCACAGCTTCGCCCCAGTGGTAGCGTTCAGGGCGTAGACGTTGCCGCCATCACTCCCCACGTACACCGTCCCGTTGGCAACGGCGGGGGATGAGTCAACATAGCTTCCGGTCGTGTAGTTCCACAGCTTCGCCCCAGTGGTAGCGTTCAGAGCGTAAGTGTTGTTATCATCGCTCCCCACGTAAACCGTGCCGTTGGCGACGGCGGGGGAGGAAGCAACCACATTTCTGGTCGTGTAGTTCCAGAGCTTCGCGCCTGTGGTGGCGTTGAGAGCGTAGATGTTATGGTCATTACTCCCTACGTAGACCACGCCGTTCACGACGGCAGGGGAGGAAAGCACAGAGTTTCTGGTCGTGTAGTTCCACAGCTTCGCAGCGGAGGTAGCGTTGAGAGCGTAGATGTTATGGTCATTACTCCCTACGTAGACCACGCCGTTCACGACGGCAGGGGAGGAAAGCACAGAGTTTCTGGTCGTGTAGTTCCAGAGCTTCGCTCCTGTGGTGGCGTTGAGAGCGTAGACTTTGCCATCTTCGCTGCCGACGATGACCACACCGTTCACGACGGCGGGGGAGGAGTGAACGTAGCTTTTGGTCGTGTAGTTCCAGAGCTTCGCGCCTGTGGTGGCGTTGAGGGCGTAGATGTTATGGTCATTACTCCCTACGTAGACCACGCCGTTGACGACGGCGGGGGAGGAAAGCACAGCGTCTCCGGTCGTGTAGTTCCACAGCTTCGCAGCGGAGGTAGCGTTGATAGCGTAGATGTTATGGTCATTACTCCCCACGTAGACCACCCCGTTGACGACGGCGGGTGAGGAACCCACATAGCCTCCCGTCGCGACGCTCCACGTCAGAGGGCCATTCGACCTCCCTGCCACAGGACAGTAGTCGCCGCTATGCGCCGCATTATACCGATATTGCATTGTATCGTGCTGTGCCACTGCAGGAACCGAAGAGCCTGCGAGCAAGACGGTAATGAGAAGAATGACTGCAGCAAATGAGACGATTTTGGATACGCGCATTGTTCTTAGAACGTTCGTTGACGCACCGAGAACGTGTCAGACATACGATAAAGGCTCCGATTTGAAAGCGATAGGAGAGGCAGCACTTAAGGAAATCTGCGCTCACGACTGTTCATACGCATAGCCGTATTCGCGAGCCTGACGTATTTGCACTTGTATCCTTTTGATAATCCGCCGCAACTGCTGACGTGTGCTGTCAGGAAGCGACGAGTCGTGCACGCGGTCTTGCAGGTACCGGTAAGCTTCCCAACTGGTCGAGCACTTCCTAAAAAGTTTTTCGGCAGCCATATCGGCATAGTCGTTTTTAAAGTCCGCAATTTCAAGAATGAGTTCATCGACCTCTATACAATCGTTATTCACGGTGTGAGATAGCGGGTTTATCTGGGTAATTGTTAGCTAGAAGTGGAGCGAAAATGTAGTCAAATTCAGGCCATTGTGCACGACGTTTTAAAGCACGCAACAACGGCCTTTATTTGCCATCGCGCCGATTCTGGTAATCAGTTACTTAGTAAGCACATAACGCTGCATAGCGCCACCATGCTGGTGATAGTACGCGTGAAGAAGAATGGAAAATAGGACGAGACGAACCCGAAGGCGGAAACTCCCTTGTAAGAGACGAACATAAGATCGCCAAACAGAATGAAGAATTGTGGGACTCGAGAGCCGAAACGTATGACACCCGTTTTAGTTTTACACGCTGGACACAGAAGAAACTGGTCTCTCTACTGCAGTTGGGCGATAATCCTTATCTTCTGGACCTTGCGTGTGGCACGGGCTGGGCTCTCCAGTATGCTGCTAATCGAACCAATGGGCAAGGCGAGTTTTACGGCGTCGATAATTCATCAAAGATGATTGCACAGGCACAAGCCAAATCTCAAAGCTGCGGCAGCCTGCATTTTTATAAAGCAAGAGTTGAGGCGCTCCCCTTCGACGACGACTTCTTCCATGTCGTTATGTCTTCCAACGCCTTCCATCACTTTTCAAACCCCGAAAAGGCACTTAGAGAGGCGAACAGAGTGTTGAAGCCGAAAGGTAAGCTATACATTTTGGATATCACAGCCAACAACCCCTTTATGAGGCTCTTGGACAGATTCAGCCGTAAGGTGGAGCCAGCCCACGTCAAACTGTATTCAAGAAAGGAGTTTGAGGCCTTATTTGGAAGAGCCGGGCTATGTTATATTACGAGTAAACGCATCATTCCAGCAATCGAAGTTCATATAGCTGAGAAATCAAAATGTCTTTAGTTTTAAAGGAGTGAGAAAAAATAAATTGCGAAGAGAAACTAAAAATCCTGATGGATGCTTGCGAGCAGGCATTAATGTACGGTTGGGAAGATAATTTCAATTGGAGAGAGGACAAGCCTAGTGCTTTTTGGGATGAAAAAGAAGCTTGGACAATCATAAAAGAAGCGTTTGTTAAGGTTGAAGACGACAAAAAATGATAGCGCCATAACGTGTGAAAAAGGCGTTTGCTCAATGGGTTAACAGATATTTGACGTGTTTCCTTATCCGGTTCTACCTTCTTCCTTCCCTGAAATGTGAAACAAGAGCGTTGAGAGCTTCCACATCATCTAGGCTAATCTGGCACTTTTCAAAGGTTTTGGTTTTCACTTCTTCAAGCACACGGCTTAGCAAGTCAGCTTCGCCGTCTGTCAGAACTAACGCCTTGGTGAGTATTTTCTCCCTCCCACTCGGTGCTAATCACATGGATTGCATAGCATATTGCATATTTGCTTTGTTCTGATGGCCTTTCTGTCGACAAAGCGGCCTCTATTTTAGCCTCGAGAAGCTTGAAGCTTTCAAATTTAAATGAATCAACACAAGAAGCTCTGAATAGTCGAGAACGTCTGTAATGTAAGCAATATGGAACATGCTTTCTATCGCCGCGCAATCTGCAGCGAGTGTAGTTTCCGCATCTCTTGCAGTTCACCGAGGGTGCATCCCTTGACGAACGACGCCACCTTGTCCAGTTCGTGATAGACGTTCTGCAGAGCACAGCGCAAAAAGACCATGCTGCGCGCGGTGTGAAACTGAATTTGTGATAAAAAAGAAGAGACTCGCAGGCGATTACGGGCGCTTCCTTCAATAATTTGAGAAAACTTCTTAAATGCACAAGTCTTTATAAGCAAATCCAGCGCGGCTGGTCAGCAAAGCAGGTGATTAAGATGAAATTCAACTTAGATGTCGTTACGATTCTGTCGCACATCGATGAACTATCGAGAGTCCACAGTACGATTGTGATGGCGGGATTAGCCGATACCCTTAAAAATGCCCAAGGGATTACGCTTTTTGCTCCTGAGAACGAAGCATTCGATAAGCTTCAAGGAAGCACGATAATGAGTGCGCTCGAAGACGCTGACAAAGCGAAGAACATCTTGACCTATCACGTCGTTCCAGAGAGGCTTGTGGCCTCGAACTTGCGCAAGGAAAAAAGCGTTACTACCATGCAAGGCGCAACGCTCAAGATTGAGGAGCAGCGCTGGTTGCGCCACGGCATAAAGGTCAATGACGCGGTGGTAAAAGAGGCCGATATTGAAGGCAGCAACGGTGTCATCCACATTATTGATACTGTCTTAGTGCCGTAGTATCGTGGCTTTACTCTCTCCTGCCGGGGCTAAAACACATGGACCGCATGACATGTTTCATGTGTGATTTTTTCTAATGGCGATATTAGCGTCAAAATGGCCGCCGGGTTAGTCTCTGATATAGCGCGGGGGCTCTACAGCGTCAAGGTGCGCTCGCGGCCCTGCTAGAATCGACGTGACAAACCCAGTGAGGGTCTGGGCAAGCTGGTCTTTCAAGCGCAAATGTGCGCAAATACGATCCTTTTGAGTTTATCCAATGAGTCGCTATATTTCACCCATGCAACCAACCGCTCCTTGGTTTTACCACGCCTGCTTATACTCATAAAATTGTGAAACCTTAAAGCGCCATAATCTGACAACTACGCATATATCTTTGTAACAGCGCTTTGTTACAACGGCCTGTCTGCAGGGTCGCAATTGACGAAAGAAGGCAATATTGACGAGATTAAGCAACACAAGCTATAAGAGCGAGCAACTCATAGCTTTTGCTAGGAAGCACGGAACTTCGGTTGCTCGAACGCGTCAAGTGGCGATTCTGATGTCCACATCCGACTTCGGGCCGGTCTATACCGACGCTACTCTTTTTGATACACTATGCCAAACGCTGGAATCAGATCTCGCGAAAGAAGCGTGCAAAACTCTTAAGAAAGCTGTCGCTGATCCAATTTGCGCTGCTGTTAAACAGAGCATCCGCGATTCATTGCGCACTGAAGACGCGCACGACGGCACAACGCATTATAGCGCTGAAACAACCCCCGCTCGGTTCGGCACCACGTTCGAGAACACGATATCCCGTGCAGTGTGTGCGGCGCTCAAGCAGGCGATGGACGACACCGCGTGCAGCACTCTTAAGAGCACAATTCACCACAGCTTCGAGCTCGCGCTCGGGAGAGAGCACATAGAAGACGTGCGTTTCGTCCCCTCGATGACTCCCCAACTTATCGACTCTTTCTGCACATCTCTTGAACAGATCACGGGAAATGCCGTATGCGCTGCATTGAAGCAGGCAATGGACGACACTGTTTGCGCCGCTCTTAAAAAGGGCGTCCAAAGCTCGTTCGCGCAGCTAGCGGGCCACAATCGCCGAGAGGATGACATCGCCGAGATTCCGGAGCTGTGGCTCGACCGCGAATTTACGTGGCGAGCGGCGGCTGATGACGATGGCGCTACAGACGCATTTGGCAGGGTAGAGGACGCCGTCGTTAAAGTGGTCTGCAATCGACTAAAAGCAGCAGTGACGAGCACGCTCTGCAGACTTCTCCAACAAACGATCAAAGATACTGTCGAAAAGCACTCGACGGAATGCAAGGCAAAATGTCAACGAGACGTTGAGCAGCCTAGGGCCTACGAACGATCACGAATACCCATGCGTCGATTGCACTCGTTTTTACGGTTGGTTTGGTCGTCGTGTTGCTTGCTGCCATACTAGCTCCAGGCGCTCTTCCCCCCACTACCGTTAGTAGCTCTAGCAGCCCCAATCCTCCTAGTAATAATATTATCCTAAGAAACCCCAGTGCCCCCAGGCCTCCCAGTAATGCCACTGCTACTGCCACTCCTACTGCCACGCCTACTGCCTCGCCCGTGATATAAGCGGCTGTCGAGATGCCTGTTAAGCACGTGTTAGGCGCTAATTTCAGCAATGGCAGGTGCAATGTTCCTTTGGCTGCCGACCTTTCATCCTGTTGGGATAGAATCACAAGCAATCAAGTAGCTGAACAAGTAGCGCTTAAATTATAGGCTCCCCCTTCCCTGGTAACCAGTGCGAGATTGCTTCTAGCAAAAAAACCTAATAGCATCGGGCAAACTAAACGCTTTATCTTGTCGGATGCATTCTTTTTAGTTGTTATGACCATCGCGATAGGAATTAACTTCGGAACCTACGTTTTGCTAGCTGCAGATACTCGCGCTAGTGGCTACAATCTGCATCGCAACGAAGAACAATGAAGATGATCAAGAGGAGATTTGTTGTACAAATATAGGAATAGTTAGTGGGGTAGGGAGCATCGAACTTCTTGAGCCCGTGAATGCTAAATTCAACCAGATAGTCGAACTGAGCTCTTCCGATGTACTCGAGAGAATCGTGCGCAAGGAAAGACGTCGTTTCTCAATGCGTTACCCGCAAGTTCCCGATGAATACGCCGAGCAAGTCAAAAACACGTGGTGGATTTTCAGTTGTCGACAGCTTAATTATGACAAGAGAGAGCTTACGCTCGAGCTGCGTGTTATAGATCTTCTCTCGAAACTTCTGAGGGCGGATAAAAAGAATCATCCTTATTTGTTGCCCGCATTCGGGGCGACTAAACAAGATTTACTTGATATTACAGGTTCTCTTAAGGGATCGATAAAATCTTATGAGGACTTTGAAAGCTTACGAGATAGCATCGAGTATCACTGGAAAAAAATTCACCTTCTAATACAAGACATTCACCCCAAGTTTTCTAGTATCAGCTCCTGTAGCCAGGTAGGTTTCTGTACGATAGACGGCATTATAAACAAGTCTAGGATTGCGAAAAATATTGATGGGATTCCATCCTTGACAAAGGAACTGATTGCAGCGCCACGTCAAGCTTGACCAAAAATAAGAGAGTCAGAAGCTGCATTTTTTGTCAGTTAGCTGATCGCCTTCGCGACGACGCACTTCAGCGGGAGGAGCATACCTCATAGAGGCAAGCGCTACGCCAAAAGCACGTTGGTATAGCACAAAAAGCCCTTGAAACGCAGCGGCAGAGAATCATAACGGTTATGTTTGACGGCACCTCCAGAAACGCATGCAACCGATCTGCACGCATAAGATAAGCATCCAAAGCTCAAAGCCATCGCATGCCTACCCCATTATCGGGCTCCCTCGTGAGTTCCGCGAACTGGCTGGTGCAACCGCAGAGATCTATCAAACAAGCTATGACATGGAATCGCTTTCTTAGTGAAGATCGTCGATCGTTCTAAAAGGAAGCCCATCAAGGGCTCCAATTCAGGAAAGGAGCCTTCACACGGCGGAGGTCGCCGGTTCGAATCCGGCCGAGGCCATCGTTCTTTTTGGGATTTAGAAGAAGCAGCAGTCTCCATCGAGTTTCAAGATTCTGGGTGCAAGTTGTCTACTTCGAGCGAAAAGTTGTCTACTCCGCCTGTAGATGGTCACGCCATCATTAGCAACATTATTACTTGATTTTAAGATCGGCAAACTATGTAGCTACACAGAAGCACGTGCAATAGGTTTGGCTCGGAAATCTGTCGATTGGATCAATCGCGCTTCAAAGATCTTCTAGCGAGCTACACACAGAAAGATCACTAAGGTTTCAATGGATCGTCTTCGGTCTTATGTGTTAGAGAAATACCAGAGCTCGTGGTCAAAGAGTAAGATTCTAACTTTCGCAAAAGCATTTTTGGCATATCTCACGAAGACGCGGCTTGATACCTCGTATCAAGCTTTCAGCATCTTCCTTGAGCTGCCCAAAGTGGTCAAAGAGCGAGAGAATGTGACAAGCAGGATTGTCACTAAAAAAGACGTAGAGCGGATTCTTGACCATATACATCGCGCAGAGTGTCACGGAATTATTAGCACGTCGAGAGCGGAGCAGTACACGGCATTCACTGTTTTTGGCGCATTCACAGGCCAGCGAAGCATGGCAACGATGATGAAGCTCCCGTTGGCCAATTGGGCGAGGCCTTACGGGCTCCGAAACCAGTGCTGCAAATAGAGCCGTCTCAAGACAAGATTCGCATGGAACACTATGTTCCATTGCACCCACAGGTTATTGAAACTCTTCAACCACTGCTCGACGGGCGGCATGATGATGAGCTGATGTTCCGCCACGGTTCGTTCTGGATGTGGGCCAAACGGCAGCGAATCCTCATGTCGCAGTTCAAAGGCCATTTCGTGCTCGGCGATCTTCGCAAGTTTTGCGAGCAGCATGGCGACGCCATCGGCTAGGATCAGTCGAACCGCGCATATATTATGACGCACGGGGTGAGCGGCATCGATTGGAAGCACTATAAGCATCCGCTTCCTGAGAACGTGTATGACGTGTATATAAAGCATTGGCAAAATACCCAGCTAGGCAACTAAGTCTCGGCAATGTTCAGCAGCTAGCATAATACTTGTGCGTTGAACTCTGAGCACTTAATCGTTCTGACTAGCCGCGCGCGGCTTAGCACAAATTATATGTTATGATCATAATCTCCTCGAAACGCTGCTGTATCAGTCACCACTTGAAGTGGTAAGATCTCAGCATCAATTCAAGAATGTGAGTACCACATTAACACGACGGCAGTTTATCCAAGGCTCAATGATCAGGGCCTGCAGGACGTGCGGATGAGCCGGGCTAACGTCGTCCCTTAATTTTTTATATCGTTAATCCGAATGACAATTCATCAACCGGAAATGGAGAATTCAAGATACTTGATTGAGGGATGAGGATATGGCAGAAGGCACTTCGAAGGCAGGCAGCACCAAGGTGTTGCTAAACACCAGCATGGGGGACATCACCCTGGAGCTTTTTAATGACATGCCCATTACCGCAGGCAACTTCCGAAAGCTGGTGGAGAAGGGATTCTACGACGGCACCATCTTCCACCGGATCATCGACGGTTTCATGATACAGGGCGGGGACTCCACGGGCACTGGCCGGGGTGGACCGGGGTACGCTATCAACGATGAGTTCTCTCATCACAACCGCAACGACCGGGGGACCATTGCCATGGCCAACGCCGGTCCGAACACGGGCGGCAGCCAGTTCTTTATCAACCTGGTAAACAACAACTACCTGGACCAAGCTCATCCGGTCTTCGGCAAGGTTATTGCGGGAATGGATGTGGCTGAGAAGATGGGCAAAGTGAAGACTGACGCTATGGACCGGCCGGCGAAAGAGGTGAAGATAATAGGTGCGAAGATCGCAGATTAATTTTTTTAAGCTAGAAATAGGGCGTGTACTTTCTTGACTTGATATTTATCCGTTACTGCCGCTCGTCATAGGTTTGGGAGCAGCGATGGATTCCAGTCTTTGTGCATCGAAATCTTGGCGTAGGCAGCAAAGGAACTGCGATCGGCCCATAAGGCGTCGCAAGATATTATTACGAGAACGGTAACTCCCCTTCTGGAGGACGCACATGAGAAAGCTCAATGAGAAGGATGTGGAGATCTTAAGGAAGCTTGCCCCGGAGGCGAGCATACCCACCCATTATCGCTCCATCCTGCCACCGGTCTCCATGCATTTTGCAGCCGACGATGAGGATTTACAGGACCGGCTAAAGAGGCTCTCAACAGAGGACCTCAAGTATCTGGCCGACCGCATCCTGGACGGCTCAGAGTGCTTGTTGTGCATCTCCCCAGAGGCTGCCGGGACGTTTCTAGACCTGCTGGAGGAGAGACTGCCCGGCGATACTGCGAAAAGCATAAGAGAGCAGTACAATTCGGCCACAGGATATGATGTCTAAAGGATCTCTTTTCTCGGAAATCCTACGCGGCTCTGATACTGGGACCAAACCAGGATTTGAGAGCGATGGATACGTCAAAGATGCTCAGCCTCCGTCTTTATAATTCGGGTCTGGGTCATTCCCCGTTCGAAAATGCCATCGATGCAGTCTCCCACTTGGGTCACGTTTTTCCCGACGGGCCCGCGCCGAGGCGCTCCGCGCTGCACAGCTTGCAGTCAAAGCGAAGTACCCTGATCCCTACTTCTGGGGGGTGTTCATCTGTCAGGGTGATCCCGCTCCACTCTCGTAAGAGGATGATCAAGCGACAAGCCTATTTTTCAGACCGAATGAAAACGATCCATATACAGGTAGATCACGTGCCCGGGTGCGAGACAAATTAGCCAACCGCGTTGGAAAGTTGATCTGACCATGTGCGTTGATCAAGATCCTTTATACGGCGTCTCGCAGAAGGAGCGAGTAAACTTAGTACTTGGCTGAAGAATGTATTGGCTAAAATACGTAGACGGATTCTGCTCACTTGGGTTAGACGTTGCATGTGCACCAACAAAGGAGAAAAACGCATCAGGTCATGTTCTCGAGCACAACTAGCAGCTGGACTAGTAAACAATTTGAATAAAAAAAGCGGGTTAAGGAGGTTAATATGACCAATAAGTTCCGCAAGGAGACAGATAGTTTAGGTGAAGTTAACGTACCTTCTGACAAGTTGTGGGGGGCGCAAACACAACGTTCGTTGGAGCATTTCAGTATCGGCGGCGACTTAATGCCAAGAGAAATGATTGAATCCTACGCTATATTAAAAAAGGCAGCGGCTATAGTGAATTTCCAGCTCGGCCAGCTGACTGAGGACCGCCGGGATTTGATAGTCCAAGTGTGTGATGAAATTCTAGCCGGTCAACATCAGGATCAGTTTCCTCTTTATGTGTGGATGACTGGAAGCGGGACTCATTTCAACATGAATGTGAATGAAGTAATTTCCAATCGCTGCTCACAGTTAACGGGAAATCCGCTGGGCAGTAAAATGCCAGTGCATCCCAATGATCATGTTAATAGGTCCCAGTCTTCAAATGACTCATTTCCATCTGCCATGCATGTCGCCGCAGTAAAAAACATAAATCAACGATTGATACCGTCCGTGAAACATTTACGTGATTCATTGCACGCCAAGGCAGAAGAATGGAAGAAGATTGTAAAGGTTGGTCGTACCCATATGCAGGATGCTACTCCCATCACTTTGGGACAGGAATTTTCTGGTTATGCGGGTCTGTTAGATGGTAATCTAGAACGTTTAGAGAATAACATGCAAGACGTGTATCATTTGGCTTTGGGAGGCACTGCTGTCGGGACGGGAATTAATGCCCCTCCGGGATTTGATAAAAAAGTGGCAGCTGAAATCGCAAGACAAACTGGCCTTCCCTTTATAACCGCGCCCAACAAATTCGCCGTTCAAGGTTCTCATGATGCTCTGGTTATGCTGAGCGGCAGCCTAAAAACCCTGGCAATCTCTCTATTTAAAATTGCTAATGATATTCGTATCTTAAGTTCTGGGCCGCGTTGTGGGTTAAATGAACTCAATATTCCATCTAATGAGCCCGGGTCTTCCATCATGCCCGGGAAAGTCAATCCGTCCCAATGTGAAGCTCTGGCCATGGTGGCCATTCAGGTGATGGCTAATGATACGGCAGTGGCTTTTGGCGGAGGGGGTGGTTATCTGGAGATGAATGTCTATAAACCGCTGATAATCCACAACATCATGCATTCCGTCCGAATTATGGCAGACGCATGCCATAACTTCCGGTTGTTCCTGGTGGAGGGGACTGAAGCTAATAAAAAGCAGATCAACAACTTCTTAGAACGATCGCTCACGCTAGTGACTGCCCTTAGCCCTGTTATTGGTTATGACAAAGCATCAAAAGTGGCCCACTATGCACTGGATAATGATCTAACGCTTAAGGAAGCTGTTTTGGAGCTTGAATGTCTTCAGGAGGACGAATTTGACCGTGTGGCCGATCCAGGGAAGATGGTGTATCCCCGTGTCGCTCAGTATGGAGGCGAGGATAAATAGACGGTGGAAACGGTCAAAAACGTTTATTCAATAATGATGAGTCCTTTTTTCGCGTTGAAAATGGGGGTCTTATAGTGATTCATCGCCACGATGTTCTCATCATCGGAGGAGGATTAACTGGACTTCGAGCTGCCCTGCGTGTCTCAGATGCCGGTCTAAACGGGGCGGTAGTTTCCAAGGTCCATCCGTTGCGTTCTCATTCGGTGGCAGCCCAGGGTGGGATGAATGCCTCACTGGGGAATGTCAAAGGCGAGGACGGTACGAAGGACAGCTGGAAAAACCACGCTTATGATACGGTGAAAGGATCGGATTATCTAGCCGACCAGGACGCCGTTGAACGCTTGTGTCGTGAGGCCCCTAGCGCCGTCATCGAACTGGAACACATGGGAACGGTGTGGTCAAGACTGGCAGACGGAAAAATTGCACAGCGCCCTTTCGGAGGGGCAGGATTTCCCAGAACGTGTTACGCAGCAGATCGCACCGGTCACAACGCGCTCCACACCCTCTACGAGCACCTATCGGGTCGGCAAATCCCGGTCTATGAAGAGTTTTTTGTAACATCACTAGTAACTAAAGACGGACGTTGCATTGGATGCACGGCTTTGGAGCTCATGACCGGCCAGGTCCACGGCTTCCTCGCAAAGGCAGTCCTTATGGCCTCTGGCGGCTTTGGCCGGATATTCAACAAGTCGACAAACGCGTTAATTAACACCGGAGACGGTCCGGCACTAGCGCTCCGTGCGGGTGCACTACTCAAGGATATGGAGTTTGTCCAGTTCCATCCTACCACCCTCTATGGGACGAACATTTTAATCACAGAAGGGGCCCGCGGCGAAGGAGGTATCCTCCTCAACCAGAATGGAGAGCGGTTCATGGAACGCTACGCTCCCAATTCGGTTGACCTTGCCCCGCGTGATGTGGTGGCACGGTCTATCGAACAGGAAATCGCAGAGGGAAGAGGTTATGATGGAGGTTATGTACACCTTGACCTGCGCCATCTGGGTGCTGATCGGATCACGGAACGGTTGCCAGGAATAAGGCAGATAGCCATGGATTTTGCGGGTGTCGATCCGATCCAAGATCCGGTACCAGTCCAGCCTGGTCAGCACTACTCAATGGGCGGTATTGATGCGGATATCAACGGCGCAACCGCGCTTCCGGGTCTCTATGCTGCAGGTGAATGTGCCTGCATCAGTGTCCATGGGGCCAACCGGTTGGGTGGAAATTCTCTCGTGGAAACGGTGGTATTCGGACGGCTAGTGGCCGAGAAGATCATTGAGGATGTAGAGGAGATGACCCTTGCCAATGATGAGCCGGTAAAAGCCGCCATAAAGAGTACAAATGATAGAATCGAAGGAATACTTCGACGTGAAGGAGGAGAACCCGTCTTTAGGATTAAGGATATGATGACCAATACCATGTCCAACAAATTCGGAATATTCCGTGAAAAACAGAAGATGCGGGAAGGTCTCGACGAGATTAAAAAAATACAGGAACAAGTTGGTCACGTTTCAGTCCAGAATAAGGAGCGCAAACTAAACCAGGCACTTATCAGGTTCTTAGAGCTGGAGGGAATGCTCCTGCTGGCTGAGGCAGTCGCGCGTGGTGCGCTTGCCCGGGAGGAGAGCCGAGGTTCCCACAAGAGGACCGATTATCCTGAACGTGACGATCTTAACTTCCTAAAACACACTCTGGTGGGATTGCGAGACGACGCAATACATGTTTCATATAAGCCCGTTACGTTAGGCGTGTTTGAGCCAAGGGAGCGCGTTTATTAATGAAACTCAAAGTGTACCGATACCATGAGGGAATGGCTGCGCCCCGTTACGATACCTTTCAGCTGGTGCCAAGTCCAGCAATGACGGTGTTAGAGGCTTTAGTCCAGTTCCAGGAAAAACTCGACGATTCGCTCGCATTTCGTTATTCCTGCCGTGGAGCAGTCTGTGGAACTTGTGCGATGTTAATCAACAGAGTCCCCCGGCTTGCGTGCCGTACCCAAGTGGAATCTCTCCTGAAGGGAAATCTCAAGGTCGCTATTGCCCCATACCCGGCTATTGGGGAAACTGTGCCCTGGGACCCCGAAGAAGAGGTTTTAGTAGAGCCCCTCCCCCATTTGCCTGTAATTAGGGATCTCATTGTGGACATGGGCATATTTTTCCAGTACTACCGGTTCATAGCACCAGTCTTCCGACCATCGGATCCAGATCCTGAAAAGGAGCGAATTATGGATCCTGCTGCAGTTAAGAAGCTAGAGACGTATACCAACTGTGTTCTCTGTGCCGCTTGTCACGCGGCCTGTCCCGTTGTAGGACAAAATCCCGAATACCTTGGACCTGCTGCCCTAGCCAAACTCTACCGGTTCCACGTTGACCCTAGGGATGTTGATGGAGACTCAACACTAAAACGAGCAGATATCCCCAATGGGTGGTGGGCCTGTGACTTGTATGGGAACTGTAATCGGGTGTGTCCCAAAGGCGTTCCCCCGAGAACCGCTATCGAAAAAGCTGTGGCAGCACTAAACAAAGAAAAAAAAGAAGCTTAATAGACAAAATTTGTCCCAAAAAAGATCCTTTTCGAAATGGAATCTATCCTTATTTTCATTGATTTGGCAGGAAATCTGAAATGAAATAACGCGTATGAAATGCCATCTTTTTGTTTATAATGCGGAAAGGAAGATCAAAAAATGAACCTTAAACCCGGCAGTAAGGGGAGGATATTCCAGATACCTACCGTGCTCTGTCTGCGGAGCAAAATCCTATCTGCATCCAGTTAGCAATGACAGAGTCTCCGCAAAAAGGGTGGACAAGGGGGGAAACCTGTGGAAAGGGATTTGACTTATTACCGTCATCGAGCCAGGGAGATGCTCGCTCGCGTGTGTGGTGTTTACCCAGTGTGCGACGGTGACCCGGATCATCTATGCACCGGACAAAAATATGGAGCGCCTATCGGCTTAGGGGGCGCAGGACAGGCCAAGACATTTGAGGCAAACTATAGAGCCCTGCAACAGTACCGGCTGAAAATGCGGGTGATCAAGGCCCATCACGAACCAGAAATGTCCGTTTCAATCTTTGGGAAGGAGCTCGCCGCCCCGGTTATGGGGGCGGCCATCTCCGGCGTGAAAAACAACATGAATGATGCCATGCCCGAAGAAGAATTTTATTGGGGTCTGTTAAAGGGAGCTCAGGCGTTCGGGACTATCGGCATGGTGGGAAACACCCCTACCAGTCCCGAAGACTTGGGGGTCACCACCGTAGGGAAGAACGAGGGATGGGGAATCCCATTCTTCAAACCCCAGTCCCAGGATCGGTTAATTAAGCTCTTCCAGCTGGCAGAGAAACTGGATGTGATTGCCATTGGCGTTGATCTGGAAGGTGCGGGGTCTACTTCTTGGATCACTCCCGAGAAAAGGGTTTACCGGAAAAGTGAGGATAATTTAAAGGAATTAGTAGAGTGCACCAGTAAACCCGTGATCTTCAAGGGTATTATGAGCACGGAAGACGCGGTTAAGGTGGTGGATTCCGGTGCCAGTGCATGTTACGTATCTAATCACGGGGGCAGAGTCCTAGACTGCGGCCAGGGAGTGGCAGAGGTACTCCTGATATAGCAGAGGAGATTTCAGGAAAGATCCCTATACTGGCGGATGGAACGGTGCGAACGGGATTTGACGTCCTCAAGATCAGGGCGCTTGGCGCGGATGTAGCCCTGATCGGCCGGCCCCTCGCACAAGTGTGTATTGGTGGGGGATACATGGCCGTGAAGATGTATTTTGATTATGTTAAGGATGATCTTCGCCGAGCCATGCTATTGACAGGATGCGATACGCTCAAAGACGCAAACATGAGTATTTTGGATAGATTGGGGCATCTGTAATCCAATATTCAAAGAACGTTTTGTTTCTTTGAAAGAATCTATTCCTGAGATGTGACTCGGACACAGTCTCGCTGTCCGGCTTATCAAAGACATTCGGACAACTTACCGTCGTCGTAACCGTTCAAACGAAACGGGCGTAAGGTGTAGCACAAAGTCGCAAAAAAAGCAGGCGCAATATAGATGCGTCCCGCAGCGGCTTTGATGGCGGGATGATGTAGTCAAGGTATTGCCAGTGAAAGGGTGGACAATCACCTCCTGTCCACTCTTTTGCATCGCTCAGCACGTGCCAATTCAGAAATACCCTCTCCCACCGTCTATGAAAAAAATGGCGATGGTAGGTATGAACGTCTCAGGGAGGGCCGTACCGATTGCAGCTAGTATATCCCACCACACTCTCCGAGAGCTTGAATTTGCGCCCGATCCACTCGATCCCGTTGGTGGAGAGATCACAGCTGATGAAGACGAGCAGAATGCTGATGAGGAAGAGTGCAATATTCATGCGTGCCCCTCTATGATGCAACCTCCAGTTAAATAGCTTTCTCGCCTCTGAACTGAAATTAGGAGCAGGAATGTAGACTAACGATGATTCGGCGGGCAAACTTGATAAAACGAGCAATACATGACTAGACTCTCGAAGTTGCGCAGAAATCTCTCTTGGAGAAGCAAAAATGAAAAAACACGCAATCTTAGGAATCTGCGTGATCGCAGCGATCTTGATCGCCGGCTGTACGCAAAGTACGCAAAGCGGACAGACGGCAGGATTGGGAAATCATGTTATCAGCACTGCGAATCAGAACAACGTCACCGTCAAAAATTATCAGTTTAATCCTCAGTTCTTGACGATTCCGCAAGGAGCAAACGTGACGTGGATCAATCAGGATTCGTCGAGTGGTGCATACGGCGGATCAACTTCGATTCAGCATCAAATAACCTCAAATAATTCGGCGTTTGCACAGTCAGCGCCTCTTAACAACGGAGACAGTTACACGGTGCAGTTCAATCAAACCGGGACGTTCCCGTATCATTGCGCGATTCACACCTATATGACGGGAACGATCACCGTCGTCGCAAGGAACGTGACAACGACAACAGCGGCAATGTAAAGAGATTAAGAAAGAAATGGTCGGATTAAGATTCGTCCCTCACGGCGGGGGTGTTAAGCGACGTCAGATGGCTCAAGTCTCTGGGATTCGATTCCTCGCCATAATCACGCAAATGGATGGTATTATGAGCACGCAAGACGCGCAATCATCGTCGAAAACGCTATTGCTTGACGTATGTTGGATACGAACTGCAAGCGGAGATATTGATTAAGGAGGGCATAGGGGAGTCTGTTGACGGAACTATGCCACAATGCTATCATTTGAGACCACCACTAAGTGAAGCAGGGCAAAGGATAGGGTTGGTCAAGCATATATGATTGACCCGATGCGAGAGGACGTTTTTAGGACAATTTTACATGTTTTGAGAAGTGATGGCCGCGGCCACAACGCTGGTTGATTTTCAACTTTTACGGTTAGTAGTATCGTAACAAGAGAGCGCGGCCAAAACAAATAGAAGCAATATGTGGCCGCTGCGAAGTCACGCCGCTTTTTCTTAAGGTTGCTCCTCGTCTTCACACGGTAGTGACACGTTTCGTATCCCTGCTGTCTTATCTGCCAAACTGGTCGGCGAACTGTCGAACAATGCCATCAGATAGAATATCAGCCAGCTCAATGATCTGCAACAGAGCCTCATCGAACTGTTCAATGTCGGCTGTATAATCGCCAGAGAGTCTCTGCTCTGCTTCATTTTCCGAAAGGCGCAAGTGCTCGTACAACATGTCTTGCGTCTCCTTCTCAGGCCAGTACGGATTAACGCCGCTCAGGAACGTGGCGATCTGATCGGCGTTCAGGTACCATCGTCGCTCGGCGTCTTCTGCCTGTGAGGTGTTCTCTGTCTTGACCACCTTGAACACTGCAGCCGCTTGAATGGTATGTTCGAGAAGCAGCCCTTTGAGCGTATTGCCCACGGCCTCTCCGTAGAAAGGCTTCAGAGCGTCGCCGATTTCCTCCTGATTCGCACGGATACGCTGTACAGTAGCATCCAGATCTCTCAAATCAGCGGCCACGCTTATGATGTAGCACCGCGCCCAGACGACGTGATCTTCCCAGAGCTTCCGCATCATGAGCCGTAGGTCAAGTTCAGCCTCTGTGAGCATCCCTCCAGTTGCAATCGTAGCCATGATCCTTCCGTTCGGGCTTTATTTTGTTCCTCATTTGGATTTGTAATTACCCCAACTAATCAGCATCTGACGACGTCTGCCTCGCTCAGACCACGGTCTTTAGTACTCGAACTGAGCGCATGTCTTGCGCATTAGGGGGCGGTGTCGGCTGGAAGCTCGCAAGCGCGCGTGGAAAGAAACACTTATGTCACCTCGCGCCACCGTACCCCCGCAACACCACGAACGCTTCTCCTTACGGGCAGTGGTGTAGCAAACTGCCGGAGTCATGTCTATGACTCCGGCGCCCGTTATTTAGCCCACATTAGGCCGGGACGCTCAATATCGAGCATATACGTTTGATGGAAAAAACGTGTAATTATCGGCTTCGACGCGGCTGCAGATGCTTTTTCGCAGCTGTGGCAAAAACTCAGCGTCTTCGACGTAAAAGGCGCCGCAGGCGGAACAGAAATTTTTTCTTTGCTTGAGTGGGAACGATCTGAGGAGGGACGATCTCGAGTTTGTTGCCGCAGTTATGACAGAACTTCGCCTCTTGAACATGCGCAACGCCACACGCCGGACAGATGTACCTATCTTGATCTAAAGCTATTTCAGCGTCGCGCAAGCTGTCGTCCAATGCACCTCACCTCGCACAGAACTTAGCATCATCGCTGACTTGCTCATTGCAGGAACGGCAGATTTTGGCAGTCATCCGACATCAGTCCGAATTTTGTCCTGAGAACTGTATGATGGCATTGACAAGATAAAAAGTTCTCTTCTCGTCTCTTTGCTGCATGATTTTCTTGGTATCATCTACAACGTCTACCGCTAAATTATACGGCGGCTACTGCTTCGAACAAACGGCAAACTGACGATGAAACCCCCTCCATAAATAACGACGTACATTTCGGCCTGCGGCGAAGGTAAAGGCTCCGGAGCTTATCATACTCCACCGGTCGCTCCTGAAGGCGCGAGGACTCCACCGTCGCGTAAGCAGATCTTCAATCAATATGCGTTGCAGCTGGTTTTTCCATAACGAACCTCAAGATGCGAGGTCTATTTCTCAACACCCCACGCCTTGTAATGTATCTCACGCAGCGTTTCCGGCTTGTCAGCAAGACACTGAGGCGCGCGAAACGAGCCGGTCACCCCCATCGCTTCATCGGTCTTCCGGATTGATTTCCACGGATCTTTCTCGAGTTCGGCCACCGCGCGAATGCAGTCAACGTTCTCTAAGACGATGTCGGCCTCTTGATGAATACCTTGCATATAGAAGACTTCGTTGCCGACAACGTTGACGCTCTCCTCCCAGATCGCTATCTCCCATAAGTCGTAGCGCGGACGCCCCATATCTCTCGCAAGCTCCATAATTTCTGCCGTCGATCCTAGGCCGTCACTTGCCCGCACGAGCATGATGCGGCGCAAGCCGTAGAACTCAGTTAACAGGTCCTCCTTGGATAGCGGGCGCTCAACTTCGACCATGACGTTGTGCTGATGCATAAGCGTGGTCGGCACCAAAACCGCCATCGTCGTGATGTCCCATCCGGGCATGACGGTATTCACGTCTGGCCCGTGATGCGACGGGACTGTTGACGGTTTTGGGATGATGGCGTTGATCGGCCCCTTCTTCACTTGCACGGGGTCTGCTGCCCCTCGGACGAGGACCACCCTAACTTTTTTGATGCCAGCCGCTTTGTCCACCGCGTATAACGTTCGACAGAGCCCCGTGGTGTTGCAGGATACCACCCGCACGTAATCCTTGCCGATCGCGCTTTCATAGTTACAATACGTGTTGAACGAAGCGCCGATGGCCGCGTGCTTCTCACCGCCTTCAAAAATGGCCTTGATACCCGTCTTCTTGTACCGGTCTTCGAGATTCTTCGCACCCGTTCCTTCGGGAGTAGCGTCAACGACTACGTCTGCCTCGCGGAGCATGTCTGTCGTCGTACCCGCGACGTCTAAGCCTGCCGCCCTGAAAGACGCGATGCTGGCTCCCTCGGCGACGTAAAGAGGGTACCCTTTCATTGCTGCGACGTAGGCCTCAAAATTCGGGTGAGTTTTCGACACGCCGACGAGTTTCATATCGTCCTGTTTCGCAACCGCGTCAGCGACGCGCTTACCAAGGTTTCCGTACCCATTTATCGCAACGTTAACCATACGCCGACCTTCCTAGCTATGCTAGCGTCACCGTGAGCTTCGATAAACCTTCCTCGCCCAAAAGCAGATCTCACGTTCGAAAAACCTTCTTTGGAGTGCTCGCGCCTCGCATTAATGAACGGTGATTGTCAGAACGCTGCTCGTTGAAGCGCCGTACGTCGCAGAGCCGGCTTAGGTGACCTTCAGTCGAACGTCCGTTGGCGCAAGTGGCGTGAACCCGTGTGAGACGTATCTGAAACTATCCGTCGTCCTTGTGGCAAAATTTATCCACGGTGCGCGTCAAAGGACAAACGACATTGACGCTAAACAAACGTAAACGAATCTATTACCTCTTGCGCTTGTGACAGGTACTTATCAAAGTCGTTAGGCACCGCTTCGTAGGTAATCCCGTACCCATTTTTATTGTTTATGACAAAGACCTGCATCGCCTTGACTTGCGTATCATTGAGCCGAACGGGAATGGTTGCTTGCCAAACTACTCTGGAGGCGCGGCGATTCGCGAAGGTAATCTCTTCACTTGAGATGAGTGTGAAATCTTTGAGATTCGTCAAATTTTCGAGGTTAGAGTTGATGAAGTCGTCAAGAGTCGCGCCTGGCATAAGGTCGGCGGTCTCGATGTTGATGGCGCCCACGTTGGCGTGAGCTGCGTAGATGTAGAGTTTGACGGCCGTGGATGGATCAGTCGTATCGATCAACCATTCCCCGGGATAGGTAACGCTGAATCCTGTATCGCTCGAGAATGTCATCTCGTGTTCGCCTGTTTGGTTCGCGAGCAGAGTCTCGTCTCTCAGGAGCGTGAGCATCCGCAACATCGCATAGTTGGTCAGAGGTCCGGTATAATGCAATACATAACGCACTCTGGAAGAAAACAACTTTTGGAGTTCTTCGTCGGTCTTTAGGTCTGCCACAGAGAAGGGGCCATATGCCCAAATGACGTTATTAAGCGCCCCGAGGAATCTCAGAATGCAGTAGTATGTGCAGGCGGCGAGCGTATCTAAAGAGATGTACTCACGATCGAGTTGCCTGCAGATGGTCTCGATATCGTTCAGGTCATGCGCTGATAAAAAGCCGCCTCTCAGGAAGTAGTCCTCACCATAAATTCTTAGTCCTATTTTTTGCCACTCTACGAGATCTCTAAGGCTATATCCCCTAGCTTCGTGCTCTTTTATGACGTCTGCCACCTCAGGCCGTTCAATTGCGTCTTGTATCTTCTTTCCCAGCGTCGAATGGTCAAAGATGACGGCAAAAAAGAAGCCAGCACCCCCATAATCACGGTACCCTAATTCAAGTTCCTCATCAGATGTGATTGCCGTGTATATGTTTTGCATCCTCTCCGAGGTTATTTCCACGTCTTCGGAATACGGCGCATTGCGCGATTTTGATGGCAAGAAGCGACGCAGTAGGGTTTGTATTTGTGGCCGATCTAATGCGATTGTCCTGAGGACGTGCGAACGCACATACATATGCGTAAAATCATAGAGGTCTCCTATCCTGTTCTCCTTTTTCCATTTATCAACAAAATACGAGCTTTCAGGTCCAAGGAGTTGAATTTGCGGCACGATCATTATGTCCCTCGGTCCTTGCATTTTCTGGCTCATTGTCGCCTCCATCATCTTTTTCGGGCCCAAGCATCGCATTGCGCTGTCAAATGTGCTATCGCTTCGTCAAGGGAAACCTTCTCGCCTCTCTCGTCCTGAAGCCGCCGCCATGGTGGTCGTTATTGCAAGCCCCCAAGTGATAACTCCTCGATTTGTGGCCACATGGCTTATAGCCAAGGGTGTCGCGTTTCACCCGTTCGAATTTCAATTACCTTGAGTTACAAAGGTCATTCATGTACTTGGGTGGTTCTTAAAAACCCGACGGAGTCGTTGTATCTGAGCCCAAAATCCCACTTTATATTATCACTTGTCAAATCGGGAATACTGCTGCTTGTCAGATCGAAAGTAGTTGGAAGCTTACCTGTCTCTCGTAGTTCGCGGCTTCCCGTTGTATCTGTAACGCGGCACTTGTTATGATACGAAAGCTGGTAAGGAGAGACACCTACACATATCTCATAGAAAAACTCTGGATAATCTGCAGAATGCGCCTTATTTTTATTAACGTCACGCAATAAGCCGGAGAGTTTAACAGTGATAGACGCACGGTAATGAGCCTCGCCTGAAACGGATTTTTCGCTACTCGTAACGCTTGCCGGCGTGTGGCGCGTATCAAGTTCTACTTTTAGCTCGTTAAGTGCAGGAATGATGATAGCGTCAAGTATAGTCTTGGCTTGCGCGCTGTTTTTTTCGAATTTATTTTCTTCGACTGCTTTTTCTGTTGGTAGGCGCCTGATTTCGTCCGTTGTCTCGATTATTAACGACTTCCATTCCTCATCCATAAAATCACCATGAGTACAACGAATTTACTTATATATTGACATAAGTTGACGCCCGAGATTTTGTGGCACCAAAACAATGGGTGTTAAAGCCTGAAATTTTGAATACTCACTCGCAACTACATTTTAAAGGTTTTTCGAATTTTTGCAAAACGAAGTAAACGAACTGAGCACAACGAAATCAGAAAAAACCTCTGCACGTTGTCTTTCATCAAATTTTTTTTTCTGAGCGTGCACTTTTCAACTTTTCAAGGATTCGCGGCTAGGGCTCGTATGTCGCAAAGGTCGCCAATACAGATAGCAGCGACATTTTTTAGGTTTCCTTTTTCACCATCTGTTAACTTTTTAACTTTTCAAACCTTGTCGAACCCTCTTCTATCGGCACGTGCTCTGCTATCTCATCCATTTAATTTTTCTGTATCTTGAGTTCAAGCAATTTCCTGTAAGCACTCCTTCTTATCGCTCTCGACTGCCTCACGCGTCCTGATTTCGGTGAACGGCCTGCTCTCTTTGTTTTAGTTGACATGGTGCCCCCCTATCTTGGAGCTTGGAGGTTTAGTTTTTACACATATGGACGTGGAGGTGCGGTCCACGCAGCCTTTTTGATGCAGTTCTTTTCATGAAATATGATGCTGGGGCAGCATATTGAGCGGCTCCATGAAGGCGCACACACTCATACATTACGACAATATCATCTAGATGGTAATGGCGACCATAACCTTGTAGAAGGAGATGCGTCAAAAAGCTGATTGCTATCGTGAATGTAGAAAACTCCTAACACCGACTTTTTCTGTATCGGCCTGTAACAGTACCTATAAGGTACTCTCACGCGGGTGCATTCTGCAAACAAGGAGCTAGCACTGCGCTGAGGCAGTTCCATCAACTGTTTTAAAGAGTGTGTTCGATATGAAAAAAAGTGACAAATCAAGAGGCGCAAACGAGGAAGAAGACCTCGTCATAACGCCAGCAGGGCCGATGCCAAAGGACCGGGTTCATGCAGTCGGACAGGATGAGGCAATCCGAGTAGAGAAGTCTGGAAAAGCGGTTATCACGTCCCGCGAAGAAGCGTCGTCTCCCAAGGACGTAGCAAATGATTTCGTCTTGACTCCTGGCGGCTGGCGGGCTAGATTTCTTGTCCACTTGATCGAGCCCGATCATGTCCTAAGGGTGGAAGACGGACTGCTACAGAAGCGTGACCCGTCTGGAAGGGTCGTCGCTGAATTTGGACAGATCCAACCCAGCCAGACGGAAGAGCCTTTAATGCCTAGAAACGTAGCCCTCAAGCCTTGGGAAGTTTCCGCACTCGGAAGCGGTTGGATTGAGTATGCATTTTGGAACAACAACACTGGAACCCCCGTATCACACTTCGAGGTTACATGGACCGTCCCACCAGCGCCATCGGCACAGGAGGGCCAAACGATCTTTCTCTTTAATGGAATCCAGAACTCCACAATGATCTATCAGCCTGTGCTGCAGTGGGGGGTATCGGCAGCAGGGGGCGGTAAATATTGGTCAGTGGCAAGCTGGTACGCGGGCCGCCAAGGACAAGCATTCTACAGCACACCTGTCCCAGTTAACCCGGGTGATGTCTTAGTCGGGCTTATCCGCATTACCACGCGAAATCCGACCGGGACCTTCGACTATCTCTGTCAGTTCTCTGGGATTGCTAACGCCGATCTTCCCGTACAAAACGTCCCAGAGCTCACATGGTGTTGTGTAACTCTGGAAGCCTACGGGCTTACCTCGTGTTTGCAATATCCAAAAGTTTGTACGGTATTCCAAGGGATTAACGTTCAAACCGGCACGACGCACCCAGCGCTGACGTGGACGCCGCAAATCAGCTGCAACGATTGTGGACAAGATGTCATAGGGCTGAGCAACACAAACCCTGGCGGCGGGATGAATATGTGCTACGGAAAGTCTTTGCCTCCTCGAGCCACCCCATCTTGACTGCCCCCGCCTCGATCTCGAGAGCCACTCAGCTAGGGTTGTTGCGTCACTCGAAAAAAGAAAGACGAGGAGCGCTTCAGCTCAACGCCGTGAACGCGAAGCAATGATCCCTGTCGATCCGGTGAAAGAGGGCACGAGACAGGGAGAGTTTGCGGTAATTTCAGCGCAAAAGGAGGTGATAACGTGAAGATAGGCATCATCATCTATTCAAATGACGCGGAAACAGTGTGGAACGCCTTCCGATTCGGCAATTACGCCGTGAAAGAGGGGGATAGCGTAGCAACGTTCCTCATTGCCAAGGGCGTGGAGAGCGAAACCCTTGATACCGACACATTCAAGATCACGGAACAGATGCGCTCCTTAATTGAGGGCGGCGGCACGATATCTGCCTGCGAGACGTGTCTCGCCATCCACCACTTGGGGGGCTCTGAATTGTGTCCGATATCAACGCTTACAGATTTGCACGCTATAGTGAAGGAGAGCGACAAGATCATTACTTTCTAAGCGCGGCTGGGACGTGATTGACCCTTAGGTAATCGGGTCAGTTTTCGGGTTTTTTGAGCTGCGATGGCCACTCGGCAGCGCCTTTTATACAGAAGTAACCTCCCTTGAGGTCGTAATCAACATACACCTGACATCCGGGGCCGTTGCATCCCTGCATCGCAGCCGTCTTTTGACTCTTGCCCGTGGTGCAAAACACCACGTGAGATTCCGACGACATTAGAAAATGTGATGAGGTGTCTCTGCTGTAAGACCTGCCCGACGTTCAAGCACACCCTCTGTGGGGGGCGTATTGCGCGACGGGCAAAAACGAAACGACACCCGAAAAGAGGGAATGCGACTGCCGGAACTGCCTCATCTACCTACAGTACGCGCTCACTGGGGACTACTTTTGTATTTACGGCGCGTCAGAATAGCCGTGGAGGCAACGAAAAAAGATAACATACGTTCTCAGCAGCTGGAAAACGCGTGATGACTTTTTATACGATCGAATGGAGCTTCGTAATAGGGGTTCTCTATGGACGCAAAAGATGAGAAGAAGGAAGAGTACTACAAGGGCAAGGAAGTAAAGGGCAAGCTCGAGAAAAAGAAGGAAGAGTACTACAAGGGCAAGGAAGTCAAAGGCGAAAAATAGCCGTCTGCGTAGGCGAAGAACGTGACTAACGACGACAAACCCGGCTGGTACTCGGTCAGTGTCGAGTACAAGCCCATTCCGTCAGAGCTGCGTCCAGGTCGCGGTGAGTGGTACTTCCAAGCTACGCTCATACACGAGTATCGCGATCCATCGGGCGGGATACAGACCGAAAAAACGCCGCTCGGCAGCATTGATGTCGACCACATTGATTCGGTCGAACTGCGGCAGGCATTCTACGCGGCAACTGAAGACGCGCTTGACGCGCTACAGTTACCGCACGAAACGCGCGAGCAGATCGCTGCCGAACTTAGGCTCGTGGTTCGGCCGCCTACTGAAGATACCGGGAA
Source organism: Methanobacteriota archaeon (assembly GCA_963720465.1). Classification (GTDB taxonomy): domain Archaea; phylum Halobacteriota; class Bog-38; order Methanoflorentales; family Methanoflorentaceae; genus Methanoflorens. The sequence goes on from OY970393.1 coordinate 766,297, forward strand.
GCGGCCGCGAATAGGATTAGGTGCGCTGCTACCTGACGAGAAATAAAGGCGTTGCCTTCTCACGGGCCGTCTGGGCTAAAATAAAAAGGCCCGAGCCGAAGCTTGCGCCATTAGAACGCAGATCATTTCGCGGGCTTTGTGCAGTCAGCTGACGTTTGCCCCGCGTGCACTGTACAGGCATTGTAGGCCTCCCAGCTAGTAGAGCACTTCCACAAAAAGTTTTTCGGTGCCCACGTAGCCAGAGCGCGAGTAAAGTATTAAGACTTTCAGCTGAATTAATAGTAGCTACGCTGTCTGCGGCACTTTGGCAGCGAGAGAAGCTTATCGCGCCTCCCGTATTTTAGGGCGTTGCTTTAACCGGTTGCTAGCAGCCCTGAGCGATCTTCGATTGCTCCTAGCTGCGGGGGGAGAGAGGGACATAATGGAACAATATGAGTTTTCATCAGACTCTACGAGCAGCGATTTAATCCCAATCGCATTGGCAGTTCACGCCGTATTAGGCGGCCTGCCCGTTACGATGCGAAGCCAGAACCATCGCGGCGTTCAAATTGAAGACGGCAAAGTGAAAAGTCGGAACTATACGGGCCCTATACTCGAACGAGTTCTTGCCGAGAACACATTGATAAAGACGCGGCCGCAAGCGGGGGAATACACGAACGTACCGGTCATAGTTGCCCCCATTCAGGACAGTAGAGGTTCGGCAATGGCTGCCATTGGCGTTGTCGATGTCACTGGAATATTCGACCTGGCGGATGCTATGAGCCAGCAATCGCAGATCATCAACCAACTGCGTTATTGCGCCGTGCCTGCGAGCAAGTAAAGGAAAGAGGCGGTTAATATCCCCTAACATCTGCTGGGCGCGACCCTACACAACCTGCGGCCCCCAACGACGAGACGCAGATTTACTCCTCAAGGGGCGTAACGAAGCAGGATGCCAGCTTGCTGTTAATGAGCTTCTGTTCGTGGAAAAGGCGCGCTGTGAGGTGGTACATGCCTTCTTCACTCGCGTAAAGCTCGCTTGCGAATCGCTTCGTGCCGCCTTTTGCGATGAAGTCGACATCGATCACGTCCATGAGCGTGTGGGCTTTCGACGGGGGAGTTGCGGCGATTTCGAGCCGTAGCTTTGACACGTCGCGGTGGGCGTACACGACCGTTTCCGTCTCGATTGTTTCTTCGTATGCCCAGTAGGGCCGATTCACGAAGAAGGTCTGGATCTCGGCGGGATCTTCAATGATTCGAACCTCATGATGGGGAGAGTACCAGCTCACGAAAGCACCGTAGCGGTACGCCGTGACGTGCAGATAGACCCATCCAGTGTGGTTGGCAAAAACGTGAAAGTTGAGCGTTGCCGTGTCTTGAGGGCGCAACTCTTTCACGTAATGAAACGAGCCGCTTGGCAAAATGTCGATATCGTGCGAGTTAGTGGTATACAGCGTCGCGCTTACGTCGACGAGGGAGTCCGTTGACACGTTCTTCAGCTGGACGGTGATCCAGTGGCGCCCCCGTTCGAGCACCTTGGGCGTAACGATTGCCTCGAAGGCATACTTGCGTTGTTCTTCTCGTTCTTTCGCGGCGATTCTCTTCTCTTTTTTCTTTTCGTCGGCCATAGTATCATCAAATTACGTAGCGCATGGAAGGTAATAAGACATACGCAAGGAAAAAACAGATGACGAAGGAGAAACACGCTGCGCTATCATAGCAAGCCTCCCCGCAAGATATTGTGTTAAGGTCGGGGTTTGCTGTCGAAACGGCGTTATAGGCCATAATTCGGCACAAAAGAAGGATGTATACGCGACCGTTCAGAAGGCGTTTATTTCAAAGTACGAGCGTGCACGTTGCTGCTAAGGTAGTTTTGATAATTCCCGTGTTTTTCGACCCATCACACCACAAAGATGGCTGGCCCGCTAAACAACAGCACCCAATCTGTCACACCGCCGTTAGACCTTTTTAACTCTTTCCTAGGCGGTCCGCTTTGTCATTTCTTCATCATTTTTTTTCAAGGGCCTCTATGCGTTCCCCCATCGAGCCCTTACACGCTCTGAACTCTTGACAGCACTTCTCGAGCTCGTCTACGCGCTTCTTTAAGTCATTTATTTCGTTTTTCGTATTCCATTTTTTTCACCTCCACGTATAAGTGCTAGAAATTGGGGGCCGGAGCCATACACATGACGCCGGCAGTTTGCTCCACCACTGCCCGTAAGGAGATGTGTTCGTGGTGTTGCGGAAGTAAGGACGCACGAAGCGGCATAACATTTCCCTTAGGGTAGAGGTTAACGCACGCCTCGATACGCCGTGCGGCGATGACGGATATACAAGACGTCCATAAGGGTGCCCGCGTTAGCGGCTGGAGAGAGAGTCCGCGATCCGTTTCTTCATCTCACGAGCGGCGCGTGTGATGTCCGGTTGCGCGACAATCGCTGATATAACAGCGATTCCGTCAGCTCCTGCCTCCAGAACATCACGGACATTATTCAGCCCGATGCCGCCAATAGCCACGACTGGGACCTCGACTGCCCTCTTGATTTGCCTGATTCCGACGATGCCACAAGCGGCTCCTGCATCGGGTTTTGATGCGGTAGGAAAAACAGGACTTGCCGCGACGTAATTTGCCCCTTGCTGGACTGCGAGAATCGCATCTGCAGCACAACTCACCGAGGCGCCGATAATGAACTCACGGGGAGCGCGAGCGCGTGCCTCATGAACCTGCAGGTCGCTCTGACCTAAGTGAACGCCGTCGGCCCCGCAGGAGAGTGCCACGTCAAGCCAGTCGTTGACCACAAAAAGCACATTCGCATCCCGCGTCACCTTCCGCATGTGTCGCCCAGTTACAACGAGATCCTGCTTATCACATTTCTTGTCTCTAAGTTGGATTGCGTCAGCTCCGCCTTCAATCGCGAGCCGTGCTATTTCCTCGTGAGACAGCCCGCCCGCCAGCGTTGGGTCCGTTATCACGTAGAGTTCGTAGCCCATAGCTTAGATTGACCGCACCTTCGCTCGCCGGAGTAACGTCTTCTGGCAGAAGACCCGCGACCTCGTCCATTAACGCCGTCCGGAACGAATACGGCCCTGAAGTCCGGCGGGCTGCCCCCTCACCTGCAATCCCGAACGCAGCCAATGCTGCTGTAGATGATGTCACATGGTCCGAGCAGACCGCCGCAAAGGCTGCTACTAGGGACGCCGCCATGCAGCCTGTTCCTGAGAGCTTCCCCATCATTGCATGGCCATTCTCCACAGTAGCCGAGCGGGTTCCGTCTGTGACAATGTCCTTAGCGCCACTGATGACCACGGTAAGGCCCGTCCGTCGCGCATACTCCTTGCCTATGTCCAGCGCATCTCCATTGAGACCTCGCGAATCAACACCGCTGACGATGCCTCCCGCATCCGCAAGTACACCGATCTCTCCGGCGTTGCCCTTTAGCACAGAAACTCTGATCTGTCTTATAAGCAATCGTGCGCTTTCTGTCCGCATCCTCGTCGCTCCTGCACCAACCGGGTCTAAAATGACGGGAATACCACAGGAATTGGCGGTGCGTCCAGCTTTTAACATGGAATTAACCTGATTACGCGATAGAGTCCCCAGGTTAAGCACAAGCGCATCCGCCCTTGAAACCATCTCCTCGACTTCTTCAGGCGCCTCTGCCATGACCGGGGCAGCGCCGATCGAAAGCGTGACGTTTGCGCAATCATTGATCGTTACGCTATTGGTAATGTGGTGTATAAGTGGTCGCTTTGCCCGGATCTCGTCGATTAGGCTAGCGAATGTTTGGGGCGTCATGCAGGATCTCTTGAATATCTGTATAACGCGGTATATATCCACTACCTAGCGAATATGCTCTCTTCAAACACGGTGATTCTGAGGTTCGACACCTCTGTTTGTCGCGGAAGGTAACGAAAAGGGATGAAGGTTCATTTGAACAACGTCGAGGAAACGCTATTGATCCCGTTATGGGGTCGAGCACAATCAAACAGCGCGCACAATTCGCTGCTTAACGACGCGAAAGCGATTGAGATCATTGACCGAATCGACTATGACTTCTCAAAACTCCTCGGCGTCAGATTCTCAGACGAGATTTCTGGTTCGTTATACGGGCAAAGCAGTTCGACGATAAGATACAAGCTTACATTACCGAGCACCCACGCGGAACAGTCGTGAACATCGGCGCTGGACTTGACACCACGTTTTACCGCATCGACAATGGGTCGATTCGGTGGTATGACATTGACCTTCCAAACGTCATCGATATCAGAAGACGGTTGCTTCCTGAAACCGACAGAACAACATCGATAGCGCGATCCATTTTCGATTCGAGCTGGTATTCTGAAATCAAACACACGCAAGACGGCCTGTTTCTGATGGCGGCGGGCGTCTTATTTTATTTTGATGCGGCGCAGGTACGACAGTTTTTTTGTCGTTGGCAGACGACCTTCCCGGCGCTGAAATTGTGTTTGATACGTTGCCTAAACTCGCTGTTACTTTCACGAACTGGAATGTGAGGAAAGCGGGAATGAAAGGGGCTACCGTCAAATGGGCACTAAGAGATGCGAATGAAATCACGAAGGGGACAGCCGCATTACCGTGATCGATCAGGTTCCGTTCTTCAGAAATATCCCAAGAGATCCTTCATGGGGCATAGGCACTCGCAGATTCATGGATTTCAGCGACAAGTTCAAGATCTTGAATATTTTCCATTTACGAGTATAATAATCAGCATTTCCATAGCGTGTCAAACTGGTTGAAGGTTCGCCTGAAGGCCCCAATTTTTGAGCAGACAATACGCGGCTGCAACAACAGAGGCGCAGAAATCCATGATATTGGCGGCATGGCAGGCAATACTTGTTAATACGAACCAACGTGCTGCTGGCGGTTTCAATCTGGGGTTCTTTTTAATCTCTGTAGGTGGTCTCTTAGTCTCAGCTGTCATGTTGCGCAGCAATATCTTTAGCAAAGCAACAGCATATGTGGGAATTCTAGCTTTTGCAATCTCATTATCCGATTACGTCAGAATAATTGTTGCACCATCGGCGCTCACCCTCACCCTCGTCATCGCCCTCGCATCCGCCGTATTTTTGATTATCTGGTTGATCTTAGTTGGCCGAAAGCTACTCCAGATAGGCGAGCCATCTCGAAAGAACGGGCGCTTTAGTTTACAGATCAGACCACTTTAACTGACGGACAGGATTCGAGTTCTGCAGATGTTTTTTACATCCTCTTTAACTAAGTCATTCGAACGTTACTCTATATGTAAAGGAACTGATTTTTCCTCGGTCGTCGTGCCAACATGCAAGCAAGGCTCGGTTTAGAATTTCTGAGGCTGTGTAACCGTTCGGTGCCCGGGTCGATGCTTGGATTAAAAAAACAAAGAGGTAACTAAGGCTGTTAACCGCCCCGCACTTTTAAAATGTCACATGAACTTATTTTGGTCAAAGCATCGAACCTTTTTGAACCGGAGCGGTCACACAACCTTAGCAATTGTAGACCGAGACAAAATATAGACCAATGAAAGCTATTTGAGCGTCAATAACAAATTTGTTACAATGTCTGTACTTCCAGCACACCAGACGACGATGATTGGCAGTATGCCCCATTTGACCCCCAAAGAGGCTCTTCAAGCGCTTGAACGAGTTCCACTCACTATCCCAGCCTGGCCGCAGTTGCCGAGACGGTCATTTAAGGAAGCCATGATTCCTCAGTACACCGAAGCGTTTCCGGGTATTCGAGTTGATGAGGTCGCGAAGCGCATCTGGGTGCAGGTTGATGACGACCTGCCCAATGCCATGGTTGAGTTTTATGAACACCTTGTCGCGGAGCATGTGGACGCCTTTGCGATTTCTGAAGAGTACGCCGCCGGCCTGCATGGTATGCTGCGACAGTTGGCCACTGCCAATATGAAACTTCCATTTCTGAAAGGGCACGTTACAGGCCCCTTTACGTTCGGTTTAGGGCTGGCGGATCAAGAACACCGCTCGGTCTGGTTCGACGAACAATATCGCGATGTTGTGCTGAAAGGGATGGGCATGAAGGCGCTCTGGCAAATTCAGCAATTGCAGCCCTACACTGAGCAGGTGGTGATCTTCTTCGATGAGCCGGTGCTTTCCGCGTTAGGCACGGCCGCATACATGACGATTCAGAATGAAGATGTGATTAATGGGCTGAATGAAGTCCTTGAAATCTCTCACAATGCCGGCGCGTTGGTGGGCGTTCATTGCTGCGGCAACATGGAGTGGGGCCTGCTTGCCAGTACCAAGATCGACATCATTGCCTTTGACGCGTATTCTTATGGCGCTAAAGTGGCGCTCTATCCTGACAAAATCCAGGCCTTTTTGAAACGCGACGGGATCTTGGCTTCGGGCCTAGTGCCGACCGGTAAAGCCGAGAAACTGCGCGCCGAAACTCCCGATAGCCTCAAGACGAAACATGAAAGCCTTATCCAGGAATTTGTCGGCAAAGGGATTGCTGAAAATCTGTTACGTGAACAATTTCTTTTCACGCCGTCCTGCGGCATGGGCACACTCTCAGAAAGCGATACGGCGATAGTGCTGAAACTGCTTGCTGCCACCCAAACCTTTTAGGATTAGCAGCGTTTTTCAGCCTGGGGACGCCATATATCTCCAGGCTTGCAGACGAGCGGTGATCTTACCCCGGAAGCATGAAGCGTTGGCCTGGCCTGTAAGCGCGTCGGCCGGGGCATTGACGTAAATTGCGCTGACTCGTTCACCTACTGCGTTACACGCCGCGCTCGCCGTTTCGAGGCGATTAGCTAAAGTAAGCCACTAGGTTGTCCCAATAAAACTCGACCCACCCGGACTCGAGATCTGCGCACAGATCTTCTGGAATGCAGGCCTGAGTAAAAACCGCCTCTGGCGCGAACCGCTCCATAACATATCCGAGGATTTTCGCCGGCCCGCCTTCTTCGAAGTCTATACGATTGCCTACTTCGGTCGGAACCTCCATATATACTAAGTAACGCACGATCGATCACCTCTCGCACAAGTCAACGTTCAAAAATAAGTCCTTTCACCCAGATTTCCCGCTATTTCGTCTGATTAAAAAGGTAATACGCAGGTTTGATTCCGTGCTTTCCGCGGCAAAAAAGCATCTCGAACACAGTTCCCGGCCAACGTGTGTAAGTATTAGCGTCACAAAGAGGCAAAAAATTAGGAGGATAATAATGCCACAAGGAAGAGTAATGTATTTTGAGCTGCCTGCCGATGATCCAGCGCGGGCGATAGCGTTTTACGAGAAGGTGTTTGGCTGGACCATCACGAAGTGGGATGCGCCTATGGACTACTGGCTAGTCACGACAGGACCCGATGACGAACCGGGAATCAATGGTGCGATAATGCCGCGCAGAATGCCTGAGCAGGTGACGGTGAACACGATCAGCGTAGCGTCTGTCGACGACTTTACGAAAAAGATCGTGGACGCCGGCGGAAACGTCATGGTGCCAAAAATGGCGGTCGCAGGTCAGGGTTATCTCGCCTACTGCACGGACACAGAAGGGAACGTTTTTGGCGTCATGGAGATGGACCCGTCTGCGAAATAGGATCTGCCGGGTTCATTGGACACGGGGGATCATCTATGAAAAAAAAGAATCCTGCCAAGATTACTGCAGAACCTGGAAAACAGGAGCTCCTCATCGCCCGAGAATTTGACGCCCCGCGAGAGCTCGTCTTTAAGGCATTCACCGATCCGGATCTCTATGTGCAGTGGATCGGTCCGCGAAGGCTCACTACGACTCTCGAAATATTCGAGCCGCGAAATGGTGGAAGCTGGCGATACGTTCAGACGGATCAGGACGACAACAAATTTGCTTTTCACGGGGTAAACCATGAGGTCTTAGCTCCGCAGAGGATAATTGGCACTTTTGAGTTTGAAGGGCTCCCGGAAACAGGGCACGTTCTCCTCCAAACGGCGAGATTTGAGGAATTGCCAGGTAACCGGACAAAGCTAGCGGCTCAATCAGTCTTTCAGTCTTTGGAGGATCGCGATGGGATGATGCAATCAGATATGGAAGAAGGGGTAAACGATTCGTACGAACGTCTCGATGAGCTGCTGGAAAAACTGCAAAAAAGAACATAAAAGTAAGCAGGGGTTTGTTAATCCTGTTGTGAGTTGCACTTGGCACGCTATAATGAAGGAGAGCGACAAGACCATTACTTTCTAAGCGGGCTGGAATGTGAGCCAAATTAGCCGTCTGGCGTTCAATAATTCAATTTTGTCGGCCCCCGAACAAAGGTGTTCTTGCTCAACGGAGTGGTTCTATTCACGCGAAAAGTATTCTTGACGACAGTAATAGAGCGCAAAAAGGCACAAAAAAGAGACGGTACCATGACGCTGCCGATACGTATCGAAAAGGATGAAATTCCGTTTTTTATTGCGGGATGCGCCGTTGAAGCAATACAATGGGAAGTTGAAGGAATGCGGTACGAGGAGTGGCATGCCGAACGTGAACGAGGGGACGACCCGTCTGCCACGTGGCGCGATGAGATTGTGGTACCGTACCTCCAGCGCCGGTTTGAAGCGCTGGAAGTTCACAAAGATGGCCGTCTCTTCGGCATCCGACGCGAAACGCAAGAGCTGATCGATGAAGGTTTTTTGCGATCCAGAACTGCTCGAGGAATGTTTGCTCGCCAAATGTCCGGGACAAGGATGGCGGTTTGCATTAGGATGCTGTCGCAAACAACACTCGAAGTAACGCTCCTCCATAAAGGGCGGGCCTTGAGGCAGCCCCTAGTCTATTCGCGCGCAGCTGGCAAACTGCGAGTAAAGCCTTAAATCTTTATAACTGAATTAGTAGCCGTTACGTTGTCCGCTGTGCTTTGACACCGCGAGAGGCTTATCCGCGCCTGCGAGTGTTGGCGCCTTTAACCGATCGATTACGATCTTGGTCGGGTTCTTTTGCTGTCCTTGCTGCGGGGGAAGGGAGAACAACATAATGGAACAATATGAGTTTTCATCAGACTCTACGAGCAGCGATTTAATCCCAATCGCATTGGCAGTTCACGCCGTATTAGGCGGCCTGCCCGTTACGATGCGAAGCCAGAACCATCGCGGCGTTCAAATTGAAGACGGCAAAGTGAAAAGTCGGAACTATACGGGCCCTATACTCGAACGAGTTCTTGCCGAGAACACATTGATAAAGACGCGGCCGCAAGCGGGGGAATACACGAACGTACCGGTCATAGTTGCCCCCATTCAGGACAGTAGAGGTTCGGCAATGGCTGCCATTGGCGTTGTCGATGTCACTGGAATATTCGACCTGGCGGATGCTATGAGCCAGCAATCGCAGATCATCAACCAACTGCGTTATTGCGCCGTGCCTGCGAGCAAGTAAGGGGACTCGGAGGCGATCGATATCGAAGAAATATGGATTGAGAATTTTGGTCACTACTCGGCGGCGCCGTGAATACAATAGTAGCCTCTAGTCAGTCCGTATTGTGTGTAGACGGGGCACTTGCGGCAGCCGCATCCCAGCATTTCAGGAGGCTTTTTACTCTTACCGGTTGCGCAATGAATCCACCCGCTGCAGCGGGTAAGCTGGAACGTCGGGCAAGTCGTGCAGCAGAGACATCTGACCACGTTTTCTGATGTAATCGGAACCGTCACGAAAACCCCTTCACCAGGTAGCCTAGGCTCGTACAATAGCCCTTTTGCTCTCTCCCTTGAGACGTTAACGGCTATATCTGAAATGTCCAGGATCTAATAAATATTACCTTCAACCGCTTCGCCGTCGTTATTAATTTGCCTGCAGAAACAGGACGATGACAAAGCCAAGGAGCAATATGACACTAGATAATGCGCACTGCCGTGGTGATCGTGCTGGCTACGACGCTGCGCTTCAGGAATGAAACTTTGGGGGATGTTCAGCGGCGTGGACCATCAATTGTTTTCCATTATCTCAAAGGAAGCCGTTATACAGCTTTTTGATATCTTTGAAAATATCCTCTTTTGAAATTTCGTTGATATCACGAGGATAACGGTCTTCTTGACTAGGCCCCCGTCCACCTCTATAGGTGCCACACGGTCCGTGTCGCCAAATTATACGCTTTACGATATAACCACCACTTGAAGACGCAGGTTCCGCCCAAATCGAATAGCGAAATTTTCGTCGTCCCCTCTCAGCTTTCGCATGAAAGTTGTTTATCAATCTGTTATCAAGCCAAGAAATTGGGTGTCCTGGATCATCATGAATCTGGAGATCTGTCTCCCGGCCGCGTTCTTTTGGTTCGGCGTCACGGTCTTTGAGTGCGGGATTAACCACGGACTTAAAGAACTGTATAATCTCTTCCTTCGGATATTCTTTCAGTATCAACACCTCAGATGCATCCTACGCGTCAATCTGCTCTATTTTAGCTCGAAGTAATCAAGTGTGTCGTGCGGCGAAGCGTCAGACCGGCGCAGAACCTGATGCAAGGGACACAGGCGTTGCAGGGTTCGTGAGGGGCTTTCTTTATCAAAAACTGATCGTTTTCAAAGGGTTAAAATAGTATTAACAAGATAATCTATTCTTTGGTCAAAGCCCTAAGGCAGCTTATACCGTTTGCAGTGATTCAGCCGGTCGCACCCGGGTTTATTTTCTTGCGATCCTGTATCAAGTCTTTGGGCATTTGACCACCAGCAGTCTCTTGCTACAACGCGCCGAACTCCCAATAGAGTGGGATCGATCTGCCCCCTTCCTCCCTAACTTTTCTTCACTTTCAACACGTTTTCGCCGCAGGATTATCACCCGGAGCGCAATAGTGGAGTTGTGCAAGCAACCTAGCCCAGAACCAGTATAGGCGAGACGAATCAGGCCGTCTACAAGCTGTTTGTCGCCTACATTCACACAATACCGCTGGAAGAGCTAATAGAAAGTTGAACGGGCCCGGCTAGATGCCAAACTAAGGTATGTGGTAATACACGGGGCTGCCTGCAGCTACTGCCTCGGCAGGGCTGAACGCCTTGAAGGATCGTACCTACGGACGTTTGCTCTCGAGTTGAAAGAACAGCTTGCCCAGACTCTCGCTGCGTTTGTCACATCGGTTCCAACAGGGCCGCATAAGCGCTTAGACGCGAAAGAGGGTGAATAGTTCGCTAAAGGCGATCCGTTTGTATTGCTGGCATGGTCAGTAAATGGCACATCTCACAATGGGCTAATCTGCTAAAAGAATAAAGCAATCTAGGCAAACTAATAAGAGGGCTTTTCCCGATGGGAGCCCCGAAGCTATCCAGTAAATCTTGCACATTAGACCCATGGAAGGGACCATGACATACACTACGAACCTATATGAAAGATGCATTTAAAAGGATAGTCTGAAGATGAATGTCATAGCCAAATACGGATTTATTTTTTTTGTTGGCTCTATCTTAGCGGTAGGAGGCATTTGCGGTCTTATGTTCCTATTGGCCCCCATATTCGGCACGTTCTGAATTCTTGACAAGTATCTCACGCCTTATCTGGGCGTTGTAGAGACCTTTCTTTTTGAGGCTTCGGTTGAGTTACGCGCTTGCGTGCGCCACTAATCTAAAAGCCGATGAGCGCAGCCCACGTGAACTCCTAAACAGACTATTCGCTCTTACTCGCAAAGAGCTTAAGATACTCCTCGTAGCCCTGCTTCTCCAGATCCTCTTTCGGGATAAACCGAAGCGCCGCCGAGTTCATGCAGTAACGTTGCCCAGTCGGCGGGGGCCCGTCGGGAAAAACGTGACCCAGGTGGGAATCTCCGTGCTTGCTTCTCACTTCAGTCCTCACCGCGAAGAGCTTCCGGTCCTTTCTCGTCGTAACGTTCTCCGGTTCCAGGGGTTTCGTAAAGCTTGGCCATCCCGTCCCGGAGTCGTACTTGTCGAGCGAGCTGAAGAGAGGCTCTCCGGATACGATGTCAACGTAAATACCTTCCCTCTTGTTGTCATGGTACTCATTTTGGAAGGGCGGCTCCGTGCCTTCGTGCTGCGTCACCTCGTATTGAAGCGGTGTAAGCATCTTTTTCAGGGTAGCGTCATCGGGCTTGCGATAGGCCTTCGTTCCCCCCGGATTGCCGCCGGGGTTGCTGCCCGCCTTCTTCTCCTTTCCCCAGGTCTCATCGAGGAACCGGTCGCGGCCGGAGCCCAACCGGTAGATCTTATACCGTAAGGGGCTCTTCTTGTGGTAATCCTGGTGGTAGAACTCAGCCTCGTAGAACTTTGAGAATTTCACAATCGACGTGACTATAGGCTTCTTGAACGGACCGGATTGTTTAAGATCAGCCTTCGATTTCTCCGCGATGCGCTTCTGTTCCTCGTCGTGGTAGAAAATCGCTGTTCTGTACTGAGGGCCTCGGTCCGCAAACTGCCCGCCCGGATCCGTCGGATCTATATGACGCCAGAAGATATTCAAGACCTGCTCATAATTCACCTTTGAAGGATCGTAGTATACCTGTATGGCTTCGTGGTGCCCGGTCTTTCCCGTTGAGACTTCCGCGTAGGTGGGGTTTTCCTTCTGACCACCCGTATAGCCAGATATGACTTTTATAACGCCGGATACCTTTTCAAAATCGGCCGCTAAGCACCAGAAGCAGCCACCCGCGAGGGTTGCGACCTTCAAATTTGTCTGCTCTTCTTGCATAGGATTGTTCACCGGTTTTGTTTTTTTGCCTCTATCCTAATACTCGCTTAGCGCGAATATCAGCGAAAACATGATGATAAGGATTTTCATGGGAATTCCGTGTCTCGTTTCACCCAAGGCCCTGACAGAGTAAGGAGAGTACAGTTAGTAACAATTCCCATCGGCAAATCCTTCACCGCGCGTTCAACATCAGCCTAGTTTGAGTAAGCACAGTCATCGCCTATATCGGCGAACGTCACTTTCTTTTAATCGCTCAACTCGACGCTAAAACTACTCGCATTATGAAATTACTGTAGGCGTAGTTCAAAAACCTCCAAGATTCAGAGGACCCTAGACGCGAACGGGATCTTCAGAACCAGATAGGCTGCCGCAAAACAGAGCGGAACCGTGATCACCGCTGCCAGACCGAACTTGAGCAGGTGCTCGAGAGAGAGTCCCATCAGCGCAACGGCAACGAATACGATGATTGGGGCCTGGATGACATAGACGGTGTAGGAGTGTCGCTGTAGGAATCGGGTGAAGCTGCCCGACCAGTTGAACCGGTCACGGAAGAGCGTGACCAGTCCGAGGGTCATTCCCACCGCAACGGTCGAATCCCACAGCGCATAGACCGCAGACTGCCAGGACCCGTAGCCTGTACATTTATGACGCCTCCGCTGATCGCAATGGGAAAGACAATGATCGTCGCGACCAGCACGGCGAGCGCCAGTGGGTCGTTGAGGGTCGGCTCCACGTAATAGAAGGCCCCCGCCGCAGTGTAAACGATTGCCAGGTGGTGCAGCACCACCAGCGTGATCAGCCAGGTCCGCAGGTTGTCGGCGAAATAGAGGCGACCGGACAAGTTTCTTGGCGGAGGAGGTGTTTCTGCCGCTTAAGGCCGCGGGGGCTTGAGCGATTCGTACAAATTGTCGAAATATACTTTTAGTTCTTCGATCATCGGTTCTAATTTTTCAATAAAAGCCGTTCCCCCCAGCCGTGTTATTTCGTGTTCAGCCTCGCCGATATCTTGATCTAGCTGCGTGACTAGGTTTAACGCCTCATCACGTAAGGCGACCGCATCGGTAAGCATAGCCATTGCTTTTCGTATGACGTCTTCTGCCTCGGTCGTAGAAAGCGACTCGTACCGCTTCATCCACCACGCGATATCGTCTTTATGCCGGTACTTTGCGCCGGCTACGCCCCCGCGCAGAGATGGCATCTTCATCTATTCCACCTTGTCTTGCAACATCGGCTCATCCGCCTGTTACGAGGACCCTAGAACGGTATGTCGATTGACGTCTACAGTATTACCGGCGTGATATTGACGTCAGTCGTAACAAAGCTGTATTCCAACTCAGAAACCGGCCGCCCAAAGAACGCAGCCGGAAAGTCCTGCGTTAAAAGCGCATTGTGTATTTCGACATCGTAATATCGGCCGTATTTAGTGTGTGCGAAAGTGCCCTTTATGGCCACGCAGGGTAAAGAGAAGTCGCTAAGCTGACGTAAAGTGAATTTTTCATAGAGCATAGCATGTAGTTCTTCCGGACCGGGATCCCATTTACTATAACTAGCAGGGCCTATCGTCTCTTTTGGATCAAGTATAACAGAGAAATCCCCTTCGACAAAAACTCGCAGCAGTTCGATCTTCGCTTTGTTATCCGGACTATCGTCAAATACATATGTTTTAATAACCTTAAAAGACGCCTTTTCTAGTTGTGGATAATGACCATCGCTAGTTTTAATAATCAACTCCGTGGTCTTATGCTTCTGGTCTTTCACTAGAGTATATTCGTCTTGAACAACGTAACTTCCACTTTCGGGTGCATACAATTCGTACATATTCTCACCAGCGATGTTAATGCGCAGTCATGTGTCTGATTAGAACGAAGAATGTTTTGCTCAGAAAGGACAGCAGATATAGAATGCAATATGTGCGCCAGTTTCGTCTCACGACTCTGTCTCGACAAGCACGTACAAACGCGCTAGCGTTGTTGTTTTTGCTCATTCCGGCAGTTGAAAAAGCAGAGAAATCAAATTTAAACGTTTGCTGGCATTTTTGCTTATAGCCACCTTTGCAGCGCTTGTGCTGTGCCCCGATTAACGGCATTATGGAAGATTAAATAACTTGGAACACAAGAACTAGTTACAGCGACGCTGAGATTGTAAAGCAAAGGAGTAATTTTTGATATGTCTCCGTCTTCTACCGATGATAATGAAAAATTGAGCGATGAAAAATCAAAGAGATATGTTCGTCCAATAAACGAGTTATGGGCAATGTGGGGCCCTAGAGTCAGAATGAGGATTTACCCCTTCACTTATGCGGTATACGAAGATGTGGAACGGGTGATGACTAGTCTCACGACTTATGACAGAGACAAGTGGGCAGCCGCGTGGAGCTCGATAGCCAAACCATATGAAGAAAAAGCAGCCCAAGCGGACAAAACAGGCGATGCCCAAAACGCGAAAGAAAACTATCTCCGAGCCTACCAATACTACAGACTTGCTCGGTACCCAACTATTAATTCGGACGGAAAAAAGCAAGCCTACAGGAAGTCACAGGAGATGCTCTTTAAGGCTTCGCAATTCTTTGACATTCCACTGGAACGCGTTGAAATACCATTCATCGGAAAAACGGGGGAAGGCAACAAGATTGTTGCTTATTTGCGATTGCCAAAAAAGGGCTCGGCGCCTTTTCCCGTGCTTGTAAGCTGGGGTGGAATCGACGGTTTCAAGGAAGAACAGCTAAATGACCCTGCTCTGGAGCATGGCCTAGCCACTTGTGCAATTGATGGGCCTGGAGTTGGTGACTCGCCACTCAAAGGCTCAGAGGATGCGGAAAGACTATTCGGAGCAGTCTTCGACTGGATTGCGACGAATGAGACCTTGGACTCTCATCGGATTGGAGTCTGGGGTTATAGTACTGGCGGTTATTGGGCAGTGAAGGTTGCCCATATTTACAAAGACAAAATAGCCTGCGCTGTAAGTCAGGGTGGACCCGTCCACTATGCTTTCGAGCTGGACTGGATCCATAAGCAAGACACAGGAGAATACCCTTTTGAATTCTTCGAAACTATCACTTACGCCTTCGGATTGCCCGGTTACAAGGAATGGGTAGAATACGCACCTAAGCTCTCTCTGCTTAAACAAGGCATCTTAGACAAGCCAAGTGCACCCCTATTACTTATCAACGGAATACACGATTCAGTGTTTCCAATCAAAGACTATTACTTGCTCCTTGAACATGGCAGTCCAAAATGCGCTAGATTTTATGAAGCTGGACACATGGGATTCACCCGCGACACGTTTGACACTATTATGAACTGGATGTACGAAAAGTTAGGCTGAAAAATGGCGCTGAAATGCTGGGCTCATTGTTGACTTTTATTCAGTCGCTAATAATAACAAAAACGGGAAGCTAGCTGCAGCCGCAGCAGGAATGAAAGAAGACATTAAGGAGGGAAATAGTAAATGCCACATCCACTTTTGGCAGCACTGAGAATTACCGTAAGCATCGTCGTAGTCGTTGTACTGATCTGGGGGGCCTACACGCTGACGCAGATACGCAAAACTCTTGAGCAGCTTCGGAAGCCGTAGCTGCCTTGCATGATTTTTTTGAGCGGTTCTACTGTCTCCCCGATTGAATTCCAAGTCTCTCCAATATCGCATATACACGTCATACACGTGCTGGGGGAGCGGATGCAGATTATTACTCCACTGAACTCCCGCAGCTGTGGTGAAACACACGATCGATTCGACTTATTCTTCTGATCACCCAGCGCTGCACGGCAATTTTGATTGCAGAGTAGGATCTTTGCACTCCCCGTGTGGCAAATCTATTCTGCAAGAAGTTCTAGGCGCAAAATACCAGCTTATTTTACATTGTGCTGCGTTAGATAGCTAGATATGCGTTATTATCTAAAAATAGCGAACCTAGTAGGCGCTAAGGTGCGCAACGCTCACATTGTAAATCTTGTCCTCGCGCCTTGCAGCCAGTTGAATGCTAGACAGCGAAGCCTTTGTAAGGCGACTGACAAGAAATGCATAGGTAACCCTTATCGATAGATAGAACAGCAGGTTTACTTTTCTTTTTGCTTAGCTCCTGATCTTATTATTTTTTTGATTTTGACGGCTTATAGGCCTTCTATCGAGGTAATATAGCTGAGCCCTCCAACAGCTCTAAATTTAAAAATAAACGATAAAAGAGCTGATAGAAAGAATAACTAGAAAACGCTGCAGTATGTTGAAACCTATACCTAAAGAAAAAAAAAGAAAGAGATTTTATGTATTCAAGGTTATGACTGAATTATCGTGTGAATAAGGCAGCAATTCCACCTAAGAACAATATGATAATTGCGAGCCAAGCTAGCCAAATTACCAAAAATGGAAACAGCGCTAAGATGATTGCGAGTATAACAGCAAGTAGTATCATCCCACCGCCACTCAGTTGTCTTCTCTCAGCCATGATTTTCACCTCCCTGCTGAATTTTAGTTAGAGCTTTATATTTATCTGTTTCTTTATTGAGTGGAAAACACTGAATTTACGAGTTTCTTTCGGGTTCAGACGTTCGCCGCAATGCGGGTAGCCGAATTTGAAGGTAAATCTTGCATTTTTGTCGAAAGCCGACCAATTTTAGCCGTTCTATGCACCGAAAGCGATTAGGGCAACTCCTATAATAACAAATAGGGATATGAACTCCTTCATTTTTCTTCCATCATGTTTCTATTCTTTATTACTATTATAGCAATTGTAGGCGCCATTGTATGCTCCAAGGGACGACAAAATGTGCAGCAAAAGAAAAAGAAAAGGGGCCAAAGCCCCTTCACGCGGTCACTACGACGGTGTGCGCTGCGCGGTCTCCTATCCGCTGTCTCGTATCCGACGTCCATATAAGAATTGCACCGAGCAAGAACGGAATAACGTACGGTATTGCGTCGATGATCAGCAGTAAGGAACGCACAAGTGCATCAACATAGCCAATCTTTGAGCCATCCTCTTTGACCACTTTTATCTTCATGGCCATCATGCCCACCGTCTGTCCATACGCTCCCAAGAGGAGAGTGAAATAGATGAGCACAACGAGTGCTGATATGGTGCTGCCGAGTCCTGCGAGCGAATTTGCTGTGCTGGATACGTGAAAGGTTCCATTGGCAAAACTCGCGCTATTGAAGACGGGCGTTTGCAAAGGACTGGCGAAAACTGCCGCAATAATGCCTGCAATAATGACATCAATAAGAAGAGCTACGAATCTGACACCGACGCTACGGTACTGCAGCGGGGCTGGGGCCATTTCAGGGGCTGGGGCCATTTCAGGGGCTGGGGTCATTTCATTTGCCATTCGTTCACCTCCTTTGTGGCTGTCGCCTAGTTGTGTGTCTTTAGGTAAAAACATATGGATCGGATAGAAGCACCCGTCGCTACTTGTTGCACGACGCGCGATGCTGCACCATGCTGTAAAAAGGCAGTGGGCGCCAACGTGATGGTCAATCCGACCTTACCCGAGCGAATTTTTCCAATTGCTATACATCGCTGTTGTGCCTGTGTTTATGATCGTCGCCCACTGAGCGCGCTATGCGACAGAAACCCAAGGCTGAACCCAATCATGGCGGCCCAACTGAGTGCGAGGGGGTCGCCGCACTGCCAAACAAGCCGAGATTAAACCCATCAACGACATAGGTAATCGGCGAAAAATAGACGGCGATCCGTGCAAACCCCAGCCCTGATTGTCAAAAAATGGAAGCCAGAACAGCTGCCTTAAGTTTCAGTTATGCACCAGCCCTAATTCTTTCAGCGACTTTCGCTCGTCCTGATGGGCGATAAGCACGATATTTTAGGCTCTCGCCCGATCCGGTGCACGACATAAGAATCATCAAACTCAACAAGCTTATCGCCAGTCTTGCGGAACGTCGCTCCCGCGAACCGTAACAAGTGAATAGTGGTTGCTTATCTGTGTTTCCTCTAATGACGCAATCTTCAATGATGTCTGCCTGATGCTCTTATAAAACCCGCTTGCTTGGCGCGTTCCCTTTGACCAATAGCAAGCGCAGAGAAGATATATCCATTTTTAGATTTCCTTTGATGCAGAGCCTCTTTTTTGGCCTATTGCTTCAAGGAAGTCGATCGCACAAAAGCCGGTTACATCTATCCAATGACAAGATTGCCGTGCATTAGCAGCGCTCAAACCGAAACATAACGTTCCTTGCGTGGGGGGTCTTCCTTCGTTTTTTTTTAAGTGTTTGACTTGACCTTAAGCTGTCATCGGCCACTATGAGGGCTCACTCCCACCGTAATTATTAAATAGAATGATTAATAATGACAGAATCACTATGATGAACAACCTTCTAACGATTTCAGAGAAGGCAACCCAAACGGCAAACCTGTTTGGCATAGACTCAGAGAGAAGATCGCGGCTATCCGCTGCACTAGCCATTACCGTGTGCCTAGGCAGTATCTGTTCGTGGAGCCTCATCCGGGCACCGCGTCAGAAGCTTTTTTCGATAGATGCGGCAGCACGTTCATTAGCGTTCATCGTATTTCTACGGTCTTTGCCATTCTAAAGCCGCTTGCTGAACGGCCCTTGGCAAATGACAGTTGCTGCATTTGAGTGGATACACACGTGACTAAAAAAATTCAGGAGAGTAAACGTATGACAAACGAATCAGAAGAGATCGACGTCACCCATGTGAGGAACCTGGACGTGACCGCAAACCCAGCGGCGCTCGGGCTGACGGCCTTCGGGATGACGACCGTCCTTTTGAACTTAAGCAATGCGGGGTACTTTGCGCTCGGTTCGATGATCCTCGCGATGGGGATCTTCTACGGAGGCCTCGCCCAGATTATTGCCGGGATCATGGAGTGGAAGAAGAACAACACGTTCGGGATGACCGCATTCCTGTCTTTCGGGTTTTTCTGGGAGACTCTTGTCGCCCTTCTGATCCTTCCGAAACTAGGGCTCGCGGATGCGGCAAGCGCGAATGCGTTGGCGGCATATTTTGTGATGTGGGGGATCTTTACGCTCGTCATGTTCATCGGGTCGCTCAAAGCAAACCGGGCATTGCAGGTTGTCCTTGGCTTACTTACCGTTCTGTTCTTCCTACTGGCAATCGGTGAGATGACAGGGAACGCCAACATAGTCACGATTGCCGGCTATGAAGGGATCCTCACCGGTTTCGTGGCAATCTATGCCGGCCTCGCGCAGGTATTAAACGAGATGTACAAGAGGACCGTTGCTCCGCTGGGGTGAATAGAACTCCCTGCATCACTCGCAGGGATTCTCTTTTTATTTTCTGAAAACCGGTGCTTTTGCGCAGATGAATATTTTGCTGGAACGAAGCAAATAATCGATTTTACGAGAACCAACAAAGGAGTGGCATTATGGAGGCAGAAGGAGATAAACACCAAAAAATGAAAAGCGAACGGCAGGAGGACGTCTCAGTTCTCCTTAAAGAAGAGCGTCTCTTCACTCCGCGGAAGGAAGTGACCGATCTCGCGCACGTGCAAGACTGGGATACCGAGCTCGCTGCAGGGGAGGACATCGAAGCGTACTGGGCTGAAAAGGCACAGCAGTTCGAATGGTTTGCGCCGTGGACACAGACTCTGGACACGAGTGGGGCACCATTTTACAAATGGTTTGTCGGCGGCAAAACGAACATCGCGTACAACGCTGTCGACCGCCATGTCCGGACTGATAAACGATACAAGCTCGCCATCCTCTACGTCAACGAGCGCGGCGACGAGCGGAAGGTCACCTACTATGAGCTGTATCGGGAGGTCAACAAGGCAGCAAACGCGCTCAAAAAACTGGGAGTGAAAAAAGGGGATCGCGTTGCGCTCTACCTACCGCCGTGCGTTGAATCGGTCGTTTCCATGCTTGCCTGCGCGAAGATTGGGGCCGTGCATAACGTCGTGTATGCCGGGTTCAGCGTGCACGCCTTAGCAGAGCGAATTAACGACGCGAAGGCAAAGGTGCTGATAACGGCGGACGGAACGTTCAGGCGGGGGCAGGTGATCGACCTGAAACAGGTCTCAGACGAGGCGGTCAGCAGCTGTCCGAGCATCGAGACGACGATCGTCGTAAAGCACGCGGGGAATCCGGTAACGATGTCAGACCTTAGCGGAAAAGAGGTGTTTTTCCACACCCTGGTCGAGGGCGAACCGGCCGAATGTCGGGTCGAGTCCATGGACGCTGAAGACATCCTTTACATCCTGTACACCTCGGGCAGCACAGGGAAGCCAAAGGGCGTCGTGCACACCACAGGCGGCTACATGGTCGAGACCGCGACTTCGCTCAAAGACGTCTTTGATATCCACGACGATGACCTGTGGTGGTGCACGGCGGACATCGGGTGGGTCACGGGACACAGCTACGTCGTGTACGCACCGCTGCTCCTGGGGACCACAACGCTCGTCTACGAGGGCGCCCCCGACTACCCGCAACCTGACGCATTCTGGAGCATCGTCGAACGGTACGGGGTCACGAAGTTCTACACCGCCCCGACGGCGATTCGGCACTTGATGCGGTTTGGCGACAAGTGGCCCCAGTGTCGTGACTTGCGATCACTCAGAATACTCGGCACCGTCGGCGAGCCAATCAACCCGGAGGCGTGGATGTGGTACTACACGCACGTCGGTAATGAGCGCTGCCCGATCATGGACACGTGGTGGCAAACCGAAACGGGAAGCTTTATGATATCCCCCTTGCCGACGGCTCCGCTGAAACCTGGATCGGCGACCAAGCCACTACCGGGGATCCGCGCAGACGTGGTCGATAAGGACGGGAAACCGGTGCCTCCCGGGAAGGGTGGATTTCTCATCATAACCACGCCGTGGCCTTCGATGCTCAGGACGCTCTACAAGGATCCTGAACGGTACGTGAAAACGTCCTGGGAAGTGATTCCCGGTGGCGCGTACTGTCCCGGGGACATTGCACGAAAGGACAAGGACGGGTACCTCTGGATTCAAGGGAGGGCCGATGACGTGCTCAAGATCGCCGGCCATCGAATCGGAACGAGCGAGGTGGAATCTGCCTTCGTCAGCCATGCGACTGTGTCAGAGGCCGCGGTTATCGGGAAACCTGACCCGATACGAAACGAGGTTATTAAAGCGTTTCTCATCCTCAAAGAAGGACAATTGGGTGATGCGCACTTGATGGAGGAGCTTAAGAAACATGTGCGACACGAGTTAGGGCCGGTTGCCGTGGTCGGAGAAATCGTCTTCGTCCAAGCCCTTCCTAAGACGCGCAGCGGAAAGATCATGCGGAGGGTTCTCAAAGCACGAGAGCTTGGCATTGACGCCGGTGATGTGACTACGCTCGTGGAATGAGCTTCTGCCAGCTTTTTGCAGGATTAAACGGCCTTAAAGTTACGCCAAAAGGCAATTCGGTGACGTGAAAAAAGGGCATTTACTCCTCCGTTGATCGAAATTAGCTATCAAAAACGGCCATCTCCTGCGCATTCGGCTAAAAAGTGGCTGTCGCTTCACCGTGTCACTTGGAGATATCGCTCGTTGGTCATACGTTTCGCCTCAATCGCGCGGCTAGGTAAACCGTTTCCGACGCGGGCGGATCTACTTCCGGCATTAGTAACTCTTGTCTCGCGCAATGCCCGCCGTAGAAATGGCGCGTCATCACTTTGCTGTGATCTCTTTCGTTCCTCCTATACAGACCGCATCAAAAGCCGTTCTTAAAAAATCACAACAGTTTTTGGTTTCCTTAGCTCCGATAGGCAAATCAGAGATATCACAAATGGTAGGAGTAGAGAGCGCTTCTCAAACTCTATCGTTTTCTCATGAGAATGTATATTGCTCCCACTACAAGCGCTGGTATGCCTAAGCCTAGGAGCGAGAACTCACCGACGGGCTGGGGCGGCAAACTCGCCACGCTACTCGTCTGTGCGCTCGCCTGTTCTGTCGGCACTGCAATTCCAGGCACCGAGGCATTCGTCGTGTCAGTTGTCACGGGAGCAAGCTGTGTTGCCTGTGGACTTGGCGTTGAAGCTGCTGTTACGACAGTTGGCTTTGCGGTTGCTGTTACGACCGTTGGCTTTGCGGTTGCTTTTACGACCGTTGGCTTTGCGGTTGCTACGACCGTTGGCTTTGCGGTTGCTTTTACGACCGTTGGCTTTGCGGTTGCTACGACCGTTGGCTTTGCGGTTGCTGTTACGACCGTTGGCTTTGCGGTTGCTACGACCGTTGGCTTTGCGGTTGCTTTTACGACCGTCGACTTTGCGGTTGCTGTTACGACAGTTGGCTTTGTGGTGGGAGTCTTTGCAACGAGCTTCTGCGTTGGCGTGGGCGTCACCTTAGGTGCGGGTGTAGCAGTCGGCTTGATGGTCGGCGTCGCGGTTGTCCATGCCAGTTTATCGGTGTTCCAGCTTCCACCACTGCTAAAATCAACGATCGAATTGTATTGCCGGTATACAAAGAAGCCGCCGTTGAGCCAGGCAGTCTTGACTGATGCGATGCTGTTCCCGTCTGAAGCCGTATTTCCGAGGTTCGCGCCGCCTACTGCGTCGTTGTACCACGATCCGGTTCCGCTAAGCGCGCCGCCAGTCTCGTCCCAATGGGTTTGATGCACAGGGGCGTTTCCGTCCTCACCGATCCAGACCGTCGGATATGGTTCGTGTCCCGGCCCTGCACTGGTGTCCCACGAAATTTGAACGTAATAATTGTGGCCTGCGCGGAGTACGGTATCAGTTGGGATGTACCACCGCGCCCCGCTGCCGCCGGTCGTGGCGCGGTAGATCGTCAGTTCGCTGTGGCTGGCGCCGTAGTTGGTGTCAATTTCAATCATGAAACCGCCATACGCTTTGTCCCAAATTTTCTGGAAGCGCTGGCCGGGTACTACTCCGGCGAAATGAAACCCTATCTCCCACGAAACGACGTTCTGGTTGTTGGTTGCGGTGCCCGCCGGGATGCCGATAAAATCATTTTGCCCGATGGTACCCCAATATGGGTAGCCGTTTGATTGGGTCTGAAATAAGCTGGGGGTGCTGACGTACGCGTTATAGCTGGTTCCTGCCGTTCCCTGGTTGACCCACGTTGATCCCGCTTGGGGGACGTAATATATCGTGGGGCTAGGCTGTGCTGCCACTAGGGTGGTTGTAACGCCTGTAAATAATACAGTAATGAGGAGGGTGACTACACAAATTGAAACGATATTGTGTGCGCGCATAGGTTGCCTCGGAAAGACGTGTTTGACGTAAAATGTTGCTTAACGAAAAACGCGTTACAGAAGTATATAAAAGCTTTGGTTGTGCGTGACCATAAAAACGATGCTGCGGTGTTCAAATGGCCAAAAAATGGCTACGATCGAACGATTAAACTTCCGCCTGGTCGCCTTTCTGTGTTCCACCGCCCGCGTCGCAGCCGCTTAGCCGGTGCCTCTTCTTTCTTAGCGGGTTCTTCCTCTTCGGAGTGCTGCGCAGTCAGTCTTTGAAACGCAGCTAGCCGGTACGCGCAAACCCGCCGTGAGAGCAACAATCCATACGGCAAGCGTTTCCAAGATGATTGCGCGCGTTGCTGTTCATTTGTTCTTAGTCGTCGAAGGCTAATCATAACGACTAAATGACAGTGTCGACTTTCCACGACTGGAGTTGAATCAAAATGGTGACCACCACGCCATACGGCGTTCATAAGAACCCTGCTCGGCACGAGGTTCAGCGCGGGACGATAAGTGCCACGACGCGAAAGCAGGATACGACTATCCGACGATTCGGCTTCCCTTCACGTTATCAGGGATTATTGGGTTGCAGACGCGTATCTACCAGACGGTTCACGAACAGGGCACTTGCGTCCCTTGTGGTTGTCTCGCCGACGTCAACAAGCACTGCAGATAAACACAATTCACGGGCCCAAAACGGGTTACTGCAAACGTCTTTAGAACCAGACGTTCTCTTCGGACCATAAAAAAGAGGTTGACTTATGGGAAAGATCTGCGACGATCTCACCAAGACCGTTGGCAATACGCCTCTGGTCAGATTGAATAGAGTTACTAAGGGCCTGGATGCAACTGTCGTTGCCAAGGTTGATACTTCAACCCCCTAGGAAGCGTCAAAGACCGAATAGGCGTGGCCATGATCGAAGCAGCCGAGAAAGAGGGCATATTAGAGATGACACCATTATCTTGGAGCCGACGAGTGGAAGTACCGGCATAGCTCTAGCCTTCGTCTGCGCTGCTAAGTGCTACAAGCTAGTTCTGGTTATGCCTGAGACGATGTCGATCGAACGGCGCAAGCTTCTCAAAGCGCTGGGGGCGGACTTGGTGCTGACTCCGGGCCCCTTAGGAATGAAAGGGACAATTGCGACTGCAGAAGATATGCTGGCCAAGAACCCGAGCTACTATTACCTTCTCCAACAGTTTAGGAGTCCTTCCAATCCAGAGATTCACAAGAAGACTACTGCCGAGGAAATATGGCGCGATACGGACGGCAAGGTCGACATAGTAGTGGCAGGTGTGGGCACGGGCGGAACGATCACGGGCATTGCTGATATGATAAAGTCCCGCAAGAGCGGCTTTAAAGCTATTGCCGTCGAGCCTGCCGCGTCCCCTGTTCTGGAGGGCGGAACGCCAGGACCTCACAAGATACAGGGAATCGGTGCAGGCTTTATTCCGGATGTTCTGCGGCTAGATCTGATTGATGAGGCCATCCCGGTAACAAATGGAGATGCCTTCGCTACATCCCGCAGACTGGCCAACGAGGAAGGATTAGTCATAGGAATATCGTATGGGGCCGCAACCTAGGCTGCTTTGAAGGTAGCCGCAAGACCTGAAAACAAAGGTAAGCTGATAGTGGTAATACTTCCCGATACTGGCGAGCGATATCTCAGCACAGAGCTCTTCGAGATTTAAGAGGTGGCCGGAAGATAAACATTAGAGAGGATATCCAGACGGTTTGCTAAAGATCCTACTGCCAAAACCACTTTAGAGGTTATCACTTGCTATCCGCCTGCAAAAGCAACACGTAAAGCAAAGATCGAATGCCCTACAGATAAGAGTCTAGCTCCGCACTATGCAGCGATGCTTCTATGATCAGCCTACGGAGGGCTGTGCTTTCCGCCTACTGTATCAACTTGCCGCCTTAGCAACTCTTCTTGTGTTGTGAGCTTCTTTTTACACGCGTCTTTAAAACAATACGTTTACCGGAATCCCCTCCCTCTCGAAACCTCTCTTCAACTCGTCGCCCTTTTCAGCAAAGAACCGATCCTCGATAGCCCACTCCAGGTTGTTTTCCCGGTAGATGCGGTTTGCATAGTGATAGTTCAGCCGGTCCACCAGGACGAAATCAACGGCACCCGCAAGTTCGCGAGGCAGCCTTTCAGCTCCGGGCAGGAGCGGAGCGATCATGACAAAAGTCTTGATCCCTTCGGCATGAAGCGATTTCAGGGCATTGATCCGTTCCTTGATCATCGAGGCCCCTGGTTCAAAGATCCGTCGGATCTTTTCCTCAGCCGTAGTTATGGAAAAGCCGACCTCCACTTTCCTAGATGTTTTAAGGATGTCGATATCTCGCAGCACGAGAGTGGACTTAGTCTGAATCGTTACCGGCCAATCGCTCCCCAAAAGGATTTCAAGACATTTCCGGGTCAGCAGGTACTTCTTCTCTGCAGGTTGATACGGATCGCATACACCGCTTACCCAGACCCTCCCCATTGGCTTCCTTGTTATTTCCTTCGCTAACAGCTCCGGAGCATTGATCTTGACGTCAACAAACTCGCCCCACGGTTCCCGGTGACCGGTGAACCGCTTCATGAACGCAGCGTAACAATATCTGCAGGCATGGCTACATCCCCTATATGGGTTCATGGCGTAATCATAGACCTGGGATTTCGAAAGGACGGATTTTGCAGATATTTCTTGGATCTTCATTCGATCTCATCATATTTAGCGCGGGATTCGCACTACCGTGTTTGTCGGAGAAGTCGTTGCGACACGCAGTGAGCCGCAAAAGGCGGAGTACCTGTATGTCACGTCGAATTACAAAATATTTAGCTTGGAGGGCGCAGAAGTCCCTTTGGGCGATCACAAGCAGTAACCTAAGGCACGGGCGATGTTAAGTTGGCAGGAACGGTTCCTACAGCCAGAAGACGAGGACGAAGTCAGCTCAGAGATCTAGCTTCGTGGACCGAGATGGGAACATCCATTCGCGTGAGTTCCTTTCGGAAGATCGGTCGCTGTGTCGAATTGAGCCTTCAAAGCGTTCAGTGTTAATAGGTCGGTCCCAGCCTCAACAGGAGGACTATAACCTAATAAAAGCTTGTTCGCGAAAAAAGGAGGAACGCCTACCCTTTCAGTACACCTTTATTCAGGTCCACTCGTGGCCTTTTTCACACCTGTGCTTCCCTTCGTGCTTTGCGTCTTCGTGCGAGCACACAATCTCGCCACCACACTCAGGGCACGTGACAGTGCACTTAATGATTTCATTTTGCTCGTCATCCTCTGCCATTGTTCCACCTCTTGGACTACTAATTAAAGCGTAGTAGAGTATAAAGTAGTGTGGTAAATTCAGCTACCCTTGGCGGTAATCAGCAGGTACCCCCATCTTTCTGTTACATTATACCGAGGCACTGTCGACTCGAAGTGAACCCAGATGGGTGCATTATCTAACTCAGGATGCGCTGCAAAAAAAGCCGAGCACGTGCCCGCAAATGTGTCAGGTGGATTCTCAGAGACCCACAGCAGCGTTTCAATGCTTACGGCAATAGCGATTTAAGTCTAAAAAAGGAGTTTAGCATAATGAATTTTAGAGTGAGACGATGCTTAACGCTTCTTTTCTTTGTTTTTCTTATTGTAGTGAGTGCTTTAGTTAACGCACAAATAGGGATAGGCGTTTCACCAGCCCGTATTGATTTCGGCACGGTCGTACGTGGAGGTAGTGTAGAGCGAGACGTGATACTCTACAACACCGGCGGCAATTCGACGCTCGCTTATTCTATCAACTTCACGAATGTTACGAATACGAGCGGACAGCTAAGCGCGAGCCCAGCAAGCTTGACAATCGCTCCAAACTCAAACGTAACGGTGGCCGTGAGGCTTGACGTACCGAGCGACGCCAAGGACGGCAATTTTAGCTCAAGCATGCTCATTAATACGTCGTCGGCGGTGCGCCCAGCGCTACGTGCTAACATCACTTACACAGTCCAAGGTAACGCACCTGCACAAACAGAGCAAGGCGTAGACGTGCCTCTCGTTGCTGGGGCTCTTGGAGTCTTTGCGCTCGTGGCTATTGGAGCGGTTTATGTTATCTTACTAAGGGGAAAATGAAGACCAGCACTCATACCGATATTGAAACGACACGCGAGGCTATTGCTGACGGTGAGATACAGCAACATTTGAGTAGAGCATGCGTAAGGTGAACCGCTTGAGATGCTTCACGAAACAGAGTATATCGCCATTCACTTAGCACAAATCGTAATACTTTGACGTCATCCGACTGAATTCAGAAAAGCAAAAAAGCAAAAACGCCGGAGCGGCCATAATCATTTCACAAAATGATGATAGCAGCATGATCTTAACGACGTCGAAAGCGCCAAATGTATAAAGTCCGCCGCATACAATAACAGTCGGTACACGCTGAGCTAGGCGGTTAAGGAGGCGCTCTGTTTATGACGGCTATGATACCGCAATGTTATTTCTGTAAGCTCCACGAACAAGGTATAAAATGCGCCAAATACGACCAAATCGCCCCCGAAATATTGGTTAATCAAAGGAACTGCCCGTTCAAAGAAGATACCGACCCGAATGGGTAAACGATGACCGACAACGATAATAACCGATTATAGCGGTTATTATAACAAACTATGGAAAGAGGGCGTAATTGAAACGCCGTTTTATAAAACGGCGAATGAGCGGTATAACGACGTATATGTTGGCGTTACTCGACAAGCCGCAAAGCAATATAAGAACACGATTGTGCGGAGGCTCACGAGTTCGCATCATGGTTTTTTGACATTACCCTCATCATCTGGGCGATTATAAGGTTGTACGAACAGTTCAGATGGGATATGACCTCCAAAACCATGGCCCCGTTGGAACTTCCGATGGGTCCTAGTTTGCATGGGCTCAAACCTTATTGGATTAATGATTAATTACCTGTAGCCATTTTGGGTATTTTTGTGCCCACAATAGCTCGAAAGTAGAGGTGAGATACCCGGCGTAAGCTCGGTCATCAATCCAAAGCACAGTAAGGGGGTTGCCTCGCGAGACTAGTCGGACGTCGCCGTTAATAACGCTAAAACAGGTCTTTGTATTTGATACTGCAAAAGATAGCCCGTGGTAGTGATCTAAGTAGCGCATATCTGCACCTATGTCCAGGAATTCCTGTACTGGTTCTACCGGTTCGATCCCAGTACACGGCGCATCTTTACACGAAATATCTGCGATACCCCGTATGTAGACGCCACGTGCCGCGACTTCTTTCCATGCTTCAGTCGCGCCGCCAAATAAAGATAGCACCCTTGCAGGAAAGACAAAGACGCCCTCGTCCTTTATTGAGCCCGCACTAGACAGAGACGTGGCTACAAGTTCTTTCAAGTTTTTAATGATGTTGAATGTGGCAACTTCCTCAACGGGGGGAAACCGCTGCTGCTTTGAAAGCTCATGCAGCTCCTGCTTTCGCGCCTCCATCTCACGCAGTTCGCTCTCACGCTTCTTTAGCGGAGTCGAGCGCCGCGTCGAGGTCGACAGCAGTGTAAATTGTGGGTGAATCAAGCGACGGACGCACCATGACCTTCTCGATGAGGCTAATGAGTGTCCGACGCGCATCCTCTCGGTACGTCTTCAACGACTTAGCGAGAGGGGATGGGGTTTTAGGCCCGTACTTGAGCAAATGGAGGTAGAGCTGTGCCTCTTTTTCGCTAAGCCCAAAATCAATCAAGCGGCGGTGAATTCGTCATCAGTGGTCGTCATTGATCACAATGTAAGTGTGTAAAACACAGATATAGGTTAGCTTAACGAAGGGTGGTCAAGCACGCAATGTTGAGCGTTACGGGGGGGGCAATCCACTGCGTCAGTAACACTGAGCCCTATCCTTAAACGTGGTCGGATCTTACTGTGCGGGTCTTCTCGCCTTCCCGTTGTCCCTAAGTTGCGAGCTTAAGTAACCGCGAGTTGACCGCGACGATAACAGTGCTTGCTGACATAAGCACCGCACCTGCAGCTGGCGTCAGTATGATGCCAAAGGGATAGAGGATACCCGCCGCGAGCGGTATAGCAACGGCGTTGTAGCCAGTCGCCCACCCAAGGTTTTGCACCATCTTCCGATACGTGCTGCGCGCCAACCTCACAATAGCGACGACATCGAGGGGCGTGTTCCGCACGAGGATGACGTCACCTGCCTCTACCGCCACATCTGTGCCCGCCCCGATCGCAATGCCCACATCAGCCTGCGCGATCGCAGGAGCGTCGTTGATGCCATCACCGACCATGGCGACAACGAGACCGCGGGACTGCACTTCCTTTACTTTCACCACCTTGTCCTGCGGCAGAACCTCGGCAAAGTACTCGTCAAGCCCCACCTCATCTGCCACCCACTGCGCCACCTGCCGGTTGTCGCCAGTGAGCATCAGGCTGCGTATACCCATCTCGTTGAGCGCAGCAATCGCCTGCTTCGATTCAGGGCGAATTATGTCGGCAAGGGCAATGGCGCCGGCTACTACCTCATCGATGACCACGAACACCACTGTTTTGCCCTGGGCAGTTAGTCGCTCAATTCGCTCATCGGTGACCGTGAGACCCTGCTCCTTCAGGTATCCTGGACTGACAACCCGTACCGGCTTGCCATCAACTGTACCTTGAACGCCTTTTCCCGGCAGCGCCTTGAACGCTTCAACCTCCAGGGATGCCGCCGGTTGTGCTGACGCAGCTACTCCCTGGGCGATCGGGTGCTCAGAGCGTTCTTCAAGCGCTGCAGCATACGACAAAAGGGCGTTCTCGTCTGTGTCACCGGTGAAGGTAACGACATCCGTCACGCCAAAGCGTCCTTCTGTCAGCGTTCCTGTCTTGTCAAAAATGACGGCCTGCACATTTCTCGCTTGCTCGAATGCGGCACGATTTCTAACGAGGAGCCCGTTTTGGGCTCCAAGAGCTGTCGAAATAGCGACGACCAACGGTATGGCAAGCCCCAACGCGTGCGGACACGTAATCACCATCACCGTCACCGCGCGCTCAAGACCAAAGTCGACGCTCGTTTTGATGAGCAGCTCCCACACGAGAAACGTGAGCCCTCCGCCGACAAGAGCGATAATGACGAGTGCCAGCGCCGCACGGTCAGCCAAGTCCTGCGTCCGCGACTTGCTCTCCTGTGCCTGCTTCACGAGATCGATAACCTGTGAGAGGAACGAATCTTTGCCCGTCTTCTCGACCTCCACCGTGATGGCACCTTCCCCGTTGATAGCCCCCCCGATGACTGTTGCACCGGCCTTTTTAGTCACCGGCGTTGACTCCCCGGTGAGCATCGATTCGTTTACCAAGGTCGCGCCATCAACGACCTCGCCGTCAGCAGGAACCTTCTCGCCTGGCTTCACGCGGACGTAATCCCCAACGATGAGTGAGTCCAAAGGAACGTCGCGCACGCTTCCGTCGGGAAGCAGTTTGTGGGCGTCAGAGGGCATGATCTTCGCCAGCTCTTCAAGCGCGTTCGACGCCCCCAGAATAGAACGCATTTCGATCCAATGACCGAGGAGCATGATGTCAATTAGGGTGCTGAGCTCCCAAAAGAGCACACCGCCACTTAGCCCGAACGTGATCGCCGTGCTGTAGAGGTACGCCGTGGTGATGGCGACAGCGATGAGCGTCATCATGCCAGGGAGTCGCGCCCGCAGCTCGTTGACAATCCCCTTCAGGAAGGGATAGCCGCCGTAAACGTACACAAACGATGCTAAAATGAAGAGAACGTATTGATCGCCGGGGAAGCGGAGCGCTCCATTGAGGCCTGCAAACGATTGAATTGAGGGGGACAGGAGCAGGATTGGTATGGTGACGATGAGCGACACCCAGAACCGTCGTCGGAAATCGGCTACGTCGTGACCCGCGTGGCGAGAGTACGTCGGTGCCCCTTTTTCCGGTGCTGGGTGCGATGGGCCGGCATGGG
Organism: Methanobacteriota archaeon; assembly: GCA_963720465.1. Lineage (GTDB taxonomy): Archaea > Halobacteriota > Bog-38 > Methanoflorentales > Methanoflorentaceae > Methanoflorens. The sequence goes on from OY970393.1 coordinate 797,940, forward strand.
CACCGTGCTCTGCGTGGTTATGCCCTGCCGCGTGCATCGCTTCTTGCATTCCGTAGTCTTCGTGTCCTTGGTGGGGATGCTTACCGTTCATCGTCAGCTTCAGATCGCCTGCTTTTTTAATCGTCAGACGTTACATAGTTTCCCCTGTCTTAGCTCTGAGACAAAGCGAGAGACCGGACCACTGAGCAAGTATTTATTGTGGCCGGCGTCTACCTGTGGGGGGCACTTTGGCGCGGTCGCTACCGGAGCGCCTGACGATCAGGCGTCGCAGGAGCGCAGGGGTTTGGCAAAAAAAGTGGTAACGCTCGCCATGAAATTGCAAAGCGGGTAGCGCGCGTTAAGAGGCTTTACCCGAACCAGCGAAGGAGTGGAAGAAAAACCCATTCCCATCCGGGAGCGACGTACCTGCGCCTGGGCCACCGGGATTCCACAGCTTTCACCACTTGTCTTGCGATGCTCCACGTGCTTGGTAACTCGAGCTTCATGACCCACTCCCCCTTGCGGCGAACATACGTCATGTGATCTTTGTACAGGCTCTTTGCGCCCATCCACTCGTATTTCTGCGACATGAAGCGCTCATTGAAGCCTGTCTTGTACACCCCAGGGTTGACGATGATGACTTTGATGCCAAAGGGTTTCAACTCCGTTCGTAACGAGGACGCAATGCTCTCGAGTGCGAATTTGGTGATCCCATAGGGCGCGTAAAAGGGCGTGGGAGTAAGCCCTGCCATTGAGCCCATAAATATAACCCTCCCCTCGCCCTTTGCGATGAGCTTCGGCACGACTCTTTGTGTTAACCGTAACACTGAAAACACGTTGGTCTCACAGACGGCCTTAACTCTTTCAAGATCTATTTCTACTAAAGGCCCTGAATCGCCGATCGCTGCATTGTTGATTAGGACGTCAATATCCCAGTTATCTACTTTGTTGACGTCGCTCGATTTCGTTATATCAAGTGTGTCTACTATGAAGTTCTCGCCACACGACTGCAAGGCGGTTCGCACGTCATTGACCGAGATCTCACGGTGAACGGTTGCATACACCGTGTGTCCTCTTTTCAGGAGCCGGCAGGCCACATCGAGCCCTATGCCGCCCCTGCAGCCTGTTATGAGAATGCTTGCCATGCGACACGGATCGCCTCTCTGGTACTATTTTCACGGCATGTATAAAGCTACGTCGCACCCAGTAATGCTCGCGCAAATTTGCGCTCGGTAGACGACTGATCGGTTGTGGTGCGAGCTTAGTCTATTTTCGGCTGTGCGCGTACCCAGATTTCCCGCTAAACATCGTGCCGTTCGCGGAGTTTATTCTTCAATTGCGCTTGGAGAGAACAAGCGCCAACTAGGACAAACGCCGTTCCCTACGCGAATGCATCGATTTGTCGCTCGTTCCGCGCGCAGATCTTTCATTTCTTGAACTCCAAACTCCAAGACCATGAAAACCAAAACCCTTCACCAATCGGTTTTACTGAAAGCAACGCCTCACGAGGTCTACGAGGCCCTAATGGATTCTAAGAAGCACACAGCGTTTACTCATTCCCCAGCGGTTATACGTAGGGAAGTTGGAGCTGAGTTCAGTGCCTTCGACGGCTGGGCCTCTGGAACGACCATTGAACTGATTCCAGACAAGAAGATCGTGCAAAAATGGCGAGCCTCTGACTGGCCCCCAGGTCATTATTCCACGGTGACGTTCGAGCTGCAGGCGGAAGGTCATGACACCAGATTAGATTTTACCCAGGCCGGTATCGCTGAAGATCTTTATCCAGATCTCAAAGCTGGGTGGGTCGAATACTATTGGGACAACCTAGCGGCTTATTTTGGCTAACACATTGAAACTGCGGCCACGCTCCGTTGCAGCAGAGTACTGCTCCTTATCCAACAAGTCGAAAATACCTCGTGCCTCGGAAGCGCTTCTTCCTAACTCCGCGCCAATATGCCTCGCGTTGAATAGAGATAAACAGTAGGTGCTAAGTTAGCGAAAATGAGCGTGAGAGCAGCTCCGGAAATACCGATCAAGGGAATCAAAACCACGTCTAGGCTGATGAGCACTGCCAGCGCAAGAACGCTGCTTATGGTAACCACTTTCGCCCCACTCGTGCCAACGGAGCCTGCGAGCGAAGCGTAGGACTCATCGACTACCACGATCACTGCCGCGATTGCAAAAAAGAACGCAATCTGCCAGCTGAAGGGGTAGCGACTTCCATAAAAAATGAATGCGACAAACTCCAAAAAAACTATTGAGGGCACAAGCGCGACGGCCAAGTACGGCACTGCCCTATTTATCTTGCGAAAGAGCGCCTCCCTATCGCTGCTCTTTGACGCATAGGGAAAGAAGCTTGTGTTAAAAATACCCCACAGCATGAGGGCTACGGTTATGGACGGCAGGAAGTACGCGTTGTAGATGCCGACGTTCGCTGTCGTCGTGAATGCATTGATCAGCAATCTGTCGACGCCCAGAAATGCGGCTGCGAAAGCACCGGGAGCAGCGAAGAGCGAGTAGTTGATTATTTTCTTCGCCCAAAACCGGTCAAATTGAAGCCTCAGGTAGGTGCGAAGGTACACGACCAAGATGAGGCCAATGACCGCGTACGAGACATACGATGAGTACGCAGCTACCTGCCACGACCTCATATCGTCGCTCACAAGTGTGAGAAACACGGCGAGCAATATGACTGATTGAAAAGCATTAGCAAGGGCGTATGCCTTCATTCTTGATAGGATTCTGAGAGGGCTCATCATGAGCGCAAAAAACGCAGAGATAACGGCGTACGCGATCGAGAAGAGGAATAGTGCCGAAGAAATCCCGAACAGCCGGGATAATTGCGGGGTGAGTAGAACGTAGATGGCCGTGAGAGCGGCAGTGAGCAATGCGATTTGAATGCTGGAAGTGGAGATGATTCGAACCCGAATGGCATCGTTTTGCGCCCCTGAAGCGTATTTTATCATCGGCGCCATACTTAGCCCCATAAGCACGGCGAGGATAACACTCACCGTCACGATGATGCTGAAGCTGCCGAACTCGCCTGGGCCCAGTGCGCGTGCCGCTACAATGCTGAATACAAGCGTCACTAGTGCTCCGGCAAGCGTGCCGACCGCCACCTGCGAGGTGCTCACGAAGAACCTTTGAGCTTCGCGGCCCATCTCTTCCTTGAAGATAAGTCCGTAGGGCGCGCTGAGCAGACGATAGCCGAATTGCCTAAGGTTTGCCACGAGTGGAACCGAGACAGAATTGGCTTTGTTTGGTATATAATTTGAGCAGCATCGACTCTTCAAGACTAGCAAACACTATTATTTGACATGGGCAATCTCGTCAAAGTAGCCTCTCTCGTGCATGCCCTCCCATTCTCCCGCGTGCCAGCGCATTCGTCTGACGGCTAGAATCTTTATCTGTTGCCCTTCACGATCACTGCAACGCTCGCTCATGTCCGTGCCGCATAGCGAATAACTGGACGCACGCTGCCTTCTGCATTACAATGCGTTAGTGCCTAGATCACGTGCAGCCCGAGAGAGAAGACCCCTGGGTATTCGAGCGTACCCGTTATGAAGAGACAATCGCCCTTGCTGGGGACGCCGGAAGCGATGAACGCAGCACCCAAGTAGCCAGACCGGGCGTATTGGAGCAAGTATGTCGCGCCGGGCATCATCCCGTGGTCATAGCAGACGCACACGAAGTGACCGTTATAGGTGTCAACGATTATTATGCCGCCGACTTTGCCATCTGGAGCGATAACGGTGAAAATGGAAATGGGCGATTTGCTTGCCTGCACTCTTTTGGGGCGACCGGCACAGCACCCGCAGGGATCGCACCAACGGTGGTTACCAGCAGTAGACACACGATGCCTGCCAGTGCTGCGGTTCTCATCTTAATTCTCATATGCTTGCATCTCCGTTCGTCGTTTTTGAAACCGATTAGTGTAGGCTGTTATCAGATAAAGATTGCCCTTTTTGAAGCGCCTTATGTACAGTGCCGAACGCGGGAGATTCAGCGTGAATCGCAATGGCTATGTTTAACGATTGTTCGGCAGTGCGTGTAACGATTTGCCGGTCTAAAAACTGACAGCGACAGGCAAAGCGCAAATTGGTGAGGGATAATTTTGATGAGCAAGGTTGTGCGCGTTCTGCGTGCCGCTCCCCGATTCTGGTTCTAATCCCAGGGTCGCTAACTCGACGATGTCAACGTTGATGCTCGTTCTTCCTTCTAGCAGGTGAAGGAAACGAGCACGCAAAACCAATGTGAGTATCTCGCAACGCCTATAACGTTGGGATGCGACGCGCGAGTTCGGCCCAGTCGCTGCCGACGGCCTTTTTGATGAGTTCCTTTGCTTCGGCGAAGGCAGGTGCCGGCATCACCATCTGCCAGATACGGGTCATGTTCTCACGATCGTCCTGTCCCATCAGCGGGAACATCCACGCCACCACTTCCGGGAACCGCTCCTGGGGAATCTCGCCGGCCATGATACCAACCGCCTTCTCTTGCTCGGGCATAGGAACTCGTTCCCTGACAATCCGATAGAGGTGCGTATCTTCCTTGTTTAAGTGCATGTTAAGGTGAAAGCGAAATGCGGCGGTGGCCCTGGCGGTTCTTAATGGGTCATGCGCAGAATACGACGTATTCAACTCATCAAATGCCGCGTCCAAACCACGGTGGTCTTTCATATAGGCTTCAGCAACTAAAGGGGCGACTTTCTCGAGTGCCGGAAAGACGGCCAACTCTTCGCCGTGGGCGTGCCAGACCAATACTTCGTTGAACAACCAGAAACGCTCGACTGTGGCGTCAAGACCCTCCTTTCCCCGTGCTGAGCCCAACGCTGCAGCATCGATATGCTCCATGTCATTCCTGAACGCATTGTGAATGGCTAGTATTGCATCTACAGGTTCTACCATGACAATTCCCTCCGTGTTTTGGTTACAAAACATTACCTGTCTGAACAGGTAGATCCGATTCCCCACACTGAAACGTGAACGTACGAGGTGTTGGCGAGAGTACTTTTTCTTGGCACGCCTGGGCCACGATAACACAGCATGTTCCTTTTCCCAATTCCGTAGCTCCTAGCTCATTATTTCTTGTGCCGTGGCGGATAATACAGTAAGAGCTATTACAGCCAGCCTGGAAGCACCCCAAAATACAGCCCTATGCCCCAAATGAAAAGAATCAGCACGAAACCCAGCACGATTGCGTTCATCGCTTTTATCGACCTGTGATTCATCCCGACGTAGGTAATAGGCATACGTACTCTTGTTATCGCATCCGCTTGTCATAATCCTGTGGGACGAACAAATGCAACAAACGCCTATCTTAACGAGCGAAACCCATTCGACTGCGCACAGCAGAATACTTATCTCGACCGCGGGAGCGCACTACGTCCCTTGTCATCCGACCGACGTCCAAGCCGCACGTGCACGACATAGGTATCCCACCACAGAGGGCTTCCCTTACCTCAGCCGCCATCAGTTCGTCCGGTCATGCTGAGCAACTCGTGAATCTTATAGCGAGACTCGACAACTGCCTAAAAAGCAGGATAACAACTATAAACACAAAGACTGACGTACCAGATTATTATGTCGATAGAGGAGAACAAAGCAGCCGTCCGCCACTTTTGGCAGGACCACTTGAACAAAGGTAACGCGACGATGTGCGAGAAGGACTTCGCTCCCGACGCCGTCAACCACGACCCAAGCAGCCCCGCGGTTCCGCCTGGCCCCGAGGGCATCGGACAGCTCATCACACTGTACCGCACCGCGTTTCCCGATCTCACCGCGACCGTTGAGGACGTGATCGCCGAAGGCGACAAGGTCGCCTGCCGCCTTACGTTTCGCGGCACACACCAAGGTGAGCTCATGGGGATGCCAGCGACCGGAAAGCACGTGACCTACACGGGAATCGGCATCGACACGGTTGTCAATGGGACAATCATGGAGATGTGGCTCAATTTTGACGCTCTTGGGTTGTTGCAGCAGGTGGGAGCAGTCCCCTCGCCTGGGGCGATGGCAAAGAAGGCAGAATACTACTATAAGGGAAAAGAGGTCAAAGGACAGAAGTAGGGATCAGCATTACGGTTCCCAAATCTCCTCTTTCATTACTCCGTCCTCCATTTTTATGAAGCGAATGTCCGGCTGAAAGGGTGCTTAGAAGACCTGGGCTTGAGAGCGTTTCGTGTCGTCGACTTGCTGCCTCATCTACGTTAACCTAGAAGTTGGACACGTCATCCGGCCCGTCGTCAAACGCAAGAACGTCATGCGGACTGCTCTCGTCGTGTGACTGATCGCTATCGCTTTCGGCATTAACATTTATCTCACAGTCTACTACGGGTGAGCAGATCATGACCAAAACAGTCGACCCAGCTGTAGCTTATAGAGATTCATCATCAGGATTCAACGTGCTAAACGAGCATATCCCTTCTTTGGCACACACCGCATTATCGGAGCGTTTATGCATCTCGCTACGAGCGCCGAGCAGCAATGGCCCATATACAACAAGCAAAATACAGAAAGGGCCAGTGCTCGTGCGCGGATCTGCTGACTTGTCTGGAGAAGGCGTTGGGCTAGGCGTGCCCGTCGCTAAGTTCGCGCATCGTGTCGTTTTTCCGGGAAAAGCGTGTCTAGTCGAGCAACGAAAGGACAATCACCTTTGTACGTGGGTTGTGGACTACGAACTCAACTTAGAAGAGCTGGTAACATTCAAAAGTGGTAAGAGCATTCGAAATGAGAACTTCTACCGGCTTAAGGAATGGTTCGCAGGCCTGCACAAAGCAATCCCTATCTCACGCGGTCTTGTAGAACGCGGTAACCGAGCGGTTCGGTTCACGTGGAGACTGACCACGACGTTCGAAACGACGCCTTCTGCTGGAAGCGTACGAGTTTCTTACACCGTCGACCGTGGCGAAGGCGTACTCCACATCAGCGTTGACGCAAGCCGCCTGGGCAAGACCAGATGCACGGAAGTGATCCTTCTTAACGAGCAAGATGGGAGCCTCTTCGATCGCTACAGCGATTCCAACGGCGTAGAGCTCGTCGGCAAGGAAATTGGAACGTGGGAAGAGACCGGTGCCGATTCGGTAACGCTCAGCGACTCCCGTCATAACATCACCCTCGCGCTTCGGAGCGTCGCTCAGTCCACGATGTACCGGGGAAGAGAAGTGGCGCCAGGACGGCTCTCCTGGACGGGTGTCGCTTACGTCATCTCGCCACGCTGCGTCGACTTTGACTATGATATCACGATTCGCGAGGCAATATGACGCGCGTTCTCCTCATTTATCCGTATTTCAAACCAAAGAACAGTCGGTCGATATTTCGTTTCCCCCCACTGGGGATCTGTTACGTTGCCGCAAGTCTGCAGCAAGCTGGACACGATGTGGATATTCTGGATTGCACCTTCAAGACGCAGAAAGCAGCGCTTGAACAAGCGGCTCGCGCCGACGCCGAAGTTGTAGGGATTTACAGTATGATCACGATGCGAGAAGAGAGCATTTTGTTCGCACAGCATCTGCGCTCCCGCACAAAGCTGCTCGTGGCAGGTGGTCCTCTCCCATCGTGTGACCCTACAGCGTTTTTAGATGATTTCGACGTGGTCATTGTAGGAGAGGGAGAGCGCACCATGGTCGAGCTCGTGCGTGCGCGTGCTACGGGCGACGCCCTTACTGAAGTCGCGGGGATTGCATATCGTGACGACCTGAGTGGGGAAGAAAACGCTCGCAGTCACCATGGCCGCGTCGTAGTCACCTCGCCGCGCCCGCTCGCAGCCAATCTTGATCATCTGCCCTTCCCAGCGCGTGATCTGCTCCCCAACGAGCAGTATATCCAGTATGGACGCCAGAAGTTTGGATATAGCAAGACGACGGTGATGACCACGCGCGGGTGCCCTTTTCGGTGCGAATTCTGTAGTAACGCCGTCTTCGGAGTCTCGTATCGGGAGCGGTCAGCGGCGAACGTCGTTGACGAAGTAGAACAAGTTCTTTCGTTGGGCTACGATTACATCCACTTCGCTGACGACGTGTTTACGTTCAACAGAGAGCGTTTGCTCGACATTTGCGCCGAAATCAAAGAGCGGGGGTTATCTTTTGCCTGGGAGTGCCTGGGCAGGGTAGATTCGATGAGCGACGAGATCGCTTCGGCGATGAAGAGAGCAGGCTGCCGCCGCGTTTTCTTTGGTATAGAATCGGGCAATGACGATATTTTAAAGCTGATGAACAAACATATTACCGTTAGGCAAGCGCGGTCTGCGGTAACTTCTGCGCGCGAGGCGGGACTCAATGTCGGCGCATTCTTTATTGTGTGTTATCCGGGAGAGACGAACGAAACAGTGCTTGACACGCTTCGATTTGCTTCCTCGCTCCCGCTCGATTACCTCTCTTTCACTATGCCGTATCCACTGCCGAATACGCCGCTCCACGAAAGAATAAAAGAGCGAATCAACAAATCGTGGAGGCCTCCCGAAAGCGGTTTCCTGGCGCACGTGTGCATCTTTGATGCGGATTTCTCGGAGACCAAGATGAAGTTCGCTATCGTTAAGGGCCAGATCGCCTTCGTGCTGAAAAGGAGGCTCGGAAAACACGCATACGTAGTGGTAAGACCATTCGAGGCAATAACAGACTTCTTGTTCCAGCGCATGAAGTGACCTCAAGCGCAGTGCCGCCACTGCGTCCCGACTCTGCCCCTGATCTCAAAGTTTTGCGGATCGTTCATTGTACCGCGGGCATTGGCACGGTGATCTCAGGTAATGACGTTGTTTTCATCAGACAGAATATCTGCTGTGGCTGCGTAATATTCCCCGTCCCCGCCGGCAGCCGGGATCATCAGCAGCGGCTGTCCCTGTCCGCGCATTTCGTAGTACAGTTCATCGCGCGTCCAGATTTTCAACTTTCTTCTACATATAAAGGTCTTGACAGATTGGCCGCCTCACTAGGCAAATCGCACGTGCGCATATGGAGCGAAAATAACCTAGGCACTTCACGTGCTGATTTGTGCTTATTCGCCGACAGCACGTGAGGCTCTTTTGGCCTCGGAGGTGCGATCCGCCTGTTCATCTATCGTCTATTGTGGAACAGAGCCTCTGCTGTCAAACCTTCAGAGAACTCGCACAGCTGTAGCTAGACAGAAGTGATATCGCAGTCTCAAGATGGAGAACAGCGGCAGTCATGGTCAAGCCGCGTGAAGTGCTATGTCGCGCTACTTGTCGTAAAAACAAGGGGAAAAAGGGGGCGCGCCATTTCAGCGCTTTAGCCCCGTAAGTCGTTTGTTAACCTTTTCGAGATGAGCATTGAGGGCGTCTCTATACTCTTCCAGCATTTTGATTTCTTCATCGACATCCATCAATGGCACCGGCGGTTCCATGCTCATTCCCATGCCCATCCCGTGCCCGTGGTGCCCGTGGTGGTGATGCGTGCCGCAGTTGCAGCCACAGCTGCAGCCACAACCGCAACCCTCAAATGAACAACTATCTTGTCTGCACATGTATCGTTCACCTCCTTTGCACTACGGCCTAAAACGCCGTTCGTAGAACCCGATTAGATCATCAAAGAGTTGTTTTCTGCGTACAATCGCACTCAGCCCCGCCTTTAGGAAAGCAGCGCCCGTCTCGGTCACGGTATACACTCTCCTGTCAGGGCCGGAATTTCCTTTCTGCCACGTCGATGCCAGCAACCCCTTCTCCTCCATTCGTCGCAACACGGTGTAGATGCCTCTTGGCTCGAGCTTGTGACAGCCGCAGCTTCGTTCGTCGATCTCGTTGAGGAGTTGATAGCCGTACGTCGGCGTTTCATGGAGGATTCGTAGGATGAGGAACTGTATCCAGCTCCGTTCCGGATATTGCCAACAGTTGCAGCTGCTTTGATTGTACATTGGGCGTACAAACTCCAAACATATGCAACATTGTTATATACGGCAATGTTATGTAAACATTCTCAGACTTGTTAAGCGCATAGAGTTAGAGGGATGAAACGAGAACTGTCGAAGTCATTACAGTTAGCAGATTAAGAAAACGATTCGAACTCCGTCCTTTTTCGACGTATCAAACGCGCGCAGCTCTCCAAGCTCTCCAGCTTAAGCCTTTATAAATCAACAGAGAAAGGGGAAGCGTATGGTTGAACCGCGGGACACTATTAAAATTGTGAATGTGGTTGCATCCACCGGCATCGGACAAGAAATAGACCTCAAGCAAGTAACGCATGGGTTAGAAGGCGCAGATTATGATCCTAAACGGTTTCCGGGCGTCGTTTACCGCACAAAGGACCCGAAGACCGCTGCGTTACTCTTTCGGTCAGGAAAAATTGTCTGTACGGGTGCGAAGAGCATCGATGAGGCTCATGAAGGCATTAAAAACGTATTTCAAAGTCTACGAAATATCGGAATCGACGTGAAGGGAACGCCGGAGATCACGGTTCAAAACATCGTCGCGTCAGCAGATCTGCACTCAGCTTTGAATTTGAACGCAATTGCCAACGGTCTGGGGCTTGAGAACATTGAGTACGAACCCGAACAGTTTCCAGGCCTCGTCTACCGGGTATCGGATCCTAAAGTGGTGATTCTTCTCTTTGGTTCCGGCAAACTTGTTATCACCGGCGGGAAAAAACCCGAAGATATGGTCAGCGCGGTCGATCGAATCGTTACGGAGCTTAAAAGCTTAAGCTTTCTTCGCTGAATGATTCTCCCTGAATCAGAGCGCTCAACGCAACGATTGAGGGGGTTGCAAACCGCGTGAAGTTCCAAAAAGCAAGCGCTTCGGCTTACCTTTTGAAGCGGGATCATTCGATGCCGCGGTAAGCAATCTGGTCTTTCATGAAGTGAGTGACACCAATGACAAGCGAGAGGTGATCAAGGAGGCATTGCGGGTCGTCAGGGAGGGCGGGGCGTTCGCCTTTTAAGATCTGTTCCGGAAGCGTGTGTACGGCGACATCGAGGAGTTGCTCGAAGTAGTCAGGAGTTGGGCTATCGAACGCGTCGACTTTTTTCGAGACCGCTCATTCGGGCATGGTTCAAGGCGCTGAGGCTTCCCTTTATGCTCGGCACTATTGGCATTCTCTACGGGACAAAATAATACGGCGCACACCCTACTACTTCCGCACCTACTACTCCCGCAGCACATTTGACGTCTTTACTGCGCAGCAATTGGCGAACGGCGTTCTCTAACGCGTCTCGTAACCGTATAAAATGTGAATATGACGGGCACGAGCACGAATACGAAAAAACTTCCGATTGGACTTATAAAAAAAGCGTGATTGCCATTAAAGCCAAAATTGGCAATGAGAGGTTCGATCGCTTGATCTGGTCTGCATAGGGCATCACCTTCTCAACTACGAACCCTTTTTTCGAGGCATAATACCAGTTGGCATACCATAAAAGACCTATAATGAGCATGTTTACATCAAATATGAGTTGCGCAAGCTGGAATTGGCCATATTTGCCGATAATTGACGTGGAAAATGGCACAATGGCAATTGACATTAGCCACAGGATATTTATCCAGAGAAGCGTGGTGTTGGTGTGTTTTATTATGTAGAATATGTGATGATTCATCCAAAAAACAGCCAGAAGGATGAAGCTGATCACGTAAATGAATATCTGAGGCAGAATGCTTGTTACGTACGCTCTGAATACAAGGGGAGTTACAACGCCCGTTAGGGTAGGTACTTCAATACTTAAAACCAGCAAAGTCATGGCTATGGCAAATATCCCATCGGTCAGCGTTTCAATTCTACCCGTAGGAATTTTCGGCGCGGGAATTTCGTGCTCGTGCATCGGCATCTTCATGCAAATCCTGTTAGCTTAATCTTGCGGATTTGATGCGACGCGCGGAGGAGACCAACTATAGAAAAATATTCACTACGCGAAGATGCCACTTCAACCATCTAACCTCAATACTTTGCGCACGTCAGAGATACAAATCGCCCTACGACTTGGAAACTGCCCTATCTATTAAAGGATGGTGGAATAGATACAAAACGTCTTCCAAAGGCCGTGCAAGCTATCTTGATCAGCTATCGCGGAGCACGCGTTTCTTCCGTTCCAGAGAAAGCTATTCCCGATGTGGTAAGACTACTTGCGGAAGCTGCAGTAGCAAAGCAGGATGCCCCATTAGGGTGAAACGGCAGAAGTGTATGAAATGCTCGCGTTAAAGCAAGTGGAGAGTTCATAGCGTGATAGAATGAGCGTTAGAGAGATCATTAGCGATTTTGTGTTTATAGCGCTTCTCTTCGCAGACGGGTTGTATCGGAAGTTGCGGGGGCTGCCGCCGCGGATCGACTAATTATAAAAAAGGATAGTATCTAAGCTATCGAAGAAACGGGGGATAAAAATCACGCGATGCGGACTAGGATTGCGAGAGATCGTTGACCGATATATCGACCGCAAAATCCAAAGATATATCGACCATTAAACCCGTTCGAACGAACCCAAGCAGGAAAAAAAAAGGAGGTGAGCGTAAAATGATAGTGCCTAAATCCATAATGTTTGTCAAAAATTGTGGCAGTTATAAGACTGGCGACGGCTTGAAACTCGATAGCGCGGACGCGGCTACATTCGTAGCCGCAGGGTACGCTGTATATCGTGAAGATGATCATGAAGGTCAATAATGACTAGTGGATAAGGGCGTCTTTTAAGGAATTGGAGGGCGCTCAAAGCTTCTTTTTCCCCATTCTCCTTCTCAGTACTAACAAACAGGCACACGGCAACTTTAAGTTGTTCGCAAGTGCCATACCATTGGAATTTCGAACGACCGACCTTTGCTCCCTTTTTTTGAGCCGCTCGTATGGGGGGGGGCAGTTCGTCGAATCGATGGCGCGTAAGGTAATGAGTATGGCATTCACAGAGATTACTATCCTAAGCGTTGATTGTGCTCACGCCGAGGAGTCGTTGCGCTCAAGGAATGACATGATTGTCCCCTATATTTTGTCTAACACGCCACCCGAAGAATGGAAGGGTTACTTCGAAGAGCAAGCCCCTGCAAGTGCCAACGTAAAGATTGTGGGCAACACAGTCCGCTATAAATGCCCCAAAGACAAAGTGGCGATACAAAGGGACGGAGCATGCTGGACGATGGTGGCTAGCTTGGTGGAGGACGCAAACCGATACTATCTCGAGAGCGAATTGAGGCGAGCGCAAGATCGACAAAAAAAGGAACGTGAGGAAGAACAACAACCAAGGGAATTTGAGATGGAATGGGATCGCTACATGAGCCGAGACTGAATTCCGGGCACGTATCAAAGAGCCACATGACAAGACGCTGTCATTGTGAGGTCGTTTCTGGACAAGACAATTTCGTTAGGCACGTCTGACACTTTTACTATTTTTTCTGCTGAAGCGAGTTCCGTCAGGGGAAATAATCGTTTGCGACCTGCTTAGTTACAAACTGAATCATAACGATGAAGAGCATAGCGCTGACAGTGCCGCGTTACGGGCAGCTGAACGCTACCCTAACATTCCTGCTGACTTAGCACTGCTAAAACACGAGCTGCTGGAAGCGTATCGCTGTAAGTCTTCTCCTCGACGCGAAAGCAGGCTGCATTATCTGACAATACTATTACGCGGCGTTCTCAACGCTTACAGGGCCACAAGAACTATCAGACTGCGCACGATTACGAGCGATCTAAGTTGAATCGATCGGACTTCAAAGCGTCAATCAATTTCTCTACGATGTTCTTTGAATCCAACATTGCTGATACAGGTTCCAACCGGAATACTCCAATGTTTTCAGTCGATTTTTTACACCAGAACTATTTTCGGAGGATCAATATCTACTACTATAGGCGAGAATTACAGATCATCCAGTGCAGGTGGTGACTATGAGTTACTTCTCCGAAGCGACCGAAACGATGGACCGAGGTGAACTAGACGCATTGGTTGACGAGCGCGTACGCTACACCGTCCAGTTTGCTGCGGAAAATTCTCCCTTTTATCACAAATGGTTCCGTACAAATAAGATTGTGCCCTCAACCATTAGAGAACACGAAGACCTACGCGATTTACCCATTATATCCGGTAAACACGTCAGAAAGAGGCAGCTCCCTGAAACGCCCGAATTCGAGTTCAAGTGCACAGACTTGCCCGAGGACCTCGTGCACCTGGACGTTTACGACCCTGCACTTGACAAAGCGCTTAGTCGACCGTCGCTGAGACGAAATAAGAAGTGAAGCCCGGGTTCCAAAGCTATCGATCATAGAATTTAACGGCACTCATCACCTCAGCGAGGCGGAGGTCAGATCTCATCATTAGCAGGCTGGTCGGTTGAGTTCATGGCGTCTCGCATGACCCTTCAACCAGCCAGTTTGTAATGGCAGAAAGGGCATCGGAATCGAGAACGCGACCCTCGGCATTGTAATGCGCTCCGACTTCAGCGGCGACAAGCTCCTCTCGCGGTCGAGGTTCGTACTTGAGCACGTGATCGGCGTTGTCAGGGAACATGAAGATAGCATTGCCATTCTTAGCGGTGGCAGTTTGCAGCGGACCACCGTCAGCACGCCAGTCAACTTGGATGTCCTTCTTACCGATAAGAACCAGCATAGACTCCGATACCTGCGATGCGAGGTGCACCGGATTTTCGAGCCACAGCTCGCGAGCGAATGGTAGGTTTACCGGGACAGTTAAGCTGGCTAAAAGGCTTTTCATAACTTCAGGCAATGATGCATCAGGCACGATCGGTTTGCCAGCAACGAACGCAGCGATGCAGGTATCATAGCGTTTCATTATTTCATCTCCGTTGGCAAGAGGCGAGACTTGTGCGAGCAATTGATCCCGCGCCACGAGGCCGATCGCACGACCCGGGGCGCCAGTCAGCACGAGACCTTTGAACCGCCGATGAGGTCCCCTGGCTTGATAGTTCAAAGCATGGATGACGCCTTCGCTACTCGCTAACACAAACAAACGCGATGCATCTACGTCGCGTAGCGACACAAGCTTGGTGACAGCGTCGGTCAACTCGTCGAGGTGTCCTTGCATGCTTATCTTACCGATAAGCTGTGGGAGGTTTTCACGCACACGTGGCCCCGCGGCTCGTTTGTCATATCGCAGCGTAATGAATCCCTTTTCAGTAAGAGCGTTAGCAAGGAGCCGACCACTGCAGTTCGTACCAGGCAGGAGTGGCGAGCACCAGTCTCGGTCAGTCGGTCCGCTGCCGGCGACAAAAACGACGACCGGATGCGGGCCGGTGTCGGTGGGGTGCGTTAAAGTCCCGTAAACTGCGATCCCATCGACGTCCCATGTGATCTCTTCACTCGTGCGTTCCAGTGTTTCAGTCATGTTTTTTTACCAGATACAAACTCGCCAGGAAGTCGCTTTAAACTTCATGGCGCAAGGACAGCATATATACCGACAGGGATAACCCAATTGAAAAACCTGCGGAAAGTAAAAGAATCTATGATGACAAGGCCAAACATTAACACTGCCCGATATAGAACGGTACACGCTAGAGCAAAGGAGGCGATCAACAAATGGCAAAAAATGCCCTTACCACCATTACGGCAGAGCCAGGAGGACGAGAAATCGTCGTTTCTCGAATCTTTGACGCGCCGGGCGAGCAGACATTCAAGGCGTCTACAGATCCAAATCTTATGCCGCAATGGTGGGGCGTTAGTAGCCTGGGTATGTTATAGGTCACGTTCACTCTGAGATCAAAACGGCATGTTCGCTTGTGAGATTATGGACACAGGAATTGAGAAGAATGGGATAAACTACGATAGCGGTACCAACTTAGCTCAAGACGCAGCGACGCGTGTCGGCTTGCGCGCGGATGCGATGCGCCGCGAAATTGGGGTAACAAAAAACGACCTACACTGTGATTCCATTCGGATCTATGGCGATAGCATCGATAAGCTGCGCAGTATGATCGTGATGCTGCCAGGCTCGTCCAAGGAGGATGGCTGATGATCAGCAAGGAAGTAATGCTAAAGGACCACCGCATGATCGTCGATCTGAACTGTCCAGTGGCGCGGTTCCCGGATAACCCCGTGCTTACGGCCAAAGACGTGAACCACGTGTGGCAGGAACCGGGCCTTCAGGTAACGACCGTCCACAACGCGGGCATCGCGCTGCACGGTGGCGACATGGTCATGCTGTTCCGGTCGCATCTTCGTTGCGGCATGAGCGTGCTTGGGGTCGCCCGCAGCAGCAACGGCGTCGACGGCTGGCGTGTCGAGCCGCGACCTGCCATGGCGCCGGCCGCCGAGGGGGACGCCTTTGCCCTCGGCACCGATGCCAAGGCCCTCATCGAGAACGAGTCGGGCGGCGTCGAGGATCCGCGGATCACCCAGATCCGCGACACCTACTACATCACTTACAGCGCCTATCACGCGACGGTGAAGAACCGCGTGCGCGTCTCGCTGGCCACGACCCGCGATTTCTCCCACTTCATACGCCACGGCCCGGTGCTCGAGCGAGATATGCGAAACGTGGTGATTTTCCCCGAGCCCATCGGCGGCCGCTATGCGGGTCTGTTCCGACCCAATGACACCACGGCCGGCGAGGTCGGGGGCATCTACACGCAGCTCAAACTCGGCTGGACGAACTCGGTCGAGTCCAATCGGTGGGAGATCCAGCCGGAGCCCGTCATGAGGACTGAAGGGGGCCCGAGCGCTTTCTCAGACAAGATCGGTCCTGGCGCGCCGCCCTTCAGGACCGCCAAGGGCTGGCTCAGCGTATTCCACGGGGTGCGCAACACCATGGACGGCAACCCGTACGTACTCGGCGTGGCGCTACACGACCTGGCGGACCCAGCGCGGGTGAAGATGTCGAGCATCCCCATCCTGTTCCCATCCAGGGCTGACTGCCGCGTCGAGGAGGCAGACTACATTCACGTGCCGCAGGTCGTGTTCACCTGCGGGGCCGTGCACCGCGACGATGGCACCATCCTCATCTACTACGGCGGCAATGATACCGTCATGAACGTGGGCGTGACCCACGAGGACGTGCTCGTCGCGCTCTGCGAGAGCTACGGCCAAAACCCGCTGACCGGGCATCTCAGGTACGACATACGAGCCACCGAAGCTAAGGAGCTCGGAACCAGCGGCCATAAGGGCACCTGGAAGTAGACCGTTCGGTGCCTCGGGGGCAAGGTCGGTGTCAACACGATGATCCAGGTGGCGCTGGCTCAAAAAACAGTGCTGAGCGATCGCAAAATGGAGAAATAAGCGCCAAATCCCGCGTGTTCACACAGCGGAGGTCGCCGGTTCCAATCCGGCTGAGCCTATCGTTCTTTTTTTGCAATGCGCATCATTTCATAAATGGAAGCTGATGTTCAACAAACGTACGTGTCGTGGTGACCCCTTGAATGAGCTTTATGTCATCAACCGCGCGGGTCAATTCAGAAAGGTCTTTCGCTTCGATGATGGCGACATAATCAAACTCTCCAAAAACATGCACAGCTCTTGTTATGCCACTAATCTTCACTAGTTCTTGCCACACGCCGTATTCTGCGCCCCGATTAACGTTCATCATTGTGAAACCAATTACCATTGATCATTCCCCTCTCGCAATCATAGCACAACACCATCTTTTTTCAGCTTTTCACGCAGCAAAAGCCCGTAACTAAGTCGTTTGAAATGATCCTTAAATCTATTTGAATTCTGCGTCATCCAACTTTGCGCATATTCATCAAAACAGGCACCGTGAATCGCATATTTCCGGATTAAGTTTCGAAAACGTCTTTTAACCTGGTGGCGGCAAAGGTTATCGCACTTCCAGCCTAGACGCTAGATCCAAACAATTCTTAGGCCCGTATGCATTGTGGTTCCAGTAGCCGAAAACGTCAGCCTCGCTTGAAAGCTCTCGGATTCGACGCGCCCAGTAGTCTAGTTCTTCTGAAGAGTAAACGTCCAGATTTCTATCACGCGCGTGCCATCTGATGTAAGCAAAATTCTTAAAACAGTCGATGTTGTTGTCGAATTGTTCACCGAGCATAACCATAGCCAGATTGCTTCGATCTTTAAAACGGTCAAAAACATCCTCACTGAACCACGAATTGTGACGAAATTCAAAAGCAAAACGATGATCAGGCAAGAGTGAAAGAAACTCGTCTAGACGGTCTATATCTTTTTTAAAGCTCGCAGGGAGCCCTACGAGATACGGACCCAACTTGTATTCCAATGCCTCACAGATCTCAAAGAAGTCGCTGAGAGCTCCACGCGTTTCGTGCAGCCTCTTTGTGTGTGTGATGTGCCTGTTCATCTTTACAGAAAAAATAAAGTCGTCAGGAGTAGCGTTGTACCATTTTTTTAGCTGACCTTCCTTCGGAAATTGATAAAACGTCGAATTGACTTCGACTGAGTGGAAAAATTGCGCGTATTGCTCCAGCTAGCGACTACGCGAGTTATAAAGGACGCCTAGCCAATGATCATAATGCCACCCGCTGCAACCCAGATAAATGCTTGCCGTTTACTCACCTTGCCCCTGTCGCGGCTCGTCTAATTCTTCTAGAAACGCGTTCATATCATTACGAAGGTTTATAATGCGTTCGCGGAGTTCGCCCGCATGCACGTGACATAGTAATTTAGATACGGGTCTATTTGGCTCCAGTTGAAATACAACAATCGGACTAAGATAAGAGCAGTTATATGAACAAGCCAGCGGTATTTCCCGTGGATGCTCGATGCTCTTTCTGATGATGCAAAACTGATCGCGCCGTGCGGTATGAACTGCTCGGTGTGCAGTCGTTATCTCGCGCGCCAACACGACGTAAGACGCAAAGGGGTGAGGATGGCGTACTGCGCGGGATGTCGCCCCCGTGATAGGAAGTGCGCCTTTCTAAAGAAACGCTGTGATCTACTTCTGAATCACAGAGTTCGGTTTTGTTATGAATGTGGCACTTTCCCGTGCAGGAACTTGGAGCGAATCGACGCACGATATCAAAAACAATACCGAACGAGTTTCATCGAGAATCTCACCTTTATCAAGCGGCATTCGCTTGCCGCTTTTGTAGAGCGTGAGAATGCAAAGTGGCGGTGTACGCAGTGCGGAGCAGGTCCTGTGCTGCCATAATGGAATCTGTTTCAATTGCAGCGTTGATCGCTTGCAAACAAGGAAGAATTTGTACAGGTGGGAAGACGAACAATGAAGTTGACCCTATCTAAACGTCAACAATCCGCCAGCCTATATCAAGCCGAGGCTTCCGATTCGACCACAGGGTCATGATTTTTTTTTCCAAGCGGCTTACATACCATTTCTGTTGAGCGTTGGCGCATCTATCGATAAACTACAATTGAACTTTTTTAAACAGACCTGCAAGTCTACCGTTACTGTAGCTTTTTACTACGATAAATCCACTGGCTTTGTTCAGAAAAAACGAAGGGTTTCGGTGGTGGATAAAAGGAGAAACAAAAAAGTGCTCCGATCGCCATGAGACATGAACCAGTGAGACACCATTTTCTTTTTCCGCTTTTTTGAGCCCTCAGTAAGACCTTTTCGTGCCACAACTCTGTCGAAACACTCGTCGCAAGTATGGTGTAAAGGTAGGATGAAAAAAGCTTGTAAAGAATCTGTTCTCACCTATTTCTGACTGAAGTGCACGGATAAAGGTTGAATTTGTGCTGAAGGCAATAATCTCGCCTCTCGAGATCTGTCATTCGCCTCCACAGAAAAAACTAAGTGCGCACAAGTCGCTTGCTTCGCGCATGAACAGGCTGAACGTCGCTGGCGCGCTGTTTTTCATCGCAGGAACGCTCATCCTCTTAGGAATCGTTACGGCGGAAACCACATATCCCGGCTATAGCGTCTCGCAGAACTATATAAGCGATTTGGGGGGCGCGAGAAACGGCGTAATTATGCAGCCGGCCGCCGCCGTCATTGATACGACGTTAGTCGTTGGAGGGCTCTTGATCATCGGAGGGGCGTACGCGCTTCATCGCGCGCTTGATAAACGCGTTTTTCCCTCAGCACTTCCATTGCTTATCGCTCTCGCTGGCATAGGCTCCGTTGGAGTCGGCGTCTTCAACGAGACCTTTGGTGTTATACACTGGCTGTTGTCGGCGCTCACGTTCATCGCCGGGGGCTTCGCCGCAATCGCGGCCTTCAGCCAACAAAAGGCACCCCTCCGCTATTTCTCGGTGATTCTGGGGATCATCACGATGGTTTTTGCCATAGGTCCATACATAACTCCCGCCGTCGCGTTCCTCGGCGTCGGAGGAGCAGAGCGATGGGTGGTATACCCTATCGTGCTTTGGCTTATAGGGTTTGGCGGGTATCTGATGGGGACGTCGTCCGGCACGATGTCCTCTCAATTAGTAACCTCCTAGTAGAGAAGAGGAACGATTAAGCGTGGTTTCATTTGCCTTGAAAAAAAGCGAAGGCACGGGCCGGCGCTCTAAGAAGAGTAGATTGACAGTGAAAGCGAACAATACTGTTACTGTGCACTTACGCGCACGCTCTAGTTTTGGATCGTCGAAACCTAAGTTCGTTTAGAACGAGGAGCGAGAAGTTTAATGCAAAATGATCAAAAAATTACTCAAGTTAGTTAGCCGCAGCGACAACGCCGCGCGTGCTAACAGATTATGTCGAGGGAGACTACCAACAACAATTTGCCAAGACGACACGGTGGGCTTCCCCTATGCAAAAAACGGAACCCAAGCGGCACGTCATAGAACCGGAGTGCTGGCATTTGAAGCCGAGGTGATAAAATAAGGGAGTCCTTTGTTCAGGGGCTGTTTTTGGGGCTATTTTTAGTCCTCGGCTTCTGGCTGCTTGTAGTCGCTGTGCTTATCATTTCCGCTATGTTTGCAGTGCTAGGGCCTGTTGGAGGAATCATAGTCGCTATCGTGCTTCTTGGCCTGTGCTCTTTGACGCTGTATAGGATTTTAATAAGATTCCGAGCAGCCTGGAAAGCTGCGAAGAAGGCGAACGAACTACCCTCTCCATAGCTCCCAGTTCACATGCTTTTTTTAAGCCGGTTCATTTGCCGTGTCCGGATCAATAAGTGAGGGCCAAATTATCCCTTGCCTTTTGCGGACTGCCACATAAGAGCGTGGTGCAAAGGGGTCGCGCACATTTGTTCGGTGAGCCTTTCAAAACCATTGTGTGTTCTTTTCGCTCGTTCCTTAGCTCGTAGCTCGTTGTTTCTTTTCCTTACTGCTTCTTGGGCGTGGTTTTACGAATTTTCTCGGCCGCCGGTTTCCCTTGTTGTGCGGTTGGTCTTCGGATCTATCGCAAGCGCCTTGTCAAAACACTGAAGCGCCTCTTCGTGGCGGTCTAACATGTCAAGCGCGTCTCCTTTGTAGTTCCACGCGTCAACATCCTGCGGGTTTATCGCGAGCGCCTTGTCGAAGCACAGAAGCGCCTCTTGGTGGCGGTCTACTTTCACAAGCGCAGTTCCTTTGTCGTTCCACGCCTTAGCATACCGCGGGTCGAGCTCGAGCACCTTATCGAGGCACTGAAGCGCCTCTTCGTGGCGGTCTAACATCCCAAGCGTAGCTCCTTTCAGAGCCCACGCCTTAGCATCCTTCGGATCGATCTCGAGCGCCTTGTCGAGACACTGAAGTGCTTCTTCGTGGCGGTCTAACATCCCAAGCGTAGCTCCTTTCAGAGTCCACGCTAAAGCATATTGCGGATCTATCGCAAGCGCCTTGTCGAAGCACAGAAGCGCCTCTGGGTGGCGACCTGACTTTGCAAGTGCATCTCCTTTGTCACACCATTCCTTCGCTGTCAACTCTTTCTGCGTTGGGGCAGTGCTCGACTTGAACCTGTCAAATAATCCCATGTTGGTCGCCCAGTACATCCACGCAGGCATATTTATAATTCCTCTTTGAATTGGCAACACTGGTAGCTCACTTGCCCTCTCGGCGGATCCTTTAGCTGCTTCGCTGGGCATAAGAGAGCTTGCGCTTGTTTTCGGTCGTCCGAAGCCCAAAAAATAAGATAGATTAAGAAGTTAGGGAGTTATCAGAAACTACCTTAGCGTGCTCGTGGCGGCTTTAGTCATTTCTCAAATCGATCATTCGTAAACAGAAACGTCCTCACGTTTACGCTCCATTATATGCTTTCGTCTAGCGCACTGGCAGCCTAATCCCGAGGGGGTCGACTTGAACCACATCAGTACAGTATCTCTTCAGGAGAAGCAACACGACAAGGGTGATTACGCTAGAGGAGTATTTTCAGGAAGGGTTGCTGAGCAACATCCACTAAAACAACGATTGAAACTTGAGGGAGACAAGGCGCACATTCTACGATTAGTAAAAGACTCTGGAATGTGGGCTCTTGAACTTGTGAGACAGGAGATACTTATATTTCGTCAACGAAGGATTAAATGCCGACGATCAATACAAAAAGTTGTGGGCAATGAGCCCTGGTTTAAAAAAGGCAACGCAATAAGACCTTGACAAATCGAAGAAGTAATAGCTGACTGTTACAAGCACTGCTGATTATGAAAGGTGAATAAATGAAAGAGAGGTTATTAGAGGTTCTTGAATTGCTCGACCATGAGAAGGAAGACCTAGACCAACTTTGTACAGACGTTTCGTTCCCTGAAACGACGCTGGCACGTTCTGCTGCGATGACCAATAGACGGGTGCGAGAGATCGTAGAAGAAGTTCTTGAAGGTATTGAGAATGAGTGAATAAATGTAGCGATGCTGCAAAGCAATATCGTGGTTGTTTACGAGAAAACGAGCAGTTGCGCTTATTTTAGTCAGCACACCTTCACCATTCACCGCCCGGCTAATAACGCTTAGACACGGCAGGCAACGCACAACCGTCAATCTGCCGCGCGGCGCGGACGGCGATAATACTCGCAGCGCGGGATGCGCTCATCATCGCCACGAAGCTTATGCCGACGAATTTGACGCACCTACGACAGTCAATCATTGACGGCTAGTTTGATTCGCCCGTTGCATTCGTTACTATGTCCAGAGAAACTAATGATAGCTACGACTGCTTATACCGAGATTATGCCAAAAAACCACAGGCGTAGGTGCGGCTCCATTTCAGTGAGCGAATAGCAGCCGGAGGCGTTGATCTTTGCGGTCGCCTCATGCTATGTGCACAAACAACGCCCTCGCTCGCGTTTCTGGGCTAATTAACGGTGATCGTCAGGGCTGCGCTCGTCGATGCCTTGTACCACGTGTCACCGGTGAAGGTGGCGTAGTATAGACGTTTGCCGGGTGATGTCCACTTCTGTGTGAACGTGACCTTGCCGCTCGCGTTCGTCGTTTTCGTCACAACGTTGTAGCGGACGCCGTTAAGGTAGTGGTAGATAGTGACTGACTCCGACGATAAGGGCGTCGTGCTCCCCCTGAGGCTGGCGGTGAAGGTGACCCGCTGATTGACAGTGGCGGTGGTGGTGGATGGGGTGAGGGTCAGCGCGGTGGGAAGTCTGGATGACGTTTGCGCTAGGGATGACGTTTGTGCTGAACTAGTTGGTGGATACTCAACCTGTAGATTTGCGACTATCTGTGGGAATCCTAGGTGCTCATAGTCGCTGAGCACGTGGGAATCCTGGCTACACCACACGCAAAACTGCGTGAAGCCGACCCCATTTGCGTAGGACCAGTCGAGCATTGACTTATAACTGGGCGAGCCGCCGCTTAGGGAGTTTGCGAGAACCGGGTTGTCGCCCCCGCTGTTGGCCCACAGGCCTGCCATGATGCCGTTCTGGATGCCACGCGCAGCGGCCTGTGTTACTCCCTGTTGAACAGAGGACCACTCCGGCGTATAGTAGCTCTCCCAGCTGTTGATGACAGTGAATGGGTTCTTGTACACGTCGAGCCAAAGGCCGCACTGGTCGCAATTGTAGTTTACGTATCCCTTGAAAAACTGCTTCATGTAACGTAAGATCACCCGGTCTGCCCCCTTCGGAGGCAACATATTGCCACCCGGCGTTTTTGAGTGATTGAAAGTAGGGACCGAAACTGGTTATGGGGGTGCTCTGAAGTCGTCCTCCGCTCCAAATGACCGCTTCAACATCAATAACCGGCTGCATGCCAAGCGCTTTGATCGTATTGAGCTCGGTCTGGTATGTTCCGCTATCTGGAGCTATAAGTTCCACGGTGGAGAACCCGTGTGCCTTAAAATAGGCAAGTGAGCCAGAGTCTATCATCGATGGCGGACCCGCGATAGCGTACCCTATCGGGTGCGTCGCGGCTCCTACCGCAGGGCTCACGTTAGTTGCGCTTGACGCTGGACTCGCGGCATTTACCGTCGCTGCCGTGAGAGAGAACAAAACCGTAGCCAGAACTAAAAGAGTCATGAATTTTCCAGCACGCTGACTCCGACTGTGCGTGCGGATGCCCGTTTTTCTATGTAGGACTAACTTGTTCATGGGTATCTCTTGCGAAAGAAGCTGCATCTGCAAATGAGGCGCTTATAATGGATATGACTAAAGAAAATGGGACGATTTTGTATGCGCGCATAACTTTCTCGCAAGAGCTTAGACACTAGGCACCTAAGAACGTTCAGAACATAATATAAAGGCTTCGGTTGAAATGTGACCGTAGAAACCGTGCTACGGTGTCCAAATGGCAAAGTTCGAACGATTTGACGTCCGTTAGATCCTTCTATTTTCCACTGGCTTTGCTAAAGCCGTTTGACTGGCGTCTCCTCTTTCTTGGCGGGTTCTTCTTCCTTTAGAGTGCTTCGCAGCCAGTCTTTGGAACACTGCCATCACGAATCATAACGGTTATGCGTGCTCGGCGCATCTTGGCAATCGTCCGTGCTTGCCTTGCGCTCGACCCCCTTCGGGAAGCAAGGGTGAATGTGTGTGTGACCGGGAGAAAAGACCATGGATGAAACTTTCGGAATGCCGATGCAATCAGCGCTGCTGACAATCGACTACAAACCGTGCGGCGCCGACGTACCGTCCAACCTGCAAGATGGTGCGCATAGTAGCTTCGTCGATAAAAACCGCTTAAACGAAGAAGATCTGCTCATTGTCGTCATGAGTCTCTTGCGGCCGGTTACCTATGCGCGCCAAGAAACCGTGTTTGGAGAGAACAAAGAGAGAAATTGGCGCGCCTGCTTTGCTGTAGATGGGCTAACTCACGGGGGGTTTGTCGAAGGTTTTCGTGTCCTTCAATTCCTAGGAACGGTTATTAACTACTTCAGCGACGCTACCGTTATGAACTTGACTGGCCCCACGCCCGCAAAAGAACACAGAGTAAAGGATTGGGCCCTTTTCCTCGGCGACAACAATATACTATTCTCTCCTTTCGGTACTTTTGGGGTTGTTGACCATCGGCCGTATCATGACTCAATTTTTTGCACAATAGAGTTTTACACCGAACGACGACCAAACGAACTGGCGCGTTTTATCCTCGACTGGTTAAAGCCAGGCGTTGGAGAGGGGTGGGTGGCGTTCGATTGCCTGACACCTGACGATGAAGTAAAAGCGCGGGAAAGGGTTGAGCAATTAGATCGACAGCTCGCGAGTTTGGGTTATAAGAGCATGACTTTTGATACGGAGACGCGCAACTTATGGCTGGAAAGAAAACGAGGCAACAAGCACGGGACGAAATAAGCAGCACGACCCCCAAGCGAACACGCGCCACGACAGCATCCAGCAGCAGCGACAGTCATTTTGTTGATAGTGACATACGACATCAGCTTTGATGGCGCCGCACCGGGCAGCTCCCATCACCCCGGGACGATTTTTGTATGCGTGGGAGATTGCCTCAGGCAAGTCCTCAAACGCCGAAGAACGTGTCTTATCAATATGGTATCTCTTCTGCAACAGCAACATGACAAGGGTTATGACGCTAAAGGGGTATTTTGACGGTGGGGTTGCAGAGCAACATCCACAAAAACAAGAATTGAAACCGAGCGAGATAAAAAACATAAGGGTGGTTCGACAGCTGTGACGGAAGCAATAGATTGGTTTAAGGTTAGGATGTGGGAGCTAAAGAAGCTGCTTCGTGGTTCCGAATACAATACCGTGCACGACGAGTTTGGGGGCGAAGTTATCGCTGACCTCACCGAATGGCTTAAGATGAAAGGAGCAGCGAAGTTCCATAATAACCTCAATCCCGTGGTTGCTATCACAAAGAACGACGATGTGATATTCCTCCAAGACTTCGAAGAAGCTCCTACAGACCGGAGCAAAGCGATTATTCACCTTGACGGGCTCTATGCGTTTATAAAAGAAAAGGCGTCCGAAGATAGCTAAATCCACAGTTGTGACGTTGCAAAGCAGCATCCACTGAAACTTCTATTGAAACTGCACTTAGATACAATAACGGCTGGAAAAATAAGTTGCACAGCAATATCCACTTTTTCATATTCGTGCCCCTCGTGAAATGCAGATTGCCTGAAGACCCCTATTTGACGTGAAATGCCGCTGACATCATCACGCTTTTGTAGCGGCTTAAAAAATCAAAGGAAATCGAAAAAAGAAAGACCTATTGAGCTCTGAGAGGCAAAAGGGTATATCTGCTGGGCGCTGTGGAATTGTCAAGAGGAACGTGCCGTGCTATCCTTCGATGACCTCTGCCGACGTTGCCGACTCATTAACGACCAGCCAGCAGCTTTGTAGCACATCATCGGGCGTAAGTGAACGCCCCCGAGTTTTCCGCTACGAAAGTTTATCGGTGAGCAATGTAAAACTGATATGAGGATATAACATGCGTTTTATGGTTAAATGTACAATACCCGGTGAAATCGCCAACCCGCTGATAAAGAGTGGAACATTATTCAAACAACTAATGAAGTATGTCGACGACGTGAAGCCAGAGCAGGTGTACTTTACGCCCTCTGACGGGCAGCGGACAATCTATTTCGTGTTGGATATGCCGAGCATTGACAAAATGGCCTTAGTTACCGAGCCGCCGTGGCTCGATTGGGAGGCTGATGTTTCTATGACGCCTGTGATGACGCTTGCCGACTTGGAAAAGTCGGGACAGGATATGGAGAAAATAGTTCGAGACAGGAGATAGCTCCGGATCAAAATAGAGATAATGAGTCAGGAGCTAAGCAAGGGGGCGACGTATATGATAAAAAAGTTCTTAGTTATCACCGTGCTCGTGATAGTGGCTTCATTATCAATAGCAGGTTGCACATCATCAACTAACACCAACCAAACGGCAAGCAGTACACCGTCCGCATCAGCAACGCCTAAACCCACACCAACGCCAACGCCGCCGCCGACACACTTGACGGTGCTATTCTTTTATGAGCCGGACTGTCCCTATTGCCAAGCACTAGAGAGCACTACGAGCTTTCACCAGCTTGAAAACACAAGCAAGGTCACCGTGACACCAATCGAGAGCTATACGAGCTCGCTGACAGATCAGTATAATGTGACGACAATCCCGACGCTGATCCTGCTGAACAACGGCCACGAAGTCGGACGTTGGGTCGCTCCTACCGATGCTTCTGCCATCAACGCACGAATAGCCAGCTTGTTCCGCGCAAAATAGACGTGGCTTGACAAATAGCACGTTCCAGCGGTATTTCAAGCCACATGCATAATCTTCAAAACTAATATCCTCTTGCGTGTTTCAAGCGTAAGGAGTTCGTTGCGCTAGCTTGAACGATTATCTGATGAACTGTTTGGCAACCTCTCAAGATCACCAAACTTTTGCTGTGTTCCTTTTTAATGAGTTTGGGGGAAACCAACTTTTGGCCTTTCGACCATTCCGATCATTGTTCGACTGATCTTCATTCGATTCCGCAGTCAAGACAATGTGCCGATTTAGTTTTGGTCCAAAAAAAGAGGAAAAAAGGAAGTTTTTTTTGGTTTAACCTACGATCTGCGTTATTTCTGTGACGATGCCTTTTTCTACGTGTTCAGTCCACAGCATTTCAGGCACGTCAACAGCAAGAAATAGCCAAGTAAGCAAGATAGTTTCGGCTGCTGCCACTGCCAGGTTCTGGATCAACTTGCCTATTCCTATGTGGATTGAAAAATCATTCGGCTCACCCGTTATGAGGATGCTAAACGCTCTGTCCGCAGTAATGATATCCCGCAAAATCCCGGCCTTCTGCGCCTGTATTACTATTCCCAAAGGCGCAGTTTTTGACTGTGTTTTGTAGCCTTCAGTCGTAAGTTGCTGAACAATCTGCTGTGACAATTGATTTAGGTCCTTGTTTTTTCCTTGAAAATGCAGTATCTCTTTCAGATACCATTTTAAAGTCCTCGACATCAGTTGATTAGCAACTAATTAATAGTTTTTCATAATCAGGCCCAGTTCCTTCCATTCTCACAGTAGGAGGGCGTTTAATGGTAGAAACTCTTAGAAGGCCAGACAACGCCATCTTACCCCTCATTTTTCAATGTATAATAAATAGACAAGGCAGGGCGCAATTATTCCTTCCTCGTCTTCGAAGATACGCCCGCTTTAACGCAACCCGTTTTGCTGGTCTTCGCAAGGGCGGATGTCTCTCATCTCGCTACAGCCTTCAGAAGCCACGCCATGTTTCTGCCGGCATTCTTTGCCCCTGCGAGGCCTTCATCGTCCTTGTCGACGTCACCGATGTCCCTCCCGACACCAATCGCCGGGCGACCCGGAACGATCATATCCGAGCTGAGCAGGAAATGCAGCAGCGTATCGCCGGTATGGATCGCGCCAGTCCGCCGCTGCGCGACGACGGCGGATCCCACTTTGCGCTTGAAGAGCCCGTCGTTTGCCATAGAAACGAACCCGGCCCGGTCGACCAATGCTTTCATCTCTGCAGTCACGTCGGTGAAATAGACCGGAGAGCCTAGAATGATCCCGTCAGCTCGCGCCATCTTTCCGATGCAGTCGTTGACGATATCGTCGTCGAGCACGCACCGCCGGTCCTTGTTTTCAAAGCATTTCATGCACGCGGTGCACCCCCGAATCCTCCTACCGGCAAGCTGGACCAGTTCGGTCGCAATGCCTTCTTTTTCGAGTTCCTCGAGCATGCGTCGGATTAGGATGGCGGTGTTGCCGTCCTTTCGTGCGCTTCCGTTGATAGCAATAACTTTTGTCATAGCACAACTCCTAATGATGTGCGTTCCTGGGAGAAAATCTGAAGTTTGCTTTGCTTCCCGCACACGATTTTTCAGAATGAGTAATCTTCATCATCAGTGTCGAATCTGCCACAAATGCATATATAATATATACAGTGAAAAACGCAATGAATTCCCTTTTGGTAATCAGGAAGCTACGGAAAAAATGGCAAGAGATACCACTGCCGGTCGACGCGGCATCACGATCCCAAGCGGGCTTGGTGTTCCTTGCTTTACTTGCAAGAGATACCGAACAAGAACGCCGGTATGTGACCGAAGATAAAACTCAGCCCCGCTTATCGCCATCATCAAGAAGCCCGGAGAGTGCATCCGCCCCTTTCTTTGATAAGCGATTTAATGAGAGCTTTGACGTGTTCTTTAGCCCTTGGGCTGTTTGCGACGAGCTCGTGCAGTGGCCTTCAATTTTCTTTCCTCAATCCTTGACTTCGTCCGGCTCACAGGTCGACTTGCAGGTCTGCTAGTTGGCGCAGGACCGAATGCGGGGCGCGATAGTTTTAACAGGCTAGCGGAATAACTCACTTCATAACGATGATGGATTGTCGACGGTGCGAGAAGTATAACGGCTGTAAGCTGCGCGGTGAGAAGGATTACGTACCTTATTGCAATCTGTACCGACGTCCGCGCCGCATCATGTATACGACATAATGAAAGCTGTCACACAGGTTACCGATGACTAGCCTGGAACCGCATTTTTATCCAAGCAAGGATGTTAAGTGTCTAAGTATGAACGCGCTATTATGTGGTTTATTGGTCTCGCGCTGATCATTATAGGTCTCTTTATCTTCTTATATTAAGAGTGATACTTGCCCACAGGAAGGGGGTACACACAAATGACTGATAGAGAAGAGTTTATCTTGAGCGAACTCGAGCGGCTCCAGCGTGAGATCGACGTGCTGAAGGAAGTGTACGCGCATTCTTTGAAAGAGAGACTGAAGCGCGAGGAACTGGTCGAGGATGCAATGATGCGTGCTGTGGTGGAGGAAGTAACAGAGACAAATAGCGAGCAATTAGAGGAGGATATCACGCACTCAAAGGGGGCAGTAGAGAAGATTGAGGAGCTTGAGGTGAAGATTGAGGAGCTTGAGGTGAAGATTGAGGAGCTTGAGGAGATATAAACAACGGCCGGGCCACCTATGACTGAGAGTTAACGCCTCTTTCTTTTTTCCGTGGTTCCTTTTCCCAGAGTTTGAATGGCGTAGAGCCTTCACGTTATAGAGAGACCGGCGGCTCCTATTCTCTAAAACTTCAGAAAGTTGAGTATGCAGGAGGATCAATTTGCGTGGGTTTACGGCCGCCATATCTCTGTCCACTGTGCAAAAGCAAATCACATTAACGATTGCCCCAATTCTTCTGAGCGATTTTGAATCTGCGAACGCAGTCGAGGAACTTTGCAAGCGGCAGCAACTATAAGGCGGTGCGAGTCCATATATAAGTAGTGAAGAAAAACAAAGAAGACAAAGCAACGCTGGCGTATCTCGAGAAGTTGGTTGGTCAACAGGGGCTTGAAATGATCAAGCGACTTTCAAAAAACGAGTTGACGGACCAGCAGATAGCAGAAGAAACTGGTTCTGAACTGAACATTGTGAGGCGGACGCTATTCACTTTGTACGAACATCGCCTCGCCTTCTATACGCTTCAGCGCGACAAAGAAACTGGATGGATGCTGTATCGATGGCGCGTAGACTTTGAGGATATTGAGCGCCGCGTCGCTAATGATGCTCAAAAGCTTATCTCAAAGCTCGAGACGTGGCTTGATGGAGAGCTGAACACGGCCTATTACACTTGTGACAACAACTGCGGCCGCTACACGTTTGACATGGCGAGTGGCTACACGTGTGGATACGAATTTGTGTGCCCTGTGTGCAAGCAACGCCTCTACTACGACGACACGTCCCAGATGACCGATACTATGCGAGGAAAAATTAGCGAATTAAAGACCGACGTTCAAGCCATTTTCTATCCGGAGAACTCGTCGATTTTTGAACTTGTCCAGACAGAAGAGGAATAAAACGCCCCGTCGCGTCAAGTCAGCTTCGTACCTAGTTTCGTGGTCCGCTGGTTGAACCCCTCATGTCCCTGAAATGGAGACCAGTTCCACGCCCGCATTTCAGATTAGGACTGGAATAACCCCCGCAAGCAGTCAGCGATTTGATCAAGCGCGGCGCTGTCAGCTGTTCATCACGATGAGTGGTTGCTCGTTGAGCGACGCTGTGCAGGATGGAACGTGACAGCGGAGGTACGAATTCAACCATCAGAATCGCGCCGATATGCCTATTGTTTGGCGAAGTACTCGGCCACCGCTCTGAACAGCTCCTTTGGCTCCCACAGCATGTCTGGATAGGTTGTGCCACGTTTTCCGCCGCCATAGCTTTTGACCAAGCTGATGCTGACTATATCGAGGTCGTATCGGGGATCCTTATCATACGTGTAAATAGGGAAGGCAAAGGTAAACACAAACGCGCCGTCAACGCCTGCTGCATCAAGTATGCCGAGGGTCTCAATCAGTTCGCGCAGCGACAAAATAAGCGCAACTGCTCACTTTTTTGTATATAAGGGGTTCCTTGCTAGGCTCGAATCCACCACAAAAGATCAAGGCGTCAGGTGCCCTGTACAAGTAACTCCTTCTACAAGGTTGCGGTCGCCGTTCCCATCTGGATGGTATTATCGTACTGTATGAGCTCGTGTACCTTCACGAAGCCGCCCAATATGCTGCCCTCCGTGTACGTGTACTCCTTATAAACGCTGGGCGCATGCCCCGTCGCGTTGTAGTAGATGTGGCTCGTATCGCTCGCGTAATCCGTGCTTGTCAAGCTGTAATTGGTCTTGTTAAATACGTTAAGAAAGTTCGTGGCGTCCAGCGTTGTAGCGAATGACATGAACGTGCTGTTTGCTGCGACCGTTATTCCCGCAGACGTCTCTTCGACTGTTCCAAGGATGGTAACGCTCGTGGCGTTGTTCCACGTCACATCCCACGACTGAACCGTATATGACGCGTTCCCGTATACTTCCTCCTTCGTAGCATTGACAAGCTTCTCAAGCAGTGCATCGTGCGTCGTGGGAGGGCTTGTCGCCGGGTTGTTGTTTGTGGTAGTAGTGCAACCGCACACCGAAAGCGAAGCAATCATAACAAGCACCAGAATAACTAACAACTTTTTTACCATATACGCCGCCCCTTGACGGAAAAATTAATCACGAAGATAACACGGCCGTGACGTGGCTTAAGTGTTGTCGTTTAGCTGTGGAGGAGCGCTTAGCGACAAATAAGCGCAACTGCTCACTTTTTTTTATAAACAAAAGGTCTTCTGCATGCGGGCCTGTCTATACACTTCTTGTATTCATTTTGCGACTTTCAGGCTAAAAAAATGAAGACGCTTGTCAAGAAGTTGGGTAGAGTTATCCTTCATCTAGGTGGAGCATTCGCGTGTAAGAAGGATGTCTTTTAAAGACTTGAACGGAATGAGTGCCCCCCTCGTCAGAAAGATTGGACTGCTTAAGGACTACTTAAAGGTACGTCCACACCACTCACTTCGAGAAGGCAGCAAAGTCATAGACATCGGGGGGATCTGTGAATATTATGATTTGCTACGATCTGCAGTTAGTCCTGGTGAGCTGTACCTACTTAATATCGAACGACATAGTGTCAGAGCGTGTCAATCGATAGTCGCAAATGCGTTACAACTGCCGTTTTGCGACGAAACCTGGGATGCGGTCATATCGTTCGAGCTGGTCGAACACTTGACAGAGCCGGCAAGCTTGCTTTCGGAGGTCTCTAGAATCCTCCGAAGTGATGGATTGTTCGTTCTGTCCACCCCAAACTTGGCTGACATATACAGCCGCATTACATTTCTTTTTGGGTACAATCCTTTTAACTATGATCCGAGCGCCTACAAATTTGGATCCCTTTCCAAGGTTGAAATTGCAGACCGAGGACACAAAAGCGTGTTAACCTTCAAGGGAATGAAAGGGCTCCTCGGCCATTATGGGTTCCGCATAGAGAAGTCCTATGGCTACTCTTATATCGAATCGCTGTACCGCAGATTAGATCCCCAAAAGGAAGAAAGGATCGGTTTCAGTAATCTACGGAGAGTACTTGGGTCAGTATTGCCCGTCTCGTTAAGTGATGGGATACTCTTCATTTGCAAAAAGGTTTGAAAGAAGCTCCCGTTTGTTCAAAGGCACGCTGACCGCTCCTGCAGCGAATTACGATCAGATCGATGCAACTAGACAGAGCTTGAATCAGCTGCGAGGAACGTTATTTCTAGAATCCAAGGACTTTATGGTTCCCAATGGAGGAGCGCATTCGTTACCGGGGGGGGGAGGGGAGAGACATTACCTTCTTAAGGTTAATTAGCCGCACGCCTGGATATCGAGAGCACGCTTTTGGTCTACGCAGCGTATGCGCTGCACCGATCTGACAGCGCATAGCGCACCGATTCTTTTCTAGTACAGCTCAATCCGCGCCGCTTCTCCAAAAAAGACGCAGAAACCCTTCTCGTTGCAGTTTACGCCGTGTCCTTCGCGCCGAGCTTCTGAAGAGCCTCTTCCACCGTCTAATGCGGCATTTTGCTTTGTTCACTCAGCAAGGCTTTAATAAGCGGCTGCACGGCTCCTGTATCTCCGATCTGGTCAAGGCATACGATCCGTTTTTAGGGCGATTCGCAGGCAGCGGCGTGCCTCAAGCGAACGTTCTCAATATGGACGCAGGCCTATAAAGTACGGTCAGAAAGCCCAAGAATTTGAGTACAATTCGAAATCGTTTAAAAAAGAGTGATCGTTAAAGGAAAAACTGATGGAAAAACAACATCCTCGTCAATTACCAGAGGCCAAAACCCCACAACAACAACAATGCAGTCGATCCATCTCCAAAAACAACGCAGATAGATAATCGAGGTTACTCGACCTCCCCTAAGGATTCTACTTCCTCAGGAACTTCGACGACCTCAGCGACCGCACAGTTGCGCTTTATAGATTTGATTTCAATCTTAACTGAGTCGTTGACCTTTGTGTTTGGCACAAAAATCACAAGACCGCTAATGCGCGCAATGCCATCCCCTTGTCTGGCAGTGTCTTCAATCTTCACATCGTATTGTTTGCCGACGTCCACAGGAGCATCGTTAAACGATCCGCTGCCGTACTTGTTAAAACTGCTGCTGCCAAAAGAGCTTTGATTTGATCTATACATGTTTCACCTCCCTTTTTGTTGTCAGAGACTATATGTTTCAATCATATAAGGTCTTATGCAGCGTGGCTTGAGCCGCACGACGTATGATCATCGCATATTGGCCACGCCAAACAGTATACGTCGACCAAAAGCGGCGACTGTCGGCTCAGGTAACAACAACTCAACGTTTGAGGAGCCTTCTCACAACCGGAGTGGATACGGTAATAGCACCCTCCGGACATAGTTCCTGACAGCAATAGCAGCGTATGCATTTGCCGTAATTTATCGTCGGCCCTGCGGCTTTTGCAAACGTTATTGCTTTCGGCGGGCAGTCCTTGAAGCATTCTCCGCACCGTATACATTTGGAGGCGTTGACGACGGGTTTTACAGCTATGAACCTCTTCAAGCTGTTGACGAGAAACGGCGGTGCTCTCGAGAGTGACGTGGTTAACGTTTTATTAAAATCACCCATAATGAGCGGCTCAATCTGCTCTCCAAACAGTTCGATGTCTTGTAAGCGTGCCGGCCCGACGCTTCGCTCATGTGCCAATTTCACCGTCGGGACCGACATAGGATCGAAGCCTGCGATTGTTACCGCCGCATAGTCGAGCGCCGTACAGCTCTTGCTCGCAAGGACTAACCCGATTTTGCGCGGATCCCCGTTAGAGGGGCCATCGCCCTCCATACCCACGATCGCATCCATAATCGTGAGAGCTGGGGGGTACGTTTGGTGTAAGTCAAGCAGCAGATCAGCAAACAGGTTTAAGTCCCGGGCGGTGTGCAGATGAAACTCGGTCTTGAACATTCCCGGTATATAGCCATACAGGAGCTTGACGGCCCCGGTGTAGTACGTAAGGTTGTGCGTCTTAAGCTTCGGGAGACCGATTATCACGTCTGCTTCGGTAACTGCTTTAGCCAGCGTGAGTTTCTTAAACGTCTTTGCTGTGTCTGAGGCAACCTCCACTGTGGCCTCGTCAAATCGGACCCATTCGCAGCCGGTGTCCTCAACCACCTGCCGAATTCCCGTCTTCTCGAGCAGCTTCTTATACGACGCACGGGTGCTTCCGCCGCCGGGAGAATCCCCGACCACCGGCGTGGCTCCCAGCTCTTGGACTAGCTTAATCGTCGCCCTTACTATTGCAGGGTGCGTGGTCACAGCAGCTTCAGGTGGTTTCGCCGACAACAGATTCAGCTTGATCAGCACGCGATCGGTCGCCTTGACGACCGACTCGAGCCCCCCTAAAGGCGCGAGGCTGGCTTCGACCGCCTT
This sequence comes from Methanobacteriota archaeon, assembly GCA_963720465.1. Lineage (GTDB taxonomy): Archaea > Halobacteriota > Bog-38 > Methanoflorentales > Methanoflorentaceae > Methanoflorens. Next base: position 833,260 of record OY970393.1, read on the forward strand.
GCTGACCCTCTGATCATCGTAAGAGTCGCATCTGTGGATCGATACTTTGTATGGCATGCTGACGCTCATTTGTTTGTGTGTCGAGACTCAAATAGATTCTCTCCAGCCCACCAAGGCCCTAAGCAAACGTTTTATTCAAAGACGTCGACGTACTGTGTCGAGACAGATGCTTCGAGCCAAAAAGAAAACCAGCGTCAACACGTGCGTAATCGTCGGCGACAGCTTATCGCAGGCGGATACCACGCACGAGGAGGAGATAACGAAGGCGGCTCAGCTCGAGAGAGACGATCTCAAGAAGCTCCAAGAGATGAGCAAGCTCCAGCTGGCAATACTAACAGAGCTGATGCCGGTCAGCCCTCGTGCGATACACTCAGAGGTCTTGCTTGAGGTCTTAACTCCTTTCTTAAAGGCGCAACGCAAGAAAGACCGGAGGCGCGAATTCGAAGCCGCGGTCGCTCCTCTAGTACAAGAAGGATTCGTAAGATATTTCTGTTGTTTCATCGACAGCTACGCCATTAATCCACAGCGCACAAGCATTGCCCCCCACTTGACGGTATAGCCACGAATTACTCGCCCCAGCAATCAACATAGCACGAGAGACTGTAAACTCAAATCGAACGCTGTCACGCAGCGCGGCAGGACGTGGCGAGCGAGCTGCTAAACTATCTAAAACGGCGCAAGATCTTGTAGGGAAAGTGAAGCGATGTGTCTCGACGAATTCAGCAAATCGCACGTAGCGACGCGCGAAACGACGGACGCCTGGTTTTTCTGTGACTGGTCAAACGCACGAGTTCAATCCAGAGCTTTTGGACGACCGTATTGCAGACAAATGGCGCACCTGAGAAGGATGCATAAGGACGTCCCGTGGCCAGGCGATAGTGGCGTGCATAATGATTAACAAGGAACGCTGCTTTACTGTAAAGGAGGCTGCCAAACTCCTGGGCGTTTCGACTGCGACCGTAAAGCGTCGGATCAAGAGCAAAGAGCTTATCACCGAGGAACGTATCGGTCGCCGCGGGCTTGAACTTGTTATACCGCAGCGGGCATTAAACTTAGAGATCATGAGCTTCGTTCCTACCATAAACCAGCTTACTCTTTCTGATTTTGAAGCTATCGTGGTCAAGCGTTTTGAGGCGATGGCCGCAGGAAGCGACCAACGTGTCTCCAAGGCGCTCAAAGAGTTGCGCAAAGAGTATGCGCAACTTACGGCCGAACTCAATGGCTTCCAAACGGTTTTTAGCGAAGCTGCCGCGTTGCCGGCTGCAGAACGCAAAGCAGATTCGTCTGAAGCAGGACCGGAGAGTAACACAATCATCGCCGCCCCACCGCGCTCGGCGCGCTTTCCGATTCTCAGAAAATGAATGAAGCCGGTCATGGGGTTGCATAAACTGCCGCTCAACTCACGGATCTGTGTTCACGATCTACGCTGTGGTGTTGTCCCACGGCGGCTTCTGCGAGCAACTTCGTCGCCACGTGCGTAACCAGTTCTGGCGCTGGCAGCGCATTCGGTGCGGCGGTATTCGGCGCGTTCATTTGCCCTCTCGTGACATCGTCCACAGACACGACATAGATCGGCTACTATTAGGCTTCGCGGGCGGGTTCGGGTCTATCACTATCGCACGGAAGAAGCCAAGATCAACCGAAAGGTGGTCTTCGATATTTGGTCCAACGGACCTTGTTTTAGGGTGAACAAGGTAAAAAAAGCGCGCTACTAAGTCTGCTTCAGATTCCTGTATCTCCATAACGTCTGCTAACGTCGACCGCACGATTTCAACGTTGCGAGGTGACGGGCTGACTAGAACTGTATTGAACCATCCTTGACGATAAGCAGGTGCTGCATGCAGCTTTGGCAGAAAACGTGTACGTGCCCGTCAGTAAATATAGATCTGCTCGCTGTGTCCGCGCTTAATGCAGTGCCGCACTTCTCACAAGACAGTTCAATATCATCGCTTTTGTTCATGTTCATAAACCACACGATGCACTAATATTTTTTCCAGTAGTCTAGATTATGGCGATTCTCGAACATCGATATGCTTCCGGCACGGATAAGCCTTGTTAACTCGTTGCTGGGTGCAATGACTGTTGAGAACTCACGTGAGCCACCCATATATCACCCGCTCAGACGCCGCTGCGCGTGACTTGAGCGACAGCGCGATGAATGCTCACCAGTTTTGCCGCCATCTAAATCACGGTCTAACGATAATCTATGCAAAGGATTCGTCACCCAACAAAGTCACTCGCCGCGAACAGGGCATCAAACAGATAACCGCTCGACTCTATCCGCTCTTTCGCGCCGCTCTCGCGATCCAAAATGCACATCACTTTTGCAATCGTGCAGCCAAGCTGCTCAATTGCAGCTATTCCCGATAGCACTGATTCCCCGCTTGTCGTAACGTCCTCAACGAACCCAACGACATCCCCGTGCAGTATACATCCCTCTGTGCGCTGCATCCGTCCGTGTTTCTTCTCCGCTTTTCTCACAAAAAAAGCGCGCACCGTGCCTGATTTAAGGGCGATTGCTGTAGCGATGGGTATCGCACCGCTCTCCATTCCCCCTACAGCGTCCACGCTACCCAACCGCTCTAACATGAGTTCGGAAACCAAAGACGCGCCGCGAGGGTGCATCGTGACGCGGCGCAAGTCGAAGTAAAAATCGCTCAGCTCCCCTGCCGACAATCGGTAGGGGCCGTCAGAGAAGAAGGCGTATTTCTTAACTAGATCCTTTAAATCTTCGTACGCTTTTTGCACGATTACCTCCTGTCAGGCGTCGCTGCCGAAAGCTCTGCAAGCCGTGGATTTGGCTTTTTAGCTCATAAGCATATAGGTATCCTCCCTTCCACAGAGTAAAAAAAGCAGCACGCCACAACCACGGATACTTATAATAGCGCTTGAGTCAAACTAGAGGCGGGAATGCGAGACTACGTTGACCATAAACTAATCGTCCATAATTCGGTGGAGGCCCGAGCATATCAACTCGCGCTTGCCGAATCTGCCGCGCGCGCCTCTACTATGATTGTGCTGCCGACGGGGCTTGGCAAAACCATCGTAGCGCTGCTCGTCATCGCTAAACGCCTCGAAAACGATGGGCGGGTTCTATTTCTGGCACCAACAAAGCCCCTTGTCGAGCAGCACGCTGCGTTCTTGCGTTCACACCTACTCGCAGAGACGACCATCTTCACAGGGGAGATTCTTCCCGATAAGCGAAGAGAACTATGGAAGCAGAAACAGCAAGCGATCGTTTCGACGCCTCAAGTCATTGAAAACGATCTCAAAAAGGCGAGGATCGATCTTTCTGAAGTGAAACTCATCATCTTTGACGAGGCACACCGCGCGGTGGGCAACTATGCGTATCGCTTTATCGCCAGCAAGTATGTCAAGCAGGCACCAGATCCCCTTATTCTTGGGATGACCGCCTCTCCTGGCGGCACCGTTGAGAAAATCCACGAAGTGAGCGAGAGCCTGTTCATTGATAATATCGAGATCCGCACCGAGTCTGATCCTGATGTATATCCGTACACGCACGAGAAGAATGTAGAGACGCATAAACTGTCATTGCCGGCCCAGATGGAGACCATTCAGCGGAATCTCAAGCAAGCAGCGACGCAGCGGCTGCGCCAGCTTATGAAGTTGAAAGTCGTGTTCAGCGAATGGGTCTCCACGTCCGAATTGATCAAAATACAGCACAAAGTCGCCACCGATAGGAACTACAGAGCGATGTCTCTGGTTGCTGAGGTGATCAAGTTACGGCACGCTATTGGATTGATTGAGACACAGGGCATCGTGCCGACGCGCAAGTACTTTGAGCGGCTGAACAGAGAAGCGCAGTCAAAAAAGGGCAGCAAAGCAGCGCGAAGCCTCGTCGCCGATGATCACGTAAAGGCGGCTATGACGCTTTCAAACCGTCTGGACGAAATGCATCCAAAGCTTGACGCCTTGAAAGACGTCGTCGCGCAGCAACTGGCGCGCAAACCCGATTCACGAATCATCGTTTTCACGAACTACCGCGATACCGCCGAAGTCGTCAGAAATACGCTCAACGCGATCCGGGACATCCGGGCAGAGAAATTCGTCGGCCAAGCAAAGAAGGACGGGCAAAAAGGCCTCTCGCAGAGGGAACAGGTGCAGCTCGTAACAGACTTCGTAAATGGGACATACAACGTCCTCGTCGCTACAAGCGTTGCAGAGGAGGGCTTGGACATTCCTGCTACTGACATGGTTGTATTCTACGAGCCTATTCCTTCTGCAATTCGCAGCATCCAGCGAGAGGGCCGCACGGGAAGAAGACGAGCCGGTCGTATAGTAGTTTTGGTGACCAAAGGTACGCGGGACGAGACGTACAGCTTTTCGAGCACCCGAAAAAAGCGCGTGATGAGTGCCGAAATGAAGCGTATGAGCGCCAAGCAGGCTCAGGTCGCGGAGCTCGTTCAAATTGATGCCGAAAGCGGGCGCGGACAATCAGCTCGTCGAACGCCTCTGCGTGACGCAGACGATCTCGCATCAACGCACGCACGATTGGAGACCCAATGCAGCTTCCACGCGGAAGATGATGTTCGAGGCACTCAAAATCAAGGACGAGATCCAGACACGGTAAACAGCCTGGCGGGCACTCTCTCTGAAGAGCAACAAAAGACGCTGCTGGACTTTGATTCCCACGAAAAAAAGATAGACACAAGTGCTATACGGATTGTCGCCGACCATCGAGAAGCTCGATCAGGGGTCATAGAAGAGCTTCAAGCGCTTGGGGCTATCGTTGACTGTCGTGCGCTTCCTGTCGCCGACTACATTCTGAGTGACCGAGTCGCTGTAGAGCGGAAAACTGACCGTGACTTCGCTGCATCGCTGACGGGCCGTGATCTTCTAACTCGAATCCAAGAGCTCGCTACAAACTACGAACGCCCCCTCATCGTCATCGAAGGACCTGACCTCTTCACGCGGACAGACGTGCACCCTAATGCGATCCGTGGCATGCTAGCTGCTATCACTGTGGATCTGGGGGTGCCGATAATATGCTCGCGCGACGCCGCCGAAACGGCCCTGCAACTTTTTGTGATCACAGAACGAGAACAGCTGGACAAAAAGCGAACCCCTCGAGTGCACGGAAAGAAGATCCTAAAGACGTTTCAAGAGCAGCAAGAATATGTACTCGCCGCAATTCCCTCGATAGGGCCAACTACTGCCCGCGCCCTTTTGGAACATTTCGGCTCCGTTGAAACCATTTTTTGCGCGGAGACTCAAGAGCTCACGAAGGTGCGAGGCGTCGGCAAACAGACCGCACAGACGATTCGCAAACTCGCATCGGCATATTACGAGACCAGCTAGGTTCTCGTTCAGAGCTCGGGTCGCACCGTCCAATAGCGCATATTCTTTTTGCGTCGCAACCGAAAAAAAAATGCGTGCGGAGGCTTCTCTCGTCTGATGCGACGATCCATCTCAGTTCTCTTGACTCAAGGACGTGGGATGCACAGCCGCGCAAAATCGATCAACAGCAAAGGCGTCGAATGCAAAGCGAGCGCACTATGCGCGCGTTGAATCCGCTCGATCGTTTCAGTGAAACGCTTCGGATCCGGCCGCTAAGCAACGCGCGTCCGACGCTCGGCAACCGGTGCCGAAACGCGGCACTGCTCCATCGATTACTTTATCCCGTCCACCAGCACAGCTCAGTCGACCTAACATTGCGGCTAGTAGAATCAATAAACAAGATCGGTCTAGAAGGCTTCCGTCTCCCCTACCGAAAGCACGGTGACCCGATGACCTGCTTTTTCCGCTAGTTGCTTGAATCGCTGCGGATCTGCTTTGATCTGACTGAAGGTGTTGAAGTGCATCGGAATAGCGACATCGGGCTTAATGATGTCGAGAGCTTCAAGTGCCTCTTCTACGTCCATCGTGAAAAAGCCGCCTATTGGAATGAATAGCACGGCGACGTTCTCCAAAGGTTGAACGCCATCCAAATAGGTGTCGCCGAGATGTGCGAATCGAACGCCCCCAAGTTCAAAGACGTAGCCGGTTGGATACTTGCTCTGATGATGGCTCGCAGCGACCATGGACACGCGAACCCCTTCAACAAGCCTAGTTTGCCCGCGTTCCATCACAACCGCCTTACGGAATCTTCCTGCCATAGTTGGCGGCACGACTACCGTCGCGCTAAACCTCTCGGCGGTCGTGTGGTCAAAGTGCTCGTGCGTGATAAGCACGATATCGGGTTTTCCGGCGTAACTAGGCGCGTATGGGTTTTCTTTGCTAAAAAATGGATCAATCAAGAGAGTGTGATCGACGTCTTGCACCTCGAAACACGAGTGGCTCAGGTACGTCACGCGAACAGAGAGAGCTTCTTCCATACAAGTACGTCAAGCAGAGAGAATATAATACTTTGGCGTCACAAGTAGGGCGTCCCGAGCCCGACCTTGCAGTGAACCCCCCCTCCTCATGCGGCAAAGGCAAGCACCTCAGGGAGGTTAAACGAATGCAACACGGAACGCTCGACGCAAATTACCGCTTCGAGAACAGTTGGTCGGCCCTCATTCGAAGAACGTGTTGCGCATCTGAGTCAGATACGTCGAACACACGGTAACTAACTGACCGTGTAGCGGTCCAGATGCGAATATCCGGATCTTCGGAAAACGTGAGCCTGGCATTGCCCATTGTAGCCCTTGACACGCCAACGAGACCGTCAGCCAAGTGAGGATTCACGCTGCGCGGAAGCCGGAGACGGATATCGCGCACGCTTGCTTCAAGCGCCTGCGCAGCATCGTACGCGATCTTCGCTGAAACTGCTATCGCTGCGCATTTCTCCCCGTGAAAATTGAACCCTTCTCGGAAAAGTTCCGCGAGCACGTCCCCCTCTTCCATGTGTTGCGTGATATACGCAGAGTGCGTGTCTCTTGCCCAAAAAATCGCGTCCCATCCGGCTGAATACGGCTTTATGTCCACGACCGGCGATCCGTCGATAAGATCAAGCGGTTCGACGTAAAGGAGGGGACCGTCTACCTTTACTAGATGTGTGGCAGTGAGTGACAGTGGATTTGGCCGTGCAGGCGAGCGTAGAGAAAAAACGCCGCGTTTTTCGAGCTGAGGGTTTATTTTTCGCGGCCTTACCATCAGTGGCGCTCGATCAGCCTTGTCAAACCAGCCGATGACATTTATGTGTGTATCGCTCTCTATGCCTGTCAGCCCCTCCATAAACTCATCAAACACTTTGATGACTGCCGGAACGCCCTGCAGCGGCATATCGCGTGATTGCATCACTGGCGACTGCACCGTGCCAATGGCCTTTAGGTCGTACATAACACCCCCCTCACTTCGTTAAGGCAGTTCTGGTCGGCGAGCCACCGGCGGCTACGTGATCTTACTGGCAAGCGGAAGCACGTTACTTTGGAAAGTACTTTGCGATATCTCGATCGACCGCTTCAGTAATGCCTGCGTAGCGGTCAATGAGCTCTGTCAGCTCTTTGACTTTTGACTCGTATCCTTCTTTTTCTTTTAAGAGGCTCTTTTGGTGCCGATCTCGAGCGTAGGCAATGTGTAAGAAGGCAGTTTGTTGGTCAAGAGACAATGCAGCGCGATACTCCCGCGTGGCAACATCAATATTGCCCTGTTGCTCATAGACAACGCCTAAGCCGCTGTGTGCAATAACATCGTCAGGAGCAGCTTTTAGCGCTTTTCGGTAACAATCTATCGCGCTTTCGAGCTCTCCTGACTCGTCGAGTGCAGCCCCAAGTCCGGTCAATGCCGTAGGATCGCTCGGGTCTAGTTTAAGCGCTTCGCGATACATCTGAATCGCCGCGCCTATGTCGTCGCTGTTCAAGCGGTCAATCGCTTGCGCTATGTAATTGTCGACTGAAGCCATGAGCGAGAAGTGCTCTGCTGACTTATAAAGCCCTTTCGTATGCGCCTGAGTCAACCCCCTCGCGCGATCCTAACGGAGCAGTTCCTTAATGTTTTCCGAAAATACCCGACTCAGAGACGTTTCCGGTAATCCCGCCCGCAGAATCGTCGCTATTTCATCCAGTTGCGAACCGTAAGGTGTATCAGAGCCAAACAACACCCTGGTATCCCCAATAACCTGAACGGCTTTGGCAATGCACGAGGCAAGCATAACGCGAGAGGTCTCTAAGTAAACGTTGTCGTTGCTGCACGCGACCTGAATGGCTTCTTCGACGCCGGTTGGCGTACAAACTTCGGAGCAACCCATGTGGCCCATAATAATCGAGAGCTCGGGAAAGCTTTGCGCCACTTGAGCAATCATAGGTGGAATCGGATCGTATGCGTAGCCAGAATGAAACAGTATCGGTACATGGAGCCCTACACACGCCTCAAGTAGAGGAAGCGTTTGCTCATCGGATGGATTGAACAGCTGGCTGCGCGGATGGAGTTTCAACCCTTTCAATCCAAGCTGCTTGACCGCTCGCTGGACCTCGTCGACTGCGAGTGGATGCTGAGGATCGGTACGGGCAAATCCGATGAATTTTTCAGGGTGAGCTGCGACGACTTTCGCTATGTAATCATTTGCAGTCGAAAACGCTTTCCCAGGCTTAATCTCGTTGAACGGGAAGATTATGCACTTTTGAACGTGCGATTGTTCCATCTTACGCAGAAGGGATTGGGGCAGCTGTGTGACTCCCTCTAAGTCCATGCCTATGTGATTATGTGCATCGATTATCGCCCCGTTATACAGAAGCCGTGAGCGGTGTGGTGAGCCCATCTTAGAGCGCGTAGCCATCTGTGCGTGTGCCATCCAATCAAGAGTCCTATGAAGAGACGCCCTCATAAACCTAGCGTCTTGGGCCGCATAACGGCTCCCGAAGCGCAGGAAAAAAGATATGGAACAATCCAGCGGCCCAAGATCGCCGCGAGGGCGGCTTGATGGGGTCACTTTCATGCGAGTAAGTAGTCGACACAGCGCTCGAAGCTGTTCAGTCGAGCTTGTATCGTTTGAGGCGCAGTGAGTTTGCGACTACTGATACCGAACTCATCGCCATAGCCGCTGCTGCCAATTCAGGACGTAGAAACCCCAGCGCCGCTATCGGGATACCGATTGAATTGTAAACAAGCGCCCAGCCGAAGTTCTGACGAATCGTTGTCATCGTCCTTTTTGAGAGCTTAATGCTCGCTACGACGCCGCGCAAGTCAGCTTGCAGCAGTGTGATATCTGATGCTTCAATGGCAACATCGGTACCAGTGCCAATTGCGATGCCGATATCAGCCTCAGCGAGCGCAGCTGCGTCGTTGATGCCGTCACCCACCATCGCCACGACATTGCCGCCCTCCATAAAACGTGCAATTTCAGTGGTTTTGCCCTGCGGGAGCACTTCAGCGCGCACGCTTCGGATTCCGATCTGAGTTGCGATTGCAAGCGCGGCCGTTTGATTGTCGCCTGTCAGCATGCCTGATTGGATTCCCATGTCCTGCAGTTCCATAACGACGCCGGCGGCTTCGCCTCGAACTCTGTCAGCTAGCGCAATGCCTCCTGCTAGCGTACCGTTGACCGCAAGCAGCATGACGGTCTTCCCTTCCGCCTCTAATTCGCGGACCGTGGCACCTTGTTTGACTTCTATACCGCGCACATCCATGAGCGCCTTGTTGCCAAGGGTAACCTCGTCGCCATTTACCGACGCTGTAACCCCCTGCCCCCCCACAGCTTCAAAATCCTTTGGAGGGCTTGATGCTATGCCCATTTCCGCGGCACGACGTAATACTGCTCGCGCGAGTGGATGTTCGGAGCCCCGCTCAGCGCTGGCAGCGAACCGCAGGATATCTGCTTCCGACAATGCCGCGTCGCCAAAGACGTTTGTCACGGTAAGAACGCCTTCGGTAAGCGTGCCGGTCTTATCAAACACGATTGTGTTAATATCTTCGGCACGCTCAAGGTATTCACCCCCCTTGATCAAAATGCCATTTTCGGCACCGAGACCTGTTCCGACCATCACTGCGGTTGGCGTCGCCAGCCCCAACGCGCACGGACAGGCGATAACAAGTACAGCGATCGTGCGCAAGAGGACATCGTTGGACGGGAGCCCCAAAGAGGTCCATACCGCGAACGTGAGAAGAGCTGCTGCTACGACGCCCGGAACAAAATAGCTTGCCGCTCGATCTGCAAACCGCTGTATGGGCGCTTTTGACGTTTGTGCCATATCGACAAGCTGGATAATCTGTGCTAGCGCGGTGTCTGCCCCGACATTCGTCGCTCTTATTTTCAGCAGTCCTTCACGATTGATCGTTGCACCGATCACTTCATCCCCCGGCTGTTTATCGACGGGTACAGCTTCGCCGGTAAGTAAAGACTCATCAACGGCAGACTGCCCCTCAACGACGACACCGTCAACCGGAATCTTGTTACCCGGGCGAACGAGAACAGTATCACCGACCCGGACTTCATCAGCCGGGACGGACTGCTCCTCCCCCTCAATAATGACGATGGCAAATTCCGGCTTCAGCTGCAAAAGCGTTCGGATTGCCTCAGACGTGCTGCCCTTCGCGCGAGCTTCAAGATAGCGGCCGAGGAGCACGAACGCGAATATGAACACAGAGGTGTCGAAATACGTGTACCCAGGAATGAAAAAGGTGGTCGCCGTGCTGTACGCATATGCAGCGATCGTCCCTAACGAAATAAGAACATCCATATTCGCCCCTCTGTGCGCGACCGAAATAATGGCCCTCCGGTAAAATCCATAACCAACGATAATCATGACGGGAGTCGTGACAAAAAACTGGAACACAGGGTTCATAAAGAACACCGGGATGGAAGCAACGTACGGAGAGAGCATCCCCAACAGTAGAGGTATGCCGAAGGCTATCGTGAAAATGAAGCGATTTCGATACTGTGCGATTTCGCGTTCTCGAGACGCCCGTTCCCGGTCAAGCCGTGCCGTTTCCGCTGTTCGTGGGACTTCCGTGACGTCATAGCCTGTGTTTCGTATTGTTTGTATGAGCTTGTCAACCGTCACGGTCGACGGATCATAGTCGATGACCGCCTTGGCAGTTACCGGGTTCACACTCGCATCGATGACGCCTGGAATTTCTTTCAAGGCTTTCTCTATCGCCGTAACGCACGAGACGCAGACAATGCCCGCGACTTCAAGTTCTGCCCGCTCCGTGTCTACGTCGTAGCCTACATCTCGTATAGCCTGCACGAGCTGCTTAGCGGCAACCATATCAGCATCGTACGTTATCGTAGCTTGTCCCAGTGCAAAGTTGACGTTGGCACTTGCAACCCCGCGTTGATCTAGGAGTTGTTTCTCAATCGTGAGTGCACACATGGTGCACGTCATGCCAAGTATCCTCAAAGTTACAGTGCTCTCGCGCATGTTCTGCCAGACGTTTTCTGCCTTACCAATACGATTTGAAGTCTATTGAAAGTATCTTGCCGGGCGCACGGCCATTTTCGCTCGCATAATTAGAACTCAGCAGCTGCCGTTAACACGCGCCGCGGACAGCAGCGCCGATCACTTAGACGCTGCGACAACCCGTCACACGCTCCTTTCGGTGGCTTTGAAGCAGTCTATGGATCTCCGACGCCGCAACTTTTCTCCATAGAACTTTTGTAAATCGAGGCAACCAGCTGAATCACGCTTGGGCGAGATTACTGAGGGCGCCAGCCATGATGATGGCATCGCCGAACGCAGCTCCAGACCGAGAAGTGTCAACAAACGTGTAGGGGATGCCAAAAAAAGGCGCCCCGTGTCCTTTGCCGCCTCCTAGAAACACGAGCGTGCGAAAAATTAGGTTGCCGCTGACCCCGTCTGGCGCAACGAGTATGTTCGATGATTCTGTCGCGTCTTCAATGAGAATGTTGTAATTCGTTGCGTCAATGCCGGCGCCGCAGAGCTGCTCAGTTAACGCCTCTGCGCTTGCAAGTGTCCGATCAACGGCCTCCGTCCTGCCTTTATCCTCAGATCTTCCGCCTGACAAAACACCTACTTTCGGACGCACGTTGAGCTCGGTTAGGAGCTGTGCTGTCTCCGTGACGAGATGCGCTCGTGCGATGGTTGATGTGCCTTCATCGATACCTACCGGAAGCAAAAAGAATTGCTTACCAGCTGTGGTCGAGAGCAGCGCCGACCGACATATATCGCGGGCTCCAGTCTGCAGTTTGAGGTATTGCAGCGTCTTTCGTGCACTTGTCGTACCCCTTACAGCTGCGTCAATCGCACCATCGACAAGCATTTCGACGAGTTTTCGCTCTGGTTCAGACGTTTTTACGACGTCTCGCCCCGCATTTTCAACATTCCCGACGAGCACAACATCAGAGAAGCGGACGGCCCTCGTGACTCCGCGCATCAGCCTCGAATTTGCATCTCCGACTCCGATGCCAACTCGGCTCCGCGATTGCGCAGCACAGCGCTCAAGCTTCCTCAAGATATCGTGCGCCATCGTTACACCCTAACAATAGCTTCTTTGTATTGCATGAGCGCCGATAGGCTGATAAATCCTTTTCTATCGCTCCGCTACGAAGGCCGTCGCAGCGAAAAGCGGACAATACGTATATAAGGCAAGGCCGCAAATCTTGGCTAAAACAGGCAAAAGGTGACGGGATGCGCATCGATGACATAAATAAGAAGATTTTGTACTTGCTCCAAAAAGACGCTCGCATGACGTATAAGGACATTGCAAGAGCTCTCAACCGATCAGAATCTACGATACGTGATCGTATCTCCATCATGGAAGACGAGGGCGTGATCAAGGGTTACTCCGCTGTGATAAACAAGGAGAAAGTTGGACTCAACTGCAATGCCCGCACGTTTGCAAAAATCGATCCGAAAAATCTGGACGCCTGTATTAAGGAGCTTCAAAAGGTAGAATCGGTGTATCAAATCAACCAGATTTCAGGCGACCACAACCTAGAATTCTCAATCGCCGCAACGGATTACGACCACTTGCGGAGCATATTGAAAGAACAGATATCACAGTTAGGGATCAACGACCTAACGATCAATATCATTATGAATTCGGTCAAAGAAGAGGGGCCAATACAAATCCCGTAAGCTACGGAGCCTTCAAAAAGCTTCCCACCAACTTTTTTGACGGCGCCGACGAACGCTTCAGGAGGACGTCCTATCAAATCCGTGCACAAGCATCCCACGCAAGACGTCCGCTAGGGATTCAATGGAGCTCCGCACCTGTTTTGTCGTGTCTCTGTCCCTGATGGTCACCGTAGAATTTTCGGTAGTTTCGTGATCGATAGTAACTGCGAACGGTGTTCCGATCTCGTCTTGTCTTCGATACCGTCGCCCAATCGTGCCTGAGTCGTCGTACTCGACCAAAAGACCCGCACGTCGAAGGAGGCGAAAGACCTCAAAAGCTTTTTCGTTCAGCGCTTTCACCAAGGGAAATACCGCTACTTCGATAGGAGCTATATCAGGCGATAACCGCAGCACGATTCGCCTTTCGCCGTCGATTGTGTCTTCATCGTAAGCGTGTTCAAGAATAGTGTAGATCGATCTGTCGATGCCAAACGATGGTTCGATAACATGTGGGGTCACGAAGTCCCCTGAGATGGACTGTCTAACAGTTTCGATCGCGTAGCCCTCGGGGTCTACGACGTCCCCGTCGAAAACGATAGGGCCTTCAGTATCATGGATCGTTGAGAGAAAAGCGGCTACCTGTTTTGCTTTGCCCTTATATTTTGGACCCAAATATCCCATGTTTGGACGAACGACGATCCGCTCCACTTCTTTAGGTTCTTCATAAGGCACCAAAACTGCCATTTGGAGGCCACTTTGCCGCTCATGTTGTTTCAGATCGTAGTCCGTTCGGTCTGCGATTCCTGCAAGCTCAATCCAGCCGTGTTGCGTAAGTCCCTCCGCATCCCAGCAGTCAACCGCATAATGTGCCATCTCATCGGGCAAGTGCTGTCTGAACCTCAGTCGCGATTCCCGCACGCCCACGCGGGTAAAAAACTCCTGGCAGCGGGCGATGTGGTAGGCCAAATACTCGTGCGCGATGATGTTTCGTTCGCACGCAGCTTTGACTGAAGCCGTGCCTGCGAAATCCTTTGACAGAATATTGATTTCCACGTCAGCTACTTCATCGAACCGAGGATGGTGGTTCTTTTCGCGTGGATCCACAAACACTTCGACTTCGGCTTGGGTAAATTCTCGTAATCTGATTACGCCTTGACGTGGCGATATTTCGTTTCTGTATGACTTTCCAATCTGCGCGACGCCAAAAGGCAATCGGTCTCTGTAAAATCTCAGAAGCCTCGGAAAGTCAGCAAAAATCCCTTGTGCTGTTTCAGGTCGAAGGTACCCATTTCGCTGGGTCCCCGGCCCTATATGAGTCGTAAACATCAAATTGAAATCGTGCACTTTCCCCAAAGGCCCTCCGCAATCCGGGCACATAATGCCGTAAGAGTCTATCAGTTCCTGGGTCTTTTCGCTCGATGGCACGCACGCATCGGCAATGTCGGGATCGCAGAGATCGGCAGCGATTCCCCTGCTTTTGAGATACTCTGTAACGACGTGATCTGCTCTCAAAGCCGTCTGACAGTTCACACATTCAACGATGAGATCCACGAAGTTTGATAAGTGCCCGGAGGCGAGGAAAACCTCTTCGACCCCGATAGTGGGCGTTTCAATCGGGAGGGCGCTCTCGCCCACGACAAAGATGTCTCGCCACGCGCTTTCGACTCTGTGTTTTAGCATCGCACCAAAAGGGCCGTAATCCCACAGTCCTGCAACCCCTCCATAGATCTCATACGAGGGCCAGAGAAATCCGCGTCTCTTTGCCAACTCCAAGACGCGGCCCTTTAAGCCATCGATGGAAAGGTCCTGACGTTTGTCAAGCTGCATGGCGAATCCTTCTTTGTCTCCATTTGCTTCGCTGGAAACCACGCGCTTTGAGAATCCTCACTTCGTAATGCTCGCCTTGCCGCCGCGACTGGTGCAGGCTCAGCCTACTCGTGGCGCGCATCGCTGGCGAGAAAATCGATTCCACGGATAAGCTGAATGATTCGGAGCCCGCGCTCTATGCATTCGAGTTGCATGTGGATTCGCGTTAAGTCCGTTTCCGCTCTCATCTCGATCGCCAAGTTTGATATTACTTCGGTTATCACGTCGTCCAAAGGCACACGTTGACGCGTGCTCTCTGATTGCGTCGATTGAACCGCTTTTGTTGAAACCTCCGCGGGGCTTTTTGATGTCTGAATAGCGTCTTGCATCGCTCTGTACCGTACAAACAGGACACGTCGTCTTGCCTTCAAACTTGAATAGTGGGGACTTACAGACGACGCAGTGATCGGCAAGCATCTTGCCACCGCGTTCGAGCATCTTTGATATTTGCTCCAGCTCTCGATCATCTAAGGGCATACGAGTTCTACATAGCGATTATCGTTGAAAAGCTTTGTGAAGGGCGCCAAACGACTGCCGCGCTCCGCGCGAGCCTCGTACCTGACAGCGCTCACGCTCGCCTATATTCACGTCATAGCAGCGCGACTGAAAACATCAAGGAGTGCCAGAACGTGGTTGTTTCCTGGATTTAACTTCTCGGCAAGCTTGAGGTCGAAAAGACCCTCGTTGATTTCACCAAGCGCCAGAAAACAGAGACTGCGCAAAGCGTAGACTGACCAGTTTATACCATGGGCGGAAATACAACGATCAGTAGACGTCAAAGCTGCCGTAACGTCGCCCAGTGCGATCAACGAGATGGCCTTGTTGTTTGAGATCTCAAACAAGCCGGCTTGAATCGATTCTGCTGCATCAAAGCACTCGATCGCGACGTCGAACTTATCCAGCCTCTGCAACGTGCAGCCTTTATTGTTGTGCGACTCGACGTTTCGTGAATCGAGTGCGCTAGCTTTGTCAAAACATTCGATGGCCCTTGCATAGCTCCCTAGGAAATAGTTACACAGTCCCTTCTGATTCCACGCGTGCACGTACGATGGCTCAAGCCTGATGACCTCATCAAATCGCGCAAGACTTTCGAGATATTTGCCCGACAGCGCCAATGCATAAGCCTCGCGGTAGACCCAACCGACTCGCCTATCTGACAGTTTCTTGCTTGCGTAGACGTGGGGTGCGGGCCGATGCTTCCTTACAGTAGCGACACTAGATACAAGAAAGCACGTGTCACGGGCAATGATTCTGAAATCGATACAGAAGTGCCGTTTAAGATTTCCGATGCCTTGAAAGTCCTCTCGAGGCGGCGTTTGCATATGGTTCACGCGCGAGCTGCGATTAGCTATTGCTTTTCGCTTTCTTATGAAGTCCCAAACGACTTTAAAGCCACAAATAGAGACGTCTGGTCACGTTCCGTTCGAAAATACGTCGCCAAAGTCTGAACTCCAATAATCGATGCCCATTTTCTTAAAGTCCTTTTCCGTCATCTTGTGAAGAGGCACGATCAGAGCGGCATTCATGACATTGCAACCGTTGCACCCGTCGGTACTGGCCTTTCTTGAGCGTGCCATATGTTACCTCTGATCAACTAACCACATGCGGGCGATCTCCTATCATGAATATGAGCCAATTTTTCGGATCTTTCAAACGAATGAGCTCGTAGACGCCCTCAAGCTTCTTGCCGAGCAGGACGACCTTGATCTTTTCTTCGTTCTTTTCAAGCAAATAATAATCCCCGGCATCGTATATGCGGACTATCCCGGCGCCATAGTCACCTTCCGCGATCTCTCCCTCGAACCCTATGTAGTTCAAATCGTGATCCTCAACCTGCACCGCGAGACGCCTGACTTTCTTCTCGCGAGGAACTTCCTTGGGAATCGCCCAGCTCTTCAATGTTCCATCCATCTCCAAGCGGAAGTCGTAATGATGGTGCGACGAAAAATGCTCCTGGACGACAAAACGATTGCGCGGATACCGTATCATACGCATAAGGGCAATGTGCACTAAACACGTTGCTGTAAAGAGTCTATTAGTGCAGTAGGCAATAAATGTTGCCTGGCAGCTGCTTCCAACTTTGTGCGCCTCTATAACGCCCCAATAAGCCTCAACACGCTCGATGTTCTATACCGTTTGCTGAGAGGCCGCGTCGACAGAATGAGCGATTTTACGGCCTTTTGTGAAACAGAAAGCTATAATAACGGACGACGCTAAGGACTGCTAAAGAATGTTGGAAGGTTTCAAATGAAGGTAAACGGCGTAAAGATTGACGATACCTACGCAGAGGCATTCCCAGTATATGCCGCGCGTGTTTTAATCACAGGCGCAACGACCGCGCTTGCCGAAACTGCCGCAACGGTTGCAACCGGATTTGCCACTTCAGTCATCGGCTGCAGCGCCGAAGCGGGAATTGATCGCTATGTGCTGCCGGGTGAGACTCCCGATGGCAGACCAGGGGTTATATTTATGGTTGTTCACCCATCGAAGAAACAGATAAAGAGCAACCTTATTGAAAGGATAGGAGAATGCGTTCTCACCGCAGCAACGACTGCCGTTTTCAACGCGCTGGAATCTGAGGAAACCGTGCCCGTCAAACTCCATTTCTTTGGCGACGGCTACGAGTATCAGACCACGGTCGGCGGACGAGACGTGTGGGCAATCCCCATACTCGAAGGAGAGTTCATCTGTGAGGAGACTTATGGCGTGCAAAAAGGGGTCGCAGGGGGCAATTTCTTCATTTACGGCGAAACGCAAGGTTCAGCCCTACTGGCTGCCCAAGCAGCTGTTGGGGCAATTAAATCAGTTGATGGAACCATAACCCCATTTCCGGGTGGAATTGTTGCGTCAGGGTCCAAGGTGGGTTGTCCAACGTATTCCACGTTTATGAAAGCTTCTACGCACCACCGACTTGCCCCGACCCTCAAAGATAAG
Source organism: Methanobacteriota archaeon (assembly GCA_963720465.1). Classification (GTDB taxonomy): domain Archaea; phylum Halobacteriota; class Bog-38; order Methanoflorentales; family Methanoflorentaceae; genus Methanoflorens. Next base: position 851,016 of record OY970393.1, read on the forward strand.
ATACCAGATTCGTTCGTCCCAGACGGCGTAAAGTCGATTTACGAAATAGTAATATGCGGCCTAAGCGAAGAGGTCATCGCAGAAGCGATGAAGCGGGGGATGCTTGCCGCGGCGCACGCAAAAGGAATAGTGGAGATCTCAGCAGGCAACTATGGTGGGGAGCTTGGACCGTTCAAGTTCAACCTTCATGAAATACTGAGCGATTACGCAGATTCAAAATAATCGCTGCGAGCTCCGTTTGTCAATACCGGCTTGGAAGAGCCTCAGTCTTGGCGGCAACCAAAAGAGATAAGTATAGTCTCCCTTAACTTACGAAAGATAATGGTTCATGGGAACCACAGATTAGTTCTAAGGTGACAGGTGAAGGAAAATGGTGAAATTAGGAATCGCGAAAATAGGTAATATCGTTAGCGGTTTGATGACTGATTTGCTGCTCGACGAGCGCGCAGACCGCGAGGACTTCGAAGCAGTGACCGTAACGAGCGGCACGAAGATGAAAGAGGAAGATGCAGAGAAGGTCGTCGAAGCGCTGCTGAAATTTGAGCCAGACTTGTGCGTCGTGGTGTCTCCTAATGCGGCTCAGCCAGGCCCGACAAAGGCACGAACATTGCTGAAAAATGCCGGGAAGAAAGTTGTTGTCATCACAGACTCAGGCAAGCTTAAAGACAAGCTTGAAGAAGAGGGGGGGTTCGGATACATTCTTATAAACGCCGACGCGATGATTGGTGCTCGGAGAGAATGGCTTGACCCCATAGAGATGGCCATTTACAATGCCGACCTGATGAAGGTTCTGGCCGCGACCGGTACTTTTAGGGTGCTCCAAACTGCGCTCGACACGTGCCTTACAGCTATCAAAGAAGGCAAAGAATGCGAGCTACCCAAGATTGTGATGACGGCGGAAAAAGCGACGATCAATGAGTTCAGTAACCCGTACGCCCGCGCGAAGGCGATAGCGGCGTACGAAATGGCCGCTAAAGTTGCCGATGTCAACGTTAAAGCCTGCTTCATGACGAAAGAGTGGGAAAAGTACGTCCCGCTTACGGCTGCATCTCACGACATGATGCGCACTGCCGCTAAGCTCGTCGACGAAGCTCGTGAAATGGAAAAGGCTGACGACACCGTAAAGAGAGCACCTCACTCGAAAGACGGTGCTATTCTTAGCAAGACCAAGCTGATATCAAAGCCTGAGTAATAGCCTTTTCTATTACTCACTTTTTTCTTTTTTGACCGCGCCGGAGAGGCTATCTTCGCTTTTTTGGCGATCTAGTTTTGATCGGAAGCGTTGCTAGATAGCGCGCTAGTCGAGTATGAACGGGCTCACGTAGAGTCCGTCGATCCGTATCAGACGTTTTAAAGAATCAGCTTTAAACGGGATTATCCAGGCGTGTTCCGCGCTGTCCCAGTGAGACCCGGGCACTTGCTTTAGCTTGTCCTCGATCTCGTGCGTATCCCCGAATACCTTGACCCACTTCTTATTGCGCGTTCCCACGGCCCACGTATTTTGCGAAGACGTGCACAAACAGTGCACGGTCGGGTGCAATACGACGCCTCCGTTCTTCAGGCTCTCAATCGATGCTCGATTGATCGGAAATCGCCATACCCTTTCTTCTTTGTCCCAGAACCCGCCTTCTGCAGCGCTTGGCCTATTACGTGCGCTTAGAGTGCTTCCGCGCACAATCAACGTGGTGCAGTCTTCATCCAGTTCGCACAGAAGTCTACCCTCTACGTGGTGTTCTCGCAGCGGCTTCTGCATCGAGTTTCTTTTTGCATCCTGATGCTGCGAGCCGTTGTTTCGGTCAATCTTCTGGATTTGATCTTCTTGAGAGGTGTCAAGAGTTTTTAGGGCGATCCTCGCGTGCAGCCTGACGTCTTCGTGCGCGCTCTGCATTGCCGCGTGAGCCAAGATGTCGCGCGCCGCCGAATCCGCGTTGCCAGAGGCGAGCGCAACCGCTTCGAGCGCATCGACGGCTTTAAATCGCTGGTGCTCATTTTCATCATCGAGTGCCTTTGAAAGCACGTCCACTCTCTTGTAACGGGTCAGCCGGTCGAAGTCATATTCACCCATTTCTGTCACCAGCGATTCGTCTCTTATCTTAATATGTACGGGAGCAAAATATAAATATCTACCTAAACTATGAGCGGGACACGCTCACAGGCCTTCCTAACAGCCTAGGACGCGATATTGAAAATCGTCGCCGCCAACGCAGTCGTATTGTCGCACATTTCAAGCAAAAAAAGCACCTACAGTGAGTCTTGGCTCGAATTGGTTGGATTGTCTACGTCAGCATTCGCGGTCAGTCCTTCAGACGACTCTGGCGTTTTATAGTTGGGAAACGTCCATTCATCCTTTTCGATTGCGCGCATTTGTTCGCACTTTGCTTTTGCAGCCTTTAAAGCGCCGCGCCACGAGCTATAGTCTTTGACCGCTTTGTTGTACACGTCCGGATGTTCTGCTTCGGCGCTGATTGCCGTCATATCAGACCGATTTCGGTACAGCGCAATAATGTCGTCAACCACGTCGTAGTTCAGGGCTGCGTCGAGAGCTCTTTCAAGGGTCCCATAAATGAGTTCAGCTACGAGCGTCAATTTCGGATTGTCATATAATCCGTCCACCCCCAGCTGCCGAATTTTCTCTCGGATAAAGTTTTCGAGCTCAGCGTCCGACATTCACAGTTAATATGCCCTATGAGTATAGAAGCGTTACGGTGTTAAAAACCATCCTAAGCGACGGCCAGCGCTTTGAACTGCGCGTGTCAGCAGAACGTTGATATTAGACGGCAGTCACTCGCTTTCGCTGACGTACTCTCTGGCGGCTTCTAAGGCTCTTGTAAGCTGATCGAGTGTCGCGGGCGTAACCTGTATCGCGAAACCGTCTTTCGTCGGATAACTCTCAGTGCCGCGCCGGATCCACTTGCGAATGCTGAGTATCTTGGTCCCGGTGTCTTCCCTCTCTGAGACGCTGATCCTTAGGGCGACGCTTTTTGAAGTCTCAATCTCAACGCCCCACAGTTCTTTCCACTCCACATGACCCTCCGTTTGCCGTTATGACCATTACGTTCTATTCTCACAATTATGCGCCTCTTGATCGTGACGCTTTGCGAGTTCTAGCGGATCAGCAGCTGTCTCAGCGAAATGAATTCAATGCCTATCACGACGAGTACCTGTTGGCGTCTCCGTATTTGACATCAAGACACGGAGGAATCCGCTTTGTGAGCATCAGTGTGAGTAGTGCTGCACTTATTTAAAGCACGTTGCATCCGTGGTCTTGGGGCAACACGAAAAACTCTGATGCGCGATCGTCGATCTCGGCGTAAGCTTTTTTTGAGCCAACGACCAGAGCAGAGATGGCAAAAGCTGCTCTAAATACAAGCCGGCCGAACGTCTCGGCCTCAGCGATGGCAACGCCGCTGCCTACCATATCAAACGTCTTAGGACGCGGGCAGTTCTCGCGCGATATACGATTCAAATCGATTGGCAGAAAATCGGTTTTCCCGCAGATTTTGTCATTCTTGCTGAATCGGATGAAAAAGCGGCGCTGCTTGCGTTGGAACGGTACCTCATCCTTCTTCAGGACTATTACCAAAAGCACTTTGGCAACGTGCTTTTACTACCAACCTCTTCAGGATACGTACTGCTTAGGGACATAAGTCACTGTTACGGTGATAAAACGATGCTTGTAATCACCGGCAGTGGGACACGCGATCTCGATATTGCCTTCTTTCGGGAGAACTACATAACCCGAGCATTCGAGGGCATACGAACGACGCTTATGACGACGCGATACAGAACTGTAGACAACTTCGTGATACAGAGCGATGCACTCGACACATTACGCGCCATCTTCGAGGGCACAGGCGCGTCTGAAGAAGAGATCAGTCGAATGTCAAAGTGTTGAATCCCAACCACGTTAACTAATCGTGCTTTCCCCGAAAACCAGACGGAAGTTTCTGATTCTTGGAGTGATGAACCGAACAAACAAGTAAAAGACGAAGACGACGGTTGTTATAAAGAAGCTCACTGGGTACGGCTCAAAAAAAGCAATAAAGAGCCCCAACCACGTTGCTATCACAGCAATGACTACCGAAATAATTATGACTCGCCCCGGTCGTTTTGCCAATAGCTGAGCCGTCGCAGCTGGCGTGACCATCAATGAGAAAATGAGGAGGACACCAACTACTTGAACCGCAAACGACGTTGCGACCGCGACTAGGAGCATGAAAATTATGCCGAGCAAAACTACGGGCATTCCCTTTGCTTCCGCCACATCTTCATCGAGCGATGCAAACAAGAGAGGTCTATATACAAGCGAGATGACAACCAGAATTACCACGCCGGCAACGAGGGTTAAGAGGACATTGCTGAAACTGACGCCCAGTATTTCTCCAAACAAGATGGAGTACGCTTCAGTTGCATAGCCGGTGTAGAGGCTGAGGAACAACACGCCTAGGCCAAGCATGAAAGCGAGAACTATTCCGATTTCGGCGTCGCGATTGGCGGCGCGTCGGCCTAGCGCGGCTATCCCAAGTCCGCCTACGCTTGTGAAAAGGAGAAGACCGTAAATTGGGTTGACCCCGATCAATACGGCCGCCGCTGCCCCAGAGAAACCGATGTGGGAGAGCGCGTGTGCCGCAAATGAAGAACGGCGCAACACAACGAAGTAGCCAACAATGCCTGCGAGGATTGCGACTACTGTTCCTGCCTCGAAGGCGTGCTGCATGAACTGGTACTGAAGCATCTGTTGCAGGTCGATCCATGGATTAATGCTGAAGGTCATTCTGGTTGACACCCGTGGTAATCTTCAATACCTGCAACTGCAATGTTGCCCCTAGAGTCCCGAAGAACCTCAACTTGAACCCCGAACAAAGCCGAGAGACTTGCTGACGTCAGAACCTCTTTCGGCGTCCCGGTCGCCACCTTGCCGTTAGCGATGTAAACCACTTTATCGAGATACGGCAAAAGAGGGTTGATGTTGTGAGCGATCAAAAGTGCAGTCACGTTGCGCGATCGAACTACACCATTTATAAGCTGAAGCAATTCTCTTTCGCGCCTCATGTCAAGATTCGACAAGGGTTCATCGAGCAAAAGGAGAGTGGGTTCGCTTACCAGCGCCCCGGCCAGAAATATCCTCTGCAGTTCTCCGCCCGACAATACGCCGAGAGACCGATGGGCCAAGTCCGTAGCTCCAACGTCTTTCAGCACGTCAAGAGCTGCTTTGCGGTCTTCGTGGGAAAACAGGCCCAGACCCCATTTTTTGCCGGAGAATCCTAGTCTCACAAGTTCAAGGGATTCAACATTTGTGTGATCGTCGAATGTGTGACGCTGAGGCACGTAACTAATCTGTGGATTACCACGTTTGGGCGCTGCATCGAATATCTTGATCGTGCCGCTGACGGGTTGCTGCAAACCAAGGAGCAAACGAAACAGAGTTGTCTTGCCCGCTCCGTTAGGGCCGATAACCGCTACAAACTCGCCTCGATTGATTGAGAGACTTGCGTCTCGCCAAACTATGTTGTCTGGGTAGCCCGCTACTAGGTTCTTGGACGTGATGATCTCGTACTGTGCACTCATTCGTTATTTCCCAAGGGTTTGTTGGTTAAGCGCGTTCTGAAGAATGATTAACTGCGCATTCATCCAGACTTGGAACGAGACATCCGGCGGTTGGATGGTCTCAGTCACTGGAACGATCGGAATGTTATGTTGAGAGGCCAATGCTTTGGTGCTCTGAGTAAGCGGCGTCACCGTTTGCTCATTGTAGACCAGCACTTTAACGGTTCCATTCGTGATGAGCTGATCGAACTGCACGATGCTCTGCGCTGGGGGATCGTTTCCTTCGCCGACAGCTTCCATAAATGCGGGAGGAGACACAAGGTCAAGACCAGTGGCGTTCGCCAGATACGCGAAGATGCTCTCTGTTGATGCTACTTTCACGCCTCCAAACTGTTGCTTTATCTCAGCGATACGCCCATTGTATGCCGCAAGCGATGCTTTCAATGCATCAAACTGTTGTGTATAGTACAAAGCATGAGAGGGATCTATAGAAACAAGATCCTGATACATAGCCTTCACTGTTTCATTCACATAAGTAGGACTGTACCAGAAGTGAGGATTGGCACCAACCGTCTGGTTAATGAGTTCCTGCACGTTTAAGACCACTTGATGTGGAGTATTGCTTGATGCTATAAGCTGCTGAGCCCAAGTGTCATATCCAGCTCCGTTAATAATTACGAGCTGGGCATTTGCTATTGCAATGGCGTTAGCGGCATTGCTTTCGTATTCATGAGGGTCAGCATTGGGGTCTGAAACGATGCTCGTCACACTAACCCGTGTTCCGCCAAGCTGAGTTATCAGACTGCCCCAGAAATTTTCGGCGGCAACTACGCGTATCACTCCATTAGAACTTGCAGTGCTGGAAGTTGCATAGTTTAAGAGATAAATGCCTGCGAAGGCTCCCGAGACAATTAGCGCAACCAAAACTGTTGCAATAATTACATAACTAGTTTTCCTCATTGTCTGACCCTCTCTGCATATGCATTGTAGTTAGCCAAGACTCCGCTCACGAACGGCACGTTTACCTGAAAGATCGCAAATGATGCTGCTGCCACCATCGCCGTGATACTGAGCCGCTCTGCGTTGACGATCTGCCGGCGTGCGAGGAGGAGGGCTGTCGTAACGAGCACGGCCACAAGGATCCAACAAAAGATTAGAAACAGGATCGAAAAGGCCCCGTCCGGCAAATGAATATGCGCCATTGACAACTCCCGCGCGGTGCGGCGCCACATAGTGCGCCACCTGACACGTGAATGTCTTATCCTACTCTATACATATAAACATGCCCTTTTTATTAGAGTAAGACTCCGCAATACCATAGCCCTGTATTCGCGAGGAACTCACTCAGGAGGTTGTACCAGCAATTCGACTTCCTGCCGTAGCGCTTTAAGAGCAGCGTCAAGCTTTGCCGCATGCGCTTGGAGCATTTCATCGATTTCCCGTTGCTTTTTCCAGTCTGCGATGCCCTGCCGCACTTCGCTGAGCCGTTCCTTGGGTACGTAGCGCCACTTCCCGTGCTGCCGTGAGGGTTCAAAATAGTAGTACGGGCCGTGCAACGCGCCAGACCTACAACGACAGCTCCGCTTGCCGCATCGCAGGTGCCGCTTTCGGAGTGAGCCTGGAAGCGGATTCAGCACAGCGCGCTTGTCGGTTAGCGCGGCAATATTATTGATGAGTTCATTACTCTGGTGCAACAAGCGTCTCACGCTGGCGATCTCTGTGCCGGCACCAATCGCATCCCCCAGCGCCTCAGTCAAGCCCCCGCGATCGTCTGTCATCATGATAGCATTGCATTACCTATACTAAACTTATTTCAATCAGTTGCCCACTAAGTTTCGATTGCACGTCTCAGCCGTTCAAATCGATCCTCTCGAAAACTGTGAAACTGCGCTTAAACACGTCTGGGTTACATATTGCGAGCTCGGATATCGAATAGGGGCGAACAAAAGCGTTATAAAGCTACGGGAGCTAGTCCTAAGAGAGAGTCCCAACGTTATGCGCGCGTTTTACATCGGCCGCTTTCAGCCGTATCACTTCGGACATCAAGAAGTCCTCGAAGAAATAGCCCACCAATGCGAGGAGATCATCATCGGTGTCGGTAGTGCTCAGCTGAGTCATACGTTTTCGGATCCGTTTACGGCCGGCGAACGAATACTAATGATCACGCGCTCGCTCAGAGATCTTGATGCCTTACTGTACGTGATACCAATCGAAGATATCCGCAGAAATGCGGTATGGGTATCTCACGTGATGACTATGACGCCTCTCTTTGACGTCGTTTACACCAACAATCCGTACGTTATCCGGCTTTTCAATGAGGCGCGATTTGAGGTCAAGTCGTCTCCGCTCTATCAACGTGAAGTCTACTCGGGCTCAGAGATTCGAAAAAGGATGCTGCGTAACGAACCCTGGCAACATCTCGTCCCGCAAGCTGCCGTAGAAGTCATTGAACAGATAGACGGCGTGAATAGGCTAAAAGAAGTTTCTAGAGAAGATAAAACGTCTGATCTTGGCACGCTGTAGGCGCGTCTGTCTTGTTTTTCACGGGGCCATCGCGCGAGCACACGCTTAGAGGTATCAAATTCAAGTGTGGCCACTGTCAAAAGCGGGCCCGGCGCAGTGTAAAATCGTTGATGGGCTAGATTTCCGACGAGTGGCCGGTTCGCTAGACGAAATTCCTCTCTCGCTTTCGATGGTTTTGTCGGAGGTATATAGTTCACAAAGCGCAAAAGGTTCGCTTGCCGCACGGACTGCAGAGAATGCAATTGGCTTGTCCTCATTTTCCGCAAACGTACAAAAAAAGAAGTAGTGATACTTTGGCAAGGTTCCTGCAAGGCAACAAAAACACTCGCAAAATGCTGAAAAACATGTTCTGCGCTCACGCAGAAACGCTGCTCACTTCCAATCTAAGCGCCTCGTCGGGGTCAGCGTTGCATTATGTTAACCAAGCGAACGATGTAATTGTTGCCAATGTGCTCCCATTTGTAATTGTATTTGTACTGAGGGAACCTGTTTTCGAGTTCCTTCAGCTCGGTGAGTCGTTGGTCCAAGCACCGCTCTGATTTGCAGACGAATACAAACCTCCATTTTGGAAGAGCCCGCGGATCGTCAATAAGTTTCGTCATACGAAAAGGCGTTATTGAATCACCACGCAGTGCTGGGTGACAACGCGTCACTAGAGTCTTCAACGTGCAACTGCGGGCGGGGCGTTCTTTCGCAATCTCCACGTGTAGATGGTAGCTTTTGCAAGATAACGGTTATGGGAAATCGTGGAGCCTTCTTGGAGCCGGCTCGTGCTAACTCTGTTGCGTCAGCGAGAGTAAACGGTAAGCACTTGACGCCAGACTTTAAAAAAAATTCTTGCGTCATGCCCGGGCTGGCTGGCCGGCGTCGCAGCACGCAGTCGATCGGATTTTCCGTATATGCCTCATATTCGGGCTCTAAATACTTGCAGCTAGTTTTTATAGTAATGTGAAGATATATACCCACAATGCACCTTACTCGAGATGAGGAGGATATCCTCGCGGGCGAATCGGGCGCCGTCAAACAAAAAGCGATGGAAATCTTAGTCGCACTCGGCGATATCTACAACGCTGAAAGACTTATCCCAATCGAGAGTGCGCAAATCGCCGGTGTGTCCTACAAAACAATTGGCGAAGCTGGGCTAGAGTACCTTACAGACCTTAGCGGAAAAGTCGTCGTTCCGACAATGCTCAATCCCATGGGCATGGACCGATATAAATGGAGACAGATGGGAATCGACGAAGCCTTCGTAGAAAGGCAACTGGCCATAATCAGACGATACGAACTACTCGGAATCGATGCCCAGTGCACTTGCACACCTTACTATGTTAATGCTCCACGAGCTGGTGCCCATTTGAGCTGGGCTGAGTCCTCTGCGGTATCGTATGCAAACTCCGTTCTTGAGGCGCGCACCAATCGAGAAGGAGGGCCTAGCGCACTTGCTGCTGCCCTCGTCGGGAAGACCCCTAACTACGGCTACCACCGCGACGAGAACAGAGTTCCAGATATCTCAGTGAGAATAGATTTTCCCTTGGCCGGAAGTGATTTTGGCGCACTTGGATACGTAGTTGGCAAGATGGTCAAATCACGGGTGCCACAGTTTTCCTTTGTTGCCCCACCTAACGCTGATGAGCTGAAAGCTCTGGGCGCCGCAATGGCCGCCTCAGGCTCTGTGGCGCTTTTCTTTCCCAAGAAACGAGCGATGCCACGTGAAATGCTCGAACTAGACCGTTCAGACATTGACATCTATTCATCGAGCGAACCCGACGTCGTCGTGCTGGGGTGCCCACACTGCTCTCGCTCAGAACTCGCAGATATCGCGCACCTTTTAGAAGGACGCATGGTCGCGCGGCCTCTCTGGATCTGCACTTCGCGGTTCGTGGCGGATCGTTGCAGCTCAGTGATATCTAGTATTGAAGCGAGCGGGGCTCGAGTGATCTGTGACACTTGCATGATCGTCTCGCCGGCGTTTGAAAAACAAAGAATGATGGTTAATTCCGGAAAAGCTCTTGAATACGGGCCAAGCTTGTGCAATTCGCATACATTCATGGGAACGACGGCGAACTGCATCACGGCCGCGTGTACCGCGTGAACCTGCATCGCGACGGGGTTACCCATGCTCAAGCGCATAAAAGGACGAATAATAGCGAAAGGAATTGGTGAAGGGCCTGCCGTGGTTACGAGTCAACCGCTCTCGTTCTTAGGAGGCGTAGACCCCAAAGAGGGAGTTATAACGGATCCACATCACGAGCTGCGCGGCACGTCAATTGCAGGAACGGTTCTCGCTTTTCCGCAGGGCAAGGGATCGACCGTCGGATCTTATGTACTTTACCAGCTCAAAAGAAACGACAAGGCTCCGGCCGCAATTATTAACGCCTTGAGCGAAACTATTGTTGCTGTCGGGGCGATCATATCAAACATCCCGCTCATCGACAAGCTTGAGGTAGACCCGATCGTCGCAATCAAGCCCGGATCACACGTTCTCGTAAACTGCGTCGAAGGTTTTGTTGAGGTGGAAAAGTGACCGAACAAGGCGATTTAGACCGAATCAACGCTGTGTTCCAAGTGTACCAGGTACGAACCAGTGGGTCTATCATCAAGTATTACGGCGAACCTAAGGTTGACAGCAAAACGCTTTTCACGCATCTTTGGAGCGACTTCGCCCAGAGAGGTTACAATATCGAACTGCGGCGCGAACACGGCGAGTATGTGCTCCTGGCTATGCCTGTGAGCAACGCCGACGAAAAAAAGCACGTCAACGTCATTCTTGCAATCGCCACCGTTTTTGCCACAATGCTCACCGGCGCTGTCCTGTTTTACGGCGTCAACCCTTTTACGCAGCCCTTGCTCATCTACAAGGGCTTGCCCTTCGCGGCTGCGGTCATGTTTGTGCTAGGCTCGCACGAGCTGGCTCACTATTTGGTCGCAAAGCGGCGTGGAATGAGGGCAAGCTTGCCATTCTTCATACCGCTACCGTTTATTTCGCCGGTCGGAACTCTCGGCGCACTCATACAGCTCAAGGGGGCTATTCCGGATCGAAAGTCACTTTTTGACGTGGGAGTAGCCGGTCCACTCGTAGGCCTTACAGCAGCTGTCGTCGTCACAATAGTCGGATTGCTGCTCCCCCCCATCACCCCCGGTACCGCGCTAATGCCTACAGTGGCGCTGGGCGTCCCGATTCTCTTTGCGTTGATCGAAAAAGTTGTTCCAGTCGCATCAACAAGCTTGCATCCAATCGCGTTTGCGGGATGGGTGGGCATGCTAATAACCAGTTTAAACCTCCTCCCAGTAGGACAGCTCGACGGCGGGCACATCGCCAGGGCCCTGTCCGGAGAGAAGACGACGTACATCTCGGCGGCGGTTCCGCTCATGCTCATGACCGGTGGCATTTACTACTCTTTGAACGGTTTGAACGGAGAAATGCTCCTATTTTGGGGGCTCTTCACGTTGTTGTTCGCAGCCGGGGGGCATCCGCAGCCGATCAACGATATGAAGAAGCTCGATACTAAGCGCGTGGTCTTAGGAATCATAGCTTTCGGCCTATGCATAGCTTGTTTCACCCCAATCCCGTTTCAAGCGTGACTATACGCTTTGACAAGAAGAATATGTTTAGCTTGGCAGCCATCCAAGCAATACTCCTCTCGCGGGGCATTGAGGTCAAGTTTTCATTAAGACCGGTCGATGGCATAATGATTTACAGCCTAGCAACGCCGCAGGCGACCGACGCCTATCGAGAGGTAGCAAACTCACGCACTCGGTCGATATTCATCGCCGGCGGCCCTCATCCTTCAGCAAGAGCGACCGAAGCACTGGAGCACTTTGACTTCGTCGTGATCGGTGAGGGCGAAGAAACGCTCCCTGAGCTAATCCTTGCGCTTAGAGGCGATGGCGATGTGGACGAGGTGCGAGGCATTGCGTTCAGAAGCCCCGATGGAATCCGCAAAACCGACCCAAGGCCTCACGTAGATCTCGACGCTTATCCGCCCTTCATCGAGAACTTGCGGGCCCCCATCGAGATCAGCCGTGGCTGTCCACACAACTGTAAGTACTGTCAAACACCGCGCTTATTCGGCACGAAAATGCGGCATCGCAGCGCGGCGACTATCGATTTCTACAGCAATTATCTTTCAGATGTCAGATTTATCTCGCCTAACGCGTTTGCGTACGGATCAAACGGGCGTCACGCCGCACTCGGCCGCGTCACCGAGCTCCTCACGTCGCTGCGTGGTCGGGTGTATTTCGGCACCTTCCCTTCCGAAGTGCGGCCAGAATTTGTTACAGATGAGCTTCTTGAGATCCTCAAGGAGCACTGCGCAAATAGTTCAATCCACATCGGAGCGCAGTCGGGAAGCGACGCTGTACCAAGAGAAGTACACCGAGGACACTCCCGTCACGACGTTGAAGTAGCGCTTGAAACATGCCGCGCTCACAGCGTCACTCCAGTTGTGGATTTTATCTTCGGACTTCCGACCGAGGTCGCGGCAGATCAGCTGCAGAGCCTCGAGCTTGTTGACTCAATCGTCGCGATGGACGGACGAGCACGTGCTCACTACTTCACCCCTCTACCAGGGACGCCGTACGAAGATGCGGAACCCTCACCAGTGTCAAATAAGGTAGGAAAAAGACTTGGCAAGCTCGCGCGCGACGGCAAGGTTTCTGGACGATGGGAGCCTCCGCGTTCGCGACACAAAAAGGCAAACAATTTAAAACAGAGGCCGTAATACGTACTGGCAAGGTCTGTGACAGCTTATGAAGTTTTTAGCCCTTTCGGATGCACATGGGGTCTATTCTCATATCGCCCAATTGTTATTTAAGGCGGGAGACGTCGACGCCGTTTGCGTAATAGGAGATATTACAGATTTCGGACCCAACACCCTCGTCCAAGAGCTGCTTTCGCTCATCGGGGAAGACGTGCCAACACTCGTGGTACCGGGGAACTGTGACCTCCCTACGATCGTTGAAACGATTGAGGAATCTTCCGCGGTCAACCTACATCTAAAGAGTTTTGACTACGATGATATCAAATTCCTTGGCATCGGCGGATCAAATCCAACGCCATTTAACACTCCCTTTGAATTCAGCGAGGCGGAATTACAGAGGTACACCGCTAGACTCTTGAACGACGTCGGAGACACCACGGTTTTGCTTTCACACACCCCCCCCAAGGGATTCTTAGACGCGGTTGACTCGAAGCACGTCGGAAGTGAGGCAATTCTCCACGCCGTGGGGATTGTCGACGTACTGGCCTGCGGACACATACACGAGCAGCGAGGCGCTCTTGTCTCGGGCAAAACCACGATCGTGAATCCTGGAATGGCTGCACGGGGCTTTGGTGCCGTTATCGAAATTCGTCCGGGAGAGAGCGCAATAGTCACGCTGATTCAGGCGTAAGCTGTTTGCTTTAAGGACGCGATTGTTTCGCTCTTCAAACAGCAGCCCAAGACGATTTGCAATTTGACGCTAAGACTTCCGCAAGGGCAAAATGCAATCAGCCAGAATTGCCCCCTTTGCTTACTACTTGCCAACCTCAACGAAGAACCCTCGCCTCGCGCCTGGCCACGGTGCTGAAGGAGTTACGCGAAATGGCTGCATCCTTCTTTGACACACACAAATCCGCGAATAACCAACTTCTTAACCTCAGATGTGGTTCCGTGGGACTATAAACTGCCACCTCGTGCTGTCAACGGCCTTTTCTTCTCACGTTGTGTCGGCCCCCGTGCCAATTTGAGCATTCTTCCCGCAACATCGAATCGGCCGAGCGTACAAAGCTGATCGGAAGCCGGTGGCAGACGTGACAAGCTCGCTATCAACTCGCTGACACAGATCAATTCAGCTTGAAAATGGCCTTAAAGACTTCGGCAAAGAGAGCAGCTTCAGCGCGGAATTCTGTCCTGCTAGAGATAAGGGTTTTAAATATGAGACGCAAGTATCCCTTATGAGCGTTGAACGGGGCGATTTCATCAGGTTGTCCTATACCGGGCGATTAGACAACGGCGATGTTTTTGACACCACAGACGAAGATGTCGCCAAGGAAAATGGGCTATTCGCAGAGGGCGTTGCCTACGCACCTATAACCATCGTGGTCGGCGAAAACATGGTAGTCAAGGGGCTTGACGAAGATTTTATCGGAAAAAAGGCTGGCCACAAAGGGCAGATCAAAATTGCACCACAAGATGCATTTGGACAGCGAATTCCTGAACTAATTGAAGTCGTCCCAACGCGCAGATTCGAAAAGAGACCGACGCCTGGAATGCGCGTTTCACTCGATAACAGGACAGGAACCGTCGAGAGCGTAATTGGGGGACGTGTGCGCGTGGATTTCAATTCGCCGTACGCAGGCAGGACCGTCAACTATGCGTATAAGATTGAGGCCATCATTGTCGATACTGTCGAAAAAGTCAAGGGATTGTTCAAGTACTACCTGAATAAGGACTTTGAGGTATCGATCGCTGAGCACAGAGTGATTGTTGAAATGCCCTACGAATTGGGATTCAACCAACAGGTGCAGTACTACAAGAAGCTTCTGGCCGAAAAAATCATTCAGTTTGCTGGCGCGGACGAAGTCGATTACTTGGAAGTCCATAAGCGACCCGAACCGGTCAGTGAAGAAGCCGCTACAGGTCCCGAAAAGGAGCCTGAAGCAAAGGAACCAAGGAAGCGCACACGCCGGACTAAAGCGGGTGAGGCGGCCCCGGCGAGTGAAGAAGCCGCTACAGGTGCCGAAAAGGAGCCTGAAGCAAAGGAACCAAGGAAGCGCACACGCCGGACTAAAGCGGGTGAGGCGGCCCCGGCGAGTGAAGAAGCCGCTACAGGTGCCGAAAAGGAGCCTGAAGCAAAGGAACCAAGGAAGCGCACACGCCGGACTAAAGCGGGTGAGGCGGCCCCGGCGAGTGAAGAAGCCGCTACAGGTGCCGAAAAGGAGCCTGAAGCAAAGGAACCAAGGAAGCGCACACGCCGGACTAAAGCGGGTGAGGCGGCCCCATAGCAGAGCTTCACAACAAGAACCTGCGGCTCTTATCAGTCTCGAATAGACTAATCCAAATCCTGCCTGTTGGATACGTGTGAGTGAGTCAAGAGGCTCACTCCGAGTCTGAGCAGGATTATGTCACTTCAAAAAGCTGTTCGCTCAGCGCTTAAGCTCAACCAGTTTCAATGATTTTCCTTCAGGGCACGCATCTGGTGTGTCACCCAGCACTGAAGAAATCACGTACTTGTCATCCCGCGTGAGTCCACTCGGATGGCATAGTTCGTAGATCTTGCAGTCACGGACCTCGCAGTCGTTCTGCTTGTACAAGATTCTCGAGCCAACAAACGCGCTTTTAGAGTCGATTGCTGCTATGCTTGGACTTTCGACCACTTCGACCGCTTTGACCCCAATATCGTGCAGTGCGCAGTTGTGCTTCATATTGCCGCGCACGCCGACTATTCTATAACGACGCGCAACGTCTAGATTCAGGCACGTGTTCTTAAATTTGCACGTCTCGCATTCATTCGTCGGTCCATTGAATACGAACTCTACGCCGACCTTGGCCAAGCCCACGCCGATTAGCGTTATGCTAGCGTTTCCTTTTGGCATCCTATCAATCCTGTACCTGTAATCTACTGATGCTGCACTCCGCTACCAGTAGGTTACGTTGTCTTATTATAAACATATGAATGCGGCCTACTCAATTACCCGGGTGATCTTCGCCAACTCTTCAGCCGCTTTTCTCGTGAGCCCCTCTCCAAGGATTGTGTAACGCTCAGGTCGCACGTTCTTTGCGTGAAGCAACGCTTCAACGATGTACTGATCCTTGATGCCCAAACCTTGAGCATCGACCGGCGCGCCAATACTCTGGAGCGATTGTCGAATTCGTTGCCAGTCACCACCGTGCAGATAGGCCATCATAATGGTTCCAACACCGCACTGCTCGCCGTGCAAAGCCGGTTTGGGGGCTTTAACGTCAAGTGCGTGACTGAACTTATGCTCGCTGCCTGAAGCCGGCCGGGACGACCCTGCAATACTCATAGCCACGCTGCTCGAAACCAATGCTTTCACTACGAGCCGGACAGAGTCCTCCAAATTCGGCTTAATTTGCGTAGCCGCGTTGAGTATGATCTCAGTCGACATGAGCGACAGCGCCGCAGCATACTCACTAAACTCTTCACCTCGCAGTTTCCTCGCGAGTTCCCAGTCCTTCACCGCCGTATAATTGGATATTATGTCGCCGCAACCGGCGGCGAGCAGCCTATGTGGCGCCTGCGCTATGATTCTCGTGTCTGCGATAATTGCAAGAGGGGTTTGAGCTTCGATCGATTGGGTTCCCTCCTTAAAACGTATAGAAGCGCGCATCGATGCGATTCCGTCATGACTTGCTGCTGTGGGCACGCTGATGAACGGCAAATTCGCGCTGACCGACGCAATCTTGGCGATGTCAATGGTCCTGCCGCCGCCGACTGCGACTACGAAGTTCTTGTCCGAAGCGCGACTTGCGACTCGCTCGACTTCGTCCATCGAGGCCGAACCGACGATGAGCACCTCAGCGGGATATTCGTTCCCTAGGATGCCCGCTATTTGCTGCCCGAATGAACACGTATGCTGTCCGCAGACTATTAACCCGCTCCCGTCAAGTTTAAGTTCTCTAAGGACATCGGCAATATCGCGTATAGCATCTTGTTCCATCACTACAATTCTAGGGAGCAGCATCCATCGTTGCATCGGTGATCACTTGTTCGATCTAGGCACTTTTATCAACCAGTTAGGCAATTTTGTCAACCAGTACTATATACACCCCATCATATACGACACTGGATATAACCCGGTCAACACGATAACGTGGGCTATCATTCTCGGCCTAAGCCTGTTTGGAGTCGTTAAGCTTCTCGACAAGCTGGATCTAACCGTTGATGAGGTTTTCATATTCGCGGTTTCCCCTTATATCTTTGTGGGGGGTTCTCTGCGCGTGGTTGAAGATGCCGGTCTCGTTGCCGCACCACTGAAGTATCTCTTGATCACCCCCCTAATCTATTTCTTCATCTTTTTTGTGTGCATCGCGATCCTGATATTATCCGTAGGATTAGCGCGCGTTTCGCGCATCAAGTACTACTGGCCCTTCGCGCTCGGCGGCGTGGCATGGAGCATTCTGAACGTCTGGCTCCTTTACACGACGGCAAAGTCGTTCAACGGGACCATATTGGCGATCATAT
Source organism: Methanobacteriota archaeon (assembly GCA_963720465.1). Taxonomy (GTDB): domain Archaea; phylum Halobacteriota; class Bog-38; order Methanoflorentales; family Methanoflorentaceae; genus Methanoflorens. The sequence continues at coordinate 868,272 of OY970393.1, forward strand.
TGTCAGTTGGCGCGGCCCTGTGTTTATTGGTCTTCGTGATTGGGCGCCTTTTTAACATCGCGCTTCTAAAGGATCGCGTCAACGCGTACGTGCTCGACGGACAGCTGCTCGACGCCACAGCCACGTCGTTCGGCCTCACGCTCCTCCCGTATGCAGAGAAACACGTGCTTCCGAACTTCCTTATTGAAGCCACCGGCACGGCATTCATTATGTACCCGCTCAAGGTCATCGTAACGATTCCGGTGCTGTTCATAATAGATGAATATTTGAAGGGCGAATCAAGAAATCTAACTGGCTTGGTGAAGCTTGCTATTCTCACGGTTGGCCTAGCGCCTGCTATCAGGGACACGTTACGGATGACCCTCGGAGTATGACATCTTTCGGGATGAGGCCACGTTCACATTCGCACGTAACCGCATCGGAGTGGTAGAGTGAAGAGCGATAATTTCAGCGAGTGGTTCAATGAGTTGCTGGTCGATGCGGAAATCATGGACGTGCGATACCCGATCAAAGGGTTGTATGTATGGTTTCCCTTCGGCTTCACCTTGCGAAAACTGACGTACGACATACTCCGGTCGCTTCTGGATCGAGAGCACGAAGAAACCTATTTCCCTCTCCTCATACCTGAAAATGAGCTCCTTAAAGAATCGGAACACATCAAAGGATTTGAGGAAGAGGTCTTCTGGGTGACCAGAGGCGGTTTCACAGAACTCGATGTGCCGCTTGCTCTGCGGCCGACTTCAGAGACCGCAATTTATCCGATGTTTAGCATTTGGATACGCTCGCACGCAGATCTTCCGCTCAAGATCTACCAGATCGTCAACACTTTCAGGTACGAGACGAAACATACCCGACCGCTGATACGGCTACGAGAGATAACCAGCTTCCAAGAGGCGCACACCGCTCACGCCTCTTGGGAGGACGCTAAGAAACAAACCGAAGCTGCCGTGGCGCTGTACAAGGAGTTCTACGACAGGTTAGGTATCCCCTATGTCGTCTTGCGTCGACCGCAGTGGGACAGATTTCCCGGAGCCGATTACACCATCGCGTTCGATACGCTAATGCCCGATGGGAAGAGCTTACAAATCGGAACGATTCATCATCTAAGCACAAACTTCGCAAAGACGTTCGATATCACGTACGAAGATCGCTCCGGAAACCAGCAGTTTGTAAATCAGACGTGCTACGGAATTTCGGAGCGCTGCATTGCTGCTGTCATTTCAGTTCACGGCGACGACAAAGGTCTGGTGCTACCGCCCGAGATAGCCCCTACTCAAATTGTTATTATCCCCATTTTCACTGCTGAAGCTGATTCCGAAGCAGTGTTGAAAGCGTGTACCGAACTCAAACACGAGTTGTCGCGCTATCGCATCGTTCTTGACACGGCTGATGCCCGGCCGGGCGCCAAGTTCTATAAGTGGGAAAAACAGGGGGTTCCCGTGCGCATAGAGGTCGGCCCCAGAGACATTTCAAAAAGCGCCGTAACGCTCGTGCGGCGGGATACTGGAAATAAAGAGGTTGTGGCGCGTTCTAAACTGCAAGCGCGAGTTGGTGAAGTGATGACTGAGGTGCTCAGTACTATGGCTAAAAGGGCACAAGCGGTCCTGCGCACGCACACTGTCGCGATAGAAACTCCTGAGCAAGCAAAAGACAAGAAGGGCTTTTTTCAGATTTCGTGGTGCGGATCCGAGTCCTGTGGCCACCGGCTGCAAGAGCTGAGTGACGCTGATGTATTGGGAGAGGCCGAGCCAATGGAGGGACGGTGCGCCATATGCAAAACGCCAACGACCGTAAAGGCCTTTTTAGCTCGGCCTTACTGACGCAGTCTTTAGCCTGTCAAGATCCATAGCTTCACATATCTCTCGAGATTATCGATTCGCTGCTCTGGATTTACACTTCCAGCAAAAATGGTTGCGCATCCCCAGCGGAAAAACCTGACGCGAAGTGGCAAACACTTTTTTCCAAATAAAACAAAACTGAACCAGATGAATATCAGAACGCTCGATCGAAAAATAACCGAGCTGCAACTCGACGGCTATATACTATATGCGGCCTCGTCCCAAGACGCGAACCTCTACTATTTGACTGATTTCCTGGCAGACGATCCATTCTTGTTCTTGCGCGCCGGCGGGCAGTCGCTGCTCGTCGTATCGAGTATGGAGAGTGCAAGGGCGATTCTATCCTCGACAGCTGATCGGGTGCGCTCGCAAGAAGAATTCCGAAGAGATTCGCACGTAATGGAAGGCGACCGAGCGACAATTGATCTACTTGTCTCAGTGCTAAAAGAATACAACATTAAGCGCTTAGGCGTTGACGCAGCTTTTCCGATCATTTTAGCTGACGCGCTTCGGAACGACGGTTACGAGTTACACCCCATATCTGGTTTGATCGAACGCTTGCGCTCCATTAAAACAGCGCGCGAGCTGAGACTTATGATGGCCGTACAACGTGCTTGCGAAAAAGCGTTCGATTCCGCCCTGGCCATCTTGCGACGCAGCGAAATCATCGGTGATACGCTGCGTTATGACGGGCAGGTGCTTACGTCGGAGCGGCTAAAGGCCACAATCGGCTGTTCACTCATCAATGACGCTTGTACCTCGACTGACGTGATCGCTTCAAGCGGCTATGACTCTGCGTTACCTCATCTCGCCGGTTCAGGGCCCATCAAAGCCCATTCTGCGATAGTCCTCGATATTTTTCCTCAATCGATAGAATCGCAATACCACGCCGATATGTCGCGGACAGTGTTACGAGGTGAAGCTCCTCGTGAACTCGCTGAGATGTTCACCGCAGTTCAGGAAGCGCAAGAACTCGCTGTTCAGAGGATCCGACCGGGCATCAGCGGAGCAGAAGTCCACTTGGCGGTCGCAGACCACTTCGAAGAGCGCGGATTTCACACTGACCTCGAAAAAGGCATTGGGTTCATTCACTCGACAGGACACGGACTGGGGTTGGAGGTTCACGAACTTCCGTTTCTCAGCAAACGAGGGGGGATCCTGGCAAAAGGCAATGTAGTCACCGTCGAACCCGGCCTTTACTATGCGAACGTCGGGGGGGTGCGCATCGAAGACGCAGTAGTTATTACTCATAACGGGAATAGAAGTATCACGCAGTCCAAAAAGGAGCTTGTGATTTAAGTGACGGAAGCCGAGGTCTTAGAGAAATATCGCGAAGCCGGGCGTATATTAGCAGAGGTTCGCGCAGATGCCGTTAAGAAGATAAAAGTCGGAAAAAAATTGCTCGACGCAGCGGAAAGCATTGAAAACTCAATTCAGCAAAAAGGCGGTGCTGTCGCTTTCCCGACGAACATATCCGTGAACGAGGAGGCGGCGCACGCCACTCCTTCCAAGGCAGATGCGTCAACGTTTGGGACTGATCTCGTCAAGCTGGATATTGGCGTGCATATAAATGGCTATATTGCCGATACAGCGGTCACCATCGACCTCGGCAACAATAAGGAGCTAGTCGACGCCTCGAACAGTGCCCTCGAGCGAGCAATTGAAGTCGTGCGTGCGGGTGTTGATTTGGCAGCAATCAGTGAAGTCATCGAAGACACGATCACTGGTTACGGGTACCTCCCGGTCGCCAATCTTACAGGCCACGGCCTCGAGCGCTACACACAACACGCGCCGCCCGCGATTCACAACCGACGAACTCAAAGCGGATCGAAGCTCAAAGAAGGTCAGGTCGTAGCAATTGAACCGTTTTCTTCCGCCGGCAACGGTCGCGTGTACGAAACAGGTAAAGCGGAGATCTTCAGCCTTGTAAAGGCAAAGCCTGTGCGATCGCCTGAAGCTCGAGCCATTTTGAAAGATATTGACGCTTACAAAACACTGCCATTCGCCAAGAGATGGTTAAAAGGCCGTGTCGATTTGGGCTTGAAACAACTTGAAACGGCAGGAATAATTCGCGCTTATCCGGTACTCAAAGACCGAGGACTCGTTTCGCAGTCTGAGGATACCCTGATTGTAACGAACGACGGAAGCGAGGTTATAACCAGGATCTGATACGTCTTTCGGACCCTTTTGGCCGTTTGCCCTCGACCTAATCTTTATATGCTTTTCACACACATGAAGTTCGCTTATAAATCAGGATGATGCTAGATGGAAGACCCGGAAAATCAGGTCCTTGACATCATCGAGCTGCTACTCACCGCGCATATCTACAATGATTATGATCAGCTCGATGAAAATGACCTGCCCCCTTATATCAGAAAGAACTACTGGAACTCCAAGGAACGAAGAGTAGATAGGCCTATAATCGTCTCAGAAAACGCCGTTGACAGAATCTACGAGATTCCCCACGGATGGGGTTTGATCAAAACGTTGCCATTTGTAGTGTTCGAGGAATTTGGCGCCCGGATCAATCTTACGGTGCTTGACCTGGCAGCCAGGTGGTTTGCCACACAAGACTCACTATCTCGCATCAACCAAAATCCTGCCTTGGCTTTCTACTACTCAAGAAATGACTCGCTGGACGTCGATTACGAACAGGTGCGTCGGCTGAACAAGCCTAAAGAAATGGACAGGGAGTGGATATTTTCTTTGATAGACGAGATCGCCGGCGAGGGAGAAGAAGCAGAAGACATGCTCAAGCTCGTCGCAATCTCTGCGCCTGAAGACGTTCGCGAGAGTCTCGATAAACTCGTTCTCACGCAAGAACAAATAGAGGAGATCGAGAAGGTCGTCAAGGCAATTCAGTACAGAGACTATTTGAGGGAGATAGAACTCTTCGAGATAGGGAAGCTCTTGTTTGTGGGCCCACCTGGAACCGGGAAGACGTCGGTCGCTCGAGCCCTTTCAAAAGAGTTAGGGCTTCCGTTTCTGGAGGTGCGACTATCGATGATTACCTCACAATATCTTGGCGAGACGTCCAAGAACATCGGAAAAGTATTCGCTCTGGCCAAGCGATTAAACCCCTGCATCTTGTTCATCGATGAGTTTGATTATGTGGCCAAAACACGGCTCTCTGATGAGCACGGCGCGATAAAAAGAGCCGTAAACATGCTGCTCAAGAGTATCGACGACATCAGCCTAGTCGATGACGGAGTGCTGATGATCGGTGCGACTAATCACCCAAGCCTTCTCGATTCAGCCGCATGGAGGCGATTTGACAAGATCGTACCGTTTCCACTTCCAGATGCCGCAATGAGAAAAGAGATATTAGACAAGATCACGGCCCGCATTAAGGGTACGTTTGACACGCAGAAGCTGGCGGAAATGACAGATCAATGCACGGGCTCAGATCTGAGGCTGATATTAAGAGAAGCCGTGCTCAAGGCGCTGTTTGAAGAACGGATGGACCTCTCTCAAAATGATCTTGAGGAGGCTGTCAGTAACTTCAGTAAGCGATCTGAGCTCAAGATGAGTGAATACGAGAACATCTAGTTGGGCAGAGTCGCAACGAAGACGACAGCATGAACAACCTGACTGCGTCACTGAGAACACAACCGCACGTCAGGCGGAGGTAGCAAACTTGGAAGCTTGCGTAAACATAGGAATGGTAGGACACGTCGACCACGGCAAGACGACCTTGGTATCCGCCCTTTCAGGCGTGTGGACAGATCAGCACAGCGAAGAAATCAAGCGCGGCATTTCCATCAGACTCGGATATGCCAACGTAACCTTTAGAAAATGTCCGCAATGTCCCGAGCCCGATGCGTACACAGTCTCGGAAGTGTGCGGCGCGTGCGGCACGAAGGCAGAAACGCTGCGCACGGTGTCGTTCGTGGATGCGCCTGGACACGAGACGTTGATGGCAACTATGTTGTCGGGTGCGGCGATCATGGACGGCGCAATACTTGTGATCGCGGCGAACGAACCGTGCCCCCAACCCCAGACCAAAGAACACCTCATGGCGCTCGATATAATTGGCATTAAAAATGTAATCATCGTTCAAAACAAGATTGACCTTGTCTCCCACGACGATCTGCTCGTGAATTATGAACAGATAAAGGAGTTCGTGAAAGGGACAGTGGCAGAGCACGCTCCAATTGTGCCTATATCGGCCCAGCAAGCGGTGAATATTGACTTGCTTATCGAGCTTATTGAGAAGGAGATACCGTGCACGGCGCACGACGCGACTAAGCCCGCGCAAATGTTTATCGCGCGCTCTTTCGACGTCAATAAGCCCGGAGCCGATATCACGAAGCTGCTCGGCGGTGTCATCGGCGGCACGCTGAATCAGGGAGAGCTCAAGCTTAAGGACGAACTGGAAATACGACCGGGAAGAAGCGTCGAAGTTGGTGGCAAGACAGAATGGGTTCCCATTACAACGACTGTGTCGAGCATCGTTTCTGAGAAAGAAAAACTGAAGGTTGCGACGCCTGGTGGGCTGCTCGGCGTGGGAACGAAACTGGACCCCGCCCTAGTAAAGAGCGATTCTCTCGTCGGGCAGATTGCCGGGACGCCGGGAACGCTGCCACCCGTGTGGAAGGCCTTCACGATGGACGTCAAGCTTCTCGACCGTGTCGTCGGGAGCTCAGATGAACTTAACGTCGATTCGATACACACGAGCGAGCCGCTCATGTTAAGCGTCGGCACAGCCACAACCGTTGGCGTCGCCACTAGCGCGCGGAATTCGGCCGTCGAAGTAGCCCTCAAGAGGCCCGTCTGCGCGGAAATCGGGTCTCGAGTCGCCATTTCGAGACGAATCGGCTCGCGATGGCGGCTTATTGGAGCGGGAACGCTCGCCAAATGATCGCCATATTAGATACCAATGCGCTTCTGATTCCCTGGCATTTCAGGATCGACGTGCTAGAAGAACTGCGCGGGCTGGGATTTGTGCCTGCTACGATCGAACCAGTGCGGCGAGAACTGAGTATTTTGATGAAGAAGGGCTCCGCAGGAGCAGGCGTCGCATTGCGCCTTTCAGAGAGATGCCAAGTCATCGAAACCGCGGATGGATCGACCGTCGATGACCAAATCCTTAACACTGCGCTTAAATACAAAGCAGCGGTTGTAACGAACGACAAGCTTCTGAAGCGAGACCTTCGTGCGCATAGCATCCGTGTCGTGCAGCTAAGAAACAAGAAGCACTTAGAGGTAGATATGTGATGAACCTGTGGAAAGACATCGAAACAGGACCCCGGCCACCGGAAGAAATATTCGTCGTAGTGGAGATTCCGAAAGGGAGCCGCAATAAGTACAAGTACAGCAAAGAGTGGAACGCAATTCATCTCGACCGGGTGTTATATTCTCCGTTACACTACCCGGGCGAATATGGCTTCATTCCGAGAACCTATTATGATGATGACGATCCGTTCGATGCGATCGTTATAATGGATGAGCCAACCTATCCTGGCTGCATCATCGACGCAAGACCAATCGCATTGCTTAAGATGCTCGATTCGGGGGAAGCAGACGACAAGGTGCTTTGCGTGCCGATCAACGATCCGAAGTACGCGGAATATACTGACATTAACGACGTCCAAAGTCACTTCCTCAAGGAGGTCACACACTTTTTTGAAGTGTACAAACGGCTCGAAGGTAAGGAAACAACGGTACTAGGTTGGGAAGGAGCAGACGCCGCCAACGAGCGGATACAGTATTCGATGGATCTATTCAAGAGAGTGATAGATGTATAAAAAAGCGAAGCTGATCGACACGGTAAGGCTGCCGCCTGAACGACTAGGGGAAGAAACGATAGCGGTCGTAAAAGATCTCTTGCGAGATAAGCTCGAAGGTCGCATAGATAAGACGCTCGGATCCATAATAGCTATAACCGACGTTTTGGATATCGGCGAAGGGCGCATACTCGCGGGAGACGGAGCGATCTATTACGATGTCACTTTTCATGCGATTACCTTCAAACCAGAGCTCCAGGAGATATTGGAAGGCAAAGTCGTGGAAATTGTGGAATTTGGTGCCTTCGTGGGACTAGGGCCGCTCGATGGTTTGCTGCACGTGAGCCAAATAGCTGACGACTATATCTCGTTCGACGAAAAAAACTCGAGACTAGTAGGAAAAGAGACCGGAAGGGCCATTACGGAAGGCGATATGCTGCGGGCTCGAGTGGTCGCCGTAAGCTTGAACGAACGCGAGCCGCGAGAGAGTAAGATTGGCCTCACTATGCGACAAGCAGCTCTAGGCAAGGTCGAATGGCTTGCTGAAGCGCGTGAAAAAGCCAAGAAAGAGGAGGAGGAGCAAAATGCCGGAACAAGTGTGTAAGACTTGCCATCGATTTGTCGAAGGACTCGTGTGCCCCGTGTGCGGATCGAGCTCACTTGGGCGAGATTGGAGCGGATACTTGATTATTATCAATCCTAAACGCTCTGAAGTTGCCAAGCGAATGAATATCGACTTGCCCGGAAAGTACGCGCTCAAAGTTCGATAAGAAGCTCATGCTGAACGACAAGCTCAAAGCTGAGCTCCAGAAACCGTTCGGTGATCTTTGCTCGCACGCAGATTGTGCAGAAAAGTTAAGAGCTTATAAAAAAATAGTCACAGTTGGAGACATAACGACCTACACTGTGATACAAGCCGGTATTGTGCCTGATGTGTGCATCATTGACGGCATCACAATGAGGGCGAAGGTATCCGACGAGATCTACCACGCGATCAGCACCGAACCCCGCACCGTTTATGAAGTAGATAACCCCCCAGGCTCCATCTCTCAGCAGCTTCAAAACGCCGTAAGCGGATCGATGAAGGACCTCGGACGGCCTCTCCGGACGAGAATCGTCGTCAACGGCGAAGAGGATCTGGCGGTAATCCCAGCAGTTATTGAGGCTCCTTTGGGAACAGCGATCGTTTACGGCCAGCCAAGCGAGGGCATGGTTATCATCGTTACAACGCGAGAGAAAAAAGAGAAAGCGAAACGCCTCTTGCGCGAGATATTGAAACAACCTTAGCGACAAATAAAAGACGGAGCTACCATGCAGATCGAAGTCATCAAAGAAGAGAATAACGAATTACTTAACCGAAAGCAGCTGCAAATCAAGATTCAACACGATGCGGCTACTCCGGCGCGGATAGAAGTCAGGGATCAGGTTGCTGCCGACTTTAAAATTGAGCCTGAGCGAGTGATAATCGACAATATGCGAACCGCTTTTGGCAAAAGGGAGACTACGGCATATGTTAAGATATACGAATCCGCTGAAGCCGCCCAACAAATAGAACAAGAGCACATCCTGAAGCGGAACGCGTCGCCAACTCCCGAGCAACCAGAAGGGGGTGAAGAAAGTTAAGGCAAGCGAGTTGTATGACGTAAGCGAGGGCAAGGCGCAGAGGAAGCGCCAGAACTGTCCACGCTGCGGCGAAGGGGTCTTTTTGGCCGAGCACAAAGACAGGCTCTCGTGCGGCAAGTGCGGGTACACGCAGTTTAAAAAGTAACCCCCGGTTTGCGAATGATAGTCTTAGGCATTGAGGGGACCGCTTGGAACCTTAGCGCAAGCGTGGTGGATGATGATAATGTGTTGTGTCAAGCGAGTTCGGCGTATATTCCTGCCTCAGGCGGAATACATCCAAGAGAAGCGGCACAACACGTTGCGAACAACATTGCCGGCGTCATTCGCCAAGTCCTGGGTTCGACAGACCCCCGTTTAATCGATGGAGTCGCTTTTTCGCAAGGCCCTGGCTTGGGACCGTGCTTGCGCATTGTCGGCACAGCTGCCAGGGCGTTATCTCTGCGACTTAGCGTGCCTTTGGTTGGGGTCAATCACTGCGTCGCACATATCGAAGTGGGGCGATGGAAAACTGATCTCGTGGATCCGATCGTTCTGTACGTGAGCGGAGCAAACTCGCAGGTGCTGTCGTACCGGCAACAAAGATACCGAATTCTCGGAGAGACCTTAGACATCGGCATAGGGAACTGTCTTGACAAGTTCGCTCGATCGGCCGGCTTGCCTCATCCAGGCGGCCCAAAGGTGGAGCGACTCGCGCAAGAATCGCGAAACTACTTGCCTATGCCGTACGTGGTGAAGGGAATGGACTTCTCATTTTCGGGGATCGTTACCGCGGCTACAGAGGCGTTAAAATCAGCATCGCTTGAGGAAATATGCTATAGCTTTCAAGAGACTGCCTTCTCGATGCTCGTCGAAGTAAGCGAGCGAGCGCTATCACAAATGGATAAATCAGATCTGCTTTTGGCAGGTGGCGTCGGCACTAACACGCGACTACAAGAGATGCTATCGGTAATGTGCGCTCAGCGCGGTGCGCGATTCTACGCGCCCAAGTCGGAATATTTACAAGACAATGGCGCCATGATCGCATATACGGGCCTGCTCATGTTGAGACACGGAATCCAAACCGCGATCGCTTCTTCCGGCGCCAACCCGAGCTTCAGGCCAGACGAGGTTGAGGTGCGGTGGATCGAGACACACTAGAGGTCCTTACAGGAGCGGAAGCGGTCGTCGCTCTTCGCGGCCATTCTGTGGTGAAGAAGCGCATTCCGAAGGACTATCGCATAGCTGAGCTTGACACGAAGCTGCGAAGAGAGCGCACGCGACTTGAGGCGAAGATACAATCTGATGCGCGACGAGCTGGGGTACCGACGCCTATAATAGGGGCAATCGACAGCTTTTCAATCACCATGGAGCGCATAGAGGGACCGCCCGTGAGCAGTGCGATGAGCGAGGCGGTCGCTGAAGACATTGGCGTGGTGCTCTGTGCGCTTCACTCGGCAGGTATCGTCCATGGAGATCCAACGACGCACAACATGATTCTTTCAGCCGGAAAGGTATACCTGATAGATTTTGGCCTCTCCTCCTACGACCGAAGCCTTGAGGCCAGGGGCGTAGACGTCCACGTCTTTTTCCAAACACTCCAGGCAACCGACGACAGGTTCCCTGCGCTGAAGGACGCATTTCTTGCTGGTTACGCGAGAAACTGCTCAAATGCCGCGCTGATCCTAGAAAAGGTGAACGAGATCAAAGAGCGAGGTCGCTACTTGTGAGAGCGTTCAGTTTCATCACGCAAAACCCCGGGAAGGTGGTGGAGCTGCAAGCCAAGGCTCACGAGTTCGGGCTAGAGATCGTCCAAGTCAACGCATCCTACCCAGAGCTCCAAGCTGATACGCTCGAGGAAGTCGTCCGACACGGACTCAGTTACTGCAAAGAGAAGTTCCCATCCCCATTTATTATCGAAGATTCCGGTCTGTTCATCGATGACCTCCACGGGTTCCCAGGACCGTACTCCTCCTATGTGCACAAAACCATAGGGAACACCGGCGTAGTCAAGCTCATCGGAGAGGGGCGACCGGCACGGTTCGAGTCTGCGATCGGAAGCTATTGCCGTGAATTCAAGCTATTCCACGGACGTGTAGAGGGACGCATAGTGAGTTCACGTGGCCATCGAGGCTTCGGATTCGATCCTATTTTCGAGTATGAAGGCCGGACATTCGCAGAGATGACGGTTGACGAGAAGAACGCACTATCGCACCGAAGCAAGGCCGCGGAACTGTTCTTGGAATGGGCATCAACAATTATATAAGAAGGGATCACAAAGTAGCACACCTCAGGGGCATTCAGACCCGTCTCTGACAAGATAACGGAGCTTAAATGGCGCGAATGTACGCACGAAGGAAAGGAGTATCGGGATCTACTAGGCCACTGAAGAGTACGGTTCCCGTTACCATGACATCAGAGGAGGTCCAGAAGCTAATCGTGGAGCTACGGAACACCGGGCTGTCCTCAAGTCAAGTCGGGATCGTCCTGAGGGACACGTACGGGATACCGAGCGTCAAGTCAGTCACCAAGAAAAGTCTGACCGAAGTGCTTAGTGACCATGGAGTCGCCCCTGAACTCCCTGAAGACTTGTTCAATCTCATCACCAAAGCCTTGAAGCTCAGAGATCATCTTGAAGAAAACAAAAAAGACCTCCACAACAAACGCGCTCTTCAACTCACAGAGTCGAAGATTCGAAGGCTAGTCAACTATTACAAGAGCAGGGACGTGCTGCCTGACGAGTGGTCGTACCGACTCGACACCGTCGAGATGCTGATCTCACGATAGCACGCGATTCTTTAGCGGCTCGAAAGGTGCGCGTTTGCTGCGCAGCCTTTTTTTGCAAAGCGAACCCTAGCAGCTGAAAGTGGACCGAGCTCCTCCTTCTTACTCCGCCACGCATGATTACTGCAATCCTCGTTTACGAACATCCGCAGGCGCTCTCAATTGTCGAAGCTCTTCAGCCTGATAATACACCCGAGATAAAAATGAAGGCGACGGGAAACAGAGTGGAGATAACAGTGAAAACGAAGAAACTACGAACCCTAGTAGCTTCCTGCGACGATCTACTTTCGAATCTCCAAATAGCTCAAGAAATGCTTAGCGGCCTCTGAGAGTGAGTGACACCTAGAAGCTCTCGGCGCGCGCGTCTACGCCACCATGCGCAACGACGAGACTGTGCAAGCCAAGTACGCACCGACCCTGGTCAACTGATCTTTTTTAGATAACTGAGCCACCTTTTTTGGGCTTCATTTCTATCGATTGACGGGGCTTGAACGGAATTGAGGAGTTTACCTTTCTCCAAGCCTCTCAGTTCAACGGCGGCGCGAATCAGACCTTGCGCTTCCGCGTACAACACAAGCGCTTCGCGCTCATCGATGTCCTGACTCCGAATTGTCGATTCGATTTGTCGTATTTTTCTCTCGATAGCCCCCCAAAGCCTTTGCACGGCTGCACATTCCTGAGGAGTGACCTCATTCTTGTGATTTATCAGATGCCACATAACCTCGTGAAGCGCAACAACCTCTCCGTCGAGTTCGATCTCTTCTGGTATTTCCGTGCCGACGAACGTGAAGATTCGGTTTAGCTTAAACAAGAGCTCTTCTCGCTCTTTCCTTGTGAGAGCACTGGCATCCATTAAGTGAACACCCCACACGGTTACGTTGGGGTTTTCTTTCGCGCTTTTTTTGGGATCCATGGCCGTTCTTCCGCTAATGGTTGTTAGTGCGCTTCAACTTTAACCATTGCCCCGCAGGCAAGTATCACTGTGGCAACCTATAAGAACGCCCGTGAAGGGCGAAAGACCTGGACAAAGATTATGAACCTTGAGCTAGATAAACTCGAAACCTATAGGATCCCGCATTTTTGACATATGAATCGAATACCACGCCACGTCGGCATCATCCCTGACGGGAACCGTCGCTGGGCACTCGCTCGCGGTTTGCGGAAAGAGGCAGGCTATGAAGCTGGCTTGCCCCCTGGATTAGAATTACTCAGGCTGTGCAGTAGCGTCGGCGTCAAGGAAGTCACGAGCTACGGCTTCACCCAAGATAACACGAAAAGAACCCAAGTGCAGAGAAGGGCCTTCCAAAAAGCGTGCATTGGCGGCGTCGAGATTCTCAAACACGAAGATGCTAACCTGCTTGTCCTCGGAGACACAGACTCTCCGATGTTCCCAAAAGAGCTCCTCCCCTACACAAAAAGAACTACATTTGGCTCAGGAAAAATAAAGGTCAACTTCTTGGTCAATTACGGCTGGCAGTGGGACTTAAGTCCGCTCTTTGCCTACCCCAAAGCCACATTCGAGGGCGAAAACGTCACAAAGATGATACGATCGCATGACATTTCTCGCATGGATTTGATAGTTCGCTGGGGTGGTAGACGACGACTAAGCGGATTTTTGCCCGTGCAATCGGTATATTCGGATATCTACGTTGTCGATGCATATTGGCCGGATTTCAAGCCAGAGCACTTCTATGCAGCGCTCGATTGGTATAGCAAGCAGGATGTCACGCTGGGCGGATAACTAACCGCTTACAGACTCTCGCTAGCGAACCTAGGCCGAGCAGGGAGGTTCGACGTATTCACTTTGCGGCAAAATACCTTTCCTTGTACAAACGGCTCACTCAGAGCGACCGCGTTGCACAAATTGTTACAGGTGAACGAACCAAACGAATGCGCAGTTTGACTGATACCATAACATAAGAACTAAATACGTAGGGCTTTTTCGGTGGATTATGAAGCGCTACTTCCGCTGTACAGTTTGTGACGATATACACTACGGGGAAAATGCTCCCGAGATTTGCCCTACCTGCGAAACCATGGGTTCGTATATAGAGGTCACAAAAGATGAGGCTGAGGAGTACTTCTTATAGCCAAAAAAACAGCAGGCTGTTCACAACGTTGCGTACGCTTCTTCTTAGTTCCAAAGCAAGCGCTTTGCTAGGCCGCCAGCGCTGAAGATCCTCCGAAAACAAAAAAAGGAGGGCCGCAGAGCCAAAAACGTCTGCGGCAGCACGTGTTCACACTTGATCAAGCATTTGATCGGACATGCCTTCCATCTCGTCTTGCGAAGGCCCTTTCTCAAACGTAGCGGCTTGAATCACGTCGTCTATTCGAAGGATCATGTTCGCGGCTTCAGTGGCCGACAAGATGGCTTGCTTCTTCGTTCTGAGAGGTTCGATCACGTCAGGCCACATATCTGTCGCTTTTCCCGTCGAAATCTGGAGCCCCATCGTTTTATTTCCCGATTCGTGAGCGGTCCTCAAACCAACAAGCGAGTCCATCGGGTCCAAACCCGAGTTTTCGGCAAGCGTTTTTGGAATAATTTCGATCGCGTCGGCAAAGGCGATGACTGCCAGTTGTTCCCTCCCGCTGAGCGTTGACGCGTAGTCGCGGAGTTGCATCGCGATCTCAACCTCCGGAGCGCTGCCTCCCGCGACGACTTTTCCATCTTCGATTGATGCTTGAGCGACTCGAACCGCGTCGTACACAGCTCGGTGAGTTTCTTCGACTTGATGATCGGCTCCCCCGTGAATGACGATACTGACGACGCGAGGGTTTTTACAGTCTTTGATTGTTATCATTCCTAGACCTCCGTCTAATCAATGCCGCAGGTGTCACAGCCAGATTCTATGTCAGTTGTTTCTTCGATTTCGCCCGCGTTGCCCAAGTCTGATGCGCTGAGATCATTCAGGCTGGACACCACTCGGGCGCCGGTCACCTTAGAAATCGTCTCAATGTCCTCGCGTTTCACGTTCTCCACTGCCATCACGTTATTACGCGAAAAGTGCCATTGGAGTAGATCGTCGATACCCTTCTGGCAAAAGACGACGTTAGCACCGCTTGCCAAGATCTTGTCAGCCTTCTCGATCAGCGCTTCATGATCGCGTTCCATGAAAAGTTTCATTTGCGTTGGATCTTTTATTTTGATTTTGGCATCGGTCTTTGTTTTGGTAAGCTCGAGTGGTTGGTCATACACAAGGATGCGCGCATCGCATACTTTTCGCGGCATTCCCTCGGCAGCGCGTTCCTTGTCGACAACAACGCCTTCTACGAGTTCTGAATCGGAAACAGAACCGGAAAGTTTCTTTTCAATTCTGATGTCATCCTCGTCGACCTTGTACGTGTTGTTGACTTTTTGCGCGACCATTTTCACCGCTTCAACAACGAGCTGCGGAAGTATCTCAGTGCCCACGTCAGTGCCTTTGCCCGTGAGCGCCGTCTTTGCAATCTTCTTCAGCAGATCGTCATCGCGAATCGAAACGTTGCGCGACAGCAGTTCGGCGATCTCAATCGCTTTTTCTGCGGCGAGGCCGTAGCCTTTCTCTATAACCGTGGGGTGGATGTCTTGATCGAGCAATTCTTCTGCGTTTTTCAGCAATTCCCCAGCCAAGATAACCGCCGTTGTTGTCCCGTCGCCCACTTCATCATCCTGCGTTTTAGCGACTTCAACCATCATCTTAGCTGCTGGATGCTCAATATCCATCTCCTTCAATATCGTCGCGCCGTCGTTCGTTATAACCACGTCGCCCATCGAATCAACGAGCATCTTGTCCATGCCTTTCGGTCCGAGCGTAGTTCGCACTGATTCAGCTACGGCCCTGCTCGCGGTAAAATTCATTGACTGGGCTTCCCTGCCCTTCGTCCTTTGTGTTCCTTCGCGTAGAATGAGAATAGGTTGACCACCAATCACTGTGCTAACCTCCGAAATTACTAGAGTTGTTGTTCTATATAAAAGTTCTCTGAGTGGGCACCGCGTCGGTGAAAAAACCGGACAAACAGCGTCCTTGAAAGCGCAGGTTAAAACGACCCGATCAGTAATTGCCTCCAAGATATGCAGGGTGGTAGCATTGAGCTTCAATCGTGCTGGTATGGGATGCACCGCAGCTGCACGGCCACACGTCATCGTTGCCAAACCACGCTACCGCGATAAGCGGGCAGATGACGACTCCAAGCGTACCGAGAGAGCGTTCGAAGCCGAATGACCCCCCATGCCGAGGCTCTTTGACTCGGAAACAATAGCATAACGCGCCCTTCGCTGACGCCCTCACAAGGCGATCAACGAACTGTATTGCCAAGACGTGCTGCCACGCAGTTGCTAATGCAAGCAAGGGCTTCGACATTGCTGCGATGGTTTAGCCGGAGTACACGAGGGACTTGCGTTTCCCGAATCTGTCTAAGAGGAACACGGAAATTATCTTTGCATCCTTGCGGTGCTTTTCGACGCATTCTATGAGATCAATGTCAATGAACGCCGCTCCCAGGAGGTTAACAAGAAAAAGAGGAATGAGCGGATAGATCTTCTCCGCGCTCATTTTGGCGAGCAGACTCACGAGCCAAGGATTGCGACGTTCAAGCTAATCCTAAAAACGAGAGCTCCTTTAGAGCCTCCTCCTGAACATCTGCACAGGGCTTAGCTTTTCGGATTTGAAAACTGTCTAAGGATAAGAAGGCGTCCATTAGCGATAAGATTAAGATTGTGCAGCATAAAACATATTGGAATCATGTTCGAAATCGAAGGAGTTTTAGGAAGACAAGTCCTTGATTCGCGCGGAAATCCCACAGTGGAGGTGGAAGTTTTCACAGGCTGCGGCTTTGGCCGGGCGATCGTGCCGTCCGGCGCGTCCACTGGATCGAACGAAGCGCTTGAACTTCGAGACAACGAATCGGATTTCGGCGGAAAAACCGTGTTACGAGCAGTCAATAACGTCAACACAGTAATTGCGGAAGAAGTCTTCGGCATGGACGTGAGGGCCCAGCGCAACGTCGATATGGCGTTGAACGATCTCGACGGGACCCCAAATAAGTCAAATCTCGGGGCAAATGCCATTCTCGGGGTGTCAATGGCAGTTGCTCGAGCAGCGGCAAATTCCGCGAACATGCACCTTTACGAGTACCTAGGCGGCCCAAATGCGTGCACGTTGCCCGTGCCGTTAATGAACGTGATTAACGGAGGGGCGCACGCGGGCAACGCTTTGTCTATCCAGGAGTTTTTTATCATACCAATGGCAGCCGAGACATTTTCTGACGCCCTCAGAATGGGCGTCGAGACTTATCACGAACTCAAGCACGTCTTACAAACACAGTACGGACAGGGAGCGTCGAACGTAGGAGACGAGGGCGGTTTCGCGCCGGCACTGTCCTTATCTTCTGAGGCACTTGATGCGATCATGACGGCCGTCAGCAACGCAGGCTATGATCAAGAGATGCGCCTCGGCGTGGACTGCGCCGCGTCAGAGTTCTACGACAAGACGACACAAACCTATCTGATGGATGGAAAAAGACTCTCGCCTGCAGAGCTAAGCGAGTACTACGAGGACCTGGTGGACCGATATCCGGTAATACTGATTGAGGATCCCTTTAACGAGAATGCGTTTGAAGACTTCGCCTATATAACCTCCCGACTGGCCGGCACGACCATCGTCGGCGACGATTTATTCGTGACGAACGTCGACCGACTTTCCAAAGGGATAAAGCTGGAGGCCGCAAACGCTTTGCTCCTCAAGCTGAACCAGATTGGGACGATGTCAGAAGCCTTCGACGCCGCGACCCTAGCATTTCGGAACGGATATTCGGTAGTCGTTAGTCACAGATCGGGAGAGACCGAAGACACAACGATTGCAGACGTTGCAGTTGCATTGGGCTCAGACTTCATCAAAACAGGTGCTCCGGCGCGGAGCGAACGCAATGCAAAGTATAATCAGCTTTTAAGGATTCAAGAATTCCTCGGAGATGCTGCCTTATATAGAGGTCGAAATCTGCAGCTTAATCCACGCCTGTAACACCTCGCAAGGTAACGGCACGCAACATTGCTCGAGGCGCACATCCCTGCTAGTGTCGAAGCAGAGCGTCTCTGGGACCTGTCGTTTCAGCTGACCTAGTGGCGCTCTAGCGGTCGAAGCAACGCAAACTGTTAGGGTCACGAACCGAGGGACCCGTGGCAACACATCCCGGTTCTCTGGCAAGAAGCGCAATTAGTCTCAGTACGCGTTATTCTGCAAGAAACGCCCCGAACCGCACGCATCAAGTGGAGTAACGCATCGGCGCCAGCGGTTGTTAGCTAGCGACGAACGATAGAGAGACCATATCGAAGGCTACTTGTATACTCAGCACACTTGTCGGAACTGACAATCCATGCCAAAACTAGCCGCGCTCCTTCTCGCAATCCTGTGTGTGGCGTTTCTTGCAGCGTCCTGCGTGACGGCGGCTTTTTGGGCCGGAACAGCGCCGAGCAGCAAGGCATCCGCGCAGACTGTGGTCGACTCGCAGTCGAGTCACCTCACGAAAATGGGCGTCGCCGGCCAAACGCACAAAAGCCTAGAACCGACGCCTCGCATAAGCACGACTTCAGGGCGACGCGTGTTGGCATTGCAATCAGCTGCCATTACTAACGCTACTGAAGCGAGTAACCTTCTGACGGCGAACAATACAACTCGCATCATCGTCCCAATTTCAACAGCCAAAAACGCTTCCAATGCAGGCGTGCAGAATAACAACGGATTCACGTTTCCAGCCTGGTTATGGATCTGGGGACCGATTCTCATTCTCGTGATTATTCTCACGTTTCTTTTGTTTCGACTACTTCGCGAAGGCAACGGCGAACCGCCGGCTGGCAACACGCGACGCCCCGCCGCAACGCAATATCCGTCAGAAACCGGCAAAGCGCGGCCGCGGCAAATTCCGATAGAAGGGGCAGAAACTGAGGCGGAGCTGACAGACAAATCGCGCAGCCGTGCGAAAGATCAGAAGGTGAAGATACCTATAGAGACGCCTGACGAACCGCGAGAGACGGAAGAAAAATCACAGTGACACGCGATCTGAGACCGAAACAGAGATAGAACGATACCCGGACTTATCAGAATAGGAGCTCCTGCCGATCGGTCAAACCCGCGTGCCTCACCAATGCTTTTGAGTATAGGCCGTCCGACGTGTGTGAGCGGTATCGCACCTCGATGCCGTGACAAGGAAGAAAGTCCTTGTACCGCGAGCGAACGGGGTTACTTGTTGCCATAGAACGTGGAACGTTCAGCTGTGTCTAACTTGAACAGCCGGGGACTTGAGCTTCTTCGCGCCCGCAGAGCATCTGCAGAAGCCGTTCTACGCTGTGAATCTCAGATGAGGGTGCATCGATTTCTTCTAGAAGAGACAGCATTTCGCTGCGAAACGCTTCCCATGTTCTTTCTTAAGCGGTCATCAAAAAGTAGTTTATTGTACGTGACAAATATTAGTATGGGAAGATGTCGAGAGTCTTCAAGGAACCAGCAGATGGCGCTGCAAAGTACGATTTTGTAGCAAGGGCACTCGATCAATTCAGCGATAAAATCGCCTCAGCGTCGTCAATTTTCATCAAACCGAATCTTGTTTCGAAAGAGGCGTACCCGACCACCACCGATCCGCAGCTTCTCGATACGGTCCTACAGTACCTCCCTGACCACGCCCTAACAGTAGCAGATGGTCCTGCGTTTGATGCCCCCCTCAACGCATTTTTCGATCGAAAGACGCGTGGTGTAACCAAGCATCATGCGCTGAAGCGCGTGTGCGATGAACACGGCGTTGACTTCGTCAATCTTAACAAGGGTCCGTTTGCGAAAAGGCGCAGCGACCGTGGGTTTAGCATCTCTCTTTCTACAGTCCCAGGGTCGTTCGATTTGAAGATCTCACTGCCTGTGCTAAAAACGCACTCCATTTGCACGCTGACAGGAGCCGTGAAGAACCAATTTGGATTGGTTAGACCGACAGAACGCGTGCGCTTGCACGCTAGCGGCTTGAATCTGCACAAAAGCATCGCCGAAGCGGCGCTGCTCGAACCGTTCGATATCTTCATAGTCGATGCAGTAGAGACACTCGTCGATGCTCAAGAGCTGCGTCACGGCGGCAGGAAAGCGCATCTCGGCTACGTGCTTGCGGGAACGGACCCCGTAGCAATCGACTGCGCGGGTCTTGAGCTTTTGAGAACGGTCGATGGAAGGCTGGCAGGCAAGACGATTGATAACATCCCCCATCTGGCTTTTGCAGAAAGTTATGGGTTAGGAGAGAGGCGACACGAATGCATGGAGCTAATGGGAACTTAGATTTCTTTTGGGTGGAGAAATACCGGCCGCAATCGTTCGAGGAGATTCTGGGCCAACCGGTTGTCAAGATTCAGCTACGGCGCATTGTCGACACCAAGAACTTGCCTAACCTGCTCCTCTTTGGCCCTCCGGGGACAGGCAAGAGTTCAGCTGCCGAAGTTGTCGCGAGAGAGCTTTTCGGCGACGTATGGGAGGGCAACTTCACCGAGATCAACGCCTCAGATATCTTTGAACAAGGGAGGAAGTACCTCGAAGCGTCACGCAGCTTGGCACGTTTTTACGACGAGCGCAAGGGTGTGCTCGACAATTTCAAGCTGATCATGAACCGGCTTGCCGGAATCGCTCCGCTAGCTGCGCCGTACCGAATTCTGTTTATAAACGATGCCGAATCCTTGACGCTGGACGCTCAGCAGGCTCTGCGAAGAATAATCGAACGGTACAGTCGGACCTGCAAGTTCATCCTGGCTACCGCGCGCCCGTCGCAAATTATTATACCCATTAGATCGCGCTGTTTGCCGTTACACTTCACACAGCTCCCCGCTGACGTGATGCTCGACTTTCTGCGACGAATCTCGATAGAAGAGGGGCACGCGTTGTCGGACGAGTGCAGCCGCTCGATTGTGGGTCTTAGTGAAGGCAGTCTTCGAACAGCGCTGACGCTGCTCCAGCTCGTCACAGAGGGCAATTCTTCTGAGGCTCACCCGCTCAACTTGAGCATCCTCGCCGAGCGCGTGCACCCTGAAGGAGTTTCAGAGCTCTTGCAGCTGGCCTTACAAAACGATACGCCCAAGGCCAGGCACGTGCTCGATCGTCTGTTGCTCGAGACCGGTCTAAGCGGCGGCGAAATTATCACTCAAATGCGGATTCAAGCCCGGCGCATGTCACTAACTGAAGAGGCACTCGCTCAGCTCCTCGTAGTTCTAGGCGACGCCGAGTACGCTCTCCTTGATGCGCTTAACGAGAGAATTCAGCTCGAGGCGCTCATCTATGACATCGCCTCCTCGGTGCCTACAAGCGGCTAGTGCTTCGAATCGGCACAGTTGACCTTAGAAAGTGCCGTGTCGCGGTCCGGCACGCCGACAAACTCCACTTTCTTATCGATCAGTGTAGTTGGAACGCTTCGGATGCTGTACTGGCGAATTAGTTGGAGGCCCTCCGGCGTATAGACCTCAATGTCCTTGTAGTCAAAATCACAGCTCTGGTGCAGTTCCTCCCAGAAGCTTCTCGCCATCGGACAGACCGGGCAGCCTTTATGAGTAAGCAGTATTACTTCTGTCATTTCGTGCTCCACGCTCTACTACGCGATTACTTGGATATGAAACTTTCACCGGCGGGCGTCGCTGTCGTCAGGCCGGCTTGAGCGCGGAACAAGTCAGAAATTTTGATTGCTAACTCGATTGACGGCTTCCAGCAAGCGCGCGTTTTCCGGCTTTGTCCTAACCGCTATCCGTATATAGTCGTCTCCGGTCAATCGAAACGACTGACAGTCCCGTACCAAGAATCCGCACCGCCTCATCTCACGGGCAAAGTTAGTCGATGAGAGCGACGTGCCTGCGACGTTGACCATAATGAAGTTGGCGTCGCTTTCGAGCGGGCGCAGCCCTGGTATTTTTTTGAGTTCACGAGTGAGCCAGCGCCGCTGTGCAGCTATTTTCTCGCGCGAGGCATCAAGGTAGGGTTTGCAATCCTTGAGCAGAGCGACCGTGACTCCATCCGCGATAGAGTTGAGGTTCCACGGAACCCGTATGCTGTTTAATACGTTCGCAAGCTCAGGGTTGGTTATGCCGTAGCTGGCCCGAATACCGGGGATTGCGAACGACTTAGTGAGGGATCTAAGGACAAACGCTTCGTCGAGATTCTCAGTCGCGACGCTTTGTCGCGGGTCTGAGAGTTCGATGAAGACTTCATCAACGAGCAGGAAGGCATTTGTCGCGTGACACTTGAGCGCGATATCAGTTACCGTTTTCCTTGCAAGCACTTTGCCGGTGGGGTTGTTCGGATTGCACAAGAACACCATTCGTACGTCTTCCTCATCCAAAGCGCCGAAAAGGTCTCGTTTGAATGCCTGCTCATCCCACGCAGGCACGATTAAGGGCTCAGCGCCGCTTAAACGGCACGCGAGCTCGTATTCTCCAAAGGTTGGAGCGGGAACTAGCACTTTGTCGCCTTTTTGAAGAAGCGCCCACGCACAGAACCGTATCAGTTCGACGGAACCGTTGCCTGGAACGATCCCGTCAGACGGCACCGCGAGGTATTCGCCGACGGCCTCTCTGAAACGCCTGTACGTGTGATCGGGGTAGTGATAGGCTCCCTTAAGGGCCTCCTTGACCGCAGACTTGGTGCGCGGGTGCAAGTACGGGTTGAGGCTTGCGCTGAAGTCGAGCACGTTCGACATTGTTTCTGAGGCTTCTGTAATTCTACCGCCGTGTTCACAGGGCGTAAAATCTTTTAGATCGTCTCGCACGGAAACTCGCATGGTCAAAAGCAGTTACACCTGTGATCGAGTAAGGAACGGCATGAGCTGCTTTCCGAAGAGGGTATTCAGCCGCCCATGTGGAGCCGATTTCTCGTCATAATGCTGCGCGTGGTCTGCCTTCACCCCCGCCCCGCAGACCGCTATGGGCACCTCAGTGGTCATGTGATCGTGTGTTACGCACGAAGATCCGTGATCTGAAAGGAGAGCAAAGCGGGTTTGCGCGATGTCCGTGTGTTCGAGCAAATGGCCAACCATCGCATCAATCTTCTCAATTATGATCAGTTTTCCTTCGACGTTGCCATCGTGACTTGCTTCATCAGTCCCTTCGACGTGAATAAGGACTATATCGTAGTTATCGAGGTTTTCGAGCGCAATTTTGCCTTTTGCTGCCGTGTCGGTGTCGTATTCGCCAGTCGCTCCCGGTACGTCGACAAGGTCCATGCCGGAGTATTTGCACACGCCCTTTATGACCGGCGCGGCTGCGACGCACAGGCCCCTGCCATACTTCCTCATGGTTGGATTCAGCCTCCTTATCTGTCCTACAGCCCAAGGCATGACGACGTTGGCCGGTGGCTTCTGGTCGGTGAGACGCCGCAAATTAAGCGGATGTCGCTTCAAGACCTCGTTGGTTTTCACCATAAACTCGTTGATGGTTTCCGCCGTGTGGAGCGCTTGAGAGGTTCCGTTTGCTGCCCGCGCCCATATCTGTCTGCCAACGCCATATTGGGTCGGCAAGCTTACGTCAACGCTAAAATCGTCGTCGCGTAGCACGAGAGCGCCTTTGAAGCCTAGAGTTTGCCTAAAATCGAAAGAGACGGCGTCGAGTTCCACCATGTCGTTGACGGCGTGCTCAAGCTGCTTAGCTTCATCTCTGATCCGCCCTGCCCTGCCGTCGACGAGCACGAATTGGTTATCTATGGTGGCGAGGTTGACCCGAAAGCCCACGTCTGTGGGGCCAAGGGCCAAGCCCGCCCCAAGCGCCTCATACGCCCCACGGTTTGAAGGAGACAGGTTCACGTCGTGGCCGAGCATCGCCAAATGGGCGGCGTCACTGTCAACCTTGATGCCGGGCCTTATCGCGTAGAACTGACCTATCGAACCCGAACGCACGACGTCATCCATATGTGGCGTCTCTGCATACTCGAGCGGAGTCTGGCCTCGGAGCGCCTCGAGCGGCTCATCTGCCATCCCATCTCCGATAATAATGATCAGTTTCACATCTAACGGAAGGCAAAAATCAAACAAATACTTTTGCATCGAGGCAGCGACCACTGCGCGGTCGCTCGCTTTTTTTAGCCACGAAGCCGAGCAGGCCGCGTCTTGGAATCTGCGCTAATGCTCACGTCAGTAATGATCCGATGCAAAAAAAGAGGCGGTTCCGTGAAAATTGGCGCAAGCAAAGTGTAGGCTATCGACATCGAGTCAGTGCTTGCACCAGCTTTCTAGAAAAAGCCATTATATTCGAACTCAGGGGATCGATTAAAGTGATGGTGTTTTATACTGTTAGGTACTGCGCGACGGTGTGCAAAGGGCTGTCGGCGCCGTGAGCCAAAGAGGAAGAGAAGTTTATGCTTGAGTCGCTGGTTCGGCAACTGAAAAGCAGCGATCCGGCAGTCCGGACGAAAGCAGCTACCACCCTTGGAAATAGCGGCGAAAAAAGCGCAGTATCGTTTCTTGTAAGAGCGCTTGTCGATGAAAATAGGCACGTTCGCCGAGCCGCTTCTGCAGGCCTTGGACAAGTGTGGACGGATGAGGCGGTAACGCCCTTATGCACGGCTCTAAACGATACCGACTGGTTTGTCCGATGGAATGCTGCGCTGGCTCTAGGACTGATATGCGATCCACGAGCCGTCGATCCTCTCATCGACGCTTTGCACGACGCCAATAGGTACGTGCGTCGAAACGCCTCCGAAGCTCTTGGAAACATCAAAAACGAGAGCGCAACCCGCTGGCTCATTGAGTCGTTGCAGGATCCAGACGTGGACGTCAGGTGGAACGCGGCTGACGCACTCGGAAAACTGCGAGACCAGCACGCAACTGATCCTCTCGTTCACGCATTGGGTGACCCGGACGAATTCGTGCGTGAGCGTGCCGCGGACGCGCTCGGCAGAATAAGAGATGTACGCGCAGCGGCTGCCTTGCAGGCCGCGCTCAATGACCGCAACGAAGACGTTCGAAAAACTGCGGCGGAAGCGCTCGAAAAAATCGAGCTCAGAGACGCGCGATCGTAGTCGGGGTTAGGTGCTATGACCGCGTCAATGGTGCGAGATTAATGCGTGCTAAAGACCGCAACGTTTTTAAATATGATTATGCTGTCACTACAACAGGAAGCATGGCAGACACTCTGAGCACGATGGCAGAAGTGGACCGCGCCGTCGCAGCGATCAAGCAAATAAAAGAGCGGACCGCGAAGTTGCCGCCAGTACTCGTAGAAGCTTATAGAGAGACTCTTGAATCGGCTAGCAGCGCAATCGTCCGTCGATTCTTTGAAGGTCTCGCAAATCAATGCCCCGATGCGTTGGAATACTTCATAGACGTAGACAAACAAAAAAAAGTCGACGACGAGAAGCAAACCAAACTCGATACCATCTCATAAGGAGCTCAAACTGCGTCGGCTTTCTCAAGCACGAGGCACGCCAGACAAAAGACCTTTTTTTCAGTTGGGCGGCTTTTTGCACGGAACGCCTCAGCATAGACAAAGGAGCACTTCGTTCTCGGCGTGGCGACATGCGTACTCGACGAATCCTTAGGAACGCCGTAGCCAGAACCGTTCCGATGCACTCGCCCAGGCGCGAACAGTCTGGCTACGCGATGAGACCTTGACCCTTAACGTGCGTTTAAGCTGGAGTAATCTGTCATTGTGTCAATCAAGCCGATGGCGAAAACGATTTTAAGACGTGCAAAGTTGCCTTTTTCCGTTATTTTTTAGTCATCCACGGTTGAAATGGCAATGAGAAAGGTAAATAAAGGCTACTTGCGATATTTTGGCGATACGAAAAAGGGAAAACTCTTTAATAATGAGATCGATATTCTTGCGCTTTTGATCATCCTCGTATTTATCGGTACTACGACCACTTATGCGGGCAAGGAAGAAGAATGACATCCGTGGCGGTTGAGCGAGCATACGCACGCCTAGGTGATTTCAGACTGCAGGATATCAGCGTCAGCGTCGAAAGTGGTGAATTCTTTGTCATTCTTGGTCCCAGTGGCGCTGGGAAAACGGTCTTGCTCGATCTGATCGCAGGATTTATTTATCCACGACAGGGGCGGGTGCTCCTCGACGGAACAGACATATCTTTTTTACCGACAGAGAGGCGGCATATCGGCTACATGTTCCAAAACTATGCGCTGTTCCCAAACATGAGCGTGTACAAGAACATCAAATTCGGTCTGAGGTATACGAAGCTGGCCGATTACGGACGAAGAATCGAGGATATCATGGAACTGGTGGGGATTGCTAAGCTCAGAGACCGAACCCCTACCACGCTGAGCGGTGGAGAGCAGCAACGAGTGGCTCTCGCTCGATCCTTGATTCTTGAGCCGAACGTTCTCCTTCTCGATGAGCCCCTGAGCGCTCTCGACAGTCGGTCACGAGATTTGCTTCGCGAAGAACTGCGAGATGTGATTGACCGGTTTGAGATTACGGCCTTATTCGTGACCCATGACCAGACAGAAGCCCGGTTGTTAGCAGACCGGCTCGGGGTTATGTATGATGGCCGGCTCATACAAACCGGTTCGGTGCATGAAGTCTTTGACAAACCGGACGATAAACGGGTTGCCTCGTTTGTTGGGATGGAGAACCTTTTTGAAGGTGTGGTTGTTTCTCAGAAAGGCGGAATTATTACCGCCGACATTGGCAATGCTACTATTGAAGCCGTCGCAAACGATGAAAGAGGCGACAGGGTCGTTTTAGGGATCAGACCGGAAAACATTACCGTGATGCTCGAACAGGTTGTCAGCAGCGCGCGGAACACTTTCAACGGCACGGTCAAGCAGATATTCTATCTCGGACCTATCAACAAGGTGATTATCGACTGCGGGTTTATGCTAGCTGCGTACGTCACAAACATCTCAACGGAAACGCTCAGACTCGATAAAGGCAGCGAAGTTAGCGTCGCTTTCAAAGCAACGGGAGTAAACGTGATCAGCAAAGGACAGCGAAGTCGCAAAACTATGCCGCGCTAAGCGCAGAAGCAGACGCACTCGTGGGCGTTCAGGCATTGATATCAGTGCATTTCGATTGTGACCGTTTACACGTCGAGCGTGGGGGGTAAAACCCTTTTCTTTGGCATCGGTTTTTTGCTGTGATTTCAGTCTTTACTCGGCAAGTCATTATGTGCTCTGTAACGTCTTTAAACGTTAGAAAATTCTGATTTTTTTATAAAAAAATATAAAGAACGGCGCTGCGTTGAGATCGCGCAGTCGGGTTTATATAGCGCTGCTAGACTACCCTTTTTTTAGAGATTGTGCTGTCACGGAGATAACCAGTCAAGAACTTATTGCGAACGTTGTGTGAGGCCCCCGCCTTCAGAAAAGTGACACTTTGATAGACCAAGACGGACCGGCCTTCAAAGCTCACCTTGAGGGACTCTGAAACACAAAGGAATTCGGCCATGGGATGTAAAACGAAACTCAATAGAGCGCTTATAAAAGCCATTGTTGAACTAGTCTGGAAAGGATTTTCCGATTCAGAGATCAGGCAGCGAATCAATGTGCCTAAGAGCACTTGGAATGACTGGAAGCGGCGCGGGGAGGCAGAAGCGCGTGGCATCTTCCACGAGTTTTCGCTCGAATTTAACCGCGCTGTGGCTTCGTTTTCCCATTCGTTGTATGAAGCCCAGATAAAAAGAGCGCAGGATGGTGACCTGGCCGCTGCGACGTTTCTCGCCGACAGGCATCCTCGCTTGAAGGATTACCGCAAAAAGACTCACGAGAAGATAGAAAGCGAGCATAGGCTAGCAACAAAAGAAGTAGGTATCGGCTTTGTCATCGCATCCAATGAAGAACTCAACAAGCGAACCACAGAAGCGCTCCGACGTTACAAGCGAGAGCACCCCTTATAGCCCGGCATGGTGTGCGATCGTGCACACGCGGGGTAAGTGGCACCCCGGAGATCACCTGATCTACCTCGATGAAAAGCTGCGCGAAATCGCCGCAGGCCGTATCAAACGCTTAATGGTATTCATGCCGCCAAGGCACGGCAAATCTGAGCTTATCTCAAAGTACTTTTCAGCGTGGTATCTCGGAACCTTCCCCAACAACCACGTGATCCTCGTCTCATACGAAGCCGACCTGGCCGCATCCTGGGGCCGCAAGGCCAGAGAGGTTCTTGACGAGCTTGGAAGCGATTTTGGCGTTACAGTGAAGCAAGAATCAAGTGCCGCCAAGCATTGGGAGATTGAAGGCCATAACGGCGGAATGGATGCCACGGGTGCGTACGGCCCAATCACTGGAAAAGGTGCCGATGTGCTCATCATCGATGACCCAGTCAAAAACGCAGAAGAGGCATACTCACATGTGCAGCGCGAGAAGCTGTGGGAATGCTACCAATCGACGGCATTCACACGTTTGGAACCAAACGGTGCGATCATCCTAGTAATGACTCGATGGCACGAAGACGATTTGGCCGGCCGGTTACTCAAGCAAGAGCCAGGGCAGTGGGAGGTTGTTTCGTTGCCAGCCTTAGCCGAAGCCGACGATCTTTTACACCGCGCCGAAGGCGAAGCTCTTTGGCCTGAGCGCTTCCCAGTGGAACAACTTCTGGAGAAAAAGAAGTCAGTCGGTTTGTACTGGTGGAGCGCGATGTATCAACAAAGGCCAGTGCCGGCAGAAGATGGGTTCTTCAAAAGAGATTGGTTACAGTTCTTCGATCCCGAATACGCGCCATATATGGACACGATCATCCAATCGTGGGACACCGCGCAGACAAAAAGCAGCACGTCAGACTTCGTAGTAGGGCAAGTCTGGGGCAGAATCGGCGGTGATTTCTATTTGCTCGAACAGGTTCGTGGCAGATGGGATTTTGACGAGACCGTTGCTCAGATCAAAGACCTGTCAAAACACTGGCCCCAATGCGGCGCAAAGATTGTCGAGGCACAAACGTTAGGCGCTGCGCTCGCGTCACACTTAAAACATCAGATTTCCGGCATTATTCCAATAAGCGTTAAAGCGTCTAAGGAAATTAGGGCATTAAACGCATTACCGGTCTGGCAATCGAAAAACGTCTATATACCGGAACCGGATGATGGTGAATATGTATGGGTGTACGACTACGTTCGCGAACTGCTTATCTTTCCAAATGCCGTGAATGACGATCAAGTCGATGCAACAACGTTAGCGTTAAATCAGCTACGAGGACCGTTATTTCCCGATGCGAAAGGCTCTGTGATCGAGAATATTAACTCACAACCATTACTGGGTAGGCATTACCATATTGCATGGATTCCTGCTCGTCGAGAGGATTCGTATACGGCGCTCGTGTTCGATTTAAGCGATAACACGGTCGTTTCGTTCGGTAAGTATCTCGCAGAACCCATAGAAAACCAGATCACATCGATGTACCAACTATCACGGATGTATAACGGGGCTGTGGTTCGTGCGATAGATGACTTGGACGAGGCCTTGCTGTGGGCGTTAGAGCTGAAAGGAGTATACGTTCAACGCTTGCCGAAAGACGTCATTGAGGACATCTACAATCTTTCTACGCACTACTCGAATAGTGAGCGCTTCGGTCCCGACAGGCCACGACCGCATGGGGCAGCCGGTCATTCGAGTGGATGGATACCGATCTTGAAGGAAGACGAGGAGGAGTTTTTGAAGAATTTCGAGGAGTTATTGAGGCGGTATAAGATCGAATACATGTTTGTTTGAAAAAGTTCGGCATCGCTGATGATGTTTGTTCAATACCAGCAGTATTAAAGGTAGGTGCATGGCTGACGAATCACAACTCAAAATTCTGAAGCAGGGTGTTGCTATTTGGAACAAGTGGAGAGAAGACAACCCTCAAATAGAGCCAGATCTTTCAGAAGCCCCCCTTGCAGGATATCACCTAGAGAACGTCAATCTCAAGAACGCAAATCTTCAACGTGCTGACCTGAAAAGTGCTTATCTCGACGGTGCTAGTCTTCAAGGAGCTAACTTTGACAGAGCTAGCCTCCATCGGGCGCAGCTGGTGAACGCTAAGCTCCAAGGAGCACGCTTCTACGATGCTTACCTTAATTACGCTTATCTTCAAAATGCCAACCTTAACGACGCTTGCCTAGTAAACGCACGAAGCGTAAGGATTGACCTATACAACGCTCAGCTTAAACGCACACGACTTCAAAACGCTGAGCTTATATCTGCAGACCTTTGGAATGCCGACCTAACAGATGCCAACCTCGATGGGGCGAAACTTAGAGGCGCGTATCTTACAGCAGCTACTTTCAGGAGAGCTAGTCTTGAGGTGCCGATCTTCAAGGAGCGTATCTTTGGGTAGCTAATTTTCAAGATGCTGACCTTGAAGGCGCGAATCTAATTAGCGCCGTCCTGCGTGAGACTGATTTTACTAATGCAACACTCAGAAATTGCAAGGTGTATAGCACTGCAGTGTGGGATATAAAGGGTGAACCAAAGGAACAGAAGAATTTGGTAGTTAGTCCGCCAGACCGCCCAGACGAGCCAGAGGTCGTTGTTGACAATCTCGAAATCGCACAACTAATGTATCTGTTCCGAGAAAACAAGAAAGTCCGTGAAGTGCTCAATGCAGTCACATCTAAATTAGTCCTCATCCTTGGTCGGTTTGGAGAACGGAAAAAATATGTCCTCGAACCGATTAGTGACATGCTTCGGCGGAATACGAACTACTTACCGCTCATCCTTGATTTTGAGCCGCCCGAGGGCCGTGATGTACTCCATACCGTTCAGACGCTTGCCCTGTTGTCCAGATTTGTGCTTGTTGATCTGACAGAGCCAAAATCTGCGCCGTACGAACTCAATCAGATTGCACCACTCATGATACCGATTCAGCCATTATTACAGGCTTCTGAAGAAGAGCCTGTTCTATTAGAAGATCTACGCAGAAGATGTCATTGGGTGCTCGAACCTCATTACTACGGCACTGTTGATTCGCTACTTGAATCGTTAAGAAGAGAGATCATCACTTCAATAGAGGCCAAAGTGGTGGAATTACAACTGAAAACCCGCGTCTAGAATGTATCATGACGGGCATACGTGAGCAAAAATCGTGTGTTTCGATGAGTGCAAAGACCATATTAGTGGAGCGTGATTTTGACGTTCATAATGCGCTCATGTTGTGGCCCCCAAGCACAGCCCGCAATCACATCAAGGACGTCTTCGGTTTGAAGTCACCAGATTATCAGATTATTAACCTCATGAGGCAACCGATCTGACTGTTTCTCGGCACATACATAATCACACTTCAAAATCGAAAGCTTTACTTCCAAGAATAAAAGTTCTCTCGAAGGAACATGTTTCCGACTGAGTCCTGGGAACTCATCTCATATGGACACATCCATTGCGCTCGCTTTTTTTCTGGGAAAGCTATGCAAATGGAGAAAGAATATGGCAATTCGGGAGAGCCTCTAGACAGGTTAGAGCATTTCAAAAGAAGCCTTGAGCACAGAGCATACGTGATTGGTTCTATTTTTTCTGCGGCTGCATTCTTCGATGCAATAATCAATGAACTCTTTCGAGAAGCTGATAGACGCACAAAGGGGGAATACGCGCCTCAGCAGGATCTCTTGCGGCAGTTTCTGCCTCCAGATGCCGTCATTCAAGACCCGCTCGAACCGCTATCTTCTGATGTCATCGATTCCATGGCTTACGTTTGGAGTCTTAACAAGATCAAATCGGACGACTATACAGGCCTCTATGAAACGCTCAATTATCCTGGAACAGAAAAAGACAGTCGTCCTCGCAACTGGGCTGTTCTGGACAAGTTCCAATTAGCCCTCTATTTAGCAGGCCAGCATACGCGTACCATAAATTTTGACAAAGAGGACCCTCTGAGAAAAGATGTGGAACTGCTCATAAATTTGCGTCACTATTTAATGCACTACAGTCCCGAATGGATCGGCTTTCGACCTCACGATCAAACTTACGAAACGCAACAAGACAAAACTACTAAAACTACTCAGTGGATCAACGAACTGCGTAAGAAAAACTTTCGCAATGCATTTTATCCTGGAAAGAACGGCACCATTGTGGGCAGTAATATCTTAGTAGGCAGCGTAAGCAGTCTTTTAGGAGCAAACTGCGCTGAGTGGGCCGCAGAGGCAAGCTTAAAGTTCGTCTGTGAGTTTGCCCGAAGAATGCCTGTGAAGCTATATTCGCTAATGTATTGCGAGTAGGTATTGTTCTACACATAAGCGCTTGCTTGTTTAGCACCGCGTGCCTCGCTGCGCTGTAATCATCCTGTCAAAAAGGGGCAACCATTAGCCTGATAAGGCCATTTTTCTAGGTTACATTCCGCGATATTTCTCATTCCCGCTAAACAGATAAAAAACGTTCAAAATCGCAACCTTTACTTTCGAAAAGGCACATTTTTCGGCATTAACCCTTTCGTGGGGGCCTTCCTTTTGCGATCAGCTACAAAACGCCGAAAAAACACTAGAACATTAACACAATCAGGCTAGTTTTTCGCCGCTCTTGACAGGTCGCGTGAGATCGCGATCTGTCCTTCTTTTATCCGCAGGTCGGCCTTATCACATCGTGATATCGAGTACAATCTTAAGCTTTCACAGCATCTCTTCCCGTTTGTTTGACCGCAATCCTTTGAATTCACACGACAACGTAAACAAGTCTAGTTTACAGCAGTATATCGCCACTGCAAGTCTACCGACTGATGGCACCTATAAACGATTAGTTATCGTGGCGGTCAAAAAGACAATGAGCCGTGCCCCCATAAGATCTCGGAAATTTATGAATTTGGTGCAGTGCTCGTGACAAAAGTCGTTGGATTCTAGAAGTCAATATTGGGCTTTTTTATCAAGCGTGCCTCATCTTTCCTACAAACTTTTATTGCTGACCACGTTTCACGAGTAGTGATTTCCGTGAAGATTAGACAGAGCTCGCCGTGCGAGGCAGAGGAAAAGGTTGTCGAAGAAGCACGACAGAGACTGCGAAACGCGAAGCAACGTCTCGTTGACGAGACTGGACACGCCGTGCGCGGGCTCTCGGTTGAGACACCCGGACGGGTGCTCGATTGGGGCAACCTTCGCGCGGCGCAAGAGCAGGTGACGTGTTGGGAGCAGGCTTTAGGGGGTGCTCTTCACGCTTTGGAAGAATGCCGAGCAAAGTATCGTCGTTTAGGCGAGACGCGAGAAGCGCTCCCTGCGACGAAAGATGTCGTCGGCGCTATTTCGTCGGGTGGTGTCGGGAGGCAACGGCGCGGAATCCAATGAAGCTACTTGTATCGTCGAGGCGCGCTCCCGTAGCGGCGATCCAGTGAAGCGTCCAATCGCTTGTCTCACCAATGGCGCGGTCATTGAACGCTCCTCTTATTCGTATGGTTTTCTGAGCTCGTATGAGTCGCATTAATTCGAGCGTCACGTGGTTGTTGATGGTGCCTAAAACACCCGTGGTGCGCGCGAGATCCTCTTGTTCCACTTCAAAAATGACCCACGCTAAGTCAGATTTATCCGTGCCATCAAGGTCAAGGGTAACGTTATCAACGCTTCTATACCCAATCAGTGCCCCCTCGCCAGCCATGACCATCAAACTAGGCTGAATGTCCCGACGCGATATAAGCTTACCTCATAAGAGAACTCTCGTCCATTTTGCGCACGCCGCACCACCACGCGATTAACTCCTCCGCAGAGCATTACACGCTTATAGCGTTATTTTTCAAAAGAACGTCCGCTCTTTCGAGACGGAAGGGCAGCAGAAAGAACGACGTCACGCGTATCTTAGCCCACTAAGTAAGCGCCTAGTCCTAGGCACGATTATCGATAGGCAAGGCGGCGCGGAGACATCCCAAGGCTAAGAAATGGCCGTACGCGTAAACGCTTTAATAGCAATCAAAAAGGCGAGAGCCGGAGCCAAGATAGGGGGAAAGATGACCCCGGCAGTTTGCCACACCACTGCCCACAAAGGAGATATGTTGTGCGTGGTGTTGAACAGTAAAGACGCCCGAAGCGGCATAACCGTTTCCCTCAGCATTGTAGGGTGACGTTTGCCGCAGCTCTTTCCACTCATAACGCGTGCAATACCGAAAACGGGCGCTGTCCTTTAGACGCGTTTGCCGCGTCCTTGTCGCGTACCTCGTCGACAAAGCACTTATTGATGATGAGACCAGTTATACAGGCCACAAAAAAAACATAAGGGCGTTATCGGGACGCAGCTCTGCACAACTTTTCTGATTTCACCTCCAAAAGTGAAGTCGTGGGCCTGCGTTCCTGATACGCGCGCTTGTCTATATGCAAGCGTGCCAAGGAGATGAGACAGAATGAAAGTTCCGATGACCCCAGAAAACAAGGAGAGGTGCATTTGCATGAGCTGCCCTACCTATATGCAGAACAGCCTTGTGGGTGGTGTGTTTTGCGCTACGGGCATGAGTGAAAAGCCGCCTGCGATGAAGGGATGTAACTGCCCCGGATGCCCTGTGCGTGCCGATTACGACCTAGGTTACTTCTGCATGAGCGGCGCTGCTGAAAACTGACCTGATTATCTAAGAGGACGGGTTGGATATGCGCTCTGCCGGCGTTTCATTGGGCGTGGTGTTTAGCAGAGAATTGAGCTCAGCCACCCCTTTTATGGCCTTATACCGTTTCTCAGTGATTATATAATCCCCGCGTTCGCTACGCTGCAGGATCATGCCTCCCTCGAGAAGCTTCGAGAGGTGAAAGAACAGGTTACCCCCCCATGCCAGTGAGCTGAGAGAGTCCCGAGAAGGTATTGGTCGCCCCCGAAAGGGCCTTCATGATCTGAAGCCGTTGTCGGTTAGCCATCGGCTCGAGGATCTGCGTAACCGTGGTCTCTTCAGGGAGGCTCATGATAGTGTCTCTCTCGGGTTGATCTACATCATAGATCTGCATTGATCGCATAATCGCGATCTGGCTGTCGAAGAGCCGCTCAACCTCATTGAAGCACCGCTTACACCGCTGATGGGGTGCCTTGTCGCGCATCTTTCTCAGGGATGCGACGTTCTCCTGAACCGCATCATCAGGAAATACGGTCTCTCTGCAGAGGGTCGCCGTCCCGTTGAGAACTTCAGCAAAGAGCGACTTGCAGGTCGCGCGCATCTGACAGTCCTTGACCATCCTGCTCTCAAGCCCGTGCTCCGTTTCTTGGAGGAGATGCGTGACAATGATTTCCGAGAAGTCCTTGCGGACGCCAGACAGAATCGACTCAACGTGCTGCCGATTAGAGTGCTCAGCAAAGCGTCTCAGGTCGTTGTGCACTTCGGAGAGCTGGCTTAAAAAAAGACGAATTTCGCGTAGATTCTGCTGCTAAATGCGTGCACGCTTTTTTTAAACAACAGACCCCTTGTTTACACGTAGTAAGCGAGTAAATTGATTGACTCCCTCACATCCGTTATCTGTGTCTGTAAAAACTAATGATAGCAACGATTCCGATACCGAAATAACGCCATGAAACAGGTCGCAAGCGCCGGGGTTCAGAGCTTTCAGGTGAGTTTTTACACGCTCGAACGCGCTCAGAGTAATAAAAAGAAAAAAGTAAAGAGGTTAACGAAAACCCCTTTACGACCCCTGCAATGCCTGTAACTCCTGTATCAGATTCTGCACCTGCGGAAAGAGCTGAGCCTGCGCAGTCGCCGTCCGCACCCAGTCGTTGCCGTCCGGGTTTCCAGTCTTAGCCCAGCCGTCCATCCGCGGCAGCACTGCCTGTTGTAACGTCGTAGTCGCACCGCCGTAAACGTTGAGTTTCACCTCAAGCTCGGTGACGCTCAGCTCAGCGAGAAGAACGGTCTTGGTGCCGGGTATGAAGGCTGAGTTAGGGAGCTGCTTAATGGTGGTTCTGAGGGTGGCGAGGTCTTGTAGGACGGATGCCTTGCTTACTAGCTTCACGCTGACGCTATTACTCGTGATGCCGGCGTACGTGTCACTGCCGGCGTAGGTGCTGCGGTACTGATAGGTGTTTGCGAGCGGCTCACTCGTGCTGATGCTGTACGCGCCGGTGGTCGCCGTGGTACACGTCTTCCCACCCACGGCCTGCCAGTTGCCGCTCACGTTCTTCTGGAGCTGTATCGTGGCGCCTGCGATTGGCGTGCCGTCGGTCGTGCTGAGCGTTCCTGCTATCATGAATGGCTTGGTGATCGCGACCACGGTGGGAGTCGCGGTGGCAGAGAGCTGCGCGGGGATCTTGTTCACGGTGACAGATACCGGTGCTGATTTCAAGGGGGCCAGCGTGCCCCACTGAACCTGCACTTGTGCATTATACTGTCCTGCGATGTCAGGCGTAAACGTGAACGTGAGCGTAAACGGTCCCGTGCCAGTGGTCTGACCACCGGAGGGTGTGGGGACCGCGCTGCCTGACGGCGTTACTAAGGACCAACTATAGGCCAACGTCCCCGAGACGCCCGAGGGATTGTCGACAGTAGCTCGCACCGTGACCGGTTGGCCGACTCGCGCAGGGTTTGGGGTGGCCCCTATCTGCAGATCCGTGAGTTGTGGCATATATGCAGTGATTACTGCTGTTTGGGGGGTTGCCGTGAGTGGGGGGTTGCCATTGTCGGCCACCGTGCACGTCACCGTGTAGGTGCTGGCAGCCACGTAAGCGTGGGTCGCGCTCGCTTGCATCACGCCGGCGGCGACATCAACGGCGGTGGGAGTGCTGCCGTCTCCCCAGTCAAACGTGACCGTATGGCTTTGTCCTGCGTCAGGATCGGCAAAGGTAGCGGTCGCGGTGACCGGCGTGTTGATCGCTACGGTCGCAGGAGTGACGGTGAAAGCTGTGAGTGTGGGGGCGGTGTTCGTTGCCGTTATCGTGACGGTGGCGAATGTCGCGCTCTGTACTCCGAGGCTGTCCGTCACGTTGAGGGCGAAGACGTATTGACCCGCTACGTCCGGCGTGAAGGTGGGCTGTGATGCAGTGGCGTCCGAGAGTGATTGGGTGACTAAGCTTGTGGCTGGTGCGCTCTGTATGCTCCACGCGTAGGTGAGCGGGAGGTTGTTGTCGGGGTCGTAGCTTGCGGTGCCGTTTAACGTCACCTTGGTGTTGATGGCAGCCGTCTGGTCGGGTCCCGCGTTTGCGACGGGTGGCTGGTTTTGTGAGAGTAATGCGACCACGATCGTCGCCGACCAGCCAGATCCTACTTCTCGTTGTAAGGAGGAGAAGGTGACGCTATAGTCCCCGACGAGGTTTGCGCTGAACTCAAAGCTCCTCCCGCTGTCTGTGCTTGATCCTCCCGGTGTCGAGAGCGTCCAGGTACCTTCTTCCGTTGCGCTGAGGGTGACATTAGTCGGCGGAACGGTCAGGGGGATGTTGACCGTTGCCCCATTGGCCACTGTCCCTGAATACGACAGGGGGTCGGTGGTCATGGAGACTGTCGTGCCTGGTTCTGCCGCAGTCTTCGGTGCTGTCTGAAGGACAACTCCAAAGGCGGTGAGCACGACCATCGTTATTAGAACAAGTGCTATGAATTTTCGTTTCATGCGGTATCTCCTCCTTTCCAAGGTGGAGCTATCTGAGATCGCCCAGTTTATTTTTCAGGCGCAACGTATACACAAGGAGGCACACGCAATAAGCGTTGCTTTGCCTTATCTTGCCAATATTGCCTTCTTTTGTCACTCAGAGGGCTAGCACCGGCTTCGGCCCGTGATGCGTGTCCAAGCTCCAAGCCTGGATTATTGGAATAACCCTCATTTTTCCAATCTCTCAGCGTGCACACAGTAAAACATAAGAGCCGCCTTTGCCGCTTAGCGTAAAACGCGCAGCGTGTTTCTTTCACCCCTTCCGTATCTCCTAGCTCGTTATTTCTTTTTTGATTTCCTTTGATTTCTGGGGCCCCGTTCACGAGGTGACGCAAACCTATGAGTAACGGCCTGGAAAAGTCTTGCAGCATCAGCAATATTTGGTTTGCGATGCCATGCCTCCAAGACTTACTGCAATCGCCTTGTTTTAGGCACTATCACTAGCGTGCAAGGCGGCAACGGTCGTGAAAACGAGGCTCACTGTTGACACACCCCTACCACAAGCATCAACAAGGCTAAGACGAAGGCAAGTGCCAGCACCCCATCCAGCACCAAAGTTGATCCGACGGTGAGGAAAAACTGTAGTGCGATTAGCGGTGACAGAGCAAGCAGGAAGCTCGTCAACCAACAAAATGTGGCGCAAATATCACGTACGCGCCTTGCACCTCCAACCTCCTCCCGTCATCAGCTTCGTTCGTCAAAATATCATTCTGACGTATAGATCCCGAATATCTCTGTCATTAAACTGAAGGTACACGGCCGTCGTCGCCATGGAGCTGTGGTCGAGAACCTGCTGCAACCGCCTGATGTCCCAACTATTCCGCACGCAGTGAATCGCAAACGAGTGCCTGAAGGTGTGTGGATGGATATCTCTTCCGATCATAGCGCCATACCGCTTCACGAGGTGCCATACTATTCACAACTCCACCATCTTTAACTCGACTATCGTTAACGCTACTTCCGCGCCGTTGTAGAACCCTAAGTTATCTAAGCTGTATCCACGACGTTTGATGTCGAACGTGAATTCCCGCTTGATCAGTTGATCTTCGGCTTGCTAACGAAGAGCGCCACAAGAGTGAGCAGTGACGCAATAATCGTCACGAGCTCCGCGTAGGCGGTATCGACAACGCCACCCATCACGTCACTCGCCGTCAAGATGATGACTCCCAGGATATAGACGCCGATGAAGAGGGGCTGCACATCTCTGCTGCCGCGTACAATGTAGACAAATTGTACGATCCACCCAAGGGCTATGAGGCCGAACCCTGCAAGCATTAACGAACTAACCATAATTAGATTACAGCAGATAATACAGCAGATATAGGACTTTAGCGGTAGGGTAATAGGCTAATCTCAGCTTAAATATGCTGCTTTACAAGAAATAATCTCAAGCCCGTTCGCTATTTTGTGAAACGTCCTACCGGCCCACATGCGCCTCGTTTTGTGGAAACGCCCTAACGAGCTAAGAGTTGCGGGAGTGAGCATCGAGAGTTTGTTAAAGAAATGGGGGGTCATTCAGCCCGTGTTATCGTTTCTTGGTCACCGAACGTTGATTCAATCCACTCCCTGATCTGGTGCCGCACGTGCCTAAAGGAGGCACAACTGTTGCTGTCTGCTACTAAAGGCAGGAGAGGATCAGCAAAGGCGTGATGAAGATACGCCGTTCCACCCGGAAAGATGGGGCAGTTCTCCTGTGCATCAGCCACATCGTCACGACGTAGTCAAAGGATGCCTCGTCAAACACATCCAACGACTTTGCTCGGTGTGCGGAAATATCGATACCGACTTCAGCCATTAGCACAACTGCGCATCGATGCACCTCGGTGGGTTCACTTCCCGCGCTGTACGCTTCATATCGATCGCTATACCGCGCGTTTACGAACCCTTCGGCCATCTGCGATCGTGCTGCGTTGTGTGTGCAGAGAAACAGTATTTTCTTCTTGTTCATTTTCTTAACTTGTGTTCGGCGAAGTGCAAACCTACACTAACAGCACCATAGTGCAGCACTTACTCATAGATATGGCACATAATCTCCCTAGAACGTTATCTCCTCTATAGAGACTTTAACGCTAGCGCCTTCACCGTCACTTTTTGCGACCGTCCTTCCGATGCAAAAGCCGCATCATTGCGAAGCTCTTCTTCTTTCACCATATCCCGCACTAGGCGAATCCGATCAGGAAATGAGACCCCTATTCTTTCACGAGAATATACTGAAGCTGTATGATGCATCCCCATATGCAGGGGTGAGCACAAATGTCACTGGCTGCGTATATAGCTCTTAACCTAGACGATGAGGATAAGGATGTGTTTATAACTCCTGACTTAGACGACGAGGACGGCGAGATTTAAACAAGCTCCAATAGGCAAATGGCCGCCGTAACTAGCTTATAATAATGCGCAACGGCGATATTCCTGCACAATACGGCGCGCGCTCATACACGTCCTGTAAGCCCCGGTCGTTAAATTGCAGGTAAACCGCCGTCGTGTTTATGTTACTGTGATCCCCGCATCTGGTGACGAAGCACAGCCAAGAGAGCAATCAGCACACCGAGCGTGACCGCCACGGCCACAGCGAACCAGGAGTAATTTAGGGACGGGCCCGTGCTCGCCAGTGTAAGCGGGTAATGGTCAGCGACGTATGAGCCCGGCGATCGAAAAGGCATATTCCGACCAGCTGACGGTGCACGAGCTGAAAGAGAAGCTCCCTGCATGGGTGCACACGCTCAAAACGACGAACTTGCAGCTCGTAAGGGCGGAGCACAACAAGACGACGCGGATCGTCAACAAGACGATCAGTGACTCCATGCAATACACGGTTGACAGTATCTCGGTCTTTTTGTTTGTCGGATTTATCTCCCCGCTGTTTATTGGCCGTCGAAAGCACGCTCCCCAGGCACGTTAAGTGCTGCTCGAGGGGTGCCAACGGCTTCCGCAATAATCTGCAGCGGCTTCCCACCATTCTCTACGACAGTTAGCTTCTAAGCAGCATCGCAGGAACGACAGAATTGCATAAGCACTTTGCCTCCTCGCTCGTTGACAGGTTGTCGCGTAACCAGCTTTGCTTCATCTGTAGTCATTTCGCGACAGTAACGAAAGCTGCGATTTGTTGCGATTCCCGAGCGCACGTTGGGAATAAGTTTAATGACAGATGCCGGGTATTACATTTGCATCTAAGCAGCGACATAGGAGCTGCATTTATGAAAAAGACAACATTGAACGCAATAGTTAGTTCGATTGCTTTTTTTTCGTTCCTAGTCGTGGCGATAACGGGTATTATCCTTTGGCTGGCCATCCAATTTGGCCAGGAGGCGCCCCTAGGCATTGTTTGGTATACTTGGTCAAACGTGCACACTTATTTCGCTCTGTTATTCACTGCACTCTTGGGAGTGCATCTCGCTCTTCACTGGAGTTATTTCAAATCTCGTTTGCTTTTTCAATCTCCAGCGCAAAGCACCAAGAAGAAACGCCGCGACTAATCGAGATGGTTGGGTGAGTTGCACGATTGGAGACTTATCGGATAACGGTTGTGATTTTGGACTGCTATTAACATTCCTGCTTATGCACCTTATTGGTGAGCCGCATGAGGCAAATCGTTTAGTCGCATGAGGCGAAAACTGAAGTGGTTAGCCTCATTCGTGATACGTCCGTGCATATAGGTATCTTGACACTCATGCTACATACTGCCGTCCGCTAATGCCAGAAAAAAAAAACAGTCGATCAGCGCAATATAATGAAAGCTTGAAGATAGGTTCAATAAAGGTCAGGACATGTGCGCGCATGACCCCCTTGACTCCCCCTACAAAAAAGGAGACATCATCGGGGGAGAATATGAAATCCAAGACGTAATAGGGCATGGCGATTTTGGCGTTGTTTACAGAGCCTATTCAAAAGAGGCCCGAGAAGTCTTTGCCCTGAAAACGCTGTTAAATGAGCGTTTTCAAGATCCACGAGAGCGCAAGCTGTTCTTAAAAGAGGTCTATGTCTGGGTGAACTTAGGCGCGGATCCATATGTTCGTTGAGGCACGTCAAGTGCAGGTAATAGATGGCCGAATGCATGTCGCCTTGTAATACATCGCTCCAAGCGTCGAAGGAGCCTTGAGCACCTCTTTTAGCCTTTCCGTAGCTCCTAGCTCATCATTTCTTTTTTAGAACGAAATAGCTAGAGCTATATGCAAGGTCGAGCGCGTTCAAAACCATGCAAGAATCCATCAACCCCGAGCCGGGCCTGGGCAGCGGAGAGTAAACGATTATGACAAGCGAATCAGGAACGATCGACGTCACCCAGGTGAAAAACCTGGACGTGACCGCAAACCCGGCGGTGCTCGGGCTGACCGCCTTCGGGTTATCGACCATCCTTCTTAACTTAAGCAATGCGGGGTACTTTGCTCTCGGTTCGATGATCCTCGCGATGGGAATCTTCTACGGGGGTCTCGCGCACGTTGTTGCGGGGATCATGGAGTGGAGGAAGAACAACACGTTCGGGATGACCGCATTCCTGTCTTATGGGTTTTTCTGGCTGAGCCTTGTCGCCCTTCTGATTCTCCCGAAACTGGGACTCGCGGCTGCGACGAGTGCGAGTGGGATGGCGGCCTACTTTGGGATGTGGGGACTCTTTACGCTCGTCATGTTCATCGGCGCGCTCAAAACAACCCGGGCATTGCAAGTTGTCCTTGGCTTACTTACCGTGCTGTTCTTCCTGCTGGCAATTGGTGAGATAACAGGGAATGCCACCATTACCCAGGTTGCTGGCTATGAAGGGATCATCACCGGTCTTTCGGCACTCTATGCCGGCCTGGCACAGGTATTAAACGAGATGTACAAAAGGACAGTTGTTCCGCTGGGGTGAAGAGAGCTCCTTGCCCCATTCATAGGGATTCTCTTTTTTAGTGTCAAGCTGCCGAGGTGTTCTGTCGACTTCGGTTCCAATTTTTTAGCCCTCATGGGGTTAGCGGATTGCCGGCTTGTCTACTGATTTCCTCACACCGCCATGCTGCGACGAATCCCGTTCAAAATGACTACCGTTATTGCCGATCTCCCTTTTCGGCAATGAGAATGAAGAACATCACTTGATTTAATAGGTGCATGGATGCTTCAACAAATATGCAAGGAATCACTAGAGCGCAATCAATTATAAGCAAGTTTCTTAGTTCTCGGCGTGCAGCTGTTTGCAGGGCCCTCACTACCGCAAGGTAATCAACCTTCT
Organism: Methanobacteriota archaeon; assembly: GCA_963720465.1. GTDB lineage: Archaea > Halobacteriota > Bog-38 > Methanoflorentales > Methanoflorentaceae > Methanoflorens. The sequence continues at coordinate 910,840 of OY970393.1, forward strand.
TTCCAAATGCCCTGCGTACAGTGCGTGACTGCTTCTATCGGCACGCACACTCAAAAAACCTTAAGTAGCATTCGCATGCATAGCGCAATTCTGCTACTATGTAGCATGCTAGACGCCGAACTTTTCGTGTGGTTTTCGGAGGACCAAACGTGATGATCTGGGGCATGGATTTGTGGGTTTTCACGGCTTTTATACTCGTTTATGCTGGCGTCGTGTTTGGCATCGTCTATGGGTTGTGGCCGCGAAAAGACGAGGATGAACAGGAAGACACGTAAATGGCAAACGTCGTCACTTTCGTCGTCATGCTCGCCATCTATTCGGCGATAATGATCTATATTGGCTACCGTGGCTATAAAGCGACCAAAAACGTGCAAGATTGGCTTGTCGCCGGCCGACGCCGCTGCACTGAGGGATCTCGTGCAAAATGGCACCGCCATGTCATAAAATCCATCAAATGGGATAGCTCCCGATTTCGGCCGATAATGGTCACTTTGTACCTATGAGGGATCCTCCGAACCCTAGGGCCCACACAAAGATCGGGTAGGCGATCATGCGCTCCATCCCGCCTGGACCTATTCCCAGATCGTGATGCGTGAGGCTTAGGACAAGGGCAACGAGCGCGAAGATCCCGAGGCCTACTGAGAAGTACGAGAGTGGCAGGCGCAGCACCCTATACGACAGAATCGCGGAGACCGCGCCGAAGGCGAGCATAACGAGCGCGAAGAAGCTGTGGGGCGCGCCGGTGGTTTCAGGGAATAAACCCACCCCCACAGCGCAAGCGCCGGTGACCGCAAGGGTGATTGTAAGGGGCGTGCCGAGGGTACGCCGTCCGAGCAGTGAACCGATGAGTGCGAATGCTCCGAACACCACGGTTGACGCGTTGAACAAAAGCGCCGTTTGTCCCACACCCAAATCCTTTAGGTAGTTGGTCGCCACGGTATACCCGGGATACAGCGCTTCGGTGATCACTATCACGAGCACGTACTGCGCTACGCCAACAAAAATGAGGCCCCCGGAGAGAGAGCGGTTCTCGATGCGCATTAGTACTCACCCAGCTGTCACTGAGTGATAGCTTAAGTGTTGTCATTTAGCTGCACACGTTTGATACGTCAAGTCTCATCTGCTAACGTTTCAAACCGCCCGCGTGCACACAAATAGGATAGATGAGCGCACGCACGATGATATTACGGATCGTTGTGGGCTGCCATGTGCCGCCGCGCTTCGTAGGAAGCCCCGCATCGTTTAACTGTGCGGCAACGGTCGACATTTGGGAATAGTGACAACGACTGCTCGCTTGCCTTCACTATCAACGACCTCTATTTTTGGATGAATGGACAAAAGAGAGACGATTTGATTAGTAACTTTGTCCAGATACTCGCTGGTCGGCGGGACTCCTACGATAGCGCCGTGCTTGTCCACCCCAAGGACGACGATCCCACCCGACGCGTTTGCCAAAGTGCAGATGCTCTCGAAAAAAGTGCTGCCGGCAGACTCCTTAAACTCCACGTCTGGAAGCTCATCCCTCTTTGCAGTTTGTTTGCCAGCAGCTCTTTCAGTTCGTCTACATCCATGGCTCTTTTGAGTAGGTGCTTCGAGTGACAAAGGCTTGTATGCTCAACTTACGATTGTGCTCCCTTATATGAGGTATAAGTTGCGGGAACGATCGTTACTTTCATTACCTTTTCATTACCTTCCGTGACAAACAAATCTGCTCAACTGCTATTAGAAGCACTGGTAGGATCATTGTTAATGCAGACAGCAGACAAACAGCGCGCGAGCTTGCCAGTAGTTCTTACGCCGTAGTTCAAAACGCAAAAAGCTTAAACTGAAGACCGCAACTACTGATGGAAGGAGCCTACAATGAAGCCTTTAGTGGTATTTTATTCACGAACCGGAGCGACCAAACAGGTGGGGGAGGCTCTTGCCCAAACGCTCAACTGCGACAGTGAGGAACTCCTTGACAAAAAGAAACGCAGCGGGCCTCTGGGTTTTATGAGGTCCGCAAGGGATGCGCGGGCGAAAAAGCTCACCACGCTTGCAGAGATCAAGCACGATCCCGCGATATATGCTCTAGTGATACTCGGCACGCCAATTTGGGGCGGCACGTTGTCGAGCGCTATGCGCACCTATATCACCAACAACAAAGCGAAGTTCAAACGCGTCGCATTTTTTTGCACACAAGGAAGCACTAAGAGTCAGCCCTTGTTTGATGAGATGGAAGCGCTCTGTGAGCAACATCCGGTAAATATCCTTGCTCTCCGACAAAAGGAGGTCAAGGCAGGTGCCTATCAAGAAATGATTCGCCAGTTTGTGGATGGGTTACAGGCACCATAGGTATAGAACTCACCTATTCGGCACGCTTCCACACCGATTGCCCCCCGCTGACTCTAGTGGAGTCTAAACGGGCCCATCTCAAACCTACATCCTTAGCAGGCCTGCGAACGAAATGACTGCAGCCACAAAAACAAAACTGAGCGACATAAAGAGCGTTGCGGTTACCTTGGCGGATTGAAATCGAGTTGGAAGCTCCATTTTATAGCTGTGACTAATACGAAAAAACCCATTTCACGTAGTCGAAAGGGCATTGAAAACCTGAAAAAAACTCCTTTCATAGCGTTAAGAAATGTAATTTATTCTTTGCTGCATTCAGCCCGATGAACCGAATGTTCGACGGAAGCTCTTCTCCTTTTGATACACATTATTCATTAGGCGAAGCGATCAAGAAAGGAGACTCTATTCTCTCACGACAATATACTGAAGCTATATCGTGGGCCCCCATACATTGGAGGTGAGAAAGAGATGTCATTGCATGTGCGTATAGCTCCTGACCTGGACGACGAGGAACACGCTCGGAAAGGATCGAAGACGGTGAATGGGAAGAATAATAACAACATTGCCATCCCATCATACCCTAAACATCCTATCCCCATTAGTTCCCATGAGTGATCAGGGAAGATTCGGAAAAATACCCAATATGTTTTTTGTGTTTGCCGCCCAGGACAGCACGGAGTGCTCGACCAACAACAAGACTCTTAAAGCGCTCTTTTTTACAAGGCAGCAAGGAGAACGCGAATTTACCATTGTTCGCGCTTCGCAAACTGGCCAAGAAATGATAGGGTTCGGGGGAGCGCACAACAAGTATAGAGATTGAGTATTCTCTATGCAGTGACTATTTCTGGTGCAAAGCGCACAGCGATGTGGTCGGATGTTGCCCTCAATGTGAATTGGCCAGTTCTTTTGTATCCCATTAAGCAATAGGCGTGCCAAAATACGATTAGTTATAGAGAAAAAAAAGCACTAATATGAAGGCTGACTATGATGGCCCACTAGAGGGTACATCCGAGCTTTACAACGCCCTCAAAGGAATTAGTAAAGATTGGTCTATTTTTAGCACAACTGAACGAAATGACTTTTGCCTTCTTTTTAGTCTTTATTGTCGAGAATTGCGAATCAAGTACCGAGTCTTTAAGTGTAGAGCAGGCGAAGTAATGCGGGAGAAGTATATAGACTGCAAAAACCACACCACTAAGTGGCTGGCGTCGGTTGCGCAGTCTCTGGGCTTTCTGGCAAGATCATGTCGACGCGTCTAAACGATTACGGCAACTTCGCAAGAACCTACAAAGGAAAGGGCGAGTTTCGCTTTCCAGCAGGAATATTCGATTTAGCAGACAGCACGTCATTTCCATGCAGATTTGAATGTGGTCAAACCAACGAAGGAAAAATATTGTGCATATGTTGGTTTGATGACGAAGAGCATTGCAAATTGCTAATTAGCTTAACAACTGAACTGTTTGCTCTTAGATGGAATGGATTTGCGAAACACTCACGAATTGAGAAGCTGCCTTACCCTTATCTCTCGGGGTTCGCGTCGGAACGATCTATCAGCGTCGTCATGCATCCTAAATATCCTATGTATTTTAAAGCAGAGTCTGCTCTGATGTTCTTTGCGCGCAAGCTCTCTACAGACGGCTCAGCCTACACCATTTGCAATGTAGTTGCGTTTAAATTTGCAGTCGCTAATTTCGTTTTTGATGATGATTTGCCAACATGGACTCTTGATGAGAGCGAAGTAACCATAACGAAAGTTGAGAACTACGAAGAAACAACCGCCCGCTTGCTGATAGAAGGCGGTACAGAGATCACTGCTGAAATGTCTATAGAGCCCGCTGCAGATGACTCTCAAGATCTGAAGCGCATTGAAGGTATCGCCACAGACATTTGCCACATCTTGTCTCTAGCAAAAGGTTGTAAGATACAGTGGCTCTTTTGGGAGGCAGTTTCAGATGAAGGCGAAGTAGTGAAAACGTATCACTGGACCCCGTGGATGTTACCGTATGCGCCTCTTGACATCACATGCGACAAGCTGACTCCAATTCATTCTGATATATGGGATTTATCAATGAGTGTTTTTCGGCGTTCAAGAAGGAATGCAAAGAAGATAACTGGGCAATAGAAGAAGCTATTGACCACTATATCAACGCTGTGCTCCAACAAGGACTTCTTGAACTCAGAGGTTTGTCGCTGGTTGTGTTGATCGACTTCCTAACCGGACGCTATGAAGAAAAGCATGACATGGAATATCTCTTGAACGAGAAGAGCTTCAAAAAGGAAGGAAAGAAGTTACACAAATCCATAAAGCAGCTATTAGAGAAGCACTTTAGCCAAAATGACGTCATAAAGAGAGAAGGCGATTTAGGGTCATTTCCTAAGGTTCTTAAGCTGATGACTGGTAAGTACAAAGAACTAAACAGATCCAGCTTTAGCACGGTTCTAAATCAGGCATGCCTAAGTTTAAATCTCAACATAAAGGATGAAGAGCTTGCTAAGGTCGTAAAAATTAGAAACAAGCTCGTTCATACCGCTCGCTTCTTCGACCAAGGAGAGACCGACGGAGCGTGGCAGAATACTGAAGATAAAATGGGCCAATATTCAAGAATAAGGAATTTCGTCGGGTGTATGTTGCTCGCAATCCTTGGACATCGTTGACGCTATCATGAACTTCAATCTAAAGTTGTAGTTGATGGCACGCTAACCCAACAATTTCTGCCACATTTAACAAAAGGCACCATCCCGATGAGTTCGACCCTATTGATGGAGTGATTATCGAACCTGCAGATCGCCTTGCGGCATTCCGTGAAGCCTATCAGGCGATTAAAAACGGCATTGTTACGTCGCCCTGTTCCCGCAACTGAAGAGGGTTTATACGTAAGTGCAGGCTGCGGAAAAACCTCCTTTTTGGAACTCCCGAGGCCGAACTTACAACAACAGCAGCCGTTCGCGATAGCGCTGTAACTCCACTTCGCGCTCGTCAGAAGAGAGCGAGTGGACGCCATAGGCAACAAACGGTGGCAAGACTTCCATGCCAGCCGTCAGGAACATGTTGCGAGCGAAGGTAAGCAGGACGTTAATATCCCCCGCTGGTCCTTTCGGAGCGTACATCGCAGCACCGCCCCCTGTCGTGAATGCTAACAGCGCCTTCTTGCCCGAAAGAAGCGGGTCATAGGTCGCGAAGTTTACCGCTATACCATTGGCCAAGACGCGGTCGCACCACCCCTTCAAAATTGCCGGGAATGACTGCCACCAGAGAGGAAATTGGAAAATGACGAGATTGGCCCAATCAACTTTCTCAATTTCCTTCGTTATATCGTCAGCGAAGGATCCTCTCATTGCAGCGTGGTACTGTTCGTTGAGCGGATCGAAGAAATTCAGATTTTGTCGCTCTTTAAAATCGCGCTCATCCAGCGTTGCCTTGAAATTCATAGCATAAAGATCTGAGACCTGTACAGCATGCCCCGCCTCGGTTAGAGCGTCGACGGCAGTTTCTCGCATTGCAGCATTAAATGAGCGCGGATTTGGGTCCGCATAGACAATAAGTACGTTCATTTCTTACCAGCTCCTCGCGTGACTTAGCCTTCTAATGGACTTGATTTCGCATAATATATAAAAAGACTTAGCATTTATTGTGTGGCTGGAACTCCCTTTCTTCACGCTTTGCGGAGATCCTCCCCGAACATAAAAGGTCTGACGTTGATTGAAATGGCCGAAATAGACGACGTCCTTACAGACCAAACTTGACACGGACGTGTGAAGTCGATATCGGGATTATCCACATCGGAGGCGGCACAAATAGAAAGATAACAGTGCCTGTGCTAAACACTTATAACAAAATTCCCAGACTGAGCAAGGGCTACTAAAGGGAAGACTCAATCGATACGCCGCATTTGCTTGTGCTATTACCTAGCTATTGGTTTGGTTTTTGGAATAAGAAGAGATCAGCGCTAGGGGCATGTGTAGTCATCTTCGCATCACTGCTTGCAACATCCGACTGGCCGTGCACGTCACACTCATCATCAAACCAGACGAGCGCAACGATTACTGACGGCAGCAAAAACAGCAAGCGTTGCCGCTTACAAAATGGTGCAGCCACACGGGATGACGACGAGCTCGCTTAGGAGCGCGCAAAGAAGACCATTACAAGCTTTTTCGCGTTCATAACTAGTCTTCTTTATTCATGGTCAGCGTGTAGGAGGGAACGCCTTCCCGTATGGCCACAAGTGCTTCACGGCGTTGAACCGCGCTTAGTTCAACGTCGCTAAGCTGGTGAAATAAGCAACGGTTTCGCTCTCGTTGCTTTGCGCACAGTATGAGGTTAATCATACTTAAGCGTTATTACGTGCCAGTAATAACGCTTTTATAACACAAAATACATGATGCTTTGAGGTTCGGGATGTTACACAACTCCCTTACCTTATCTCCCAGATTTGTTGAAGAAGTGGCAACATATGCACAGCGTGCATATGCGTCTTCTTTGCCTAGCGATCGTAGGCCTTATGAGTTGTGCTTTGTCCGTCTTTTTACATTTCTTCCTGCGCAATTGCTTTCAAGAGGGGCAACCTCGAAAACAAATGGCCAGAATATTGCAAGGACAAATGATAAGAACCAACAGGTTAAGCTGAAAAAGGTGATACAAAATGCCTATTAGCATACGTAACCAATTTCCCGGTACAGTCAAAGAAGTAAAGTTGGGCGCTGTAATGGCCGAGATCATCGTGCAAGTTGGTGGTGGCAATCAGTTCATTTCAGCCATCACCAAAGATGCCGCAGAGGACCTCGCACTCAAAGCCGGCGATGAAGTGACTGTGCTGGTGAAATCAACATCGGTCATGATTCAAAAATAATATTGAACGCTGAAAACCGGCTTGACTTCAGTGCTCAGGAGCACGAAATACGCGGATCCCAAACAAAATATAAAGTACATTTCGGCTAATGATAAGCTCCAACAGCCTGAGCTCACGCGAAAACAACTGGTGTTGAAGGATCTCCAGGAGGGACGCTAGCTCTGCAGAAGATGTTGATCTACGGCGAATGGGTTCCTGCGGCAGCAGGCCGTTCTATTGGCGTCTACAACCCGGCTACCGCCGAGGCTGTAGACGAGGTTCCAGCAGCGTCAACTGAAGACGTAGCTGCCGCTATTGGGGCAGCGCACTCCGCCTTTCCTGCTTGGGCACACACGTCTGCTGCAAAGCGTGCCGAGCTGCTCGACAGGTCACGCAGTTTATTGCTATCCCGTCGGGAAGAAATTGCGCGGTCCATTACAGAAGAATGTGGAAAACCGTTGCGCCAATCACGTGGAGAAATCAACGTAGCAGCTGATTTCATACGTTGGTACGCTGAAGAAGGAAGGCGTTCGTACGGAGAATGGATCCCCGATCCTTTACCAGACCGACGTTTGCTGACCATTCGACAACCGATAGGCGTCGCTGCAATCATTACTCCTTGGAATTTTCCTGCCTATATGGTTGCGAGAACGGCTACGGCAGCCTTAGCCGCAGGCTGCACAGTCGTCATAAAGCCGGCCAGACAAACCCCCCTCACAGCACTTGCTCTGGCTCGTGCGTTCAACGACGGAGGAATACCCCCAGGCGTCTTGAATGTAGTCACCGGCGACGCAAGTGTCATTGGACAAGCATTTCTCGAAGATCAACGCGTTAGAAAGATCTCCTTTGCAGGTTCGCCCGATGTGGGCAAACTACTGATGCGGGGAGCGGCGAATCACATCAAGCGAGTTTCATTGGAGCTCGGAGGTCACGCGGCCTTTATCATTATGAGTGATGCAGCTCTTGATCGAGCTGTCGACGGTTTAATGTCGGCCAAATTCCAGAACGCGGGCCAAACATGCATCGCTCCAAACCACGTCTACGTACACTCGAGCTTGGTTGAACCCTTCTTAACGCTGCTATCTTCCCGCGTCGAAAGACTCAAGGTAGGCAACGGTCTTGATCCTGAGACCGACGTAGGTCCGCTTATAAATCGAGACGCACTCGAAAAAGTGAGTGGCCACGTCAACGATGCCATTGATCACGGAGCTCGCCTGCTAACCGGAGGACATCAACTCACGGCGCATGACCAAGCAAAGGGCAACTTCTATGCACCAACCATATTAGCGGACGTGGCCCCACAAATGCGCATAACGTGCGAAGAAACCTTTGGACCGGTCATAGCGGTGACCGCTTTTGAATCCGACGACGAAGCAATCGACCATGCGAACAGCACGCAATACGGACTGGCAGCTTATCTCTACACACGCGATTTGAGCAAAGCAATACGACTTGCAGAGCGACTCGATGTCGGAATGGTTGGAGTGAATGATACGCGAATCGCAGCCGTTGAAGCTCCCTTTGGAGGGGTAAAATTGAGTGGTATTGGTCGCGAAGGCGGTCGTGAAGGATTGGCAGCTTTCATGGAAACTAAGCAGTTAGCGTTTCGGATTGAGCCTGCGTAGTGTAAGATTTTCAAATGTGAACAAGTATCTAAGATTTCGAAGCGGGCAAGCGAAAGTCGGACGGAGGACGCGAGCACCCTCGGGGACCGCTTGAGGATGGTCGCAGGAACTCTGGATACGTCGGGCTATCCAGAGAGCACTACCGCCTTAACCAGCCCCGTAGGCCTTTTTTCCGGAACCGGCCGAAGCGTGCCCTTCTAAAGGGTAAACCCACAGATATTCCGGGCGCAATCATTGCGAAGATTCGCATAGCTTAAAGGACTGTCACAACTCTTTTTAGACCCCGCCCAGCGACGCGGAGCGTCGTGCTTTATCTCTTAATTCCTTACACGTCTTTTTAAGCTGCTCCACTTTTTCATATTCGTTGAGGGCTATCAATTTCGCTGCCAAGGCTTCGCCCGCTTTGGCCGCAGCCAAGTTGTCGCTCTTCTCCTCATTCAAGAAGAGTTCAATCTCTTCATTGCTGAGAAACGACTCCTTCTTGTTGGCGTCACCGATAAGAAAACGGACTTTAGCCAGCCGCACTTTAGTCAGCCTTGAATCTGCCGAATTTCCATTATAAGGCCCCGTCATGCTTCTTTGAGCAAACTATTTAAAGGTCGATGAAATATGCGTTCGAGCATACCAAAAAAGCTCATTAAAAGCCTCCACGTGGCCACTCGACTCATCAATATTACCCGCAGGCCGTTTTAGTCAGTTTTTTGAGCTTCTGCGTAGAGGAATTTTTATCAAGGTGGTACTCGGTCACGAACCGAACAGGCGCCAGAAGGGCCAACCAGTCGAACAGCCAGTCTTGACCGCCTTTGAGCTGGCCGACTCTAAGGTGCTTGAAACTTCGTTGTATACTGTTCTAATCTTTATAAGGCAGGCATCCTTCGTTTCGACTCAGCTCACCTCAATGGATCGCTAGCTAAAAAAGCGGCACCGCACCACACGCGGCGGCGGGTGCAATCAGGACGTGCTGCCCCGAGCTTACTGCGAACGCTTCATTCAGGGACTTTTTTTACTGGTCAGGTCGCAACAGCAGTAGTTGCGCTCTGCGATGCTGCTGATGATGCGGCAGCAGTGGTCGTGTTCTGCGAAGTCGGTGAAATCATGAAACCGTAGCTCGACAAGATTGCTTGTCCTGCAGGCGAGGTGACATAGTTGACGAAATTCTGCGCGTCTTGAGCGTTCGGCGAAGCGCTTAGCACCCCAATGTAGTAAGTAGCAAGGACGTTAACACTGTCAGGAATCGCGATGACCTGCACTTTACTCTGGTATGCAGGTGGAACTTGGGATTTGTATACAATACCCGCATCAGCCTCTCCAAGCGCGACTTTGACTACGACGTCATTAACCTGCGTTTCCGTTGACACAACGTTTGACATGACGCTGTTCTTGAAGCCGGAACCGTACGTCGTGTTATTAGACGCTTTTGCGAGCATTTGCAGCGTGTAATTCCCGACCGGGACAGAACTGTTCGCGATATCGAGTTTTATTCCTGGCTTTGCGAGATCGGCCAGACTGGTGATGTTTGCGGGGTTCGCTGTCGGGACGATGATGGCTAACTTGTTATATGCGAAAGTGGTAACGCTTGAGTTGTTCATCAACCCTGCGTTCTGCACATTCTGCATTTGCGCTAGATTGGCAGACGCGAAAACGTCCGCACTGCCCCCCTGAATTAGTTGGGTTGCCAAAACGTCACTACCAGCAAAGTTAAAGGTGACGTTGACTCCAGTGTTATTAGCTGTAAAGGCCGCACCCGTCTGATTAAACGCGTCAGTAAGCGAGTCTGCAGCATCGACCTTGAGCGTCGTGCTTTGCGTAGTCGTAGTCGTGCAGCCACTCATGGTGACAACGAGCACGCTTACGAGTGCGCAAAGCACTACCGGTATAATCTTCTTCTTAATCATCTGTATCCTCCCTTGTTAGTCATCCGTATCCTCCGTAACTAGCACTTGCGAGCTAGCTTTGAGTTTGTTGGAAATAGCGTTCATACCATCGCCCCGGCTGTGTTGACGGCCACAAGAGTGATGCACCAGCCATTTCCCACTTAACCGGAGTTATAATGCTTTCGCAGATACTTAAACGTTATGAATGGTCAATCATAACGCTTTACAACCCACTTCAACCAAATTTAACGCGCTGTTTTTTTGAGCGAAGCTCAAAAGGGCAATGTCTTATCAAATCGCCTGCGGAAACAACTGGCCATAGATTTTTATAGCAATAAGCTGTTCGTCTGTAATTAGCTGGGAATTTGAAGCTGGAAGTTCTTATGCAGTCCGTTCGCTTCGTAGAGGTGTGGCCTCCAGCACGAAGAAGGCAAAACTCCTAGAAAGTCGAAAGTGCGGCTGATCATGTAGAGATCCTTGCGAGAGAGACTTATGCAGTCTTTAAAAGAGCCCCGCAGTAAGTTTTCATCTTCCCGCACTGCAATGGCTAAATTGACTGGGACGCTTAGCAGAACTGTTGTGTTCCTGATCGTTTTTTTAGCGTTTGCGGTAGTCGTAACATTTGTCGCCCTGCCTCTCGTGGCGCTCTTTGCGTACGGGACTCTCCCTGGCTTTCTTAACTCCCTTTCGTCCCAAGTGCTCGTGCAGGCTATCCAACTAAGCTTGGTGACTACACTGGCGACCCTATTGCTTGTCATCACATTTGGTACCCCGGTGGCGTACTTTAACGCGCGCCACAGCTACCACGGCAAGAGAATAATAGAAACTCTAATCGATCTTCCAATCATCCTGCCTCCTGCGGTGGCAGGTATCGCGCTCTTACTGGCATTTGGCCGACGAGGATTGCTTGGTCAGTACTTCAACATCCTGGGAATCAACATCGCCTTTACGACAACCGCTGTAATACTAGCACAAACATTTGTATCGTCTCCTTTCTATATCCGGCAAGCAACAACGAGTTTTGAAGACGTCGACCCCGACTACGAACGGGCGGCCCATACACTAGGCGCATCAGGTGCAGGAACCTTTTTCCGTGTGACGGTGCCGATCGCTCTGAACGGCCTGGTTTCTGGAGCACTCATGACGTGGGCACGCGCTCTCGGAGAATTTGGCGCAACTATCATATTTGCAGGCAATCTTCAGGGCGTAACCCAAACAATGCCTCTTGCCATATATTCTGAGCTCGACATTAGCTTGGATATCGCCGTTTACCTCGCAATCATTCTCGTCCTAATCTCATTTCCGATTATCATTACCGTCAAATTGCTCACTTTGAAGGAGAAAAGCGTTGTTAAAGAAAAAGAATCCATTCTCGACCGAGTGCCGCCACCATCTGATTAGTTATGGCGCTTTCGGGCGAGACTATAACGATCTCGAGAGCAGTTTCTTGAATCATTCGACCTGCTCAGCCACACTCATTGATGGAGCGCGTCAGCAGATTTCTCGTAGTAACTCGTTCCCGCACAGGATGTGCACACGCCGTCTTCAACCAAATAGTCCGGCACCATCTCTGCGCATACGGGACATTGCACGGCCTGCCATACCGCCTTTTTAGGAACCGAGACTTTGACCCGTTCCCAGGAGAGAATATCTCGCCCAGCCTGTAGAATCTCGTCATAAACCCGGTCTTTTTCAGTAACGTGATTGTAACGTGGATCGTTCGTATACCAGAGATTGAGCATTGGATACCCCGGGATCTTCGTTGCGTCAACATAAACGCGTATCCCGTCGGCACGATCTTCGGTAGAACCTCTGTTTAACGTAATAGAGAACTTGCCGGTTTCTATTATGCGTAGTTGCTTGTTGCCGATAGTGGCGCTCGTAATGACTTGCACGGCATCGGGCGCACATTTCGGTGTCTCGGCCACCGCGTACAACTTCTCACCGAGAGTCGCCCCGAGTTTTTCCAAAGCCAAATCGACCATGAAAACGCCAATAAGCAATCCAGGGGGAACAAAACCGTGAAATGACACGCACCTCCTAATATATCCCCTAATTCTTTCTTCCGTGCCGTAGGCGTTCATCAACGTTTCAAGTTTGTCAACTGAGATACTCATAGGGGATCCCCGCTTGATTACACGCAGATACGATGTTTTCCGTTGATTATAACGATACTTTTATATTTTCTGTTGCCAACATATAAACAAAGTGGTATTATAATAAAGCAATATCGCTAACGGCGCAAAGGTTCGCAGTGTCTGCCAAAGTCACGAGTCGAAAAAATGTCATTTCTCGTCTTTCACTCATAAACAGAAGAATACGATTTCGCGGTAGAATTGCGAATTGAGGTGCAAATATGAGTTCTGAAGCACAAGAAGGCCAAACTAGCAACAAAATTACCTGTACGGACGTAACGTGCCCGGTGTGCGGTATAACGTGCGATGACATAGAAGTCGAACTCGATGATGTCTCAGTCGTCACGCGCAATGCCTGCATCATGGGCGACGCGAAGTTCAAGGAGCTTCGAAGTAGCCATCGAATTACCGCTCCGCTAATCAACGGAAAGGAAGCACCGTGGAGCGATGCAATCGATAAAGCTGCTGAGATTCTCGTAAATGCGAAACGACCGTTCTTTTTTATCGGCAGCGAAACGGCCACTGAGGCTATGTCTGTCGGCATCGAGATCGCAGAGATGCTCGGCGGACTGGTCGACGGCAACGCGACGATTTGCCACGGACCAACGGTTATGGCCATTCAAGATGTCGGCCAGGTCGGCTGCACCCTCGGCGAGACCCGCAACAGAGCGGATCTTGACATCTACTGGGGTGCCAATCCCGAAGACTCGCATCCGAGACACTTAAGCCGCCATTCGGTATTCCAGCGCGGCTTTTTCACGGGGCAAGGACGCTTCGGGCGACAGATAATCGTCGTCGACCCACGACGTTCGACCACCGCCGAGCACGCCGATCTCCACCTCCAGCTCAAGCCCGGGACCGATTTCGAAACGTTGAACGCTCTTATGACGATCCTCAACGGGTTTGAACCGCACGAATCATTCACTGAAGTGACCGGCATTAGCAGGGAAGATATCTACAAAGCCGCCGACATGATCAAGGACGCACGCTTTGGGGTAATCTGGGTCGGTCTAGGTATCGCTAGCACCCGCGGCAAGCACTACAACGCATCCATGGCGATGCGGTTGACGCAACTCGGCAACAAGTACGGAAAGTTCGTCATCTTGGCAAACAGGGGACACTGTAACGTCGCGGGGTTCAACGAAGTCCTAGCGTGGCAGTGTGGGTTCCCGTACGCCGTCGATTTCTCGACCGGTGAACCACGCTATCAACCAGGCGAGTATTCGACCGTCGACGCACTGCGGCGAGCCGAAGTTGACGCGTTGTTCTGCATGTGTGCCGATCTCGGAGCCCATTTACCGAAAAGGGCCGTTGAAAGGATGTGTGAGATCCCAGTCGTCTCCATAGAAACGGCAGAGGGGCCACAAGCTTTCATTAGCGACGTTGTGCTCCCCGGCGTTTTGGACGGAATGGAGTGCGAGGGAACGTTCTATCGGATGGACAACGTTCCGTGCCACGCACGGAGCTTCTGCGATCCACCATTTGACTTCACGAAGTCTAATGAAGACACGCTAATACAGCTGCGTGACGCGATCAAGCAAAAACTCGCCGCACGCCAAACGGCGACGGCAGAAGGGGCGGTAGAGACCGGAGCGAAGGCGACCATGCTCTCCGAAGAAGAGTTCGGGCGGCGCCTAGACACGCTGCTGTCGCAGCCCTGATCCCAAAGGCACCGAGGTGAACGAATTGGAAATAATACTCAACACGGGCGGCACCGCGTTTCAGGGCGCGGTCATCAAAGGGGGCCGCAAATTCACGGACGAATACACCAAAGAAGCGGCATACTGCGACATCAGTCCTGAAGACTTTGCCGCATTAGGCAAGCCGTGGTTGGTAAAAATCACGAACGAGTACGGCGATAGCGTCGTAGTCCACGCGAAAAAAACCGACAGGCAACAAAAAGGGGAGATCTTCATTCCTCGCGGGCCGTGGGCGAACATCGTTGTCACCACATACACTGAGTCAACAGGCAGTCCTGCTTACAAGAACAGAAAAGTGGAAATTGAGAAGGGCAGCGGTCCCGTGCTTGATCCTGTGACCCTCATGAAAAAATATTACTCGAAACGCACGACACACACAGGCAGAACACCGGCAGAAGGAGGCGCTTAAATGGAACGCTTGACGCTGACACCAAGAGACGTCGAATATCTCGTACTCGAAGCTCCCGTTATAACGCCTGACGCCGTCTGCGGAAAAACGCTCGAAGAAATTGCTCAGCTGCCAGTGCTCGAGGGAAACACCACGTGGCCGCTCGGACGGTTTTTCACTATCACGGGCAAAGTGGCAGATGCGGCAGAGGATCAAGGGATCATTGTCGACGGCGACGTGCCGCGTGTTAAGTACATCGGCTCGAAGATGACTGCTGGAGCTGTCCTCTGCAAAGGGGACATCGATATGTACTGCGGCGCGTGGATGAAGGGCGGCAGAATACGGGTCAAAGGAGACGCTGATGCATTTGCGGCCATCCAGATGGAGGGCGGCGATATCCTGTTTGAAGCGAACGTCGGCGATTATCTCGGCGCTTCCTATCGCGGCGATTGGCGTGGCATGAAAGGCGGCAATATCGTCGTCAACGGCAACGCCGGTGTGAGCTTGGGTGAATACATGATGGGTGGCAAGATCACGGTAATGGGCAACGTCGGTATTAACGCCGGAATCCATATGGGAAAGGGCATCGGAGCCAAAGACCCCCTTCCTACCATCATCATCCACGGAGACTCGCCAGGGCGCGTCGGTGCGTTCATGAACCGCGGCAAAATCTACGTACTGGGAACGATTGAAGCAATGATGCCAGGTTTCTCTACAGACGGGACTGAAGAGATCGAAATCGACGGAGTGAAAGCCACCTTCCAGGTTCTCGACGGCGATCATGGTGAAAAGGGAAGGGGAAAACTGTTCGTAAAGACATAACTTCGCCGACGCTTGCAGGCACAATGAGCAAGCTTCCTTTTGGACTGAAGCCCTAACCAATTGGGTCATGTGCACGGACATCGCTTCCATTGGCCGTGATTCGATGGTAATGGGGAACTAGAGCTGTCAGTGGTCATTCCATACGATGACTTATTAGACAAACTCGGAGAGCAATTAGCCGGGTCTGCTGATCTCGACATATGGTTAGACTGAAGTGGAATTGCAATCAGAGCCTTCGCGGACCGACCCTTTTGGAAGAGGCCCGCGGGATCAGCGCCATTGGCGACAGATTCGTATTGCTGAAAGCAGAAGCCCGATTAGACGACCGCGCTTAGTCAGACGTTTTTTTGCTCGTTTCACGGCCAAAAGAGACCTACGTGGGATTCTGGCCGTTTGCCGTGCCATTAAATAGCGGACGTGAACCTCGAAACGAAAGGCGCGTCCGAAAACCTTTATATGCGCTTGATGAACATATTGGCGGAGAATTCCCATGATACTCAAGCAGGACGTCCTCGACGTGTTGAGCGAATATGACAAGAGAAACATCACGGTCGGCATGTTAGGCTCGCACTCCGCGTTAGACGTCTGCGACGGTGCCCGCGACGAGGGGCTGCACAACCTGGTAGTCTGCCAAAAAGGACGGGACGGTCTTTACACTAACTATTTCAAGGGCCGCACGATGAACGGACTTGAGAAAGGCATCGTCGATGAGACCATTGTCCTCAATAAGTTCGATGAGATTCTCGCGGAAAGCGTGCAGGAGCAGCTCGTAAAAAAGAACACGCTATTCATCCCTAACCGTTCTTTCGTAGTCTACAGCGGCATACGTCGAGTCGAAAACGAGTTTCGGCTGCCGCTCGTGGGCACACGTGAAATGCTGAAGATAGAGGATAGGGAGACGGAAAAAGAGAACTACTATTGGGTCAGTCAGCAAGCGGGCATTCCAATCCCGAAACACTATGTGAGCAAAGATGACATCGACACGCTCGTAATGGTGAAGCTTCACCACAAGTATATGACGCTCGAGCGCGGGTTCTTCACCGCCGCTTCTCCTGAGGAGTACGACGCAAAGGTTGGGCGGCTCATCGACAGAGAGATTATTACAACCGAAGCCCTTAACGACGCGCGAATCGAACAGTACATCATCGGCCCCGTGTTCAACTTCAACTTTTTCTATTCGCCGATCGATGATGAGATCGAGCTCCTCGGAATTGATTTCAGATTCGAAAGCAACCTTGACGGATTGGTGCGAATTCCCGCCGAGCAGCAGCTGGAGCTGCCCGCAAAATACCGCGACCCGCTGATGACCATCGTCGGGCACGCGAACGCATCGCTCAGAGAGTCGTTGCTTGAGCGAGTCTATCTGATGGCCGAACGATTTGTGGAGTTCTCTAAGCGACACTACAGCGCCCCAATAATCGGACCGTTTTGCCTGCAGACGATCGTTGATCAAAACATGGACTTCTACGTTTACGATATCGCAACGCGCATCGGCGGCGGCACAAACGTACATACGAACGTGGGCGCTCCGTACGGAAACTCGCTGCTAAGAACGCGTATGAGCTCGGGACGACGTCTCGCGCTAGAGATCAGGCGCGCGATCGCTCTCGACCAAGTCGACAAGATAGTGACTTAGCATGAGCCGCACCGGGACGAAACGAAAAACGGACTGGGACGTCCTCATCATAGGAGCCGGTCCTGCCGGCATGTGCGCTGCAAACGAGCTGACAGACCGAGGTGTCAGCGTGCTCGTCGTCGATCGCGGCCGCGACATCAAAGAACGGCACTGCCCGATGGAAGAGATCGGCAAGTGTGCTGAGTGCAAGCAGTGCGACATCATGTGCGGCGTCGGCGGCGCGGGCACGTTCTCCGACGGCACCCTCAACCTGCGCCCTGATATCGGGGGCGACCTTGCCGCAATTACGGGAGACAACCCGTCAGCATGGGCACTGGTTGACTACGTCGACGGCTTGTTCCTCAAGTACGGCGCCCCTGAACGGCTTTACACCGCCGATGGCGCCGACGTCGAGAAGCTCAAGCGCGCGGCTGCCTCAGTTGGCGTGCACTTCATCGAGATTCCGCAACGTCACATGGGCTCTGACAACGCCCCCCGTATCATCGAGAACTTCGAAAACGACTTGAAGTCCCGGGGCACCGTGTTTCGGGTGAACGCCCAAGTCCGCGACTTGCTCATCGAGGACAACACGTGTACTGGGGTGCTGCTCGAACACGGTGAAAAGCTCTCTTCGCGATTTACGCTGCTCTCTCCCGGCCGAATTGGCGGGGAATGGGTCAACACCATCGTCAAACGCCACGGCATCGACGCGAAGCACGGTGCGATAGACATCGGCGTTCGCGTCGAGGTTCCCTCGATCATCATGGACCCCATAACCAGGATAAACCACGATCCAAAGTTTCACATTCGCACGAAGCGGTACGATGATTTCGTTAGAACCTTCTGCACGAACGAGCACGGGTTCGTCGTCAAGGAGCGCTACGAGGGGTTCATAGGCACGAACGGGCATTCGCTCAAGAGCCGCCGATCGGACAACACCAACTTTGCGTTCCTAGTGCGAACCGAGCTTACCGAACCACTCGAAGATACGACACGATATGGTAAGTCGGTCTCGAAACTGGCGACGACCATCGGCGGGGGCAATCCAATTCTCCAAAGAATGGGCGATTTACGCCGCGGACAGCGCTCCACTTGGAGTCGGATACGACGAAATCCCGTCAAAAACACCCTCGCGGATGTCACGCCCGGCGACATTTCAATGGCAATGCCCCACCGGATCGTGATGGACATCATTGAAGGACTCGAAAAGCTGAACGAAGTCATACCAGGTGTTGCCTCCGACTCAACGCTGCTCTACGCTCCCGAAGTGAAGTTCTACGCAATGGAGCTGCAGGTCTCGCAAGAGCTGGCGACGAGCACTAAAGGGCTCTACGCGGCAGGAGACGGCACAGGGCTTTCACGAGACATTATCAACGCCGCTGCGACGGGTGTCATAGCTGGTCGAGGGATTCTCCGAGAGCTCGAAAAGGGTTCCTGAACGGCAGCAACCGCCTCACAAAGGAAAGCAGCGGTCTCGCCAGCGGCCGAGCATGTGCTTGTTTCGCGTCTGCACATCGCTTTTTTATATTGGCGTACGCAATACCTGTCCTGTCAACTCTCTGAGGGATGCGTGTGGACCCGGTGCACGAAGCTATTAACTCTTATGATCTGGAAGAAATCACCCTCGCGACGTTGTGCTCGCACACGAGTTTGCAGATTTTCCACGGTGCGCGCGAGGAGGGATTTAAGACGCTCGGCCTCGCTATCGGAGCGATACCGAAATACTATGACGCGTATCCTAGGGCTAAGCCCGACGACTTCTTGGTCGTTGACTCTCACCTCGAGGTGCTTGAGCACGCCGCCGAATTGCGCGACAGAAACGCGATAGTGATCCCTCATGGGTCCCTAGTCGAGTACCTCGGCGCAGACAACTTCTTGAACCTGGACGTGCCTACCTACGGAAATCGTCGCGTGCTTCAATGGGAGTCAGATCGGCAGAAAAGCAGGGAATGGCTCGAACGCGCCGGCGTGTCAATGCCACGCGAGGTACGCGATCCGCGAGACATCACGGCACCCGTCATCGTGAAATACCACGGAGCAAAAGGCGGGCGGGGCTTTTTCATCGCCAGTGACTACGCAGACTTCGCAAAAGGCATAGAGCCGGGCGCAGAATACACGATACAGGAGTTCGTTCTCGGCACGCGATTCTACTTCCACTACTTCTACTCACCAATCGCACAAAACGGTTACAGATTGAGCAAGGGGGCTCTTGAGATGCTCGGCATCGATCGCCGATTGGAGGCAAACGTTGACGAGATCTATCGGGCCGGCAACGTCGCTGTTGAACCCACGTTCGTCGTCACCGGAAACACCCCTGTCGTTCTTAGAGAAAAGCTGCTCGAACCCGTGTTTGACATAGGGCGTCGCGTCGTTGAGAAATCGATCGACCTGTTCGGCGGTATGATCGGCCCGTTTTGTCTCGAGACGATAGTTACGGATGCGCTCGAGTTTAAAGTCTTTGAAGTGTCAGCCAGGCTTGTGGCCGGCACTAATCTGTACCCGATGGGGTCTCCGTATTCTGATTACATCTACGACACCATGTCGTGCGGCCGGCGCATCGCGCTCGAACTACGAAACGCCGTGCGCTCGAAGCAGCTCCAACAGGTTTTGAGCTGAACTAAGCCGCTGTGCGAGCGGAGTCTGACGCAGTCTGAATGCGTCATATCGAGTAAATAACGCAGCACATTTCGTGGCCCGATAGATTTCAAAAAAAAATGAATGAGAGACGTAGCAGCGCTCCATGGTTCCCGAACGCTCTCGCACTTCAGTACAACATGGAACGTTGACGGGCTTATCTTCCGTGTTCGGGATGGGTACGGGAGTTTCCCCGCCGCTATGGCCGCTACGTCAAGCCAAGGTCCGGATTTGAACCGGAGTGTAGCTGCTCTGCAGGCAGCCGCGTAACCGCTCCGCCACCTTGGCGCTTGACTGCTAGCTACTCTAGCTCGCGTTATAAGAGTGCATGTTCCATAATTACTCCCCGAAAGCGGTGACTTGCGAGGATCTGGTATACGCCTAGCTAATATGAAGGTGTGGCTCGGACGTTAGTAGCCGCGGACTTAACACCTCGTTGCCTTGGTGCGTACATCCCGACTCTATCAAACCGGTCTTTTACCGATGTCCTTAAGATGTCTCTTTTCGGGGGTGGTTTCGAGCTTAGATGCATTCAGCTCTTATCCATTATGGCGTAGCTGCTCGGCACTGCCTTGCCAGACAACCGATAGACCAGAGGCCACGTTGGCTAGTTCCTCTCGTACTATAGCCAACTTCCCCTCAGACCTCAACACACCCCTGACAGATAGTAACCGACCTGTCTCACGACGGTCTAAACCCAGCTCACGATCTCCTTTAATAGGCGAACAACCTCACCCTTGGCCGCTTCTGCACGGCCAGGATGGAAAGAACCGACATCGAGGTAGCAAGCCACCAGGTCGATATGTGCTCTTGCCGGTGACGACTCTGTTATCCCCGGGGTAGCTTTTCTGTCATCTTTAGCCCTCACCAATAGGGCATAAAGGTTCGTTAGGCCCGACTTTCGTCTTGTGATCCACTACTTTGCTGAATCACATCAGGCTGACTTTTGCCCTTACGCTCTTCGGTGGGTTTCTGACCCACCTGAGTCAACCTTTGGGCACCCTTGATATCTTTTCAAGGGCGTGCCGCCCC
Organism: Methanobacteriota archaeon; assembly: GCA_963720465.1. Classification (GTDB taxonomy): domain Archaea; phylum Halobacteriota; class Bog-38; order Methanoflorentales; family Methanoflorentaceae; genus Methanoflorens. Next base: position 931,822 of record OY970393.1, read on the forward strand.
AGCCAAACTGCCCACCTATCGGGGTCCCATTCTCACGGTAAGGGACACAACCGTACAAGGGTAGTGTCTCAGGATCGGCTCCCCACCACCCAGAAGCAGTGGATCGACGCCTCCTACCTACGCTGCGCATGCACAACCGTATCCCAACGACAGGCTGCAGTAAAGCTCCACGGGGTCTTCACTTCCCATCAGGGGTCTCCAGACTCTGCACTGGAATGTAAAGTTCACCGGGTTCCACCCAGGGACAGTAGGGCTCTCATTGGTCCATTCATGCAAGCCGCCAATTAAGCGGCAAGGTACTACGCTACCTTAAGAGGGTCATAGTTACCCCCGCCGTTGACAGGCCCTTCTTCCCGTTGAACCGGATGTTCAGGTACCTGCACTGGGCAGGATTCAGTGATTGTACTTGCCCTTTCGGGTTAGCAATCACCTGTGTTGTTATTAGACAGTTAGAGCCCCCTAGTCACTGCGACCTGCTCTTCTCAGAGCAGGCACCCCTTCTCCCGAAGTTACGGGGCTAATTTGCCGATTTCCCTTGGGTGGGTTATGCCGACACGCCTTAGTCTTCTCAACTAGGGGCACCTGTGTCAGATCTTGGTACGGCCATCGACTCCCTTTTTCACGGGCCCCTGGGATTATCCGAGTTTCCCCATCACGCTTTGGTCCGTTTCTCACCATTACGGTTCTCCACGAACTTAATACGCTTGGACAGTTTGGCATCACTGCTCGAACTACCCGGAGGCGTCAGGTTTTAATGTCGCGTGGTACAGGAATATTAACCTGTTTCCCTTTTGACGCACTCGAATTACGGTGCATCTTAGGACCGACTAACCCTCGACTGACGAACATTGTCGAGGAAACCTAGCCCTTTCGGCGGTCGGGATTCTCACCCGACTATGCTGCTACTATTGCCAGGATCTTCGTTCCTGCGCGGTCCACAGGACTTTACAGCCCTACTTCTGCCCACGCAGGACGCCTTCCTACCAGATCACGTCTCCGTGCTCCGTGGTATCGGCAGTCGGCTTGAGCCCCGTCCATTTTCGGGGCCCCAAACCTCGACTGGTAAGCTGTTACGCACTTTTTAAAGGTTAGCTGCTTCTGAGCTCACCTCCCAGCTGTCTAGGGCCTGGGACACCCTTTTAATTACACTTAGCCGACATTTTAGGGCCTTAACCACGGTCTGGGTTGTTTCCCTCTCGGACTAGAAGCTTACCCCCCAGCCCGGACTCCCGACATCTACGACGACGGCGGTTTTGGAGTTTGACAAAGGGGTGAGGGATTTCTCCCACAGCTCCCTCAATCAGTGCTCTACTCCGCCGACTGTCTCCGTCGAGGTCATGCTACGACATGTCTCGGAAGGAACCAGCTGTTTCCGAGTTCGATTGGACTTTCACCCCTAGACACAGGTCACGCGAGCGATTTGCAAATCAGCACCGCTAACGGTCCTCCACGCAACTTTCGTCACGCTTCAACCTGCCCACGCCTAGATCACTCGGTTTCGGGTCGTATCCTGATGACTCCGCGCACTTTTTGTACGCCGTCCCACACTCTTGCGAGCTACGGACTTGTCGGTTTCCCTGCGGCTCCGGCCGTGTAGACCTTAACCTTGCCATCCGAATACACTCCCTGGCCCGTTCTTCAAAACGTAAGACAGAACATTGGCGACGATGCTCGTACAAACGCCTCGCGACGTCTTCCTTCGCATCGAGGATCCTTTCATGCCCTGCCGCACCGTCACCACTCAATTTCAGGCCCTTTGCACCTCCCTATATGGGGTGCTTTTCAGCTTTCGGTCACCCTACTAGTACACTATCGGTCTCAAGTTGTATTTAGTCTTGGAAGTTGGTGACTCCCAAATTCCCGCGAGAATTCCAACCCACGGTACTCAAGACACGAATCCCGGCAGACTGATTGCGCTTACGGGGCTATCACCCCCTATGGCGTGTCTTTCCAGACAACTTCAGCTTCTCAGGCTCTGCGTTACGGATTCGGCTTATAACACTACATCTCCCCTTGCGGGGATTCGGTTTGAACTGTGCCGCTTTCAATCGCCTTTACTCACGGTATCTCTTACGATTTCTCTTCCTGCCCCTACTAAGATGTTTCAATCCGGGGCGTTCCCGATCCCTGACGGGATCAACCAATCGGTTAGGAGTTCCCATTCGGAGATCCCCGGTTCAAAGGCTCCTTGCGCCTACCCGGGGCATATCGCAGCTTGGCACGTCCTTCATCAGCTCTTGAGCCGAGCCATTCACTGAGTGGTATAGCAGCCACTTCACATTAACTAGTTAGCGTCCAGATTATGGAACTTATGCACGGTACACTTCTAACAAAGTGGACCCTTCCACAGCGGCGCCAGCCCCTGTGTGCATTAACGCTGGAACGATTTTTCCCATGCGGGTCGTTCGATGGACTCGCTGGGATTTGAACCCAGGGCCTCTGCCTTGCAAAGGCAGCGCTCTTCCAGCTGAGCTACGAGCCCTAGGAAGGTCTCTTGATTCGGCTTCCACCTGTATTGCGTAGGAGGTGATCCAGCCGCAGATTCCCCTACGGCTACCTTGTTACGACTTAACCCCCCTTGCGGAACCTATGTTCGAACGTGGCAAAAACCACGCCCTCACATGAACCCCACTCGGGTGGTTTGACGGGCGGTGTGTGCAAGGAGCAGGGACGTATTCACCGCGCTATGTTGAAACGCGATTACTACGGATTCCAGCTTCATGAGGGCGAGTTGCAGCCCTCAATCCGAACTAAGAATGGGTTTAAGAGATTGCCTTCACCTTTCGGTGTCGGGACCCATTGTCCCATCCATTGTAGCCCGCGTGTAGCCCGGAGAATTCGGGGCATACTGACCTACCGTCGCCCGCTCCTTCCTCCTCTTTAGCAGAGGCGGTCCCCATAGTGTACCCAGCCTGCCGGAGCAGCCGCTGGCAACTGTGGGTACGGGTCTCGCTCGTTGCCTGACTTAACAGGACGCCTCACGGTACGAACTGACGGCGGCCATGCACCTCCTCTCAGCTAGTCTAGCAAGGTCATCAGCCTGGCCCTCATCCCGCTGTCGTCTCCGGTGAGCTTTCCGGCGTTGAGTCCAATTAAACCGCAGGCTCCACCCGTTGTGGTGCTCCCCCGCCAATTCCTTTAAGTTTCAGCCTTGCGGCCGTACTTCCCAGGCGGCGAGCTTCACGGTTTCCCTACGGCACCACATGGATTCGCAATCCACGTGACACCTAGCTCGCATCGTTTACGGCTAGGACTACCCGGGTATCTAATCCGGTTCGTGCCCCTAGCTTTCGTCCCTCACCGTCGGACCCGTTCTAGCAAGACGCCTTCGCCACTGGCGGTCCCTCAAGGATTACAGGATTTCACTCCTACCCCTGAGGTACCTCTTGCCTCTCCCGGTCCCAAGACCAGCAGTATCCATTGGCAGCCTTACGGTTAAGCCGTAAGATTTCCCAAGGGACTAACTGGTCCGGCTACGGACCCTTTAAGCCCAATAATAGCGGCCACCACTTGAGCCGCCGGTGTTACCGCGGCGGCTGGCACCGGTCTTGCCCGGCTCTTATTCCACATGCTTTTTAGGCATGTGAAAAGCGTACGCATTGCGCACGCACTCGAGGTTCCCTTATCGCGCTTTCGCGCAGTGTAAAGTTTTCGCGCCTGCTGCGCCCCGTAGGACCTGGATTCGTGTCTCAGAATCCATCTCCGGGCTCTTGCTCTCACAACCCGTACCGATTATCGGCTTGTTGGGACGTTACCCCAGCAACTACCTAATCGGCCGCAGACCCATCCTCAGACGCTAAAGCTTTGAACCGTAAGGCATTCCAGCGTTCACGGATTATCCGGTATTATCTCCAGTTTCCCGGAGTTATCCCAGATCTGAGGGTAGGTTGTCCACGTGTTACTGAGCCGTTCGCCGAGGGCTTTACCCCTCTCGACTCGCATGGCTTAATCGAACCCCGATAGCAGTGGCCTCTGGCAGGATCAACCAGAATTGTATGCACACTACAAGGAATTGTGCGGATTCGCATTGATGCATATCCGCTTCGACCGATTCCATATCAAATGGTTTCAGCCGAATCAATCAACCCACGTCAGTTGCAAGGTTTCTGACAGATTACGCCAGCTCACTTACAACTCCACTGTATGTTTTTCGCGACCGGAGATCGATCCCTCACGGTTGGAAGTAAATTCCACATAAGGACCGTATGTTGGCCGCGATGGACCTCATCTCGGAAGATCAGGCCTCTGATATATAGAATCCGTAGGTATATAAGGTTAACCGGCGGTCGATGCGGCACGTGTCACGAACTTCAATGGGGTCGTAAAGCAATAAATAGGTGTTTTTAGAGGGTTGCGTGCGACAGCCGTTGTGGCATCCCTGTGGCCGCCGTCGTGCAGCGTGCTGGTGCGATTCGGCGTACGTACCTTAAGAAAAGAGGAGCATGTCGTAGCGTGATAATCGAATATGGAGCCGTACGATCGGACGCAATACTGTAAGACGAAATACGGACGCTGGGAAGAGGCGACTGCTCACGGCTCGCTTCTGGGGATCCATTGGCGAAAAGTCGCGCAGCAGCTCGATGGGCCAATAAGCCCGTACGAAGAATGTTGCTCTTTTTTTAGCGCTTGATAGCGAGTAGTCGCCAGCAAACCCGCATAAGACCATATAGAATAACAGTGCAAGCTGTGTACGAAGAAGGAGGTGAACTACATTAGTCCAAGCACGAGAGACAGTTTCGGTGGCAGTTCTAACCGATTTGATAGCGGATCATCTAAAGATGCTCCAGTGGATGTTGGAAAGGAATACGACGTCAAAATTGAAGATATTTCAAAAAAGGGGGATGGCATCGCCCGAGTTAGCGGTTTCGTAATCTTCGTTCCCAACACAAAGATCAACGACGAAGTCAGAATTGAAATCAAAACTGTGAAAAATAATTTTGCCGTCGGTGAGATAACGGGGGCGGATTAACTTCGCTTGTTCTTTTTGCGGCTTAGAATTGAATATATGGGCGGACTGCATTGTGGTTTAAGCATTCCAAGCTATTGACGATCGTGTTGTTTGTCCATCCATTTTTCCTCTCCTACCAAAGGAAATCCAAAAAAAGGAAATGACCCACGAGGAGCGTACCGAAGGATTTCCACGTTCATATCAAATCCCGATCGTAACTATAGTAGATAGTGAACGGCTTTCTACGCGCCTCTGGATGGAGGTCAAATGTTACTGGGCATAGCGCGTCAATACCCAACTGCTGTGCTCCCAGCAAGCTATAATCGGGCTGCCCATTAAAGGTAAAGTCTGATTTGAAGACGTAGGGGTATCAAGAGAATCATGCTTGGATGGCAACCTAGTGTGAAATAAGCAGTCACGTGCCACTGTCATTTACGGGCCGGTGTCAGTGGTCGGAGTCAAAGCGTTTTCCGGTGTTTCATATCCGATTGCTGAATATAGCCTGAAATGGGTATAGAAAACCTCGATGTGTTCGAAGATGTCGCGCTTGCTTCTAAATGGCTACCCTTAAATCTGGGCAAAGCGAACTCCGATGTCAAAAGCCTTTTGACAATCTTTTGGAAATTCTTCTTTTCGTCTCATGGCTTTCTCTTCAACATTAAACAATGTTGACTCATACTTAGAATAATCATCAAATTGATAGGTATCGGTAACTAACAGCGATTCCGATTCCCCGAAGATCCTCTTCATTACCATTTCAACAATATTGAGCGACTGATCATAGCCCATTAGTTTCATCTGGTCTTCTTTCGCACCCATAGTGTAAATTAAACCCGTCTTGATCCTCTTCGTAAAAAGCGTTGAATGGTTCGCATCATATACCAAGTACGGAAATATCAACCGTTCCATAAAGGATCTCATCTCGCCAGTAGCGGTTCCCAGGTAGATAGGAGAACCCAGAATAATGGCATCAGCTTCAACAGCTTTTTCGAGAATGGGTGTCAAATCATCGTTTACGGCACACCTGCCATAGCTCTCGCCATTTTTCAATTTGCAGGAAAAACAGCTTATGCAGCCTTTAAAATCGAGTTTATAAAGATGAACGAGTTCAGTCTCTGCCCCCTGTGAAGCTGCTCCGTCAAGCGCATTAGTTAATAGGGTTGCGGTGTTGCATTTGGTTCGCGGACTTCCGTTTATTGCTAATACTTTCACGAACAGTGCCTCTCCCTTATGGCGATTTAACCTTTTGTTTTATACGAACGTGTATCTGAACATTGACTCAAACTCATGGGCCGTGTGAAGACAGAGGATTTGGGGCATAGGCTCGCTTGATGATGAACACGAATTGAAACAAAATTACAGAACCCAGCGGTCTTCAGTTTAAGGTTTTTCGTTCTTGAGTGCGTGCCTACGCACTTCCGGCAAGGGCACACGCTGTTTGTCTACTGTCTACATTAACGATGCTAGCAGCGCTTATTCTATCTGCGTTGACACGCAGGCCCCGGTAGGAAGCAAACGCCCTATATAGATGGTGATCTATGCCATCTTCGTGCCGGCCTCGTACGAGGCGCTCTGGTTGAAGACCTCGACCGGAGAAAAGGTCCAAACGCCCCGGACGGTCAGTCCGACCTACTTCATCTTCTCTGACATCGTGTCAAACAATGGTCCAGAGGTGACGAAGTCCCCAACCCTGCATCTGACTTCGTAGGACTGCAGGCCGTCGAGGACCAGGAACGAAGCCATCTTGTTGTCCCTCTTCATCGCTTCCAGGTTCTTTCCAGTCTTCTTCATCAAAATGGCGCCTGCGATCATCATCTCGTTCGATGGTACCCTGATGCTTCCCGCTTGGATCGCGTGTGGAGCTCCGTCAGCACCAACAGTTGCCAAGATCTTCGGGTTCTTTTCGTTGTTAATCGCCTTAACTACTTCATCAGGTATTTTGACCACGATTTTCACCTAGTTGCCAAGAGTTCGTTGGCAAAAATAAATATTGCATGCGAAGCAACGCGTCATTTTTGATATGATAATAGATTTAGAACCATGCTCAAGCGTCGTTCTTGGTTATGCTCCCAAAGGTCTGATCGGCGTTATCCGCGCATCGTTCATTGTCAAACCTAAAGGTAAGAAACGTCACCGAAAGGATAAGTACGGAGCGCACTTGTGGTAATCGCGAACTACAACAAAGACGGCTTTTATGCGAATGTGCGTGAGCTTGTCGACGAAGAAGCAACGTTGATAGAGGCTCCCGATCTCAGGAAACGATTGATCGTTTGCGAAACCTCGTGAGCGCCATCTTCACGTGCAAGCCCGCAAATAATTAATGGCAGTATGAACAAGAAAGACAGAAACTTTACAGATATTCCGAAGCTTGCACGTCGACAGGAGAGAGAAGGAAGAGTAAACGTGGTCGCAGACAAGGTGCCAGGGAGTGGAAAGAAAACCCCACTGCCGTTCTCATCGAAAGCTTCTTCAACATACTGTTAGTCCCCTTGGATCCCACACGAGAGCCGAACAGGCTGCGAGGTGGGACGAAATAGTAGCGACCTCCGCGAGATGAGTAACAAAAAACCCGCGAGGGCTTTCTGGCGTTAGCGCTAGCGTGTATGTAGGAACACATGCTACAAAGTCAATTGTGACATAAATATTGATATCTTTAGAATACACATTTTAATCAATTTTCGAGGCTATTTGCACGAAAGGAGCGCAAATAGCAAGCTTTATATCAATCTGAATCAACGACGTGGCATAACAACAAGGAATGTGAGGGGGCCAAACTGGACGAAACACTACTCGCATCGCAAGTCGATGGCGCGGAGATACTTCGGCTGTCGATGTGTTCTGATCTCAGGAAGAACCTCATTCTCTCACTCAAAAAAGGCACAACAGCGCTCGCTGATTTGCGGAAGGCGACGCGAAACAACTCCGCCGCCGTAATCCATGCTCTAAGAGAGCTCGAAAAGGAACACCTCACATACCAGGATAATAAGCGCAACTACGAACTTACGAACACAGGCAAGCTTGTAGCGTTGCAGCTTGAAAACTTCGTGAGAACAGCCAACGCAATCACTCAGTTCAGTAAGTTTTGGCTAGAACACGATTTAAGCGGCATCGCTGAAAATTCTCTCAAGAACATAGGATGTTTGCAAGAATCGCAGGTCTTGACAAGCATGCCCACTGACGTTTTTAACGCCTTTTCGACCTTTATCACCCTGCTCGAAGATGCCAAAGTGGTAAAAGGCGTTGCCCCTGTGTTTACGCCAGACTTGCTTGATATTTACGCCGAACTCGCCGCAAAAGGCATACCGATCGAACTGGTCGTTACGCACGAAGTGCTCGAAAAAATGGTAGAGCTCGCAGACCACAGCCCGCTCAAGAATCACCTTAAAGCAAATCTTAAGCTGTTTGTGATTAAACAAAACCCAAAAACGGCGTTCACGGTGACTGACTATTTCTTTATCTTTGGACTCTTCAGATTCGACGGGTCTTATGACTATTCAGACCAGTTATTAAGTTATAGCACAGAAGGCACAAGGTGGGGCCGCGAGCTGTTTGATCACTACGTCAGAGCATCAAAAGAGTTCGACTTAAAATATTAAACGCCACCTTCAAGCGCGCTTCATCCCTTTGGTAGTTGCGACAGCTCCTTGGAGTACGTACCACCACCGATCACGTGCTAACCATTCTGTTGCCGTCCCGCCAGCGGTAACACGACAACCTTGTTCGTTTTCCCACGTTTCGCCTAAGTCGTAGGTATGCCTCGTGTTATGGCTTAAGCCGCTTGCTAGCTGATCACGTTAGTAGCAAGACTAAAACGAGCATCAACAGTAGTCTCCCTTTGTTTGATGGCCCTTTTATTGAGGCGTAATCGCCTAACCATTGTTAGAACGCTTGCAACCAGAAAAAAACCAGAAAAAAAGAACTGTGCCAGAGCGTTAACGGAAGAGGTCCTTAAGATAAAGGTATTGTGGATAAACCGAATATTTTTTTGCGGCATCTTCGGAATCACAGATAGACTACAATGTCTTACGATAGCGCTGTTTCGTCCGTTTTTGGCCCACTTTAGTTGCGTCAAAGCGTTAAGGACGCTTTTTGCAAGCTGACGGCCTTCGATCGTAATTTAAAACTGTGCAGAGACTGTTTCTCCTTCTAAATAGCAAAAAGAGTCACAGAACAGTGGGCTCAAGGCGACTGGAACGCCTCCTGCGAATCAGACGAGCTCTTAACACGCTTGCCCGGCGAGAATGTGCCACCCATGCCTTGTGAGAACGTAACGACACTTGCACAACGCCTTCTCAGCGCAAGAGGATTTGTTGGATATCGAACGCAGCCATCGCGTGGTGTTGAAAGATGACCGTGTGGTTCGCCTTGGTTCTCTCGGACAGTCCCTTTATTTTGCCAAAAGGATCATCTCCTCTTCGAGTTTAATGGCGAACTAGCCGCTTATAAATAGCTAGTGGCAATCATGAAGGGGCCGCTTAAGTCCGCGTCTGATACAGTTTCGCAAATGTTAGCACTTGGTTTGAAACCAGTACCCTCGCACTGGTTAGGCAGTGATAAGCGTGCAAGATGGTAGTAGACATCGCATGGGAAAAAGGTTTATCAAATCACTGGTTGGTTGTACCAGTAACCTGTACCGTAACCTTCTACTAATTAGGCAGTGATCAGCGTGCAAGACACGTGGACTAATTCACATCGCACGGATACGACGTATCATCCTCTGATTGGTTGGCTATATGTCCCAAATCAATTCAAGAGAATGCCTGATCCAAGACAGCCTTACTACATCAGAACGAATAATCAAGGATTTCGCTCAAATTTTGATTTTAATAAAGAATCGCAAGGAAAAAAGAGGATAATATTCCTAGGCGATTCATTTGCAGCAGGAGACGGCGTAGCAAATGAAGACAGATTTTCAGATTTGGTAATGGATTCAATCGAGAATCTCGAATGTTACAATTTTGGATTGACAGCATCTGGAACGGATCAACAAGTTTTGATTTACGAACACATCGCAAAACAATTCGATCACGACATAATATTCTTAGGGTTTTCTCTGCACGATATCACGAGGCTAGGTCCTGAACTAACTTGGCGCGCTCATCGAGTTCGACTCGAGTTTGTAGTACTTCCGAAGCCCTATTTCTATGAAAACGGCGCAGAATTGAATACAGGCAACATTCCCGCACCGAGACACAGGACATTGAGAGGCCCCGTACAAAACAACACCGGTGGGGTCTTCAATCTTGCTAAACGTTTGTACGAGCTCTCCGGACATTCTTCTGGCGACATCGGACGATGGCTGCGAGAGTCTCAGAGTTATTTTGGCGAGGCGCTACTGAGTTACAGAACATTTAGTGAGTATGGGCGATATTACAATAAGACGGATAAAAACTGGCATTTGATGGAACGCATCATAAAACGACTCGTTGAAGACTCGGACAACAAGCCGATAATACTCTTCCCTATTCCAGAAGTGAGAGCATTGTCGAGCGCCTTCAGAGGCGAGTATCAGTCCTTGTTTGAACGCTTGCAAAATGAATTTGAAAATGTCATTTTTTTGGATATAGCTGAATACGTGAAAGACTATTCTCGAAGAGACAGACACAATATGATGTCAGTTAGCACCTTACATTTCACGAAATTTGGTAACAAGATAGCATCGAACGCAATCAGGCAATGTCTCATAAACAACGGACTAGTGTAGTCAGATCGGGCGATCAAATGAACGTTAAAGGCGCGGATAATAAGGACGTGTTTTTATTAGGTATCTCTGCATTCTTTCACGATTCTGCGAGTGCTTTAATAAAAAATGGCAAAATTGTGGCAGCGAGCCAAGAAGAGAGGTTCTCTCGTGTAAAAAATGACTCAGGCTTCCCAGCGTCGGCGATAAATTACTGTTTGGAAGAAGGGAAGATTGATGTTTCGGATTTGAACGCGATAGTTTATTATGACAATCCATATCGCGCTCTGGAAAGGATAGTCTCTTCACACCTCACCGTAGCCCCGGAGGGCAGTGACTTATGGAAAAATGTCATCGAAGAGTGGGTCAACACAAAACTCAGGATTCCTGAAATAATCAGACGCACTTTGAATTACGACGGGGATATTTATTTCGTTGAGCACCACGTATCGCACGCGGCAAGCGCATTTTTTGCATCGCCGTTTAAAGATGCGGCGATCCTTACTATTGACGGTGTGGGAGAATGGGCAACCTCGTGTATTTGTCATGGACACCATGATAAGATCGAAATAGTAAAGCAACTTGAATATCCAGACTCTCTTGGACTTCTCTATTCTGCATTTACCTATTTTTGCGGTTTTAAAGTAAATGACGGCGAATATAAGCTGATGGGATTGGCGCCGTACGGAAATCCCGTGTATGTCGATACGATCAAAGATAATTTGATCGACATCAAAGATGACGGTTCAATCAAATTGAACATGAAGTTTTTTGGCTACATGAAAGATTTGAGCATGATAAATGCCAGTTTTGATGAGTTGTTTGGTGGCGGTCCCAGAAAACGTGAGAACCCAATCACGCAGAGAGAGATGGACATTGCCAGGTCGATCCAAGCTGTAACAGAAGAGATCGTCCTAAAGATGGCAAATTATGCGTACGACGTCGTTGGTAGCAAGTACCTATGCCTTGCCGGCGGCGTAGCCTTGAACTGCGTCGCAAATGGGAGATTACTGCGCGAAAGCAAGTTTGAGGACATTTGGATACAACCTGCGGCAGGGGATGCAGGCGGAGCGCTTGGAGCGGCTTTGTACTTGTACTATACGCTATTCGATGCGCAACGGGTGCTGGATGACCAGGATATCCCGCTTCAGGCAGGATCATATTTTGGACCTCGTTATTCTGATGATGAGGTGAAATCCTGTTTGGACACATACGGATTCACGTATGAACGCATCAACGGAGAGGAGCGATCTAAGATTCTGGCAAAATGCCTTGCAGATGGCAAAGTAGTAGGGCACTTCAGCGGACGAATGGAGTTTGGCCCTAGAGCATTGGGGTCGAGATCTATTCTTGGCGATCCGCGAGACGAAACGATGCAATCCAAACTAAACCTGAAGATTAAGTTTCGAGAATCATTCCGCCCATTTGCCCCAACGGTTTTGATCGAGGATGCTGGAGAGTATTTTGATTCGCCACACGAGAGCCCATATATGCTCCTTATCGCAAACGTGCGTCAAAATAGGTGTTTATACCCCCACGGAGAGACGGATGTGATCAAGAGGGTCAACCAAAAACGGAGTGACATTCCCGCGGTAACGCACGTGGATTACTCAGCCAGACTTCAAACAATCGATCGGCGTTTTCACCCTGACTATTACGATATCATCAAACAGTTTAAAGAATTGACCGGATGCAGTGTGGTAGTAAACACGTCTTTTAATGTCCGGGATGAGCCTATAGTTTGCCAACCGTATGATGCAGTTAGATGCTTTATGAATACTGATATGGACGTCCTCGGCATTGAGGATTTTATTGTGTACAAATCCGATCAGGATCCGCTTCTATTGAAAGAAGATAATATGGAAACGTATCTAAGAGAGGACAAAGTGGAGTCGAAAAACGGCCGGAAAATCGGAAAAGCGTCTACAAGACTATTTTCAAAGCATCTTTTAAAAATTCAACAAAATATAGACGAATCACCGATAGATTTGTCATTCGAACATAATAGCACACACTCCAACTGGAGAAATAACCGAAATGAGCAGTATCATTGGCTCTTTAACTTTAACGGATTAAACAAATCCGAAGAAGTTGAGTTTATCCTATCGTTTTGGGACCACTATGATTCAAACGACAGAGAGATCTTTAAACCATTGCTCAAAAGCCTGATAAAACTTGAAAAATCCGTTGATATTGATCGCGCGTTGACACACCGACGGGTTAGTGAGGAGATGTATGTCATGTTTTGATGCGCTTCTGCATTTCAAACGTACTGTTGAACTATGTCTTCGAAGTCCCTACCGATTCTCGAGCGATTTGTCGCCGTCCGTAAATCTAATTACCATATGGCTCCCGTCACAGAAAGGCTTGTTCGAAGAGGCGCCACATCGGCATAGGGCAACGCGATTTCGAACCTCATAGACGCCGCCGTCGGAGGACACGACCAGAACACTACCCCGAATCCATAAGGGGCCGCTGCAGCGTTTATGCGGTTCTTCGACGAGCGAGATAGACGGTTCGAATTCAGGCTCAATCGATTTGTCGAGCTCCTTATGCCACGCCACCAGACGTCCAGAAGTGCAATTCCCTGCCTCTTCGATGGCTAAGCGCTTAGCCTCCGGGTCGTCTGAGGATCTGGTCAAGTTGCCAATTCCGCTTGCTCTCAGACAAAAACCTGCGTGATTGCACAAATCCGGAACGTCGGTCAATTTGAGGTCGGGTCCATCAATCTTCCTCGCTCGAGTGAGATAGGGCGCTCGGCTGGCAATCTCAGTGCCGTCAAAATGTACTTTGGCGTGCGTTCCATCGCAAAATGGTTTGTTCTCAGACTGCCCGCAACGGCACAAAGCATACGTTTCCTGGGGTGGGTATTCCTCACCTACGACATAGCTGACAGGATATCCCTTGGCATCGGTGCTAATTATCAATTTGGTAAGGGGGGTCCATCCTGACACAATATAGGGCCCGTTTTTACTTACCTGTACGCGCGCGTCTTTTTGACTTCGTTTCTTGGCCGGTGTTTCAGTTGCCATAATGATCTATTGTCCTTGTTTGCCTTGATCAAAACCGTTTCGGCTTTAAAAGCTCACCGCGACGTATTGTCCGTTGCTGCGGCGGCTTGCGTCTAAGCCGGCTTAGGTCGGCAGCTCTTACGTTTGGGTCGCGTGTCTAGCGCCTAGGAATAGCAGACGCTGCTCCCTAGGAATATTTCTTGTTACGGGAGAGCTTAATGCTTTTCGACGCACGAAATTCATGTTCAAGTAGTAGCGCCGTCGCTTTAGCGCTTACTGGACTCAGCTTATTTGGACTGCTGGAAACTTAGCGTTGACAGAAGCACGAGTTTTTAAACAGGTTATTTTGAATGGGGTTAAGGGCCGATTTTACCATCGAAAAAAAAGCAAAGAAGAAACCGACGCATTTAGATAGCTAAACGCTCAACGCCAGTACGACGTGACGACACAAGAAGGAATATGCCCGAAAAACAGGTGAAACCCAAACTCACACAGACGCAGATCGAGCTTGAGACACGAGATAAGCGCCGGCTGGAGACGTTCATCGACGGCGTCTTCGCCATTGCCATAACGCTCCTCGGGCTGAAGTTTGTCGTCCCGCTCGTGCAGCATTCGAATCAGGCACTCATCGCATCGCTCGTGGGCTTCGTGCCCAAATTCATCGGGATTTCCTGGCATTCACTTCGTTGGGCATCCTGCTTAATAACAATTGGAGGCAGTTTCAGAACATTGTCGATGCCGACTCGGTAATGTGCGGTATCAACGTCATCTTCCTGTCGTTCGTCGTGCTCGTCCCATTCGCGACGACTGTATGGACTGGCTACCCCGACAACACCGCCGGCGTGCTGTTCTTCGATTGTGTCATGTTCATCACGGGACTCGTCTCTACGCTAACTGGTCGTACGTGAAACGGCGTCCGTATCTTCTCAAAAAAGGTATTACCCACGGACGCGTAGGGTCATCGCGTATAGAAACGCAAGGCTGCCCGTCGCGTCAGCACTTGCAATAGTCTTCTCTTTTTTCTCCCCCCAGCTCAGCAACATTGCATACGTGCTCGTCTTTGTGCTTATGGGAATGGCAGCGATGCACGCCAGACCGACTCACCTACAACGCTCTAACACACAGACGGGTAATTACGTTATTCAATCAACTTCTTTAAGCCACGCGACGACGACCAAGTTCGCCACCGCTTGGGTGGGGCTTTGTTGTTTGGGGCTTGCACTCGTTTTTGTTCCCTATCACCGATGCGTTGAAAGTGCTTTTTGTCAACATGTGCTAGAGCGTGGCACAAAACCAACACACGTGCCTAGAGCTTACGCACCCAGCTCGAACTGAAACACTGTCAAAAAAGCCTCCCGATGTGCGTAATTTCTTACTGAAAATCTGTTCTCGTTAGTCTGGCACGCGTGAATTGCTACGGAAGTAGCTTCTCCCTGCTGATGAGTCTGCTTGAAAGAAGAAACAGCGCGATCGACAGAGCGGCGATGATGATGGCTTCGGCGAGATCTACCACGACTACTCCGATAAAAGGCAAAATCCACGGGGTTAAGTACGCGGGCACCACGAGCAACCCCCCTAAGGCCAGACCTAACGGCTGATTTGCCCCCGCCCTCGGCTTCTGCAATGAGCTGAACGTCATCATAGCCATCGTATCGAACGAGACGACGGAGAGAGACAATGCGGCGGCAACGCCTGTGGCTTCGAGAGAGACTGTTACATCTCCTCTTAGAAGCAATCCTACCGCAACATTTGCAACAGCCACCGCTATCATAAGGAGTGAGACGAGAATGAGCCCCGCTTTCAGGTATCGCTTGTAGATGTCTCCTTGATTCATCCCGAGCGAGAGGAAATACTCGAGTACGCCGTTATTCTTGTCGTAGACGTAGAGCAAAATGACGGACGTCGTAAGCATCACAGCGGCAATTGCGGTCAGCGGGACGGAGAGAAGCGAGAGTGACGTCCCGACGTAGATGCCGCTATTCCCAGGTACGCCTCTCAGGAATGCGTTGCCAAAATTTGCCGTGAGGATAGCCACCGACGTAAAGAATATCGCGAACACGACGTACGATTTACTCAGCGCGAGTCCTCTCTTAACGATGATTATCCCAGGATCGCGCCCCAATTGGCGCACAACGTTGTTATTCACGCGTTCACCGGTTACGCCGTTTCGAACAGCTCTTGCAACGGGTTTTCGAGCTGCCGCATTTCCGTCACCAGTACCCCGTGTTCGATTAGCGTCTTCAGGACTTGTCCTGCCTCTTCGGGGCTCGAAACGCTCATGACGTAGTAGCCCTGCTCTCCCTTCTTCGCATCGACAATTTTTGAAATGTCAGTCGACGTCCTAATCCCAATCCTGTATTCCCTCAGTTTGATGTTTGCGATCTTTTCGGCGAGAGCGATGGTTCCGTTCTTGATCAAGATGAGGTCCGTGCCGATGTCGTTCGCCTCGTAGAGGTTATGCGTGGAGTACAGGTACAATCCTGTCCTTGCTCAGTTTCAGGAGGATATCTCTGATCTCCTTCGAGTAGCCTGGGTCTAGGTTTGACGTGGGCTCGTCCATCAAATAGAGGTCCCGCTCCTTTAGGAACACCTTCGCAACTGAGACTCTTTTCTTCTGTCCCTGCGAGAGATCAGAGATTTTCGTATCCCTAAGTTCCTGAAGGTGTAGTAGCGCGAGAACCTCGTCAGCGTTTCCCCCCTGCATGTTCGCGTAAAACGTGAGAGCGTTGTACACCGTCATCTCCTCCGGGATTGCGTTGTAGTGGGAGAGGTAGTTCATCCGCTTTCTGACGTCACGCGATGTGGTAACGTTTTCGCCGTCAAACACGACTTCGCCCGAATATGGCTCTAAAATGCCAGCGATTGTCCTAAACAGCGTCGTCTTCCCCGCGCCGTTTGGGCCTAATACTACGTATATCGACGGCTCTTGTATCGTGAGACTTACGTCGTGCAAGACGGTTTTTTTGTCGTATCCTGAGTTCACGTTGCGTAATTCTAACGTGTGCACGTTCAGGACTCCTAAGGCGCTTCTTCTGACGTACTCTTGCGCTAAAGCGGCGGGCTTAGGTTATCTCACTTTTGGTCGGCGAACTGCCACCACGCAAACGAACCTACGAGTTCGGAAAGCCCAGCGAGACGACCAACAAAGCAGCTAACTGCACGACGGTCTTGGACGGACGGACCAGCAACCCCGCTGCAAAGTGCGGGAGTTGACCACACTAGTATTCGTTCGATGTCGCGCGGCGTAATGGTAACCAACTCGTTTCACCTTGTGACACGTTCTTCAGCATCTAAGGACGTCGCGTGAAGCAATCATGCGCGTAAACAAATTGTCTCGGGGTGATGCGAGCTCCCTCGCACGGCGCCATCCAGGGTGACGTCGTATGTCAACATCAATAGAAGCATTATCACTCCTGGTGGGAGCGCTCGTGACGCTCTCCTTCTTCCCGTGACAATCTAACGGGCCTCGGCTCGCCAGTTTTTTCATAATGGCGAGGAGCCCACCACCGCAATCAAACGCGTATTTCATAAGCAAGATTTGAGCAGCGCTAGATAGTTATAGCAAACGAAGGCATACTGAAAAAACAAAGGAGGTGAACCAATGCTCATACAAGCCTTGGAGCGTGATGAGAGTAGCCGATAACGTGGAGGTGCTGGAATTATCGATGAGGAGTTTTAGGGGACAGACCACCATTCATCCGACACTCACGTGGGATGATGACACGGTGGTGCTGGTGGATGCTGGCTTCCCCGGCCTGCTGCACCAGATCCGTGAAGCGATGAGCAGGGCAGGTGTCCCGTTCGATAGGCTCGACAAGGTGATCATCACCCATCAGGACATCGACCATATCGGAAGCTTGCCAGATATCGTCCGAGAGTCTTCTCATAACCTCGACGTGCTGAGCCACGAAGAGGAGAGGCCGTACATAGAAGGCCAAAAGCCGTTGATTAAGATGAACCAGGAGCGTCTGTCGAAGATGCTGGGGTCGGTGCCTGAGGAACAACGGCAGCAGATGGAAGCGCTGTTTGCGAACCCGCCTAAAGCGAGCGTCACTACGGTAGTCGCTGATGGGGAGGTCTTGCCATACTGTGGAGGGATCACAGTGATCTTCACCCCGGGACACACCCCCGGACATATTTGCCTGTACCTGAATCAGAGCAAGATCCTCGTCGGCGGCGATGCCTTAGTCGCTGCAGACGGCGAGTTGCGAGGGCCAAACCCACAATCAGCATACGATATAGACACCGCCGTGAAATCGTTGAAAAAACTTACTCAATACGACATCGAAACGGTGATCTGCTATCACGGAGGCGTCTACAGGGACGACGCCAATGCGTGCCTGGCGGAGTTAGCCAGCGCTGCACATTAGTGCCGCCTGAGGAATTGACCGCGGAAGGCTTTTAGAGTGGTGGCGTTCCCGGAGCATGCTCCCCACCAAACTGGGCATGTTGCTTACGACGAGGCTAGTTCGCCTCTCGCGCCCATCGTAAAACTCTTTGCGCTGAGAAGCCCGACCTTGTCCAGCTCACCGAAACACCACAAAGCGGTGTAATCTAATCTACGCGTATATCCTAGTCGAATGTTACAGATCTCTTCAATCGATTGCTGTGCGTTATAACAAAGAATCAAGTTACCGGACTAAAGTTATATTATGCTAAACATACTTAATATGCTAAGCATAGTGAAGAGCGCACGCCGCTGATGTGATGTCTCACGGACACCGTTGTTGTGGTGGCGCACCTCTTCCACACGCATCAAGCAGGGAAACAACGAGAGGAGTAGGCGTGCAACAGGATAAAGTAAAGGTTCAGTTAAGCGGCATATCGCAGACGCTGTTGGGTTGTTTATGGGGCCGGGCACAGCTAAGCAAGAGGTACAGCTCACTGTTTTACGATGAGAAAGCTATCGAGCTCGTTGAAAAAATCGACTATGACTTTTCAACGAGTGATGATCTGCCGTTCCATGGTATTTGGTTCAGTATTTCTCATAAGCTCAATCTGCCAGAATTTGGTCTATTTACGCTGAGGGCAAAGCAGTTTGACGAAAAGCTCAAAACCTACATCATAGAGCACGCCCGCGCGTGCGTCGTGAACATCGGAGCAGGACTGGACACGACCTTCTACCGCGTTGATAACGGGTTGATTCACTGGTACGACCTCGACCTCCCTGCGGTCATTGACATCAGAAGACAGCTGCTGCCGGAACCTGACAGGGTAACATACATCGCGAAATCCTTCCTGGATCCGAGCTGGTGTAAAGATATTCGGTACACCGAGGATGGGATATTCATGATAGCTGGGGGGGTGTTCCATTTCTTTGAGGAGTCTCAGGTAAAACAGTTTTTTTCGATGCTGGCGGACAACTTCGACGGCAGCGAAATCGTGTTTAACGTCATATCACGATCAGCCGATGGCTTTGGCGCGTGGATGAATATCTTGTCGCCGGAGCAACGGGACGTTATGAGAACAGCGCTAGTGGATGCGATAAAGGAGTGGTGGAAAGAGGCACCACAAGGCCAGAAAGAGAAGTTGAACGACATGATAGCCACGCTCGAGCTCCCGACAAAGCCGAAAAGTAAGGCGTGGGCTGATCTCGAAGCGTGGTGGAATCAGCTCAGCGATAAGGAGACCCTGGAGGTAATGCGCGGATTCAGGACGTCCTTCCGCAGCGGCGTTGACGCGTGGGAGGTAGAAGACGCGCGTGAAATTACAAAGTGGGATGGCCGCATCGTTCTGATAGACCAGTTTCCGATTTTTAGAAACATCCCGCGAGATTCGTTGAACGCAGATATGCAGCGGTTCATGGACTACAGTGATGAGAGAGGAAGGTCAAGTATTATTCACTTGCGAGTTTAATGTCACGAAGTCTGTGGGCGCTGTTTGGCCCTGTCGTCACGCAGCTCGCGGTTTCGGCCACACTGAAGGGTGTATCAGTTTTAAGGCAGCTAAGCTTATAAACGAGCGAACAGCAAACGATGCGTGGACAGCCGCAAGGGTTTTGTTAGAACATTCATAGGTGTGTCGCACACGGGTTGCGGGGTTCATCGTAATCGCATCAGGCTGATGACTCATGCCGCATCTGCAAGAAAACGGGACGGAGTCACCGTGTATCCTGATGCAAGTGGATATCCTTGCCCTCGAGGAAAAGGAGATCAAGATAGGTGCCCACGGAGAGGCGCTAGAAGGGGAGAGCATGCACGAGAGAGGTTACTTTGACCAGATTGCCCCACGATGGGACGACATGCGGCAAACCTACTTCTCTGAGAGGGTGCGAGAACGGGCGCTCTTTGAGGCACAGGTGCAGCGGCGAAAGCTAGCTGCTGACGTTGGGGCGGGAACCGGGTTTATCACCGAAGGGCTTATCGGGCATGGCGTCGAGGTGCTCGCGATCGACGAGTCTCTCCCTATGCTGCAGGTACTGAGGCGCAAGGCGTTCGGTGCTGCAGACCTACACTGTTGCATCGGGAGCGCCGAACGGCTCCCCGTTCGTGCCGGTGCGGTGGACTACGTTTTTGCCAACATGTGCCTCCACCACGTGATGCACCCGGCAGCAGCGATAGGTGAGATGGCACGGATTCTCAAGAAAGGGGGCACGCTCATTATCACGGACCTCGATGAACACGTGTTTGCGTTTCTCTCGGAGGAGCGCACCGATCGATGGATGGGATTTAAAAGGGACGATGTGCGCACGTGGTTTGCCGAAGCGGGGCTGAAAGACGTCATGGTGAGCAGCACTGGAGAGCGAGCGAGGGTGCCATCGGATTCCACTGACAACTGCGCTGACATCGGCATATTTATAGCACGGGGCACGAAATGAAGTGAACCAAGGCTCAGTTTCTCAGGCTGCCAGCGGCTTCACGGCTGACGTCGGTTTGGATGCGCACCCGCCGTGCCGCTGCGACCGTTATCCGGTAGACATACAAAAGTATAGGTCTCTTTTCCTGTACGGATTTAGTCGCAAGAACCGAGAAAGCATCGTAGCTCGATCAACGGCAGCCCGCTGGTTCGGATCGTCAAGCTTCTCCTGTTTGGGCATACGCTCAGCTCAGCAACGTGCCGCCCTTTAGCGTTTGCGCGCAATCACGGAGCCCTTTCAGCATCTTATGTTCGTCGTCCAGATTCTGCTCTACAATCTGCGCGAATCTGCTCCCTACTATGGCCGCGCTCGCTCCGTTGTCGATCACCTGCCGGACATGCGAAGGCAACGAAAGGCCGAATCCGACCGCCATTGGAACTCTCCCTCGAATGATTGACGCGGTTCGTTGTATACTCACGATGCTCTCGTCCTGCAAGAGCTTCCGCGCGCCAGTAATCCCGGCTGAAACAAGGTACAAAAAACCCGACGAGGCTGTCAAGAGCTTTTCCAATCGCGCCGCTGAGGTTGATGGGGCAGCGAGGAAGATGGTATCAATGCCGTGCCGCATCGCCGCCACCTTATAAGGCGACGCTTCTTCGATAGGAAGATCCGGAGCGATGACACCGTTCACGCCGCTTTGTTCCGCCGCGCTGCAGAACGCTTCGACGCCCATCTGGTGCACGATGTTGTAGTACGTCATAACTACCACCGGCACCTCGTTCGCCCTCGTTATCGCGCGGGCAAGGTCAAAAACCTTGCTAGGGGTTGTTCCTGCTTCCAACGCCCGCCCAGCTGCACGTTGCAGCGTCGGACCGTCGGCGATTGGATCGGAGAACGGCATTCCGAGCTCAACGATGTCGGCCCCGCCGGCGACTAACGCATCGACAATTTTCGGGGTGTGCTTCGGCGTAGGATCGCCTGCCATCACGTAAGCGATGAGACCACCCTCGCTCCGCTGTTTTAATTCGCGAAACGTCGCGGCGATGGCACTCATAGGTCTGCCCCCACGTGGCGCGCTACCACCTCAACGTCCTTGTCGCCCCTGCCTGAAAGCGTAACAACGATAACGTCGTCCGTATCTAACGTAGGCGCGAGCCTCACGGCATGAGCAACGGCGTGCGCCGACTCCAAAGCAGGCAGAATACCCTCCGTTCTCGACAGTTCGAGGAAGGCCTCAAGCGCCTGCGTGTCGCTGATGGCACTAAAGATGACTCGGTTCTCGTGTTTCAAAAACGCGTGCTCGGGGCCAACGCCGGGATAGTCGAGGCCGGCTGAAATGCTGTGCGTAGGCTGAACCTGCCCGTCGACGTCTTGAAGCAGGTAGGTCAACATACCGTGGAATACTCCCTCTGATCCTGCGCACAACGACGCTGCGTGCTGTGCAGTCGCTAGCCCCGCCCCTCCGGCCTCGACGCCGTGCATCGCGACGTCCTCACCGAGAAACGGATGGAACGTGCCGATCGCGTTGCTGCCGCCTCCAACGCACGCGACGAGCGCATCCGGAAGGCGCCCGACCTGTCGCGTCATTTGCTCGCGTATTTCGCGCCCGATAACGCTTTGGAAGTCCCTAACGATCATCGGATAGGGGTGGGGCCCAACGACGGAACCGATCAGGTAGTGCGTGGTAAGCACGTTGGCGGTCCAGTCGCGCAGGGCTTCGTTAATCGCATCCTTGAGGGTCCGCGATCCGAGCTCCACCGGGCGCACCACTGCGTTGAGCAGCTCCATCCGGAACACGTTGAGCTTCTGACGCTCCATATCTTCAGTCCCCATGTAAACTTCAGATTTGAGCCCAAGTGCCGCACACGCGATAGCTGTGGCGACCCCATGCTGCCCTGCTCCTGTTTCGGCGATGATGCGTGTTTTCCCCATGCGCTTCGCAAGCAGTGCCTGACCGAGCGTATTGTTAATCTTATGGGCGCCGCCGTGAGCAAGGTCCTCACGCTTGAGGTAAATCCTGGCACCGCCGAGTTTTGTGGAGAGGTTCTCCGCGTAGTACAAGGGAGTTGGCCTTCCCGCAAACGTCGACAGATATCCGCTGAGTTGCTTTTGAAAATCGTGATCTACGCGAAGACGCGCGTATGCCTCTGCGAGCTGTGCAAGTGCCGCTACCAACGTTTCAGGGACGAAACTGCCCCCAAAGCGCCCGTACTTGCCATTGACCGGATAATCATTATAGTCCATCAGATGCCTCCTTCACCGCTTCGATAAACGCACGAATCTTCGCTGGATCTTTAACGCCTGCGCGGGCCTCAACCCCACTTGAAACGTCAACGGCATAAGGGCGCACCGTTTTGATGGCTGCCCGAACGTTGCCCGGCGTGAGGCCTCCCGCTAAGATGAGGGGGGTAGGCGCGATTAGTTCCCTGATGGCCCGGCTGACGTTCCAGTTATGAGGTTTCCCCGTGCCCCCGTGTGCGCCGGGAACGCACGAGTCGGTAAGAACAGCATGGCAGTGCACCGCGAATGGGAGGACGTCCACCTCATCATTCACCGCGATGGCCTGGATCACCCGAATGCCGCGGAGCTGCTCACCAATGGCGTCTCGAGCGAGCGTGCCTGCCACCTGCACCGCATCGGGGGCCACGCACGAGCACAGCGTCTCGAGCTGATCAACGGTGTCGAAAACCGAAACGAGCACGCTCTGGACGAAGGGCGGCGTCGCTTCGACAAAGTCCCGTGCGCGATCCAATGATATATTTCTCGGTGAGGCAGGTACGTCCACGACGAAGCCGAGCGCGTCCGCGCCCGCATCGACGGCTGCTTCGAGGTCCTCTCGGTTCGTTATGCCACAGACCTTGACGCGCACTCGCCTCACGCCGCACTCACCATCCTGTCTACCGCTCGACGCACATCATCAGCCCGCATGAAAGCAGAACCGACCAACAACGCGTCTGCGCCGCATCGCTTGAGAAACAGGGCTTCTTCAGGGGTCTCGACGCCGCTTTCACTCACGACGACCCTCCTATCTACGGAGACTTTTTCCAAGATATCCCTCGTAGTCATAAGATCGATGGTTAGCGTCCTCAGATCCCGGTTATTAATGCCGATAAGGTCTGCGTCAGTAGATAAGGCCCGCTCAAATTCGGAGTCGGTATGCGCCTCCAAGAGCACTTCAAGGCCGTTCGCGTGCGCGAACTCAATCAAGTCCTCAGATTCGCGTGTGGCATAACCTCGGTCAAACAGCGCTTGTATTAGCAGGATAGCACTCGCGCCGGCGTCTCGTGCGGCTTCGATCTGGCAGGCGCTGACAATGAAGTCTTTCATAATGAGCGGGACCGAGACGCGGCTTCGGACAGCGCCCAGCACGTGAGACGAACCCTTGAAAAAACGGGGTTCGGTCACTACAGAAATTCCGATGGCCCCTCCTGCCTGCATCTGCCGCGCAATTGCTCCCGCGTCGACGTGAACCAGTCCCATCGTCGGGGACGCCACCTTAACCTCGGCAATCAGCGGAAGACGCACACACCTGCGTATGCACTCACTCAAACGAAGCGTGGGCGCGGCATCGGCCGGTTCATCGCGCCCCGCAAACCGGGAGTAATACCCGCTCGCGATGGTTTTGTGAGCGGTGCGACAAAGGATGTCAAAGAAATCAGGCATGCGACCTCTCCAATTCGTCGAGCACTGAAACGTTCCCGCCAGAGAGCTGGACGAGTGCCCTGAGTTTTCCATAGGCTGCACCGCTTGCGATCGATTCAGCAGCCAGTTCGACACAATACGCGAGATCGTCACCTAGACCACCTAGGAGGATAGCTCCAGCCGCATTGGCGAGAGTGACGCCCATTTTTGGTTCCCGGACTCGGGGATTCGTGTTGAGCAACCTGATCGTTAGGCGAGCGCTCTGTCGCGGATCAGTCACGAAAAGTTGGTTCGGCTTGACCGACTCAAGGGCAAAGTCTCTAGGACTCAGCTCGTGATGGGTAAGGCTCGTGCCCGTCACGCGTGCCACGACCGTCTTTCCAAACAGCGAGATCTCGTCAAGTCCGCCGACCCCGTGGACAACCATGGCCTCATCGCATCCGAGAGCCATCAACGTTGTGGCGAGTGGCGTCACCCACGCCCGCTCAGCGACGCCGAGGAGACGCGCTTGGGCGTTCGCCGGATTGATGAGTGGCCCGAGAAGGTTGAAAACTGTCCGCACGCCGATCTCTTGTCGCGCCTTTAGCACGGCGGCCATTGCTGGGTGGAACCGGGGCGCGAACATGAACCCGATACCGATTGATTCAATGGCTTTTTTGACCTCTGCTGGCTCTTGAGACAGGTTCAGCCCAAGCTGTTCGAGCACGTCCGCACTGCCACTGTTGCTCGTTACGGAGCGATTTCCGTGCTTTGCAACGGTGACGCCCGCACCTGCCGCGACCAAAGCCGCAACAGTGCTAACGTTGAAGGTTTTTAGGCCCCCTCCGCCTGTGCCGCACGTATCGACCATCCGCCCCTTGACGTTCGGACAGATGAGGTGACAGAACTCCTTCATAACCGACGCAAAGGTAGAGAGCTCCTCTACCGTTTCTTTTTTCATCGAAAGAGCGGTGAGGAACGCGCTGATCTGTGCCTCTGTCGCCGCGCCCGACAGCATCTCGAGCATGGCGGCACGAGCTTCAAGAGGTGTCAAGTTCGCTCCGCTCACGAGCTTCGCTATGCTGTCCCTGATCACGTTCTGCTCCCCTTGAGAAAATTGGTGATAACGCGCTTGCCGGCCGCGGTCAAAATGGACTCGGGGTGGAACTGTACCCCCTCTATCGGGTACGTATCGTGGCGAACCCCCATGATCTCCCCGTCGTCACACGCCTCGGCAGTTACCTCGAGGCACGGCGGGAGCGACGCGCGGTCCGCGACAAGGGAGTGGTAGCGGGTGGCGACGAAAGGATTCTCAATGCCATCGAAGAGCCCTGAGCCGCAGTGCCGGATGTAGCTTGCCTTGCCGTGCATCACGTGCCGCGCAGCTGTGATGTGACCGCCAAAGGCGGCGACGATTCCCTGATGCCCGAGGCACACCCCGAGAGTCGACGTCGTCGGGCTCAGACTCTCGAGGATAGCAGAACACACGCCGAAGAAGCGCTCCTCTGTCGGAGTGCCCGGACCTGGCGAAAGGATGATCCGATCCGGATCGAGTGCCGTCGCCTCTTCGAGGGTCAACTTATCGTTTCGGTAAACGAGCGGGGTTCCGCCTAATTCGCCTACGTTTTGAACGAGGTTGTACACAAACGAGTCGTAATTATCAATCACAAGAACCTTCATCGCACAGTGCCTCCTATGTTCTCAAGCGTCTTCAGTAACGCCCGAGCCTTGAGTTCCGTTTCCGTCCATTCGTTCTCAGGTACGGAGTCAGCAACGATGCCCCCTCCCGTCTGCAGGTGACACGTGCCCCCTTTCGCAAACAGTGCCCGTATGGTAATCGCAAAATCCATATCGCCGTTGTACGAAAAGTACCCGACCGCACCCGCGTACGGTCCGCGCCGGACGGGCTCAAGCTCTTCGATGATTTCCATAGCGCGAACTTTAGGCGCGCCTGACACCGTGCCCGCTGGAAACGCAGCACGCAAGACGTCAAAACAGTCAGCGCCACCGGATAATTTCCCAGCGACCAGAGAGACGATGTGTTGCACGTGGCTGTAACGCTGCACGTCCATGAACGCAGGAACGTGTACGCTACCCGCCTCGGCAACACGCCCTACGTCGTTGCGCGCCAGATCGACGAGCATAACGTGCTCCGCTAGCTCTTTTGGGTCGCTAAGAAGTTCTTCAGTCAGCTCAGCGTCTCTTATCGGGTCTCCCGTAATCGGGCGACTGCCTGCTATAGGATAGCTCTCGATCCTTTCATCGGTGAGTTTTACGAGGGTTTCAGGACTCGTCCCTATTATGGCGCGGTCCTGCATTTTAAGGTAGAACATGTACGGCGAGGGGTTCATCGCTCTCAGCGTGAGATAGACGGGTGCCAAATCGCCGGAAAATGCGAAGCTATAGCGCTTCGATAGGACCGCCTGAAAAATGTCGCCAGCGGCGATGTACGCTTTCGCCTTCTCCACCATCGACGTGTACCGCGCCTTGCCAACGTTCAGGCGCGGATGCGCAATGGCAACGTCGCCCACCGTGCAGGGCCTACGCAGCAGGGCAGAGAGCTCTTCGTAACGGTTCTCCTCGAGGTGGAAGTAGAACGCCTCACGGCGCACGTGATCGAGAACTATCCCGTCGTCATAGATGCCCATCTCGAGGTCAGGAAAGCTAAGATCATCAACGGCCGTTTGCGGGAGGCGCTCCCAATAACGGATGGCATCGTAGGAGAGATACCCGACAGCCCCCCCGAGGAATCCGTATCGATGCTGTGCATGCCGCTTCAGCCTGATGTGACTCTGAACAGCTTCTAAGGGGTCCTGCACGTGTTCCTGACGTTGATTGACGGTGGTGACGCCATCCTTGACGCGCACGACCGTGGTCGGGTCACATCCGACGTAGGAGTATTGAGCGGTGTTTCCCAGACCGGTTCGCGATTCGAGCAGGAACGCATAATCGTGCGCTGCGCTCAATTTAAAGAAAATTGACGCGGGTGAACGATAAGGAATTCGATGAAAACACACGTCACGAACGGGCGTGCGTGCGGTCAAAGTGTCGGTGTCGCCAAAAACATTCACCCATAATCGCTCCAAGTTATGTTAGAAAATATACATCATTGTACTATAAAAATCTTTTTAGTATATAAATAAGCTTTGCATGCCGGTCTTCTATGACCAGTTCTTAATTTTCGCTGCGTCGTTCAATCATCGTCAGAGTACCACGCCCGTGCGCTCGCCTTAGTGCGTTAATTATCGCAATCATCTCTTGTTTTTTCTATGAAGCTGTATATCGGCGACTGTCCAATCGAGCGATCACGACCAGCACAAGATGAAAGAACAGACCTGTGCTAAAAACAAGCTTTACCGCCGAACGAATTTCGGGGCGTCGTGCCGGCACTGTGACAGCTGGCAGCAATTTTCAGCTCTCAGCCACCATCCCGGGCCTACGTGTCGTCAGCGCTCCGCCAACGCTGCCTACTGAGCGAGCTACGGAACGACTCGCGGCATTTTTGCGCCCGCGAAGCCCGCAAACCCGGGTGAAAGCACTTATGCTTGAACGTTGAATTATGCGAGAGGTGATCAATCGTGCGTTACTTAGTGTATTTCGAGATTCCTGCCGACGTGGGCAATCGCTTAGACTTCGAAGAAGGGGGGCCTGGACCACTCATTGGATATGTCATGGATAGGTTCGCGCCTGAGGCATCGTATACACAGGCCGGCCTGCGCGGTGTTTTCATAGTAGCCGATCTGGATGAGGCACAAATGACAGAGCTCATGCTCATTGTGTCGAAGAAGTTCGGCACGTACCCTGAGTTCACGCCCGTCATTCCCTTAGCAGCGACGCCTGATATTGCCGCGAAGGCAATAGAAAAGGCGAAAAAAGCACCCTAGGTCGGGGATAGGTTCGCCTTTTTTTAGGTCGCGCGTAGCATGGCTAACCTCACGCGACTTACGGCGACGACTGTATAGAATGGCGTGTTGCATAGCGAAGAGCTCGCGCGGAAGGTGCGACAAAGAGCCCGAGAAGTACTACCAGTTATTCTGAGAATCAGCCTTTTCCTGCTCGTTTGGCGCTGCCCCGTCTAGCGGATGCCTCGGCTAACAGTTTGCTAGCTCCTGATAAACCACACAATCTGTAAGATCGGCCTCTGTACCCGCAAGTGAAGGGGGTTCATACGCAAGTGCGCCGGCGGCTTGGATTCGACGACAATACGGTCTCCGTCTACACAGTGCTGAAGCTTGTTCCTGAAAGCCTCCAGTACAGACTGCTCCTGCAATGAATGCGCTATTTGTCACGTTTCCCGATTATCGGTAGAGCACCAAAAACTCGCCTGCGCGTGGAACTCTACAAAGCTTTGCGATCAGCAGTCGGTGTTACCCGTTGAAGCGGGGCAAGTTTACTTTTAGTCAACTTCCATCCTAGAAAATGTATAGGCACCTAGGAAAAGGAATAGCAGTGCGAAAGCGACAATGACAGTTAAATCAAGCCATGGCGGAAGGTAGAATACACCGGTAAGGAGCCCCCGTACCCCGTCAACGCCATACGTGAGGGGGTTGATGAATTGTAGCTGATACAAGACAGGAATGCCCTTAATCACGGTAAGTGGCAATAGGGCGCCAGACAGGAAAAACATCGGAAACTCTATCATCCGTATAATAGTCGTAAATCCCTCGGTGTTCTCGATCATGGCGCCAAGCGTCAAGCCGAAACCAACAAAGGCAAAGAAGGTTATAATCGCGAAGCCCATCGCCAAGAGGAAACCAGCAACGCTAATTATTCTGAAACCAAACCACGTGCCGAGGATAAGAGCAATTCCTATCGTTGCCAGCGCCTGAATGATCGCGATCGTCAGCGCTCCTAAGCTCCTGCCTATCATCAGCGACGTGCGCCGTACAGGAGCGACCATGACCTCCTTCAGAAAACCGAACTCCTTGTCCCAGAGGACGGTGACACCACTATTCGTGCCCCCGAATAGCAAGCCCATGCAGACAATTCCTGGAACGATGAACGCGAAGAAGGGTAATCCCCCGGTTACTATACTCTGGCTTGCTCCACTTGAAAAGATCTGGCTCAATGGAATACCTAAAAAAAGAAGCCAGATTAACGGCGAGGCGAATGTCGCGAGAATCCGCGATTGCATCCCTGAGAATCGTATCAATTCGCGTAACCACATGCTGTAAATTGGCTCGCGCTCAAATAGGGGTCTGTGCGTTACTTTCTGCGTTTCCGTTTTAGTTACATCCTGCGCTTCCATTTTACCTTGCCACCCCCCTCGCGTTTCATTCCAATCTCATCTATCCACCTTCAGCCTCTCGTATCGTCCTACCGGTGAAGTGCAAAAAGACGTCCTCGAGGCTCGGTTCATGCTCATCTACAGAAGTAATGACAAATCCATGCGTATCTGCAAAATCTATAAGGTCGGCCACCCGTCCCTCGCCGCGTTCCGCATTTAACAGTATCGAATTGCTGTATTCCTCAACGCGCTCTATCCAGTCGAGCTCTTGTACCCTTTCCATGAACGTGACCCCCCTCGCCCCTCCGTCAGCAATTTGAAGAGAGATTAAGTCTGACCCCACAGCCTCCTTCAGCTTTTGAGGCGTATCCAGCGCTATTATCTTTGCCTTGTCGATGATAGCCACGCGATCACAGAGATAGTTCGCCTCCTCTATGAAATGCGTCGTGAGCGAAACGGTTACTCCCTCGACTTCCCTCGCCCTTTTTATCTGGTCCCACAAATCCATCCTCGCCCGTATGTCGAATCCTATGGTAGGTTCGTCGAGGAACACAACATCAGGATCAGTCATGAAGCCTCTTGCCACTTCAAATCGACGACGGACGCCTTCGGGCAAATTGTGAAGCCTAATGTTCTCTTTTCCTTTCAGCTCAAGCAAGTCAAGGACGCTCTCTATCTTGCTCTCCCTATCCTCCTTGCTCATCTCGTACATTCGTGCGTGAAAATCAAGATTCTGTCTGCCCGTCAGATACTCATCGCTGGACCGGTCTTGGAAAACAATTCCGATATGCCTTCTGACTTCGTCACTGTCTTTTACCACGTCGTACCCACAGATCTCAGCGGAACCTGAAGTCGGATGCAGCAGTGTTGTCAGCATCTTTATGGCCGTTGATTTTCCAGCTCCATTTGGACCGAGGAACCCGAATATTTCGCCTCTCTTCACGGTGAAGTTGATGTGGTCAACTGCTACAAAGTCGCCGAACTTCTTCGTAAGCTCGTGTACGCCTATTACGTCTTCCGTCATTAACCGAGCTCCTCTACGTTCTTTTTCACGTAATGCAATAGAACATCGTTCAAGTTTGGCGTGCTTGATTTTATAGAAGAGATGCTAAATCCGTGTGCTTTGGCCATTCTCACGATCTCGGGTATCCCTATACTCTTGTCCGTAAGGCTCAGCACTAACGTGCCTTCGGCACTTTCAACGTTTTTTGCCCAGGTCATCTCCCGCAGCAGTTCTGCGAACTCTTCCTGCGAGTCCTTTGATAACTTAGGCATTATCAGATCCTCACCGACTAGCACTTCAGCGAACTCTTCGTGAGATCCCTTTAATACCTTAAGCGTTATCAGATTCTCACCGATTGAGGCTTTTAGGGCCTCAGGGGTATTTGACGCTATTATCTTACCCTCGTGCAAAATTGCTATTCTGTTGCAGAGATAATCGGCTTCGTCAAGATACGACGTAGCCAAAAGAACAGTTGCCCCCATCTCCTTGTTCACTCGTCGGAGGTAATCCCAGAGGTATCGTCGCGTCTGCACGTCCAGCCCTATCGTCGGCTCGTCCAACAGGAGGACCTTAGGAGAGGTCAGCATTCCTCTCGCTATCTCAAGCCTTCGCAGCATCCCCCCGGAATAATCCTTTACTTTCCCATTCGCGTGCTGTTCAAGTCCAACGGTCTTTAAGACCTCAGCCACCCTCTGCTCCCGCTCTTCTTTTGAGAGACTGTACATGCGTGCCGCAAAATCCAGGTTCTGTTTGCCAGTAAGGTAGATGTCAACGGCCTCTTCCTCGAATACAAACCCGATAGAACGCCGCACGCCGTCCTTCTCCTTCACGGCGTCATAACCGCACACGGTAGCGCTGCCGGAATCAGGATTTAGAAGAGATGACACCATTAACATCGTTGTCGTCTTCCCGGCTCCGTTCAAGCCGACAATCCCGAAGATTTCGCCCTCAAACACCTCGAAGTTGATGGCATCCACTGCCGTAACCTTGCCGAACGCTTTGCTTAGGTTATTTACAACAAGAATTGGCTTCCTGTCGTGGTCGAGCGTGACGCTGGGGGGAGCGCTCAGGTCATTGGCGGCTTTCGGCTCCTCAACGCTATTAGTAAGGTTCTCTGTGGTGAGGATAAACATGGCTTATGTCACCTCTCCTGTGCTAGCAGCGAAGACAGTTCGCAGCGTTTCCACGGCTTTATCGATGAGTTTTCTATCGTCAGCATCCACACCGCTCAGTTTGTCTGCTAGATATGACAAAGTCCCTTGGGTAGAGGCCTGCAAAATTGCCAGTCCATGACCTGTGACGTTGAGCATTACGCGTCGTCTATCAGCGGGATGGTCGTTCCGTTCCATCAAACCGCGCGCGATCAGATTGTCCACAAGCCGAGACGTGGAAGGGGGGGTCAGCCCCACGTGACGTGCCACCTCCCAGAGTGAAGAGCCTTCATTGCGGTTCACAAAAGCCAATGCGCGGAACTGAGGGACCGTCAAGTCAAATGACCGTCGACTACGCATCTCAGATCGTATATCTTGCATAATTAATGGAACTACTTCAAGCAGCTTGCGAGCGGATTCTTCTAGATCTGTGGTCATACTAATTGCAACTGCTAATAATTAGATGTTCTAACTATTTAATCATTGCTTGAGGTGTGTTTAATGGTGGGAGAAGCAAAAAAACGGCTAGGACGAATTTAGCGAATCATAAGCGAAAAAGGACTAAATATTGGGTTGGCACACATACTTTCATTCTGGAAATAAAATGAGCTCAGCAGGCGCTCAATGCGATGAAAACGTCACAATGCTCGATGACAATTTCATTCTCAACAAGGAGCGCGCGTTCGAATTTGCAAATTTAGTGGAAGAGACCGCCTTAAATTTGATTGGTCCTGCACCGGACGTGTGGACTCCATTGACGAGGATTTGCTGCGCAGACTCAGCGAAGTCGGAATGGCCTTTTCTCTGGGATTGAGTCTGCATCAAACGAAAAGTTGAAACTCATAAAGAAGGGATTCACAACCGATCAAGTGATTGACGCGTTTGGCGTGCCTAAAAAATGCAAGTATGCGACGACGGCATCGTTTATGGTCGGGCTGCCTGGAGATAATCGCCAAAAGATCATCGATACCATAAATCTCGCCAAACGGATAAACCCAGATTTCGCGATGTTCTCGGTGACAACTCCCCATATCCTGGAACCGAGCTGTATGAAAACATCGATTATTACGATATAGAGCTTATGGTAAACGATTGGAGCCAGT
Organism: Methanobacteriota archaeon; assembly: GCA_963720465.1. GTDB lineage: Archaea > Halobacteriota > Bog-38 > Methanoflorentales > Methanoflorentaceae > Methanoflorens. The sequence goes on from OY970393.1 coordinate 964,362, forward strand.
TCACCCTTGCAAAACCTGTCGCACGCACAAGCCCCCTTTCGACAAGAAATCTACGGCGGTCGCTTGTCAATGCGTGCGTCAACTTATATATGCGCGCCTCGTTTCTTAACTCGGGCCATCGCAAAGAAGTAGATGGACTTCGTGCTGAGCCCCGTTAAAGCAACTGTCACAAACACCGTTCGCAGTATGTCTTAAGTTAGGTGTTATAGATCTATGACGAAATTGCCAGCTCGAAATCGAACCGACAGCCCCAAAATTGTGCTTACTGCCGATGAAACGATGATGAGTCGGTACCGCGGAGGCATGTTTGTGGGGTTCACGACCTGCATGCCACAAGGGATTCTTCCGGACTGGTTTTTCTTTCGCGTGTGGGTGCCACCGGTGCCACGAACGAATTTGCGAGCGCTCTATTCGGACTTCGGTCTTCGGATCGTAGAAGCAAGCTTGGCGAAGGAATTCGGCGAGGATGCGGTGGCAGTCGTGCACCCGCACGACTTGGAGAAGGTGGTTGGCAGCAGCACCGAGATAATAGCAATAAGCGGCCACGATTTTCTTGGCATTAATCCGCCGACGTCTGAGGTCGTCGATTTGGTCAATCGCGGCCCTCCTTACAACAGGGCCAAGTTCTTTGAGCTCATGCAAAAACCGCTCATGAAGGAACGAGTGGTCGTTGCCGGCGGCAAAGCCGCGTGGCAGCTCGCGGACGAGGCGACAATGGACAAACTAAACATCAACTACGTGCATCTTGGCGAGGGCGAAATTACGATCCCCCAAATGTTTAGATCCATACTTGCCGGGGAGGAGGTACCTAGAATCGTCACTGGGGAGAGCCCGCGCCTAGAGGAGATACCTAACATCATCGGTGCCACGATCCACGGATTAGTCGAAATCGGAAGAGGATGTGGTCGAGGGTGCTCTTTCTGCACGCCTAACATGCTCAAAGTAATTCACAAGCCCATTGACCACATCGAAAAGGATGTCAAAACGAACGCACGCGCAGGCCAGAGCTCAATACTCCTCCATTCAGAGGATGTCCTGCGCTATGGCGCAACAGGAATGGTGCCGGATACAGAACGCGTTTTGAAACTCTTCACGCGCGTGGTGTCTGTTGAAGGGGTTGACAATATCGGTGCGAGTCACGTAGCCCTTGCGTCTGTGTATCACAACCCTGGACTCATCAGCGCACTCGCTGAGATGTGCAGCTCGAAGCTTGGTCAGGATTGGATAGGTACGCAAACTGGCTTAGAAACCGGAAGTGTACGGCTGCTCGCGCAGTATATGAAGAATAAGGCGTTACCCTCGTCAATTGAAAAATGGCACGAGATCGCCACTCAAGCGTTCGGCATCCTCGACGATAACTACTGGGTTTGTGCAGCGACGATGATCAATGGGCTTCCAGGTGAGACCACAGACGATGTGATCAAGAGCATTGAACTTGTCGAAGAATTGAAATCGATTGCAACAAAATCGCTTATAATCCCTATGAATTTCGTTTCGATGCGTGGGTCGTCCCTCGATTGCAAAGAGACATTTACCGCTAAGAAAATGACGCGCGAGCACTGGCAACTTATGGGTGAGTGCTTAGATCACGATTTACACGTTGTCCCACAATTATTGCAACGTCTTGATAAAAATGGCAGCGGATTGATAAAAGGCCGGCTGCTTGGAATCTCCGTGAAACTGACAACTAACAGGCTTAAAAAACATGTGGAAGCTATGCGAAGAGGCGAGTCACCTATACAGCGCAGTGAGGATAGCATCTGGCTTAACCCCCAGATACCAGATTTGAATGGCAAATAACGAGAGCTTACCAAGTCCCGTTTTGCACGCAGCATCGCTTGATAGTATGGAGCCACGGCTGAGGCACGTGCTGTAACCGCGAGCAGCAGTACTACAAGCGGCCCGGCGCCAAAATAGACAAGCCGACCAAAAATAGTACTTCTAAAAAAAGATCCCCGATAATAAAGAGCCCCACGTTCCCATTTATTGCTGTTTTTTGCTTTGCCTGCTTTCTAAGGATAAGAACAAGACTAAACAAGGCACCTCCGAAAGGCGGAGTTTCTTACTCCTAACAACTGTCCTCGATGATAGCGAAACCCGCAAGCCAGTGAAATAAATAGCGTTCGTTCTACATCGAGTAGATCGACCCTCATCTAACTTCACCGACTTCGCAAATCGCGGCGAGATGGCTCGTGTCCTTCGCCACAGTTATGATAACGTAGCATTTCTCGCGGGTAGAGTTCAAACGGTCATTTAGTAATAGGCCTGCAGAGCGCCCGTGTGTGTAAGTGCTTGTGTAATTTACCGCGAGCGAGCAAAAGCGACTCTGTAAAACTCGTAGCCCTTCATACGACGGGCAGAAGCGCCCATGTAACGCGCCCGATACTCAGAAGCCCCAACGTCCTCCATCAGATCAAGGTCACGTTCTGCAAGGTATGCCTGAAGGCGCTCCGGGTAGAGACCGAAGGTCCACGTTTCCCCAGCACGCTGCAGTGTGTTCCGCACGTGGCGAGTCCCCCCAAACGTCGCTGAGCCATCGAGCACACCTCGGTGCACGTAGGTGAAAACGATGCGACTTCCTGGTGCCCCTCCTACGTAGCGGAGGGTGCTATCCACGGCTTGCTCAGTAAGGTAATTCGTGACTCCCTCCCAGATAAAAAAAGAACGCTCAGCGGCGTTGAATCCGGAGTCATGCAATGCCTGGCCCAATGACTGAGTATTAAAGTCCACGTCTACGTATACGACGTGCTTTGGCAACGCTCCACATATGTGTTTTATACCCTCTTTTTTCTTTGACAGCGTAGCCGGGTGGTCAACCTCGAAGACCCGAGTCGTTTCGATTCCCGCTATCCGGTACGCGCGACAATCGAAGCCGGCGCCGAGGATGATGACTTGATCGACGCTCTCACGAAGGGATGCACGGACGTAGTCATCAATGAGGCGGGTCCGCGCGATGCCTGACGATCGTGCGCCGGGCCATCTCAGATCGATAAGCCTTGGGACTGCTGCGCCAAGCAATGGCGTGCACGACAGCTGGACGACACCTCGCAACGCAGGCTGCAGAAAGAAATAGGCAAAAGGATCATCGAAGAGCCTTATATGCGGCGGACGCCGCGATGACTCAAGGGCTCGGAACAACGCCATGTACTCTGCGGTTCGACTCGCGTTGTGCTCTTGCATGTTATCTAACCCTAGTCATAGTGATCCTAGCGATATATAGGCCCAATTGATGGCATGCGGTGCCGCGCTCCTAGATAACAGCGCTCAGTGGCCGTGCGTTCATCGAGCGCCTTGAGCGAGCAAGAAGCCCAGACACAGGCCGAACCACTCGACCGCTCCACTGTCTTTGACTGAAAAGAATTACTGTTCTTGTGTCCCTGTTTATACAGCGTAGTGTTAAGAATCGCTGATTTGCTTGGATATGCAGGATCGAATTTTCGCCCAAAGCTTCTGTTTTAGCTAGATTATGAGTTTGTGCACTAAAAAGCAACTGAATATGGATCGAACTCAAATAGGGAATGAGTCTTACGAGCTCTATTGCCACTCAGTTGTCTCATCGCTTCCATAATGAGCTTTCAGTGCGTCTTTTACGCCAATCCTGACGAGTTTCATAACTCTTTTGCCAAATTGCGTAGCGGGCCCGCTGTATAAAATAGGCTCACCCTCACCGCAGTTTTCATATGCGATCACCACTGCATCGGTTGTTGTCCCGGTCAAATTGAACTTATAATCAAGAAGAGCGCGCGTTTTCGCTTCAGTCGCCGTAATTATCGCCCCTGCCATCGCGCCCTCGCTCAGCTTCGCAGAAGATACTAAAATTATGTTGATTGTTCCAAACGAAGACGGATTTGTAAGGCCAGCCGTAATAAAAGCCGTAACGCACGCGTCGGCGAGCGTTTGCAGGTTTTTCATTTCGACTGCGGTTAGCAGCGCAACGTAACTTCCGTCGAGGTTGAGCGATACGGCCTTGTGTTCTACAAAACTCTTTGGGTCTTCGTGAGAAAAATTGCGGGGAACTTGGATGTTCAAAATATTGTCGACCGCTCTTCTGCCGCCATCGACACCGCTGCTCAGGACTTCAAACTTTCCTTTCAAAACCAAAATCCGGTCAATAATTTCACATTGCAAGGGCTCACCTCTATCGCGACGCGCTGTCCGTTCGCTTGTTCGATGCCTGATTCGATGTATGTGAGAAGCGCCGAGAACTGCAAAAACGGGGCTACGGCTTCGCAGGCCGTTATACATGTGTTGCGCCACTCCACGCGTAAAATCACGGGTTTTTATCGGTTTCCTCCAGTATCACGAGCTTCTGCTGCCAATTGCGCAGCATCAAGATTCTTCAGGTTTGCCAATCCGAAGCAGATGCTTGCCAACACTACAACGTCTGCTTCCGCTTTAAGACCATTCTTCCAGTGCGAGCTTCTGCTGCAGCCCGTGTTGCACAGGACAGATCGTTCTGCGAAATTGAACGTGCTGGGAACCGCGGTCAAATCCCAGCATGTGTTGGCACCTTCGAGGTCTGGCCAGCGAGGCGGCTTTTTTTGCGTCTTTGTAAGTTAAGCGTTATTACTATTATGTTAGAAATGTGTGTTTCGTAATACTATTCGATAGTTTTTTATAACTATCGGTACATCTTCGCGTGGTGAGTTAATTGCATATGCCAGACGGCTATTTGGGGCCGAATACGTACATACCATTGTGGCTTATCATGATCCCGATTTGGTATTACGCGGGACAATGGTTAAAGACGAACCTCAGAACAAAACAGGTGCCATATCTGGCACTTGCAGCCGCTTTTTCGTTTGTTATCATGATGTTCAACGTGCCCATACCCGGAGGGAGTACAGGACACGCAGTCGGCAGCGCGTTGGTCGCAATCATATTGGGGCCGTGGGCGGCAGTCGTAACGACATCCGTCGCCCTGCTCATACAGTGCTTGCTTTTTGGTGACGGAGGGATTACGACTTTTGGCGCGAACTGCTTCAACATGGCAGTGGTCATACCGTTCGTTGGGTACTATACCTACGCATTTATCGCCGGAAAGACGAAGATCACTGAACGTCGGAGAGTCATTGGCGCGGGAGTTGGAGGGTGGCTGGGCTTGACAGTCGCTGCGGCCTGTGCTGGCTTTGAAATGGGCATCCAGCCCATAATTAATGTCTCATCCACCGGCGTGCCACTCTACATGCCGTATGGGCTCAACGTAACAGTGCCGGCAATGGTGTTCGGGCACGCGTTCTTCTTCAGCATTATCGAGGTGATCGTCACGGCAGTGGCGTTTGCCTACATTGCACGGAACGATCCAAGCATCATATGGAACTACAAAGCAATAGAATCAGCGTCAAAATCGAGGGTTACCGCGGCACCAGCTTGACACAAGGTGAAGGTCATGGAAAAGGTTTTGAGAAATTTGCTGATTTGGTTGCTTATACTCGTCATCCTAGTGCCCCTCGGCATAATTGCAAGCGGCACTGCATACGGTGAGTGGAGCGTCGATGAGCTACAGTCGTTAATAGGGTACGTCCCGGCCGGTTTCGCCAGCCTGAACGGTTTGTACCATGCTCCGATACCGAATTACGGCACCGACTGGGCGAGTTCCTTCATTGGCCAGAGCTTGGGATACTACCTGGCGGCAATCATTGGGGTAAGTCTCCTCGCCGTATTATTTTTCCTGATCGGAAGAAAGTTAACAAAAGACAAGGAAGATAAGGAAGAAACGGCCTAGAGCAGTGAACCAATAATGAATATTCGAGAGTCTATTCATTATCCTTCATCTTTTTTTGTGACTTTTATGGCTGGAAGTAATACTTTTGTAACAGAAGTATTACACATTAAATGGTGAAATTGATGAGTAAGCAATTGGAGCGTACGTGCGTGTCCTTACCTAGCGATCTCTTAGAGAGGTTCGACGAAATTATCGAGAAGCGCGGCTACTCGTCCCGCTCGGAGGCCTTACGAGATGCCATAAGGAACTATATTGTAAATTATGAGTGGATGAATGAGGTCCAGGGCGAACGGGTAGGTGTCATCTCGCTTGTTTACGAGCACGACCAGCGAGGGCTGGCTGATGACCTGACTGAGATACAGCACCGCCATATAGGGCTGATCACGTCTTCCGTGCACGTGCATCTCGACCACGAGAATTGCTTGGAGATCATCGTTTTGCACGGTGACGGAGAGGCCATCAGGCAGGTCGCTGAAACCGTGATGGCATTAAAGGGCGTCAAATATGTCAAACTTAACGCCATTTCGCCAGGCACCAACTATCGACAACTCCCATGATACCCGACTGGATGAACGCGACTGAAGCAGGGCCGTATCAGGGCGCCGCCAGTTTAGCTAAGAAAAAGGGCTTTGCCAAGAAAACGGTTGATGGAGTTCTCGCTTTCTTCCAAGAGAGCCTTATCTCCGAAACCTTTGCAAAACGTAAAGGGCTATTGCAAAGCCTGGATCCCCGCGTAAAATTGATCTCGATGCTCGTGCTCGTTGTCGGCGTGACCTTCATGACAAGCCCATGGGTGCTACTCGTCATCTACCTGTTGACTTTGGTGCTCGCCTATTTCAGCAAGATAGAGGTGCTTTGGTTTGTCAAACGCGTGTGGGTCTTCATCCCTATCTTTGCAGGCGTTATTGTGATACCGATACTCTTCAACGTTTTTCTAGCAGGCAACGTTTTGGTCCCGATTGCCACTTTGGGCAACGGCAGCCACTTGGGACCAATCGCGCTGCCTAGCTCTATATACATCACCCAGCAAGGCACGACCTACGTTGTTACGTTCATCCTACGCGTTGCTGCGTGCGTATCTCTCGCAATACTATTGTTTCTCACAACTCAGCGGGATTTGCTTTTCAAATCCTTGCGAACGCTTTACGTGCCCAAGGTGTACGTCCTGACGATCAGCATGTGCTACAGGTATATCTTCCTGCTCTTGGACACAATAGCGGACCTTTTTACGGCCAGAAGGAGCCGGCAGATCACAAGCCTACCCCTACGGGACGAGCAAAAGTGGGTAGGCGGACGTATTGGTTATATGCTCGTGAAATCGCTGGACATGAGTGACAAGGTACACCAAGCTATGATCTCGCGAGGCTTTGATGGCGACGTGAAGCTTATGCACGCGAATGTCATGCACCACCGGGATTACGTGGCGATCGTAACTGTCCTTGCGTGCTGCATGATCCTGGGGCTCATCTCCCGTAGTATCATCAGCGTCTGAAGTTTACAAACAAGGCCCTATCATGCATACAATCTTCGATTTACAAAACGTGTCTCATTCGTACTTGGATAGGTTCGAGGCGTTGAAGGACATAAACCTACAGATAACCGCGGGAGAGCAGATTACGATTATCGGTGCCAACGGCAGTGGAAAATCAACGCTTCTCTTAATACTGGACGCGCTGATATACGCGACGTCTGGCGAAGTTTATGCGTTCGGCCACCCGGTGACGGAAGAGCGTTTCAACGCGCTCGAAGACAACGAATTCGCTCGGTATTTCCGAACAAAGGTCGGCTTCGTGTTCCAGAACCCGGATGTCCAGCTATTCTCTTCTACCGTCTTCGACGAGATCGCTTTTGGCCCGCTCCAGCTAGGCCTGCCGCGAGAAGAGGTCATAAAGCGAACGGAGGAGGTAATAACGATGCTGGCCCTCTCTAACTTAAGGGATCGGGCACCACATACCTTGAGCGGCGGCGAGAGAAAGAAGGTTTGCATCGCCTCGATACTCTCCATTAATCCTGACGTCTTGTTGTTGGATGAGCCTACTGGGGGGCTGGACCCACGCACGCAATTATGGCTTACTGAACTTCTCCAGGATCTGGCAAAAGCTGGAAAAACGATCATCACGGCCACCCACGATATGAACATCGTCGAACAGATAAGTACAAGAGCCATTGTCTTCGGCGAGGATCACACTATCAAAGCGGACTCCAGCAGTGCCGAGGTGATGAACGATCAAGAACTATTGTTGTCCACGAATCTTATTCACGAGCACGTGCACTCGCACGGCCAGCTGCTGCACAAGCATCCGCACCTGCGTGAGGAAGGGCACCATCACGAGCAACAAATCGCTCATCGCATTCGTTAAAAAGAGGCTGCTTTTAGCAAAGGCAATGAGACGTAAATCTATTAAGTTGTTATCAATCTATTTTAGGTTCCTGTCCCATATTTTCGATTGCGCGCTTGTTGTCGCATAAAGCTGTTTGCTTTTTTAACGCCAGTTGCTTTTTTCCAATATGATGAGCTGCGATACCACATACGCGTCGATCGAGGCTATAAACATAGCTGAGTGAGAAACACGCGGCACACAGTTTTGGATTACATGACTTGTGATGAGGGAGCCTGAGGCCTAGTCTCGCATCCACAGGTCTTCAGTCGCACGGCGAACAAGGCGGCAAGCACGGACAGTTGCACTATTTCCCAACTTGACGGAGATATTTAGTGAGTTGCTCTATTTTTATCACAATTAAGGTATTTTTCCAAAAATAATATAAACAATAAGTAATACACTCAAAGTCACCTATGACTGCAGACGTTGACTCTGAGATGGATGAGACTGATTTAGCGATACTTCACGCTCTCGTGAAGAACGCCCGTATCACGTTATCAAAGATGTCAGAAGACATCGACGTGCCTGATGCAACCATCTCTCACCGGCTCAAGCGACTTGAGCGAGAGGTGATCAAGGGATACACAGTGATTCTCGACCCTGAGAAGGTGGGCTTAGAAATAACGGCGATCATCATCATCCAGACAGAGACCGAAAAGCACGGCGCGGTAAAAATCGCGCTCTCGAAACTTGACGAGGTTTCAGAGGTGTACAGCGTGTCAGGAGAGTATGACCTTCTGACAAAGCTCTGGGCTCACAATATGGAGGAGCTCAATCAGATCATAAACAGCAAGATACGCTCGATTGACGGTGTCGACGATTTGACCGAGATGATCGTCATGGAACGTGTAAAGGAGGGGACTGTGCCTCTCCTAGTGTAGCGGAGGGAAAGGAAATGGCGTTGCTAAGCCTGAGTGAAATCGTAAAGAAGCCTGTGATTGACATTCGCGGTGAAAAAGTAGGAAAGCTTGCAGACGTGATCGTGTCGGCAGATACGCCGTATCCAAAAGTAAAGGCCCTGACGGTCAGAACGTCTGACAAACACACGCTTACCGTTCCGTGGACACAGGTAGAAGGCTTAGGAAGGCAGATCCCCCTCAAAGTCGGCCGTGACGAGATACAGCCGTACGACGTGCAAGAGCACGAGGTGCACTTGGTCGAAGATATTCTTGACAAGCAAGTCATCGACGTGCAGGGAAAGAAGTTGCGACGCGTTAACGACCTGCAGCTTTCCGCCACCAATGGCTCTTATCGACTCATCGGCGTCGACATCGGCGTCCGTGGGCTGCTGCGGCGGCTCGGATTGGAAAAAGTCGCTGACAGCTCTCGGCTTCACTTAGAGGGAAATTACATCAGTTGGGACGCTGTTGATACGCTACACAGCGGGCCATCAGCCGTGCAGCTGAAAGTCCCCAAGCATAAAGTAACTAAGTTTCACCCCGCCGACATAGCGGACATCCTCGACCAGCTCAGTGTGAACGACGGATTGAACCTTATCAACTCACTTGATGAAGAGGCCGCTGCGGATACGTTGGAAGAAACGAGCCCGGAGCGGCAGGTCTCGCTTATCGAAGGGATGGAGACCGAGCGCGCGGTCGAGATTCTAGAAGAGATGTCACCAGATGACGCCGCGGACTTGCTTGCGGATCTCCCCGTAGATCGCGCAGAAGCTATCCTCGACCTTATGGAACCGGACGAGTCGGAGGACATACGAGAGCTCCTCGAATACCCAGAGGACTCGGCAGGCGGCATCATGACAAATGAATTCGTCGCGGTTCATGCAGACTTCACCGCACAACAGGCGATAGAGGAGATCCGGAACGCTGCAGCAGACGTTGAGACCATTTACTATATCTACGTCATCGCGCAGGACGAGACGCTTGTGGGGGTGATCTCACTGCGTAATCTCTTGCTCGCACGCCCTGAGAAAAAGCTCTCTGCGTTCATGCACACCGATATTATCACAGTTCAGCTGATGGACGACCAGCGCGACGTGGCAAAGAAAATCGCCAAATACAACCTGCTCGCGCTTCCCGTCGTGGACGAAGAGAAAAAACTGAAGGGCATCGTCACCGTTGACGACGCGATTGACATCGTTTTACCGACCGCGTGGAAAAAACGAGTTCCTAAGGCGTTTGGCTGAAGGAGTGTTGCGTCTTGGATTACCGGATCGTCACTCGGTACTTCAGGAACCCGTGGTTCATCAGACTCGCTCTCTTCCTATCTATAATGGGTCCAGGGATTATTACCGCCAGCGTCGACAACGATGCCGGCGGCATCACTACTTACTCCCTTGCAGGCGCGCAATTCGGCTACGTCTTGCTCTGGACGCTCATCCCCATGACGGTGGCACTCGCGGTTGTGCAGGAGATGGGCGTACGCATGGGCGTCGTTTCGGGTAAGGGACTCGCTTCTTTAATACGTGAGAAGACAGGCGTCAGATTGGTCTTCTTTATCATGGTCTTACTGCTGGCCGTGAACTTTGGCAACACACTCGCCGAGTTCTCCGGCATAGCGGTGAGCGGCTCTATTTTTGGCATACCCCCGTACGCGTCACTGCCGCTTGCCGCCCTTTTCGTGTGGTTGTTAGTCGTTCGCGGGAGCTATAGAAGCGTCGAAAAAATATTTTTGGTTGGATCGGCGCTCTACGCCTCGTATATTATTTCTGGATTTTTGGCACATCCTGATTGGAAAATCGCTGCTGCAAATACGTTTATACCACACATTACGCCTACTGCTGCCTACATCACCATGCTCGTCGCGTTGGCGGGAACGACGATCTCACCATGGATGCAGTTTTACATCCAGGCGTCAGTGGTCGAAAAAGGCATTCCGCTCAAGCACCTCATCTACTCACGGCTTGACGCCATCACCGGTTCGATCGTGACAAACGTCGTGGCATTCTTTATTATCATAGCCTGTGCGGCAACCATCTTCGTGCACGGGATTCCCGTGAACACGGTCGCTGACGTATCCGCCGCGCTTGCCCCGCTCGCAGGAAACTACGCAGCTGCACTGTTTGCCTTTGGCTTTTTGAACGCCTCACTGTTTGCAGCGAGCATTTTGCCCCTCTCGACGGCACATTCAGTCTGTGAAGGAATCGGCTTTGAGTCCGGCGTCTCTAAGACCTTCCGAGAAGCCCCAGTATTTTATGGACTCTACACAGGGACGATAGTGCTAGCAGCGTTCTTCATCTCGCTCCCGAACGTGCCCCTCCTTTCAATCCTCTATTTGTCGCAAGTCGGCAACGGAATTCTGCTCCCTGTCATCCTTATCTATATGCTCGTTATCGCGAACGACAAGAAGATCATGGGCGAGTACGTCAATACGAGGTTGTTCAATTACATCGCGGGGGCTACGGTCGCCATCATGATCGGCTTGAGCATCGCGCTCATATTCATAGGGTTTCTCTAATACCCGCGTCTTGAGACGATCTACAGCTTATTCGTGCTCTTATTCTCGTTTTCCATGTTGCGATGTGTGTGCTGCGGCGTTAATTGCTGCTGGTCTTACAAATCCGTTGCCATCTGGAACGATCAACATAATCTTGGTATCTTCTGCGAAGCTTAGCGAAGGGAGCGATGGCGGGGGCGATAATTACAGCGCCGAAGCGAAAGCGCGTGCTTTTCTTCAGTACGGATTTAATTTGACCTGGACGACGACCGGTGCAGCATAGCGACGGAGACTACAAAACGGCGTGCGAGACTGCGATGGCGAAGGCGAGTCTTGGGTCGTGTCGCAACGCAATAGCGTTGGCGATTCCCGTGAGGGGGCGAGGCCAACTGACGTGAGCATATCGGTGCAAGTCGGAACACCCGATGCCGAAGGCCAAAGAGGATCGATGGGAGCCTCTAAAACATCTTTGCGCAGGTAATCCAAGAGAAGCAGCCTCGTGAGCATAAGTGGCCGACCAAAGATTTTTATAGAGTTTGTCGCACTTACGCATACCCCGCATGGACATCTCGCAACTCATACAGTCAATCGTCCTTGGCATCATACAGGGCATAACCGAGTGGCTTCCGGTCAGCAGCAAGGCGATGATGTCCGTGATCCTGGTGAGCTTCTACAATATGAACCTCACCGAAGCGGTCTACTACGCCATTTGGTTGCATATCGGGTCGTTGTTCGCCGTCGCGCTGTTTTACCGAGGCGATATCGGCAAACTGTTGCGTAACGTGCCCACGTACGTGCGAAACGTTCGCCACCCGAGCGGGTACAATCGACTGACGACGTTTCTCATCATCGCGACGTTTGCCACCGCACTCGTTGGGGCCCCCTTGCTCGTCTTTGGCCTGACAAAGCTGCAGCTGACGGGGAGTTACGCCATCGCGTTTATCGGCGCGCTCCTCATCGGCACCGGGCTGCTACAACTGCACGCGCGGCAGAGAGTCGGCACACGAAACAGGTCGCTGTCACCAATCGATGCCATCATCGTTGGGATGTTGCAAGGCGTGGCAATCCTCCCCGGCTTCAGTCGCTCAGGATTGACCGTGTCAGCGCTCCTCTTGCGCCGGTATTCAGCACAGGACGCGCTCAATTTGAGCTTTTTGATGTATATCCCTGCCGTGATCGGAGCTGAAATAGGGTTAACGGTTGTAAAAAGCGGGTCCTACTTCACCGTCTACGCTCTTATCGCTATCGTCATCGCGTTCTTCTTTTCGTTATTAACCATTAGCACGCTCTTGAGGGTGGCTGAGCGGATAAACTTCGGCTATTTCTGCGTCCTTGTTGGGTGCCTGGCGCTGGTGCCGCTAGTCATCACACTGAGCGGCGTCCTTCCCGGGGTGTGAGCCATCGAGCACCGCTGATCTCTCTTTATTCGAGCTCTCTCTCTCCTGCCGGCGGCGCCTCGTGCCCGATGAAGCAGAGTTTCCGGACTAGTCTTTTTTTACGCGAGAACAATGGGATCCGTTTTTCCAATCTACGTCTCAGAAAATGCGCAACAAGATTCATCGAGGTCTCTTTTCCACAGAATTGCAGCACCTCTCGTTTCTCCGTCGCGGATCCATCCCGCCGGTGAGGGACGCGTGCGGTGATGATCAACTCCGTCGGCTCAGTTGATGCTGTCGGCACCGTGTCATCGTACCCACTTGTCGGCGCGTTGCATCACAAAGATTATGACGCAACAGCAGCGCCACGGCAAAGAATCGCATGCATCATCTCTCTTGAGCCGCAGCAGGTCTGCACGTGCCATCCGCAGTCACGAATTTTCCGTGAACCTGATGTATTGCAGGATCCACGATAGACTCTAAGTAAGCAGGCCTGACGATGGCCGACTGCCCTACGCCTATAGCTTGCGATGTCCTCTTTTTATGCTTTTTGACTTTTTGCGCCCAGCACTGCTCGACACGAACGCACCTTCCGTTTTTTGACGCAGGGCGTCGTATAGAGCAATCGCACGTGTTACTGCCACCACGAACAGCGGTCACGTGCGCGCTCATCGGACGTCGCGACGGCTGCATCCGCGGCGCGGATTACGTCTTCCACACGTGGCTTAGCGAAAACCTGCCGCGAGTCGCCTGATCTAGCTGCTCGGTGAATTCAAGGGCAGACTTGAGAAATTCGCCTCGCACAAGCGCTTCAGAGAACGTCGGATCGGCCTCGTGCACCATGTGCGCGAGCACAAACGAAACGAGACTTGGCTCCAAGTATCGACGTTCATATCTTCGTGCGACTTCATCGACCGCCAGCTGCAACAGCTCACGGAGGCGCTCTTGTTGAGCCGCTGCATCAAAATCAATCGTTTCGGCATACACTTGATTCAACGTGCTTGCTCGCATTACCAACACCATAAAACCGCTAGTTTGCCAATCGGCTTAAACTTTGTGATTTGATCGCGTTTTCTGAAGCTTGGATGCTCGCTTCCCCCTCACGCTTCCCAGATGTAGCACCGTACACCTGTCAAGCGCACAGCGGCGAAAATGTACGAAACACACGCACGTGCGTCCTGGTAAGTAATACGCCTCTCGAGCGGTTTCATCCACACACACGCAGCCTGAATCAATAGTGATACACGAGCAACGGAGCGGAACGGGAAAAAACGGGGAAGGGACTAAGGGCAAAGAGGGGTATATAAGCGACGATCATCGTGATAAGTGACTCGGACGCCCAAGACTTCTCCAGACGTTATGCCCGCTACAAACCGGGTGAGGGCCCACAGCACAGCGTGGCTGGAGTTTTCATCGGCTGTGATCTCGGCCGCGCCGATGGCTTTTCAGCAGTCGTCGCCATCGAAAAGATCGGGCAGAGCTTACTCACTGGCGGAGCGCCCGACGCCCCGTGGGCAACGCTCGGTGGATTGCGCCAAGGTCGCGGTGAGCCGCCCGATCAACCAGTCAAGCTGCGGGTTCGCCACATAGAGCGTTTACCACCGGGCGCGCCCCTGCTCGCGATCATTGGTCGGGTCCGCGCGCTCACCCCGAAAAGGTCGTCCGAGGCACGGCGGTTAGTGCCACACTACCTTGTCGTAGATGCCACAGGCGTGGGCCTCTCCGCCATCGGCGCGTTCCGCGCGGCACGCCTCCAGCCGATGCCCGTGGTGATCGGCGGGGACGACGTTTCGTACGAGGAGGGCTTTTACCGCGTCCCGAAGCGTGACCTCGCGCGCTCAGTGAAGCTGCTGCTCAACAAAAATTGGCTACATGCCGCAAACGACCTGCCATTCTGGGACCTGTTGAAAGATGAGCTGCGGGATTTCGCTGCCAGGGTCAGCATCAGTTCCGGCAGCCCCTGGGAAGAGGCCTGGCGCGACGGCGAATACGATGACCTTGTGCTGGCAGCCGCGCTTGCTTGTTGGTATGCGCTTCAGTACTAGTGCAGCTCATGCACACGGCTTATGGAAACCCTAGTGCGCGGCGGAACGAATACGCCCGAACTGACGTCGTTGTCTTTCACGTGGTAATATTGAACGACTGCATCATGTTCTGTGCAATCCCGACGTAACTGGGGTACTCCGCTTGTGTCGCGTAGTAAGTCAATGCGTAACCGGTATTGTTGACCAGCGTTAGCTCGACCATGCCTTGGTTGGTAGTGCCTCCGCTAACGAGAGTAAAGACGAGTTTTTGCGCGGGGTAACCTGCGAGCGTGGTATTGCTCGAATTGAGCAGGTTGAAGCTGGTTGCGTTTTGCTGTAGTGCCGATATGAGATCCTGCGAATAGTCACTGAGCGCGACGCCCTGAAGATTCTCAGGCGCTGCGATGGTAAATGACACGCCGCTCACGCCGCTCACGTTAAAGAAAGCATTTACGTAGGCCCCCCCAGGTTCTGTGAGTTGCCAGGATGGGGGATATTGGATCGCAATGCCCGCGGAGCTGTTCGTGTAGTTGCGATATCCAGGGTTATCTTTCGGGACGAACGTCGGGCTTCGCGTCGCTGAAGCACTCGGGGTGGGTGAAGTAGTATTGCTGGTGCATCCTGCGGCGCAGACCGTGGCGGTCAGCAGTAGGGCCACGATTATGACGAAAAAGTGTTTTCGCATCTTAGAATCTCCACTGCGATACAAATGTCGGGCTTTGACATATAGCTTCGCGTTTGTCCTTCAAGGGCGCGACGATCGAGACCAGCTAGCTTACGAGAAGCCTGTCCTGCTTTGGCCCCACTGCACGATAGCATTCGTTTGTCGCCAGATCTGAGAAATGCTCCCTCAGTAAGCGGACGACGTGCACATCGACCGAAGCCAAAAGTAGTCGCTCCGAACATCTCGGGTTTCGCGATCTATTTCAAAAGAGTCCACGTCCCGTTTAGATATTTATACATGACATCTATATGTGCTGAGTAAAGATGTAAGCATCACTCAGTGCTACATCCTTGCGAGGGAGACTGGTGAGTCAAAAAACGAACGGACAAGCGCGACAGCATGAGCCTTTTTTACCGCTATAAGCCACACAAAGATGCAGTTCTTTTGCGCGTCGCAACGCGACTAGGCCGCGCTGGCGTTACTCCTAATCAGATCACGGCGATCGGACTGTGCCTTGCGTTCTCCTCAGGTCTCGCGGCGCTCCGTGGTCTCCTCTACATCGGCATCACCCTTTTCGCCGTCGCTGTCTTATGCGATGCGCTCGACGGCTCCGTTGCGAGAGGCACAAACCGTGGCACGGAATTCGGATTGTACTTTGACGGCATATCTGATCGCTTCTCAGAGCTCTTCTTCGTCGTCGGTGCCGTGTTTGGAGCAGGTGTACCTCCGTCTGCTTTTTTAGTGATTGGAGGCGCTTTCACGCTCTTAGTGGCGAGGGTCTACGGTAGGACGCACGGGAGGAACCATGTTTTCACTACGTTTGGGAGGCCTGAGCGGGTAGCGCTCCTCATTGCAGGAATTCTCAGTCCCGCGCCGTTCAACACGGTGCTTTTTATCGCAGCAGCCCTGTGCTGTGTCATTTCAGCTGCGCAGATCCTTGCCTTAGGACCGTCCCACAGTGCAAAAATCGGACGAACCAGAGGCGCTTCAAGTGACCGGCAAACCCGAGTTACACAAAGGAACAATTAGCCAATGTGCCTGTTAACTTTGCGCTGTGCTTTGAGGGACTAAGCGTAAGTTGCACGCCGGACGCTAACGTCGTGAAACACAAGTACGATGCGCTCCCTGTATGCCACGGGAGCACCCAATGCGCTTTAGGAACATCGATGTCGTGGTTTTCGATGCGATGGGCGTCACCTTCGTGGACGGTGACGACGTCAGCAATCTGCTTATTCCTTTTGTCGCGCGTGAGTGCGGCTGCACGAACGGGGACGCGGTTCGCAAGCTCTACATGCCGGCGAGTCTAGGCCAAATATCGTCCCGGGAGTTCTGGGCGCGAGTTGGGTGCACGTATCCCGCCAGCGAGCGGGAGTACCTCGACACGCAACTGACGCTCGATCCTGACTTTGTCACTGTCGCTGAACAGCTGAAGAAGCGTTATGTACTTGCCATGTTATCGAACGACGTGAGCGAGTGGTCCGCCTATCTTAGAAGGCGGTTCGCCCTCGACCAGTTCTTCGAGTCAGTCGTTATCAGCGGTGATCACGGCTTCAGGAAGCCTGACCGTCGCCTGTATCACGTCCTTCTGCGGTCACTCAGCGTTGCACCACACCGGTGCGTTTTCGTTGACGATCAACCGCGAAACCTGGAGACCGCGACGCAATTGGGGATGCACACGGTATGTCGCCTCCGAGATAATCGCGGTCCCCCGACCTATGAGCGTGCCATAGAGTCGCTTAGCGACCTACTTACGCTTCTATGACGCGCACAAGGACTTGAACTGTGCTAAACGCTTCGTCGCGGCCAATTGGCGTTTTTGGCCGCGAGATGCACGTGTGATGAGGCACACTGCCATGAGGCGTGGCCCGCATACGGCGCAGTCGCACCGCTATCCGCAGCCTTCAGCTAGAACTGTTGAACCTAAGCAAGGAGAAGTGGCATATATGCGATTGTATATACGGACAGCACAGGAAGATTCGCAAATGGAGACCGTAAGCGGAGTTATTGAAGAGCTGAAAAGTGACGACTGCGACGTTCGGTGGCATGCAGCACGGGTGCTTCGGTGGACCAAAGACGCGCGGGCCGTCGACCCTCTTGTGCGCGCGCTGAAAGACGCTGACTGTAACGTTCGGTGGAGCGCAGCAGAATCTCTGGTAGTTATCGGCGAACAAGCGGTGGAACCACTCATCGCCGCTCTGAAAGACGTCGATCGCGACGTCCGATGGCGGGCCGGGTGGGCGCTTGGACGGTTAAAGGGCGCAGCAGCCGTCGATTCCCTCATTCGCGCGCTGGGAGATGCCGATCCCGATGTTCGATGGCGAGCAGCGTGGGCGTTGGGACAGATAGGGGATGCCCAGGCTGAAGGGGCACTAATTCAAGTACTCGAAGATGACTACGCCAATGTCCGATGGAGCGCAGCAGAAGCTCTAGGAACAATGCAAGATAAAAAAGCCGTCGGGCCCCTCATGCGGCTGCTCAATAACCCGGACGAGGAGATCATGATTCGACTGGTGGCAGCAGATGCTCTCGGAAAGATAGGAGCCCCCGAGGCAGAAGCTGCTTTACAACAAGTTATTCTGCGCGATGAGTTCGCCCCTATTCACGAGACGGCACGGACGGCCCTGGAACGCATAAAAAAAGCGTGAATGACGAACCACTGCGCTACCGCTGAATGTGACCATCGCTGGCACGGGTGATAGGCGATAGCAAATCAGTAGACGCATTGGATATTTTATGCTTGCATTGATTGCACGATGTCGATGCTTGATGGTTCGGATTACTGGTAGCGCCACTTTGTTAGATTAATCGCATGCAGCCCAGCGCAACGTTGAAAAAGCTTAGTTTCTTTGACGTCACCAACCTGCTCGTCGGGGCGATCGTCGGCGCCGACATCTACGTCGTCGCCTCCTTAGGAAGCCAATATCTCGGACCGGCAAGCCTCGTCGCGTGGGTGGCGGCCGGGCTGATTGCCATTATTATCGCGCTCAACTTTGCTGAGTGCGCAACGCTCGTGCCACGGGTCGGCGGCGCCTACGCGTACGCACGAGAGGTGTGGGGCGATTTCGCTGGGTTTATCGTCGGCTGGCCGCTCTGGGTCGCCGAAGTGGCGGCGCTCGCTGTTTTTCCCGTCGCCTTCGTGCGGTACTTCACATTTTTTTTCCCCGCTCTCACCACCGTTCAGGGCGTAGTCATTAAGGTGCTCTTTATCGCGGTGATCACGTACGTCAACGTACGCGGGACGAAGATGGCAGGACGAGCCAATGACGTTCTCACGATTGCGAAGCTAAGCCCTCTTCTGTTGTTGGTCGTCGCAGGGGCGATCTACATGGCATTCCATCCAACGACAACCTATGCGAACTTTGTGCCCTTTGCCCCGCTCGGCTTCAGCCACTTTGGACAGGCACTCGTTTTGATCTTCTGGGCGTACGCCGGATTTGAACTAGCCGTTATTCCGTCGAACGAGATTGAAAATCCGACCAAGACGATACCCAAGGCCATCATCGTCGGAATGGCGATAGTCACGCTGTTCTACCTGTCGACGAACTTCGTCATTATCGGCGTCGTTAACTGGACGTCGCTCCAATTCGATCCTGCGCCCCTTGCCACCGCTGGCAGCGTGGTGTTTTCGCTAACGCCCACACTGGCGCTGGTCGGCAGCCTCATACTCGGCGTTGGCGCGCTGATATCCGTTTCTGGGTCCGATGAGTCAGGCACGTTATCGACGTCCCGACTGTCCTACGCCATCTCACTCGACGGTCTCTTTCCGCGTTTTTTTAGCGACCTTCACGCGCGATACGGCACGCCGCATAAGAGTCTCATCGCTCAAGGCGTTCTTGCGTTGGGCCTCTCGCTGTTCGGCGGCTTGAGTCAGCTCATCCTCTTTTCGACCTTTAACCTTGCTTTCGTGTATCTCGTCACCAGTGCAGCCGTTCTTGCACTACGAGAGCGCGGACGGATTGTCGCGGGCCGCACGGTCGTTGAAAAGATGACCGGCCCGATTCTGCCTATCGCCGGCATACTCTTGTCGGCGCTTTTGATTTTCGAAAGCGGTATCACAACGGTCATTTTAGGGCTTATAACAATTGCAATAGGGATCCCTATTTACGCGTTCTATTCACCACGGAGCGAACTGGAGATCGTTAAAGCGACGTTTTATTCCACCGAGGCGGTACTTGCGCGAGTTGCGCGCACGCAGCGGGTCTTTCTGGGATATTTGTTGCGATTGGTAACGCCCCGACGCTGACGCTATCCGCGCGGATGGCGCCAATTTCGCCTTGCTAAGTGAGCTGCGACAAGTTTGTGGGCACGGCGTCTTGAGGGGGGCATTCGTCACGTACCAAACGGGTAGGGGGCCGCTCAAAAAATCACTGCAACCAACAACTAGGGCGCAGGCGGCCCGACCCACGACGACAAGCGATGCAACAGGGGTCAGTGGCTATCTGAACGTCTCTCGACCAATCAAGCTGCGTCTCAGGTGGCTTGCGTTCACATTTCCCGTCGCTTCGTTATGTACAGGGCCAATATGAGACCAACAATGAAGTACACGAAAATTACCGCAAGCGCCTGCGGCACTGAGGGGTAGTATGCTGCCACCGTAAGGGTTCTCGTTGTATTGCGAAACGTCCGCTCTACGGTGCGCACTACGTCCACAGGGTAGGGCTGCTGCAAGATGTCGAGAACAATGCCCGATGCAAAGGTAAGTGTAAACCACGGCTTAAAGTGTGCAAGGCTGGCCCCTAAACTGTCAATTATGGGCAGTATCAAAAAAAACGTAAAAAACGTGAGCACGATCGAATACACTGAGCTTCTGAAAATGGAGCTGAAGAGGTACGCGATCGCCAGTATCCCGAACACATAGGCTAAGGCGTACAGGAACGAGAGGCTTGTGTTCGCAGCAATGCTCCCATCAATTGCAACCACCGCGATTATTGTAACGGCGTAGTAAAGTGCGACTGCCCCGACCGATATCATTGCGCTTGCGATGAACTTGCCGAGCACGAGCACGTGCCTTTTTACAGCGTTCGGGAATAGTAGAAGGCCTGTCTTTGATTCAAATTCAGAAACGATTGCGTCTGCCCCGAAAAACGTTGCAAGGAGCACTATAAGAATTCCGATTTCGCCAAGCATCGTCGACGTAAATGTCGTCGGATCAGGGTCGTACCCGGATCCTATGGTGGGAGGCAGTACTAGGTTAAGGATGAGTAGTATGGCAAGCAGTGCAACTATGATAAGTAGCCTTCTGCTCCGCAGGTACTTGAGGAGCTCGTACTTTGTCACGACCGCCATCTGCCTGAGATCACTTGGCGGCACTATAACCCCTCCTCTGGCACAAGCCTCAAATAAACATCTTCTATAGCAGACCGTACAGGCCTGTAGAACGCTACGCGTATGCCGATGCCCTTCACCTGGTCAAGCAAGTCCGATTGCTCGCGCAATCCGCCCTCGATAGTTATAAGGAGCTCTGACGTGGCGAGGCGCTTAACCGATCTTACGTTAGGCAGCGCCTGCACGGAGGCACATTGTTCGTCGGTTATGGGCTCAACGGCAGTGAGCGAGACGCCGCCCTCGC
Organism: Methanobacteriota archaeon; assembly: GCA_963720465.1. Classification (GTDB taxonomy): domain Archaea; phylum Halobacteriota; class Bog-38; order Methanoflorentales; family Methanoflorentaceae; genus Methanoflorens. The sequence continues at coordinate 985,494 of OY970393.1, forward strand.
CTGCGTGCGACAGGTTGGAGACGCTATCATAGACGAGCAGCGTCCCCTTGTCAACGATCGCGACCTTATCGCATACTTCCTGCACCTCGTAAAGGAGGTGAGAGCTCATGAAAATAGTAAAATCTCTCTCCTTAAGCTGCATGATGAGCTCCCTGACCTCTATCATTCCGCGCGGGTCAAGTCCGATGGTTGGCTCATCGAAGATCAGAATGGATGGATCGTGCAGGAGCGCCGCAGCAATCGCAACTCGTTGCTTCATGCCGGTCGAGAAGTCGCCCGTTCGCTTGTGGGCTAAGTCCGACATCTTTACCTCGTCGAGCACGGCGACCGAGCGCTCTCGAATCACATCCCTGTCCAAACCGCGTAGCTGCCCTAAGTACGATAGGATCTCTAGAGGGGTGAGCTGCGGATAAAGCTGGGGCGTCTCAACAACAGCACCAACGCTTGCAAGCGCTTCTTTAGGGTTGCGCACCACGTCGATCCCGTTTAGGAGCGCCTTACCACCAGTCGGTCGAATAAGGCTAGTTAAAATCTTGATGGTGGTGGTCTTGCCGGCGCCGTTGGGACCAAGGTATCCAACACAGACGCCTGGCTCTATGGTCAAGTTCAGGTCCTTCAGTGCCTCGAACTGGCCAAACTGTTTGCTTAAGTTCTCTGTAACGATGGCATCGGTCATGTTGCGTATTTGCCTAGGGCCTGGTTTAAAATTTGCCGTTTCTTGGTGCTTGACGCTGAAAATGTTGGTGCCATTCCTTGAACTCTTCCGCAATGTAGGAGTTAAGGACGTAATAAGCTTTTCGGTCGCCTCCGTCCTAAGAGGCAACATCACATCGGGTGCCGCTACGTCGCCTTTTTCGATAAGGCGCGGCGTTTCGCTGGAGCAAACTGTGTCGATCCAACTGCAGCCACCTGTCTTTTTACGCCAGCAGGAGCTATGTCGTAAATAAAGTCTGTTGCTTGTAATGGCCCCCAACCGCCTCAATCGGTATTCGAAAACCAAAATCTGCAGCGAAGCCGCTCGCTTCCTATTTGCCTATGCGCGGACATTGACTCAGAAAGGCTTAAGTTTCTTCTCGCCCATGCAATGTATTTGATTAATTTTTTGAAAGCACAGGATGTTGAAGAAGGCGAAAATGGCAAAAAAAGAGGCAGCTGCTATTGCGCTCCTTATTTTAGCATCCATGGCCATCGCCGGCTGCATTAAATCAACGACGACGCCAGTGACCCCGCCCAACCAGCAGCTTGCACAATACATCGAGGCGTACAACACCACGTTGAGGGCCGAACACGCGAATAATTTGACTGCATGGCTTATCACGCCGATAAACGCGTCATCTGCGACCATAACAGATGCGTGGATGTACCCGTCGTCTGCCAACAGCTCTGTAAGCTTTACCTACACAGAAAACGTTACAGTGATCCAGTTCGGTTCCACAGACGCGGCGACAGCATACGTTCAAAGTAACAGCGCGGGTTATCGCTTGGTAGCGACCTCGTACCCAAGTCAGCTGAGCCCAGAAGCGAATCAGCGTGCAAAAGGGAATGCGACGACCGTTTATGCCCTTTATGAAACAGGGTCTTCGCTAGGAACTCCCGGTAGTCTGATTTTACAGACTGATCAATACGTTTGGATCGGTCAATACGAATACTTGTCAGCACCGCCGTGACACGCTGACAAAGATTTGGCTGCAGCGAGGCCGCCGATTGAGATGCTCGGACTTCCGCGTCGCGCTCAGCCAGTGACTGCCCGGGGAACATGTATTTTCAAATGTAAACAACGAGTGCGCGGAAGTCGACGAGCTCATACTCGAAATCGCGGACTAAAAGAACGACTATGCTGATATGGGGGCCAAAAAACTGCTACTAAAGTTTTCGTGTAATTGGAAAGCGTATCAATACCTGCAAGACCGTGTGCACGATGCGTGGCTTCCCAAAAGCGCTCGGCAGCAACTGCGACAGAGTACAAGAAAGATACGGGTGCGATCGCATCAGCAGCGCGAGTATGGGGGGAGGCAAACCATCGTAACACATTAATGCTCTGCGTTTCACACAGAATCATTACGAAGAAATGGCGGCTTGCAAAAATGGACTATGAAAGCGAAATAGATGACTTGAAAGAACGCGTGACAAAGTTAGAAAAGAGCGTAAACGAATCAATAGCCGAGCTCAAAAGTCTTCTGGACCAAATACGATTTGAAAACGACCGAAGAGACCTTGAAAGCCTCAGCTTGCGCTGATTTGTCTTTCGGCCAAACCTGCGCATGCTCTGGCCACTATTTCAGTCCAGCAGGATCTCCTCGATAGTGCGCCGCTTTCGTGGAGCGGGGGCCTCATCAGGGTAGCCGAGCGGCAGCAGTGCAACGACGTGCATTGCGTTACTCCAGCCAAAAATGCCCTTGATCTTTTGCTCATCGATCATTCTCACCCAGCAACTCCCCAAGCCAAAATCTAAGGCCCGCAACACAATGTGTTCAATCGCGATAGCGACGTTGAACGCGATCCCAGGAGCCAGATCTTGGACGTTCATCGTTTTCAGTTGTTCGGCCCTCTCACGAAGAACGCGCATCATGCTCTCCTCAAGCGCGCCTTCCTTCCCAAAATCCTGACTTCTTGCGGCGATGCCTTCAAAGTAGCCGTGGAGGTCGGCGCAGCATACCAGCACCACCGGAGCCTGCCCCACAAATGACTGGTGATATGCTGCTTCTACCAGTTTGGCCTTGGTCTCGTCGTCGGAAACAATCTTGAACCGCCACGGTTGCGTATTGGAGGCTGAGGGTGCCAATCGAGCGGCTTCTATAAGCGCCAAAATATGCTCTTCGGGAATACGGTCGTTTTTAAATTTCCGAATGCTGTGCCTTTGCTCGATCGCGTCTTTGGTGGTAAGCTCTTGCGTTGTCATATCGCTCTCCGTTCGATCTCTGGTTTTGCTTCCTCCTGTAGTCACCTAAAAGGAGATCCGTTCAATTGCAGACTCACGCCCGCTATCGGAAAAGGTCCAGAACCACGCATCGCCTTTCTCAACGCGGAACATGGCGATGTTCTCAGCAGTAGGACGCAAGAACGGCCGCTCCTCAAGAAGACGCTCTTTGAGCTTCGGGTCATCAAGGAACGCGACCACGCCTGACGCGCGCAGCACTTTTCCTATGTCCATTGTTCCTCCCTCGCGGGGTGCGCTTCCCAGCGGGGCGTAGAAACACAGCTCAACCTTGTGGTTTGCCGTCAGCTGCCGACACATCCTTTCACCTTCGCGGTGGAGAAGTAGAAGCCTTCCGTGGTCGCAAACCACATTCCCAACATGCGAACCCGCGGCTGGTCGCCGTCGACGGTCGCAACCGCACATATGGGGTGCTCCGTTGCAAACTGGATGCATTCGTCGAAGTCCATCGTACCATCACCGCTCGTTCGTGTGCATTCATTACTTAATTAGCTAGTGGGAAGCATGCAGCGGACTCTCTCCGTCGTCGTGCGCGTCAGATACGACACGCGCGTGAGCACGTCAATAAAACCGTCCGGCGAAAACCCGAGAGTGTCAGCGAACAAGCGACGCCCGATGTTGGACGTGTCTAGCCTTTCTACCGCTATGCGCAACAACAATCTCTCCGATCTCTCTTCACTGCTAGATCTCCCTATCCTTCCACGCACGAAGATTGTAGGTCAACCGTTATCGAGCAAACTGTGCTTCCTTGCAGATCACTTGCGCACGCGCTCTGCCTGCTGATGTCAATCGTGCATGGATTCCGCCAGCCAGAGCAGCATCCTTCAGTTCGATCCACCCGTCCTCCACGAGACGCTCAAGAAAGCCTTGTATTTCACGTTCATTGTAACCTGCCGACGTTCCTGTTGCTGTGGGAACAACCGCCCATCCGTCTTTGTCGCTTTTACCGGCTTCAAGATGGCAGCGTGCAAGCTGGCAGAAGAACTGATCTCGGCGCTCTTTTTGATTGGTCTCTACCCCCACGTCTAACCCCTCTTTAGCGCGGTGCCGGATGTAACCGTCCACCATATTTGTGGCCCTAACTCCCACGAGACGCGCGTTTTAGCGCCCGCGACGAACTCCTAAAACACGTCGTATCGCTAACAACTGCACGACGCATCCATTCCTTCGCAATGGGTTTCCGCGGTATGAATAAGAACCTTCCACGAAGAAAGATCGCTTTAGGAAGACCAAAAACAAAGAAAAAGGGGGACGTGGCAGCTTCGGCAGACCCAGACACGTTAGCTTCTGAAGGATGAGTCGCGTTCGACTTTCAATTCCTCAGCGCTGGGTAAATTTACAGTAAACGTCGATCCTTTTCCGACTTCACTCTCAACAGTTATTTGCCCGGCGTGCGCGTCGACGATCCGCTTCACCACCGCTAAACCAAGTCCCGTTCCCTTCGCCTTGCCGGTAAAGAGCGGTTTAAAGAGCTTGTCTTTAGCGTCGTTCGGAATGCCGATGCCGGTATCGTGCACGCTTATCGCCACCGAGCCATCGTCGGCAGATGCACTAACGGTGACCGTCCCGCCGTCCGGCATCGCCTGCACGGCGTTGAGGATTAGGTTTGCTAACACGCGACGCATAAGGTGGGGGTCCGCTGTCAATTGCAGGTCTGGAACCGCGGTCGTAATGCGCACGCCATCCGTGCGCGGCAGCGATTGAACGACGTCTTCGATCAGCTTCTCGACAACGATTTCCTCGCGCTCAGGCACGATCGGCCGGGCGTAGTCTTGGAGATCACCGACGATCTTGTCCATATAGAAGACCTGCTCGCTGATCTTGGCAAAGAGCGCCTGTTCTTTTTGCCACTCGTCGCGGCCGCGCTCGACAGGAGACATACGTTCGAAGCGGAGCCTCTGCAGATCGACAATGTACTGGAGACCTTGCAAGGGGTTGCGGAGATCGTGACCGATCATTGCGGCGGTCTCCCCGATGCCGGCGAGGCGTTCGGCGTCCCTGAGCTGCGCTGTGCGTTTCTCTACGAGCTCTTCTAGATGTGCGGAATATTGCGCGAGTTCCTCGGCATAGTGGTGAGCGGCTGCCTGTGCCTCAAGCTTCGATAATGCCGTGCCGAATTCGGTAGCGATCGTGCGGAGGAGATTTCGCTCTTGTGGCGTAAACGAGTGCGGGCGCATCGCGTATATCGTGAATTCTCCAATAAGGGAACCTTCGGCGAAGATGGGAACGGAAACGGCCGCTCCGTGCATGCCGTGGCTAGCAGCAAGCGAGTCAGCAGAGAGTTTCTCGACGATAACGAGTTCCCCTTTCCGAAACACGCCTCGCTCATGAGGATCGGCGCCGATATCGATCAGATCGAGAGATTCGACGAAGGCTGAAGGTAAGTTATGGGCATAGCGCACCTGCAGCAGCCCAGATTCGTTTTCTGTGGCAATGAATCCAGCAGCAAACCCCAGCCGCTCAATCGTGGTAGCTAGCGCCTGTCCAAACAATGTGGGGAGGTCGCTAGCTTCGTTGATGACGTGTATGACGTCGTTAAGCACCGAAGTGCGCTGGGCGTGCTCTTGCAGCTGGCGCTCAGCATGCTTCCGCTCGGTGATATCCCGCGCAGCTGCAAAAACTCCTTGAATCTCGTTCCGTTCATTCTTGAATAGAGTCGCGTTGTACAACACGTCCGTGATTCTACCTGATTTGTGCCGAATAGCTAGAGGGTAGTCTCTGACAAAACCGTCAGTGAAGACCTGTCGGTAGCCAACATTTGCTTTTTGAGGCTCAGTGAAATAGTTGCTGAAGTCGCTTTCGATCAGTTCCTCGCGGGAAAGGCCAGTCACCTCCTCGGTGGCCTTGTTAACATCCGTGATTTTTCCGTCAGCATTGATGGTGACAAGGGGATCGAGACTTGCTTCGATAAGACTTCTTGCGTAGAGCGAGGCGGCACGGAGTTTCTCTTCAGCCTGCTTCCGCTCGGTGATGTCCCGCGCCGTCTCGAGAATTGCCACCGGCACATTCCGTGCACCATATTGCAACGTCCAATGGCTCGTGACCGTCACGGCAACGCCGGCGCGAGTGGTGTGTTGTAACTCTCCCTGCCAGTGTCCCGCGCGGAAGAGGCGATCAGTGATGTCCTCAAGCGACGACGGAAAGACAGTTTGCAGTAATGAATGGACCAGTTCTCCGCGTACGTCGTCTTGCTTCCACCCGTACAGCCGTTCCGCACCCTTATTCCAGTACGTTATCTTCCCACTGAGATTAAAGATGGTGATCGCATCATTTGCCGCGTCAAGCAGAGCGAGGCGCTGTTTTTCGTCAACGACATCACGCTCTTCCGTCACGTCCTGGTCAAGGATGAGTACGCGCGTAACCAAGCCATTTACAGTAGCCACGGGATAGATGGATACTCGAAAACGCCGCCCGTCGTGCCGTTCCTCTGCGTGCATTGGCTTGCCTGAAGAGACTACTTCTGCTATCCATTTCCGGCGCTTCTGGGCTTCGTTATTATGAACGTCGTACGCACAAGCGCCGACGAGTGTGTCGGCGTCGGCGCTGAACCGCGCAACAGCTGCATCGTTAGCTGTTATGATGATGCCGTCAGCGTCCGTGATCAGCGCCGCATCAGAAAAGGCGCGGAGGAAGTCTGACACAATTTCGAAGCGCTCTAGTGGTGCATTGTTGCGCGATTCGTTCACCGCTTTGTCCCCGCAAACCGTACAGTAGGTGTTCGAAAGCCTAGTCGTCAACAAACGTTAGCTTTCGTAGATATAAGATTTCACCCTTGAAAAGCTACCGCAGACTGCTGCTTGGTGCAGCTTAAAACGCTACGGCGACTTAGTTTGCTCTTTATCGCCCTTTGCTAACTGCTCGTAGAGCTCGCGGCCGACGCACTCTTTCGCATAGGCACACCAGTAAATGCACAAGTTCTTATCGTTAAATATGGTTAGCCCGCACTTGCTGCATTGGACCTTGACGTCTGACGAAAAAATTTCGACATCTTCGCCGCACCGTGGGCACTTTTTGATTGTCAGAGTGGGCGTTCGTAAGTGTGACGTCCCAGGACAACTGCCGAACAACGTTCTCTCCCCTTCCAAACGAGTGCACCTCGGTTCTCGCCTGCAAAGTTTAAGCCAAGAACGCAAAAAAAAGCGCTCTAAACAATTTGGATGCGCACGAATGCCTATAAAGTACTCGGTTGGATTGCCAAAGACACTAAGGCGCCGAGCGCTTCAACGTTCACCAAGATCTCTTTCCCGTGATTCATCATCGCCCAAAGGGTCTCGTCGAAAACGACAGCTGTAGCGTCGACGCCGTACAGGTTGTAACTGGCTGCACATTCGGAAAAGGCAATCTTGTGCTTAGAGATTGCGGAAAGCACGTGTATACGTTCATCAATAGGGACACCGCCCGCAGTCCGAATCGCGTTGAAGAACTCAGTGGATCTCGAGCACATGGATCCAGCGTGGGGCCAGCTGCGGACAACGCCTTGTTCACGACTACTTGGGAATCAAGCTCGAAAAATCGGTTCAGGCTCCCGAAAACTGGCAGAGATCGCTTACCGATGCACGTTGCGTATAACGTCCAGGACGCCACCACAACCTGGGAGCTCTACCGCGTCCTAAACGAAAGGTTGCAAGAGCGGGGCCTGGAACTCGTCTATGAGCGCGAGCGCAACGCCCTGCCTGTTCTTCGTCACCTAGCTAGGAACGGCATGTATTTAGATGCAGCTGCGTGGCAGCGAGATCTGGCTCGGGGCAAACAGGAGCAGGCCCACCTCGCAGCGCTTCTGCGAACCGAGTTACAGGCGCCGTCTGATTTCAATCTGAACTCGCCGACACAAATACTCGGCGTGGTATCTTTATCATAGGGGACAGCAAGACACGGCCCCGCTGAATGAAGAACAACACGTACATCTCTCCAATATTGCGAGTACAGATCGTAAACGTGCCCGGGCAACGGATGCCGACAATTGCCAGATAGGTTCTAGTGTCAGAGCCTGTAAGGCTCCGGTCCTGTGTCGAATTGATACTTTGAAGCGTTTCGGATGTTACTAAGTGGGTCGGAGCGTTATCGGGTTCTTTAAACCCACATTGATTTGGCCACAAATTCACTCGATGCTTGAAACAACTTAGCGGATTAAACTAGAGTTTGCGCCGCCCTATCAGGAGCCCACGAAGACGTTTATGCTACGATCAGGCAAGGTCGAATCGGTCAAGGTTCATGACTTTGTTCCACACCGTTACAAAGTCGTGCAGGAATTTCTCCTGGGAGTCCTCACATCCGTAGACTTCCGCCAAGGCCCGGAGTTGGGAGTTCGAGCCGAAGATTAGGTCGACACGGGTGCCGGTCCACTTGAGTGCGCCCGTTGCGCGATCACGGCCCTCGAACACGTCATCGTCTTCCGCGGTTGCCTTCCACATCATGCTCATGTCGAGCAGATTCACGAAGAAGTCATTGGTGAGCGTCTCTGGTCGCTTAGTGAAGACGCCGTGCTGGGACTTTCCGAAATTGGCATTCAAGACTCGCATACCACCAACGAGAACCGTCATCTCAGGAGCGGTCAGCGTCAGCAGTTGCGCACGATCAAGCAGCAGTTCCTCTGCCGTTACTGCATACTTGGCTTTCAGGTAGTTACGGAACCCGTCTGCAGCCGGTTCGAGGACGGCGAATGACCCCACGTCGGTTTGCTCCTGCGACGCATCCGTACGTCCCGGCGTGAAGGGAACGGTCACATCATGACCGGCATTCTTCGCAGCTTGCTCGACACCTGCGCACCCACCAAGGACAATCAGGTCGGCGAGCGAAACCCTTTTCCCTCCTGACTGCGCGCCGTTGAATTCCTTTTGGATTTCCTCAAGGGTCAGCAGCACAGTCTTCAGTTGGGTCGGCTGGTTGAGCTCCCAATCCTTTTGCGGCGCGAGACGGATGCGCGCCCCGTTCGCCCCGCCGCGTTTGTCGGAGCCGCGGAAGGTCGAGGCTGACGCCCAGGAGGTCGAGACGAGTGCCGAGATCGACAGCCCCGAGGCAAGGATCTTTGCCTTGAGCTCCGCGATGTCGGCCGCGTCGATTAGGTCGTGGTCGACTGCGGGCACGGGATCCTGCCAGATCAGCTCTTCCGTCGGGACCTCCGCGCCGAGATAGCGCGAGCGGGGACCCATGTCGCGGTGCGTCAGCTTGAACCACGCGCGGGCGAAGGCATCCGCGAACTCTTCCGGGTTCTCGTGGAAGCGCCGCGCGATCGGCTCGTAGATTGGGTCCATCCGCATCGCTATGTCCGCGGTGGACATCATGGTCGGGACCCGTTTCGACGGTTTGTGGGCGGATGGCGCGAGGTCCTTGTCAGCTTCATCCTTTGGCCTCCACTGCCAGGCGCCGGCGGGGCTCTTTGTCAGTTCCCACTCGTGGCCGAACAGCATGTCGAAATAGCCCATGTCCCACTGGATCGGGTTCGGCGTCCAGGCACCTTCCAGGCCGCTCGTGATCGTGTCATCCCCCTTGCCGCTGCCGAAGCTGCTGATCCAGCCAAGGCCTTGCTCTTCGATGCTGGCGCCTTCCGGCTCGGGACCGACAAGGGCGGCATCGCCGGCACCATGGCATTTGCCGAAAGTGTGCCCACCTGCGACGAGCGCGACGGTCTCTTCGTCGTTCATCGCCATACGCGCGAAGGTTTCGCGGACGTCGCGGCCCTGCGCGACCGGATCCGGCTTGCCGTTCGGCCCTTCCGGGTTCACGTAAATCAGGCCCATCTGCACGGCGGCGAGAGGATTCTCGAGTTCTCGGTCACCGGAGTAGCGCTTGTCGCCAAGCCATTCGCTCTCGGTCCCCCAGTAGGTGTCTTCTTTAGGCTCCCAGACGTCTTCGCGCCCGCCGCCGAAGCCGAAGGTCTTGAAGCCCATTGACTCCAGAGCGCAGTTGCCGGCGAGGATCATCAGGTCGGCCCAGGAGATTTTCTTGCCGTACTCCTGCTTGATCGGCCAAAGCAAACGGCGCGCCTTGTCGAGGTTCGCATTGTCCGGCCAGCTGTTGATGGGCGCAAAGCGTTGGGTGCCGGACCCCGCGCCCCCGCGGCCGTCGCCGATGCGATAGGTGCCCGCGCTGTGCCACGCCATCCGGATGAAGAGCCCCCCGTAGTGACCGTAGTCGGCCGGCCACCAGTCCTGTGAGTCCGTCATCAGCGCATAGAGGTCCTTCTTCAAGGCCTCGAGGTCGAGCGTCTTGAATTCCTCAGCGTAGTTAAACGCCTCGCCCATGGGATTAGACAAAGAAGAGTTCTGGTGGAGGATCCTGAGGTTCAGCTGGTTCGGCCACCAGTCCCGGTTCGACGTGCCTCTGCCTGCCGTGTGTTTGTCCGCACTGCCCGTTCCCGGGCTCTTGCTATCTTCATTCATAATGTTTACTCCTTTCGTGGGGTGAATTGTTGAACAGCACTACTACGAATAATAGTGTTCGCTGCTCATATAGCTAACATCTCCGTCTGCTTGCCGACTTCGGGGAAGAGCTTGGCCTTGATGTAGCGGGTGATGTCATTCGTAACCGTGAAGGCGCCGATAGCGCCGCGCTCTTGGCGTGCAAGCGCCGCTCCGGGATGACCTCCCGGTCGAAGTACGCCAGCTTCGCAGGATAGAGTAAAGTAATATTGCAGCGGTGGTTAGCGCAGGAACTGCTGACGCCCTCCAGTCAACGTGTGTTTTAGTCTCACAAACGACACAGGTCCTGTTCTTGGGCGTCCGCACTCCCCATATCACTTTCTCTGTGCATTTAGCTAACACAATTACCCCTTAGACCCACCATCTCTTTTCGTAAACAACGATTGCGTAGAGGTCGATGAACTCAAAATCGAACTTGCAGATTACAAGAACGACTATGCAGACATGCCGCAGAAAAGCTTTTGAGGAAGTGCTCGACTAGTTGGCAGGCTTACCAATATCTCAAAAAGCGAGTCCACGATGCCTGGCTACCCAACAGCGCACGCCAGCAGTTGCGCCGAATTATCAAGAGGCTTGAAGTGCAAATATACCAGTGCCGCGAGTACGGCTGTGTGTATGAACAGCCGTGAATGCAGATCAACACGTTTAACCTCCTTGAACCTAGTAGGCGAGTTTCAGGAGGCTCCCGATAAAAGGGGATTGGACGATGGCGTCTGGACAAACACCAATTGCGGACGTAAAGAGAGTCGCTGAGGGAGCATGCGAAACACCCCCTCCGCCTAGAAAATTGCGCGATCGCCTCTAGTTTGTCGACAATCTGCGGACCTATCTCATCACGCTGGTGGTGCTACACCACCTGGCAATCGTTTACACTGGGGCGGGGGCCTTCTATTACGTGGAGCCGACCCCGATCGATCAACTGGCGCTCGCCGTGCTGGTCATTTTTATAGCCCTCAACCAGGCCTACTTTATGGGTCTCTTGTTCCTGATTTCTGGTTATTTCTCGCCCGGATCGCTCGACCGCAAGGGGCCGAGGCGTTTCATCAGGGATCGGCTGATCCGCTTGGACATCCCGCTGGTCGTGTTCTTCTTCGTGCTCAACCCGATCGCGGCCATCGGCTCGTACGCGATGCCGGCGTCTCTGAGCGGCATCACCACGCCTCTGTCCTGGCAAGATTACCCCAAACCGAATGCCACGGCAGGAGAGCAGCAACCAGCCTCCCCGCTATCGGACAATAGGCGCGTTCATCCTTGTCCTGGCTTTGACCAGTTACTTGATCCGAATCGTCATACCCATAGGTGAGTTCGTAGCCGGCTTTCCGACCCTATCCTACCTCCCCCAGTATGTCAGTTTCTTCATCATGGGCATCGTTGCCGTCCGTCACAATTGGCTACGGAACGTTCCGAAGTCGATGGGGAGAGTGGGCTTCGCCCTGGTGGTAGTCGCGACGATCATTGTCTTTCCCATTGCAATCAGCGGAGGCGCCACAAATGTCGCCGGCTACGGGTCCTGGCAGTCTGCAGTCTACGCCCTGTGGGATTCGACCGTTGCCGTGGGAATGTCCCTCGGGCTGGTCACACTCTTCCGTGACCAGTTCAACTGGTCGGGTAGGTTCACCCGATTCCTGCAGCGACACTCGTACACCGTCTATGTCATCCAGGCCCCAATCATCGTATTCGTTGCCGTTGAGCTGATGGGACTCTCGCTCGAGCATCTGCTCAAGTTCGGTCTGGCAGCGGTGATCACGGTTCCGCTCTGTTTTGCGGCAGCCTATCTGGTTCTGAAGACTCCCTTCGCGTCCAGGGTCCTCTGAATCTTAGAGAGTCGTTCTTAACTCCGAATGCTGGCTCATTTTGGTAATAGCTGGGCGAGTTACCGCGCCTTTTATCTATCGCTGTCTCCTGAACGCCCGCAGCTAGGAATAACGACCATTTTGACGCTAATATTGCCATTAGAAAAAACTACAGATGAAATATATCATGCGGCCCATCTGATTAGCACTGAGTAGGAGGGAGAAAATGCTCACCAAGGCGCTAATTTTGACGGACGGCGAAGCGGACTTGCTAAGTCGTGTGCTTGAAGAAGTGGAGACCAAAACCTTTGAGGAGTCCCAGATTAGCCTAGATGATGTGGGAGCTCTCAACGCTCTTGTTTCACATTTCAGCGATGCAGAGAAGGTAGAACCGGATAAGGAAGCACGTCAAATATCTGTTAACCCATTGGGCAAACGCCTTTTTCTGGGGCATATTATCGGTCGAGAAGGCCGCACCGAGACAGCGAGTGAATCCCGGAGCGCGTCGTACACGCGAAGGGGGCGGGGGCCCACGGCTACTTCCAAGTGTACCAAAGCATGGCCCCGTATGCCTGTGCGAAGTTCCTCCAGATCCGGAAACGCAGACGCCCGTCTTTGTTCGTTTTTCAACGGTCGTTGGCGCTCGGGGGTCTGCGGACACGGCGCGCGACCCGCGAGGGTTTGCGGTCAAGTTCTACGCCGAAGAGGGAAACTATGACCTCATGGGAAACAACTTGCCTGTTTTCTGTATCCGCAATGCCCTCAAGTTAACTGATATGGTGACTCGTTCAAGCCCGCTCCAGACTCGAACATCCCGACGAGCTCCTCAGCAAACAGTCGCTTCTTGGGATTTCATCTCCCTAACACCAGAGTCAACACGCATGATCACCTGGCTGTTTTCAGATCGAGGAACGCCTAAGAGCTACCGGACGATGGAAGGATTTGGCGTCAACACCTACAAGTGGATCAACGCAGCGGGGGAAGCCCGCTATGTGAAGTATCACTGGAAGCCAAAGCTGGGCGTCTAATCACTTGACCGTCATGAAGCTACAGCTTTGGCAGGGACCGACCCTGACTACCTCACTCGGGACCTCTGGGATACGATCGCAAACCGGAGCGAGGCGGAGTACGAACTTAACGTGCAGCTGATGGATATCGCCGACGAGTTGAAACAGGACTTCGACCCTCTTGACGCAACCAAAACGTGGCCCGAGGATACCTTCCCGCTGATGCCGGTCGGCAAGATGGTGCTGCATCGGAACCCTGAGAACTATTTCGCAGAAACAGAACAGGCCGCGTTCTCGCCCGGTGCCATCGTTCCGGGAATCGAGCCGTCTGCTACAAGCTGCTGCAAGGCCGTGTCTTCTCGTACGCGGATACCCAGCGGCATCGCCTTGGGCCCAATTATCTGCAGCTCGCCATCAATAAGCCGCACGTGCCGGTTGATAACGACCAGCGCGACGGTGCGATGCAATCCGAATCGTTCCGTGGAGCGGTCAACTACGAACCAAACACTCTCGCTGGCGGCACGCCGAACGAAGCGCCTGCCGGTCCGACGTCCAGGGATCGGATAGAGAGGAACGTCACTCGTCGAAAGATAAGCCTCAAGAACGATTTCGCACAGGCTGGCGACCTGTACCGATCGCTGAGCACGACCGATCAAGACCACCTGATTGACAACGTTGTCGACTCACTTGAGAAAGCCGATAAACCAATGCAGGAGCGAATGGTGGACAACTTCACCAAAGCAGACGGCGAACTGGGCGCACGCGTGGCTCAAGGGCTCAACCTGTAACTCGTGATTGCAGTAGGCCGCTCCGCTGTCCAAACGCGCACGTAAACCAACGCCGGTTGAGCAACTGCCCACAAAAATAGCTCAGTCTTAGGCTGAGAGATGAGAAAAACGCCCTCTCCACGGAGCAGGCAACTGGTTGCGGGAATCGCGCTGCTTGCACCGGAGGGGCAGCTACCGACCGTCAAGAAGAGCTGTCAATTGACGAGCTGTTACTTAAGCAACACCACATTTCCCATCCCGCGCCGCCTGCGCTCGATGAGGCCCCTGCTTTCCAGCCCGTAGAGCGCTCTGCTGACGTTGGATTTCGGAAGGCCGGTCTTTTCGACCAATTCGCTCTGGTGAACGATTCCTTCGTCGATAATCGCTTTAAAGAGCGTCTGCTCATCATCTTTAAGCGTTTTAGCGACCTCTTCCCACCGCTGCCGCCGTTCCTCGAGGATTGTGTCTCCAGCAGACGCAGGCGCGGGTGCAGGGGTGACCGAATCGTGCAACAAGATGTACATGCCGCTCACGCTCATAAGGACGCACGCAATGGCGATGACCAGCACGTCGGCGTAGGTGAATAGCCCCGGAACCTCCGTCATAATGGCAGTATTGCCCTCAACGACGATCTGCACCGGCGTAGGATTGAGCAACTTGAACGCGAGCACGAGTACCTGAGGCGACAAAAATAGCTTCCGCAAAGAGTGTCTTCCCTCGAACTCTCCCCCCGACCATAGCTGTGCCTCGCGTCGTGCGGCCTGAGGCTAATCATTGCACGCCGGACCGTAGCAGATGCGCTCCTCTACAGAGATTACTTTCTCATGCGGTATATCAATGTTGATCTTGTAAAAATTGCCGTCGACTCGCAGCACCAGAGCAGCGTTATCGATGGGGGGCGCACCGGGCGAAGGGGGAGGCGATCTGAGAATGGCGATTCCCACGACGGTACAGTTCTTGCCAGTGATTAACGCGTGCACGTATGCGTCCTTGTTTGCGATCGCAAGGAAGCTTTTAACGCGCGCTTCATATTGCGCTTGCTGCTGGGCTTGCTGATCTGGCGATTGCGACGTCTGTGGCGGTTTGACGACGCTAATATAACCATTGCTGGTTCCTGGTATGGCATTCTCTGCTCCGACGACGATGAGGGCAGCTCCCGCCACGACTCCTACAACAAGCAAAATTATGAGTAGTTCTAAACGCCGTTTGAGTGCGGCTTCCATTTCTAGGGTTCCTCTTGCCCAGCGCGCGCCAACCACTTCAACTGAAGTAGTAGGGTAACGCGTCGTCAAGGGTTTTTACCCCGACGACGGTCACGTTATAACCATCGTGACGCAGCTGCGATTGTAAGTTTACGAGCCCCGTTGTCGGATTTGCTTCGAGCGGGGAACTAGTACTTACGACGGTTTGATTGTAGGGGACGAGGATAACCCGAGCACCACTTTGTGCTGCTGCTTCTGCCTTATAGTAAACGCCACCGACATCGCCTACATTTCCGCCGCTGTCAATGGTACCGGTGCTGTAGACGTACTCATTGACCGGCTTCTTGGTTATCGCCGAGTATGCCGCGATTGTCATGGGGAGACCGGCGCTTGGCCCATCCACCTCGTACACGCCATTAGGCACGTGTAAGACGAATTCAAAATCTCGTTGATTTGGGTTGACGCTGGCGCGCGCAGCTGCAACAGCTACTGCAGTATTCGCGGTCTCCTGAAAATCGACGCCCGTCGCCGGCTGGGTCTCAACAAAGACGTACCCCGTTCCAGGTTGCGAATATACAACGAGGTTAGACACGGCGCCCGTGTAACTGTTGTTGCTCAATTGCTCCACGGCGAGCAAATGCGCTGTGCCGTTGGTGGTCCCCTGCGCGTTGATTCCTGCCGGGGTTCCTGTCGGGGATTGAGAAGGGTTAAATTGAATGTAGGGCGGGTTTAGATTCGCTGTGCATCCTGCGGTCGCAACCGACAACAACAGCAGAACGCAGAGAATAAGTATTGCGCGAATCCACTTCATAAAATCAAATCCTGCGAGCAGTCACGTAGCAATCTCTTACATCGAATAATAACCTTTGCCCGTTGCAAGCTCCTAGAAGGGAAGCAAAGACGAGGCAATCGCCACTATTCTTTGCCGAATCGAGCACATTAATCACCACTTTTAATTTTCAATTCGGTCAGACAGCGACCGCGACAGTTCGGCAGATCGGAAGTTATCGAGAGAAAGTCGCTCATGTCGACCGCGGCGCCTGAGCCGGCTCGAGGTCAAAGACGTCGTACACCCACTGGGCCCGCTTCTGCCAGTCCTCCCACAGATCCCGCTTCGATACGCTGTATTTCACCGAGAGCCTGTCAATAATTTCCGATATATTCAGTTCAGCGATATGGAGACGATACATCTCCCGTCTTCGCGAGTAGAGTTCCATTTTTTTCGTCGTGGCCGCCTTTCGCAGCATTTCACTGCCTCCGTGTCGTTGCAATTAAAAAAAGGGGAATAAAGTGAGGAGAGGCGAGGGGATTCTATAGAGCTCAAGGGGGGAAGTATGGCACTGACGCCCCTCACCTCATCGTTTCTCTACTGCGCTTGAATTGTCTGGTTCACTATGCTCTGCAGCTTGGCCTGCTGGTCCTGTGGCAACTGGTTGTACCAGCTGGACAACGCCTGTTTAAGGTCGTTCTGCAGGGCGTTCTTCTGGTCGGCGGGAAGTTGGTTGTACCACGTGATCAGCTCGTGCCTCGCTGCTCTGTCTTGGCAGACGGTCAGATTCTTGTTCTGATTCGGCGTACCGAGCGATGATACGAGGAACGGCCCGAGGGGGCCATTTGAGCTGCTCGTGCTGCTTGAAGTCGCTGACATGGTGGTCATGTTGCTCGTAGTGTTCGTCGTCTGCGCGTAGACCGCTCCCGCGAACGCCACTGACGCTATCAGCACAGCGAGAACGGTGACTGTTATTGTGCGCTTCTTCGTGTATTCTCACCTCTATTCCCTCGACTGCACTAGAAGCCACGTGAGTGACCTCGGCAGAGGGCTCTCGGAATCACCTCAATCCCATATCATGAATGATGGTGTTTCCCTAGCCCGGCAACAACATTGATGATCTAGCTTATCTTTGATGCGTGCGAAACTAGTTTCCAACTGGTTTAGTGCCCATTTTATTTTTATTTGACCTCGATAATTTTTCATAGTGCAAGTCGCTCCGCTGAGTAGACATCACGAATCATATTACAGTCGCTGACCTTCGCACGCCAGCCGACGTCAAAGGATCCACATTGCGCAACTTAAACAAAAAAAATGCTCGCGCTCAGAAAAAAACGTCGCTCGATTGCGTCGTGTGAACCCACGGCTGCAACATCAGCTAGGAAGTCATATCAAAGACCGCGCACTGTTGCGCAACAACGGTATTTGACCGATCACGACGTGCGAGCTGGCTCGAGGTCAAAGACGTCGTATACCCACTGGGTCCGCTTCTGCCAATCTGTACACAGCGCCCGTTTGGATACGCGATACTTGGCAGAAAGCTTCTCGAGGATTTCTGACATGTTAAACTTAGCGATGTACAAACGGTACATCTCCCTTCTCCTCGAGTATAGTTCCGCTTTTCGTGTCATGCTAACACCTATTTGGAATCTCACATTTGTCCTTGATCAACTTAAGCTTTTTCTGGAAATGAAGGTCCGGAGGCGCAAGTATAGCGCTCACGCATTCCATATAGGACGCGGTGTTCACATCCAGCCCTTCTCCATCCAAAATTCGTACTGATGCCTCCAAGCCTCTTTGTTCGCTTTCACCAATTGCCTGAAAAACGCACCTCTCTCGGCAATCGCGCTTTCCTGCTCAGCATAGTGGCGCTCTGTCTGTATTGCGTCCGTAAGCGTTTGGCCGAGATTAAACGCTTTGTTGATCGCCGCATCAATGGCAGCAGGATCCCTTCCAATGGCAGCACCGGCCTCGCCAACCGTCACTGCGCCTAGTTGGTTGAGGAAGTAATTCATATAGCTAAGCACTTCGCTAATTCCCGAACTCCCTGCGGTGGTCACAGCGCAACCATATTTCCCTACGAGCATCTGGCAATGGATTGCGTCAGCCAATCGGTCGATCATCGTCTTGAGTTGTGCGGTGACGCCATTGATGTAGACCGGTGAGCCAAGGACAATCCCGTCGGCGTCCATCATTTTTTCCCACACCTCAGACAGATCATCGTCTAGAACGCACTCGCCTTCGGCGTAACAAACTTGACACCCTAGACAATATTGAATATCTAAGGCGCGCAAATCGACGAGTTCCGTTTCCGCGCCGCGTTCCTTCGCACCGTCAAGGACGGCTTCTACTAGCTTGAGTGTGCGACTATTCCTCCCACGGGGACTGCTATTGATTCCTAGTATTTTCATCGTTGCACCTCGATTACGTACGATATGGCCTGGTGCTATAAGTATTGTTTCGGACGTGCAGCAAACATACTTTTATGGTGTTTCTGCGACAAACCAAGCTTGCGTGGTTGACTTCAATTCGGTCTACCAAGGTGACCCCCCTTGGGACATCGGCCGTCCGCAGAAAGAGTTCGTGCAGCTCGAAGAAGCGGGCGAAATCGTCGGATCCGTTCTCGACGTCGGATGCGGAACTGGAGAGAACGCGCTCTTTATTGCGGCACGAGGACACGAGGTGTGGGGCGTTGACTTCACCCCCAATGCGATAAAGAAAGCAAAGAACAAAGCGTTGGAGCGTAATATCAACGTTACGTTTCTCACGCGAAACGCGTTGGACCTGCACCATCTTGGCATGGTGTTCGACACGGTCATCGACTCGGGACTATTTCACGTGTTGAATGACGATGAGCGCCCGCTCTTTGCGAGTAGTCTTGCGAACGTCCTTCACCGCCACGGAACCTACTTCATGCTGTGCTTTAGCGAACTGGAACCTGGCTCATGCGGTCCGCGGCGGGTTACGCAAAGTGATATTAGGGACACGTTCGATCGCGCATGGCACATCAATTACATTAGACCCGCACAGATGGAAAGTCGACGACTTATCGATGGCATCCACGCTTGGCTCTCGTCGATCTCGAAGGCTTAAAAGGGCGCACGATTGCATCACAAAAGAACGGACGCTCGATTGTCGTCGACATCGCTCATTTGCGGCATAGGCTGCGCATATCAGCAAATTCGCGTGAAAAACATATACGCCGACAAAGCAACTAGATTCAAGAGTGAGTACGCATGCAAAGCAAAATCGCTGATGCCATCAAGCTGCACCGCGGACCGGTCGCCATTCTGCTGACCGATCACAAACCCGAAAACGCGTTGGAGTTCACGGAAGAAGGCGGACAAAAGACCCGCTGCATCATTCCGTTGTTTGTCGCCGCCATGAACGGGCGCACTGCGGTGCTCGAAAAAGAGACTGTCCTCTGCCCAGGCGGGCAGGTGGGGCTCTGCTTCGGCCCCTATCAGCTAGGCTACATCGACTATTTCCTGTCAACCGGAAAGGAGGGGCAGTTCGAGGGCGAATACCGAAAGAAAACCCCCGAGCTCGTGCGGGAATTCATTGCGAACCTTCCCAAGATTTCCCTGCCGACGCGCTACGTGGTGATGAAACCGCTTAGCGAGGTCACCGACGGCGAAACTGTCGAGACTGCAATCGTCGTCTTCGTTGCGAACGCCGACCAGCTGTCCGCACTCGCGACCCTAGCAAACTTCGACAGACCGACCAACGATAACGTCTCGACGCTGTTCGGTTCTGGATGCGGAAGCCTAGTGATGCAATTGCTCGATCAGGCGCGCGCCGAAAGTCCAAAGGCCGTCATCGGCCTCACCGACATTACCGCACGCAAATACCTTGACAAGAACGTGCTGTCCTTTAGCGTGCCCTTCAAGCGGTTCGTCGAGATGGAGGCAAACGTCGAAGGTAGCTTCCTCACGAAAGGCAAAGACTGGCCTCAGATCGCAAAACGACTCTAAATGTCTTGATTGTTAGAGAGCGATAAATCCTCCGCCGGGTTGCATTTCGTCATTATCTGCGTTACAACGTTGTGAATCAGAATGTACCCAGTGCTTTGTAGCGCCCGGCTTAGTTTTCACCCGCTTCTTATGTGAGCAATAAAGGCACGTATCGACGATCTCGCTGAAGCCTACATAAACTATATAGCGTACATTAAGCATTTGGCAGCGATGCTCCTTTTTTTGCCGCCTGTCCATTTACCAATAGCGTCTGCATATCTCGGCGGATTCGACTACAATGCCACGCATTTCATCCGAGGACTCAATCACGGCGGCTTTCTCAATACGCTATTTTGGTGGGTCACGTTCACGGGCAGCCTCACCTTCATGGTGCTCATTACGATCGCACTCTATCTCGCCGGTGCCCGCAAAGAAGCGCTCGTCTTCGCGCTCGTCTTCATACTAGCAAATGCGGTCGGGTTCGGACTGAAGTACGCCATTGCACGTCCACGGCCGAGCGATTTGGGCGTCAAACCGGAAGCTGAGCCGTCGTTTCCGAGTGCGCACACCGCGAACGCCTTTGCATTCGCGACGACACTCTCGTCCTATCACCGAAAGTTCAGTGTCGTGTTGTTCGCGTGGGCCCTGCTCGTCGGCTTCAGTAGAGTCTACCTCGGCCTCCACTACGTAACCGACGTCATCGGAGGGGCCATCCTCGGCATCGTCGTAAGTCTTGTGGTGACCCGTGCGGCGAAGCGCGCCGATGAAAAAATCTCTGGTATCGCCAGCACGCCGCCGCCACCGACCACCTGGCAAGGCGTGCTCAAACTGCCGATCGTGTTCATCTTGCAGCTCCTAAACGTCGCGTACGCTTTGATCAAACCGGCCTAAGCCGAAGATGTCGACAAGCCCTTGCCGAGATTGAGGGGGGTCTGTTCAAATCAAGCCGATCTTCAAAACCCTTTGCCCAGTGAATTTGAAACCTTCGCGATAAGGTCAATCACTTAGCTCGATAAATCTGCTAGTTGGTCGCCTTCAAGAGCCGCTTTCTCCAAAGAATATCATAATCAACGGGGCAATACCACCCCCTTAAGTTCATGGCATGACAAGCCGGCGCGTTCCTCTACAGTTGTCCATTTTGAACTTCCGCCACCAAGCATAATTATATATCCCGAGTAAGATAAGTAGGATTTGTAGGATTAGCACGATTACGCGTACCCCTGGAGGGAAGATTGTGGACGATCAGATGCTTCGAAAGATGAAGTACTATGGGGACACCATAATTGGCGAGAAAGGTCAAGTCGTGATTCCAGTTGAACTGCGGAAACAACTTGGGATTGAAACGGGAGACCGTTTTCTGGTGATGGGCAGCACAAGGATGGGTGCGTGGGGGTTCGTTCTCGTAAAAGCTGATGTGCTCTCACAACTGGTCCAAGAAATATTTGGTGGCAAACTCGAGGAGGTTCTCGGCCAGGAAGGGCGAGAAGACCACCATACGGAAACAGCGAACGAACGACACTGAAAAAAAGCTATGACACGTTTCCCGAACGTATACGCATTGGTTTGCAGACTCAACAAAAGCCTCTGGATGGTGCGCCCGTGCGCTTCCAATTGGGAAACCTCTAAATAGCTAAATATCTTATAGTATATCTTTAGATATATCAATCGGGTTAATAACATGGCCGACGTTGCAATCAGAGCCACAAACCTCGTCAAGAAATTCCGCGACTTCGTCGCCGTAGATCATCTCTCCTTTGAAGTGAAGAAAGGCGAGATATTTGGTTTTTTGGGACCAAACGGCGCGGGCAAAACGACGACTATTCGGATGCTCTGCACACTGAGCAGCCCTACTGAAGGATCGGCGACCGTTGCCGGCTTCGACGTTGCTCATCAAGGTGACAAGGTACGCGAGCACATTGGACTCGTATCCGAAAAAATGATCATGTATGATCGGCTCACAGCGTATGAAAACCTGCGCTTGTTCGGCGAGCTCTACAATATCCCACGAAACGCCCTGCGTGAACGCATCGATGAACTGCTCAAGGTCGTTAATATGGAAAAGTGGGCAGACCATCAGATCGGCACGTTTTCGACCGGGATGAAGCAGCGCATCAATGTGATCCGCGCTCTCCTCAACGAGCCGGAGATCCTGTTCTTAGATGAGCCAACGCTCGGTCTCGATCCGCAATCCACGAACGAGATCCGCGACTTTGCGCGCAGCATCAACGAAGATGCTGGAACAACGATCATCTTAACAACGCACGCCATGGCCGAAGCGGACATGCTCTGCGACCGGATTAGCATCGTCGATTACGGGAAGATCGTCGCGCTCGATACGCCGTCAAATTTGAAAAAAGTAATCACCGGTGCCGATACGAGCGTCATTGAGCTCGACGTTCCAAACATTACGCCAACGCTTGTCTCGGACATTCAATCGCTGTCGTGCACGCAAACGGTCACGGTAGAAGACGAGACGCACATCAAGGTACACGCGTCGGGCGACGAGGCGTGCGTAAACGTCATTGATTCGGTGCGCTCAGGCGCAGGGCAGATTCGTTCCATTCGTAACGTTGAGCCAACACTGGAGGACGTGTTCCTCTATCTTACTGGCCACGAGGTGAGGGAACAGGTCGCCGATAAGGTTACCACAAAGGAACCGAGTTCTCGGCACGGACCGAGAGTGCAATCGAGGATACGGTAGGGGCTGTACTATGGGAGTTAGAAGCGGTATTCGTCACGCGCTGTGGATCGCGTGGAAAGACTTGTTAGACATAAGCAGGAATCGCATGGGCCTTGTAATGCTCATCCTGATGCCCCTCTTCATGATGGGCATGGTCGGCTACATCTTCCCTTCAAATAGCGGCATGTCTAACGTCCCCGTTGCGCTCGTGAACCTTGACGCTGCGCAGGGCAATGCGTCCCTCAGCACGAAATTCGTCGCACAGCTCAATGCTCTGAACAACAAGACCGGCATGATGGATCTCTCGACGGTCGGCAGCGCCGCCGACGTGAAATCGAACATTCAAAACGGCCAGCAGAGCGCGGGCATCATCATCGGAAGCAATTTCACATCTAACCTTAAAACCGGTAAGCAAGCAGACGTGACCCTTGTCTTAGATCAGTCGAACCCTCAGACGGCATCTCTCATCGAGACGCAGCTCACGCAAGCCATTGGACAAATGGGCACACAGACGGCCACGTATGGACTGAACCAGACGTATAAAACGCCGCTGAACTATTCGCTAGCTCAGGTGGCACCATACAACGTCCAGACGACGGGCATCGTTCCAGGACAAACCACCAACTACTTCGAGTTCGTCGCGCCCGGCATCATGGGGATGGTCGTCATGATGTCGCTTATGACCGGCCTCCCACATGCCATTTCGTTCGAGCGGGAGGTAGGTACCCTCGACGGCATGCTCGCCGCACCGGTGCACCGGATGTCGATACTGGGCGGAAAGGTCATCGCCCAGACAACGCGCGGTATGATGCAGGGGATCATCGTCCTTGCGCTTTCGATCGTTCTCTTTGGCGTGGTCGTACAAGGGAGTATCGCGCTCATCCTAGGAATCTTGCTCCTCGGCGTGTTCAGCCTTGTCGGCTTGGGCGTTCTCATCACCTCATTCACGAGTACCGAGGAGACCGCTACGATGATCATGATGACGCTAACGTTTCCCATGATGTTCCTTAGCGGCGTCTTCTTCCCGATATCGCAGATGCCGCAGTTTATGCAGGTCATCGCGCAGTTCCTTCCGCTCACCTACACGATTAGCGCGCTGCGACAAGTGGTAGTGCTCGGTGTGGGCGTACCAGCAATTTCAAGGGACATCGTCATACTCTTTGGTTTCGGGATCGTTCTGTTGTCAGCAGCGCTCGTTGCATTCGAGCATGCGATGAAACGATAGTGAACGGAGACACCAGCGCCCATCACAGCACCCCAAGCAGCTTTACGCCGTGGATACGCAGCGCGATCGCATCAAATCCTGCTTCTCGTTTCGACATATGGAAAGAGGCGATCGCACGCGACAAGCGAAGAGCCGCACCTAAGGATCAGACAGTAATGCTCGATGCGTCGATACGTGTTTGCGTCTGCGACGGCGCACGCAGGCCGCCGTGGCCCTTAACGCGCTCGATCGTAAAGAGCTGGAACGCCCAATATCACCACCACCGCCGTCTTCCAAACCCGCACAACAGTGAGCGCCGTGCTCTCGGTGCGACGTGCCCGAAATGACCGGATGGCGAATTAAGAAGGTGCCGCAGGTGATGAAAATACTTGCCGCGAGGACGCTTGCCACGGAGCGGCTTCAGTGAAACGAGGAAGCCGCGCGCCTGTGCGCGCGGGTCCCTAGTAACGTTACGCCCGCTTTTCGCAGCTCATCGCTCCGTTCACACCTCACGTCATTATTTCATTCTAACGATGGCTGCTTTTCGCATTCATGTGTTTCTCTGCGCTCAGCGATTCTCAGCGGAAGCAAGTGGCAGCCTCACGGCCGCCGCGAGGTGTGACACGAAAAAGTCGTCACGCAAGCTTAAACACATCTAGAGCACGGTGTTCTGCAAGGAGGGGAAAAACTATGATGCCTGAAAGCGTGACGCTCTATTATGGGCGCCTTGTTGGACGTTTAAACGAACTGCAGGCTCCAGAATGCTTAGAGTGTTCTCAGCGCCTAACGTGCGCTGTTTATCAAGTGCTCCACCCGGGTGACCAGAAGCACTGCATTGTCCCGTCTGATGAACCGCGACTCGAAGCGACAACAAAGTGATACCGCTTTGTTAAGTGCGCTTGATAGTTCGCTGACTCGTATCTAGCCCAATGATCGCACGACTCCTTCATGAAGCTCGGACTCGTTAGTGCCGCAAGCTGGACTATGTTTTCGATGGGATGAAGAAAGGTCATCGATAGCATTCGTGTGACAACTGTAGATTGACTACCTCCAGCTAATCTGTCCTGAAGCAGGCGTTTTAAGATTGACAATCCATCGCAACCAGAGCTTCAGCTACGGCGGGTGACGCGTAATGCCAGAAACACGGCAGCAAGGGCACCAAGTGCGTACAACGCCTCAAAACCGGGAAGCGGATTTTGGCTACTTGCAGCTGCACTCGCTTGAGCGACGTTCGCTATAGAAGGACTCGCTCCTGCGGTCGCGCTCGATCCAGCGGTTGACGCCGTGCGTGGCACGGCGCTGGGCGAGGGGCTTGCCGATGGCGCCCGTGACGTCTGCTGCCACGCGCTTTACGGTGACCGCATCGACGGCCTGCGCACCTGGCGGCAGTTTCGTTATTGCCATTCGCTGCGCGGCGTAACCGCTCAGCGCAGTACTGGCGCTTTGATCAGCGACGACCGCGTCGATTTGGAACGTTTTGCCGACGCCAAATATGGTGCCTACTGAGAGGCGAGACGACCAGGTCGCATCACTCCGCACCGTGAGCGAGGGAGCTTGAGGATAGTACTTGCCCGCGGCCGGATCGTACGGCACGATCCAAAGCGAATACCCCTTTGAAAGCTGAGCTTTACCGCTTACGCTCTCCGTAGGCCCGGCCTTGCCGTTCTTTGGAGGCGAACTGATCTGTACTACGCCTCCTTGTGTGCTTTGCGCGCTCGCCACGGTGCAGGCCGATGCGAGCAACAAGACGGTGACCAGCAGTAGAAGGGCCCATTTATACGCGCTCATATTGACTCCTCCCATATACAAGCTGCTGATTATCAGATAAACCTTTTCACTTGGTTCGCTGCGGTGCCGTCCGATCTCGTGGTTGATAGATCTACCCTCCAGACTTCCAAGTCAGTGCGACGAGCTGTAACCCATCCGCGCCCGCGCAGTTAATTATAATAGGTAGCGTTCCGACTAGTAGCTGGAAACTATCCAACGGAAGGCCTCAAAAAACATTGGAGCGCCGCCGCTCTAAATTGACTAAACATCAAAGCAGTCAACGCGCTCTCATGCCGCTGTTTGAATGTCGGAGGCGCAGATCTCGGTACGAGGAGCAGCGATAAAAAGACCGTATCACATGACCACGGAAAGAACCGACGTTATCATAGGGCTCGAGGTGCACACTCAGCTCACAACCCAATCGAAGCTGTTTTGCGGATGTTCAACGCGTTATCAAGACTCAGAGCCAAACACCCACACGTGTCCCATCTGTCTTGGGCTTCCGGGGAGTCTGCCGGTCGTCAACGAAATGGCAATCGTTTACGCCGAACGGGTCGCGAAAGCGCTCAACTGCTCGGTGCAACGGACGCAGTTCTATCGGAAGAACTACTACTACCCGGACTTGCCGAAAGGCTTTCAAATCAGCCAGTACCACTTTCCGCTCGGAATAAATGGCTACTTGACAGTCGACAGCGCAGGGCGGGAGCGGAAGATTCGGATCAGGCGCGTGCATTTGGAAGAAGATCCAGGGAAGCTCACGTACCGCGGAACCATCGAAAAGGCGCAGTACTCGCTCATAGATTATAATCGATCCGGCGTGCCACTGCTTGAAGTGGTCACCGAGCCCGACCTTCGCGCCCCCAAGGAAGCGCGTCGCTTTTTGAACAAGTTGCGTAACATCCTTGAATATCTCGACGTCTTCGACGGCAACCTCGAAGGATCGCTTCGCGTCGACGCTAACATTTCGATCGCCGGCGGGCAACGGGCCGAAGTCAAAAACATCTCCTCATACAAGGGCGTGGAAAAAGCGCTCCTGTTTGAGATCACCCGCCAGCGAAACTTGCTTCGAAGAGGTATCCATATCACGCAAGAAACGCGGCACTTCGACGAAGCGCGGGGCATCACAATTTCGCTCCGTTCAAAAGAGCAAGAACACGACTATCGGTACTTCCCCGAACCTGATCTTCTGCGCATCGACCCCGAACCGGTGGCCGAGCAGTTCCCGCAGCAAGTACAAGTCGAACTCCCCGACGCAAAACGTCACCGCTTCATCGAACAGTACAGAATTTCAGATTACCTTGCGAAAGTGCTCACCTCGTCGAAGCCCTTGGCCGACTACTTCGAAATGGTCGCCGCACGCGTCGACCCGTCGGCTGCGGCAAGTTGGGCCGTTGACGTGCTCCAAGGCGAGCTGAACTACCGCGGGCTGACCCTTGACGCGTTTAGCCCCAACTTCTTAATCGATGTGATCACCAGCGTGACCGACGGAACCATTACTGAAAAGGCAGCCGTCGAGGTAATACGAACGGTCCTCGACACCGGGGGGACCCCTTGCGAGATCATCGACGCGCAGGCGCTCCACGCTGCCCCAATCGAACAGATCACCGCTGCCGTTAAGCAAGCGATCGAGGAGAACCCACAGGCCGTTGGCGACTATCACAGCGGCAAGAAAGGCGCGCTTAACTTCCTCGTCGGTCAGGTTATGAAGAAGACACGCGGACGGGCTGATCCCACGCTCACCAATCGTCTTATTCGGGAGCAACTCTGATGCACCTCATCGTGACCGAGAAGGATATCGCGGCAAAGCGGATCGCTGAGATTCTCTCCGACGGCGGCGCATCGGCAACCAAAGTCGCCAGCGCTAACGCGTATCGCTTCGACAGCACGGTCGTGCTAGGCCTGAGGGGGCACATCGTCAAGCTCGACTTCCCAGCGGAATACCGCGACTGGAAGACAAACCTTCACGACCTAATTCGGGCTGATGTCGTCACCGTTCCCACGCACAAGACTATCGTGTCAGGACTCAAACGGGCCGCCAAAGAAGCCGATCGCGTGACCATTGCGACTGACTTTGACACGGAAGGCGAACTTATCGGTTTAGAGGCGTGCACGATCGTCAAGTCGGTAAAGGACGTCGGGGTGGACCGCGTGCGGTTTAGTGCGATGACCCCCGTTGAGGTCAAGCGCGCGTTTCGCTCGCCAACCAGAATTGACCTCAACCTCGCTCATTCCGGAGAAGCACGGCAGGCAGTGGACCTCATCTGGGGCGCTGCGCTCACGCGTTTCATATCGACGTCTGCGAAGCGACTCGGCAACCGTTTCTTATCTGCGGGACGTGTACAAAGTCCAACACTCGCGCTGATCGTTGATCGCGAGCGAAAAATTGCACAATTCGTGGCAGAGCCATACTGGGAAATATACATTGACCTCAGCACGAGCAGCGAAACGTTTCACGCAAAGCACCAAACAGACCGATTTCAAAACAAAGCGAGCGCAACGGCGGCGATACAAAACATCGGCGACACGGCCACCGTCGTTACGTTTGCCAAAACCGAACGAGTGGACGCCCCCCCAAAACCCTTCAATACGACCGAGTTTCTCGCTGCAGCAAGCGCGCTTGGGATCTCAGCAAGCCGCGCTATGGAAACGGCGGAGCGCCTCTACACGGCAGGGTGGATAAGCTATCCGCGCACGGACAACACGGTTTATCCGAATGAGCTCGATCTCCGCCTCACAGTGAGCATGTTCAGAAGCGGTCCATTCGCTGAGAATGCTCGCTTGCTGCTACAAAAAGAGCAGCTTGTCGCCACCCGAGGTAAAAAGCAAACGACCGACCATCCGCCGATCTATCCGACGATGCGCGCCACACAAGCTGATCTCGAGCCACAAAGCTGGAAGGTGTATGAGCTCGTAGTGCGACGATTCTTTGCGACGCTCTCCGACCCGGCGCGATGGTGCACGAAAAAGGTCACGCTGGACTCTCGAGGGGAGCAGTTCAGAGCGACTGGGCTCGAACTTTCATATCGAGGCTGGCGCTATCACTACCCGTATGCACAGACGCAAGAGCGATACCTCCCTGACCTTCACGAAGGCGAAGTTGTCACTGTCACAAACAAACAACTTGCGGAGAAGGAGACGCAGCCACCACAGCGATGGGGACAAGGCCAGTTGATCAAGAAGATGGACGAGCTCGGGTTGGGGACGAAAAGCACCCGCCACGAGATCATCAAGAAGCTCGCTCAGCGGGGCTATGTCGACGTGAATCCCCTTCGTCCCACCGGTATCGCGTGCAGCGTCACACAATCGCTCGAGCGCTACGCTCCGACAATTACGAAACCTGAGATGACCCGACTTCTCGAGGAGGAGATGGAGAAGGTCAAAACGGGGACGCTGTCAAAGGAGTTTGTGGTAGTCAGCTCAAGGGACATTCTCGATAAGGTCTTGAGCACGCTCGATGAGCAACACGAAGAGATTAGCAAGTCGCTGCGAGAAGGGCTACGCGGAGATGCGACCGTCGGGACATGCCCTCAGTGCAGCTCGGATCTCGTCGTGCGTCGCTCAAAACGCGGCGGACGGTTTGTAGGGTGCAGCGGGTATCCGAAGTGCACATTTGGACTCCCCCTGCCGAAATCAGGAAGGCTGCGCATAACTGCCCGCAAGTGCAAACAACACGACATGCGGCTTATCAAAGTACAAAGCGGCAAGCGATTTTGGGATCTCGGCTGCCCGCAATGCAACTACAGCAGCTGGATAGAGAAAAACAAAAGCGCGTAGAAAGCAGGCTGGGTGCCGGATGTGGCCTGCGCAGGCGATTAGTGCTGTATTACGCGGACAAAGCTTGCGATCTTGTTTTCGATGTCAACGTCCTCTTCGATTGCCGTGCCCGTTACGATGACATCCGCTCCCGCCTTCGCGAGCAACTCGGCCTGTTCGTCGGTGCGTATCCCGCCGCCTACGATGAGCCTTGTATCGTCTATGGCTGCTTTTACCGCCTTCACCATTTCGGGGGGGACGGTATCGGGGACACCGGAACCTGCTTCAAGGTAGATCCATCGCATCCCAAGATATTTTCCTGCGAGCGCGTATGCGGCAGCGATCTCGGGTTTGTTGCGCGGAATCAAACGCGCATCACCTATCCAGCCAACAGTTCCCCCCGGTTCTACGATGATGTACGCTACTGGAATTGGCTCTATTCCGTAGCTCTTGACAAACACGGCGCCGAGCGCTTGGTTTGTACTGAGATACGCTGTGCTCCTAGAGTTCATAAGGCACAAGAAAAACATCGCGTCGGCCGTGGTACATACACTCCCTACGTCTGAAGGGAAGATGATAGCAGGGACACGCGTGCTACCTTTGATCTCCGATACGGTGCACTCTATTCCACGTCCGCCGACGCCTACAGAGCCTCCCACAAGAACCGCAGTGGTACCTCCAGCCGTGGCGCCCCGTGCAATTCGTGCGGCTTCCTCTGGCGACTGTGAGTCGGGATCGATAAGCGTTAGATGTATCGTTCCTTCTCGGCTGATCGCCTCTTCAAGGTGCTGCTCGATCCTCAATCGACTAACCCCTTCGTTCCTTCGACTTGACCCTCAGATTTTTGTAACCACATTTCCTGCATCGAGTCGCCCGTGGCGGGTTGCGGGCGTTACACCGCATGCAGATTTTGATATTAAGCAACCTTTTTTCAGCTTCTGGAAAACGTGCCATCAGATGTACCTCTCACGTCGGTAGAACCATACGCCTAACAGCATTTAATCTTTCTGTTTGCGTTAACCGCAAGAACGCGGATAAGAAGTCATTTAGCCTTCTATATAGGCGCGTTCAAGTGCGAGCACGTCGCCAACGGTGTTCGCGCCAGCGTATTCATTGAGGGGTGCCGCGTTCAAGTTCAAAAATGTCGAACCCCATTTGAACTTGTTCAAGAGTTCTCTTGCGCGTTGTGATTCCCCGAGGACGTAGAGCGCAGCCGCCAGCGCTTCTACGGTTGTGAGCTCGAACGGCCGCCCATAGTTCACAGGATTCGCTGCCAAAAGATACGGAAGTCGTCGCC
The DNA here is from genome assembly GCA_963720465.1 of Methanobacteriota archaeon. Lineage (GTDB taxonomy): Archaea > Halobacteriota > Bog-38 > Methanoflorentales > Methanoflorentaceae > Methanoflorens. The sequence goes on from OY970393.1 coordinate 1,016,039, forward strand.
TCGTCCGCGCCCGGAACGACTCAAACACGCGCTCGCGTTGTTTCCAGGAGCAGTCAACCGCAACGAGCGTCGTCACAACATCCGCGCGGCATAACGGAGCGGGTGCGGATGGATCAAGGAGCACCGTATGAGAGCCCCACAAGGGTCGCGGCGTCGAGAAAAGAGTTACGAGATGAAATTTGGCAAGTTTTTTGGCGGTGCACTTCTTCGGATCACACTGCCCTGCGTGAAAGACGTACAGCCGCGTGCTCATCTTCAGCGGGGCTTACTCGTGCGAGAGGACATGCGGGAAGACGAGATAATCGAGCTTCAACACTCGCGAAAAACCGCACTCGTCGCAGATCACGTTCATCTTGTGCTCGTCGAGATGGACGCTGTGCCGTGCGTGTTCTTTGCAGTTCAGACATTCGCTGGTCTTCGCGAAGTCCCACGCATCATATTTCATCCCCACAGGGGCCATCGGCGGCGTGTCCGTCCCATAAATCACGCTTCGTATGACGTAGTGACGCTGTGCGCCACACGCCGAGCATATAACACTGCCTTGCTTATCCTTAATCCGCACAACTTGCGTTGCTTTTGTCTGGCAGTTAAAACAAACGACTTCTTTTTCGAACTGCCATTCTTCCGGTATTATTGTCGCGTGCATAGGCCCACCAGCGCTTCCACGTATGGCCTTACATGTCTTTTATACACGCCCAATTATATAAGAATATTTAAAAAAAAGTGAGGGTTCAAAAAACGCTCACAACCGTGGGCTTTTTTGAACGGGGTACAGTCCGTTGCGGCAAAAATCGATACGACGTTGAGTTACATCGTACAAAACGACGCAAGCTTGTCCGCAACGTCGCCGGCAGTCCGGATCGGAAACTCGTCGGCCTTCATTTTAGAAATGTACTCGTGAAGCTCTACTTTTTGACCTTTCATCGAGCACTGCATGCTCCAGCCCTTGGGAAACACGGTCATGAGCTGTTCGCGGCTATTTATCGGGAATGGCACCTCGGCTTTCTTCAGCTCGTACACGATTTCAGCCTTGAAATTCTGAATCTCAGAGAGCGCGGGATCGATACCATAGTCCTCAAATACAGCTTTCTTAGGGGGTTGTTCCGCCATTATAATCGCCTCAATACAACAGATAGACTCCAAAAATGCTTATACATCAAGCTATTTCGTAATATGATTACACGATACCTACTTAATGGTTTTGGAAAAAAAGCGAGTCAAACCGAGATTGGATCTCAGTCCAAACGCATTCCTAAAGCACTTCTCGCCTCGCCGAACCTCCTACTCAGAGACACCAGCACTCAAAGTGCAGCCACAGTCGGCTAACGGCTAATCGAACTCGCTGTAGATTTGCTCCATCAAATTGGGAAGGCTTGCCAAGACGTCACTACACGAGATAATCCCGAGGATTTCTTGTCCATTGAAGACGGCCAGATGATTCACCCCGCCTTTTCGAAACATCTTAGCAGCGTACAGGATGGGCATTCCCGGAGATACAATGAAGAGTGGCTTGCTGGCCATCTCTCCGACCGTCACTTTGCCAATATCCACCTCGTCGGCGAACAGGTCGACGATATCTCTCTGGGTAATGATGCCAAATGGCTCATCTTTTTCAAGCGGCGACACAATAAAAGCGTCTGTTGCGTCTTCAACCATGCGCCTTGCCGCATCAACTAGTGATGCACTCGGGTCAATTGTCTGCGCTCTGTGCTTGATAACGTCCCTGACCTTAAGTCGCTTCACGATCCTCACCACGAGTCATTACGCTAACTCCATACATAAAAGCTCGGGCACGGTCGACAGTGCTGAGAATGGATTGCAAAAGAGGAGTTGAGCAGACGTACTGCGCCTTCATTAGATTTACGCGTGCAGGTCTGCACGTGCCTAGTGCGCTAACCTGCAACCGTAGAATTTTGGCATTATAGCGGATGTACCGGCTACAACCAACCGAATCCATCCCTAGCCATATCGATCACCTTTACCCACATGAATCCCCAGCGTCGCATCAAAAAAAATGGCGCATAAGTGACCTAGTTCTTTTATCTATTGTCTAAGAGAAGCAAAAAAAGGTGCTTATTCTTAGCAATATTGCACCGTAACATATATCGTCCTCCAACTTATATTTACATAATTAATCATAATAAAAATGTAACACCTTGGTGACGCAATGTGGATAACGGTGTTATACAGCTAGTCGATAAACTGAAACAAGGAGCAGTAGATCGGTGTCGAGAGCGCGTTTTGCGCGCAGCTGAAAAAGCGAAATATAGCAATCAAAAAAAGAACGAACGCCACGTTTCAGATCAGGAGATAACCGCACATCTAAAAGCGCGACGCGGGCTATAGGATCAAAACTCCGAAGAGGCAAAAATGGCTGAAGCAGAACCGTCGATATTGCAGCAGATACGAAGGAAGGAGGTGGAACTAAGCGTAAAGGCGGACCAAGCGCGGCGAGACGCCGAGCAGATTGTCGCAGACGCTAGAAGGGAAGCCGTTGATATTTTGAAAAAGGCTGAAATTGACGGAAAACAAGCCGCCGACGAGTACTCCAAAAAGAGACTAGCGGCCGTCCTTAATGAGGTGGAAACCCTGCAACGGCTCGGCAAGGAAGAGGCAGAATTGACAAAACAGGGCGGAGAGCAAAACTTGTCCAAGGCCATAGAAGTAATTGTGAAAGCGGTGACTCCCGAGTAGATCGATATGCTGCAGAAAATGACTAAGATCCAGGTCATTGGACCAAAAACCGACTTGCACAGCACGGTTGATTTTCTGTACAACCTAGGAACGGTTCATTTAGAAGACGCGTCGACGACGATCGCTCCGGGAGATACGATGCTGCGACGCGTGCACGCAGGCCCAAAAGTCGACATCGCGGGCGCGTTAGTCAAAGTCAGCGGGATGTTTCACCTGCTCCCGACTATGCCCGTGAACGAGGCACTAAAGGCTCAAATCTACGAAGGACTGCGATGGAAAAATGATGATGAGCTCGTCGGCGAAGCCGACCAAGTTATCAGCGAGCTCGAGACGCTGACCAAAGAGCTAGCAACGCGAAAAAGTGATATTGAGTTTACGCTTACGAATCTCGCTCATTACGAAGAAGTTATTCAGAAGCTGCAGCCTCTAGAGTCTCAACTTCCTATTTTAGAGGGGTTTGAGGTCACCGTAATTCTCATCCAAAGGGAGTTTAAGGATGTCCTCGAGATTGTTCGCTCAGCGCTAGTCGAAATCACGCACAACCAATTTGAGCTCTTGTCCGCGGATGTCGACGAGGCGACGACGGCTGCGGTGACGGTGTTTAACAAACGGTATTCTGACCAAGTGCACTCGTTTATTTGGTCGCAGAATGTGAATGAAGTTCGACTCCCGCCCGAGTATCTGGGTAAGCCGTTTGACCAGGTTCTGACGTTAGTCGACGAACAACGGCAGAAAGCAACCGTCGAAATGAGCGCCGTCAACGGGGAGTTAGCAGAACTGTCGGAGAACTGGTACCCGAAGCTCAGCGTGCTCAAAGAAGTGCTTGAGGACAGGAATGAAGAACTCAGTGTTTTCACCAAGTTCGGGCAGACGGACTACACGTTCGTGATGCTTGGGTGGGTGCCAAAAAAGCAGCTCGCAAACACTAAAAATGCGCTGAAAGAGGCATTTGAAGGCAGAGTCATCGTAAACGACCTTACCGTAAGTCGAGAGGAGAGCTACAACGCGCCGTCGTGTTACGACAATCCGCGAATCGTCAAGCCCTTTGAGGCTCTCAGCAATTTGATAGGTACACCACTGCACGGCGAGATTGAGCCGACACTGCTGCTCGCGTTGTTTTTCCCGTTCTTTTTTGGCCTCATGGTAGGCGACATTGGGTACGGAATCTGTATACTCGCGTTTGCGCTGGTGGTGAGATGGTTCTATGGGCGACGCAGTAACACAATCAAGCAACTGATGAACATCCTAATCATCTGTTCAATTCCCACAATGTTCTTTGGCTACCTCTATGGCGAGTTTTTCGGAAATCTCGGGCAAATGATGGGTTGGATACAGCCCGTAACAATAGCTGGGACGACATTAAATAGGATTGACATTATCGTGCCGCTGATCATTTTCACGGTCGCCATCGGGGTATTTCACGTATTCTTTGGCCTCAGCTTAGGGGTAGTGAACGCGCGCAGACGCAGCAACCAGAAGCTCCTATGTACGAGGGTTGGCATGATGCTCGCCTTGGCCAGCATCATAGTGATTCTGCTCGCGATAGTTGCAGTGGTTCCCTCTATACTCGTAGCGCCCGGCATAGTTCTGCTCGTCATTGCACTCCCGCTAATCTTCTATGGCGGCGGAATTGCCGGAGCAATAGAAGTCATGAGTACGTTTACAAACGTCCTCTCGTACGCGAGACTCATGGCAATAGGGATGGCGTCCGTAGTACTCGCGCTTGTGGCCAATGAGCTAGGAAGCTCAATGGGAATCGTACTGGTAGGTATTTTGATAGCGGTGTTGCTTCACGGATTAAATGTCGTCCTGTGCATGTTTAGCCCCTCGATTCAAGCACTCAGGCTACATATCGTAGAATTCTATTCAAAGTTTTATGAGGGCGGGGGCAGAGCGTACGATCCTTTCAAACGGGGGGCGGCAAAGTGAGAGTCGGGAGGTAGCTTTGTGCAGCGCACGACGTCGAAGCCATTTGTACGGCGTCGGCAAAAAAAGTCATCAGATCTCTCTGCGAGGGTGAAGGACGTGGACGCAGATACTCGACGAGCGCGGATGCCATTGAGTAGAATATTGTTATCCAAGTGGCACATCTGCGTTGGATAACGACGTTACCGCAAGATGCGGTGCTGACAAAAAAAACCATAGGAGTTGGAAAAATGGTACTCGATTGGTCGATAGCGATTGGTGCTGGACTAGCTTTTGGGTTAGGTGCGCTCGGAACCGGAATAGCACAGGCAAGAATAGGTGCAGCAGGAGCAGGAGTGATTGCAGAAAAACCAGAATTATTCGGCTTAGCGCTCGTTTTTGTGGCACTTCCGGAAACTTTAGTCATTTTAGGCTTTGTTGTCGCTGCGATTATCCTTTTCGTTCTACCTACGATGCCATGATGTTTTGGCCTTTCAATGGAGGTGCCGCCTACCGGGTTTACGATGAAATCTCCTGTTGTTTCAGAACAACAATCGGAGTCTGGTCGTTAACGCGCAAAAAAACTGCTTATCAAAGGAGAGCCAAAAAAGGCTGTTGGGGCGAATGACCTATGAAAATTTGATTGCTTCGATGGGGGTAAGCGCTGAAAAGAGCATCACAGGGATTACTCAAAAGGCGCATCAAGAAGCCGTAGAGATAAGGAGAAGCGCAGAAGCAAAGGGTGAGGAGATTAAGGCCTCATACTGCGAGAACGCACAAAAATCGGCTGAGATAGAGCGAAACAAACTGATTTACAACGCCAAGGCCGAAAACAAAATGCGGATCATAAAGGAGAAGGACGCAGTCATACAACGAGCGTTTTTCGACGCCAAAAAAAGCTTAAACAGTTTTAGAAATGATGCCAGCTACAAGGAAAATTTCAAGAAGATACTCCAAGAAGCGGTTCGCGAACTCGAAGGAGAGAAGGTGAGCCTTCATATCGATCCGCGAGACGAACCCCTATGCAGGCAGGTGTTAGATGAACTAGGCAGGAACTCCGAGATCGTCGGTGATTTGACCAGCGCAGGAGGCTTAGCCGTCAGCACAAAAGACGGAAGGGTGCTCGTCTCCAATACGATTGAATCACGACTAAACAATGCCAAAGAACTCCTGAAACGAGAGATCTTTTCTACGTTATTCGGTGACTAAGGTGGACTACGAGTACATTGGTGCGCGCATAAGAGGCATGAAAAGCCGACTCCTTAAGCGGAAAGAACTCGAAGCCTTAGGGGCCAAACTAGACATCAACTCCCTTATCGACGAGTTGGAAAACACGCCGTACCGACAAGACCTAGAAGATGCTAGTGTCCAACATACCGGTCTCGCGTGCGTCGAAGAGGCGCTGCGGCGGAATCTAGGCAAGACCTTTCGACTGATATTCAGTTTTGTGAAAGGCGAAGACGCTGAAACACTTATTAACGTATTCCTGAACAAGTGGGACGTCCAAAACATAAAGACGATATTGAGGGGGAAAAATATCCAGGAGGTGCCTGAAGAGATAACAGAAAGCCTCGCACCTGCCGGAGCACTTAGCGATGCGACGCTCACCGAGCTGATTAAGCAACCGGATGTCAAAGCGGTTATTGATTTGCTCGCGACATGGGGGATCGAATATTCGCGGCCGTTGACGCAACATTTTAAGGAATTCAGCGAAACGCGAGAGCTCGTTGTGTTGGAGTATGCTCTAGACAAGTTTTACTACGACCACGCTTTACACGCCGTCGCGGGTGATTCTTACGATGAAGGGATCATTCGGGGGATATTAAGGACGGAAATAGACGTGACCAATATAAAAAATGTTTTGCGGATCATCCGCGACAAGGTTGAACTTGAAGACCCCAAGTACTACTTCATTCCCGGAGGAAAAGAGTTAGACGTCGACAAATTCTCGGCTTTAAGCAAAACTCGAACGATGGACGGGGTTACCAAACAATTGGCGGGCAGTTCTTACGACTTCCTCGCCCGCCTTCCAGACCAGTACGTCACCGCAGAAAAGATATCACCATTTGAAAAAGAACTCGACAAGTTTGTTTTACAAAAAGCTCTGAGTTTGTTTTCTGGCGATCCGCTAAGCCTTGCGTTGGTCATTGGTTATTTGTGGGCTAAACTTAACGAGATCACCAACATACGGATCATAGCGATGTGCAAGACCGAGTACGTGCCAGAAAAGGAAGTAATGGAGGAACTGGTATTTGTATAAATTTGTAGTCGTAACCGACCCAGAGACGGCACCGGGTTTTCGGCTAGCGGGAGTCGAGGTGCTCGAAGCGGCTACCGTGGAAGAGGCAAAGAGCATGATCCCCCCTTTGTTGTTTAAGGACGACACCGGCATTGTCGCGGTGAACGAGGACTTTATGGCTTCATTGGATGCTAAGCTCATGGAAAAAATCGAAAAGACGCACCGACCAATAATTATTCCGATACCTTCGAGAACGCGACAGATTGACCGCGCAGACTACATCGAAAGGATGTTGCGCAGGGCGATTGGGTATAACATCGTGGTGAGGCGATAGGACGTGTTGCAGGGATCCATTGCGCGGATTTCGGGCCCGGTCGTCTATGCTCTCGAAATGAGGGGGTCTAAATTGTACGACGTCGTCCGAGTCGGCGACGAGCAGCTAAACGGCGAGATCATACGATTAGACGCAGATGAAGCCGTCATTCAAGTGTATGAGGACACCTCGGGACTAAAAGTTGGAGAGCCAGTGGTCAACACCGAGAGTCCGCTGAGCGTCGAGTTGGGTCCCGGAATAATTTCGTCCATATATGATGGGATTCAGAGGCCTCTGCCGATACTAATGGAAAAAAGTGGAGATTTCATTTCGCGAGGCATCACGTTGCCCGGGGTGGACAGAGACCGAAAGTGGGAGTTCACCGCTTCAGTGCACAAAGGCGATACCCTCGAATCGGGAGACGTCGTTGGAAGCGTATACGAGTACCACATTGAACACAAGATCATGGTTCCGCCTCACGTCTACGGAACGGTAACCGAAATAAAAAGCGGAGAATTCACCGTAGAGGAAACGGTGTGTATCTTAGACAATGATAAAAACATAACGCTAACGCAAAAATGGCCGGTGCGAATCGGAAGGCCTTACGCCAAAAAGCAGGATCCCACATTACCCTTGCTTACGGGACAACGCATTTTTGACAGCATCTTTCCGGTGACCAAAGGCGGCACCGCCATGATTCCTGGCGGATTCGGCACCGGAAAGACGGTGTCAGAACAAACGCTGGCCAAATGGGCAGATGCTCAGATTATAGTGTACATCGGCTGTGGAGAGCGAGGCAACGAGATGACTGACGTGCTTACCGAGTTTCCTGAGCTGGTTGATCCTCGCACCCAACAACCCTTGATCCAAAGAACGATCATGATCGCGAACACCTCAAACATGCCCGTGGCAGCGAGAGAGGCATCGATTTATACGGGGATTACAATGGCTGAATACTACCGCGACATGGGATATGACGTCGCGCTAATGGCAGACTCGACCTCACGATGGGGAGAAGCGCTTAGGGAGGTCTCAGGCCGGCTTGAAGAGATGCCTGGTGAGGAGGGATATCCAGCCTATCTCGCGACACGATTGGCCGCCTTTTACGAACGTGCCGGTAGGGTTGTTTGTTTAGGCTCTGATGGACGAGCTGGATCTATCACGGTCGTCGGGGCAGTGTCACCACCGGGAGGCGATTTCTCAGAACCGATAACACAAAACACGCTGCGGATAGCCGGCGCGTTCTGGGCCTTGGATACCAGCCTTGCGTACAGGAGACATTTCCCGGCCGTCAATTGGATCAACAGCTATAGTCTCTACATAGAAAGCGTCCAAGACTGGTTTGCAGAGAGCATCGCGCGCGACTGGAGGGAGCTCCGAGACAAAACGATGTTTCTTCTCCAAAAGGAGGTCGAATTGCAGGAGATCGTCCAACTCGTGGGCCCCGATGCCTTACCAGAGAGCGAGAAGGCGATTTTAGAGGTAACGAGAATGGTGCGTGAGGACTTCCTACAACAAAGCGCGTTTGACGAGGTCGACTCTTTCTGCCCTCTAGAGAAGCAGTACTGGATGTTGAAAGCGATCCTCGCCTTCCACGATGCAATAACCGATGCGCTGAGCAAAGGGGTCTCGCTCCAGCAACTGCTCGACTTGCCAGTCAAGACCGATATCGCGCGCATGAAGGAACAAGAAGATGTGGCCACCGTCAAAGGCCTCCTAGAAAAAATAGAGGCAAGTGTCGCATCTCTCGAGGTCGCACAATGACTTTCCCCAGTCTGCTCACCAAAGAGTACAAAACGATCAACTACGTGTCGGGGCCGTTGATATTCACCGAGAACGTGAAAGGAGTGTCATTCGGAGAGACTGCCAAGATTACACTTCCCAATGGCGAAGAACGGACCGGTCAAGTTCTGGACGTTTCTCGAGAGCTCGCAGTTATTCAAGTCTTTGAGGGGACTAGCGGCATAGACGACCTTGAAACGCGTGTTAGATTTACTGGGGAACCGCCGAAAGTGAATGTCTCGTTTGACATGCTTGGAAGGATTTTCGACGGCGTTGGCAACCCGAGAGATGGGGGCCCTGCCATCATTTCAGAAGAAAGCGTGGATATCGCAGGGACCCCGATAAATCCGTACGCGCGAGACAAACCGGCGGACTTTATTCAAACGGGGATGTCCGCCATCGATGGCTTAAACACCCTCGTCCGTGGACAAAAGCTGCCAATATTCTCTGGTTCCGGCTTGCCGGCAAACAGGTTAGCCGCTCAAATCGCGCGCCAGGCGAAGGTGATAGGCGAGGGAGAGAACTTTGCGGTCATTTTTGCGGCAATGGGCATTACTTACAAGGATGCGTCATTCTTCATGACGGATTTCGAACGGACGGGAGCCCTCGAGCGCGTGGTATTCTTCATGAATTTGGCAGATGACCCTACTATTGAGCGCGTTGCCACGCCTCGGTGTGCCTTGTCCGTGGCAGAATACCTTGCCTATACCCACAATCTACACGTCCTCGTTATTCTCACAGACATGACGAATTACTGCGAGGCCTTGAGAGAGATCTCCACCGCACGCGAGGAGGTGCCAGGCCGGCGCGGTTATCCAGGATACATGTACACCGACCTTGCGTCGATCTATGAACGCGCAGGACGGATTAAAGGAAAAAGCGGATCCATTACCCAAATTCCCATACTAACGATGCCAGACGATGACATTACCCACCCTGTGCCGGATTTGACAGGTTACATTACCGAAGGGCAAATCGTCTTGAGCAGAGATTTGTACCGAAGAGGAGTTGATCCTCCCATCGACGCGCTTCCGTGCTTGTCTCGACTAATGAACCTGGGGATTGGATCCGAAAAGACCAGGGAAGATCACCGGAACGTAGCAGATCAGCTCTACGCCTCGTACGCCTACGGCAGAGATTTGAGACGACTGGTAGCGATTGTCGGGGAGGAGGCGCTGACTGAACTGGATAAGAAATATCTCGAATTCGCAGACGAATTTGAGCAGAGATTCATCTCACAGGGAGATGAAGACCGAAATATCGAAACCACCTTCGCGATAGCTTGGGACCTTTTCTCAATGCTTCCTGAGGAAGAGCTCAAGCGGATCAAGTTGGATTACATTCAAAAATACCATCCGGTCTACAAGGGCAAATCACATGGAACAGGTTAATCCGACCAGGATGGAGCTCATCAAGAAGAACGCTCAAATAAAGCTAGCGGAGCAAGGAAGAGACCTCTTGCGCGAAAAAATGGACGCCCTCATTCAGGAGTTTTTTCACATTATGGTCTCTGTCTCCAAATCACGAGAAGAACTAGAGACCGCAGCCGTCGCCGCGCAACGCTCGCTGTGCGTCGCGGAAGCGGTTGACGATCTTACAGCTTTGAAATCCGCTTCTTTTGCCACGAAGCGATTCCTGACCCTTGACATTCGCGGAAAAAACATAATGGGGGTTCCCGTTCCTCTCGTTGAGCGAAAAACGGTCACAAAAAGTGTACATCGAACGGGGGTACAGTATGATAGGGACGAGCGGCCGGATTGACGAAACCGCCGAGCGGTATGAAGCGGCGCTAGATCTGATCATCGGGCTCGCAGAAACTGAAACGTCTCTTCGAAGGCTCGGAGACGAGATTCAAATGAATAGAAGACGCGTAAATGCCCTCGAACAAGTACTCATACCTGAGCTAAAAAGGCAAGCGAAATACATCAAGATATCAATCGAAGAGCGGGAGAGGGAGGATTTGTATCGGCTAAAGAAGGTTAAAAAGATCCTCGAAAGAAGACGGAACGCCACAAAGAAAAAACAGCCTGCTTCTATAGGCGCCGCATAATCCGATCGACTGGGCTGTTCGACTGGTAAAAAAACCTCTACACCTTCTCGGGACCGGTAACAAGGACTATTCTTTAGTTATTATCGCAGTGCAAACCTCATCAATCGCTATTTTTTCCGGTTTTTCCTTGCTACTCACTTCATTTGCGATTTCGATGATTACCTGTAAATCTTTCTTGGTCAACCTTGCGAAAGAGATGCCCTCCCAATCGCTTCGCTTGATGCAGACCCACGCCTCACCTAAGATGTACTTAAGCACGTCAATGTCTGTTGAAGTGAATGACTTCCACTCAGAGGGCATTTTTCGCCGTATTTTTTCGAGTGCAACTTCGACGGCTTTTTCCTTGTGTATTTGAAATAACCGTCTTCCAACTTCCTCGTCATGGGCTTCAGGCATAACACTACCCTAATCGTATTCGAGCTACGTTTAGATATCTTTTTTGCCAATCAATTCCTACGAGCTGCAGATCGAACCTAGCAGCCTGTTCGCGCGAACAGAGCCTCCACTTTTTCCGTGGATCGGTGGTTATGCGCAATGCGCCGACTGCACATTCCGCAGTGGTGTCTCAGATGAACGACTGGGTGGGATACTTTACAGACGAAAAGATCTGCATTACGCGGCTTCAGAACTCGCCGCTTTTTTCTTGATTTTCTTAAGCCGGAAAATATTTTCGCGTTCCATCTCTTCGAGCCTGAACATGATAAACGCCTCGGCTTCTTTCAAGTCCGGTATCACCCGAAATTCAAGTGCGTTTACGCGACGCTTAATCCTTTCAATTTCCATAAGCAGTCGCTTAACGGCGGTTTCGACTTCCGCCGCACGTATAATCTTGTCTAGCAGCTCTTCGTATGCAGCTGCCGCCTCGTCAATCGCCGATGATGTCCCTATTATGCCATAACCGCGCTCATCTATGCTCTTGCTGATAGTAGCGAAAGATACTTCCGGGACGGTGACCCCCATTAAGCTCCTGCTCGTTAAAGTGACCTCTGGCTTGTGCTTCAAAGCAAACGCGGCGGAATACACTTCTATTACGCCTTCGACCATTTCCGCGACATCAATCTTCTCCTTTGCAATTTTGTACGCGTTCGCTAAGTCTATACTCGCATCTTTCGCCTTTTCAAGGACGTCAAAGAATTCCAGCAAGAGCCCGTCCCGCTTCATCTTCAGCAGGTTGTAGCCCGACTCCGACAACCGTATTTTCTTCTTAATTTCGAGCAGTTCCGATCGTGTTGGTTTTACTTCCCTTAAGGCCATGCGCTCTCCTTAGTCGAACAGGGATTCTGGCGCTACGTGTGTACGCCGCCTACGCCTTGTCTAAAGCCACGCTAGGAAGAGACTGCGGGCACGGGCTCCTCAGCCTTTTTCGCGACGTGTGCCGGATGATATTTCTCGATAAGTTTCCTGTCAATTCTGGTCAGTTGCGCTTCCGGCAACGTTGCAAGCAAGTCCCAGCCGAGTTGGAGCGTTTCTTCTATACCGCGATCTTCCTCGTAACCCTGTCGTACGAATTTATCCTCGAAGATATCTGCAAACTCGAGCAACGTTTTGTCACGATCGGAGAGTGACTCTTTCCCGACGATCGCCACAAGCCCGCGCAGATCTTTGCCCTCGGCGTACCCTGCATAAAGCTGGTCCGATACCGCCTTATGGTCTTCACGCGTCTTTCCAACGCCTATGCCCGAATTCATCAGGCGTGAGAGCGAGGGGAGAACGTTCACTGGCGGATATATGCCCCTCCTGTGCAGTTCACGCGATATCACGAACTGCCCTTCCGTAATATACCCCGTAAGGTCAGGAATTGGGTGGGTGATATCGTCGCCAGGCATGGTGAGAATCGGGATTTGCGTAATCGAACCTGTTTTACCGCGGATTCGTCCTGCGCGTTCATAGATCGACGCAAGGTCGGTGTACATGTATCCTGGGTAGCCTCGCCGGCCCGGCACCTCTTCGCGGGCAGCGCCAATCTGCCGCAGCGCTTCGCAATAATTTGTCATGTCGGTGAGAATAACGAGCACGTGCATATCGTGTTCGTAGGCGAGGTACTCAGCCGCTGTGAGCGCAAGCCTTGGGGTAATGAGCCGCTCAATTGCAGGATCATCCGCAAGGTTCAAGAACACGACGGCCCGCTCAAGCGCCCCAGTTCTCTCAAAGTCGTTCATAAAATGTCGCGCTTCTTCTGCGGTGATGCCCATGGCGACGAAAATGACGGCAAAGGCTTCTTCTGCACCCAATACTTTCGCCTGCCGCGCAATTTGCAGCGCCAAGTCGTTATGGGGGAGACCCGATCCCGAGAAAATGGGCAATTTCTGCCCTCGAACGAGGGTATTCATTCCGTCTATCGTGGAAATGCCGGTTTGGATGAATTCAGATGGGTTATCTCGTGCATAGGGGTTAATCGCCGCGCCCGTTATGTCGAGTCGCTTTTCCGGCACGATTTCTGGACCGCCATCAAGCGGTTCACCTGATCCTGAGAGTATTCGGCCGAGTATTTCGGTCGAGACCGGCATCTTGATAACTTCACCGGTAAACCGTATTTTCGAGTGTCGGTCAATGCCCGCAGTCGTTTCGAATACTTGAAGTGCTACCAACTTTTCGGACGTGTCAAGAACCTGTCCTCTTTTCACAGTTCCGTCTGCGAGGATGACGTTGACAAGCTCCATATACCCAACAGGCTCTGTTTTCTCAACGAAAACGAGGGGCCCCGCAATGGATGTTATTGTTCGATACTCTTTCATTTTCTTCACCCTATGCTAGTTCCGCTCGCAGGGCTGTTTCAATCTCTTCAAGCTTGGTCCCGTATTCTGCTTCAAACTTGATCTGCGCCAGCTCCGACTTTGCTGGGACGTTCATGATCTCATCGACGAGTCTGCCCATATTGAGAGCTTTTCTCGCAAGATCGTCATAAACCATGATAGCAGCGAGAATATCGTGTTGCTTTTGAAGGGGACAGTACGTATCAACCTCGTGATACGCATTTTGCTGCAAAAAGTACTCGCGAATCATCCGCGCAACCTCCAGGGTTAGCTGCTCATCATCAGGGAGCGCATCAGATCCGACTAGTTGCACGACTTCCTGAAGTTCACTTTCTTTCTGGAGTATCGCCATAGCCCGCATTCTGAGTTCTTCCCAATCTCCGGCGACATGATCGACAAACCATTCCGCGAGGTTTTGCGTATAGAGGCTATATGAATCGAGCCAGTTAATAGAGGGGAAATGGCGCCGTTGTGAGAGCTTGCTGTCGAGAGCCCAAAATACTTTCACTATCCGGAGTGTATTTTGCGTCACAGGTTCCGAGAAATCGCCTCCTGGAGGGCTCACCGCCCCGATAACGGTGATAGAACCTTCGTTACCGCCAAGTGTTTTGACACGCCCCGAACGCTCATAGAACTCAGAGAGCCGTGCGGCGAGATAGGCAGGATATCCTTCCTCGCCGGGCATTTCCTCCAGACGTGAAGAGATCTCACGCATAGCCTCAGCCCATCGTGACGTCGAGTCTGCCATAAGGGAAACGTCATACCCCATATCGCGGAAATACTCAGCGATGGTCACGCCGGTATAGACCGACGCCTCGCGGGCTGCTACCGGCATATTTGAGGTATTTGCTACGAGTACGGTACGATCCATGAGCGGCGCGTTTGTTTGGGGGTCTAGAAGCTCCGGAAATTCGGTGAGCACGTCAGCCATTTCATTGCCGCGCTCTCCGCAGCCGATGTACACCACAATCTGTGTGTCCGACCATTTCGCGAGTTGTTGCTGCGCGACCGTCTTTCCAGAACCAAAAGGCCCGGGAATAGCTGCAGTTCCGCCTTTCGCCACAGGGAATAGTGCATCCAGAATCCGTTGCCCCGTAACGAGGGGGGTGTCAGGCATTAACTTCTCAACCGATGGTCTCGACACACGAACCGGCCACTCCTGCATGAGCTTGAGTTCTGTTCCGTCGTCAAGAGTGCAAATAACGTCGTCTACCGTGTGTTCTCCGGACTCTATCGTCTTTATCGTTCCGCCTTTCTCGGGAGGAACCATGATCTTGTGCTGTAAGTGCGGCGTCTCTTGCACGTGGCCGATAGTTTGACCCGCGTGGACCTCCTCGCCGGGCTTAACCTCCGACACGAAGTCCCACTTCTTTGAATGGTCGAGTCCTGATGCGGCGACGCCCCTCTCGATGAAGTCACCCAGTTGCGCATTCAACACTGGAAGCGGCCGTTGAATGCCGTCATAAATTGAACTTAAGAGCCCGGGCCCCAGCTCAACGGAAAGCGGCAACCCCGTGTTCTCCACAGGCTCACCGGGCCTTAGGCCTGACGTATCCTCATAAACTTGAATGATGAACTTGTCCTGATCGATCTCGATGACCTCTCCCATGAGGCCTTCGTCACCAACCTTTACGAGGTCATACATCTTTGCTTCGATCCCGACAACAGTAACGACGGGCCCTGCAACCCGATATATCCTGCCCTTTTGCTCTACTTCCACAAGTCAACACCTACAGATCGCTTTATCTTCTCTCGCAAATGCGTGCGTTCTTCTCCGGCGCCGCCAATTGAGATGACGGTCGGTTCGATGGAGTCGTCTAAGGCTATGCGCAAAGGCATCGACACCTTTTCCACATCGTCGCTATTCATGATTAATATGCCAATGTCCTCGTCCTTTAAGGCCTCCTTAAGTGTCGGCTCCAAATCAGCATCGGTAGTGATGAATGTTTTCCGCACGCCGGCCAATAGAAAGCCTGTCACAAAATCAGCGCTGCCAACAACTGCAACTTCCACGCAACTCACCGCATTACAAAACGTTTGCCCTAAACTATATTCTTCTATAGTGCCAGATGGTCTTTAATGATTTCTTGCGATAGTCCCGCCTCTTTGCCTCGCACTATCGCTTGGATGTTGTCCACTTCTGCGTCTTTGCTCAGCATGTACCCCGGCATGGGCAGCACTGTCAACGGATTGAACGTAGAGATCTTCCACACGTGCTCGTTCAAGTATTTGTCCAGCCTCAGTTCGATCTTGCTCAATGATTCCATTCGCTCTGTGACGAGGTCAGAAATAGCGCTCCAATACCGATATTTGCCCAACAAAGCTACAAATTCGTCGAAGGGCACATCAGCCATCTTCTCGATCTCCTTGTCTGAGAGATACAGTCCGCCCGGTATGACATATTCAAGGACGCGCGAGCCTGAAATGCCTGCATTTTTCAACCTGAATAATGTTTTTAAGTTGGCGACGTCGATCTCCATTTTAATGACGGTCAAGTACAGCGAAGAGCCGCCTATTCTCGATACGAGGTCCACCATTCTTGCATAATAGAACTTGTCAAGTTCGTCTTCAACCTTCATCGAAGATTCGGTGTAGCCAATATCTTTGATGACATCATAATAGACGGTGCCTTTCAATGCAGCGATAACCTCTTCAACACTGGGCTTCCGTACGAGAGTCTGCAGGTACTCGCGCGCTAGCTCGCCACTGGGGACCAGGATCCTCACTATCTCCTCATCGGAAGCTCCGTACATTTTTCCTCGCAGTATAGTTTTAATGTTCCAGATGTCCCAGCGTCTGAGATATTCCACGATCAAGTCGTGAGGTTCGCCCATCGTCATCTCCATGAGCTTGGTGAATGTCCTCGCCAAGTTCAGGTGCGTAGCGAACTCAACTAAATCTATGCCTGAGTACGTGCGCGCCAGTTCGTCGACTTCAGCTTTGTACTCCGACTCTTCAATAAATCGGGTTATTTCAGGAAGGGCCATGACAAGGAGTTTTGCATAGGTCTCCTTCGGAAAGAGCTTCACCTTCATTGCGTGCACTCGTGCAGTGCCATAGGCGTATCTCGCTCTGGGCGCAGATCCTGAAGATTTGCCCTTTTTTGGCCGCGTGTACATTGCGCTCACACGTTCAAAATTTCTAAGAGCTGCTTCAAAGACGTCTCACGCACGTTCCTGAGAAGCGTGTCGAAGGTCAGGTCGTGTATGACTGTGCCATCTTCATTTTCCAAAACTATGCCGCCTGAACAGAGAATCGTGCCACCATATTCCAAGTCGGTGATTCGTCTCACTATGGACTCGTCGCTTTTGTTTGAAAAAATACGCTTTGAGTCAGTGTGTGATTCGAGCAGCCTCTTGATGAGGGTTTCTCGCTCCGATTCAGAAAGTGCAGCCAGCGATCCCAAGGCTTCGGCATATACGTTGTCAAGCAGTTGTTTCTTCGCGTTGAGGATCGATCGCTTAACATCAAGATTCGCGCTGGATATTTCTCTGTTTTTTCGACGCTCAATTTGTTGGACTGCCTGCTCTCGTCTTTCTTCGAGGATCTGACGCGCTGTGTTTTCGGCCCCTCCGATTATGGCATTGGCTTCGTCCGTTCCTTCTTGCCTGATGCGGTTCGCTTCCTCCTCTCCTCGCGCTAGGACGTCCTTGACGACGACTTCCAAGCCCATAGGTCCTCAGATTGTAGGCATAGTCACAAAGAGCAGTATCAAGGCCACGACGAGCCCGAAAATTACAATAGACTCCGGAATGACGGTCATGACCAGACCCCTCCCGAAGAAGCCTTCGTCTTCAGCCATGACTCCGATGGCTGCCGAACCAATGACTTGCTCGCCCAAGGCGGCTGCGATTCCCGTGGCGCCGACCGCTATGGCTGCGGCCAAAGCGACCATACCTCCTCCAATTGGATCTACCATTTATTGTTCCTCCGTATATTTTCTCTTAAAACCAAACGGCCTATATTTCGTTCCGCCTCCACTATAGAACTTCGTGAAGAACTCCACGTAGTGCAATCTCAAGGATTGCAAGCCTGAATCCAAAATGCCGAGCGCAGTATTCACCGCGTGGCCAACGATTAGCATTAGCACTCCCAAAATGACGAAAACCCCGCCCCGGGAGAAGAAGAGCGCATATGACAGCTTATTTACTGCAAGAGCGATACCGGCCGAAGAAATGCCTATCGAGAGCAATCGCGAATAAGAGAGCACATTAGACAGAAGCGTCGGAAGCTCAGCGATGCCGATGATGCCTTCACCCATTATCAAGAATATGAAGCCTACTACGGCGACTGCCAAGCCGGCCAACAACGGGGGAGATATGCTGATAGCAGTTCCCGACGTAAGAGGCGGCAAGATCTGAATGATCACGAGTACCCCACCCCACAGCAGAAGAAGCCAGCTTACTTTCGCGAATACGGCGTGCTTCAGCCCGTGCTGTCGATATTCGTTGACAAATCCGAGTACATACCCGAGCGTGAGCATGAGGATGCCAATAACTAAGGTAACCAGAAGCAACGTGAGAACGTTCTCAAAACGGGGAATAGTCGGATAAGCGTAAGAGGACAGAATCAAACCGCTTTTCCCAACTAGCTCGACGCCGAAGAACTCATTGTAGATAAGTCCGAACACGAGCGATAATACCCCTGCATAGACCAGGATCTTGGCCAAATCGCGAATGCCTTTCGATTTCAGCATTCGCATCACCAACAAGCCTATTACGATAATCACGACTCCGTACCCAATATCTCCCAGCATCAGGGCGAAGAGAAAAGGATAAATCAGAGCGACAAACGTCGTTGGGTCGATCTCGTTGTACTTCGGAAGTGAAAAGGCCCTCACAAGCACCTCAAAAGGTTCTGAAGGCATCGGGTTTTCGAGTGCTATGGGAACTTTTTCTGGGCTGACTACCTCCGATGCATCAGTGGCCACCATGACGTGACCTTCAGTCGCGCGATCGACGTCGCTTTGGACGCGTTCAAGCTTCTTTGTGGGAATCCAGCCCTCAACGATGAATGCGTTCTTCGTCGTGGCGAATCGCAGCGGAGCTTCAGCCTTTTGTGTTGCTACCGAGAGGTACTCGTCTGAAGCGAGAATGTAATCGATGTATTTTTCCCGGAGCGCGTTTAGATCCTTCTGGCTCTCTTCTTTTTCGGATTCAAGTTCGGTACGCTGTGCATCGAGATTTACGAGTATGTCCTTCGGGGTGCCCTCCATTTCAGGGAGCGAAAGCGCTGAATAGTTCTGGTCTTGCAAGCGTTTCAGAACATCGTCCTCAAATGCCCTAGGCACAAAAAGGGCGATGGCGTGCCCCCTGCCATAGGGCACAGTTTCGAGCTCATAGTCATTGGTGATATCGCTGATCGCAGGCGACCCTTTCAGTGTCCCGACAAACACCGTTAACGAGCGATAGCCGCCATACAGATCGAGTGGCAGGTCAAAGCTCTTCAGAGGGTCGAGCAATCGCTTTTTGTCGTTGATGTCTTTGATGCGCGAATCGATATCGCTTATCTTGTGTGTTACTTGCGTAAGGTCAAAATTAAGGCGCTCCGTTTTCTCATCGATCTCATCGGAAATAGCGCCTTCAGGGTACTTACTTTGAATGTCCTCTTTGCCTGTGATGTGGAGATAACTCGCTATAGAGCGCAGGGATACGGCCCGCTCTGAGAGCTTGGTGGCGCTAGCGTACGGCGTGCCGATCTTGAAGTCTTCATCTTCATCAACGAAGTCGGTAATGTGGACAACATTATGCTTATGCAGGACATCTATCGCGACGCCCATATAGTCTTTCGATCCGGCAATGATGACCTTCGTCATCGCTTGCGGCTCAAACATAGTGCGTCCTCTTGAACTCCTCAACCAAATACGAGAGCGCTTCAGCGTGCTTTTTCTCGGCGCGCTCTTTGATTCTTAAAATATCTGCTTCTCCGGTCTTATGGATTGCTTGCTTAGCTGTGCTTATGTCTGCATCGGCAGTCGCGTTCAAATCGTCTGCTATCTTGCTTGCTTTTTTCTCTGACGCATCAATTATCTCAAACGATCTCTTTTTTGCATCTTCGATTGTTTGTTCTTTTTGAGTCTGAGCTTCATCGATCATTCGCTGGGCTTCCGCTTCAGCAGCCTTGATCTCTAATAATATATCTGACTTCATATGACCAAGCCCATCCGGTATAATAAAAAGGGATGTTATTTAAGCTTTAGCAAACGTCGCCCACTCGCGTATCGGAGCAAAAAAGGGCAAAAGATACCATCTTCGCGAACGCGCAGTGCTACGCTTTCAAATAGTCTTCAGCGTACACGTCTTTGTTCAGCAGCACGTCGCACGTTTTTATGGTGTCCAATAGCTCTCGATCCTCGGTGTTTATGATTGCTGATGATAATCCCGCGCCCATCAGCATTGCCAGAAATGTCCGTTCAATTAATCGCGGATTCTTTGTATCGTGCGAGATGTTGTTTAGGCCGATAGTCGTCTTTAGCGCTGACGTGGGGCTCGTGAGGAGGCCAATTTTTCGAACCGCTTCGACGACGATCGGCGCTTGATCTTGCGCCGTACTCACGGGCAAACAAACAGGGTCGACGAACAGCTTGTCGACTTCGATGCCGTACTCACACGCGTTTGCGACAAGTGTCGCGGCCTGTTCCACTCGCTTATCGACGTCGCCAAGAATAAACTTCTCGTCCATCGTCATGCATATAATTTCTGAATCGTGCTCCGCGGCCAATGGAAAAAGCGTCGCCATCTTCTCCTGCTCAGCGGGGATCGAATTGATCATCGACTTTCCTTTGACGTCGTCAATACCGGCTTTCATCACGTCGATTTTAGGAGTGTCGATGGAAAGCGTTACGTCAATCACATCTTGCACAGTCGCTACCAGCCATTTCATCATCTCAGTGGCATCGCTTCTGGCAAGCCCCGCGTTGAGGTCGATGATTTGCGCCCCGGCGTCGACTTGCCGAATTGCAAGTTCCTGAACAGCTTTCGTATCTCGTCGATCGATTATCGCTTCAACCGACTTTGAGTAGCCGTTGATGTTGCCGCCAATGACTATCATAGACAACTCCCCCGCTAAAGTGCAAGTGATTAGGTGCGCGTAACGCTTTAACGCTTTCGCATGAGCGCGCACGACGCTACCCACCTCGCAACCTATATATAAAAATATAGTATATAAAGACACGTCAATTTTGAACACAATGTGAGGCTTTTGGGGCAATTTGAAGAAAGAATTCAAGGTTGTTTTTAAACCTGACAACAAGACTGTCAAGGTTGAACGAGGCACGACTGTTCTTGACACAGCTACGAGCTCCGACATTTACATCGATAGCATCTGCGGAGGCCGAGGCAAGTGCGGCAAGTGTAAGGTCCTCATCGAGGGGAACGTCCATAGCGACGAGACTGACCTGATAACCACTGAAGAAAAAGCAGGCGGCTACTTTTTGGCGTGTTTGGCTCGAGTCACAGGCAATTTGAAAGTGACCGTGCCCAAAGAGAGTAGGGTGGAATCACACCAAATACTCATGAAAAGCGTGACCACGCCTCTGCCAGCGATTGACCCCCCCGTGCTCAAGGTCCCGCTTTCTCTGACTCCCCCATCACTAGCCGACTACGTGAGCGACCTCGATAGAGTCACGCACGCGCTGCGCAATCTTGACATAGGGCACGTCACGATCGGGCTGCCCACATTGAAGAGACTAAGCAGAGTGCTTCGAGAGAACCAATGGAACGTGAACGTCACGCTGATGGACCTCTGGGACAGAAAAGAGATCATCGATATCGGTGCTCCTTCAGATAACGACTTGATCGGAATCGCAGTGGACATAGGTACTACGACGATCGTCGTCGAGTTAGTGGACTTAACAACTGGCAGGGTGATTGACGCTCGCTCTGACTATAACAAGCAAGTCGTGTACGGTGAAGACGTCCTTTCCCGAGTGATGTACACCGAGGAGCACGAAGATGGCATTAGCAAACTGACAAGTACCATCAGGTATGGTATCAATGACCTCATACGAGAGCTCGTTATCGAAAATAACGTGCGCTATGAAAGAATTTGCCGAGTGGTTCTTTCAGGCAATACCGTTATGATGCACCTTTTTTATGGGCTGGATCCCAAGTACATACGCCACGAGCCTTACATACCGGTGATGTCCATCGTCCCCCAGATGAAGGCGGTGAAGCTCGACCTGAGCGTCAACCCCAACGCCTATATTTATGCGCTTCCGTGCCGGAGCAGCTACGTCGGCGGCGACGTCACAGCTGACATAATCGCGTCTGGGATGAACGACAATGCGGACATCTCATTACTAATCGACGTTGGCACCAACGGCGAGGTCGTGTTGGGAAACGATACGTTCCTCGTGTCGTGTTCGTGTTCAGCCGGTCCGGCCTTTGAAGGCGGAGAAGTCGAGTTCGGCGTCCGAGCAATGAACGGCGCAATTGAGCGCGTGTGGATCAACGACGGTCTGGTGGAGTACTCGACCATCGGCAACGAAAAGCCAAAGGGCATTTGCGGGTCGGGTCTTATCGAACTCATCGCAGAGCTCTTCAGTAATGGCGTGATTGACCGAACGGGGAAGATTCAGCTAGACAAGAACAACGTCAGAACCGAGGTCGGAAGCAACGGCAACCAGTTCGTCGTGGCGTACAAAGAGGACACAGCCATTGACAAGAACATAGTCATGACCGACGTTGACATTCAAAACATACTGCGGACAAAGGCCGCGGTCTACGCGAGCTGTAGTGTGCTGCTCAAAACCTTTGGCTACAAATTTAGCGACCTGAGCAATGTCTTCATCGCAGGGAGCTTCGGCAACTACCTTGACACCAAGAAAGCGATTACGATTGGATTGCTTCCTGACCTACCCCTCGATACGTTCAAGTTCATTGGCAATGGGGCCCTTGGCGGAGCGCGAATGGTGTTGCTCTCGCGGAACCTGCAAGACAAAGCAGCAGAGATCGTCGAAAATATGACACACATAGAGCTGAGCGTCAGCAGCATGTTCTTCAAAGAGTTTACCTCAGCCCTTTTCATTCCGCACACAGAACTTGATCAGTTTCCCCACATTGCCACACGAGTCTACACGTAGTTGGCGTATCCTTTTCACCTGATACACCTTTTGCCAGATGCGTGCCCGCCCTCGATCACTGATTACGCGAGACGGCCGCTTGCCGGTCGCCCAATGATGCGATAAATCGCAAGAGTGACCTGTATTTAAGTAGAAGAGCAGCGTAGGCATAGGCGACGGGGGTTTCCGCACACAGCGTTACGGAGAAACAGCGTGCAAACCATTGCGATAACTGGTAAAGGCGGAACCGGCAAAACGACTTTTGCTTCGCTCCTTATAAAACACTTGAGCAATGAAAGCGTCACCGTTTTGGCTGTCGATGCAGATCCGAACTCAAACTTGGACGCGCGACTCGGAATGCACGTCGACCAAACGATTGGCGACTTGCGAGAGGATCTGCTCAAAGAGTCATTTCCCGCGGGGGTTGCCAAGAGCGAACTTATTGAGTATCAGATACGCTTGGCTCTCGTTGAAGGAGACACGTTCGACCTTATCGCGATGGGACGGCCTGAAGGGCCTGGATGCTACTGCTACATCAACAACGTGTTGCGAGATGTCCTCGACAGGCTCTCCGTCAATTACGATTACGTTGTCATCGACAACGAAGCGGGTATGGAACACCTGTCACGACGCACGACTAGAGATGTTGACGTGCTGTTTATCATGAGCGACGTGACCGTGCTAGGCATAATCACCGCCAGTCGGATCAAGAAGCTCTCTGAGAGCCTCAATCTTGTCGTAGGAAAAACGTATTTGGTGCTGAACGAAGTCGAGAACGCCATACCGGAAAGCATCAAGGACCAGATACGGCAACAGGAATTAGACCTCATCGGCGCTATCCCAAAAGATGCCTTAGTTGGAGAGTATGCTTTGGAAGGAAAATCTCTGTTTGAACTGCCTCGTGATTCGGCAGCGTTTAAAGCAGCTAGCGCGATTGCTGAGCACTCGATAACTCCGTGAACCTATCCGTTTGCAAGCTCTTTCAAATACTTTGGCAGTGCAGACGAATCTTTGACACCGACGATGACTTCCCAGCCCGTGAGCTCCTCGAGTTTCATCTTCAGCATGGCGATCATGCCGGGAATTATAAGCTTTCGGTGATCCACCTTTTCTGCGACCTTGTACTCCTTAAGCGCCTGTGCGATTGTCTCTGGCGTAAACTTGTCAGCGGCGAATGCGGTCATCACCGACAGGCCTTCGGTATCGACCACAAGAAGGCGCGCAGGGACTTTGCTCGCTTCAACATCGCTTGCGACGGTGAAATATGTGAGGGAGAAATTTGACGTGACGATGACTGGCGAGTTCCGGTTGGGCTTTCCAATATCATAGAGACCTGGATTGACCTGTATGAGCGCCTGGGGATCTGTGAAGATGTTAGTCCTCAGCGTCGTAAGGGGGTATAACCGCGCGGCATCGAGGTCACCAAAGATAATCAGCGACGCGTATTTCAACGTTCCTATCGCGGCCCTTATCGCTTGCGTTTCGACGTCCGTCCCGTTGTCCAAGTTTAGCATGACCGGATAGCCCAGGGGCCGGAAAAGCTTCTTGACACTGAGTCGACGCAAGATGGTGAGCCATTCCAATGCATCGCGTAATGGCTTGGCACCGAGATTTAGATCTAACACGATGTCATCGACGCCTTCGCTTGTTGCTATTTCAGATAGCGACACAAGCTCATCGACGTCGTCTGAGTAGAGCGCGAGCGGGCACGCGTACTGCCGCGCGAGTTTTGCAAGTGCCGCGCAGTTGTTCGCATTACCGGCGTAAATCAACGGTTTGGCCTTCGATACGACCTTAAGCCCCACTTCAACGATTTGAGGGTCATGGCTCATCAAAACGAACGGCAATCCGCTGTTTTCTTTCACGAGCGTCACCACTTCAGAGAACCGCTGTGCATCCCCTTTCGATTCGACCGCGATCAAGTCCACGCCTGAGATGGTGCCAATCCGCTCGTATTTCATCGCATCGAGCTTCTTGGCCCGTTCCACAATGCTTTCGTTGTCGCTGTCGTCTTCGATTACCACCGCATATGCCGTCTGGTTGAAGAACTTCTTCTCGTGTCTGAATAGCTCGGTTTCGCCTCCGATTTCTACGTCACCAACGGTGACGGTGCGCATAGGCGGCGAAGCGGAACTCTCGAGTTGTTGCACCACTTCGGGTGACACATATGGACATTTCGTGAGCTCTGTCTGCTTGTTCGCCAGCATCATAGCAAACGCCAGGCACGTGGGCACTCCGCATTCGCCGCAATTCTTTTTGGCTAGGAGTTTGAATATATCGAGCGCAGTCATCGGCATGGTCGTTATCCTGTCAATTCATCGACAACTTTTCTCGTGATCGCTACAGACTTCGGGTGTCGGAGTATTAACGCGTTCGCGCCGGCCATTAAAGCCGCCAACGCAGACGCCACCTCCCAAAAGATCGCCCGTTCTCTCTCGTCGCCCAGCTTAGCGTCAACGCGATAGGCTTCCTTCGCGCCCCACGCCACGCTTATGTCAGCGATCATCGGAGATTGGAGCATCTTATCTCCCACGAGACCGGCGAGTTTAATCCGTTCCATCGCGGAATAAGCGTATTCCATCCCAAAACCAATTCCAGCCATAAGCGGGTCACTGACGATATGGTCGACTGGCACGCCAAACTCGGTGAGCATGATATTGAGCTGTTTAGCGATATTCACGTCGATGTTTGAGAACGCGACGACATCGTGGCCGTTGGCGGTCGCCGCAACGGCGATCGATTTGTAACCGTCCTGTTCCGCGCGGGAGAGCAAACACCGTTCTCCTTTGGCGGCGTCGCCGCAGAGTTCCATGACGCGGGCGTCTTTGTCATAGTCGCCACTTCCCTGTATTACGAGCGGTGCCTTCACCTGCGCGAGCACGGCCGACACGAGGGAGGCCGCATCTTCAGCGCTGACGTTTGCTTCCTCTGGATTCGTGCTCAGCAGCTTCAGACAGATGAAGTCTGCGCCATAGACATCAACGCACGCACGCGCCCACGCAACGGGATCCTTGATGACGTCGCCGATTTCATCAATGATGATGTGGGGGTAGTCATCGCCAACATGATCGATCACTTCCATTCCGATCGCCGGTCGCGAAACCTTGCCTTCGAACGCCAAAAACGGAAGAGTCGTCTCTCCGCCTAAAAGGAGTTTTCTATCCCTCGTTCCGCCTTCCTCACCAGTAGCCCCGAATGCAATCTCCTTTATCTTTCCACTCCAACTTTCCTTTGGAATTGTTACCATCGCCGTAACCACCGAGCTTCTCACGACGGCGCGTTTAAAACATGCCCATCGGCGACATGCGCAGCGCCGGGTGATCGACCTTCGCCAAGTACTGCGCTAGTTCATCCGCATCCGTCGTAATAGTTTCGTCGGCGATCTTGTCCACCAGATCCGGCAAGCCCAGTTCCTTTGCCCTTTTTTCAAGATCTTCTCGTAGCGCGGCTTTCAGGTCTTTCGGCATCCAAACGACGCGCGCTAGCCCTCCATCCGCACGGATAAACTTCTTACTCGTAATGAACTGCCTGCCGACACCAATGAATCCGGGCGTTTGATTGCCCCCACCGACAGACCCGGCGAGCGTTGAGAACTTCATGCCGATCGGAGTCATTCCCGTGTACTCGCGGTTGACGACGATCACGCCCTGCAAATCACTGTTAATCGCCACGATACACTCGAAACATCCACACGACGTCTGCGGATCCTCCATCATAGTGTACTGATTCATCCGCTCGATGTGGCCGTGGGTGAGCTCGCGGACCGCTTGGTTTACGTTTAACCATTGGCCTTTCTCCTCATCAATCACGGCGCCCTTCTCAA
Source organism: Methanobacteriota archaeon (assembly GCA_963720465.1). Lineage (GTDB taxonomy): Archaea > Halobacteriota > Bog-38 > Methanoflorentales > Methanoflorentaceae > Methanoflorens. The sequence continues at coordinate 1,042,659 of OY970393.1, forward strand.
CAGGCTTATTTGGCCCGTTTGGATCGATACTATACCCCGCCGCTGCATCTAGCCAGTTCAGTGCACCACACAGCCCAAGGCGTTCCGGAGAGATGATGCATACGTGGCTCGGGGCGAAGCTCTGACACAACGTGCACGAGTAGAACGCATCAACGCTCTCGTCCGTCAGCCCTGCAATCCGCCGATCCCGCTGTGCGTAAGCTTCCATAGCCTCTGGCAGATGCTTCTCCACCTCCTTCTCGTCGGTCATGATGGTGACTTGTATCCGGCTGATAATACCGCCGAGTTCTTCTTTCATCTTGTGGTAAAGGATGTCTCCGAAGTGCTTGAGGCGGAGCCCGTTGGCCACACTGTTCTTGCTTAGCCGCACCCAGATCAAGTTTCTCTGACCTGTATGCCACGCGCCTTCCGCATAGTTGATGAACTGATGAATGCGCCGCTCGACGACGGGCTCAAACTCGCTTTTCATGTGCTTTCCATACACTTCAACAAGAATCCCCAGCGCGGACACGCTCCCTTCTTCCATCTCGTCAACGTCCTTGCCGATGAGCGTGATCTGACCGTCCTTAACAGCATCAGCGTCGCGAATCTTGACGAGCTCAAAGACCTTTGTCTTTGTCGGGCCTCCACACTCGAGGTAGGTCTGCGGCTTACGCACCGTTTCACCCTCGAAGGCTAGCCCGTAGGCGACCGGCAATGAAACTTCGCCGACCGTGACCTTCATGTTCCGTATCTCTATCGCGTGTGCGACGATCTGATTGTAATCCTTCTCCACCTCATATTTGCCCGGCACTTCCTCCACGTCTTGATCAGTGATCGTCGGTGAACCATTGAACAGCACGGCGAACTCAATCGCTGCCTTAATGTCATCAATAGGGCCTAACTGGACGACGACGACTTTTGGCCTTTTTGCCAGGTAATCGGAGAGACCTTCCCTGTCGCCTGGCTTGACGTTCCCGAAGGTCAGCGCGGCGCGGATTGCAAAGCTCAACGCGTGAATTGCCTGCGTGAATTCGCCTACGCAAAACAGCAGCCGGTCAAGCCCCTTGTGTTCGCCAATCTCAATGCCGGCCTCGCTAATCTGCTGTATAGTATCAAAGGTAGGAATCACTAACATGCCCTTACTTTGACAATCTCTGATGATCTTCGCAAGCAGTTTTGGGTCTCTCGCCTTCCCCACCAACACGAGGACCCCCGGTATGGTATCATCGACGAACGAGATCCCCAACTTTCGCAGCACCTCGTCAGCGACGAACCCCGTGTACGGAGTGGCCGCGTATGGGTCAGGATTGTCGATGTACTTGAGGGCTTCAACGATTTCTGCAGCGATCATCGTCGCTTCGCCCGAAGCCACCGCGTTGTCAAACGTGTACTCCTCCCGTATCTTTCCCCTCACCTCTCCGAGGAGCCGCGGCAGCTGTGCGAGTTTCGTCACTCGTTCTCCTGTCCACGCGGTTATACAAGGAAGGTAATACCCGGTGCTCGGGTATCCTATCTCCTTATCGCGACCGTACTGACGTATCGCCTTGTTCAGCAGCTGGTCTGCATACCCTGTCGCGATGATAGCCCCGTCAATCCCCTTTTTATATAGATCCTCATTCGAGAGCGCAGGTGCCTCCACCGACGGCGTGGATCCGTTCCAGTACGTGACCTCGCCGTCTAGTTCACTGTGCGTGTCCATCTTCCATCTGCGGTATTGGATGGTGTTTACCAGCGTCTTCGCGGCGACCGTCGGATCGGGCTCAAATATAAAGTGACCGCCGTAGACGTCTTGTGCTGTCGCCTGAGCGACTTCATCCGCAAGAGGGCTCCCCTTGATGAACGGGTACACTCCGACGTGCGTGGGCCATCCGGTTGCCACGCACCACGTCCCGATCGCCACCGCCTTTTCGCTCATGGCTTCGGGCGCGCTCGCGACGATGGGGAGGTCCTGTATGTCGACGCCCATTGCCTGCGCGAGTTCGCTGACGAGGTTTTCCACGCGCGAGTTGTCCACGCAGGACCCCATATGAAGGACGAGCGGTAGCGATTGGCCAATGGTTTTTTCCCCGACGTCTTTGAGAAACGCCTTGAGAGATTCGCCAGCGTACTCGTCGACTGCCTCTGGCGTCAACAAGCCGTGCTTCGCGAGAGATTGAGCCGCACAACCGGTCACAAGCGTTAGGATGTTATTTTTGACCAGTTCCTTGGCGATAGTCAAATGACAGAGGTCGTGTTCAGCTTTCGCGGGATTGTTGCACCCCGCGATAAGTGCGATGCCTTGGACATCTCCGCTGCGAATCTTTTCGGCCAGATGCTTAAGCGGTTCTTTTTCGTTAAAGCTGCTCAGTAACGATTTTATGTACTCGAGACTAAAGCCTGCAACGACCTTGCTCGAAATGTCAGGAATGAATATTTTGGTTGGATCTCTGTTATTGTATGCTTCAATTGCGACGCGCACGATCTCTTTGGCGCCTTCGCGCGCCGCCGCTTCGTTGAATTCGATGTGCGTATCGCCGGGGATGCGGGTAATCGGCATCGTTGATATCAACTTCGTGTGGAAACACTGCGTCCAGAATCCCACCGATGGCGCGATACATTGATAATCGATGACCATCACGTCGACGACGCCTGTCATTATCGCCAATTCTTGACTCGCGAAATTTGTGACGAGCGGAATACCTCTGCGCATCAACAGTTCGTTACCAGTGCAACAAATGCCGACGATATTAATCCCTTTCGCGCCAGCGGCTATGGCCTCGCCTTGCAGCTCGTCAGCAGCGTCGCAGATGACTTCGCTCAGTATGGGATTGTGCCCGTGCACACAGACGTTCACGCAGTCCTGCTTTAACGCTCCAAGATTAGCCTCTGAAACCACCATCTGCGGCGCGCCAAACAAGACGTCTGAGATGTTTGAGCTTATGTTTTCGCCCGTGACATCGCCGAGTGAGCACTTGATCCCCCCGAATATTAACGGCACCGGATCAGCGTCGCACCCCATGTGCGTTCTGTGCATCACTTCCGTGATCCCTCTATCAATGTTGGTAGCGATTACGTCATTTCGCTCAAGGAGTTCCAACCTCTTTGGGGGGAGCATGATCTTGAGCCAGCTACACGCCTGGTCATCGTTCCGTGAAAAGTCCTCCAAAGCGGCATTCGCCACCGCCACCGCAAGTTCACTTATGCTTTTCTCGTTCTCCAGACCGAGCTTTGCGGCAAGTGCGCGCAGTTTCGCCTCATCTTTTATGCGATAGTCGGGTGCCTGACCCTCGCCGACCGCTTTAAGCGCGGACGCCAAGTGCCGTCCGTGGTCAGAGTGGGCTGCACAGCCTCCTGCCATCATCCGAATCAGATTACGCGCCACAATTGTGTAATCTTTCGCCCCACAGATTCCTCTTTGTGGCTCTTTTCCGAAAGGATTGATCCGACAAGGTCCCTGCAAACAGATCCGGCAGCATAGACCGGACTCACCGAAGCCACACTGAGGCTGCATGGTTTCAGCCCTATCCCACATCGTTTGCATATGGTCCCGCTCTGCACGTGGCAGCATCTCGAGCGCCGCAGGGTCCACAGTTACAGCTTTTGTATTTCCTTTGTTACGTCTCTTGTCCATATACCAATGCACCACACTTGCACGCAAGAACGCACGACAACTCCGCTGCGCCATCGCATAGATCGCACTTAACCGCTTTGCGATCGCGCGTCAATACCGCCCCAAACGGGCACGCATCAATACACGCGAAACAGCCGGTGCAGCGCTCGTCGTCAATCGTCACCACGCCCGCTTCACTTTTTACGATCGCACCCGCTTCACACACTTCGATACACTTCGGCCGCTTACAGTGCAGACATCGTGTGAGATGTAGCTTGCCGTCTTTGTATCCGATGGTAAGCCTCGAGATCGGGGAAGGGTGTTCCGACATCGCAGTGTTAATGTCGCCTGACTGGCTATGGCGCAGGGCACACGCAAGCTCGCACGTCTTACACGCTACACAGTTCTTCGGAACAAACCTAGCGATCAACATGAGCAGCCGAACTATGCCGTTGATTTTATGAAACCTCTCATCGCGGTTGAGTACGGTTCACGGTATTCATAATACCACCTGATCCCATCACAGCCGCAGAGAAATCGCTGAGCCATTGGGTGCTTGTGAAAATGCGGACTCCCCACAGGACGAGACAAAGTGTCTTTCGCATTCTGCTTGAATGAAATAACGCGATATTGAGCAGTAGGCAACGATCTAATGCTTGTATTATTTTATATAACCTTAGTCATATATATGTATAGTCTTACCAAAACGACAGAAAGTATTTATAGTGCACTAAAGCGAGTAAGTTACTAATGGGGCTTGTGAACGTCCGTCTGTTCGCAAATTTGCGCGAAATCGTGGGGCACCCACAATTAGCTGTAGAGGCAAGTACAATACGCGAGGTACTCACGACACTTCAGGCAGAGCACCCGGCGTTGCGGTCTGTGCTCTGTGACGACGACGGCAAGGTTCGCTCATACATCACGATCCTCGTAAACGGCAAGAATATACGCGAAATGGAAGCGCTCGCCACGACTGTATCAGTTGGCGACGAAGTTGCCATCTTCCCGCCCGTTTCAGGCGGCTAACTAGCGTAAATATCAATCCGAGAGGTCGATGTACCATTTGGTAAGTTGGTTCAGTGAGCCTTCCATGCCTCGATAATCCCCTAGAAGCTCATAACCGAACGCAGTCAGCTTGGCCCCGCCCCCTTCTTTTCCGCCTCGCGTCCTCTCAACAAGAGACCGACCGAGCCGTTTTTCAACGACGGTTATGCGTTCCAGAGCGTAGCGATACGACATCCCCAGCTCGCGCGCCGCGGCGCTGACAGATCCAAGCCTATCTATTTCAGCAAAGAGCCTCATCGTACCGAGGCCAAAAACGTATTCTTCATCTTCGCCGACGAACCACAGTTTGAATCGTGGTCTAATTCTCATGCTGGTAAGCTATAATAGGCTATGTGCACACTTAATCATAACGATGAAATTCAAAACACGAACTCCATTCGAAGCGGCGCTGGATACGTTCCTCACCGCCATCGTGCCGATCGAAGAAACCGAGGTGACGCCATTACGAGAGGCGCGAGGGAGAGTGGTAGCACATCAGATCATTGCACAAAGGGATGAACCCAACTATCGACGCGCTGCAATGGATGGCTACGCCGTCGTCGCCGACGACACGTTGGGCGCGAGCGAACATTCACCAATCGTTCTTAGAGTTGGCAACTCCGTGAGGCGCGGCGTGGCCTCGCGGGTCCACACCGGATCCAAAATACCCGACCAAGCCGACAGCGTCGTGATGGTGGAGGACACAGAACGTCTCGGCGACGTGGTTGAGGTTAGAGCGCACGTACATCCGTTCGAAAATGTCGGCCTCAAAGGAGAGGACATTGGCCGCGGTGATGTCGTTGTTGAGCCCGGCCATCAACTGCGACCTGCGGACATCGGTCTACTCGCCTCCCTCGAGGTTCGCGACGTTACCGTCTACCGGCGACCAGATGTCGCGATCATACCGACCGGAGAGGAGCTCGTTGAAAAAGGGCCTTCAGAAGGGGAAGTGGTCGAAACAAATGGTCTTATAACGGCGCTTCTAGTAGAACAGTGGGGCGCTCACTACCGCTATCGAAGCATCGTTACCGACGCGCGAGAGCTCATTGAAGCCGCATTGTTGCGGGACATCGATGCCGACCTGATACTTACGACGGGGGGGACCTCAGTTGGCATTCGGGACCTCGTACCAGAGGCGGTACGTAAGCTTGGCAAGCTTTTGGTGCACGGGATCGCAATCAGCCCCGCAAAGCCTACAGCGCTGGGGCTTGTAGAGAATACCCCCGTCGCGTGTCTGCCTGGGTTTCCGGTGGCCTGCCTCGTCGCTTCATACGCATTTGTCAAGCCAGCGGTCTATCGTCTGGCTCACTTCGACCATACATTTGAGCGGACGGTGACCGGCACGCTGGCGAGTAAGGTCATGGGAAAGCCCGGCTCGCGAACGTACGCGCGCGTGGCTATCAGGAACGGACGCGTCGAACCCATTATGACGTCTAAATCAGGTATACTCCCTGGATCAGGCATACTCAGCTCTATGGCTAAAGCAGACGGATTCGTTATCATTCCGGAAAATGTTGGAGGGTACGACAAGGGTCAACAGGTAGAGGTCGTGCTGTTCGACTAGCGATAAACGTCGGCTCACTACGAGGGCTTACCGCTCTTCGGACGGGAGTTGCCAATGTTGCAGGTACGCACCTGCTGAATGCGTCCAAGGGGTACAACTTTCGCTTTGTCAAAGAGTACAGACGGCACTGTATCGTACTCGTCAAAGGCTATTTGCAGCAGCAACGTATCATCACCCGAAAGGGAGAGCTGATCTCGCCGCTTGATGATCTGACTGAAGCGCAGTTCATTAACCGGAATGCCGGGTCAGGAACTCGCGTTTGACGAACATGTTACTTTAGCGGTGGCTATTACTGGGCACGTTTGCCGAGTTGACTCAATCAATCAATGGCCACGATTGTAAGGCGACCGCACGGCGCAGTGGCCTTGGCGGTGAAATTCGGGAAAGCAAATGCCGATATAGAGATCGGACCCGTCGCCAACCTAAACGGCTTGGCGTTCAGTCCGCTTGCTGATGAGGCGCACGGCTTCTTTACACTGGAAGACCTCCTCGATGAGCCACCAGTGAAGCAATTTCTCCGCTACGATCAAGTGAATTCACAGGGTCGTTGCCATCAAACGTGCGAACCTACGATAAAACCAGACTTGTGATCCAGATTGGCTGGATGACCTGCCAGGCGGAAAACGCTGTGTGTGCCTGCGACGTCGCGATTGAGCGAGCCACCGCTTTGCATCCGCACCAGTATCGATGCAAACAAAAGCACGCCCCTTTGTTGGTCAAGCTCTGCCCGTATTCTAGGCAACTTTTTATTGTCAGAAGTACCATACCAGTTGCCCCGGGGTAGTAGGGTAGCTTGGTCCATCCTCGAGCGTTTGGGACGCTTGGACGGCAGTTCGAATCTGCCCTACCCCATAGGCTTAAGACACGCCGATGAAGTAACTGTCGGAACCACCACATAAGGACTCGTTGCCTAGTCAGGATAGGGCACCGGCCTCCTAAGCCGGCGGTCGAGGGTTCAAATCCCTCCGGGTCCGCTTTCGCGCTTTGAGCACAATGCTACTGCGCGTTTCATCAAACAGTGCGACGTCTAGATGGAGACAATAAAGATGGAGCGACGCGTTAGCTTACGAGTCGGCAGTTTTTTCTTTGACTACCCTCTTTTCAAGCACGGTCGCCAAGAAACGTGCTTGGCTCGGCTCCACTGCAGACCCTAAGTCGTGCAACATATCGTATATCCGTTCGCTTCTAATGCGATTGTGTAACTTCCTTTTTCGTTTTTGTGGCCTATATAAGACTTAAGAGCTAGCAGCATCGAACAACGGCCAACCCTCGTCGCGCCAATTCGCCCGTGCCCGTTTCACAAGGCACCACGCTCGTCGATCTAGCAAGGGTTACAGGCGGAACTCGAAAGCCGCGACAGGATAGATCAGTTTGTGCTCAACCAGCATATCTGGGTCGATCTCCCCAAAAGTTCCTACGGGCTGTCCATTGACGATAATCATTGCACGCCTGCCCTCAATGAATGAGGGGTCGGCTGATTCAGTGACCTCAAACGGACGGTCGAGCTCCCGCAAGACCGCGTTCACGACCTTTTTTATTTCCGTGAAATTAGCTGAGCTGGACGCAATAACGCCCGCGCACAGGCGCCGTTCTTCGGCCGCGTCGGCGACAAGGCGGACTACGTCACCCACCTCGTACACCATTTGGGGGTACTCTCGGTGCTGGTTGAGGGCCAGCGTGTCTATCAAGCCAGGCAACAAACTCGTTCGCAGGCTAATGTGCTCCTCAAGGAGAGGGTTTTCAATAATGACGGCTTCTCTGGGATCGGAAGCCAACATAAGCGTGATGACCTCGAGGAATCCCAGCCCCTGTAGCACGTCCCTGACGAGGGTTGATCGCTGCTCTTCTTCCAGCCTGCTGCCGATAGTTCCAAGCTTCGGAAAAGAAGACGGAAGGTTTTCGTAACCAAAACCGATAGCGACGTCTTCTATGATGTCAACCGGATGCATGATGTCAGTCCGGTAGCACGGAACCGACACCGTAATCGTGCCTGCGTCCGCCTCTGCGTCCATCCGCATTTTTTGCAGTGAGGCCATGATCACCTCGTCTGCGATCTCGGCGCCAATACGCTGCCTTACGTCGCTATTTCTGACGACAAGGGTCGAGCCGCCCATGTTGGGGGTACACAGCACGCGGTCGCCACCCCCATAAACGACGTCAACCGTCTCGATCGACGCTCCTCGGTCATAAAGCGCTGCGACAAGTATGTGAAGGCAGTCTTGAATAGCTTTCAGCTCAATACCCGTCACGTCAATGAAAAGATCGGTCGTCTTTTCCGTAACACGGGTGAGCTCACCGTTGATAATTGGCGGAAATGAGAGAACGTGATCGTTTGCGTCCAAGATCAGGGGGTGGTGATCGCCGACGATGTGTGCGTATTCCTTTCCCTTCGGATGGACGCGAAGAATCTCTGCAGGGGTCATCGGTTCGGAAAAATCGAGGGGTATAAACGCGACTTCGCTAAGTGTGTACCTAAACGGTGGGCATACTCGAGAGAGATCGTGAATTCCTATCGAAGCCTTTCTGCGGTCCCGCCCAACTCCCCAGTGCAGGTCTTCCTGCAGATCGATCAATGACTTAATCGTCCTTTCATCGATCGTAATTCCTCTCACAACGGCGCAAACCACGTGTGGGCGCACCGCGTTTACCGATGGGTCGACCCCGATTTCGATACCCGAGGGTGAGGTCGCGTACGCGGGGAGACCCACCTCTAGTCCGAGCATCCCTTTTATCGCTCGAGCCCCGCCCTCAACACTAAACAAATCAGGCCTATTTGGGAAAAACTCGACCTGTACCTCGTCATCGACACACTCAACATCTGCCCCGAGGCGTGGAAGCAATTCAACGATTGTGCCAATGTCGGCGCCAACCATTTCCTCAAGCTCCGCACGATTGAGGGTAACGACTGGCACTTAGACACCTCAACGCAGCGCGCTTGGCGTATCGCGCAGCCAGGCGACGTCACTCATGTAGAGCTTTCTGATGTCTGCCAGCCCCATTTTGAGCATCGCAATCCTCTCAATACCGATGCTGAATCCCAAAACGCTTTTGAGCCCTAACGGCTGAGTCACTTCAGGCCGAAAGACGCCGGCCCCTACCAACTCAAGCCAGCTGCCGTCCACAAAGACATCACCTTCAAGGCTCGGTTCGGTAAAAGGAAAATAACCGGGTCTAAATCGAACGCGATCAAATCCGAGCCGTTCAAAGACCGCCTTAAGCACGCTGATCAGGTCGGCCAAGCTGAGGTCTTCACCGTGAATTGTCCCCTCGCACTGGTGAAACTGCGGCAGATGCGTTGAGTCCATACTTTCTCGTCGGAATACGCGGTCGATGGCGAAAATCATTGCCGGGGGCTCCGGATGGCGTACGAGATAACGAAATGCGGACCCGGTCGTATGAGTTCGCAAGACTGCTCTACGCGATCGCTCGAGGTCAAACTCGCCCCCCCACCCCATTGAACCCTCGCAGCCGAACCTATGTGCTGCTGCCACGCGCTCTGCCAGGTCCGTTGGCAATTCGAGCGCCGCTGGGCGACTGAGATAGAACGTGTCTTGTTCATCGCGTGCGGGATGGTCTTGCGGCACGAACAGAACGTCGAAATTATGGAATTCACTTTCGACGATCGGCCCCCTGAACTCGGCAAATCCCATCGAAATGAAGATTTCGCGCATTTCATCAATAAGGCGTCGCAGCGGATGTGCTTTGCCGGGATAAAGCGGAAGGGTAGCGGCGCTTACGTCGTAGGGCTTCAATCGTCCTCGCCAAGCCCCAGTTCTGATGAGTTCAGACGTGAGATCAGCAATATCACGGTCGGCCGCGGGTGGCACACGTAGTGGCGTTTCGTCGCCCACTTGAGTCAAAATGACCTCACGTGATACAACCTGGTGTGCGCGAACGACATTGCGCTTTTCGAGCTCTTTGAGAGTCGGTTCTGCTACTTGTCGCTCAAGCGAGACGTCATTCAAGGTGAATTGGATACTGACCTTCACGTCCTGAAGTATGCGCTCTTCAGGCAGTTCGCGTGCCGCGCGAGGTGAAAGTATGGAGTCGCCATTCGCGGTCTCGATGGTGGCCCACCCACGACGCTTCAGCCAACCAACGGCGATTGGCACGGCTGGAAAGATGCTCTTGAGGTCCGTCAGTAGAGTAGGCCCATTTATGAGCAAGTAGTCGTGAACCTGCCGTTCTGGAAGCCCTTTCTCAGCATAGGTTACGCCCTCAGCTGTAAGTTCGTAAACAGTTTCGATGGTTTCTTTTACCTGCGCGAGCTCCTTTGTTTGAAGAAAGTACGCTGATTGAAGGACTGTTTCGGTTTTTAAGTCGGCGTCTTTTGACAGGACTTCAACTGTCGCTCGCTTTGCACGCTTAAGGGCCCGAAAAAGTATCCAGTCATTCTTAGATAGCTGCACCATACGAATCTCTGACGTTATAGGAAGTAAAATACGCGTATTGCTACTCACCACGCGCGATTATTATTTATTGTTACCTGTCGACACACAGTATGTGCAAGCCAAAATGATGGTATTGTCGCGAACCGAGCCTTGCTGACTGGATCTCTGTGCGGCTTGGGATTCAACGGCTTGTTCCCACGCACCACGACAGAGGCGGGGCCTTACGGGGATACCTAGTGGCAGATTACGGAAGCTCCATTTTTTTTTGTTCAGGAGAGACTTGCGCATAAGCGACAACATTGGGCGAATCGAAGCGTCTAAAGCCTCTAAAACGGTGGTGCCGTTGTTTGTCTTTGACCGAGACAAGGAGCGCGAAATCCGTACTCTAGTTCGAATGCGTTCCAGTTCATGGTCGAAGAAGCTTGTGGACGATCCCGCTGTCAACAATGGAAACTGGCAGTGGTGTGCGTCGACCGGCCGCGATGCCCAGCCATATTTTCGGATTTTCAATCCTTGGCTGCAGCAGAGGCGGTACGATCCTGATTGCACTTACATCAAAGCGTGGATCCCGGAGTTACAGGCTATCGCCCATGCGCTTGTCCATTCTCTCGACAACTTTAAGGACAAGGCGATTCCTGGCTACCCCGCGCCAATCGTTGATCACTTAGCGGAAAGCAGTCGTGCGAAAGAAGCTTCTCGCAAAATCGCAACAGGCCTGTGAGCGGCATCACAAACTAGTAAGCGCGTATCTAGTTCGATTAAGGCGACTAGGTGAAATGCTACGGCCTAAGGCGCGGAACTACCACCGCAGCCCCGACTCTCCAAGCGCTTACGTCAGCAGACGCTGGCGAACCTTTTGAGAATAATCGATGCTCACCGCACGACGTTTCGAACAGCAGGTTACTTGATCAACTCATTCCGGACAGTCTCGGATGATGAAATCCTCTATTCGATCTTGCGCTTGCTCGCGCGCGGCCTGGTGATGTCTCAGGAATTGCACGACCTTGTCAGCAAGCTCATTCTTACACTCGCCACAAGCGCGCGCGCCGCGCAAACACTCTTCTCGCAGCTCAAGGGCCCGTTTATCGTCCTGCTCAAAGAGGTAGAATGAGTACTGATACACCGCACAAATATCAGGCACCCCGCCTAAATCCCTTTGTTCTTGCACCGTCGTTCGCCCGCCAGTAAAGGCGTTGGCAATTTTCGTGCGCACCTCCTCCGGACTGTCTGTTGTGAAGATGCTCGTTTCAGGAATCGATGCAGACATTTTGTCGAGTCCTAAGAGGCTCGGGAAAAACCGGCTATGGATGAGTGCGGGCTTGTAGTACCCCATTTTGGGAGCTACGTCGCGAGTAATACGAAAATGTGGGTCTTGGTCGATCGCGCACGGGATCAATACCGGAACGTTTCGCCCGGCTATTATCGAAGGAAGAAATGCTGGCGCCGATTGCATACTCGTGAAGAAGACCATTCCGATGTTGGTGCTACTGTCGAATCCAAAAACCGCGCGAGCTGCCGAAAATGTCACGCGCTTTGCCACTTCTAGCGCAATCGGATAGAGGGTTCGTGCGTACTCTGTGTCGAGGAATATCCGAGTCTTCTCCGGATCAAAGCCGAGCGCTATCAGATCAAGAGCATTGTCATACGAAAAACCGCGCGTCGCACTAGCGATTAGAGTATCCTTCTGTAGGAATTTTTCATCGTCGGTCATCTGGAAGTATAGATCTGCGTCAAACGCGTCTTGCAGGTACTTCGTGAAGATCCACGGCATCAGATGACCAAGATGCGTGTGCCCTGAAGGCCCTCGCCCGGTGTAGAGAACGAACTTTTCACCCGCTTCGTACCGATCAAGTATCCAGTTAAAGTCTCGATGCGAGAAGAAGACCTGCCTCCGCAACATCGGGGGGATTGAGCCCGTAAACCTCTTGAATCGCGCCAAAATCGCGTCGTCAATGGGCTGCGTACCAAAGAGCGCCGTCAGCTTGTTATAGTCAACGTGGCCCTCTACTTCCCACGGTGTGACGAGAAATTCATCGCTTGGCATCGTTGTCGGCCCTGTTCCGTTGCGTATTTCGGCTAGTGATAGTCACGAGCAATTATAAAGACACCGCATTGGCAAGACCTCAGGGCGCTGCAACTTGTTTGCCAGGTCAGGCGTATAGCGACATGGCGCGTGCCAACGGCAGCCGGGTTACGGTTTTGCCCGTCCAATGTCAAGGTACTCGATACTGTCCTTTCCACTATAAGCAAAGATCATTCGTTTGCGGACACCGTGTGCGAGACGAACGGCGCGTGACATTTCCGGAAGCATTACGATATAGTCCTCCGGAAGTGCGTGCACGAGGTACTTCGAGTGCGGGATCGCGCTTACGTCGCTGACTTGCTCATATGCCCTGAAATGGCTGCCAAATTTGAAACCTGTTTTCACGACCAAACCGCGATCGCGAAGGTCCGTATATACGTCGAGCTTCCTCACGAATTCTGGTTCGAGGACCTTCGCCCTGCGCGTGAATTGCCGTGCGGTGAAGCGCTTATTCGTCGCCCCGTCCTCAACTGGCAAGCCGAGTCGCATGAGGTACGCGCACTCAAGAAGCGAGAGCTGGAGCAACTTCTCATCTACAAGCTTTCCGTAAAAGCCAGCTCTGTAGAGCTGCACGGCGTGTTGCTGATCCCAGATAACGACTCGGTCGTCAAGAAGGGTGGCGTCTGCTTCAGAGAGATCCACTGTTAATGGCGCCATCTTGCCCTGCATACGCGCGTTTTTAGCTTCGTAGAAGGTCAGATCGCTTTCCCCGTCAACGACCGCAAGAAGCATCTTTTTCCGCACGTTTTGAGTGAGTTTGACCTTTTGCACGAGATCAGCAAAGGGAACGGCAATACGTTCTGAAAGCACGTAGACGTAGGCAAAAGCCGCACCCTCGCCGGGCCGTCCTCCGCGCGGATACAGCCGGAAGTCCGTCACGCTTGGTTGCACGTAGTAACCCCGTTCGCGAAGGTCCTTGTAGACCACATATTTGAGGTCAAAGTAGGGTTGAATGCCAGAAGCCCTTTTCAGAAACTCTTTGAGCGAGACCTCCAATTCAAGCCGATCCCGTTCTATCAAGAAGGCAGCTTCGACCAGTGACAGCTCGAGGCCGTCGCCTTTCAGCCGACCATAGTAGCTGTAGTCCTCCTCCGCAAAGGATCTCCTAGAGAGCACTACTTTGTCGCCCTTTATGTCCAACGCCATCGTCTCACACCGTTCCTGTCATTTCCCAATACTGATGACGCGATATTACTTTTTCCCCCTAATGCATAGCTTAAAATAGCAGCCAGCTGAGAATCTTATTGGTATCGGGCAGGCTCAGAGGATGCACTCAGTTGTAGATTCAATTAGCGGTCAGTTTGCGCCCCTCTTTCCCTTCACATTTTTCAATGAAATGCAGTCGCGCGTGCTACCAAGTCTCCTCACATCGGATGAAGATGTTGTCGTTGCAGCGCCGACCGCATCCGGAAAGACCGTCCTTGCTGAGCTTGCGATGGTTCGCGAGCTCTCAAAGCCGCGAAGCGGCAAAATCCTCTACCTCGCACCGATGCGGGCACTCACAAACGAGAAAGAAGGCGAGTGGCAAAGACTGTTTGAGCCAATGGGATTTGAGGTTTACGTCGTTTCTGGCGAACGCGAGCTGGACCCAGCAAAAGCCCGCAGCGCACACATCATCATATCGACGCCGGAGAAATGGGATTCTTCGAGCAGAAAGTACCGCACGACACACAAGTTCGTAGGAGACGTCTCGGTTATTATCATCGATGAGGTACATCTGCTCGATTCTGACGGGCGCGGCGGCGTGCTTGAGGCTTTGATTACCCGGATGAAGCGCATCACGGACAACAAAGTCCGGATCGTTGCACTCAGCGCGACGATGCCCAACGTTCGCGAGGTCGCTCAATGGATAGGAGCCACGGAAGAGCGAACCTTTGCATTTGACGATTCTTACCGCCCAGTTCCACTCAAAGCCGACGTTTTTGGATACAATCCTGGCAAGAACAAGTTCGTAGACAAGTATATTAGACTTTATAAGGCCGTCTCACTGATCGAGCCCCACCTCGCCGGCGGTCAGGCGCTCATTTTCGTAGCTACGCGGTCTGACACGACTCAAGCAGCGTCAAAGCTCGTCGAAATCTTCGCCACAAAAAGTGCGAGGCTTACAACACAAGAGTCCGAACAAGTGGCAGCACGAATTAAGAACAAATCCCTCGGAGACGCCGTGCGCAACGGTATCGGTTTTCACCACGCAGGTCTTGTGAAGCAAGACAGAGACCTTATTGAGGAGGCTTTCAAAGCCGGACACATCAAGATACTGGTCTCGACGTCGACGCTCGCCTGGGGTGTGAACCTGCCTGCACGTGTTGTCGTTATTCGCGACATCGCGAACGAAGCCATCGATGAGGAAACAAGCTCATTGGATCTGCTCCAGATGCTCGGTAGGGCTGGAAGGCCCCAGTATGACGAACGTGGATTCGGGTGGATTATCGCTCCACGCGACCGTGCAGAAGAATTCGTGCAGATGTTGCGGGAGGGGCCACCCATACGCTCGCAGTTGCACACCACGCTCAGCGAGCATTTGAATGCCGAAATCAGCATGGGCACTATCAAGAGCCGTGAGGATGCCCAACAATGGTTTAGCGGGACGTTCTATTACGTGCAACACCCGGAATCAAGTGTCTTGTTGGACGATCACGTGAACGCCCTCATCGAAAAAGGCTTCGCCGTCGAGGCACAGAATAATCTGCTTCCGACCGATCTTGGCACGCTTGCCTCGAAATATTACCTTCGCCTTGACACGGCTCGCGGATTCAAACAATTGAGAGAGGGGCCTTCAGACGAGGAGCTGCTCAACGCCGTTGCATCCGCTGAAGAGTTCATCAGCGTGGTCGTTAGGCGCAACGAACTCTCAGCGATTAAGGGCGCGCAAGCGCATTATACAGGGTCAAAGTCGAAGGTATATGCGATATTGAAGGCATACATCGAGCGCGGGGAAGTCCCAGAAGTGCTGCGCAGCGACGCGTGGCTCATCCGACAAAACGCGCTTCGGCTTCTATCGGCGCTTGAAGCGTTCCTCCTCCGTTTCAATGCACCGGAAACTGTCTTGCGTGCGAAAATTCTCGCCCTAAGACTTGAATACGGAGCGCCAGAAAAGCTGTGCCCCTTGCTTCAGCTGGACGCAGTGGGCATAAAACAAGCGACTCAGCTCTATGCGCAGGGGATCAGATCGCCGTTTGATATCACCGGTACCATGCTTTCAAGACTTGTTGCCGGCGCGCGGATAGCACAGTCAATAAGCAAGCTGCCCGAAATCGTGATTGACATGCAGTTGCCCGATTCCATAGCATTTGGACAAGGCCTAATGTGTCACGCAACTCTAGCAAACGCTCGCGGAGGCGCACGTGTGTCGGTAACCGTGTTTGCCAACGGGCTCAAGATGCTTCGCGATAGTCTCTATCTAGCGAATGGGTATACCAAATCAATTCCCATCGCCATCTATGGCTCTCAAAACGAACGAGTCACGTATCAAGTGCGAGTCGACCATCTCGACTGCGTTGAAGCTCCGCAGATCCGAGAGAACGAAATAATGATCGACGGACTCCCAAACGAACTAAGCGCAGCTACCAGTAACGCGGGCAAAAGACTGATAACTACCGACAATGGGACAAGAGATCAGACGGAAGTACCACGCTTTTCTATCCCCCCTAGAGCGTTGGAGACGCCGCCCACGGCCCCCCATCACGCCTCGCGCAGGGAGAACACAAAACCGGACGAAGGGGTTTTAGACGTGCGCTCGAGATCCGTGGGGCGCTGCAAGCAATGTGGCGGCTCATTGAACCGCGCTGAAAGCGCAATAATGTGCGATTGCGGAGCAGTTTACAAACTGCCCACAGGAGCAGAACTCACAGAAAGTACTTGCAGCTGCGGGTTGCCCAAGTTCAGGCTCAAGCTTCTTGACGTTGACGTGTGCATTGACCGTCGATGCGAGAGCATGGATGACGTAATTTCCAAGCACTTCGCAACGAGCAACTTCATCTGCCCTCGCTGCCACGGTCCTCTAACCATCGTGCGCAGGAAGGGCATCATTGTGGGGTGTGCACAGTACTACGACGGATGTAAGACCGCATTTCTATTGCCTGCTAACGCTACGATCGTTGGACGGTGCGAGTGCGGGCTCCCAAAGCTGCAGTTGAAAACCAAGACTCGATGTCTCGATACCGCGTGCCGCGCGTAAGCATTACCTCACAGCACCAACGTCTTCTTGTTCCGTGGTGCCCCTACAGCGGCACGTCAGGTTGCTTCCGAATCGTGGCGCTGTCTGGGTCAAGGCCGCGCCATTCGACAACGTAGCCGAGAGCTTCCAACACTTTCTCTGGAGATGAGAATCCTTCTTCTTCGATTGCACCGAGCGCAGCAGGTAGTGCGCTACCTTCAAGGGCTTCTAGTCTCTCCGCGATTACGCCAAGCTTCAGTTCACTTATGAGAAGCATGCCGATCAGACGGTAGTGCGCTGCTGGATTGGCCTGCAGCCAACGCACGACGGCCCCTACCGATACAGACTGCTCGTCGGCCAGTTGCGTTACGTCGATTACGTCGCCTGTGAGTCCAAGCCGTGAGCCGTCGATGGTTTCGGCCTGCTGCACTACGATCTTTTCCTCTAACTGCTTTAGGTAGTCGACGACCGGCTTCAGCGGCACTTTCTTGTCGTAGAAGATGACGAGGCCTTTCACTTCCTTGAACTTAGCACAACTGAGGTTTCTATCAACAGCAATGAGTAAGTTCTCAACGTCGAGCTCCCGCAGCTTCCCGAGCTTTTTCTGAAGGTATTCGTCAGTCCAAAAACCGACCACTTCCAGGTACGCCTTCACGCCGTTCTTTTCAAATCCGAAATCGGGGATAAACACGTACCGTCCGGCGGTCAATAGCTCAGGTTCTCTTTTTAGAATCCAGCCCAACTTCAACGCGTTAAACGATCGGGCAAACGCCGCTTCAACGGAGCTGTCAAAGCGCTCTCTTGTTTCCTCGGCAGCCGGCACCTTAAAGAGCTCTTTTACCTTGTCGCTGTCAAGTTCCAGTTCGACCAACTTAGGTGCCTGTCGTTCCCCGGCAAGGATGTGTGCCTTTAGGCGCCATTCACGAGTCTCCAAGATTGATGGGAGCAGCTTCGCAAGCGATGCGCCGTACCGCTCGGTCATCTTGAAGAGCGAGACGGGGCCGTCCACGAAAACTCGATAAATGCCGCCGACCTGCTCTACGGTGTACATGAGGCCCAGATATTTTAGCCGCCTGAAAATACGCTGGTAGTTGCCCCCCGCAGTAAACTCAAGAGAGACCGCCTTGAACAGCAACGTCTGCGTCAAGCTTAGGTTGTACTGCTGGATTAGCTCGCGCGGACGGAGAGGCACGAAGCGTTCAAGCACCAACTCGTCCTCGGCATCGCTCCAGAGCGACTCTTCGAGCTGCAATGGTGAGATGCCGAGTCGTGATGCTGCCTGTGCCATTACCTCTTCTTTCATTTCGTTCGTGGCGACAAGCGCATAACGATTTGCCTCTGTGAAGACTTCGCGGCGCGCTTTTTGGGGAGCAATATGGCTTTGCGGTTCGAAGACTGCTGACCGGTTGAGCAACGCGAGTAACCCCCTCACCAGTCGATAATCAAATCCGTCGCCCTCGAACTGCCGACAGTGCTTGACTAGCTCGCCCTGGCGCTTGCCCACGTGTGCTTCATAGGTCTCGATCAAACGCGATGCCAACTCCACGTAACGCTCTTCAAGCGGCGCGTACACCGGTTTTATCTTTCCAGAGCGAGAACGGGCGATGAGGAGATTGCTAGGTAGCACGCTCTGCGTCCCTCCATTTTCGCTTCCGACGGTGACTTATTTTTGTTTCGGTCGTATCACGTGTCACGATTTCAGTGAGTCTCGCGCGCTTTCCCTCTCGCTTTCGCAGCACGCGCCCGAGGCGCTGAATGAATTCTCGAGAGCTGCCGGTTCCGCTGAGTATGATTGCTTGCGCGGCGTCGGGAACGTCCACGCCTTCGTCAAGCACTTTGGACGTGACTACCATACGGTACACGCCATCGTGAAAGTTCTCAAGGATCTCCCTACGCTCGCCCTTAGACGTCGTGTGCGTGATTGCGGGAATCAAGAACGTACGCGCGATGCGATCGACGAGCTTATTGTGTTGTGTGAAGATGATCGTCTGATCACTAGGATGGTCAAGAAGGAGCCCTTTAAGCGCTTCCATCTTCGCCCGTGAGTTTAAGGCGATATCCAACGCCCGATTTCGAGCCAAAAGTGCCTTTCGCGCCTCTGGATCCCACGCGCTCCTCATGATAAACCGCGAGAAATCGTATTGCGTACGCATCAGAATATTGCGGCGCGCGATGTAATCGATGAATGCGCCGTGCATCCGCGTGTACTCCTCAGCCTCATCGGGCATCAAGTCGACAAAGAGATACCCGACTTCGTAGCCAGAAAGGTGTTCCTCTGCAAGGTCTTGCACGGTCAGCTCATAGACTTTGCCGCCAATAAGACGTTGGAGCTCGCTGTGCAGTCCGTCTTCGCGTTCATACGTTGCCGTAAGTCCTAGCCGCGCTTTCGACACAAACATTTCAGCGATGTGGCGATAGCCTGGCGAGGGGAGGTGGTGGACCTCGTCGAATATAACGAGCCCAAATCGATTGCCGAGCTCCGCGGCACGCAAATATGCTGAGTCGTACGTCGATACCGTGAGCGATTTGAGCACGTTTTCGCCGCCCCCGTACGTCCCTATTTCGATCGCAAATTCAGCCGCAAGCACACGGCGCCACTGTTCTACTAGGTCGAGCGTAGGTACAATGACTAGCGAAGGCGTTTGCATCGTGCCAATTGCTCCGACGGCAACAATGGTTTTTCCAGCACCAGTCGGCAAGACTACCGTGCCTCGCTTTCCCGCTTGGATCCACGAGTCCAACGCGTCTGTTTGGTAGTCCCGCAACGAGGCGTGGAACTGCAGCCGCGGGACCGGGAGCAACTCAAGCGCTTCATCTACATATTCGATGTGACTGCTCTCGAGATAATCGGTAATATCGGCATAGTGCAAGGCCAGTGCCCTATACGCGCCAGAGCGCGCGTCCCAGTGGGAGTTCGGGACCCGCGCATCGCCGCGAATCAGCAGCGTACCTTTGTCGTATTCAATCCGCACTTTCACTTACATCACCGCCGCGACCGGCCTGAGTCAGCTCCTTCGCACATCGGATTCACGCGTGCACAACTTGTCACATACGGAGGATCCACACTAATCCCCTCGCCGAATTGGGCGTGGGCGCGCTTTTCTCACCATTGCTCAGCGCCATAAGCTAACGACGTACGATTTGAATGGACTGGAATACGACACAAAGCATCGTATTTTGCCTCGTCGACTCTGAGACAAATCTCAACCTGGTTGTGTCCTGTTGTGCGATAGCAACGTGCAGCTTTTGATCCATTCTCCCCGGGCCGCCCGGGACGTACCGACGATCAGGCGCGTAATTCCGGCTTCATTGCAGATTCCTCGCGCTTCGATCACTTCACCTTCATTTGCTTGGCCCACGTAGGTGTGGGTATATGAGAGGACCTTTTTGACGGCCTCGTGCTCTATTTCGTAAATGGCAGGGCTGTCAAACGCATAGGTAGCGTTGGTTACCGTTGCGCGGACAGTAGCAAATCCATCGTCTGTTCCACGAGGCTCAATGGCTATCTCATCGAAGTCCCGTACGAATAGCAGATCGAAGTACGTCGCCCCTATTGACCCGCGGTTCCATTTTCTTTTCTCGTGCAGGACGAACTCTTCGAATGTGAGTTCCGGAGTGCGCTTTTGGAATATCCGCCGCCACATGCCAGTATCAATCTCGGGCAACATTCCAGATTGTACCGCGTCGCGCAGAGCGTCTCGCCCGCATTCAAAGTTCGGCCTCCCGTAAAGAACGAAATCAATGTCAGACGAGTCAGTTGCAAGCCCAAGAAGTCGAGAACCTGTGACGCCCATATTGCGCCGACTAATACCATTGCTCTCAAAAAAATCCACGATAGACGAAACGTCGGCATCATCGCAGCGTTCCACGCACTGCCGAGGGCGCTCCAGCTGCGCAATGTCCTCGGAGGGAATGGCACAGAGCCCGTCTCGATAGTGACGAGACTTATGCATCAGCTGCTGCGCTTCTTCGAAGCCCACTTTGCGAAACCGCGTACCGTCCGGGCTCACTCTTTCGCCATTTTTGTCCGGAATGTAGCGCAAGAAGCCCCAGATATACGGCTCATTGTCATATGAAACAACCGCGTAAATCCAGTTATTTTTGGCTATAACAAAATCTCTTATTCTAACTGGTTCCTGCAACATCATCTCGCGATCGTGTTGTCATTGCACCATTATTAAGTTTCCCAGATCTTAGTACTTAGTTGTCCTGCCTATGCAAGACCAGACCCTGTGAAATAGAGACAATCTAAGAGTGCTTATGCGAGTCGCGAGTCAAGGCTGCCACCGAAACAAGCCACGTGCGGCCCATTCCTGACGTTGACGTGTCTGTAGACGGGACCTCGCATTTATCGCCTTCTTCGTAAAGTATTGCTCTCCAGAGAGGGCCAAAAAATAAAGCCGCGTTGGATGCTGTTGGCAAAAAGGTAGAACTTTTTACACTCGGTCAGGTTTACTCCCCGCTCCATGGTGGGATCCCAGTTCTTTCATACACGGTGTCGAGGCCCGCACCTCGGCGTACCACCACATAATTAACCAGATCCACGACGGTCGAAGGACCCAATGTTGCCGTGCCCCCTTGAAGCACGCAATCGACGCCGATCTTTACATTCTCTGCGCACATTGCTGGAGGCGCGCCGGCAACGTTAGCGCTAGTGGAGGTGATGGGGGCCCCTACACAGTCAATCAGTGCGCGAGTAACAATGTGCGACGGAAACCGAATGCCAACGAGGTTCGCACCGGCCGTAAGAACGTCAGGAACGACGTCCTTCTTTCGCAACAGCACGGTTACTGGCCCTGGCAATAATGTCTGAAGGAGGGGGGCGTCGTCGATATGCGCAACAGCCTCTATCATGTCAAAGCGAGAAACTGCAAGCGAGATAGGCTTTGAAGCCATCCGTTTGAGCGCGATCACTTTCCGCACGGTTGATTCTTGCAGCGCGAGCGCGCCAACTCCGTAGACAGTCTCGGTCGGGTAGGCTACTACCCTACCGGTCCTGATAGCGTGAGCAGCACCCTGCACACTTCTAGTCACCTTAATAATAGCCACCGCCAGCCCCTCGGCAAATAGCTGTCTGCAAAAAAGGCAGCGCCTTCAGTGCCGCCGCTTGACGATGGCCACATCTCCGAAGGTCAAGTTCTCGGACGGCTTGCCTTTTTGCGCTTTTTCACTGCCGATGTCGATGAGGAGGCTTACATTCAGCGCCTTTTCGAGTTTCTTTCGGAGCTTATCGTCAGGGGTTAATTCCTTTCGCTCAATTTTCTTTATGATGAGCGCCTTTTCCATTATTTTGGCCGCCAATTGCTCCTGGGTTAGTCTACTTTTTTGACGGGCGTACTTCACGATATGATCGAAATCGGGATCCAGTTCACCCTCCATTTGGCGATAAATATCCCGGTACCGGGTGCGGGAGTGTGCGGCGACTTTGTTCGTGGGTCCGCGCAGCGTTTCGGGGCGGCGGATTTCTGTGCCAAGACCTCCGCAAGCGGCGCACGTCTCGAGCTGTGCTCCCTCGATCATAACGCGTTTAGGCTTTCCTAGGATTTCTTTCCCGCATAATTCGCAGTGCATAGCTTTCCTCGAAAAAAGGATATATAGCATGCATTGTTAAATACCATGTGGAGGAGACGACAGTGGAAGACTCGTTTGACGAAAGCGAAAAGAAGGGGAATGATTTTTCTGAATACCTCTTGGATCGCGTTCGTCAATTGGAAGAGCGCAATCTCAAGCTCCGCGATGCCAATCGCAAGGTCGAAAACGAGAAGAGATCCGCCGAGAACCAGAAGGTGCGTTACGAGCGCGAAGTCCGAAAACTCAGAAGTGAGCTTGAACGACTCAAGGGACCACCGTTACTCGTGGGGACCGTGCTTGACGTGCTTGACGACAATCGAGTCGTCATCAAGAGCTCAACGGGTCCAAAGTTCGTGGTCAACGCCTCGCAGTTCATCGAACAGGAACTCATCGCGGGCGCCCGAGTGGCGCTGAACCAACAATCTCTGGCTATCGTAGGCGCTTTGCCGCCTTCGAAGGATCCCACAGTGTACGGAATGGAAATCATCGAGACTCCAACCGTGAGCTACGATGACATCGGAGGTCTTGACGGTCAGATTCAAGAGCTGCGCGAAACGGTAGAGCTCCCACTATTGAAACCTGAGCTATTTAAGCGGGTAGGCATAGAACCGCCTAAAGGGGTGCTTCTCTACGGCCCTCCGGGAACAGGAAAAACCCTTCTTGCGAAGGCAGTAGCAAAAGAAACCGAATCGGTTTTCATTCGAATCGTAGGCAGTGAGCTCGTTCAAAAGTACATCGGCGAAGGCGCTCGACTCGTTCGAGAGCTATTTGAAATGGCCCGGGATAAGGCGCCCAGCATTATTTTCATCGACGAACTCGATGCGATAGGAGCGAAGCGCTTAGACAGCGCAACTTCGGGAGATCGTGAAGTCCAACGGACGCTCATGCAGCTCCTCGCCGAGATGGACGGATTTGAAAATCGTGGCGACGTGAAGATCATCGGTGCGACAAATAGGAGCGACATACTCGACCCTGCGTTGCTTCGGCCTGGGCGCTTTGATCGCCTCATCGACATACCACTCCCAACGTACGAAGCCCGCGTTGAGATCGTCAAGATCCACACGTCCGGCATGAACTTGGCTCACGAGATTGACGCCAAGAAGATTGCGAAGCTCACTGAAGGCGCAAGTGGCGCTGACATAAAAGCAATTGCGATGGAAGCCGGCATGTTTGCCATTCGCGCGGAGCGCGAGTCAGTGACAGCTGCCGATTTTGACGATGCCGTGCGTAAAGTGGTGGGCATGCCTAACGTCGAGACGCAGCAGCTGGGGTCAATGTTCGCATAAGCGAGCAGCATTCTCCGTCTTTGAATCGTTCGTCTTTAGCGCGTGCTAGAAGGCCATTGCGGTGGCGCGTGTGGGTGTGCGATTGAGTATTTTCTAATTCTACGACACCCCAGCGCTTACTACGCGTTTTTCCTCTAAAACTGATGATAAACGAGATAGAATCGTTGCAGCGCTGTGAAATTGCTCGCCAAGGCCACAAAAACCATCATCCAGCCGAGCAACGGGAACCAGATGATGTTTTCCGGGAATATGAGGCTGAGCAAAGCGACAAAGAAGATGAGGACGAGCCTGTCTGCTCTCCCGAGCAAGCCCCGATAATTCCGGCCGACGCCAAGTGCTTGGGCTTGGGTTCCAAGGTAACTCGTCATGAGAACGCCTACAATCGCGAGCAGCCCAATCTGCCAAGCGACGTACCCACCGAGCGTAATACCGCCGAATATGAAAATATCGGCATAGCGGTCAACGACGTGGTCGATTAGGTCACCTTGCAACGATTCGCTGCTAGAACTTCGCGCTAGACACCCATCTAATGCGTCAAAGAGTGCATTGCAGGCAAGTGCCAATATCGCCACTGGAAGCAGTTGCGCGTAGAACGCGACGCCGGCGACGACTGCAGAAACGAGGGATAGAGCGCTCAGCTGGTTTGCACTTACGCCGCGCTTGTAAAGCGCTAGCGCGATCGGATTTAAAATCCGCCCCATTCTTCCGCGGTATGTGTCAAGCGTCATTCAAATAGGCAGTCCAGTCACATTGACCAGCGGCGAATCGCTGGAGCCAGTGTCCTTGTATGATTTCCCAGACGACTTGCGCTGATTCACTCAGCGTACCTGTCGAATCTACTTCGTACACATTGTTACCGTGCCGTGCGACGGCCTCAACCAGGATGACATCAAGGATTTCCGCTTCTACGTTTTCCTGTATCTTTTTGTCTGAAAAAGCCTTCTTCTGGAGGCGCCTGCGAAGCGCGACCGGATTGGTCCGGAGGACGATAACACGGTCGACCGAGAGGTTATGGGAGAGGTGCCCCTCAAGCACGAGATCTTCTGAAAACGGGTGCGCTCTCAGTGCCTTGAGATCAACTACTAGACAGTCACGGTTTTCGTCCCACTCTGCGTAGTACTGGTGAACGCGAATCACTTCGTTTAAGTCCACCACCTTGAGGCCATAGCGGTCGCGGAGAATCTTGCCAATTGTGGTTTTGCCGGTGCCGGGAGTTCCTGTGAGAGCAATTTTCATAGGTCAACAAAGAAGTCAGGTTGTGGACACAAATTCGTTGATGGCACCGAGAAGCATTGCATTTTGCCACGGCTGGCCGACGGTAATTCGAATGTGGGTATTGGAGCATCCACGAAACGTCTCGCAGCTTCGAACGATTATGCCTTTACTTAGCAGGTATTCCGATACTTCGCGCGAAGTGTGTGGCGCGGTGTCAACGAAGACAAAGTTTGCTTCCGTAGAGTACGTCTTGAAGGGGAGCTTGTCGTGTAGGTACTTCCGTCCATGCGCTACCATCGACACGGTCTTTTCCAGAAAATCGCGATCTGAAAGTGCTGCAATACCCCCCTTGACAGCCAATTGATTCACGGGAAAGGGAAGCATGCGTCTCTCGTACAAACGTGCTAGCCCCTCTGCAACCACCGCATAGCCGAGGCGCAGCCCGGCCAATCCAAAAGCTTTTGAAAAGGTTCTAGAGACCATCAGGTTATCAAAGTGATGTACGAGCTCAATGTGGCTTTGCGATGCAAATTCAGCGTAGGCTTCGTCCAGCACGACTAGCGCTTCTGTCGATCGTAGCAAGCGCCTCAGCGCTTCTTTCTTGATTGCGTTTCCTGTCGGATTATTGGGAGCGCAGATGAAGATTAGCTTGGTTCTGTTGGTGATTGCCTCGATTACACCCTCGACGTCGATTGAAAAATCGTCCGAACGCTGGACGTAGACGCACGCGCCGTGTCCCGCCTCCACGATTATTTCGTAGTACGAGTAAGTGGGGATAGGAATAATCGCCTGATCACCGGGCACTACGATGTAGCGCACCAAGGTGTTGAGGAGATCGTCTGATCCGTTGCCGACAATGACGCGCTCCGCTGAAACTCCGGTGTAGCGCGCGATGGCGTCCTTGAGCTCGACGTACCCAGGAGGGGGATAGACGCTTATTTCGTCGATGTGATGTTTAATCGCTTCAACTGCTTGTGGGCTCGGTCCCAAGGCGTTTTCGTTTGATCCGAGTTTGATCACCTGATCAGGACTGATGCCATAAGCTTGCGCTACGTCTTCGGCAGACTTACCTGGAATATACGTTGATGGCACGTTCAACCACTGCAATAGCCGTTGTAATTTGCTCTTTTGTGATCACCAGAGGGGGCACGAACCTTAACACTTTTTCTGATGTGTTATTCAGCAGTACGCCGTTCACTCGGGCATAGTCGACGATAGGAGGTACCGGAAGCGACGACTCATAGGCGACCATAAGTCCTTTACCTCGTATATCAACAGTATAGGTCGATTCGAGCTCACCTAGCAGTTTTTTGAGCAACTCGCCCTTATATCGTGACTGCTCGACGAGAGATTCGCTTTCGATCACGTCGATCGTAGCCAGAGCCGCAGCGCACGCAAGTGGATTACCACTCTGCGTCCCCCCGTGATCGCCTGGAGCGAACTTGTATGGCTCACGTGACATCATAGCGCCAACGGGAAAACCGCCACCCATACCCTTAGCCAAGGTCATCACGTCCGGAACGACGCCAGCATGCTCGCACGCGAACCATTTTCCTGTCCTCCCGAAGCCGGTTTGCACCTCGTCCGCGATCATTAGTATACCCCGGTCTGTGCAGAGCTCGCGGACCCCTGCGAGGTATTCGTCTGGAGGCACGATAACCCCACCTTCTCCTTGAATCGGTTCCACGATGACAGCAGCGGTATCCGCCGTGACCGCTCGGGCGATTGCGTTCACGTCTCCATAATCGACAAAGGTGACCCCATCAATAAGGGGCTCAAACGGTTTTCGGATTGCCTCTTTCCACGTTACGCTGAGTGAGCCCATAGTGCGTCCGTGGAATGCGTTTTTAGTCGAAATGAAGCCTTTCTTACCGGTTACCTTCCTCACGAGCTTCATCGCGGCTTCGTTTGATTCAGCTCCGGAGTTCGTAAGGTAGAGGCGCTCCATCCCCGTCAGCTTTGCCATGCGCTCGGCTAAGCGCGCTTGGAGTTCGGTATAGTATAAATTTGAGGTGTGGATGAGCTTCTCTGCTTGCACCTTCATGGCGCTGACCAAGCGCGGATGGCAGTGTCCGATACTATTGACGGCGATTCCTGCGACGCAGTCTATATAGTCATTACCGTCGGTATCTGTAACGATCGCGCCTGTGCCGCGTTCAATCACTAGCGGTTGACGCGAGAACACCGGCATATAGTGCTGCGATTCTTGGGCTACTACCTTTTCTTTTTCGGGTACGCGCATTTCTTTCACGTCCTATAGTTCCGCGTAAGTCCTTGCCTCGTGCACTTTAGAGAGACCATTCTTCCGCACGCGACGTCGCGCATCTATTCAAATTCGATGGTGGCAGGCGGCTTCGGCGTAATGTCGTAGACCACGCGCGCGACGTCCGGGATTTCGCTCGTGATACGCGAAGCAATTCTACGAAGTACGTCATAAGACATTTCAAGCACGTCGGCAGTCATGCCGTCTCGCGACTGCACAGCACGCACTGCGATTATCCAGCCGTGCAAACGCACGTCGCCCTTTACACCGGTTCCTTTCTCTAAAAGCGCCGCGAAAGTCTGCCACGGTTTGTACCTCAAGACCTCTTGCTCGACAATTGCGTTCGCCTCGCGGATAACGTGGACTTTTTCCTCGGTCACCTCGCCGATAATGCGCACCGCGAGCCCAGGTCCCGGAAACGGCATGCGCTCACTGAGCTCAGGTGGCAACTCAAGGGCCCGCGCGATTTCGCGGACTTCGTCCTTGTACAGGTACCTAAGGGGCTCAACGACCCCGTTGAACGCAATCTCCGAAGGGAGGCCGCCGACGTTGTGGTGCGACTTGATCTGCCCCTCAGATTCGATAATGTCTGGATAGATCGTACCTTGTACCAAGTAATCTACTTGGTTCCGCCTCGCCACTTCCTCGAATATGCGGATAAATATCTCGCCTGTTATTTTTCGCTTCTCTTCGGGATCCGCAACTCCGCCGAGCGCATTAATAAATCGTGCCTTTGCATCGATTATCGTCAACGGCATGTGACGAAAAGCCCTCTTGATGTTTTCAGTTTCACCCTTGCGCATCAGTCCTGTGTCCACGTACACAGGATACAGGTTAGCCCCCAGCGCCTGGTACGCAAGCGCTGCGCAAACTGAACTATCGACGCCGCCAGAGAGAGCGATGATCGCTCGATGATTCCCCACGTCTCTCTTGATCTCTGCGATTGCTCCCTCAATAAATTCCTGACTATTTACCATAAGCCCAATCGTTTCTTCTGTTCAACGTTCAGCTGCGCTGTCATGTGTGATCATGTGCTCGTGTTCATGCGGAGTACTGATCGCACAAATTCAAGAAACGGCGGTGACGGCCTGCCCGGCCGTGACTTAAACTCCGGGTGGAACTGCGTCCCCAAGAAGAATCTCTTCGTCGGAATCTCTGCAATCTCCATTCGGACGCCGTCTCGAGCTTTCCCTGAAAACACCATTCCGTTTTGCTCAATGCGCTCGATGTACTCTGGATTCACTTCGAACCGATGTCTGTGCCGCTCGGTCACGAGCGCACGTTTGTACATCGCATGCGCGCGCGTCCCAGGCGAGAGAACGATTTCGTAGTTGCCCAGTCGCATGGCGCCCCCCATGTGATCGACGTCAAGTTGTTCGGGCAGTACATCGATGACGTGGACGCCGGTGGGATCCAGCTCAGCGCTCGTTGCGTCGAGCCCCAAAACGTTACGACAAAACTCGACGATGGCCAATTGGAAGCCAAAACAGATTCCTAAGAAGGGGATGTCATTCTCGCGCGCGAAACGAATAGCATCGATCTTCCCCTCACTTCCTCGAGGGCCAAACCCGTGTGCGACCAAAATACCATGCACCGCCGTCAGCGTCTCCAGCGCGTGCGGGTCTTCTGCATCAACGAGCTTGACGTCAATGCCTCCTCCGAGAGCGCTTGCAGCGTGCTTGATGGCCTCTTTGATGCTGAAGTACGCATCTTCAAACATATATTTGCCGACGATGGCAATTGATCGCGAAATAGGCGGGTTTTTCATCACATCCCAGGGGCTAGCAGCTTTCCTTTCAAGGGCGAGTTTCTCCACGAGGTAGTCGCCTAAGCCCTCAAGCTCAAGCAGCGAAGGCACCTGGTAGATGTCAGGCACGTCATACGCACTGATTACCGCGTTTAGTGGCACATCGCAGAAGAGCGAGATCTTGGCGCGAGCGTCTTTGCCCAGCGGTGTTTTACCTCGGCCAACTATCACGTCAGGACTGAGTCCAAGCTCTCTTAGGCTCTTTACCGAGTGCTGGGTCGGCTTCGTTTTGTGATCGCCGGTCATATCCTCCGGCACGAGCGTTACGTGGAGCAGGACGAAGTAATCTTCTTCGCCGTGCATTTGTCGCACGGCTTCCAAGAATGGCATGCTCTCGATGTCGCCGACGGTACCACCCACCTCCACGACGCATACATCAGCCTTGGCCTGGTCGGCCACGGTCCTGATGCTGTTCTTTATTTCATCAGTTATGTGAGGAATAATCTGAACGGTCTTTCCCAAATAGTCCCCTCGCCGCTCTTTTTCGATGACCGACTTATAGATCTTACCTGTGGTAATATTGTGATCACCTGTGAGTTCAACGTCGAGGAACCGTTCGTAGTTTCCCAGATCGAGATCAACTTCAGCTCCGTCTTTGAGGACGAATACCTCTCCGTGTTGGAAGGGATTCATAGTTCCGGCGTCGATATTTATGTATGGGTCAATCTTGATCGCCGTTACGTTGTGTCCGCGGTTGATCAGAAGTCTGCCAGCTGAGGCGGCCGTGATGCCCTTACCGAGGCCACTCATGACCCCGCCAGTGACGACAACATATCGCATCCTTCTAGTCCTCCACAATGCCATTAATGATGTTATCGTTATAATACGCTGCCAAAAAGCTATTTATACTCTAGACTAAGGCGCAGCCTGATTTCAGAATTCTCTTCCCGACACAGCAAATAACATAATAACAGCGCGCCCATTGGGGGCGCAGCGTAATGTGGCCTCCGTTTGCGCCTTTCAGTCTAATAATCTCCACGTGTAATACGCCAAAACAACCACGACGATAAAGCCAAGGATCGCCACGCCGTAGCTGATGCCGCCTGCGGCTAACAATATCAGCGCAATGATCACGCCAATCGCAAGGAGAATGTAGGGAAGATTCCTCATTCTTCTGATTCTCATTGCGTCTACGCGAAGATGCGGCAACTGAAGCTGCATTGAAGGTCGCAAAACCCTAGCAGGTCGCGCGTTGCTCCGATAATCCATGCGCGAGAGGGCCTCATCGACCTCAATAGCATCAGGTGGCGGCTCGTTTTCGAGTTGTCCGATTTGCAGAATGAAGCTCTCCTCCCGTGAACCGTACCCTGTTGAGATGCTTACCTGGCCCTCATAAAGCTCCTGCTGACCAGGGGGATTTGCGACGGTGATGGTAAGCAGTTCTTCGCCATCAACGTACGGGTTATTGCGGTTGAAAGTTACTTTGTCTTTGATCGCGCCACGCGATGAGAGGTAAATATGGGTCGGAGCTTCGTAATTGACCACATCGATATCGAGAGTCGCCTTGCCGCCTGGCCTGAGCGGAAGCCGAATTAGGGGTTCCTCGATTTCGATAGATTGCTGCCCCTTCCGGTTTAGGTACACGCTCTGCATAATCTACCTCATCTCAGGCGGAAGCAAGTTGGGGATTCGCTCGTCTATTGGATAGTACACACTGCAAGCCTTACAATAGAGCGTGCCTTTAATAATCTCTCCCACCTCTTCGCTCTCGACCTCGAGGACGAGCGGGCCTTTGCAGACAGGACAGCACAATATTTTCAGTAACTCCCGTTTCATGTCAATCGCTTATTCGGGCGCCGCCCATAATCATGCGCGTTCGAGTTTCTCCTCTCTTAAATCAACTATTTCTTTTAGCTCTGGCCCAGTCGAAAGCAGTGTAAACGGAACGCCCACTGCCGTTTCAGCTTCGTGCAGGAACGTCTTCACTTTTGTGGACAACTCATCGTACTGGTTCGCTCCCTTAACGGATGGATCAAGCTTGTCCAGCCCGGTTATCGCCACCTGCGTAGCGCCGTTTATCATAGCAGAGTATTTCGCCATGGTGGGGTCCCACCAGCCGATGCGCCGTTGCCGGCCGGTAACGGTACCAAATTCCTCAATGTCTAACTTTTTTGCCTCGTCCTCGCTCATTTGTGTTTCAAAGGGCCCCGCTCCGACGCGTGTCGGAAATGTCTTGAAGACCACGATTGTCTCGGTTATACGCGTCGGTCCGACGCCGACATCGGCAGCAATTTGAGAGGCTGTCGTATCTTTTGATGTTACATAGGGAAACGTCCCGTAGAAAAGAGAGATTCCAAATCCCTGCGAACCCTCTAAAATCACATTTTTCGCCGCCTCAAGCGCCTCGTTTACTTCAGCCGCAGCATCCGTCAAAAAAGGCGAGAGTTCAGCTATCTCTCGTGCTTGTGCCGTTGTCCTTTTTGCTCGATCAGCTGCGGCCGGGCCACAGCCAGTTCCGGTTGACCCAATCGTTTGTGAAAGGTACGGATCCTGCTTATCTGTTTCGATGTGTTTTGTTTCGATTATCGCGCAGCGATAATCCACACCAACTCGATCTGTCACCTTGAGCGCTCCCGCTTCGCTAAGGAGCACGCGTGGATCAACCAGCACGCCTGCGCCGATGAGCAGTCGCGCGTCCGGATAAACGAAGCCGGAGGGTATCATGCGCACGCCGAACTTTCGTCCACCTACCTCGATTGTGTGCCCTGCATTGGGGCCAACTCCGCCGCGGGCAATAATCGCGGGCTTGTCAGCAAACGCGACGTGCGCGACGATCTTACCTTTTCCTTCGTCTCCAAAGAACCCGCCGACGATTATGGTGGACACCATGCCCAGCACCTCAAATCGATAAAAGGACGTCTATTCGCTTGCTATCGCGCTGTAAATATCTCAGACATCACAGGTATGCTGTCAACAGTATTGGCTCGCAATATAAAAAAACATGCTTTTGCGCCCGACTTCCTCGCATTGATTCGCAAATGCGCAGCGAAGCACTAATAACGGAGCATTTCATATTGATTGTAGCAGGTAACAACATGAAAGCTGATGCTGTTCAAATTGCAGATAACGTCTACTGGGTAGGCGTATTGGACTGGGACATACGAGCATATCACGGCTATACGCTGCACGGCACGACGTACAACGCGTATCTCGTCTTCGGTGAGGATCGCACGGCTCTTATAGACAACACGTACCCAGGCACATCAGCGCAGATGTGGGCACGGATTCGAGATGCGTGCGAAAAGGAGGGGCGACCACTCTCGCTCGACGTGGTCATTCAGAACCATATCGAGCTCGATCATAGCGGGGCGTTGACCGAGATTCACCGCAAGTTTCCCACCGCGCCCATTTACTGCACCCAAACTGCCGCTAATGGACTGAAAAGGCTTTACCCGGCACTCGACCAGATCGAGTTCACGACCGTCAAGACCGGCAGTGAGATTGCGCTCGGCGCGAAAACGTGTACCTTCCTCGAGGCGCCGCTGCTGCATTGGCCGGACAGCATGTTCACCTTTCTGAACGAGGACGGCATACTATTTTCAAACGACGCTTTTGGCCAGCACCTCTGCTTGGCGCGACGATACGACTCCGACGTCCCAGAATACGTGCTTATGCGAGCCGCACAAAAGTTTTACGCCAATCTCATCACGCCGCTGTCCCAGCTTGTGCTCAAAAAACTCGACGAAGTCGCTACTCTCGGGTTACTCGAAAAAATACGGATGATAGCCCCTGCTCACGGGCAAATCTGGACCGACCCAAACAAGATTATCAAAGCTTATGCGGCCTGGGCAACTGGAACGTCAAAGAGCAAGGCCACGATCGTTTACGACACGATGCATTACTCCACACAAAAGGTGGCCCACGCCCTCGCCGAGGGGCTAATCGCCGGCGGCGTCGACGTCGCGATGTATTTCCTGCACGCTGACGAGAGAAGCGAGATTGTAACGGATATCCTGGATAGTAAACTCGTCCTATTTGGCGTTCCGACGATGCACAACGAACCCTTCCCGAGCATTGGGGACCTGGTCTACTATCTTAAAGGGCTCAGGTTTGACAAAACGGGAGAAAAAAAGCTCGCAATTACCTTCGGCTCTATGGGGTGGCGAGGCGGCGCTTCCAAGAAGCTTGCTGACGCCGTCGCTGCGTGCGGATTTGAAGTGGTCCAGGACTTAGAAGTGTATTACGTGCCTTCAGAAAACGAGCTGGTCCAATACTATGAGATAGGTAAACAACTCGCTTCTCGGATAGTGATGGGCGCCTAAGCTCTTGACGCCCAAAACTGACCAGCCGAGCCAACTAATTGAACCGCCGACCCGGCTCCGAGACACGCAGACGCGCATGGATACTTTGTGTGAGATTCTGTCCGAAAGTCCAGCACAAATCTCCAGCAAATTCAACGCGCTGCGATGAATCCAAGTTCTAGACCTCAGCTTATGCTTTGAAACTGCTTTCAACGGGCGAATTGAACAACGCATCGTCTTCATCAATGCTGTTGGCTTTACCATGTTCATCGCGTTCAACATTGTTTTTATGGTGTCGCTAGGAAGCGTCGGGTGGGCCACGATGGCGCTTAGCTGGGGACTTCTGAGCGTGCTCATTTTTGGTATGGTAGGGACTGAGGGATGGATTTCGCAAAAAGCGCACTTTTTAGCTAGGAATAAATAATAAGAGAGCTTTGATTGCAGCAGCGACGCAAAATGGTCTAATCGCATGAGATGGCGAAGTTCGACGAAGGTCGTAGGCGTACTTTATGAGGAGCGCGAAAACGCTGAACTTGAGTTACTAGGCGGATCACAGATTACGGGTATCACCTATCTTAAAAAAGAATCAGACGACGTCAAGCTCGTAAGCGCTTCAAAATTCGACGTGAATATCCTGCGCGACACGACGGCTACCGGCGTGCTCTATCGAGATCAAACGGCAGCCGACGTGCAACTGTTGGCGGGGTCAAAGATCGTCGGCGTGCTGTATGAGGAGACGAGCGTGCCCGGGCTCAAGCTCTTGCGCGTAGCGCATACGGCGCTGAAACTCGTCAGCGGACAAGCGGTCAAGGGCCTCCTTTATCAGCAGCAAGGTGGGCCTGATGTCAAGCTTTTGAGCGACGTGAGCGATCTTTCGACGGCAGCCGGGGCACTATTGACCGGCGTGCTTCACCAAGAAAGCCAGATGGGCGCTCTGCGTCTAGTCAGCGGACAAGCGGTCAAGGGCCTCCTTTATCAGCAGCAAGGTGGGCCTGATGTCAAGCTTTTGAGCGACGTGAGCGATCTTTCGACGGCAGCCGGGGGACAGCTTGTAGGTTTTCTTTATCGTAATGAGGCCCTGAACCAATGAAACTTCCAGAAGATTCGTCTGTAATCACCGGAGTCCTCTACCAACACAAGGGTTCGACGGATACACAGCTCTTAGGCGGGCTTGCGATTGGCGTCAAGTTGTTCGACGGAGTACCGATCAGCGGTTTCACTTACTGCGAAGAGAACTCAATAGAGGACAAGCTCGTCAGCGGATCGCGGGTTACGGGGATCGTGTGGCGACACGAGACCAGTGTCGATGACCGAATCCTCAGAAGTGCGAAAATAAAAGGCGTGATATTTCAGAACAAGGAGCAAGCTCACCGCGACGCAGCGCGCGAATCAGCAAACGTCGATGCCGCGCGAGTGATTCCGCGTTCGCCTCAACAAGGGCTCCTGAACGGGTCGCAGATTGTTGGAATCATCTGTCGCGACAAGAGCACGGGTGAGGAGCAGCTCACGACTGGAGCAAGAGTCGACATGAAGATTCTTAACGGAGCGTCCATTGCGGGCATCATATATGAAGGACCAGAGGGAGAGAGTATCAAGCACCTGACCGGATCGAACATCACTGGCCTGCTATTTCAGCAGCAGAACTCCAGCAGCGAAACACTCGTAGGCGATATGGCCATTTTGGGACTCATCTACCAAGAGAAAGACGCCGTTCTTGCAAGACTTGCAAACAGCTCGCAGAACGCCATCTCGGTGATCGAGACGGTCATTCTCTACATGCTGCTCATTGTTGGCATTTTGGGTCTGCTGGTTCCGGCAGTGAGTAAGCAAACCGATTTCTCACCCTTGAATTTCCTCGCGCTTCCATCTGAAGTCTTGACTGCTCTTTTTGTCCTGATGGTGGTTGTTTCTATTATCGTCCTCGTTTACATGAGATACAAACACTCACGCACCATCACGAGCTGAGCTGCGGCACCAACCGCGCTTCTTAGCGAGGTTAATAGGGCCCGACTTTTCCGCACGCGCCCCCTCAATCGCGAATCGAACGGGAGGGTTTCCTCGTCCGCTTGCATTTAATATGTCGTTACGGCGTCAGTCGCGCCGTCAGTTGAGGCCGAATCCACCCCAATCTTCATAGAGATAATTCGGGTGATCCAGTTAGACTAGGTTGGCTATTTCTTGGCGGTCACCGGCACTTCGTTGAATGTCGGAACAACTGGAGACGAAAGAATGGGAGTCTCGCTCGTCATCGCGAGTGGTGACGTCTGCTCCGACAAACATGGGGGTACCCGACGACACCGGATAGAGGGCTGATATCGCGCTCTGTCACTCACTGCCTGCCCGCCACATATACACGGCTGCCCCGATGCAAAGGAGAAACAGACCGATTATCAGGAGTTCTGCTTTAGCATCAGACGGTATGCCGTTTAGTATTTCCAAGAGCATCGTATCACAACCTATTACACATGTTATTCAAGCAAAGGGATCCCCCGATAAGCAGAGGCGGCGTTCAAACGGGCGACACTAGGGGGATAACCTTCAATGAGCGACACCATCAGCGCCACCATATCGAGCTTTCTTTCTAGCAATCTATCGCGTTTCTTTTGCCAGTTTTCCTTTGTATGGGGGTCCTGAATGAGCTGCACCGCCTTAGCCGCGACTTCGGCTGCGGTCTTTAGGTTTAAGAGCAGCCGAAACTCGCGCTCAAGCTCGATAAAGACGCCCGTGTCACAGTCACCTACAAAAGCATTGCTCCGGATTGTCGGCGTTCCCAGAAGTGCGGCTTCGGTCGCCATAGTGTGCGTATCGGTGATGAACAACGACGCATAGTATAGCACGTCGTGTATTCGCCTGTTCGGCACGTTGAGAACGTGTTCTTTAATTTGCTTTGGAACGTCGGTTTCTGACGAAATGAACACCTCTCCGTAGGCGCTGAGCTCTCTCACGAGCGCGATCTTTTCGGCGTCGGTCAGTCTCGCGCCGAGGTCGTGCGAGCAGTCAAACGCGTTAAACCGCAGCACACTGTAGTCTTGACTCCTTGAGATGCCCAAGAGATCAAAAACGGAAGGATCAGGCGTGTAATAGTTGGGGTGTAGGTACGCGAGCTCCTTGTAACTCTGTACTTTCAGGTGTTTTGAGCCTAGCTCCTGTTTGAATGATGACGGCGTTACAAAAACATCAGTAAACTGATACGTGAGTTTGAACATCGCGTAACGCGCAGCGTCGATCGTGCACTCGCCGTCATTAAACGTGATATCGGGAACCTTGAGCAAACGCGCCGTGAAGGTCGAATAGGTACCCCAGCCCGTGGTCAAGTCAATCTTCTTCCCCTTGAGGTGTCGAAAGGCATTGACCACATCGTGCGGAAGTGACGTGTTATGTCCACACTTCACGTCGGGCGGACTCGAGAAAAGGAAAAAAGGAATGTCGAGCTCGTTTAGCAGGTCTATGGTCTCTCCGTAATCACGAGCGAGTACGAAGACCTGATTGCCGTCAACCTCAAGCGCGGCCACGATGTTCTTGTAGAAATGCACCTGAGCTGGCGTATTGACAAAAACGGCAATTTTCACGATGCTACCTCCTGCGTGTACGTCATTTCGCGTCTGCAACGGGGCACGGTGCTTTTGAGCGGGTCAGAGCTTGCGCCGTCACAATCGCTGCACATCCCTCCAAGAGTCTTCATCGTCAAGCCTGCTCGCAAAGAACGCCGCATATTCTCACCCCACTTACAAGATTTACGTCTTCACGGCCCTCGTCTTGATATAAGAAGCCGCTAAGGGTTGCGCTTTCGAAGATTTTCTTCTTAAGAGAGTTTTCTTCTCGACAAAGTATGCCGGTTACCTGTTGCCACGGCAGGATATGCGCCGTATGATTGAAGTCTGCGAGGAGCGTTGTTTCGCCGGAAGTCTCGTCTTGATAAATCAGACCTTTGATCCGCTGGTCACAAAGCGATTTTTTGCCGAGAGAGACGGGGTCTCCGTAGAGTATTGCCACGATTTTCGATGCTTCGAGGATTCGTTCGTCATCCTCGGTCGTCGTCCAATAGGTGAGGCCGTCGAGCTGTAAGTCGCTCAGAATGCTCTCATCGGCGCTGTCGTCGTGGTACAGGACACCAACCACTTTCGAATTAGTCAGGAGTTTGACGTCAATGTTCAGCCCGCTCTGGAGTTTTTTTTCATCAGTCCCTTCTTCCTGATAGATGATGCCTGTAATTTTCACGCCGCTTAAGACCTTCATGGTAACACCTTCACGAACTATCTGTAGTCGACCTCTCAGTGCTGTGATACCGAAGGTAGAGTAGGTACACCACAGGCACGACAATTAACGCAATAGCGATGTATGAGCTGAGCAGAGTGATATTGAATTGTTTCAATGCGATCGGCACGACAAGACCAAGAACGCCAATGATCGGCAACAGGTACAACAATATGCGCTCCGCTTTGCGAAATCCATTTCCTGACGGCTCTTCCACCTCAGTCGCGCGGCGTGCCGCGCGACTCGGGGGCTCGATATCTCGATAGATGATGCCGATGATCCTCAGACTAGTCAAGATGCCTTCCTCGCTGGAGGCTCGCTCTCTGTATAGCACTCCTGTCAACACCGCTTCGCGCAAGGACGTTGCAGTGACTCCCTTGTCTTCTCTATAAACCACGCCCGTTATTCTCGAGCCGTTAAGGATTCTTGCGTTGAGCTGTGGTCCACCGAGCAGCTTCACTTCGGTGCTGCCGGCCTGTTGGTACGTAATGCCCAGCAGTTTAGATCGGCTTAAGATTGTCCGATCGGCCGAACTTCCCTCTTGGTAAATAATGCCCAGCACCTTCCGCGCGGTCAAAATGTTTTCACGAGAGGAGTCTTCATCTTGATAGATGACTCCTGTGATGTTTAATCCGCTCAAACAGGTCTCTTCACCGTTTTTCTTATCCTTGAATATGATGCCGGTGAGCTCCCCATTATCCAGAAGTTTCACTTTGATTTCAGGCGCGTTCAGCAGAACGCCGTCTTTACCCTTAGTGTCCTGGTAGGTGAGTCCAACCACTCTCGAACGATCTACTGCTGCCATCTAAACCTCAGTCTCTGCCGCGGCTGCTTGAACGCTCGCCAAACTTCGCCGAGAATTAACCGTCATAGTTTGCCACTGAATATGTAAGTAGCGGACTCGATAACCCTAATGTGAAGCATGCACCGATCAGTGAAGCACCAGTGATCGCAAGACGGAGGCCGGTAATCAAGCAAAGAGCGCTTGGTACAAGTGAGATTAAAACTATGTAGATCATTTTTCAAACCTCATTCTTCTTCTCCTTTTTCGGCTATATCCAGCCCGCATTCGAAGCAGTGGAAGCCTTGAACAAGGTGCGCGGGCCCATCAGCCGTGCGCTCTGCGACGAGCATAACGGGTAGCCGCGCTGAATGCTTACAGTAAGGCATTGAGCCGGGCTTCATTTTCGTAAACTTCAATTTCTTCAATTATTCGTTCCAGCCGCGCCACGCGCTCTACCAGCTGTTCAACCGGGTCGGTCAGTTCCCGCTTACTCTTCACTAACGACATTGTGTTATACCCATACGACTGTCCTTCGTCGAGATCCGATCTTTCCGTTGGTCGTAGGATCATCAGCTCAGCATCTTTGACCGTGTCAGCTATGGGCTTTTCGACGAGCTTGTGCGTGCTACTTTCGAAACGCTCTTTTGCTACCTTTTCGGCACGCTCTCTAAGTTTATTGAGCAAAATATCAAATATTTCGCGTTTATGCTCTTCTTGCGCCATCGAGAGACTTTGCACGATCGTCGTAGCGCAACTCTCTAATTTCTCGCAAAGTCTATTCGGGTTATTCTGCGCCCATTTTAGAAGATCGGAGGTATAAACATCCGATTCTATGTTGCATTCCTCATCGAGTAGCTCGTCGAACGTATCTGCGCTCGAATCTGCGATCATGCGTGCTGCCTCATCTATAAACTCGCACGTCGTATCGTGCGGCATGAACTCGAAGCCTTCTGCGGTGTGAACTGCGTATATGACTTCTGTGATCCATTCAGGCGCGATATCCTTCTTAAATACGATTTTATCTTCTTTTTGATGTTCGACCGTATGAAGGTTTTGCGCGATCGCATGTGCCATCTGTTCTACTTCATGTGCAATTTCGCTCATGTTCCTATCATCCTGTCTTTTGGCTATACAGCGCATAGCTGTAGACGCGTACGTGGTTTCTCCCCATAGCCCCGACTTCAATGACACTTCTTTCACTGCCAATCACACCCATCTTGAAGGCGCACCCGTAACGAGGACGACGGAGCTTCTTGATGCTGGAGTCGTCCCTGTTTTCTGCTTACTAGTAGAGGCTTTTCTGCAGAGTTGTTGCGTGCATCGTGAAGACTTTTTCCCCATCAGAGTGCCTCAAGACTTAACTATTGTAAAAGTATTTAAATGTTGCTTAAAATTATCAATAGTTTTAATTTATATAAAGCTTTAAAAAAAATAGTCAAGAATTAAATTTGTTCCAACTCATGTCTGCGGCCACAGATTTTT
The DNA here is from genome assembly GCA_963720465.1 of Methanobacteriota archaeon. Classification (GTDB taxonomy): domain Archaea; phylum Halobacteriota; class Bog-38; order Methanoflorentales; family Methanoflorentaceae; genus Methanoflorens. Next base: position 1,082,371 of record OY970393.1, read on the forward strand.
GTCCCGTGAGAAAAAACAAAAAAGAAACGTTAGGTATAAACAAAATAACAACGATTAAGTACAAATTGCAAGTAAATAGCTACATGGCGTTTAATACGCGGTGCAATTTGTACGCAGATAATAACATGCATCGTTTTGCACAGAGCCGACACCAAAAAGGAGCGGAAAGTGGACGAGCCTAACTCCGAAATAAAGAGCCAAGAAGTTGAAGAGATTCTGCGCCTCTTAGCGTGTTCTGATTTGCGAAACAATCTCGCCAAAGCACTCCGTAATGGCAAGAAAATGACGCTTTCTGAATTGGGCGAGCACGTTGGAGCTAGCTCACCGGCTTGTGTGCACGCGTTGCGAGAACTAGGAAAGGTGCACGTAACACATCAAGACGAGAAGCGCAACTACTCGCTCACTAACATTGGCGAGATAGTCACGCGAAAGTTCGAAGAGCTTAACGCCGCCATCACAACGTTATCGCAAAACAAGGAATTTTGGCTCGACCACGATTTGAGCGACATCCCGAAACATTTGCTCGATAAGATAGGGTCCCTCGCTGATTCCACCGTTCTAACAAGTACTCCCACGGATCTCTTCAAGTCTTTTTCTACGCTCTATACGCTGCTTCAAAATTCCAAGGAGATACGCGCCATCTCCCCGATTTTCGTCGAAGATATGACGGCCCAGTTTGTCAAACTGGTAGACAAGAACATAGACATCGAACTCATTTTTACGCCCGACGTACTGGACGCAACACTAAGATCGGCGGATAGAAAAGGATTAGAAAAAGCCCTCGAATCGAATCTCAAGCTCTTCAAAACTGAGAACCAACCGAACTTTGCCTGCACTGTTACTGACTATTTCTTGATTCTCGGCTTCTTCAGGCCGGACGGAAGTTTCGACTGGTCTACCGCCCTTCTGAGTTACAGTCCTGAAGCACTAGAATGGGGACAGGAGTTGTTCGCATATTATGTCGAGAAGACAGAACCCATCATTCTTTAGCAGCACTGCGTCAGACGGGGAATTCCTCTCCCAATTTCGTTTACCACCGCCACGTACGCGGCTAGCGAATGTATTTTCCTTCGTTACATTCAATCCAATGTTCCCTACGGTGTTCGTTAGCACCGTAGTGGTAGCGATACTGTACGTCTCTTTTCTGCTTCAAGGTGTCCTGATCAGCACCTTGCTGTTAATCGCCACCTTCTTTTTGGGGATTTCCATATACAGTTTGAACAGAGTGACAGATCTCGAAGAAGACTCAATCAATCTGCCCGACAGAGGTCAATTCTTCAAGAAAAACCGAGACTACCTGCTTTTTGCGAGTCTCGAATCAATTAACATCGCGGTGATTCTCGCTTTCTTCAGCAAACCGTCTGCAATCATCATCATTCTCTTCGCGTTCTTTATAGCGTTTTTTTACGACATAGGAACGCGCAGATTGAGACTAAAGAACACCCTGCTCCTTAAGAATATCACGATCGCAGGGACGATGACTATCGCAGCAGTGCTTCTGCCACTTGTGGTCCACACCAATATCTCATTTGTCGTGCTGATGGTTGCCTACTTTATCTTTCTCAATATTTTCATTGAGAGCGTGCTTCATGACGTCCGAGACATCGACGGTGACCGGAAGGCCGGCGTGCGGACCATCCCCGGATACCTGGGCAGGAACAAGACACGAAATCTGCTGCTGCTCCTGAACTCCACGCTTGTGGTGTGGGTTGCTTTCTCGCTGTTTCAAACCATTTTTTACCCGTACATTTTCGTTTTGATTCTCGGCGTGCTCTACGGGTACTGGAGCATCCTACGCTTTACGAGGCCGAGCGCTACGACAAGCAGGCCCTTCTATTCGCTTGTGACCGCCAAATGGGTGATCCTGGCCCTTTATGCCACGCCATTCGCTTTGGGGTGGCTCCACATCCTTTGAGTCAACGACATCCTGCTCACTCTGCCTCTGGTGTTACTATTTTTAGAAAAACATTGATATTTTTTATCAAGAATTTAAACTACTAACATGATTAAGCATAGAGATATACAATGAGAACGAATAGCAAACTTTATATTGTTCTCCATCATTGACACGCTTCGACAATCATGTATATCACTACACAAAGAGGAGAAGAACTCAGCGAAACGATCGTAGAGCCACGCGTCAACGATGGCGAGCTGCTCAGACTATTGATATGCTCGGACCTGCGGAAGAAGCTCCTTCTTGCACTTAAAAACGGCACAACATCCCTCGCCGGCCTGCGCGAAGCAACAGGGGCAAGCTCAACCGCAGCAATACACGCGCTCAGAGAGCTGGAGAAAGAACGCCTCACCTTCCAAGACGGCAAGCGCAACTACTTGCTTACAAGCTCTGGCAAGATTGTGGCTTTGCACGTGGAGAGCTTTGTACAAACGGTCAACGTGATTACTCAGTTTGGCAAATTCTGGCTTGAACACGATTTAAGCGGCATCCCTGAAGATTCTCTCAAGAACATAGGGTATTTGCAAGAGTCGCAGGTTTTGACAAGCATGCCCACTGACGTTTTCAACGCCTTTTCGACCTTTATCACCCTGCTCGAAGACGCCAAAGTGATACGAGGCGTTGCCCCTGTGTTCACGCCAGACTTGCTTGATGTTTATGCCGAACTCGCCGCAAAAGGCATACCGATCGAGCTTGTCGTTACTCACGAAGTGCTCGAAAACATGCTAGAGCTCACAGACCGCAGCCCGCTCAAGAATTCGCTTAAGGCAAATCTTAGACTGTTTGTGATTAAGCAAAACCCAAAAACGGCTTTCACGGTTACTGACTATTTCTTTATGGTTGGACTCTTCAGATTGGACGGGTCTTATGATTATTCAGACGAATTGCTAAGTTATAGCAACGACGCCCTTAGGTGGGGCCGTGAGCTGTTTGATCATTACGTCCGAGCATCAAAAGAGTTCGACTTAAGACTTTAAGGCCTTATTCAAGCCCGCTTTGTTCCTTTGAGCTGCTGCGACAACTCCCTAAGATAGGAGCCAAATTGTGTTGGCCTTTGCGAAGACGGCCATTCGAGGTCGCTGCTAAGAACTAAAACCTTTTGCTTGAACACCTGCTTCTCAACACAAAAAGGGGCCTGTCGTTCAGAACAATCAGCGCTAGTCACAGCAATGCTTTTCTTTGCGCGCGACTTACGAAAGCCGCAACAGCACCCTACCAATCGCCAATGCCCGCCGCATTGTCGCCCACATGGCATTTATACCTAAGCAGCCGCCTGCCTATTCGCAAGATCTCGTCGCTACCCTCACGTCGCAGGACGGATCGTGCCCTTGCTTCGCTAATTGCCTGAAAACCTTATATCGATGTGGCTATATTGACTCAGCTAGATTTCCCGCGGAAGCGGCGGCTGAAAAACAGGCGCGTATTGGAGGCAATTTTGGCAGATCGTCGGACGTACGTCTACAGCCCATTTTCGCCAGTCATTACCGCATTTGTCATATTCGTAGTTCTCCTGCTCTTTGTTTTCATCTTTCTTGGGCTGATCGGAGCGGCTTTTAGTCGAATCGGGTTTTCTGCTCAAGCAATCTTACTTTTGCTTTTGGCTGTGCTCATCGGGAGCGTTATTAACATACCCCTATTCACTCTTGAAACGTCTGAGCCGATCATGACTGACGCCTATGTCACCGTTTTCGGCATGACCTACCGCGTCCCAGCGGCGGCCGAAGGCTCACGAAAAACGGTCGTTGCTATCAATGTCGGCGGTGCCCTGATTCCATCTGTTGTCTCGCTTTATCTCCTATGGCGATTCCCGAACGTTTTAGCCTTTGCGATCGTCGGGGTGACTCTTGTAGCCGTCATTTCCCATCTCATATCAAAACCAGTAAAGGGGGTAGGAATAGTCTCTCCAGCGCTTGTTTCTCCTCTCGTTGCCGCGGTTTATACTATCGCCGTTTTGACACTATTTTCAGGGTTCGACAACGCCTTTGCTTTAGCTTATGTGTGCGGCGTGCTGGGCACTCTGATCGGGGCCGACTTAACGAATTTAGGAGCCATCAAACAGGTTGGGGCTCCCATTGCCTCGATTGGTGGCGCCGGCACTTTCGACGGCGTCTTTCTCTCAGGGATCATAGCCGTCTTGCTTGCGTAGAAGCGACTGCGGGAGCAAACCTCACTGCACAGCACGAATGGTCTTAAGGTCGACAAATCAGCTTTATATAGTGTTTCAACATGATATTGTCCATCGCGCCGACCTCACCACTATCTGGAAGCCATGGCCCCGAGTCGCCTTTTGAAGACCAATCTGGTGCTACTTGTCCTTGTACTGATAGCTATTATTGCCAGTTCCTTCGCAGCCTATGCGGGCAACACGAAGTTCATCGGCATCCTAGGGATTGCCGCACTGGCGTTGGCCCTGGTGTTATGGCGTATTTTTAGTCTGACGAGGCAGACAGCAACAACCTCCGAGCCTGAAACGCTCCGCTTTGACTTCGACATTGACAGCATCCAAAAAAATCGTCCACCCCACAAGTGATGCGGCCCCAATCACCGCTTGTAAACCGCTTCAGACGTTGATTACTACCGTTCTGGTGATATGATCCCCCAGTCGCTGCCATTTTGTCGGAAATTATTGACAAGGATTTCGGGTGAAGCGCCGCAACGAAATGCGCTTTTTAACGGTAAGTCTACTCCGACCAAGAGCTGGCGCACGACTTACAGCGCGGGTTCCTCGCCACCTTGACCTTGTCGAATGCCATCGTTTCGCCATCGTAGATGAGGAGTTCGTCGACCAATGGTACGCCTACGCCAGCTAAGCACTTAATGGCCTCTGTTGCTTGCAGCAATGCTATCACGCCTGGCGTCGTAGCTAATACCGGGAACACTGCGCGAGGCGGAGCGTGCGGATAGATACACTCTAGGCAAGCCGTCTTGCCCGGCAACACAGTAGTAAGTCGCCCTTCGTAGCCGTATACCGCGCCGTGGATCAGAGGGACGGAGTGAGCAATAGCCGCCGAATTTAGCATGTACCGCACCGCAAAGTTGTCCATAGCGTCGAGAATGATGTCGCAGCGTTTAGTGAGCTCAAGGACATTCTCGTCCTCGATAGTCAGATCGAATGCTTCAACACTAATCGTTGGATTGATCCGTTCCACTTTCTGCGATGCTGATTCGGCTTTTTGTTTTCCCAAATCTTCGTCCCAATGCAGTACCTGCCGGTTCAAATTGCTAAGCTCGACAGAGTCCATATCAATCAGCTGAAGATGCCCAACGCCCGCGACAGCAAGATACAACGCCAGCGGGGAGCCGAGCCCGCCTAAGCCAGCTATGAAGGCGGTCGAGTTTTTCAGCCGTTCCTGCCCACTTTCCCCAAACCCAGGAATGATTATTTGTCGGTGGTATCGCTTACGATCGTATTCAGACAGAGACATGAATGAAACCCCCAAACCGAGAACAAACCGGCCCCCTTGCACGTGCTATGCTATGCGTTGCAGGGATTGGTGAGTTTTTGGCCAAATCACATCTTGATTCTTTTTCGTTCAGTGTACAACGTCATCTGGATGTCCTTTCTAAACTCATTGTCATACAGCAGCTCAAAATTGCCGTTCGGATCCTTGGAGCGCAGGTTATACACTTTCACTGTTTCCGTATCTATCGGGCCTTCAAGCATTTTTCCTTCGGGGATGTCTTTCGTAGGTTCATCCAGAATCTCGCAGACTTTCTCATCTCGTTTGATAAGCACATCAAAAATGGTGAGGTCTTTCTGTTTCAAAATGTCAAACAACGCTTCAGTGACCTTCTTGTGAAACGACTTTTTTTCTTGCCAAAGATTCATCGCCTTCACGATTCCGTGCAGCGCATCTGATACCGCTTCGTCGACTTCGTCCTCACTCATGTCAGAAACGTTCATCGAATACGTCTTACTCGACATAATAATAGCATACGAACCCGCGCCTCTTAAACCTGAAGCATCTTCTCGAATACTTCTTAGCTTTGGCATTCACGCGTGCCTCTCGGGCAATCTACTTGCTTCCCGTTATAGCGCCTCACGACCGTCGCAGTGCTAGGCTACATGAGCGCAAGAAGGCAAAGATGATAGGGGGCCATAATGACATCAAACCTAGCTCATATCATCGCAGATATTCTCGTGCGTTAGAAGCCACGAACAAAGATTGTTTTTAATCGCGACGACAAACATGCAGACGTAAATGGGACACGTCCGACAAGAAGCCAAACGAAGAACTGCGCTTTTATGTCAACTAGTATGATTGGAGGCACAAAGTTATTTAGAAGCTCAACGGCTGCGAAGCGTCTGGAAACAGCCTGCCCCCTAGGACGAGGCCAGCTGACACGTACCGGCTGAACGACGGATATCTAGTGGACAAACCGTAACAACGGTGCGAGTGTAGAGGGCAAAAAACTCACGCAGAAGCCGCAAGCGCACCTTGCAATCGCATACATCTCCATCTAAACTGCAGCTTAAGGTCGGTTTTGCACTTTCGATTCCCGGCCGGGACATTTCTTCATTGCGCGCATAAACCCAATGCCCCACTGAAATACGCAGAGCTCCTCGCCAGTCACGGATTTCATTTTCTTGTAGTCGGTCAAGTTTTGATCCGCAAAGTAACTCTCGCACTCAGCGTGATACAAGCAGCTTCTTTCGATGCATTTACGCGTCATAATCTCAGTAAAAAGTGTGCAACGCATCTACCTAAACATTTTCGCCGGCGTCTGGCGCGGTCCGAAGGAGTTGCAATCTTGTGCGGGACAAAACCCTGACAAGAGCATTCAGATGCTTGGGCAGATTTTGTTTCACGTACTGAAGGCAGTCACCCATCCTCACGTAAGTTACGGCTTGCGAGGGGCGTCTTCGAGTTCAGAGCCCGTTCCAGCGACTCACGTTGGCGCGGCGATAGCTGGTGCTTAGTCGCGTTTTTCATATACCTTATCGGGATTGAACACCTTATCGCCTATTGTCCGCCCGTCGATAGTCCTGAAGAAGCACGACCAGAAGCCAGTGTGGCACGCCGCTGTAACTTGATCTACCTTGATCACAAGCGCGTCCGCATCACAGTCAACCAAGATCTCCTTTACCCGTTGAACGTGGCCCGATGTCTCCCCCTTTTTCCAAACGCGCCGGTTTATTCGGCTCCAATAATGGACGCAGCCTGTTTTTCGGGTCATCTCGAATGCGTCCTTATCCATAAAGGCGATCATCAGCACTTCCCCGGTCTCGTTGTCCTGCGTAGCGACCGGAATGAGGCCATTTTTGAAATTAAGCTCCACCATTGTTGATCCCTCGATGAGAAGTCTAGCTTGACGTGCGTTGCGCGTACATTGACCGCGCTTCTTGAAGGGTTTCGCCATCAGAGTTGATGGCCGCACCAGCGACGCTGCCCACAACAAGAACGTGATCTCCGGCCCCTCTGGTCCACTTCAAGTTACAGTCGACAAATGCCAAGCAGTCTTTGAGGATGGGCGAGCCTGTACTCCCCAGATCGTACTCCGTCGACGCGAACTTCTCAACTCTCCTCCCTGAGCTCTTGCCGAAGACATCAACCAATTCCGCTTGATCAGTTCTGAGAATGTTAACTGCAAAAGCATTGCTATTGACGATGAGCTCGTAGGTGTAGTGCAACGGATTCACTGCTACCATAATCAGCGGCGGCACGAACGACACCTGGGTAATCCAGCTTGCGACGAAGCCGCTCGCGTTCCCCGCACAGCGGGCTGTTACAATCGCTATTGGGTTTATCAGTTTCCATAGCACGGTCTGCACGACATTCATGAACAGTCTCCTGTAGTCCGTTTTGCCCTATGCGTGGCTCAAGACGCGATCGATAATCTCCTGAACGCGGAGTGATTCTTGTTCACCGGTTCTCAGATCGCGCAGCGTTAGTTTTGAGGTCTGCATTTCACTCTTTCCGATAATGACGGCGAAGTCGAAACTTGCGCTGTTGGCATACGTCAACTGCGCACGAACCGTTCGCCCCATAACGTCAACATCCGTGGAGACGTGTGCCCGTAACTCATCGGCGATGCCGAGCGCGTAGATGCGCGCGTCCTTGGTGGGGACGACTATAATCCGCGGCGGCTCTTCGCCAAGAATGGTGACGGCCCGCATGATCCGGTCAAATCCAATTCCAAAGCCTGTTGCCGGCACGTCATCGCCGCCGAAGAGGTGTGCCAGCCGGTATGCGCCCCCTCCGAGAACTTGGTTTTGAGCGCCGAGGCCGTGAGCGTAAGCTTCAAAGACGATCCCGGTGTAGTCCTCGAGCCCTCTCGCGATGCCGAAATCAACAGCATAATCTATGGCGAGCGTGTCAAGCAGCTCAAGAACCTGCAAGAGGTGATCGGTCGACGCAACGCTCTGCGCTTCGCTCAGTGGGTCTGGCGCTTCGATGATGCTTATGGCGGTGTCGCCGTGTGGGAGCTCCTGCAATCGATCGAAATCGCCCTTGTCGATTAAGCGCATCGCGAAGGCACGGGTTTCGTCATCAAGCTCGCAAAACACGGCCCTAAGGACGTCCAGAGAGCCAACGTGGATCTTTGCCTCAAGCCCTACGCTTCTTAGCATATGCTGCGCAAGCGCGATAACCTCTGCATCTGCTTCTGGCCTCGCACTTCCGATGAGTTCGACGCCAAACTGCCAGAACTGCCTGTAGCGCCCGGACTGAGGGCGCTCATACCGAAAGCAGTCACCGAAATAGTAGAACTTGAGCGGCTTAGGCGCGGATTGCAGCTCGTTCACGTACACGCGCATGACGGGCGCGGTGAGCTCAGGCCGCAACGCTAGCGCGCGCCCCCCGCGGTCTGTAAAGCTGTAAATCTCGTCTGTTATCGCTTCTCCCGACTTGATCGTGAAAAGGTCGAGCGGCTCAAACGCCGGCGTTGCGATCTCGCCGTACCCCCAGCGCTCGGCCACGTTTCTGAACCGAAGCTCGGCAAAGCGGCGTTTTGCCATCGCACCGGGCAAAAAATCGCGGGTGCCGCGGGGCCTTGTAAGCCGCCGTTTCACGTCCCGATTGTCTTCAGAAGCTTTCACGCGTCTTATCTTCTCCTCAAAGCTTTCTTATGGCTCGTTACACGATAGAAGTGAACAGACCGTATTTAACGGCTCCGGCCTACCCTGATTGCCGGCTGTCCGTTCGCGCGTCGATCATGTTGGCCCGTTGTGGTTCTCGATGTGGTGTATTTATTACACTTGCTAAGAACATAACTGCGCATGCCTAGCCTGGAGACAATACTCAATAGGCTCGTCGACGGAGAGGTTTCGAAACAAGAAGCTGCACAACTCATTCGACGCGAGATCACTATTGATGGATATGAAAAGGTTGCTGAAATTGCGAAGCTAGATACCGCACGGCTACATCGGGTAGGAATTCCAGAAGTTGTCCTAGCAGAAGGCAAAAATGCGCAAGATCTCGTCGCTATTGTCAAGGCGCAGCTCAAGGTGGAAGGGCGCGTCGTACTTACTCGAGTAACAGAGCACCAGTTGCGGGCACTCAAAGACTTTGACGTCGAATGGCACGATCGAGCGCGCATCGCAGCTATTGGAGAAAAACCGCACGTTGAACCCCCTTACGGACTTGTCGGCGTTGTATGCGCCGGTACTGCAGATATCTCTGTTGCAGAGGAGGCCCGCATTCTCGCTGAAGAACTAGGCTGCAAGACAATCATATCGTACGATGTAGGCGTAGCGGGCATTCACAGACTGTATCCAGAGCTTTCCAAACTGCTAGACACAGACGTGCTCGTCGTCCTTGCTGGCAGGGAGGGAGCCCTCCCCACCATTGTAGCAGGCTTGACTGACATCCCGGTGATAGGCGTTCCGGTCTCCACTGGGTACGGCTTAGGCGGTCAAGGAGAAGCTGCCCTGCTAGCAATGCTGCAGTCGTGCTCGGTATTGGCCGTCGTGAACGTGGATGCAGGCTTCGTGGCCGGCGCTTTCGCAGCAAAGATCGCGAATCGTGCGGCTCGTACTCGACAAGAAACCTCTTTACCAGATATACAAAACTGCGGCTGAGAGGCGGCAGCGCGCATGCACGGCTACCGCAGAAGCAGCCCGATTTTTTGCTTAATCTCCTCGAGGCTTTCCGTTTCGAAACCAAAATAGTCCGCGAAAGCTTTCGTAGTCCGGAGCATTCGTGTTCTTCCGTAGCGCTCCGATTCAACGAGCTTGCGCGCCTCGAGGTCATGCACATGCCCGTACGCTTTGTTGCCTCGAATTTCGGCTACCTTTGATTGTGTGACCGGTTGATGAAACGCAATAACGGCAAGCGTACGCAGCACGGGCGTTTCGAGATCACGCTGAGCGATCGTGCGGACTGCATCAGCATATTCGCCCTTCACCTGCATGACGATGTCTTCGTCAGTTTGGACGATCTCAAGCGCGCCATTCTCCCGATATTCTTCGATGAGCGATTCGACGAGTTCTTCGACATCAGCGTCAGGGCTCACGATAGACTCTAGTTCGAGAAGGGTCAACGGCCTGCCTGCAACGAAGAGCGCGGCCTCGATGAGATCTCTAGCGTTCATTACCGTTCATGAACGCTGGAAGGGCGTTAAAGGTTTTTGCATTGGATCAAGATGTCACCGAATAGTTCCTTTTGCTCAAGCTGTATCTGTCGCCTAGTTGCCATGAAGAGCAATGGTATGTAGGTTTGTACGATATGCTCAGCAGTATTATCAATGACAAGCTCGCTAAAGAGCACCTGATCCTGCTTCCCGAAGCGTCGCTTAAGCTCGCGTTGCACTCGTTTGACCTGCCGCTCGATGTCTTCAGTGTGCGCCACCGCAAAAGCGTCAAACTCCTGTGCTTGCAGCTGTATGAGCCGGCGGACGTCTGACTTTTCCCTTCGCTTTGTCGCTTTTTTAAGCTCGTGGATGAGCTCTGATAGAGTGACACGACGCTTCGCGTGCCGCCGTACCTTAGGCTTGAGCGCGGGGAAGCACGCGCGAAGGTCTTCATCCAGCAATTCTTCTTCGTTCAGGTCTTGCGGTTCCGATTCCTCGAGCGCGTCCGCCTTCATCCTCAGCAGTATCGATGCAAAAAGGAGCGTTCGGCTCGACACCCGCAAGTCGAGTTTTTCGAGCTCCGCGACTTGGGCCAAGAACTTGTCGGTAACGTCAACGATGTCAATATCCCACGGATCGATCTCGCCGTTTTTCGCGAGCGAGACCAAAATGTCGATTGATCGCTCATCAAAATCTTCAGGCGCTTCACCGTTCGCGGTGGCGCCGCGTCCATCGCTGGTCAATTAAGCTTCACCCCAGTGACGCTCGAGATGTTGCCCTCCTGCATAGAGACGCCTATCGTGCGACTGGCCGCTTCGATCATGGGTTTTCGCAGCGAGACAACTATAAACTGAGCGTTCGAGGAGAGTTTCTTAATCATGTGTGCGACGCGTTCGGCGTTTGCACCGTCCAAGAACATGTCGATTTCGTCGAACATGTAAAACGGCGCCGGCATGTACCGTTGAATGGCGAAGATCATCGCCAGCGCTGCAAGGCTCTTTTCTCCGCCCGACATCCCCTCGATTCGCTGCACGTGTTTGCCCTGTTGCCACGAGTGGATGAAGAGGCCGCCATCGAAGGGATCCTCGTAGTTCTCCAGAGCAAGCTCACCTGTGGCCCCCGAGAGTTCGACGTAAATATCCTTGAAGTTCGCATTTATGCTTTCAAACGCCGTGAGCAGAGCCTCCTTTTTCATCTGGCCGTAGCGGTCGATGCGTTCGAGTATCTCAGCGCGTTCATTGAAAAGCGTGTCCTTGCGTGCGGCGAGATCCTGTTGTCGCCGGGCGACGTTGTCATAATCCTCGATTGCCCGCATGTTGACGTCATTCATCGACTCGAGCTGCGCTTCGAGGGTTCTCAGCGCTGCCACGACAGCCTCATGCGGCTCATCAGGCCGCACGTCGTCGATCTCGCCCGCTTCTGCTTTGAGTTCGTCTCGACGGGCTTCAAGCTCCAGCCGCTGATAATCAAGGGTTTCGATCGCCTGCTCGGTGCGATCAATCTTGCGCTGAAGATCCATTTTCTCCGTCTCCTTTAGGCTGATCTGCTCCAGCAGCGCATCGCGTCCTTCACGCAGTTCTGAAAGCTCGCGTGCAAGTTCGCGCTCGCGGCCACAAACGTCGGCGAGCTCCTGTTCCAGGTGCGTAGCAGCCTCGGAATGCTCACGGATACTGGCGCGGAGCTCCTTGATCCCCTCATCGGTCGTTTCCAAATGCTCCTTAGCGTCAGCAAGCTTCTTCTCGTTATAGTCTTCCTGCAGGCGGAAATCAGCGATGGTTGCGTCGCATTTGCTGATGCGGGCCTGTAGCCGTCTGACCTCGTCCGCGATCTGAGCGAGGTTTTCAGTGAGCTTTGACGCGTCGGTGCCCTTGAGCCGCTTTTCAAGTTCAGTTATATCCTGCTCAAGGGCGGCAACGGCTGAAGCGTGTAGCGCCTCCTGTTCCTCAAGCTCATTAATCTTCACGCCCGCCTGCTCTTTCTCTGCCCGCATAGCAGCGAGGTGGGCGATTTCCGCGTCCGTTTCTGCGTTAGCCTGCTCCTTTCGCGCCTCGAAAACCTTAGTCTCCCGCGCCAAACGCTCCCGCTCACCCTCAGCTGTGACGAGCTCATGCCGTGCTTGCAGCAAAAGGTCATCCACGTCGTTGAGCTCTTGCTGCAGGCGCTCACGTTCCTTTTCGTACTCGCGTATCTGGCGACTAAGCTTGTGCAGCTCTTGCTCCTCGCCGGCGATAAACCTCAGCGCCCGGCGGTCGATGCCTCCCGTCATGGCACCGCTCATTTCGAGCAGCTCACCCTCAAGCGTCACCATGCGGTACTGGCCAATAAGACCCCGGGCCGGCCCGAGCTCAGTGACGACAACGGTCTTGCCAAACACGTATGAAAATGCCGCTGCGTACTCCGGGTCATAATCAACGAGATTAATGGCGTAATCGACGATGCCGTCGCGCGGAGGGAGCACTTCGCGGTGCACGGACTTCATCTTGTTCAGAGGCAGAAGCGTCGCGCGGCCCACGTTCTGCTCTTTCAAATAGGCGATAGCGTGCGCCGCGTCTGCATCGGTGTCGACGACAATGTTTCGCAAGCGCGGGCCCGCCGCAATTTCGAGAGCCGTAGTATACCTCGGATCGACCTTGCCAAGCTCGGCCACGACGCCCCGCACCCCGGGCAACTGGGCGGTCATTATCGCTTCCACCGCTTTGCCGAAACTCTCTTTTAGGCGCGCTTCGGCGCGAACGAACTCCTGATGCGCTTGGTTCAGCCGCCTTTCAACCGTTTCCGTGGCGAGCTTTAGGTCCTCTCGTTGCACCTCAAGGTCTTTTATGTTCTCGCGCGCGTTCTCCAGTTTTTGCGTCAGCGCGGCGCGATCCTTATAGATCTTCTGCAGATCACGCTCTATGGAAGCCACGTCTGAACGCACGGCGTCAATCTTCCCCTCGAGCGCGTGTACGTCCGTTGAGGCGCGACGTAAGACATCGAGCACCCTGTCGCGGGCGCGTACGACGTCCCCCCGCTTGTCCTTTTCCTCGCCAAGCGCTTCGCGCTTTTCGAAGAGTTCGTCGCGCGCCTGAGTCACATTTTCGTCGAGCGTAGCAAGCTGTTCTTTGAGCGCGTTGAGCTCCTGCTCCTGTTCTCCGAGCTCGCTTGAAAGGCTTGCCCGTCGCACCGCTTCAGCTCCCAGATCACTCTGCAGTGCCTCGTGCTTCTGCTTGAGGGCGTTCACCTCGATGAACGCCTTGCGCTTCTGTGATTCAAGGCGCTCTGCCTCCTTAGTCACAAAATCGATCCTACTTTGATGTTGCCCAAGACCGCCCTTGATACTCTCTATATGTTTTGTCAATTCGAATTGCTCGTTTTCGCCTTTTTCAGACACGGCGCTGTTGAGTGCGCTCAACTGACCCTCAAGATCGTAGATCGCGTCTCGCGTTGTGCTGAGCTCGTGAACCGTCTTGTCCTTGCTCCGCTGCTTGCGCGCCAAGTCGTCTTCAGTCGCCTTGATCTCGCGCGCGAGCTTGTAGAGCTTTGACGCAAACACCATTTTTTCGTAGTCCCGTTTCTTTGCTTTGAGCTCTTGATACGTGAGGGCGTGCTCCCTTTCGACTTTAAGCTGCTCGAGCCGGAGCGCTACCTCGTTGAGTATGATTTCGACACGTTCAACGCGTTCCCGCACTACTTCGAGCTCATCGAGCGCTCGATCCCGCCTTCGGTCAAACTCAGCAATACCGGCGATCTCGTCAATGATCTTACGGCGCTCAAGCGGGCTTACCTCGATGATGCGCGTTATGTCGCCTTGGAGCACGACATTGTAGCCCTCTGGGGTGATGCACGCTTTCGAAAGAAGCTCGTGAATGTCTGCGAGCGTGCACGGCTTGCCGTTGAGGTAGTAATAGCTGTAGTACCCACTTGCGGTGCGGCGCACCTTTCGGGCAACCGTCACTTCCGCGTCGGCAGGTAGTTCAGCGTCGGCGTTGTCAAACCTCACCTTGACCATTGCCTCGTCGGCACCGTTCCCGTTAAAAATCAGGTCGGTGAGTTTCTCAGCGCGCATAGTCCGCGAACTCGAGAGCCCGAGACAAAAAGAGTACGCTATCGACGATATTCGACTTTCCTGAACCGTTAGGTCCGGAAACAGCCGTAAAATCGTCAAAAAAGGGAATCTTCACCCTTTTCCCAAATGACTTGAAGTTGTGAATCTCAAGTTCGTTAATAAACATCGTTTCGTCGGGCCGCGTGCCCGCTCACACTTCGCGATCAGCGATGATTATGTCGTTGCCTAGGCGACGCTGGGGCTCTGGAGTGCAGTCCACATCCGCGATGATGAAGGTGGTCTTCTTTTTTCTCTGCAATATCGGAAGCGAAGGCTCATCCGGCTCTGTTTCGCTTGGAAGCTCATTACTCTCATTCACGCGCGGAAGCAGTGCCATATCGTGGACTGAAGAACTGACGTCGACGAGCTGTTGAGTGATACCGTTTAAGACGCTTGACAATTCAGCAACTTTATGCTCGAGATTCGTCACGCGCTGGTCGAGCGTCGAGCGCGGGACGCCTTGTTTGACCCTTAAGCGACGCGGCACCTCATCTGGATCGTCTTGATAACGCATACCCTACCTCGTAGTGTAGTGCGGGGTTCGCACCTTATACTTTATGGTATGTACTCGAACCGCAAGCGACGTAATTCGGTTTTATGGCGTAATCCGCCGCCGATCACGAGGAAAAAGAACACTTTCCCGGATGTTGGCGAGACCGAGCATGGTTACGAGAAGGCGCTCAGCCCCAAGACCCCATCCGGCGTGAGGCGGCATGCCGAAACGAAATGCGTCGAGATAGAAGCCGAAGTTTTCAGGCGCAAGCGATTTACCGGCAAGCTGTTCGACGAGAAGGGCATAATCGTGAATCCGTCGCGCACCCGACGCGAGTTCCATCCTCGGGTGCATGAGGTCGAAGGCGTAGCAGAGATTGTTGCGTGGCTGCACGTAGAAAGGCTTCAGCTCAACCGGCCAGTCTACGATGAAGTAGTGTTCTCCCATCTCCTCACCGACCGCTTTTTCCGCAGCGGTGTCAAGATCGTCCCCCCACGGGATATCCGCGATTTCAATCGCCTCAGCATAAGCGATTCGTTTGAAGGGAATGTGGGGAATCAATGGCGTCACGCCTAACGATTGGAGCGGAGCGCTGCAGCGCTCAGCAACGGCGACATAAACGTGCTGAATGAGCTCTTCAAGGAGCTCCATGACCTCGCGATCGTCTAGGAATGAGGCCTCTACGTCGATCGAGGTGACTTCATTGAGGTGTTTGCGCGTGTCGTGCTCCTCGGCGCGAAATATGGGGCCAACCTCAAAAACCCGTTCCAAACCGGCCGCCATCATGATCTGCTTGTAGAGCTGCGGGCTCTGGTTCAGGAACGCTTCGCGATCAAAGTACGATATAGGGAAGAGCTGCGTTCCACCCTCAGTCGCTGTGGCCACCATTTTGGGAGTCTGAATTTCAATAAAATCGTGGGCTGATAGAAACGTCCGTACCTCCTGGAGCACCGTCGCACGAATAAGGAAGATAGCGCGCGTGGCTGGAAGACGCACGTCCATGAACCGCGCATCCAGCCTTGTATCGAGATCGGCCCGCACCTTGCCGGTAACGTCAAGCGGAAGCGGCGATTCCGCAGCGCTAAGTAGCTCAACCTCGTAGGGAATAATCTCAAAGCCTTGCGGCGCTTTCAGTTCCTCCTTGACGAGTCCCGCGACGCGAACGACGGACTCCCGGCTGAGACTTCGCACGTGTTCGACAAGTTCGGGGGGGACCTTCTTCTTGGGCATGGTGATTTGCATAATGCCGTCGCGATCGCGGAGCAGAAGGAAGCTAATGCCACCGAGGTCGCGAAGCTCGTGCACCCACCCCGCAACGGTCACGTCAGTTTCTGGGACGATTGCGCTCGAGCGCGTCAGCTTCATTGAAGTCTCCGCAGCACTGACGCTGCGTGTCCAGGCAACCCCTCGATCTGGGCCAACGAACTGACGAGGTCCGCAAGGCTGCCCAGCCCGTCTTTCGATAGCACTTGAACGCTCGTCTTCTTAGTAAAGTGGTCGACGTTGAGCCCGCTGACGTACTTGGCGAACCCGCCGGTCGGCAACGTCGAGCTTGTCCCGGTGGCGTAATCACCGACAGCTGCGGGGGTATAGTCGCCCACACAGATCGTTCCGGCATTGCGGATCTTTCCCAAGACGCCAATCGGATCGCGCACCATGAGTTCGAGGTGCTCGGGAGCGAGGTCGTTGATGAACGAAACGCACGCGTCCACGCTGTCGCCCACGAGAACGGCGGTGTTGCTCAGATCAATGAGGTCCTTCCGGGCAGCTGCTTCTCGTTGCGCAATGAGCTCCTTTTTTACCTCACGTGCGAGTTCCGCAGACGGAGTCAGCAGGAACCCGGATGATTTAGGGCCGTGTTCGAGTTGGGCGACGATATCAGCAGCGATATACTCAGGATTTCCTCCATCGGCAAGCACCGCTATCTCACTTGGGCCTGCAGGGAAGTCGATTTCCACCTCACTCTGCACGAGGAGCTTTGCGGCCGTTACGTACACGTTTCCCGGTCCGACAATCTTGTCCACCTTTGCGACGCTCTGTGTCCCATACGCCATTGCAGCGATCGCCTGCGCTCCCCCAATCTTATAGACTGCGTTCGCACCTGCAATATCGGCAGCGAGGAGTGTCGCCACCGGCACGGTGCCGTCAGGCATGGGCGGAATACACACGACCACCTCGCGCACGCCGGCTACCTTAGCCGGCACGATATTCATGAGCGCCGTCGAGGGGTACAGCGCGAATCCTCCGGGCACGTAGGCGCCGATGCGATCGAGTGGCGTAGTCTTCTGCCCGAAGACAACTCCGGGAGCAACCTCGTGAAGCCACAAGTCACTTTGCACCTGTCGCATGTTGAACGACGTGATGTTGTCGGAAAGGTGGTACAACGCGTCAATGACGTCCTGCGAAGCATTTTCGTACGCTGAGAGGAGCTCCCCCTCCGTTACTCGAAGGTCGACGATGTCGGCTTTGTCATATTCTAAGGTGTATTGCATGACGGCGGTGTCGCCGTTTTCTTTGACCTCGTTAATGATTTTCTGGACGTGGCCCATAACCTCGCGCACGGCCGCACCGCGGTCGAGAAAACGGTCGAATTCGGCGTCAGTCACCTCGGATAAGCGTTTACAGATCATGGCATCACAACCGATAGGACGCGACAGGGTATTAACCTTTATGGGTAAGCCTCGCACGCCAATATTTACGCACAAGACTCATTTCGAAGTACTTAAATAGAAAGAAACGAGCATTACAAGCGCATGAGCAGAAAAGACCTGATGAGCGACATCGGGATGGCTCGCAAAGAGCTGAGCATCAACCGAGTGAAAAAGATAGTGAAGGTGTGCCTCACCATCACCCGAAAGTCTTACTGATCGACAATGGGCGCTTCGCGCCCGCATCCCGGACACTGTTTACCTTGTTTTTTGATCGCATAGCCCGTTCGTTCGACAATGACGGCGCCGCATTCAGGGCAGAACGTATTCTCGTGCTGGCTCGCAATGTTGCCTAGGTATATATAGCGCAGTCCGGCCCGTGCCGCGGCGCTATGCGCCCTTTCGAGCGTTTCTATGGGCGTTGCGGGACGGTCAAGCATACGCCAATCAGGATGGAAGCGCGAGAAGTGAACCGGCAGATCGCGGTCAACACCAGCCGCCCACTCGCTAAAAGCGGCGAGCTGTTCTTCATCATCGTTCAGTCCGGGAATAACGAGATACGTCAGTTCGAGGTGGATGCCGTGCTCGTGCATGCGCTCGCACGTTTTGAGCACGGGATCGAGGCGCGCCTTGCACACGCCGTTGTAGAACCTCTTGCTGAAGCCCTTCACATCGACGTTTGCCGCGTCGAGATAAGGCCCAATCTTTTCGAGAGCTTGCGAAGTCATATAGCCATTGGTGACGTACACTGTGTACAAACCGGCTTCTTTAGCGAGGATCGCAGAATCGTACGTATACTCAAACCAGATCGTCGGCTCATTGTACGTCCACGCAATCCCGCGGCAGTTGCGCTCGAGAGCGAGCTGCACGGAACGTTCCGGAGGGATTTCCGTCGTGCCCAGCTCTCCGACTTCCGCGAAGGAGATGTCGTAGTTTTGGCAGTGCTCACATCTGAAGTTGCAACTCACCGACCCGAGCGAAAACACCTTTGATCCGGGGTAAAAATGATACAGTGGCTTCTTTTCGATCGGATCGACGTTCATTGAGCTCACCTCCGCATAGATGAGGGTTTTGAGCTTACCGTCGAGATTCTGCCGCACGTGACAGATCCCCCTATCCCACTTCTTAATCTTGCACTCGTGTGCGCACGCAAAACAGTGCGCGGCCTCGCTTTCGATAGGTTCCCACAACATCGCATCTTTTATCACGTTATGACCCTCGTGGCTTTTCAGGGAGTTTGCATCGTTTGATGAGATTTCCCGATCCTTTTCTGCAGCTCATTGCACACTACGATCGCGAGCATTGATTTTATCGCCTATGATGTAGGGATTTCCCGATCCTTTTCTGCAGCTCATTGCACACTATGATCGCGAGCATTGATTTTATCGCCTATGATGTAGGCGCGTGACAATGCGCGAGCGAGGGCGCATCAAGTGAAGTCTGCCAGACTGTAATGCGACTCGCCTAGCCAAACGCACGGAAGGTCACGATGTTCCGCGCGTAGGGGACGAGCTTGCGTAGTGACATGAGATGGGACGTTTCAGCGTGACAATAAATGAGACAGTGCATGTCGCAGTGCAGCATCTGCTCACGGTCAGCTTGTGCCCGTTCTGAGGTCATAAGGGTCTGAAGGTCGTTTTCGAGGAGGTTGCCCAACTTCGTGCCGATCGGCATGCACGGGTAAATAATGTCGCCATTCGGCTCGATCATGATGCTAAGCGTTCGGCACGTGTACGGCTGGTCAAAACTCTCGATGTACGAGCGACTCGTTGTGAGCGTGTTCCCGTATTCGCGCTTCAGGCGCGTAACAACTTCGCGAAGCGCCATGAGATCCGGCGTGAGATCTTCAGTGCCATCAAAGTTGAACGCAGGCATAATGAGGATCTTGTGGCCGTGTGCGTGCACTTTTTCCACCTTTTCCTCGATCTTATCGAGATCGTGCTTCGTTACGACTGTTTGCACCGTCGTCTTGATGCCGAGATCAGAGAAAAAGCCGAGCCGATCAAACATGTGCACGTTGTTGTGGCCCTCGTCAATGGATAACTGCAGAAAATCGAAGTACCGTGCGTACTCTGCGAATGGTCGTCGATCGATAAGAAGTCCGTTGGTAGTAAACAGAATATAGTTCGAGCAGTCGTGGGTGTAGCGGAGAATTTCACCGATATCCTTGCGCAATAAGGGCTCTCCCCCTTCAAAGCTGATGGTAAAGGTGCTTGCTTGGGAAAGATTGTCGATGACGGTGAACACGTCATTTGTACCAAGGTCAGGGATCTTATCTGCCCAGACGTTACAGAAGCCACACCGCAGGTTGCACCGGTGGGTGATCTTGAATGATGCGTAGAACGGATTGTCGAACTCGTTTCGGATGTAGTTCGAAAGATACCCTCTAAGGGCCCGCACATTTCTATTCATTGTGCCTCGCTACAGTTGCGTGACGGATGAATCCGTGACGGAGTGGCTGTCGTTGGTATCCGACGAGACACAGATTCACTCCTCAAAGGGCGCGACGTAGCAGGATGCCTGCTTGCTGCTAATAAGCTTCTGTTCGTGAAAAAGGCGCGCTGTGAGGAGATACGTACCTTCTTCACTCGCGTAGAGCTCGCTTACGAATCGCTTCGTGCCGCCTTTTGCGATGAAGTCGATATCGATCACGTCCATGAGCGTGTGGGCTTTCGACGGGGGAGTTGCGGCGATCTCGAGCCGTAGATCCGACACGTCGCGGTGGGCGTGCACGACCGTTTCCGTCTCGATTGTTTCTTCGTATGCCCAGTAGGGCCGATTCACGAAGAAGGTCTGGATCTCAGCGGGATCCTCTACGAGTCGAACCTCCTGATCAGGCGAGTACCAGCTCACGAGAGCACCGTCGCGGTACGCCGTGACGTGCAGATAGACCCGTCCAGTGTGGTTCGCAAAAACCTGAAAGTTGAGCACTTCTGTGTCTTGAGGGGCCAACTCTTTCACGAAATGAAATGAGCCGCTTGGCAAAACGTCGAGATCGTACGAGTTGTAGGTATACAGCGTCGCGCTTACGTCGACGAGGCGCTCCGTTGATATGTTCCTCAGCTGGACGGTGATCCAGTGGCGCCCCCGGTCGAGCACCTCGGGCGTAACGGTTGCCTCGAAGGGATATTTGCGTCGTTCTTCCATGACGCACCGGCCTACTTGACGTTCACTCGCGTTTTCTTTTCCACCTCAGTGGGCTCCTTCTTCGGGATTTTGACCTCGAGCACGCCGTTCTTGAACGTTGCCTCTGCCTTATCTGGAAGAACGTCGGCGGGGAGGTCGAGCATCCGGCGGTACGATGCGTAGCCTCGCTCGCGGTAGGTGTAATCCTCATCCTTGCGTTCCGTTTCGGTGCTCGATTCAGCGCTGATCTCGATCCGTTCGGGGGTGAGGTTGATCTCAATATCCTCCTTCTGCACTCCGGGCATGTCTGCGACCACCTGGAGGGCGTCGCCAAGGTCAACCACGTCAACGCGTGGCTGTTTCAAAGCGGGCATCTGCGAGGGGAATACGCGCTCGAGGGTATCCTCCATGTTGGCGCGGAATGTGTCGAGCGTGCGACGCATCTCGGCGAAGGGGTCACGCATCCAGTAGTCCTTCGGCGTGATTCTCTTCTCTTCTTTCTTTTCGTCGGTCATAGTATCATCAAATTAAGTAGCGCACGCAAGGTAATAAAGCATATGCAAGGAAAAAACAGATCGCGAACTGGGGGCTTCACGAGGCAAACGGTTATCGCAGAAATAGGTCGAGGCCGTTTTGTACGCACGCCTTCTGCCCTCGATCGGCGTACCCCTCCAGGCTGAGTGCGTGGAAGACCCGTGCGACCGACAAGCAATCCGATCGCTGCGCACTCATGTCGCTGTTTACGACAAACTTCGCTTCAGGATATTCTTTGATCAAATCCACCGCATCTTGCACCGATGCTTTACCTGGTTGGACGGTAATGCCGACGTACGTTCCCGCTTCAAGTGCAATATTGATCGTAGACAGATCGATGTGATCGATAACCACATCCTTGGCCCCAACGTCGTCAACGATCGCGACGATTCGCTCGAGCGCTTCTCGCTTCCCGCGCCGCGGCGTATGGATGACTTTAGGGTAGTAATCGATCTCCAGCTGCGCGCGAAAAACCCGCTCCTCGACGTCCGTGCATCGCTCAAGACCGATCTCCCCGACGGCGACCACATCTGGGTGCGAGAGATATTCGGGGAGCGCTCGTAGCGTTTCGTCGACCTGGGCGTTTATAGAGCGCGGGTGGACCCCGAGACCAACGTGCACGTTGACACCATTTTCCGCGCCTCGGCGCACTTCTTCGTGCGCAAGCTTGTGAAAGTGGTCGAGCAACACGTCCGCGGTTGACATTCGCATCGGGTCGTGCGCGAGCGTGAGCACGTCAGTGACGCCGGCGACGCCCATTAATTCAAAGTCCTCATACGGACGAGTGTCCATGTGGGCATGCGTATCAAACACGAGTGCATGAGCGCGGTCTTAAGTCTTATGTGTTATGCACGAGCGTTCCGCGCGAGCCAGCGGGACAATTTCACAAGCGTTGCCGTCTGAGAGGTTCAAACGGGCTACCTGAGCCAGAAGACCGATAATTATAAACGTGAAGAGTAAGCAGCATAGTTAGCTGACCATGTTAGTACCCAAAATAGATGTCGAGCTTTGCGTCGGGTGTGGGGCGTGTGAAGACACGTGCCCCGACGTCTTTGAGCTCCAAGATGATGGATTATCACACGTCGTCGACGCGGCTGCTTGCAGCGAGTGTGAGTGTCAAGAGGCTGCTGACAGCTGCCCGACTGAGGCCATCTCCTTTATCGAAGAGTGACCTCACGTTCCCGCACGACGTCACAAATTTTTTTTGTCAATCCTCTAGGCGGATGCTGTTAGATTCCAGCAACACGGGCACCAAATCGCCGGCAAAGGGAATCCGCGGTGAGATTATAAGCCGTGCAGCTCCATATTTGTCACTACGCAGGCACCATCTTTTCGCGTTCGGGGTTATGGAAGGGGATAATCCTCCGTATCCCGTATTTCCCCAAAAGTAGCCCACCGACGCGCCAAGAACCGACGCAGGAATCAGCACGAACAGAATGGTTAGCGGACTCGCGTTCTCTCTCAGCAGCAGCGCGATTGTCGGCTCTGTGGGGATACGGAGCACCGATGAGGTAGCGCTGACGAGAAACAGTCCAAGCAAGCCGTAGTTAGTGATGAAAGGCAGCGGTAAGCACCCAGTCACTTTGATCGGTTACAACACTTCTACGCGTTTATAAAGAGGTATTGACGAGGACGCCCGGCCACACAGATTGCATTAGAGCCGTGACCGATAACAGCGCTTATATCAACGCGGCGCTATAGGTGTGAAGATAACATGGAAAACCAACGATATAAGCGCGGGATCGAAGCGCTGCGTAGGGTCAACGAGGAGGGCATCACAAACCTCATTCAGAGTATGGACGATGTTGCGCCCGACCTTGCACGCTACGTTATTGAGTTTGCGTACGGAGATATCTATACCCGTCCCGGACTCCATACGAAGCAGCGTGAACTATGCATCGTCGCCGCTCTCACCGCCCTCGGAAATCGAGAGGATCAACTTCGCGACCACATTCAAGCAGCTCTCAATGTCGGGTGCACGCGACAGGAGCTTGTCGAAACCATCCTCATGATGGCAGTCTATGCAGGCTTTCCGGCCGCGATCAAAGGAATGCAGATCGCACGCGAAATGTTGCTCCGTGAGTGAATGGACCGACCAAGCAACGTCTTGTTAACGCCGTCCTGCCGCAGCCTTTTTTCCCAGAATAACGAAGCGGAGCGCGTTATGCGCATAGCCACTTGACGGATCGTGAAGGACTGGCGACCGCAGCTAAGTCAAAAAAGATGCTCCGGTTGGGATTTGAACCCAAGTCGAGGGAGTGAGAGTCCCTCATGATTGGCCGGACTACACTACCGGAGCCAGACTTTTACTATAACACACGGACTCTTAAGCTTTGCTGGCGGAGCGGAACGGTCATAAAATGGTCCAGTCGACCAGCAGATGGAACAGACATCTGCCCTGCGCGCGGTGCGCCGGCGCCGTCAGAGCGAGACCGCGTCGTTGAGAAAAGTATACTCTTTTCTGATCTGGTTGACCACGGCAACGTCGATTACCGCGGTGATGATTGCTTCAGAGTTACCCGCGGCGACAAGCGTCTCCCCCCACGGGTCGGTAATCATGCTGCCGCCGAGAAAAGTCGTCGTTGGCACGGGGGTGCCTACTTGATTGGAGCCGATAAAGTAACACTGGTTTTCGATAGCTCGGGCCTTGTTTAGCGCGATCCAATGGTCAAGGCGCTGCGAAGGCCATGCCGCAGGGCAGACGATAATTTCAGCCCCCTTCTTGACCAGAGCCCGATAGAGCTCAGGAAAGCGAAGGTCATAACAGATCGAAAACCCGATGACACCGAGCTCTGTCGGCGCAACGACAACGTCCGTTCCTGCGATCAATGACCGTTTCTCCTTCGAATGATAGGAGAACAGATGAATCTTGCGATACCGTGCGCAGATCGTGCCGCGTCTATCGATGAGCACGCTTGTGTTGAACATCCGCCCAGGCTCGTCCACCTCAAGCACGCTCCCCATCAGGATGTAGCTTCCCTTTTCGCGAGCAAGCCGCGTAAAGACTTTGGTTGTCGGCCCCGGAATGTGCTCTCCGGCTTTGAAATCTCTGCAGTGGGTGAACAGTTCTGGGAGAACGATGAGGTCGGCATCCGTTTCGTCGATTAAGGCGACCGCGCGATCAACGTTTTCCGATCGCGTGCCGAGCGCACCCATCTGAATACACGCCACCTTGTACCCCATATGATCCGCCACTCGCGTGCGAAAATCTGACGTTCGCCTCGTGTCTCATAGCCTTCGAGGCATATAGCCTTACGGGCCAAACTTTCCCCTAGCGTTCGCGACGACCGATGGAACGCCTGAGGATGCGCGCGCAGGAAGATATTTCTATTCTCAGTCGGAACTAGAGGTAAATGAAGCGGGAGCAAATTCTCATCGAAGCGTTGCCCTACATTCGTGAGTTTTACGGATCGTTCGTCGTCATTAAAATTGGTGGCCACGCGATGATCGACAAGCATCTCATGGAGGGCATCATCGAAGATATCGTGCTTTTGCGGTATGTCGGCATGCAGCCAGTGCTCGTCCACGGCGGTGGACCCGAGATCAGCGAGAAGATGGAGCGGATGGGTAAAAAACCCGAATTCGCCGCTGGCTTACGCGTCACCGACGAAGAGACACTAGAGATCGCCCGCATGGTTCTCATGGGGAACATCAACACGCGCCTCGTCGCGCTCATCGGCAAGCACGGCGGCAAAGGCGTCGGGTTGTCAGGGAAGGACGGACGCATGATCGCCGCGCGGAAAAAGGGCCCTCAGCGGGTGGTCTATGAAGGTATCGAGCAGGAGGTCGACCTCGGGTGGGTCGGCGAAACGGAAGTCATCAACCCAGAGATTCTAATGATCATGGCCGGGAAAGGGTATATCCCCGTGGTTGCCCCCATTGCGGTCGATAACGCGTGCCACAGTCTCAATCTCAACGCGGACACCGTCGCAGGAGATATTGCGGCAGCGCTTAAGGCCCGCAAGCTCATCGCGCTGACTGACGTCAGCGGCATTCAACGCGACCAGAGCGATCCCGAAACGACCATCTCGCGCATGACGTTCGCAGAAGCGCAGCGCGCGATTGAGACAGGGAGCATCAGCGGCGGAATGATCCCCAAAGTGCACGCGTGTATCAAGGCCCTCGAAGCGGGGGTGCAAAACGCGCACATCATCAACGGCAACGTCCATCACGCACTCCTGCTCGAGCTGTTCACAGACAAAGGCATCGGAACGATGATAGTGAGGGGGTAGGCCACGCGACCACCGCATCGGCGCTGGCACGCTGGGAACGTGCACATGAGAACGATTCGCGAAGTAGAGTTGCAGGGACACATTATTGACTCACTCACCCTGACGCGGGTGCTCGACAAGATCATGGATCTTGACGGTGAGTTCGAGATCATCAGCTTCAAGATCGGTGAGCACAAGAGCGACCCGAGCTACGTCAGGCTGGCGGTCAAGGGACGCGACGAGGCACATCTTGACGCGATCCTGAGCGATCTTCACCGCCTCGGTGCCCAGGTTCCAGAGATCGAAGACGTCCGTTTTGGAGCCGCCGACAAGGACAAAGTCGTCCCGAAAGGGTTCTATTCGACGACGAACCATCCCACTTTTATTCACCACCGCGGCGCGTGGATTCCCGTAGAGGATATCGAGATGGACTGCACGATCGTCGTTCGCGACGACCGGGCGCGGTGCACACCGCTCCACCTAGTGGTGAAGGGGGACCAGATCGTGCTCGGCCAGCGTGGTGTCCGTGTTGTTCCCCCTGAGCGACCGCGTACTCGCTCCCTTTTTGAGTTTATGGGCGGGGCCGTATCCTCTGAGCGCCCTTCAGCGACGCTCATACGCCAAATTGCCGTGGAAATGGTACAAGCTAAGGTGCAAGGCAAGGAGATCGCCGTCGTTGCAGGCCCCGCAGTATCACACACCGGCGCTGCCGTGGCGCTGTCGAAAATTATACGCCGCGGGTACGTCGATGCACTTCTCGCCGGCAATGCGCTCGCAGTCCACGACATCGAGCGTGATCTGTACGGAACATCGCTCGGCCTCGACATCAAGACAGCCGAACTAGTCAGTGAGGGGCACAAGCACCACCTCTATGCCATAAGTGAGGTGATCCGCTCCGGGTCGATTGCAGCTGCGGTGCGCCAGGGGCTCATCAGAAGTGGCGTCATGTACGAATGCGTGGTCAATAGCGTGCCGTTCGTGCTTGCTGGGTCCATCCGTGATGATGGCCCGTTGCCCGAAGTCATTACGGACACGATGGCGGCTCAGGATGCCATGCGAGAGCTTCTGAAAAATGCTGACCTCGTGCTTATGATGGCCACCATGCTGCACTCAATCGCCGTTGGGAACATGCTACCCTCGTACGTCAAGACAATTTGCGTCGACATTAATCCCGCTACCGTGACCAAGCTCATAGATCGGGGCACGGCACAGGCGATTGGCATCGTTACCGACGTCGGAACCTTCTTGCCCACGCTTGCAGCAGAGCTTGAGACGATCGACGTCGAGTAGGATTTTTTTTTAGAAGGAGCGTTACCTGCCCGCGTTATGATACCCGCTCGCTTGCCGCTACCTCCATTTGTTACAAGCGTCGACCGAGCCGTACCTCCAGCTGAGCACCCTAAAGAGAAGGATGCAGAACCGCAATTCCCCCACCGAGCCGCGCAGCGTTAGGTCGCACCGCCGTAATAGATCACCGCACCGCCATCGTCAAAAATCTTGCTCCGAGCGTCGGTGGTGTTCCCCAAATCCACGTAGTTTATGACTGTTCCCGAAAGAAGACTATTCCCCCCGGTCTGGGCAACCTTGCCCTGTTCGATGTTAAACGTGCCGATGTAGACGTATGCGTCTGGCGGCGTTTGGTACGGTAGTTTCGGAAATTCCGTAGCGGGGTGGTACAAATCAAAACTGTCAAAGAGCGCACGACGATTTGCATCCGCATAAATGGGCAGAAGAGGGGCCCCGCCTGCCGCGCTGCCTCGAACATCAGTAAGCCACTGGCCAGCGATCACCTCCCGTTCGTTAAAGAGCGCTGCGTCGACGTCGCTATTCAGAACGAATGAGGTCGACCCCTGATGAGTGATCTCGTAGACGAAGCCGGTACTAAACAAGAACAAAACGACAAAAAATGCAGCCACCAGTTTGAGCGCGACGGCCCGGACCATGTGCCGCCGCCTGATAACGAGCTGCCCCACCGACTGAGCGATGAGCAGCCCACCCGTAACGCAAAAGGGCGCCAATAACAGCGTTGAGATGTGGAAGATTCGCGTGATGTTGATAGAAGAAGCCAATTGCGGAACGATCACGGCAACGATCAATATGGCGAAACTGGCCAGTGCCAGCGCGATGTACTCCGCGTCGAACCGCTTTCGGAAGCGGCGGATTGGGAGCACTCCGAGCCCAACGACGATCAGCAGCGCGCTGACCAGGTAAAGGGCCAGCCCGACTTCGTGGAGTGGCGACAACGTGCCAACCTGAAGGACGTCGTTCAGTGATGCGCTGTAGTATTCCGTTCTGCTCGCACTGAGCGCGGCAAAAAGAGCAACAGGCGGCGCCGCATAGAGCCAAGTCCACGCGCCGGTCTCCCGCTGTCGCCGCGCTGCTACAACGTAAATCAGCGCCAGCGCGCTGAAGTAGATCACGGCGCCGATTCCGACGGCTATTTCAATCGTTCTCGGCGTGATGGTATGGAATATCTCGCTGAGGACCCGACCGATGGCCGCAGAGGCGGCTGAACCGACGCTGGTATACCACGCGGCGGTGAAAGCCGCAAATGACAGCACAAAAAGAAGCGAGAGCATCCGGCGTGGCGCTACGGACCGATTATCCGGTGGCCCTTGAGCTGATCGCCGCAATCGGTGCAGCGCAGGATTGTCCACCAAGAACAGCAACAGCCAAGCGATGACGATGTAGCCGAGATAGATAATCGCGAGCGCATAATGAGATACCACGAGCGAGGCGGCGAAAACGGCGAACATCGCGTACACGCGCCTTCTCTCTGCCCCTGACCGGTATTTGTCCACGATCAAAATAAGGAGCAGGACGAAGAAGAGCTCGGCGACTTCCTGTCGCGCAAGCGCCGGCATCACGCCGAAGAACACGTTCAGAGACGAGACAAAAAAGGCGCCGAGGAAGGCGATTTTGTCATTTGTCTGCGACTGAAGGTAGACGAAAAGCCCGAGCGGTACCAACGCGAAGATGAGAGGGTACACGATCTTAAAGAGCCATGTCACCGTTACACCCGACGTGAGCGAGAGAATCGGAGCGAGCACGGTGACGCTGGTCACGGCGTTCGTCGATCCGGGTAAGGACGCATTCCACACGCCGTTGGTGAGTACCAGGTTCGCGTTATAGAGCTCCTTCTGAATATCCCAGCCCCAGACGTTCGACGAGATGAGCGATGCGAAGAAGAGCATGGCGATGGCGATCGCAAAAACGGCGAGCGGGTACCGCTCCTTTGGGAGAGATTTTGACGTGCCGACCCAAAAAGCCGTCGCGCCGATTATGACAAGTGCACCCAGCAGCGCGACGTTTGTGTTGTACGTATTCATCGCGTAGGTAGCGAAGATCATGATAAAGGGAACGAGACAAAGGAAGAGAACAGAGGGCGTCAGCACACGCCCCCATTCTATCGTCACATCGTCTTCGAAGTCTCGGTCGCGCCAGTAGCTCACCGCAGCCAACAGGACGATTATGGCGCTCATTGTGCCTACCGCCGGAAGGAGGGCGAGAGGCCGTTCGATGCCGAGCAACGGATACGCGAAGTTCGCCAAAAGCCCCGTAAACATGCAGGTCGCGATGCTGAGGCCAACGGCGAAGAGCACCGTTTTTGTGCTGCCGAGGCAATGAGCGCGTAACGCCCGCAAAATGAGTATGCCCGGAACGAAGAGGATATACGCCACACCAAAGACGCCACGCAAAAGAGGGGGGTGAATGCCTAACGCGTCCAGCCCTATGAGCGCCCATACCACAAGCAACAAGAGGAAGACCGCTTTGAGCGTTTCTGCGTGCTTCCAATCGTTCATTCGGAAGGGGTTAAGCGTCATGGCGTCCTCTGAGAATTGCCTCGCGCGTGGTCGCAAACCCTCCCGGTGTGTTTCGTGTGCGCATCACTTCGGCAGGAAGCCTGCGTAGGCTGCGTAGGTTACGTTGACTCGGCCCGCGTCTGCGAAAAAAAGCAACAGTTCGCTGATGCGTGCCGCGCCACCCCGCTCTGCGCTCGCCCCTCGGTGGCCATCATCTACCGTATCTCTTCACGTCTGCGTCTACCATCATGCGAACGAGCTCTTCAAACGAGGTCTCGGGTGCCCAGCCCAACCTGGCATGAGCTTTTGACGCGTCTCCCTTCAAATCAGGTACGTCTGCGGGTCGCATAAATCGTTCGTCGATTGTGACGTACTTCTCCCAGTTCAGGCCGACGTGATCGAATGCGAGCGCGGCGAAGTCCCTCACCGAATGGTTCTCGCCGGTGGCGATCACGTAATCATCAGGCTCACCCTGCTGCAGCATGAGCCACATAGCCTTCACGTAATCGCCGGCAAAACCCCAGTCGCGGCGCACCTCCAGGTTGCCTAAGCGAAGCTCGTTCGCCTGGTTACAAGAGATGCGCGCGACCCCGTCTGAGATCTTTTTCGTTACAAACTCTATGCCGCGCCGCGGAGACTCGTGGTTGAAGCAGATACCGCTACAGCAATACAGCCCGTAGCTCTCCCGATAATTGATCGTCGCATAATGCCCATACACTTTTGCAACGGCATATGGACTTCGCGGGTGGAATGGCGTGATCTCACTTTTCAACGGCTGCGGCGACGTGCCAAACATTTCGCTGCTCGAAGCCTGGTAGAACCGTGTATCTGGGCAGAAGTGTCGCACGGCTTCGAGGACGCGCACGACGCCAAGCCCCGTCACATCGCCGGTCAACACCGGTTGATTCCAAGACGTCGCGACAAACGATTGCGCGGCAAGGTTGTAGACCTCGTCAGGCATGGCGGTCTGCACTGCGACGTTCAGCGACGACTGGTCGGTGAGATCGCCCTCGAGCAGCACGAGGTCATCTATAAGCGCCCCGATTCGCGTTTCATTGGGGGTGCTTAGCCGTCTAACCAGACCGTAGACCTCGTAGCCCTTTTCGAAGAGCAATTCGGCAAGATATGAGCCGTCTTGCCCCGTAATGCCAGTTATCAGTGCCGTCGGCATGATCCCACCATCGTTCAGTCAGTAGTTCGTTGATCGTATTACCCCTATAAGAATGTGCCGTCACGCTCGAATGCCGATCGGCTGGCGATGAAGCTCGTTCCCGTTCAAACGGGGCTTGCTTCGCGACAGAACTATTTCGTCTCGAGCCATCGGATCTTCGACCAAACGCATGCACTGAGGCCGCGGGACGTCGCGCAGCTGATCTTGTCGGTTGCCCGTGCACGAGAACGCACAAGCGTCCGTTTGGTCAGGTGACGGTGATAAAGAGGTACACTGACCGATACACGTTCACTTGACCCGTCTTGTACAAGTCAAACTCCAATTTTTGGTCTGAGCCTCGGGAGGTGGCCGTAAATGAGATCGAGCGTTGCCATATCTGATTGTTAGCGAGGCTGAACGATTCAGTGGTAATGGTTTTGTTAGCCAGCGTTGCCACCAGTGTGTAGTTGACGTCAGCGTTTTCGTGATTGACGACACCGACGGTTACGTTGGCCGTCTGGTTGACTGTGAGATTCGTCGGATAATCTGAGGCTTTTCCGCCCGCACCTAACAGGTACAACTCAGTAAACGGTTCGCCTGGTTGCGGAAATACGATGATCAGTATCGTTCCGCAAACAGCGAGGATCAAAACGGCCGCGAGTACCCAAGTAAGAAGTTTACGATTCACGCCTTCGGTCTGATTCCTTCGCGCTTGCTCATAAATGTTTTCTTACGCAGCGAAGATGGCATGAGCAGCGCCGCTGCACGTGTGGCACCTCGTGCCGACTAGGGCCACACACAACGGTTATGCTGATACGTTCGCTCACGGGTGGACGTTCCGATATAGGTATGCGGTTCCATCTTTTTGAAAAGCGCAACTCAAAGCTCTTGAAAAATCTATATAAACGCAATAGTCAAGAGGCCAATCAAATCCAATTTTTGCATAGAGATAGTACTTACCTTGAGCGCGCTGCTAGTTTGACGGCATCACCGGTACAGAGATAGAGTTATATAACGATCCCTAAAGAGATTAGCAATAAATGGGTTTAGTACTGAGGTTATACGTCAATAGCTCCCGGAGGAGCTGCCCTATGGGCGGGTCCCGGGCATTCCCACGCTTCGCATGCCGCCTCACGGAGGGATGACACGCAATCAATCTTTTTTATAAGTGAAGCAGGCAAGCTTAGCACGAGCCCGCAAAAACGCTGCATTCCTATTTCTAAAGAGCTAAAGGCGCGGGGATATACGTGCGATGTTTTTTTGCGCGAGCCTCTGGGTAAGTACCAAAATGTCTTTGCGCAAGTAGCCAACTGGAAGGCGCTCTTACGCGCGGAGCCTGATGTCGTTATCATTCATCGATCGTCTAACATAATCGATTATAAGTATGTACAAAAGCTCCAGACTGAGCACCCGCAGACCCGGGTCATATTCGATTATGATGATGCCCTCTTCCACGTTCATACTCAGGGAAGCCCCGTTCAAACTCTGAATAGAATGCTGTTATATTCCCACCTAAACAAACTCATAGGCCGGTCAGACGCCGTGTTTGCGGGAAGTCACTACCTCGTCTCGTACGCCCAAAGGTACAACTCAAATGTGCACTTAGTGCCCTCGGCCGCGGCTACTGAGGTGCTTCGTCCAGTGCACCGCGCTCCCGATACTGACACAGTCATCACGATCGGGTGGTTAGGAGGCGCGAGGAAGTGGCTCCTTCCAAGTTTGCGACTGCTAATCGATCCATTAAACCATCTGAGCGCCAAGTACAAGATTCGCTTCAAAATGGTGAGAGCACTGTCTGAGGCGGTAAAAGCAGAATTGAGACAGAATGACTTTGCGGTTTCATTTGGATCAGATGAGATGATACCGCTCGACCAGAAACTCGCGGCAGAAATAGCTGACTTTGACATAGGGGTAATGCCACTTGTAGACGACCCGTACACCCGTGGGAAATGCGCGATGAAAGCATTAGAGTACATGGCGATGGGCATACCGGTGGTAGCAAGCCCTGTAGGTGAAAATTGCTATGTTGTGAAACCGGGCATAAATGGGTTTCTCGCAAGTACCTGCGCTGAGTGGAGTAACACTCTTGAGATGCTTATCATCGATGGCTCATTGCGAAGAGCAATGGGAAACAGAGGCCGCAACATGGTCGAAGAAGAATATAGTGTTAAGAAGATTGTGGACCGGATAGTTTATGCAATTGAACAACTCTCATAATGGCTTCCCCCACAATGTAAGACTACGCGTCGAGTCCTGAGCAGATGTACTATATGTTGACGTCTGCGAATTGCATTGTGAATTGTTCAGTTACCTTCAGAAGGGAACTCATTCTCGAAATTGGCGGCTCCGATGAATCGTGAGACGGGCGCCAGACTGCGACTTATGGCTCAGAATCCTGCTCCAGCAGTATACGCCAGCAATGTCTGAAAAACGCATAGCTGCGTAGAAGTAGTTGCTTTGTCCCGTTGTTCAGTCATACTGCTTTAACCCTACGCCGTTTCCAGGCGCAGCAAACTAAAAGCAACCTCCCCGTCTTAGGTAACCTGGTGTGTGTGAGAAGAGTTCAGTAAAAACGCAGCGACAAGCATCTGCAAAGACGTATAATCCCAAAATTGCCATTGTTATTCTCATCATGAGGGGGAAAGTGGTGTTAGTGGGCGCCTCAATTCCATTAAGAAGCTGGATTATCCAAATTATGCTGTCATTGGGGCGGACAATAACTCTTCTGATGGCTCCCAAGCATTTGTAGCGGACGCATTTCCGGGCGTTCATTTGATTCAAAACAAAAATAATGAGGGAGTTGCTGAAGGACAGAATATTGGTATTGAAACAAATATATAATAACGAGTAGCCGCAGAACACTAAATGCGGGTTTTGCTATGAAAGGAGACGCTAGGTCGCACGTGCTCATTATCACGATATCGCTGAGCCTTCTTCTTCTATTGGGGCCTCTGAACACATCGTCAAGCGCCCAGCTGGCACCCGCAGGGGCGCAAGGCAAGCGCATCATATTTCGAGACGACGACATTACGCCTTGGGGGGGGCTAGACGCTCTCAAGGCGGTGAACCAGGTTCATATCGATGAGGGTGCGCCCGTAACCCTCGGCGTCATACCGGCCCTATGTTTTCCTGCGCAAGACAACAGCACCGGCAGTTCTCAGGTAAATGAGGGTGCGCCCGTAACCCTCGGCGTCATACCGGCTCTATCGTTTCCTGCGCGAGAGAGCAACAACGTTACTAATAACTCTTTATTCAACAATTCGTTTTCAGAATATATGCGGTCTCTCGCATCGAGCGGCCTATTCGAGCTCGCCCAACACGGATATGACCATGATGACAACAGTAAACAATACGGCGTGTCTGAACCCAGTGAGTTTCGAGGGATGCCGTACACTGAGCAATACGCACTCATAGAGCAGGGCCGCAACTTAATGCAAAGCGCGTTCGGAACTGCGCCGACGAGTTTTATCCCACCCTATAACACCGGGGATAATAATACGTTAAGAACAATCTCCGCGCTCGGATTCACCGCGTACAGCTCAACTCCCAGTGACGTCAAGCCTACGATAGACGAAAACATCAGATTTGAGCCCCAGTACGTAGATCTCGATTTCAGCATTTGGAACGCAAGCTCCCTCGGGCTTGCAATAAATCAAACACAACTCTTACTTAGCAACCCACGCATTCATGACATCGTGGTCGTGTACCATTACAGAGACGTTCTGACGAGTCCCAGCGCCGGCGCAGTCAACGCCACTAGGGTGGAAGGATTAAAGGATTACATCCAGTATTTGAAGACGCAAAACGTCACGTTTACGACGTTGAACGGCAAATACGTGACTTCTCAATTTTTGGGGGCTTCTTCAAACGCTGCATCACCGTCAGCGCTGGCTACAACTCTCCAAGCGGCGCAACCTCAATGGTTTTGGGCAGCCTTGGCGCTTGCAACACCTATAGTTGTGGCCGCCTTTTTGTGGGAGTTGGCGGAGCATGTTAAGTAGTTTCCTAGGCGGCGACTATAGT
Source organism: Methanobacteriota archaeon (assembly GCA_963720465.1). Lineage (GTDB taxonomy): Archaea > Halobacteriota > Bog-38 > Methanoflorentales > Methanoflorentaceae > Methanoflorens. The sequence goes on from OY970393.1 coordinate 1,116,911, forward strand.
TGAGCGCGAAAAGGCCGGAAACCGCGATGGATGTGAAAAGTTGTACAAGCCATACATCATTAGAAGGCGGCCTTCAGTCAAGAGGCAGGTTTTGCGAATCAAGAGTGGATGATATGCGACATCCAGAGCTCGGATTACGCCGGTGAATTCGCTTGCAGCTGAATCCGGGTGTAGGGTCTGCCTGTCGCCCCCACAGTTAGCGTACGCTAACGGTAAACCCATAAGAAAGTGATCACAGCCAAAAGAGTATTAAAAGACGCGAAGAATTCTCTGCGAAGAATCTATGGTTTAGCGGGGAACAACAGTGCGACAAACCAATTTGAGCAATTGCTCGGCTTAAAGACGGTGAGGAACATGCCACGGGATCCAATTAAACTTGCTGACGCCGAATGCGTTGACAAGAAGCCCGCCTTTAGAAACTTCACGCACGTGGACCGGAGGGAGTGATCGAGGTGCGGACCGGTTTTTTGATTACATCGCGGTTGAAATCAAAACGATTGCCTCTGAAACTTCTGAAACCTTTGCGGGGTAGGACCGTTATCGACCGAGTCATCGAGAGAGCAAAGGACGTCAAACACCTTTCAGACGTTGTGCTATGCACTTCAGCGAACCCGCAAGACAGACCGCTGATAGACATAGCACTGAACAATGACGTGCATTACTTTGTCGGCGATGAAACAGATGTTGTACGAAGGCTAGTCGAAGCGGCCAATTTCTTCAATTTGGATTATTTCTTGGCGATTACTGCCGACAACCCGCTTTTCACCATCAGTTACTCTAATGTCATCGCGGATGAGGTTAAGCAGGGGTGCTATGATTTTGTCAAGCTGGAGGGGCTTCCATTGGGCGTGGCTACCTACGGCGTTCGAGTGAAGGCTTTCGAAACGATTTGCCGAATAAAGCCGATCGTCGACTCAGAATTCTGGGCATACCTCATAAACAAGCCTGATATCTTTACTATAAGGTCCATAACGGTCGGAGACAAACTCAATAGGCCTGATCTGCGGCTCACCTTGGATTATGAAGAAGACTACGAACTTATCAGCAACATTTACTCGCACGTCCCGTTCGAAACTGTGCTAAATCTGTACGATGTCGTGGACTATCTCGACGAGCACCCAGAGCTTTCGCTACTCAATGCGAACTGCGTTCAGAGAGAATTAGCCCCGGATATCAAGGCGGAAATCGATCGCGTTTACACGGAAAACAAGAAACAAATACAGACTATAAAAAGAGCGATCTATTCAACCGCTTAACGCCACGCGTACGGGAAGGCGATTCTTGGGACTGAAAAACCAGTTAGGAGGCGCCAGGCTATAGCGCATTCAGCGCTGCGGCGTGCATCGACATGCTTGCTTCCCGTTGTGCGCAGCAACGCTGCCAGAATGACCCACTACCCTCCTGCGCGGCTCTTGACTTGCGGTGTTAGATGTAGGCGTTGAGACCACCGAGGCCAGATATAAGACAACACCTTTCCGAAGACAACACCTTTCCGCGCGTGGCCAGAGTGTTTTGTGTCGCGCGATACACGACGTAGCTTTACCGAAGATCGATCGAATGAGACTCGCGGACATAAACGACACATTAGAGCGACAGAAGCAGCGAGCAAACACCGTAACGCTATGTGGTTCGTCCATGCCGTGTTCTCGATTCTCTCAGTAGCCCATAAATAGTTCTGGACGGCGTTTCTCACGAATAGGGCTCTTTTAGGAGTTTTCGGATCTCGTCTTCTGAAAGATGGGTGCTGGAGAACGACGTGTAGTTCAGTTTCGAGCCTTTGGTTTGTACTTCAGTGTTGGCTGAATCGATCACGTAAAGTCCGTCCATTTCAGTCGCATACTCTGCTTCATCCTCGGTCATGAGCTCTTCGTGCATCTTCTCTCCCGGCCTCTTTCCGACGCTCTTTATCGTGACTTCTTCTGGTGCAACGCCATATGTGGGCGCGAGCTCTTCTATGACGGCTCGTGCGAGATCAATGATTTTTACGGAGGGCATCTTTAACACAAAGACTTCGCCACCTCGCATCCGGGTCGTTGCTTGCAGTATGAGGTCGACTGCTTGTGATACGCTCATGATGAAGCGCGTCATTCCCGCATTAGTGACCATAATGCTTCGATGGTCTCTGATCTGCTTAGCGAAGACAGGAACAACAGAGCCACGCGTGTTCACTACATTACCAAACCGCACGCACGAAAAGGCGGTCTTTCTGTGACCTTTGTAATAGTTCGCTGATATCACCAGGCGCTCTGCTAATAGTTTCGTTGCTCCCATCACGTTTCGTGGATTCACTGCTTTGTCGGTGCTGATTAGCATCATTTTTTCAATTTCCTCATCGAGCGCGGCGTCAATGACGTTCTGCGTTCCGTTCACGTTTGTTTGCACAGCCTCAAACGGGTTGTACTCGCATAGGGGAACGTGTTTCAGCGCAGCGGCGTGAAGGAGTATATCGACGTCTTCGACTGCTCTCCTCAACCTGGTGTTTGTTCTCACATCGCCCACAAATGCGCGAACCCTGAGAGACGGCAAATCCTGTTTGAGTTCATAAAGGCCCCCTTCATTGTTGTCAAAGACCCTGATGACTCGCGGGTTAAATTCAAGGAGGCGCCTGACGAGGTGGCCTCCGATCGAACCGGATCCACCGGTAATGAGTATAACTTTGTCCTTATAAAATTCGTTTGGGTCTGTCATCGTCTCCGTGCACTTCGTAAAAGTGTTTGATCTCATCGACTATATACGTAATATCTGCTTCAGCGAGAGTGGGATACATGGGTAAAGTTACGACGCGCGCGGCTACCTTCTCGGTGATGGGAAGCTTATCCGTGTACCCGAGAACGTCCTTGTAAAAGCGTGTCGTGTGCACGGGTTCGAAGTACACCTTCGTCGCGATGCCGCGTTCCTCTAAATAGCACATGAGTTTGTCTCTCTGCGGCGCTTGTACGGTGAACATCTGGTAAACGTGACGGTAGCCGTTCGGGGGCTTTGGGAGGATTATGGCCGGCACGTCATCCCGGAGGCGAGCGGCGAGCGCGGCTGCTTTCTGTTGCCGCAACGATATGAGCCGGTCAACTTTCTCCAGTTGAGCGATTCCGAGCGCTGCGACTATGTTCGACATTCTGAAGTTGTACCCGAGCGTCACGTAGTCCGTGCGCTCGGTAGAACAGAAATAGTCACCGTTCTCGACCCTGCCGTGCGACCGAATCAGCCTGAGTCTTTCATAGATGGATGGCGAATTGGTGACGACCGCCCCGCCCTCACCGGTTGACAGTACCTTATTTTGACAGAAGCTCAAAACGGCCGCGTCGCCAAATGTTCCCACGAGCTGTCCGTCTACGCTGGCGCCGAGCGCTTCTGCGGCGTCTTCGATAAGCAGCAGGCCGTTGTCCTCAGCAACCTCTTTGAGTTCCTTTATACGGCACGGACAACCACCGTAATGGATAGGTAGAAGCGCCTTCGTTCGCGAGGTGATCTTTTCCTGGACGTCAGCAGCGCTGAGCGCATAGGTTTCTTCCTCGATGTCGGCGAAGACTGGGCGTGCTCGGACAAAAAGCGGGGCGTTTGCGGTAGAGATGAACGTGAATGATGGCACGATCACCTCGTCTCCCTGGCCTATGCCGTAAGCTAGAAGTGCGGCGTGCAGCCCCGACGTCCCTGAGTTAAATGTGACGCAGTAGCGCGTGCTGGTGTAGCGGGCGAGCTCATCTTCAAACTCCTTTATGTAGGCTCCGATCGCCCAGTTTCTCCCTGATGAGATGGCTTCAGTCACACGCTTCACGTCTTCTTCGTCCCAGTAGATTGCAAATAGCGGAATGCGCTTCGCCATTCGTTCACCTGTCGGCAAGTTCGTCGGCTGCGAGGGGGCGGATGACTTGCACCGGAACGCCGTAGGCAAGCACGCCGTCCGGTATGTCCCTGTTCACAAAGCTGAACGCCCCGACAATTGAGTTTCGTCCGACGGTGACGCCCGGCATGATGACCGAGTGACTGCCGATCTTGCAGTTTGTTTTCAAGACAACAGGTCCCCCCTTGTCATCAATGGTCGAAACTGAGTACACGGCACAGTGCGAACCGATCTGCACGTGATCCTCGACTGTGACTCCGTTTTTCGCGTTGATGTAGGTGAACGCTCCGATATCTGTCTTGTCGCCCAGTTCGAACCGCGATTTCCATCGAACGATCCAGCTGTAAATATTAGGTTTGCCGTCCTCAATTTCCGGAGGTTCCCAGCCGTCAAATCTAGTCATTCCCATCCCTCGTCCTTTCAGTAGGTCATGTGCTTTTGAAGCAGTCGTGCGTCGATTCTCAACTCGATTAAGGCGTTGACGATGCGCGCACTTGCTTTTCCGTCTCCATATGGGTTCTTGCTCCGGCTGGCCAGCTCTTTGAACGTGCTGTCTTCGATTGCAGTCTTGATTGCCGTGATGATCTGACTTCTATCGTAGTCAACGTTAATAATGTTGCCTGCGCACTCCCGCCCGCGCTGTCTCGTCCCGATATTAACGACGGGAAGGTGGAAGAGGGGTGACTCAATAACGCCGCTGCTCGAATTCCCTACCAGCACGCTCGCAACGTTCATTAGACCTAGGTAGTGCGCACGTGGCACGGTCTCGTAAGCCTGCATAAACGCGTGCGAGCGGTATCGTTCGAGAACGCGTATCATCGCCCTGCCGCCGGCATCCGCATTGGGATAGATCACAATGGTTTGCTGCTGGAGCTGGGCAATTGCATCGAGAGTGGCGGCCATCTGCAACGGCGCATCATCGACTTCCGCGGAAACGGGATGCTGGACCACCAGTATGATGGGTTTTGACAGATCCAGTTGATACAGGTGTGCGATTTCATTGGGGCCTATACGTCGCTCATTGAGGATACCATCGATGGCTGGAGAGCCTACGCAGTGTATTCGCCACGCCTCCTCGCCCATTTTGCGGACCCTTCCCGCGCTTTTCTTGGTGGCCGGAAAGTGGACGTGCGCTAGTTTCGTGATCGCGTGTCGAACGTGGTCATCGACCGTGGAACTCACGTCGCCGCCGTGCACGTGAGCAATTGGAACGCTGAGGTATGTCGCGGCAACAGCTCCCGCAAGCATCTCCGCGCGGTCCCCCAGTAAGAGGACGATATCGGCGTGCGTCTCTTTGATTACATGGGTAAGCCCCTGGATGAACGTCCCGGTAAACAGAGCCGCTGATTCCCGGTCATCCGTCGAATAAACTGCGTCGATCACGTGAACGTTCGCGTGGCCGGCTCTGACCTCGTCTACAGTCATTCCGAACTCTGGCATCAGGTGCATGCCGCCAGCGACGACTTCCAGCGCGAGGGAGGGGCTGCTTTCAATCGCATCAAGCGTTTGATTCATCAATCCGTAGTCGGCTCGCGTTCCGGTCACGTAAAGAACCTTTCTCACTCGACCATCTGCCATGTGAGGGCGTGTCCCTTCTTAATGTTTAGTTTCGCTTTCTTCCCGATAACGCGATCGAGATCTGCGGGCGTGATAGCCAGGGCATCCCCCGCTCGTTTGGGCGCGAGCATCTCTAGGCGTACGGTGGTTCCAGCGGCGATGTCGGTTTCTGCCACAAGGGTCTGTCTCATGAACGCCCTCATAAGCACTTCGCTCTCCGTGGGGCATTTTACGCCGTCACCCAGAGCCCTTTCAACGATCCTGATTGCTTGGACCATCTGCCGTAGCTCGTGAGGCTCTAATGATGCCTGATGGTCGGGGCCTGAAAAGGACTTGTTAAGGGTAACGTGTTTTTCGATAACGTTGGCACCCAAGGCGACCGCTGCGATTGACACAGTGATCCCGATGGTGTGATCGGAGAATCCCACGGGCACGTTGAACGCCTGTTTTAGCGTGTTGATCGCGCGCAAGTTTACGTGCTCCGCGCTTGCAGGATACTCAGAGACGCAGTGCAGGAGGATAAGATCACGCGCGGTATAGCTGCGCAACGTGTCGATCGCATCTCGCACCGCGTCCAGTGAACACATGCCCGTTGATAGGATGATGGGCTTGTGCTGTTCGGCGACACGCGAGAGCAGCGGCCGGTTCGTTATCTCTCCCGAGCCGATCTTGTACGCTACAACGCCGAGCTCGCTCAGCAGATCAACGCTCGCAGGATCAAAGGGCGATGACAAAAACGTGATTCCGGCCTCATTAGCGCAGTCGTACAGCTCTTTGAAGTCATCCGCCGTAAGTTCCAACGCCCTCAACATTGTACGCTGCGGGGCATCGCCCGTAGTTTCTTGTTGATACGCGGCCTTCGGTGCGTCGGCGGTCGTGATTGCGTCAGCTCGAAATGTTTGGAACTTAATCGCATCGGCTTCTGCCTCTACGGCTACCTCGATAAGCTTCTTCGCGAGCTGGACGCTGCCGTTGTGATTAACCCCCGCCTCGGCGATAATGAAACACGGCTCGCCCTCTCCTATCGCCTTACCGCCCACGTCGACCGTTTTCACTTTGCGTGCTCCCTCACAGCGCACTGCCCCCTAGCGGTGGCCGCAATCACCTCGCGACGGCAAGCACCCACGCTTGAAGTCTCGTTCAAGCGTCAAGCGATTCGCATTCTTGGACCGACGGCCCTGCAGCAGTGAGCTACTTCCTTCTTTCAGATCAGCCCTATATGAAGTCATGTGTCCGCCACGCCGTTGCGCGACCTGCCCACCACAGAGAGTCATCGGAGCTGCGCATCAGAGCAATGATAATGCGCTCACGCTTTGTTTCGCGCCTGCCCCTCCAACCGCGAGGCAATCACGTGCGCAACGCGCGCTCCCGCGCGGCCATCTTGCAGATACGCATGGTCATAGACGTAGCAGCGACTCGCATCTGCCAACCTAATGCGCGTCTCGGTGTCATACAACACCGATGCTATCGCCGGCGCGAGTTGGTCAGCGCCATAAACGCCTACGGCGGCGCCATATTTCACGTAATCTAATTCATCAGTTTGGCTGCTCCATCCTTCGCTTTCAAAGGCGATGATAGGCACCCCTAAGATCATTGCCTCTAATCCGATAGTTGATCGCACGGTCAGCACGGCATCGCACGCGGTCAGTAATGTCGCTAAATCGACTTCACCGTTCACAATAGGTACCGATGAGCTGCCAAGTGTCGACAAGATGGAACGATAGACTGCTGCGCTTGTCTCTCTCGGGTGCAGTTTGATGAGCAGTTGCCCACCCGCATCGCGAACTGCCGCAACAACACACTCGAGGAAATGCGCTCTTTGGCCCGCCGTCCATAAGCCATCTTCAACAAACGGCTGTGTGGCAACGACGACCACTGGCGCGTGGGTGTCCAGCCCGAAGCGTTCCAAAAGCGAAACTTTGTTGGGCAGCGTGCTAGAACTGATCATGGAATCGTATCGTGGCTGCCCAGTGACGACGATTGCATCTTCGGGGATTCCGCTCTTCAGAAAAAGGGCCTTGCTCGCTGGCCCTGCCACACACGCGACGTCCCACAATCGGCTAATCGACCTATCCGTAAAGAACTTCCGCAACCAGATTTTCGCCGCCTCCCACGTGCATCCTGACGCGACGTATCGCGCTGCGTACGTGAAGATGCCTACTTTGGCGTGCGCCAAAATGAGCTTAAGCGCAGCCGTTTTATCTCGCGCAGCGCTGAGCGCGCCGTGGGGCACGTATACTGAAGCGATGCCAAGTTTTTTTGCCGCAAGCAAGAACAACACACTTATCCAGTAAGCGTCGTGTGCGGTGATGACCAGCGAGACATCGTTGTCGCGAAGGAATTCGCGCGCGTCATATGGGGTGCATCCGATCGGGGTCGCCACGACCTGCGAATTCGCTGTGCCACTCCATCGTTCCAGCACGCGGTACTGCGGATCGCCAACCATTATCACGCGCAAATCGTCCGGAAGTTGCCGGATCACGGGAGATAACACCTCCAGCTCGGCGGGCGTGTAGATGGGGAGGAGGACGCTCACGTAACCTCGTACAGTTGAACGCCATTCGAGGAGTAGACCAAGTTGAAATACGGTGCGTTTGCCGTCGTGTTTTCCGCACGTAGGTACTCATTCAATCGTGGAGCGTAGAGCGTCTGAATGGTCGCGTAATCCCCCGGCGTAAAGAAGATGTACGAGGGTCCTCCTTTGACGAGCTGCAATCGCACTGAATCGTTGGGCGGCCCTCGATCCAACAGGGCAACAAGCTGGAGCAAATTTCCTCCCGTGTAATTCTGCTCATTCAGCCAATTGGCGACCGGATAAGCCCCGTAAACCGACGCACTGCTCACGGTCTGGTAAAAGAAGTTGTAACTTGAAATCTCCGCAGGGCTCACGTAGTCGAAGCTCTCGTTACCGTATGCGACGAGGACGTGCAGCATGGGACCAGCTAGGAGAATTACTACCGCGGCGACCTTCACCACGCGAAAACTCACGTTTTTCACGAGATAGTAGATGAGCGCCGGAAGCGCTAATAGGAAACCTCGAAACCACAGTTCCCCATCATACCCGGGCAGCAACAGGATCCACGTTATGCCGACGAGCAGCGCGAGGAAGGCAGCATCCATTTTTTCAAGTCTCCTCGTTGAGGCAAATCGGTATAAGAACCAGATTCCCACGATGGCGGCAGCAAAAACTCCGAACACGATGCCCACGTTGGCAATAAACGCGTGGGTGACGCTCCCGCCTATCCCAGAAACGCCCCCCGTCCCTCCCGTGACCCCTCCCGTGACCCCTCCCGTCACCCCCACCTGCGTCTGCGTCGAAAGGCTTTCAGATACGGGCGTCGCAGATTGCCGGTTGACCATATAGTTGAAATACGCGGCAGAGCCGAAAAGCATCCAACCGACAAATCCGACAACGTACGGCACCACAAATCGGTCGAGTCGCACCTTAGCGACGATTCGTGATGACAGGGCCAATACGATGAAAAACATGAGCAGGGCAAACGAGGTTAAGAAATGCGTTACGACAAGCGACAAAAAGATGATGAACAAGAGCGATGCGACGGCAACAGAAGGATATCGGATCTTTTGCGACGGCGCGCGAATGATATACACAAACGTGAGCCCTAAGAAAGCAAGGAACAGCAGGTACGCCACCGATTCAGGACTCAGGTAATCTTGGCCGACGTAGTTCATGATGTAAAACAAAAAAATCCCCAGGTACGCCTGCTTCTTGCTTAGGAAACCCCTGTAAAGCGCGTAGAGGGCCACCCCATATGCAACCTCCATGAATGGCGCGTAGTACTTAACAAACACCGTCTGCGTTGCGGTTGATGGTAACGCCACCTGGAAAACCGCAGAGAAGAGTGCCCACACGCTCGGCCAGTTGAACAGAACGTTGACAGCAGGATTGATGGCGGCTGCGCGTGTTACGAGGTCGGTGAGCCCCCAGACTTTGTACGTCGTTCGAAATCTCGGAAACGCCTCGACTAATGCCGGAGTCACAAACAGAAACGCGATCAGAAGAGCGATCTGGCAGACGAAAAGGAGGTCTCGCCACCGGCCTTCGCCCGGGGTCCCGAGGTTGATGATAAACGCGAGGCTCAGGGTGACGCATGCGACGTAGAAAGCCGGAGGCAGGCTGCCGGCCAATCCGAAGCCGCCGATGTTCAACCCGCTCGTATTAACCCTAATAAGCGCGAACGCCCATAGCACCCACGACGCTCCGGTGAGTATGGCTGCCACGAGCGGTTTCGTCTTCGGAGTTACTGCGATTTTGCATCCCTCAGCGTTGATTGACCGTTCCGGGACAGTTAATGTGTCTTTCCAGAACCGAGCTCGATTCGGTCAATGGTCAGGCACGCTCATAAGCTTTGCCGTTTGCCGTGTCGGGCCCTCTCACAAGCTCACCGTGCCCGTGCCACACGCGAAACGAATGGAGACTTCTACAGCCGCAGAAGCGTGAAACACCAGCTGCATCGGCGCTGCATGCCCAGATGGATCACTTTATTAATCTGAAGGACAAATGCGCACATCGCAACGCCGCGTAAGAAGTCACGCCAGCGCGGCAAGAACGCCAGGGAGTGAGTCGTGAACGTCAGCGTTATCGTGTGTGCATATTCGCTCGAACGATACCACTACTTGCGCCAAACGATACAATCGCTCTGCGATCAGGAGTATCCGGTCGCCGAGATCATCGTGGTAATTGACAAAAACCCGACCCTGTACGACCAGATAGCGTCTGACGCCGAGAAATATAACTGGCGCAACGTGAAGCTGATCTTCAATGAGGAGCTCAAGGGCGTGTCATATGCGAGAAATGTGGGTATCAGAGAGAGCAGCGGCGATATCATCGCGCTCATCGACGACGACGCTATGGCCGATCCGAAGTGGACGCAGGCGATGGTCTCATCGTTTGCGCGGGACGCCCGCGTTGGCGCCGTAACCGGATTGACCATACCGCGGTGGGAAAGCGATAGCTCCTGGTTTCCAACGGAGCTGTACTGGATGATTAGCTGCTCGTACGTCGCCGCGGCGACGACGTACGAGGTTGAGCGTAGTTTCGGCACAAACATGGCCTTCAAAAGGGCGGTACTTGACCGTATCGGACTGTTTGACGAGCGTCTCGGGTTGCAGGGAAAGAAATGGATTGGCGGCGAGGACACAGAGATCGTCTGGCGGGTACAACAAGCAGGCTTTACGATCCTGTGTGACCCCGACGTAAAGGTTGCGCACGCGATTCCGGGGGACCGACTCAAAATCAGCGCTTTGCTCAAGCGCGCGTTTGTCGGTGGAACGTCAGAAGGGCACATGATAAAGGTCACCCAGCATCGCGTCTCTCCTCGCACACGGCGGCAGTACCTGTCAACCCTCCTGTTCGAATTCTTCCCGAGAAGAATACGGGACGCTATCGTTCATCGATCGCGCATTGCGCTTAAACAAGTGCTCCTCGTCGGCGTGATCCTTGTCTTCTGGGGGTTTGGCTTTTGCTATGGCTACGTCGTATAGAGCCAACGTCGCGCACGAAGCACTTGCTCAACAGGCGTTGCTTGAGTGCTAGCTGAGATACGGCACGCGCGAAGAGCCGCGGCGTGTAAGCGGAGCGCGGACGGGCGCTGTGCGGTCTCGATGGCTGCGATGCAGCAATATCTATTTATCGATGCCTCTCCTACTCAGACTGACTCGCACTCGTGTGCATCGCGAACGACTCACAAAGGAGGATCGGCAGAAGTCACGTGACCCAAAGCAGTCAACGCTCGCCCAACGCAGCGTACCGCAGGAGCTCTGATATCGCAGCGTTCTTTGATTTATACTTCGATTTAGCGCTTATGTTGATCGTTACCGTCGCAGCGATCATCATCATCTTCGTGCCCTTCGTAGGCGCGGCTGCGGCCCGCGCCATCACGGGTCTCCTCCTTGTTTTCTTCGTCCCGGGCTACGTCATGCTCGCCGCCGTTTTCCCCCAGAAGGACGGCTTGACGAACGTTGAACGCGTAATTCTCTCGCTCGTGTTCAGCGTCATTATTGTTGGCGGCGTGAGCTTCCTCTTAGGCTACACCTCATTCGGCCTGCGCGTAGCACCGATCGTGGCGTGCACGTCGATCTTCATCGTCGGGGGCACCATTAGTGCCTACGTCCGCCGTCGTTCTCTCCCCTCGGAGCAACGTTTTGCGGTCTCCGTTCCCCGCGTTTCGGACGTGAGGCCAGCGATCCCTCACTTTGGACCTGCTGAGAGGCTCGACAAAACGCTCGTCCTGGTGCTCTTGTTCGTGCTCGTCGCGTCTCTTGTCGCGACGGGCTACCTCGTCTCGGCACCTATAGGCGGTGCCTACAGCGAGCTGTACCTTCTTGGCTCCGGTGGGAAGGCGAGCGACTACCCGACCAATCTGACCGTCAACCAGACGGCCAACGTAACTGTTGGCGTCGTCAATCACGAGAACGCGAACGCCAACTACACCCTGGTGGTCACACTCGATAACGCCACTCTCTCCTCGCGATCATTCACCTTAGCCAACAGCGAGCAGTGGCAAAACTCCGTCGCAGTGACGCCTGATCGAATCGGACAGGACATGAAACTCAGCTTCCTCCTATACGAAGACGATAACTCAGCGCCGCTGCAGACGACCCATTTGTGGGTTAACGTGACACAGTGAGGTTACACGGGTACATACACACGGGCGAAGCAACGCGCGACGTCGGCGCGCGGCGCACACTTAAGTATCAAGATGCCCATGTTGCGTCGTGTTCTCCACGCTTATGATCGCTGCTGTGAATATCTTGTCGACCGTGCCAAACACTACTATAATCGCCCCTATTTTAACGATCGTGGTCATGCTCCTCACGTTCGTGAGAGCCGCTCTTCGGGAGACCCCACAGTGGAGCAAACGCTTCGAAACGGCGTTCTTCGCTCTGGCCATACCACTTGGCGTGGCATTTGTCATCGTCATCGCAGCGAGAATCGCGCCGCTGTTAGCGCGCCGGTAGGCGACATTCTGGCGGAGGAGGCCCGCGCTCGGCTCGCAGATCGACTTCAGCTCGACCAGGTTCGTCAATTGAAGAATCAGCGCTTTTGTGGCGTTCGAGTGCTTGCGCAAGAGCGACAAGCAGTTCTCCCCCCTACGGCGCACGCAAGCCGTCTTTGCAGTGGCCCAACGGCGTGCTTCTCTCGACTAACGCTTTTGGTTTGCAGACACTGCGAGCGAGGACAAAGAGTGAAGGAGAATCCCTGTGACCACCATGAGCGTCCCGACGACCGTGAGAAGAATAGTAAGCATCGTTGGACCATACACGACCTTGCCCCAGTGGAGAAAGTCTTGTACAACGTACGCGCCCGCTGCCAGGCCCAGCGCGATGAGACACGCTCCAGGAGCGGTGAACACGAGGAGGGGCTTTTGAAACTCGATGTTGCGCGCCACCCCCACAAGCACTTGCATGCCGTGACTCACCGGGTTTTTAGACGAACGCCCGACGTCATAGCGTACGTCGATTCCCACTTCCTTGATCCGCAACTGCGCCTTTGCAGCATCCATGAGCATCTCGCTGTCGATCGCGAGTTCTTCTGCAGCGAACTTGAAAAAAGGTGCGCTCTTCATCGAGAACGCACGGAAACCACTTTGCGTGTCGGTAATGCTGATGCCCCCGTTGATTCCCCAACGGGTGACCCGGTCAAGGACTGTTTGTCCAAACCTTCGGTATCGCGGTATGTTCCTTGCCGCGCCGTTCAGATATCGACTTCCATTGACGACGTCGGCTTCGTCGAGCAAAAGCGGTTTTGTGAGCTTTGGAATATCATCTGGATCGTGTTGGCCGTCGCCGTCAATGATAACAAGGATGTCAACCCCAGAGTGCGTTGCATATTGAAACAGATCCCGTAAGGCGGCGCCTTTGCCCAGATTTACGTCGTGAACCAGCACGTGAGCGCCAGCCAGACGCGCGACCTCCCTCGTTTTGTCGGTTGACCCGTCGTCAACGACAACGATTTCGTCGGCGTACTGAGAAGCTCGCAAGACCAAGCTGCCGATTGCGACTTCTTCGTTGTAGCACGGAATGCCCACCATGATCTTCGACAGGCACGAATCCACAGGTATGCTGTCTGCTGGTGTCGTTGTATCTTGCGGCTCGCGCTTAAGTCCCGTCGATGCCATTGTGCGAGTATGTTCTCTCAGTTTGTTTCTATTCTCGGTGCTGATGGCATAAATGTTGTTATTTTGCCCCTTGAAACCATGGTAAGAAAGGAATGGTGGCATTATCTCCGCTCAATGAAGACCTCCAGAATCTGCTTTTTTGACAACGCTAAGGACGTCGGACACACATGAGCGTGAGACTATGTCCGTCCGAGCTCATAGTCACAGTATCTCTCGATTTCCTTTTTTTGCAGTCCTTGGGGGCGATCGGCTATCAACCTCTTGTGTATCCGCTCGAGCACTAAGAGAGCGCAGTATGTGAAGCCAAAGTCTCGATCCGGATGGGCGACGTTGTGAAAGCATAAGGCTTCGTCAACGTTGCGTGCCCATTAAGGTTCTCAAATTCTTCAGAAAGATCTGTTAGCGAATGCGACTGTGGACCTTGAGCGGCTTGATATGTTTGTTTCCGCGTCTCCCACTTCGCTAGAACCCTGTCAAGTTTGACGATTTTTACATAGCATAACACTCTGAGCCATAAGTCGTAGTCTGGCGCCAGTATCATTGATTCGTCGTGGCCGCCAATTTCGAGAGAGCCAACTGTACAATTCAATGCAGTTCGCAACTCAACAGTGACACGTTCGTAGATGCGCATTGCCTCAACTATTTGCTGCTAGAGGCCAAAAGCGATCGTCGGATCGGGTTCGCCGAACCAAAGATGTACCGTCTCTATGAGGGGAGGCCGCACGCCATATAGAAGACGTTCGGATGAAAAAAGATGCCCTTGGATGCTGCGTAGCGGACCACGCTTTTGTATTCTGCAGGCGGTTCGTTTAACGCGTGGCTCGGAAAAATTCACCACAGAGGCGCAGCGGAGTTTAATATGGACCAGTCGATGAACAAAAAGGAGTCGATTTCTTAGGTCAGTCGGCGCGAACAGTCGTGAGAGCAGGTAGGGTATGCCTGGATGAAACACAATATCAAAGCCTTTGTTGGAAAGACGGCGACTACTCCAGTTGGGCCATTTGGAATCACGAAGATGAAGCCGATCCGACGATAATTAAATCGCACATCGAGGAACTGAACGCAAATCATGTATTCATCTCGTGCAATGCCTCGAGGAAGGACGGATATGTAAGAGACAGACCTTGAGCCAAACCTTAGGGGGTTGGAAGAACGGCCGGAGACTCAAGTATGCATGCAATAATATTGCGACTCTACGCGGGTCTTATCTGACCCACCTGTTCAAGGGCATTAAGGAAGCGAATGCAGCAAAGGTTCGAGACAATTTGACGCGTGAGGTGGTGAACAAAAACGTTTCTTGCTTTCTTAAAGAGATCACAGACATTGGCACCACAAAAAAGACGGTCTATGTAGTTCTAGGCGCCGAGGCTGAGAAACAGTTCAGGAAACATTTCTTGAATAAGATGGGGGATGTCAATGTCATTTATATACCTACTATTCCTACTATGGCCGGCGCGTGACTGATAAAGAATGGGTAAGGGACTCTAGAAAAAACTTGGAATTAAGGCTAATTACGAAACGATACGCCAAAAATACAGATCATGGGGTAATGGTGCACAAGCGCCTTTTCCTCGGCACGCTTCTCGACAGGCAACGCCTCGAATGAAAGTTTGATGCGTCAAAAACAGCGGTGATATCAAAACTGCCTTGGCGTATGCAGTGCACATTAGCACATTCAGATAAACGCTGTCGAAACGGTTGCATCTCTACTCTTCTTTTTTCATCATCCTGGTTCGTAACGCCGTTATAGTGGGCCCGATCATAATACTTTAACCGCGTCCGGACACCGATAATGGCCTCGAAAATGGCGGGGGCCGTGACGATCCTAATCACTTCTCAAATAGAGAAAATGTATCCTAAATCGTCCTCTTGTATAAGGCTCATCGTATACTTTCGAGTTCAACGTCTTCGGCCTGTTTCAATGATGAGACAGTTACAAACGACAACCTGTCTGCGGGTCAAATCGAGGTTGATTCACAGTTTCGGTTCGGAGAAGCTTCTTTTTGTGCTCTTGAAACTCTTGTTCTGTGACGACGCATTGATCTCGCAGCGTTTCTAGTTTCGCAAGCTCATCGAGTGCGCTCACCTGCGGTTGCTGCGGTTGCATTGTCAAGCCCTCGCCTGCCATCATTTGCTTAATGCGCTTTTCTATCGTTTGTGAAGGAGGCGATAAGGTATGCCCCAACGCCGCCGCCCGAATGAGCTTGAAAAGCAGAATTTAGTTTTTTCTCAAGCAAAAGGCGGCCCGGTCTCCCTGTTGAGCCCTGTTCAATTGCTTGGCCAACTTCTTAAACACTCTCATCTGCCGCGCATTGAAAGCCCTCTCTGCATTCTCTGACGTTAATGGGATGCCCCTCACATATTGTTCGCTGCCAACGAATTGGAACGTTCCTGAGTCAAATACAGTATGTTCCAAGGTCAAGTCGGTTTTTTCGAGCAAGAATTCAAAGCTTTTGACGGTGTGGATCGTATAATGGCGCGGTGCATCTAATTGTACCCAGTTGGTGCCATACAGATCCCAAATGTATTCCGTTTTCACAGGCATTCTGATCAAACAAACGCCATTTTTACTTAGTAATGCTGATGTTTTCTGAAGAGCCCCGAGCTGATCCGCTAGGTGCTCAAAAGAGTGATTGAAGATGATCACGTCGAATTTGCCGCTGTCTGCCAGATCTTCAATGGTGATACTAAGTATTTTCACTCCGGCGCCTATGTGCGCCGGCGCGTACGGATCTATCCCAGTAAGATCGGCAAAACCAAGGTCCAGCAAATAATCGAGCAAATTGCCGGCGCCGCAGCCAACGTCTAGAATTCTCGAATTGGTTCTCACATGTGCGTCGCCCATTAGGCCAAACAGAGAGGCAAATCCAGAGCTCTTAGAGGAGGCTGCATTAATTAATCGCCCCGTAATACCTTTCTTAAACAGTGTGTAACGATCTTTCTTTTTTCCCAGAGCTGCTATAAAATTCCAGTCTTGTCGATACTTAACTTTCTTAAATGGGTCATAATCTGAAGGATAGGCTTCTTCCATATCGCTCGGTTGATCGATTATTTGAAGAGAACCGCAGGCCGAACACTCGAAATACTTAAACACTTCTTTTGAGCCAAAATACATTTCTCTAACGAGAAGGGCCCTGTTTCCGTCCGCATTATTGCAAATCTTGCAAATCTTACAAATCATTTACAGTCTTACCTGTGTTAAGATGATAAAACGGCGGCGTGATAGCTTAAGTGTTGTCGTTTAGCTGCGCGCGTGATACGTCAAGTCTCATAGGCTGACGCATCGCACGCCTATCTCCTGCCTCTATCAAGTGCAACCGTCCCCTTGAGTGCAAGCAGGGCTATCTGTACGCGTGCAATGCCGAAACTACTGCGGTTCTAGACCAATTAAACATGCCACCAAAAAACTCCTTTGTTGTGCGGGTGGGCCGCGTTTGAAGCGTTAGCAGATAAGACTTAACGTCAAACGTGCGCAGCTAAACGACAACACATAAGCTTCATTGAACCTGTCTTATTGGACCAGCGGGACCGCTCCCACGTCCACCGTAACGATGCCTGACGACGCCGGATACTCACTGTCACCTGCAAACTCGGCGTGATAGATTATTTCCCCTTTCGTGCTAAAGGGGCCGGTGAACCCATAAGTGCCGTTGACGGTGTTAAACGTCCCTTTCTCAATGCGCACCCCGTTTACGGTACACCATAGATGGACAGGTTCAGACAGTCCAGTAGTGCCGCTCTTGAGGGTGACGTTGAAGGTGACCGATTGGCCGACGGCGGGGGTGGTGTTGGAGGCAGTGATGGTGGTGGAGGTCGCTCCCACGTTCACCCTAACGCTGTCTGACGACGCCGCATACTCACTGTCACCGGCGAATGAGGCGTAGTAGGTGCGTGTGCCGGCTGAGCCAAAGCTCGTGGTGACGGAGATCTGGCCGGTAGCGTTGGTGGTCTTGGTGGTGTCGTTGTAGCGAACGCCGTTGAGGTAGTGGTAGATGGCGACGGACTCAGACGGGAGGGCCGTTGTGCCGCTCTTGAGGGTGACGTTGAAGGCGACGGGTTGGTTGACGGCGGGGGCGGGGTTTGACGTTGCGAGAATTACAGCCGTGCTTTGTTGACCGGATTGCGCGCTGGTCACGGAGTCTGCACCGCTTAATGTAGTAAATTCGACGTTATTTGTCTTTAACCACTGTATGTACTGGCTCAATATATTTACCATAGTGGTGTTGACGTCGCCTGTCGTGCTATTCTCGTATTTCCAGTTGTGGTATGTGATAACGATGTCGTTGACCGATGTATTTTTAAGCAAAGGCTCAGTTTGGCTCACTAAGGAGTTGTAGGTTGAGGGTGTGTCAATGTCAATGGCGCGCCCACCTGTGATCGTAAGACCTCCTACACTTGTTGTTGATCCAAACTCACCCGGGTAGGAGCAGTAAACGGTAAAACCGAGCTCGTTAAGCACCTTCAAGGTATTTTCGTCCCCAGTATTAAACGGCGGGACAAAGGTCGTCGGCGCAACGCCGAACGCATTCTGCATCAAACTGCTCCCATCTGCTATGAGCCTCTCTTGCTCATAGTACGGCATCCCTCGAAACTCAGTGGGTACTGTAATGCCATACAGTTTGCTGTTGTCGCAATGTTCATACCCGTGTTGGGCGAGCTCGAACAGACCGCTCGACACAAGAGGCTGCAAATAATCGACAAACGTCGCGGATGAATTCTCGGTAGGCACCACGGACTGGCCAGTCGACACAAGAGACCGCAAGTATTCGTTAAACGAGTCGGATGAGTTCACGGACATCTCGGATGAGGTCACGATTGACACGTTGGAAATGCTTTGGCTTTGCGCCGGAAACGACAGAGCTGGTATCACGCTGAGTGTTACGGGCACACCTTCGTCAACGTGCACCTGGTTAACCGCTTCGAGCCCGCCCATCGACAAAGGTGTAACATCGTCATCGCGGAACATCACGCGCGTCCTACTAATCCTAGTATCTATTGTAATGCAGCTCGTTTTTGGAGAGTAGATAGAATCGCCGGCGAATTTGATCATCCAGTTTACCTCTGCGGCGCCGGTCGAGGAGCTAAAGTCATAGCGCCCATCAACGTTGGTCGTAACGGTCTTCAGATAATTCCAGCTTGATTGGCCCGGCAACTTATAGTAGACGAGGACGTGTTTGTCAGGGATCGGAGTTCCCGACCACGTGAGCCAACCACATACGGTGTACGTCTGACCGCGAAGTGGGTTTGTGGGAACGCAGATAGCCGATAGCGTTGGAGTTTTAGTTGCTGCCGCAGAAACGGTTACAGCGCCTGCGAATACCACGGTGATGAGAAGAATGACTACAGAAAATGAGACGATTTTGTATACGCGCATGGTGCCTCTTGCAACGTTTTTTGACACGCAGCAACGTGTCACTGAGCCTGATAAAAGCTGCGGTCTTAAACGGATAACGAAAAGCGGTGCTCAGTGCGCTCTGCTTTTTAGCCGCATGCGACCGACAAATTGCCGCTTTGTCGACTGTTTTCTTCACTTTTACGTGCAAAACTGATTGCCGTTCAAAATGGCGACCATTATTGCCGATAACACGCCTTTTCGGCACTGATGAAGAGCATCACCGACTACGTCGAGAAGGAGCAGGTTGATCAGGTGCTCGCAGCGGCGCACCAGTGCAGCCGGCGGGACTACCTCACGCTGCGGGTGCTGCGGCGCATTGGGGTGCGCGTCAACGAGTTGCTTATCATCACGCCACGCGACATCGAACCAAACAACAGCGTGGTCGACGTGACGAAGGCGAAAGGATGGAAGCAGTGGAGAGTGCATTTGGACGCAGAGACGATCAAAATGCTCTCCGAATACGTTTCTGCACAACAACTCCCTGATGATCAACCCATCTCTACCCTCAAACAACGGCAGGTGCGGAACATCGTCAAGCGCTATGGTTCGGTCATCGGAAAAGACCTCCATCCGCACACCTTTAGACACTCATATGCGATCCACTGCGTGCGAAACGGATGAGACATACGACGGCTGCAGCAGGTGCTCGGCGATTCGAGTCTGAACGTGATGGCGGTCTATCTGCAGTTCAACGACCAAGATATGAAGGAGCTTTACGATAAAACACCATTCTAGCTGATCGCTAAATGAATACTCAAAGGAGTCTGAAGGACACAAAATGACACCTGACGAGCTGCAACTCATTTTAGACGAATGGGAAGGACAAAAAATCGAGTTTAAGGAGGCCGTGTCGTCGACAAAGAACTCGCCGCCTTTGCCAAGCTTCGGTGGTCGCATCTTCCTGAGGACGTGCGAATTAGTAAAGGAGGGATATAATCAACAGAATTGGGCTACTCGATGCGACGTATTTTGCCTATTTGGAAGACATTGACTGGTGCTTGAGGGGCGCAGGACGCCTGGTATGCAACGGTCTTTGTTCCACGCAGGCAAGTGCGAACCGTGGCGAGGAGCATTGTCGTGCCTCCGTGTTGCCACGTCGCGCGCCACGACTCGGCAGCTAGACGTCAAAAAATTTGGCGCGGCAGGGACAAGTTTTAGGGTGATGGGGTGCTCGGCTTTGCTGTCGAACGCGCAGCAATACGGGTATGTAGTTGTTCACGAATAGCTACAGGCACACGTTTGAAACGTCGTGATTCGCGTGAAGATATTAATCATTACTCCAAGCTATTACCCCTGTATTGGGGGCTTAGAAGTGGCTGTCAAAGAGGTTACTGAACGGCTCGCTCACAAAGGCCACGTCTGTTCTCTCTTCACGCTGAATACGTGCGACGCCAAAAAGGAGGAGGAATTCAATCGGGTTCATGTCACGCGGTTTCCTGCACGCATGAGCAAACTCCTGTTCGGCCTAAGTCCGGAGATGCTCGTCTATACAGTAAAAAACCGGCGTATCTTCAGCACTTTCGACATCGTGCATGTACATGGTTATTGGTCGCTACTGACTTTGCAGATGATTTTTCTCACAAAGAAGTTGGTTCACTCAAAACAAAAGGTAATATGCTCACCGTACTATCACGCGATGGGACACACGAAGGTCGCTAGTATCCTACACAGAATCTTGCTCCCGTTTGGACAATGGACACTTCGGCAAGCTGACGCATTGATCTGCGTTTCAGATTACGAATCATCGTTGCTTCGGCATAGTTTCCCAATCCCGCCTGACAAGGTATGGACCATTCCACCTGGAGTGGAAAGAATAGAGGAGCGAAGAAAACAGAAAAAAAAGGGGGGGCGGCCTATTTCACTCCTCTATGTCGGGCGCGTGGAACGGTACAAAGGGGTACAGTTTATCCTGAGAGCTATGGCACGACTCAGCACAGATTACCAAGTGAATTCGTCTTTGACCATAGTTGGAGAGGGAACATACGCCGGTGAATTAAGAGACAGCATCAGAAGACTTGGGCTCGAAGGGTCAGTTAGATGGCTGGCTAATCTTCGAGTTGAAGAGCTAGACAAGGAATACGCAGACGCCGACACGCTTCTTTTGCTTTCGGAGATGGAATCATATGGGCTTGTCGTAGCTGAAGCACTGGCGCTCGGAACCCCCTGTATCGTAAGCAATACGTCAGCTCTTACTGAGTTTCTAAACGAACCAGGGTGTTTTGGTATTGAGCATCCACCTGATGATGGTGCGCTTGCAAATTTGATATTAAACGTGTACAATGATGATGCCATCGTAGGTCAATTAAGCAAAAAGGTGCGTACATGGGACCAAGTCGTAGATGATTACGTGCGCGCTTATTCTAGCGCGCTTGAGACTTGATTCGATTCGCGCGTCGAGAGGTAGCGTTTTGAACATAACGCGCGAAGGAGCCATGAGATAATCCTGCGTAGGATAAGCCTTGCTTAACAACAAACAGGATCCGCTTAGGAACATATGAAAGCGTCAATTGACGACCGAAAAACTTGCCATTCTGTGCTTCATCTGATTGACATATTTGACGCGCGCTACGAGCGGGATCAACAGCGAATTGTCGCCCTCCAGTCGGAGAGCGAGTATAGTGTGACTGTCGTTACGTCAAAATATAATGACGAGTGGCGTCGAAGCCCACGCAGCGCGTTTAGAGAATGGGAGGCAGGTCTCAAAGGAGTTGACGTCCGCCACTCTCCATCAGTTAAGTTACCGTTTTTCGAAACGGCGGTTTATTTCCCAAGGCCTCGTGCATTATGCAACTATGACATCATTCACGCTTATGGGCCGTGGGCCTATTCTTCATATCTTGCGTGCATTCTTAAGGAGTTCACATCCACCCCGGTCGTTATGCGGGCTGATTTCTCTGAACCGGGGTACCAGAGGGCAAAACGAAGCCTCTTTTGGAGAGCGCTGCTGCACGCACAGTTCAGATACGCAGACGCCATAACGACGTTCACGCAAACGGAAAAGCATTATCTAACTGATCTCGGGATCGCCGAAAGGAAAATATGGGTGATTCCCGTGGGGGTAGACTTAGCCAAGTTCGGCAATACAGTGAACAGCGCGAGACCAGAAAACGAGCCTGTTATTGGCTATATTGGTCGTTTCGCTCCGCTTAAAGGCGTACACCGTTTGGTCGCCCCTCTCTCTCAGATTTTGCACGAGTACGAAAACGTCAAGGTGATATTCGCAGGTCCACAATACGATCGCGCGTACTTCGCACGCATCCTTAAGGAGATGAGTCAATTTGTGAATTTCACGTACATCGGGACGCCGCAGGATTCAACTACATTCTTCGATCAATGCGACATCATTGTAATTCCAGGGATGAGAGATACCGGTGCCATTACAGCGAAAGAGGCAATGGCCGCTGGCAAAGCCGTTGTTGCCTTTAACGTGTACCCCTTCAATTCTTATATCGCAAACGAAATATCCGGCTTGCTGATCGACGCCGAGAACGATATCTACGAAAGCTGCAAACGACTTATTGAAGACTCGCGTTTTCGAGCGAGGATTCAAAAAGCGGCGTTAGTTCAGGCGCGTGAGTTTGGTGATCGTGAAATGGTACGGAAAATCGAGACGATGTACGATTCTATTCTTACTTTTAAACGGGGCGGCGAGCACCAGAGGCGATTGTCGCAATAGAGACACGGCTATTTCCACTCATTTTTTTGCACGGGGAACTGCAAGGATGATTTTCCTCCACGTAGTCAAGTGAGCGCGCAATGTTCAGACCGATCCTCTTTTGCAGATTGAAGGAATAAGCATATGATGAAAATCATACAGTTATAGCGTGACACCTATTTCAGAAAGAGGACGTATTAGGAGATGAACACTCGTCCGAGGGTTGTTATAGTCATTTTAAATTGGAACGGAAAAGAGGATACTGCCAAATGCCTAGACTCCCTGACAGCGATAACGTATCCGAACTACACGATACTGGTGGTCGATAACGGTTCCACGGACGGGTCCGTAGAATTCTTAAGTGAGCGGTACTCTCATATTCAAATCGCGAGGAACAATTCAAACATAGGATTCGGAGCGGGAAATAACATCGGAATCGAGCTCGCCCTTAGCATGGGGGCGGACTACGTATTGCTACTGAACAATGACACGACGGTAGATGCGCATTTCCTCGACTATTTGGTGCAGGAAGCCGAAAGGGATCGTCGGATCGGATTCGCCGGACCAAAGATATACCGTCTCTACGAGGGCGAGGCCGCAGAATACGCCGTATGGAAGACGTTCGGATGGAAAAGGATGCCCTTAGATGCTGTGGAGCGGACCACGCTTTTGCATTCTGCAGGCGGTTCGTTTAACGCGTGGCTCGGAAAAATTCGCCATAGAGGCGCGGCGGAGTTTGATGTGGGCCAGTACGATGAACAAAAAGTAGTCGATTTCGTGGAGGGCTCGTGCGTATTAGTGAGGAGAGACGTAATCAACAGGATCGGGCTACTCGATGCATCGTATTTTACCTATTTGGAAGACGTTGACTGGTGCTTGAGGGGGCAGCGCGCTGGGTATGCAACGGTCTTTGTTCCACGAGCTAAGATTTGGCATAAAGGAAGCAAATCCAGTTCCCATGAAAACAGGGTTTATTACTACGCGAGAAACAAGCTGTGGCTAATGCAAAAACGAACGACAAAGTTACAGTATGTAGCGTTCCTTTTCAGCTTCTTGTCAATCCAGGCACCGTTAAGTGTTATCCTCATTGCAGGATATCAGAAAAGAAATAGGGCTGTAGAACTGTTTGCCAAAGGCATAATAGATGGGCTTCGGGGACCCCCACCGAACGGTTAGCTCCTCTGTGCGGTGAGTGCGCGATATGCCGCGAAGATTAGACTTTAACGAGCTTCGCGTCAGCTCACAATGTCTCTCTCGAACTTCTTTGCTGCTCAGTTAAACCGAATACGGACCTCAAGATATTGTCGGTCGCATTCTGTCAATAACTGGGTGAACGCAGCGCAAAATACAAGTTAGATACACTCTGAAGCTGCGAAAAACATATATTAAGGCCTAAGTAGATTGTCGCGTACGCTAAATTTCAGTGCGTCGCTACACGACCCCAGTAATAATGCAATTATTATGGCCATCATAATTTCCCCGACCCTGTGGGTGATTTCTGCCCTCATGCGGCTTTCCATTTGAATAACAACGTAGGCTCATCGGTTGACGTGACACAACGACAAACAGACAATCGGGGCACCGTACAGAGGGCCTCATACAAGACGCCACCCTATGTCACGAACTGGCAAGAGGTTAGCGTGGTCAAGGTAAGCGCAATAATACCGACATACAACAGGGCACACCTTGTTGGGAGGAGTATTGAAAGCGCCTTAAACCAGACACATTTGAATCTTGAAATATTGGTTGTAGATGACGGGTCTACCGATGAGACGTTCGACTCTGTGATGCCTTTCCTGCAACACCCGCACGTGCAGTATTTTCGCCACGAAAAAAGAAGGGGGCATCAAGCCGCACGCAATACTGGAATAAAAAACGCAAGCGGGGAGTATATCGCATTTCTGGACTCTGACGACACTTGGATTCCTAAAAAAATAGAATTACAGTTAGCTGCAATGGCCGAGAGAGGGCCGCGTTGTGTTGCGCTGACTGCCATGTGGTGGATTACAGATGATCCTTCAAAAAAGACGAAGTACTTGAAGAAATACGAAGGGCACGTTTATCCACAAATGCTTGCTGAACCCGGGCCAAATTTTTGTTGCATGTTGGTGCCAGCCGAATGCCTCAAAGAAATTGGCTTTCTAGACGAAAGCACTCTCGCGCTTGCCGATTGGGATACTTGTATATCCCTCTCGCGGCTCTACGAATTCACGACGGTCGATGAACCGTGCACGATATATTACGGAAATCAGCCAGATTCCATCTCCAAAAATGCGCTCGTAAAAGCGCTCGGCTGGAAACACATCGTGGAAAAGAATCAGAGCGACATGCTCCGATTCGTGGGACGACGGGGTTTAGCGAGACACCTTAGGATAATTGCATTCCTTTTTGATGCCGGAGGCGACTTCGCCCGCTGCAAAGAGTATATGCTGAAAGCGTTCAGAACTAATGACAAAAACCCAGCGATGTTTCTCTTAGCTTTGTCAACGTTGTTCGGAGAAAGAGTGTTTCATTTCGTTAAGCGTGCGGCCGCACCCTTCTACGAGCGTTTGCTCGTCACGCCATCAGGAATTTGACG
The DNA here is from genome assembly GCA_963720465.1 of Methanobacteriota archaeon. GTDB lineage: Archaea > Halobacteriota > Bog-38 > Methanoflorentales > Methanoflorentaceae > Methanoflorens. The sequence continues at coordinate 1,142,075 of OY970393.1, forward strand.
GGCATTGTCGCCAGCACCCCGCACCGGCTCAGCCGTTTAACGCTGCGCGCGGAGGGCACTACGAAACTGCCAACCGTGACGTCTCCATAACACAATACGAGTCGGAAGGGGAGCGCGGGGCACTAGAAAACTGCCACTACGCAACATGCTCATACCACTCTATTTGCGTCAGATGAGCCTGACTCTGCCCACGCGGGAGTGGCGAATAATCAGATTCTGCGTCACGGTCGTTTTCCCGTTGCGAGTCCAACTGAGTCGGAATCCGTGCTCACGCCTGTGCAATGTAGACCAGCTCCTGCGACAGGCTTCACAACTGGTCAGTCATCGCGGTCTCCGCCGACTTTCAGAAGCTTAACGCTCAGGCCATCTCTACGCTCAAAGACGTCTTAACGAAGCTTATTGCTGAAAAAAAGACTCCTGAGTGTCCGTGGCGACTGTATCATCCAAGAGCTTCAACTTCGAGCACTTTTTCTGTCTCGTCATCTTTTCTGTCCAAGAACAAAAAAGTACTCTGGTCTAAGGACGCGACAACGTATTAGCACAGAGTCTAAAACTAGCAGAGTCTTGATGAGGGCCCATCGATGCCTGTAGGTAGGTCGAATTTTCACATATGTGGCGCCATTTAGACTTAAATACCGTTTCAGCTTCAACACTTTGAAATTAGCGATCACGCTCTTTAGTATATTCTCACCAGAAATATCTTCAAATGGCGAAACTAACATATCCGAATTGGTTGTTGGATTTGAGCCATTGCTTTCCTTTTCATCATTGTTTGTGTCTTGCAGTAGTATTCGGAGCCTTATCAGCGCCGTTTTAGACTTCTTTAAGAAGCTTTCGCTTGTCGGCAGCATAAACAACAACACATAAGAGGTAACCCCAGCAAAAAAACGCTCTTTTTTACTAGCGGCGGCGTGGTCGTGAACGATGAAAAACCCGCCAGACTTCAGAGAAGTCTTCACCTCTGAAATCAAGTGATTGATGTCAGCTATATGGTGGAGACCATCCCATACAAAAACAACATCATATCTCTCTTTTGGAAGTGTCACCTTATTAAGATCCCCAACAACCAAATCAATGGACCCATCGAAGCTCAGTCCTGCCTGGTATCCCTTGCCAACTTCAATGACTTCAGGTGAAATATCAATCCCAGTGACGTGTGCCCCTCGCCGTGCGACCTCGAGCGCTAATTTGCCAGGACCACAACACAGCTCAAGAACGTCCCTTCCTGGTTTTGAGCAACATACGTTGATTATTTTGGAGATAAAGCCCCCTCTAACAAAAGCTTCAACTTCGCTGTCGTCCAAGAGTTTTTCTGATTCTTTGCGTCTATATCTAATCTGCAAGTCAGGGAGAACACCAGCGTCTAACTTCTCTTTCGCGCTCATTCCCCAGTACATTGCCTCCTGTCCGGCCAATTCATCGTAGTTTTTTTCATCCGCTATTGGCAATCTGCACCTCGCTCCGGCTCGTCGGCGACCACTCTACGTGGGCCTCAATATAGGTTTTTCGCTGCTTCGGAGTATCTCTGGCAAGCATTTTAAGTTTGCGTGGCTACGCGTAAAAACGGGAAAAATTTTGATCGCGAGCATCCCTGCTATTACTTTCGCTACTACTCATCGGTTTAATAATCGGCGCGCCGCAATCTAGTTACCGCATATGGATTGTAATAGATACTCGCAGCCGACTCGTTGTTATCAACTAGGTAACCGCGTCGCATCGGTCGCCACTGTCGTCACGTTGTTCCACGTGGCGTTGTCGGGAGAGCGCTGCAGAGTAATGTTCGCTCCCGAAACGCCTAAAGTACCCATGCTCAGCGTGCCGTGGATGATGAAGTTTTGGTTGATAAACGCCGTCGTGTGAGCTATACGGCAAAGCTAAGAAATCAGTCGCCAAGCTTTCCGTGAACTCGTTAAAATCGGCCGATGAATCGCTGACGAACGAGAGATGGGCAGAAAAGAAATCATGTAACCATTATCGCGAAAAAAATTAAACAGTCTCATCCGATTACTGTCTTTCAAGCTTTCAAATCAAACCGACTTTTTCGTCAGGCGTCTCGGGGCCAACAACAGCACCATCCTCAGCGCCTTGACAATCTCGTTCCTGGAGATCTTTGAGGCCCCCATGCGGCGGTCTTGGAAAATGATAGACACCTCGCCAACCTTCCAACCACGTCGTTCGACTCTGAAAAGCATTTCGAACAAGAAAGAATAGCCGCTCGATTTGATGCTATCTAGATCCAGGCTCTCTAATGCCTGGCGGCGATAACAACGAAAACCTGCCGTCGTATCGTGGGCGTGCAGCCCCAGTAGCACGCGCGTGATCGTATTCGCGCTCCAGCTGAGCACCTTGCGATCCAGAGTCTGCGTGGAGCCCCCACCGCGCACGTAGCGCGAGCCGATGACGAGATCGTACCCCTGGTTGATTTTGTCCACGATATAGGGAACACAGCGTGGGTTGTGGGAAAAATCGGCGTCCATCGAACAGACGAGATCAGCTCCTTCAGCCAGCGCCTCTTTAAAGCCGGCGATGTAAGCTGTGCCAAGCCCCAACTTGCCAGGACGGTGAATGACACTCACTCGCCCGACATTTTCCATCGCCAACCGGTCAGCGATTTCGCCGGTGCCGTCGGGAGAGTTGTCGTCCACCACAATGATGCGCACGCTCGTCGGCAGAGCGAGTAACTGGGTCGCCAGGGACTCGATATTCTCTTTTTCGTTATAAGTCGGAACGATAACAGAGACCTGCATAGTCACCTTGGATAGCAACAAGAACGCAACGCCTAAGTATCTAACCCGAATCCTTTTGCTCAATGGAAGTAACTCGGCGGCTTTTAACGAGAAACTATCTAATCTTGTTGGCCATTGTGATCATCGGGTTATTTCTCAGAGTTTATTGTTTGGGGGCCTCAAACCTCTTTGTGGATGAAGCGGTTTCCATTTATATCGCTAAACTGAGTTTATCTCAACTGCTACAGACGCAAGCACAGTTGGACTTAAATCCCCCCCTTTACGCTTTTGTGTTGCATTACTGGATGGTCTTATTTGGCGATTCCGAGTTTTCCGTCAGATTCTTATCGGTTGTATTCGGGACGCTCGCAATACCGATGACCTTCGTGGTCGGCCGCCAGCTCTTTGACGAGGAGGTGGGGCTGCTGGGTGCGCTTATTCTCGCGGTGTCTTCGTTCAACGTTCAGTTTTCACAAACAGCGCGGATGTACAGCCTGATGCTGCTGCTAGCACTTCTTTCTATGTACTTTTTCTTAAGCTTCTTGCGTCGAAATACTCTTTCGATCTCAGTTGGTTATGTCCTTGCAACAACGCTGTTGCTATACACCCACGTTTACGGTGTGTTCGTCCTTCTTGCCCAAAATATCTACTTGATCGGGCTATTCCTCCTCGCAACAGAGAAGATAGTTCGGCTTCGGCAGTGGATTGTTTTGCAGGCAATCGTTGTCGGACTCTTTGCTGCATGGATTCCTGTTTTGGTGAGCCATATAACAGTCGTGCAGAGCGGGTTTTGGGTACCACCGCCGGCCTTTAGTACATTCTTAGACACGTTTGTTTTATATAGCGGGGGCAGGGTGCTGCTGATTCTTCTTTTTGTGTTAGCCATCTTCTCATTGTTTACGCGTAAGAAGGTAAACGGTTCTGCGGATTGGAAACCGCGCTTGCAACTTTTTAAGAATCATTTACGCAATGTCCATCTAACGAATAAAGAACAGGTGACCTTCCTATTAGTGTGGCTGCTAGCAGTCACCGCGCTACCGTTTGTCGTCTCTCATTTTTCAACATCGTTTTACGTTCAGAGATACACTATCGCCGCTTCAGTGGCTCTCTACTTGCTCGCCGCTAGCGGATTAAGAAAGATCAACTGGAGCTACGCTAAGGTAGCAGTAATCGCAGTAATTATCGTATTATCTGCAGTAAATTTGCAGCAATACTATAGTCAGGTCACTACGCAAGTCATAAACGGACAACCGCAGGACGCGTTCAACCTCGTCGATAAAAATGTCAAAAGTGGGGACGTTGTGATTCTTTTTCCAGGATATACGAAATTTATCTGGGACTATTACGAAACAGGGACAAATGTCAATGCCACGCCATTTCTCTCGGTGGAGTATTATTCGATGTCTTGGACATTCAAAAACACTGACATCAAAGAGCTCCAGTCAGACGTTAAAGGCCATGATCGGGTTTGGTTCGTAAGCCCTCCCGAGGGGCCTTCGTCCATTTATTATCCCCTATACGATCAGGCATTGAAAACTTTAAATGAGTCATATAAAAGCACTTACTCTGCAAGCTATTTGGGTTATGATGTGCGTCTCTTCGAAAGCCGCAGTTGAGTTCTAGATTCAGCGCTTCAAGCAATAACTTTTTGAGGACGAATGGGTGCTTTGCATGCTATTTGTGCTCAGTAGCGAGAGCCGAATCATAATAATTAAGTAAGCAGCGCCGCTATGCACCCACTATGTTAGCAGCGCGTTATTACCCAAATCTTCATCCTGATTTTGCGAAGCCAAACCACAAGCTGTTCGAGATTCACCGTAGCAAAATCTCGCTTTACGGTGCTCGAGCCGATTACAGCTACCTTTCAATACGATTGCCGCGTTCTCAGCGCTTGCCGGGCTGTCAACGAAAATCTTTCAAACCGTGCACGAAGGGGCGGTTGCATTTCTTGTTGTGATCTCGCCCGGTTGCACGTTAGCTGCAAACCGTTCAGAAAAACTAGTTATAGGGAACACAGCGTGGGTTGTGGGAAAAATCGGCGTCCATCGAACAGACGAGATCAGCTCCTTCAGCCAGCGCCTCTTTAAAGCCGGCGATGTAAGCTGTGCCAAGCCCCAACTTGCCAGGACGGTGAATGACACTCACTCGCCCGACATTTTCCATCGCCAACCGGTCAGCGATTTCGCCGGTGCCGTCGGGAGAGTTGTCGTCCACCACAATGATGCGCACGCTCGTCGGCAGAGCGAGTAACTGGGTCGCCAGGGACTCGATATTCTCTTTTTCGTTATAAGTCGGAACGATAACAGAGACCTGCATAGTCACCTACACTCTCTACTGACATTTTGTCTCGATTTCTGTCTTTGCCTTATCTTATCATAGTAGGCTGTATCCGCGAGTTTGCCGCTAAATCAGAACGGTGGCTTGACTGACCCCCTACTACTGTAAAATATTTTTCTGGCAGGATAATAACGCACTCAACCAAGTCATTATCAACCACCTTCTATCGAATTACCTCTTCCTCCCGAACTAGCAACGGGTTTAACATAATTGAAACGCGAAGGCAAATAATGAAAGTGCGGCTTCCGCTAGGGTTAAACAAAGTATCCAGGCAATCCAGATAACAATCTATGGGCCTCCACGCCGGGCTTTATCCAAGCGTTTGCAGGGACTATCCATATTATGGAGGGCAGCGCAGAGCTTGGCCACTGTTGGCTTGTGAAGATGCACCCAATCGCGCAGTATAACAATATTGTCAACGTGCGACGGCGGAGTTTTTAACTGTTGAACAATTCTACGCCTCCGATCCGCTCTCTTTCCTTGCCAAGTTATAATGCTTGGGCTTTTTATATAACCCAGTTATCTTCCTGTGTTGTATGAAGAGGGCGAAAAGCGAAACGTTGGCGCGACTTTCGCACGTAAGCCAAAGTTATTGGCCTATCTTCATACTTTTTGGAACGTTTTTCGCGTATCTGCTAGCGACTAGCCGACTTGGGATGAATGTCTACGATGAAGGGCTTGCCCTTCTGGGAGCTCAGAACGTCCTCGAGGGGCAAATCCCATATCGAGACTTTTTTGCCGTTTATCCGCCTGGCAGTTTCTATTTTGATGCAGTGTTGTTCCAGGTTTTTGGCACTTCCATTTTAATAGTGCGAATAGCAGACTCCATCGTTACATTATTGGCCGTCATATGCACATTTTTGATTACTAAGCACATCACTGCCCAAAAATACGCCGCCGTATCTTCGATCCTAGCGATCGGCGCCCTTATATGGGGTGGGAGCCTGCTGAGCCCACCCGTATTATTTGGATTGGTCGCCTGCATCTACCTTTTCCATCTGCGCACCTACGATAGAACTCGGGATGTGCTGGTCCTCGGACTCATTACCGCTTTTTCTCTCCTTTTTCGAGTTGACTTCGGGTTATACTTGTTTATTGCACTCAGCACGATCCTGATTCTGTGCAACTATTCAGAGGCAATGTTGGTTTCCAGGCCAAAAGAAAGACTCTATAAAGTTGTGAAAGTGTGGAGCATCTACGTTTCTGGAGTTCTGATTATCGCGGCGCCGGTACTGATTTTGATTCTGCGTGTGGTCCCTCTGCAAGATCTCATTTACCAATTCATTGTATTTCCTCGATCTATTTACCCGGCGTTTCGCTCGCTACCGCCGCCGTCACCTTTCTCCGGTAGTGGAACGCTTCGCGCGTCCTTTTACTTTCCAATCTTTGTCTATGTAGCCACTGCTTTATGGCTGGGTGCTCAAGCGATACGACACAAAGCGAAGCTGAATGAACAATCGAAACCTCTCTTTTTGCTCCTGTTCGGCGCACTCGTCTTTATATATGGAAGCGTCCGGACAAGTGTTGGTCACTTAGTCCCGACGTTGATTATTGCAGTTATTTTATTCTCGTGGCTAGTTTTCAGTTTCATCGAGAAGATGCGACCTACCGTGAAGCGAAAAACTATTCACGCCCTCGTCCCGGCCGTAAATCTAACCTATCTATTTACAATAATGCTCGTCTCGTTGTTTTTGTTGAGTTCCGCCCTCCCGGCGCTCAATCCAGCTCAACGAGGCTTGGTCGCATTAGACATGAACCGGGCACACGGGATATACATAAGCGCCGACGAGGCACGCAACCTAACCGAGGCGGTTGCGTATATTCAGGCTCACGTTCCAAAAAATCAAACAATCTTCGTAGGCAACACGCAGCACGAACAGATTTTTGTTAATAACGTCATGTTCTACTTCTTAGCAGAACGTGCAAGTGCCACAAAATATTATGATTTAGAGCCAGGCGTGGCGACGACCGCTGCAATTCAAAACCAGATAATCAACGACATAGCCGAGCATGGTACCAAGTATGTTGTTCTCTGGAGTGGGGCAGCCGCGACTGCTAAGGAGCCAAACCAAAGTCAATATAAAAGTGGAGTCAAAAACTTAGACGACTACATTAAGACGAACTTTGTTCCGGTCAAGCACTACGGAGACTACACAATATATGCACGGGCCGATAGCGCTGGTAGCGCTGTCTCTGCATAGTTTGAGGTCGCCAATTTTTAAGCTAAGCAATATTCATATCTTCTTCAGCACGGTCTTTCTTGAAGTCGCTAGTTGATTACTAACTATCAAGATTTCAACCACTAGTCTTGCTCTGCTATCCACATTCTGGTTTTGCGCGTTTAGAGAACGATATTCTGTTGTCGACTCAAGCCACGTGCTTAAAGCCGGCAACGGCGTAGCACATGAGTACTTGGAAATACTTCTGAGACTTAATAAAGGGGATTGTTCACGCGCACGATTTTTTTTCTCCCGGCCGAGTGTCCAAAAGCGTAGTTGTTAGATTCAAATCTTTTCTTCAATGAACAGACGTATTGCAAGCATTTCTCACTTACAAGAAAGGCTCTGAAGTATTGCAGACGGGTAGTTACATGCACATCTGAATTACCCAGATGCCCTCGAAAAAGCATTTAGCTTATATCAGCTTGCACAGCGATGGCCCGGGAGCTTTGGGAAGAGAGATGAACCAAAGGCATCGTGTCAAAAAAAATTTTAAGCGAAGCCCACATAGGGCATTCTACGCGTCCGACCAAGATAGCACCGCCTGGTTCTTTTTGTTATCTGAAAGAGTGCGTAGATATACTTACTTCAGCCAAGAGAATTCACTACGCCCTCATTTTTTCAAGCGACGCCATAACCACGGTTTTTTTGGCATTATCTTAGTATCAGTAGTCTTGGCTATCATTAGTTTTTTTATGGAGCGCAGTAACGTACCCATCAATAATGGCCTTTCTCAGGTTCGTTAAATTCGTCGCCGGTAAGCTTCGCATCGATGGTCGGCGCGTCCCTTACTGTGAATATTCTGTCCGCGCCGCTTGATATATTAACGAATTGAAAGAAACGCTCAGTGTTAAAGACTGGCCGTTAAAACGGTTACTGTAAGATATTCCATAGCACTAGCAGAAGCAAAAGAGGCATTGCACTATTTTTTATATGGCTATTGAAGTAGCTGATTATGAGCAGCAAACGAAATAAACAAGAACCGACATTTCTACTAAAATGCACGGAAGAGCCTGAGCCGTCGCAATGGAGAGGGACGCTCGAAGCTTTCGCACTTGACAGCCGTAACAAGCGCTGACGGATCGCTGGATCATCCTAGTTTGTATACGTGTTCAGTTTAAGACTGTCAAAACCGGTAGTCCACGAACGCAGCGTTAAACGGATCTGAAAAAAGCGCGAATGCGGGATTTTTAACCAAAATGCGGAGTTTTTTCACTAAGAATTACATTTCGAGTTTCGAAGCGCGACGCCAATGGTCCGCATTCCTCAAAAAATACCGACTGCCACTCTCTTTAAGGCGGGACTCAGCCTGGTCAATGGATGAAAAAGACTTCGAAGGAATTATTGAGGTCTTGCACGGCCATAAAAGCAGCGAAAGCACGTTTCTTATTGAGCTCGGTGCAGGCGTTTCGACGCTCGTGCTCGCAAACCTTCTGCCGCGACTTTGTCACGATGTGCACATCATTTCCATCGAAGGTGATGAAAGCTACGCGCGTCAACTTCGAGACCGGATAAAGACCTATGAACTCGATCGCATCGTCAGCTTGCACCACGTCCCGTATGCGAACAGTGATGATGGCTGTTGGTTCAACAAGGACTCGCTCAGACGCGTTCTAGATGACAAGAAAGTCGATATCCTGCTCGTTGATGCCCCTCCTGGTGGGCTATGCCGCAATGCGCGACAGCCTGCGATTCCTTTTTTCCTGTCGTACCTAACACAAAACGGCGTTGTGCTTTTGCACGACACGCACAGAGAAGACGAGTCCGCAATCGCTGACGGGTGGAGTCACTACTTCAATGTCCAGTATCGGATCGAAACGCCTCGCGGATTCGATGTTTTCGAAAGGCGCTGATGAGGTTGGCCAAGCTTCTTCATTAGCGGTTGCGAAGTAATGCGCTACGGTGATCTCACTGTTAGAAACCCGAAGAAGTGGCTCTTCGATCAGCTGCCTTCTAGAGACAGGTGTGTAGCGGCAAACAGCGCCCTGCCGGCTCATCTATTTTCCCCGACGAGGTTCTGGATTATCCACTCTCGAGCACGGGTCCTTCGGCTGCTCATCTTATCTTCTGATTTCAGCTCGCACCGACAACAGACGCCTGAACATCCGGAGTACATCTCTCTCATCGTGCCATTGCTGTCAGCCTTGTTGCGCCACGTTATCGGTACTTCCACAATCGCCAAATCCTATTTTGTGGGCTGTATCAAATGCAAAACTATCACAGTTGATACTGAGGGCGTCCCATAAACTGCGCCGAAACGCCTTGCATCCACACTGAAGGTCGCGCTTTGGCAGCCTGAACAACTAAATCGCAGGTTGAAAAAGCCATGACAGTGATGTCAGCGCGCGTTAAACTGCAGATAATCTTGCTTTTTGTTTGCATTAGCTTTTTGTTTGCATTAGCACCGACCTAAGCACAGATGAAACGCTCCATGACGGAATACTAGGATACGCGTTATCGTAGCTAGCAACACGATGACGGAACATTTGCATTGATGGCCGTGTTCTGTTCGAGCAATGCGAGCACGTTCACGCGGCTATCTCTTTGCAATCAGTCGCGGTGGCCGCCACGTGCAGTAGCACACAGAGCCTAGTCAAAAACGACGCTAATAAGCGGAAAGTATGAGCAAGTCGGATTGAACGTCGCCGCGGTGCCTATTCTGTTCGCTCTGCTGCGAGAGAGTCACCGCCCAAACCGACCGCACTAAATATTAGCCTCTCGCGGAACTGCAGTGGGTCAAAAATTCGCCGAGCGTCGACCACCACCGCCTTAGCCATATGTTCAATGAAGTCATCTGGCGTTAACGCTTTGAATTCCTCCCATTCCGTTGCTACAACACAACAGTGAGCTCCGGTTAAACAGACGGAAATCGAGTCTGCGCATTCGAGCGCCTCAAATCCTGGGAGGAGGATCTCCTTAACAACGGGATCGTACGCGCTCACGTGCGCTCCGGCGGCCATAAGCTGCTTGGCGATCTTCAAAGACGGCGCTTCCCGCAGGTCATCAGTGTTCGGCTTAAATGCGAGACCAAGAAGGGCCACTTTCTTGCCTTCGGGCGCACCGAGAGAGGAGAGAGCCAGCTGTGCGATGTGGCGCGCTTGCGCTTCGTTGACGGTCAAGACCGCGCGCAACAGAGGCGCTCGATAGCCGCGTCCTTCGGCAAAGTTGCACAGCGCCCTGGCATCCTTAGGCAAACATGAACCGCCAAACCCGGCCCCAGCCTTGAGAAACTGCGGACTAATTCGCGGATCCAGTCCGACGCCTGCCATGACCTGCGAAACGTCAACCCCAGCGACCCCCTCGCAGACATTTGCCATCTCGTTTGCGTAGGATATCTTCGTCGCGAGAAACACGTTGCTTGCGTATTTCACCATTTCTGCCGATTCGAGGCCCATTTTCAAGACAGGAACGGAGCGAGCGTGAAAGTCATCAAGCAGATCCTCAAGCAATTCCCCCGATCTTCTGTCGTACTCACCGATGATGACGCGGTCCGGATACAGCGTATCCTCGAGTGCCGAGCCCTGCCGCAAGAATTCAGGGTTTACGCAGAGCCCAAAGTCGCGTCCAGCAGCGAGACCTGACGTTCTCTCGATCGCTGGCTTCACGACCTCTCGTGTCGTGCCTGGGGTGACGGTACTCTTGACCACCACTACGTGGTAGGTGTCCTCTTTCCGCAATGCCCTGCCGATGTCCTCACTCGCGCTGATGACACAACGCAGATCTATCGTTCCATCTCGCTGACTGGGCGTCGCAACGGTTATGAAGCTGACATCAGTTTCAGAAACGGCTTTCGCGCGACTGATTTCAGCACGTAGGTGTTTTGATCGGATGCAGTGCTTAACGGCATCATCCAGTCCTGGCTCGTAAAACGGCGCTCGCTCAGCGTTGATCGTCCGCACGCGCTCTTCGTTCTGCGTGGAAGCAATAACGTGATATCCACGAGATGCAAAACCGATGGCCGTGCTCAATCCAACGTAACCTGTCCCAACGATCGATACGCGTCGCATCGAATTCACGTGCGTGACTATTCACTTAAATATTGCGTTGAGGTTGAGTGCACCGATACGGTCTCCGCGGCCATTGCAGACCGCACCGCAAATCACAAAGCTTTTCAAGACAGGCCATTCTAGAGTCCTTGGCGTACTTCAGCCGCGAAGGCACGTCAACCTCGTCAAGTTGCTGGCTTTGCACGAACAAAAGGGTCGTCTTGTGTGAAACAAGCGACCATTAATGCGTGGCGCAGCTCGACCGCGGACTGAGTGCGGTCGCAGCAATGAAGGCCGGGCGAGCGCGCCACAGTCAGGGAGAGGCTAATGATAAAAAAAGCGGTAATACCGGCAGCCGGGTTGGGCACGCGGTTTCTTCCCGCCACCAAGGTACAGCCGAAAGAAATGCTGCCTATTGTGGATAAGCCGGTCATCCAATTTGTCGTTGAAGAGGCAATCGCATCCGGGATTGATGACATCATCATCATCACCGGACGAGGAAAAAGGACGATCGAGGACTACTTTGACCTCTCTCCGGAGCTCGAGAGTTATTTGCTCAACACAAGTAAGCATCAGCAACTCGACGAGGTACGAACGATCTCCACGTTAGCTGATATACACTACATACGACAGAAAGAGCCACGAGGACTTGGGGATGCTATTTTAAAAGCAGAAAAGCACGTCGGCGCTGTGCCGTTTGCCGTGTTACTGGGCGATGATATCATACGATCTGACGTTCCTTGTATTAAGCAACTCACGAACCTTTTTGCGAAGAAGAGCAACCCGCTGATTGCTGTGGAAAACGTTACACAAGACAAGATACCAAACTACGGCATAATCGAAGGGGAACGAGTGAGCAATTCGCTTTATCGCCTCAACAACGTTATTGAAAAGCCGACGCTACAGCAAACTCGCTCGCGCTTGGGCATCGTCGGCCGGTATCTGATGACTCCTGACCTCTTTGATTGCATCAGAGAGGTTCCTCATCGCGTGAAAGACGAACTGCAGCTGACTGATGCAATTAAAATCCTCCTGAATAAGCGCGACGTCTACGCGCATGTGATAGAGGGAAAACGATACGACGCAGGGGATAAGATTGGTTATCTAAAAGCAGTGATTGACTTTGCGTTGGAACGAGACGATTTGAGGGGTGAATTAGCTCAATACCTAGCCGAAAAGGCTTCCGTTTCAAAGGACCACTGAAATGTCTGCACTGAGTACAATTTACTGCACGCGCCCTCCACGTCGTTTTGGAGCTGCTGACACTAGGACGATGCGAGTAAGCACTACGCGGCCGTTTACAAAGAGAGCCAACGCTGAGTTGTGCAATGAAGAAGCGCATTGAAAAACCAGTGCTCCTGTCGCTTTAACGAGAATAACCTCATCAACGCTGTCTTCGTTGTGCGCGCGCTGCAGCAAGTAGTGGGCATCGCCTTCGAGCACCTCGTAGAGCTCCGGATACGTGTATACATCGAGCTGCCGGCGTCGTAGGGCTACTCAAGCCAGCGGCGCATCAATAAACCCTTTTTAGGCAATACACATCGCCGACTCATTATCGCACATAGGCGTTTCAGCACGTCACCTACTTGTAAAGAAAGAGAAGAGGGATGGGATTAGCTCTGCCTTCTCACTATGTAAGCGGCGATTACGAGTCCGACAAAAAAGAGTCCGACAAAAACGATGGCGACCTCGAAGCCGGGCGTCGCGCCCTGACTTGTTGCCGCAGCTGCGTTGCCGATGGCGTAGACGTTGTTCTCCGCGCTCCCCACGTACACCGTGCCGTTGGCGACGGCGGGAGAGGCGACCACGAAGTGTCCAGTCGTGTAGTTCCAGAGCTGGGCCCCGGTGGTGGCGTTGAGGGCGTAGACGTTGCCATCAAGGCTCCCGACGTAGACCACCCCGTTGGCAGCGGCGGGAGAGGAGAGCACCTCATCTCCGGTCGCGTAGCTCCAGCGCTTCGCCCCGGTGGTGGCGTTGAGGGCGTAGACGTTGTTATCCTCGCTTCCCACGTACACCGTGCCGTTGGCGACGGCCGGGGATGAATAAACCTCGGCTCCTGTCGTATAGTTCCACAGCTTCGCCCCGGTGGTGGCGTTGAGGGCGTAGACGTTGTTATCCTCGCTTCCCACGTACACCGTGCCGTTGGCGACGGCGGGGGAGGAGACCTCCGCGCTTCTGGTCGTGTAGTTCCAGAGCTGGGCCCCGGTGGTGGCGCTGAGAGCGTAGACGTTGTTGTCATTGCTCCCCACGTACACCGTGCTGTTGGCGACGGCGGGAGAGGAGACCACCGCGCTTCTGGTCGTGAAGCTCCACACGAAGACCCCGGTGGTGGCGTTGAGAGCGTAGACGTTGTTATCCTCGCTTCCCACGTAGACCATCCCGTTAACGACGGCAGGAGAGGAAAGAACGGGGTCTCCGGTCGTGTAGTTCCACAGCTTCGCCCCGCTGGTGGCGTTGAGGGCGTAGACGTTGCGGTCCTCGCTCCCCACGTAGACGACGCCGTTTGCAATGGCGGGGGAAGAAGGGGAAGAGTACACATTGTTTCTCGTCGCGAAGCTCCACGTCTGCTTGCCGGTGGTGGCGTTGAGGGCGTAGATGTTGCCATCATCGCTCCCAACGTAGACGACGCCGTTTGCAATGGCGGGGGAGGATTCCACCGCGCCACTGGTTGTGTAGGTCCACTTCAACTGGATGTTTGGCTGAACAGACCCCGCCACGGGGCTGTAATCGCCGGTGTGCTGGGCGCTGTAGCGGAACTGCATCGTATCGTACTGCGCTGCTGCGGGAACGGTTGCAACGCCTGCAAATAGCACGGCAATGAGAAGAATGACTACAGAAAATGAAACGGTTTTGTATACGCGCATGACTCGAACGTTCGTTGGCCTAAAAAATGTCAAAGGATAATAAAGGCTCCGATTTGAAACCGGTAGCGAGAGGCAGCACTCAATGCGCTCTGGGCCTTGAAATCGAAAAAGAAATAATGAGCTAGGAACTACGGAGAGGCTTCGCTCCTGAGAGAGCGTTGTGCCGCTACTCAAGGTGGCGTTGAAGGTGACCTGCTGGTTGACAACGGGAGTGCGGTTTGACGCGGTGAGGGTGAGCGCGGTCGACATCTTAGTGACGTTCACGTTCACCGTGTTGCTCGTGGCGTTCAGGTACGTAGCGTTGCCGTCGTAGCGGTGCATTGGGCGTCCTCGTCGGCCGCTTATGCCCCCCATCGCCTCAGCTTAGCGATTGTAGAGTTCCTGAAAGAGCTCGGTGTGCCTCTCTGGCACCGTAAGGAACTCCAGGAGGTGGGGCTCTTCGATAAGCTCGTACATCGGTTTTCGTTTTATCAGCCCTTGGTCGGGCACCTCGACCGGGTAGGCGACCCTGATCTCCGGCACGCGATGATACGCTCTGTTGTGCAACAATCTGCCGTTGATGAGCTCATAGTACGCGCCGCCGTGGAGAGCGGCGTAGGGCTCGTAGAGTGACTCGAACGACCGGCACACCCAATTGGCCATTTTGAGCGTTCGTTCAGACGGATTGATCGTCACGTGACCGTAATTCGGCGGGATGATGACCTTGTCGCCCCGCGTCGCCTTAACTAGAATAACCTCATCAACGTTGTCTTCGTTGTGCGCGCGTTGCAGCAGGTAGTGGGCGTCTCCTTCGAGCACCTCGTAGAGCTCCGGATACGTATACCGAAGCTTCGGATTGACGCGCGGGTGGTAGTGCCCGTACGTCTTGACGAACTCAAGCCCCATGTTGAACGGGGGGATGATCGTAATGTCATAGCGGAGCTGATGATGTACAATGGTCTCCGAGTCCGCGGGGGTAAGCGTAAGGTCACGATACATGTAGTACGCATCGCGATCCGGCGCCGCCTCAAACCACGCACTGTCGAAGGCGACGTCACGAAGGCCGTACAGCCGCCTGACGTCCGGTTCGATCAGCTGTTCTCCAAACTTGAGCTTCATGACTTTTTCGCTCCCAAACCGAGGAATGGCCATTCAATTTCTCACCGCTCCCTTAACTACCTTTCCGTTTTCGGACGTTGCTCCATAGGAGAGACGTAGCGATGCCGTGCGGCAGTCGAACAGTCGACAGCAAAAAACTACGGATGCTTATGCCAACGCACAGAGGACATTAATCGGAGATGCGTGCCGCGAGTTGAATTTTTTGAGGAATCTAGCAATGCTAATTTATCTTCAGCCCGTAGAATCTGCTCATAAGCGAGCTTGTTGTCAACCTTAAGTAATTTCTTTGAATACTGAGTAGGTAGATTTATGCTTGCCGGTTTCAATAACAGTGTGTTTTCGCCCCCACGGGTTGTGTCGCAGCGTTTGCGGATAGTTCATCCGAGGCAGCACGGAGAGCACCAGCAGGCAGCACGGCTGAAAGATTGAATTTGTCAACTTTGCTATGCTAGGCTTTCATTTTTCAATACCAACGATCAAACTGGACATTCACGAATGATGACGCAACGATGAGAGAAGTTTGCGCAACAACAGTCGCCTACAACAATCCAAAAGAACTCACGCGCCTGCTCTTGTCACTTGCAAATCAAGGGCCGGCCTTAAGTGGACTCATCGTGATCGATAACTCAGATCATTGGAATGCAGCAGAAAACAGGAAAGTATTCGACACTCACTCTAAGCAATACCCATTTGCCCTCTATTATAAAACCAAAAGCAACGTGGGCTCAGCCGGCGGCTTCTACCGCGGAATGAAGATTGCCCACGAGAACGGTTTCGACTGGGTATGGCTCTTAGATCAGGACGGAGTTATATCAGACCTCTGTCTGACTAAGTTGCTGAAGCGCGCCAGCAATGGCGATATTCTTTGTCCAAAATGGGTCGATATAGACCGGCCTGAGGTGATTTTAACATATGAGAGAGGCAAGAAAAACTTTTTTGGTCATTTGTGTCCCGTTCATTTGAGTGCGGACAAGTGCCAAATAGACGTTTTTGCAACGCACGGGGTTCTAATTTCAAAGAAAGTCATGGACTCGATCGGGTATTATGACGGTTGCAACTTCTTTGTGGGATACGAAGATTACGATTACGCGCATCGAGCGCGAGAGGCGAAATTTGCGATTATAGCTGTCGATGCAGCTGAAGTCAGGCATCCGGAGACCCTCGCCGCAAAAAAGCGCAGAGAGGCTTTACTCAAACAAGATGCAACCGCTCTACAAAAATCTGATCTAAACACGGTAAGCTCCACGAGGGTTGCAATTGGAGATGAGTTAAAGTCTGCGCTTGTCGCCAAGCTACGTCCAGTGCGTCCAGCACATTTAGGTTACATAACTAATCCCAGTCGCAATCAGCGCTGTTGCCAGAAGGATAAGTCCTTAACGACCTTTTCAATGTTCTATTTTTTCACTGAAAGCCTAAAAAGTTGGCAGTTTGCTATCGCATTTTTGTTCTCATGTTGTGAGCTGTTCAGCAAATTCGCAAGAGGAAATGAAATATGCGTGAAAAAAACGCTGAATGCTTACGTGAAATGCCTCGCGTCGAACAAGAGAAAGGAGTGGCCTTACGGCTGCGTTGAAGAATTCTGTCGGCACATCCTTGAATAGAGTTAGGCTTTGCACGAAGCCAGCAAGGTGCAAGCAAATGACCGTCGGCTTGAAAGCGTTTAACAATCGCTTAAAAGTTTTTTAAGTTGAGACGGTAAAAAGCTGCATTTCCTCGCGGCTCACTACTAGTTTTGCATTTGATTTATTTAGGTTGACGTGTCGGTCAAGGGAACTCATTAGATAAGAAGTATCTGTCGAGTTTGAAGCTGCGAATCACCTTAGTAAGTGCCCCTGTAAATCCCATAAATGAGTTTGAGCTCTCGTATGGTGAAACCCCGCAGCGCAAGCAAAATAGCCAGATAGAGTACTGCGGCAAGTGCGATCGATACGAGTATGCTCAGGAGCCCAGAGGGATTCCATAAGAGTAAAAATAGGGCCATAATACTCGAGCCGCAGACACTTTTCACGATGAATCCTTTGCTCACGTCAAACGTAAAATATCTTAGCGAGTAGTGTGTAGTCAACAGGAAAGCGAGCAGGAATGCGAGGAAAGTGGTCAGTGCGGCAGCTACGAGGCCCAGATAGGGGATAAGTACTAAGTTTAGACCGAAATTCAACACGGCACTGAGTAGCCATATCGTGCCAATGACGGCAGTCTTCTTTTTTAATGCGATTATCGTAACAAGCACCCCGTACGCTCCAATGAGCGCAAATCCTGCTGCAACAAACGGAGTGACTAAATAGCCGTTTGTTGCAATCTGCTGCGTGGTTAACACAAGCAAAAGAGGCTTTGACAAAACCGACAAGGCAAAAACGCAAGGTAATGCTATTCCCGCATAATACTTCAGTGAATACGTCAAGATCGTGCGTACATCCGCTATATTGTTGTCGTCGTAGTATTTTGAGAGGACCGGCGGAAGCAGTGTCGCTAATGGTGCTGAGACCATGCCGATGGCAGCCCCTAGGTTATATCCCGGCGAATAATAGCCGACCGCTGCGGCACCTAAAAAAAACGCAATGAGATAGCGATCGCTTGAATTTACGACCCAAACCGATAGATTGCCCGGCACTAAAGGTAAGCCATAAGCGAGGTATTGTCTCGCGTGCTTAAAGGTGGGGATCGCAAAACCAATCTCCGCGGCGATGGGATACATTATCACGGCCAATACCACAAGTTGCTGGATTAAGAGTGCGATCACCGCGCCCTCCAATCCGTAACCCGAAAGAACGAAATAAGCAACCAGAGCCGTGTTTAGGTACGCGTTGAAAAAGCTTAGGACAGCGTACCGTTTGATCTGCTGGAATGTTACAAAATACTGCATGACATAAACAGTCAGGCACGCAATGAAGACGTTCGGTACAAGCAGCAGGGCTATGGCCGTATTGTTATGAAATAAGCTTGCCGCGATTTGTGGCACAAATAAAAAGAGCAGCACAGAAATAATCGAGCTTGTAAGCACTACGATGAATCCCATGGAGTAGAACGCCTCGCGGATGTCACGTTTGTCCGTCGCTGCAGCAAGAAATCGAGTCATTGCGGCTGGTAGCCCTAAACTCACAAGCACAGGCAATAGGCTGATTGTAATAAGGATCAAAGCCCAAGCTCCATAGTCAGCTATAGGGAGGGTTTTTGTCAGAATAGGGAGCAGAATGATATTGCTGAGATATACAAGTGGAGATATTAACGAGGTCAACCCCAGTCGCCGAACAGTGAGTGTATATTTTGCCATTTACTTGGCCTGTCCTGCGCGATACAATGCGATCGGTGGCTTACTGTAATATTCGGCCGTTTTTTTACCTGCCGTTGTCACGCAAAGCTCGCGCTAGATCACAAAGATGGTGGAGTTGACCTTCAATCCATCTTCGCGTAGTCTCTCTTTTTCGCAATGTCTTTAACTCTCCCAGCGTACGTCGCTAGCCTTTGAAAGAGTACCTGGGATAATGCACCGTTTATACCTCTTCACGAAATGCGTGCGCTATATTTGATTCTTCATTCTAATAGCAAGCAAATTAACAAATACCCATTGGTTAGAATTGATACTGACATACAAAAACACCAAATTACTTTAACGATTGTTCGGCTCTGTCATTTTGATGCAGCCCGGAAGAGGTTACTTTTGGACGAGTCTAAGGAACAAAATCAAATACAGGCGTTTGCCGAAGCTCAAATTCATTGGCTTTATGCTCTTCTTACTCAAGGCAGTGCTTGCATTAAACTAAATCGACCTGCAAACAGCACGTCCAGGGCGTCAGGTTCCTCAATGCTCGCTCACCTTCCGTATCGTTTGTGCACATGCGTTATCGCTGTCTCACGAGAAAACTGCTGAAGAAACGTACCTCGCTTGCGGTAAATCCTTTGAGGACAAACAGGATCGCTGTGTAGGCGACGGCGCAGGTCACGATCAGCGCGGAGACGCTCAACAATCCGGAGGCGTGCCATACCAGAACAAACGACGATACCACGATCGATGCAAAAATACTTTTTAAAATGAAGCCAAAGTCCACATCGAGCGTCATATGTCGAACAGAATAAATCGCCGTAACCCCGAAAACAAAGCCGTAGCCCAGCACCGTCGTCAGAGCCGCAGCTATGATTCCAAAATAGGGAACGAGGACCAGATTAAGTCCGATGTTTAATGTCGCACCCAGGACCCACATCGTGCCGATAATCGCCGTCCTTTTTTCAAACGTGAGCACGATCATGATTATAGACCACACTCCAAACAGCAGAGAGCTCAACGCGGTGAACGGCGTGACCAGATAGCCGTTCGCAGCTATTGCAGGGGTCGTTAGTACCAGCAGTATAGGCTTCGACAGAACTGAAAACACGAACGCTGCGGGCACGGCAACGGCGAGGAAGTATTTTACCGAGTACCTGATAATCGTCTTCACGTCCGCAATTCTGTTTGCCTCATAATGCTCGTAGAGAGCCGTCGGAACTAGAATCGTAAAGGGCGTCGCCAAAACACTGATCGTCCAGCCAAGCTGGTACCCTGGGGAGTAGTACCCGACCCACGCGACACCTAAGAAGAACGTAATGATGTACCGATCGCTGACACCTAACGCCCAACTCGACACGCTGCTGGGCACAAAAGGTAGGCCGTATTTTAGATACGCCTTTAGCTCAGAGAAACTCGGCATGGTCACCCCGATATCTCTCAGGACGTAATAGGTCGAGATCAGGGCTATGAGTAGCAAAGTGATGAGATACCCGAAAACAGCTCCGGCGAGTCCGAGACCACCCACCACGAACGCTGCGATGAGTATAACGTAGAGAGCGGCCTGAAGCAACGAGACAATCGAGTATCGTTTCGCCTGTTGAAATGTCCTGAAGTAGGTCTGTGGCACGTAGTTGTACGCGGCCAAAAACGTGATTAATGGCAATAAGAGGGCGACGGTACGGTTACCGCCGAGCAAATGAGTAGCGACCGAATGTCCAAAGAAGAGAAGAAAGAGACTCGAAACAAAACCTACACCGAGAACAACGAGAGCGATAGAGTAGTAGCCTTCACGTATCTCGTCTTTGTTTTTTACCGGAGCTAGAAACCGTACCATTGAATTCGGTAGGCCTAAAAGCACCACCATTGGCACAAAGTTGGCTGTAACGACGATTAACGACCAGATCCCGTAATCCTGAATTGTCAGGATCTTCGTCAGGATCGGTAGCAAGAGGACAGGACTGAACGAAACCACAAGGTTAGCTAGTCCCGTCAGCCCGATTCGTTTGACCAAAAGCTCGTAGTCACTCACGGTGCCTCAAGATACGATAAACTACGGCAAGAACCACGCGCGGCCAGCCCCACAAGGTTTCGGTTTCTGTGATTGCACCGAGGCTCTGGGGTGCCCCGTCGCGATTTATCATGAGGATCTCCTCGATCGCCTGGGAATGCAGCGGCGTCCTCATCTGCGCCATTTTCTGGTGAGCGCTGCTCACGAATGACGGCGTAGCTGCGTGTATTTCGGCGACATAGGCCGTGCGATTCGCATGCGGGAGTTCATCTTTTTTGTGTCAACAAACAGATTTAAAGCCTCCGCTTCGGACCGCGTTTCTACTCTTGTGCGATGGGTGGAAAGACGCACAGCACACTGCGAACATCCTCACGTTGATCGTGCGAGCGAACCGGGGGTTTACGGTCATACGCCAGAAGCGCGTTGAGGTTAGTCATATAGTAGTCCTGAGATGTGAAGGAACGAGCGCAACCTCGAAACACGCGCGCAGCTTGCTCGCCAGAATGGGAATCGGATCTGCGAACGAGTGAGACCATGACGCATACGAGCGTGTCAGAAGATACGATAACGGCTACGGTCTGAAACCGGTAGCCAGAGGCAGCCCTCAATGCGCCCTAGGGCCTTGAAATAAAAAAAAGATAATGCGCTAGGAGCTACGAAGAGGCGAACAGAAACACGCTGCGCTATCCCTGTGACCTCTGCTAACTCGCCGTCACCGTCGCGTACTTGGGCGCCATCGAAGCGCGCAGGCGCGTTCCTTGATACTTCGTGATGAATGCGTAGGTGCCGATATTCGGCTTCTGCGCGGTGAGCGAATACCAGCTGGTAGTGTTGGTCTTCGCGGTCGCCTCGTGCGTTATGCGCAAACAACACCCTCGCTAACGTGTCTCGATTAATGTACGGTGATCGCCAGGACCGTGCTTGTCGATGCATTATACCACGTGTCGCCCGCGAAGGTGGCGTAGTAGTAGCGTGTGCCGGCTGATGTCCACTTCTGTGTGAACGTGGCCGTGCCGCTCGCGTTCGTATATATCGTTGTGTCGTTGTAGCGCACGCCGTTGAGGGTGTGCCAGATCTGTATCGGCTTGCCGCTCGCAGTGACGGCCACCCATTGGCTGGTTGCGGGGTTCCACCACGAGAGCGTGGCGGTGAAGGTGACGGACTGGTTGACGGCGGGGGTGGTGGTGGACGGGGTTAGGGTGACGTTGGTCTTGGCGGTGACGTTCACCGTGACGACGCCGCACGTCGATGCTTGATAGGAGCTGTCACCGGCGAAGGTGGCGTAGTAGGAACGTGTGCCAGGAGAGGCCCAGCTTGTGGTGAGGGTGATCTGGCCGGTGGAGTTGGTGACGTTGGTGGTGTCGTTGTAGCGAATGCCGCTAAGGAGGTGGTAGATCGTAACGTTCTCTCCTGAGAGAGAGGCCCCACTGCTACTCAAAGTGGCGTTGAAGGTGACCGGTTGGTTGACGAGGGGGGTGGTGTTTGACGCGGTGAGGGTGAGCGCGGTCGGCATCTTGGTGACGGTGGTGACGTTGATGGTGACGACGCTGCTTGTCGAGTTCTGATAGGAGCTGTCACCGGCGAAGGTGGCGTAGTAGGTGCGTGTGCCGGGAGAGCCAAAGCTCGTGGTGACGGTGATCTGACCGGTGGAGTTGGTGGTGTTGGTGGTGTCGTTGTAGCGGACGTTGTTGAGGAGGTGGTAGACCGTAACGTTCTCTCCTGGGAGGGGCGTTGTGCCGTTACTCAAGGTGGCGTTGAAGGTGACCGGTTGGCTGACGGCGGGGGTGGTGTTTGACGCGGTGAGGGTGAGCGCGGTCGGCATCTTGGTGACGGTGACGTTGACGACGTTGCTCGTGGCGGTGGTGTACGTGGCGTTCTCGTCGTAGGCGGTGCGGTAGTAGTACGTGCCCGCAGCTGACTCGTTGTTACTGAACTGATAGCCGCCCGTCGCATTGGTCACGTTCGTTGTGACGTTGTACCACGTGACGTTGTCTGTGGAACGCTGCAGGGTAATGGTCGCGTTACCCATCCCAACAGCGCTGGCACTCAGCGTGCCGTTGACGGTGAAGTTCTGGTTGACGGATGCTGTGGATGGGACGCTGACGGTGAGCGCGGTCGGCATCTTGGTGACGGTGACGTTGACGACGTTGCTCGTGGCGGTGGTGTACGTGGCGTTCTCGTCGTAGGCGGTGCGGTAGTAGTACGTGCCCGCAGCTGACTCGTTGTTACTGAACTGATAGCCGCCCGTCGCATTGGTCACGTTCGTTGTGACGTTGTACCACGTGACGTTGTCTGTGGAACGCTGCAGGGTAATGGTCGCGTTACCCATCCCAACAGCGCTGGCACTCAGCGTGCCGTTGACGGTGAAGTTCTGGTTGACGGATGCTGTGGATGGGACGCTGACGGTGAGCGCGGTCGGCATCTTGGTGACGGTGGTGACGTTGATGGTGACGACGCTGCTTGTCGAGTTCTGATAGGAGCTGTCACCGGCGAAGGTGGCGTAGTAGGTGCGTGTGCCGGGAGAGCCAAAGCTCGTGGTGACGGTGATCTGACCGGTGGAGTTGGTGGTGTTGGTGGTGTCGTTGTAGCGGACGTTGTTGAGGAGGTGGTAGACCGTAACGTTCTCTCCTGGGAGGGGCGTTGTGCCGTTACTCAAGGTGGCGTTGAAGGTGACCGGTTGGCTGACGGCGGGGGTGGTGTTTGACGCGGTGAGGGTGAGCGCGGTCGGCATCTTGGTGACGGTGACGTTGACGACGTTGCTCGTGGCGGTGGTGTACGTGGCGTTCTCGTCGTAGGCGGTGCGGTAGTAGTACGTCCCGGCGGCACTCTCATTCCTGCTGAAGGCATATCCCCCGGTGCCGTTGGTGGTGTTTGCCATCGGTGGAGTGACGTTCGTCCACGTGGCGTTGTTCGTAAAGCGCTGCAGCGTAATGTTCCCGTCCGCAATGCCGGTAGTGTCGGTACGCAGCGTGCCGTTGATGGTGAAGTTCTGGTTAACATAGGCGGTGGCCGTAGAGACCGTGGCGTTGAGGGCAATCGCTGGGTAGTAAGTTTGTAGATTCGCGACTATCTGTGGGAATTCTAGGTTAGTATAATCATTAAGCGCGTTGGCATCATTGCCACACCACACGCAAAACTGATTGAAGCCGATACCATTAGCATACGACCAATTCAGCATTGAAAGATATGATGGTGTGCTGCTGCTGCCGGGAAGTGAGTTGGCATATATCTGGTTGTCGCTGTTGACGTTGGCCCACAAGCCTGCCATGACGCCGTTCTGGATGCCAAGCGCCGCGGCGTCTTTTGATCCATTTTGGATGTAAGGCCACTCAGATGGGTAGTAGCTCTCCCAACTGTTCAGGACCGTGAATGGGTTTATATACAAGTTTTGCCACAGGCCACAGTCGTCGCAATTGTAGTTTACGTATGCCTTGAAAAAATTCTGCATGTAAGCAAGATCGGTCGAGTTGAGCCCCTCGGAGGCAACATATTCCCACCCGGCGTTTTCGAGTGATTGAAAGTAGGCACGAAAACTGGTTATAGGGGTATTTTGAAGCTTTCCGCCGTTCCAAATGACCATTTCAACATCAATAACCGGCTGCATGCCAAGCGCTTTGATAGTATTGAGCTCGGCCTGGTATGTTCCATTGTCGGGAACTACCAGTTCTACGATGGAAAACCCGTATCCCTTAAAAGAGGCAAGTGACGAGCCATCATCTACCATCGACGGCGGACCCGCGATAGCGTACTGTATCGGGTGCGTGGTGGCGCCTACGGTAGGGCTCGCGTTCGCCGTCGGACTTGGTAAACTCGCGGCATTTGCCGTCGCCGTTGTAATAGAAAGCAAAACCACAGCCAGAAGTAAAAAAGTCGCATATTTTCTACCACGCCGACTCCAAATGTGCGTGCGAGCGTGCGTTTTTCTATGAGGGACTGACTTGTTCATGGATGGCTCTGGCGAAAAAAGCTGCGACGCCTACAAATACCACGGTAATCAGAGTGGCTGCAAAAAACGAGACGATGTTGCATGCGCGCATGGCTCGAAAAACGTTCTTAGCCCTAAAAAAAATGTTAAAGGATGATAAAGGCTGCGGTCTGAAACCGGTAGCGAAAGGCAGCACTCAATGCGTCTAAGGCCTTGAAATCGAAAAAAAAAGGAATGACGAGCCGCTAAGGAGGGGATTAAAGGAACACGCTCTGATAATGTGTGACCTCTGCTAACCCTCCCACCATCACGGTAGCTTATCGTGTCGCCGACCGGGTCCATTGATACTTCGGCAGGAACGCGTAGGTGCCGACGATATCGGCTCCCGCTCGGTGAGCGAATACCAGCTGGTATTGTTGGTCTTCGCGGTCGCCTCGCGCGTTATGGCAAACAACGCCCTCGCTCGCGGGTCTGGACTAATGAACGATGATCGTCACGACCGTGCTCGTCGTTGCCTGGTAGGAGCTGTCGCCGGCGAAGGTGGCGTAGTAGGTGCGTGTGCCGGGAGAGCCGAAGCTCGTGGTGACGGTGATTTGGCCGGTGGCGTTGGTGGCGTTGGTGGTGTCGTTGTAGCGGACGTTGTTGAGGTAGTGGTAGATGGTGACGTTCTCAGACGGGAGGGGGGTTCCACTGCTCGTCAAAGCGGCGTTGAAGGTGACGGATTGGTTGACGGTGGGGGTGGTGGTGGACGCGGTGAGGGTTACGCTCGTTTGAGGCTTGGCAGTGACGTTGACTGTGACGACGCTGCTCGTTGAGTTCTGATAGGAGCTGTCGCCGGCGAAAGTGGCGTAGTAGGTGCGTGTGCCGGGAGAGCCGAAGCTCGTGGTGACGGTGATTTGGCCGGTGGCGTTGGTGGTGTTGGTGGTGTCGTTGTAGCGGACGTTGTTGAGGTAGTGGTAGATGGTGACGTTCTCAGACGGGAGGGGGGTTCCACTGCTCGTCAAAGTGGCGTTGAAGGTGACGGATTGGTTGACGACGGGAGTGGTGGTGGACCCGGTGAGGGTGAGCGCGTTCGCCGCCTTGGTGACGTTGACGGTGACGACGCTGCTCGTGACGTTGCCGTACGTGGCGTTGCCGTCATAGGCGGTGCGGTAGTAGTATGTGTTCGCCGCCGACTCGTTGTTGCTGAACTGGTAGCCGCCCATCGCGTTCGTCACGTTCGTCGTGACGTTGCTCCACGTGGCGTTGTTCGTGGAACGCTGTAGGGTAATGGTCGCGTTACCTATCCCAACAGCGCTGGCGCTCAGCGTGCCGTTGACGAAGAAGTTCTGCTTCGTCAGTGCTGATCCCGGCGCGGCAATGGTGAGCGCGGTCGCAGCCTTAGTGACGCTGGTGACGTTGACGGTGACGACACTGCTCGTCGATGCTTGGTAGGAGCTGTCACCGGCGAAGGTGGCGTAGTAGGTGCGTTGTCCGGGAGAGCCAAAGCTCGTGGCGACGGTGATCTGGCCGCTTTGGTTAGTGGCGTTGGTGGTGTCGTTGTAGCGGACGTTGTTGAGGTAGTGGTAGATGGTGACGGACTCCGACGGTAGGGCCGTTCCATTGCTACTCAAGGTGGCGTTGAAGGCGACGGACTGGTTGACGGCGGGGGTGGAGTTGGACTCGGTGAGGGTGAGGGTGGTCGGCATCTTGGTGACGGTGGTGACGTTGATGGTGACGACGCCGCTCGTCGAGTTCTGATACGAGCTGTCGCCGGCGAAGGTGGCGTAGTAGGTGCGTTGTCCGGGAGAGCCGAAGCTCGTGGTGACGGTGATTTGGCCGGTGGCGTTGGTGGCGTTGGTGGTGTCGTTGTAGCGGACGTTGTTGAGGTAGTGGTAGATGGTGACGTTCTCGCCTGAGAGGGGGCTTGTCCCGTTACTCAAGGTGGCGTTGAAGGTGACCGGTTGGCTGACGGCTGGGGTGGTGTTTGACGCGGTGAGGGTGACGGTGGTCGGCATCTTTACCGCCATGAAGACAGCCTCAAGCCATCCGTCTGAATTAACCTGGACTGTGGTGGGGTCAGCGTTTATGTTAGCGACGTAGACTCCGCTTCCAGAGGAGCCACTATGGCCACTGTACTCCCAATGATCGAATTGATAGCCGGTTGGAGCGTTTGCAGTAGCTTGATAGTTATTATCTGCATACTCCGCAGTCTGACCGTTAGAATAAGTTTGGCCACTAAAGGTAATCGTTCCCGGAGAAGCAGCAAAGCTTGTAGGATCCGTCTCAAATACTACAGTTGCCAGGGGATTGTGCACAAGCACAGAGTTACCACTTATAATCACCGCTACGTTGCTTGGAGCCCCGCTGGACCAGGAAGTCCAGGTTGCAGCGTTTTCACCGCCACCGGTCGGTACCCAATAGTTGTCGTAGAAGTAGAAGTCAAAGGCCGGAGAACCTCCAGAGGTGTCAGTCTGCCAGATCTCCTCATAGTCCGTATAGTTATAGTATCCCGAATAAAGGGAAGATACAACCAAGTAGTTTCCACCAGTAGGCGCGTCAAGGGACCAAACCTGTGTTGAATTTTGATAGGCAATGAACTGGGTGACGCCACCTTCGGTGGTAATGCTAAACGTGTAGGTAGCTCCTACGGACAGAGCCATGGCATTTGATGAATAATGATAGGTGGGATTACTTGCCGGACCACTTGTCCATGAGTAGCTTAATCCCCAGGTACCATACGTGTTAGAAAATCCGAGCTGATCGTAGCTTCCATTACTATCCCAAGCTGAAAGGATTACGTAATAGAATTCATCTGACAAAGGTGCAGAATAGGGAACCCTAATAGTCACGTTAATGGTCTGCGCAGTTTCGCTAGACCCCTGGTAGTCGCTCCCAGCATACCAGTGAGTACTATATTCTGGGGGAGAAACAGATGCTGAAGCAGATACAGGCGGTGCAAGTGTAGGATATATGGTACGCCCGCTAACCACGGGGAAGGACTGCCCCTGGGTCCAAGACAACGCAGGTACCAGTCCGACCGTGCCGCCAAGCGTTTGCGAGACCGCAACTCCTGCGGCTTTCTGACCACTTGCTCCTCCTACGTTGCCCCCCGCGCTTACGCTTGCAGAGCTGACACAGACTGCACAGAGGGAGACGAGCACGATAGTCGCTAAGACGATACTAATAAAACTTCGTTTATGATTCACCCACTCCCCTCCCCGCTGCAGCGAACAGTCAGGCGCCGCTTCCGTGTGAAATCAGAAACTAAAACATATAAGCTTAAGCACATCCGCGATAAAGATTATGTGACGCGGGATTTTCACCATATGTGCAGACGGCGCCATTTACGTATTGAAGTTTGGTTTGCGCTCAACGCTTAGAATACGGCCTTTTTGACTCTAATGACAGCGTCAGAGCAAAGCGATCATGTAATGTGAGATGCAGTGTATAGGTAACGACCAGGAGGGGAAAAATGATTTTACAGGGCGTATTTCTAACTGAGGGCGATGCAGAGCTTTTTAGTCGTGCGCTGGCAGAAGTGAAGACAAGGTATGTGCAGGCTCCGACACGAGCTTGGATAATACCTAGGACTAAATGCGCTCGTTTCAAGCTTCAGAACCGCTGCGAAAACAGGACGAGAGCCTGAGAGATCTAGATTCAAGCGCCCGAAAGTAGACTCGCTGAATAAACTCAATCCATTGTTATGTTTAAATAGATCTAAAGATTTTTTATAAGAAGCTTTCACTTCAAGAGATGATGCAATGTGAACAAGGTTCTTATTGCCTTGTCTTCTATCGCTGTTCTTGTGGCACTAGCGGCAGTTGTCGTGTTTGCCGCTCAACATGCACAGCCGCAGACAGCTCGAACGACTACTGGAACGACTACAACTATGGCAACAAATGTGGCGGGGCTTCCCCCTTTCGCAAACCCCGATTTCGACGTACTGCTACGTCCGTCTATTGCCGCTATTCCAGACAGCGGGGGATCAGTCAGTGTATCTATCACATTGAAAGCGACACACCTGAATACTAGCGAATTGCTAGTTCTTGAGACGCATTCCAAGATCCCAGGATATGTGGCTGACTTCAAGCCCACATCAGTAACGCTCCATCCTGGTGATTTGACCAGTGCAGAATTAACGGTCGTTATCCCTAGCGGGATCCAGAATGGCACCTACCCAATATCTATTGTGGCGAGGGGGGAAACGACTCAAGGCGGAAGCTGGTTGATACTTGTAGTTGGTCTCGCACAGCCAATCCCGCCACCCTAGCAATTCGACGCATAAAATTCACTTCTTTGTCAGAGTGCGCGGCATCGTTCAACATGAGCCATAGCGACGGCCGGGGAAGAGTCAACCAGTTTCCGGTCGTGAAGTTCCACAGCAGCCTTCTGTTCGACGACACTGGCCCTCCAACCGGGCTATAATCACCAGTGTGCTGGGCGTTATAATGAAACATCATCGTATCGGCCTGTGCGCTGCAGGAACGGTTACAGCGCCTGCGAATAAGACAGCAATGAGAAGAATGACTATAGAAAATGGCACGATTTTGCACGCGCGCATGAGTACCTCTTGCAATGTTCGCAGACGCTAGACGCCTAAAAACGTCCAGAAGAAACTATAAAGGCTTCGGTTGAAATGTGACCGCAGAAACTGTGCATGGTGTTCAAGTGGTCAAAAAATGAATACGTTCGAGCGATCAGACACGCGTTTGATCGCCATTCTTTCCGCCTTCGTTGCGGCCGCTTACCGGTGCCTTTTTTCTTGGTAGGTTCTCCTTTGTTCGGAGTGTGCTGCGCAGCCAGTAGTTGAAACGCTGCTACCGCGACGGCGCTTCATTTACGCCCCCCAACACCTTGTTTGCGACAGCCGTACTCTTCCTTCTTTCTACCGCCGCCGAAACGTATCTCTTAAGATTAGGTCTGGCCCAGAAGCCAACCTTTGGTGCCACATTTGGCTCCCGCGTGGCGAGCGAATATCAGCTGGTATTGTTGGTCTTCGCGGTCGCCTCGCGCGTTATGGCAAACAACGCCCTCGCTCGCGGGTCTGGACTAATGAACGATGATCGTCAGAACCGGGCTCGTTGTCGATGCTTGGTAGGAGCTGTCGCCGGCGAAAGTGGCGTAGTAGGTGCGTGTGCCGGGAGAGCCGAAGCTCGTGGTGACGGTGATTTGGCCGGTGGCGTTGGTGGTGTTGGTGGTGTCGTTGTAGCGGACGTTGTTGAGGTAGTGGTAGATGGTGACGTTTTCTCCTGAGAGAGGGGTTCCACTGCTCGTCAAAGTGGCGTTGAAGGTGACGGATTGGTTGACGGTGGGGGTGGTGGTGGACGCGGTGAGGGTTACGCTCGTTTGAGGCTTGGCAGTGACGTTGACTGTGACGACGCTGCTCGTTGAGTTCTGATAGGAGCTGTCGCCGGCGAAAGTGGCGTAGTAGGTGCGTGTGCCGGGAGAGCCGAAGCTCGTGGTGACGGTGATTTGGCCGGTGGCGTTGGTGGTGTTGGTGGTGTCGTTGTAGCGGACGTTGTTGAGGTAGTGGTAGATGGTGACGTTCTCAGACGGGAGGGGGGTTCCACTGCTCGTCAAAGTGGCGTTGAAGGTGACGGATTGGTTGACGACGGGAGTGGTGGTGGACCCGGTGAGGGTGAGCGCGTTCGCCGCCTTGGTGACGTTGACGGTGACGACGCTGCTCGTAGCGTTGGTGTAGGTGGCGTTGCCGTCATAGGCGGTGCGGTAGTAGTAGAGGTTCGCCGCCGACTCGTTGTTACTGAATTGGTAAGCACCGGTCGGGTTCGTCACGTTCGTCGTGACGTTGCTCCACGCGGCGTTGTTCGTGGAACGTTGCAACGTTATAGTCGCGTTACCTATCCCAACGGCGCTGGCGCTCAACATGCCGTTAATCGTGAAGTTCTGCTTCGTCAGTGCAGATGCTGGCGCGGCAATAGTGAGCGCGTTCGCCGCCTTGGTGACGGTGATGACGTTGACGGTGACGACACTGCTCGTCGATGCTTGGTAGGAGCTGTCGCCGGCGAAGGTGGCGTAGTAGGTGCGTGTGCCGGGAGAGCCAAAGTTTGTGGTGACGGTGATCTGACCGGTGGAGTTGGTGACGTTGGTGGTGTCGTTGTAGCGGACGTTGTTGAGGTAGTGGTAGATGGTGACGTTTTCTCCTGAGAGGGGCGTTGTGGCGTTACTCAAGGTGGCGTTGAAGGTGACGGGTTGGTTGACCGTGGGAGTGGTGGTGGACGCGGCGAGGGTGAGGGTGGTCGGCATCTTGGTTACGTTGACGGTGACCGTGTTGCTCGTGGCGTTGCCGTCATAGGCGGTGCGGTAGTAGTAGGTGCCCGCAGCCGACTCGTTGTTGCTGAACTGGTAGCCGCCCGTCGTGTTCGTCAGGTTCGTCGTGACGTTCGTCCACGCGGCGTTGTTCGTGGAACGTTGCAACGTTATAGTCGCATTCGCAGTGCCTGTCGTACCGGTGCTCAGCGCTCCGTTTATCGTGAAGTTCTGCTTGATGGTAACCGTCGTCGGTGAGGCACTCGCCGTAAGGGAGAAGGAGGATTGCGACTCAAACGCGTGAATGTTGGCGACATAGGAGTTTGTTGCGCCGTAGGCTACTGCTAGGTCGCTCCACGTCGTTCCGTCTAGACTTTCGAAGCTTTGCCCGGCTACAGCATTTGGCGCGTTGCTATCATAGCCAGACACCCGCTGCTGTACAGGAAGCGGATAGTCGTCTCCTGGCGTACTGAACTTGATCACGACAGCAAACGTCTCACCCTTCGTCAGATTCACAGTCGGGCTCAGGCTCTCGGTGTAGTACCCTGCATAAGAGACCGTGCCCGAGATGGTCGACATAAGGGTACCGCTCGTCGGGATGTTGGAGTTTGTGGGGTTAACGTAGACCTGTGCCGTATACTGGGTTCCCTGGACGGGTGCCCAGAAGCTTACCGCTTTAAGCGTCCCAGTGGAGTTGGCCGTAAAGACGTTCGCTCCGTAGGCGGTAGGAGAAGACCCCGATCCAATGGTGCTTTCCATTCCAAAGGGGTCATACTGGTAATTCGCCGTGTAGTTCGTCGTTGGTTCAGCGGTGAAGACCGTGTTTTCCCGGTAGCCCATGTTGAGGTCGTAGTACGACACGTAGAAGTACCCGGACTGACCAAACTGCGTGCCCCAGCTGTTCTTGCAGATCCATGCACCGTTTCCGGGCGGGGTTGCAGAGAAGTTCTTCGCGGAGAAGTTATCATTCCAGCCCACTATGGTCACAGCGTGGTTGGCTCCCGTTGTGCTCCCATCGTAGTAGGCCGCTGTCGCTTGATTCCAATAGGAGGTGGTTGAAGAGGCAGCCCCCTCCCACTGGAAGGCGGTATATACGCCGCCATACGTCATCAGCGCAGACTTTATGGCGTTGTTGTCCAGTGCTGACTGCTTCAGCGGCAGGAAATACACGTTTTGAACGTGCATCGCTATCTGAGACGTGGTCGCACTGGAGGTGCACGACGAATCACTGTATGGGTCAGACGCGCTCGTCACCGGCCCTCCGTGGATCGTGGAGCCAGTGGCATCCGTCTGGGTGGTGCCCCACCGGGCGAGGTAGGCGGTTGACATCGCTGAATCGCCGCCGGCACAGCACGTGTAGTCGAAATCGGCTAAGTTCTTTAGGTTGTTCTCTGAATATTGCGTGGTCACCCCAGGCAACAGATACGATTCGAGCGAGCCGAACGTGGCAAACGTCCAGCAGCTTCCGCACTGGCCCTGATTCTCCACAGGGCTCACCTTGTTTAAGGTGCGAAGGTCGTACGTCGTCGGGTACTGCTGCGCCTGCGCAAGGCTTGTAGCGGTGGGCAGTTTCGAAAGTTCATAGGGTGGCGGGACCCATCCGAGACCGAGTCCGTCAACGGTTTGCGTCGCCACTTTTCCGGCCGACTTGTTCTGCTGATATTGCACAAAGGCGGGGTTTAGCGGCTCTTTCTGCAGCGCTACCGGAAGCGACGCGCTTGTCTGCGCAACGGGGGCGCTGCTGTTATTTTGTGCGAGCACCAGCCCCGTGGTTCCCAGAGAACCTAACAGAAGGATCACCAGGACGAGTGCGGCCCATTTTGTTCGTAATTGCATTTGATCGCCGACGTGGTATCGTTCGGTTAGTCTTACGTGCGACAACGGTTGTTGTTGGCCATCGTGCTTCGGTTACTTTCTACGCACGTCCAACCGACACACTTATGCGCGATTTCGCGGTGAACTCGGTATACCGTTCTGCTTCCCTACGGAAGTGCTTTGCGGCAGACGCAGGGTGTCGCGGCCCTAAGGTGCCGCTCGCAATGCTTAATCACTTTACGTTCTACACATAAAGCATTATCACGCGCACCTGTGCGCCGCAGAAGCTCGCTCGGAAGCATGGTCGTGGTGAAGCGGTGGCATTCAAAGAAGCTGGCCAGAAAGCCTCTCAAGAGTGCAAAACAAGTAACTTGATGGTTAGCGAACAGCTTCGCCGTTGCGTTCGAGGAGCCACATAACCAAAACGAATAGCGCGATCCCAACCCCCATGACGGGTCGCGTCAAAATATCAACGAAGCGCTCTTTTAGCCGATCAAGCCATCCGATCTCGGCTTCAAAAGGCGCATCAATGACGTGCCTCGAATCAATTTCGTATTTTTCCATAGCACTGTCTTCCGGTCGAAAGCCCTTTTTAATCGTCTCATTGCGTATTATATAAATCTTGCGAAAATAACTAATACAAGATCAACAAAGTTTGTCAATATTGTCTTTTGATGACAACTCGCCGACATATCTGATCTCTAACGGTAGTCGAGCAGATGACCGCAAATGCCCGGGCGTTGGTGGGGTGGCGTCCGCAACTCCATAAAACACGCTTTCATTTCGTCGCCTTTCAAAGCACGCCCCTCGTAATCCGAATCATAGCAACCGCGAGTGCCACGCGAAACGCTCTGTCGCAAAAAGTGCGGAGATCAGCCTCATTAGCAACGAAAGAAGCTCCACATTGCACGCTTTTTATCCGCTGTTAGAGCGGCACTATGTGTCGACGTGAGCAGCAAAGAGATTACAGATAGCCTATTTCTTGTGGCCTGTGTAAGTCCGGGGTTGGATTGCGTTCACAGAGGTGTTTGTGCTGACTGTGACAACCCCTCTGCAAGAACACGCTAAAAGTTGAAGAAAGAGGAAAGAACACCTTTTCGCGACCTGTTAATTCGCAGTTACTGTCACGGTAGCGAGCCTGGTTGCCATCAAGTGGGCATTGCCCCCCTTGAAACTCAAAGGTGGCAGCTTAAGGCCCTTTCCCGACGAGCAAATAGCAGCCGGTGCGTAGATCTTCGCAGTCGACTCGTGTTTCGTGCACAAAAACGCTTTGGCTAGCGTGTCTGCACTATTGAACGGTGATCGTCACGACGGTGCTTGTCGATGTTAGATAGGTGCTGTCACCGGCGAAGGTGGCGTAGTAGGTGCGTGTGCCGGGGGAGCCGAAGCTCGTGGTGACGGAGATCTGGCCGGTGGCGTTGGTGGTGTTGGTCGTGTCGTTGTAGCGGACGTTGTTGAGGTAGTGGTAGATAGTGACGGACTCAGACGGGAGGGGGGTTCCACTGCTCGTCAAGGTGGCGTTGAAGGTGACAGGTTGGTTGACGGCGGGGGTGGTGGTGGACGGAGTGAGCGTGAGCGCGGTCGGCGTCTTGGTGACGTTGGTGACGTTGACGGTCACGACAATGCTTGTCGATGCTTGATAGGAGCTGTCACCGGCGAAGGTGGCGTAGTAGGTGCGTGTGCCGGGGGAGCCGAAGCTCGTGGTGACGGAGATCTGGCCGGTGGCGTTGGTGGTGTTGGTCGTGTCGTTGTAGCGGACGTTGTTGAGGTAGTGGTAGATAGTGACGGACTCAGACGGGAGGGGGGTTCCACTGCTCGTCAAGGTGGCGTTGAAGGTGACAGGTTGGTTGACGGCGGGGGTGGTGGTGGACGGAGTGAGCGTGAGCGCGGTCGGCGTCTTGGTGACGTTGGTGACGTTGACGGTCACGACAATGCTTGTCGATGCTTGATAGGAGCTGTCACCGGCGAAGGTGGCGTAGTAGGTGCGTTGTCCGGTGGAGCCAAAGCTTGTTGTGACGGTGATCTGACCGGTGGTGTTGGTGGTGTTGGTGGTGTCGTTGTAGCGGGTGGTGCTCGTGCCGATGTAGTGGTAGATCGTGACGTTCTCTCCTGAGAGTGGTGTTGTGCCGTTACTCAAGGTGGCATTGAAGGTGACCTGCTGATTGACGGCGGGGGTGGAGTTGGACGCGGTGAGGGTGAGGTTCGTCGCCGTCCTCTGCGTTGCAGTGGCTGTCGCCACCATAAGCGTTAAGAGATGATACGAACTGTCAAGCGTGTTTACGAGGAAGGTGCCGTTTGGGTCAGTGAGTTGTGATGAGATCGCGTGCTCAAACGAATCTTCAAATGATGTGCTATAAACTGGGAATGCTGATGACCACGAGTTATTATGCCTCACCGCGCAGTAAAGCGTGTTGTACGCCGTCCATGTGACTAGTATATCGCCATTGGTTGGGTTAAACGTCAGCATCGGCGACGAAACCGCTGGCTCTGCGCCGGTTGCGAGCACGACTTCGGGGGCCCACGTGCCATTCGCGTTGCGTTGTGCGTAGCGGATTTGTCCCGTCGTGGACTGATACACAAGGTGAACGATGCCGTCACCGAGACCGTCAGCAAAAATACGCCCGACGTAGGTGTTTGCATTGCTTGCGGTGTCTTCCACGGGTAGTGCGGTGATATTTCCTTCTGCGGTGAACGTGGAGCTGCCTGTGGTGCTTATATACCCTAGTGAGCGTATATTATAGCCCCATTCATAATTCACCGTATATACCCCGCCATTGGAAAGCGGCGCTAAGATTTGATTACCTAGGAGATGGACAGGAAATCCCGACGCCGTAGCCCACGTCCCATCAGTCTTGGTATTCTTTGTAATCCAATCATTATAGCCTATCCACAGGTGCTGATTCGTGTCGATAACCATATTCGGGTCGCTTACCATAACGGACGAGGCTATAGCAGTTTGCCAAGGCTGGTCCCAACTTATCGTTCCGTTTGACTGCAGAGAGCCACGCCGTACAATAAAGCCATAATTACCGTTGCTACTGAGTGATGCATCAGATAGTCCAACCCACACTTTGTTATTGGTCGAGTCATACGAGACGGTAAAAACTGCGTCGTAGGCAACGTTATGGCCTAACGACGTTGGGGACGACCACGTAGCGCCGCCGTCTGACGATGTGATATAACTGAGTGATCCGGTGCCCGCGTTCTTGGAATACGCGCCATAAAAAAACCACCACAACCCCGCAGCGTAAAAGCTCTTGCGTTGATGGGGCAGTCTCGACACGGCCCCGTCGCCGGCGACGGTTTCGATGATAGAGACTTTAGATACGGCGACGTTAGAGGTCGCTGAAACCGTGGCTAGTTCAGCGAAGAGCGTCGTAATAAGCAGCACCGCCACAATAAAGGAGAACAATCTTGCGTGTGACATACGCGTCTCGCATCGCAAACGACTTGACGCATGAAAACGTGTCAGAAGATATCATAAAGGCTGCGGTTTGAGGACATTCTAGTTTAAACGTAACGTATCTGTGCGATTCAATGACGCTGCTATGCAAGGCGCTGTATCAGGACGCAGTTGTGAGGGTTCTAGTCTGTTTTACGTCACCTTCACCTTCACCGGAGCGCTCGTCGTGGACTGATACGTCGCCGTCCCCGCGTATGACGCTCCGTAGGAGTAGATGCCATTCGTCGTCTCCTTCACCGAGAAAGTGTAGGCGCCCAGGGCTACGGCGGAGTTATTTGTTTTCGTGGTGGCTACGGTGGTGTCGTACTTGCCACTGGTAGCGGAGTATTCAAGGAGGGTGAGGGTCGCGTTCCCGATACCCGTGTGATTGGTAGTGGCATTGTCAGTGAGCCTGCCCTGCACTTGAAAGGTCGTGTACACGCTCGCGGTCGCGGCGGCGGTGGCGTTAAGTGATGTGGGGTGCTTGACGCTCACCATAAGCGCTAAGAGGTGATATGAACTATCAAGGGTGTTTACGAGGAAGGTGCCGCTTGGGTCAGTGAGTTGCGACGAGATCGCATGCTCAAACGAGTGCTCAAATGATGTGCTATAAACTGGGAATGCTGATGACCACGAGTTATTATGCCTCACCGCGCAGTAAAGCGTGTTGTACGCCGTCCATGTGACTAGTATATCGCCATTGGTTGGGTTAAACGTCAGCATCGGCGACGAAACCGCTGGCTCTGCGCCGGTTGCGAGCACGACTTCGGGGGCCCACGTGCCATTCGCGTTGCGTTGTGCGTAGCGGATTTGTCCCGTCGTGGACTGATACACAAGGTGAACGATGCCGTCACCGAGACCGTCAGCAAAAATACGCCCGACGTAGGTGTTTGCATTGCTTGCGGTGTCTTCCACGGGTAGTGCGGTGATATTTCCTTCTGCGGTGAACGTGGAGCTGCCTGTGGTGCTTATATACCCTAGTGAGCGTCCGTTCACATCCCAAACGTAATTCACCGTATATACTCCACCGTCAGAAAGCGGCGCTAAAATCTGGTTGCCAGTCAGATGGACGGGAAATCCAGATGCCGTAGCCCACGTGCCATTGGTGTTGGCGTTCTTTGTAATCGTGTTATTATAGCCTATCCAAAGGTGCTGATTTGTGTCAATGACCATATTGGGATCGCTCACAGCGGTTGTTGCCGCGATAGCAGTTTGCCAAGGCTGGTCCCAAGTTATCGTTCCGTTTGACTGCGGAGAGCCACATCGTACGATAAAACCGTAATTACCGTTGCTACTGAGTGATGCATCAGATAGTCCAACCCACACTTTGTTATTGGTCGAGTCATACGAGACGGTAAAAACTGCGTCGTAGGCAACGTTATGGCCTAACGACGTTGGAGACGACCACGTAGCGCCGCCATCCGAGGATGTGATATAACTGAGTGATCCAGGAGCGTCGTCGGGGTATGCGCCATAAAAAAACCACCATAACCCCGCAGCGTAAAAGCTCTTGCGTTGATGGGGTACTCTCGAAACCGGCGCGTCGCCTACCCTGCCGGTTGTGATGATAGCGACGTGAGATACTGCGAAGTTAGAGGTCGCCGGAACCGTAGCTAGTTCAGCGAAGAGCGCGGCGATAAGCAGCACCGCCACAATTGCCGCCACAATTAAGGAAAACAATCTTTTGTGCGACATGGGCAGACAAAATGACTTGAGGAATGAAAAAGCGAAGGAGCGCAGATAAAGATTGTGGTGTGACGTAGCTCACAAAAAAATAGAACCGCGTGCAATCGCATAAAAAACTATTATTTTTTCAGCACGCGGATTAGGCTCTCGATGGGCTGTTTCCAAAAAATGTGATTACGATGAGCCGCCAAATGTGACAAATTACGTGCATTGGAGGCTGAGAGTCGACAAAGAGCGCTTTTTATATAGCGACGGATCCCGCGTCCGCGTATTTTTCGTGGACCAGTCGCACAACCGCAGAAACAGTGGGAGTAACAAAAGACGAATTTCTCAGAAAACACTGCGCATCTGCGTTGGGGAGCTGCAGCACTTGGATAAGAGCCGAACCTGCGATCCCCATCTGCCCCCTCAAATAAGTATCGGCCGCGAATTTCTCAGCGTTTTTCAAGTAAGCGGGCGGCCGCAGTGCAAGCGCTTCAAGCCGTTGCGGCACAGCCGTTGCTTTGACGCAACGCCCTCTCAGTGCAGTGCTGTCAAACAAGGACGATTGGGGTAAAGTGCTTTATGCTAGAGGCACAATGGTTCTGGTATGTCAGTGATACTCACGCTGACGGCGACTACGACCGGCGGCGCGATGACCTCTACGACGTCTGGGATTGCACTGCCAGTCATACTGGAAGGCGCCGCTATTGCCAGCATAGCGCTTCTCGCGTCACTTGTCGCCACTGAACTGCTATCGTCGCGCGAAGGATGGACCTTCCCTTTTCGCTATAGCAAGAAGGCAGCCGCAGCGGTGCTCT
The DNA here is from genome assembly GCA_963720465.1 of Methanobacteriota archaeon. GTDB lineage: Archaea > Halobacteriota > Bog-38 > Methanoflorentales > Methanoflorentaceae > Methanoflorens. Next base: position 1,180,492 of record OY970393.1, read on the forward strand.
GGATCAATGTGACGCTCCTGATCATCTTTTGCGTCTCTGTGGCATTCAATGCGGCACAGCTAGTATAGGCAAGAAGGGGAGCACCCCGAACAGGAGTATGTTGTTCACCGCGTGCATGGTGATGACAAACGGCAGGTTCTTTGTTTTGTAATATGCGACGCCAAAAAGGAGCCCTACCCCAGATGCGAAGAGCAGCTCGTAGTAGTTGGCGAAGCCTGATTGCATCGCACCAAAGATGATGCTTGTGATGAGTATGCCGACAACCGGCCCGCTGCGTTGCACAAGCTCCGGTTGCAACAGGGCTCGAAAGAGCAGCTCTTCTACGACCGCGACAACGAAGATCATCAGGACGCTGAGCTCGAGAAGCCCGACGAGCGAGTACGAGGGTATAAGGGCGGGATTTGCGAGAATTTGGTACTCGATGAGCGCCAGCTCTACGCCTATGAGGGCGCCGAACGGAATCAGGTACGTCAACTGTAGCCCGCCTGTGAGACCAAGGTCGTGACGGCTCAGCTTTCGGTGAGCAACGACCCCAATGATCGGGAGGAGCATTACGCCGTAGATCGCCACCAACCAGTAGAGGGTCATCGTCGGGATGAACGCAAAGGAGAGGTTGACGACACGCAGCAACGACACCAAAGCAAGCACCTCTAAGAGCTCGATACGTTCTCCGTTCAGCACTCCTATCGCGACGATAATCACGACGAGGTTCAACGCCTGCACGGCGACTCCAGCGACGCGGTGCCCACTGAAGAGCAAGCCCTCGCCGGCGAGAATAAGGAATATGGCGAGGAGCTCATACCACGCCAAGTTGAAAACAAGCGATGTCCTAGCGGCTTGAGCGAGCGTTGTTCGGGTGGTGCCGAGGAGACGCGAAGAATGATACGTCACCGGCACTTCGGTGCTCTGTGCTTGGCTGTATTTGCTGCGACCCTCCGCGCATACGATGTACGTATGTCTGGCCGGTGCGCTATCGGTGACCGTAAACTTATAGCGCCCGAAGGCGTCGGTGATGGTGGTGGCCGTGCGCATCTTGTTTGTCGGATCATCCGTGTTGTAGAGCGCGACGGGCACTGCCACCATCTGCGCGCCGCCGCCGCTTGTGAGGCGTCCTGCGATCGCGATGTCGTACCCGATAAGCTGGTGCCGGGGGGTGGCGGTGGCGGTGATGGTCGTGAGGCTTTCTACGCGTCTTGAGCGTCTTTGCGCAACGTCTCTGCTGGAGGCACCACGCGTTCCAGTTCTCTCAGCGCTTACAGTCGTGTCCCATCTCTCGAAAGCAAGAGCAGATTCGCCTGAGGTCGAGAAGCCATCTTGTTGTCTCTGCTCTTCTTCCCCCGGCAATTCGGCGGCCCCCTTATATTTCAAAAATCGAAGTATAAGCCTTTTATCGTGGATAGATTCTACATCGACGATAGAATATAATACTACCTCATTGAGCGATCGTAGCTCGCGCAGCAGAGCGCCGCACTATGTAGTTGCTGATGGTAAAACACAGTGCGGTGGCAATCGCTCCGACGAGAACAAACTGTAAAAGCAGCGGAAGTGCACTTTGGATAAAGATCCACTGCACGCCCAAAACAATGGGAAACTGCAGGAGATAGACGGCGTACACGTTTTGAGCGAGTACCGTCACGACCCGCCCTGCGGTGTTCCACCGCTTCTTGAAGATGATGAGCGCACACACACAGATGCCGATACCAATAAACGCCTCCCAAAACGAGAACAACAGTGATGCGAGCGTGAATCCGCCTTGTTGAAGCGCGTTTCCAAATGCTGCAGACAGGATGCCAAGCCCAAACAAGCATATGACGACGACGATTCCCCACAGCCGCGCGAGTGAAGCGGGAAGAGCCGCAAGCCAATTATTTCGGTACGCGAGTATGCCCGCAATGATGAGCAAGATGTAGAGCGGGGCGTGCGCGGGCTCAACGGTGTGGTACAGCTTCCAATTATCAAGCGGATACCTGCAACGTACGATGAAGTTAGCGGCACCAAGAGTCAGCGCCGCGACGACTAGTGTCCCGTTCCCCGGGCACGCCACTTTGCGGACCGTAAGCCGACACCGCCGCCAAGCGCTGTACGCTAGCGCCATGATGATCAGTATGACGATGAACCAGAGGTAACTAAACCAGAGCGCTGTGCCCGTAAGGTACCCAATAAGCGGGATTATGGACGCCATAACGATAATGAGCGGGATGCCAAGCCGGATGAAACGATCTTTTAGGAAGCGTTTCCCTCCTTTCCGATCGAACGAACCGGGAAGAAAGTACGCTGAGATGAAGAAGAAGAGGCCCATGAAAAACGAAGTGCTTATCGTGAGAAAGGCGCCGACAATCAAAATGTCCGCGAACGAAAATGGCACAGGAGCCGTGATGGGCCATGCGGCGGCAGGGCCGTAGGGTTGGGCGGCGTGCACCCAGATGACAATAACAATAAGGAGTATCTTAATGTTATCAAGATAGTGGAGTCGTGGCATGCTACTACACCCACATTCGAGGTGTAAAAGCTGCTTTACGTATAAGCTTGCTGGCTTCTTTTTAAGTGCGCGCGTGCGCTGTGCCGTTCTAGGTGTTAACTGGAAGCAAAAAGGGTACGAAAAAGCTAGAGCAGTTGTTCCTAAACCGCGCGTGCAAGTATGACAAGTGGTACCTCTCAAGCGCAGATTCGAGTTTCTTGGGAACGCGCTCTGCGGGAAGCTTTTTGTTGGTTTTTATTATCTCAGACTCGATGCGATGACCGAAACTTTGTAAAACTTTTATTCTTCAAATTATTTCCAAAAAAGAGTCCTAGAAATATCAAACAGTCAATATTTCATGTGTCGATCACGGACTGATATATCCGAACGGTTTTTTCTGCTATGGCATCCCATGATAAATGCTGAAGCGCTCTTTGTCGGACCATTTTTCCAAGATCCTCTCGTAGTGTCCTGTTCTCAAGAAGGGAGCGAATACCCAAAGCAAGAGCGGGGGGGTCATTCGGAGGAACATACATACCCGTGTCACCTAAATATTCTGAACTCCCTCCGAGGGGGGTTGCGATCACCGGGGTCCCGTTCATCATAGCTCGCGTGATAATATTGCTCGCCCAAACTGGTACGCTATAGATGGCGAATGTGAAGATGCTCTCCTGCATTTTTTCATCAAATTCTGATTCACTCAAACTGCCACACCACCGGATCTGATCCGCCACGTCATTCCGTCTTGCCTCCTCTTTCGCTGTTTGTTCTTCCTCCTTCCCATAGATACCGTACACTTCTAGGTTGATCTTAATCCCTTCTTCACGCAAGATTCGGAGCGCTTTGAGAAGGGTAAAGAAGCCTTTGTGTTGCACAGGGCTCCCAAAAAAAGTAACTCTGGTCCTCACCAATCCCCAGAGGTTAACCTGGCGGCCACCATGGAATACCACATGAATTTTGTCTTCTGGAATTCCATCCTGTATCATGCTATTTTTTTGTTGCTCGGAATGAACGATGACCGCATCAGCATATTGATACACTCGATGAAGCAAGCGGATACCTGGCCGGTAGTTATACAGATTGTGAATGGTCACTACCTTATGCGGGACTTTCGTTTGCGTGAGAAGAGTCAGCAGCGGCAACTCCCCAAAAGAGAAAATTGAGCTTTGTTGGTAATGAAGAATATCGGAGTCTCTACACTGCTTTGCGTAGCGCAGACCAAGAGGAATCCTGCTTGCACGATAGGTGATGCCTTGAATCCTGGATCGGTCAGGTTCATCCCCGTAAGAATCAAACGGCGAGGTAACGAGGCAGTATTTTCCATCAAAAAGGGAGGAGGAGCCACGATATTTATATTTACACACGCAATGACTCGTTACGACCTTGACTGAAACGTCTCTTCTTGTTAGTGCATCAATAAGATTCTCCGAATAATTGGCCATAGAAATATTATGATACCAGCAGGTTATCATGCAAACAGACAGATTTTTAGTCACAATCACCAATTAAATCGGTATTTTTTGGTATTTATTGAATTGTAATAATAAGTTTCTTACGCTAAATCGCGACACGAAGACGAGCGATAAAAAATGATTTCCATTTATTGTGTTTGACAATTCGGAATGCAGTGGCTTAACCGGACTATTTGAAATTACCGCATTGCCTGTTGCAATGTTCTCACGCGTAAAAGCGTGCCAGAAGACACCATAAAGGATTCGGTGCGCGTTACCGTGGACCCGTGCTACGGTGTTGAAATAGTCTAAAAATTAATACATTCGAGCGATGGGATGTCCATACGATCATCCCTCTTCCTCCACTGCCACGCTGCGTAACTGAGGATCCCTTATTCTTGGCGGGTTCTTTCTCTTTCGGAGCGCTTCTCAGCGAAGAAGTCCCCTCTACAGCAACCCACAGCCTGCGTTGCTTCCGGCGCGCATTCCGCTCCCTGACCCTAAAGGTCACTCGCCGTATGCTATCTCAGACGGCGCACTGAGGCCATGACGAGTCAAGGGACAGAGGATGGGTTTGAAAGCAATTAAATAGGTTAGATGCTTAGCTATCGGCGAACGCAATGAAAGGCAAGAAGGTAATCGTCACTGGCGGTTTAGGCTTCATTGGTTCGCACTTAGTGGAAGCACTTGTGGAAAAAAACGACGTCACGGTAATCGACGACCGGTCGACGGGGAAGTTGGAGAATATCGATCATTTGGGTGACGCACGCCCGGAAGTGATCGAAGGGGACGTCACTGAACTCAATTTACCAGAAATCTTCGACGGCTATGAGTACGTTTTTCATGAGGCAGCGCTTCCCAGCGTTCAGCGCAGCATCGACGAACCGCTGATGTCAAACCAGTCCAACGCCACTGGGACCTTGAAGGTTTTGATCGCCGCCAAAGAATCGGGTGTAAAAAAGGTGGTCTATGCTTCGTCATCATCCGTGTACGGCGACACCGTGGAGCTCCCGAAACGGGAAGACATGTGTCTTTCACCAAAATCCCCGTACGCGGTCACGAAGGCAACTGGTGAGCTCTACAGCACGGTGTTTCACCAAGTCTACGGCCTTCACACCATATCCTTGCGCTACTTCAACGTGTTCGGACCGCGGCAAGACCCATATTCCCAGTACGCTGCCGTAATTCCTAAATTTATAACGGCGATTCTCAGCGGTAAACCGCCGACGGTTTTCGGGGATGGCACACAGAGTAGAGACTTCACTTTCGTGAAACACGTCGTTGAAGCAAATATTCGTGCGTGCGAATCCAGCGAGACCGGAACATTCAACATCGCCTGTGGCCGCAGCATTACCCTGAACGAGTTGATTGCCCTTCTCGCCAAGATCACTGGCAGCGATGTTAAGCCAATCTATGCCGCGCGTCGGCCAGGAGACATAAGACACTCGCTCGCTGCTATCTCAAAGGCGCGAGTATTTGGTTACGCGCCGCATAGCAATTTCGAGGACGAGCTTCAAGAGACCGTAAGGTGGTTTGAGGGTGGAATTGTACGAGAAGATTAAGAGCAAATCTGCGCGCATCGCTGTCATAGGGTTGGGCTACGTCGGACTCCCGACAGCAGTCAACTTCGCTGAGAACGGGTTCAGCGTGATCGGAGTCAATAGGACACAGGAGAAAGTTGACATCATCAATGCGGGGGGGTGCTATCTTACCGACTTGAATATCGACGAACGCGTGCGAAGACTCGTCGGCCTTCGCAAGCTCACGGCCACTATCGACACAGCTGGCGCTACACGAGAAAGCGACGTGATCATCATCACCGTCCCAACGCCGATCACGTCGTTTAAGCGACCTGATCTATCATTTATCGTTTCCGCGGGTCAGGCCATTGCCCAAGGCCTGGGTCGCAACAAGCTCGTCGTCCTGGAATCGACTGTGTACCCGGGAGTGGTTGATGACGTGCTGAAGCCGTTGCTCGAAGAGTCAGGGTTGAAAGCCGGGACCGATTTTGGACTCGCCTACTGTCCGGAGCGATATAACCCGGGAGATGCCGATCACAATATTAGGGACGTGGTCCGAATCGTTGCGGGCATCACGCCGGAATGGGCTGAAGCAACAGCGCAGTTATACCTCAGCAACGCGAAGGACGTGGTCACGGTCAAGGATATCAAAACCGCTGAGGCGGCGAAAGTCATTGAAAACATCCAGAGAGATCTCAATATCGCGCTCATGAATGAGCTCGCGCTGATCTTCGAACGCTTGGAGATTGACATCCAAGACGTGATCGAAGCCGCTTCGACGAAGTGGAATTTCAACGTATATCATCCGGGGGCCGGAGTCGGCGGCCACTGCTTACCCGTCGACCCATACTACCTCGTTCATAAAGCCGAGGAGCTCGGGTACCACTCCCAGGTCATTACGGCCGGCAGGGCCGTCAATGATTACATGCCACTGCACGTTTTCCAGTTGACCGTCGACGCCCTCAACGAAAGAGCGCGAGCGGTCAACAAGTCGAAAATAGTCGTGCTTGGCCTGTCCTATAAGGAGAACGTGGGCGACTACCGCGAGAGCCCGACAGCTGTTGTGATTAACGAGCTTACAAAGAGGGGCGCGATCGTCCATATCGTCGATCCATTCATCGAAGAGGACGTCCTGCGACGGTATGCGCAACCAGAAGCGACCGCATATGACGCTCTTTCCAACGCAGATGCTCTCGTCCTTATGACTGCCCACCGGGAGTTCTTGGGGCTTGACTTGGATCGCATCAAGGCAGAAATGCGCACCGCGATCATCGTCGACGGCCGGCGGTGCTTCGACCCAGAGATCGTCGAAAAACTCGGGATCGTGTATCGAGGGGTTGGGGCCAAGAACGGGTGAAGGATCCGAGGTCCGCAGAGACCACAGCGCGATAGCGACGCGGCTCGACAATAGGCTATATTGCTTGAGTATCCCAGCTGTCTCGAATCGATGCGGTTATCTGTTTTTTGGCCGGCGTATCGTCGCCCGGCACCGCACCATACCTTATGGGGCCTCGGGGGGCGTATGACCACCACTCGAAGAGGGGCAACTCCGTTCACTCTTTACAAGATACTTCGTGCGCGTTGGATCCACAGTGCGAGACCGCTTGTCAGCAAATGCTCCAAAATTGCGGGGAAGCTTTGACCTCATATTACGGATCTTCTATCTCATTAACGCTGTGGTTCAACGTCTGAGGGGGACGCTGCTGCGAAGAACGCGCTTGTCACAAAAGTTAATAGCCAGTCCGGTACACACAAGAGTTGGCTGACGATATTGTCTGCACTCTGTTTGAACACTGGAACGCCTCGGTAGTTTAGTAGGAAAAGCACTTGCTATCCAAGCAAGACTCGTTGGTTCGAATCCAACCCGGGGCATATTTGCAGCATTGAAACTTCCGATGCTGAGCGCCCCGTAAGCAGTTTCAGAAGTTCGAGGTTCCACGTTAATTCCTACAGCGGTCGCTTCCCAAGTCCGAGCTTCTCGCCTGCGCTGTTCAATTCACATCCGCGCCATAACAATGTTACCGAGGCGTATTTAATTTCGTCGAAAGCACTGCGATGTTTGAACAAGCAAAAAAACTGTGCTTTGTGATGCGCGTCGGTTTTGCCAACATAGCAATGCGGTTCTCACACCGAATCAAATTTCGATTTGAATCTGGAAAGACGCGGAAAGGGCGCTTACGTGTTCGATGCCGGTTTGCACGCCTTAAACCTCCTACCGCGACCTCAGATTCGTCAAGAACCTCCTTTCCATCGCTCTCTCGTCGCCCGGGCTTTAGCGGCGTGCTTGCGTACCCCAGGGACGGCGTACCATCGGGAGCTAGCACTCCTGTCCCGCGCCTTGCGTTTGTAAAAAGAAGCGACCTGGCTGCCCTAGGCTCAGCGTCGCGCAGGTGTCCTCCTTAACTGACACGGGGCCGCCGCGGATTTTCATTGGCTCACGACGCTGAATGTGCAAAGTGCGGTGTTTTTGCGGCGGTCATAGGTAAAGCGCTTTACTCGTGCACGATGCTGTAGATATGTCCGTGATCTTGACCCTGACGTCGACCGTGACAGGAAGCGGCGAATGACCTCGAGCACAAGTGATCGCGCAGAAAGATATACCAAGGCGCCCTCATGGCAAACGGGCCATTGTCGTCTTACTCGCGTTACACTATTTGATGTCTGACTGACTCTCGGAACAAGAACAGACTGGCAACCTTGTAGGCCCTCTGCGCGCCCCTCATTGTCGGGTTTTGCGCCTCCCTCGTGTTCACAGCTGCACATTATCAGCGAGGGCGCTCAATGCAGCAGGACTAGTGGCAAAAATGGGAGCACCCCAAACAGGAGTATGTCGTCCACCGCGTGCATCGTGACGACAAACGGCAAGTTTTTTGTCTTGTAAAATGCTACGCCAAAGACGACACCCGCCCCGGTCGTGAAGAGGAGTTCGTGGACGCTACCGTAGCTCGCGTGCATGGCGCCGAAGATCACGCTCGTGATAAGGATTCCCCCGACCGCACCGCTTCGCTCCATGAGCTGCGGCTGCAGCAGGACACGAAAGAGGAGCTCCTCAACGAGCGCCACAAAGAAGATCATAACGATGCTTAACCCGATGAGCTCTGAGGCTGACGCATTCGGGATAAGTGGTGGATTGCGAAGAATAGCGTATTCAATAAGCCCGAGCCCAAGGCCAACGAGGGCGCCAAACGGAATGAGGTACGTCAATCGGAGACCTCCCGTGAGCCCAAGGTCGTGGCGGCTCAGCTTTCGGTGTGCAACGATCGCTATGATCGGTATAAACATCACGCCGTAAATCGCCAGCCAGTAGTACAAGGCTACCGTTCGGATGATCAAGACGAGAGGGAAGTACATCACCCAGACGATGATGAACCAGTAGACCGCTGGCAGGAGCGCAAATGAAACGATGATGACAAGAGACACCGATAGCAAACCGAGCACTTGGAGCAGCTGTACGCGCTTACCATGCGGCACCGCCACGATGACGGCAACCGCGATGATGTTGAGCGTTTGCACGCCGACGCCGAGCGCAGTGTGGCCTGCAAAGAGCAAGCCCTCGCCGGCGAGGATAAGAAATATGGCGAGGAGCTCATACCACGCCAAGTCGAAAACAATTCGGGCCCTAGCTGCAGAAGCTAGCGCGGCTCGTATGGTGTCAGGGAGGCGCAAAAACTTTTCCTCAACACTGTGACTTTTCGCGGTTAAAGATACTACGTACTTCGGATGTTTTGCTATTTCTGCGATATCTGGCGTTCTATTCGTTAAACTTGTCGTACTACTTACAAGCTGGTTATTTCTGGGCTGTTTTTCCTTATGCCACAATCGCAGCAAGCCTGTCTCGGAAAAATAACATCGTAAACGGCTGCTCATTCCGAACATCTCGGCTGCGACCAGATTGGTTTTGTTTTTTTTTGGTTATTTCGTACTACTTCAACAGCTTAAAGATACACCGTCTTAAGCATTATTACGCGTACGTAAAAAACGCGGCCCTGATAGCTTATTTTACCTTTTGGGGTCACCGATTCAAATGCGCTGCGATAGCACTCTTAATTCAGCAACTTGGGGTGTTCGTCTGTTTTCGCCTATCGACAGCTGCGCTGTGAGTGAGTCCGATCTCTCTAAAAATCCGCTGGCAGGAAGGCACGTTAGCGTAAGCGTGCGAGAGCAGGGCCTTAAGACGGGCTGGAATTCTTTCAACTGGCACGATGTCGTAATGTCGCGTTGTATGACGGTGTTACACTACGCTCGACGCATCGCAGCTGTAGCAAATCAATAACGTTGCCTTTCAAAGTTTCGCGCTCCCGAGCTGCGCCTCCACCTGAATCGTCGGCCGTCCGAACGCTTTGGCAGCGAGCCAAGGTGTAGTTATGGCACTATGCTGTTAAGACGCTACGCAATGCGTAGCCAGTGAACGTATCCTGCGTGCCGCGAGGCCTCGCGAGAGGCATATCCTCCTTTTCGTCACTTTGAGATCGGTTATAAAGGGTCACACCGCGTTCAGTACCGGCTTTAATCGGGAATCCCCGCAAATGGCCATCGACGGTATCCATTTGCATAACAAGCTCTCGGTTTGCGAGGTTTTAGGCTCTAGGTTAGTTGCTATGTCAGTTTCGAGTCTCCGATTCGCCGTTCGACTCACGTCCACGCCGCCGAGGCAAGATATGCTTCTCTCCCAGCGCTGAGAGCTTTGAGTAAACAGACAGGGCGATTTTGCCAAGCGCGTCGGTTTTGTCAACATCGCAATACGGTTTGAGCTCTGGATCAAATTTTGATTTGAACATGTTAAGACGCTGAGGACCATTCGCGCCAATCAAATCCAGCATCTTAAAGCCCTCTGTTTTTGCGTGCTGAATTATCTCCCATAAGAGAAACTCGTTCGTATTCAATTCTGGGCGTGCGTTAACGCCACCGAACCAAAAGCCATAGCGGTCCTCACGCAGCGCACAGCACGCGATTGCGCCAGCGATGCTTCCGTCAATGCTGACGGTGTGGACCGTCACACGCTGAGGAAATGCATCCACAACCTCCTCTAGATACCTATCACTAAAGAGATTCTGTCTTTCCCCGCGTTCTTTTCTTCGTTCTCGCCACATGCGAAGCACCGAGCTGACATCGCTTGTGTGCTCTACGTGAGGTGATAGTGCGCTTACGTGTTTGATGCCCTGTTTGCATCTTTTGCCGAAACCGCCCCAGATATCGTCGAGGGGTTTTTCCAGGTCTATCGCGTACGTAAACTTGAGCTGGACCGCGTAGTTCTTCCACTCAAACGTCCGTACGTCGATGAAACTTGGAACAGTTATAAACGACAGGAAGTTGGGAGAGATCTTGTCGATTTCCGTGCACAGCTCGTCAGTCACTTGCGCAAAGACCTTCTCCTTTTTATGTGCCCTCAGCCCGGCCACGCTGGGATCAAAAACGGGTCCTAAGTAGGGAATTTGCGCGTCTGGCGGCGGGGAGTACATTAACGTCAGCCCCCGGCGTCGAGTAACAAAAAAAGGGAGTATGCATCTGAGTTTGTTGCCTGAATATATGGCATACGGCACAAGCCGGTATCCGGAATGTCTCTCAACAATATTCAAAAAATCCCACGTATGGAATAACGTCCCCTGTGGGCTGTTTTCGACAAACTGGTCCCAGATCTTTTTATCGTCTAGCACTTCAGCGGCCATTGCGCCACCCCACACGGTTTTCGCCACAAATCATCCAGGCACATTTCTTGCTCTGCGTTAGTCCTCTGTCGTTTATCTCCCAAGTCTCAGGTTCTCACCAGGCGCTGTTCTACTCACGTCCAATCTACCGAAGCAAGACTCGTTCTCTCGCAGTTTTGACAGCGTTGTAAACTGAACTCTCTATTTTGTAAAACTCGTCGGTTTTTTCAACATAGCAATACGGTTTGAGCTCTGGATCAAATTTTGATTTGAATCGGGAAAGATGCTCAGGCCACGCGCCAAAAAAATCCAGCGTCTTAAAGCCCTCTAATTTTGCGAGCTGAATGACCTCCCATAAAAGAAACTCATTCGTATTCAGGTCTTTGCGGGCGTTAACGTTGCCGATCCAATAGCCATACCGGTCGTCACGCAGCGCACAGCACGCGATTGCGCCAGCGATGCTTCCGTCAATGCTGATGGTGTGGACCGTCACACGCTGAGGAAATGCATCCACAACCTCCTCTAGATACCTATCACTAAAGAGATTCTGTCTTTCCCCGCGTTCTTTTCTTCGTTCTCGCCACATGCGAAGCACCGAGCTGACATCGCTTGTGTGCTCTACGTGAGGTGATAGTGCGCTTACGTGTTTGATGCCTCGCTTGCATCTTCCAGCGAAACCGCCCCAGATATCGTCGAGGGGTTTTTCCAGGTCTATCGCGTACGTAAACTTGAGCTGGACCGCGTAGTTCTTCCACTCAAACGTCCGTACGTCGATGAAACTTGGAACAGTTATAAACGACAGGAAGTTGGGAGAGATCTTGTCGATTTCCGTGCACAGCTCGTCAGTCACTTGCGCAAAGACCTTCTCCTTTTTATGTGCCCTCAGCCCGGCCACGCTGGGATCAAAAACGGGTCCTAAGTAGGGAATTTGCGCGTCTGGCGGCGGGGAGTACATTAACGTCAGCCCCCGGCGTCGAGTAACAAAAAAAGGGAGTATGCATCTGAGTTTGTTGCCTGAATATATGGCATACGGCACAAGCCGGTATCCGGAATGTCTCTCAACAATATTCAAAAAATCCCACGTATGGAATAACGTCCCCTGTGGGCTGTTTTCGACAAACTGGTCCCAGATCTTTTTATCGTCTAGCACTTCAACAGCCATGGTTACACGACCACGCGGCGGGTAATCGCTTTGCCGCACAATTGCTTGATCTGGGATCTGGCAAGCTAAGTTATACCACTTGTTTCACGTTCCACCTTTTTAAGGTTTCTTGGGCTCTGCGTCAGCTCCTACGTCGGCCGCTTCCGCAATCGCAGGCGCGCGTGGAAACAGCTCGATTCACATACCGCGCCGAGGCAACATGCGCTTGACACTGAGTACCTGAGCTGGCTAGCTTTGAGCGTGCAAAGTTGGCAATCTTGGCCAGCATGTCAGTTCTCTCGACATAGCAAAATGGCTCTACGGCTGGATTAAATCGAAATTTGAACTCAGAAATACGCTGATTAGGGGCACCAGTCAAATCTAGCTTTTTGAAGCCCTCTGACTTTGCGCGCCGAATGATTTCCCATTCAAGATACTCAACCACACCCAGGTCTCTACGCGCACTAACGCCACCGATCCAACTACAATATCGCTCCTTTTGAATGGCACAGTACGTGCTTGCGGTAGCGAGCCTTCCGTCGATGCTGACGTTGTACACGGTCACGTCCTGGGGAAACGTAGCCACAAGCTCCTTGAGATAACTCTCGCTTAGCAGCGGCTCTTCTTTTGCACATTGGCGGAATCGTTCTCGCCAGATGGCAAGCAAGGAACTAACGTCGTTAGTTTGTTGTACCTCAGGAGAGTAAGCGCTCACACGCTTAATCTTCTGCCTGCAGCCTCTACTAAATGATGCCCAGATCTCATCGACGGATTTTTCCAAGTTGATAGCGGACGTGAACATCAAGTGCGCCGTGAAGTTCTTCCAAATAAAGGAGCGCACGTCAAGAAAATTTGGGACCGTCCTAAAATTCATGAAATTTGGAGCGATCTTGTCAACTTCGCTGCACAGCTCCCCAGTCACTTGCTCAAAGATCTTCTCCTTTTTATGTGCCCCCAGCCCGGCCACGCTGGGATCAAACGCGGGTCCTAAGTAGGGAATTTGTGCATCAGGTGGCGGGGAGCGCATTAGCGTCAGTCCCTGGCGTCGAGTAATAAAAAAAGGGAATACGCACATAAGTTCGTTACCTGAAAATATGGCATACGGCACAAGCTGGGACCCAGAATGTTTTTCAACGATCTTCAAAAAATCCCAGGTATGAAATAACGTTCCCTGTGGGCTGTTTTCGACAAACTGGTCCCAGATCTTTTTATTGTCTAGCACTTCAACAGCGATTTTTGCGTGTCCACATACTGATAGTATCAGTCCGTGCGCTAATCCGACCGGCAAGAGGAAGCAGTTCCCTAATACAATAGACGGGAGTACCACGCAAATAGCTAGAACAGCTACGCTGATGACAAGTTTTGTTAATGCGGACCCAGGTTTAACTAAGTCCACTTAGTCCCCCCTTTTTTCCATGCTTGCCCTTGACGGGAAAATTAATCAAAGCGCAAACGGAGCGCGAAAGCTTAAGTGTTGCTGTCCACCCTGTGTGACCGAGGGGGTCAGCCCGCCACGCGCCGTGACTAAACCTAGGTTACGGCGCACCCACGAGTAGGGGCAATCAAAACAGATAAAAACGAGAGAGCGTTGCATAGCGTTCAGGGTCAAGGGCTCCGGCAGGCAAAGATAGATGCTGGAATGGGGTCGGTAGCACCTCAACAAGCTTGGACAAAGGACTTGAAAGAGGCGAAGAATACTTTTTACCGAAACGTCCACGTCTCGATGGCAGTGACTTCAGCGGCAGGGTCTTTGAAAATCGCCGTTTATGGCGCTCTCTTGAAGTTATAGAGAGCGCTTCGTCATCGCCGATGCCTCCAGAAGCGGGGGCGGCTTCTCTTGTCTATGCGCTAGCTGCTGATTTCAAAGTCTGTGCAGGCGGTTAGCCCCCATTAGTGCAAGTTCATAAATCTTCGAATAATACTTCGTATAGTCGTAGCGCTCGACAAGGTCTCCCCCAAAACCTTTCTTCCAAGCACTATACCCAACTTCTTGTAAGTCGCCATCTTTAACGTAATATCTTCCGAGGTCGAATTCTCGCAGTCCCTTGGCCTTCGCGTACTTTATCGTCTCCCACACGAGCAACTTGTTCGCGTTGCCAATCAAAGAGGCTCTGTCGCGATCAACGAGTCGCTTTGATGCTGCTAGCCTCCCCAATATAGTGTGGCCATCGGCAAAACAAGCGTGGCCGCACAGTATATCTCCATCGTACTCTGCAATGAACAGCGGACCGCTTCGTTTTAAAACACTCGTCTTCTCGAAATCAGGGTAAATCCCTTTTTTCTTTCGAAACGAATCATTCAGTTCTTGGAATTCATCATAATCTTCATTAAGTTTGACTCTGACACCAGCCCGTTGAGCGCGCTTTATATCTCTTCGAGTTGAGCTCTTGCTCATTTTTTTCCAGATTGTGTCAAGGTCTTGCGCTAAATCTATCACTAAGTTTGTCTTGGATCTCATCTGAAAACCCGCGAGGTCTACCTTATACTTAGTGTCGGTGAACTTGACGCAGTGATAGCCCTTTACGTCAAAGGGGTACGAGCTAAACCAGACCTTTTTGGTTTTGAACCAATATCGGCGACTTTCTAACTCCAACATGGTGTTTGTCGAGAACTGTCGAAAGAGCCTATAATGCGACCTACATGCGACATCAGATTAATGTTCCAGCCGCTTGAAAGGTTTTAAGCGGAAATCAGACGTCCTGGTGTATTTTGCTCTTGATGTATTAATAAATAGTCCTGTTAATCGATACTTCGGCGATTGACGAGAAGCATTACAAGTGCACAAGTTGAGGTTGGAACCTTTCTTGTCAAATCAATAGAGATTCCGAGCAAAATCGGGACGCTTGTTGCTCAATCCCAGCGATTTGAAAGTCAAACTGTGTCGGATCGCTTGCAGCTAGAGTGAATGGCTTCCTCAGTACACACCTCTTGTCCATCGCCTGCCCCCTCAAAAACGGACGAGGCTTTCTGTCGACAATTGATGTTGTTTCCTACAGATTTGGCGCCTTCACCACGGGCTTCTCGCACATCTCGTTCGACAATCTGAAGGCGGTACAGTTTGAGGGGCTGCCAAATACTGCGGCTCGACGCAAGCAAGCCTCCATCTTTGAGGATAAAATCAGTCGGATACATCATCAACGGCGTCAACTAATTGTGACCTTGCTCTTCAATATGCTCGCAGCTGCCTCAAATATGATTGGATTACACTGGACGCGGCGGCGTAAGCTTCCAAGCGGAACGAGCGCACGAAAATGAAGTAGAACGCGGCGCCGAAACTTACTTGGAGAGTCAGATGCGCGGCATACGACCAGCTGTTTGGCAGTAGGAGGCCGAACGCCCAAACAGCTAGCGCCATCGTTGCTGCGGCGTAAAACTGAGGTGCCAGCTTTCTCAGCATGGTGGCGAAGTTCAAATCAATGAGGCGAGCTGGAATTGACCAGTTGGGGTGCCACAGCAGGAAATTAGCCACAGTATAGGCGACAGCAACGCCCAACGCCCCCCAGCGTAGTCCCACGACGAACGAAATGATGTAGATGGATCCGACCACGAGCCCCCACCTGAACATGATGTCGGTTCGGCCCTGAGACTGATAGAGCCAAGAACCGGTGATGCCTATAGACTGAATAGCGCTAAGAATGCTAAAAACTTGAATGATGGGAATCATCCCAGCCCACGTGTCACCAAATAATGTGAGCACTAATGGGCGTGAAAGAACTAGCAGTCCCAACGAGACAGGAAACGCCACGAGCGAGATAACGCTGATTGATCGCAAATAGAGAGCCCTCACCCGTTCTATGTCGTTTTGGATCTTTGAGAGAGCGGGAAACATGACGAATGTAATGACGCTCGCTATCTGGGTCAGCGGCAGCACTAGAATGGCGTACGAACGGGAGTAAATCCCCAAGGGTGCTGATCCTAAGTAGCGGCCGATCAACAAGTTGTCGCAATTTAGCGTCCAGTAGTTGGAAATGGCAGCACCGAGGTAGTTAGTGCCGAACTTAGAAAGATCCTTAACTGCGCTCAGTTGCAGTGAGAAATCGGGTCGCCACGGCGCCAGGACCCACACCATGGCGACGTAGACGATCGCATTAAGAACGTACAGGGCAACGATGCTCCACACCCCAAAACCGCTCAAAGCTAAGTATATCGCGGCGGCACCCGGAATCACAGAGCTGGTCAGCCCAGCGATTGCTAGCGTACGAAAATCCATCGCTTTTTGGACGAGAGATTGCGTTATCGTACCAAATGAGTTGATGATGAAGATCGGCGAAATTGCGATGGTGAGGGACTGGAGCTCCGGGACACCATAAAAGGATGCGATGTAGGGAGCCGCTGCAGCAAAAATCAGTGTTAGTAGCACTCCCACAGCAATGCTGACCCAAAATACCGCATTCTTGTGGCGCTGTTCCACGTCCACTTTTTGAATCAAGGCTGCACCAAACCCCATATCAGTAAATAACATTGCAAACCCCGTAAAAACGACGACCATCGCAGCTAGTCCGAAGTCTTGTGGAGACAAAAGATGCATCAGGATGACGGTTACCACTAGGGAAATTAGCTGACTGCCCGCTTGCGCGATACCGCTCCACGCCAGGCCAACGCGGATTTCGCTTTCTAAGTCCTGCATTTTGACCGGAATTGCATTACCTCGTTTTGCAAAGGTTTGGTCTGCCGTGGCGCTTCTAGCCGATTCGGTGACCACAAGCTAAAAAATCGGAGTCTCGAACAGCTCAGGCACGTCTTAATATATGACGTTTTACGTTTTAGTCCCGCAGCCGACTCAGGTCCGCGGATAGGGCGACGAGATTCCGATCGCAGGATCGCTCTTCTTGCACCAGGCCACTCATCGAAAATGGCATCGCGGCCCAGAATCAGCAGCTGCCATCAAACGCAGGCGTTTGCAGTTGGCGCAAAAATGGCGACAAGCTCCCACACACGTTTGTACCAAATACGACCGCTTCAAGTACTCACGTTCACAAGTAGATACAGCTGCCTATAAGGCGATCCGGTGAGGTCGTCGAGGTACAGCAGAAAATCAATGCGCATGTTGTTGCCGGCACGATTAGGAGTCAGTGACAGATTTTTTTCGACCGTCTGACCGTTTGCAACGGTCTGGCGCCCTGAGTACAACGTGGTTGAGGTGTTGCCGTTCGTGAGACTGACCACAAGCAGATAGTTCTCATCTCGATTTTCATGATTCGCGATCGCGACAGTCGCTGGTTTCGTCTGACCGACTGAGAAGTTTGTCGGGTACCCCTGCATTGTGCCTCCCGGACCAAGGAGGTACATCTCAGTGTAGTTTTCTCGGGGTTCGGGAGTCGCCAGCGAGTACAGCAGCACCGAGGCCGAAAAAAGAACGGAAAAGGCAACAAATATGGTCAGGGCCCGCGGTACGCGGCCCGCTCTTTGCGCGCGAAGCGCTTGCATAAAATCCACGACACGCTCACTGCTCACGTCCATCCGCTGGGCAGGCGTGAGCGTGTGTCGTCGCACGTACGCAGACGCGGTCACCACCAAGATGAAGAGGGTCGCACTTGTCGCCACTGATTGGACGCTCAGCCCCCAGTCAGTGTAGTTGAGGGCCAATGCCAATACCGGCACGATCACGGTGCTGAGGCCAAACGAAAACGCCGCGCGTTCAACACTGGTGATATCACCGTTTCGCGGAAAAAGCGCTGCGATGAAGGAATACCCGGGCACAAACAGCACGATCGGAATAACTACAACTGATCGGAGGACGCTATTGCTGAGCAAGGGCGCTGTGGCGAATACAAAGACTGCAATGCCTACTGCTAACGCAAGCAGCAAATCAACGTCCGAAATGCTGGCTCTGGATCGCGCGCCGGAGCGAGTGGATTCCATTTGTATTCCTAGCAATTTTTAGCACAAGCCCCGAAACGCGGTGGATATGGACTTGAAGTTCCCTGTACATTTGATCAACGTTTGCTGCAATGTCATTGTTGACGGCAGTGCGCGCTCCACGTGCTTCGGTCCTCGCCTGGACTCCATTACTTGGAAACGACTTTAAAGTTTAAATATGTCGACTATAACGATATCCTCGAAGCGACCGAAGTAAAAATGATGTTCACTCCTGTCGTCTATCGGCTTCGTATGATTCAAATGCCGTTGATAAGCGACGTGCGCGAACGAGTACGAACCTGCAGGATGCGCACGTATCCGTCCATACGCTGCCAGAATCAGGCGGATGGTTTGCCTCCGTTGGAGCACTCAGGCAGGCGCACGGGGTTTTGTCGGGCTTTCAGGCGGCCATCTGGGAACAGTTTTGGTCGAAGTCAAAGACAACTAACGTTAGGGCGGTTCTGAGAGAGAACACAACGCGCGACCATCAAAGGAATAAGATCGTTTGCCAGTGCAAAAATGGTGTGGCCGACATCACCATCGTAAAGCGGGCAGCTTGCCCGAGGTGTTCCCGCAAGATCGGTTTGCATGTTCATCCGAGCCCGAGCGATCGGAGCGCGACGGCTGAGCTACGTTATTTACCGGTTGCCTAACTCAAGGGCCACCCAAACGCGAGCCGTGAAGTCTAAGAACTGCCAACGCGAGATGCCCAAAAAATGGCCGATAAAGGCGATTCGAATGCGCACCCGTACGAACTTCAGAGCGCCCTCTTTGCAGAAATCGATTCGAGGGGCCAGAGCAGGACGCTAGCTAAGGATCGTACTGAAGTAGACCGGACTAACGTTGTAATATGCGTTTACTGACCCTGAATTGTAGATCAGCGATCCGGATGAGTTGACTAGTACGACAGAGCCATACGGTACAGTTTCACCGACAACTCCCTCTACGCTCGGCTTTCCTGCCATCTCTGTTCGAATAACGAGGAGGTCGTTAGGAGTCGCGTTTAGCTGGTAGAACGTGACGAAGGTCGTGGTAGTTTTGTTGAAATAATACGTTGAGGCCGTTGTGTAATAGGCATCACTCACCAAGTGCCCTGAGCTTTTTTGCGTCAGCGTACCCATTGCTTGTAACTCTGAAGCAGTGAGCGAGGCCCGCAGCGTGTTCGGCGTTAAGATACGGTTATCGAGGTTTGCCGCAGGACTAAGGATGAGCAACAGGGCCAGACAAAAAACGACAACTCCAAGGAACACTGGTCTCGTCCGGCTACCGCGCACGAGCTGAGCGAAAAGCAACAGCGTTAACGCCAAAGGTACCGCCAGGATCTCCTGTGCAAGAGCAAGCCATCTGTCAGATAACAAATAAAGGCCAGAAAACTGCGAAAATGCCAAAAAAGCTAATGGAAGTGCCATGAAAACGAAAACAAAAGTACGTGCATTCCCAAATTTTTTCGATACAAGGTAGAAGCATCCCATCAACGATAGCGCGACAAACGAAGTGGAACCGACGAAATCGAATATCCGTTCCACCAATGATTGATTCACAACAGTCGCGCTACTCGCTGCTTGCAACGGAGCTAGCTCAAGGTTCTGTAAATGTCCCACGAGCAGCGCCAAGCTCCCCGACCCATACGTCCACCATAACAACATGGCGACGGCAAAAGTCGCGGCAATAGTAAAGGAGAGATATGTTTGCGCTTCGCGACCGTAAAACCTACGATAAAGCAGCGTTGCGAATAAACCTGAGAAAAGCACGAGGGTCATGGCGAGGGCAGAAAGCGTGTGCGCAAGGATCAAGGACCCCATTACGATAAGCAACAGGGCTAAGCTGCGAATCGGATTCCGGCCCTTCAATTGGACTACGAGATAAATCCCGATCAGGAGATATGTAGCTCCGAGTGTGTTTGGTATGGTCCAGTATCCAAAATAGATTATGTTGTTCGCAATAACGAATAGCAATGCTCCGAGCAATCCCACTTTCTCACTAACCAACGACTTGCCGATGAGAAAAACAAACAGCGCGCCGACAACAACGAGCGAGAGCCCAACCGACAGCATGACAGACAGTTTGTAGTCGAGCGAGGACAGCAAGGACGTTGCCGCGACGTAAAGAGGGAACATCGGAAGGTTTGTATACTGAGAACCCGCAGCGATGTGACCCAGCAGAAGTGTCTGGGAGACGAACCATTGGTAATTCCACGGGTCGATCCCGACGACGTTCGGATAAATTAGGAGCTCGGACGCCTGTAGACTAAATCCAATGATCGCACTTTGAGCCAGAATTACTGATCTGCACGTCCAATTGGAGATCGATATCACGACCTCTGCCCCAACAGCACTCGCCATCAACGCCGTGAAAATGAAGTATGCGATTGGACGGACGTAGACCTCCGGCCTGAGGTGTAATGAGAGGACTGAGCAGCCAAAGAAGAGGAAGAAAAACCCGCTGATGAGCCAAAAAAGCTTTTCGTTGCTCAGCCGTTCCACGTTTTTTAGTGTGTCTATATTGCGCACCCACAACCACTTTTCGTTGCTGAGTTCGACGTTCTTTAGAGTGTCTAGGTTGCGCACGCGCACCCAAATCGCGCATAAGGCAGCGACGAGCAAAGCTACCAAAATGACGTTCGGATTCCTAGTGTGTGAGACGAGCTCGTAAGCGAGCAACAAAGCAGAGAGGACGATTCCTGCGAGAGCAGCAACCTTGTCAACGTTGTCGGTGCAGAGTATACTTCCTGCGAGAGCAGCAACCTTGTTAACGTTGTTACTTAAGCGATTTCGTTTCATGGCCCGTGCATATCATTTCCAGCGTGGCGGTGCTTAGGCAAATCGGCAGCTGGCAAAAAAGATGTAAAGCAACGGCGTTCGCTGTTCTTTCTCCATCCATTGTCGAAAGCCCCACTTCCTGCCATTTCAACAGCGTATATCTGTTGGATAAAACGAGACAGTGCCCTTTGGATGTTGTCCTTATATCAAGCTTCGTATTAAACCATTAAGCGCGTCCTCCCTCCCTTTTCGATGCTCCGGCCATCCTGGCTGCGTGCGTAAGGCGCCGAATCCGCTCAGCTATAAATATGGCGGGGAGGTACAAGAGATCACCACATGTACGCCGTGTTACAGATAGATGATGGGGCCCTTATTGACGTTCGGGACTTCGAGCACGTGGTCAGCAGCGACCGTCGGACGTTCTATTTTGATGGGACGATCGATGGATTTATTCGAAGCGACTACGCGGTTGAGCACAGCGTTGATGCGCCCGCACTGATTAGCGAGCTTCCCAAGTGCTTGGCGAGAATTAGCGGCCAGTACGCCGGCGTTTCTATCAAAGACGGTGCGCTGGAATTCGCTTCCAGTGATATCGGGGCCAAGCAAGAGCTATACTATGCGACGACCGATTCTGAGCTCATTATCTCAACAAATTTCTTCGACCTCGCAAAAACGGTCGGACAGCTTGAATATGACTCTATGGAGCTACCCTATTTTCTCGCTGGCGGCTACTGTCGTCACGGGAAAACGACCTTCAAGGGGATATACCAGTTGCCACCGGGCGAAACGCTACGTCACAGTCCACAGGGCTCGATTGTTACGGAGAGCTATTTAGATGATTTCAGCGGGATCAAAGTGACGTTTGGCGTTTTCAAGAACGCGATTCTGCAGGCGATCCGTACCGCTATCCAACAGGACCCCGCCTTCGACGAGGTTGTCATGTTGTCAGGCGGCGTCGATTCTTCAGTCTTGTGCGCCTTGATCAAAAAAGTCAAGGATGTGTCCGCCGTAACCTACCGCTTTGTCCCCGCCATTTCTTGGAATCGTGCAGACGAAATCAAGTCCGAAAAAATGGCAAAAAAAATACAGGTGAAGCACGAGATAGTAGACGTCAATTTAGACGATATCAACCTCGATTACCTAGACGATGTGATAATTTCAATGCCCTTCGCGGCACATCTTGGCGTCAATTACAAAAAGATCTTCAGTTTCGAATCTTCGGTGAATCGGAAGCGCCGGCTGTGGTGCGGACAGGACGTGGACAGCTTATACAATTATGCTGAGACGGCACCCCTTGCAATAGCTTCACGTTTCATGTTTTCTGACACGTACGCGAGAATGCTGCGAGGTATTAATGGCTATGCAAAGTACGGATCGGCTAAGCAAGCGCTTGACCTAGTTCTCACGTCTCTGTTTCGCAGCAAGTACAGACGGCGTTTTGAAACACCTGCGTCGTTTGATGAGCTTCTGCTCGGAGTTGCGCGATCGAGGGACAAATACCCTCCCGCCTTGCGGCCCGTCGGCGAGGAGACTGAAGCTCAAAATGGTAGGGTCGACACACGTGAGCCTATCACTGTCCCTGAAATACGAAAACGCTTGGTTGATGAAATGCTCAAGACCAACCTCTCTGACGGTACACATTACATTCAGTTACAAGCGCAAAGGCTCTTCCACTTGAACAACATTTTGCTCTATTCAACCCCGAGCGTCGTTCATTTGTTTCGGCAGCTGCGATTGTCTTTGCTCGACGTGGCTTTCAGCAAGCGCCTCTTGTATCGATACGCGCGAGAGCTCGGCTTGCCAAAAAGCGATTTTCGGTCAGTTGACTACTCTCCAAAACCGGCGCAGAGGCCGCAAGACTGGTTGGAGGTATTTGAATCGACCACTTTCGGAGGAGAACTGAGAGAGCGCGCATCGAAGTTGGCACATCAAATGGACCTCAAATGGACCCCGTCAGGAGCGAGCACCTGGGATGAGGCAGCAAGGCTCTTGTGGCTAAACAACGTCTGGTTGAAGTTGACAGAAGGCGGCGTAGATCTGAAGTGGCCCACCTTCGGGACGCGATAACTAGAAGGAACAAGGTCCGACGTATTCACTTCGTCGGACGGCACGTAAAAGGCGGAAATGAAGTTTATCGTAGTTTTTGTAAAGCCGATAAACGCGGCAATGCAAGCGTTTCTTTGGGCCGTTGTACGTGAGTCGCATTAAGATGAGATCACGGTTTTATCTGACAATGCTATATTGACATTATGGAATAGAAGCACGTAGCCGCTGTATCCCTAGCGTCGGCAGGGCCAAATTGTATACAAAACTGTCTCACTTGTCCACTTTTTTTGTTGTACCCTTTGTTTCTAGAGATACGTCCTAGTTGATTCTGGTATCAAATCTGCTGGAGCGCACCGCTCCATTTTTCCTATCCCAAACAACCTAGTCTTGGTCACCGCGCGCTAAAACCAGCAAGTTAAAATGAGGGAAAATTGCGGCAGCCAAACCAGGGTCGAACCGGAACATATTCTTTCGAATCTGAAAAATCATTCTTGCCTCAAATCCCCGCAAAGTATTTTGCCGGATTTCATCGTCAAACGTGTAAAAATAATCAACAACTTCATAACCAAGATTGGCGAGTGTAGCCAGCGCAGTTTCCTTCGAGAAATAATGCAAATGCCCGTATCTCTTCCGCATGTAAAGCATGTAATTCGATTTGCTCAGGATAGTCCGCGCGCACATATCTAATGGAATGTGAAAAATCACCCATTTCGTTTTTTTTCGTAGTGCATCCAGAAAACCAAGATAATCGGGAACATGCTCAAATACATCTAACAAAAGTACAAGGTCTGCTGAAGCCACCTTAGCCTTTAGAAAATCGTCGTTATAGAATTTCAGGTTGGCATCCTCCTTCGATCTTGCAATTTCAATGGCCTGCGGAGAGATGTCAAAACCAGCTAATGCTACATCACGATTGATTTCTTTTTGCAATTCAACCAAGATTTGGCCAGCACCACATCCGATATCATAGATGGACTCACAAGTCAGGTGATTTTTTTCCATCATCTGCAATACTTTGGAGGCCTTCCAAGGTGAATCGCCGACATGACAATCTTGAACCTTCTCTAGGTATGTTCCGTCTGCGTACTGCGCGGCAGAAACTCTAAAATCAGTGAGCTCTATTTGTACACCGCGGCCGCTTCGTCGGTCCGCCATACGCCATCCCCCCCGGGAAACGTTAACAGATAATAGCACGCTGGCGCAATTTAAAGGTTATCTTTTCTCGAAGCGTTATCCGTACACTCTCAATTGTAGTCAATTTTATTCGATCGATCGGAGCGGATACAGGCCGCTCCAAGCAAAAAAATACCAATTTTTTTAACCCGAAGATTATATAACTTAACTTCTTATAACGCCCGTTATTCGCTTCATTTTTTTATTTAAACCGCGTTAATGACCCTTAGAGAGATGCTTTCTTTTTCCAACCTATACGCTGGATTTCCATGTCTCTCTTGCATCAGAAATCGGAACGCATAAGAAGTCGCCTATGTGCCACCACGCCTCCAGGCATCTCTCTGGCCGTGAGTTTCTTCTTTTTCGGCTTAGTGAGGCCAACAAACAGCGCGGCCCATTTGATCAACGAGGCTCAGCGCAAGGTGCCTTCCTGGACTGACAAGGCCCGCGCCCACGCTTCAACGGCACGTTCATAACGAAAATCTCTCTCGACCACTGTCCGCGCATTTCTGGCAGTTTCGCTAAGACGCGGATAGGACAAGCTCTCGTTGATACCCTCTGCAATGCCTTCCGGTGAATTATCGCGAATCAAGAAACCGGTCTCTTTATCCTCTATTACGTATGGCACTGCGCCGACAGGCGTGGCAAGAACGGGCGTCCCGCACGCCATGGCTTCCAGCACGACGTTCGGAAGCCCTTCCGTGTACGAGGGGAGCACGAGCAGTTTCAGTTTCGCAAGATACAAGGGAATTTCCGCGTGAGGGACCCACGTCTTGAGGGTCACCTTGCTGCGCAGAGGCTCACGATCCACCAACGTTCGAATTTCATCCTCGAGGTTGCCTTCGCCGATAATGAGAGCCCGTAGGTCAGGCCGCGTCTCGAGCGCTTTTGGCAATGCTTCGACAAAGTTGAGTACGCCCTTTTCTGCGTCTAACCGACCGAAATACCCCACGACCGGAGCTCTCTCTTGAAGATCGTTTTTGAAAATAAATTCGTCAAAGTTGAGAAAATGCCGATCAGCGATCACGACTTTCTTGTTGTAGGGTTCCAAATTCCATTCTGCGGCCAAGTCAGCATATAGGATGATCCGATCCGAAAAACGCAAGTTAGCTTCTTGTAGGATTGCAATGACGCGTGGGAAGCTAGACGTCGCGGCAGAAATCTCGCAAGACGATCCGGAAAGCGCTACGAGCAATATTCTACCTAATGCTTTTGCCGCAAGCCCTGCGAGGGGCAAGCAATCTGCACCTATAAAGAACACCCACACGTCGACCCGCTTTCCCACCTTCGCGAGCAGACGGGCGGCTTGCATTTGCATCTTGATATATCTGAAGATCTGTTGCGCTAGATGACCGCGGGGTTCGGTCGACCAAGATTCGCGAAATTCGCAGATTCGCACCCGTTTGTCGTTCTTGAAGCGATCATATGCATTTTTTCCTGTAATGAGGTAGATATCGCGGGCATTTGGGTATATAACGTCTATCAGGTTAGATAAGGGGGGAATTCCTGCTGCGGCCAGAGATGCGGTGAGAATCCCGACGCAGAGTTTTTCTCGATGTTCATCCATGGTTTCGAGGATGATTTCACGCGCATTTATATAAGCCCATGGCTTTGCGGCGGGTCTAAGAAGGCTACTTTCCTGAATCGAGAGGCTGGTAGCTTCGCATGCTAGGACCAATTCTTGCATACTATTTGGTCAACGGTATTGCCGCCATCCAGCGAAATTTGGCAACGTACCCATCTATTAGGTTTTGGACTCGATCTGCCTATTGATAACCGTGGGATGCAGAGCTGGCACTCAAATCTTTCCTTGACGCCGTTAGCAAGAAAAGATGTGCTCGCTCTACATAGTGACCAACTCCAAAACGTTGCAGCTGCGAGGTAATGAGTACGAGCTATCGAGAGTAACCATTCCTTTTTTATTAGACGCACAATCGTGAATTTTGGTTATTCAAATCGAGTAGATCTAAGATATTGCTATCTATTTCCGTGTCAAATTTTCTCGCAAAAAATTTTTCCGAGTTTAAAATGCCGTTGATATTTTTAGTGCGGAGTATTTGCGGACCGGGCCAAACAAGGTATCTGAGATTATCATTAACAATTTGAGATTTAAAAGGAGAATTTAGAAGGATTGTCTGAAAAAAATGCTCATCAGGAATGAGAACCGTTGAAAAAAGTTTGATATAATCAGGATTATTTTTTATAAAATCCAAAATATATTTAACGTGACCTTTATACAAGCAAAACCACATAGATCCAACGTATAAATCAAAAGAGCGCAACATTTTTTTATTTAGTCGAGGAATTTTAATAAATAGGGTGGTGTCCTTCCTTAAATTCCTCAATCCTTGTAGAAATTCAATTGGGCCCCAATTGGGAATGGGATAATAACAATATTCAAATCTGTAATGAAATCGTGTCGTGGGCGGGCAATAAATTTTCTTATCCTTTTCATACTCAGTATAGCCAAGCATTTTGTGAAAATCAACATAAGAGCAGCTACTTTTTGAAAGCACCTCTTTAATCGATCTCGTCGATTTAATGGGGTAACATTGTCCACTTAAATTGATAAAATAGGAATAATTAGAACTCTTAAAATGCTCCATGGCATCGATGGTCGCTTTTACCAGACCAAATGTGCCCCACGCATTAGAATGTCTAAATATAAAGGAAACGTTGCTTTTTTCAAATGATTTCAGATAGTCCATCCACTCTGCACGTTTCTTATCGGAATCAACTCCAAAAATGTTGATGTAATAAAGATCCTCTGGAGAATATATTGCATGCATCAATCTACTAACTTGTTCAGGGTTTTTGTGAACTGACACATCGTATGCAATCATCGATTCGAATTAATTTTTATGACTATTTAATGACCTCGATTCAAGGCAAAAAAACTATCAAAAAATGGTTTTTGGCTCTGTAGAGTTTCTCAACGATAACCGAAACGGGGAATCTTTCATTAATCTTGAGAGGTCTTAGTAGATCGCTTCGCAAGCGATTGCTCTGACGTGGATTGGGTATGTCGACATTTGTAAGACCCCCCCGCCCGGCTCTCCAGAATTCTTCAACCATAACTAGTCGAAAACCTATTTCATCAAGGTTTCAGACCTTACTTCATCTTCGTAAAGCGCCGTGACATGGCTCAGACGTCAGTCGACGTTCGATGCGCGGAATGTCTCAAGATCCACTACCTTCCGCTGTGCAGATGATATCTTATAGGAGTTCCTCTGGTACCTCAAAAGAAGGTTGCCAAGCAATTAAGCATGAATTCTTGACTGGCTTGAGCAGCAAGTCATGCGTCAAGCTTGCGAAAGAGCGTTGATGTGACCGTATATCCCAGGAGCGTGAAGGTCTGGTTGACGGCGGGGGTGGGGTTCTGCAAAGGAAGATTCCGTGGGTTAGGAGGCGCTGACTGTCTCTCTGACGGCAGCAGCAGAGGTTCCGTAGCCCGTGTCGCCGTAGAACGTCGCTTGGAGGAGGTAGCTACCCTGGGCAGGGATGCTGACGGTGAGGGAGTAAGAACCGTTGGCGGTGGTGGTGGCGGTGCCGATGGTGGTCCACTGTTTAGCGGAGTTCTCGCTGAAGAGGACGATCAGTTCGTTGGAGATGGCGGTGCCGTTGGCGATTAGGGTGCCGGAGACGGTGAAGGATTGGTTGACCGCTGGGTTGGCGTTTGAGGTGGTGACTGTGAGGGTGGTAGGTATAACGGTGCCGACAAGCACTTGACACGACGCGTATGAGGTGGCGTAGGTGGTGTCAGGTTGTGAATTGGTCTGATAGAGGTAGAGGCCCGGGGAGGCTTCGCTGCGGGTGAAGCTGTAGTAGCCGTTGGCGGTGGTCGTGGTGGTCCCGAGGTTGGACCACGCGCCTGTCGGATCTTTCCTGAGGAGGGTGATCTGCTTTCCGGAGAGGGAGGTGCCGTTGGCGGTGAGGGTGCCGGAGACGGTGAACGATTGATTGACGGCGGGGTTGGCGTTTGAGGTGGTGGCAGTGAGGGTCGTCGGCTGGAGCGTGCCGACGGTCATGTTCAGTCCGGCGGTCGAAATGGCGTAATCGAGATATGATTCTGACGCGACCATGTAGGAGTACTCCCCTGATAGTGGTTCGCTCCACACGAAGGAGTAGGAACCGTTCGTGCCGGTGAGCCTCGCGGCTTCCCACACCATCGGCTCACCGGAGACCTGCCTCCACAGGTCTATCTGTGCGCCTGAGACGGGATTGCCGTTTGTGTCGGTGAGGTAGCCGGAGAGCGTGAAGTTCTGGGTGGGGGCGGGGTTGGTGTTTGAGGTGTTGAGTGAGAGTGACGTTTGCGTGACGGTGCCGATGTTTTCGGTCTGTCCTGCATACGCCGCTCGGTAGTTTGCGTCACCTCCGAAGTGCGTTTCATACCAATACTGACCTGCAGATGGTTCGCTTACGGTAAAGGTGTAAAAGCCGGTCGCATTGGTGACGTAGCTCCCTATCTGAGGCCATTCGCCTCCTGGCGTCGTCGGCATCCGACAGAGCAGGGTGATCTGCTCGTTAGGGATGCCGGTCCCGTTAGCGTCCAGCAGGTAGCCATAGAGCGTGAAGTTCTGGGTGGGGGCGGGGTTGGCGTTGGTCGTGTATAGAGAGTTGGTGACGTTTTGCACATCGCCGATGGTCACGGCGGTCCACCCGTTCAGATTTTGACACCCTGTGTAGTTTTGATCGCCGCTGAAGACGCCCCAGTAAAAGTACGCGCCTTGCGAGGATTCGCTGCGTGTGAAGCTATATGAACCATTTACAGCGGTCGTGGTGGTAGCCAACGCCGTCTGCTGTCCCGCGGGATTCTCGCTGTAGAGGGTGATTTGTTCGCTGGCGAGGGGGGTGCCGTTGCTGTCGGTTAAAACTCCATATAAGGCGAAGGGCTGACCAACGGGCTCCGCTCCACTCGTATCAGGCTGACCGGTCGTTGAGTTTGTAATAAACATGCTGAGTTTCGTTGACTGATACGTGCCGACGAGAAGCGCGTGATACACTGTGGCAGAGGCAGCGGAGGCAGCGTAGCTGGAGTCGCCGTAGAAGGTTGCCTGGAGGATGTAGCTACCCTGGGTAGGGATGCTGACGGTGAACGAGTAGGAACCGTTGGTAGCGGTCGTGGTGGTGCCAAGGTTGGCCCACTGATTGGCAGAATTCTCACTGAGGAGGGTGATCTGTTCGTTGGGGACGGCGCTGCCGTTCGCGGTGAGGGTGCCGGAGACAGTGAAGGATTGCTTAACGGCGGGGTTCTGGTTGTCCGTGCTAGCAGTCAGGGTGGTAGGCTGAAGGGTGCCGATTGTCTCTCTAACGGACGCAGCGGAGGCTTCATAGCTGGTGTCGCCGTAGAACGTCGCCTGGAGGAGGTAGGTGTCCTGGGTCAGGATGCTGACGGTGAAGGAGTAGGAACCGTTGGCGGTGGTGGTCACTGTGCCAAGGTTGGTCCACTGCTTGGCGGAGTTCTCACTGAGGAGGGTGATCTGTTCGTTGGGGACGGCGCTGCCGTTCGCGGTGAGGGTGCCGGAGACAGTGAAGGATTGCTTAACGGCGGGGTTGGCGTTTGAGGTGGTGGCAGTGAGGGTGGTGGGTGCCGGGGTTGCCGTTGGGGTTGGTGTTGGGGTTGCTGTTGGGTCTGCAGTCGGGGTTGGTGTTGGAGTTGGAGTTGGTGTTGGGGTTGCTGTTGGGTCTGCAGTCGGGGTTGGTGTTGGAGTTGGAGTTGCCGTTGGGGTTGGAGTTGCGGTTGGTGTTGGTGTTGGGGTTGGAGTTGCCGTTGGGGTTGGAGTTGCCGTTGGGGTTGGTGTTGGGGTTGGAGTTGCCGTTGGGGTTGGTGTTGGGGTTGGTGTTGGAGTTGGGGTGGGATCAACCGCAGCGACGGTGACGATGGCGGTCGGGCTTGTTGCGCTCGCGTAGGAGGAGCTGCCCGCGTAGGTGATGCGGTATTGGTAGGCAGCGGCGGTGGTTTCGGTCCGGCTGAAGGAGTAGGTGCCTGTGGTGGCAGTCTGCGACGCGGTGGTGGTCCAGGTGGTGCCACTGAGGCGCTGCAACGAGACGGTCTGCTTGGTGAGCGCGGCGCCGCTGGCGGTGAGCTGCCCGGTGATCGAGAAGGACTGCTTGACCTGGGCTGATGAGGGTGCAGAGATGGTGAGGGTGGTGGAGACCGTGGCGGGCTTGACGGTGACGGTTGCGGTCGGGCTTGTTGAGCTCGCGTAGGTGGTGCTGCCCGCGGAGGTAGTGCGGTACTTGTAGGTGTTGGCGGTAGTTTCGGTCCGGCTGAAGGAGTAGGTGCCAGTGACGGTCTGTGAGGCGATGATGGTCCAGGTGTTGCCGTTGAGGCGTTGCAACGATACGGTCTGTCTAGCAGACGCAGCGCCATTGGCGCCGAGCTGCCCGGTGATCGAGAAGGACTGCTTGACCTGGGCTGATGAGGGTGCAGAGATGGTGAGGGTGGTGGAGATCTTTGCAGGCGTGGCCTTAATAATGCTGAAAGGTCTTGCCTCTACCATAACGTTAGCGTTACAGAACAACAATGCACAAATCACAAGCACGACTGCGACAATAATCACTCCTCTCTTTTCTCCAAACATTCCTCCTCACCTTGAGCGCTAACCCCGTACTCGGGCCACAAAGCCGTTCCGAGCACATAGGTACGCGCTAGAGGGGTTTTATTCTCCTTAAGCTTTCCTTTGCAAAATGGTGTCTAAATTGCCTTAGATTATCAATACAGCTTTATTTTGGCAAAGTAGTGCTTAAAGGTCGGTGCCTGTTCGCATACATCAACGCGAACGGAGGTTCGAAAAAAATCAGAGGGGGAAAAATGAGGTTAGAACGCTCTTGCTGACCATCTCAGCCTTATTCGGCTTTGAAGTCGCCATCCGTTCAGCGGCAAGCACGGCAAGAAAACGTGAGCTGTTCGTCCCAACAGGGACGTAGGGATGCCGGAGGTCGTTCAAGACTCAGGGGAGGTCACACCGCGCCCGCATTGACACCGATTCCTCGCGCAGTGTGGCGCTTGTTGCCCTGTCCGGCAACTGCTTCAATTTCGCTCAGAAACGCGGCCGCAGTCGCGTCCCAAGAGAACTGCCGGCTCCAGCTCAAAGCGGCCTCTGGCAATCGGCTTTGCAGATCTGTCTCACGCGCGAAACTGATTGCAGCACGTGCCAGCGCTTCGGGGGTCGGTTCCGTCAGGACACCCGTTTCGCCGTCTCTGACCGCGTCTCGGTAGCCGACGATGTCATAGGCGATGGCCGGGGTGCCACACGCGTTGGCTTCAGTAATGACCATTCCCCACCCCTCGCGTATTCCCGGAACGAGCATAGCGTGCGCGCGTTGCATCAGGTCAACCTTGCGAGCTTCGTCTACATACCCAAAAAACTCTACGTTCAGTCCTTTCGCCATTGCTTCGAGTTTCTCACGCTGCGCACCGCGACCCACAATCCACAGTCGGGCGTCCGGTATCTCGGATTGAATGGTCTCAAACGCTCGTATGCAGTCATCCGCGCGGTTGGCCTTTTTCAGAAGACCGACAAAGAGAAATGTCGGCACGTCTTCTTTGGTCGGCACCTCTTCCATAGGCTCATTGCCTAGTCCCTGAGGCACGACGCGCACCTTATTGATCCCAAATTTTAGCAACTCATCTCTGGTAGACTTGCTGACCGTGACGGTGTCGACGTTGCGATAGTGCGCGTACCATCGTGGCTCCATGACGTAGTGCATAAGGTGACCAATCCCAGGCGGAAGCACCTCGAGATGCTTTGTGCCCACCACTTCGTGCACCAAGAAGATGATCGGCTCGCGCACAAACTGCGGGGCCAAGAAGGGTATGTTCGTGTACTCATCGACCACAACGTCGCAGTTCCCTCTTACGTGGTTGCGATAGTAGGTTCGCGCCTGCGACCGAACGGTCAAGTAGTTGCCCAGACGGATTACTTTGATGCCGTCAATCACTTCCTCTGGCGCACCGCCGGCAAAATTCGAAGCGATGAGGGTGACGGAATGCCCGTGAGCGACCCACCGCTTCGCGACTTCGTGCGTAAAGACTTCAGCGCCTCCGGCGCGCGGATGCGCGTGATCCCGCAAATTCAGTATCAATATCCGCATATTTACTCACGTTTGAATTAGGGGCACCGCGCGAAGACTCCGCCCAAGTGCGACAGAAGTTAACTATTGTTAAAGTATTTAAATGTTGTCTAAAACTATCAATAGTTTTAATTCATATAAAGAGATAACAGAATAGTCAAAAGTTAACTTCAGTCACCTCGCATTTTTTGCTAACGACCAGTGTCATCGATCGCCTCCAAGCTTGGGGATACCAAGATGCTATTAGTAACCATTAGCTTTGGGGTGGATTGTCGCTCACAGGCGGCTGTTTAACCGCTCAAGCCGCATAACGGGCTGGAATCTATTAATAGTTTAAATCTGTGTGAAAAAATAAGGTAGGAGTTAAGAGTTAATCTAAATCAACTATTTGCATGCAACGCGTAAGGCATAACCCTCGTTCCTGGCGATCGACGTGCATGCTTTGAGTTCCGACGCAAATTTGAACCTCACGTTTCGAAATGAATTTGAACAGCTCGTCGATCGCAGACACAACGAGTATCCGTCATGGCCGTGCTGACCGACATCGCCGCAGTACTGGCGAAAAAAGAGCCGCGCCGATGGTCACAACACTGCGCGATCTGATTCGCCACGCACGAATCACGCTCGTCGACATTGCTGGACGAAGTGGGCCACCGGCGCACGATTGAGGACGTGCCGAAGGCCGACAATCGATTCAGTCGTTTTTGATTGTCCGGCAAGTGGGGTTCTTCTTTGACTTAGACGAAATCGTGTACGTGGAGGATAGCCGATCCGCTGCTCGCTTGTCGAGGGGTATCGCACACGGCTCGACGTGCCGGGGATACCGACGGATATCGACCATATCTTACCCAATAGTGCCCCTTGTCGGGACCTGCGCGAGCGCGCAGTGAAACACATTTACCTGCTCGCGAGCGCCAGGGTTAACTGACGGCAACGTGCGGGAACGGAATCGGCATTAAAACGTCTCAACTTTCTCTCTCAGCGTGTAATTTGCAGCCGTTTTCAGATGAGCTGCTGCCCCCACCATGAGGTATAAACGACTGGCACTTCGCGTGCATGCGGGTAGAAAATGTGCCCCCTCAATGGCTTTCTGCGCACCACTATTAAGCTCATAATATATGATGCGGCTCGGTTCATCGGCGCTACGTGCTAGTACAAATGGACACTAGTCGAAACGGAAAATCCTTTCGAGTTTCGACATTTATACACCATAAATAATTTTACGCCATCTTTCCACAGCGCCCTCGTATGAAAACTTGTTTTCGATCAGCGCACGGGCTTGCTGTGCCACTTTATCAACGTCTTTGTACGTGAGGGCCTCCAAAATACCATTTGCTATGCACTCTGGCGACTCATTCTCGAGGAGGAATCCCGTAGACTTGTCCTTTATTACGTTTGGGATTGCAGCTACTGAGGTCGTCAGCACCGGAGTTCCACAGGCCATTGCTTCAATGACAATGGTCGGCAACCCCTCCGCGGCAGAAGCGGTCGTGGGAAAAACCAGAAGCTTGAACTGATTTAAGTGATCACAGAAGTCGTCTTCCGGAATCCAGTTCAGGTAATCGATGTTCACGCCTTTCGTTTTGAGTTCATCGACTCGTGCTTCGACCTTCGCTCTCAAACGACCGTCCCCGCTGACACGAAATGGGATGTGAGCGCAGCCATTGTTAGTGAGTATTTCTGTTGCATTGAGAAAGTTCAGCACGCCCTTCTGTTCTTCCAATCGAGAGACGTATCCCACGTTGCTTCTCTGCCCAATGCCCTTCTTCACGCGGTATTTGGTGAGGTCGACGTATCGATATCCTTCAGCGGTCAACTTTGAGCCGTATGTCATAAGCTTGAGCGGCGCGATTAGTGAGTTGCACTCGGGCGAGATCACATCCGCTGCCGCGTACATGATCCGATCTTGGAAATCATAAAATCGGTCGATAAGGCCAGTTCCCACCCGTTTACTCCTCGTAATTACTATAATCGTCTTTTTTCTCAGCAGTTTAGCAGTAATTAATGGTACGATATCGTAGGGGTACGACATGTAAAACAGAACGATGTCGATGTTTGAAGCGTCTCGGATGATCATGGCGGCTTCAAGAATCTGAGAAGTAACTGCCTTTACGGCCCACAGCGCCTTTGAGTACAGCATAGGGGTGATGTCGGTAGTATCGTGCATCTTAACGCGAATATCCACCGCTCGCACTGTGGGCAAATCGTCAATTTCCAGGTAGTCCGTGTTGCCGCCGATAAGTGTAACAAAATGGGAAATAGGAATAAGAATCGAAACGAGTTGATCTAAGAACTTATAGATCGTCCTGCTTTTCCACGGCAAATAAACCACTGCAATTCTTTGGTCGCTTCTATCGAGTTCTTGCGCCTTTCGCACGGAAATGCCCTCTCTCGTGTTTCAGTGGGTGTCCAGTCCTGCGTGTCGGCGGTATTTGAAGTTATGCAGCATGAGTCCGGTTCGGACGCGATAGGCCAAAAAAGCTGATCAGAGCGAGTTTTTGGCCTCCGTTTCCTCACCATAGCGCTGTTTTATCTCTTACTCGTCTTTATCTCTAACTCGGCTGGTGCAGCGTGCTCCAATCTCAGCTAGGCACGAAGACTGTGTGGTGCACACAGCTGCCTATCGATGCAGCGGTATCACAGGTTTTCGATTATGTGACCTTCATCTCGGGCGACATTGGCCCACAGATACTTGGTGCTTCGCTTCAATCCCGTGCTTGAGAGTTCTGAGCGTCGCTGTGGATCGTGCAACAATCGTATCACAGTCTGCGCGAACGATTTTGTATCTCCTGCAGGAACATAGGTGACGTCATTCCCCCAGATGCTGCGCAGCGCGGGGAAGTCATAGACGAGCGCTGGCACGCCGCAACTCAGCGCCTCAAGGATTGCAATGCCCCAGTCGTCGGCATAGCTGGGCATCAGAAAAAGCTTGGAGTTTAGCAAGATCTCGAATTTCCTGCTTTCTTCCACGAAACCGCACAGCACAATGTTCTCCTGCAGGCGTTCCGTCTCCGTCAGCCGAACGAGTCGATCCCTGTCAGCCCCATCGCCGACAATCGCAAGTTTTGCGCGAGGGAGTGCGACCACGACGTCTTTCCATATAGCCACCAAATCTAAAACGCCCTTGTTCTGCACCAGTCGACCGACGTAGCAAGCGTCAACGGCCGGTTTTGCGGAGTTGACCTTAAGCGGAACCGGATCAGTGCCGTTGTTGAGAAACTGGATCTTTTCTGCTCGAAGGCCGTGCGAAACCAAAAAGTCCTTCACGAGTTGATTTGTCACAAACACCAGGTCAAAGTATCGCCTCAGCAACGCCACCGACAGCGTGTCATTCAACTTACGCGGAATATACCACCACCAGCGCGACTTTTTCACGGCCAGTCCGTGCCAGTAAGCGACAAGCTTGCACGATGGGTTCTTCGATTGCAAATACGCCGCAGGAATGACGTCGATGAGCCAGTGGTTAGACGCGACGATGGTGTCGTACTTTGTTACGGGCGGGGGGGACGCTATCACCTTGAACATCCGGACACAGTAGAGCAGAATCACCATCAATATATTGGAAGTCTCTCTCTCCAAACGGGAATCTAGGACGACGACGTCGCCTGCCAGCAGTTCTTTCGCTGAAGAATATGCCAACCGAGGCAGTAGATAACTTATCTTGTGGTCGCGACTCCGGTCCTGGGCCACCCTAAAGATGTGGTAGTCGCCCCCAGTCATCACCCGATGCCAGCTGTTCACCACAATTAGTATTTGCTTCACTCGATGACTCCGTGGGTTAGATCCCCCGCATTTCTGAAGGATCGCGAGCCAGTCTAGGCCACCAAGGGTTCACGGCGAGGCGTCGCTTTGGATGCCCGGATACCACCTTCGAGCCTGATAGTTGTGCGGAAGCATTCGATCCTTCTGCGCCATAAATCATTGCGGATACGTCATTAAGTCTCCGCTTTCTATGTTGTTAACCGTTCTCAACGTGCCAGAGAGCGTGAACTCCGTTTGAGGCGGGGGCGGCGTTTGAGTGTCAAGAAAGACCCGTAGGTTAGGAGACTGTCTCTGTAACGGCGGCAGCGGAGGTTCCGTAGCCGGTGTCGCCGTAGAAGGTCGCCTGCAGGAGGTAGCTACCCTGGGTGGGGATGCTGATGGTGAAGGAGTAGGAACCGTTGGCAGTGGTGGTGGCGGTGCCGATGGTGGTCCACTGATTGGCGGAGTTCTCGCTGAAGAGGACGACCTGTTCGTTGGGGACGGCGGTGCCGCTAGCAGTGAGAGTGCCGGAGACAGTGAAAGACTGAGTGACCGTTGGGTTGGCGTTTGAGGTGCTGGCAGTTATGGTGGTGGGTTTGACGGTGCCGATGAGCACTTTACAAGACGCATATGAGGTGGCGTAGATGGTGTCAGCTTGTGAGTTGACCTGATAGGTGTAAAGTCCCGTGGAGGCTTCGCTGCGAGTAAAGCTGTAGGAGCCGTTGGTGGTGGTCGCGGTGGTGCCGAGGCTGGTCCACGCACCTGTCGGATCTTTCCTGAGGAGAGTGATCTGCTTCCCGGAGAGAGGTGTGCCCGTCGTGTTATCTTTCAAATAGCCCGAGAGGATGAAGCTCTGGTTGACCGCTGGGTTGGCGTTGGAGGTGGTAGCGGAGAGAACCGTCGGTCTGAGAGTGCCGACAGTCATGTTCAGTGAGGCGGTCGAAATGGCAAAATCTTGGTATGCTTCTGACGCGACCATATACGAGAACTCCCCTGGCTGTGCTTCGCTCCACACAAATGAGTAGTAGCCGTTCGTGCCCGTTAACCTTGAGGCTTGCCACACCATCGGCTCGCCAGAGGCTTGCCTCCATAGGTCTATCTGCGCGCCTGAGACCGGATTGCCGTTTGTAGCGGTTAGGTATCCGGAGAGGGTGAAGTTCTGGGTGGGGGCGGGGTTGGTGTTTGAGGTGTTGAGTGAGAGTGACGTTTGCGTGACGGTGCCGATGTTTTCGGTCTGTCCTGCATACGCCGCTGCGTAGTTTGCGTCACCTCCGAAGTGCGTTTCATACCAATACTGACCTGCAGATGGTTCGCTTACGGTAAAGGTGTAAAAGCCGGTCGCATTGGTGACGTAGCTCCCTATCTGAGGCCATTCGCCTCCTGGCGTCGTCGGCATCCGACAGAGCAGGGTGATCTGTTGGGCCGGGATACCTATGCCGCTAGCGTCCCGCAGGTAGCCATAGAGCGTGAAGGTCTGGTTGACCGCGGGGTTGGCATTGGTCGTGTATAGAGAGTTCGTGACGTTTTGCACATTGCCGATGGTGACGGCGGTCCACCCGTTGCAGTTTTGACACCCCGTGTAGCTTTGATCGCCGCTGAAGACGCCCCAGTAAAAGTAAGCGCCTTGCGAGGATTCGGTGCGGGTGAAGCTGTAAGAGCCGTTGGTGGCGGTTGTGGTAGTAGCCAACGCCGTCTGCTGGCCGGCGGGATTCTGGCTGTAGAGGGTGATTTGCTTTCCAGCCAGCGGCGCGCCATTAGTGTCTGTCAAAACTCCATATAAGGCGAACGGCTGACCAACGGGCTCCGCTCCACTTGTATCAGGCTGACCGGTCGTTGAGTTTGTAATAAACATACTAAGCGTAGTTGATTGATACGTGCCGACGAGCACGGAACAAGATGCGTATGAGGTGTTGTAGAGGGGGTCAGCTTGTGAGTTGACCTGATAGATGAAGCTGCCCGTCGAGGCTTCGCTGTGGGTGAAGCTGTACGAACCATTTGTCGTGGTCGTGGCGGTGCCGAGGTTGGTCCACGTGCCCCCCGCATCTCTGAGGAGGGTGATCTGCTTTCCGGAGAGAGGGGCGCTTGTCGCATTGACTTTAAAATAGCCTGAGAGAGTGAAGCCCTGGTTGACTGCCGGGTTTATGTTGGAAGTGGTGAGCGTAACGCTCGTTTGGAGCTTCGCAATGGCGTTCACGTTGACGGTGACGACGCTGCTGGTCGATGCTTGGTAGGAGCTGTCTCCTGCGAAGGTGGCGTAGTAGGTGCGGGTGCCGGCAGAGCCAAAGCTCGTGGTGAGGGTGATCTGGCCGTTAGCGTTGGTTGTGCCGGTGGTATCGTTGTAGCGGACGTTGTTGAGGTAGTGGTAGATGGTGACGCTCTTTCCTGAAAGAGCTGTTCCACCGCTGCTCAAGGTGGCGGTGAAGGTGACGGATTGGTTGACGGTGGGGGTGGCGTTGGACGCGGTGAGCGTAACGCTCGTTTGGAGCTTCGCAATGGCGTTCACGTTGACGGTGACGACGCTGCTGGTCGATGCTTGGTAGGAGCTGTCTCCTGCGAAGGTGGCGTAGTAGGTGCGGGTGCCGGCAGAGCCAAAGCTCGTGGTGAGGGTGATCTGGCCGTTAGCGTTGGTTGTGCCGGTGGTATCGTTGTAGCGGACGTTGTTGAGGTAGTGGTAGATGGTGACGCTCTTTCCTGAAAGAGCTGTTCCACCGCTGCTCAAGGTGGCGGTGAAGGTGACGGATTGGTTGACGGTGGGGGTGGTGGTGGACGCGGTGAGAGTGAGCGTGGTGGACTGGAGGGGGGCTACTGCACCTGCACCAATTGTTACGTACGCCTGTGAGGTTCCAAAAACGGTGCAAATGAGCAGGGCACCCAGCATAAGTGATGTTAATTTCTTGTTCACGCGTTTACCTCCTCGCAGGACTGCCATTTCGCGTTCTGATAGGGCCGCACCATTGCCAAAGTCGCACTCAACTTCCACACGTTGCCAAACAGCGTGAAGCAGCCATTATCAACGCGGCTCTCTCTATCTATCGTCGTGTTTCGCTTGGATGAGCCACCCACTCCTTATAATTCGTCGATGCTCGGTGGCAGCCCACGCAACCTCTGAAACAACCCGTCTGCGGCGAGAAGCGCTATAAACACCAACTCAGAAACGCAGTCCAATAAACGTTGGTGTATTTGGCTCAGTGTCACAGTAAGAGCGATGCTAAGCCGTTTTCTTACTGTGATGCCTCTAAAGCTCTGCTGGAGCGTATCGTTCATTATGCCTGCCTCGATCCCATACGCCGGTTGTCCGGCTCAGGTAGCTTAAGGCTGCGACCTAAAGGCATATAATGCTTATGATTTATACTTCTCGTATGAACCGAATGAAAGAACACACTGATAGAGCAGGGGGGTAGCTATGAAGCGCAATGACAGGGCTTCTATTTCTGTGAGCAAGCAGACTCACACAGATTTCGAGGAGTTCCGCGCCCATCTAAGCGCGGAGCGGGGAAAGATCCAGACTCAAGAGGACTGTTTGAGGGAGCTCCTCTCAAAGGCTAAACGCTGAGACCGGAATGAGTAATACGTTTTTTTTGAGAACGTACCGGTGACGTCGCTTATCGGCGCTGTTTCAGTCGATGAGTGCTAAGAAACGGCGGTCAAAAGAGCGGCTCGAAGTACTCAATTATAAGTTTCGCGACGGGGTTACTTTCTCTTACACGCTTTCTCACGCCGCGTGCCGCCGCAGCGGTCTCGTCGTGTGCTCAACTAAACGCCGGCTGAGGCGCCAGCAGCACGCGCAAACCGTGCCTCACGGCAATGGCGCGAGCGCAGAGGTCGTTTATGGTTATAACCCAAAAGCGCGTTGATGTTAGTCGCACACCAGCCAGAAGACGTGTAGGAGTGAGTGCGTGAAGGCCATCATACTCGCCGCCAACGATAACACGGAGCTGCGCCCCCTGAACCTAGGGAAACCGAGCACGCTGATCAAGATTAATGGGATTCCCTTGCTCGAACACCAGATACGGAGGTACAATCGTGCGGGCGTCGAAACGGCTTCCATATCGGTCGTCTCTGGTTATCAGCACGGCCAGATCAGGCGCTACCTGATGCGTGAGCACCCCGACATACGCCTCGTGAGGAACCCCAACTATCGTTCCGCGGGCGCCCTGTACTCGCTGGACCTCGCCTTACGAGACGCAGAACCTCACACCGCCGATGACGGATTCTTCATAAGCAGTGGAGCGTGCGTGTATGAAGACGAGACAATCGAGCGCGTGTCACGCGTCTCTGGGAGCGCCATCGTCGTGGATAGCAGCCGTTACGGGGCTGCGTCGACCAAGGTCATCGCCGAGGACGGAAACGTCGTGGTCGTCGGTACCCATATTCCAAAAAACGAGGCCACCGCCGTCGCAACTGGCTTGTGTAAGCTTGACGAATACGCTCGCGCCGTGCTGAGCGACATCGTCGCTGAGTGCACTGCTGAAAAAAGAGACGCGCCGATGGTCACAGCACTTGGCGATCTGATTCACCGCGCGCGGCTGACGCTCATCGACATCGCGGGAACGAAGTGGGCCGCGCTGCGGACTGTGGAGGACGTGCAGACGGCCGATAAACGATTCAGTCGTTTTTCATTGCCGAGCAAGCGGTGTTTCGTCTGTGACTTGGACGGGACCGTGTACGTGGGGAACCGGCCGATCCGCGGCACCGTTGAGTTCATCACCCGGAATGTGGACGATCGTGTGTTCTATTTTGTGACGAATAATACCTCGAAGCTTCCCGAGGAGTATCGGAAGCGACTCAGCGCGCTGGGGAT
Organism: Methanobacteriota archaeon; assembly: GCA_963720465.1. Lineage (GTDB taxonomy): Archaea > Halobacteriota > Bog-38 > Methanoflorentales > Methanoflorentaceae > Methanoflorens. The sequence goes on from OY970393.1 coordinate 1,221,162, forward strand.
ACCCACTAATACGGAGCATATCGTCACGCCGCTTGCGCCCCTTATCCGGTACCTGGACGAGCGCGCGTTGACGCACGTGTGCTTGCTCGCGAACGCCAGCGTCACCGCGCACCTACGGAAGGCGCTTCCGGCGCTCGAGCTAACCGCCGATCCGGAGGCGTGTGACGCGGTCATTGTGGCCTACGATACGGAGCTCACGTACGACAAGCTACGCGACGCCGCGCTGCTGCTGCAACAGAATCCTCGTTTGACGTTTCTCGCGACGCACGGCGATCTCGTATGTCCCACCGAGCAGGGTTTCGTGCCCGACAGCGGCTGTATTTTGTCGGTGCTCGAGCAGGCCACCGGCCGAACACCTGACGCGGTGTTTGGTAAGCCTAACCCGCTTTTGCTGGAGCGCGTGACCGCTGAGTACAGCCCAAGCGAGATGGTTGTCGTCGGCGACCGGCTGTACACCGACAGGCTGATGGCGCATAATGTGGGATGCGATTTTATCTGCGTACTAAGCGGGGAGACCACGCGCGAACGGATTGACGAACTGAACGAGAACGAGTTCCCGTCGCTCATCGTGAGGGATCTTGGAGACCTGCTGACGTGAGAATGGTCGAATGGTCTCGGTGTTAACGCCAACCTAGCGCAGGCACTAGGGCTTTGCCTAGCCGCTTTTGCAAAGAAGGGTTCTTGGAGCTTTAATTTGATGTTTGAGCTTTGATAGAAGAGAATCAGCTCGACTGTGTTAAGCGCGTGTGTTGTTCCGCGTCCGGTCAGAAACACAAACGCCACCCCATCTCAAAGAAGCTGCTATTGCGATACCAAGCCAACCTCAGTCCCTAGACGAATGAATCAGATCCATCTTCCCATTATCCCGGAAATTATCGGCTCCAACGCGAAGATCATCAAGGACAGCGTAACCAGTGCCGCGACGTTGACTGGATAGGTGAGATTTGAAGATACTAACAGAGCAACGTATATGAAAATGGCGAGGATACTCGCGATTTTTAAGAATATTAACACGAAGATGCCCACGAAAATGCCGAAGATGCCCACGATCGTGTCGCCCACCGTGCCGCGTGCTGCGCTTGCGATTCCGGCAACGACCACTCCTAAGGCTAACAGGTCGGTTACGGGCAAAAAAAATCCGTAGAAAGACACATAGAAAGACAGGGCGAGTACCCAGACGGCGATTAGGGTCGCTAGCACTGACAGAATCACGTTGAGCCGCCGCAGTCCCGAAATGCCTTTTGCAAATATTCGTATGATATACGCAATTTCAAGGATAATTAGCGCGATTGCTAAGAATGCGATGAAATGTGTCCAACCCCATTCCACCCCTGGGTAGAAGGCAGCAATGCCCAAGATAAGGACGATAAGACCTGCGCTGATCTCGAGTATTCGGAGCCACACAGGACTCCTTTTTTCTTTGGCAGCCGACGGTGGGGGCAGCGGCGATGCTGACGCGCTGGCAAACGCCTTACCGCATTTTGTGCAAAATGAGGTACTGGTGAGATTAGCCGCTCCGCAGGACTTGCAATCCTTTTGCTGCTCCATTTGCGTATCCACCAGCTTGACGGAAAGATAAATCACGAGAGAGAGCAACTGCGGGAGAGTACCTTAAATCTTCTCTTTTAGCCGCATTGGGATGGCGCGTTATGTGAAAAAAAGGCTTAGCTTATCACTGGCCGAGTCTACCCTCATCCGCCTCATGTTCAGCACTTATAATGACTTAGGACAGATTGGACACAGTGCGTATAAGAAAGGCCTCATACAGACTCCTGCCTCGTAGGACAGAAAGCCCTGGACAGACGACTGCCCTGCTCGGTGTACGCCCCAAGAAAGAGGAAATGTTTTACTATCACGCATACTAACGACCCGTGCTCCAAAAATACCTGCTATTCATACGGTATTAGTGCTGGATGTTATTTGCGCTGAATCGGATGTTTCGGGCTCTTTTCTGGCTCAAATATTTCTTAATCAAAAACATACCGATCCGCAACCCGTCTCTGACAGACGACAGCTTAGCCGGATTTTCTCGTCGTGCACGGTAATTGATGGGGATTTCCGCTATATGAAACCCGTTGCGCGTACATTCGGCAAGCATGTCTACTTCAATTGCAAACCCCTCAGCAGAGAGCTCTAAGCCTCTTATTGCTTGGCCTCGATAGCCCCATAGCCCACTGCAGACGTCGCTAATCTGCACATTGAAAAGCAGCCGAGCGAGAAGCGTGAGGAGTTTGTTCCCCACGACGTTCAGTGTGGTCATGGCTCCCGGCTCAATGGTGCCTTTGAGCCGGGATCCGATGACAACGTCGTATCTCTTGAGCAGGCACGTAATCTCCGTCGCCAAATCGATCGGGTACGTATCGTCCCCGTCAACCATAATCGCGTAGTCGGCATCAATAGATTTAAACGCCGTTTGAATGGCTGATCCCTTTCCCCTCCGCTCTTCGAGTATGATTGTCGCACCCTTTTCGACAGCGATCTCCCTCGTGTTATCGGTGGATTGGCCGTCGATCACGTACACCGCAGTTTCGAGCCCCCTCTTCGAGAGGTCGGCAACGGGTACGTCGTCGATGACCGTGCCGATTGAGCGTTCCTCGTTCAACGTCGGAATGACGACTGCTAAGGTCTCCATTAACTCGTCTGTTCGCTGATCGTGCGGTATCGTCCGTGGCATCTGCGATTTCCCCCCTTGATCACGCCGATTTGCTCGTCGGTTGCTCACTTCAGCAGCGTCAAGCTCTGCGTGCTTGTTTACGTTTGGGCCACCGCTGCGAAGACGTTTCTCCGCATTAGTGCGTCAAATCTTAAGTATTGCTAAAGTATTTAAAAGTTGCTACTATTTGTTAATAATTTAAATTCGTGTTAAAAACAGCAGAACCAAGGGTAATTTGTCAAGTCCTGCTTCTTGCTACGTACTTACCTCAAGGTCCGTCTCCTAGCCTAAGACCTAGTGTCAAAGGCTCAACTTTTCCTGAAATGCAAAAGAAGCCAGGTGACTGATTGTCGATCCTCCGCCCGAATGTCTTTGTCTCGTGGAGGGCGGCTGTTCACTTTTAGTCGTAGGCATGCCCTCATTATTACCGGCCTGCAGCAACGCCGCTTAGCCCAACTAGTGATCTGGCAAAAGTAGCTATACGAACTATTCGCGTGCGCAGCACGCAAGGAGCTACAGACAGCTCAAAAAAACGTCATAAGCACCGAAGCCCGGTTCTCCTAGAAAGCGATCTAGATCCTCGCGTAGATACAGCGCTCAAAAAAGCCGTGAACGCCAAAAAAGGCCTGTAGAAGCATTTGCAAACGAAACACGGCTTACAAACCGTGGTTTATCCAATTGTCTGCTAAGCTACAAAAATCAAAAATTTATCGAACACCGAATCGCGTCCGAGTTGCTGATGACAATGCGGCAACTGAGCCGCCGATCAAAGACCAGCATGATCGCACAGCTCTTAAGAATTCACCAAGGATGCGGAGTGGGTCAGCAGTCGAATTGCGACCAACCCGACAGTACCTCACTTCGCTCTTCGGCAGTCCTCAGATAGACAAGCTCAAATGTATCGGTGTAGGTATGGGTCCCAGATCTGTTGAACCGGACGAACGGAACTGTATTGAACCGGATGAGCGGACGTCACGACGCAGCATGCCACTGCCGTGCACGGTGTGGTCGGGCAGGGTGCGGCCGCACTCGCAGTCGGACACGTCATGGTGCCCGGACAGCTGCAGCACGTTGAGGTCTTACAGCTCGTGCACTGAGCGCATGTCGTTGCTGCGCAGCTCGAGGTTGTAGCCGCGGTTGTAGCGGCATTTGTAGCCGAGCACTGCGCTGACACGTTTATCGCCGCGAACAGTGAAAGTACTGCGAATAGCGCCAATACCGGGATGAGTACTTTTCTCATATTCTTTTCTCCTGTCTTAAGCGCTTGATGTTTCCCGTCGGGATCAAGCCCATTCAATCATTCGCTTACTACTATATCTGTCGTCGGCGTGCCTTCACGCAAGTTTCCAGAAGTACTGAACTTCCTTGGCTTTGGGTGCTTACAATTCCTCGAGCTGATATATATATATTTTGCCCGCTCTTATATCATATTGCTAAGAAATGCACATGTTGCTATAAAATAACAATGCGGCGAAGACGGGATCTCATCGGGTGGAAAGCACTCGCAAGGCGCCATCTCACTGAACCGAACACCGACGTAGTGCTGCGCTTTTGTTGATATAAACGATTTCAACCGTCTCAGGTATCCACGTCGTTGTTTAGTGCGTGGACGGTGCCTTGCCGCCTGGCCATACCAGTGCTCCTGTGCGCCCAGCGCCGCCTGCTCGAGCAACGAGCCTTTATTGATTCGCGCGTGCAGATGTGGGACGCCCGCACCACGATTTTTGTTTCGTGCTGCCTTTGGCCTGCACGATGCCAACGCAGGCGCGTGTGCGTGCTCCGCTGTTGCCCCCGTCGTACGCACTGGTTACAGAACACGTCCTAAAGCGACGAAAACGAGACAGCGTCGGGTAGGGTCGCTCGCTTATCGGATGCATCGGCGCACACTGTCGAGCACCGTTTAAACCCATGACGAGAGTCCGGCGCAACGGGGTTGCCAAGTTAACGTTATAATAAGGGAGCGAGCATAGCGTGAACCACAATGGCCGATCCTGATAGATCCCGTGTCGTCCGATACGTCGCGCTCGCTGCCATTGTGCTCGTGGTGGTAGCACTTGTCTTTCCGATAGCGGACGGCCTGAGCGTTGCGGGCTTCTTCGGTAACAAGACGTACCTGCTCATCTTGCAGGACAACGATGAAATCCGCGGTACGGGCGGGTTAATGTCGGTTATGGGACTGGTTACCATGCATGACGGAAATATTGCGAGCCTGCAGTACTATTACGGCGGCTCGCCTGAGCTGCAGGCGGTCGTCCAACTAGACGGACCAGCGAGCTTTACGAACTTCTTCGGCGTTAACGCCGCTAACCTATCTGATTCAAATGTGCAGTACAATTTCGCTTCATTCGCTCCCAAGCTGGAGTCGGATTTCTACAACGTGACGCAACACAAGGTCGACGGCGTTGTAGCCGTTGACTTCACGGCGGTTGAAGCAATCATGAACATAACGGGCCCCGTCACGGTATCCGGCGACGTCATAACGAGCAGGAACGTGGCTACTCGCCTACAATTCGATGCAGGGCCTTTTTGGAACTCGACGCCCGGATTAATGTCGGCGCTTACGTTCGACCTCGCCGGGCTCATCCGTGATTCGAGCGTTCCACAGAAACTGGCGCTGTACACCACGTTGCAAACGTTGGAAAACGAAGGACACGTGCTCATCTATCCCAGTCAGGGATTCTGGTTCCGAAGCACCGGCAGCGAGAGCGCGCCGTCAGGAGCGGACTCCATCTCCGTGGTCGACATGAATTTAGCCGCGGGAAAGGCAGATTTCAGCGTGAACCGGACGATCGACTACAACGTGCAACTCTTTTCTGACGGCTCGGCCGTCTCCACGCTGACGCTCACGTACGCAAACGGGTGTTGGTGGGGCTATGGCGTGTTCTCCACCGCCCTCGTCCCGCCTAACGCTGAGCTCATCTCGGTGCAGAACACCACGTCCGCGTTCAAGGGCCCTGAGGTGACGTACGGGGACGGCTTCACCGCTCTTTCGTCGAGCCTTAATGTGTCTGCCCACACGACCCAGAGCGTGACATACACGTATACGCAGCCAAACGTGGTCTCCGCAAGCGGGATAGCGCACCACTACGACCTGTACATCCAAAAACAAGCGGGTATCACCAGCTACGTCCTGAATGTCAGCGTCCAGCTTCCGGCCGGTGCGACGATGGTCCACGCTGAAAACGTTGGCTCGAACCAGGTGTTTACAGGCGATGCGCACGTGAGCGTCGTGTACATGTAGGGGATCTCGTGAACGCGAAACAAGGCGCGGCACTGGCACTCATCGTTCTTCTCGTCGTCGTCGCGCTCGCTGCGAGCGCAGATTTTCTTTTGGCTGCGCCTACCAACGTCACGTATGCCGTGCCGGCTTCGGCGGTGCGCGCATCGTTGGGCGAGACCGCGAGCGACGGGACGATCGCGCTGCGGTTAAACAGCATCAGCGATGCGTCAAATCCTGCGACTGCGAGCGTGTGGACCGAGTTTAACAATGAATCAAACGTAGCCGGCGTGTATTTCTTCTCGTTGACCCCCCCTCCTGCGAGCCGCTATCTCGTCGCCAACGTCACCGTCACGAACGTGCACCACACGAAAATTCCCTTTGACTACGGAGAGTTCGTGTTGATCGCACGAGACGGCACAGCCTACTATCCGAACTACGCCGTATGCAACACTGGATGCAGCGTGAACGCACTTGGAAACCGTGAACTGGGCAAGGCCTTCACGAGCGATGTATACGTGCTCTTTTCGGTGCCGTCAGCGGCACAGCCAATGCAGATAGCGTACACCGGAGCTACCCCACCCATTGTGATGTCATCGACCTGAACCGCCACCGAGCCGTTCGCGCGGGTGCAGCTTCACGCCTGACGTGGAGGTCTATCAACGCCTGCATTAATCCCAAACCGTTGGACGCAATTAATCAATGACGTGCCCCTGCACTAGCAGAAGCTTTTCAGGCCCGACCCTGGAGTGTACCACCACTGGAACCCTCACGTCGTCGCAGTACTTTTTAACCCGAGGTATACGAAGCAGGCGCAAGCAACACTCTGATGCGGGCCCCCTTCTGCCGCTGCACTTCAGTGCGTTCTCTCTAGGTGAACAGGGTCCCTAAGAGGTGCTCGGCTGGGTGTCAGCAGAAGCACGCTTCGTCGCCTATGCATGAAGCTAGGAAGATGTGATAAAGGAAATAGAAAATAAGCGGCAAACACGCAAAAAAGAGGATATTACGACATACCGTTTAGATAATAGCCGTTTCAAGCTCAGGTCGTATTCAAATTATTCCTCAGCTCTTTATTCTTCACTTGAAACTTTGGACCGAGCATCGACATCACACGTCGCGCGCTGCTTCTGAGCAGCGATGGTGGCTTCAAACGCTTCACCGTGACTGCAAGCGCTCGGATTGGTCACGCCAATGGGTTATGCGCTCGTCGAACCCCTACAACATGTGGCCAATCGCTCTTCGGAAGCTCGTCTCTCGTTCAACCAGTGCGTTCAGTTCGTTATTTCTATTCTTAAACTTCCTCCAGATACCAGTCTAAGAACGCTCGAAACTCTGCCAAAGATATTTCGCGCCGCATGCTCACGCACGTCGTTCCCGGTAAGTCGTCTATGAGCCGGGTGAGGACTTCTGCGACCTCATAGTTACAAAAAACATTGTGGTCCATGTCTGGCATCCAATCACCTCTTTTTACTCAGTTTCTGTCCTAGGCGCGCTCACGCGCCACCCCAAATCGTTGACAGCGCAGCAGATACCTTGCCACGCGCACGTGCATGCGCCTTTATATTCGCGTCCAACGCGTCAATGTACGCCAGCGTTTCTCTTAAGAGAGCCTCCGCTCGTTCTTCCTCATCTTCCATAGAAAAACCTCTTAATTGTCCGTCAATCGTCCTAGCTACCCATTGCTTTCAAACGCCATTGTCGCGCCGCTGCACGTGAGATTTCGCAGTCTTGCAACCTCCCGCTCACCCATCGATGCAGTTGACGGGGATACGGGCTCAAAAAAAGGTTCCTGCGAGGGCTTCACATACAAGACCATTCGGCGCACCTCTTACCATCCTCCCTTGAATTATCGCCTCAGCTGCGAAGACGTTTCTCCGCGCTGGTGCATCGAATCTTAACTATTATCAAAGTATTTAAAAGTTGCTACAATTTATCAATAGTTTCCTTATATAAGAATGGACCCGAGAGCCAAGAGTTATCCGGATACCGCCGTATGCTGTTCAGCTGAAACCTTGCGATGTTATTCATCTCCCGTGCGCCAACAGGTCTCCTCAGCCCAACCAAAACCACGGCGATGACCACCCCTACAAAAACGTTTCGGTCATAGGCAGCACTGCTACCAGGGACCAAGCGCCTGGTTCAAACGTCGCTTGCACAAAAAAAGCCCGATTTTGATGCCGTCTCTCAGTGACGACAGCTTCGGTTGATCCACACGGGCGCGGTAGGTGATCGGGATTTCTGCGATGCGCAAGCCTTTCCTCACGCACTCAGCGAACATATCGGCTTCAATTTCAAAGCCGTTGGCTGCGAGCTCCAAGCGTCGAACCGCGTCGCTTCGGTAGCCCCAGAACCCCGTGCACACGTCGCTGATGTGCACGCCAAACAGCGCCCGCGCAAGGAGCGAGAGCAGGGTGTTCCCCACAACGTTGAGTCTGGTCATGGCCCCCGGCTCGATGGTGCCTTTCAGCCGTGATCCGATGACAACGTCATATGTCTTGAGCAGGCGTGTCATCTCCGTCGCCATTTCGATCGGGTACGTATCGTCCCCGTCAACCATGATGGCGTAGTCGGCGTTGATGAACTTAAACGCCGTTTGAATGGCCTGACCCTTCCCCGGCCGCCCTTCGAGTATGAGTTGGGCACCCTTGTCGACGACGATCTTCCGTGTGTTATCAGTGGATTGCCCGTCGATCACGTACACGGAAGTTTTTAACCCGTTCTGCCAGAGGTCGGTAACAGGCACCCCGTCGATGACTTTACCGATCGAGCGCTCCTCGTTTAACGTTGGAATGATAACTGCTACTGACTCCATCGCCTCGCCGTCTAGCACCCCCGTGGGCACTAGCGATCCCCCCTTTTATCATGCCTGATTTGATTGTCCGTTGCTCAGTTCAGTAGCGTCAAATTGCCCAATTCGTTAGAAAGTACTTAATAGAGACAATTTCAATTACTTAAGCGATGCGGTTCCGCTGCCGCGAAAGGCGGTGAATATCGCGTTAGAAACACAACATTAGATAGGGCACGACGATCGACTCGCGCTCCGGATCTCCTTTTTTGCGAAGCGCGGATGTCCCGACAATAAGCACCAATAATATCTGCCCCTGTTTAATCAGCGTGGCGTGATCGTTTTCGCCCGTTGCCGCTTTCTTCGGGCTCAAGCAACAGCTCGGTATCGCCATCGTGCTGCAGTCCGGGTATGAGGGTCATCCTTCTTGTGGCCTTCGCATCCTTAAGCTCGCTCTCGCTTCGGATGCGGGGCCCGGCAAACTCTCGGGCAAGCTCAGCGCGTGTCTTCAGCTCCAGCTCCACGAGCTTCGGCGTCGTGACATCGGAAAAATCACGTTTGTCGAGCTCCGCCGTGATGTGCTTGAGCCTCGCGCTCAGGCGTTCGATACGTGCTTGCGTCGTCGTCCAGTACGCCTCGCGCAAGGCGTCGAGTTCCATCGCCTTGAGGTTTTCGACTTCCTCGACATGCTCCTTCAGCCAATTCGCCACCGTCTGTCTCTGCACGCCGACCTTGTCTGCGATCGTCGCAAGTGATTCTCCCTGCGCACGCAGTTTGAAGCTCCTGAGCTTCGTCTCTGTATCCTTCATGGCACGCTCCGTTCATTGTCTGCACCGGAGTACATCACGTCGTTGCGCCACGGGGGAGAGTCACATCCAACACTGGGCCTAGTGATGCGGGATGCAGCGTCGCTATCGACGCATGCTTGTCGTCTAATGACGTCCGTTAGAATGGTGTTCATATACATCTTGAGCTCCTCCGAGCAGTGGGCACTCAGTTCTTCCGTGCGTGTTCGACTCGTTTCGTGATCAGCTTTGTGGTGCTGAGCTGCCATCGAGTCTCAGCGACATCAACACGACAGTTCTGGACAGTCGATTGAGGTCTCGAGGTCGCGGCCTAGATAGTCCTCTCACACGACGATCGACGTTTTTGCGTCTCTTTCATAACTTGCTCCGGGGAGCGAATGGTGCGCCACATGGTCATCACGATGCGGCGTCGAATTTTCGGACCACCGCTCCCTATCGTTCATGTCGTGTATCTGCCACCGCATACGAAGCTTTCGGATGCAGCGCAAAAGTATCGCATTATCCGCCGTATTGCGGCGTACACATCCTAAATAGCGTTAACGCTACATCGCAGGAGCGGTTGTGCGCGCCAAGACTGCGACCCGTGCCGCGTAGTTTAAAGCCCCTCGACGAACGACCAATATTAAAATTTCTATTAATTTATAAAAATATATTAATAATAAAAGATGCTGCGTGGGAGCGGAGCGCAAAAAGGCGAGAGAGTCGCGTTCGAGACCTCGTGCTGAACCGATTACACATGATTGCGAGCCCTTTTCAAAGCACAAAGTGGTTAACTTTCGGTGCGCTTTTGGTGCGGTTTTTTGTCATCGCGCATCGCGCCGGTTTACGGATCTCCGGCGACCCGTACAAATGGGCGCTTTCAGACTCTTTCCGCTTGGGGGCCGCTGTTCCCCTGTGCCAATTGCAAACGTCGCTTACACAAAAACAGACCGATTCTGATGCCGTCTCTCAGTGACGACAGCTTCGGTTGATCGACGCGGGCGCGGTACGTGATCGGGATTTCCGCGATGCGCAAGCCTTTCCTCACGCATTCGGCGAACATGTCAGCTTCAATTTCAAAGCCGATGGCCGAAAGATTCATGCACCGAATCGCGTCGCTTCGGTAAGCCCATAAGCCCGTGCACACGTCGCTGATGGGCACACCATACATCACCCGCGCGAGGAGCGAGAGAAGGGTGTTCCCAACGACGTTCAGCCTGGGCATAGCTCCCGGCGCTATGGTACCCTTAAGCCGCGATCCTATGATTACGTCGTGTGTCTTGAGCAGGCGTATCATCTCTGGTGCCATCTCGATCGGATATGTATTGTCTCCGTCAACCATGATGGCGTAATCAGCATGAATGGACTCAAATGCCGTTTGAATGGCCGAACCCTTTCCTCTCCCGTCTGCGAGTATGACACGGGCACCCTTTTCGACAGCGATCTCCCTGGTATCATCGGTGGACCGTCCGTCAGCCACGTACACGGTAGTTTCAAACCCGTTCTCCAAGAGGCGGGCAACCGGCGCGCCGTCAATTACCTTGCCGATTGAACGTGCCTCGTTTAACGTGGGGATGACGACAGCTACCGTCTGCATAGGCTCGCCTGATATAACATTACGCGTCACGGCCTCTACCTCGTTTTGCGCCTTATCACGCGCCGACTACTTAATTCCTTCGCTGCGAACCGCTGACGAGACGTCCGCCGCGGTGCCTGACGTCGCACGGAAAAGACGTGGTAAATTGCGCAGCGGAAGGCCCTGCTGTCGGAGCCTAGCCAATGGCAAGAAAAGAGCTATTAATGGAGAGAATGGTTGCGCCTTCTCTAAACACTTCAAACCTAAGCGACATTAACAAAAAGCCTCATTACAAGGTGGAGCCGGCGCTACTCGAAGCGGAGCACTGCCGGAGAAAGAAGGTGAAGAGGGCCGTGCCAACCAGCGTTAGGCTGACACAACTTGCGTTTGCAATGTTTGCGCCTTAGGAATTAAAAAATAAAGAGAAGGGCTATCGCCCTTACGACGTGACGAGCACCGAATAAGGAACGGTGTTTACGGTTAGGTCCGCCGGGCTTACGTTGCTCAACACGATGCTACCGGTTCCCGTCTGAGTTGCTCGGAAGGTGTATCGCTCGGTGCCGCCCGCCCCAACAACTGATGTGTTCGAGGCACCAACGTCGCTCGCAAACGTCTCATTGACCAACCTAAGGGTAGCGTTGGTGTATTCCAGCTCCCAGTGGTAGCCCGTCGATGGATTCGATAGCTGCTGGATCGTAAAGTTCTGGCCCTTTGAGACGAGCACCGCGTTCCCGGTTGAGATCTTGTGCGTTGTACACGTTATCGTGTAGTTGACGCTGTTTGTTGTTTCATTCGCCGGGCTTATGTAGTTGAACGTGACGACACTGGTTCCCGTCTTAGTTCCTTGGAAGGTGAACACGTCTGCCCCGGGCGAGGCACTGGCGTGCTGCCGGTGATGTAGGCGCGATTGACTAACGTAATGGTTGAGTTGTCATAGGTCGGCTCCCAGTGGTAGCCGGTCGATGGATTCGATTGCAGCTGCATCGTGAAGTTCTGCCCCTGCATGACGTTGATGTCGGTTGCGTTACCAAGCGCCGTCCCGTTACCCGCGACAGTCGTCGTTGAGCCCGGGCTTGGGCTTGGCGATGTAGACGATGTGCACCCTGCGCAAACGACCGCAAATGCGAGTGAGACCACGACAATCAAACTCGCCATTACAGTCTTTTTCATTTTCATACTCCCTGGTTATGTGTTTCAATGTGAGACACACGAAATAACCACACTTAATCGTTTCCACTCGTGCGCGCTTTTTAGATATTTGCGGCGGAAAAACCGGGGCTGAACGCTCGTGTGGTGACGTCGACGAATTCCGTCACAAGGCGTCACTAGAAGACCGCAAGGGCGGAGGGCGCCGTGAGCAAAATGAGAACGACGCTGAGACAATCCATAATATCCAAACTAAAGCCGTCAAAATGCGCTTGTCCGCGGGCCGCGACTCGACTCGTTCCCTGATCTCGTCTCCCCACTCCTCAGCGAACGTGCTTAGGTGTGAATGGATAAAATGGCACTTCCACCGAGCTAAGGAAATCTTCTTGTTTCGCGCCCTCAGAGTTTGGAGCAAAATCGGAACCATTAAGTTTGTGGCGCTTAAATGGCTACGCTCTGACGCGCAAGTGAGCACAATGGCCACCCTACCTCAACTTCTCGCTGTCGTGATTCCGCTTGCCATCGCGGCCATGATAAGCCCTTTGGCGATCATAACCGTCATGACAGTGCTGAGCTCAGCTGAACACCGGCTCAAAAAAGGCGTGATCTTTGTCGCTACGTACTGTGTCGTATTTTCGCTGATATGCCTTGTTTTTCTTGCCCTCGGAAGCCTGACCACGACCGGTGGCAAGCCGTCGTTGACGACGGTGACGATCGACTTCATCCTCGGTCTCCTCCTCCTCTACGCAAGCGCTCGTTCGCTCCTCAAGAAACAGGAATCAAAAACGTTTGACGCGACGGCAATGGGTTCAGGAGCATTGGTTTCTATGGGCATCGTCTTCGGCTTCGGCAACATCTTCTCATCGCTTCCGGCTCTCGCCGCAAGCAAGGATATCGGTGTCGTCGTGCTATCCGTTCACGACAAAGCAATCGCCTTTTTCCTGGTAATGGCCATAGCGCTGTGCTGGTGTTGGGGGCCACTCGCCATTTATGCCGTAACGCCGCGAAATTTTGACCGCATCTTCGATCCCATAATCCGTTTCTTGAAGAAACACGGCAGCCAAGTGATTGCCGTCGTGTTCTTCCTTGTTGGCATCTTCCTTATCGCGCGTGGCGTGACGTCGGCAATGATGTTGTAGGCCGATCCGGCACTTCCACGCGAGCGCCGCTCCTACCCGAATCTCTTATTGGTTGCCTCTGTCACCCAACCGTTCCATGACCCACGCTCTGCGGTAGATGAGGTACCCGACAAGCACCACAAGCCCCACGATGACCACGATATTGAAGTACCTGAATAATCCCGTGATACTGTGCCAGTGAGGCCCGAGCGCGACACCCGCGTACGCGAAGCCAAAGCAGAACGGAAGCGACCCCAGGAAGGTATAAATGGAGAATTTCCTCAGGTCCATCCGGACGATGCCGGCAGGAAATGAGATATACGTGCGGACGACGGGAAGCAGCCTGCTGATGAAGACGGCACTTTCCCCGTGCTTTCCAAACCATTGCTCACCACGGTCAAGCTCACTCTTGCGTATGAGCACGTATTTGCCATAGCGTTCAAGCAACGGCCTGCCGCCGTACGCCCCGATTCCGTAGGCGATGAGGGAGCCAGTTAGGCAGCCGAGCGTACCGGCAAGGGTGATGCCAAGAAGGGTAAGTTGCCCTTCCCAGACGACGTACCCGGCGAAGGCCATGATGATCTCGCTCGGAAGCGGCAAGCCGGTATCTCTCAAGCGTCATTCCGACGAAAACACCTCCATAGCCGAGCTGTTCAATGACGGCGATGACGAAGTTGCTGAGCGTCTCAAAGATGTTAATGGTGAGGGCGAGCACGCGTCACCTCCTGTCCAACAGTCAAGCGACGCCTCGCGATCGCCCAAAAGATCGCTTTTCTGCTCCTACTAACCTCGGTATGCAACGTGCTTCCTCACAAGAACGTCTGCGTCTTAGGATGCCTAACTGCGCCAAAGCGGCAGCAGAGCGTGACGATGCCTTCTACGTCGTAAACTGAGCCACGCAGGTCTTAATAAGACTTACTACGACGCTGATTAGGATCGTCCCCGGAAAGACGCCCTCGCTCTGTGTGTCCAAGCCTAACGCTCAAAAGCAGAAAAGATCCGGCAAGCGCGACCAAAAATCCGATGGAAATGAGATAGCGCGGCGGTGTGCGAGCCGAAACATTCGTCACTCATTTAGGGTTGCCCGCACAACCTTCAAAAGCTCGTCAGGATCGACTGGTTTTAAAATGTAGGCGTTCGCTTGCAAAATCAGAGACCTCAGGGCGCCGTCCAAACTGGCGTAGCCTGTGACCATGATCGTTCTCATCTTGGGGTCGATTTCCCGCAATTGCTCGAGCAGTTGCGTGCCATCCATATCGGGGAGCTTGATATCCAAAAGCGCAAGATCGTGCGAGCCACTTGTGCATTTCTCAATCGCCTCGTGACCGGTTTCTGCAGTTTCCACGTCGTACCCGTGCTCACTTAAGATGTGCATAAAACCGGTCAGTATCTCTCGGTCATCGTCGACTACCAATATGGTCAGTTTTCCCACGAGTTCGCCTCCTCGTTCTGCCTTGCCTGGGTACCGTTTCGGGAGTGTCCGCTCCTACAGGACCACGCTCTCTGATAATGCGACATGATACTCAAACAATTCTTGCCCCCACGCAATCGCCTCTGTATTTTGGCTTGTTAACGTATACGAATAATCAAATGCACCGTCTAAACGATAGAGCGCAAGCGCCATGAACGCGTCAGCGACGACCAGGACAAGTTTGGGATTGTCTCTGGTCTCATAAAGCTCAAGGTTCTCGCTGCGTGCCTTGCTCAAACGTTCACGACCGATCTCGTCAATCAAATGGTTCGATACTTCATCGGTGAGCACGAGCGCCACGTGTTGTTGGCGAGAAAACTGCTCAAGCACGAGTTCGCCAACCTCCTGAATGTAGAACGGGGAAACCAGTTTTACGACTTTACTGTCTCGAAACAGCTCGACAAAATGGCGCAAAGCTTTAAAAATATCAGTGGGGGTGCCTGCGATGAGTGTAGCGTCGCGTAACGACCCGATCTTGTCAAATAGATGATCGGGGATCCCACCCATGTCGTGCTCGAACCAGAATGCTTCATCCCTCATTAGCACCGCCATTGCACCTTGAAAATCGATGACTTTGCGTGCAGCGCTCCTGCCGACGGGGGTCAACATGTAGTTTCTGTTTGTATCTTGTCGAATGATATGACTCGTTTCAAGCTCTCGCAACGCGTGTACGATCGCGGGAGAGGAGAGCTTGAGCTCGTCCCGCAGCTCGCGAAGCGATTTCATCCCTTCATTCATCAAGAGGAGGATGTCTTTTCGTTGGTCAGAGCAAACGGCGAGACGTATGACCTTGTCTACGTCTAAGGTTTCTTTCATGTCCGCGTATCTAACTCCCGACGACTGGCTACACCGCCTACGCAATTACCTCGATAGCATTTAGTCTTTGTGATCGCGCGACGCTCAGCCTCGTACCGCACGAACGAACCTGCTGTTAAGGAAGATTCGAAAAGAGATTAGCTGAGCCGAGTTACCGCCTGCTATCGCGTCTTCTCCCGTCACACGATACCAGCGACGTCACAGCCTGTCTCCCGCAGTAGGAACCTTATCTCCTCCGCGACGTACCTCACTGCAGCGTGCGGCGCACCTGTGTTGATTCGATTCGGCACGGTATCTGCTTGCCTCTCTACACTCAGCTGAGCTTATTAGCTTGACTACAACACAGACGCGAGAGAAGCAACGCAGGATAAGATATATCTTCCTTCTGCGCACTTTGAAGGGGAAGCACGTCATGATACGCATATTACTCGCTGTAGATGATCCAGAGCAGGATATTCAGAACCAATTGCAGCCGATGAACTACGACGTCCTGACCGCGAGCGCCGACGAAGTGACCGAGCGCGTAGATGAGTTACGACCCGACATCATCCTCATGGATGTCAGGTTAGAGGGAGAGACGGACGGGATCGAAGTTGCTCAACAAATCAAGAGTCGCCACGACATTCCTATCATCTTCATCACCTCCAACGCTGACGAGGCGACGGTGCAGCGGGCAATTACGGCTGAACCCGACGGTTTTCTCATCAAGCCGCTTGATGCGCTTGAGCTGAGGGCTGCGATCGAAATGGCGATGCGCAGGCACGGGATGAAAGCAAAGGCGCACGAGAGCGATCGCCGTATTCGTGAGATCACCGAGTCGCTGTCTGAGGTGATATTTGAAACGGATATGGCTGGAAATATCACGTTTGTCAACCGTGCAGGGCTGAAAGAGTTCGGCTACACACAAGAGCAGGTCGAAAGAGGGATGACGCTCTATGATATCGTTCCCGCTGACAAACACGAAGAAATACGCGAATCCATTGCTCAGGCGGTAATTGATGAACCTTCGGAGTGGATAGAGGTCCCTGGGCTGCGGCGCGATGGTAGCACATTCCCGGTCTCTGTACATGCTTCAGTGATCGTTCGAGAAGGCGTTCCGGTAGGGATACGCGGGATCGCCTTGAACGTTACGGAACAGAAGCGTACTGAAGCGGCTTTAATACGGAGCGAACGACGCATCCGCGAGCTCACCGACGCGCTCCCTGTCGTTGTGTATGAAACAGACGCAACTGGTCGCATGAACTTCGTGAATGCGACGGCCTTTGACCTGTTCGGCTACACGAAAGAGGAATTTGAAGCGGGGATGTCTATATTTCAACTGATCACTCCCGCCGATAGGCGGCGGGCACGCGCGGTGTTTCATCGGAGGATAAGTAGGGAAGATGTCGGCCAGGTGGAGTACCGCGGACTGCGGAAAAACGGAAGCACGTTGTTTGTTTCAATCCGTTCTGCACTAACGAGGCAAGACGATGCTGTCGCCGGGCTGCGTGGTATCATCCTCGACATTACCGAGCGCAAGAAAGCGGAGTCGCTCCTTCACGGGGTACAAGAAGAGCTACGACAGCACGCAACGATGTTTGATGCGGCGCGCGACGCCATCATGACCTTGGATCCAGAAGGGACCATAACGTACTGGAACCGTGGCGCCCAGCGCTTGTATGGATGGACGAAGGAAGAGGCGGAAGGTCAAAATGCGAACGCGCTGCTGCGCACAAGGTTCCCTGAATCGCGCGAAGCGCTGTGGCCTAAGCTTATGGAGAGCGGACTGTGGGAAGGAGAGCTGATCAACGTAACGCGCGATGATGTTCCGGTCGCGGTCACGAGCAGCTGGACCCTGATCAAGGATGAGGGGGGCAATGCGTCCGCTGTTCTAGAAATAAGCAGTGACATCACCGAGCGCAAGAGAGCGGAGGCGGCACTCGCAGAATCTGAAGCAAAACTGCGCATCACCTTCGCAACTATGGCAGACGGAATGGTGATCGCGGCGTTGGACGAGACGGTTACCGATTGCAATGAAGCTGTCTTACGTCTCACCCAGCGATCACGGGAAGAGATAATAGGAAAGCCGTTCGAGGATCTCCTCCCTCCTGAGTTTCGTTCGCTGATCCCCGATGCACGTAAGTTCCTCGTCGGAGCTGTCCTCGCGAGAACAGCGCCTAGCCGTGGGAAAAAAGAAACCGTCCGCACTGACTCGCAACTGCTCCGGAAAAATGGAGAAAGGGTCGACATAGAAGCAAATATCTCCACGATTGAAGATGCCTCGGGGCAACCAGCTGAATTTCTCATAGTCGCGCGAGACGTCACTGAGCGCAAGCAAATGGAGTTCCGACTCGACAGTTCACTCGCTGACCTCCAACGATCTAACGCTGAACTAGAACAGTTTGCGTACGTCACGTCACACGACCTGCAAGAACCACTGCGAATGATAACGAGTTACATTCAAATAATTGAGGAGGACTACAAAGGAAAACTTGACGCTGATGCTGACCAATACATCGCATTTGCCGTCGAAGGCGCAAAACGAATGCACACGCTCGTAAATGACCTTTTGGCGTATTCGCGTGTGGGCACGCGGGGGGAGCCGTTCATGCCAATCAGTTTAAATAACGTCCTTTCCGCAGCGACTGCGAATCTTGACGTTGCGATAGAAGAGAGCCACGCAGTGGTTACGCACGATCGATTGCCAACCGTGCTCGGCGACGAGTCCCAGCTTATTCAGCTTTTCCAGAACCTGTTAGGCAATGCGATAAAGTTTCAGAGCGCTGCTCCTCCGATCATTCACGTAGGCGTAGAGCAGACGAAAGATGGCTGGGAATTTTCGGTGCACGACAATGGGATCGGTATTGACATGAAATACGCAGAACGGATTTTTTCCGTATTTCAACGCCTCCACGCGCGTGAAGAGTACCCGGGAACGGGTATCGGACTTGCTGTCGTCAAGAAGATAGTTGAACGTCACGGGGGACGCATATGGGTCGAATCAGAGCCAGCAAACGGCTCGACGTTTTACTTTACGCTTCCAAAGGGGGAATAGTACGGTATGAGCGAGCCAAATAGTGTGAATTACATAGAAATCTTGTTGGTGGAGGACAATCAAGGCGACGTCGTTCTGACCAAACGCGCTCTCAAGTCCGGCAAAGTGCTCCATAACCTGCACGTCGCAAATGACGGAGAAGCCGCACTTGCCTTTTTGCACGACGTGGAATATGGGCAGGCTCCGCGCCCAGATCTGATCTTGCTCGACCTTAACCTGCCAAAGGTGAACGGTCGCGAGGTGCTGAAAAAGATCAAATCCAACGAAGCGCTTGCGAGCATCCCAGTCGTCGTGTTGACGACGTCCAAAGCTGACGAGGACATCATGAAAACATACGAATTACACGCCAACAGCTTCATCACCAAGCCGGTTGACTGGCCACAATTCATGAATGTGATACGGCGTATCGAAGAGGTACTGGTTCACGGTTGTGAAGCTCCCGCTGCGGGAGGACTGAGAATGTACGCGCGTGATCGAGCGCTTAACGTCCTCCTCGTCGAGGACAACCCTGGCGATGCGCTCCTCATAAAACGGCTTCTGACTAAGTCATCCGCGACAAAGCACGCGCTTGACGCAGTGAATCGTCTCAATGCCGGGATAGAACGGTGCGACCAGGGGGGTTTCGACGTTGTGCTCCTCGATCTGGGTCTTCCTGATAGCCAGGGCTTCGCCACCGTCGCGACGATGCGCGCGGCAGTTCCGCACATGCCGATCATCGTGCTGACTGGTCTCGACGATCTGGAATTGGCGGTACAAGCGGTGCGTGAAGGTGCGCAGGATTATCTCGTGAAAGGCACGGCGACGGTAGATACTCTGGAACGCGCTATGTACTATGCCATCGAGCGCAAAAACCTTGAAGAGCAGCTTACGCAGTATTCTGAGCACCTTGAAGAGCTGGTGGAGCAAAAAACGGCTGAACTTAAGCGAGCGGAACGCTTGGCGGCTATCGGGCAAATGGCGGCAATGGTCGGACACGATCTCCGCAGCCCTTTGCAGGCCATTCTTAACACTATTTACCTCGAGAAAAAACAGGTCGACTCGCTAGAAGGATGCCTCGCGCCTAGTGAGGGCCCTAAGGCACAGCAGCTCCACGACGGCTTGAACAAGATAGGCGAGCACGTTGCTTACATGAGCTCCATGGTAACCGATCTGCTCGACTTTGCTCGGACGCCGAACCCGAAAATCACTCGAACAAGCACGAAACAACTCGTCGACGATGCCCTTCGTCGCGTTGTAGCACCCAATAACGTTGCGATCGAGAAGAGGCTTGATCCTGGTCTACGCGATCTCGATATCGATCCGTTCCTTATGCAGCGGGCGCTGACAAACATTATTGGGAACGCGTTGCAAGCAATGCCGGACGGCGGCAGCCTGAGCATAATGACCAAGAAAAACGGACAGAGCGCCTCCATAAGCATAGCCGATACAGGAACGGGCATACCGCCGGAAAACATAAGTAAGCTCTTCGAGCCGCTGTTCACCACAAAATCACGAGGTGTGGGGCTCGGCTTAGCCATCGTGAAGTCCATGATTGAAGCTCACGGCGGGACCATTACCGTTGAGAGTGACGTCGGCCGAGGTTCGACGTTCTGCATCACCCTACCGCTTCGCGGCTGAGGTCTGCAGATAGCGACGACCTTGTTGTTCAAAGGCGGCTACAGGCGGGTCGTCCAAGTGTCACGGACATCGCGAGTAATGCTAGCGCCTCGCGAAGGATGGATGGATGCTCCGCGTGTCACGGGCTACGTGCCTCCACAGCTTCGTCCTCAAGGCGAAGGTTGTTTAAGTTGGGAACGAACCAGCATAATCTGGACGTTTAGAGCATGGCTGCAATTCTGGTAGTTGAAGAAGAGGCGGTTATCGCGCACGACCTCGCACGACTGATACGACACATGGGCTATACCGTTGATACTGTCTGTTCAGGCGAAGATGCGCTACGTACAGCCGAAGGGAAACCTCCCGACCTCGTCATCATCGATATTAGCCTTCCAGGACAATTAAACGGAATTGAAACTGCAATCGTCCTGAAGGAGGTGCTTGCGGTACCTTTCATCTACGTAGCCGCACGCGGCGATGCAGCCACGATGGACCGCGCCACGGCCACCAGACCATTCGGCTACATCTTGAAGCCATTCGAGGATGCCGAGGTCTACAGCGCCGTTGAAATAGCACTGTATCTGCACGGGACTGAGCAAGAGCTAAGACGGCGCGCCGAACATTTGGAGGGACTCCTAGAAGAAGAGGGCTTGCAACTTGGAGAGACAGAGCGCTTGGCTGCTATTGGAGAGACCGCAACGCTCGTGGGACACGACCTTCGCAATCCGCTGCAAGTGCTCATGAACCTAACCTTTAGCATGAAAAAGGCGTTCAACGCGATCCCTTCGCCCTTTACGAACGGCGAGTACCAGCAGAAGGCTTTAGATTTTTGTGCCGGCGTCGAAAAGCAGATCCTTTACATGGATAAGATCGTCTCCAATTTGCAGGATTACGCGCAGCGCCCTATTAAGCGAAACATTCTCGTTAACGAATTGATTTCCGATGCGCTCTCCAGAGTCTTTGTGCCCGATAATGTCACTGTCTGCGTAGACGTCGATCCTGACATCGAAAGGCTTAACGGAGATCCCTTGCTCTTATCGCGCGTTTTTGCAAACCTGATTCAAAATGCCGTCCAAGCGATGCCACGCGGTGGACAGGTGGCAATTAGCGCAAGAAAATTGGCAAGAGAGCTCGCGATAAGTGTGGCAGACGAAGGAACGGGTATACCTGAAGAAGATCTCAAATCCATATTTCGGCCACTTACCACGAACAAAGCGCAAGGAATGGGATTTGGACTGGCCGTTTGTGACAAAACCGTCAAGCAGCACGGCGGACGCGTTGAAGTGGACAGCACCGTCGGCCAAGGGTCCACGTTTACCGTGCTTCTTCC
This sequence comes from Methanobacteriota archaeon, assembly GCA_963720465.1. Classification (GTDB taxonomy): domain Archaea; phylum Halobacteriota; class Bog-38; order Methanoflorentales; family Methanoflorentaceae; genus Methanoflorens. The sequence continues at coordinate 1,242,689 of OY970393.1, forward strand.
CTTGGATACCAAATGATCAGGGCGCCTGAGCAAAAAGAGCATATTGGCCATAGATGATAATTATGTCATCTCGATGAGCTTCTCAGAGATCCTGAGAATCACGGCTTTCACGTGAAAACGGCCGCGACGGAAGAGAGGCGCTTGAGAGAGATCCGCGCAGAACGGCACCAGTTCATTAGATCGAAAAAAGAAACGTAAATTCTTTCCATCGTGGCATAGTGGGATTAACGAGCGACGCAGCAACAAAACGCAACGCATATGTACGCCGATAGCGAGCTATATGCGACTTGCCTGAGCTGGTTAACGGCAGGCTCTCAGATCAGGCAGATACGACGTAAGTCGCAACGAGAATACACATCCAAGCCTATTGGAGACTATCGTAACGCACTCATTGGGCATCGGTAAGATTCTTGGCCGATGGGATTCTTGATTATAGTGCAACAGGCAGGCGATACCATCCAAAAGAACACCGTGCTCATTGTTGACGACGATCAGGCCATTCTCGAGAGTTCCAAAGCCATCGTCGAGAGCGCAGGCTATGCCGTGCAAACAGCAGAAACCGCGCGAGATGCCATTCGCAAGGCAAAAAGTGACTGGTTTGACATCGCGCTCTTGGACATAGAACTTCCTGACATGACCGGCACCGAGCTGCTTGAGCGGCTCCAGGAGATCAAGCCGCGGATGATTAAGATCATGGTGACTGGGTCCGCGAGTTTGGATAACGCTATTCAATGTGTTAATTTGGCCGCAAACGCCTACGTCGTTAAGCCTTTTAATCCGGCTGATTTGTTACAGGTAATAGAGGAGAAGCTAAAAGAACGACGTGCCGCTGAAAGAGTCGATGAGAATAAAGTGACCGACTTTATAGAAGAACGACTTCAAAAGCTAGAAACGTTGCATTCATTCGAACGAAACGATAAATGAATGTATCCTTCTAAAAAACCGGCCTCTCAGCGCTAACGGACGGGTTACCGTAAGGATTCCACGGAGCTCGCACGATGGCAATCACCCGAGATTATCTTGTTGCTTTGCTAGCAGAGTATGGAATCGAAGACGAAACCATCCTTAATGCCGACATCAGCGCCGAAAGTCTTATTTTTGAACTAAATCGCCGCAAGATCACTGTGCCTGAACCTTTTTTCAAAGCGTTAGCGGAAACCCTACACCTCGCATTTATCCCAAAGGAGCAAATCTTAAGCAAGAGTTACTTGGCCCCCGGGTTGCCGTATGCGGTAATGAAAGAGAATTTGATGTTTTTACTAAAACTCTCGCGCGAGGGGGCGGAGCTCGTCACAGCAAATCCCCTCAATACCACTTTTTTTGCAAAGCTCGAAAATATTTTTAGAGTGCCTATTACGATACATGTGACGTCAATCGATGCTATTGAAGAGGCTATTGAGCAAGGGTACACAGAGCTACACGCAGAAAGAGCGCTGGATGAATTACGGGAAAGAGCACCCGATGAATCTGCATACCGTGTCCTGTACCCTTGGCAGCAATACGGTATTATCATCGTCTTAGTCGCCTTTCTTCTGTTGTTTGTAGTAAATTATCCGGTGTCACTTATTCTACTTTTTGGCGTGATAAACGTCGTATATTTCGGGCTAAATCTGTTCAAGTTTTGTGTATCGTTCCTCGGATTCCAAGGCTCACGATCAGAGGTGACCATACGAACTGAAGACATTAAGAAGCTTGATGACGTTGCGTGCCCCGTATTCACCCTATTTGTGCCGGTGTACGGTGATGCAGAGATGCTCCCGCATTTAATAAGGAATCTACATCGGTTAGATTACCCTAAAGATAAACTCGACATAAAGATTTTGATGGAAGAAAAGGATGATGAAACGCTCGGTGCAGCCCGCAAATTGGGTCTATTTGGCGAGCCAGAGATGGTTCTAGAATCAATGAGCTCCGACGAGTACCGAGAGTTCCTCAAGCCATTTGAACCAATCATTGTTCCAGATGCTGATATTCACACAAAACCCCGTGCCTGCAATTATGGCCTACAAAGGGCACGAGGCGAATTCTGTGTTATATTTGATGCTGAAGACGATCCCGATCCCGATCAATTAAAGAAAGCTGTGTTGGCCTTTTCTCACGTTGATCAGGATTGTGTGTGCCTGCAATCTCGCTTGAATTTCTATAATCCAAAGGATAACGTGCTCACGCGCTGGTTCACTTTAGAATACTCATATTGGTATGATTTCTACCTTCACGGGGTAGAACGAATCGGGGCACCGATCCCGCTTGGAGGAACAAGCAACCACTTCAGAACCAAAGCGCTCCGCGACTTAGGTGGATGGGATCCGTATAACGTCACAGAAGATGCCGATCTCGGCATACGGATCGCACGAAAGAAACTCAGAACGTCCATGCTAGACAGTTACACCTATGAAGAGGCGAACACAAAGTGGTGGAACTGGATCCGACAGCGATCTCGCTGGATTAAGGGGTATATTCAGACATATCTCGTGCATATGCGCCATCCACGTGAGTTACGTGCAGACTTAGGATGGCGCAAATTTGCCCTCTTTCAACTCACACTCGGGAGTAGTGCTTTTGTCGTCCTCATCAATCCCATACTATGGCTGACGACGGTTCTAGCGATCTTGATTCCAGGCATCTTCCCCTCCCTATTCTATTATCCACTAGCGTACGTATGTCTCTTCAACTTGATTATCGGTAATGCTTTTTTTATTATCACACAGGTAATTGCTACGGTGAAAGAACGGGAGTACTCGCTCATTCCATTTGCGCTGATTGTCCCTATATATTGGGCCTTGATGAGCATAGCGGGTTGGAAAGGTGCTATGCAACTCCTCACAAAACCATTTTACTGGGAAAAGACACAGCACGGGATTAGTAAGTCGGACCGGCAAGAACGCCTAACAGAGGAGGCGCACGTTTCAGTGGATTGATTCCATTTTGAAGTTTCACGAGCGAATGAACCCAGTTAACCATCTCTTAGTAGACGATTGTCGAAGTTGATAAGGAACAGAGATGTCCGATCTTTCAACGCAGCAGTTGCTCAACCGGCGCTGTCCGGAATACACGCGTCATGGACGCGATCACGCATCCCACGTGGCACAACTTTAACGATTCTTCGATGGCCAGCTCCAGCGCATTATTGAAGAGGCCGTGAGTCGCTGCCAGTTCATCGTTCCAACTCCCACGCTCCGGATTGTTCATTGGATTGAGCGACAGTTACAAGATTCTCACTCTTCTCATTACGCATGAAGCGGGACTAGAAGGGCGGGAGGGCTTCTCGAAACTTGGGTACTCCCCACGGTTCACCAACCACTCCGATACAAGCTCAAAGCGCGGAATGTGGCAAAGAGCGGCAAGGTTAAAGAGCCATCGTTGTGCCATTTGCTTTGAGGATGATGGCAGCATGGTTAACGTGTTAGTGGTTTACTATTCGCGCACAGGAAATACCAGAACAATGGCAGAAATAATAGCCGACGCGGCGGACGAAGACGGCGCTGTGGTCAGACTTAAAGAGGTGGCCGATGCGTCAAATGACGACCTTGTTTGGGCTGATGGCATCGTTATCGGCTCACCCGTCTACTTCGGCCTCCCGGCAAGCGAGATCAAGAAGTTCATCGAAGACTCGATCAGTGTCAGGAGGCAATTGGAAAACAAGGTCGGCGCTGCTTTTGTCAGCTCGGGACACCGTGCAGGAGGGAGGGAAACCACCGTTATGGCACTCCTCCAGGCGTTCATCGTGCACGGCATGGTCGTATGCGGCGACCCGATCTCCTGCGGGGGGCACTTTGGCGCTGTTGCTACCGGAGCGCCTGACGATCAGGCCTCGCAGGAGTGCAGGGGTTTGGCGAAAAAAGTGGTACTGCTTGCCACGAAATTGCAAAGCGGGTAACGCGCGTTCGAGTGCAATGAGGGTGTCTTAAACGTCCACACGTCAGCTCTCGCACAAAAAAGGACTCACGACGCGGCATAGCTAAGATATCCGCTTCAGCTCGTTCAGGTTTCCAAAACGTTTTATAACGGCAGCGCCAACTCTCCCTGTCGGAGCGCCTGTCGAAAGCGATAGGCGACGGCGAGAGGTGTGTGACATGAAAATGCTTACCAAGTTGGTCGCGATCATACTGCTGCTCATTTCGGTGATATTCAGCGCGTACCACCAAGTAGCTCACGGGGTGAGTTCCCTTGAGAGTGCGGGCATCGTTTTGCAGCTTATCGTGATCGTCCTTCTGATTGTTGATAAGCGGGCATAGGACAGCGGACCATAAAACGGCTAAGGCCGGATTCCGCACGACGAAAGCCGCGACGCTGTTCGCGGCAAGGCGTAAGTGGCATTGAGGCTTTTTTTGATCGCTACGACACCCTAAATTTCACACCTAGAAAGACTTAAGCTCTTTCGCTTACAGAATCGATTTAAGAACGTCGTACTTTTCATCGTGACGCTCCGGCAACCGAGCGTCGTACCAAACTCGTGTCAAACATACTGCAACTCGCCCTCGCGTTCATCTACGTGCTCGTCGTGCCGGGATTTGCCGTGTCGCTGGCGGCATTCCCCAGGTTCAACCAGCTGGAGATCACCGAGCGACTCGCGCTGTCGATCGGGCTAAGTCTCACGATCGTCATCACCTTCGGACTGGTTATTGGTTATGTCCCATCTCTCGTCGCCGCAACAGGCGGCATCACGGCGTACTCGCTGTTCTTCGGCATCGGCCTGATAACCGTATTTTTCCTGGTCATTTGGATGCTGAGACGGGCGAATCTGGCAGTTATCGACAGGCGTGAAGCGGCCCGACCCGAACGCGAGATGGTATTAGACGCTCGCACTGCCAAGCCTGTGCGCCCTCAGGACACAACACAAGCAGCGGCCAGACCGCGAGAAGCTGCGCCGCGCGGCGCTACGCGACGACGACCGCCGCAGACGTAAGGAGTCAGGACCCAGCGCGGCGCTGAGCTGTAATAGCTGCTGACCGAAGCAACGGTCGACGAATGCGCGCTGCGACGGAACACCGCTTCTCATCATAGATGCACAATCCGACCCTAGAACGTCTAGCTTATCCTCCTTTTAGTGCGTCTGCTGATGGTGTTCAAGAGATCTGATTGTCGCCGTTCATCAGCTTTTTCAGGACAGCGGCTTTATATCGTCCAAGTCATCTTCTATTGGCCTTGAACGAGGCCTCATCCGTATGAAAAGGAGGTTCGAGATAGAAATGGACTATGAAAAGGAAATGAATGACTTGAAAGAACGCGTCTCCAAGCTCGAGCATCGTTTGGACGACTTACGATCAGAGGTGAAAACGCTGTATAACCAGATGGAGCGCGATAGCGCCGGCCTGCGATGATGCTGCGGCTCGTTACACGCTAAGGGCCGATCAACGGTCATGCCTCTGCGCCGGCTATCCGATCTATGCAGCGCTCAGCGGAAGCTACTTTTGCGTTCACGACACACCTGTGATTTAGCCACGACGAAAACACGGCTATTTTTACGTCTTTGACGTGCGTCACCGGTTGAGTAGGTAGACCTACGCGTTCAAGGCGGTGGCGATGGTCACCCAAACGATGTGCGGCACGAGCAGGTACAAGGCCCGCCGGTCCACCTTGTAGAACTGATAGATGGTGGTAGCGATCAGTATCCATAGCGGCACGATGGTGAGTAGGCCGTACAGTATGTTCTGCAGCCCGAAAAAGCCTAACGTCAAGATGACGTTGACGATGAGCTGTGCAGTGAAGAGAGCGATCCCGATGTCTCGTGTGCGATTTCGAGGCGATCGCCGTATGAGGAACAACGCCAGTCCCATCAAAAATATAGAGAATCGTCCAGACAGGCCCAAAAACCGCATTCGGCGGATTGAACCAGGGCTTGTTGAGCGCAGCGTACCACGTTGAGATGGAGTTGATCGTAAAAACTGACGACCCCAAACCCGCTACCAAAGGCACCGCGACGGAGACGATCAGTTTAATGATGTCGATACGTTTCATCGACCGTATTGGCATTGCCTTCTATAGAGCGGTTTGTGACTTGTTGTCTGCACTGTCAGCGCCTCGCGAACTGCCTATGCGACAAGTATATTGAGCCGGACTCCAATTATATGAGAAGAGCGAAAAAGCACGGCATTTACCACAGAGCGGGAGTCATAGTTTCTTTATGCGCCCGGATCAACCTGTATCGAGGGGGTGGCCCATGGAAGAGAAAAAGGAAGAGTACTACAAAGGGAAAGAAGTAAAAGGCAAACTAGAAAAAAAGAAAGAAGAGTATTACAAGGGCAAGGAAGTCAAAGGCGAAAAATAGCCTTCCACCTCGGTGAAACGGCCTACGATCGGGGCGGAACGCCCGCGGTGCAGCGTGCACCAAACTAATCCCCGTTCAAAAAATTTAGAAGGCATGGAGCACCTTCGGACGAGCTGAAACCGGACTTTTTTTAAAGCCGCGCGTGACAGTATACGAAGCTTTTTATGGAAATGATCCGTGAAGGGATAACGCATGAAGACCTTGATCGCGTACGATACGAAATACGGGACGACCACGACGATCGCCCGCTGGTTGTGTGAGGCCATCGCAGGTGACTGCGTTATCGCGAAAGTAGCGGACGTTACGAGCTTGGATTACGACCTCATTGTAGTCGGAGCACCGATCTACACTGACGAACCACTTTCGAGCGTCACACAGTTCTTGCACGATCACCGCGAAGTGCTGAGTCGGAAAAACGTAGCGCTCTTCTTCGTGTACGACAAGCTTCTCACGACCAAGAGCGAGACGTACGTTGAAGAGCTCCGCGAGTACGCACCACCCGGTGTCCTCGCGGTGGGAATCTTTGGCGGCTATTTCGACATAAATGTCCTCTCGGAGCACGATCGGCACACCATGGAGGACTTTTTTGGACGGCTCGGGAAGCGATACGACGTTGTGGACAGTCGGAACAAGGACGAAGTCGCGCGGTTTGGCACGCTATTGCGAGACACGATAGGGTAAGCGACGCAAGGGCCCATTCGGCTGGCCAGCTCAGCGTAACCAGCCGAACCGCTTTCGACACCCAACTAAACACGAGAGGACACAACCAGCGAACAGAACGACCGAGCATCTGCGTCCTGCATCGCGTTGCGCACGACGTCGTTGACGATTTGTCTAGCTCGGCTCTGATCCCGACGACTTGCAGGCTCGTCGTCAAACGAGTACGTGCTGAGCAACGCGACCAGCCCCGTGCTGCGAACGAAACCCACATGACGCTCCTCGCTATTTGGCCGGCAACGCCTAAAATAGAGAAGATTCCTGCACCAATCATGGCGCCGATGCCGATAGAGATGGCCGACCACAACCCAATTGGTTTCTTATCGCTGACCGCTTTTCCCCGATAAAAAACGAGTGACTTTGCTTCTTGTCTTAGGTGATTGCCAACTACTATTTATGAACGACGCCGCTTCGCGCACGGTTCGTCTGGCAACGACCCGGGAGCAAGACGGGGCGACCTCGAAAAGCCCATCACGCACCAAACAAAGCGCCTCGCCAGTGCCGAGCCACTCAAACAGTAGTCTTTATCGCAGACTCCCGCCCGGATATTAGTTGCACCTAAAAAGGCCGAGCAGCACTTAGAAACCTAGCTCAGGGAAAAGAGGGCGTAGCTCCCATTTCAAAAACGGATTCGCTCAAGGGCTGATTCGCGCCCACTGTCTACAGAGGTCCAGAACGTCGCCTCGCCGTTTTGGATCCGGAATATGGCCTGATCGTCGGCGTGAGGACGCAGGAACGGTCGCTCTGCTAAAAGGCGCTCCTTGAGGTTCGGGTCGTCAAGAAAAACCACGTCGCCTGACGCTCGCATCATCGTTCCGATGTCCGTTGAACCCTCTTGGCCAAGCGGGCCTCGAGGCGGGGCATAAAAGCACACCTCAGCCCTCCGATTTGCCGTAAGCTCTTGAAATATCTTTTTCGTCTTCACCGTAGAGAAATAGAAGCCTCGTGTATCCGCGAACCACATCCCGAGCATCCGCACGCGTGGCTGCTCACGATCACACGTGGCGACTGAACAGATCATGTGCTGATTAGCAAAGCGCACGCAGTATTCAAAATTCGCCATAGCATTAACCTTCGCTTTAGTTGTCGTATTAGAGGAAAGGACTTGTTGAAGGCGTGACGTACCCTCGAAGCGCTCGCACTGTTTCGAAAACAGCTGGCAGGCTCATGTCCCCGCTCACGCGCGCGAGATCCGACCCGGCGTTTGAGCAAAGTAGCGCACTCATTCGTTCACCTTCCAGTACACTCGGTGATCAGTAATGTCGTACGCAACTTTATAAGTGCTGACCAGTCCACTCAAGTGACCTTTTATAGTCGTGACGGAGAGCCAATACTGGGCTAGGTTGTCCTGTACGTTAAGCTCTTTGAGCGCAGCGTGGATGAGCTCTTCTGTTGATCGGGCACGCTCCAAAAATCGCAGTATCATAGCGTCAATCTCAACAAGCCGCTCTAGGTGAAGCTCGATCTGGGCGTCACTCTCGTCTTTTGACATGGCCTGGCTATGGCTCGGAACGAGCCAGTCAAACGTGGCGTTCTCTATTGCGCTGAGCGAGCGTCGCGTGAGCTCAACGTCTATTGAGTAGGGGAGCTTGTGCCGTTCCCAGACCGCTTTCGGGTACAGTGCATCTCCCGCAAAGAGTACCCGTCGCACAGATACCCCGTGTGCTCCATCGTGTGACCCGGCAAGAGCAACGGATCAATCTTTCCTTCGAAAGGATAGTCTTCGGTATAGTGATCGACCGTGCACGCGCGCCTAATCACGATCTCCGTTAGGTCTTTGCTCCGCGTATTAGTCGTTGAATCTCCTGTACAGCCCGTTTGCTATAAGCTGGAAGATCAGGATGAAGACGACGAGCATCGCGATGTCAATAAGGGGGTTGAACGTCGTTTTACCGTTGTAACCGCCCTGGATAAGGTCGTTCGCGTACGTGAGCGGTGAAATATATGCGATCATCTGCCCGACGGCGGGCAGTGTCGCGATAGGGATGAAGACGCCGGATATGAATATGAGGGGAAACCTGACGACGTTCACCATAGAAATGATATCCCCTGGACTCTCGGTCGGATATGCCGCAAAAAGGGTCCCCATCGTCGCAAAGCAGAGTGAACTGAGGAGGATCCCCACCAGAATGGGGATTATGCTCGCGATGGGCGTTGCCAAGATAAGCAGCGCCGCGACAAACACCACAAGCGCGATAACAACGCTATAGAGAAGACCGCTGAGGCTCTCGCCCAACACCAACGCGTTTAGGGAGATGGGTGCGGAGAGGAGCCGGTCAAACGTAGCCGTCCTCCGTTCGATCGGGATCGATACCGGCTCTATGGATGATGCAGAGAAGAGGGTCGTGATGCCAACGAGCCCCGGGATCAGAGCAGTGGCGGTTCCAAGTTTCCCTGCCGTAAAGGCGAGGAACATAAAAAGAGGAAAAAGCACTCCGCCGACGATGGTCCCTGGCCTGAGATAATAGATGAAGACATCTTTTTTCGCAATCGCCCACGCGGCAACGAGCTCGCGGGAAAGGCGGTCTTGAATCCCCATAAGGCTAATCGATGGCAGTAACCCCACCTCCTGAGCGCTGCAGCCCGGTCAACTTGACAAAGACGTCTTCAAGGCTCGGACCGAGGGTTGTGATGCTCAGCACCCGTGTGTTGTGTGTATGAGCGTATGCCATCACGCCGTCAATGACCGCAGACGGATCCTCGGTGTAGAGCTTAAACTTGTCGCCTTCCTTGCGTCCCTCGTTCACCGTGGGGAGCTGACGGAGCTCATCAAGCCGCGTCGGAGAGCTGCTGTCAAAGGAGACCTCGATCGACTGGACGCTCTGAATCGTCTTTTTCAGCCGTTCGGGCGCGTCGATGGCGGCGATGACTCCCTTGTCAATGATCGCCACCCGGTCACAGAGGACGTTTGCCTCCTCGATGTTGTGTGTCGTTAAGAAGACGGTGACCCCTTCCTTGATGAGGTCGCTGATCATGTCGCGGATGATGAGGTTGCTCTCGACATCGAGCCCGGAGGTGGGCTCATCAAGAAAGAGCAGGCGCGGGCTGTTGACCAGGCCCATGGCGATGGTCAGCCGCCGCTGCATTCCCTTCGAGTACCCGTGCACGTCATCACGCCGCCGTTCATAGAGCTCAAAGCGCTTCAGAAGCTCGGTAGCGTTCTTATCCCGCTCGCTTCTGCCAATTCGATAGAGCTGCGCGGCAAGCATCATGTTCTGCCACCCCGTCAAGTCAGTGTATACGTTGGAGGTCTCGGAGACGATGCCCATGGATTGCCGTGCGGCAACGGTCTCGTGCACGATATCGTGGCCGAAGATCTTTGCCACTCCCGAGGTCGGCGATGAGATCCCGGTGAGCATGCGGATCGTGGTCGTCTTACCGGCGCCGTTAGGGCCCAAAAACCCGAAGGTCTCCCCGGCCGCCACCGAAAAACTAATATCGTTGACGGCAGTGGCGGCGCCGAATTTCTTGACCAGATGAGAGACTTCAATCGCCTGCATCAGTTTTCACATTGAGTTCGCGGGACTACTATTTTAAGTTCGCCCTTATGAACATAGATCCGTCGACGCATCGACCAGCTGCTCGCGTCTAGCAGCCCTTGCTTCGCCGAGCTGGGCGTCACAATCGGATACGCAGGGGACCTGCAGGACATCCCCGAACGCAGGATGGGTGTGCGCCCCCACCGCGGCGCTCGATGCCCGCTGAGACGGCGAAATGATGACGTGCGAAGCGTAAGGGCTCGCATCGCCGGCATCGCTATGACATGTTTTAACAGCAATCGAACAAGAAATTTGGACGAACGGAGCGGGCGAGATGTTTATATCTTGAAGTGCTCGTTATTTTCACTATGTATCCCAGAAGCTTCGACTATTTTGCACCAAAAAGCCTCGGCGAAGCTTTGGAGCTTCTTGGAGGGAACCCGGAGGTCAAAGTACTGGCAGGCGGCCAGAGCCTGGTACCCTCACTGAAATTGAGGGTGCTCTCACCAGAAGCTCTGGTGGATATCACCGGCATCAAAGACCTGTGCTACGTTCGTCACGAGGGGCAGGTCCTTGCAATTGGCGCGTTGACCACCGTCGCGGCCGTAGCAAACGACCGAACGGTCGCATCGTCACTGCCGGTTTTGCATGAAGCCGCAGAGCAGATCGCTGACCCGCTGGTGCGGAACCGCGGAACGATCGGCGGCAATCTGTGCAACGCAGACCCGATAAACGACCTGCCAGCGGTAATGCTGGCCCTCAACGCGTCGATGGTGGCGATGAGCAGACGTGGAACCAGAAGAATTGACGCGGATTCGTTCTTCGTGGGCGCAGGTCACACCGCTCTGTCCCCTGAAGAGATCCTTACCCAAGTCGAGATCCCGGTGCAGGCCGGATTCGGGAGTGCCTATCGCAAAGTAAGGAAGGGTTCAGGCGGTTTCTCTATTGCCGGAGTGGCATCGTGTCTTTCGGTTGCTGGTGAGGGCACCATCGCCCGATGCAGGATCGCAATGACCGCGGTGGGTCCGAGTGTCCTGAGGGCGGAGAACGCCGAACGCGCCCTTCTGGGGGAAGTCCCATCGGATTCGGTGCTGGATCGCGTAGCGGGGTTGGCCGTGGAAGCGTCGCAACCGTCTAGCGATCTCACCGCCTCAAAGGAATATCGGCGTAGAGCATTACATAAGCTCGTGAAAGAAGCGGTAGGGGCCTCGTACGACGGGGCAATCGTGCACTGAGGAACGCATGAGAACAAGGTTTACGGTGAATGGCGAAAACGTCGAGATGGACGTGGAGCCACGAAGGCTGCTTGTAAGCGTCCTCAGAGAGGAATTAGGACTTACTGGGACGCACATCGGCTGTGATACGACGAACTGCGGTGCGTGCACGGTTTTGGTGGATGGTACCGCGATCAAATCGTGCACGATGCTGGCGGTCCAGGCAGACGGCACAGAGATACTGACCATTGAAGGGTTAGCCGAAGAGGGGGCGCTCCATCCCGTGCAAAAAGCTTTTGTAGAGAAGCACGGGCTCCAATGTGGTTTTTGCACGCCGGGAATGGTCATGACGTCCTACTGGCTTCTCAGCCAGAACAAGGACTGGGACGAAGAGGAGATAAAGAAACAGCTCTCCGGAAACCTGTGTAGATGCACGGGCTATCGCAACATTATCGAGTCTCTCAAGCGCGCCAAAGAGCTCATGAGGGAGGAGGCAATCCGATGAGCGCGCCCGAGTTATTAGTCAAAGGGGCAGGGAAATATGTGGACGACATCACGCTGCCACGCACGCTTCACATGGCGGTTGCAAGGAGCCCCTACGCAAGGGCGAACGTGCTCTCGGTCAAGGGGGGCATGAACGCTGGCGACCTGCACACACTTGTCGGGGGGTTCGGAGAGGGCGCTCGCGGGGATACGAACCCGGCCGTCTTGCACCCCGTGTTTGCATCAGACACCGTGAACTACGTAGGCCAACCTGTCGCCGCGGTGTTTGCGGGAGATCGTTACGCCGCTGAAGACAAGCTCGACGAAATCGACGTTGAATATGAACCGCGGGAGCCCATCACCACGATAGGAGGAGCTCTTTCGGCCGCCCCACTCCACGCAGGCACCCGGTCAAACGTCATACAGCAGTCGTGGGTCGGAGCTGATTTTGATGACCCGCCGTCCCCTGTGGTGCTGGAAGAAGCGTTTACGATCGACAGGATAACAAACAATCCGCTCGAACCGCGGGGGATCATCGCCGATTATGACGGGGCTCGACTAACCGTGTACATCTCCACCCAAGCGGTGTTTAGCATAAAGCGTGGGCTGTGCAACACCCTCAAGCTGGAAAGCTCGAACGTGAGGGTGGTTCAAGCAGACACAGGGGGGGCGTTCGGGGTGAAAAGCGCACTGTATCCTGAGTACGTGATGGCGGCGTACGCGACCATGACATACCGGAGACCCGTGAAGTGGATTGAGAGCCGTAGCGAGCACCTCGCCGCAAGTCAGCCGGGCAGGGGGGTGCACGGCAAGATGAAACTGTTCGCCAGCACCGACGGCAGAGTGGAGGCGTTGCGCGCCGAAGTGACCACAGACGCGGGCGCCTTTGGAGGGACGGCAGGCACGTTTTCTCCCTTTTTCATAGCGATGCAGCTGACCGGGCCCTATGGCATAGAGAGGGCTCGCGTGCGAGCGACGTCCGTCATGACCAATAAGCCCCCCCAAGGTCCCTATCGAGGCGCAGGGAGACCTGAGGCCGCATTCTTCATGGAAAGGATGATGGACGCGCTTGCCGATGAGGTCGGAAAGGGGGCAGACGAAGTACGCCTCGTCAATACCACGACACAGCCCTTCACCTCCCCACTCGGCCTCAAGATTGACGCATCGCGTCCTTTCTTCACGAGAGCGGTGGCTGAGCTCAAGTACAGGGAAAAATCGCAGAGCGACAAGGCCGGGCTGAGCTTCTTCGTGCTCGTGCCCGCCGTACCACCAGGAGAGTCCGCGAGGATACGCGTGCAAAACGGCACGATAGACGTGTGGTTAGGCAGCAACCAGCACGGTCAGGCACACACTGCCTTTGTGAAGCGATTGCTGAGCGAAGAGCTCGGCGTCGCTCCCGACGTGATCGCTCTGAATACCGGAGACAGCGACATGCTCAAAAACGGCGTAGGGACGTGGGGAAGCCGGAGCGCCATCGTCGGCGGCGCTGCCGTGGTCGCCGCGGCACGAAACGTGAAGACGCAAGTAGAGCGCAGGCGCGGAGCCTACACCGCGGAAGCGCTACTCGACGGCAGCTATGACGCCGAGGTCTTTGATAAGCATTCAGGACAGGTAAACTCGTTTGGCGCAAACCTCGCAACAATACGTATCGACAAGTTCGGTATGGTGACCGTAACGGAGTGCGCCGCGCACTATGACGTCGGCAGGGCGCTCACCCCCGGAGTGGTCGAGGGGCAGATCGTCGGCGGGTCCGTGCAGGGCATTGGCCAGGTGCTGTACGAGGGGGTGGTGCACGATGCGGAGGGCAGACTGCTCACGAAGGACCTCTTCGACGCGGGCCTGCCGATCGCCGAGAACATCCCAGAATTTTCTATCACCATCGTCGAACAGCCGTCGTCGTACCTGCACAGAGCTAAGGGCGTTGGCGAGGCGCCGACGATCGGCGTGCCTCCCGCCGTCGTGCGGGCTATCGAGAACGTGTCGGGCGTTAGGATACGACATACCCCCATCAGCCCTGAGGAACTCATCGCAGACGCATAGTGTGCGTTTGTACGAAAAGAAGACAGGCGCAGGTGCAAAAGCCGCTTCAGGTGGAGCGAATGCAATGACCTCAGACGTGGACATTCTGACTGAAGCGCGACGGCTATTGAAGAAGGGGACGCGGCTTGCCTTGTGCACGGTCATCGAGAAAAAGGGTTCGGGGCCGAGGGAGGTGGGGGCGAAAATGATCGTCCGAGAAGGTGGAGCGACCTACGGGACGATCGGTGGCGGGGCCCTCGAAAAAGCGCTTGTCGATCAGTGTATACGAGCCTTGGAAGAACATACAGGGCGAACGGTTACATTCAACATGACCAGCGATCGGAAACTGAGGATGATTGAAACGGGCCTGATGTGCGGCGGTCAGATGACAGTATTTGTTGACACCGTTGAACCGGATCCGCGGCTGATCATCGTCGGATCGGGCCACGTCGCATTGCCTTTGGCACGGTTGGCCGAAATCGTGGGGTTCGGAATAATCATCATCGATGATGATGCTGAGCGAGCCACAGAAGAGCGCTTTCCGACGGCCGAACGCGTCATCACCGGCGATTTCGCCAGCGCGGTGGGTGACCTTGAGGTATACCCCACTGACTTCGTCGTCATTGTTCATGGAGAACCCGAACACGATTACATCGCGTTAAAGACCATGGTAGCCAAGAAACCTACCTACATCGGCCTCCTCGGCAGCAGGACAAAAGTTGCACACCTGGTGCGACGGCTTCAAACGGACGGCATCGGCGCGGGGGAGCTCACAATGCTGCACGCGCCGGTGGGTGTGGCCATAGGTGCTCAGACGCCTGAGGAGATCGGGATCAGCATACTCGCTGAAGTCATCCGGCACAAGAGAGCGCATCGTCAAGCACGCAAAGCTTCACGGGCCGCGGTTCATTAGGGTTCGAATGCGGGCATAATCCTCAGGCGTATCTATGTCCATGATGGTCCATTCCGGTGCCTCGACGGTGAGCAGTCTGGCCGCGTGCCGATGAATGACGTCTCGGATGGTTTCATTTTCGTCCAAACCTAATATTTCGGCGAAGAGCTCTCTGCGAAAGAGCACTGGATGCCCCTTCTTTCCTTCACATATCGGGCTCACGATAAGTGTTTCGCGATTGTCCGCCAACTGGTGCACCATGACGTTCAGCAGGTTTTTGTCGAGAATGGGTTGGTCTCCGAGAACGAGGAATGCGGCGTCAACATAACGCAGCAGCTGCAGCCCCTTTTGAAAAGATGACGCCATCCCTCCCTTATGGTCCCGGTTTATCACTATCTGCACCGTGTTCCTCGGCGTCAAAACGTCGATCATTTTCTCAGGCTTATGTCCCAATACCACCACGGTTTCGTGTATGTCAGCAGCTGCTATCGCGTTCAAGACGTGATCTATTAAGGTGTTATCGTTCAGGCGCAAGAGGAGCTTATTTTGCCCCATGCGTTCAGACCTGCCAGCTGCCAAGACGATTGCCGCCGTCATCATAGTATCATCCGTGAATGGTAGGGATAAGGCCTTTTGCAACACCAGAACAGCGCTTTGCGTTAGACACCACTGGCTATGAAGCACTCTCTAGACGACGAATTTATCGGTTTGGAATAAAACTGTTCTGCTCGTCGACGAACGAAAAACTGGCGATTTTGAACTACGAACGAACCACAGATGAGAGACGTCAATGCTGCCACGGGCGCTACCCAAAAAAAGAGGATTTTTTACGCTAGTTAGTTCGTTCGTATTGCGCCGCTAAATCCTTGGCGTTTCCGGTCGACCAGTCGTGCCTCTGGGGGTAACCCGTCAGGCTATTAAGCGGGTGCGGCATAACGCACAGCGATGAAAACACTCGTAGCCTATTACTCGCGAACCGGAAACACGAAAAAGGTCGCCGAGGCGCTTGCTGAAAACCTCAACGCCGATGTTGAATCGATCACGTCCGACACGAAAGACAAGGGCATGGGCAGGTTGGCGATGCAGGCATTCCTGCGGGTCCACGCGAAAATCGCACAAACAATGAACGACGCCGCGTCTTATGATTTGGTGGTCGTCGGCAGTCCTGTGTGGGCGGGCAAAATGTCCAGCCCGATACGAACGTATCTTGCAAAAAACCAAAGACAGGTTCACCAGCGTCGCCTTCTTTTGCACGCACGGAAACCCAGGCAGCGAGGGCGGCGCAAAGATGCTGGAAAGCATGGAAACGCTTTCCGGAAAAAAGTCGGCGGGTATGCTTGACGTTCCAGCTAACGACGTGGAAAGCGGGGCATACGCCGAGAATGCAGAGCGCTTTGCGGCCGCACTCCTGGAATTACCTTCTTCGCTGTAGTCACGCTAGGGCCCAAATCCTCCAGTCGCCAGCGCGTCTGCAATGACTTTCGCAATGAGTGCCGCGAAGGGCGCTTTGTATCGAAAGGCGATGAGCGGCGGTTGCCCAGGGTCCAAGAAACGGTTCATTGGAGATCGCAAACGGCTTTTTGGTACCGAGTGTACCAATGAGCTGCGAGAGAAGAACGTCGCCCGGATCGAAGCGCGTTGCAGACCCTAAGAGGTCGATCGAACGACTGCCCCTGTCAGCTGGGTGCATCACATCGCTGAGCGCTTTACATCGCCACGCGTGAGATATCCGTTGTTCCCCCAAAAACGATCGCGTCCAGGAAAAAGGGGAGCATGCTTATCGTGCTACTGACGCTATCTCCTCGTCACGCTCAAAACAACTCAGGTTGTAGAAGGGGATTTAGATGACCGTTGAGGAAAACAAACGACTGATGCAAACGTTGGATGATGCGTGGAACGGCCAGGACTGGGACACGTTCAACAAACGGCACGCCGAAAACGTCGCCGTGTACTGGCCGGGTCAGCCCGAAGCGACGAGAGGACAAAATGCGCACCAAGAAGAAGCTGAGCAATTCTTCAAGACCTTTCCAGACAATCGTGTGGGGAACCGCCCATATAAGGTGCTCTTTGGTGAGGGCGAATGGACGTGTTCGGTGGCTAATTTCACCGGCACGATGACGGGCCCCGTGGCAGGCCCTGATGGGAAGACCATTCAACCTACAAACAAGAAATTCCAAGTCGAGTTTTGCACGGTCGCCCACTGGAATGAGAAGGGTGAGATCACTGAAGAGAAGCTCTTCTACGATTTAGTCGGGCTAATGCGACAGCTTGGCCTCACGTGAGGTTACGTCATATAAATAACGAAATTTCACCACGCGACGTGCTAAAAAAAAGGCCGCTCTAGCGGCTCCGCCAGAAGTTCTGTCCGTTTGATAACGGGGAGTCGTTGAGGGAGAATCATTCCACAGAGCCACTGCCTACACTATTTGTGTCACACGGTGCCCCCACACTGCCTCTAGAGGACGTTCCGGCGCGACAGTTCCTAGCTACGCTTGGCAGCTGGTACAGGTACGTGCACGCAGGTACTATGCGTATCTGCCCACTGGAATACGTCACGGCCTGCGATTAACGCCGTAGAAGCGCCCGAAACGATCCATGATTTTTACGGGTTCCCCGCTGAACTCTACCGGCAGCGTTATGATGCGCGCGGTTCACCTGACCTTGCCGGGCGGGTGGCTGATCGTGTTCGCGGCGCTGGCTTAAGCTGCGACCTTGACCGCCATCGTGGCCTTGACCACGGCGCACGGGCCCGCTAATACTCATGTTTCCCGACGCGGACATCCCAGTCGTGCAGCTCTCCATCCAGCGCCGCTTAGACCCCGCACAGCACGTGGTGCTTGGTGCAGCCATTGCAACGCTGCGGGATGGCGGCGTTGTTATTCTCGGCAGCGGTGGCGCCGTCCACCCGCTTGGCTACGCGGCGGCGTCGCTAGGCGAAGGTGCGGCCAGCGATGGATGGGGGCCCACGAATTCAGCGGCTGGCTGACCGACTCGGTGACCCCGGGCGACCGCGTCTGCCTTGTGACGTATCGGGAGCGATGCCCGTATGCTGAACGTGCTCACCCGCACCCCGATCACTTCATGCCACTTCTTGTAGCGTTTGGGGGCTGCAGGAGACGAGGCGCGGCACGGTCCTCCACCACAGCTGGTATGGACCGACTTGGGCATGGATGCGTATGCGTTTGATGCTGATCGACCGCGACGCGCCTGGCGCCGTTCTTCGATCAACGCTCGAACTTTAGAGCACTCCGTATATTCTGAGCACAATAAGCACCAAAGCCACGGCGCCCCACCACTTTATCAGATCATCGAGCGAAGGCTTCACAGCTTTACGGTACCCGCCACAGGCAAAAAAGATGTTGCACGCGAAGCGCCGTCATTAATGCGCGAAGGTGAGCACCCGAAACGCAA
Source organism: Methanobacteriota archaeon (assembly GCA_963720465.1). Lineage (GTDB taxonomy): Archaea > Halobacteriota > Bog-38 > Methanoflorentales > Methanoflorentaceae > Methanoflorens. The sequence goes on from OY970393.1 coordinate 1,261,172, forward strand.
TCCCGCCAGCGATGAGCGCCAAAACGATGGTGAAGATCGAGATCCCCACCGCCCACCGCGCGTTCAGCTCCCGTGCTATGACACCAAACGTCGCAAGGCACGGAACGTAGAGGGTGACGACAAGGCAGAACACGAATATCTGAACAGGTGTCATCACTGTGCTAAAAATGAACGTTCCCGACGCGATGGCAAGCATTTCCACGGCCATCTCCTTTCTCAGCACCCCGTAGATAAGGCAGATGGCCGTGAAGGCAGGAAGTCCCAGAATACCGACGGTGATCGGCGCCATCGGCGCCTCGATGAATTGGCTCAGGCCGGTTACTTCCAGCCATCCGAACACGATACTCCCTACGATGAGCAGGGGCACGGCGATGTAAAGAAACTCCTTCATCCGCAGCCACGTCTTCTTAAGGATCGGGACGATCGCCGGCCGCCTGATCAGCGGAATTTCGAGCACGAGCCCCGCCGTCCTTCCTGGGACAGTTGATCGCAGCAGCCTCCCGGAGGCGATAATGAGCACAAATGAGATGAGGTAGATAGCAAGCGCGTACTGGATTCCAGCGTAGGTCGCCGCCACGCCGAGGATGATCGCGGTGCGCGCCGAGCACGGAATCATCGTGATGAGGGCGGTGGTGATTATCCGCTCCTTTCTCGTGGGAAGCGCCCGTGTCGCCATTATCGCGGGCACGCTGCAGCCGTAACCAAAGAGGAGGGGAATGATCGATCTGCCGCGCAGGCCGAGGATGTGCGCCTGCCTGTCGAGCAACACCGCTACCCGTGGGAGGTAGCCCACGTCTTCGAGGATCGCCAAGAAAATGAAGAAGACCATGATGTAAGGAACGGCGATGGCAAGCGCCGCAGCTATGGCGAGCAGCGCGGAGTGGACGGCGGACGTGATGAACACATTGGCAACGTGTGCATCAACGATCCCAAAGACGGGCGGGAAAACAATTCCCTCAAAGAACGCGGAGATGAGATCGCTTAAGTAGCCTCCCACGAAAAAGATGAGCGCCAGCATGCCGCCGATGAGCCCGACGAGCAGGGGTACCCCGTCCGCGGGCGCGTCGCCATGTCGCCGAACTTCTCTGCGAGTGTCGGCTTGTGTACCTTCTTCACCAGCACTGCACTCGCGATGAGGTCGGCAGTCGAATAGCGCCCCCGTGCGATGGTTATAGCGACATCTTCGCCGTGGGCGCGCTGTACCTGCTCCCTGAACTCTTTGACGCGCGCGAGCGTGTGCTCATCCACGCGCGATTCGAAGTCCTTATCGCCCTCAAGGAGCCGCGCCGCAAACCCCCGTTTGGGGATGCCCGTTTCGGGAAGTAGTGGAATGATCGCCGCTAACGCGCGTTCGACGTGGTCGTCATAGCTCACCTGACGGGGCGCCCATTTCAAAGGCCGTTCGGCGTAGTGATAGGCAGTTTCGAGCGTCGCATGCACCCCTTGGCCCTGGGTAGCGATGGTCGGCAACACTCGCGCCCCAAGCTCGCTTTCAAGGTCGGCGACGTCGATGTCAAGGTCGAGCGTCTTTAAGAGATCGACCTGGTTAAGGGCCACGACGACGGGCAGGCCGAGCTCAAGCATTTGCAGCGTAAGATAGAGGTTCCGCTCAAGCCGCGTGGCGTCAACGATATCGATGACCGCCTCCAGGGGGGTGCTGAGCAGAAATTCCTTTGTTGCGGCCTCATCTTCGGTAACGGCCGTGATGGAATAAACCCCGGGGAGATCGTAAATAAGGAGTTTATGTCCGTTTACTTGCGACAACCCCTTTTGCACCATCACCGTTGTCTGTGGGATGTTGGAGACAATGACGCTCACTCCGGTCATCTGACTAAACATCGCGCTTTTCCCAGCAGAGGGATTACCCATCAGCGCGAACCGCTTCGCTGCCGTGTCCTGCGTTTTTGAAAGCGATGGCGTCTCCGGCACAGGTGGGCATAATGCACCCATGGTTGGTTCTGCCGCCTTCGGCGCGGCCTTCCACAGTTTCAAAAACGAGGGGATCTTTGGCATGCTAGTGGTCGCTAACGGCTCCGCTCTATTGTTAACGAGTCTGCGCGTCGCACATTACACGGCGATACGCGTTAGCCTAGGGTAACGTGAGCTGGTGCCCTTTTCGCTTTTTCTCGTCTTCCTTTTTCTTTCTCGACTTCCGGACTCACGAGAAGAGATTCCGCAACGTCCCTGCCAAGCGCGATTTGTGTGTCCTTCATCTCGATGACAATAGGGCCGTGGGCGATCTTCCGCAACACTTTCACGCGGAGTCCCGGAATGAGGCCGAGCGAGCACAGCCGGCTGATCGTCTCGGGTTCGGGAGACGTCAAGAAACGTATCATGTACGTCCCCTTCCCCATCTCAGACAGCTTTGAGACCTCCGTTTCGTCCCCTTTCTCGCCTGCTGGTATGGCGCTTCCGCCGGGACACGTCGCAGGGTGGCCCAGCTGCGTGGAGAGGTTATCGATCGCCTTATCTGAGATAACGTGCTCGATCTCGCACGCCTGCTCGTGGGACTCGTGTTTATCGATCCCACAGATATCCACCAGGAAGCGCTCAAGCAGCCGATGCTTACGCTTCACTTTCGTGGCGATCTTAAGTCCCGCCTCGGTGAGCGTTGCGCCGCGGTAGGGGGTGTAGTCTACGAACCCCTTTTCGCTCAATTTCTTGAGCATTTCGGTGACGCTTGCGTCTCGCACGCCGAGGCAGGCCGCCAAATCTCCGGTGGTAGCGGCTCGCGCGCTCCCTTCCTGTTTGGTGTAAATGGCTTCGAGATACTCCTCTTCCGAGGGGCTCAGCTCGTGTTTCTGTGACATGTTTCTCTATGTAATATTTAGGTTAACCTAATATATAAAATTTAGGGGGACCGAAACTGCTCTGACGCGGGTTGGCGATTGCACGTTCACGCTCACAAACGAGCTGGGCCCCCAGCGGCGCACCAATTCGTCAACTATATTACGGGAACGCGCCATTTCCTGCAAGCAGGTCGTTGAACGCTACGCGAGGGACACAGTGCTAAGCAGACTCAAAGGCTCAGTCGATCGACTCCTCGCGGGGCCAGCGAATCTCCTCGTTAATTTGGGCGTCACCCCCAATATGCTCACCCTCGCCGGCCTTGCGACCGGCGTCGTCGCTGGCATCGTTCTTGCCCTCGGGTTCTTCACCGCGGGCGGCGTTCTGATCCTGATCACCGGCTTCGTCGACACGCTCGACGGCGCCGTGGCACGCAACCGACGCGCCACGACAACCTTCGGCGCGACATTCGATTCCATATCTGACCGCTACGTCGATTGTATCGTGTTGCTCGGTCTTGGCATCGCTGGAGTCAACTGGGTCTACGTCGGCGTCGCCATTATGGGCTCCCTTCTCGTGAGCTACGTGCGTGCGAAGGCTGAAGGAATGGGATTCCATTGCACCGCTGGCGTCGCAGAGCGAAGTGAGCGTCTCATCATCCTCGCGATAGGGCTACTCGTTGGCTTGGCTGAGCCAGCAGTGCTTCTTGTTGCAATCCTCGCACAATTCACTGCACTGTGGCGGGTGGGCCTGCTGCTTAGGCGAGCGAGCGAAAGGCGGACTTCACGCGTTCCGCTAACAAAATAATCCGCCTCAAACAGTCAAGGGTAGCGTAAGCTATTCGTTAGGCTTAAGCTGTCTTCAGATGCTTGGACATCGTATGGAATCAAAACAAGTAGCCGTGCCTGTGCTTTTGCTTGCGATTCCTTCGTTGTCCGCGGGTTGCTCACGGTTATTGGCCGGAATCGCAGAACACGCCGTCCAATGCAACTACGAAAGTTGAAAGTAGCCGCAACCTCAGCGTCAGCGTGGAGGCACGAGGAGAGCGGAGCGCTACCGCATAAGCCGGTTCGTTTCAAACAGCGCGAGTCAAGGCTACAAGCTGGCTCACGTCTCTTCAAAGCAAATTCAGCCACGTGAGAAGCCACAATAGAAAAGTGACTAGTATAACGACCGAAACAAATATGGCCAGCTTGAGTAAAGGCGGATTCTGGGGATTAGTAAGCTTGCTGAGGAATCGCCCCGCATCCACTGTGGTTGATGTTTTTTTAGGCATATCGTCGAAGAACGGGTGCACGAGCCGGATCCGCGCGGGGCGTTTGACATAGACGCCGCGTTGAAGTCGGACCATAAACTAACCCGCGGCGACATCGAAACGCTGGTATCACGAAGCGTCTGCAGGACAGCGCTCTGAGACGCTGAGTTAGTCAACGCTCAAATTGAATGACAGTGTGACTTAACCCTTTATCAGTTTGATCCCGATGTTCGTCCCCATCGCTAAGTCATACCCAAGTGAGATGAGTAACATTCCCATCGGCTCAAGATAACGCGCGCTTCTCAGTGTGCCCACGTCAATCGGGTCGAAGCCTATGTCTGCCGCGAGCTGCATGACGACCCGTTTTGCCGTTTCGTCATCTCCGGCGACGAACGCGGACAGCTGCTCAGTACCTACCGTTGCGGTGCTCTGATTCTGTGCGAATACGGTGTTGAAGGCCTTGACGACTCTCGCGTCTGGCAGCGCTTTTTGGATCTCTTCGGCGGACGAAGTGGAGAACCCGATCGCCAGCTCCATTCCCGGTCCTAACGCGTTGGTAACGTCGACCAACACCTTCCCGTCTGCCGCGGAGCCGATTTCTGCAGTCACCTCAGGGACCGCGAGGAAGGGAACCGCGAGCACGACGGTCTCACCCCATTCGGCCGCCTCACGCACAGGCTCTTTGGGATCCCGGTGCCCGAACCGTATTTCGTGCCCGGCACGCCGCCACCCGGTGCTAAGCGCCGTCCCTACGTTTCCTTTTCCTATCATCGCTATTTTCATTGTATGCACTCGATGACGAAACTATTTATACGGTTCCCGCTCAAAATGGAGCGCTTCGCGGGCGATATCCGTTCATGAGCGAGCGTGCTAATTAATAATCCTAGAAGGAATCATTGCATGTTGGTGGCAAGGCGGCACCATAACACCGTCGATACCACGGTTCTCAACCGTCAAGAATGAAGGGAAGGCCTCCCTTGCTCGACAACGAAGCGCCTTCGTAACGGAAAATGTTTCTCTCTGTTTTTAGCCTCGATGCGACGTCTGCTGCGTGCCCACTTTCTTCTTGGTTAGAGGACCCTAGACACGAACGGGATCTTCAGCGCGAGCTCCCAAAGCGGGTGGTGCTTCCTTGGCATTCCAGACTTCTGCGTATCAAGAATCCCTCGCTGGAAGATGTCCACAAGGACGAGTTTGATCGCACGGTAAAGAGCGAGGGTCAGTTGCTCGATGCATTCGCACCTGAATCCTCCTGATAATCCGTCGCAACTGCTGGCGCGCGCTGTTAGGTAGTCAGGCATCGTGCACGCGGTCCCGCAGGTATTGATAAGATTCCCAACTGGTCAAGCATTTCCGGAAAAAGTTTTTCTGTGACCACTGAAGCGAAGTCGTTTTTATTGCCCACTGTCTGTAAGAACTTGACTACTTCAATCCAATCTTTGCATCGATGTACTAGCGTTAACCTCGTCAATTAGCTAACCGAGAAGGAGCATGAAAATAATCCGACGCACGAAAGTGCCAAATCTGTCGCAACTGTCCGCAAAGCTTGTTGAAAAAGTAGAAAGACTTATCTCTGTATCCCGTTTTTTTTAGCGATCAAACATAGTGAATCCTTCTGAGACAATTAAGAGGTAACTCATGAAAAACGCAAAGAAAGAAACAAGTCGCAATCAGCAAAAGCCCGACCAGCGCGCGGACAAGGCGGACGGGGAAAGCGCCGTGCTCGCGGCGATCGAAGCGATGCCGGGACCGGATCGCGCCGTGGGCGAGCGGCTCCATGCAATCATCAAAGCCAGCGCCCCAGCCCTCTCACCGAAACTCTGGTACGGGATGCCCGCCTATGCCAAGGACGGTAAGGTCATCTGCTTCTTCCGCAGCGGGCAGAAGTTCAAAGAGAGGTACATGACGCTCGGCTTTAACAACGAGGCGAACCTCGACGAAGGCCACATGTGGCCGATCGCCTTCGCGCTAAAGGAATTGACTGCCGCCGAAGAGGCAATGATCGGCGCGCTCGTGAAGAAAGCGGTAAGCTCAGGACTAAGTTCGCCACTGGGCAAGTTCTTGAGCATAACGCTCAGCGTTTGGCTGCTGAGCGCGCGAGACTGAAGTGCGTGCATCTTCGATAACGCAACCACTTTAAATATGGCGTAAAAACAACGAACACACTATGTCACTTGAAGACAACAAAGCGGTCATTCGACGCCTTTAGGACGCCTTCAACACTGTCGATTTGAAGGCGATAGATGAAGTGCTCGCTGCCGATGTCGTTGACGTCCTCCCCCTTCAGGGGCAAGCCTCCGGCGTTGAAGGATTTAAGGAACGCCTTGTCAGGCTCCGTAAGAGCTTTTCGGACCTCAGCTTCACGATCGAGACTATTATTGCCGAAGGAGACATGATCGCAGAGCGATCGACGTTGCGTGGCACACACTCTGGCACGTTTATGGGCGTCCCAGCGACAGGCAAACAGGCCAGAGGCACTATGATGGCCTTCAACAAGTTCGCCAATGGCAAGGTCGTGGAGAGAGGGCGCATCATTAATGTGTTTGGTCTGGTGCGACAAATCCAGAGCTAACAAAAAAAGTTTGTGCAGCGCGATGGAAGACGGGTCGAATTTTGTTTGGAAAATCCCGACAGCGTGCCCAACTTGACATGCGGTTCAATTAAGGGCAACTCTAGCAGCATTAGAGGATTTAGGTGAGCAACCGAAAATACGAGATGGGTTCAGTCATCTCTAAGGACGGGACTGCGATAGGGTATCGCCAGATGGGCGATGGCCCGGGCGTTATTCTTTTTCACGGAGGGGCCAATGCCTCACAGAGTTATTCGAAGCTCGGCGCTGGTCTATCGGATGCGTTCACCGTATATATTCCTGATAGGCGCGGCCGCGGTCTGAGTGGGCCATTTGGTGACAATTATAGCATGCGCAGAGAAGTTGAAGACGTGGATACGCTTCTAACCGAGACTGGGGCGCACAACGTCTTCGGGCTGAGCTCTGGCGGCCTCATCGCATTGCAAGCCGCGCTCGAGCTGCCGTCTGTCCACAAAGCCGTCGTAAACGAACCACCGCTTGACGTCGACAACTCAATAATAACGATGCTGCAGTCCTTTATGCCGCGGTTTGACCGAGAGATGGCCGATGGCAAGGTAGCAGAGGCGACCGTCACCCTCCTGAAAGATTTTGGGGCCCTGTTTTTGCGCCGGTCACTACAACCTATGATCGAAATCGCCCCGCGCTCTGTGCTGGTGTGGCTTTTCAGGCAAATCCTGCGGCGCGATGCAGAGAGCGTCAAGGGCGACGATGTGCCGCTCCAAGAGCTCATCCCGACATTCCACTTTGATTATGAGCTCGTTGTCGAAATGCAGGGAACTCTTGAGTCCTTCAAGGCAGTGCCCGCGGACGTGCTGTTGCTCGGCGCCAGCAAAAGCCCAGCCTTTTTGAAGAACACGCTGGACGCTTTGGAGAATGTCATTTCAAACGTCCGTCGCGTTGAATTGCAAGGCTTTAGCCATGCAGCAGCACTCGACGACGGCAAGCCAGAACGTGTCGCGCAGGAGCTACTGACGTTTTTCCGAGATCAAGAATGAAGAACCCAATAAGACACGTCCAGACGTGAAAGAGTTGGAAAAAGAGGCAAACGCGCGTCGAAGACATTGTGCTGAGTTTTGGGCGACAATTTTTATGAGCAAGCTCACGGCGCACGTGCGACGTCTACATCGCGTTTTCCCTTCCAGACAACGTTGTACCGGCCCAGTTCGTTTACGAATCGACGAATCCCGCAATAATTGTCACGCTAACCTAATCCTCTTCGGAGAATGCGTTGCCGACAGCGAGTCTTAGCTGGTCTGCCTAAGCTGCTGAGCCGCGAACGCGATAAAAAGGCCTCGATGAAGCGTATTGAACCGTCAAAGTTGATTGTCAGGACTCAAAATAAAAAGATCACATGTGGATGAATCCGGGCGCATGACTATACCTAGTCGTTTAGGCGGTTATCTTGCGTCGCTCGGAGTCTGAGTCGCATTAGCAAGTAGCGAGGTGTTGACGTGGCTATACCGTGGCTTTGGATTGTTGTAGGCATCGCTTACGTGGTACCTGTGATAGTCGAGTGGTGTTCGGCGTCACACATAGAAACCATCGATGTAAAACTCATAAAAAGCACGCGCCTTATGGGCTCAGGTGCGTCATAGCGTGGTACGCAACTTTATTATAAGCCGTGGCGAATAAAAACGCCACGCCAATATCCGGTCGCCGCCTTTATATAGGCAGTCGCTCAAGGGTAAATTAACGGTAAAAGCAGGCCGCAGAAACTTGGACAAAGGACGCGGCCTGCTGCCACTAAGTACGGCATAGAAGAATATCGGACTAGGTTTATATAAAGTTGGATGGTCTTCTTCGCCTTTCTATGTGGCCTTTCCATGAGCGCTGCTGTTAAACGGCGGCGTAAAGAGGTAACATGACGAAAGTAAAAGATAAAGAAAGATTCCTTGAGCTGCGCGCTCAGGGAGACTCGTTGAGGACGATCGAAAAGAAGATCGGCACCTCACGGCATACGTTGGCTAAATGGGAGGGCGAATGTAAAGAACAGATCGAGAACCTCAGAGCGATCTACGTTGACGGCCTTCGTGAGGAGTATAGACTCACGATGCAGGCGCGGATCAAAGGATTCGGCCTCTTGCTGAAGCGCGCTACAGACGAGTTGGCGCGACGTGACCTATCGGACGTCTCAACGCTTAAACTCGCTGATCTGGCGCTTAAGCTGGATGCCCACCTTACCGCTATCATGGCCGCGCCATCGATCACTGATGATGCGGGGCTGGCAGCACGCAAGGCCGATCGAAACCTTGTCGAATCACTCGTCACGCCCTACGCAACGGCCCAACACGCGTCACCGAACGGAGACCGCGGGCACGTCAACGCCGACGCCCTTGTGCGCCTCCAGGTCCGCACCCTGCAGCGGTTTGAGGCCGGCGAAATCGACAGCGCCGCGGCAAGCCGAGCGATCGCCATCATCAATTCGATCTACAAGGGGATTGAAGTAGCAGACACGCAAGAGCGGTTTGACGCGCTCGAGCGCGTGCTCGCGGGCCAGCCGGCGACGATGTGAGGGGGTATCACATGGCCCAAAGCGACAAACGCAAGGTTCGTGCTTTAATCAGCAAGGCGGATAGTCATCAGCAGGGAGTTCTTCTCGCTAATCATTACGCCGAGCACTGGCTACGAAGGACCCCGCTGCTCATGAGCGGCGAGATAGCTGACATCGCGCGGCAGATGCGGCCAGACGCGACTCGTTACAAGGGCAAGGATTCCGCCCGAAGCCACAACAGCGAGGAGATCGCCCACATGCTGCAGGCAGAATACAATCTATGCTTCTGCCTTAGTGATGCAAAGGTCGCCTACCTCGAGGTGATGCAAAGCCTCACCGTTTTGGACAGCCATTTGACGGTTATAGCTATGAATCACTTCGCCAAAAAGGGGCTCCGCCAAGCTGACGCGGCGTTGAACAAGGAAGTGGTCGAAGAGCTGCGACACTGGGGAGGCGACGAGCTCGCGGCGCTTGGTGAAAGGTCGTTAGAAAAAAGCGACAGCGCGATAGGTGCTGACGAAGACGCGCCTGATCGGCGTGTCGCCCCCAGCTGTGAGGTCATCGAGCTCGCGAAAAAGCAGGTGGCGCACCTAAAGGCGTTGCTTCAAGTGATGCGGGATGCGATGGAGAGCTACGCGATGCCAATACTCGTCTTTAACGAAAGGATTGATTGGTACGAACAGCACGTGCGCGAGTTTATCCGAGGGACGAAGAGGATATTTTACGACGCGCTTTTTCCGGAATGGGAAACAGAAAAGGCCAGCATCTTGCAGCGCGGTGACCAATACGCGTTGATGCTGGAATGTCTACCTGACTACGACGACGTGCCCTTCGATGATGCGGTGTACAATGACGTCTGGTCGTTCGTAAAAAGTCAAACGCTCGGCTTCACTCACCCGTCGTGACGCCGATAGATGGGCAAGATTCTGAAGGCGTGCGCGCGGCGCGAGTGACGCACGGCGCTGCGTCACGTTGAAGCGCCTCAGATCTGCGTGCGTCTCACTCGTGCTTCACCATCGCGTACCATCAGCGCTGTACCGCGACCAGAGTCTATCTGGGGCGCACGCTCGAGAATTCCATCCTGACTCACCACGATTAGGAGTCTCGGATAGAGATGGTTAAGCCTCACCCATCAGTAGCGACAGCAACATCTCGGCTACAAAATAGCATGGCAGTCATGTTTTTGCCAAAAAAAAATCGGTACCTTCCAAGTGAGCCTTCTCAACAGAGACCGTCAGCTAAAGAAAATTGAAAAAAAAGAAATAACGAGCCAAGAACTACGGAACGGGTAAAAGAAGCACGCAGTGCTATCCCTAAGTCTTTTGCTAACTCGCCTTCACGCGAGGGCGACAGAAAAAATGTCACGCGCATTTAAGAACGATGTAATTTTGGAAGATGTCATGGATAAAATTGAACAAAAATTCAAGGATTATCTAACTGACATAGGTGCTTGGCAGTATTACGAGGACGTCGATTATTTTGTTCGCGAAGCCACATTGCCCCCTCTTAAAGACATTCACGACATCCTCATAACAAATTATCCACAAGATGGCCAGATCGTGCCTGAAGATTTATGGATGTTTTGTGACGGCTATTGCGTGAAAGTAAAAGACTTCTCAAAGGTAGCCGAAGAACCGGAGATGATTGAGCTAAGGTCACTGAAAGGCGAAGCCAGATCTGTTCATATTACGAAACAGAATTACAGCTTCCTCCAAACCGAATCTCGACGACACCAAGAACTCCCGAAGCCGAGGCTCGAACTATCAATCAAACTAGAAAATGACCAGACCTTCGATTTCAAAGCGATAGAATCTGCAAATTGTAGGCATTTACTTGAAATCTATAAGCAGCATTTTGTGCCGCTGTTCCCAGTTTAGGCCGTCGCTTGCTTCCTGAGCTGTCGTTTTTATCCTCATAGAGGTCCATTCCAAGGGGTTGTCGTTATCTTTGCCGACCTGCTCAAAAATTGCGAACGCTTGACCGCATGCGGTCGACGATTTGCCGGTTTGTCTACTGATTTCTTTACACTGCCGTGCCGCGATTTGTGCTTCAACGTGCTTCAACGTAGGCAAGACGTATAAAACATCACAATACACGTGAGATTTGGGAGTGCGCATGGAAGTCAAAGGCGATACAGACGTTCGCTACCTCGTCGGCAAGAAGGGAAATAAAACGGATGTCGTGCTCACCTTAGAGGAATACGAGGAGCTCATCGAAGATATCCACGACCTTTCGGTCGCGCTTGAACGCCAAAACGACAAACGAATTAGCTTGCGTGAGCTCGAAGAGCGACTCAAGGAAGATGGGCTCTTATAGCGTTATTCTCAGTGAGAACGCGTACAGGGACTTAAAGAAGATAGACCGCCTGAAGCTCCCCCAGCAGCAGATTGTTCGCATTTTTAAGGCCGTCAAGTCGCTAGAGGACGATCCACGCTCGCGCGGCTGCAAGAAGCTCGAAGGAACGTCGATACCGCTCTACCGGATGCGCACTAAGCGGTCCTTTAGGAATTTTGCCCGCCCCTTCCGGTCAAACGAGCCCACAAGGAGGTACGCCGAGATGAAGAAGAAGAGCGCCATCGCAAACGACCCAGCTATTGCCACAATCGTCCCGACGCCGACCACGTTCGCGAAGGGCAGCGGTCCGGGGGGGGCTCGGGACCCAGCCCTCGGCGTTGGGGATGTACGCCAAGCCGGAATGGATCAGGATCACAAAAATAATCAGAACGATCTTGATATTGTCAAAGTAATAAAGGCGCTGCATGCGTGCCTCACCAGCACCTAGGTTTAATGAGCAGCCTTACCTTAAAATTTCCCTGATCATCTAGTGCTCGCTAAAACTGCCCGTGGCGGAGCGAACTAGAAGATACACGTGAGCGCCTCGGTCACGTGAGCGCCAGCTACTAAGGATAACAATAAAAGGGCTAGCCGCCGTAAAGGATGAACGCTTCCTGCTAACGAACGACAAATGCATAGTGTTGTTTTTTACTCCGATGTCGGCAGCTCACTGGCAGGATCTACCTGACGATTATTCATTGTTGAAGTATGTACGCTTTAAGAAGATAGCTAAAGTACATACGGGTGCTTCCTATGAGCCAGACTTCGAGGCAACCGTAAAAAAGTGTGCCCGACGATTCTGGTTTCGTCCCGTACCGCTTAAGGGCAGCACATCGGTCGGGCATAGAAGCTATCAAAGCGCAAAAAACGGCATAATCAACAAGGAGAATAAGCCATGAAAAAATCCATAGGAGCCCACTCCGTAGTCTATCCCGCTCCGGTATTTGTGGTGGGAACGTATGATGAAGAGGGAAAACCAAATGTTATGACCGCAGCGTGGGGAGGAATTTGCTGTTCTGCACCGCCATGCGTCGCTGTTTCTTTGCTAGAAGCAACATATACGTATAGAAACATTTTGGAGCGAAAAGCCTTCACCATAAGCATCCCCTCAGAAAAATACGTCAAAGAAGCTGATTACTTTGGCATAGCGTCGGGAAAACACGTGGACAAGTTTGCTGTCACAGGACTGACACCAGCTAAAAGCGAAGTGGTGGACGCACCGTACGTCGATGAGTTCCCATTTGTTTTAGAGTGTCAATTGCTTCGAAGCGTCGAAATTGGGGGGCATACGCAGTTCATTGGTGAAATTAAAGACATAAAAGTGGATGAAGACTTAATCAAAGATGGTAACCCTCTCATAGAAAAAATAATGCCCCTAATATTTGGCATAGATAACTTCTCTTACTATGGGGTTGGAAAATACGTGGCGAAGGCCTTTTCCATCGGAAAGGAAATTGTGGGAAAAAATAACGAGTAGGATTCTCCCACAGATTAAGAGACTAATTTTCTTTTTTATTTGGGGTCTACTGTTTCTGTTTACTGTGACGGAGCTCAGCTTTTGCCTAAGCTTCGGACCCATACCTCTAGAAAAGGAAGTAGTCGGTGTAGTTAATATCCGACCCGCTAGTCTCAGGGGTTTCCTAGTAGTTACTGCCCTATGAATGATGAATGTTTTGAAATGGTTAAGGATAGTCACGTATAATCGTGTCGATGGGGACGTAAAAATGAAACAAAAACTATCTCGACGAGAGATAGACGAATTATGTAAGGACCTAACCCGGCACTCCAAAAGACTCCTTGAACGTGAGACAATTGACAGACTAGACGTCGATTTTGTCCAAGCCAAGGCAGAACATAACGCGGGCAACATCGAAGGCGGCTTTACACTGAAAGAGGATGTCCTGAGTAGACTACATGACTACGCCGCAGAAATCGAGGATGTGTTGTGCGGATTGAATATCCTTTCCGAACAAGGCGATGTGCCGGCGTTTGTGCGGCAGACTACGGCAGAATGTATCACGCTAAAGGCCGAGTGCGCAGAGTTGCTAACGAGGTTTGAAGACGAATGGCAAACAAATTCATGGGCGTACTGGCGCAAATTGAATCGTGAATGATTTTAACTCGGTTCCATCCTTTAGAGTCATACTCTTTTTAAGATACTCTTCTTGCAGGAGGTAAACTGCTCACTTAATACCCCCCCCGGTAGTTGCGGCGTAAAAGTACCCAATGTCTAAGTGGGTCTACCTATCATCGCGAGCATCGAACCGCTGCGCTTAACCGTTACCCACCCATAGTTACTCTCACTTGGGGAATAACACGGCACCCAGTCGTCGACCTTGACGTGGCGAAGTAGTGACAGAAGCCAAAGCATCTAATGGCTGCCTAGATCAAGCGACCTTCGCATGGGAAAAGACAAAAAACGGAGAACCGATCTTCTGATAATGTTCTCCTGCGGTAGGACTTCCGCTTACTTGTGAATAACCAGTTATTCCTCCTCGGTCGGTAGGTAATGTTATCGGGAGGCGCAACCAAACCCGCACATCGCACTTAGGAGAACGCACATGACCAGAACAAGTCCAACCTGGGTGACGTATTGCAGAATATACGTCGACGCAAAGGGTGACTCGCACTTTGATACCGTGATGATCGAACAGAAGCTCGGGCGAGCAGCGCCACCAGCTGCCCCGTTTTACTTTTCCGAGGACAGACCCGCGTCGAAATATTGCTTCTATTCGTTTGAGCCCGGCTGGATCGGCGAACTGCATCCAGCTCCCACCCGACAGTTCCTTGCCTTGATGTCAGGTGCGGTGGAGATGGAGACCACAGACGGAACGGTCAGGCAGCTTGGGCCCGGGAACCTCATCCTGCTGGAAGACACGTCGGACAAGGGGCACGTGACGAGGAATATTGGAGACGGGTACGCCACGTTCCTCGTGGTTCCGGTCCCTGAGACCTGATATTATTCCGGAGATATTGTCTTCTCATCACCCCTTTCTTATGACGTTGCGGCCGGGGATACTGAGACCACTTTGGTAGAGGGAGGAGTTTAGCAATCGCCTCCATCAGGCGGAGGTCGATAGTCGCCTAACACCTGCCCCCCTTGATGCACGTCCCTCGTAACATAAAGTCACGACCAGTAGGTTTGAGCTATGGACGAGGCGGCAACTGGGTGAGCGACACGAGATTCATGTGAGTTGTCTCATCTCCATTTCGTAAGTATCTCCTCCCTGCGGAAGGTGGCTCTGCTTAAGAAAAACAAAAGCGCATCAATAACCAGAATAATCGCAAAAATGATCGTCAGAGTGGCAGGCGTGAGTGATACGAAGCCTATCTCCAATGCAACATATATCACACCTAAGGGAAGCAAGACCAGCATTCCGAACTGCTGGGCAGCCCGTATGTCACTGACTCGTGCGGATATGATGACGTTGAACTCGCTGCTTAGGATGCTTATGAGCGGCACTGTGACCAGTAGGATAACTGCCATCGTCCAATTTGGGAAAAAGAGGTATCCGAGCCTGCCGCTCGTCACTCCGTCCATAAGAACCATAAAAATCACAGCACCGGCATAGGTCGCGACAATGGACGGCAGGAATGCAGAAAGAACTTTTCCCAGCAGGATCTCGGCATCGGTGGTTGGCGTTGCTAGCAGGGGTTCTAGGGTTTTCTCAAGCTTCTCGCCGACGATGCTGTAGGCACCAATACTTATGGGGAGGAGACCTGCCAAGATGACAAAGAAAAAGGAGAAGGCATTGAGCACGCTTAGAATAAGTGGCAACGGAGTCGTAGCTCTTCGAATGAGAAGCATCATGACACCGGGCAGTCCGATCGATATCAGTAACGGAACCACAACCAACGAATAGATAATGTATCGTTTCGTCCTGAACGTGGCGAAATCCTTCCGTGCGATCACCCACGACTTCCACAGCTTCATCGTTCATCCCTCACGAGTTTCAGGTAGACCTCCTCGAGCGTTGCGTGCTTCTCAGTAATAAACTGGATGTGGCCGCCCGCTGCGACAATGGCTTCCATGATGCCGGGATTCTCCTTTTCAGGATCGCTCACGTCGATCATCAATTTGTTACCATCAGTCACGACGTAGTTCAGCCCCTGCCTCTCGACCGCCGCTGTGATCGCGGGAGTAACTTGTGCAAGCTGAACCACCGTCTTTCTCCCCTCGAGCGATTCCGTGAGCTGTTCCGGATCGCCTACCGCAACGAGTCTGGTGTTTAAAATCCCAATTCTGTCACAGATCCGTTGCGCCTCGTCAAGGTTATGAGTGTTTAGAAAGATCGTCCGCTTCTCGTGTTTGAGTTCGAGGATGAAGTCTCGCACCGTTTTTTGGAACTCAGGATCGAGGTTCGCCGTCGGCTCATCGAGAAAGAGGACGCGCGGCTCGTGGATGAGTGCGCGGACGATGGCAAGCTTTTGCTTCATGCCCTTGGAAAAAGTTCTGACCGCACGATCCCGTACCTCCCACAGCCCTAACATCCTGAGGAAGTGTTCGATCCTCTCCGTCCGTTGTGCTTCCGTGCACTCATAAAGGCGCCCATAAAAGTCGAGGTTGCGGTACGCGCTCAGGTCTTCATAGAGACCAACGTTGTCAGGCATCACGCCAATGATCTTCCTGATCTTCTGGACATCCGCATCGTTTCCAACCTCATAATTGCCTATCCTCGCCTCTCCGCTCGTCTTTGAGATGAGACATGCAAGCATCCGAATGGTCGTGGTCTTCCCTGCTCCGTTTGGTCCAAGAAAGCCAAAGACCTCTCCCTCTCCCACATGAAGGGTTAGATCCTCAACTGCTGTCACATCGCCAAACTTCCTCGTAAGGTTGCTCGTTTCAATCAAACCCAGCACGCCCCGAACTCTGATTCACAGTGATCGCTTCCGAATGGTCTGTCTCTCTATCTCGCATCGGTCGTCGACGAATCTTTCAATCCGTCAGTGTAGCGTGAGGTGATGGTATAAACGTTTTCATCTCATTTTGTCGTCGCAAGCGGATAATCACAACGATTAAGGTGCTTGCACTGACCCGATTCCATTATTCTACCCGAACCACATTACTGAGACCTTTTCGCTGATGCTGCATTGCCCAAACACGAGTTGCTGGCGATTCAGCGCAGCAAAATCTCTCTGCACCACGCAAAAACTGGTTACGACTACCCAACAATACGGCTACCACACACATTTGCGAAAGTTGCTGGACTGTCTACACAAATCTATCAAACGGTGCACGAAGGGATGCTCGCGTTTCTAGTGGTTGCGTCGCCTAGAGGCATGTCAAAAAATACTGCCGAACATCTAACAACGACCTTGCTTGCTCAGAATCCTCCGTCTTCACACGGCGGAGGTCGCCGATTCGAATCCGGCCGGGCCCATTGGTTTTTTTTGGATGATTTGGTCGATTAGACCGCAATATAGATCCGAATTATTATGGTTCCCGTGACTTGCCGATTTGTCTAATTTGTCTAAACTGTCTAAATGAGGCGCAATAAAGAAACCGGCAAGGCCGTTAAATTCCATTTGATAGATACTCACAGTTTTCCCGGCAAACTCTTTGGATGCTCTTGGCAAGCGAATAAGCGGAAACGCGTACGTTGGATTAGAGGATTGAAGCGAGACTTTTGTGGTAAAAACTTTCTTCACGGCGGAATTCATCGTGTATCTACCCGATCTAAAAGATCAAATCTGAATTGTGTGTCAAACAAATAGTTTTATTTGTCGCCGAACCTAAAGTCTTCTCTTTGAAAGCGATGGCAATTGAAACGCGAATGACGATTTTGGGTAAGTTTTTGCTTTTTATCGGTGCATATATTCCCGTCTTGCTGTTGTTGATTATAAAATCGGCTTCAGCTTTGACGTTTGATTTTTGCTTTTCGGCTTCAGTTTGTTTATTTCTTGTCATAGCAAGCCTAATTTTCTGGATGTACTTTCTCCGCGACGCCGAACGGCAGACAGGTTCTATCTTTAACATTAAAGAATGCCAGAATCAAGCAGCTAAGCCTCTAAATTATTTAATCCCCTACATTTTGGCATTAGTTGGTCTCAGTCTCGGCAGCATTCAAGATTTGATCGTTTTAATAGTCCTACTTGTTTGGTTGTTCATTGTCTATTCGAAATCTGACGTACTCTTTTCTGAAGTATTATTCTTCAATCCAATGTTTTACTTGAGCGGTTACCAAATGTATCAGGTCAAAGCCTATTCCCCCGGTGTTAACGAAAACCAAGCTTCCGGAGCATTACTGATTTCAAGAAAAAAGCTTGCAGCCTTACCAACGCCGATAAGCGTTAAAGAACTGGATACCGGCGTCATTATGGATATCAGCAAGACGTGAGAGCATGTCAGAAATCAATAAGATTAAGCAGTTCCTTGAGAGCGCAGATCCGGATAATGCTCAGTTCTTTTTTGTGAAGCGAGGCCAAGCCGGTTCTGACTATAAATACACAATTCTAAAAGCTAATATTGAACCCAATCTTGCGCAAGAACTTCTTAACATCGGCACTGGGCAAGCAGAGAAGCTAAGTAACGAGGCCGAACAACGAGAGTATCCGGGCCCTCTGAGTTTTGACCGATTATACGTCTTAACCAGGAAAGTTAGAAACGTTCCATATCTGGAATCAGTGCTGAGTAAACTAGCTGCGGTCGGATCAGAACCCTTCGTAGAGACTGTAAAAAATATCAGGGGATATGCACTAAGATTGCAAAGTGTAGACACGTCCCTTTATTTGTTCAAAAAATATCCTCAGATGAAAGGTGTACGAAGAAAAAAGTGGGTCGCCTTCAAGAAAGGGAAATTAATACTCGTCGATGAAGCGCCATTAATGATTTTTATGGACTACGACGCAGCAATCTTGTTGCAACAGTCAACGTTAGCCGATGAGACTGTTTGCATTTTCAATGTGCGCAAGTTTGAGTCGTTGTTTAGTTTCTACCAATATTACCGAAATAAACTGGAACAAATAGGGGCACGACTACCGGTTCAATCATTCTTAGATGATAGCCAGTTATTCCTTAAACATTGCATGAAAGATCCAGCGAAACTAAGGAAAATGTACACGATTCTTGAAGGTGGCGACTTAGAAAAAATAAGGTAGACAAGCTTGACCGAATAATAACTAGATACGACATAGGATTAGACCACGATGATCAAACGGGCAAGATCAAGGTAACTGAAGAAAAAATGTGGAAAATACTCGGCTTGCTGAATGACGATTATGTTCAATCTACTCGCACCGGCACAAGATATGAAGCGCGAAGCAAAGTGAGGTTGCGATGAATCGTTTAACTCTTTGCCACAGTAGATAGCTCGCTATGGATATCTGAGTTGCACGCCTAGCTATTTTTTATATCTTCTTTGGCTCTTTCACAAATCATAAGCCCCCCTTGACGCCAATGGGGTCGAGAATTCCGTTTATTTTTACCTCCGAAGCCGCAGCGCTCCTGAGAGATCGCCAGCAGCTTCAAGATGACCGCTCTTAAAAATAAGATCTTGGGCGATTATCTTGTTGGTCTCTTTCACTATCGCTTCGACTTTCTTGGGCGAGCCTTGGTGAACAGCTTTTGATTTATAGCGTTATTGACCCGAAATATTGTTGCCAAAGATGCTGGGCCCGCTCTCAAGCTCAGTTCAGTGCTTCCGTGTGCCCCCAATTGACTTTAAAGAAAGGCTATGCGCTTTGTGTTTCGACAAGTTCAACGATCTGCTATCGAAGATGCTGGAACCTACCTCCCAGAATTCATGGGCCGATCCGCATTTGCACGATTACAGAAAGTGAGGGAGTGAAACTGTGCCGCTTGCGATGTCCTTCTTCATACCTCTAAATTTCTGACGTGTCCATCGACGGTTGGGAGCCAAATGTAATCATCGCAATGCCGGTTGCGATTTTCAAGTGCTTAAGGACACCGAGTGCGGATTTACCCAGAAATCACCTTCGCGATTTTGCCTACCTTTTGTGCAAATCCACGTATATCATATCTTCCGCAAGTTTCCAGAGCCGCTCCTGAACTGACTGATCGTATGTTAGTGCTGATGAACGAATTGGTTTCTGATCTTCGAAATATTGGCCTGATACCCCATTAACTTCAGGATTTAATGCGAGATACAATGAGGTTCGTGCCCCGTCCTCTACAGATATTCCGGGGTAACCGGGGAATGCCATTTTGAGTAGTTTTGTATTGGTAACGCCGGGGTGAAGGCAGTTCGCGGTCAGCCCGGTCCCTTTTATCTTGCGCGCCAGGGTGTAGGTAAACGTGATATCAGCGAACTTCGAGAGGGCATAAGAGTTCCACGCTTCATAGTGCCTCTCCCCTTGGAGGTTGTCCCAGTCAATAGAGCGGACATCCTCATGGGCACTGGAAGCAACTGTGACAATGCGGGAGGGTGCGCTTTTCAAAAGCAAGGGCAGAAGCAGACTGGTGAGAAGAAAAGGGGCGAGATAATTTACGGCAAAGGTCATCTCCACCCCGTATGGCGTCAGCCGTCGTGTCTTCTCAAAGACGCCGGCATTGTTGATCAGCACGTCAAGCCGGGAATGGCGTGAGATGATATCCGCTGCCATTTTTTTTATCTGGTCCGGGTCTGATAGATCCGCGATAAGGAGATCCGGTTTCTCCTTGCCTGTCTTCTCTTTCAGTTCGTTCTGTACTTTCTGCCCCTTCTTTGAATTCCTGCTGTGAATGGTCACTTCAGCACCGCGGGAAAGGAGTTCAGCGGCTGTCGCCTTCCCGATACCGTCCGTAGAGCCAGTGACGAAAACAATTGGGCGTGCGATAGGGGGCATATTTCTGGAGGGGGGGATGAAACTTTCGGATATCGACGATTCGGCACATGCAGGTATTCTTTCACACAAATATTACTTCCTTGTACTAATGTTGAACGCCTTCCTCAAAGCAGATCGTGATCCCCTATAAAGAACTAGCTGGTTTTTTAACGTAGAACAATTAACTTTCAAAGAGGTTTTCGCTTCTCTCAGGAAGCACAACATTAGGAGTTGCACTAGGATAAAGTCATCGCTATCAACAGAAGCGCGCGCAAGGACGGCAACACTGCCATCCTAATTCGACACATGCTCGAGGAACTCGAAAACGAAGGCATTGAGACCGAACTGGTTCAGCTTGCCGGCAAAACGATCCGCGGCTGCACAGCGTGCATGAAATGCTTTGAAAACAGAGACCGGCGGTGCGTCTTCGACGACGATATAGTCAACGAATACATCGAGAAGATGGCCGCGGCTGACGGGATCATACTGGGTTCTCCAGTCTATTTCTCCGATGTGACGGCGGAGATGAAGGCGCTCGTCGATCGGGCAGGGTTCGTGTCCTTCGCAAACGACGGGCTCTTCACGCGCATGGGGGGGTCTGCCGTAGTCGCGCAGTGGCGGACGGGCGCAACTCACTCACTCGATACGCTGTATCACTTCCTGTTCAGCTAGGACATTATCATTCCTGGTCGTCCGACGGTCGGTGTCGGGAGAGAGGTCGGCGATGTGGACACTGACGACGAAGGTATCGCCGCAGCAAAGAATGAGGGCAGAAACATGGCGTGGGTTCTCGAAGCCGTAACAGCGATGAGTCGCACTCTCTCGCTCAAGGGTTCGCTAAGATGCTTTCGTCGAAGATAGAAAGCTAGATGCGGTCAGAAAATGCCTCTAAAAACGCTAAATCCTGCGTCTGATATAGACGGAGGAAAAAAGAAGCGCTGCCTCAATAAGGATGCGACGCTAAAGAGGATCACGTCGTTGCTTTTAGCAGTTTTAGCAGTAAGTGTCTAAAAGATATCTGCCGTGATAGCTTGCGTCGACCCATGCAGTTTTACGTCGTTTTCGCGTAGATCACCCGCCAAGGTGCCATGTATCGACTCTTTCTGCCCGCCTTTTGCGTGTGCGCCAAGTTCGTTGGCAATTGGCCCAAGCGCCTTTGCCTTTGAGACGACGTTATGCATCGTTTCGGTGAACTTGATTCCCTCTGATGCGGAAATCTGATCCCAGTAGAGCCGTTCGGGATTGATGCCGATTGCTTGTAAATAGGCTTTGAGATAGGTCACGCGCATATCGCACGTGTAGTTCCCTTTCAGGTAATGGCAGTCCCCGAAGTGACAGCCGAGCACCATGACCATATCGGCGCCGGAAAGGAACGCTTTGACAATGAACAGCGGGTTTATTCGTCCCGTGCACATCACGCGAATAACGCGCGCGTTCGGCGGGTACTGCATGCGCGCGGTGCCCGCCCCATCCGCGCCCGCGTAGGAGCACCAGTTGCAGCAGAAGGTCAAGATACTAGGTTCCCATTGCCTCTCGTCCATTTCCGTAGCGTCTTCAGCTTGGCTCATGCTTTCACCTCGGCAATTTTGGACAGAGGTATCGCGTCAGTCACCGACTGTCCCGGCACATAGCCGAGCGTCCCTTGAACCGATGACTGCACCATATGGGTGATGGTAGCAAGCGGGATTCCCACCGCGCACACGTCTTGGCACTGACCACAGTTCACGCACGACGGACTCACGTGCATCAATCGCGTAAGGTGGAACATCGGGTCAGGCGGCACCGTGTCTTTCGGCACCACGAACTCTTGGTTCGTAAAGCACTCAACACACGAGCATATCGGGCACACATCGATACAGTCGCGACAGCCATTGCACTTATCAAACTGGGCAAAGAGTGTCTCAAACTTGTGTTCTCCGTCAAATTGGGCAAATTGCGTCGCCATGGCTTTGCGTGCCATCTTCACCATGATGCCGTCCAGCTTCTCGCGTAGGGCTATACCTTGCGGCGGTGCGTCTTTAAGCGTGATCGCGCCCGCTGCAATCGCTGTATCGAGGAGCTTTTGCCCCTTTTCCGTGCGCACTTCGACAAACGTGGCTTTTCCTGCGTCGTCACCGATGACGCCCCAGTTGCCGCACGCCAGATCGGCCATGCGCGGGATGTTATATTCGCACCGTTGGCAGTTCGTGCGACGGCCGTAGCCCTCGGCTTCCAAGTCATCGATGGAGAGCTCTTTGCGTTGGCCGTCCTTGGTTACGATGATAAGCTTTCCCTTATCGATCTCCTCTTTTACCACGTCCTCGGGATCAATCTCGAAGAACTGTCGAATCATCTCACGCGCCCGCTCGGGTAACATCGTCCCGCCGCAGTTCACGCCGATCATATAGACGTTGTCGAGATCGATCTGATTACGTTTGCTCAACTCGATAATGGCACGCGCGTCGCACGGCTTACACGTCACCGCAATGCGCAAATCACGCGCACCATTGAAATCATTCTTTATCAATTTCGCGCTCAGCGTTGGGGCGCAGTGCAAAGAGCCAGCAGCTTCCGTTATCTGCTCTTTGGTAGTCGCAAAATAAGGAGCACCATCATAGATGCTTTCTCCTCTTTTGATGACCAGGGCTCCGTCGACTAACTTCTGCTCCACCGCGGCTATGAGCACAGCGGTAATCACGCCGCCGCATTCTCCCTGTTCTTGTACTAGCTTATCTGTCGCTCTTCCGTAATACATATGAGTCGCCTAATTTAATCAGAAATTATATATAATAATATTTATATAATTAGATGCTTTAAAGCTTTTCGATGCCAACGTATCGCACTATGAGCTTTTTACAAAAATTTAAAACGCGTAATAGTCAGAAGCGTTGGGAAGCGCTATGTTTTTTTCAAACCTTTTTCTCAACAGGCAGCACGGATTTGGACCCTACATTACTATGTGCGCGAGGCCATTGACTCTCGAAGAGCTGTGTGCTCAGGTATCGCTCGCCAGTATCGGGAAGTATTACCACTATTAGCTTGCCGTTGTGTTCAGGTCTTGCGGCAACCTTCAAAGCAGCCCATGTCGCAGCGCCACTCGATATTCCCACCACCAATCCTTCCTCTTTGGCTAGTCTGCGAGATGTAGCGAACGCATCTTCATTAGTTACCGGTATGACCTCATCAATCAGATCTAGCCGCAGAATATCCGGAATAAAGCCTGCACCGATTCCTTGTATCTTGTGAGGTCCCGGCTTTCCGCCCTCCAGAACAGGGGACGCGGCAGGCTCGACGGCAATAGCTTTAAAGCCGCTCTTGCGGGACTTTATCATATCAGCAATGCCCGTGATCGTTCCGCCCGTGCCCACACCTGCCACTACTATGTCGACCTTGCCGTCCGTATCGCGCCATATTTCCTCGGCAGTAGTCTTCTTGTGAATCTCTGGATTGGAAGGATTCCTAAACTGTTGGAGCATGTAATAGCCGCTCGGGTTCTTGGCCAGCATATCTTCTGCAGTTGCGATTGCCCCTTTCATTCCCAAAGGGCCTGGAGTTAGCACCAAGTCCGCTCCGAGCGCTTTGAGAAGCTTGCGCCGTTCGATCGACATCGTCTCAGGCATAACCAGAACAAGCTTGTAGCACTTAGCAGCGCAGACGAAGGCCAGAGCTATGCCGGTATTTCCACTCGTCGGCTCGAGGATGATGGTGTCATCTTTAATACGCCCCGCTTTTTCAGCAGCCCCGATCATGGCCACTCCTATTCGGTCTTTAAGGCTTCCTAGGGGGTTGAAGTACTCAACCTTGGCAACGACGGTTGCATCCAGGCCCTTTGTAACTCTATTCAATCTGACTAGAGGCGTGTTGCCAATGGTCTCAGTGAGATCTTCGCAGATCTTTGCCATAAATTACCCTTTTTTGTGAATATGCAAGGAAGGATCGAGCAGGCTTTGCTTCTTGCTTGTATTCTCTCACCATTTGTTAAAAAGATAAACGTCCGTATGATCTTTCGGGAACGGAATGTGTCCCGACTAATCGAGCACTTCTTCAAAAATCTTTCGGCAGCCAGCTCACCCAAAATCGCTTTAAACGCACAATAGATTATGCAACAGCGTGAACGAATCCGGGAAAGGAAGTCCTGCGAAACTCTTCTGGGTCGTCATACTCCTGATTGTTCTTTACGCAGCACTTGACATCCTGGCCCAGAGCCTGCCGCCCTATTACAGCCCTGTACGCCAGCCCGAAAGCGACTTTGCGGTCGGCACGTTCGGCTTTATTATGACCCTCAACTTCTTGAACCGAGGCGTACTTTCACTCGTGTTCATTTTCGCGTTTCTCGAAACGTTAGACCGTGCCGGGGTTTCAAGGTCGCATTTTCTGACCGGCATATATTTGCTCGCCGTGTGGGCAATTGGAGCGATATTGCTCGCACTATTTCGGACCGACGTTCCGGCCACGCCTGTTTCGTGGCACGGTGCAATTCATCTTGTCGTTGCAGTGGTCGCATTCATTGGCGGTGCATTCGGAACCGTTGCCATTTCTCGAAACATAAGGCACTATCACGCGCTCGAAGGCTTGAACCACGTGGCGTTACCCACGGCTGTCTTTGTGATGATTTGTTTTGTAGCTCAGGTCGTTGTGCTTTTTGCACCTGCATTAAACGCACAAATCGGCGGGCTCATTGAACGGATATTTCTCGGTTCCGTCCTTCTCTGGATCGGGCTTGTTTCAGCATATTGGGCGACGCACGTGCCAGTGCTAGATCTAGAGCCAGATCGACGAATAACGTGAAGTGCTCACATTTTTCTGGCAGTAACAAGATACTCGCCCAGTCATTCGCGGACAATCGCAGCGGTTACGGCTGCAGCCTTAAGGTCTTTCATTTATGTCAGCTATCAACGTTGATACCAACTTCTCTG
Source organism: Methanobacteriota archaeon (assembly GCA_963720465.1). GTDB lineage: Archaea > Halobacteriota > Bog-38 > Methanoflorentales > Methanoflorentaceae > Methanoflorens. Next base: position 1,286,287 of record OY970393.1, read on the forward strand.
CTGACGTCGCTTTGCCGAAAAGCGAGTTGCTGGAGATCCATCGAAGCAAAATCGGGCTGTATCGCTCGAAAGCAGGATACAACTATCCTACGATTCGGCTGCCTCACAAACTCCACAAGCTCGCAGGGTTGCCAGTTAGAACCTACCAGGCTGTTCACGAAGGGGCGCTAGCCTTTCTGTCGTCATCTCGTCCACACAAGATGTCTCAAAAAGTTCCGAATCCCCCGTCTTCACACGGCGTTAATTTAGACGATTAAAACTCTCTGGAACTCCCTGCTGACTGAGGGTCATTAGGGATGTTATTTCTAATAGCGATCTATCCCGTGCCTTTCAGTATTCTGAAGCATTTCGGACATCCATGATAATTTGATTCTAATTAGTAACTATCTTATCATACGCCTTTTTCTGACGAAAAATGAATCGGCTTGACAGCGTAATGCGGCCGCTCTTTTGCGGCGTGATCGCTCGAAAAACAAGGGAGTTATCAGAACTACCTTAACGTGTGCGTCGCACCTTTTCACATTGAGATAAAAACCGTCTAAACGGTCGGCATCTTCCCTTCTTTTTTTCATAATCCTAGCTGATAACACGATGATATTGAATAATCGTAACACTTTAGCCGCTTTCGCCCACTGACCGCGACCTGGAAAATCACGGAGAAGATCTCGTTTCGTTTAAGCCCATTTAACCTGCCTTTTACCGGCAGTTTTTCAAAGATTGCGCACCTTGCGCAATTCCGACAAAAACAGAAGCGCTAAGTTATTTCCCCGTTTATTGAAATCGTGTAATCTTTTATTATTATGTTCTTTTGGGCTTTTTCAAGGGCCTTTTGGACCATCATCTCAATACCTGAGCAGCACGGAACTTCCATATGCACGATGGAAATCGATTTTATTTCGTGTTTCTTGAAGATTTCAGATAATTTATCCAGGTATTCCTCTATTGTCCTATCTAGTTTGGGGCAGAGAATTATCAAAACCTTACTCTTTAAGAATCGCTGATGGAAATTAGCGTAGGCAAATGGGGCGCAATCGGCCGCCAACAAAAGATCAGCGCTTTTCAGGTAAGGTGCGTTGGGGTTTAAAAGCTGTAACTCTATGGGCCAGTTTCAGAGTTCTGAAGTTGATATCACCTTTTCATGAGGCTGGTTGTCAGATTTACGTAAATCCAGCGTCATTGAACCGGGACAACCGCAGGCCATTGGTTCTTCTTCATAATCCGGAATTTCAATGTTGTTTTCCTTTAGAAAATCAAGGGCTTCATTTAAAAGATCCTCTTGGCCATGCCCTTTAAGATGTCTCAGGTGGGCTTTTATGACATTAGGTCCTGCTTTTGCGATATTGCCCATAACCGTGTGTTCATCATAGGGTTCGGCTTCTCTTGTTTCAATCTCTATAGCGCCCTCCGGGCAATCTCCAATGCAAGCCCCTAAACCATCACAGAATAAATCACTGACAACTCTGGCCTTCCCATCAATTAATTGTAAGGCACGTTCAGGACATCCAGTAACGCAACTGCCACAACCAGTGCATTTCTCTTCATTAATTCGGATGATATCTCTTTTCATGATTATTCGCCCATATCCGGTTGATTTCCCTGCCGTCCTTTTTGGGAAGGCTCAAATCGAGGATAATGAGATCGGGACACGATGCGTCTTTATGTCTTGTCGCTGGTACAGGAAGTCCTTTGCCGCTTCGCGTCGGTCACAACATTGAATGTGTTGGTGACTTAGTAGTCTTTAAACGCCTCCCGCGTCATGCTCATGTCGACCGGATTATCTTTTGCGAGAAGAATTTCAAGCCGTTGATATTAAGTGAATTAGTCTTAGTCAGCATCTCTGCTTAGGCTACGCCATCGGCTTAGCTGCAAGGAAGGTCAGTGAATAACCGCGCTATTTCCACTCCCACACTTTTGTGGTTCCTGTGCCCTCTGCCTGATCATGGTCGCTTTCAAAGACCCCCACGACCGCATTCAAGCGTTTAAACGTTGCTGACCCTGTCTGAAAGAGTGCGATTCCACGCTCGCTAAGCACCGGACCCGTGACACCGACAACGTATATAGTTTTGACAGTCACAAAGTCCCCGGCTGGCGTCATGATCAGGCCGCCGCCCTCCCCGCGGAGAGTTGAGCCTCCACCCGGCGTCGCCGTCCGCGTGGTAGTGAGGGTACATTCAATGCCCAAAAGGGTGCCTTTTCCTTGTACGGACAGCTCAATGGTGCCGTTTTCATCGAGGACGTGCGTACCGATCGTTTTTTCCTGCGTTTCGAAAATAAGGTCACCTAACATTTTGATTACCTCGTGAATTTATTCGCGTTACTGACTCAAGTTTGTGCAACAAAACCCTATACTCTAGGAAGAATCAGACCCTGCCTGTCCAACTATAGAGCGCCACTAAGTGACGAAAGTGGCGATGGTACGACTCCCCGTTTGTTTTGTCTGAGCCAGGGAAAGGCATTTTTCGATCGCAAATTCATTTCGTTCAAATGTAAGCTAGATCAGAGCCGTAATTTTTTGAACTGCTCACGCAGTCGACTGCGTAACGCCTTTCGCTTAGGCTCCGCGAGCTCTCTAATCCATTCTGTTCCAGGCTTGGCGCAGAAGAGTTCTGACTAACGCAATAACGCTACGTGTCGGCACGCAAAACGCAGCTGTCTGCAAGATGTTCGAGCAAGAGCGCCCCAAGGTTCGAGTCCGTCACGGTTAAGCTGTGAGCATGACTTCCCGCCACGAGAAGTGGTACGCACGAATCGAAAGGAGCTCGCGTGGATTATTCGCTGTGCACTCCTGTCGGCTGTTTATATTGCGCAGGCTGCCTGCTCCTCCTGTCTAACACCTTGTAAAACTGGACCTTTACGAAATCTGTGAATACTAAATCTGCCAAGAGTGAATATCCCCAGACAGCTAACGCACTAGCCCATCCGATCGGTGCAACAAAGATCCCGTACACCACAATAAGCGTCGCTACAAATTGCGTGCCGAGCACGGCGGCGATCAAGATGTTAGCAGGACGAAAAGACCAAAAATGATCGCGCGTGCGGGCAACGAAGATCATGAAATGGCCCGCGATGGATAGTTTCAAGTACATTATTGACTGGACGACTGCTGGGCTCAAGGCGAAGAAGCGTTCGACGATAACCAAGAGGCCAAAGGTGGCCGTGACACCAAGAACCCCTAAGAGCGTTGCCACGCTTAATATGGTTCGCATATCCCACGCTTCGGCTGTTTGTGAATAGCGTGCGCGATCGTATGCGATGCTCAGTATTGCGCCATCATTGAGCAGGGCCAGTAACACAATCATAATCGCCGTTACGGGGTAGAAGTTGAACACGATGATTGACAGCGTAATAAAAGTCAGTACGCGGAAGGTCTCTCCGATCCGATAGATGGAATAACTGGTCATCCGCTGGAAAATCCTGCGACTCTCTTTGATGGAATCAATGATAACTGACAATCCAGGACTAGTAAAAACGATGGCAGCGGCTGACTTCGCCGCGTCGGTCGCCCCCGCAACCGCAATGCCAGCATCTGCCTTCTTTAAGGCGGGGGCATCGTTGACCCCATCCCCGGTCATGCCAACTATATGCCCTCTCGCTTGAAGCAGTTCAACGATCCGGTACTTATGTTCAGGAAAAACTTGAGCAAATCCGTCCGCGTTTTCGATCACTTCCTCTGCTTCTGTGTCGGTTTTGTCAGCGAACGATGTGGCGTCAATAATGTTTGTTCCTAGATGGACTTCGGACGCGATTTGTTTGGCAATCGCAGTGTGATCTCCAGTTACCATTTTGACGTCGACGCCCATAGACTGAGCCGTTTGAATGGTTTCTGCCGAATCTTCCCAAGGGGGGTCATACAGTGCAATGAGTCCGACATATTGCCAGTTGCCCTGCTGATCCGTCTTGGCAACTCCAAGGGCCCGAAAGCCCTTCGTAGCAAAAGAGTCCACCACTGTGTTTACCGAAGCTGCTTCCTCTCCCTTTGAGGAGGTCAACGCGAGGATCGCTTGCGGTGCACCTTTAGCTACCTTAAAATCGGAGCCATCAGCTGCTTCCACTCGTGCCTCGGTTCTTTTTGTCACAGGATCAAATGAAGTAAAAGCCGCCGTTTTGAACGGCGCCGCTCGGGCGTCAATTAAATGCATATCTTCAGCTCTTGCAATGATGGCATTGTCGATGGGGTCCTCATCCTCCTTCCGAGAGGCGAGAGTGCCAAAGAGCACCACCTCCTCGTCGGTAAAGCGCCCAAGCGGACGCACATCAGCGAGTGTAAGGTCATTTTTCGTTATCGTACCGGTCTTATCCGAACATAAAACATCCATCCCGGCCATCTCTTCAATGGCAACGAGTTTGCTCACGATTGCATCTTTTTTCGCTAGCGCGATGGCGCCGACGGCCATGGTAACTGAAAGCACTGCCGGAAGGGCAACCGGTATGGCCGCGACCGTAAGCACCAGCGCAAATTGCAAGATCTCTAAAAGACTTTCTTGCCGAATCAGGGCAATGACCACGATGAGGGCTGCGAGCGCGATGGCAATCGCTATCAAATAATCGCCAATTCTGATGACGGCTTTCTGAAAATGGCTCTCAGTTTTAGCCTCTTCAACCAATCGGGCAGTCGTTCCAAAATATGTCGCCATTCCCGTGGCAACAACAAGGGCGTCCATCTCTCCTTGTTGAACAACCGACCCTGAGTACGCCACGTCTGAAGCGTGCTTTTCCACGGGAAGCGACTCTCCTGTCAATCCAGATTCGTCGAGGAGGAGGTAATCGCCTTTCGTGAGTTTGACATCCGCTGGTACGACGTCTCCTAAACGCACGCGGATTATATCGCCCGGTACCAGTTCTCGGGCGGCAACCGTAATCCATGAGCCGTCGCGCAGCACTCGCGCGCTCACCGCAAGCTTCCGCTTCAGCAGCTCAATAGCGTTTGCAGCCTTGTTCTCTTGCCAAAACCCGACGATCGCGTTGAGGAGGAGGAGCGCCAAAATGATGAAGAAGTCGTCGTAGTGCTGGATGATCGCTGAAAGGATTATAGCAACCTCTATCATCCACGGGATAGGGCCCCAAAAATAGGTCAAAAACTTCGCAAGCGGATTAGCCCGCTTTTCGGTGATCTCGTTCGGACCGTGCGAATCTAATCGCCGGGATGCGTCGGCTGCCGACAGGCCGTTGTCGCGTGACGAGAGCCGCTGCAACAGCTCAGCTATGCTGGCCTCTTGCGCGAGGTCTGCAGATATTACGCCCTCTGAACTGTCGTCGGACAGAACATCCCTAGTCATTCGGCTGCTTGCTTCGACGCCGTTTTGTATACTATGGGGGCTCCACCTCCTTGTTAATATTATTCTACGAAATGAGGCTTAAAACGGGGGTTTTTTCATGAATTGCAAGCTGAAGCGTTAAATATTTGTCAGGAAGCCATGTATGGGCCGCACAAAGTGTGCGACCCAATAGGCACGGCTTATGTCGCCCGATAAATCGAAAGCGCAGAGTGCTAAGGGCAACGCCCGAATGCGGATTTGTTTTGTCTCTCCTTATCCGCCCAAATTTGGTGGCGTTGCGACCTATTCGCACGAACTCATCGAAGGCATCAAGAAGCGCGGGCACACGGTTTACGTTGTTTGCAACCCGGATCTCGATACGGGAGGGCATGGTGGGCAGGAGAATGTTTTTTCCGGCGATGGATACGCAGAAAGCGGGCTGGCCTCAGGACGTTCTTGACGTCATCAACAAGCTGAACCCAGATGCTGTACATATCCAACACGAATACGGTCTTTACGATATCGACGGCAGACTTAGCACTGATCTGCTTGACCTTCTCGTGCGGTTGAACCTCCTCAGAATCCCCACCGTCGTGACATATCATTCAGTGTACAGCACCCTCGGCGACAAGGAGCATGTCTTCATGAACCTGAGTTTGCAGCTAATTGATGCCGGGATCGTGCACGAAGAGCTCCAAAAGATCTTTCTGCCGGCGAATTTGGGCTGGGTGCCCCAGAACGTCACCGTCATACCGCACGGAGCGGAAGTGCTAGAAGCAGGCGGCGTGCCTGACGTCGTCGAGTCGAAAAAAGAGTACGGTCTTCAGGGTAAGGACGTCGTCATGTGTTTGGGCTGGTGGGAAGAATACAAGCGCTTCGAAGATGTTGTCGAGATATGGCCGCAAGTCGTCCGCAACGTGCCTGACGCCGCTCTGGTGATCGCAGGGGATGCGCGGCCAGGGTCCCGGGGTGGAGTGCGCTACAAACCTACGTTGTTGAAGGCTGTGGATGACAGCCCTGCGAAGGATAGCATCATCGTCATCCAAGGTTCTTTCCATCCAAAGGAGTATCTAACGATTGAAAATGCTGCAGATATTGTTGTGTTACCTTACGAGCAAAGCAGTCAGTCAGGGGTGTTGGCTCACGCATTTTCGCTGGGCAAGCCTGCTGTCGTCACAGACGTTGGGGGCTTGCGGGCGGAAGTTGAGGCGAGCGGCGGAGGGGTCGTCGTTCCGCGGGGAGACTTGGAGCAGCTCAAGGAGTACATCGTGCTGCTGCTCTCCAACAGGCAGATTAGGGAACGGTACGCGCAACGGGCGTTGGCGTACGTAGAAAAACGAATTGGTTGGAAGTATGTGGCAGGGATGCACCAATCGCTTTATCTCTCGATAATCAAGAACAAGTCACGCGCAATTCGAGTGTAGTGCAGGCGAAGCAACCCGTCGCCTTGGAACTATGCGATTCAACTTTTTTCCAGCACGAACGCTCCAAAAAAGGGTTTTTCCGACGTAAGGTCTGCTTTTGTGCGAGGAAGGTTTATCGAAGCTTAGTGTTAGGTTCGCATAGCAGGAAGGTGAGTACATGGCAGTTAAAGTCGTGGTAAATGGGTACGGAAACATCGGCAAGCGCGTCGCTGACGCAGTGGCAAAACAGGACGACATGAAACTCGTTGGCGTGTCGAAAACCCGCCCGAATTTTGAGGCATTCGTCGCGGCACAGAAGGGATACCCCTTGTACGTTGCTGAGGAAACGAGCATCGATGCTTTTAACGCGGCAGGCTTGGAGGTAGCGGGCACGACAGCGGACATGCTCCGCGAAGCAGACGTAGTTGTCGATGCGACTCCCGAAGGAACGGGTGCGAAGAATCTCGAAAACCTTTATAAAAAGGCGGGCATTAAGGCCATTTTTGAGGGCGGCGAGAAGCACGCCGCGATAGGTGCTTCGTTCAATGCGTACTGCAACTACGAGACTGCGATTGGCAAGGACTACGTGCGGGTGGTATCCTGCAATACCACTGGGCTCTGCCGCACGCTCTATGCGGTGGACAAGCTAGCAGGCATCAAAAAAGCAAGAGTGGTGCTTGTGCGAAGAGCGGCAGACCCCGTACAGGTCAAGAAGGGGCCGATCAATGCCATCATTCCAAACCCGCCAACGGTCCCGTCACATCACGGCCCTGACGTTAATACCGTGATGCCGCAGTGGGATATCACGACGATGGCGGTTTTGGTGCCGACCACGCTGATGCACCAACATAACGTCATGATCGAAGTCGAGCGTCCGGTAACCAAGGAGGAGCTGCTGACGGAGTTCTACGGCTTGCGCCGCATCATGCTCGTGCGCGCGAGCGATGGCTTAGGATCAACGGCTGAAATCATCGAGCTTGCGAGAGATATGGGGCGTCCGCGCTACGACTTATGGGAGATAGCGATCTGGGAGGAGAGCGTCAACGTTGTCGGCAACGAAGTCTTCTATATGCAAGGTATTCATCAAGAGGCCGACATCGTCTTAGAGAACGTTGATTGTATTCGGGCAGTAGCAGGACTCGAGAAGGATCCGTGGAAATCGATCCGCAAGACCGATGAAGCCGTGGGGGTGACGGGCTCACTTCGCCCTCCTCAGTGTCTTGCTGACAAGCCTGAAGTCTTGAGAGAGATACACTACAAAGCGTGGGGTGTCGAGAAATAAGCCTTGCGCCATCCTGAGGTGTGCGTTATGGAAAAACCTGCGGACAATAGGTACCCGATTCACGACCTCTTCAAGCGACGCTGGAGTCCTCGTGCTTTCGCAGAGCGACTGGTTGAGCACGAGAAGCTGAGGAGCCTTTTCGAAGCGGCGCGCTGGGCCCCTTCCGCGTTAAATGCACAGCCGTGGAGCTTCATAGTGGCGACCAAGGAAGATATGAGCGGATACGACCGCGTGTTCAATTGCATGCCCGCCGCGAACCAACGCTGGGCGCATCTCGCGCCCGTCCTAGTGCTCACCGTGACGAATTTGTATAATCCAAACACAAGAAAGCCTAATCGATTCGCGCGCTATGATATCGGCTTGGCAGTCGAGAACCTGGTGCTGCAGGCTACTGCATTGGGGCTTTTCTGCCATCAGACTGGCGGAGTGAACGTTGAGAAAGCAAGAACCGAGTTCAACATCCCCGATGGATATGAACCTGTTGACATTATTGCTATAGGATATTTGGGAGGCGTTGACAGGCTTCCCGACGACCTTCGTGAACCGGAGCTTGGACAGCGAATGCGTAAGCCCATAACGGATTTCGTGTTCTCCGACCGTTGGGGCAAGGTATCTCAACTGGTGATTGAATAGCGTGAATTAGTTGCTGTTGCTCACAGCTTGCGTTGCGCCCGTCGCCGAATGATATTCCCCACTGCAGCAAAACTGCTACCAGCGTACTCGAAGCGCGGTGCAATTATTTATAAAAGTGATGTATAGGCCATAGAGAGGTATTAAATGGCGCAGTGGGAGTGCACGGTGTGCGGCTGGATCTATGATGAAGATGTTGAAGGGATTCCGTTTGAAGAGCAGCCTGATGATTACACGTGCCCAGCGTGCGGGGTGCCTAAATCCTTCTTTGAGAAGCTTTGACTTTCGATACGCCTTTCGATGTGAAGTCTGAAAAAATCGCGGATGCCAGTCGGTCCCATTTTTTGCCGATGTTTTACCACTGCTGCTTCCAGCTGTTGCTGACAGCGATCAACTCGACCTGGAGACGAGCCGATGTTGTCTGAACATTACGATTTCATAATTCTAGGCGGTGGAACAGCGGGATTTGCGGCGGCGCACACTGCAGATCGGCAGCGCGCACGCACGTTGATGGTAAATGACGATGCCGTGGGCTTTGCCGGCACATGCGTCAACGTTGCGTGCATTCCAACTAAGCATTTGCTCTACGCCGCTGAACTCGTTTACAGAATTCGCGAGCACCGCTATCCGGGATTAAACTCATCCGTTTCGATTGACTTTCGAAAACTGATCGAAGCTAAAAACCGGCTCGTGGAGACGCTTCGAGATAAAGACCGGGCACTGCTAAGAACTATGTCTCACGTCTCATATGCGGTCGGCACGGGGAAATTCGTCTCGAAAACCGAGCTGCAAGTGAACGGCGAGACGTATACGTCAGACCGATTCCTCATTGCCACAGGGTCATCACCTTCTATTCCCAATGTCACAGGATTGAGCGACCTTGATTACCTCACGAACGTCGAGGCGTTGAACTTGCGCAAGTTGCCTACGTCACTGATTATCATCGGCGGCGGGTCGGCGGGAGCAGAGTTTGCACAGATGTTTTGCCGTTTTGGAACTCGTGTCTGCGTGCTGCAACGTGCTGATAGGATTGTTCCCAGAGAGGAGCCAGAGCTCTCTGCACTCTTGGCAAGGTGCTTGTCGAACGATGGAGTCGAAATCTACCAGAGCGTGCAGGTCACAGGGGCAGAGGCTAAAGGACGCGAGAAGAAGATTACGGCTATTGTTGAGGGAGCTAAACGTGTCTTTAGCGCGGAACAAGTGCTTGTTACGACAGGGCGACATCCAAACACCGGAGGGTTAGGGTTGGAAAACCTCGGCGTTACGCTCGGGAGCGGCGGGGAAATCGTCACGGACGGCCGAATGCGCGCAACCGATAACGTATGGGCAGCCGGAGACGTCACAGGCGAGCCGATGCTGGAATCCATTGCCGCTAAACAGGGTTGGGTCGCTGCGACAAACGCGCTCGCGTTGGTCCGGACCAGCGCGAAGATGGACTACGGAGTTGTCCCGCACGCTATCTTCACAGATCCGCAACTAGCTAGCGTAGGCATCACTGAACAAGAGGCACTCGAATCAGGTATTCGTGCCAAGAGCGCTGTCGTGCCGCTCGGTCGCATAGCCAAAGCGCAGGTGATCAACGATTCGCGAGGAGCGATTAAAATCGTCGCCGAGGAGGGCTCACAAAGAATCCTTGGAGTGCACCTGCTCGCACCTCAGGCGGCAGATCTGCTCCATGAGGGAGTCATGATCGTCAAGAATGGCATGACCGCTGAGGATGTGATTGACACCCTCCACGTTTTTCCCACGCTGTCCGACGCGTTCAAAATGGCCGCCCGCGACCTCGAGTAGGGCTGAACAAAACGTAATATCTGTCTGATTCAGCCGCATCGCATTCGGTTTCTTTCTGCATTGAAAGGATGATTTAGTGATCGAAAAGCCTCTGAGAGGCTGGTGCTCTTCGCCCTCAACTAAACCAATGAGGCATGATGCTAAATGTTCAGCTGCGTAGTCCAACTGCTTCTCGGTGGGGATGCAATGAACAGTCACTCGGCGTGAAGCTGCCGCTCTCGCGCAGTGTCGAAAGCCGTGCTCATCTCGTCAATCTCGGCCAGTGAGAAATAGGTGGGCATATGGGGTATCAAAAGGGTCTCCTCCTTATTCCAATGGACTACGATGATCTCTCTGAATGGTCGGAGCCGGTGGCGCCACAATTTGAAGCCCCATCCTGACAGCTCCAAATCATCGAGAAGGATGATCATCGCCCTGTGTTCTTCAGTTAGGTCGAGCGCCATGTCCTTCAGCTCTTTTCTAGTCAGCATCGCCGGGAAGAGTACTTCTTCTTCAGCGACGTGGTGGGCGTAGAGTATCCGTCTAAAATGCGGAAGCAACTGCTTCCTCAGCTCCACCTCTTTTTCGCTGGTGTTTTCCATTCTCAGAAGGACACGCCTGAATTCGTCATGATCCGCTTTTATAGCCTCACCGATTTTCATTTCAAATCACCTCAAAACACGCTACCTCAAAATGTGCAACGCACAAGGCTTTTCCAGCTTACCGAAAAGAGTGAAAGCGTCGCTCATTTATTAAAATTTTAGCCCTGATTCGGTCGGAATGAGTTCTTGTAACACCTCTTTGAGCACTGTAACGTTGTTATATTTCTCCTCGCGCGATGCGTAAACAAGGGTGATGTCCCTTCCGGCGGCGTCAGCTAAAAGCTTCTCGAGCAATTGTGTTTTAGCTTTGAGTTCAGCCCTGTAGCGCCTTTCAAATACAGGCCATTTTTCGGGATCGTGTCCAAACCATTTGCGCAGCTCGGTGGTTGGAGCGATATCTCTTAACCATTCGTCGACATGGACCTCTTCCTTGCTGATCCCTCGTGGCCATAGTCGATCAGCGAGAATTCTAAATCCATCGCTCGGTTCTGCCTGCTCGTATACTCTTTTGAGCTTAATCATCGTCCTGATTGTACAATGTGCCTGATGCTGGCCGTTTTTGCGTCACGTACAACATGCCCAAATTGAGTCGCGCGTCATCGTGTCCTCGTGTCGCAGGATCTGGTTACGCGGGTTTTTTATGACGCACCGCAGCGATAAATGTATTGTTTACAATTGCGGTTCTACAAACACTCTCAACAACATACGTGCGCGTGCTGTTGCTAGATGAAGCCTGCTCTGACTAGTGTAAAAATAGCAATACCAGTGTTAAAACGGCTAAGATGATAAGTGCCAGTATGCCCCACTTTTGCCACGGATAGAGTTTATCTGAGCTTGTCGCCAACGCGGCGGTGCTCGCGGCTACGCCGTCAATACCTTTTTGCTGTTGCTCTTGAACCTCTGAGAGATGATGCAACTCATCGAAAATCCCCTTTTGAACGGCGTCGCGCTCTTCTTGCTCCCTGCGCCTTGCCTCTTGTTCCCTGAGCTGTGCCTCCCTTGACTCCTCAAACATTTTATCCAGCGCTCTCGCCTCTGACATCAACACTTCGTTCGGGTCAGGGAATCTGGGCAAGGAAATCCCTTGCGCGATTGCTTCTACAATATCATGCTGTTCTTTTTTCTTTTTGCGTTCTGACGTGTTTAGACCCAATAATGTGTCGTCTTGAGAGGTATAATTATCTTTGTTGTTCACTAATACCAACCCCAATTTAACAACCCACTTTTAACAACTCTGTTTTAACAACCCTAGATTTGACAGAACCGTTTATCTGCATATTGATGAATCAGGAGACCTTGTCGTCCGCTTTAGCTGTGGGCGCAACCAAAGCTTCACATTTTAGATGGCGTCGTCTACATCAGGCGGAGGTAAAAAAGCGTTCTAGCCTCAAGAGTTCTGCGACTATAAATGCGATAGAAGTAAAAAGTGAAGGAAGCGCGAAACGTGGGCAACGCTTACACATTAAACACTTTCTTCGTGAAGCCCGCCCTTTAGGTATTCTTTCCTCGTGAATGCTTTTTAATCCTCATTGTTTTAGTTAAATAGGCGACCCTATGGCCGACGAAGAAAAACGCAATGAGAAACGACTAGTGCGGAGATACTGGAGACATATGTTACGAGAAAGGCCGAGATATGTCAGCTGGTGGTGGGCTCCGCCAGAGTCGATTGAAGAGATGCGCTGCATGATCGACGTGTTCCGCGATAACATGGATGACACCCTTGAACGTATTTTCCCCTCGGCTCCGTCGTTCCCTGAGCTTAAACAACCGCGGTCGACATCCTCGACCTAGGCGACGCTTTTCAAGTCGTTGCTGATATGCCTGGCGTGCATAAAGAAGATATTACAATCGATCTCACAGCGGAGCGAGTCGAGATTAACGCTGAGTCTAGCAAGGAAACCGAACCAAAAGAGGAAGAGTATACTTACCGCGAGCGCGGCTATGCGTCATACCGACGTGCGCTTGACCTGCCTACCGACGTGCAACCGGACAAGGCAGAAGCGTCCTTTAAGAACGGCGTGCTTGAGCTTAATTTGCCAAAGAAGGAGCCTACTGAAATAGAAAAGAAAACGCGAGTGACGATCAAGTAGCTTAATTTCCATATTTGCAAGCGGATAGACTGGCTGAGATGAGACCGCATGAAAAAGATGTCATAAAGTCGAATCTATCCTTTACCAGTATGCTTTTCTTTCTCAGAGTGATTAATAACCTCTATTAGTTTATTAATAAAACCGATTTGTCCTTTTATGATTTTTCTCTTAGCTAGCTCAATGTCGAACCAACCAGCTTTGTCGGCCTCTGGAATCTCCTGTATTTTCCCGGAGTTTTTTGGCCACTCATAAGTAATCGTATTACTCACAAAATTCGTTATATCGAGATCTTTTTCGAGAGCCCATACGTGTACTATCTTTACGCTGGATTGATGTAACTCTCCCAAATCAATAAACTCGCCATCAACTTCAACTCCTGTTTCTTCTTTAAATTCTCTTTTTGCCGTGTCCAGGGGATTTTCATTCTCTTCGGGCAGCCCTTTAGGTATCGACCACACGCCATCGTCCTTATTTGCCCAAAATGGCCCACCCGGGTGAACAAGCATCACCTTAAGTTTCTCATTCCTGAACCTGAATAAAAGAATGCCGGCGCTAAACGTAGTCATTTTCTATTTCCCCCAAGCTCTCTTGCGCTTTGCTAGAGTTAATACCTTAGCACATTTTAATCAAATAGCTTAAGAATCAAAGCTTGCCGGTGCCCAACACTGCATGTAAATATCATATACCGGCTCAGGCCTCGGACTCTTGTAAAATCGCCAATCCACCCCGTTCACACCGTGGGACACCGTTGGTTAATATGTAATTCTTGTTTGATTGATCCGACTGTAGTATATGCTGCTCGCAAAATTTCCTTAGATCTCCATTTACGATGCGAGCGCCGCATGTCGGCACTGAAGATTCTATACGCGTCTCCCATCCTTGGTGAAGTTCTCGTTCAAGCTCACTGCATGCTGATCTGGGTGGGATAAAATATCTGGATAAGCGGCGTCAATTGTCGGCCGGAGCTCTCGATGTCTGGGATTATGACCATAACGTCCTCTCCCCAAGCTCTTCCCGCGTGTAGCCAAAGAACCTCGCGCCATAATCGTAGATGAATGTGATTATGCCTGCTGGATCGACGGTGCAGATGATGCTACTTGCAGTCTCCACAAGAGTGCGATATTTCTGCTCGTCTTCTTCAGCTTGGCGGCTGCCCAGAATGCGAGAGTCAACCGCAGGGCCTTTGCGGACACATATTTCTAGCCAAAGTAAAGCAACAAACTAGACTCCAGAAACCGCACAAAGCGCGGCATACTTTCTTGCTACCACGTACATCATGAGCGAAAATGAAATGACGAAAAGACAGGAACGCACAAGCCTTAACGTCAGCGTGGAGATACGCGATATGCTAGTCGAGTTGCTCTACGAGCTGCAAGCAGCGAAAAAAAGGCAATGCACGCAGGATGACGTTATTCGGTTTTTAGTGGAATTTTATCTCGAGCGAGCGTAGTTGAAAGCAATTAACACCATCGCAGTGGAAGCTATGCTTACGCCACAACCATCAGAGAAAACTGTCGCGAGCTGGGTGCAGGGGTTCTATTCCCAAGAAGCGCGTAATTCATGATCGCTTTTTTCTGACACCTCACTGTAGTTTGACTTTCGCACGTACTTGACCCGCGATCAACCGTTTAAAACGCAGTTGTCTTGTAGCTTCTACTGTTTCTGTCGTATAACATAGGTAAGTGGGGGCTGTGGCTTTTGACCTCTCGTACTTGGTAAGATTTAACCCAAAGCCTAGCTCCTGCGGTAACTCTTATGTCGCACTGTCAAAACTCAAGCTTGCAACACCACGACGGCTTCTCCTTACGGGCAGTGGTGTCGCAAACTGCCGCGGTCCGTTCATGGCCGCGGCTCAAGCTTGACCCTTGAACTAAAACTAAGCGAAATGATAACTCAAGAAGAGTTAGAGGTTAAGCCTGCCGATGAAGCGTTTTTAGCGTCCGATCCGCTCTATCGCGAGTACAAGGAAGCGCAGATGCGTGTTCCGAAGTACAAGCAGCTTGGCGTGAAGCTGTACGTCTTGCTGCGCGACGAACAGCTGGAGTTCCTCGCCAAGCTGACACGAGACATCATGAAGAACAGGACGTCTGAATATAAGACCGAGCGAATTACAAAGAATACAATCTTGAGAGCGCTTATCGACAACTTGAAAGAGCTTGAGTTGGACGTCCGAAACATCCCGGATGAAGCTGAGCTTGCCAAGCGGATCTCTGAGGCGATAAGAGCCAAATAGGTCTGGCCTACAGACACAAGAAAGGTACAATCGTGTGGCTAAAAACGAAAATTGGGAAACACGTTAACGTAAAGAGTACGCAAGAGAGTGCCGAGTGGGACGGGGCCCTCGTCGAGGTTGGCTCCGCTGGTTTGACCATAATGATATTAAGACCGGCTTGACGTTCATCCCCCTGCATAGCATTTTTGCCGTGCACGTTTTGGAGACGTGAAACGTTTCGCAGGCTGAAGCTTGTAATTTTTAGGCGTTTTGGCGCTAGTCACGAGACAGCATACAATAAGGACTCCGCTTCGCCAACCGGTTGAGCTGATGATGCATGCCAGTAGTATGGCGCAACAGGTCATCGTGGCCTTGAGTAGGCGAGCTATGAACGCGGGAAAGGACGGGTGGCGCTAAGTGAACGTAAACGAACCTATTGCCTTGTGCACTTGTGACAGGTACGTGTCAAAGTCTTTCGGCATCGCCTCGTAAGTAACCACGTATCCTTTTCCGTTCTTGATAACAAGAATCTGCATCGCCTTGATTTGGGTATCGACGAGCTGAACGGGAATGGTCGCTTGCCAGATCACGTTGCAGGCGCGCTGATCGGCGAATGTAATGCTCTCACTTGAGATAAGTGCGAAATCTCTGAGATTCGTCAGATTCTCGAGGTTAGCGTTGATGAAATCGTCAAACGTCGCGTCTGATGCTAGGTCGGCCGCCTCGACACTGACGGCGCCCACGTTGGCGTGAGCCGCATATATGTAGAGTTTCACGGACACGGATGGATCGGTCGTATCGATCATCCATTCTCCGGGATAGCTAATGCTGAATCCCGCATCGCTTGAGAACGTCATCTGGTGTTCGCCCGCCTGCCTCGCCGGTAGAGCCTCGCCTCCCAGCAGAGTGAGCATCCGCAACAGTGCGTAGTTGGTCAGGGGTCCGGTATAGTGCAGTATATAGCGCACTCTGGAAAAAAACAAATTTTGGAGCAATTCATCGGTCTGTAGGTCTGCCACGGTGAAGGGGCCGTATGTCCTAAGGACGTTATTAATCGCCCCGAGCAATCTCAGAATGCAGTAGTATGTGCACACTGCGAGCGTATCCGAAGAAAGGTAATCACGATCGAGTTGCCTGCAGATGGCCTCAATATCGTTCAGGTCACGGGCCGACAAAAAGCAGTCTCTCAGGAAGTATTCCTCGCCGTGAATTCTTAGCCCTATTTCTTGCCATTCGAGGAGGTCTCCAAGGCTATTTCCTCTGGCTTTGAGTTCTTCTGCCACGTCTGCCATCTCAGGTCGTTCAATCACGTCTCGTATCATCTTTCCCAGCGTTGAATGGTCAAAGATGACGGCAAAGAAGAAGCTGGCGCCCCCGTAATCACGGAACCCTAATTCTGATTCTTCATCGGAAATGATTCCCGTGTATATGTCCTGCATTCTTGCTGAGGGTATCGTCACGCCCCCGGAATATGGCGCGCTCCCCGGTTTTGAGGGCAAGAAACGACGCAGGAGCGTTTGTATCTGTGGCCGATCTAATGCGATCGCCCTAAGGATGTGCGAACGCACGTAGATATGTGCAAAATCAAAGAGCTCTTCTATCCTGTTCTCTTTTTTCCATTTATCAACGAAATACGAGCTTTCAGGTCCGAGCAGTGGGATCTGAGGCACAATCGTTATGTCCCGCGGCCCTTGCATTTTCTGGGTCATCGTCGGCCTTTACCATCCTTTTTGTCCAAGCATCCAGCATTGCCCGATGGTTCGCTCGTGCAATCTTAATGGACTGGTCGGGGCTCATCGATTCGTGCCCGAGGACTGCCAATGTCTCCGGCTATCAACAGCGGCAGATTACGTTCGCTTTAGCGAGGCAAGCCATCTCAATATCCGAGCGACTCGTCGATGAGTATGAGGGTCACTCGGCCCTCGGTCGCCTCATTTGCAAGAATCACCCATTTTCCGAGCTGACTTGGCGTTCCGTACGCTTTTTTCGCACGGACATTTTCTAGGGGATACGCGTACTCGCGGACTCGGCGCAGTGCGTGGCCAAGTGCTGGGACAATTTTGTTCGTGCCGCTGACGAGTATCAGGTGACCTGCTGCAAATGCCCACGCCCCTACGCGACTTCCTGACTCGTCGCACGCGACAATTTCGCCTGACTGCACGATGGCGTTCACGCCGGAGACGAAGTAATCAGCAGTAACCGATTTTCTTCGTATCTCATGCCTCTTTTGTTCGTCGTTCTCTGCGATGATCGCGCGATGGAGATCGTTCCATCGTGATCTGTCGCTGTTAACGTATTCATCGTAGCCGATCTCGAGCAGCGTAGTGGAGGCGCCACTCATGACCTCGGCTCCAGGTGGAATCAGGTCTTTGAGCGTTTCGAGCGCAATCTCGCCACTGTGTGCTCGAATTACTGCCATGCCACGCCGTTGGATATTTTCGACGACCTGCGCCACTATACTGGCCGACGGCTGCTGATTCCACTTGTCAGAGTCAACTTGAGCCTCGGCGAAAAGGTTTGGCGCGCTGTATTGAGTAAGCCTTCTCATTCTTTCACCCCATAAACGCTGCGGATCTTTTTCTTTAGGTCTTCTTTAAAAAAGGACTTTCTCGGGCAAAGATTACCTACTTTTTGTCGTAAGCAGTCCTTGCTCGAGCGAGGCAGACAGCAGATAGGGCGCTGTAAGCAGAGCTTACATCTTTTCTATCCACGTTTTCATCATCTTAAGGGTCTCGAGTTTGTGCTCCAAGAGCTTGATCTTAAGCTCTTTCTTCAGGATGCGCTCATCAAGCGTTCGTGTGGCGAGCATCTTCTTCGCATTGTCGTCGAGCTTCTCCCACATCATCATCCCTCTTCCTTTTCCCATGCCGTGTCCCATTCCTGGCCCACTTTCAGGATCTTCCCACATTGTATTTCAACTCCTTATCGACGCGCTTGAGAGCGCGCCAAAAAAGCATTCTGATTGATGTAAATACGCATTTCCCATTTTTTTGTCGGGAGACCCCGCCATTTTTGCATTTTTTCACGGCTTAAATGGAGGCTGCAGGTTTAAGGATCGTTATAAGGTGGCGTAAGCGCCAATCTTCCAATTCGCCGTTTACACGTAGGCCGATTTCTCGAGGCGCAGGCGCAAATGCTTTTCTCTAGCTGCAGCGAATTTCAGCGTGTTCGACGTAATAGGCGCCGCAGCCAGAGCAGAAATTTTCTCTCTCGTTTAGCGGGGGCGACCTCGAGTCTTTTGCCGCAGTTCTGACAGAACTTCGTCTCTTCAGCATACGCGACGCCACATGCTGGACAGATGTTCTTATCTAGATCCAACGCAATTTCGGCGTCGCGCAAGCTATCGTCCAACGCACCTCACCTCCACAAACATTAGCACCATCGCTGACTTGTCCATTGCACGAAAGCAGGCTTGGGTAGTCATCCGACATCAGCGCGAATTTTGTCCGTAAACTGGTATAAGTGCCGACAAAAAGTCTTTGTCGCTTTATCGCGTGACCTTCTTATCAGCATCTCTGTATCGAGGGTATCGTTAGATGGTTCCGCAGCCACGGCTTCAAACAAATGTGTGCTGACCACAAAGTATCAGCGACGAGATCGGACCGTTCGCATAATCTCTCGTCAACTTTGCACCAGTGTTTTCGAAGCCATTGCAGGTTTTACAACGCTTTGGGCGTTATTTTTTAAAAGAGCGCCCCGCTCTGAGCTCCCTACTTTTATATTGAAAGAAAATACTGATAAACGCGCATAAGGCAGCTGTAGGAGAGATGTAGGTTCTGTTGACGTGACACCTCACGCGCTTGACCTCATACTCATAGCAGCGCCTTATGCCTCGACCGAGCGGATCTTCGCGTGTTTCATTCGCCCGGCACGCATTTTTGCGCCAGTCGTCACCAAATGCCAGAAACATTTATGCTCTTTAACGGGTCTTTGTTGCAACTCCACGTATTTCATCTCTGAGGCAGTGGTGGAGCAGACTGCTTGGGTCGTTGAGAGTCAGCCCAGGCTTCACGTTTTTTAGCCGCATGAGATCGTCAACATAGGATTCCTGACAAAGCAGTGTGCGGTGTGTGTGTTTGATTCCTTTAACGAGAGGGGCCAGGTGATGATCCCACAGTCTTCTTCAAGCCTCCCGGCGACGTCTAACGTCTCTAAGAATCCGCGACTAATCGGTGAGATCTCGACGAAGTAGAGGTTTTGGTATCGTTGGTGCTAATTCGCAGCGTCCGAAACCCCTGCCTGTCAGCTGTGCGTATGGTCCCGCTCGTGGCAGTGTCGATGAATATCTGGTTCGACGCCCTAGGGGGCGAAAAGCTGCTGTCGTTGCATGTATAACAAGACGCATCTAAGGCTATTAACCGCCCCGCGTATACTTCTAAAAAAGTAACACGATCTTATTTGAACCAAACATCGACCAATGCCCGGAGCGGTTTCACAGCCTTAGAAATACTAACCCGAGGCAAGCCGTAGTATAACTAAAGCCCTATTTGAAACTTTATTACAAATTTAGTACGTTACGGCGGTTTTTTCGCAGAGGTAAGCTCCGTAGCGATGGCAAAGCAGTAGAGGAAGGATGCTTATTGGGTTCAGATCGTTTGGGATATAACCGTTAACGTATCAAGGGAGAGCAAAGGGGCTGTCGTACTAGCCTAAACCACTTGATGAGGGGATTTTCGTGACGGTTCCGATTACTTCAGAAAACGTGGTGAGATGTCTCTGCTGCACAACGTGCCCAACGTTCCAGCTTACCCTTGCAGTGGGTGGCTTCATTGTGCAACTGGCAAGAGCAAGAAGCCTCCTGAAATGCTGGGATGCGGCTGCCGTAAGTGCCCAGTCTAAGTACAGTACGCGTTGACTGGAGGCTACTACTGCATTCACGGCACCGCCGAGTCGTGACCCAAAGTCGGCCCCTGTTAATCAATTGGTCACGACTCACAGATGGGAAAAAAAGGGCCCATTAAAGTCCTGCGCGGTCCGTCTCTAGTCAAGACCGGACTGGATAAACGCTCTCATCCACACTTGTTAGGCAAAGTAACGGTGAATGTCGTCCCTTTTCCCTCGCTACTTTCAAACGTGACCGTCCCGCTGTGGGCGTCAACAACGCGTTTCACCACTGCTAACCCCAAGCCAGTACCCTTCGCCTTGCCAGTGGACAAGGGCATGAACAGTTTACCCTTCATCTCTTCAGGAATTCCCACGCCAGTATCGTGAACACTAATCGCAACAGAGTCGTCGAAGCGAGAGGCGCTGATGGTCAGCGTTCCGCCCTCGGGCATCGCCTGTATCGCGTTCAGAACAAGGTTGGCGAAGACGCGGTGCATCAGGTGTGGGTCAGCCATCACCGCAAGATCGCTCACGTCGGAAATGATCGTCACGTGGTCGGTGTGCGGGAGTGACGCGAGGACGTCGTTGATAACAGTGCTGACTCCCACGACTTCGCGTTGAAGAGCAATAGGCCGGGCGAAATCCTGCAAATCCGCGACGATCTTGTCCATATAGAAGACTTGCTCGCTGATACGATTGAAGAGTCCCTCCTCCTGCTTCCAGTCGGCAGCACTTCGCTTTTCCGGGGGGACTCGCTCGAACCGCAGCTTCTGCAGGTCGACGATGTACTGGAGTCCTTGCAGCGGGTTGCGGAGGTCGTGCCCGATTATCGCGGCGGTCTCTCCAATGCCTGCTAAACGTTCGGCATCCTTAAGTTGAGCGGTGCGCTCCGCCACGATAGCTTCGAGATGACCTGAGTGGCGTTGCAGCTCTTCTTCTGCGCGTTTCCGGTCGGTGATATCCCGTGCCGCAGCAAACACCCCCTGAATCTCGCCGGCTTCGTTTTGGTACACAGTTGCGTTGTACAGCACGTCGGTCACCCGGCCAGACGAGTGACGAATGGCTAGCGGGTAATCTCTTACGAGGCCATAGGTAAAGACCTGTTTGTAACCCGCTCTCGCCTTTTCAGGTTCAGTGAAATAGTTACTGAAGTCACTGCCGATCAGCTCGTCGCGTGAGCAGCCAGTCACGTCCTCGGTCGCTTTGTTGACGTCGGTGATCATTCCTTCTGCGCTGATGGTGACAAGGGGGTCAAGGCTCGCCTCGATGAGGTTCCGTGCATAGCGTGAGGAGTCGCGCAATTGTGCCTCTTTCTCCCGCTGCTCTGTGACATCGTTATTGATCTCAAGCGTAGCGACGGGCGCACCGTCAGGAGCATGCTGAAGCGTCATATGGCTCTCAACGATCACGGTTTTGCCCGCCCTCGTGACGTGGGTAAGCTCTCCTTCCCATCGTCCTCGTTTGGTGAGTGCGGATCTAATCCGTTTGATAGGCTCAGGGAAAGTCGTGCCGAGCAAAGAATGAATCGCTTTGCCGATCGCCTCATCGCGTTTCCACCCGTAGAGTTGTTCGGCACCGTGGTTCCAGTACGTGATCTGGCCGTCAACGTCCCACATCACGATCGCATCCCGGGCGCCGTCCAGCATGGTGGCACGCTGCTCGGCGCGCGATTTTGCTGTAACCTTTGCTACTGCTGTCCCCAACTCTCGCCCGATTGCAGCAAACAGCTCGCGTTCTTCAGGCGAAAACCACCTACGTTCGGTGGCATACAAGGCAAGCCTACCGATCATCGCGCCTTCTGAAACGAGTGGGATGCCGACCACCGCGCCTCTTTGACCGAAACGGTAGCATGCCAAATCAGATGGCGCCTCATCGAGCACTACTAGCTCGTGCGTCCGGTACACAGCGCTTGTATGAAGATCGGCGGCAACGTGCGGGCTATCAACAGCATCGACAACCTCTGGAGGAGTATTGTATGCGTAACGCACGTCGAGATGTCCTGTGTCAGTCTGAATAGCAACCCAGCCGCTCTCGAACCCTAACAGCTGAATAGCGGTAATGACGGAGCTCTCATAGAGTGTAGGGAGATCTTGAGCGTCGTTGATGACGTGGATGATCTCGTTAAGGACGGCGGAGTAGGTTGCTCGAGCTTTCGCCGTTTCTTCCGCCTGCATCCTAGCAATCACCGTGCCTGCTTGTTGCCCGAGCGCGACTAAGAGTTCCTTTTCGGCGGCTGAGAAGTGATGCGGCGATGTGCCCAACACAACGTAATGACCGATGACAGCCTCTTTAGAGGTTAGCGGGATATGGGCCGCGGCGGCGCTAGCATGGTAGGGGGGCGAAGAGCCGGTTGGACTGGCATCGACAAACTCAGCTTCGCCTTGATAAATACGAGCGACGTGCGCGCTGCCGCAGGGGATCGTCTGCAGGATCTCGGGTGATGCTGGAGATGCATAGTGAAGTTCAGCTGCGTCTCCCTCCGTGTCGAGCAGATAGACGGCACCTCCATCAAACCCAAGCAGCGCCACGGCGTTATCGAGCATCGAACCAAGGGCAGACCGGAGGTCGTGAGACTCGTTCCCTGCTTTGATGACGCGGTTAATAATCTCCTGCTGGCGAGCGTAACCTTCAGCCTCTTCTTCTGCTTTGAGACGTCTGCGCACTTCCGTGCTGAGCCTCTTATTGATACTCCGCAGCTCCTGGTTCGTTGACGTTAGTTCAGTCGTTCGCTCTTGCACCCTCCGTTCGAGCGTTTCGTTGGCGACGCTGAGCTCTTCGATGGCCCCGTAGAGCTCCTCGTTGAGCGACTGCACCTCGGCACGCGACTGCCATAGCGCGTCCTCTGCTTCCCTTCGACCGGTGACGTCCGAGCCGAAGACGTTCACGCCCTCCTCAGGTACCGGCACAACGCGCAGTTGGAACACACCGGATGCGGCTACGACATCATCGGTGAGCGTTTGTCCGCGCGTGTAAGCCCCATTCACGCGGGTCATCCAGTGAATAGGAACGACATCACTGCGGAGATCGAGCGCTTCAAGGAGTCGTTTGGCTGCTTCGTTTGCATAGAGGAGCTGTCCAGTAGAGGCGATACGGAGCACCGGATCAGGATTGTCTTGAGGGAATCGAGCGATGCTCTCTCGCTCTTCCTCCACGTGCTTTCGGTCAGTAATATCGACGATCTGCGCAAGATACCCCTCAACCCGACCTTCCGCAGTGAATAGCGGGGCCGTGTGGACGTCGGCGTAGCGTACATTGGAGTGAGTTGTCGGGAAATACTTGCTCTCTTGGATGGCAGAAAAGTCGTACGACAGTTTGTATCGTACGGGGCGGCCTGCCTGCAGTTCCGCTTTGTCGCGGTCTGAAACGCGCGGACTAGTGAAAATCGTTAAGTGCTCGAGGTCAGCTACACTGTTGATGCCGAGGAATGCGTGAGCTGCTTTATTTGCCTCAATGGGACGCCCATCGGCATCGTAGCGCACCTGCGCGACTGGTGAGTCATTGAAAAGGGTTCTAAATTGCCCTTCGCTAGCTTTACGCGCTGCTTCTGCTCGCTTCTGCTTTATAGTATGTCGTATCATGCGGGGTAGTCCCGCATATGACTCACTGTTCTCCAGTCCGTCCTTTGTGAGAGAATGCTGCGCCCCCTCGCGGACCGCAGTTCGCCCGAGCTCTTCGCCGTCCGATATCGTCAACACGATGATGGGTAGGTGTGGCGCGTGCTCACGGATAACGCGGAAGGTGTCAAGCCCGTGACTCTCGGGCAGGCCGAGGTCGAGCAGAATGACGTCAAAGTCGCCTTGAGCTAGAGTTTCAAGCCCTTGAGCGAGCGTCGCCGCGGTAACGTGAAAGCGCTCGCGTGTCGCATCACGGGACAGTTCTTGAATCAGCCGCGTGTCGGTGGGGCTATCCTCTATAAGAAGGACGTTAGTCCATTTTTCGTTCGCCATCGTGGCACCAACGGAAGCGTACTAAGTGGTTCTTCCTGTCCTGCCCGCGCTTCGTACGCAAAGAATAGAGCGCACCAAACGCACGCTCGCCGCCTGATTTTTCTTCTGTTAATTCGAGGGGCTATATATAAGCGTGCCCCGCTGAAACGTGATTATAGGCAGCGCCTATGTTCTAGTCGGGCACAAGTGCGGGAACAACAGCCTTTACAGTCGCACCTAACAGAACGTTATGGCCGGCTGCTTCCTTGCGCCGGTCGGTTCAGGGCTTTTATGCAATCGCCAGTAATGCCAGCGTACCTGCGGCAGGCGCCTCAAAACTGCCTTTCAGCAACTGCGCGCCGCAGCGCGCCCAGTCAAATAAACACCGAGTTTCAACGATTTTGCGCGGCGTGTCTGCCGAGTCGTGCGGCATGAACACCAAGATTGCTGGGTCAAAGCAGCGAGGCGATTGCGTGGGGAATGCCCAGCTAGTACGCTAAAGCGGCTAAACGTGTTCGCTGACGAATTCTGCCGCGCCAGGGTGCAGTGCCCTGCACCACCACACGGAAAATTTGCTTACGACTGAGACAAGAGTTTCAGCTTTTCAACGCACGCTGCAAGGGCAACCTCTGCAGCGGCGCACCGCACTTCCCATAGGTGAACATCGGCTTCTGCCCGCCGAACCGCGGCCCAGTCGTAACAGCCCTGGATGTGCGTTATCTCGCACAGCGCATTCTCCAACGCCACCTCCTCACGTAATCCGGCGGCGTCTCTTTCGTAGCGCGACTTTGCCAACACCTGCCGCTCTGCCTCACACGACATAATGGGAAGGTCTACGGTAAGAGCGGCAATGCACGCGCCCGTACACACCCACCAGCAGGGCCCCTCTACCCAATAACTAAAATATTATGAACGTTCGTAATAAAGGTTGTGTTACACGGTTCTGTCACGGCGTGCTGCCGTTTACGTCGACTCCTTTCACCCAACAGCCATTTCTATAGGGGATACGCCGACTCTGAGTTGACTCGCTTCAAGTCCACGTACGATTCCTTAGCCGCATGCGGTTAACAAATTGCCGGTTTGTCGACTAATTTCTTCACGCCGGAGCTCTCCGACAAATCCCGTTCAAAATGACAACCGTTATTGTCGATAAGATGCCTTTTCGGCAATGCTCAAAACGGATCGCAAACGAAGCCTCAATATATTTAAATTAATATAAAAATAAAAATATAATTCTAAAAATCGCTTCTTTTTAAAAAATGCGACTCCCAGAACGGCTTAAGCTGAGCCGAAAATAACTGAGCTTCTGCCCGTGAAGATTATCAAGTGGCGCACTTTTGGTGTAGTTTTGGCGCACTTTGCCTAGCGCGCTCCCGCATTTTTGATCGCAACGAGAGCAAGACCGTCGCTTACGAGGCTTTATACGCAAAAAAGGCGTCAGCTACCCGCGCTCACCTGTCCGTTTACGTCAAACACGCTATCGAGCGAGATGCTCGCTGGCGTGATCGTTACGGTGTTCGTCACTCGTGTGGTGCTGGCCGTAAGCGATGCGCGAACGGTGGAGGGCTGCGTGCTGCGGGCGAGCGTAGTGAGCGGTGATGCTAACCGGAGGAGGAGCGCGATGACGACAGCCGCGTACGCCCTGTTGCGCAGCGAATGGAGCACGATTCACACCTTTTCTTGGGTCAAAGCTCCGCTTGAGCCTGCCGTGGTTGCAATACGTTCGAGGGACGTTATTAATGATGCGATTTAGGTCGCGCACGCGAGGTGTCAGCTGAGTATCCGCTTGGCCGCTTCTTCGTACGCCGTTATCAAATCGCCGCGCTCGTAACGGAAAACGTCCTTATCAACCGATTCGCCCGAATCCTTCAGCCACAGGCGACAGGTATCGCAGCTTATCTCATCGGCAACGAGGATCTTCCCGTCCCGTCCCTTCCCAAACTCCAGCTTAAAGTCCGGAAGCAGCAGCCCTCGCCGATTCAGATGCTCCCGTAAGATCGTGTTCACGCGTAGCGTCAGCTCACGAATGGTCGCCAGCTCCTTCTCGGTTGCGAGGCGTAACGCGCGTATGAGGTCGTCGTTGAGCATCGGATCGCCATAAGCGTCAGACTTGAAGTCGATAACGAGCACCGGAGGGATGAACTTCTGCCCTTCCTTGACGGGATACCGCCGCACGATTGATCCCGCAGCGATGTTTCGAGCGATGATTTCGAGCGGTATGATGTCCACCGCTTTTACGAGCATCCGCGTATCGTCCACCATACCTTTGTAGTGCGTCGCGATCCCTCGCTGCTCCAGAAGCTGAAAGAGCCGTGCGGAAATTCGCGCGTTGAAGTAGCCTTTCTGCGGCACTGTCCGCTTCCGTTTCCCGTTGAAGGCCGTGATGTCATCGCGAAACTCGATGATGTACTCCTCGGCGTTCTCGGTGCGGTACACGGTTTTTGCTTTACCAATGTGAACGACATCCATCGCGTCACCCGGCCATTGTCTCGCCTGTCTTTTTTCGTCGGAACCCGCGCTCGTCAGCCAGCTTCCCGATGAGCGGAGCGAGCGCCTCGCTGTACCATCCGGCACGCACGTACTGGGGGTAGATCGGCAACCTCTCGGTCAGTGCAATGCCGAGGTTCGCCACATCCGGCCAAGCGTGCTCTGGATTAATGTAGTCGACCGTCACGGTCGAAATCCCGCCGAGGTCGGACGCCCCCGCGCCGAGAAGCGGGGCCACCTCAGTGAGGTTGGGTGGCACTTGAACTGCGACATCATCGGGGAGGAGATGACGCGCCAGCGCGACTGTGCGGAGGAGCACCTCGCGACTCGGGCTGGGAACGTCTGCCATCCGCGTGCCCGGCTTCGGCACGAACGGCTGGATGATGACCTCTTGAAGGTGCCGGTATTTGTGCTGCAGCTCCGTGAGGAGTTCGAGCGAGCGGACGCGATCGCCCCAGTCTTCTCCTATGCCGATGAGGAGACCTGTGGTAAACGGAATGTGGAGCTTACCCGCATCCTCAATAGTCCAGAGCCGGAGCTCGGGCTCTTTGCCAGCACAGCCCTGGTGCGCGTCCACAGAGGCCGTCGTCTCGAGCATGAGTCCCAGGCTCGCATTCACAGGTTTCAGCCGCTCGAGCTCGTCAAAGGTGAGAATGCCCGGATTGCTGTGCGGGAGCAGTCCGGCGCGAATTGCCATGGTGCAGAGGTCATAGAGATAATCAAGAAAGCTGTCGTAGCCGAGCCTCCGGAGCTTCTCGATAAAGCCGGCGACCTCATACGGACGTTCGCCAAAGGTGAGCAGAGCCTCGGTGCAATCCGCATCCTTAGCCTGCTGCAGTAGGGTCTCCACCTCTGCTGGAGCCATCAGCCGTGCCTCAGCGTCGCCGATGTCCCGCCGGAACCCACAATAGCCACACGCGTTGCGACAGATGTTGGTGATAGGAACGAAGACATTGCGCGAGAACGTGACGCGTGCCGGAAGGGCAAACGAGAGCGTCTCTAAAGGCCCACCAACGATGTCTGCGATGCTCATGTGCTCAAGCGACATAAAAAGCGAGGCCGTTTTTACCACTACATGGCCGCGGTAATATATAAATAACGGGGACGCTTACGCCACCGGTGAAGCGATGATGACAACGGCAAAAGCGGTGGTGCCGTTTAAGACGCGCGGAGCGAAGACCCGTCTCGCGCCATTTCTGTCCCCCAAAGAACGCATGGCCTTCTCAAAGGCGATGCTGCACGACGTGCTCCGCGGCTTGAAAGGCATCGACGTGACGATTCTGGCGACTGAGGACTTTGATCCTGAGTGCGACTGGGCGCACGTGGAGCTCAACCGCCGCGACCTGAACACCGCCATAAACGCTTACATCGGGCACGTGCGAGAGCCGACTCTCATCGTGATGTCAGACATCCCGCTTATCCAAGAGTGGCACGTGCGCGAGATGTACTCGGAGGGCGTGACGCTCGTCCCGGGGCGCGGCGGTGGCACCAACGCGATCTTCATGCGCGACCCCTCCCGCTTCAAGGTCGATTTTTACGAAGTGAGCTTCCTAAAGCACGTGGCAATCGCCAAAGAGCGCGGGCTTCCTTTAAAGGTTCTCGACTCGTTCTTTATGAGTACCGATATCGACAAACCTGATGATTTGGCCGAGGTGCTCATCCACTGCCCCGGTGACTCGTGCGCGTACCTGCGCTCAATCGGTGTGCGGCTGAGCTACAGCAAGAGCCGCATTGGCGTAGAGCGAGGCTAGCGGCGCCGAGACAAGGCTCTGCAGCCGAAAAAAGCGCACGGCTAGAAAGCGGGCGTCAGCCACTGCGAGTAGCGCGGCTCGTTGCCGCGCGCCGCATTAAAGTACGCCTCCTTTAGCTCGTGCGTTATCGCGCCGACCGCGCCGTCGCCGATGACGATGCCGTCGACGCTCGTTATGGGGGCCACCTCTCCAGCAGTCCCGGTGAAGAAGAGCTCATCTGTGGAGTAGAGCTCAGATCGGCTTATCGTTCGCTCCACTACCTTGTAGCCACGATCCGCGCAGAGCGTTATGATTGCATCGCGGGTAATCCCCTCGAGGATGTCATCTGAAACCGGAGGCGTCAGAACGGTACCGTTGCGCACGAGAAAAACGTTCTCACCGCTCCCTTCGGAGACGAAGCCGTCTTTAGTTAGAAGTATGGCTTCATCGTATCCGTTTTGGACCGCTTCGACCTTTGCTAGCACGCTGTTTACATATGCTCCGGCGAACTTGCCCGTCGGAGGAAGCGAATTGTCTGAAAGGCGGGCCCACGAGCTTACACAGACCTTGAGGCCCGCGTCGATGTCGTCGAAGTACTTGCCCATCGGTTCAACGTAGATGGCATAATCGTTTGACCTGCCGTACAGGTACAGGCCGACCGTGCCGGCCCCCCAATAGACAATCGGTCGTATATAGACGTCCTCTTGGAGCGCGTTTTGGCGCACCACGTCAACGATGGCATCAGCGAATTCCTGCTTAGTGAGGGGAATACTGAGCCTGAGCACGCGCATGTTGCGGTAGAGCCGCTCCACGTGCTCCGTCAGTCGAACGATGAAGCTTTGCCGTTTCTCATCATTGTGATAGCCCCGTATTCCCTCGAATACGGCGGTGCCATAATGGAGGGCGTGCGTGCTTATGTGGACGGTGGCTTCGCTCCACGCCACGTACGCCCCGTTCATCAGAACTTTGCGACTCATTCAAGACTCCTTTTGCAAACGATCGCCGGCATTTGGCTTGGTGCTTCTCCAATGCGCAACTACCCATTTAAACCTTTTTTTCCCGTGCGCGCCTATCAGATCAGTTATATACCTGCCACGCAACTAGTAGTGCACGGGCCTGTAGTATAGTCTGGATAGCACAGCGGCCTCCGGAGCCTCAAACCCGGGTTCAAATCCCGGCAGGCCCGCTCTTACTCGCGGCGCCAGCGATTTTGGCCATCCGCGGCTGGACAGCGCCCGAATTTTTCGTCCGAGCTCGTCGCGCGAAGCTACACGCGCTTAGTCGAACCGTTGCTCTGTCTCATGCTTTCGAGGACACGACGCCTCGCTTCAAGCTTCAGCACGTTAAACGGGACGTTGCAGAAGGGAAACAGTCGGATCTCCGTTATGTCGCGCGTTTTACGGTCGACGATGAACGGGAACTCCACGCAGACTGCGGGTCTATCGGCATAGACCCGGCATCGGCCGTCCTCTCCGAGAAACGCGCACGGCTGAGCTTTTTTTAGCGCGTGCGTATAACGGCGGTCGTGATCATCGGCGTACGATACGCAGTGCTGCGCGACAAACTCGTCGAGCGACAGTTCAAGGTGCACGCGCAAGCGCTCCACATCATCAGACGTCAGCCTGATGATGTCAAAGTAGCAACAGCCCGGCAACGAACAGTCAGCGCACAAGTGTCGCGACGAATGATCGTTCGCACGAAGATCGCAGAGCAGTCGTTCGGGTGACAACGAAAAGTGCCATCCCCATTCACGTTCGCTGATGATCTCATCAACCACGCCGAGTATACATTCGCTAGCGGGTCCCTCTGGCACGTTAAGCCCCTCTATCACCTTTGCCGTGAGCGTGCGCCGCAGATCGTCCTTTCGTCCGGGCTCAAAAAGACTGCCGTACGACTCATTCGCTGCAGCGCCGCGAGACGCACGGTATTTGGCCAGATGACCTCTGTCACCCACTCGTTGCCGAATCTTCACCACGTACTCATCGCTCCGCGATATCTGTGGTCACGGTCTTTCACAGCACCCATATAGAGCTTCCCACGCAGTCGGGTCAGCAGGGAGAGATGAATGCGTGCCTCGCGCAGAGTCCCCCCAACGAAGGCTAGCTGAAGCCCCTTTTTCGTAAGAAACCTATTAATGCTAGGATGCGCTCTTGTAGAATGATGTCAGATAAGTTAGACGGCATGCGGAACTTGCTTGAGCGCCTGTCAAATGCCCACGGCGTTTCCGGGCACGAAGGGAGCTCCCGCGACATACTCACGCACGAACTCACGCCCTACGTCGATGAGATCAAGATTGACGCGTTCGGCAATCTGATCGCCACAAAATCAGGAGAAGGACCTTCCGTAATGCTTTCTGCGCACACGGATGAGGTAGGCCTTTCCGCCAAGTACATTGACGAAAATGGGTTCATCTACTTCATCGGTATCGGCGGTTGGTTCGACCAAACGCTGTTAAACCAGCGCGTGCGACTCCACGGAACAAAAGGCGATATTCCGGGAGTGATCGGTTCGAAGCCTCCACATATTCTCGAGGAGGACGAAAAGAAAAAACCAATCCCGATAAAGGACATGTTTATCGACATCGGTGCCACGAGCGCCGAGGACGTCGAAGGCCTTGGCGTGAGAATCGGCACGCCTATTACAATCGATCGCCAGTTTACTCCGCTTTCGAACAACTTCGTTACGGGAAAGGCGCTCGACGATCGGGCCGGATGCGCGATGATGATCGAGGCCATGAAACGAACCAAGGCGACGACCGCCGTGTTCGCGGTCGGTTCGACGCAAGAGGAGGTCGGCTTGAAGGGTGCCAAAACGGCATCATTTGGGCTGAATCCCGACGTTGCCATCGCCACAGAGACCAACATAGCGGGGGACCACCCAGGCATCGAAAAGAAGATGGCGCACTTGGAGCTCGGCAAGGGCCCCTCTGTCACCGTCGTCGACGGGGGTGGGCGTGGCCTCATCACCCCCGACTCGGTGCTTCGCTGGATCGAAGGGACGGCTGAGAAGGCGCGGATCGCGTACCAGCGCGACGTCAGCTCAGGCGGCACCACAGACGCAACGGCGATCAACCTCACGCGGGCGGGGGTCCCCGCCGGCGTCGTCAGCGTCGTCACGCGATACCTCCATACCCCCGTCGAGGTGCTCAACCTGGAAGATCTCGACGACGCCGCCGAACTGGTCGCCCGCATGCTCGAGACCGTTGCGGACTACTTTTGACGCTCCAAAGCGTTCAACGGGGCCGAAACTCGCGCGCGTGAGAGCTTTTATATAGTTACGCCTTCCATTGAGAGCAAGGAAGTGACTACCGTGAGGGATCGCTTTATTTAACGACATTAAGTTTTTCGACACGACGCTGCGCGATGGAGAGCAAACCCCTGGTGTGTCGCTCACTGCCGAGAAGAAACTGTGGATTGCTAAGGCCCTAGACAAACTCGGCGTGGACGTTATCGAAGCGGGATCCGCGGTCACGTCGGAAGGCGAGCGAACCGCCATCAAAGCGGTCGCCCATGAAGGATTGCGCCCCGAGATATGCAGCTTCTCGCGCGCCCTTCGGGGGGATATCGACTACTGCCTCGAATGCGACGTCGACTCGGTGCACCTCGTCGTGCCCGTGTCGGATTTGCACATCGAAAAAAAACTGCGGAAGGATCGCGACGCCGTGCTGCGCATGGCCGTGGATACGACGGAATACGCCACTGAGCACGGACTCATAGTGGAACTCAGTGCCGAAGACGCGTCACGAGCGGACGGCGATTTTCTGCGCGAGTTCTACCGTCAAGGCGTCGCCGCAGGCGCTAAGCGGCTCTGCTACTGCGACACTGTTGGTGTGCTCATCCCCGATCGCACAGCCGCACAGTTTGCTGGCCTCGCGGCGATAGCACCACTAAGCATCCATTGCCACGACGATTTTGGCCTCGCAACGGCGAATTCCATCGCGGCCCTAGGTGCCGGCGCGACGCAGGTGCACGTGACGGTGAACGGTCTAGGTGAGCGTGCAGGAAACGCGTCGCTCGAAGAGCTCGTGATGACGCTCGAGTCATTGTATGGCTATACGACGCGCATCAAGACGACCGAGCTCTACCCCATTTCGAGGCTCGTGAGCAGGCTTACGGGCGTGCCCGTTGCCCAGAACAAACCCATTGTCGGAGAGAACGCATTTACGCACGAGTCAGGCATCCACACCCACGGGCTGCTGGCAGATACACGGACGTACGAGCCGATCACCCCCGAGATGGTAGGACGAGAGCGGCGGATTGTGCTCGGAAAACACGCAGGCAGCGCGTCGGTGCACCTCGCGCTGAAGGAGCTCGGTCTCGACGCGGACGATGAGCAACTGAGCGATATACTGAAACGAATCAAGGAGCTGGGCGACAAGGGAAAACGCGTTACCGACGCTGACCTACAAGCCATTGCCGATGCGGTGCTCGAGATCAATCGCGAAGCGCGCATAAAGCTGCAAGAGCTGACGGTCGTGTCGGGAAACATCGTTACCCCGACGTCGTCAATCAAGCTCTCGGTCGACGATCAAGAGGTCGTCGAAGCGGGAATCGGTCTCGGGCCGGTTGACGCCGCGATAAACGCGTTAAGAAAGGCGATAGGAAAGCTTGCGGACATAACGCTCGAGGAGTACCACGTTGATGCCATCACCGGCGGCACCGACGCACTGGTCGAGGTGTGGGTGAAGCTCAGCCGAGACGGTCACGTCATCACAGCGCGCGGCGCGCGCGCCGACATCATCATAGCGTCAGTTGAAGCGGTCATTGAAGGCGTAAACAGGTTACTAACGTTAAAATGATAGGTGAGATGCAATGAACCTGAGCGGTGCCAAGGCACTTATGAAAAGTCTCGAATGCGAACACGTGGATACGATTTTCGGCATCCCTGGAGGCGTCGTCATACCCATCTACGACGAACTCTTTAATCAAGATGCCATTACGCACTACCTCGTGCGCCACGAACAAGCAGCCGCCCACGCGGCGGATGGCTACGCACGAGCAACCGGGAAAGTAGGTGTGTGCATGGCTACCTCCGGTCCCGGAGCCACGAACCTCGTCACGGGAATCGCGACCGCCTACATGGATAGCGTGCCCCTCGTCGCGCTCACGGGTCAGGTGACCACTGATCTCATCGGCAACGACGCCTTTCAAGAGGCCAATATTACGGGCATCACACTCCCGATCACGAAGCACAGCTACTTGGTTCACGAAGCGAGCGAGATTCCACAGACGATAAAAGAGGCATTTCATATCGCATCCACCG
The DNA here is from genome assembly GCA_963720465.1 of Methanobacteriota archaeon. Taxonomy (GTDB): domain Archaea; phylum Halobacteriota; class Bog-38; order Methanoflorentales; family Methanoflorentaceae; genus Methanoflorens. Next base: position 1,319,760 of record OY970393.1, read on the forward strand.
GTCGACCAGGCCCCGTCTTGGTCGATATCCCAAAAGACGTGCAGACGATGACTGCCCGGTTTGAGTATCCGAAAAAGGTGCACCTGCCCGGGTATCAGCCGACCTACGAAGGACACCCCGGTCAGATCAAGCGCGCGGCGAAGGCTATTACCGAGGCTCACCGCCCCGTAATCTACGTCGGGGGCGGCGCCAAGATCAGCGGGGCTTCCGAAGAAGTCCGTGCGCTCGCCGAAACTATCGTGGCGCCTGTGACGATGACGCTTATGGGCATGGGAACATTGCCCGCTGAACATCCACTGTCGCTGGGGATGCTCGGCATGCACGGAACAAAGTACGCGAACTACGCCGTTACCGAATCAGACCTGATCATCGCGATCGGTGCGCGCTTCGACGATCGCGTAACGGGCAAAATCGCGAGCTTTGCCCCCAACGCGAAAATCATTCACATCGACATCGATCCAGCCGAGATCGGCAAGAACGTCAGAGTCGACATACCGATCGTCGGCGACGTGAAGCGGGTGCTCCAAAAACTGATCCCGCTTCTCAAGGATACGCGCACAAAAGAGTGGATGGAAAAGGTGCAAACGTGGAAGCGCGAGTACCCGCTTGAATTCGGCGAGACAGGCTTAAAGCCACAGTACATCGTACGAGAGATAAGCAGACTGTGCCCAGATGCGGTCGTGTGCACCGAAGTCGGGCAACATCAGATGTGGGCTGCGCAATACTTTAGCCACCGCCACCCGCAAAACTTCATCTCTTCCGGAGGCTTGGGAACGATGGGGTACGGGTTCCCCGCGTCCATCGGAGCGAAGATCGGTCGGCCCGACGAGACTGTCTTTGACCTTGCCGGTGACGGGAGCTTCACCATGAACTGCCAAGAGCTTGCCACAGCAGTCGCCTACGACGTCCAGGTCAAGGTTGCGATCTTCAATAACGGCTACCTGGGTATGGTAAGGCAATGGCAAGAGCTATTCTACGACCGTCGGTACTCCCAGACGAAGCTCTCCGAGATCAACTTCGTGAAGCTCGCCGACGCGTTCGGCGCTCACGGAATACGCGTGGACTCGCCGAGCGAAGTAGCGCCCGCCATCGAAGAGGCGCTTGCGGTGCCAAAGCCTGTAATCATCGACTTCAGAATCGAACCAGAGGAGTGCGTATTCCCCATGGTTCCAGCAGGAGCGGCGCTTAACGAAATAATCGATGCAAAGAACGGGAGGGTGTAGCGGATGAAACACACCGTATCTGTCCTCGTTCAAAATAAGCCCGGCGTGCTCGCGCGAACCGCCGGTCTTTTCAGCAGGCGAGGCTACAACATCGAGAGCCTGACCGTCGGCGTTACCGAAAACGAAGCCGTTTCGCGTATGACGATCGTTGTGGCCGGCGACGATACCGTGGTCGAACAAGTCACCAAGCAGCTCAACAAGCTCATCGAGGTCATCAAGGTAAGCGATCTCACCAAAGAGTCGTACGTGGACCGAGAGCTGGTGCTCATAAAAGTCACTGCCGACAGCTCAAATCGTGCAGAGATTATGCAGATCGTCAACATCTTCCGGGCGCGAATCGTCGACGTGGCGCCCAAGAGCCTCATCATCGAGGTAACTGGTGATGAGGGAAAACTGGAGGCGCTTATTGGTATGCTCAAACAATTCGGCATCAAGGAGATCGTAAGGACGGGCACGCTAGCTCTAGGGCGAGGACCTAAGGTGATACAAAGCGGCAAAGGCTAGAGCGGGCGCTGTGACTGGCGCTGTGACTAAAAGATGCCGAGCAACGGAAACCGCTAAAGCGCAGCGCGACATCACCTCCGGTAGAGGGTGAGGGATGCGCTGCCGGGATCGGTCTCAACGCGGACGACACACGATCGTGACGCCACAAGCTTTTTTATGCAGCTCATAAACTAAGAGACGATTGATGGAAAATGGAGGGGTGATATATGGTTCAAATGTTTTATAATGAAGACGCTGACCTGAAACATCTAAGCGACAAGAAAATCGCAATCATCGGTTACGGCAGCCAGGGACACGCCCAAGCACAAAACCTCAAGGACTCGGGACTAGATGTTCTCATCGGTCTGCGCAAGGGGGGATCGTGGGATCAGGCGCTAAAAGACGGTTTTGAAGTGCTCAGCGTCGCAGAGGCGGCAAATCGCGGAGACATCGTGCAACTGCTCCTGCCCGACGAACGCCAGGCGGCTGTGTATAAGGCTGAAATTGAACCGCAGCTCCAAGAGGGGAACGTGCTATCATTTTCCCACGGCTTCAACATTCACTACAACCAGATCGTTCCCCCGGCATATGTGGACGTATTTATGGTTGCGCCTAAAGGTCCAGGTCACCTCGTACGGCGCATCTACACCCAAGGTGAGGGCGTCCCAGCACTGCTGGCCGTGTACCAAGACTACACGGGTAACGCGTTCCAGACGGCGCTCGCGTATGCCAAGGGCATCGGCGCCACGCGAGCCGGCGTGCTAGAGACGTCGTTTAAAGAGGAAACGGAGACCGACCTCTTCGGGGAACAAGCCGTTCTCTGCGGCGGAACCACTGCACTCATCAAAGCCGGCTTTGAAACGCTCGTCGAAGCAGGCTACAAGCCTGAAATCGCGTATTTCGAGTGTCTGCACGAATTGAAGCTCATCGTCGACCTTATCCACGAAGGCGGGCTCTCGTGGATGCGCCATTCAATCAGTGACACAGCAGAATACGGCGATCTCACTAGAGGTGAGCGCATTATCACCAATGCGACACGCGAAGCCATGAAGGGGCTGCTCAAGGACATTCAAACGGGAGAGTTCGCACGCGAATGGATACTTGAGAATCAAGCCCACCGCCCCGTGTATAACGCGCTCACCCAACGAGAGCGGGAGCACCCCATAGAAACGGTAGGCGCAAAGCTTCGCGCGATGATGACGTGGCTCAAGTGACGGCGTGCTTCACTGGCCCCGGTTCTCAGTGCACTGCGTCACTGTGCCCCACAATGATCAACGAGCACTGAGGCGGAGTTTCACGAATCCGCCGCCGCTTAATTTCTCTATTTGACAGTCTGCAGCTGACGGGCTGTTCGTTGCTTGGCCTCGCGACTAGCTGGCGTATGCGTGCGCAAACTCTTATACTCTCGCGGAGAATTAGGAGGCTAGAAGGCTACGGTGGCCGCCATATGATCCAACCCAAGCGCATCTGCGGTATCGGAGCGATTGCGTTTCTGATTTTGCTGCCCATGGCGCTTGCAACTCACGTTCTACCGAGTCCTGGCGCTTCGCTCGCGCAGGTGAATGCGACGCACGATCAAGGCCTGTCCCAAGCGTGGTTTCTTGGACGGAACACTGGCGAAGCACACAGCTCGGTGATGGTATGCGCGCTCGCGATAGATCCTACAATTGCTCAAAGCAACATACCTAATGTTTTAGTCCCCTCGACGATTCCGTCTGCCGAACCGTCACTTCCTACAGTTAGCCCCACGCCTCAAACGCCCACGGTCTCAACGAACAGCACTAACGGCACGGCAGCGACCAGCGCCGGGAATGGTGGTGGCCTCACCAAGGTTATCAGCAGTATTTCGCCCTACCTCATCATCGCACTTATTCCGCTTCTTTTTATCATCGGAGCCTTATTTTATTTCTTTTTCATGGGCGATCAAGATCGCGGAATTCCAAGCGACGAAAAAGAGGCAGACGTTCAATTCACCGATGCACGCGAAGATACGGGGTGGAGAGAGCTCAAGTAAGCCTACGTTTGATACGTTCACGGTTGCCCAGACAGGTAGAGCTGCAGCGTTCATAATGCTACCGAGAGTCCGCTGCTGCATACCAAGAGGAGGCAATCGACCGCCCTTTCGGACGCCACAAGAAGCTGCGTAGACGCTAATCAACGCTTATTTCTCCTTCTAAACAGGCAATTGATAAAACGTTATATATTGTGCGAGTCATCAGAGGGGTGTGGAATGAAGCTTGCACGACGCGCACAAAAACAGCGCTGGACGTGGGAGTGAACGCGATGCCGGACAAACAGGATATCATAACGAAGAGCGTCGATATTCTCGCCCGTATCGTTGGGGATGATTCGGTGCCGAGAAATATCCGCCGCGCTGCAGATGAGGCCAAAACGAGGCTGCTCGATCGAGCGGAGGCCGAAGCTGTCCGCGCAGCGTACGCGATTTCGATACTCGATGACATAAGCAATGATCCGAACATGCCCCTCCACACGCGAACACTTATTTGGAACGTAGCAAGTCAGCTTGAGAAGGTTTCGATGGAGTAAGGGATAGCTCAATGACCCAAAGTTGAGGGGTGCGCCGCGTTGAACTCATTCTCGAATAGTCACTTTTTTAGGTAGATCCGCAATCCTAGTCTGTGCGATCGTTAGAGCGCCTCACGGAACAACGTTCATGAAACACGGGTCGTCGCATTTGCTCGTCGCAAATAATAAAACGACTTGTAAGCATTTTTTCTGATTCAGAGCGCGATATGAGATGCGAAGCTATGCGGTGCCCACGTCGAAGAGGAATAATAATATAACATAACGTACGAGTAATTTTGGGCTTCTCGGAGCGTAAGTAACGTACGGTGACCTCATGGACGTTGACGAACAGGCCAAGAAGATAAAGGACTGGGCCAAAAAGCATGCAGAGAGACGAGGAATGCAACTCAATCCTGACGAAGAGCGAGTTGATGAGGTCACAAAGGGTCTCGCTGCCAGGCAGGAGAAGTTCGGAAAGCGTTACTGCCCGTGTCGTATTATTACGGGAGACACCGAGGAGGATCGAAAGATAATCTGTCCCTGCATTTACCACGAAGAAGAACTCAAAGAACACGGCATGTGTCATTGCAAGCTTTTTAGTACAAAAGAAACAGTAGAGGGAGTCAGCGGTGAAGTCAAAGGTTAGAATACGATATATCGCACTTATTGCTGCGCTTTGCTTGCTCAGCGTCACAATGAGCGGGTGCCTCAATATCAATCAGTCGGGCTACGAGTTTAAAAGCGGAATAACACCTCCTGTAGTGGTTAGCAACTTGATGCAGAACCGAACGGTCATCCTGTTCATCACGCAGAACAACTGCCCTGATTGTGAGCAGACACGACCGCTGATAGCGGGTCTTCAGTCGCAATACAATGGCACGAATGTGACGTTTGTAAACTTCAACGTCGACGACAACAGCACGTCACAGAACGTCGCCAAAGCGTATGGCGTGACCGCGACCCCGACAACCGTTGTGTTACGCAAGGACGGGTCCGCCGCGATCTTCGTGGGTGTGTTCGACCCGAGCACGGTGAAGAGCGCCATTGACGACGCACGCAGCACGTACTAAGGACGCGCGCACATGGAAGTAAACCCACTGATCGCATTCGGAGCAGGGCTGATCAGCATTTTTTCTCCCTGCGTGTTACCCTTGCTACCGGCCATCGTCGCCTCATCAACGGATCGCGGCAGATACCGACCGCTCGCCATTATCCTGGGCCTAAGCATATCCTTTATTAGCATGGGACTCGTCGCATCAGCTTTTGGAGCCGTATTCACAGAGTACAGCAACTATATCTTCACTGCAGCAATATTCTTCATCATCGCAATGGGGTTCTGGATGCTCTTCGATCTCCATATACCCTACAGTGCGCCGCGGCTAGGCCTCATCGATCGGGTCTCAAAGAAAACGTATGACATTCCGACCGAGGGCATCGCGAGCGGGCTGCTGTTGGGACTCGCACTCGGCATTGTCTGGCTCCCGTGCACGGGGCCGGTGCTCGGCACAATCCTCACGTGGGTCGCCGCGAAGGGCGACGTCATTACCGGCGGCCTGCTGCTCGGCGTTTACTCGCTCGGCTTCGCCGTTCCCATGCTGGGGATCGCGTACTCGACAAAGATGTCGTCGTCACTCGTCGGCAAATCGTCCAAGACTATCTGGATTAAGCGCTTCGCGGGCTTGGTGCTCATCGTGGTAGGCGTCTATCTAGTCTGGCCGTACCTCGCAACGCTTACTCAGTTTTGAAGCGTTTTTTGTGAACGAGGCCACCGTAGCATGCATCACATTGTGCAAGAAAAGAGATAGCGCGGTCTACGTTTGCGATTAAGATAGATGCACCGATAGTCGCCAAAAAAAGCGAGAACTTGTCAATTTGTGATCGTACGTCGATGAGCGTATTGACGGAAAAAAGCAGCCTGCGCGGGGCCTAACCCAAGATCTTCTGCGGCAGAGACAGGACGCCGCACTTCTGCATTGATACGGCCTGCGCGTGCTGCCCCCGAAATTCAATGGCTGGTCTTTGATTCCAGAAGGCTGCCGCGTGTTAATAGATACCTTCGCGCCGGAAAGCGATGTCCTCGCGCGTGGCGTGACCGCAGCCGATTCGTTAATCTGCGACGTGGACGAGGTTCTCGCTTCTGGTCCTGGGACGACTGTGGGGGAGAGCTGCAATGTCCGGGGACGAGATGATGAGATCTCGGCACGGAGTGGCCGTCCTGGTGCGTAAGATAAAAAGGCTATAGGTTCAACTAGTAGGATACATTGCAGAATATCCATGGGGTGAAAAGGTTGCTCCGTATCGAAAACGCCGGACAGAAAGGGGGGGAATTATGAACACCCCTACCGTTGCACAGAAAACAAAGGGTATCGTGATCGCCGTTGTAAAGGAACAGGCCCTGCATGAGCAGCGCGTTGCGACTGTGCCCGAGGTGGTCCGAAAACTCACGAAGTCGGGGTACGAGGTCCGGGTCGAGCATGATGCGGGAGCGGGAGCTTTCTACCCGGACGACCTCTATGTTGCCGCCGGTGCGAAGATCGCGCCCGGTCGGGCCGAACTGCTAGACGGTGCAGCAATCGTGTTGTGCGTACAGCCCCCCGCCATAGCCGATGTTGAGATGCTCGCAGCGAGCACGATCGTCATCGGGTTCATGAATGCGGCAAACAACCTTTCAACCGTTGCACGGATGCGTGACCGCGAGGTCACCGCCTTTGCCCTCGAGCTTGTCCCGCGGATCACCCGCGCCCAGAGCATGGACGCACTCAGTTCTCAGGCAACGGCCGCCGGCTACGCAGCAGCGATTCTCGGCGCATACAACTGCCCTAAGTTCCTCCCGATGCTGACAACGGCTGCGGGCACGATCCGGCCAGCAACAGTGCTCATCCTTGGGGCAGGCGTTGCGGGCCTCACAGCGATTGCCACAGCCAAGCGCCTTGGCGCCATGGTCGAGGCATACGATGTCCGGCGTGCCGCGGGCGAACAGGTCCGGAGCCTCGGCGCGAAATTCCTCGAGCTTGAAATCAATGCGGAAAGCGAGGGCGGCTATGCCCGCGAGCTCACGCCGGAAGAGAAGGTAAAGGAACAGCAGATGGTCTCCGCCGCGGTGGCGAGGGCTGACATCGTTATCACGACTGCCAGCATCCCCAGCCGGAAGGCGCCGGTCCTGATAACGAAAGAGACCGTCGCAACGATGCATCCGGGCGCCGTCATCGTCGACCTTGCTGCTGAATCGGGCGGCAACTGCGAGCTGACACAATGTGGAAAGACGGTAAAGGAGCACGGTGTCACTATTGTGGGCCCGCAGAACCTCCCGGCCCGGGTCGCGTTTCACGCAAGCCAGATGTACGCAAGGAACCTCCAGTCGTTCCTCTCGCTCCTTGTTAATGATGCCGGGGCGCTCACCCGTGAGTTCACTGACGAGATCCTGGCAGCAAGCCTCCTTGTGAGCGCAGGCGAAGTGCGGCATCAACCAACGCTTGACCTCATCAGCGGAGGGGGGCTGTGACCGAGATCACTGCGTTCTGGATCGCTATCTACATCGCAATGCTGGCAGCGTTCACCGGCTACGTTACCATCAGCCGTGTCCCCGCCATCCTACACACACCTCTGATGAGCGGCTCGAACTTCATCCACGGGATCGTGCTCGTTGGGGCGATGGTAGCGCTCGGCCTTGCCAATACGCCTGCAGAGCAGGTGATCGGGTTCATGGCAGTTGTTCTCGGGGCAGCGAACGTGACTGGCGGTTATGTCGTCACGGAACGGATCCTCCAGATGTTCGACCGTAGCAGAAAGAAGCCGGGCAAGGGGGCGTGACGTGGCTGACTTCTCCTTTGCCATCGAACCGGTATACATTGCGACGATCTTCTTCTTCATCGTCGGGTTGCAGCGGATGAGCCACCCGCTCACGGCTCGGAGCGGGATCGTCTGGGCCGGCGGCGCGATGCTGATCGCAACGCTCGTTACGTTCTTTACCCCGAATCTCACCAACATCGACCTGATCGCGATCGCGATCGTGATCGGTGGCGGCTTCGGCTATATAGGGGCCAAGCGCGTTGCGATGACCAACATGCCCCAGATGGTTGCACTCTTCAACGGGATGGGGGGCGGCGCGGCAGCCGGGATCTCGGCAGTCGCCCTCCTTGGCCCGCCCACTCCCACCAGCTCGCTTGCGGTCGTTGGCGGCCTGATCGGGGCTGTCTCGTTTTCAGGCAGCCTCATCGCGTTCCTGAAACTGCAGGGCTGGATGCCATCGCGGCCGGTTACCTTCACGGGCCAGCAGGTCGTCAATATGGCAGTCCTTGTCCTCGCCATCGTTTCCGGTGTGTTCGTCATCTTGCAGCCCTCATCGATGCCGCTTTCCGTAAACGCGTCCCTTCCGCTCTTCTTTATTCTCGCTCTCGGCTTCGGGCTCCTCATGACGCTCCCGATTGGCGGGGCCGACATGCCCGTAGTGATCTCGATGTACAACGCCTTCACCGGCCTGGCCGTTGCGCTTGACGGCTTCTCCTTTGTCACCCCCAACTATGCGATGATCATCGCGGGCGTTATTGTCGGCGCTGCGGGTTCGCTGCTCACGCTCAAGATGGCTAAGGCAATGAACCGCTCACTCACAAACGTCTTCTTCGGAGCCTTCGGCGCAACGGAGGAGCAGGCGGCACAGGTATCGGGCAGCGTGAAAGCGATCGAGGCCGACGACGTTGCAGTCCTGCTCGCCTACGCGGACCGGGTTATCATCGTCCCCGGCTACGGCATGGCAGTCGCCCAAGCCCAGCAGAAAGTGAAGGAGCTGACCGACCTGCTCGAGCGTAGGGGCGTACGGGTGAAGTTCGCGATCCACCCGGTTGCCGGGCGCATGCCCGGGCATATGAACGTCCTGCTTGCCGAGGCAGGGGTTGCCTACGACCACCTGTTCGACCGCGACGAGGTGAACCCTGAGTTCCCCAGCACTGACGTCGTCCTTGTCATCGGAGCCAACGATGTCGTGAACCCGGCGGCGCACCGGGAGGGCAGCCCGCTCTTCGGCATGCCAATCCTTGATGTCGAACAGGCAAAGAATGTGATCGTCCTAAAGCGCGGACAGGGAAAGGGCTTTGCGGGGATCGAGAACGACCTGTTCTACCGGGACAACACGCGGATGCTCTACGGCGACGCGCAGGAGACGGTCGGCATGCTTGTGCAGGCCCTCAAGAAACTTTGAATCCCACGGGGATCTGCGAGACCGATCATACGGCCCCGTCGAGGTCAACGGGAGCAAGTTGTACTCGACGCAGCGTTTATCGATGTGATCCTTCAAAACCCCCCAACATTCTTCCTCCTCTAACGTGCGGCAACCATCGGGGAACAGATGTAATACCCTTATTGATGATGACTGTCTCACGTGATTGCAACACGTCGTTGCCAGCGAAGATATTGCTACAAAGCGGCAACCGTAATTAGCGCGATGGGTGCCGGAAAGCGCGCTGCGCGCGCGATAGAGATATTCCTAAAGCAGGATCCGTGAGGGTTATAACAGCCCAAAAAAAGACTGAAGGCAGTGCTTTCGAGATAAAGCGCCTGAACTGACTTACCTTGCAGAAAATATTTAATTAATCAACGGGATACTATCAACCATAAGTACATACGGAGTGTTTTTTTAAAAGTGTCACAAGCGGAAGAAGTTAGCACCGACACGGAAGCACCAGCAGTTGAGCACAAAGCGTCAGCTTTGCTTGGCGGCATGGACATAACTGTCACCGACGAGATCGCTGTCCCTCCAATGCTTGTCGACCAGGTGATTGGACAGGAACAAGCCGTTGAGGTGATCAAAAAGGCGGCCAAGCAGCGCAGGCACGTCATGCTGATCGGCTCTCCAGGCACGGGGAAGTCAATGCTCGCCCGGGCCATGGCAGAACTCCTCCCCAAAGAAGAGCTGCAGGACATCCTCGTATATCACAACCCGGAGGATGGCAACAGCCCTAAAGTGCGCGTCGTGCCGGCAGGGAAAGGGCGGCAAATCGTCGACTCGCACAAACGGGAAGCACAAAAGAAGATCCAGTTCAGGAATATGCTTTCGATGGTGATTGTTTTCGCAATCGTCGGTTATTCTTTTGCGATCAACCAACCGATAATGGGTATCATCGCCGCTGCTATGCTTTTCATCGCGCTGCGCTACATTACGCCCCGTGAAGACGTGTTGATACCGAAGCTCCTCGTTATGAACGGTGGCAAAGAGATCGCCCCCTATATCGACGGAACCGGAGCGCACGCGGGGGCGCTTTTGGGCGACGTGCGACACGATCCGTTTCAATCAGGAGGACTTGAGACGCCGGCGCACGACCGGGTCGAGGCAGGAGCTATTCACAAGGCGAACAAAGGCGTTCTTTTCATCGACGAAATCAATACGCTCAGAATTGAATCGCAACAACAGCTCCTTACGGCGCTACAAGAGGGGGAGTTTCCCATCACCGGCCAATCCGAGCGCTCGAGTGGCGCCATGGTAAAAACGACCCCGGTGCCGTGCAATTTCGTGATGATCGCTGCCGGAAATCTCGACGCCGTGAAGGGCATGCACCCCGCTCTACGCTCGCGTATCCGCGGCTATGGCTACGAAGTGTACATGCGCGATTCTATGACGGATACGCCAGAAAATCGTCGAAAAATAGTCCGGTTCGTGGCTCAAGAGGTGAAAAAGGACGAGAAGATTCCCCACTTCACTGCCGATGCTGTCGAAGAAATAATCCGTGAGGCACGCCGACGATCAGGGAGGAAAGGGCATATCACCTTGATGCTGCGAGATCTCGGCGGCTTGATCCGCGTCGCGGGGGACGTCGCTCGGTCCGAAGCGTCTGAATACACGACCGCGAAACACGTTATCGCAGCCAAGAAGATGGCGCGGTCGGTCGAACAGCAGCTTACAGATCAATATCTCGAGCGCCGGCGCGACTATCAGATGTTTCGAAATACCGGCGCCGAGGTGGGCCGCGTAAACGGCCTCGCGGTGATGGGTGATGATTCGGGCGTCGTGCTGCCCATCGTGGCGGAAATCACCCCTGCGCAGTCAAAGGAGGAGGGCCGCGTAATCGCGACCGGCCTGCTTAAAGAGATCGCCCTTGAGGCAGTGCAAAACGTCTCGGCGCTCATCAAGAAGTTTTCAGGCGAAGACATCACCAACAAAGACGTGCACATCCAGTTCATCGGTACCTATGAGGGCGTCGAAGGGGACTCGGCCTCAATTTCAATCGCCACCGCCGTGATCTCCGCGCTTGAAAACGTTCCGGTTGACCAATCCGTTGCGATGACCGGATCCCTTTCGGTCCGGGGAGAGGTTCTGCCCGTTGGAGGGGTCACGCCCAAGGTGGAAGCAGCTGCTAAGGCGGGCATCACGCGCATACTCATTCCGAAAGACAACGAAGGCGACGTCATGCTCGAGAAGCACTACAAAGACACGGTGCAAATAATCCCCGTTAGCTCTATCGGCGAGGTTCTCGAAAACAGCCTGCTCGGCCGAAAGCGCGACGGCTTGCTCGAGCACCTCAAGAAATTTGCCATAAATTCACACGATCTGGCGGGCCTTCCGAGCGCGGTCCCGCAGTAACTTTTTTTGCGCCCCATTTCACACCGACGGTGACTGAGACCATATAGCATGCGCGAAGAAAGATCGCCACAGTATCTCAGGGCGCGAACGATAGAGACAAACGCCGATCTAAGCGCTCCCACTGAGGAGCTGTGGCGCATTCACGACTATTTTGCCACAGGCGAGCAAAAGGAAACCGCCGTCACAACCGCATCCCTCCTCGATCTGAAGATCGAAATAGCGCAGCGTATTTGTGGTGACTGCCACTTCTGCGAACGCCGGTGCCACACCAACAGAGCAGAGAGACTTGGATTTTGCGGCGTCCAGCGATCGAAATATTCATCTGAATTCCTTCATTATGGTGAGGAACGTGAGCTTGTGCCATCGCACACGATTTTTTTCACGGGCTGCACGTTTAAGTGCGCCTTCTGCCAAAACTGGGATATCGCCCGACATCCTGAGGCAGGTGCGATCGCTGATGCAGATGCGCTTGCACGGCGAATCTACGCACGATCAATCGCTGGAGCGCGCAACGTGAACTGGGTTGGGGGAGATCCCACCCCGCATATCGGTACTATTCTGAAAACCATGCGTGCTCTCACCGACCTCGAACAAGAAACGGAGGTCGATGCACGATTCTTGAACGTGCCGATGGTCTTTAACTCCAACACCTACTACTCCACAGAAGCCGCCAAGCTTCTTGATGGCGTGATCGACGTCTATTTGAGCGATTTCAAATACGGCAACGACCGCTGCGCGAAACGGTACTCACACGTTGATAACTACGCAGAAACCGTTACGCGAAACCTGCTCGCATCGCAAGACAGGCTTATAATACGCCATCTCGTAATGCCTGGACACGTTCAGTGCTGCACAGAGCCGATCGTCGCGTGGGTCCGCGAAGCCATGTGCGACGTCAAGTTCAACTTGATGTTCCAGTACACACCACATAACGTCACCGATTACCCTGAAATCAATCGCTTCGTCAGCGATGCAGAGCGGCGCGAAGCGACGAACATCGCAAAGGGCTTAAATCTCATCTGACGTAATCTTTGACCATGGGGATCATAACCCTCATTTCTGACTTTGGGACGTTCTATCCCGCCGTAATGAAAGCCGTCATCCTCGGCATAGCCCCGCACGCCACTATCGTCGACGTAACTCACGACATTTCGCCCCAGAACGTGCGCGAGGCGGCGTTCATCCTCCGAGAGACGGTCAAGTACTTCCCTCGAGGCACAACGCACATCGCCGTCGTCGATCCGACGGTGGGAACGAACAGACGCGCCTTAGTCATCGAAGCTGGAGGGCGCTACCTCGTTGGCCCCGATAACGGGCTTCTGATTCCTGCGGCGCGCTCTCTAGGCGATTTTGAAGCGATGTGCATCCAAGTGGCGGCCAAGTCAAGCACGTTTCACGGGAGGGACGTCTTCGCCCCGGTGGGAGCACATATCTCTATTGGGCGGCTGCGAAACCTTGAGCCCGCGCCCGCGCAAGTGGACCTTGAACTGCAAGACCCGCAGGTGTCTGAGCACACCGTTAGCGGCACCGTCGTCTACGTCGACCGGTTTGGGAACTGCGTGACGAATATCAGCGGGATCCTTATGATACGACGATCAGGCTATGGCAGCACGCACCTTCTCAACGATTCCGTCGCGGTACAGTTTGTGAGAACGTACGACGAAGTAGCTCACGGACACCCCTTGTTGACCGTTGGAAGCTTCGATTTGGTGGAGGTGTCCATCAACCAAGGCGATGCTGCCACAGAGCTTGATCTTAATTCAGGTGACACGCTTAAGCTCGATCGAGTGAGACGAACGTGATCCTTGCAAGAAGCAAGGCGCTCTTTCCACGACCGTCATAACGAGTCCTCTACGCTTCGCGAGCTTTCAAGCAGAAGCAGTTTTCGTTTGATGTCAACGCCCCAAGAAAAGCCCCCAGGGCCGGATGCGGCTACGACTCGATGGCAAGGCACAAATAGCGGAACCGGGTTGTGGTGCAGTGCATTGCCTACCGCTCGCGCGGCTTTCGGCTTCCCTAATCGCGCTGCCAATCCTGAGTAAGTTGCCGTACTCCCCCTTGGTATCCCTCGCACCGATTGCAGTACGGCCCGTTCGAATGCCGAGCGGTTTCCAAGGTTGACCTGGAAGGTGCCAAGGTCAACGTTCTCTCCTCTCAGGTAGCTTTCAAGTGCCCTTGCAGCTGCTACTGTAGTGCGTGCGTTAAATGAACCCGCTGCCTCGAGCGCAACTTGACAAACGACGTCGTCGCTTAGGGCGACGGACACAAATCTACCCAGGTATTCAGAGTAGAAGCACGCGGTTTCAGTCACGGCTGTTAGAGGAGGTACCAATCGTAATCATACAAAGCCTTTACAAGCGTCCCCAATTGGACGTCTTCGCGAGGATCGACCGCGAGTGAGCGCAACGCATCCTTCAAATCAGCCAAGTATTGCGCGTTGCTTAAGCTCCCGTACTCAAACCTCCTACCCCGAACCCTACAACGTTCGAGCGTCTCCTCCCGAGGTAGAATGGTGACGCCAAGGTCGGTCATTTCACAAGCCTGTTGCATGGCTTTCCTAAAATCACCTGTACAATAAGCAACACGGTGGCGGTAGTTTCTGCGCGTCTTTTTTAGATATCGGCAGAGTCGCGCACTTTCGAGTTCGATAAACTTCTTCTTGACTGATATGACGTCGCAGTCGCCGAGTACGAAATCGTAGTCAGCAAATGGGTACTCGTTATCAAGCTCTCTCGGAGTGACGCCGCACGTGCCAAATGCGACGATGTGCACTTCTTCTGGCTCCAAAACGCTGAAAATGACTTTGTCGTAATTTTGATGACTTGGACTCGTGTGATAAGGCTTCACCTTGGCACACGGCACGAAAATCAATACGTCACGCACAGGCGCGACGTACTCACGCAGGACGTACTCATTTGCCCTCACCATGTCAGGATGGACAAAGACCTTCTCTCCAACCAGCGACAAGTTTGAGCGTTCTGATTCAGGGATTATCATCATCAGCGCGGTGGCCAGCACTCAACAGCCTACAAAAGGCTCAGGCTTTTGAGTTCCTTAACAATTCGATCAACCGCATTAGCCGCGTCTTCGGGCTTTCGACCGCCAGTGACTACCAGTTTGCCGGAACCAAACAAAAGAACCACGACTTTAGGATCTGATAAACGGTACACGAGGCCCGGAAACTGTTCAGGCTCGTACTCTATATTCTCTAGCCCAAGCCCTATAGCAATCGCGTTCAAATTCAACACTGAGTGAAGATCTGCTGACGCAACGATGTTCTGGACTTTGATCTCTGGCGTTCCCTTCACTTCGATTCCAATATTGCGAAGACTTTGGAATACGTTTTCAAGGCCCTTATAAACGTCATCGATGCTTTTTGCGCCCGTACAGACAATTTTTCCCGATCGGAAAATTAACGCGGCGGTCTTCGGGTCCTTGGTCCGGTAGACGAGGCCCGGAAACTGTTCGGGGTCATAATCTGCGCCCTCTAACGCAAGCGTGATTTGCTTGAGGTTTATCTCTATTCCGATGCCGGTTGAGGCTACCACATTTTCGATCTTAATAGTGTCTCGCGGTTCGATATTACTAGTGTCTCGTGGTTCGACCATACGCTTTCGCCCCCGTTCTTTGTTGCTTTATAAAGGCTTTTTATATATAACGTTAAGGGGCTGTCGTTGATGTTCTGAAAGCAATCCGCCTGAAAATCTGGGGCGCTTCGCAATTACGCGAGCACAGCAATTTTATCTACCCGGTGGCCATAGCATATATCCTCGCATGGCACCTACGCACCGTGCTCATCACAAATTTGTCGGACGGTGATTGACGGCGACTTAGACATTCGCAGCCCGCGAGTGGACCATGAACCAGCGATTGCGGCCCAATCAGAGTGGTGGGCCAGCGGCAAGTCGGCCTTTGGGAGCTTGCAGATATGACCTGAGCACGACATGAAACTTGCATTTGAGCTATCTGGAGAGAGCAAAAGCATTCCACGAGCAGAGGTGCTCGCACTTTTCAACGGTGCCCTAGTACGAGAGCTTGAGCGCGTTCTCGTGATTGATGTCGATGCCTATGACCAGGCTCTCGGTGACCGCTTAGCGATGACGCACGCGATACTCGAGGTTAAGGACGTGTGTTCACAAGAGCTCGGATCCATCTACCGAGCAGCCGGAAGCATTGAGCTACCTCGGGTCAGCGTCGCGGTGCGGGCTAAGCGCATTGGACACGGCGTGAAAAGCACAGAGGTCGAGGCTACGATCGGAAAGGCGCTTGCTGAGCGCGGATACAAAATCGACCTTACCCATCCGCAGCTTCAAGTGAGAGCTCTGCTCAGCCAAGGCGTTTGCATAATCGGGGCAACATTAGCGTTGATCGATCGCTCTCGCTTCGAATCGAGGCGCCCGCGTGTGCGGCCCTATTTCTATCCCGGCGTGCTCCTGCCGCGGTTCGCCCGAGCCGCTGTAAACCTCACAGGTGTCAAAGCTGAAGGGCTATTGTTAGACCCTTTCTGCGGCACAGGAGGAATACTGCTGGAAGCTGGTCTCCTCGGGGCAACAATCATGGGGTCAGATGTCGACGGCAGGATGGTTTTTGGAACGAAGATGAACCTCGACTACTATGACGTTCTGAGTGATCTGCTGGTCCAAGATGCTCGACGATTGGGTCTAAGGGACGAATGTGTGGACGCTGTCGCAACCGATCTACCATATGGCCGTTCCGTAAGTGTCCGAGCCCATTCGCTTAATCAACTGAAGGCCGCGGCCTTAAGCGAAATTTTTCGCGTGCTAAAACGTAACGCGCGGGCCGTTTTGATATCCCATAGCCCGTTTGAGCACGAGGTCACGGATGCTGGTTTCGCGATCGAAGGACGCCACACGCAATACGTGCATAAAAGTCTAACAAGAGAAATCGTCATAGCGCGTAAATGATGGCTAAGCGCCTTGCCAGCGCAGAGCCCCAGTCCGGTTCGTTACTGGCGGCGGAGCGGCCACATCAAGCGTCTGGGGCTAAAAAAAATCCTGCAACAATTTTCGGCAGGAACACGAGCTCATCTGCACGTTCCAAAGAACCACCGAGCGAACAGAGTGCAATCTCGAGCAAGCGTAGATTTGGAGCTACACGCGATGCATATAGCGGAAAATATCTTCGTGCTGGGCGGTGATTCTCACACCTTGGGAGGCACCAACAGCGTCAAGTCCTCTTTTTAGGTCTTCGAAGTTCGCCGGGCCGATGTTGACGATCATAATCATCGTAAACAGCTCGGACACGATAGTCTGGCTGATATCCTCGATGTTGGCATTGACGCTCGCGAGCAGATTGGTGACGGCCGCTACGATGCCGGGATGATCAGAGCCGGTCACCGTTACGATGATCCGCGCGTTGCGCGATGGGGGTGCCACGCTTCGACCTCCTTATCTAATTCTGGTGCCCGAAGGCATCCTTCTTGCCGGTCGAATGAGCACGGACTGACCGTCGTTCTCAGCGACGAGCAGCATGCCGCGAGATTCAATGCCCATCAACTTCACTGGCTGCAGATTGACAAGCACGACGACATCAGTGCCAATCAAGTCCTCAGGCGCGTAGTCTTTAGCGATTCCCGCCACAATCTGCCGGGTCTCTTCGCCCACTTGTGCTGTAATTTTCAAGAGCTTATCGGATTCTTGGACTGGTTCGGCTTCGACTATGCGGGCGATCCTCAGATCCATTTTCTTGAAGTCGTCAAGCTTGATGACCGCCTCCCCCGTACTCGGCTCCTTGGCGGGAGCTTTATGATCCGCCCTGGCGATTCTTTCGTTTAGTATAGCCTCCATTGCACCGATCTTCTTCTCATCGATCTTGGCGAATGGCAGCGCCGGCTTGGGAAGACGCAACGGTTCAACTTCCACCGTGGCGTCGTAAAAATACGTCGTAGTCAGGCCAAGCTGCGCTTGAACGCTACGCATCGTCGATGGCATGACCGGCTCCAACAACACGGACAAGGCTTTCACAAGCTGTATGCAGTTCTTGAGTTCGCGTGCGCACGCCGTCCTGTCGGATTTCACTAGATTCCAGAGCTCTTTTGACTGGAAATACGCGTTGCCGAAGTCTGAGAGCGACATCGCCGCGTCGACGACCTTCTTAAACTCATACTCCTTCAGTGCACTCACCATCTTCTCGCGCGTGTCGGCTACGCGCTCCATTATCTCAGCGTCGACGGGACCTTCAGGTACGCGCCCGAAGTTTTTGTACGCGAAGTGTAGGGTGCGATAGATGAAGTTACCTAGCGACCCAACGAGTTCACGGTTGACCTTCTCACCAAAGACTTGCCACGAGAAATTCAGCTCCTTCGTGTGTGATGTATAGCTGGCGAGGTAAAAGCGAAGTAAATCGGGATGAAACCCGTGGTCAAGGTAATCTTCATCTACCCAAACCACAAACCCGCGACTTTTTGAGAACGTCTTGCCGTCGACCTTGACCATTCCCGACGCGACGATAGCCGCCGGCAAGGTGTAGCTCGCTCCTTTTAGCAGCGCCGGCCAGAAGATGGCGTGCTGGTAGATGATGTCGGTGCCGATGAAGTGAATTATGTTCGAATCGCTCTTCCAGTAGTCTTCCCAGGCGCTTGTCGCTTCCTCGGTAAATGAGATATACCCTATCGGCGCGTCAACCCACACGTAGACCACCAGATCCGTTCCGGGAAATGTAACGCCCCACCCCAGGTTTCGCGTAATACACCAGTCTTTCAGTTCGTTGCTGACCCATTCGCGCGCATAGTTGCGGGCGTTGGCCGTCCCTCCGAGCGATTCGAGGTACGCTAACAAGAAGTCCTTGAACGCGGAGAGCCTGAAGAAGTAGTGCTGCTCTTCCCGATACTCCGCACTGGCCCCACACGTTTTACACGTCGGATCGACAATTTCCCCCGGTTCGAGATGGCGCCCACACCCTTGATCACACTCGTCCCCGCGCGCCGGCATGCCGCAAAAAAAGCACGCTCCCTCGACGTAACGATCCGGTAGAAAACGATCGCATTCGGGACAGTAAGCCAATCGTATGACCAGCGGGTATATGCAGCCGTTTGCTTGGAGCGATTTGACGATTTCCTGCGTTCTGAAGTGATTTGTGGGAGCATCGGTATTCCCATAATGGCTAAAGTCAACTGACAGAGCCTTAAACGTGTCCTCCCAGTAGCGGTGATAATACGCGGCAAGCTTGGCTGGCGTCGTTCCTTGCTGTTCAGCGTTAATCACGATGGGAGTTCCGTGTGTGTCCGAACCGCACACAAAGAGCGGGTCCTGTTGGAGCTTCTTAAGGCACCGAACATAAATGTCCGCCGGGATGTACGTCCTGAGGTGACCGATATGGCACGGCCCGTTCGCGTAAGGCAGGCCGCATGTGATTAGAAGCGGTTTGTTCGAAAGCGATGTCATTTTGAAGTCCTCGTAGCGCGAGATCGCATTTCGGCATCCATAGCTTACGCCGGACTCACCTTAAAACGCCTCCGGAGTGTACCACGTCGGAGCTGCGTTTCGTGACGCCAAGCCGATTCTGCGAAACGGGCTTCACAATGCATTGTGATAGTGGCTACCTATTTTAACTCTTCGAGAGCTGCACTCTTTTCTGTCAGTCTCAGAACCTCACAGTTTGGACGTGGGGCTCCCCGCGACCAAGCACACGTGTATCGTTCGAACCGAGGCACCTCAAGGCAAGTCACGGTTAAAAAGGCTTAAATCTTGACAACCCGTGATCATTGTGCAAAGGATTCGTGTGAATTGACGACGGAAAGGAGGCCTTTTATGAGTGAAGAAGAGTCTTGTCAAACGTGTGGCGCCCCGCTACCACTTAATGCGCAGTTCTGTGTTCAATGTGGAACCCGTGTAAATAAGAACGCCCCAGCAGCTGGTGCAAGTGCGGGGTCACCGATGCCAGCCTCACCCATTACCATAGACGGGGTTCTGGTCGTAAGTTCAAATTGGATCCCAGGATACACGATCATAGAAACACGAGGATTCATCTACGGCCTTACGGTGCGGAGCAGGGGACTTGGAAGAAATATTACAGCAGGATTGCGGTCTCTCGCAGGAGGAGAGATTCGCGAGTACGTCGAGATGATGCAGCACGCTAGAGATGAGGCACTATACCGCCTGGTGGAGCACGCGAAAGCAGTCGGTGCCAATGCCATAATAAGCGCCTATTTTGATTCGTCGGAAATTTCTGACTATATGCAGGAGATCTTGGCATACGGAACGGCTGTGGTGATTGGGAATAAATAATCGGTCAAAGTCGCCGCGTCGAGGACTTAGAATACAGCATGCCGCGCGCTGATGCCCTTAGGGTCTTGGCAAAGGCTGCGATTTGACTGTAATCGCTGGATGAGATCGGGCCAAATTCTGCTCAAATAATCAATCACAAAGCCCGTTGCAACTGCCTCGCTGACTGCCACAATCATGTTTAGTATCAAGATCTGGATCAGGTGGTGAGTAGTGCGATGCCCTATAACTCAGTTCCTTGTCTGCCTGAAACCAGCTGAAGATGCGAAAAACGACGTTGGCGAACAGCTCAAGTCGGCCTTTTTTCATTCTGAGGACGTAGAACACGAGCGCGATCTCGCTCAAGTTCTCGATCGTGTTCGCTCCGACTAAGCCCCCCCCTCCGTGACCGACGGCTAAGCTCAAAAGATAGATGAGGGTAACAAGCAATCCGATGCGCAGTCCGGCCAAGATGCCTATGAGCGGTGTGAGGTTCGTGTAAACGCCGGCGGAAGATGAATGTGCTCCATTTTAGAGCTCGGCATATCTAACGAATTGCCGTTTGGTTATTACATGAGGCTTTCTGCCTTCGAAGATGCGCTGGGGCTCGGAGCACGTTATGAAGAAGAGTCGGTGATCATGGCTCAGTCAGTCTTTGTCAGATGGCAGGCTGTCGTGCTTTCTAAACCCATCGGTTCTACTTTCAAGGTCCTGAATCGATGATAGGGCCACTCGTAGATGATGACCGGATTAGCGAGTACCTTTGCGTCTCTCCCAAAAAGCGATATCCGTGTGTAGGTACAGGTCTCATCCAAAGGATTATCGCCTACCGCCTCGTCAAAAAGGCGTTCCACGCGCCCTCGACATTGGGAAAGATTCCTCTTGTACCACTCCTTTGCAAGATGGAGCTGGTCAGCGGTTTTTTCGGATGTTGTGCCCCTCATTACAGTGTCCGCTGAGTGGAGGGCCAGTGTGTATTCAGCGCCGTATAATCCCGTAAGATTCCTGAGCGAACGCTTTGTAGCCGCCTCATCGTTTCCGGAAGATGGTGCGTTTGGCGTTTTATTTCCTGCAAAGACGGCGATAATAGCCACCGAAAAATCTTGTAGGCGGTTCAGATCTGTCAACAGTGAGCTTGCATCAAAAGTCGCTCTTGTTCGAACAGAATCTGTGAGTCTCCCGGCATTGGTCGATGTACACGGCAAACGATCGAGGATTATCAGCATCGACCTATCCTCATTCGCGTTAACTTGATTTTGGGCCGTGTGTAGGGCACTTCTCACGCCTGCGATTGTCGTTCCGGCTTTTGCTTCGACAACCGTCAGATAACGGGCTACCCCTCTGCTTAATCGTTCTCCTGCTTCAATTACCCGCTCCAATGTCGTTTCGTCTGCCTCAGAATCAAAGGCATTCTCGCGATACCGTGAAAGCTCTGTTCCTTCAATCCCGCTGTGCCGTGCAAGTGCGCGCTCTGCAAAGTGTTCTTTGCTTATGCCATAGCTTACGTATAGCGTAGGAAACCGACCTTGCGCAGCAAAGTCAGCACACCACGCGATGAAGTCCGTTGCCTCGGTATCGCACGATGCAGTCACCGCGTATAACTTGCCGGGCTTCCAGCCCCCACCAAAAGCGCTGTTTAGCCACTCTGAGGGGGTAGGTATGACATCAGCTCTCTTTGCAAAAAGATTCGTAACGAAGAGATCGAGATCTTCCTCAAAGGTACGCGTTTTATCGCTCGCTTCAAACAACAACGTGTTCGATTGAGCCCTAAGGGTTCTCAAGACGATTTCAAGCGGAAGAGTGCTCGAAGCGAGAGCCGTTTCGGCCATTTGAACGAGTTCTTGCCCTCTGAGCCGCGCCCCACGTGCGTTTGTGACCTTCAGGTACTTTATAAATGTGTCACGCTGGCACGATGCACGGTTCCGTAGCCGCTGCACATATCGCGCTATCTCATTCATGTACGGGCGCATCTCAGGGTTTCGAGAGAGGAGGTTCAAGATCGCGCTGCATCGTATCTGTCGGTCGTGATAGGCGAGATAGTGACACGCGTGCCACAGTACGCGATTAAAAGGCAAACGAATTCCCCCAGTGGATGCGTACTCATCCGCGAATCCCTCCGAGCGGAGCCCTAGCCTCAGCCCTTGGGTGATACTGTTCGGATCGTTAAGCAGATACGTCATGATCTCTTCTTCCATTGAAGCTTCGTCCTCGCCACGTTCGTAGTTCGGTTCTCTGATTGGTCTCACTTGATAGTACTCGCAGGTCCAGCCCGTGCACGCCGGCCGCTCCCGCAGTCTCTTGCTCGACCAGATATCCTCGCAGTTCCAGCAGTACGCCCGGGGATTCTCTCGAGCCCGTGAAAGGCTTTCCACAAACTTCTGGGCGTCGCTTACCTGCCTTGTGCTCCCGAAGAAGACCGAATTCCGCATCATCGTCTGCGCCATTTTTCTCCCTTGCACGTTGCTGAGCCCTTTTGTCACAATATATCGCACGAGAATGAAGTGCGCCGTGTCGCACTCTATACCAGAAGGCACGCCGTGACGCAACAGCTCGACGATACACGGCGGATGTCGAATTCTTTTGCGAAAGGACTTCGGAAACTGGAGTTCCACATTTTGACTAGACACGATCGCAGCCTCACTTGCTAAACCGGGCATCGAACACGTATAGCTCAACTTCAGTCAAGGGCGAATCGCCGTGGCGATGGATACGCCACTGGTTCTTGATTATTGCGAAGTAGCCCGTATAAGTTACCTGTGCGTTAGGCGAAAGTGTATCGCTAGTGCCCGGCACGATCACAGAAGAGAGCGCGTACGGCCGGCGGAAACTTCCTTGCGTCACACGCTTCCGGCATATATTATCCGATTCTCTACGCTCCGAGATCCAAGGCGTGTTAGGCGCCCTAACCGACCTGACAGCTTATGATGCCCTGATACCGACACCGATTGACAAGGCGCGCGTGACGTCTCATCACCTCGCCGATGCCCAATTTCGCACGCACTCGAAGTGTTCGCCGCGGCGATCAAAGGCATTCTAGCGTCTACCAGCGAAGTACGACTTGATGAATTCACGCAAATCCCTATTGATCATATTTCGTTGATTACAATGATGATACTATGTTGATTACAAAAATCACACAATAACTACTGACTTCTTGAGCGACGCGGCCGTCTCTTTGCTTTGCGCTACTCAGGGGGGATATCGGCCCTCAGTTGCCTGTTTTTTTGAACCGCCTCTATCATGCTTCCCTAAGCGAACAGCATATCGCGGACGAACTCACTCAAACGGCGAGCGATGAAACTGTTTAAATACGCCGAAACACCTAACACTACGTGGTCTAATGCGCGAAGCCGACACCAGTCCAGTCCCGTACGGACGATACGAAAAAGACGAATCATTTTTCGGTCTGTCAGATCTAGCGAGCCTAGCCGCAATCATCTATCTCTTCTTCTTTCTCCTGGTGCTCGTGACATACAGCGCAAATCCTTCCGAGCCGGCCGGGTTCTACAAACTTTCCGTCCTCTTTCAGATCGTGTCGTTCTTCGGCATCTTCTTTGTTCCGGCCCTGCTGATCTACTTCGGCCTCGGTCTCACAAGGAGCCTTGCGCACACGGTAGTCGTCACTCGGGTACCCAATCCTTGCGCTTGGAGCAGCAACAACCCTTAACATACCAAATGCGCCACTTTTCGCAGCGCTGAGCGGACTTGTGCTCTTTGCGTACTATTTTCTGGTGGGACTCAACCGTTCGGCGATCGAGCAACGACGACCGACTCCACGTGCCCAGCGCGCCGTGCGTCAGAGTCCAGTTGTTCCACCCCCACCGCGGCCGCCTGCTCAACAAAGGCCGTCAGATCAGCGTCCAGTTGTTCCACCCCCGCCGCGGCCGCCTGCTCAACAAAGGCCGTCAGATCAGCGTGCTTCCCCTCAAATGCGGCAGATGTCAGAATACGCGCCACCGAGCCGTCCTTCGGATTTCAGACGAGAGGTCCGGCCACAATACGGATCCTCAGATAACTTTCGCTCTCGACTCGACCGATTTCTCGATCGGTACGACTACGTAGACGGCGAAGCCGTGCGAAAGGGTTCGCGACGCAGCATGAGGCACGAAAAGGATCGACGGCGCGGCGGCCGATAGGCGCTATTTTCGCGATTCTCAGCTATCGGGCTAGGAGGCAATCGCCGACATGATGACGCGATGGATGATCTCCATGACAGGGAGCATCATTCCCGGACGGGGGACTCCTATCGGGGTCTTCTGCCATATCAAGCAGGCAATAAACAGCCAATACGACGAGACGAACGTGGCAAATCCCACAAGGATTGCCAAGTCTTTCAGACGCTTCCTGTAGCCCACGAAGTAAGGCACGAAGAAAGCCATCGCGGCTGCGACAACGACTCCAAGCGTCCGGATCACCGAGAAGCTAAACGCTCCGATAAGGGCGCTTACTGCGGGCGCTAAGAGCGCCGCGTACCCGAGCACTGCTCCGCTGACTACGATCCACGCAGCGGCAAATGCTTGTTTAATATGCGACGCGTGAACAAGAACCTCACTTATGCTTGCGAGCGTGAAAAAGAGCAGCGGGATATAAAGTGGCAGAAAGTAGCGCATATCAAGGCCAAATCCTTGGTTTACGCCAAAAGGCGCGTAGATTACGAGGTTCCCGACGATGCAGATGAAAAACGTGACTGCGACTGCGCGGCTCTTCTCTATCCTAAGGTGCGCCGACCCTGTCCTCAGTCTCTGCAGCGTTCGCACGACGTACGGGACAGCAGCAAAGAGGGGAATTATGAGCAAGGGGCATATCTGAAACACCGAGAGCGTCACCGGCATGTCGACATAGAACAGTACGTGATAGAGGTTTTGGGGCCAACTCGGCGCGGTTTGCAGATTCAACGTCGTCAAAAAGAACGTAGACAGAATTTGGATCGCAGACAAAAGTGCTGAACCAGTGGCTGAGTTGCTCGGCGTTGCCTGGTTCGCGTTTACTAGGGCACTGAGATAAACGGGCGACAAGAAAGGGTTGTTAAACAGCAGGTAATTATTGATGAAGTACGGGATCATCCCGAACAGCACCGTGGCCGCGCCCGTGATCACCGCTTTAATTCTCGCTGTTGACGTCAACAAATCCGTCAGAATGATGGCTAGGAGGAGCGGAATGGCGTCGAAAACCCGCACCCAGAAGCAAAGCCCGACAAAAATGTAAGAGAGGTAGCGATAGCGCTGCTTGCCGTCCAGCAGATACGTGTAGAGGCTCCAGACGCTCGCTGTGATGAGCAAGATCGACGCTGTGTGGTCTTTCGCTGAGACCGCCCAGAACGTAAGGGGCGTCGCGATCAATATAAACGCAGCTCCAAAGGCGGCCACGCGGTCATCAGCGAAGTACCGCGTGAAGATTCGCAACGAAAGGAGGACGATGGCCGTGGTCGCCAAGATATTGAACAGTTGGATGGCCATAAGAGCGCCCCACTGGTCAAAAACAAGCGGTGGCAGACGAGTGCCGATGTAGACATTGATGATGAAGAGGGTAAGCGCAACAAACGCGCCAAGGCCGCGACCGAGTCGTGGCCGATCCCAACGCCTTCCCAGAAGCGAGCTCACCATGAATACACTAAACGACCAGAGAGCAGCGAAGAAGAGCCTGATGCCGACCGTGACGCTGATGAGGTAAATGAAGGCGTAAAACGGGGACGCGAAGACCGGAATGGCGTCCGTGTAGAAGCCGTACGTATGGCCCTGGAAGGGGAACCCAAGGATTGGCGTTGAGGCTCCAAAACTGAGGCCTTCGTAGAGCTTGGTAGGCAGCGTTTGGATCCAGAGCGTTCCACGCCCAAGATTGTAGAGCTCTGCCGCGAGCGTCACCTCATCGTTGATGAAAATGTTAACGTTCCAAACCGCGATGCAGACTGCAAGCGACGCGTAAAAGAAGAGCGCAGCCGTTTCATTAGGTAAAACGCGCGTGTAGAGGCTCCGTAGCTTGTTGTTGCTCATCACTTAGCGAGCCGAGCGCTCGGCTTCACGCTCCATGATCGTATCATAGACGCTGATATACCCGTCGACCATGCGATCCACATCAAATCGCTCCGCGCGTCTCCTGCACCGCTGCCTTCGAATGCTTCCAACCTCGCCCACTTTGTCGATCGCGTCGCGCACACTCTGAACGATAAAGCCTGTCTCTCCGTCGACGAGTATCTCCCGCACGCTGCCTTTGTCTGTGGCAATGACGGGCGTGCCACTTGCTAGAGATTCGATTAGGGTAAGACCAAACGGCTCAGCAAAAGAGATCAGGTGCAAGCTGCAATACGCCTGCTTGAAAAGCTCGTTTCTCGTTTTTTCGTCCACCGTGCCGAGATACTGTACCTGCTCCCCGTCGATCTCAGGCTTGACGCACGTCTCGAAATAGGCGCGATGCTCGCTCGCGACGAGTCCGGCAATCTTCAGCGTCATTCCGGTCTCTTTTGCCACCTCAATGGCGCGGTGCGTCCCCTTATCACGCGATATGCGTCCGAAGAACAGGAGATAATCATCAGGGGCGTCGCTATACTCAAAGGAGTCGACGTCGATCCCGTTGTACACGGTGGCAACATAGTTTAGGCCTTCTGCTCGATCGGCGTTGCTGATGGACACGTAATAATTATCCCAGTACTTTCTATACACGGGTAGAATCCGATCTGAAGAGAATCCGTGTATAGTCGTAAGAAGAGGAGTATCAGTGAGCCGTGAGAAGGTCAGCGGATAGAAGTCATAGTGACTGTGAAGAATATCGAATTCGTGCGCTTTTTCGAAGGCGTTTGATATGTGGAGCCATTGATAGACGCCAGCGTCAAGCGATTCATCTTCATAGAATCCGTGAGGACACACCCACTCAAGCTTTGCCTTCGTGACAGAGTCGCCGGTTGCGAAGAGCGTAACGTCGTAGCCTCGCTCGACCAGTCCTTCGGTCAGGTAATGGACGACAGTCTCCCAGGGCCCGTAACGGCGTGGCGGGGTTCTCCACGAGATGGGTCCCAGCATTCCTACCTTCAACCGACAACCTCCCCGAGCGTGCTCAGCGTTGTGAACCAGATACCGGCTCGACCCGCGCAATCCTCGCCTAGCCCGATGCTTTCATCGCCGCCTTAGCCGCTTTCGCGTCGCTTTGTAGCGCCTTCACACTGTCGGTGCGCTCCCACGGTAGATCGAGATCCGCGCGACCAAAATGCCCATAGGCGGCGAGTTGTCGGTAGATCGGACGTCGAAGTCGCAGTGTGTTGATGATCCAGCCCGGAGTGAGTGCAAAACGGCGCCTGATAATTTCAGAGATGGACCCCTCAGGTATGCTGGCCGTGCCGAACGTATTGACGTATATCGCTATAGGTTGAGCTACGCCTATTGCATACGAGACCTGGATTTCGCACTTGTCGGCGAGTCCTGCCGCAACAACGTTTTTCGCGATATACCTGGCCGCGTACGCTGCCGATCGGTCGACCTTCGTCGGATCCTTCCCAGAAAAAGAGCCCCCGCCGTGTCGTGCCATTCCTCCGTACGTATCGACGATGATCTTACGCCCCGACATGCCAGCGTCGCCTTTAGGGCCTCCGATCACGAACCGACCCGTGGGGTTGACGTAAACCTTCGTGTCCTCATCGATCATGTCGGCGGGGATAACGACGTCGATTACTTTCGCCTGAATATCCCGTCTGATGGTGTCAAGCTCGACGTCCGGAGCGTGCTGCGAAGATACGATTACCGTGTCGACTCGAGCAGGCCGATCGTCAACGTATTCCACCGTTACCTGTGTCTTGCCATCAGGGCCGAGATACCCTATTTCTCCAGATTTCCTGACCTCAGTCAGCCTGAGCGCAAGTTTATTCGCAAGCAGTATCGGCATCGGCATCAGCTCCGCGGTTTCATTCGTGGCATAGCCGAACACCATCCCCTGATCGCCCGCGCCGAGTTCGGCATCCTCATCTACGTCCGCGGGCACCTGCGCACACTCGAGGTCAACTCCACCGTCACCTACGGCAGTAACCCTGCACTCAAGCGACCTGTTGACCCCTTGAGCAATATCCGGAGACTGTTCTTTGATCGATACAATAATCCCAAAGTTGTCGCAGTCGAAACCGAATCGCGAATCGACGTAGCCGATCTCGCGGATCGTATCTCGCACCACGCGGGGTATGTCCACGGTGCAAGTCGTCGTGATTTCACCGATCACCACCGCGAGCCCCGTAGTCACTGCGACTTCGCACGCGACTCGCGCGTTCTTAGGGTCGCGCTCGATAATCGCGTCCAGTATAGCATCCGAAATCTGGTCGCAGATCTTATCGGGATGCCCTTCCGTTACTGATTCAGATGTAAACAAAAAACGATTCTCAGACATCGTTCTTCTATTCGCTCCACGATTGACAACCTTTTTACCGGTTGGCCTTTATTATTGGTATCTATATAAAGCGTACGGTTGCTGCATGCGACTGCATAGCAGATGAGGAATCTTGCATGAAAAACATAATTAAGGACATAGGCCTCGCTGATGTAGGGGAACAACGAATTGAATGGGCTCGCAGGCACATGCCCGTTCTTGAGAAAATTAAGAGTGAATTTGCCCACGAAAAACCGCTAGATGGCATTAACATTACTGCGTGCCTTCACGTAACGGTCGAAACTGCGAACCTTATCCGAGTGCTCAGCGCCGGAGGAGCGAATGTCGCCCTCACAGGCTCAAATCCTCTCAGCACCCAAGATGACGTCGCCGCAGCCCTCGCAAACGACGGGATCTCCGTATGCGCCCTTCGTGGCGAAAGCGACGCTCAGTATCGCGCGTGCATAGAAGAGGCACTCAAGATCGGGCCGCATGTCACGCTTGACGACGGCGCGGACGTTATCGCCACGGTCCACAATGATCATCCCGAATACCTAAGCGCGATGATGGGCGGCTGCGAGGAGACGACAACGGGCGTCATCAGATTGAGGGCAATGGCGGCAGAAGGCGCGCTCAAATATCCTGTGATCGCGGTCAACGATGCCGAAACCAAGATGATGTTTGACAATCGGTATGGGACGGGACAAAGCACGCTTCACGGCATCATGAATGCGACGAATTTCTTGTTTGCTGGAAAAACCGTCGTCGTCGTCGGCTATGGGTGGTGTGGCCGAGGCGTCGCAGCGCGCGCAAAAGGCCTCGGCGCGAACGTGGTTATTGTCGAGGTCGAGCCACGAAAAGCCCTCGAGGCGGCAATGGACGGCTTCAGAGTGATGCCGATGTGCGACGCGGCACGGATCGGAGATCTCTTCATCACGGTCACCGGCGACATCTCAGTAATTCGAGGGGAACACTTCAAGGTTATGAAAGATCAGGCTATCGTCTGCAATTCCGGACATTTCAACGTCGAACTCGATCTGAAAGAGCTTAATGGGATGGCGACAAGCACGTCGAATGTCAAAGAGAATGTGGACGAGTATCGAATGCCCGATGGCAGGACGATCTACGTGCTTGCGGAGGGGAGGCTGATCAACCTCTCGGCGGCCTTCGGGCACCCACCCGAAGTCATGGATATGAGCTTCGCGAACCAGGCACTGTGCGTCAAATACGTCGTCGAAAATCACGCACATCTGAGCAACTCGGTGCACAGTGTGCCGACCGCAATAGACAAACGGGTAGCCACGCTAAAACTCAGTGCGATCGGTATTAAGATTGAGCAACTCACGCCGCAGCAAGAGGCGTACCTGCACTCGTGGACGCTCGGAACGTAGCTCGTCTGCGCGCACGCTGCTTTAAAGGAGAGGTTCGAACGGAGGGAACTTGACCAATGACTGCGATCGATGACTATATACGAGACGTATTTGGAAGCGATGCGAACGTCGTGCGTGTCAGCGAACTGGGTCACCCAACCGAGGAGCTCAAAGGCTTTGGTTATGGAAGGCCCTATCAGATTACGTTTTCGCTCGGCGGCGCGCTCAAATCCGTTGTTCTTTCGTCGATGCGACGCGAAGGCGGCTTTGGTCACGATCACTTCTCCGACCGCGCCCAGATTCTCATCTGGCAGCACGCCACCTTTGGCTCACTCGCTCGGCACGTGCGCGCTTTCGATGTGGGTTACTTCACCCGTGACGGAAGGATGCGATCTGCCCGCGACGCCGACGAGTACTTCATCCTGATGGATCTGGTCACGGGAACTGAGTACTTCCACGACCTCAATACCGTTAAGGACTCGGGCGCGCTCACCGATCTTGACTTGGCCCGTGCGGAAGCGCTCTCAAATTACCTCGTCGCTATACACGCCGTGAAACGCGATGAACCTGTTCTTTACACACGCCGCATACGCGAGCTTATAGGTCACGGCGAGCTTATTATGGGCCTGATCGATAGCTACCCGAATAACTTCCACGCATTTTCGCAAGATGATTTCCGACTGCTCGAAAAGCGCTGCATTGATTGGCGATATGCGCTAAAAGATCGCGCGCATCGGCTTTGCGTGGTCCACGGCGATTATCACCCATGGAACATCATGTTCAGAGATGGTACTGATCTTACCGTTCTCGACAGGAGCCGTGGAGAATTCGGAGAAGCCGCCGATGATGTGACCTCGTTAAGCGTGAACTATCTCTTTTATTCAATCCAGAAGTACGGGAAACTTGCGAGAGAGTTCAAGACGTTGTTTGACTCGTTCATAAGAAACTACCTGCGGGAGACGCAAGATCATGAACTCCTTGAGGTTATACAACCATTCTACGCTTTCAGAGGGCTTGTTGTGGCAAGCCCCATATGGTATCCGAACATCGATCAGCAGGTGCGGCAGAGGCTGTTCAACTTCGTGCGAAACGTGCTTGAAGCCGAAACGTTCGACTATCAGAACGTCAATGCACTCTTAAAGGATTGACCTCACCCGGGGTGACCCTGACGATGGCCTGGGCTATTTGGATTACTGGACTTCCCGGAAGCGGCAAAACCTCTATTGCACGAGAAGTTGCCGAGAGCCTCCAGGACGAAAGGCTGAAAACACTGCAACTTGACGAGATTCGGACTATCGTTACTCCCAAGCCGACGTATTCAGAGCAGGAACGCGATATCGTCTACGCGTTTCTCGCGTACACAGCGAAGGTACTTACCGAGTGTGGGGTGAACGTTATCATTGACGCGACGGCAAACCGAAAACGTTATCGCGATCTCGCCCGTCGACTCATACCCCGCTTCGCCGAAGTTTATGTCAGCTGTTCGCTTGGCACGTGCGTGCAGCGCGAGGCATATCGGGTGACACAGTTCACACCATCGGGCATTTATGAGAAATCACACGCGAGAGAGGCCGCCGTACCTGGGGTGAACGTAGCATTCGAGACGACCGAAGACCCGGAATTGACCATAGACAGCGAGCGCGTTGCGCCGACCGAGGCAGCCGAAGTCATCGTAAAGGAGATAAGGCGACTTTTTGATGGAACTTGATAGTATCGTGGCCATGGCTACGCGAGCAATGGAATCCGTGCTTGCGTTCGTCAAAACGGAGACAGATTTCTCCGCGATAACAAAGCAGAAAGAGCGCGACGTGACGCGGAGGTTCGATCTCGTTGCTGAGCAAACGCTGCAAGAAGAGCTGCTCGCCAGAGAGATCAGCGCGCGGATTGTCTCAGAAGAGTGGGGCGACCACACCATTGGAGATGACCCGCAGTGCACGTTCATCTTCGATCCGGTCGACGGATCCACCAACGTCGCTATCGGTTTTCCGTACTTCTGCTCGTCGCTCGCCTACGCACCGAAAACCGACGACGTCACCTTGAATGATGTCACCATGGGCGCAGTAGTCACAAACTCCTTAGACGCATATGCCGCCAAACGAGGCGACGGCGCGCGCTTCAACGCGACACCGCTCGTGACGAAAAAATCCCCTAGGCCTAGGAAGCCCGTGGTCGCTGGATACGCTTATGGGGTATCGCGCGTTCCGCGTGGACTCATCGAGCTCGAAAAGTGCAGCATCGTGCGGATTTTCGGAAGCATTGCCTACGACCTGTGTCAGGTCGCCTCGGGAACGCTCGACGCAGTCGTTGACACGAGAGATCGCTTAAGCAGTTACGACATTGCTGCCGCGCAGCTCATCGTGCGCGAGTCGCACGGATTCGTCACGACGGGCGATGGCAGCCCATTGGATGCCCCCGTCACGGCCACTAATCTATCCCTCGTTTGTTCCATAGACCCAACGCTGCACGACACAATCGTGCAGACCTTGCGCCAATTCTCAAAGGATGGACTGCCTCGACCCCACAACGACACATCTTGATTGGTCAAGCCTCCTGCCTTAGTTTTGTCAAACTGAAGGCAGGCAGCCAAGATTTCCCGGTGCCGAGACTGCATCTTCGCTGACGCAAGCTCAATACGAGCTCCACGCTTACTCGAGAGAAGAAGAGCCGTTGTATCTCTGCAACAAAAACTATGGTCTGGGGGGGAAAAGCAGATTTGAACTTCTTAGGTCAGGTTCCGTTTCCCCCCAGACTAAAGGGCGTACAAAAATCGGTACTGTGTTGACTCGCTAGAATATAAATCTGACTTGAAACAGAGTCTTGGGTGCGGCGTCGTAGTTAAGGAAGTCGCTGTCATGACGGTTCGCGGTTGCATCCACGACTTTCCGCACACGCCCCGAACCAAAAACACACCGTAGCTCTAAGCGCTCGATTATTACATCTTTTCGTAACACGCCCACATCTTGAAAAAATCAGTCCTAGTAATTTTCAGCTCGTGAATGATGCTATGCAGCAACCCCTTAGGAAGCTGGCGATGAGCGTGTATCGGTATCGTGGTTGCCTGACCGCCCTCAGAAACTAGTCGAACGTGTGAACCTCGCGTGCGAGTTACGCGATAACCTAAGGACTCCAGGAACTTGACGAGTTCGCCGCCGCTCACCGACGGAAACTTCTCGATGTGTGCCGCGGCGGCGCCCTTTTGCTCGCAGCTCGGGGTCGGCTTCAGTTCTGTCCCTCCTCCTCAAGCTCATCCTCGCATAGCTGAATGCACTCCTTGATGTTATCCAATGCCTCTTCGAGAGTTGTGCCGTATGAGTGACAACCTTTTAAGGTCGGACACGTTGCGATGTAGTAACCGGCATCATCTCTTCTTATAACGATCTGGCATTCTTCCACTAACTGCCACCCCTAACAGGGCTTCTCGTGCACGTATAATAATGCTTGCTCTAGCGATGAATGTTCTCGCGAAAGCTGCTGAATTTGACGCCGGTTCCATCGAAGCGAGACTTGATAGGCCTCAATGAGAAGATTCGTCATTGAGTGCGCGCCGTTGAGCTCCGACGAGGAGGCAACAAAGGCTTAAGTTTGCAGACACTCCTTTCTGAATAGGTCATCCGACCGTGTTTTGCACGGTCCGAAATATGACGTGGACGCGCTGTTGTGTTGAATGAAGGCCACGGCAATCAGAAGCTCAGCCGAGTCGGTGCGCGGATCAAGTCTCGCGTAGATCAAGCGAGCGATGCTGCTGACGGAGAGAGGGTGGGTTCTTCCCAGTTCACTCCCGCACTATTCTACGCGAAAGACCACAACGACTATGCGCAAGCACTTGCACTCAAGCGAGCTTTAATCGAAAAGCACAACGGGAAAGCGCTCGAAGAGGTGACTCCTGGAACCGAACTCGTCACTGATCGCGGGACGTGTTACCGCGTAGACACGGAAGAGAGGGTAAGCATACATACGGTACCTCCAGAGAGAGCCAAAGAGAGCCTATTAGCAGATTTTAAGCTCCTCCACGGCGTTAGAGAGACTACCGAGCGCGCCTTGAAGGGGCGTGGCTACCGCAGCATCGCTGATCTCGTCGAGGACGACCGCTTTGGCGCCCAGGCTCTCAGCTTCTTAAAGCTTGTCGAAACGCGCGACACGGGTGAATTGATCGAATGGGTTGGAAGAAGGTTTCCGAGATCCGATCCGCTCGCACTGCACGCCTCAGGCTTTCATACGCCAGACCAGTTGCTTTTTGTGGATCTCGAGACGCTAGGGCTCTTCTCCAGCCCAATCATAATCATAGGAGTTGCTGAGGCGGTCGACGAGACCCTGACCGTCCGCCAGTACGTTTCAAGAAACGTAGGCGAAGAACCGGCGGCACTGGCAGCGCTGCTTTCGCACGTTAACTCAAGCACTGCTCTTGTAACGTTCAACGGGAGGGCTTTTGACGTCCCTTTCCTTGAGCAGCGCCTCGCTTACTACCGGATCCACGGCAATTTACAGAGGGCTCACTTCGATATGCTCCATTTCGCGCGGCGAAGGTGGCGAGGACTGACTCCTGACTTCAAGCTGGCCTCGTTGGAAAAACACGTGATAGGCGCTCGTCAATCAGATATTCCTAGCGCGCTAGTGCCGGAGTTCTATGAGACCTATCTACGCACTCAGAACGCCGGACCGTTAGTCGCGATTATCGACCATAACAGACAGGATCTAATCGCGCTGGCGCACATTTTCTCCAAGATTTGTGAGGGGTAAGTATATCTGTCGAGACGGTTCTGCGAATCCTGCAAAGCGACCGAATGTTCAGCCGGAAGGTTGCACACACCGAAGTGTTGTCTGCCCGAGAACCGATCTTCGCTGTAACGGCGGAAGAGATCGCGCCAAACGTCCACGCTTTCCTGCGCAAAAAGGGTATTCGGCTGTACCGTCACCAAATCGAAGCGCGTGCTGCGTTGCGCGAAGGCAAAGACATAATTATCGCAACCGCCACCGCTTCTGGCAAGACGCTCGCGTTCAACGTTCCAATTTTTGAGGAGCTCGACCGCGAGCATAACGCGACTGCGCTCTACGTCTATCCAACGAAAGCGCTCTCGAATGATCAGCTGAAGGTACTTCAAGAGCTCGAGCTGATTAGCGCCGTTCGTGTCAATCCGAGCGTTTATGACGGGGATACGCCCTCGCATAAGCGGCCAAAGATTCGAAAGAGTGCGAGGATCGTGATCAGTAACCCGTACGAACTGCATCACGTCTTACCTTGGCACTACAAATGGCAACGATTTCTGGCGAACTTGAAGTTCATTGTCATTGACGAGGCACACGTGTATCGTGGGGTCTTTGGATCGAACGTCGCCCTTTTGATAAGGCGCCTACAACGACTCTGCTCGTATTACGGATCCGAGCCGCAGTTTGTCATCTCCACCGCGACCCTTGCAAATCCGATCGAATTTGGCGAGAAGCTCACCGGAAGAACCTTCACCCTCATATCTGAAGATGGATCCCCAAGAGGGCGCAAATATTTCGTCCTGTATAACCCGTACGCTGACGGCATAGGGAAACGGTCCGCCCATCAGGAAGCCAAAGACTTGTTCCTACTCTTTATCCGCAACCAGCTGCAGACACTCTGTTTCGCACCGTCGCGAAAGATGGCAGAACTCATTGCCCTTTGGGCAAAAAATGAGGCGAAAGAATCGACACCGTTGCTCGCCGACCGGATTGCAGCCTATCGGGCCGGCTACTTGCCGTCGACACGGCGGCGGATCGAAGAACACTTAAGAAGCGGGCGCTTGGCAGGCGTAACGTCTACGAATGCACTGGAGCTCGGCATTGACATCGGTAGCTTAGACGCTGTCATCATGGCAGGGTATCCCGGCACGATCATTTCGACGTGGCAACAAGCGGGGAGAGCGGGCCGGGGGCAGGACGAGTCGCTCGCAACCCTGGTCGGATTTCACGACCCGCTCGACCAGTACTTTATGAAGCATCCTGGCGCGCTGTTCGGAGGGTCGCACGAGCACGCCATTATCGATCTATCGAACGAGTATATTGTCCTCGGACACGTTATGTGCGCGGCTGCCGAGTTGCCGCTTCGCCTACCTCACGACGCAGCGTACTTTCCCGCTCTCCTCTCAGAATCGCTTGAGGAGCTGCAGCGCCAAGGCTTGGCCAAAGACACTCCAAATGGGTGGGTGTACTCAGGCAGGGGCAGGGCCACAGAGGCGGTCCCTCTGAACGCGCTCTCCCCCCAGACATTCAAAGTTCTCTACGAGGGGCGGCTCCTCGAAACACTCGACAAGACCCGCGCATACCGAGAGGCTCACGCGGGGGCGGTGCTGCTTCACGAAGGTGAGACCTACGTCGTCGAGCAGCTCGACTTGACCAACCGCGTTATTTCCGTGAGCAAGAAGAACGTAGACTACTACACAGTTCCGATGAAAACCGTTGATCTTCGGATCGTCAAAGAGCTCGAAAAAAGGCCTCAAGGTGCGCTCGTGGTATCATTCGGCATCGTCGAAGTCGTTGAGCAGTACGTCGGATACAAGACGCTCCGGTACGATCAAACCGTGGGAATCGAGAGCCTTGATTTGCCGCCGCTCCGCTTCACCACGACGGCGCTGTGGTTCAGAGTCCCGGAAGATGCGGTCACACAGGTGGAAAATGAGGGACTCGACATCGGCGGCGGTCTGCACGGCGCAGAGCACGCGCTGATCGCCATGATGCCGCTGCACGTTATGTGCGATAGGTGGGACATCGGTGGCGTTTCGACCACGTGCCATCCAGATACCGCTGCTCCAACGATCTTCATCTATGACGGTTTTGAGGGCGGAATCGGCCTAGCCGAAAAAGCCGTAGAGCTGATTGCCGAAATTGTCACCGTCACCCGCGAGCTTGTCACAGGGTGCTCCTGTGACGTCGGATGCCCGGCGTGTATCTACTCCCCGAAATGCGGAAATGACAATAAGCCACTCGACAAGCAGGCCGCAATCGTCGTGCTGGAACAGCTTGCGAATATGGTGTCCCCCTATCTCTAATAGATAAGCTGAACTGTCCTCTGGCGTTCGACTCAAAGCAGCTCTTGTCGCATCTGGGTCTTGCTGATCGCGTTGCAGTTACCGCGTATTCTGGTCAACTCTGAGGGAGGCAAGCGCCGGGCAGATAGGAAGATACCTAATCGTGCGTTGCGCACTCTTGTGCCAAGCGTGCAAGCTACAAACAGTTAATACGATGCAAAACAGATCGGGTGCGTTGTCTTACCGTGGGATGTGCTGAAATCGTGCCATTCGAGGTTATTCCCGCTATTGACATTAAGGATGGTCGCTGTGTTCAACTTGTCGGAGGGGTACCGGATGACGTCCTCGTTTCACTCGAGGACCCGCTTGCTGTCGCAGAACACTGGATTACCAGTGGCGCTGACCACCTTCACGTCATCGATCTTGACGGTGCATTCGGGAAGCCGCGGAATCTGAAGCTTATCTATAAGCTAGCAAAACTCGACGCGTTTATCGAGGTAGGCGGCGGGATTCGCACATATGAAGACGTCGCTGATTTACTTCAGGTCGGCGCAAACAGGGTGATTCTTGGCACCGCCGCTGTACGAGATCCGACCATTGTCCACAATATGAGTCGCGAGTTTGGCAGCGAGGCCATTATGGTGGCCGTTGACGCGCGAGGCGGTGAGGTCCTCATTGAAGGATGGACCCGAAGCTCCGGCTTGAGGCCGCAGGAGCTTGGCCTGCTCTTTCAAGAGCTA
The DNA here is from genome assembly GCA_963720465.1 of Methanobacteriota archaeon. Taxonomy (GTDB): domain Archaea; phylum Halobacteriota; class Bog-38; order Methanoflorentales; family Methanoflorentaceae; genus Methanoflorens. The sequence continues at coordinate 1,357,223 of OY970393.1, forward strand.
GGCGCAGGTTCACTGCTCTTTACGGACGTGGAAACAGAGGGGAGGATGAGTGGAGTACGGAGCGACGTCATACGCGCTCTCGTCGAATACGTTGACATCCCCGTCATCGCGTCGGGCGGCATCGGCGTTCTGGGTGACATCAGAGCGATTGCTCGGACGGGGGCAGCCGGCGTTGTGATCGGCTCCGCAATATACACCGGTAAGTTCACGCTCAACGAAGCGTTTAACATCGTGAGTGACCTCTAGAATGTATGATCGATATGCGCAGGGCTGACGTCGCGAGAACAACCAAAGAGACCAAGATCGACCTTCATCTTGATCTCGATGACGCTTCGGAGAGAGCCATTGACACCGGCGTGCCATTTTTTACGCACGTGCTAGAGGCGCTATCCCTACACGGCGGCATAGGGGTACGCCTTACTGTGCTAAGCGACGGAAATCCGCATCACGTCGTCGAGGATGTCGGCATCGCGCTCGGAATGGCTCTTAAAAGTGTGATCACGAACATAGAGGGCATCAAAAGGTTCGGAAGTGCCTCTATTCCCATGGACGATTCGCTCGCGACCATCGCCGTCGATGCTGCTGGACGGAGCTACCTGGTGTTTAATACCACGATCTCCTCAGGCGTCGACGGCATCGATGCCAGCCTGGTGAAACACTTCATCCAATCGCTCGCTTCTCACGCTATGCTTACGATTCACGTGAACGCGTACGGCACGGATGACCATCACACGATAGAGGCTATTTTCAAAGCGCTGGGCATCGCTCTTAGTGATGCGCTGCAGCCCAGAGAGGGAGTGCGGAGCACAAAGGGGATGCTATAGGCTGTTTCGTTCGCAACTCGCTCGAAAGGCGGCATCGTCGCTCGTGATCTCGAAGCGCGGGCCCGGTCACGCAGATCGGCGCACCACTCGAATGGTCCTCAGTTTTCAGAGGGGTCGGGGCCTCTACGCCTTTGAAGACGTACAGTAGGAGTACCACTCTTTCCATTCCTCTTGTGCGTCCCAAAAAGGGCATTCGAACATAGGAGAGGTCCATTGCTTGAGGCGCGCACAATAGTACTTCGGCTCAGCGGCGGCATCGAACTTCGTCTGATGGCGGCACAGCGAACATCGACGGAGTGGAATGCAGCCTGTGTCAAAGCGTTGCCAATCAATTTCGGTCATGCTATCCCTTTTCGTCGTGGTGAGCGCAAAACAAAATTGCGTAAAACTGCTGCGACTTAGCCGACTGCTCGAGCGAATCTTGCGTGATACGACGATGGATAGTGACATAACGTTTGCGACTGCTTTCCAAAGAACATGCTTCTGCTTTTTTAGCGCCCTGCAGAGCCGGTTTGCAAGGAAAAAGCCTTGAAAAAGCATTCGCGAGATCGCATGAGCTCGGCAAACTCATCTCGCCGTCAAATAACGGCGACGATCCTAAGAATTATTCTCAATATGTTGAAAAAAATACCACGACGGATAAACAAGGCAATTATCCCATTGTGGACAGCTTCGAGGCCAGTGTCGCTAGTACGCGACGATAATTGGAGGCGATGCAAACAACACCGCGCAGAGCTACAATCTGTCTATCAACGGTCCCATCGCAGAGTATGATCAGATCATTCGAGACATCAACACGCTCAATGTCAACATCACTAAGCTCTTTGCAGCGAATATCAAGCTCACTGACAAGATCTTCCTCCTAACCCTAAGCACTACGGTAGGACTCGATGTAAACCTCGGCGGCTACCAAGCCGCAACGATGCAGCTTAAAAATGTGATTGTCCCACGAATAGGGGGCTGCGCAAATGGCGCTACGCTGCACCCCAACGACGCGGTCAACACGCGTGTCCGGCACAAGGACAGGTTTTTTCCGGTGGCGAACACGCTAGCCAACAATGCTGCTTCTTGTCTGGGAATGACGGCCGGATATAATCAGCCCAGGCAGACAACTTCTGCCAAGTCTTCGTGCTAGGCGTCCTGATCCTTTTTCTCAAGTAAAGGCTAGGTGACTGCTCTAGCTAAAATCTGCTAAGAGTGGAAGCTGACGGGTTACGAGGGTTCCCTGCAGAAGCTTTATCAACTCCAACCTGCCGCGATTAACACGTTAGGCCAGCAACCGGTTGACACAGGACAAAATGAATAAAGCCGTTAAGCGAGATGATGAGCGAATCTATCGTCAGATGCAGCTCGACACGGCGGACCCAAAGGCATAAGTCCAACCGCTACGTATTCCCGCCTATGCAGCAGGCGTTAATTGAAAAGCTTGAAGCGTTCGGCCTCAGCGCGAAAGAGGCTCACCTGTACGCATTATTGCTGAAGTACGGTCCGAAAACGACAGGGGAGCTCGCCAAACTGCTGCACAGCTATAGAGTCGACGTCTATCGGATCCTTGAAACGCTCGCAGAAAAAGGGATGGTTGAAGAGTCGGTCGAGAAGCCAACAAAATACGCGGCGGTTTCAATCGAACCGGCGCTCGAAGCCGCTATGATGCGCCACGCGTATGAGCTTCGCTGGATGGAAGAGAATCGGGATGAAGTGTTAAAGCTCGCAAACGAGTACTTGTCCAGTGACGTCCTCGCGAACGACCTTTATACGTTCAAAGTGATAAAAGGCCGTTCTAACACGCTCGCCGCCATGGAGCAGCTAGTTAAGACCGCAGAAGAACGCGTCTTATTCATTTCGTCACTTGGCGGCATTCCAGTGCTCTCTACGAGCGGGCTACTCGAGAATTTCATCGACGCGACACATAGAGGCGTTCGCGTGCGATACATCGCCGAAATCTTACTACGTAACATCGATTCGGTGCGAGAGGCTCTTGAAGGGGGGATCGAGGTCCGCCACCACGACGACTACGCGGGGATGCGCTTTCTGGTCGCCGACGCTCACGAAAGTCTGACGACCATAACGTTTGATGCGCTCCGCCACGGAAAGGACGCAGCTGATACCGCTTTCTGGACGAATAGCCCCGAATATGCACAATATCTCGAGGCTAGCTTCGAGCTCCTGTGGGACAACTCCACCGACGCCCAGCAACGCATTGACTACGTGCTCGCGGATACGCAAAAGGCCCGGCCACACGCAGCCAAAAATAGCCCTTAGCTCGCGTGCGCGCTGATAAGTCAAGTTCGAAGCGTTTTTATAGGTATAAGGTTCACCATCCGTTGAGGGCCGAGCGATCGTTTTTGCGGTGTGATGTCTTATGAAAAGAGCACACATACATACGTGCATACTTATCTTCGTAGTCACCGCGCTTATCGCAGCCTTTATTGCCGCGCCGATCGCAGCGACGACCATGGTTTCTCTTAACGAGAAGCAGGTTAATGCGGGAGGTGCAGTGCTGATACAGGCCAATCTCGGTAAGGTAGGAGATACGTCAAAGATCGAGTACTACTACGACTACGAGAAAAAAGGCATCGACGATGACCCTGGGAGTGTGTGGACGACCATAGCAGTCGTCAAAGACGGTGGCCAGAACAACCTTATTCCAGGACCGAGCGGCCAAATCGAATACCGCTGGGTGCCCCCGGCCAGTCTCACTCCGGGCCAGTACTTGATTCGGGTGACCGACTCAGATAATTCCACCCCAATCGTCGCGCCAATCGAACTCACCAATCCGACGACGCCGCAGATTTCGTTCCTCGTCAACGGCACTGCCACCGATCGCGTCAGTCCCGGAGGATTCGTTCAGGTTTCGGCAGACGTCCTCAACAACTGCGCGCTTTGCCATAGCGGCGACCCGTCGACGTGGAATGCCTCGAACCCCGGTTTCGATCAACAGAAGATGGCAGCGCACATAACGGCGGACTTGAGTGGCCTCACCGGCAATCCAAACGACACCGCGGTACCTGCTGAGATGATGCTCGGGCACGGCGTGGTAGGGTGGAATGTGCAGCTATCCCCAAACGTACCCGAAGGCACTGTAGGCCAGGTCTATATCCAAGTAACCCAGGCGAATTTAACGATTTCCAGTCACAACGCTACAGCAGAGACAAATGCCACGACTAACGCGACTGCCAATACCACAAGCAATGCGACAAACATTTTGAACGAAACCAACCGCACGGAGAGCAACACCACGCTTACCATCACGGCGATCTCGGCGCCCGCCTACCAAAATGACACCGTCTCGGTCAATGTTACGGTGCTGAATCGAGGCGCCGACACCGCAAATTCAACGTACCTCGTCTTCCCAGACCTGCCAAAAGACATCAGCGTTGATAACGGAGGCGCCCTTGACATCGCACCCAATTCAACTGCGGTCTTCTCGGTGAACATCACCGCCTTAACTGGCGCTTCAGGCAACTACGACCTTAGCTTCCACGCGATCAGCGGGAACCTCACGAGCGAGAACGAAACCATCCCCATCCAAATCGGCAACGTCGCCGCATCTAACAGCGGAAACCCACTACCCGGCTTCGATGCCGCCTTCGCTGTCGCCGGACTGATAGTCGCCGCTTACGTCGTAACCAGAAGGCGTTAGCCGTCGCACGTTCCCCAAAGGGTGTGTATATATACGCCCCGATGCTATCTTTGAATATGCAAACCGGCCAGGTCTTTGACGATATCGAAGCCGTCATCATGGCGGTGAACGAAACCCCCGAGTATCGAGAAGAGATCATAGACGGGTTCATCGACCAGACGCTGGGCCGGCGAAAGCGCCGATTTGCGATGTGGCGCACGACGGCAATTCTTCTTGCTGTCGGCATTCTTGGAACGCTGTTTATCGACCGACTCATATCATTCCCGTTGAGTGTCTTTGCTCTCACCTTCCTATGGATCACGATCGTTGCCACCTACGGGACCACCCGAATGATCGCGATCCTCGAGCGTCACGTTGCGCGCTTCGCGTTGATGTGGCTGCTCACGCGGACCGCCTTGCGGCGAGGTATGTCCGGGGGCATTCTTACGTTACTGACGCTCTCTGTTGCAAAAACGTGGCTTAAGCGATTCCTCAGCCGGTATTTGGGCTAAACGCGTGTTGGCCGCTGCCGTCCGAACCGCCGTAAGACTTTGAATTACGTGCGCGCGCCACGAATCTGCAAACCGTCGGCGGGTATAGTGCTGCCCGTCCTAATTGCTGGACTGTCGCTGGAGTTGAAAAGCGGCACCGGGCTACCGTCGTACAGCCTCGTCGACGTCGTAACCTTCGTGCACCACGCGTGCGATTTTTCTCACTAAGCTGGTCGGATCCTTCGCTTGAAATATGTTCCTGCCTATCGCGACGCCACGCCCCCCTGCGTCGATCGAGTCTCTGACCATCTGCAGCAGCTCCTGCTCAGTGTCCATTTGCGGCCCGCCCGCGACCACGACCGGCACGGGACATCCGGCGATGACTTCTTTAAAGGTGTCGATCTCGCCTGTATAGTTCGTCTTGACGATATCGGCCCCCAGTTCCGCGCCAACGCGCGCAGCGAGTTTCACGGGCTCGACATCGTGCTCATCTTCGACCTTGTCGCCTCGCGGATACATCATCGCAAGCAGAGGCATGCCCCAGTAGTCGCACCGTTCCGAAATGTGTCCAAGTGTAGCGAGCATTTCGGATTCATTCTGCGCCCCAACGTTCACGTGAACGCTGACGGCGTCCGCGCCAAATTTGATGGCCTCTTCAACGGTCTTTACGAGCACCTTGCGGTTTGGATCGGGAGCAAGCGATGTGCTCGCTGAAAGATGCATTATCAGCCCGACGTCGCGACCATAGCCTCTGTGACCGTGTTTTGCCAGGCCGATATGCCCAAGCACGGCATTGGCCCCGCCCTCGGCGACCCTGTTGACGGCGATGCGGAGATCTTCGAGACCTCTGATGGGGCCGACGCTGACGCCGTGGTCCATCGGCACGATGATGGTATTGCTCGTGTCCCGGTTGAAAATACGCTCAAGGCGAACTGACTTACCGATGTACATATAGCCGAAATTACAGCGCGAGGGTTATAAGGTTATGTGCCGTTTTTCAAAGCGGGCTGCTACCGAAGATCAAGCCCGACGCAGCGTAAACTGGCCGCTTAAGCGCTTGAACAATTATTCAGAGACGAGGTACCGCTCGCTCCGAGTTATTTCGCCACGCTCTCGGCGAGGCTTCATTGATGTCGTGAGCTTTAAACGCATGGGGTTCATAGATGCTACTCGCCCATATCCCGCGCTGCTTTCAGTGCGCTCACCGGTGCCCGAACTCAAGAACCACGTGCGAAGCGTTTCCCAACGGGATTCCCGCGGATATCCGCTACGGTGAACACGATCATCGCGACCCTTATCCTGGAGATGGCGGAATACAGTTCAAGAAACGGGCACCTGCACGCACTCGATCTTTGGCAGCCTAAATACGTCATCCGAAGCGCCCCCCAATTGCACAACGCGGTTGCGCAGCGCTAGGAAGCAGAAGACAACGATCCGCGCCAACGCTGATAACGCAACCACAGTAAGGAGATTTCGAGGCGCGATAAAGCGTTTGAGCAGGAGCATTCGCCTGCAAAAGTGTATTAACATTTTTCCTTGCGAAGTTATTTGAGCTTTGGAATGAATAATAGACGAATAACAGAGGCAAGGCTATGCCACGGCATCTTGACGACTTGCGATGTAAGCAAGACCAGTTTATCCACACGCTGTATTCAGTAACGGAGGGCGACACCCGCACCTGCGGAGACGTTCGCACGATCAGACGCAAACTGGGCTTTGATCGCCACACGTGCGCATCTATAGTCAGCTATTTTCTAAGCAAGGGAATTATCGAGCAGCGCCACGAGTCGCTTTCCCACCTCGTGAAGTTGACCTCAAGGGGCATCGACTTTGTAGAGGTAACGTTTTCTGCCGTTACCCACGTGTTTGAAACGACGTTGAACGATTGCGCCGATGGTGCTGCGTGCGTGTTCGAAGGTTCAATTCGCCCGCGCCGAAAGAGCCACTGAGAAAAACTGCACGAAGCGGTTTGGATGGAAGCGACTGCTTGAACGCAGAAGCACCAGCATAGTTAGGCTTCAAGCGTTAGCAAGTGTCGTTAGCTGCGAAGCTGCAGCAGGCAGTACAAGTTACTCTCAGCGACTCTTACCCATATTCCGCCTGACGGCGAACGTGGCATTCACTGCGGCGCGACGTGACGCACACATAATGCCACCTGAGCGCACACAAATGACGGGTGGAGGGACAAACATATGGATGCATTAGAAGCTATTCTTACGCGAAGAAGTGTACGACGATACACGAACGAGCAAATTGATGATGAGACGACGCAAAAGCTCCTTGCGGCGGCAATGAGTGCGCCTTCAGCGGCGAACGAACAGCCCTGGGAGTTCATTATCATCAGAGACCGGGCAATGCTCGACGCTATTCCGACGTTTAGCCCGTTTGCGAGCATGGTGAAGCACGCGCCCCTTGGCATACTCGTCTGCGCTGACACGAGGAACGTCATCGCTCGGGGATTCTGGGTAGAAGACTGTTCAGCGGCGACGCAGAACCTGCTCCTTGCTGCTCACGCGCTTGGACTGGGAGCCGTATGGACCGGCGTCTATCCGATGGATGGGCACGTGGCAGGATTTATCAAGCACTGCCATCTCCCCGAAGGCGTGGTTCCGCTGGCATTTGTTGTGGTCGGCCATCCGGCCGAAGCGCCGCCCGCTCAAAACCGGTTCAGCGAGGACAGGATCCACTCAAACGTGTGGTGACGTCGGTCGGCCTGAGCACACTGCTCCAAGAGGAGAGCCGGTGCTGCCACCCGGATTGTAAACCGCGCGTTTGCTAGCATTGTTCGTGCGTCAGCCTTGTCCTGAAAGCCGACGGGCGGCGCCGCACTTTCGTAGTGAAATGCTTAAGTACAATTATATCTGAATATATATCTAAAGACATCTAGTTACCACAGCCCCTTTGCAAACTGTTCTCAACGGAGCACTATGGACGAATATTTAATCAAATTGCTTGAAAACGCTGAAACGCTGTCCGATATCTTCGAGGTGGTCAAGGCGACCGTCGAGAAGTCAACGGGCATGAGCAGAGGCGGCATAATGCTCGGCTTGGCCAACCTCGGCAACCAGCCAAACGGCTTCTTCGGCGCCTTCTACCCAGTCGGCTCGAACATCATCGTCATGAACCAGGTGCCCCTTCAGCGGATCAAGGAAACCGATCCGACGCTGTGGAAGCCCTACGTGTTTCACGTGCAGCTCCACGAGTACATGCACTCGTTGGGCTACCTGAGCGAGCGCGTTGTCAGGCAGCGCGTTTATGCGATTACGAAAAACGCCTTCGGTGACGAGCACCCCGCGACCCTTCTCGCGGCAAATACTGAACGTTTCATCCCACACCTGGCGTACCCGAACGTCTCGTGGCAACCGAAAGATCTCAAAATCAAGCTCGTAGAAGATTTTGATCGATCGAGCGCCAGTTACTTCGGGTAGTGAGTTCCGGCTGGGCCCCCTAAGCGCTTGTCACAGCGTAACGCTGAGTTTTTTTAGCTGAATCAAGCGAGAAGCCTCGAGCGCCTTACCTTACCCTATGTGCGTCTTGAGAACCTGCGATATAGACGCGATCAGCCACTCGGCGCGCATCTTAACCTATATCGTTCTGAGCGAACAAGTAGCAGGTATGAAAGACAATGAGACAAAGGTGCGTTTTATGGAGCTGCGGGCTCAAGGGCTCCCGCTGGCAAAAATAGCGGATGAAATTAAGGTCAGTAAACCCACCTTGATCAATTGGGACAAACAGTTCAAAGAGGAGATCGACAACCTCAGAGCGATAGAGCTTGAGGCGATGTACGACAAGTACGACCTCTCGACCCGTAAGAAGGTCGAGTTCTTTGGTGACGTTCTCAGTCGGATTCAGCGCGAACTCGAAACGCGGGACTTGTCTTCGATCTCAACAGAAAAGCTGTTTGCGATGTACGCGCACTTCTATCGAGAGGCGGAGCACGCGTTGCCTGCCATTACGTTTAGAGACGATGCTGAGGTCGAGATAGACAAAGGCCAGCGCAAATCGGTTGGTGATGCATTGGCCCAGAGTCAGAAACAAATCTCCGGATAAGAGCGCTAGACAAAAGTTGACCGAAAGTTGACCAAAACTTTACCGTATTTTTAGTAGAGCGTTTAGCAGCTGCGCTTTTATGCCACGCGTATTAGCAGGAGGCTACCACTTAGCATTTACAGATCGAGCTAACAAGAGGGTAAAGAACCGGAAGCGCTACGCTCTAAATTTATTCAACTAATTTTATAATATTTTATAGATAATATTAGGTATAACTCTCTATAAAAGAATTAAACAGAGCCCGATTTGGCGTTTTCCCGGTAGTCGACTTTAAGTCATCCTCTTGGTTGAATCATGAGTGGTTAATCACGAGTGGTGTTACCATGGAACAGAATCTGACATCGAAGTCGGTTACGATCGACGAACTTGTTGCCCCCTCGCGCCGGCCCACGGTGCTCCTCGGCCTCGAAGAAAAGCGTGTAGAACGAGTAGACAGAACGAGGAGGGACGGCACGTAAATGCCCTACAGCGACGCTGCGCGACGTCGTGCATACGACGCGGCATACAAGCGGCGGCGACGGAACGAGGGATGGACGAAAAAAAGGATGGACACACGTCTAACCCCCGCTGAAATTGAAACGGCGCACGACCTGCGCGGTCTGTTGAAAGTAGTAGCAGAGGTACAGAACGCCGATGACTCTCGCTGCAGCTTGAGGCCAAGCTGAGGATCAAACTACGGGCCGTGGAGATCGGCCTCAGGGTGATCGAGGTTACTAATCACGAGCAGCGAATCGCCGCGCTCGAGGAGCAGTTGCAATGAACCGACACGGACCGAGAATTTACAAACTCGAAAAGCTTCATAATCAAACCGCCGATTGTGGCTCAGGTTATCACGATAAAAACAACGTAGCGCCTGCCCCCAGCCCTATCCACCTTGAACGACCGCGTGACCTGCACACGATCGCCAGCACCTGACTGGCAAAATCGCAGACACTATCCGCGGTGCATATTGCAAAGCTCTCGATATTATCAAAGAGCTTCACGAGTAGCCGCGGCGTGAGAGTGCCATTCACGGCAGAGCAGGATATCGCATAAGAGTCTTCGCGGCCGCTTTGTGAATAGCCTCTAGGTAAAAAATCTCTTGCTGAGAACACTGAAACGGGGTAGTATGAGACGTTACTATCTTATTCGTGGTTCTTGCGATGGACGGGGCTCTACATGGGCCCAGCGTTGGCGCTGCTCGCAAGCATCATGTCGGCATATCGCAGCGTTCTTCCGACAACAACGGTTTAAGCATGGACGCGGCAGCCATACGAGCCATAGTCAATCCTCATAAGAAATGGCGGCTGGGTCAGCGAGGCGGGAGCAGGGCGGACTTGCGAAACGCCGAATTGCGCGAGGCCGAGTTGAGCTGGGTCGATCTTAGCGGCGCCGACCTTCGCAACGCAGATCTTACCGCCGCCAATTTGAGCTTCAGTACCTTGTGCGATGCCAACCTGAGCGGCGCGTCTATGGAGCGGGCGACGCTATACGGGGCTAACCTGACGGGCGCCGAGCTCTCTCGAGTGACGCTCCCGCGTGCAACCGTAGAGAGGGCGCAGCTCAACCACGCGAACTTGGCGTACGCAAATCTTAGTAGCTCGAATCTCAAGGGTGCTATTCTCGTCGATGCTGATTTGCGAGGCGCCGACTTGCGCTTCTCGGTGGTCAGCGGAGCGGATCTCACCAACGCGGACCTTAGAGGGGCAAACTTGGCACACGCCGACTTGACGTACGCCGTTCTCTCGGGGGTCAAGCTCGAAGGTGCGGCATTTTAATAGAGCCGTGCGAAATCAGCTAGAGATTGGTTCAGTTGTCGTTGCGAGTGAGACGCGCGTCATCGATCCGAAGATGATTTATCCGAGAGCCTAAACACATGGAGCGTCTCCGACTGTATAACACACCTCGTATGCGCACAGAACTATCGTCCGCTTACCGTACTGTCGAGAATAGGGCTCAAGCACTCATAACGCGCGCCATCCAGTACTACACGAAAGATACGCCGCTCAACACCTTAGTTGTGTACGCCGCTATCAAAATTATCGTTCTTTTAGGCGCGATACTGGTAAGCTTTCGGTATCAGCCTTCGGCGTTGTTTCAAAATCCCGTGTTCCTAGCAAAGTGGGACGGTGGTTGGTATCAAGGCATCGCGTACCAAGGGTATGCCGTTGGCTATCCAAATTCAGCGGCGTTCCCGCCCATGTACCCCCTTTTGATCAAAATCTTCAGCTTAAACCAACCAACGCTCATGCCCTGGGTAGAGGTGCTCATTTCGAACGCATTTTCGTTTATCGGCCTCTACTTCCTCTACAAGCTGGTCCCATTCGTCGTCAACGAGAAGTACCGGCTGAGGGTGTGCTTTGCCTACATGGTGTTCCCGGTGCTCCTGGTATGCAATCTCGTGTCATATTCATAGCCCATCTTTCTCGCTTTTACGATCGGAGCGTATTACTACTGGAAGCGAGAGAAGTTTGGATACGCGGCGCCGCTCGCGATATTTTCCATTTTTACGCGCCAATTCGGCGCGTTTATCCTCGTCATTTTCGTTGTTGACATGCTCTACGGGTACGTTTCGCATCGCGAGCGATCGCGAGTCATCCGGGAACTTGCCGTCATCGCGGTCACCTGCGCGGGCGTCGCGATGCTCTACCTTTTCTACCTCTACCGCTTCGGCAACCCGTTCATCGTCTCGAGCGTTGAAGCCACAAACTGGAAAGCGATGCTCTCCGTTGCCAATTTTTTTAACAACGTGCGCGCGTATGGCTTCGAAGGGCCCACCTTGGTGCCGTTTAACTATGCCGTTGTGCCTATTTTCTTGATCGACACTCTCCTAGTGGTAGCGACCATCCTGGCTCTACTCAAGCGGGATCTGGCGCTCTCCGTATATTCATTCGTCTCATTGGCCACCTGCGTATCGCTGAGCTCCTGGCCCTACTCCTTTGTGCGCCTCATCGCAGCGATATTTCCGTTATACCTTTTTCTCGGCCTCATGCTCTCAGACAACTGGCACAAGAATATCGTGATCGGCGTAATTGCCATCGTTATTGCGATCCAGAACATGTTTATTTGGATCAGTGGCGCCTGGCTCTACTGAGGAACACTAACGGGTGCGTGCACAAGAGATACTTTGCTACGTTCTCCGAGGGCGCAGTGAGTCGCTCGTCCTATCGAGCAGGGTGTGGGTTTCCTCGTCCGCGATTTGCGATCCAGCGCAAAGGTGCTATCGGACACAAACACAATATGGGTGTGTCAACGCGGGGTGAGTGCAGACGGCTACTGACATAGAAGATTGGGCAACAGGCGCGCGCCTGTCGCCGCTGGCCCACCTTCTGGTCATCGCAGTAAGCGCAACAATCATCCTCGCTGGCCTAAAGGCGGCAGCCGAAATTGCAGGTTCGTGTGCTTCAAGCGAGCGGCTTATCCTGCGGGCCGTCAGCAGTGCAATTCTACAATTAGTCATCCTAATGACGCTATTCGTCTTTTTCTTGATCGCGGGGCAGGCTTCTTGAGCCGCTAGGAACGCTTATTGCAGTGCCCATCACGTCGTGATTCGAGTCTTGCTGAGCAATTTTACGGAGGCGCGCTGGCTTGTAGATATTCTTGGGGGTGACGCCACCACCATCGAGTCCGATGATTCACCGCATGTCGTGTCAAAGCAGTAGATGCGTTCGCTTTTGCCTGTCTCGGATAGAGAAGCCCAACCGTTGGCCTACCTAGAAGATCTGCGACACACAATGAACTCACTCAGAGACGAGCAGCGTGCTTGTGGCGTATAGTATCCCCGCTGCGATCGCAAATACCCCGACATAGGCAGCAAACGCTTGGCTTAGGGTGGCCGCGCTCAATATATTATTGGCTACGTAGATGGGAACTAGACCAGAAATTGTGGCTATCGCGGCTACAGCAAGCCCTTTACGCCCCTGTCTAACGCGGGCGCGTATATCCCTCGCTTGCGACATGGTGTATCGGTCTCCTAACCCCCGCAGAGTGTACGGCGACGAACGCTTAACCTCACCACTTTGGCTGTGCCCGGAGACTCCCGGCGGGTCACAACAGAAACCGGTAAAAAGAGCATGAATTTGGAAACAGAATTATTTGCTAAGATCCTCACGCCGTGAGTAAGAACACTTTCCAAGTAACTCCCGTTGCCAACCCAGAAGGCCCCATAACGACTATCTTTCGGGAGGTCGCACCAGTGGCTCTGAGAGCAGTCAGTCGCTTTGACAGCAAGAACTACGCTTCATCACGCCCTTTCGGAACCCAGGGACCAACAGTAAAACGTGTATCAAGACGATTACAGCCAATACAAGGACGTGTATCAAGACGATTACGAAATCGAATATCAGTAGCAATTGTATGAGCGGTAGTTTGCCAACCATGCTTCACCTCGAGCACGACGGTGCATCGCTTAGCAAGACGCCGCACCAAGAGATAAACGTTTTCCCGCCTTGGCTTCGAGTACCTGCCATTCAGCTTGAACGACTCGGAAAGACGAGAACAACGTGAGGAGGTCCTTCGAGCGCGAGATGGAGAGGAGGACTCATTGGCTAGCCAAGAGTGACGTGTGCTCAAGCGCGTTCCGGCCGTAGATAAGCCGGGTCTTTTAGGCAAATGCTAGGATTTCCCGTTCTTTTCTGCGCGAAAACCTAAAGAGGGCGTCGATTTGTGCGAAGAGGCAGCAGTCGAGAGAGCTAGGATCTCGAATATCGCTGAGCGGCACCGACAAACCCGTCAAATCCGTGCCGCAGGGAATAAACGTGTATGTGCTGGTACGAAGCAAGAACGTTGTATTCGACAAAACCATCGCATCCGTGAATACCAGTCCCGCGGATCATTTTGTAAGCAAATCGGGCATCGCGGTCTGGCTCGGCTACGGAATAATGGTATTCGTGGCCGCGCAGTCGTTCCCAGCAGCCTGCAATAGCGCAGTCTTGCACAATCTCAACCTCTGAGTGCCCGAGCGCTTGTAAATTATCGGTCATCCGGACTTCAGCGGGAATGACGCCGGCGAGCTTGTGCAGAGCTCCGTCGTTCACCGCAAGTGAGCGGGACAAATATACAAGTCCGCCACCCTCTGCAACAATGGGCATGCCTTCTGCAGCTTTTACGTTTATATCATTCAGAAGCGCCGCGTTTGCGCTGAGCTGGTGAATGTGCGCCTCGGGAAATCCCCCACCTATGTAAAGGCCGTCAACTGGCGGGAGTCGCTCATTCAGAGGCGAGAAGTATTCAAGCTTCGCAGAATGTTCTAGCGCCTCAAGATTTGAGCGGTAGTAGAAGCAGAACGCAGCATCCAACGCAACGCCGATCGTCACGCGTGCCCGGTTGAAGGAAGCTGACACGGGGGCGGGAAGGATAAGCTCTGCTCCGGCGCCCATAATAGATGCAACGTCAAGATCGTCGCAGATCGCAGCGAGACTAGCATCTGTAACTGCCGGCTCTCGTTCACGAGGCTGGCGTGGCTGACGGCTGCGCTCCCAGACGTCCCTCCGAAGGACACCCACAAGCGGAATCCCGATTCTCTCCAGAGCCTTTCGTATGTCTCCGATGTGCTTGTCGCTTCCAACGCGCGTCGCGACGACACCAACGATACGCACGTCATAAGGCGTGTGCGAAGCGTACTGCATAAATCCAAGAACCGTGGCAGCCACACTCTCTGAAGAGGCGCTCGCATCGACCGTAAGGATCACAGGAGCGCCAATGATGTCGGCAATGCGCGCCGTGCTCGATGCGCCGGTGAACACCCCGGAGGCGCCCTCGATGATGACGAAATCCGCCTTCGCTTTCGCGAGATCGCACTTGACACCCGTTTCGCCCATCAGGAACGCGTCAAGGTTGTAGCACGGCCGTCCGGTCAGCCGTTCGTGAAGCTTGGCATCCACGAACCCCGGGCCTACCTTAAAGGATTGCACCCTATATCCAGCGTTAGAGAGTCCTTTTAACAGGGCAAGAGTTATCGTGGTCTTTCCAACGCCGGTTCTTGTGCCGCCAATGACGATGCCTTTCACGACAAATGCATGCAGGTTGTGCGTTAATAGCTTTGCTCAGGGGTTCTAAGCCACAACCCGCTCGGCATCATCCGGCCTAACGCAAAGAGTAGACGATTTCAAGTTACAAGGCCAAAACTGCAAAAAAAATAGTGCGACAGAATCTCAATTATTAACGCCCGTGTGCTCGTCAGCTAACGACAGGTCTCGAACCAGAGCGTGAATATGAGTGCGACTCGCTCTGCTCGTTCAACATAACCGTCTCAATCTGCCGCACCGTGGATGCAGAAGTAGGCGCCGCCTAGGTTGTATTCCGCATAGAGGGGGCAGCTCAAGCAGTCACACCCCTTCATTTCGGGCTTCTTTTCACTCGCGCCCATTGCGCAATACGTGCCATCGGTAAGGGCGTTTTTTTGAAAGGTCGGACAGCCGGGACAGATGCACTTCATCATCGTTTCTTGATTAAGTGGAACTTTCACGGGATTCGCCTCCAGATCGTCAACGTGCGCAGACTATTAATGCCTTTCTTTGTGCGTTCAACTTGGCAGAGGGAGTATGCTCGCGATCGACGGTCAGCGGTTCGATTATCAATGGAACTAGCAAACGTGAAGTAAGAGCCTCGTGGAGTACTGAAGTAGTGAATCACTGAGCACTTTCGATGCGTTCAACTCCTTCGATAGTAAGCGATGCGTACAGCGTGCCCTCATACGAAGCGATAAGCCCTTTTGCCTCCAAGTACTCGACGATCGTTTCGAGTGTCTCCCAATCAAACCCGTGCTTTTCGCCGATGTCATAAGAATCAATCAAGACCCCGAATCGACCCTGCGCAATGGTGTACATTTCGCGCAAGAACCGTTGCTTTTTCTCCTTCATCTCAGCTGCAAAGGTCATCGCGTAATGCTATGCAAACCTGAAGGGAAAAATGTTGCGAGAGCTGAGCGAAAATGATCGAGCGCCGCGCCCCACGCCACTATGCTCCTCTACGCGGACGTACCATAAATCTTCTGTACGCAAGACGAAAAGCGCCGGTTAAGCAGAAACAAGCAAATAAATCCCAAAAGGCGGCGTAAGCTTTTTGTAATTCCAGCGAAACTTTATCCCGAGATGATAGAGAGCTGGTCTATTGATGATGCCAATCGAGCAGTCATAGCCATAGTTGTAATCCTCAAGCGTGTCGGAGCACTTCCAAAGGTGCTCAAAGACGCGTATCAGCATGAGATCGAAAATGGTGACGTCTCAGTAACGCGACGTTTCTACGAACAACTGGCGATCAACTGTCCAGCTGCGCTTGACTACTTTACAGAAAGCGAAGCTGACGTGCGCGAAAGCGAAAATGATCGCGTTAACGGCGCCCTTCGACCGATCCCGATCGACTGATATCCACGCGCTCCGCATAGGCGGGTGCGCCTCCATCTTACGGGGGCTCCAAAAATCCGAAGTGCTCTATTCCTTCGATGATGCCTGCCGCGTAGTTTTCGCGCGCCCAGTACACGTCCTCAGGCAGCGCGTCAACGTTGAGCTCCGATTTATGGTTGCCGACGACGACCGCCAAAAACCCGGCAGAGAGCAGCTCGATGTCGTTCCCGCTATCGCCTGCCGCGAGGACGCTGCCTCGACGAATTCGAAGCCTCTTTCTAACGTAGTCGACCGCTTCTCCCTTTCCCGCTCTTTTCGGAATGACGTCTAGGTCGGTCCCGCTCGAGTAGACAACCTTGTGTGCGATGCCGATTTCATCGAGCCGCTTGTGGATCTCTGGTATAACAACATCGGCTTTGCGAAAAAGATGGTAGCTCTGCTTAAACTCAAACTGGCGCGACTGTTGGAAAAGATACGGGATCGTCGCAAGCGCCTGGTGTAACTCAAGGCGGTCCCACTGACGATTGATGTGACGCGTCCACACATCATCGCGCCGGTAATCGGGCCCCTCATAGATTTCGGTGCCGACGTTACACAGCACGTAATTCGGCTCGCGCAAGCACTCGGCGACCATGATCTCAAACATTTGGATTTTATCACGGCCCGTAACGTAAGCGATAGTGACGTCACGATGCATCGAGAACAGGGCAACTAGGTTTAAGTAGGCCGCGCGGTCACCCGTCAATGTGTTGTCGACGTCCGTAGCGAGCAGCTTCATGCTCTCTTCTCATTGCGCCCCGTCATATTTAGCATCTGTGACCAGGGGTATGCCGTCGCAGCCAGTAGTCATTCCTCGGGTCGTTCGTGCGCCACCCACACGAGGCGCCTGACAGCGGAACCGCCTCGCGGACGCAACGGAAACGGGATTATCGGGAGAGACTCAAACGCGAGTGGTATGTGAAGCACGGCGATGAGTATGACGGTGAACGCCTCGATCGATTAACGCTGTTAGGAGAAGAGCAGTATCCGGGTACATTCTAGTGCTGCTGCCGTTATGGTGCAAAATGGGTTTCGGAAGTGTACGATCCGAGCATCTTGAGTCGTGAGACGTGCTTTTGTAGCGCATCAAACGCACCCAGGACCTCGGAGTCGGACGCACTACCCTCAAGGTCGATGTAGAAGAGGTACTCACCGAGCGACCGCTTTGCAGGCCGCGACTCAATCTTCGTAAGGTTCAGCTGCCGTTCCGCAAACACGTGGAGCACCTCGTAGAGGGCTCCTGGTCTATTCCGTTTCAGCTCGAGCACTATTGACGTCTTTAAATCCTCTCGAGCCTGCGGCTGTCCGCCGCGCCGCGTCACGACGACGAATCTGGTGAAGTTTTCTTTGACATCCTGAATGTCGGCCTCGATGATCTGCAGGTGATAGTATTCCACGGCGCGAGATGATGCAATCGCTGCCGCGCGTCGATCCTCGCTCGCCATGTGCGCAGCTTGTGACGTACTGCTCACCGGAACCACTTCTCGCCCAAATGCGCGCAAAAATGCGTTGCACTGAGCGATTGCTTGCCAATGAGAGTACACCACCTGAATATCTGCGCCCTCGAGGGCCGCAAGAAAGTGGCGTATAGGTAGAACGATTTCGCGGGCGATCTGTAGGGGCAAGGTGAGCAACACGTCGAGCGCGGTTCCGACCGACCCCTCGATAGAGTTCTCCAAGGGGATGACGCCGCGGTCAAGCCGGCGCTCGATGAGGTCGCGGGCGACGTCTTCTATGGTAGTAAAGTAGCACAGCGCGTCTTCTGGAAAGCCCAAGGCCAGCGCGGCCATCTCACTGTACGTCCC
The DNA here is from genome assembly GCA_963720465.1 of Methanobacteriota archaeon. Lineage (GTDB taxonomy): Archaea > Halobacteriota > Bog-38 > Methanoflorentales > Methanoflorentaceae > Methanoflorens. Next base: position 1,375,376 of record OY970393.1, read on the forward strand.
TTCTGGTCCCAGTACGCCAACGAGCATACGTTCTCTTTCTGGTCGCTTCAGTAATAAGGGTTCTTCGAAAAAGTTTATATCGGAAAACCGTGTTACAATGTTACACTTTAGCAATATGGAGGATTGAGATTGACATGGAAATAGGAAAAGTAGTACGACTAGAGCGTATCACCAATCGCGACAGCGGCAACATCGTTATTATCCCTATGGATCACGGGATCTCCATAGGCCCAGTCAAAGGCCTCGTAAACCTTTCCGACATGGTAAACAAGGTGGCCGCCGGAGGAGCAAACGCAGTATTGATGCAGAAGGGAATGGTACCACACGGTCACCGCGGGTACGGCCGTGATATCGGGTTGATCATCCACATGAGCGCTTCGACTGCGCTAGGCCCTGACCCAAACGACAAGGTGCTCGTATGTTCGGTCGAAGAGGCTCTCAAAGTAGGCGCAGACGCGGTCAGCGTGCACATAAACATCGGCTCTAAGACGGAAGCAAACCAGCTCCAAAAGCTCGGTAACGTTGCCGAACGCTGCAACGAATGGAGCATGCCCCTCCTCGCCATGATGTACCCCCGTGGTGCTAAGGTCTCGGACCAGTATGGCGAGGAGTTTGTCGCCCACGCCGCACGCGCGGGAGCAGAGCTTGGCGCCGACATGATCAAGACGAACTACACCGGCGACCCTGATTCGTTTGGACGCGTGATTGAGAGTTGTCCGGTACCGGTCATCATCGCCGGAGGCCCCAAAGTTGAGACGGACACTGAGCTCCTTCAGATGATCTCAGATGCAGTCGCGACAGGCGCGCGAGGCGTGGCCATTGGGCGCAACGTGTTCCAGCACGACAAGCCGACTCACATCGTTCGCGCGATAACGCGCATCGTGCACGAAAACGCTTCCGTCGAAGAGGCGCTGAAAGAAGTAGAGCGTTAACGTTAAATGACTGAGGACGATGTGCATGGTGGGAAATTATGAAGAGCGTGTGGATTAAGGCCGACGCGGGTCCGTGGGAGGAACGAAAGCCGATCATCACCTTCGCGCTCGAATCGGGAGCCGACTGCGTGTTGGTCAGCGAAACTGATGTGGATGCCGTGAAGCAACTCGGCGGGATAAAGGTGGCGGCCTTTGACGAGGGGCGAGACGATCACGCTGACATTTGCGTCGTGGGAAAGGAGGGAGAAGGCGACGGAACGCTCCTTCTTCCAAGCACGACAACCGATGCGACCGACTATAAGCGGTTAAGCTCGCTCACCGCTGAGACGGCGGCCTACGTCGTGATCTCAGATAAAGCCCACGAGCGGTTCGCACAAGAGATCGCAACCGCGTCCGGCCACCTCATCGTCATCGGAACCGATTGGAAAGTCATCCCCCTAGAGAACCTCATCGCCGCGTTGCAGGGAACTGTTGATATCATCGCAGGCGTGAGATCGTTTGAAGAGGCAAAAACCGCGCTTGAGACCTTGGAACATGGCGCCGATGGCGTGCTCCTCGATACCGATGATCTGTCACAAATCGCAAAAACGATCGAATTTGCACATAAATCGGAGCACGTCATCGAGCTTGTGCCCGCCACCATAACGACCGTGAAGCCCGTCGGCATGGGGGACCGCGTGTGCATCGACACGTGTTCACTCATGGTCAGCGGGGAGGGTATGCTTATCGGATCAGGCGCGAACGGCTTTTTCTTAGTCCACGCTGAGACCGAGGAGAGCCCTTACGTCGCTCCCAGGCCGTTTCGCGTAAACGCTGGGCCGGTACACGCATATATCTACGGAGAGGAAAAGACGCGCTACTTATCGGAGCTACAGGCAGGAGACGACGTGATGATCGTGCGCAGTGACGGGGAGACGCGTCACGGCGTGATCGGCCGCGTAAAAATTGAGCGGCGCCCACTCATTCTGATTGAGGCTGAGGTAGACGGGACAACGATCAAGACGCTGCTTCAAAACGCCGAGACCATCAAGCTGGTCGCGAAAGGGGGCATGCCCGTCGCCGTTACCGAATTGAAACCAGGAGATGTAGTCCTTACGCACTGCGAGCGAGCAGGACGGCATTTCGGCATAGGCGTCGAGGAGACGCTCATCGAGAGGTGATGACGTGATTCAGCTAGGCGATGTGATTATTGGAGGAGACGAAGGACCAAAGATCGTCGGGGTCATATATGAGCCAGGCCAGGCGCGACAGGCCGTTGAAGAGGGAGCGGATATCATCGAGTTTCGCGTCGATCTCGCTGATGACACGAACGGCGTGCTGCGCGATCTCGAAGAAGTCTCGCTGCCCGTCATTCTCACGAATCGTCGAGTCGAAGAGGGCGGTAACGCCGCGATGAACCGACGCGAGCAGCTCAATCCCCTCATGTCGTACGCGTCGATCGTCGACATTGAGCTTATGGCGCCGGATAGGGACGACCTAATGGCTGAAGCAGCGACGCACGGGCGTCCGACGTTGATCTCGTATCACGACCTCGACGGAACGCCTGCTGAAGCGGCAATGCTTGAAGTCATGCGAACGGCAAATGGCTACGGCGACGTCGTCAAGCTGGCAGTCACCATTGAGCACCTGCGAGACGCGCCGAGGGTGCTCGACGTGAGCCTAGGCGCGCGAGAAGAGGGCTTCACTTTCTGCGTGGTGCCCTTGGGCGCCCTCGGATCGCATATCAGGCCACTTATGGGAATTTACGGTTCATCGCTGCTTTATGGGTACGTCGGGCAGCACATCTCCCCCAAGATGCGGCCGTACGGGTTCACCGGAAAGCGCGCGTCACCGGGAATGCTCAGCGTTTCACGGCTAAAGCGCGCAATTGAAGAGATCCGTACATGGCAGTAACGACCGTTTATGGCGTGCTTGGCAGCCCGATAGCTCATTCGCTTTCGCCCGTGATGCATAACGCCGCGTTCGCCGCGATGGACCTCGATGCAGCGTACATCGCCTTCAACGTGGATAAACAGCGCGCTGAAACGGCAATACGCGGGGCGCGGGCGCTTGGGTTTGGTGGACTCAACATCACCTTTCCCCTCAAAGAAGCCGCTTTGCGTTACTGCACGCCTGACGCATTGTCAAAACGAATCGGCGCGGTGAACACGGTCGACCGCACGGGAATAGGCTACAACACCGACGGCGTTGGAGCGGTCAGGGCGCTCGAGGAGGCCGGCGTTTCGGTCAAAGACGCGAGCATCCTGCTCCTGGGCGCAGGGGGCGCTGCAAAAGCAATCGCGGCACAACTGCTGCTCAACGGAGCACGCGTACTCGTTGCCAATCGGACGGCGAGCAGGTCGCTCATCTTAGCCCAACAAATGACCGCTGCGAACATAGACTGTGGCTGCGGCGCCATAGAGGCACACAGTCTAAATGAGGTCGATCTCCTGCTACGCGAAGCACGCGTGCTTATCAACGCCACCACTGTGGGAATGCGCGGCGTGCTCGAAGGACAGACGCTCGTGACCGCAGGCCAAATGCATCCAGGGCTCGTGGTCTTCGACCTCGTCTATCACCCTCTCGAGACCCCCTTGTTACGCGAGGCCCGCGCCGCAGGATTACAAACAATTGAGGGCGTGAAGATGTTGGTACATCAAGGGGCGGCCTCCTTCGCCCTGTGGACCACTTTAGACCCGCCTGTGCAGATTATGGAAGAGGCAGTGCGCGAAGCACTCCAAAGCGCGAACGAGACGGACGACGAGGGAAGGCAGTAATGTCACTCAAAGTGGCAATCGTGGGCGGCCACGGAGAGATGGGGCGCTGGTTCGAACGATTTTTTGCGCAACGGGGGATGGATGTCACGCTTGTTGGACGATCTTCGCGCGTCCGCTACGCGGACTGCGACGTGGTTATGATCGCTGTGCCCATCGACGTGACCTGCAACGTGATTGCGCAAGTGGCACCCCACTTGAAACCAGACGCGGTACTCTTCGACATAACGTCCATCAAAAGAGACCCCATCAAACAGATGCTGGCCAGCGCCCCACACGGCGTCGAGCTCGTGAGCGTCCATCCCCTTTTTGGTCCCGGCATGCCCGACATGGAGGGGCAGACCGTCATTGTCACACCAGTGCGCGGAGAGCGCGGACGTCAGTTTCTCGTGGATCTCTTTGAGAGCGCGGGCGCTCGCGTCGAGGAGCTCTCAGCTGACGAGCACGACCGCCTCATGTCGGTCGTTCAAGGACTCACCCACTTCAGCTACATCGCCACGGGCGCTACACTGGAAGCCCTGCGTTTTGATGTCAAACGCTCGCGCCGCTTCATGAGCCCCGTTTATGAGATTCTCATAGATTTCGTAGGACGAATCCTAGGGCAGAACCCCGCACTCTACGCCTCAATCCAGATGAGCGCCGATCGATCTGTCCACGAGGCTTTTCTCACGCAATGCGCGACGCTCGTTGACATTATCAACGCCAGAGATCGCGACGCATTCATCGCGATCATGAGGCGCGCGGCAAAACACTTCGGGGACGCCGAACCGGCCCTAAAACGCTCCAATAAGCTTATTATGGCCAACATCAAAGAGTTGGAAGAGTTTAAGCGGTCCATCGGAAGCACGCGCGGGCTCCGAAATGTCTACACCGGAGCCGTGCACGTCGGCATTATAAAAGGAGCTTCGTCGGACGAAATCGCAGTAGAAGAGGGATCTAAGGAGGTTATCTTAAAGACGGAAAACGTGCAACTGATGAAGGAGGAAGAACTCAAGCAGTACCGCCTGGCGCGCGGCCAGCGGTACCGAGATTTTTCCGCAGTATTTCCTGCCGGGGCGCAGCCCGATGTTGTGGCCCGCGTGCTTTCCACTGTCCGAGGGGTTACCGCGGTGAACGTCATCGACCACTACGCGCCGCGCGCAAGTTACACCTTCCGAGTCTCCACTTATAGAGACGGCGACGTCGGACAGCTGCACCGCGACGTGACGGAGTTGCTCATCGGAATTGGATGCAGACTCCGGTAAGGGGCCTGTCCACGAGTGACGCGGCTGCTCCTCGTCTATGCGATAGCGTCGAAGGAGAGATTAGATGGGCAAACTGGATACGGTGTTTGTAACAGGCGCTACGGGCTTCCTCGGCTCGCACTTGGTCGAATGTCTAGGGCATCGCGGGGCCGCGATTAGCATTCTCACGCGGCGGCGGCCTGACCGGCTTGCTCAAGAAATCCCCCGCCTGAATGTCGTGCGTGGCGACCTCAGCCACGCATTCTCGATCGGCGACGCTTCAACCGTGTTTCACTTGGCTGCCCAACCCCACGTCGGGCACGCTCTCGATGATCCAGCCCAAACGTTCGAGACGAACACCGCTGGCACCATAACCGTTCTTGAAACCGTGCGACGCTCACCATCTGTCGAGAGCTTCGTATTCGTGAGCACTGCCCACGTGTATGGCACTCCCAGGTACGTTCCAATCGACGAAGAGCACCCCGTGCGCGCTCAAGAGCCCTATGCGGCAAGCAAGCTTGCTGCAGAGGCGTTCATATCTGCATACAGCACTGCATACGGCATACCGACAGTGATCGCGCGTCTGTTTAACACGTACGGCCCTCATCAACATCCTGACTTTGTCGTACCATCGATTATCAGGCAGGCGCTTACCCACGACTCGCTGAGGCTGGGTAACCTAACGCCGACGCGGGACTTTACGTACGTAGATGATGTTGTCGAGGCTCTGCTGCGACTCGCTGAGGCTGGCGAAGGGATCTACAATGTCGCATCAGGCGTCGAGGTAAGCATTGAAGCACTGGTTACACACGTGGCGCAGATCCTTGACAAACCCATAACCGTAGCATCTCAGCGCGCACAGCGCCGATCAGCGGCTATCGAAATAGACAGGATGTGGGCAGATATCTCGCGCATCAAAGCGCTTGGATGGCAACCCCACGTTGGCCTGCGTGATGGGTTGACTAGAACGATAGAGTGGTGGCGCGACAGCCTTTAGTCCGGGGTCAACTATGACATTTCGCACTAGCGTGCTTTGTGGGGCCAAGAAGGGGGGCGCTTTTAGCACACACTTTTGATTGTTTCAGTTGTTTAGCGTCCTACGCGTGCGTTATGCACGCTCCGTCAATAGACCCGTGGACGAGCGTGGGCAACGTACCCCAAGTAGCGAGTGTGTCTTGCACGATTAACAGGGCGCCAAGAATTCCGTTAATACCCTTTATCGCGCCAAATGCCGCTTTGGGATCAGCGCTCAAATTGCCGAGCGCCGATGCAGCAGCGTCTGCTAAACAGGCCTTTTCGGCAACGACGCACGCGACATCTGCCGTGCCGAAGCTTATGGACGGACCGACCGTCGCCGAGGACGTGCAAACGCCGAGGAATGGTGTGGGCCTAATCCTGAACGCAACGTCTTTGAAGGCCGACTCGCCCGCATATATCCCAACGGTCACCTCGCGGTCAGTTGAGAGCGCGATGTCACCCCCATTGTCGACAATGGCATAAGATGCGCCCCCGGCAACCATTGCCTCAACCGCGAGATCCGCGATAACGCCCGCAACAGCAGCCATCGGACCTACATTCGCCGCATAAGAGGCCTCCAACATTCGGCGCACGATCTCCGGAGGGGCTCCGACATACTCATCGAGAGGTTCAAGCGCGAACCGGAAAAAAGGATTGAGCGCGATGAAACGCTCAAGTTCGCGTCGGTGGGTGCGTATCGCCTCTTTTGCGTTTTCGATGTATAAACGTGCGTCCGCGACGATTGTGACGACCGTTTGCTTGAGCTGGAACTTCTCCTTCATTCCTCGGCAGTTTTGAGAGCGCCGTGCGGACACATCGTGATACAGGTCTTGCAGAGCACGCAGCGCTTGAGATTGATCGAAATCGTCCTGTCATTCTTGTATTCAAATACCTCAACAGGACAGACTGATACGCACGCGCCACACTGCACGCACTCCGCTTCATCGAATATGATTGGCGTGTCCATTTCGCGCACCTCAGTCCCGCGTCGCCGGAAGGCTGCGGCAACCTCTTCGACGCCTTCGTCGGGCACGTCGATCACGATTTCCCCGCTATAAGCGTCAACAAATGCCCGATCGATGTTGATGCGGACACCCGTTTCGAGCACCACGTCTGCGAGCAGTGGATCCTGCATAATCTTTTGTGAAAACTTCAACACGATCTTCACGGATGCCTCCCTGTCCTCCGCTTACCTACACGCGAGGAGCTTGCTCAGATCCTCACTGGTGATGATGCCGATGACGGTATTCGTCTGATCGATAACAGGAAGTGCCGAGATGTTGTGCCGCTCGAGACGCCGTGCGGCGAGGTCGATCGGCTCATCAGGCGTCGCCGTCACGACGCGCCTCGTCATTATACCTTTCAGGCTATCCCCTTTGTTTAGCGCAACCGCTTTAGAAATATCGTACGCCGTGACTATGCCGATGAGCTTGTTGCTGGCTGAGATAACCGGCAAGTGATTGACCTGCTTTCCGATAATGATCTTGGCAGCCTCTTGTACGCTGATCGCTTCACGCACGGTGATGCTTGGCAGCATGACTTCACGCACGAGTGGCACCGCAGAAAGTTGCTTCATGGGCTTCTGTGTGGCCTGCTGCGGGAGCCGCGCTGTCGGCAGGGCGAGCTCAAACGCCCCTTTTTGTATACGCGCCGCGAGTTCGGTGGCGATTTCTTTTGCTTTGAAGAAGCTCGACATGGATGATGTGCGCACTTCCTTGCCATTGAGATCGATCATCCCGGATTTTAGCTCCTCATAGTTGATCGTCCTTAGTTGTGGTCGCGACCGACGACCGACGCCGTAGTCGAGGACCGTCGTCTTGATGTCGGCATCACTGATGGCAGTTTTTCGCGCAATCCCCTCGTTCAGGACGGGAATAGGGACGCCGATGCCTACGTACAGCGACGTGCCGTACTTGTGGAGAATTGCCGCCCTTAGGTAATCGGTGCTCATAGCCTTGAGGTCACCGCACACCATAAGCGTGCCAAAGCTGTTCGCCGGGTCGTGCTGCGTCCCGTTGCCGACGACGTACCCCTGTGCACCACACAGAAAGATCCTCGTCCCGACGCCGATGGTTTCATAGTCCGGATCGTTATAGATGGGCGAGAGCGTGCCCGAACCAGAGTAAGTCGCGTTCCCGAACCGGGGAAGCAGCGTCCCCATATACGTGTAAAGCACTCTGTCAGTCGAGTTGGTCGCCACATTGTACCGCTGGTAAGCGTTACGCGGATTTAACATGGTGGCTTCGTTAAGGTCCGCGACGGAAATAGACGCTTCTACGCTGCGGCGCGGATAGCAGTCGGTAGCATAGCCAACGGCCTTCAAATAGACTTCTTTTTGGGCCACAAGATCTTCGATGACGTGCGCTCCGCCGTACTCGAGGCCGCGCGTCTCCGAAAGCTGGGTCGCACCAATGAACGCATCCACCGCGGCGACGCCGGTGTACGCCTCGACATCGTTGAGCCACACTTGACTCATCTTGATAGGCGGATCTGAGTGACCGAAATTCATCCATGCGCCGGACGAGCACATCGCGCCAAACGTTCCCGTGGTCACGACGTCGACCTCTCTTGCCGCGTTCTCGGGCCCCAGCTCGCCCACGAGCGCAGTCATTTCGTCAGCTGTCACGACGTGAACGCTTCCATCACGTATGCGCTCGTTGATCTCCTCTAAGCTTTTTGGCACCGCTCCTCCAAAATAGTCACTCCGAATGAACAGTGATCGTATAGCGATAGCTATTATTTATTCTTGTTGCACTCTGAAATACGGCTTTTTTCGGTGCGCTGTTGCTGATTGAGACTCGGCGAGCGATTAGATCTATGCGCGTTCACGCTTTGGAATAGAACAATCTTTATGCCCCTGGCGCGGTGTAGGAAAAGAGAATGATTTCTGTCGTGATTCTAGCGCATAATGAGGCCGACGAGATAGGGGGATTGCTCGACGAGTTCAGTGCCTTTGAAGGCCTTGAGCTCATCATTGCCGAAGACGCGTCCACCGACCACACACCCGACATCGTACAAGAATTCGCGACTGACAACAGCAACGTGATACTCTCAAGCAGCCCGGTCTTGGCCGGTAAGGGTGCAGCGCTGCGACGCGGGCTTGCTTTGGCAACGGGAGACGTGCTCGGGTTCCTCGACGGCGACGCATCGATTCATCCTAATGACTTCATGCGCGTCGCAGCAACGATCGACCAGGGGGCCGATCTCGCTGTCGGGTCGCGAAAGCTGCGCGGGTCGGTCATTGCCATCCCGCAACCTCTCTCGAGACGGCTCTCAGGAGCCATGTACCGGACGCTCGTCCGCCTACTGCTCGACACAGCCATACGCGATTTTCAGTGCGGCTGCAAAGCGTTTCGGCGCGAGGTGTGGGACGCCATCACTATCACCTGCGATGGATTTGCGTTTGACGCGGAGTTAATCGCAAAAGCGCACCGAGAGGGGTTCAACATCGTCGAAGTGCCCATTACGTGGAGCAATAAGGCGAGCAGCAAGGTCAGCCTTACGCGCGATACACTGGCGATGTTGAGGTGTCTGCTGAAAACGCGCGCCGAGGTACGGGGGTGAGCGCTTGAACAAGAAGTACCTCGCTGCGCTGGTCGCAATCACTATTGTGCTGGTCGTTTTCAGGGTCGGATACTCGCTGTCCGTGTGGGGCGGTTCGGTCGACCCTGATCCGTGGAGGCTCATCGGCGATACCAACAAGTACGTGGTAACCGGGCATTATGCCCCGTCTGCGACGCAATCGATGTACTACGGTGCCTATTCAATCGGCCTCGAAGCGCTGCTTGCGTCGCTCACCGTTTTTACCGGCATTAATCTCATCGTGCTCGCGCAGTACTTCTTGCAAATAGCGACGCCTATCGTCATGGTTGTTGTTGCTTACCTAATAACGTCGCGTTCAGGCCGATGCACGAGCTGGGCGATCCCAGTGATGATTCTTCTCATCGGCGTGTTCGAGGGCCTCACGCACCAACAGTCGCGCATGATCGAAGAAAATATCGGCTTCATCCTCTTTTGCGGCGCGCTGCTGTTCCTCTACCTGTACTACGTCGGACGAACCTCGCGCGCGTATACGTTTTCGATGCTCACAGTGATACTGCTCGCGACCATCTTCACCCACCACCTGAGCTTTTTAGTCATCGCGATACTCACGATGCCGTTCCTCGTATCCTCGCTGAAGTACGCGGCTCCCGTCTACATCGCCGCTCTATTTGTGCCCTGGTGGAGCTATTACTACGTGCTTAACGGCTACAACGGCGTATATGTCGGTATCTTTTTTTACACGGCGGTAGGTCTTGCAGCGCTGTATGCAGTCTCTGTGCTGTGCTACGCTGTTTTTTGGCGTACGAAAGCGTCGCGTGCAGCCACCGCGCAATCACTAGCGCGCCTGCAGAACAGGCTCGTGGGACTTAATAATTACCGACAATCTGCCGCGGCGTTGACGATTGTGCTTGGAGCTGGAGCAGTCGTGTACGCCCTCGCAACGCGATTACAGTCAGGTTACCTACCTTTCTTTCTGCCTCTAGCTCCCCTCGTTGTTTATGCCGGTGCGCATTCAGTGTCTCCCCACAGCCACGAAGCCGATCAGGTGGATGTTGCCTATATACGGTACCTCTTTTTAAGTCTTATCTTGCTCGCGGCTGTGACAGCGCTCGCATTTTTTTTGCAGTTCTACGTGGGCACAACAAGCACGCTTCCTGCTTACCTCAGCTCAATCGAAGCGCTCGAGTCTCTAGATCTTGGCAGCCGTCTTCTCATTTGGGTTGCTTTTATCTATGGCATCACGGCCACCGTAGGCTTGATATTGGTATCACACGGGGTGCGGGTCAACAAAAGGTGGCTGGCTCCTTCCGTAGCTGCGATGCTCCTGATATTAGCGGCGGTGAACGTGACCGTTCTTGCGGTGAACTACGACACAACCTTCAACGTAACTGCGCCGCCCGACTCCCGGGTCACCGCCGCCGCTCTCTGGACCGTTGGAAAAGACCCTGACAACGCCACGATGACCGACTATAGAGACGAGATGATTTACTGGTACTATACCGGCGCCTTGGTGATGCACACTCCGTACATTGAGCTGGAGAACTACACCGTGCTCAACTTCGTCTATCCCGGATACCTGCAACAATGGAACGGCGCAGGTCACACTGGAATCAACTACCTGTTCCTCACAGCGACGCCGCCAAAGTACTACTTCGAGCACCTTGTGAACGGACAATGGAAGCTCAGCCCCCAAAACGCCACGCAATGGAGCGGGGGCATCGCAAAGATTGACAACCACGCCACAGAAGTTGACAAGATCTACACTAATGGATATATATACTACTACAAGGTGGTCGGGGCGTGAGGCAAGCGGCGTTCGCACTGGGGCAGGAGTCGTTCGTTACTCCTAAGCGTGCTAAATCCTTATGCCTCAAAGAGAGAGGTTAAGTACGACGTTCAACAACCGACACAATGTGAGACCATGATTTATCTTGATCACGCCGCGACCACTCCGATGCGCCCTGAGATCCTCGACGTGATGCGCCCATACTTTTTAGAGCGCTTCGGAAACCCCTCGAGCCTCCACGCCTATGGGCTTGAGGCGCGCAAAGCGATCGAGGACGCGCGAGAACAGATAGCGCACGCGATTGGAGCCGCCCCGGCAGAGATCGTTTTTACGTCAGGGGGAACTGAATCGGACAACATGGCTTTGCGTGGAGTGCTACGCAAGCGCAGTGGCGACCATGTCATCACCTCCACGATCGAACATCCCGCGGTTCTCGAGACGTGCAAGTTTCTTGAGCAGCTTGGACACGAGGTGACTTACGTTTCTGTTGATGATGACGGCCGGATAAATCCCGGCGAAGTGGAAGAGGCGATTCGAGACAACACGCGACTCATATCAATAATGCATGCTAACAACGAGATCGGCTCAATACAGCCCATAGCTGAGGTTGGAGCGATCGCCGCGTCACACGGCGTCTACATGCATACCGATGCCGTCCAGAGCGTCGGGAAGATTCCAGTGGACGTGGCCGCTCTCAATGTGGACATGCTCTCCGTGTCATCACACAAGATATACGGACCGAAAGGGGTCGGATGCCTCTACGTTCGGAAGGGCACCAAACTGAAACCGCTCATTTTCGGTGGCGGCCACGAGGGCGGCCTCAGAAGTGGCACCGAGAACGTGTCGGGTATTATTGGCTTTAGTGAGGCAATGCGACTGGCGATGGAAGATTTCGCGGATAATGTCCGCATACAAAGACTCAGGGATCAGCTAATCGACGCCGTACTGCAAGAGATACCCGACACTCGGCTCAATGGTGGAAAGGAGTACCGTCTTCCGAACAACGCCAATTTCAGCTTCAGCTACATCGAGGGGGAGTCGCTAGTACTCCGCTTGAACGCAAAGGGGATTGCTGGATCCACTGGTTCCGCCTGCTCATCAAAGAAGCTTGAACCATCACACGTGCTGCTGGCGATCGGCCTGGACCCCGTTGATGCTCACGGCAGTCTGAGGCTCACCTTAGGGAGAGAAACAACGGAAGCAGATGTGCGATACGTAAACGAAGTCCTCCCCGAGATCGTTGATCAGCTGCGGCAGATGTCGCCTCTCTGTGCGTGCAACGATGACAGCTACGAGAAGTCCGAATAGTTACTGACGGAGCCACCCGCGACCCTGCTTCGTTGTCTGGCGACCTGCCTTATGTGGCACACAGTCGCACGCTGATGCTGATAGATCACGGTAAAGGGCCCGAAGCTCCAGTAGGTGCAGTCTTCAGGCCGGATCGCTCCAGGCTCTTTTTGCCGAAAAGACCTCCGGTTTCCCCGGCGGCCCCGATGAAAGGCTCTTATGGGAAGAATGACAATCTTTCAGTTGACAGAAATGTAACGGCGCTCAGCGTCGAGCTTCCGGGGATCTATGCCGAATAGCAGCGCGTCTATCGTAATCCCTACCTACAATGAGCGGGAAAACGTCCCCCAACTTCTGGAACGAATCCATCGTTCTATGGGATCATTGGGGGATCCTTTTGAGATCGTCATTGTTGACGATGACAGCCCTGACGAAACGTGGAAAGTTGCATCACAGCAGTCAAACGGTGATCAGGTGCGGGTCATACGAAGACAGGGCGAGAGAGGGCTCGCTACCGCCGTGCTGACAGGGATTCAAGCAGCGAATTATGACGTAGTAGTCGTCATGGACGCTGACTTACAACATCCTCCCGAAAAGATACCAGAACTAGTTTCGCTCGTGCAAAATGGAGCGGATATTGCGATCGGAAGTCGATTTGCTGAGCAAAGCGCTTTGGAAGGTTTCAGCTTCTCAAGACATTTACTATCTAAAGGTGCAGACCTTCTTGCCCGAACGCTTTTCAGAGAGATACGCAGCATCAAGGACCCCGAGTCCGGGTTTTTCGCCTTCAAAAAGAACGTCATTGCCCACGCAAACCTTAGCCCGGTAGGCTATAAGATACTGCTTGAGATACTTGTTCAAGGAGAGTATAAGACGGTCTCAGAGGTCGGCTATACGTTTGACAAGCGGGGGGGTGGAGTGAGCAAACTCGGAGCGAAAAACGCAGTCGATTATCTCCATCATACGTCGAGTCTTTTTTTGCGATCCGGAGAGTTCCATCGTTTCTGGAAATTTGTCGCCGTGGGCGCAGTTGGCGTTATTTTGAATTTGACGGTACTATATGCGTTTACTGAACTCGGGGTTTTCTATCTGCTATCGGGAGTCTTTGCCATAGAAGCAGGTCTATTGTCAAACTTCGTTTTGAACAGGTCGTGGACATTCAGAGACAGAGTCACAAGCGGGCTTCGATACACACTCACGGCCCTTTATAGAGATCATGCCGTGCGGTTTGTAGGGATCGTGCTGAACCTACTGACCTTGTGGCTATTGACGAGTCTATTTGGTCTATATTATCTAACGTCGCAACTCATCGGAATAGGCGTAGCGGTATTGTGGAACTATAGCGGAAATCAGTGGTGGACCTGGGAGCCGACGTTATAATCTTGTCAAGCTCACTCGACTCGCCACAAGGCTGGAGCTTTAATCGCCCTGCACGAACGCCTCTCGGACTATCGCTTTCACCTCGTCAAGAACCTCTATGGCTTCTTCAGTCGATTGGACGCGATGAACGTCAACCCTGCCATTTCTGTATAAAGTGACACCGCGTCCTGCGTAGAAGAGCCGCGCCACGCCGAGTTTTTCAGCGCATTTGCCCGTATCACGCAGAATCCGACATAGTATTTCCATTGAAAACGGCTTGTCGAACGTGCCTTCAACTAAGATGCCGCCTCCCTTGCATGGTCTCACTGAATGTGCGCCGTACTTTTCTTCTGGCATAGCGGCTTTAATGATGCGTTTCGGGTCTTTCTCGCTCCGATTCATGAACTCAAAGCTACTTATCACGTTCGGAGAATGACCTGCAGTTAGTTTGGCTCGTTGTGGTCTTTCTGACTGCGCTTCATCCTGTTGATGCAGCTCGACGTAGCAAAAAAGCGAGTCGCTTGGCGACACCGTCTCGAATATGAAAACAAGGGCGGGAAAGTCTGTTCCACCAACAAAAACACACGAGCCAACAAGCTTTGAGGCTCGGCGACGATGGCAGCGGCGTTAGTGTGCCCCCGCAGCGCTAGAACTGTACTACACGCCCGAAGAGCTTGAATCATTTCTCACCTTCCGGCTGGCCGCGCTGTCACGCTACTCGCTTGGCTGACCGCGCCGTGCCGCTGCAGCATTCTGGGAATCCACACAAGGGAGCTAGCGCGTTCGTAAAAACGGGAAAAGACGGTCTGAAAAGGGACACTCTGACAGGGCGAATCACGCCTTAAGGATCACAATATGAAGCAACTCATACCCCGAAACCCCGTTGATATTTCATCACACCTCCTAAATAACTGCAACTCTAAGTTAAGTGGAAAATGCAACGCGGAGCCCTTGCCAACCTCGACGATAAATTCTTCGGAAGTGCGGACAGTTGGTGACTCTTATTGGGCTTTGCCTTATTGTATAATCACATTGGCTTGGGCGTGCGGATCCGATGGCTCATTCGAAGCATTCATCCGCTTCAAGGAGACCACCGCCAAGACTACAAGCAGGACTAACAGGATGTCGCGGGCCACGAGGATAGTCACCGCGGTGGCTTGAAAATTCTGCAGCTCAGAGTAATGCAAGGGAAAAATATCGTAGGTGAGTCCACCGATGAGAACAAAAGTCGCTAAAATCGGTATGCGCCATCGGCCGCATATTAGCGGAAAAATGGGCACTAGCCAAACGAAATACTGCGGCGAAAGGATTTTGCTGGTGGCCATCGTGATCGCTAGCGTCAGTAAGGCATAAAGACCGAGACGGGTAAATTGGCTTTTGCCCGGTTTCACTTGTCGGTAGATAAACCAGTAAACTATCAGCAAACTGACCACCATAATGTAGGGTGAGAATTTAGCAAGAACCGTGGCCGCCGGGTTTACGATATTCAGCGAACCGAACGAGTACTCTGCTCTAACTGTGGTGAAGCCCGACTTAGCCAGAACGATTACAATTGCGCTATACGTGCTTTCTATCTGAACTCCTCTCTGGCTATGATAGCTTACCAAATTCAGGATGCTGCCAGATCCCAGAATAATAAAAGGCAGGATCGTGATCATGCAAACGGCGAGAAAGGTGATCGCCCCATCGCGGATTTGTTTGAGTTGACGGTTTTTGAAATAGATGAGCAAAAAGATAGGTGCAATCGCTATCGGGTATATCTTAGTCAGTGTACCCAAGGCTAACACGGCCCAGCTGGCATTATGCTTCCCAAGCCAGAAGAGATAGATAGCTGCGAGCGTCATGACGGCCGGGATGATGTCAAACGTTTGAATGATGATCGGCCCAACCGCCAACACGGCCAGGGTATAAATCGACAGTGCTTTCCAAGGGGCCTCTCCTAACCGACGTGCGATATCAAATATCAGAAGGAGTCCGATAATATCGAAAACCAGGAGTTCGAACTGGAAAATCTTGGTATAGAGCGCATCAGAAGAAGTTATTATTCTGGGTAAACCAAAAAAGATCAGAGACAATGGAGGATATTCGAGGGTAAAATCGCGGTACGGCAACAAACCGCTTGCGAGTTTTGAGGCGTCCGCAAAATATACGCTAATATCCGTGTTCGTGGTCAAATAAAGGTGAAATAAGAACCCAAAAATAAAACCGTGAATCAGAATAAAAAGCGCGAGAGTGAGTCCCCCTCCAGATACCAGAAATTTTCTGAAGTGATTGATCGCCCCGTTTAAGCTTGGTGGAGTTTTCATTGTACAAGAAGATCGGGCCGGACCTTGCTCAAATACTCAACAACGAAGCCCGCCTTGCCGACCGCCACGATCGGATTTAATATCAGAACCGGGATCAGGTAGACGAGCCCCCTTCCATCGTGCCCGTGGAAGGCAAGGACCGTTTTGCATAACGTGCCGAAGAAACCCCGAACGGCGCGCGCTTTGTCACCATCGAGTCGCTCTGCGGTCGTAATCACGATCTGAGATGTTTCAATCCTCATTAAAGGCCCCCGAACATCAAACAATGTAAGAAAATGAGGATCGTATTAAAAGGTTGTTAATTGAGTGGTCCGAGGCGCTCATATTCGTTTGTTCACAGTTGTAAGGGACTACAAATATTTCAGCGCTCACTCGTGCCTCGGAGTATTTAACAGATAGCAAGATTGGGGTACGACTCCGCTGTTCAAAGACCCTCACACCGACTTCGAGATGACCCTTTTTCGTGGCGACCGCGCAATAATCAAAGGTACGCGCGACCCTGAGGCTGCCAAGAGCATCTACGCTCGATACGATGCCAGGTAAGGACGATTCCTCTACGTGCCGGAGAGCCCCACTGTGATTTGCGCATTTCGCATTTTTCCGGGCTTACTAGAAGCCCCCTTGCAATCCGCACTCGTAGTGTGGCGGGGCCGTATGCACATCATTAATGAGCGATACGTCGAATATCTCCGTCTCGCTCATTCGCCTCGAGATGTATCCGAGCGCTTCAAGCGCGTTCACGAACTTCATCGTCGATGAAACGTATTCCGGAGGCAAAGAAGCGCAATACTTTGGAGAGATCTGATACGCTTCCCCCACAAAGGCTGCATCCACAACCCCTGTCGTTCGAGCAACGATGCGCGCGCATTTGCCCGGGTGATGTCTGATCATCTCACACGCCACCTCGTGAGCGACGAGAAACCTTCGAAGAACCTCCTCATGACGAACCAAATCGTCTCTCATTGCCACAATTCCGTAGCTTGGGTTAAAGGGCCATAATCGTGCGGGGGGCATTATCGTGTGTGCCCCATAGTACCTCCGAGCTGCTACGGCGAGGGCAGGCGTGCCTGCAGCAGCTGCTATTTCAGCTTCCACGAGCGCATCAGGAAGAAAATCCGCCCAAGCATAATTGCTCACACGGACATCCTCGAGACGGTACTCTTTCAACAATTCGTTGACAATGACATCGTGAATCGAGCCCCGCGGTGGACAGCCTATGGCTCTCCCCGAAAACTGGCCGAGGAACGCTTGCATGCTCCTGCACTGATCAACCGTCCTTACATCTTCTCCCGCGACCATCAAAGTTCCTTCAATGTGCCCTCCAGCGATGCATATGAGCCCTGTACCTTTGTCAACGGCAATGATCGCCGGTGGAAGCCCGACGTAGCCGATGTCGAGGTGTCCATCGCGCATGGCGTTCACAAGATCGGGGCCCGATGGGAAAAGCGTCCACTCGGCCTCAACGTCATTATTCTTCAGAAGGGCTGTACCCATGAGGAGGAACGACGTATGGTACAGAGTGGGAAGATGCCCGATTCTTAGTGGGAGATGATTAGCTTCCTTCGTCAACACCGTCTCCGCTTTGGCTTCATCGCATTTTTTAAGACGTTCTTGCTCACATTTACGCCTTTGGTCACAATTATTGGGCGATCAGCGGTACAATTACGAAATTTTAGCGTCGAGCAATACGGAAAGCATTGGATACCAAACCGTAGTATGAGCGACGAGCAAGTTACCCGCGAACTGATTTGCGAAGAAGGGGCTCTTCGGTGCTTTGAATATCGTATCATCCGCTTCAAGCGTCCTTTTTTAGAGACAACAGATCTCACTCTAGTCTCCGTGAAAAATGCGGGTGAAGCCAAGCGAATCAATGGCATCTCATCCATGATAATGGTTAGCGAAACTAGGCATCTTAGCGAAGAGCAATCCAGATTTTTTTCCACTGACCGCGTGCAGGTCGCGAATGCAGATTATCTGGAAAAGGATACTCGAATTCCTGTGATTCTTATCCCTGCCCAGCATATTCCTTCTTCCTAATGCCTCAAACCGTCCGATTAGAGGACATACGGATTTTGTAGTAGCGAATCCGACGCTCAAAAAGCCCCTGTTAACGCTCACGCGTAGGCTCGTCTCTTGCGGAAATCAGCGAAATATCCATGCTGCCTGATCGAAACCACTCGAGATCCAAAGTGACGTAGATAAACCCAAGCTCCAAGAGCTTATCGGCTATAGCAGAGGAGTGCGTAAGGACCTTTCCGGCCTCCTCCCTGTCGACTTCAATGCGAGCGAAGTGATCATGATCCTCTAATTTTCACGTGCGTGATGCCGATCGCCTTTAACGCACGTTCAGCTTCTCTAAGCCTTTCAATTCTCTCGCCGGTTATGATCGTGCCGTAAGGAAATGAGGTGAAGAGACAAGCTGCGGACGGCGCATCTGCGTTCGATAAGCCGAGTCTGCGCGCGACGCTTCTCACTTCATCTTTAGTGAGATCCAGCAACGGCGAAACGACGCCGAGTTCTCGCAGAGCTTTCAAACCTGGTCTGGAGCCATTAAGATCAGAGGCGTTCGTGCCGTCCATGACCGCAGTGAAGTGTAGTTCCTCAGCCAGGTCGCGCAGCGCGCTAAAGATCAACTTCTTGCAGTAGTAACATCGTTCAGGATCGTTCTGCTTCACTTCGGGTACAGTCAACGGATTGAGGGCAATCACGATGTGGCGAATGCCGATCTCGTTGGCGATCGCAGCCGCGTGCTCAATCTCGCCGTGATGAAGCGCACCGTTATCTACCGTTACAGCCACTGTTGCATCCCCAAAAGCCCGTTTGGCAAGCGCTGCAACGACCGAGCTATCAGCTCCGCCTGAAAAGGCTATCACTGCGCTGCTATGCGAGCGCATGTATGCTACGACCCTATCAAGTTCAGTATCTTGATGGCAGTAATTTCCCGCTGTTTCTATGGTGAGTCGGATCGACATTGTCTGGTTGCACTCGACATGATTTTGATATAATGCTACAGATGATAACAATTCTTGTAAAGAACCTAGCATATATGTATTCCAACGCACGAGTACCTTTTTACGATTTAAGCGGACGTGAGTCGAAGGCCAGCCAACATCCTCACCGTGGCGATGACGGTAATCAGTGTGACAGGCAACTGCACAACCTCCGCGTAAGCCTATGGCTCCTCGACTTACGGTGCACAACGAAGAGGCGAGAGAACAGGGGCAACTTGCACGCGTTATTGCAGCGGGCGGCTGGTCAACGGCATAAATGAGGGCACAAACGATGGATAAGAGTGCGGAGACGAAAGCTTTTCTTATTGCAGAGGGCGGCGTGGACATTGATGAGCGTATACTTGGGCGCATTACGACTCCTGCGTCCGGGCCTGGTGCCGGACTAACGTCTTTTTTTTTACGATTTGACGGTCACCGGGTGCGCCTGGGAATAAAACACAGTTCCCGTCTCAAGGCATCGCTTGAAGGGGATGAAGTGGTCATTCGCGACCACGAAAAAGAAATCGTCCGTGGGTATCTTGAAGATGCGATTGCCCATTGTCCTGAACAAGCGTATATCACGGTAAGCGAGGTGTGCATATTCGACTGCCAGTACTGCCCGGTGCCACTCTTGGGAGGTTCGGTAAAAGACCAGAGCGATGTTGAAACGGCGATTTCAAGAATTCTCGCAGATCCGAAGCTCGCTCGTAAATTAAGATCCATAGCGTTGACTTCCGGTGTCGAAGAGTCACCACAGCGCGAAGTTGAGAGGATCGCAGCTATCGTTCGCGCATTAAGGGCGAAGTACGATCTCCCCATCGGCGTATCCGTATATCCTACGGAGAACTCCACAAAGCTATTGAAGGACGCTGGAGCAGACGAGCTAAAGTATAACGTGGAAACGATGGATCGTCAACTCTTCAAGACGATGTGTCCAGGGCTTTCACTCGAATTCATTATGGAAACCCTCAAGGACGCTGTAGAGGTCTTCGGCCGAAACAAAGTCTTTTCCAATATCCTCGTCGGATTGGGGGAGAATGATGACACGATCATCAACGGCATGGAAGAACTTATCGGAATAGGCGTGATACCTATCCTTAGAGCAGTTGTCGAGCATCCCTTGCGGTCACAAACAGGCATGCGACGACCGGATGCGGAACGGCTCTTGCGATTAGCGCGAAAAGAACGCAAACTCCTCGACCAGTACGGCCTACGAGCTGATTTGGCTCAAACGATGTGCGCGCCGTGTACGGGCTGCGATCTTGTACCGCATCGGGACGTCTAGCATTGATATACATGTATCCAAATGGGTGCTGCGCACAAGGAAGAGAGCGGCATGGCCCATAGACTGGGTTTACACAGACTGCCCGCACCATTGACCTTTTACGTGCGGATAAATGCACTCTCCGAGTCGCACTTAAGTCAGGTCGCAAAGCTCAAGGATGTTTATGGCCCGGACCTGTTGCGGGATCTTTCGCAGTGGAAGTGGAACTATCCGCCAGCCGGCGACCCGTGTGGGCTTCTATATTGCTTAACGCACTGCGCCCCGAGGAATGGGCCGTTGCATGCCTCCGTCCCAATATGGTGAAAGACAGCGTCGTGCGCGGGTGCAAGACCTTTGCGTCGTACGTCGTGCGACGCGGCAAGACCCTGCCCCAGTGGGTGATCGCCGCATTCTGGTGGGAAAGCATGGCCGCGCAAGGGGAGATGTCTGAGGAAGACCTCGCGCTCCTCATCGAGGGTTGGAAGGATCGTTTTCAGAATGCGGTATCGTGGTGGATGGAGCGAGGCGCGAACCCCCCCAATGCGCTTCCGCGCGAGCGCGACGACGCGCTTCTCTGGCGGTGCTTTTTTAGCGACTTGTGGCACTCAGGAGCACTCGACGAGCAGACCAATACCATAAGCCCCATGCTCAAGCAGTCCGGCCCACGCCTGGTGCCAGGAGGGCATAAAAGCCGAGGCAGGCTTCCGTCAGCGGTGCAAGCAGGGATCACCAAATATGTTTCAAGAGAGCCTAATGAAAACTAAACAACGAATGTTCGCCCAGCGATCAGTGTTCAACCGTCCTAGAAACGCTGTGTCGAATTCAACATCCACAGAGCGGGAAGACTGCAGCTAGCTTAAAATGCCTACAGAAGGTCAATCGCACCGAAAAAAAAATTCCGCTCAGCTTCGCGGACAGTTTTTTTGAACGTGCACCTGCCTGGGCAAGCTCATCGTAATCATGGCAGATACTACATGCATTGCACAGAACCACAGCAACAGAAATAGTTTTAGGAAATAGCAAAAAGAATGAAAGGCTGCGTGCATATTGTCGAAGTATGACCGTGAGGCCTTACAATCGCGATTTGATAAGCTTTTGAGGGATGCATATGGACGATGCAACATTAGAAAATGAGCTTAAGGCGTTAGCTAAGAAAAATAACGCCCAGATTTATGAGATTGACCCGCGTGAAATTGTGGTGAGCGAATGGGTGAGATGGCGGTGCGTGTTTGGCTGCAAGGGCTTCGCAAAGCACCTCGGCTGTCCCCCATATGTCCCCGGCCCTTCGGAGACGAGAGCCCTCCTCAAAGAGTATTCAAAAGCATATATCGTGCACTTCAAGGGAATACCCGGAATGGAAGATATCGACCCTACGAGCATACCTGAAGACTGGCATCAGTTTCTTGAAAGGCTCATCCGCTGGATAGGAGATACAGTGTATGAGCTCGAGCAGCACGCGTTTTACAGAGGTTATTACAAATCTCTGGCATTTGCAGCGTACCCGTGTATTTACTGCGAGGAGTGCGTAGCTGAGCAATCAGAAGGAGTAGTAGATCTCTCGCTAAAAAGGAACTGCAGGCACGCGGAGAAGGTGCGAACTTCAATGGAAGCCGTCGGGATCGACGTATTTGCAACGGTGCGGAAGCTCAACTTGCCGATCGACGTAATTCCGTGCGAGAACAATGTTTACGGGAAGATAACCCACACCAATCTAAACTCGTATGGGCTGCTCCTCGTATATTAGTGCGAGCTAGACGTGCCGCGCCTCAACGGCAAAGCGATTCTGAGCACAGCAGCATTTATGTCGGCCATCGTTACGGCCCTGCTCGGCAGTCACAGTGAGTCAAAAAACAATGGCCAAAAGGGGTCCTGGTTTGGGATCGCCAGAGATACGATTGTCCCGTCGCGCCGGTGAATTGTTCTTGTTGTTGGGTTGCTTGTTACCATCCCGATAACGGAAGCCGCTATGCCTCCAGCGCGAAGCGCGTTTATTATATTCTGCGAATTTTTCGGCCTCGCGGTAATCAGCAGAGAGCCCTCGGCGATCGCTGCTAAGGGATCGATGCCAAATGCCTCGCAGACCATCCTTACTTCTTCTGGATAGACAAACGCCTCCTCATATATCTCCATCCCCGCTCCGCTAGCGCTCGCTATCTCAAAGAGCCCGCCGATAACGCCGCCCTCAGTCGCATCATGCATGGCAGTCACGCTCCCGGATTCCATCGCTAGCAAGGCGTCTTTCACCACGGTCATTTGCATGCAGAGGGCCTTAGCTCTCTCGACCAGATGCGGCGGATAATTCTCTAAGAGCTCCTTTTCCCTGATCACTGAGAGGATCCCCGCCGTCTCTATTGCCGGCCCTTTGGTCAGAATCACATCGTCGCCCGCCTTCGCGCCGGCTGACGTGACATAACCGTTCTTGTCTGCGATGGCAAAGACAGTGACTCCGCCTATGGTGGGTGATACAAACCCTGGATAGTACCCCGTATGCCCGCCGACGATCGCTATTCCAAGCTCCACGGCAGCCCTGTGGATGGCATCCACGATGGTGTGGAAGTCCTCTTCATTCGTCTCGGGAGGCATCAAAAGCGAGTATGTCATGTATCTGGGCTTGACGCCCATGACCGCCACGTCGCTCGCGCCTATGTGGACGGTGTACCATCCAAACATCTCCAAGGGCTGGTGTGGGATGGCGAAGATCGGGTCCTCCGCTATTATGAGCACCTTGTCGTTACCGATGTCGATAACTCCGGCGTCGATACCCGTTCTCGGCGGCACGATTACCGAGTCATCCTTTTTTCCGAGCCGCGGAAGCAGAAAGGAAGTGAAGGCGTCGAGGTCTATCTTTCCGATCTTATCGCTCATGGTAGCGTCTCGCGATTTCACAGATCTGCTCTGCGACTTCTATAGGATCCCGCCCGACAAGGACCGACACGGGCTCTTTGCCGATGGCACCCGTTTCGTAGAAGACCTTGGGGACCCGGCCACCGGCGGCATCTATCGCTTGCTGAACTTTCCAGGGCATCGATGCGCCTTCCGCTTCCTTAATTTCTTCCGGTTCTTTACTGCGGTCGATCACGCTGAAAACCCATCCTTTTGCTTTGCAATACTCCTTGAGCCATTTCGTCAGAGATGGATTGTTTGCGAAGTTCACCCCTGCCCTAAACGCCGAATCGGCTTTGCCCAGCTCTACCATTAGTCGGGCCATGTGGCTTGACGCGCCGAATCTGGGCTTGCCTGCAGCGTGAGGTACGCCATTCACGACGGTTATGCGTCCGTCTATTCCTAAAACATCACCTCTGCTTCTAGAATTGAGCCGAGCGTAAACGAGGTTAGTCCTGACCTCGGGAACCAAGGCTGCAAACTCCTTGCATTCCTCCACGAGATCCAGGGCGACGGCGATCTTCCCGCGCATGTCGATTTCGTCAGACTTCAACAGACTAGTCTCCCTCGGATTCAGCTTAATATCGAACACTTTGAACTGGAACAATAAGTAGTAATCGCCAAGCTGCTGTTTCTCCAGCTGTAACGAAGACAGGCCGGTCAGCTTGAATATGGCATGATAGTTTCGTTACGCTACCAACCAGTTGGCAATGTTGTTTGATTTTTTTTGCTTCGTAAAATTTAAATAAGATAATAGCTTTAGGCATTTTGTTAGTAGGAAGCCAGAAACCTACTTCCTATAGATATAGGTTCCTACTGACAAACGCAGTTGCGGAACTGCGCTGGGGAGCGCCTCGATCCTCCATGTGCGCTCCCCGCTCATCTACATCAAACAGGCTAAAAAACGGCCCACATTCCGCAAAACGGGAGGTTTCAAAATGACATGGAAACCAAGTAAAAAATTGGTAATAAATTGCCTTTTGATACTCGTATTCGTGAGTTTGATGATGGCAAAATCGGGCTACATCACAGGAATGGCCCAACAGCCCACAAACTCAGCGCTAAACGCCTCAACGCCTATTGCCGCTACGCAGGCGTTGCCTGACAGAAGTCAGCCCGACCCAACGGGCAGCAGCATCGGCTCAGCCAACGTTCCAGCAAACGTCACTGGCCAACCGACGTTATCTGAGCTCGCCAATGCTGTTGGCCACAATATAGTGGCCATCAACTTCGTATGGACGCTCGTGGCCGGCTTCCTCGTCTTCTTTATGCAGGCGGGGTTTGCACTCGTTGAAACCGGCTTCACGCGCTCAAAGAACGTGGCTCACACGATGGGCATGAACATACTGATCTACGGGCTTGGCGTGCTTGGGTGGTATTTCTGTGGATTCGCCATCATGTTCGGCGGATTGAAGTCGCTTGGTACCTTGGGCGGGTTTACCGGACTTGGCAGCGAGGTGACGGTCAATTTACTGGGACATCCGTTCGGACTGCTCGGTGCTCACGGTTTTGCGCTGACCGGTGCCTATGACGTTGGCGTGTTTGCGCTATTCCTCTTCGAAGTCGTCTTCATGGATACCGCTGCCACGATTCCGACCGGGGCCATGGCCGAACGGTGGAAATTCTTGGCATTCTGCATCTACGGTCTATTCATAGGGACGATCATTTACCCGCTCTTTGGCAACTGGGTTTGGGGCGGCGGATGGCTTTCGCAGCTCGGCACGAACTTTGGCTTAGGCAACGGGTACGTCGACTTTGCAGGCTCGACAGTCGTGCACATGGTAGGTGGTACGATCGGCTTTGTCGGCGCTTGGATGCTCGGCCCTCGTATCGGCAAGTACGTCGACGGGAAGGTCCGCGCCATTCCACCGCACAGCATCCCTATGGCAGTGCTCGGAACGCTCATCCTCGCATTCGGATGGTTCGGGTTTAATCCGGGCTCCACGCTCGCTGGAACCGATCTCCGTATTAGTGTCATCGCCGTTAACACGATGCTTGCATCGGTTGCGGGCATGGTGGCAGCGACGTTTTGGATGTGGCGCGTCCGCGGCAACAAACCTGACGTCAGCTTTATGTGCAACGGGACGCTTGCCGGACTGGTTGCAATAACCGGCCCTTGTGCGTTCGTTAACTCGCAAAGCGCTGTCCTCATTGGATTGGTCGCTGGCATTCTTGTGGTCGAAGCCGCGCTTTTCATTGACAAAAGGTTAAAAGTTGATGACCCGGTCGGAGCGGTGGCCGTGCACGGCGTGTGCGGCGCGTGGGGATGTCTCAGTTTAGGACTCCTCGCAGATGGCACGTACGGCGCGGGCTGGAACGGCGTTTCCGGCGCGGTAACCGGTCTTCTCTACGGAAATCCCAGTCAGCTCGCTGCACAATGCATCGGAGTGGCGACATGCTTCGTTTATACGGCGGCGATCTCACTTGCGATCTTCGCATTCATAGACAAAGTTGTCGGACTGAGGGTCGGATCGCAGACGGAAGTAGACGGCCTCGACGTCCCAGAAATGGGAGTGGGAGGGTACGATGGCGGCTACGGGCTCTGAGCTGCGCCAACTGCAAAAAAGAAGCAGCCCGCTGTGTCCCGGGCCGAGAATGTGTGCCCGCACCACGTCCGCGTGGGCGGGGGAGTTTGAGGGTTTGGAGGTGAGCATATGAAAAGAATCACGGCGATCATAAGACGGGAAAAACTCGATGCCGTAAAGCACGCGATGCGAGAGCTCGGCCCTGGAATGACGGTTACCGACGTCAAAGGCCAGGGCAGGCAGAAGGGCGTTAAGGAGGTCTACCGAGGCAGCGAGTACCTGCCTCGATCTCTTGCCCAAGACGCAGATTGACATGGTCGTCAAGACAGAAGACGCGGAGCGTATCGTCCGGACGATCTTGGAAATTGCAAAAACAGGCAACATAGGAGATGGGAAAATATTCATCTCCTCGGTAGACGACGTGATTCGCATCAGGACAGGCGAGCGCGGTCCCGGCGCTGTTTAGTGCGCGGCATCGCAGGCGGGGCGAGTACCCGCCTTTTCTTTTTTTGCACCAGTAGAACGGTGTGCGTGTAAGTGCGTTGCTATAGCACAGTGAGAAGAAGGCATCGATACTCTGTCGAAAAATGCGTTTATTTGTTTCAGGGGGGCCGTGCTTTTGTATTGAGAGATCTGAAGTAAACGATAAGCCTGAACTATGTTTCTATGAATCCCGCAGGTGGGCAAAGACGCCTTACCGTCTTTTGGAGTTGATGACAGGGTGTAGCTTTATCGGCTGACTTATGCGAGACGCTTCTCTTCCGTTCTTCAAACGGATAAATCGAGGAATCGATTTGTGCTCGTCTGCTCTTCTTTCCTCACCACGTTACTTGGTTCGCCTCTTCGAGCGGCATTGCCGGCGCGATGTGGGCCACGCCAAAGCTGCTGAACGGGCCGGTAATCTTGAGCAGTGATGCTTCATCTGGTGCATCGAAGATTGCCACGGACATATGCCTTCCTATGAGAACGTAACGGCCTATCACCTTGACGCTTTCTGGAAACTTAAAGTGCTTCCACAACTCGCGAACCCGTTCAGTATGATCGGGATCGAATTTATACCATAAAACGAATAGCATTTTTTCCACTTCCATTACGTAGTTGAGTTTACCACGCTCCTCCTTGAGCGCGTCGCTCTCGATTCAAAAACCCCTTCGACGTTGGGGATTGCTTACGCCATCGGTTTTTTGACGAGAGCATCACTAAAGAATAACATTCTGGAACAATAACTCTTTCTCAGCTTTTCTTGGGTTCCGGCCTTATCGAGCGGCTGAGTTTCGTTGGCGGTGCTGGCGGTCAACTGCCGTCATCAAAACCTATAAGCGTGAAAGAGACGGTACGCACGCAGCACGGAGGTGAGAAAATAGCACAAATGCTCCCGCAGTGTTTCAATTGCAAACATTTCCATACGGGAGGGGACAAATGTGACGCCTACCCAACTGAAAGGTTGTACAACTGCGACGCTTTCCCTGATCCAAAGCGCCAGATACCTGGAGACATTCTTTCGAATACGGTCCTCCACAAGACACCATATGCAGGAGATCACGGCATCCTCTATGACCCAATAGACCCTAACGTATCTTATTAACCCATAACTAGCGGGTCTTCACCGTCGGAAAACCTGGTTATCACCTACCTTGGTATCTGCAACCAAGGCTATTAGAGGGGCGCCAAATCGGCCTCAGACGCCCCAATTGCGCCCTTTATAGGCGCACACGTCGGTGAGGAGAGACGTTTGAGAGGCTCCTCCCCTCCGGACCTTAAATTTTGCTGGCCCATAACCTCGATTTCGTAGCTTTGAGCGCTTAGCTTTTTACCTCATAACTATTTTATTCAATTTTTTTAGTTTATCTCAGGGGTTCTGTAGAAAAAGTTTGGCGCGTGCAGAAAAAGTTTGCATGATTAGGGACTTATTCTACAAAGCCCCAAATCTAGAAATAGTTTTATATTATTAACGCCGTTAATTTATTTGGTGAATACCATGAACGGTGTAATTGCCGAAACAATTTCGAACAACGAGCCCTTCACAGAGAGGCTCAGAGAGTATCCTCCAAGTGTAAAATTGGTCTTTAAGACGCTTGAGAACAACGGAACAATGACTTTGAGCGATATCGAAAAGGAGACATATTTGCCATATAGAACGGTGAGATATGCAGTTAAGCGACTCAAAGAAGGCGGGTTTGTAGCGCGCATCTTTCACATAAAAGATGCGCGACAAAGCCTCTATCGCCTCGCGCAGTAGTTTGGTGAACACGATAATGTAACATGTACGTAAGCAATTTGTCTTCCAGTTCGTTCATGTGTAGTTCGCCTGGTTTCGCCTTATTTTTTGGTGAATGTAGTTTCCTTCCCGTGAGTACTATTTTTTGGCGAGTAGCCTTTTATAAAAAGCAACCGTCCCTCTGATTACGACCCGCTTCCCAATAGTGCCGAGATTTCTGGCCCCTTGACTATATCTGGGATCACCGAGCACGTCTTGGACCCTCCTATTCGAGCTCCCGCGCCTACTGTTCTTGCAGCTACGCGCGCGAGGAGGAGCCTAAATAGGGTTGCGAGTCTAGCCTTGCCATCTATCGTGCCTCCGCACTTCGGCTTAAACCCCTTTACACACAAAAAAAGGATGAATATTGAGACGGATAAGAGCCAACCCCCGGAGTCGAACCGGGATAAGCCGCTCTGCAGGCGACTGCGTAGCCATTCCGCCAGGCTGGCATTCTCGACACTTCACTGTTACAGCTCGCACATAAGAATACGTGTTATCGCGACAAAGTTTGCTTGCACTCGGTCTTTTCCGTCGATTCACGCCGCTCCAACTTGCATACTCATAGCTGATTGAAATCGGATCTGAACAAGAAATAGTGCCGGAGACACCACGCGTAAAATCGCCAAATGCTTAAGTATCTCGCTAGTGAGAGTACTCACTATCAGCAATTCGGCCCTGCGCATGAGCTGCGCGCAGCAGCATTCGTCTTTCATCATATGGCAGTGAACCAGATAACGACGAACTGTGTGTTGTTGAACTCAAGGAGCGGCTAATGAAAAAATCACGTGATTCAAAAGCGCTGCTCCGGCGTGACAAGAGACAACGCGCGATAATTCGCTTGCTAAAAAAGATGCACGGAGGCGGATTCGAGCCGAGCGCTTTTGAGATCGGCCACGTTGACGTGACCATTCCCGACCTCGATCCTGCGTTTCGCGGATACCGGGTTGCAAGTATCGCAGACATTCATTTGGATGAATGGCTCAACGCGCAGCGTTTTGGTGAGGTGATCGACCTCATTAACCAGCAACATCCTGACTTAGTCGCAATTGTCGGCGATCTCTTCTCGTACGAGGTTGACGGACTGGCTCAGCAGATGGCCACCTCATTGAACAAATTGAGGCCAAAAGACTGCAGTGTTGCGGTGCTCGGCAATCACGATCACTTAGTCGGAGCGACGGCCGTTCGCGACGTATTGTGGGAAAGCAACGTTATCGACCTGAGCAACGACGTAATGACGGTGAACAAGGGGGGAGCGACGTTGCACGTCGCCGGCGTTGATAGCGTTGCATCGCATAAACATCGGTTAGATAAGGTGCTAGAGAAGCTCCCGCCCGTCGGACCCGCAATCCTGCTGGCCCACGAGCCCGATTTCGCGGATGTAAGCGCGAGTACAGGGCGATTTAGCTTGCAGATTTCTGGGCACTCGCACGGAGGACAGTGGATAGTGCCGGGAATAGGGCCTCCAATTCGCGGTCTGTACTCTCGAAAGTACCCCCTTGGACGGTATCGCGTCGGCGACATGACGCACTACACAAACCGCGGAATCGGGACGAGCATAATCCGTCTGAGGATAAATTGCCCGCCAGAGATCACGGTCTTCACCCTAATGCCCTCCGGCCATCCATAGGCGAGGAACGTTATCGCTGCATGGCCTCGCTTCGACCGGCGTTCACCGGCGCCCTCATCGCTTTGCCTTCCGCTGTTCAGTTCCGCTTCAGCTGGCCAAAGAACAAACGCCGGCTGTGTGAGTCCTTTAAACGCACCAAGAACGCCAATCGGCACCCCACAGTCACCGGTTGCCTTTAAGTTTCGTATCAACATAATTAGGACGGCATGAGTTATAGCAAACGGTTCCCTAGAGTCATTATGGACTATGATGGCGGCGAGCGTCCGGATTACGATGACGTAGCTGTTGAGGACAGCCTCACCCTGTTTGTTAACGACATCAGGATCGCGACGCTCATTGCGTCGCCAGAACAGCTCAAAGAACTTTGCATCGGATACTTGATCTCTGAGGGCGTCGTCTCAAGTTTTGAAGAGATTCAAAGCATTGACGTCGATGATGATAAGAACGAAGCCTCCATCGTTGTCTCGTCCTTCGATCAGGTCGAGCTCTGGCAGGAAGTGCGCTCTTCAGGCTGCATCGGGATGAAATGGTGGACAAACGAAGACGTGCGCGTTGATTCTGCGGCTACGTTTGAAAAGGTGGTCCTCAAAAAGAGCTTGACGCACCTCGACACTCAAGCGCGCAGACAGACGCACGGCGTGCACGTCGCCGGGCTATTTGACGCGACGGGCAAGCTGCTAGCGCAAGCGGTCGACGTTGGAAGACACAGTGCTATCGATAAGGTCATTGGCATGTACGCGGGCAACGACTTCTCCTACACGTTCCTCCTGTCATCCGGCAGGCAGCCTGCAGGAATGGTATTGAAAGCGGCTCGGGCAGGCATACCATTGATCCTATCGAAAGCAGCACCTATTAGCACTGGTGTCGAGGCAGCAGTTCAAGCTGGGGTGACCCTCATATGTTTTGCTACTGGGCGTCAGTTTGCGACGTATTCACATCCAGAGAGGCTCGTTTAGCGTTCTAAAGACCCTTTTTTGGCGGCAGGCTTTTGGTCTGACAGCGTCTTGGGCATTATTTTGCTTCGCACACTCGATAACTAGATGCCTAGGAGGTGTGGATTAAAGTGCGCTGTCGCGAAACTTCTGCGTGCTGAGCAATAATAGAAATACGCAGGACGGCTATCCAGGCAAATTAGGGCAATCCGCGGCCTACGGAAAAAAAATGACGCTACAGGAACCGCCCGTTGGGAGAAAAAAGGCCCAAGCTAAATACGAGTTTCAGTTCGGAACCTCACGTTCGGACATAATCACAAATATGCCGACTTGAGACAACAAGTTCTGAAAATGTCCTACCGTCTTGCCAGTCGCGCAGCTTTTCAAACCGATGAGCCGTTCTATGGCGATGTTTCGCGTTCGGCAAAACGCCTGGAAATCGCTGATAGTGGAAAGGTGGATATTAGGCGTATCGTACCAGTCGCGGGGCAAAAAATCGACTTTCGGCATTTGTCCTTTGGTGAGGATGTACCATCGAATTCTGAAGTAACCAAAATTTGGAAAGCTCACAATCGCCCTATTTCCTACGCGGAGCATTTCCTGAATAACAAGGGTCGGCTTATGAACGACTTGTAGCGTCTGATTTAACACGATGTAATCGAAAGATGCATCATTATAGTCGCCAAGCCCTTCGTCGATATCGCCTTGAAAGACCGTGAGCCCTTTGCGCACACAAGCGGCTATACATCGATCGTCGATTTCAACGCCGCGGATATCGGAGACACCGCTTCGTTTTAGCTTCGTCAGCAAGTCCCCGTTTCCGCAGCCGAGATCAAGTACGCGTGCGCCACGGGGAATCAGATTAACAATGATATCCTGGTCAAATCGTTGCACCGCTACCGCCCGCACACGTTATCGAGAAACCCTGACAGAAGTTCTGTTAGCGGCCCGACCTCAAGCAGGAATGCATCGTGGCCTCGCGATGACTGAACGTCGCAGTAGGTGACGTCTACGCGTTTCCTGCGGAATGATCTCACGAGCGCCTTCAATCGCGCAGAGGGGAATAGCCAGTCTGATGAAAATGAAATCACAAACATCTTTGACTTGATCGACGTCAGATCGGGCAGATCAAAATAGTCCATGGCTTTCGTTATGTAAAGATACGAGTTGGCATCGAAGCGCTCGACGAATCGGTTGCCCTTGTAGTGCAGGTAGCTCTCGACCTCGAAATCTTCTGAAAACTTGTAGCGATACCCATCCGCCCCTTTGAGCGCCCGCCCAAACTTTTCGTGCATCGACTCCTCACTGAGGTACGTGATGTGTCCTATCATCCGGGCGAGCGCAAGGCCTTTGCGCGGCGGCGTGCCGTCATAATAGTCGCCGTTCTGCCAGCACGGGTCTGCCATGATCGCTTGCCGGCCTACCTCGTTGAACGCTATTCCTTGTGCGGAGAGTCGATTGGCCGCGGCGAGTATCACGGCGGATCGCACGATATCAGGATAATCAACGGCCCACTGCAGCGCCTGCATCCCCCCGATGGATCCACCGACAACAGCCAGGAGGGTTTCAATTCCCAAGCCATCGATCAGGCACTTCTGCGCGCGGACCATGTCGCCGACCGTGATGACCGGAAAGCCAAGTCCGTAAGGACGTCCTGTCGCGGGATCGACACTGCCCGGCCCCGTTGACCCGCTGCACCCTCCAAGGATATTGCAACAGATGACAAAGTAGCGCTCTGTGTCGAGTGCCTTGCCTGGCCCAATAAAGTCATACCACCAGCCTTGCTCGCCCTTATCGTTTACAAAGCCGGCGTGAGCGCTGCCAGACAAGGCGTGCAGGAGCAATATTGCGTTATCTTTTGCAGCGTTCAGCTGGCCGTATGTTTCGTACGCGACCGTCACCGGCGAAAGCGTCCTTCCGCAGTCTAACTTAAGTGCATCAAACGTGTAATGTTGAGTCCGCGGAACGGCGTCTACGACGTACATGCGAGTGCTTGGTCTATATCCTCAGTGATGTCAGCGACGTCTTCGATCCCCACAGAAAGTCTGATGAAGTCGTCGCCGAGTCCTGCAGCAACGCGTTCTTCGGGGTTCATTTGTTGATGCGTGGTGCTTGCAGGGTGCACCACCAACGATTTCGCATCGCCGATATTGGCGAGGTGACTGAAGAGCTTGAGGCTCTCTATGAACGTCACGGCCGCGTCGTACCCACCCTTGACGCCGAATCCGACAAGCGCGCTCGCACCGTTTGGCAAGTACTTCTGCGCTAGTCGATGAGAACGATCGTTCTCTAGACCAGGGTACCGCACCCACGAGACGCGTTCGTGCTCATTCAAGAATCGCGCCACAGCAAGCGCATTCGCGGAGTGACGTTCCATCCTGACGTGGAGTGATTCAAGTCCCTGAAGGGTCAGGAAGGCATTAAAGGGGCTCAAAGCTGGACCGATGTCGCGTAGCAGATGCACTCGCGCCTTCAGTATGTAAGCGAGTTCTCCGAACGCTTCAGCGTACACAAGCCCGTTGTAGGTTGGGTCAGGTGTGGTAAAATCGGGGAATTTTCCGTTCGTCCAGTCAAAGTTTCCCGCATCAACGATGAGCCCCCCGATAGAAGTGCCATGCCCACCCATGAACTTAGTGAGACTATTGACGACGATATCCGCGCCGAAGTCGATTGGTCGGCACAGGATGGGCGTAGTTGCAGTGCCATCGACGATGAAGGGAACACCGCTGTCGTGCGCTATGTGAGCGATGCTTTCGATATCGAGAACGTCCAAGGTCGGATTGCCGAGCGTTTCTCCAAAAAAGGCCTTCGTCTTATCATTGACGTACTCGTTGTAGTTGTTCGGATCAGTCGAGTCTATTAAGTGGACCTTGATGCCCATTCTTGCCAACGTCGATGAGAACAGGGTGTAGGTACCGCCGTACAGTTGCGATGATGCTATGATCTCATCTCCAGGCCTAGCGATGTTGAGGATTGAAAACGCGTTCGCGGCTTGACCGCTAGCAAGCGCCAGCCCGGCTTTACCGCCTTCCAGCAGGGCAACTCGCTGTTCGAGCACGTCATTCGTGGGGTTCATTATGCGCGTATAGATATTTCCCATCTCTTGGAGCCCAAAAAGTTTTGCAGCGTGCGCTGTGCTGTCGAATACGTACGAAGTCGTTTGATAGATCGGAACGGCCCTCGCTCTTGTTGTAGGATCGGCCGATTGCCCTCCGTGAACTGCTATCGTTCCAGGTCTTTGCATGATACACCCCTTTAAACGGCAATTATTTTATATAACAATTGTTATAATATAGTTATATAACAATTGTTATACCATATATACGAGCTGTTATATTGAGCACTTGAGCATTAAGGTTTCGGAGAAGGCAAAAACGGTATACAGCAAGCCGTTTTATGTGAAGCTGATGTCCCATGAGCGACTCATGAAAACGCAACGATCGCCCTGTGAAACAGCGGTCTGGAGTATCCTCCCTACCATCCGTTGCGAGGTTTCAAAGGAGCTAGCAAAACTAGGTCTATCTCAAATGATGATTTCGGCGCGTCTCGGCGTCACGCAGCCAGCGGTCAGCCAATACGTAACGAGCAAAAGGGGGACAGCTGTTGCGGTCAGCGATGACGTAAGGACGCTCATTCAATCGCTGGCTGAAGACGTTGCCGAGGGAAAAGAACTCAACTTGAACGAACGAATTTGTGCGATATGCACACATATCCAGGGCGACGAGAAGTGCACGGCCTTCAGTCGCTAGCCATGAATAGCCACCTAAAACGCCTGAAAGAGGAAAACGACGCCGTCATTTTGGCGCACAACTACCAACGCGACGAAGTTCAAGACGCCGCCGACTATGTGGGCGACTCATTCGAGCTCTCAAAGATTGCGTCTGAGATCAAGTGTGCAGTCATCGTGTTCTGTGGGGTCGACTTCATGGCGGAAAACGCTGCTATCCTCTCACCCGACAAGCAGGTGCTGCTTCCCGTGAAGGAGGCGACGTGCCCGATGTCGCACATGATCACTCGAAACGACGTGCGACAACTCAAAAAGCGCTATCCGGGTACGCCCGTGGTGTGCTATGTGAACACTTCGGCCGCCGTCAAGGCAGAAAGCGACGTGTGTTGTACGTCGGCAAACGCCGTGAAGATTATCAATGCGCTTGATGCGGATCGAATCGTGTTTATTCCCGACCGAAATCTCGGAGACTACCTCGCCACGAAAACCGACAAGGAGATCGTTTCCTGGAACGGCTTCTGCCCGACCCACCAAGTGATCACCTTGGGAGATGTGTTGATCAAGCGCGAGGAGGTACCCGACTGCGAGATCGTCGTGCATCCTGAGTGCCGGCCAGAGGTCATAGCAGCAGCTGACTTTGTGTACGGGACCGGCGGCATGCTGCGTCACGCCGCAAAAACCAACGCACACCACATCGCCATTGGAACCGAAGTAGGCATGCTCCATCGACTCCGGAAGCAGGAACCAACGAAGGAGTTTTCCGCTCTCGCCGAAACAGTGTGCCCGAACATGAAACGCACACACCTTGAGGATGCTGTCCGCGCGCTCGAGCAGAAGGAATTCCTTGTCACTGTGGCCAAGGATGTCCGCATTGGCGCAAAAAAGGCGCTCGACAAGATGCTTGAAATGGGAACCTGAGGTTCGGTACTGTCTGCTTCGTCAAGAACGAAAAGTGCGCTGACATTTTCGCCCATTGATTTTTTTAAGAATACCTAGTTTTCACGGTGCGCCGGGCGAACAAATTTTATATAACGTTAACGCCGTTAATTATTGGTGTTTGTCGTGAACGACGCTGTCACTGAGCTTACAAACAATGAACACCGTTCCAGAAAACTGAGAGAGTATCCCCTCAGTGCCAAACTAGTCTTCAGGACTCTTGAGCGAAACGGCACAATGACCATCAACGACATCGAAAAGCAGACTTATCTACCCCACAGAACGGTGAGATACGCGATCAAGCGGCTAAAAGAAGGCGGCATGGTGACTCAGCTCTTTTACATAAAGGACGCACGCCAAGCTCTACCGGCTAGCCGAATAGCTAGCCGAATAGCTCGCAGGCCCCGTGAGCAGATTCCACAAGAGACACATGCTGAGTTTGGTATCGCTCCCTCGACCGTGGGCCGGTGGTGGAAAACGCGCCGCACGCACTTTTTGAGCCTTCCTAGGCAATCCGCTCTGTCAATCTTTCAGGCTTTCTGTTCCAGGGCAGCTACGCGCTCGCCCATCGGGCCCTGACACGCCCTGAACTCTGCACAGCACTTCTCGAGCTCATCTATGCGCTTCTTTAACTCCTTTATTTCGCTTTCGTAATTCATTTTTTTACCACCTCCTTGCGTAAGTTATAGACTGATTGGTTCTTGACACCAGCCCTCGTTTTGCTTTGAGTCTTTATGCTTCTTCCCCTGGATGGATTATGGATACCCAAGGCCTACTTCGTGCGGGTGACGATCGTGTTTCCACTAACGCTGAGTGCAGCGTGATAGGGCACAACAACGGCCGAGTATATTATAGCGGACTTCGGTCCGCGTTACTCTTGGACCATCGCAGGCCGTTTGCTGCGACGATTTGCTTGAAACCGCATCAAGAGCAACAGCCTGCGTCAATCGCTGCTTCATTCTCGCGTTTGTCAAGCAGTGACTTAATCTTGTTACACACGTCGCAGAGGTGCACCGACAGGGCCCCGGGGTCGTCTTTGTATTCTTCAAGGTACTCGTCGATCACCTCGAGCACCTCGGTGTCCTGTCCCGCCGTTCCCCGTTTGCTCTTGACGTACTGATTGACGGCAGCAGGAGTAACGCCGAGTATTCGTGCGATCTGTGCCTGACTTATTCCTTCCTCCTTCATCCGCACCGCCATCTCGGCCCGAATCACGGGAAGGACGTACTGCACAATGATCTCACATCGCGGCCTGATCTTCGACGACCTTTCGGTTTCAGTCATAGCTACAGGAGATCATATTTCTCGGCTATCTCCTTAAAGACATCTGCCACGTACGATGTCTGGTCCCACGTTAAGCCGTATGTGTTGAGCTTCCACGTGCGCGTCGCTCCCGCAAACTCGCCAACGACGCCCCTCTGTTTCAGCTCGTCGCTGAAGAAGAACCCTCGTCGCTTGTGGGTTGTGGCGATCGTGTCGAAACTGCGCGTGGTATCCACCTTCGTCAAGGTGTGCTTGCGCGGGTGTTCACTTAAACATTTGTTGCCCTTAACGTCAAGGATCGCGTCGATGACGATGTTCGACTTCGCCACGTACTCCTGCCAGTCATTGATGCGTCTCTGGATGGTCGGGAAGGAGGCCATCATGGCGAGGAGGTTCGCTCCCATGAGCGTGCAGCCGAGCATTTCAACCTCTTTGATGCCAAACTTGCGTCCTGTGACGTCGCCGATCATCTGCGTCGTGCGGAGGACTTGATCAGCATACTCGCTCGTCGTTGCCAGCACGCCGCTGGGCGCAGGAGATGCCATCGACTTGTGCCCGCTGCCGACCACGAAATCGACGCCGAGCGCTTTGCCGTCGACCGGCTTGATGCCGACGGTGTACGCGCCGTTATAGAGGATCGGGACGTCATACTGGTGCGCGGCCTTCGCGGCTCCTGCGATATCGTGCTCGTTTGCAAACGAGTAGTCGAAGTGGTCGTGCATCACGAGGACAGGCTTTTTACCGTGTTCACGCCTCACGTCCTCAATCTTCTGCGCGACGGCGTCGCCCGTGACGACGTTATCCTTGTTTAGGGGAACCTCTTTGACCACGGCCCGCGCGTTTTCAACCGCCACGAACTCGGTATAGTGCGCTAGGGCGGACACAAGAACGATATCACCTTTCTCCGCGAGTGAGAGGCAGACGGCCTGGAAGGCGCGACGTGCCCCCGGCGTGACGCGCGCTTCGTCCATGTTAAGGAATTTAGCGAGATCGCTGTGGAACTCAGCGATGGGCGGCTTGGTGATCTTATCGAGACGGAACGGCTTGCGGCACTGGTCGCACGCGAGTAGCCATCGCCGTAGGCGATGAGGGCTTTCATCGAGTCTGCGGTGAGGCGGCCTGCCGCTTGGATTGGATGAATGTTCACGTAAGTTCACTCATGCTTCAACCTCAAAGGTCGTCGTGTGTGACGTACCATTCTCTGTCATCTGTCCTCTGTGGAAGACAATTCCTCTTACGTTTAGTACGGTACGCCTGCTATTGAACGTTCATAAAAGGACAAAATATGCCTACAACTGCATGCTGATTATCACGGAGGCAAATAAAGTATGTACGGACAGATTGACCATGTACGAGATTTGCTGCAGGTGTCGATTGATCGACGTAACTGAAACTGGGGGAATGCACTATTCGACTTCTTCTAATCCACGCGGATAAAATCAGCTACACGGCAACGCAACGAACCAAAGTAGCCGAGGACATAGAATCGAAAGAGGACGGCATGGAAGACTGTCTTGTCGTTTTCTCGAGCGTAGAAAAGCTCGATGAGCTCAACGCCACAGGTGTAGCTGATGCGGCAAAGAACAGCATCGTTGATGTGCTGGGCAAGCTCAAAGAAAATCGCGTCATGCTCTTCCCGTTTGCGCATCTTACGAGCACCTTAAGCTCTCCCCAAGTAGCCTTGGAGATACTCCAGTCGCTTGAGGCTTCGCTGAAGAACGACGGGTTCACCGTGAAGCGGGCACCATTTGGGTGGAACAAGGAATTCGACATCAAGAGTAAGGGACACCCGTTAGCGGTCCTTTCTAAGGTGATCTGCCCGTATGGCAAGGTGGAGTGCGATTTCCTATGCCCCTACTGCACGAATCCGATAAAGATTCAGGACCTTAGCAGCCTGCGTGAGACACCTCCCACGTCGTAGCTGACTGAGGGCGAGGAACGCCGCCAATACGTTCTGATCAAGAACTCACAAACGATAAATAAAAAAAGGCCAAGCGCGTGCAATAGTGTATTCACGCTCGACAGGCGCACGCGAGGCGAGGAGTTGCATGTATAGCGATAAAGTGATGCTGCATTTCATGAACCCGCACAACATGGGGGAGATCGAGAACCCGAGCGGTGTGGGTGTGGTCGGTAACCCGGTGTGCGGGGACCTCATGCAGATCCAGATCAGGGTGGAAGACGGGATTCTCACTGACGTCAAATTCAAGACGTTCGGCTGCGGGGCGGCCATAGCGACGAGCAGCATGGTAACGGATCTGGCGATCGGAAAGACGATTGAGGAGGCGTTGAAGATAACGCGAAACGACGTCGCTGAGAACCTGGAAGGGTTGCCTCCGGTGAAGATGCACTGCTCGAACCTGGCGGCCGATGCCCTGCACGCGGCGATTGAGGATTACCTGAAGAAAGAGGGACGCGGCGAGTGGTTCGACAGTAAGAGCACAAAGAAGAAGAGTGGAACAAAAAAGGGTGCGCGTCGGCGGCGGGCCGCCTAACGCTGCATATCATTACAGTCCCTGCTCATATCACTATAGTCCCTGCTCATATCACTACAGTCCTAACCTGTGTTTGTTTGTTGTGAGATAGCGGCCGTATCGAAATTAGGATAGACTCAGCTATTGACTTCAATACCGTTTTTTAGCAAGACAACCGTCGGGTATGCCGTCCCATGGTATGGCGCGACTGCGTTGATTTGTGCTACGCCTGTGCGAAGATAGTAGCAGCACTGATATTGGGATATTCCCAAGTACCGACTACAGCACCGTTACTATTCACTAAAACTACTGTAGGATAGCCACTCACGGTCACCCCAAGTTGTTGGGCAACGGCCGCATTTGTGCTAACAACTGGTGTAAATCCGGGCTGCGCTGCAAGCTGAGCGTAGTCGGAGGTTTGTGAAAATGCCTGGCAGTAAGGACAACCCTCTTCGTAGAAGTAGTAAATCTTGTAACCAGAGGGCAAACCTGAACCAGAGGCAGTGGGCGTTGCGGTTGGCGTGGGCGTTGCGGTTGGCGTGGGCGTTGCGGTTGGCGTGGGCGTTGCGGTTGGCGTGGGCGTTGCGGTTGGCGTGGGCGTTGCGGTTGCTGACGCGGTAGCGGCTTGAGATGATGAATTTGCAGCAGCAGACGCATTCGGTGACGACGTGGTCGAACTAGTGCATCCTGCTGCGGCCACACAAAGAAGAAGTGCGGCACATATCGCTATCATTGCTGCTTGTTTTTTCATAAAAAGTCACCTCGGAAAATGGACGTTCGCTTAACAAAGAGAGATTTGGCTTAAGTTACATAAGGTTTCTGTATGAAACGGCGCTTCACGTGATTTTTAGGGGTTATTTGCCCCGAAAGAAAGCGCCATTCGTTTTTTTCTTTTTTTTCTAGAGCATTTTCGACATAGTTGGATGATCGCTCGCGTGATGCAATGGGTTACATGAGCGCTGCTTTGATCCCAGTGATGATAGACTGCGCCCCGCGGCGAGGAGGCTCAGCCCTAGTTGTTCGATTGTACGAAAAACCACACAAAATAACAGTAGAACAAAAAAGGGTGCGCGTCGGCGGGGAACCGCCTAGCGCCACTTACTGCCTCTAAACTAACCTGGATGCAGGCTGGCTATTTGTGCATTGATGCTGTTAGCATCGGTAGCATCGACCCAGCGCCCGACTTCAGTACCGTGGTTCAGCAAGATGAGCGTCGGGATTGTCGTCACATTGTACTGATCCGTCAGCGGGCTTGTAGCACTCACGATCGGCGTGACGGTGACCTTGCTTGTGTTTTCAAGCTGGTGGAAGCTCGGAGTGCTCTCCAGTGCTATGCAATAGGGACAAGTCGGACTATAGAAGAATAGCACCGTCAGACTGGCCGGCGTCGCAGACGCAGACGCTGGTGGCGTCACTATTGAAGCTGAAGTTGAAGCTTGCGCTGAAGTGGTCGTGGTCGAAACGTTCGTAGCATTCGATGACGACGAGGTCGAAGTAGTGCATCCTGCTGCGGCTACACAAAAAAGCAATATGGCACACACGGCCAGCATTGCGGCTTGTTTTTGTTTCAACGTTACACCTCTGTAAAGTGATGACGAGTCACTTTGGATGAATAAAAACGTGCATCCAGATACATAAGGTTTCTGTATGCGACATCGTTTCACGTGACTTTTAGGGTTATTTGCCTAGAAGCGGGGCCTGTAGCGTTTTTTTCGTCGCGACATAGCTGGAGCCGCACCCCAATGGCGAGGGGGACCAGAGCGGTAGGGGATGTGCGGGGACCTCATGCAGATCCAGATCAGGGTGGAAGACGGGATTCTCACTGACGTCAAATTCAAGACGTTCGGCTGCGGGGCGGCCATAGCGACGAGCAGCATGGTAACGGATCTGGCGATCGGAAAGACGATTGAGGAGGCGTTGAAGATAACGCGAAACGACGTCGCTGAGAACCTGGAAGGGTTGCCTCCGGTGAAGATGCACTGCTCGAACCTGGCGGCCGATGCCCTGCACGCGGCGATTGAGGATTACCTGAAGAAAGAGGGACGCGGCGAGTGGTTCGACAGTAAGAGCACAAAGAAGAAGAGTGGAACAAAAAAGGGTGCGCGTCGGCGGCGGGCCGCCTAGCGCGAATAATACCTAACTGCTTTCAATCCTAACTAAGCAGGCTGGCTATTTGTGCATTCAATTGATCTGTACTCGTAGGACCGACCAATGGGCTCCCGACTTCAGAGCCACCGTTCAAAATGACGAATGTCGGGATCTCTGTGGCCCCGTATGAATGGAGCTCGTTATAGCCTGACTGGGTGGTGGTGTCTACCCATTGCACGCTGACCTTGCCCCCATAGGTCGGAATATTCTGGACCTGTCCCTCAATCGCTTGGCAGTGCGGACAGGACGGATCATAGAAGAAGAGCACCGTCAAACTTGTCGCTCCTCCCGAAGGAGAGGCGGTGGGCGTTGCGGTTGGCGTGGGCGTTGCGGTTGGAGTGGGTGTCGCGGTTGCTGCCGCGGTAGCGGCTTGAGATGAAGAATTTGCAGTAGCCGACGCGTTCGGTGACGACGTGGTCGAACTAGTGCATCCTGCTGCGGCCACACAAAGAAGAAGTGCGGCACATATCGCTATCATTGCTGCTTGTTTTT
Organism: Methanobacteriota archaeon; assembly: GCA_963720465.1. GTDB lineage: Archaea > Halobacteriota > Bog-38 > Methanoflorentales > Methanoflorentaceae > Methanoflorens. The sequence goes on from OY970393.1 coordinate 1,417,103, forward strand.
TCATAAAAAGTCACACCTCGGAAAATGGACGTTCACTGTGAATACAGAGAAACTTGGCTTAAGATACATAAGGTTTCTGTATGCGACATCGTTTCACGTGACCATAGGCGTTATTTGCCCAAAAAACGGACACATCTTGTTCTTTTCCAGCCGCCGCGTATCGAGCCATCGTGTGACAGAAACGGCAGGCTAGATCGCTGCGATAATGCCATTGATAATGAACTGCACCCCAATGGCGAGGAGGAGGAGCCCGAGGACGCGATTGACAACCTTGAACTCTTTTTCTCGGATGCCCCCCGCAATAATGTAGGAGTGAACCATCGCGTAATAAACCACAAAAATTACAACAAAAATGGCAGCTAAAACAATGGCAATTGCAGGCCAGCCTAGTTCGGCAGCGTCCCCAGTTAGGACAATGACTGTAGTTATGGCGCCGGGACCCGCAATGATTGGGATTGCCAGAGGCGTCGCTGCCACATCCTCGGCGTACGCCTGTGCGCTTTGCTGGAAAGGCTGTTTGGTGTACGATACACGGGCGTAGACCATCTCAATTCCGATCAAGAACAGCAGGACGCCACCCGCGATTCGCAGAGCTGCAAGCGTTATCCCAAAAAGCTGGAGGATGATGGGGCCTCCTAGGGCGAACACCAGCAGAATAATGAGTGCGTATAGCGAGGCGTCACGCGCGATCACTCGTTGGTGCGCGCGATCAACGTCCTTTATTAGCGAGACGAAGACGATCGTTACCGTAATTGGATCGATGAGAATGAAGATTGAAGAGAAGGTCAACAGAGCAAAGCTTAGCAGATCCATGAGCGTCCCCGGCGCGGTGGCCAACTCTATTCATCACAATTTGCTCTGGCATTCCGAGCGTTCTAACTGTGTGTCAGAGGCATCGGCGGGTATATAAGGGCATCTTAGAGAGGCGTCACCACGTGCCCTCTTCGAGCGTCTCGCGCGTGCAAAAATAGAGGCCTGTGAGGCCGCACTCGACCCACACGAGGCACGAGTTGCACGGACATCCCTTCTTCTCTGGAAGCGGCTGACGTTTTCCAATGGCGCAGAAAAGGCCTTTGCTTAGGTTGTTATGTCTGAATGTGGGGCAAGCTCCTTTATAGCATAGACATTTGCCCATATTCTCATATGTATGTCGCGCCGTCATTTTTTCGGCATAACGCGGAAACGAGCCGTGTGCGGCAAGGCGACGTTTCGCATCGTTACGAGACGCGCCAGACCCTCTCTCTCAGACTGTCTTGCTCGAGCATCGCACTCATCGTCCTTCAGATCCCTCCGCGCAGAAATACAGTTCTGTAAGCCCGCAATCGTGCCATACCAGACACGAATCACACGAGCATCCTTTTTTTTCTAGGGATTCAGCGCAGCGGGCTATTGAACAGAACAGGCCTCCACTTAAGCTGTTCTGTGCAAACGTCGGGCACGTCCCCTGGTAGCAGATGCACTTGCCCATGTTCTCGAAGGTATTCAGGACGTTCATTCTACTTCTGTGACGATCTGCGACCCAATAATCGCCTTACGCTGAACCTCGAATGCAGTAGTACCCCTTGCTCAAGTCATATGCCCGAAACACAGGACAAATCGGACAGTTACAGCCCCGTCTCCCGTACTCCACGTCACTGATGCCCGAAGCGCAGAAAAAGATGCCACTTCTATGGCTGAAATACGACGTAGGGCATTCGCCACAGATGCACGTTGACGTGTTTAGTTCGGTGACTGGCACGGGCATGGCTTCGCTCACGCGCTTCATTTGCGCGCGCATTTCTCTTCTACGTTGTGCGTGCAAGTATTTCTTTGTTTGCCGCGTTAGGACGGGAGAGACGAACGCACGACGGGCGTGACCGAGTGTGGTAGGACAGGTGCAGTCCGCGGCGACACGAAACAACGACGACGTGACAGTCGATAGCATGCCGGTCGTTCTCAGGGACGCACATAGCACGCCTGTTCGCACTAGAAACCTTTATTAGACGCTGCGAGAGTGGAGCGTACGACGCGAACGCACGCTCGCAGGATCAGAACGCAGCCATGAAAGTACTCGTTACCGGCGCAAGCGGCCTACTCGGCAGCGCCCTCCTTAGGGAGGCGTCGAAACAAGGCACGACCAGCGTCGCGGCATACAACAGCCGTCCGCTGCACGGCGGCATCCAGATGGATATCACTCAGCAAGAGCAGGTCCGCACAGCCATAAAGGACGCTGCCCCCGACTATGTTATACACACCGCGGCGTTTACCAACGTCGACGCGTGCGAAGTCGAACCACAGCGCGCGTGGGACGTAAACGCTCTTGGCACTAAGCACGTCGTTGATGCGTGCAACGAACAAGGCGCGCACGTAGTGTACATTTCGACTGATTTCGTCTTTGATGGAGAGGATGGCCCCTATTCAGAGGACCACCCGACTCACCCCATAAACGTCTATGGCGAGTCTAAACTCGCCGGCGAACGATTCACCCTAGCGCACAGTGGCAACGCCGTCGCCCGCGTGTGCGTGCTCTACGGGCCCGACCGACCGAACTTCGTAACGTGGGTTGTCGATTCGCTGCGCGCGAACGCGCCGATAAATGTGGTCAATGATCAGTACAACACGCCGACCTATGTCGGGAACTGCGCACGTGCTCTGCTGCGAATGTGTGAGCTTGGCCTGACAGGCGTCTATCACGTTTCAGGCCGCGAACAAGTCAATCGCTACGACTTTGCCTGCGCGATCGCGGACGTGTTTGGGCTCAATGAAACGCTTATTAACGTGACCACCACAGACACATTGCGGCAGCGGGCGCGACGGCCGATGAACTCCTCGCTCAGCGTTGAAAAAGCCGAACGCGCCCTGGGAATGCGCCTTGCGAACGTACGCGAGGGGCTCACCCTTCTGCAGGATGAATGGCGATGAAAGGGTTATTGCTCTCAGGAGGTAGTGGCACGAGGCTCCGTCCGCTGACTCACAGCGGCCCCAAACAGCTCATCCCCGTCGCGAACAAGCCAGTGCTCATTTACGCGCTTGAAGATCTGCAAAGGGCCGGTATCACCGACATTGCAGTCATTCTTGGCCTCAACGGAAGGGAACAAGTCATCGAGCGGATCGGTGACGGTTCGCAGTGTGGCGTGAACGTCTCCTACATCGACCAAGGGGCGCCGCTCGGGATCGCGCACGCGGTCGCGTGTGCCGAGGACTTTATGGGTCATGATCCGTTCGTCGTCTACCTCGGCGACAACATCCTCCGCCACGGGATTGCTCCGCTGGTCGCTGAGTTCGATGAGGGAGCGTGCGACGCCGTGATTGCACTCCAAAGCGTCTCCGACCCCCAACGGTACGGCGTCGCCGAGCTTGACGAAGCGAGCGGTCGACTTATACAGCTCGTTGAGAAGCCTAAAGTGCCCAAAAGCAATCTTGCGCTCGTGGGCGTCTACCTTTTTACTACCCCGATATTCGATGCGATCAGACAGATCGAACCGTCGTGGCGAGACGAGCTTGAAATCACCGACGCCATACAAAAGCTCATCGATACCCACTACATCGTGAAGCACCACGTCATCCAGGGGTGGTGGAAGGATACCGGCATGCCCGAGGATATCCTCGAGGTCAATCGGCTCCTCCTCGACGATCTCGTTCCGTGCGTCGAGGGCGCCGTCGACGGCGGTGCCGTGGTCAAGGGCCGGGTATCGATCGGCCGGGGCTCAGTGCTGAAACCGGGGAGCGTGGTGTCCGGCCCGGCCATCATCGGGGAAAACTGCACGATCGACGCGGGGACGTACATCGGCCCGTACACATCAATCGGCGATAACACGCACGTTTCGGGAGCGCACATCGAAGATTCGATCGTCATCGGTGATAGCGTCATCACGTGTAAAGAAACGATCGTCGAGAGTTTGATCGGCGACAAGACGCGGATACGATCGACCGATCAGAAGCTGCCGAAGGGCTACCGCCTCATCGTCGGTTCCGGCTCGTCGATTGACTTGTGAGCGACCTGGCCGGCGTAAGCGCGGAAGTTCGATGGCGCTTGAGCCTTATTTTAGCAAAAGAGTTATTACGAGCTCTCTTTATTACCGTATGGTGATCTATGTGGAGGATAGCAACGCAACTATAAGCGAGGTCCTCGCCAACTTGCAGTCCATTTTCAGTGGCGTTGAGTCGCTGGGCAAGGCCGTCGAATTTGGTGACAAAGTCGCCGTCCCCATCTACCAGTTCAACTTTGGAACGGGCGGCGGTGGAGGCGGTGGCGGCCGCGAAGGACGAACGAACGACGCCGTCGCGTTTGGACTCGGCGGAACAATCGGCCCGGTAGCAATCGTCATCCTTGAAAAGGACGTGCCTGGTCCCGGCGGCATACATATTCACGAGTTCAAGTCAAACAAGCTCGGCGAAGCGCTTGCAGAACTTATGCTCCGTTTGTGGGATATGGTTGAATCACAGATGGGCGGCCGGAAGAAACTGTCAGCCGAAAAGAAAGAAAAACTGATGAACATCTGACGGATGGATAGTCAAACCATGCCGCAAAAAGAAGAGGTAGAACGCCTCATAAAGACGTGTGAAACCGCGAAGGACAGCGTCGCCGCGTTTTCACGCAGCATTGATGATTTTAGCGCAGTGGTCGAAGATCTGCCCGCCGTCGCGCGGCCCCTTGTGAGGCGTGACTTGCAGGCAAACAGCGGCATGAGCGCCGACGAATGGACGACGTTCCTGGAGCGGCTCGGCGCGCGCTACGGCGCTATATATGATGAGGCGCGACGCGTTGCTGAGGCGCTGGATGACGACGGCAACGTCGCTGAAGCGACGGCAGCTCTCAAAGACGCGGCAACCCCGCTCGTAGAAAGCGCTGACGTCGCCGTCGAACAAATGCAGACGATGGAGGCATACTTGGAAGGGCTACCAGCGAAAATCAACATAATACCCGACGCCTTCCTGAAGGCCGACGCTCGTGAGGGGCTGGTCAGCTCCATGCCAGGATATGTCGAACGCGCCCGAGCGGTGAAAGAACTTCTTAACGAGACGAAAGAAGTACTGAGCTCCATAATCGCCGGTTAGCCGACGCGATACGTCAATCACTGCGTTTTTACGACGGTGTAGCGTTGCCGACTTTGAAAGGCTAGTGAGGGCTCCCTTTAGCGCGGAAGCGCCTGCAGCGGGCATTTTTTACGCGCTAAACGGCGATAGCGGAGCCGTCGTGCAACGCGACCTTGTCTACAAGGTTGCGCGGGGCAACGGCTTCCCAAACGCGGATCAGACGGTACGCCCGAGAGAGACGCGATGCCGGTCTTTGAGCTCCTGCTTCTTGCCTTCGTTCCAGCTTGATACGGCGCTCATGTACCCGGTGACGCGGGCGATGTGTTCCACGTTGGGCGAACCACAGTTGGCACACTCTTCGTGGATGCCTCCTTCGACGTGCGAGTCATCGAGGCACAGCGTCAAATCCCGCCCCGGCGCGAAGTACCCGATCTGCGTATTCTTGACGATGTTCAGACAGAGCTCCATAAGCCCTTCAGGGTCGGGCTTCGACTCGCCAAGGAACACGTGCGTCAGATCCCCACCGTCAAAGCAGTGGTAAAAGACCTGTTCGTAGCGAAGCCGATCGAAGAGGTCGATATCAGCGCTCACCGGGATGTGTGTGCCGTTAGAGTAATAGATCGGCAGATCGCGCGACTTCGACTTTATATACCGCTTGATTGCCTCGGAGACGTTCCCCTCCACGACGCGGCGGCACTTGTCGGTGAACTCAGGGTTGAGCAGATCAGCAACGGCGAGCCGCTGCGCACACGATTCTGCGGGCGTCCGCGCGAGGGCGATCTTGATGCCGTTTTCGTTGCCAACCTGTCGACAGTACGCCTGAAGCTCCATCATGGCGCGTATCGCGAGTTCCCACGCGGCGGGATCCTCGTGTATGGCAGACCCCGTGTGGTACTTGACCGCGTCATTCACCCCGACTACGCCGATGGTATAGACGAGGCTGTCAAAGTCGTAGAGCTGGGGCCCGCGCTCGCCCGTATTCGGGTCGCGCGGGTGCTGTTGCAGGAAGGGGAGGCGATTGCCCGCGAGGAGCGGTTCCATCCACTTGCGCTTGATCTTGAAGAACTCGACGGCACAGTCGACGAGGTTCTTGAGGTTATCGATAAAGGCCTCAGTGTCGTGTTCGGCGCGATACGCCGCGCGCGGGACGTTGAGCGTGACGACGTGCCACGAGCCCATCGAGAAGTGGGCGCCGTCTCTGAAGTAGAGCTTGTCCTCAAAGTGCTGGTCCTCGTCTCGATCGACCTTGAACATATACGCGCAGCACTGGTAGCAGGAGACGCCCTTCCCCGCGCCACGGTACTCGGGGATCATGTTGTCGAAGTAGGTCGAGCCGAACTCGGCCGAGAGCGTGAACGCGGCCTGGTAGTTGTCCTCAAGGGTGGGGATCTCAGGGTGGCCGTAGTAAAGGTCCTCGGTGCGCGGCACGATGAATGAGGGCTCGATCGCCACCTCGGGCTTCGGGAAGTTAAAGGGCTTGCCCCAGTTGTCCCCCTTAGTCATAACTTCCATGATAGCCTTGAAGGCGAGACGCACCTCCCGTTCAAACTCGCCGTAGGTCCGCAGCGGCGCCTGCGTGCCGTCCCAGACCTTTCCGTGAAGGACGATAGGCTTGTCCTTCCACAGCTCAGGGACGCCAGGGGTGAGTTGTAGGCTGCTGAAGACCATCTGCCCGCCACGTGCGATGAACACTTGCGTGAGCTCGTAGACCGTCTCTTGCATAAGCTGCTTGATCTGGGTATAGTCGAGGTGCTCGAGATGGGGAGCCAAAAACGTTAAGAAGTTGTAGAAGCCCTGCCCGCCCGCGCAGTTCGTCTGTCCGGCGGCGAGTGCCTTGACCGCGTGCAGTATAGCGACCTCAGGGCTCTTCGCAGGACCGGCGACGGAGGCGTGTGCTCCGGTGCCGTCGGGCATCAGACCGTAGTAAAGGAAGTACCGCAGGTCATAGTCGGCACAGAACGGCCGTACGTTCGCGTACTCCATGTCGTGAATGTGAAAGTCGCCCGACCGGTGGGCGTCCCCGATGCTCTGCGGGAGCATGAGCAGCACCTGTTGCTTGCTCAGCTTGTCGTGTTTCTTCTTGGCTGACGTCTCCGGGTTTGCGGTTAAGTTGGAGTTCTCCTTCGCCTCGAACCCCTCGCCGTGGTCGATGCGGTAGGCGTCGTACAGTGACGTCCCCACACGCGAACAGGCGCGCGCCCAGTCGCCAAACCCCTCCTCGAGCAGGACGACGTTCACGAACTCGCGAATGAGCGGGCCGCTCAGCTCGTGGACGTCCATTCGCTTGATCTTCTTCTCAACGACTTCAGCGATGCGCCGCGCCTCGGGCCGCTTCATGCCCCGCTTTCCATAGAACGTCTGCGCCAGGGCCGTTTCTTGAACGAGTTGCTTTACGATCGCTTCGCTGTTCCACGGCAGGATAAACCCGTCACTGGTCCTGACGTTGGGCATCTCCTCGGCTTGTTCGCCAAGGAGCGTCGTCTGGAGGGTCCGGGGCTGAAGCATCGGGAGCAATGACTTCTTCGGGGAGTGATTTCTCTTTCGTGTGGATATGGCCATTCGCCCACCTTCTCTATAACGATTATATCAGGAGTGGAAACGCATTCGACTCTGTCGGTGATAAATGTCATATTCGTAGTCGGATTGACGAGCATTCGTGCAAATGAAAGGCGTCTATCGATGCACGACGGGCGTTAACTTCCGTCGAATGTGACTCCTGCAAACGGTGTAATAGTTCGATATTTATTACACTATTCCTTACGATGCGATAGTAAATCAATGTTGGGATTTGCTCCGCTTAGGCACGCAGGCGCATGTCGAAGCGGGGCAGGCACTGCGAGACCGGCGTGCTCCTCTTCGGCTTACGCACTTTGAACGAGTTCTCGCTCGCGTCAAAAAAAAGGATGCGCGACTTCGGCCGCTTGAGGCTAGTCGAGAAAAAGCTTACACGCTGCCTCACGCTGTATACAACGTAGCACTCTGACTGTTGGCACGCCTTCTATGGGGGGTGCTTCGTTTTTCGCCTGTTTTCGCGTTCGACGTCAGCAACGAGGCTAAACCCAGAAATAAGCACTGAACGGCAAGCGTGCATTATTGAGGCCGCTTGTCTTTGGATGCTCGCCAGCTTAGCGCCATCGGGGTCAACGACCGTCCGTGCTGCGCCATCAAGATTAGCCGCGCTTATGCCCGTATCGCCGACATTTATCTCGCGCCAGCCGAGAGCGTCACCGGCAACACGCGCCGCGCGAAGGGACGGCAACGCGTGGCGCTTCAGCCGCCGCCGGTACGACGAGTAGGCTGCCGTACGCTGAGCGTCCCAAAACTCCTGGATGTGACGGGGAGCGCGCACGTTCGTTTTCTTGTAGCGCGACGCTCCACACGCGCACACCGCCACGTCGCGGTCGAGCTCGTACCAGCTCGGCGCGAACAAAAAGCGTCTGCAGCGCACGCACCCGAACAGCGCGAGCCTGACGTGTCGTTTTGCGTGTATCTGCGCCATCATCCCTCCCGTTGGGCCGCACCAAATCGAAAAAGAATTAAGGGAGGTGGGCAGTACTCGCATCGCAGATGAACGGCTTTAGCGTGTCACAACCTTTTGCTGAAGCCCTTCGTCTCCCCCCAGTATTCTTTTTTGTGTACTCGTTTTTGTAACGACTTTGGTTTCGGCCCTTAAGCAATATCAGTTGTTAAGATGATAAGCACTGCTCTCAAAGAACAAGGAGAGTATAGATGGGCAACGCAATTTTTTTAGGCCGTTCGACCCGCTGACCCGTGCCGCTTGCCAATGACAAACGCGCCAGACGGGTTTCTAGCAGCGCAAAAGGCTCAAGATCAGATCGAGGTTGAGCTCATCGCCGTGAAAAAGATCATCGAACGTTAAGAAGGTGTCCCTCACCTGGAGCACTGGCGCGACCGTCGTAAAGACCCCTTGCATGAGGAGGGTCGTCCGCGACTGCGGCGAGTCCAAATCGTGTTCCTCAAAGGAGATGCCGTGTTCCATAAGGGACTTCTTCAGGACACTGCAGTTGGGACAGACGGGCAGCGTGTACACGTTCACGGTTTGCTTCGTTTCTGATGTCATCACAGTAGTCGTTTTCGGCTGACCTGCATTAAAACCTTTTGCGCCAAGAGACCAGCTTTCGTGCTGCGGTCACCACGATGTGGTTAAGGCGATTCGGCATCTTTGGGTGCTCACACAGACGCGTGCTTTTACGGGGGGCTGTGCTCGTGCTCAGCCATGTTCTCGCAGCCGATTTGGCTAAAGAGTTGACCCCCAGTCAAACCGTTGAAGGCGGCGTGCAAAATCCATACACTCGCGATACGGGCTGAAGGAAAAACCGCACCAAAAGCGCACCAAAATGTAACCACCTTCTGCCTCTCGCAATCACGTTTAGTGGGCATCGGTTGAGTGCGAGGGGGCAACAGTCTTGCCTTTCTTACGCTCGACTCCTTATCAAGCATTGTTTATTATTAACATATTTTTATAAATTAATGTAAATTTTAATATTGGTCGTCTGTCGAGGGGCGTTATGCAACGCGAGCACACCTGCGGCAACTCTCAGCGCACTCTGCTAGTGCGAAGTAGCTTTGAGGCACACAGGATGTGTTCGATGCGATACCGCGGATGTGTAACACTTTCGCGCTTCACAAAAGGTTGGTATGCTGTGCAGCTAATGGGAATACGAAAGAAATTGAGCAGTGGTTCGAGAAACTCGACAGGCGCATCGTGTAAGCATGTGTAGCATCATTGACTTCCGGCAGCAGGGCCTAACACAAAGAGGCAACAATTCACTACGATGGAACACGTGGACTACGGAGCTCTCAAGCGCCATTTGCGACTCTCTGTCGAGAGTGGATGTCGCTGATCCTGGTGCCCACGCTGCACAGCCAACGCTGATCACGCCGTCATCAGGCGGACTATAAACGCTTGGCCTCTGCTCGCAGGAGCTAAAGAGGTATATGAACAACATTCGAACGTGCGTTCTCAGACTCGCATTCGTCGATAGCGACGCTGCATCCCGCATCGCCAAGGGGAATGCTGGATGTGACTTAATCTGGTGGCGCAAGGACGTGATGCACCCACAGCGAAACAATGAGTGGGGTGTGCCATGAAGGACATAGAGACGAAGCTTAAGTGCTTCAAACTGCGTGCGCAGGACAAATCACTTGCAACTATTGCGGCTACGGTCGGCGTGCGGAGACAGACGGTGGCGAATTGGCTCAACGAGCACCATGAGGAAGTCGAAAACCTGAAGGCGATGGAACTCGACGCTTTGCGCGAGGCCTGCTGGATGACGACGCAAGCGCGCATAGAGCGCCTGAGCGCGAGGCTCGAGAAGATCACGGTCGAGCTGGAAAAACGTGACTTTTCCGATCTCTCGACGGAGAAGCTCCTGGAGCTGGAGCGGAAGACACGCACGGAGCTTGCCAAAGAGTTCCCTGAGCCCCGCATCCGCAGTGACATCCGCAGTGAGGAGGAGCTCCGCGACGCGAAGGCCACGAGAACGTCGCCCGATCTCCATCCATTCTCCCAACTGGCGCAGCAGGGGGGCGATACTACGCTGTTGCTTGAGCCCGAAGAAAGCGGCAATGGACGAAAACGGTCACGCCACGCTGATTAAACGAGGGGCCGCTATTACTAGTGCTTATTGTCGCGTGACTCTTGTACCTCGTAACACGAAGAGCGGGTGGCGAGTCGATGCTCGATTAGGCTCCTAGCAGATTCACCGCGTCAAGGCCCATTTAACTAGCTCAAAACGAGAACCCTCCTTGCGACAGTTAGCTGATTAGTCACTTTTAAAGTATTATTGGATCATTGCGGGATTGATTGTCCGAAAGCGTTGCCGTGCTGCGGCACTACCGGTTACCACAGGCTCACAGAAGTACCTTCTTTTTTTGACCGCGCGCGCTACTGAGTATTGAGCGCATAAGCGGGAGACTGGCGCGACCTGGTGCTCTCCGCTAGTATGCACTTGCAAACTGCTGCAAGCATCCTTCGATCGTGGCGTTCTGTCTAACGTTGTGTTTTCTGACTCGATATTCACTGCCTTTCCCACGGAAGGCATCGCATCGCGTAAGTAACTGAAATTGTCTTTGTTAGTTAACTTTTAACGAATTGGACGATTTGACGCTACTGAACGGGGCAACGGACGAGCAAATCAGGCGTGACAAAAGAGGAGATCGCCAGTGCCTATGGACAACGAGATACGGCGAACAAGCGAGGCGATGGATGGAGACCGTGGCTGTCATCATTCCGACGTTAAACGAGAAGCGCTCTATCGGCAAGGTTATCGACGGGGTGCCTGTTGCCGATCTCTTGCAGAGTGGGTTCGAGCTGCCGTGTACGTGATCGATGGGCAATCCACCGATAACACGAGGGAGATCGCAGTCAAAAAGGGTGCCCAACTCATACTCGAAGAGCGGCAGGGAAAGGGTCAGGCAATTCAAACGGCGTTTAAGTCTATCAGTGCCGACTACGCGATTATGGTTGACCGGGACGATACGTACCCGATCGAACTGGCGACGGAGATGACCCGCCTGCTGCAGACACACGATGTCGTCATCGAATCACGACTCAAGGGCACCATTGAGCCGCGAGCCATGACGAGACTGAACGTCCTGGGGAACGCCATGCTTTGCTCTTCGCGCTGTTTGGTGTGCACATCAGCGACGTATGCACGGCGATATGCGCCTCCGGTGCTCTCCGCACGAGTCGCGGCATAAAACAAGAAATACAGTGTAACACTCGGGTGTCACACGCATTTATATACAGCGGAATAACGGGTCGTTCATAGGATTTACTGCAAGAAGGTGACAATATTGCAGCTGAGTGACAATATTGTCGTCTATCGACAATCGGCGATGTGCGAAGGGGGAGATATAAGCTTTCAGCAGGTCGTCGTACCGATGCTACGGATGATATCGAACGATGGAGACGAAGCGATGGATACAGTAGCTGTCGTCATCCCGACGTTAAACGAGGAGCGCTCAATCGGCAAGGTCATCGACAGCGTGCCTATTGCCGACCTCTTGAACAACGGGCTCAAAACTGCCGTGTACGTAATCGACGGGCGATCGACTGACGCCACGAGGGAGATCGCCGTCGAAAAGGGTGCCCAACTCATACTCGAAGAGCGGAAAGGGAAAGGTTCAGCCGTTCAAACGGCATTTAAGTCCATTAACGCTGACTACGCGATTATGGTTGACGGGGACGACACGTACCCGATCGAACTGGCGACGGAGATGACCCGCCTGCTCAAGAAATACGACGTCGTCATCGGATCGCGACTCAAGGGTACCATTGAGCCGGGAGCCATGACCATGCTAAACGTCGTGGGGAACAAACTCCTCACGCTCCTTGCTCGGCTGCTTTTCAATGTGCAGATTAGCGACGTCTGCAGTGGGCTATGGGGCTATCGAGGCCAAGCAATCAGAGGTTTAGAGCTCTCTGCTGAGGGGTTTGCAATTGAAGTAGACATGCTTGCCGAATGTACGCGCAACGGGTTTCATATAGCGGAAATCCCCATCAATTACCGTGCACGACGAGAAAATCCGGCCAAGCTGTCGTCTGTCAGAGACGGGTTGCGGATCGGTATGTTTTTGATTAAGAAATATTTGAGCCAGAAAAGAGCCCGAAACGTGCTGAACAGCATTTCTGCCAGCGGTTTCAAGAGGTTGCGCCGTTTGATGTTAGTGATTAGGCAACTGACGAAAAAAACGGCTTGATCAAGGGGGATAACTGAGGATAATAACACAAAAGTTGCAAACAGCAGCGGTTAACTTTTGGCATTTGTGGTATCATTGTTGATAAGAATTAAAATTATTAATAAATAATAACAACTTTTAAATACATTAACAATAGTTAAGTTGTGATACATTAGCGCGGCAAAATCTTCGCAGCTGTGGTCCGAATTCAAAGTGAAGATCGCACCGAGTTTGACGCTGCTAAACTGAGCAACCGACGAGCAAATCGGCTTGCTCAAAGGGGGAATCGCCGATGCCACAGATGATATCGCTCGATCAGCGAACAGATGAGGCGACGGAAACAGTAGCGGTTGTCATTCCGACGTTAAACGAGGAATGCTCAATCGGCAAAGTCATTGATGACGTGCCTGTTGCCGACCTCTTAAAGAACGGGCTCAAAACTGCCGTGTACGTAATCGACGGGCGATCGACTGACGCCACGAGGGAGATCGCCGTCGAAAAGGGTGCCCAACTCATACTCGAAGAGCGGAAAGGGAAAGGTTCAGCCGTTCAAACGGCATTTAAGTCCATTAACGCTGACTACGTGATTATGGTCGACGGGGACGACACGTACCCGATTAACGTGGCTACGGAGATCGTCTGCCTCTTGCACACGCACGACGTCGTCGTCGGCTCACGACTAAAGGGGAGGATTGATCCCGGGGCGATGACGCGGGTGAACATCGTCGGAAATACCCTCCTCACGCTGCTCGCCCGGCTGCTTTTTGACGCGAAGATCAGCGACGTCTGCACCGGCTTATGGGGCTTTCGACGCGACGCGATTCGGCGGCTCGAGCTCGCTGCACACGGCTTCGAACTTGAAGCTGACATGTTTGCGGAATGCGTGTTCAAAGGGTCCAGCATCGCGGAAATCCCGATCACCTACCGCGCAAGGCACGATCGCCCCAAGCTGGCTTCCCTAAGGGATGGCTTGAAGATAGGCCTTTTTTTGTGCAAACGACGTTTGCGACCAAAAGAGCGCGGCGCACGATCAAGCGCGGAAGGCGCCGATACGGCGGATAGCGGACAGATGCGTGTGCTGCGCCGTGAGTGATATGCGTCGCAGGACAGTTGGGATCGTTGGTGCGCGAGGCATAAACAATTATGGCGGGTATGAGCGAATGCTTGCAGATCTTGTACCACGGCTCGTGCAGAAAGGGTACGCGGTTCGCTGCAGCTGTGAGAGACCCACAAACGGAGAGCTCGTCACTGACCACAAAGGGGCGAAACTCGATTACTTCGCGCTCAAACCCCCGTCCAACTACACCTTGCGAAAAGCGTTCGAGCTTCTTTACGATCTCTTTTTTATTCTCAAATATGCGGCGGTTTGTGATGTGGTTTACGTGCTCGGCATCTACGGCGGAGTCGCTCTGCTTTTTCCCAGACTGTTCGGGAAGCACGTTGTCGTCAACACCGACGGGCTAGAATGGGAGCGCGCTAAATACAACACAGTGGAACGAAGCATCATTGTGCTCTACTTTGCCGTTTCACTCAATCTCGCCTCGAAGATCATAATCGACAATGAAGGGCTCAGGCGGTTTATCAGCGCCCGACACCATTCCAAGATCTGTTACATTCCATACGGAGTTGCCTATCAGCAACCACGAGCATGGGACAAGGCCAAACTGGGCCAGTACATCTCTGAGCAGCTCAACGACGGAGCCATAGAACCTAGCAAGTACTGGTTGTTGGTAGCGCGTCTGGAGCCTGAAAACAACATCGATCTGATCGTCCAAGGATTCGTTGAAGCACACCCGCAGTACCCCTTATTGGTCGTTGGTGATTTCACGAGTCAGCGCTATAAGACCCAAGTCTATAGGGGGGCATCGAACGGCAGCTCGGCAAAGGTACACTTTTTGGGCGCGATCTACGATGCGGGAACCCTCAGCATGCTGCGCCAACACTGCCTTGCGTGCATACACGGCCACTCCGTTGGCGGCACCAATCCGAGTCTCTTGGAGGCAATGGCGTCACGCAATCTCATTATCGCCCACGAAAATCCTTTTAACAAGGAAGTGTGCGGCCCCTTTGCACATTACTTCTCTAGTCGCGCTGATGTGAGCAACCTCGTCGCCTCAACTGAACAAAACGAAGACGACTCATCGCTGCTTCGCGGGAAAGCGTTCGAGCGAGCGGCGGCCTATTCGTGGAACAGCGTCGCTGATCAATATGACGTTTTCTTTGAGCAGCTATCGGAGAAGGACAGTGCGAGCCTGGCGAGCGGAGATAGACTGTTCAGCTGGGTTTTGAAGCACGTGGGAAAATGGGCGGACATGCCTTGCCTATGGATCGATGAGCTCTAACCCTCGCCCCAGATGAAGTAGACGTCCCCCTGAACGATTCACACGTTTAGAAAAAATTCCAACCTCACCACACATGAGTTGCAGTAGCGAGTTCGTTTTGCGCGCAAGCACACGCTTATGCGACGAGATAGCGCCACACGCTATGATCAAGCTTTGCTAAAAAAAAATCTCGAAGCAATACGTTGAAACAGGATGATACTTAAAGCTAAAAGATGAGCGGTGCGCCACAATGAATATTCTGTTGACAAACCCCATGGAGACTTTATCTGCTGGCGGAATCAACACGACGATAACGCAGCTCGCCACACGGTTTGTCGAAAAAGGTCACAAAGTAGCTGTGGTTCAAGGAAATCCTCTACAGCTCAAAAATGAGGAATTGAACTGCGGTTTTACGGTCATTCGTGTTAATTCTCCATTTAGCAGGTTTTTCCACCAATTCAATCACAAAATGTACACTCAGTTGAAGCAGTGCTTGGCTCTTTTCGCGCCAGATGTCGTCAACATACATGGCTACGGCTCTTTGCTGTCCCCTGAAATAGGGTTCCTTCTAAAGAAACTCATGCGCGTCACGACCCCCGTCGTATTTAATCCCCACTACGATCCTTTAAACCATAATACTTTTAGTGGCAAGCATTTTTCAAAAGTGTACGACGCCCTCGTCGGACCAAGCTTCTTTGAGATAACGGATCGCGTCATTTCGATCTCTAATTTCGAGGCAAACAACATCCAAAGAGTATTTCACTGCCCCGTTCAGAAGATAACGGTGATACCTCACGGTGTAGACAGAATTGATGCTCGGAAACTATTACGCAGAAAAAGGATGGATACAATCGACATCCTTTACGCTGGCTATCTCTTAGAGTACAAAGGAGTGCAGTATATTATTAGAGCCCTGCACGAACTGGTTCACAAAAGATCTCTAACCAACGTCAAGCTGACAATCATAGGCGACGGCGATTACCGGCCAAGGCTTGTAGCTCTTTCAAAAAACTTAGGAGTCTGTGACTTCATAGAATGGAAACCATTCATGCCACACGATGAGCTACTAGCTGAACTAGAGCGTGCCGGTATGTTACTCTTGTTGTCTAAGACAGAGGGATATGGAATAATAATCGCCGAAGCCCTTTCAAGGGGGGTGCCAACAATTGTCACAAGAGGCACAGCCCTTGAAGAGTTCACAAATGAGCCAGGCTGCCTTGGTGTGGACTACCCCCCCGATCCAATGGAAGTTGCTGAATTGATTCTGAGAATACACGAAGGCACGATCAACGTCGGACCTTTCAGCGACAAAATACGAACTTGGGACAAAGTTGCCGATGATTACTTGCGCGTGTATAAAAACGTGCTAGAATACTGATGAGCAATTTGTTTGGTCCTCGCAAAGATGATTCGATCACACGCGCTAGCACAAGTGATATGTTCTGCGGCTGCTTGCCCCCCAGTCGCTAAAAGCAAGAATTATCATGGCGGATTATTATGGCCGGACAAGGATAGACGGAGACGAAATAAGAAGTTACAGCAACTTTGCAATTC
Source organism: Methanobacteriota archaeon (assembly GCA_963720465.1). Taxonomy (GTDB): domain Archaea; phylum Halobacteriota; class Bog-38; order Methanoflorentales; family Methanoflorentaceae; genus Methanoflorens. Next base: position 1,433,698 of record OY970393.1, read on the forward strand.
CATGGGAAAACCGTTGCGCAAAGCATGCACGCATTGAGCTAAGTCAGAAATGATCGAGCGGTTTGGAATGCTGTCCGAAAAATCGGGTGCAATAGGAACGCATACTGGCGAATTAAGAAATCTGACATGATTTGTGAGATCTGCAGCAATTCGGACAAAAACGAGATACATCAAGTCAGAGATATGATGTTTGGGCTTGGGAGACTCTTCACTTATCTTGAGTGCTCAGACTGTCGATCTCTTCAACTCGTTGATCCACCAAGAGACGTGAAGAATTTTTATCCCCCAGACTATTACTCATTTCGGAAAGTGAAACACCACGGGCATTCTAATTTTGCCAAAGTAGCTCTAGAAAAAAAAAGAGATCAGTACGCGCTTTTTAAGAAAGGTTTTACGGGGAGATTAATTAAAGCAGTTGTTGCTGCGGACTCCATATGCAGTCTAATGGGCAATGCTCAAGTAAGACCAGACTCCAGGGTGCTTGACGTTGGATGCGGCGCTGGCGCGTTGCTTGATTTTCTACAGGATCGAGGATTTACCGATCTGACAGGTATTGATCCTTACGCACAAAAATACCTTGGCTCTGGGGTGAAAATACTAAATAAAGCCATTGAAGATCTTGGAGACGATAAATTTGACGTGATCATATTTCGAGACTCTTTAGAGCATATACTTGATCAGTTCGCAGCTCTTCGAAAGACTTCAGCGTTACTGAACAAAAATGGAGTTTGTCTAGTTAGAATGCCTCTCAAAACGGAATATATTTGGGACCGTTACGGTACCAACTGGGTACAAATAGACGCCCCCCGTCATTGCGTGATTCATACTATCAAAAGCTTTGATTTGTTGCTAAAAAAAAACAGATTTGAGTATAGAAGATGTAATATTTGACTCAGAGATACTCCAATTCGTTGGGAGCGAACAATATTTGGAAAAGGTTCCACTTTTTTCAACAGAATCGTACTATGTGAATCCAACTAAGAGCATCTTTGATGCGAAGCAGATTAGGAAGTTTAAAAAGCTTGCCAAGCAGTTGAATAGAACCGGAGAGGGAGATGAAGCGACATTTTGCTTAAAAAAGATCAGGACGGCCTAATTTGATTATCTTTTGTTGAGGATCTTATTTATGCACCACATAAAAAAGCAATGCCGCGCGCGATATCGACCTCCAAGCCATTTCAGCTCGGTAGCGAAGACAGCGTTGAATGTCGTTGTTCGTGGAGCACGATCGAGAATTGAAGCGAACATGAGCAAAGAATCTACGAATCTTGTGATGCAGTCGGGCCAATTAAAAGTGTGGAAAATATGGATATTCTTTCAGTTTCGATTCTCGCTGGGCTAAATAGACCGATAAGTGGCGGGCAAGACAGATATTTTCACCTCGTTCAAGCACTGAAAAAACACGGAAATCGCGTTATCGTCCTCGAACCCCAAGAGTTCCTCGACGCAAAAGACCCTGCTCTAGCAAAGATCTATACGCACCCCAATTACCGACTATTTCACAGAGGCTGGAGCCTTTTTAAAGATTTAGATATCTGGTTCGTGCGCACGCTATTACTGATCCTGCAAAAAGAGCACGTAGACCTAATTACAATTGAATATTCCAGCGGAGCCGTGGCGGTGAAACTAGCGAGTGCACTTGCTGGAATTAACGTGCCTATCGTGTACACGCCGCAAAACGTTGACTCGAAGTTTGCTCGCGACGTCATATCACAAGTCACAAAGTTCTCCCGACTTGAACGGAAAATAATCCCACCCTACATCGCCTTGTTAGAAAAAATTACGGCAAAATACGTTGCAAGTCATATTGTAGCGGTCAGTGAAGAAGATAAGGAATTTTTTCGCGGAAAATACAGCCTTGACAAAGAACGCTTAACCGTAGTTCCAAGCGGTTGCGAACTTCACGATCTGCTTGATCACAAAGCAAAAAAGGGCATAAAAGCGCAAATGGGGTTCACTCCTAATTCCGTGATTGTCGTATTTCACGGGTCCTTCTTCCACCCCCCAAATCGAGAAGCAATCGACATAATCAGTAACGAAATAGCTCCAATGTTTGAAACTGACGAGTCAATCGTGTTTGCTCTATATGGAAACGGGGTTCCCAAATTTGAGCGAGCGAACCTACGGTCATTTGGTTTCGTTACGGACTTGCACGGCGCCATCTCCATAGCTGATATTGCAGTAGTACCTCTGAAAAGTGGCGGTGGCACAAAGCTAAAAGTCTTTGATTACATGAATGCAGGTCTGCCGATAATCACAACACGGAAGGGAATCGAAGGGATACGTGCCATCGATAATGAACACGTGATCGTCGTCGACACTCTCGGTCAGATCATAGAAGCTATCCGCTGCCTAGCTGACAATCAATCGGAGCGCAAAAGGATTGGCTTGAATGCCCGTCGACTCGTCGAGCGAGAGTATGAGTGGGAGCGAATTGGACGACAGCTAGATCAACTCTATAGAGAAATCAAAGACACTCACGACCAGGTACGCACAGCCTGAATTATCAAGCACCTTAAAGAAAATATACAGAAAGAAATCCGACTTCTGCAAAAGCAGGCTAAAAGAAGCTCGAGCGTCAAAGACACGACCACGAAGCATCGTACTTCGGCACGCCCTCGATGACGAAGAGCTGTCACTTCAGCGTCGATCACCGCACAACTTGCTTATGGTCGACTGTACCTGCCAGTTGAATTGAGGCCCACATCAAGCCAAAATCGCAAGCAAGCGTTCAGTTAGAAATAGCCGCAATGAGGAAAAGTACAGATGCAGGTTCCGAACCCTTTCACGGCGAACGACTGGGATATTAGGAGCTTCCTTTTAACGGTGGTGGTCCTTCAGTGCGCTGTCTTTGTCCTGATTGCGCTCGATGTATTGGGGTTCCACGTCCCTATTCTGCGGCAGCTCTTCACCTTTGGTTATCTCGTTTTTGTCCCAGGTCTGCTCCTTCTCAGAACTTTCAGAATTCATAAGTTAGGCAGCGTTGAAACCGCGTTATTTACAGCCGGCTTGAGCATTGCGGCACTGATGTTTATCGGCCTAGTTATGAATACGGCGTTGCCAGTGCTTGGGTTCGATGCGCCGATATCCCTGTTGCCGGTAACTGTGGTACTAGCTGGCTTCGTCGCAGTATTTGGCGCACTCAGCTATGTTAGGGACAAGAACTTCTCAGACACTGAGAAATGGGATTGCGCCCAAATCTTTTCTGCGCCCTACTTGTTCTTTATCTTGTTGCCATTTCTGTCGATAATTGGGGCCTACGTCATGAATGCCTTCAGCATCAACTTGGTTCTCGAGCTTTTACTTTTGATAATAGCGTGCGCTTTCATCGTTCTCATCTCCTCTAAGAAGATCCCAACGCACGTGTATCCGCTGGCCGTTTTTTCCATCTCTCTCTCTTTACTGTTTTATTGGTCTTTGATATCCAACTTTCTGACAGGATATGATGTTCTAGGCGAGTATTTCAATGCCCACTTAGTGTTACAAAACGCGGTTTGGGACCCTTTCATGCCAAGCCTTTACAACGGCGTGCTTAGCGTAGTAATGCTTGCGCCATTTCTCTCTCTGTTGTCCAACCTGTCACTCGTGTGGGTTTTTAAGATTGTTTACCCTGTGCTGTTCTCCCTCGTCCCTGTGGGCTTGTTTTGGGTGTATAAAAGACTAACAGACGACAAGGTAGCGTTTTTAGCTGTCGCCTACATTATGTCGCTCACTTCGTTTTTCGTTTATATGCCGGGGTTGGCGCGGCAAGAAATTGCCGAGATATTTGTCGTCCTGGCGTTGCTGCTCGTAGTTGATCGAAAAATAGAAGCGACGATAAAAACAGGATTGTTTATCATCTTTCTCTCCGCGCTTGCCGTATCTCATTACACGATCTCTTACATTTTTATTGGTTGCCTTGTGACGGCATTGCTGATACTCTCTCTACAGAAAAACGGTGCTCTGATAAAATGGAAGGCGAAGCTGATCTCTTTGTTAAGTAATGAAGACCAAGCCGGGGGCTCGGTCAACCGATCCGCTATAGCACGCGAGTCACTTGTCACTGTCGCTCGCAGCTCTTACTTCATTGTCTGCGTGCTGTCGTGGTACGCGTACGTTTCGGCCGGTTCGGCCATAGATAAGCTTTCCGGTTTGGCACAGAATATTTCATCTCATGTCTCTTCGGATCTTCTGAGCCCGAGCACCTCACAAGGGGCAGCAATCATTGTTAGCCAGCCTACGTCCCCGTTGCACGCCGTCACGAAATACTTTTACCTGGTAAGCATCGGCCTCGTCATCATCGGTTTGCTAGCGACCTGGCTTAAACCAACGATGCGCCTAAACAGGGAAATCTCAGCATTTTTCGTCCCTGCCTGCGCGCTCTTGGCTGCAGCAATTGCCCTCCCATTTTTAGCTGGCCAAATTCAAACGGATAGGTTGTTGCATATCGGGCTACTTTTTCTCGCGCCCCTATTCCCCATAGGGGCGCTCGCAGTCGGCGGAATAGCGAGAGCCATAGCAATCCGCAGGCGAGCTACATCAGAAAATATGCGTACGTGGGTGTTGCGTGGTCTCTCTGTTTTTCTTGCTGTGTTTCTACTGCTCAACAGCGGGCTGATTTACGAAGTCGTTCACGACCATCCTACGTCGATAGCGCTCGACAAAACGGTTGCGTCACCTGTTTTCGATGACATGGAAACGACAGCATCGCTGTGGCTTCAGAACGAGACCCCGCCGAATGCACAAATGTATGCCGATTCCTATCATTACACATTGCTCTTGACCATTACCCCGGACAGCAACGTGAGGACTCTGTGGGTGCCTTCAACTAACTTCTCTGCAGAATTGCCCTACAACTACATCTTTTTGGGAACCACTAACGTCGCAAATAAAGAGTTCTATATAGCTCAAATCTCTGCTAGTGATGTCCCGCAATATGCCAATGTCAGCACATCTGAAATAAGCCAGACTCGCAGTTTACTGTATGACAACGGAGGTGCGCAGGTGTACCTTTGACTTGAATTCAATTTTACAAGGCTCAGTACCGAGGAGCCTCCGCGAAATTGACAATTGGGGGTCAGCCCTGCAGATTCTCACATTTGATGTGCAGCCAGTCTGCGCCAGTTGTCTTCAGCGATCGATGAGCATGGCGAATAACGGACACCTTAAAGGGTTAGGGGAGACATATTTACGTGCACTTAGCTCCCATTATTGCATCAAGACTTGTGCTCTCCGCAACCCGAAAAACCCCACACAAGAAACCAATCAAATCAAATTGAGGCGAAATGCTAATGTTGAAATTTGTAAGATTATCTGTCTGCGCGTTCAAACCAACTTAGTCGAGACGCCAAGTGAGTCGAGAGCGCTCAGTTGACCGTTGCTCTATGAACAAAACGATGAATGAAATGCGATGGCCCAAAGTTTTTATTATTATCCTTAACTGGAACGGCTGGAAAGACACAATAGAGTGCCTGGAATCGCTCTATGCTATTTCCTATCCCAACTACCAAGTTATCGTCGTAGACAATAATTCACAGGATGATTCGCTTGCAAGAATAAACGCCTACGCCCGCGGTGAAATAGTGATCGAATCGTCTTTGTTCGCTCAGAGCAGTCGTCCACAAGGCTTGAAAGCTACGCAACTTGCCAGAGAACAAGCAGAATGCGTGTCCGTCTGCAGAGAAGAAGTAATGACAGAGCACGTGTCTCAAGCCCTTCAGAACGAGCAGCTATTGATTATTCAGAACGAGCAGAATTTTGGATATTCAGAGGGCAATAACATCGGTATGCGCTACGCGTTGAAAGCAGCTGCTGATTACATATTGCTGTTGAATAATGATACGGTAGTCCACGAAGATTTTCTTACAGAGCTCGTACGTGTCGCGGAAGAGGATGACAGCATTGGAGCTATAGGACCTAAGATATGCTTTTACGACGCGCCTCAAGTCATCGAGTCGACGGGCGCTCGCATTAACTTCTGGACAGGCAGAGGGATTGCCCTCAATTGGGAGAAGGCGGACGATCTTCTTGATTCTTCAAGTGCCCAGAAGTTGTTGTCCGTTGATTACATCTCCGGCGCTTGTTTTCTGATACCCCGCAGAATAATTGAAGAGGTAGGCGGGCTTGACCCACTGTATTTCCTTTACGGAGAAGAGCTTGACTGGTGTATTCGAATCAGCAAAGCGGGCTATAGAATCACATGTGACCTAGACAGCAAGATCTGGCATAAAGGCATGGCATCAACTTCGAAGGACGCGCGATTCTCTCAGTACTACCTCGAAAGAAATCGAGTCATCTACATGAGAAAGTACGCAACGACGTTGCAGTTCATGTCGTTTTTGTTCTACTACCCGTTTTTTTATACTGCGCTTCTCCTAAAAAGGCGTCGAGCGCGCGACATTCCTTATTTTGTTAGGGGCTTCATTGATGGCTTTGTCAAGGACATATCTAGCTCATCTTGATCCCTAGCTTTATCGGTCTCTTTGCACAAAACCCAAAAGTGAGCACAACGAAATCCGAAATAAACGTGTCTGGGCTAATATCTCTAAAAAGGAAATTAAGGGGACCCCCCTCTGTAACGCTTTAAAAGCCAGATTTTAAGCCCGATAGAAAAAAGAACGACGGAAGCATCATTATGAAAATGTCGATTGAAAAGGTAATTACTATGCGGATAGAGTAACGCTCCTCGGGTAGAATGGGACGCAAAACGGTATGTGTGGTTTTTTGTTCATTAGCGGAGGATTATGCTCGGTCTAAAGTCATTTTCGCCAAGTCTCGCTTTTCTTTAAAAACTCGATCGAAGTAGCAAGTGATGAACATCGGCCATTCGATCACTAATCTGAGAGCGCGACTTATTGGCTCTCCTTCTTGACGTCGCGCGTTGACAAATCGTTTATGCGTATACATAACGGAAAGGAGCCACAATCGACTAATCTTCGTGTTTAAGAAACTCACGTCTGCGAATTTGAACCCATTCTCTTCACACAGACTTTTATAGGCATCAACTTGCCTAGTGGTGAAGCTTCCTTCTGCACTCAATTCTTTAGTCGTTCCTATCTCTTCCATGAGCACAATTTGAGTCTTGGTTACTCTGCATATTTCTTGCACGAGAGCGGTGAGCATTTCTTCGTCAGTGACATGCTGCAACACGGTAACCGTAAAGCTGATATCAATAGATTGATCTTCAAAAGGCAACTTTTTCCCGTTAATTCTGTAAAGTTCAACTCCTTTGTATGCGGCGACATTTTGCGCGGCTATGTTAATCATTGTTTGTGAGATATCGACTCCTATCAGTGCTTGCGGTGCGCGACGTTCCGCTATATGCTTTAAATTGCCGCCGGGGCCGCAACCGACCTCCAACACGCGTGCATCGCGAAAATCGATTGTGTCCAAGAACGTCTGTAGAAATTTGTCCCTTCTGTAACGGGAAACTGGATCATCATACCCAGCTACGTCGCACTGATCTCTTTTTTGGATCTCTTGTCCAACTTTAGACCAATACTGCTCAGGATCATACTCTACCATCTCTCTGTCCTTATGAATTGCCAAGTTAGTCCTTCTCGCGCGCGATGAGTCAAACTCGATGAGTGCCGTTTTGAAGCTTATTACATTGCCCGCCTTTTATACCCTGTTGCGCCTATCTTATTGAATCGCATGTCTTTTCTACTTTTACTATAAGAAAGAGTTTTAGGACGGGTTAAAAATGAAATTGGACTTAGATCCGCGAAAGGCGGGGCCAAAAGCATCAAACACCTTCGAGATATCGAAGCGGAACGCATCCCACTGCATTGACGGAGGTCACGGGTTTTCAGGGAAGGTTATGCTCTTTGAGTACAAAGTGCGGATTACGAAAACCCCCCTAGGCTTTGGCAGCGGTTTTCATACAGACGCTTGCATCAAAAAATCGTGAGTCTGCTTCCTTGTCGAACGACTAAAGCACAACTCGTGGCTCGGCGCTCTAAAATGATCCTGTTTCAAATTGTCTCAAACGGCAGCCCGCAAGCCGACGTATCAGAAGTCCCGTCTTAGCCTCGAAATACGTACTTCATATGCGAGGACGCAGAATGCTAGGTGGCCAAGCGACGGGGGCAGACAGAATGACTCTCAGTGACGCGCAGCGATTTATCTATTGTTTGTTCGGGTTAGCGTATTTCACTATCTTCGTTTTGGTGTTGTTAAACGTCTACGCGCTGGAGATCTTTCTCGTCCTTTCGATTGCTGAATTCTTCGCGGTTGTCCAACTAACGGAGCCCTCTTTCTTCCGCGCTGCGTGGAGAAAACACATGAACGTTCTTGCTGCGATTTACTTGATTATATTCTTTATCGTAATGTACCGGCGCATATTGAGTCTCTAACAGAGCGGTCGAGCAAGTGACACACGACGGATAAATCGTTCTTATTTGTATCAGATCAGGCTTTTCGACCACTAGAAGCAAAACCGCAGAGACACTTTCTTCCTACGCGAGCTGCAGAGACAAAGGACGGCCGGTCGAGCTTGCGCCTGAAGTTGCTGGACTATTGCAGCAGGAATCGGTCACCCTGAAAATAAAGGGACAGAGCGATCCCCGTTCGACCGCCGAAAATCGTAGCAATCGAGGGAATCAATATCCGGAAAGTGCAACGTCTTTTTTATATGCGCTCGTCGTAATATTATTGAATTCTCACTCGAGGTAAAATATTTTTTACGCAGGCAAACATAGACTCAACGCCTTAAACGCGGTTCTCAAGGAGAACTCATGACACTGATGCTGTACGCGCCCTTCAAGAAGAGTCAATCGCTCACGCGCAAAAACGAGTTCAGGGCCACCGGCGTTTTTCTGCTCATCCTCGGAACGATCGTGGTGCTGATCGCATATCCCTCATACAACACCTCGACGATGTCGAACGCGCTGATGATGGTCGGGGTGACCGCTCTCTTTATCGGTGGCCTAACGATATTTCTTAACACGGGGAAATTCATCAGCGAAATTGTCGCGGAACGCTTTCAGTTGAGCACAACGATCGCACTCGAAGACCTTCTTCGCGATCTCGGATTGAGAGACAAAGGCGTCTATATCCCTGCGTCCCGTACAGGAGTGGGAACGAAGGTTTTCGTTCCGCTGACGGGCGTGGACAAATGCCTCCCTCAAGCGTGCATCAAGGACGATCACGCGTTTCTTACCAGCCTTGCAGACACAGCGGAAGTGGGTGCGTTGATCCAGCCCTTAGGCTACGCCCTTTTCACCTATACCGAGAAGGACATGGAAGTAGTGTGGAAATCGGCTGACGCCAACGGCGGTGAGCAAGATGAGCCATCAGAGCCTGAGCTTGAGCCAGACCAGTTCAGCAAGAAACTGCAGGCAGTGCTCGTCAAGGGGCTGCACCTTGCAGATTCCGCGGCGATATCGGACGAAGCAGGAGAGTTGCACGTCAGCTTGCAAAACTCAAGCTATTTATCGGCCTGCAGCATCATTATGGAGCGGGCGCCGCAAGTATGCAAGCAGCTCGGCTGTCCTCTGTGCAGCTTAATCGCGTGCATTTACACGGAGCAGGTCGACAAGGAAGTAGTGATAGAAAACGTGCATCGTTCTAATCGGAATATTGACATCACGTGCAAAGTTCTCGATAGGCAGGGTTAGCTCCTTGCGCATCCTTGTCATTTACGCCGCAGACAACCATCCCGACTGGTTTATGAAATAGCTAAGGCGGTAAAAAGCCGATGGGAGGCGCGGCTCCCATGCAGATCGCTGCTCTTATTGAAACAGCCAACATGATGATTCGTTTTCATCTGTCGCAAGGCACTTTAATTATCTAAGAAACTTTTACCGTGCACAATGACTTTTTTAAGCTTTAGGTTTTTCGCCGCTGTGCGACGCCAGGCTATGCTCGATGCGGTGTACCGCGGAGCCTGCGATGGAAAGAGCTTGCTAATGCGCAGTCGGCTATCCGCTGTCGAAGGGTCTCGACGCGCCTCAACGCGATTTTGTTCTCTGAGGTCGCGGCCGCACTCCAACAATAGTCTTGTGCTCTCTTTCGCAATAGAGCCTATAGTGATCGAGGGCGGGCGTCAATCTTCGCCTTTACAGCTCGTGCGCAGTCAGCGCGAGAAACGGCCCTTCGGCGAGATCAGAGAGGAATCTATTTCGGAAGGTTTTTGAACTCTTCTGTCAGTAACGGTAGTCTGGAGCCTAAGGGCTGTTTGCAGGACCGAGCTGACGCACTTCCATCGATGGCCGGCATTTCCACAATGAGCAGGATAGTTCTCGCGCTTGCGCTGATTATCATCATTGCGTTCAGCTCAGTCGCTGGCACGTTTTGTTTTGCGGTGCGGGACACTGGAGCGAAAGGAGCGGTGCCAACTGTCAGTGAGGCTGACACGTCGCTTGTCCAGGCAAGCAGCCTGAAGTTCAAAGGGTTCTCGTACGTCTCGTTCGCACCAAACGAACTCGCTTCAGCCGGTTCCAACTCGTCGCTGAACGCTCTGAAGAGCACAGGAGCCAATTACGTCTCCGTGATCGTCACCCAGTTTGTCTCTTCGCCCACATCAGCCGTTATTTTTCCTGATTCCCGATGGACCCCGACTGACGCTGCCGTGATCGATGCCATCAGAGACGCCCACGCGCGCGGGATGGGCGTCCTTCTCAAACCGCAATTGGGTTGCGAAAACTTATCGTACAGTGCGGGCAATCTAGCCCCTACGCAGCCGGCCGCGTGGTTTGCGAATTATACGACGTTTATCGACCACTATGCGCGAATCGCCCAAAACAACGGCGTGGAGCTGTTCTGCGTGGGCTGCGAATTGCACCAGCTTGACACGAGCACGTACTATGCGAACTGGCGCACCGTGATAAGCGGGGTGCGAGCAATCTACCACGGGCCGCTCACCTACGCGGCCGACAACCTCGGGTACGCGCAGGTCCCCTTCTGGGGGTTGCTCGACTACGCGGGAATCGACGCGTACTTCCCTCTGAGCAACGCGACAACGCCTTCCGTGGCTGACCTTGTTGGCGGGTGGTCTCATTATGTCGATTCCGACGGAACGCACAACTGGACCAATGACATCGAGACGTGGCAAGTGACCGTGCACAAACCGGTGATTTTCACCGAGATCGGATACCGGAGCATCGACTACGCCGCGCAGGATCCCGGAAATTGGGCTATAACGGGAGTGTACAATGGAAATGCGCAGGCCAACTGCTATGCTGCAGCCTTGCAGGTATTTGCCAACAAGCCGTGGTTTGTGGGGATGTTCTGGTGGGATTGGTTGCCCAATCCAAATGCAGGAGGTGCCGGCAATACCGACTACACCCCGCAATATAAGCCCGCCCAGGACGTCTTAACCTCGTATTGGAATCCGAACCTCACCGCTACCGCGCTCACCCTCACCGCGTCCACCGCCACTCCCGTCGTCAACCAGTCAGTCACCTTCAACGCCACGTTGAGCAGCGGTGGAACGCCCCTCTCAGGAGAAAACGCCACCATCTACCACTACCTCAACAACGTCCGCTACAACGACACCACCAACGTCACCAACTCCACCGGCCAGGTCACGGTCACCACGAGCTTTGGCTCTCCCGGTACACGCACCTACTACGCCACCTTCGCTGGCGACAGCTCCTATCAGAATTCGACAAGCACCGTCGTCACCGTTAACGTCACCAAGATGCCGACCGCTCTCACCCTCACCGCGTCCAACTCCACCCCCATCGTCAATCAGCAGGTCACCTTCAACGCCACCTTGAGGAGTGGTGGAACGCCTCTCCCAGGAGAAAACGTCACCATCTACCACTACCTCAACAACGTCCGCTACAACGACACCACCAACGTCACCAACTCCACCGGCCAGATCAGCCTCACCACGAGCTGGGCCTCCACCGGAAACCGCACCTACTACGCCACCTTCGTCGGTGACAGCTCCTATCAGAACTCGACGAGCCCAGTCGTGACGATCACCGTCACCGTCGGACAGACGCAGATCACCCTCACCGCGTCGAACACCACCCCCGCGGTCAACCAACCCGTCACCTTCACCGCCACCCTCACGAACGGCACAACGCCCCTCTCAGGAAAGATCATCACCATCTATCACTACCTCAACAGCGTCCGCTACAACGACACCACCACCACCACCAACTCCACCGGCCAGGTTACCGACACTACGAGTTGGGGCTCCGCCGGAAACCGCTCCTACTACGCCACGTTCGCCGGTGACAGCTCCTATCTAACATCGACGAGCACGGTCTTGACAATCACCGTTCAGTAGTCCAGACACGCGAGCGATGGCGTTGTTTGCGCACAAAGCACGAGACGACCGCGAAGACCAACAATACCAGCTGGTATTCGCTCATAAGGGCAGCCAAACTTCGGCACCTATGAGTTCCTTACGAAGAATCACGGAAGCGCCACGTACACCTCGTCGACGGCGACATAATACGCCTTAGGTGACGGTAATGGCGAGTGAGGTAGAGGTCGCATCCCAGCCCACGCGTTCTTTTGGCCATACCCCTAGCGCCTAACGGATGGTTTCTTTTTTCGAATTAAAGGTATTAGCGTGTACAGAGTGCCATCTCTCGTTACCGGTTTCAGACCGAGCCTTATCATATCTTCTGACACGCTCGTAGGCGTCATGGTTTCACTCGTTAGCAGATCCGAATCCCATTCTGGCGAGCAGGCTGCGCGTGCTGTTTCGAGCTCACGTACTCTTTCTGCACGTCTCCGACGAGCGTACGACTAACCTCAACGCGCTTCTAGCGTATGACCGTAAACCACTCGGTCCGCTCGCACGATCAACGTAAGAAGGTTCGCAGTGCGCTGTGCTGCTGTTCTTTCACAAAAACGAACACGAATAGAAACGGGTTGGAAGCGGAGGCTTTAAATCTGTTTGTCGATACAAAAAAAATGAACTCGCTTATGCGAATTGCTCGCCTACGTCGCCGAAATACACGCGGATACGTCTTCGCACGTAAGCAGAGCACTCAACAACAAATGGCGTGCAGATGAGCGCGACAAACGTATCCTCAGATGATTGCGGACATCCTCACGATACGTCGCGATGGGACGACACCCCAGAGCCTTGGCACAATACAGAAACCGAAACGCAAGCGGCTGCGGGGGGCTGGCCGTGCGTGGTTCTGAACTAGGTTTATCGTTTTTTAGGGTAACGTGAGTGACTACGAGCTTTTGGTCAAACGAATCGGGCTGACAGGACTGGCCAGCGTTGTGGTCCAGTTCAGTCCTGTTCTCTTGCTGCCGATCCTGACGAAGATCCTGACCATTCAGGATTACGGGATCTGGTCGTTAATCGTCGTTACAGCGGGCTTTGTGCCAATGGTGGTGACGTTAGGCCTACCGAGTTCCATGGTACGGTTTCTAGCTCCGGTAAAAAACAACGATGAGATACGCGAAGGGTACTACTCTATCACTCTCGCTGTTCTCGGTGCCGGCTTTGTTGTGAGTTTAGTTCTCCTCGTGTTTGCGCAATCGATCGCTACAAATTTGTTCGGCAATAATCTTAACGTTGCCCTCTTACTTCCATTAATCACGTTTGCGGCCTCTTACATTGCTGTGCCACAGACTTATTTCAGGACATTTCAACAGGCGAAACGATATACGATTGTCTCATTTCTTCAGGCTGCTCTCTACGTTATACTCGTCGCAGCGTTCGTCGTGTTTGGTCTCGGACTCGTCGGGGCTGCTTTCGCGTATCTCATCAGCTTGGTGCTCATAGCCCTGATCTCGACCTTTTACGTCCTGAGAGATATCGGGGTGACCATACCGAGTTTCGCTGAGCTAAAGGCGTATTTAAAATACGGCCTACCTTTTGTGCCCGGCAACGTCTCGAGTTGGGCGTTAGGTGTAAGCGATCGGTACATCATTACGTTCTTCTTGGGTGTCGCTTGGGTTGGTTACTACTCTCCAGGGTACCAGCTTGGTTGGATGATAACTGTCTTAGCGATGCCCTTTACGATCCTAGCTCCGACGGCCATCTACGAGTATTATGACGCAAACCACATAGCGGAGGTGAAGACGATTATCAGGTACTCCATAAAATACTTCCTCGCAGTTGCCGTGCCCGCAGCTTTCGTGCTTTCAGTTCTGTCGAAGCCCATACTGCTGGTACTAACTACCCCAGCAATAGCTGCGAACGGCTATCTGATCACGCCGTTTACCGCGTTTAGCTCTCTGCTGTTTGGAGTGTGGTCCATAATCATGATCGTGCTCACCTTTGAAAAAAGGACGGCGATCATCGGCATGATGTGGATCCTAGGTGCGGTATTAAACATCGGCCTTAATCTGATCCTCGTTCCATATTTTGGAATCATAGCTGCGGCCCTGACGACGGTGCTGGGCTACGGCTTTGTTTTCGGGGTTACCGCGATTTATTCTGTTCGACACATGACGCTCGATGTAGATTTTGGGTTCATTTTAAAAAGTATTTTTGCATCGGTCGTGGTATCGTCGTTTGTTCTGGTATGGCACGCCTCCGGATTGTTGAGCGTCTCAGCCCTGATCGTGATCTGCGCCGCCGCCTACACCGCGATCCTGTTTGTCCTCAAAGGATTTACGGCAAGCGAAATACGATTCTTCAGCGGTTTTCTCGCGAGAGAGAGATGATGCGTGTAAAAATTATTTAGAGCGAAAACGTGGTCAAGCTGTCAGTAGCTCTAGGCGCTTTCGTTTCGAGATCAAAAAGGCCTCACGCAACGCGTCAAGTTCCATCGCCTTGAGGTTAGCGACCTATTCCTCGCAATCAATGAGCCAGTTCGCTATTGTTTGTCGTCGTATGCCGACGAGCTCTGCGATCGCGTTTAGTGAATTACCATGCGCACGAAGCTCTATAACCCTCAGTTTCGTATCTAAGTTGTTCATGGAGCACCTCGTGCGCGCCTGTGGAGCGTGCTCGCAAAATGCGCCCTTACAAAAGAGCACGCAGCGCCGGGCCCCACGCTCTCAATGCCGCGCTGCGACTCATTGGCTCGCGCGACGCGTTCCTTCTTGATTTCTTCATTTCTAACACTCCTCAATCTTCTGTTTCTAATTGCCTCGCGGCATCGGCCGACTTGTCGACCGTATTTTTCGAGCAGCGTACGAGTCGGGCGCAAACTGGTGCGGCGAGTTATGCTCTCCGCTTTCCAGCTCTTTCGATTTATGCACAACCATTTCGCTTTTTACTGCTCTTATTTGAAGCGAATTGCGCCAAAAAGCGCATTCAGTGCTCAAATCGTATTTGGCGAGCGTATTTCGCTCCTAAAAATAAGATGAATGTCTCAACGATAAACTTTTAGGTAGCATGCTAAAGATTGCTATGGTTATGCAGCGCGCGTGCGCCAGCCGGGGGTCTGCAAAGCACAAATAACCTCTCTACTGTTTAACGATCCTCACGGAATGTAATTTAATCTATAAAAATCTTTTAATAAAAAATTGGAAATGCAAAGCGAGCTCCAATGGCGCTCGTGCGAATGAGATCACAAAGACTGACATAGAAGGCATCAAACAGAGAATCGGCAAAATAGTCGATTCGTGCACAGGGTGGTCAACGGCGTGCTTAGAACAGGCCCCGCAGTGAGGTCTATTCACTCTGAAAGGCTCGGTCAGCGCGTTAACAGTCATTTCTGAAAGGGTCACTTAGCTCGCAAATGAGTAAGATTTAGAATTAATTATAAAAATAACTCAATAATATGAAAAAGTGAGGCACGGGGTGAAAGGAACGAAGAACGAGATCACTTCCTTGTGGGTGCGCCCCACGTGAAAATGAAACCTGGTTAACTTTTGGTGCGGTTTTGGTGCGGTTCTTATGCCTGGTCGTCCCCGGTCAGGTGATGCACAGCATCAAATGCACGCGATTGAACTGGTGCCTACACGGGCTACGCCAACAACGCCTTCCGCACTTCCTGCGCGTTTTCCTTAGTCGTCAGCACTTCCACAAGGTCGATGGCAAAGTCAATAGCGGTTCCCGGGCCCTGGCTGGTGATGATGGTTACCGTGCCGCACGACGCGCTCTTCTACGCGCTGCGCGCCCGGGATGTCGATCCCTGGATAACACGTCGCCTTCGCCCCTCCCATGATACCCGCCACCCCGAGCACGTGCGGGGCAGCACAAATCGCGCCGACGTATTTGCCGGCGTCGTACGCTGCGCGTATGAGGCTGAGAACGCGTTGATCGCGCTCGAGGTTGACGTACCCAGGGCTCCCGCCCGGAAGGACGAGGGCGTCGTACGTCGTAACGTCGTCAATAGAGAGATCGGGCACGACTTTGATCCCGTGCCCACCCTCTATGGGCGGAGGTGCAATCCCGGCGAGGAGGACAGCGATGCCCGCACGGCGCAGCACGTCAACGATCGTGACCGCTTCCAGCTCCTCAAACCCGGGGGCGAGAAGGACAACTACGTTCATAGGTCTACCTCAGGGCTTCAAGCTCTTAAGCGTTTTCGACGCTCGGGGCGGCAGCCTCGCCTGGGAGCCGCGCTCGTTTGCAGCGCCGTTGTCCGCAAGTAAAGTCACCCCCTAGCTGTCGCAAGGAGGCTTCTCGCTTGATTTAGCTAAATACGATCTGTACAAGTTTATATACCAAATTGCAGTAAGTTCAACCTGGTTCCCCTACGATGTCACCTAAAGATTTTGCGTACCGCTTGCTCAGCACACCGTATGAGTTCATCTTTAAGGAAGGATTGGAGCATCGAACCGCAGAATTTTTCTTGAGCACGTCGTACGTGGCGATCGGAACGCTCTTTGGATCGGCGCTGACCTTTATTTTCCTCATCCTTGGGGCGCGCATCTTAGGACCCCAAGGGTTTGGCGATCTGAGCCTCGTCATGTCAATAAGCCTCATTGTTGGAATCTCGATGGGGCTCAACCTGGTCGCGACCGTCAACTATGGTTCTGGAGCACACGACGATTCAGTTCGGACTAAAATAATCTCAACCGCGTCTATTGAAGCGCTGCTGCTTGTCACCGCTTCCACGACGGTCTTCGCCCTCCTTTCTCCGCAACTATCCTACCTGCTGGGGGTCTCTGCGGCCGTATTCCTCTTCGCCGTTGCATATGGCGCGGCCTTTACGTGTTACACATTTGCGATGAATGCTCTGAGAGTGGTATTCAGCATGAAGGCGTATGCGCTTTCCGCCGCTGCCCAGTCGGTAGTGTGTCTTGCGCTTTTCCTCGCCCTTGTCACGGACGGCATGAAGTCGTGGCAATCGGCGGCGTACGCGCTGTCAGTGTCAAATCTGGCAGTCAGCCTCATCGTGATTTTCTACGTCAGAGCTCATCTGACGCGTCACTTCGACTGGCATTGGGCGCGAAGAATAATGCGCTACTCGTCCTTTGCGGTCCCTGGATTGATTGCTGTGGCATTCATGGGGCTCGATCGGATACTCATCAATCTATTTATGACAACCGCTGCGGTGGGACTGTATAACGCGTATTTCCTGCCGTCAATAACTGTAGCGGCGACGCTCTGGGGTATCGTTAACACCACCTTTTTCCCCTATGCATCGCGAAGCAAGGATAAGCTGGCGCTTCTGCTCAAAATAAACACAGTGACACCGTATTTGGCCGTTGTGCTTGTGCCGCTCATCGTTTGTGCGGAAGTGATCGCCTTCGTTCTCTATGGGCACCAGTACGCATTCAGCCTGCAACTATCGTTCTTTTTTGCACTCGCGGCAACCGTGTATGTTGTTTTTCTAGGCTACACGTGGCTTGCGGCATCGGTCGGTGCGAGTGGAGCAAAAATGAGCACCGTGTGCAACGTCCTTGCGCTGCTTGTGTTGATATGTCTGGACGTCGTATTAATTCCGCGTATTGGCATCCTGGGCGCAGCGATCACGCTCATCTTTTCATATTTAGTGCCCACCGTGTTTCTCTATTCACGAAAGCAATTTTGGGCGCGGATTTAAAAATGAGGCAAAACAGTCTCGAATCACAACCCTTAGTATCGCAGCGTAGACGTGTGGAAGTAGCAGGGCGGAGAATAACCAAGCATCCCATTGCTGGGATTAACGTCAAACGAAAGACCTTTCTCAATCACGTGGGGTTCGCTAGGCGTCTCGGGGCCAACCATAGCACCATCCTCAGCGCCTTGACAATCTCGTTCCTGGAGATCTTGGAGGCCCCCATGCGGCGATCTTGGAAAATGATAGGCACCTCCCCAACCTTCCAACCCAGTCGCTCAACTCTGAAAAGCATTTCGAACAAGAAAGAATAGCCGCTCGATTTGATGCTATCTAAATCTAGGCTCTCTAATGCCTGGCGGCGATAACAACGAAAACCTGCCGTCGTGTCATGGGCGTGCAGCCCCAGTAGTACACGTGTGATCGTATTCGCGCTCCAACTGACAACTTTGCGATCGAGAGTCTGCGTGGACCGCCCACCCCGCACGTAGCGCGACCCGATGACGAGATCGTACCCCTGGTTGATTTTGTCCACGATATCGGCAACACAACGGGGGTTGTGGGAAAAATCGGCGTCCATCGAACAAACGAGATCGGCTCCTTCGGCCAGCGCCTCTTTAAAGCCGGCGATGCAAGCTGTGCCTAGCCCCAGCTTGCCAGGATGGTGAATGACGCTCACTCGTCCGGCATTTTCCGCAGCTAACCAGTCGGCGATTTCGCCGGTGCCGTCGGGAGAATTATCATCCACCACAATGATGTGCATTCTCATCGGCAGAGCGAGTAACTGGGTCACCAGAGACACAATATTTTCTTTTTCGTTATAGGTCGGAACGATAACAGAGACCTGCATAGTCTCCTACACTCTCTACTGACATTTTATCTCGATTTCTGTCCTTGCCTTATTTTATCATAGCAGGCTGTATCCGCGAGTTTGCCGCTATCGGAATAGCGGCTTGACATCTGTGGCATCGTTAACGCCACCTGTTTCCCTTATGCATCGCGAAGCACCGGATAAATTGGCGCTCCTCCTAAAAATAAACACAGTGACACCGTATTTGGCTGTTGTGCTTGTGCCGCTCATCGTTTGTGTGGAAGCGGGCCTGATACAGAACCGGGCCAGCAATTCCAACGGAGTTATCGCCTTCAAGAGTGGCGATGAACTCACGTGCGATTTTAGGGTATTTGAGCAGTGCCAACGACGATCGTCAAGCCCCCGATCAGCAGTTCGCTCGCTGTCTGCCTACACGGGTCCTCTTATGTCGTGTCGACCAATGGATATAAGTGACGGCGGCTATTCTCTGTTAAGGTACCGCGATGCTAGAAATTACGGTGCACGAGATCCGAGGGACGTGCCCAGTGCATTCCGTTGGGGATCGTATCATCATTGACGGGCCCAATATCGTAGTTGCAGAAAGCGACGCGCTTTGTACCCACGCGCTCTCGACCCTCCTCCATTATACGACGATCCTCGAACACACCTGGTGCCCCGTTGCCCTTGGCTTGACGACGTCTGAAGACCCCGCGCACGCCTACATGCAGTGCGTCGATCCGGGGCCGCCGTACACCGAAGGGGGCACGGTCATCTTCCGGTGCCGTAAAATAGTGCGTGAATAAGAACAGCCGAACACACGGCGCCGGTAACCACATCCTAATAGACCGGTGAGCCACAACGACGTCTGCACGTCAGGAGGGCTCGGATGGCCAAGTTGGCTGCGAGCGTGCTCTACGTCTGCTACGCCCAGCGCAGCGAGGAGCGCAGAAACTGATGACCGCTCAGGGCGGCAGTTCACGCTTTACGTTGGAGCTTTTAGGCGGATTGCACGTCAGGGAGAAAGCCTTCGGTTTGCCGTCGTTTCTGCGCCACAGCACGACCAGGATCCGCGACCCAGCCGTTTTCCACCCGCCTCTTTTTTTTTCCAGCATTTCCTCGACTAATTACGGCGTCGCGCTCGCCCGCAAAAAACATGGCAAGGGCCTATGTAGGGGGGCGAACGTATACGGTGCGTGTGGATGACGTCGATTACACGTCATCCAACTCACCAAGCGGTGAAACAGGTGATCCAGGTGGCTACCGAAGAGGAGGAGACAACCTCAGTCCTTTTGCACGAGAGACGGGTGTTTCGCCCGAGCGCAGCGGTCGTCGAGGCGGCGCGCGTGAAAGACTGGGAAGCTGAACTGAGAGCGGGACAGGACATCGAGGCGTACTGGGCGGCGAAGGCGCGGCAGTTTGAATGGTTCGCGCCGTGGACACAGGTCCTCGACGCACGCGAGGCGCCTTTTTACAAATGGTTCGTTGGCGGCAGGACAAATATCACGCACAACGCAGTGGATAGGCACCTCGCCACCGAACGTCGCGACCGCGTCGCGCTCCTCTACATTAACGAACGCGGAGAGGAAAACAAGGTCACCTATTCCGAGCTCGCGAGCGAGGTGAATAAGATGGCGAACGCGCTCAAGAAGCTCGGCGTGCGAAAAGGGGACCGTGTGGCGATGTACCTTCCGCCGTGCGTCGAGGCTGCCGTATCAATGCTCGCGTGCGCGAAGATCGGGGCTGTGCACAGTGTCGTGTATGCTGGCTTTAGTGTGCGAGCGCTGGCTGACCGAATTCACGACGCGAACGCCGAGATCCTTATTACCGCGGACGGCACGTTCCGCCGGGGAAAGGTAATCGACCTAAAAAGCGTGGCAGATGAAGCTGTCGGCGCAAGCCCAAGCATCAAAACGACGGTAGTAGTGCGGCACGCGGGTAACCCGGTGATCTCTGAACCCATTGGGGGAGAGATTCTTTACGATGAGCTCATCGACGGAGCGAACACCGAATGCGCTGCTGAACCTATGGACGCAGAGGATGCGCTCTTTATCCTCTACACGTCCGGGAGCACGGGGATGCCAAAAGGCGTCGTTCACACGACCGGGGGCTATATGGTTGCGACGGCTACCGCGTTACAAACCGTATTTGACATACACGACGATGACGTGTGGTGGTGCACTGCTGACGTCGGATGGATAACGGGCCACAGCTACTGCGTCTACGCACCGTTGCTCGCCGGCACCACGAGCCTCATCTACGAGGGCGCGCCTGACTATCCCGAACCGGACGCCCTGTGGCGAGTGGTAGAACGCAACGCGGTCACGAAGTTTTATACCGCACCGACCACCATCCGCCACCTCATGCGTTTCGGGGAGAAATGGCCGCAGGGTTGCGACCTAAGCTCTCTCAAGATTCTCGGCACGGTCGGAGAGCCGATCAACCCGGAGGCATGGGTCTGGTACTACGAACACGTCGGCGGGTTGCGCTGTCCGATCATGGACACATGGTGGCAGACGGAAACCGGCTGCTTCATGATCTCACCACTCCCTGTATCGGCGCTCAAACCAGGGTCGGCCACGAAACCTCTCCCGGGCATCCAAGCGGATGTCATGGACTTGGACGGGAAGCCCGTGCCGCCAGGGCGCGGCGGGCTGCTCGTTATAACGACGCCGTGGCCGTCGATGCTCCGCACGTTGTACAACAACCCAGAACGGTACAAAAAGACCTACTGGGAGCAGATACCGGGGGGCATCTACGTGTCAGGAGACATCGCACGCAAAGACGAAGACGGCTACTTCTGGATACAGGGGCGGGCCGACGACGTCCTGAAGATCGCTGGGCACCGCATCGGCACCAGCGAGATCGAATCAGCGTTTGTGAGCCACCGTGCGGTGTCGGAGGCAGCCGTGATCGGCAAACCCGACCCCATCAGAGGGGAGGTCATAAAAGCGTTTATTATCCTCAAAGAGGGCTACGCGGAGACTCCAGAACTTATCGTCGAGCTTAAAAAACACGTACGGCACGAGCTCGGGCCCATTGCCGTCATAGGAGAGATCGCCTTTACCGCCACGCTCCCGAAGACGCGCAGCGGGAAGATCATGCGAAGGGTGCTCAAGGCGCGGGAACTCGGCATCGACGAAGGGGACGTGTCGACGCTTATTGAAACGTAACGTATCCACGCTGCGGCGGCTGGCAGCGTACCCTCGCAGGTCGGTACCGTTCAAAGGTTCGACGTACTAACCTTGGATCCGTCATCGCGCCTAGGTTAGTAGGCGTAATTGGGTTCCGTCCATCCATAGGCGTTGTGAAGAGTCATCCACGTCCGAATCTTCGCTATTATTAGATACAGATGATTTCTCGCCCGTTCCGATATCGCGCCGTCGAATGCTCTTTCCTGGAGGTACTGAAACGCCTCGCCGCTGCGCGAGCATGCCTGCATCAGTTTTTCGGCAGCGTTCTCAGCGTGCGCGCCGTGCACATCGCCGAGCTCAGAGATGAGCGCATCCACTTCGGCTAGATTCCTTAGCATCGCACACAAGGTAGCCATCCCCTAGAATAACGGTTTGGCAAGAGTAGCGCGAAAGTAATCGCGCCACTTTTTGTATTCCACGAGCGCATATCCCACGCGGGAACGCTGGAGTCAGAGATCGCAACAATCTACCGGAGAGCGAAAGCGCGAACGCGTTGATCAAGCAATTCGCAGCAACAACGAACGAAGGCACTGCCGGCGTGCTATGACGAATCCATCGTGATGAGATATCGTTTGACGAACTGGGCTGCTTCGTCATCTCGCGGTTCAAAAAGGATTCCTTGATCGTTGGGAAACGGAACGCGGTGATCGTGTTCCCAAGAAAGTATAGCAGGGGGTATACCGTCGGGGTAGGCCTCACACGTTGCCTGGGGGAAACTCACCTCGCGAAAGTGCTTGCATAGCGTACAAATTGGAGTCATTAACAGCGTCATGCCATCACGCCATGACGTTGCTCGCTCGCTTAAACGTATTCCTACCGTGTCGTCGAAGCAGCCCCCACCGTGATTGGGGACCGTCATCAGCTCGTGCGCAGCGCACTGAGTATGAACTTGCGCTCGGCCAGAAGCGAAGGAGTCCGACTCCAGTTTTTTATAGAGCGGAGGCGTATAGGGCAGCAGGTGTTACCGTGACCAATCTATGGAAATCGCTTCCTGTTGGACCTGACCCGCCAGAAGTCGTTTACGCGCTGATCGAGGTCCCAAAAGGGTCCCAGAACAAATACGAATATGATAAAGATCTCGGGATCTTTGCCATTGACCGGGTGCTCTATTCACCGGTGCAGTACCCGACTGATTATGGACTCATCCCGCAGACGTATTACGACGACGGTGATCCCCTGGACGTCATGGTTCTGATGGATGAACCAACCTTTTCAGGATGCCTCATTGCTGTGCGGCCCATCGGCTTAATGCGGAT
This sequence comes from Methanobacteriota archaeon, assembly GCA_963720465.1. Taxonomy (GTDB): domain Archaea; phylum Halobacteriota; class Bog-38; order Methanoflorentales; family Methanoflorentaceae; genus Methanoflorens. Next base: position 1,456,799 of record OY970393.1, read on the forward strand.
GATTGACAGTGGGGACAACGATGACAAGGTCTTGGCCGTACCCGATAAAGATCCGATGTACGCAGAAGTCACCGACATACGCGATCTGCCCCCACACAAAATGCGAGCTATTGGACACTTCTTCACGGTCTACAAGCAGCTTGAGGGCAAAAAAACCGATGTGACTGGTTGGGAAGGAGCTGAAAGCGCCAAAAACGCAATAATGCATTCAATTAAGCTCTACAACGACAAATTTGGCTGATTAAGCGCGCTGCCGGTCTTTTTTGCTGATGAGGGAGGCCATGCGTCTCACGAGTGTGATAACGCCGATGGCTTTTCCGCTCTCGTCGCGACCCTGCTCGCCGGCGGAGCGCCCGACGCCCCGTGGGCAACACTCGGTGGACTTGACGCCACGGGCGTGGGCCTCTCCGCCATCGACGCGCTCCGCGCGGCACGCCTCGTACCGATGCCCGTGGTGATCGGCGAGACGACGTTTCCTACGGGAACGGCTTGTACCGCGCCCCAAAGCGTGACCTCGCACTCGCGTTGCGCGCTCGCGTCGCCGTTGTCGTGGGAAGTGGACACGAAGCGGCGCGGCTGATCCAAGACGACGAATGGAACACATCCGAGAGGCTCATACAGCTGCCAAATGACCCGCTTTCGGCACAGGTGTTCATCGGCTCAACCGAGCAAACGCTCCCCACAGCCCTACGCGAGCGCATCGCACAGGAGATCCACGACATCTATCGCCACCGCTACACGCTCACCCAGAGCCAGGAACCATCGCTCGCCGAATGGGACAAGCTCGTCGACCACCTGAAACAATCCAACAGGGCGCAGGCAGATTATATCGCGCGAAAACTGAGCGCCGCTGGCTATACCGTTCGGAAGGCACGTAACGCAACCGTGACACCGCGGCAATTCACGTCAGCCGAGGTGGAAATCATAGCGGAGCTTGAGCACGCCCGCTGGAACGTGGAACGGCTCCTTGACGGGTGGAAATGGGGGCCGATAAAGGACGTGACGAAGAAGATAAGCCCGTACATCCTCCCCTGGTCAGCGCTTCCCGAAGAGATGAAGGAGGTCGACCGAGACGTGGTGCGTGACATACCGCACTTGCTTGCCGAGGTGGGAATGGAGATCGTTCGAATGCCCGCCACCAAGCGCAACCCCTCGCGTCGAAAGCCTACTCCCACGTGACACCGCGTTTGGACGAGGAGCACGGCCGAGTCACGCGCGGTTCTGCACGACGCTGACATCACACGAATGTCTGCAAGCGCATAACGAACGGGATGCCCAGCCTAAGAATGATATCCGGGAGAGTTCCTGCTTTCTGGTTGAGATCTGCACCCAACGCAAACTACGCGATGAGTGGGAGAATCAAGCACGAACATTTACGAACGCTTGACCGTCAAATTAAAATGATAGCACCAACAAAATAGTCGCTGGATCATAGACCGTGATTCCAGACCTGTGCTCTGCTGTCACCTTTGCTGCAACAGAGCGCAGATCTGCAGCACAGTCCCCGAGCCTAAAACGGCTCGGGCTCTCTTTTTTGGGTCTAAGAGCGTAATAAAACATCGTGAATACTGATAGTTAAATATTTTGATTTAGTCTGATTGTCAAAGCCTTTTTTTAAGTACGTATCTGCCAATATGATGGAGGAGGCAATCGTCGTATAACCGCGAAGCACGAACGTGCATGCCCCAAAAAGCGCGCTGTTTGCCCGTGGAGTGGAAAGTATTTCTACAAACTGCTGCGTCGATCGATCCGCGAGTTCGTGACATTCTTAAGCTCCCCTAGCCTTAAGGTGCGGCACGGTACTCAAACGCAACCCTGAGCTTGGCTCCGCAGTTTGATCGTGAAAGATAATGCTGCAGACTTTACCGCTTACAATCAGTGTCTTTTTGCCACCGACCCGCATAGCGTTGGCAGTGAGACGACGACAGAGCAATAGCTAAACGCCTGAGCTGCTCCTACGCGGGTGGTCGCTCTGAACGAAAAAAAGCGTGTGCTTTCACCGTGTGAGGCAGCTGTTATTGCCCCAGAAATTCACGAAAAAGTATTTGAAATCTCTTCGTTCAGCCAAGTACACCAGCACGCCTGTTTTTATTGCTCTTGTGCATAACCCGTTCTCGAGGCATACGAGCTGTGCAAGTTTTAAACGACCTACTATCGGTGCAATTGTTTTCCAAGCGTGGGCCGTACGGTAACGCTTTTACGAAGCCCATTTTCCCTCTGTTTATCGTGGTCCCATCCCATACCGCAGTTGTTGTCAGCGCCCAGAGCTCTTGGCTTCCCGTCGCTTTATGCATCAAACATAGCTGCGCACGGTTTGCACTCGCTCTGGCCTGGGTGTAAGCATCAAACGACTTTTGGCTAGTTGATGCGAGCACACCAATTCGTGAAGTCCGTTTGAGGACCCGCCTAAGGGCCGTGGTCCCCCGCTTCTTCCTGTTATCGATACTGGTGGCTTTCGACATCCTGCGTCGCCAAGTACTTTTGGCTTTCAAGCTTTGGGGCACAATGGGCGGCGGCACGACAGTGAATGACTAATGGCGCTCACTGAACAAAAAAAGCATCTTCGTTGAGCGAAAGCCTAATGCCTTACAAATAGGTAACTTTCGAAAACAGAAGCTAAGAAATGCCAGTCCTTAAGAGCAGCGAGGATCACCAAATATGCCCAGCGCAGGTTCAGACGCACACATTAATGCAGGCCGAAAAACGGGACACGGCGTGGTGAAGAAGAGAGTAAGCGGCACCCTGCGTGGCCCGAGGCATGTCAAATACGCAAGATCGTGTCGTGGGCCTGCTTAATTGCGCGCCTGAACGATCGTGCAACATCTAGCTACCTAGAGACAACGCAACTGGTATGTTGAGGAACGCCATGCTCTGTCCTAGCTGTTCTTACCTCGCGGCTATGAATCCAAGAGTTACGATTATCACATTGAATTGGAACGGGTGGCAGGATACCATAGAGTGTTTGGAGTCATTGTACTGTGTTGATTATGACAATTATCACATCATTCTCGTGGACAACGCGTCCACCGATGAGTCGCTAGCTAAGATAGATGCCTACTGCAGTAACCAGCGAAAGCTCACACCATATTCTGCTGAGCACCTCATCAGAAATAAGCCGACGAGAATCACACATTACGGCGAAGTAAGTGCAGAACCAGGAACGGGCCGCGGCGGCGAGGCGGTCCGACTGCAGGCAAATAGTGCGCTCACTGTGATACAAAACGACCAGAACTACGGTTTTGCAGAAGGGAACAACATCGCAGTCAAATATGCCTTAGACACCTTACATCCCGATTACGTTTTGTTGCTCAATAATGACACGGTCGTTAACAAACACTTCTTGACGGCACTGGTTAACGCCGCCGAGTGCGATCAACAAATCGGAGTGATGCAGCCCAAGATACTGCGCTATGCTGACTCGACGATCGAGAGCACGGGGATCAAAGACGACGTCCTCTTGTACTCGAGATTCAGAGGACTTTTCGAAACAGACGAGGGCCAATACGATAATGAGAGAGAATGCGGGTTCTTTTATGCGAGTGGCGCCTGCATGTTCATTAGACTAGACTTCTTGGAAGCGCTGGGGGGTGAGTGCTTCGACCCGCAGCTTTTTGCTTATTATGAAGACGTAGATTTGTCTTGGATGTCGCGACTCTTGGGTTACAAAGTCGCTTACTGCCCGAAATCAGTTTGTTATCATAAAGGAAGCACAACATTTGGGGTCGGAACTCCCATGGTCTTGTACTTGAGTCACAGAAATAGGCTCCGAGTGATGATCAAGAATTATTCACTTAAAACACTTGTTTTCGTTCTGCCTCTCACGATCGTCCTCAAGGGCTCCTTGTTAACGTATGACTGGATCGTTAACTACGACTCCAGCTACCTCTTTAGCTTCTTAAGAGCACTTAGCTGGAACCTTCTGAATCTTCGAAGCGCGCTGATCTTGAGAGAGCGTATCCAATCGAAGCGCAAATTGCCCGACCACGAAATCATGAAGTACATGATTCCCTACTCATTCGGAGTACGTTCAGCGCTAAAAGACCAGCGTAGACGAAAAAAAAGTGAAAACTGATGGCGGGCTACTTGGTCATCATGGACGCGCCATAACAAGTACAGTGACGCACGTGCGCTCGGTTACTTCGCTCATGCCGTGTGTGGATCACATATGAAACAAAACCACAAAGCGTCAACGAACTACCTTTTTTAGCTCGTGAATCGGCGCGCTCCAGCTTTTGCCGCCGTTATCGGCTGTGCATCTTGTTGCGTCGTCGCTTTGGCGCGAGATAGGAGTTACGTGAGGCCGCTCTTGCCTGTTGACGCCGTGTACAATATTGCTAAAAAACTGCCGCACAAACGCTTCTGATGCTTAAAGCAAAGCTTTAAGACCGCAAATCGCTACAGTTACAGCTTAAATTGACGCCGCAAAATCGCAGGGAATCCATGAAGATTACCGCTGTGGCATCGTTTCCAAAAAAATGGGATTCAGAGGGCTGCAGAGGAGTTGATTTTTCAAAGCTCTGTGCGACAAATAGGGTAGAGTCAATTTCAGGTATAACGAGAACAGACAAGCCTTTATAAGCCCTTGTTCTTACCTCCGCCGGCCATGAATCCAAGAGTTACGATTATCACATTGAATTGGAACGGATGGCAGGATACCATAGAGTGTCTGGAGTCCTTGTATGACATCGATTATAACAACTATCACATCATTCTCGTGGACAATGCTTCGACCGATGAGTCGCTGGCTAAGATAGATGCCTACTGTAGGAACAAACGAACGCTCGCGCCTCGTATTACCCAGCACCTCATCAGAAATACGCCAGCAACGGTCGTGCACTATGGCTCTGCTCACGCAGAACACGTAGAAAGCCCCAGCAGCGAGATGACGCGGGTGCGATCAAACCGCGCGCTCACCGTGATCCAAAATGGCGAGAACTATGGCTTTGCCGAAGGCAACAACATCGCGGTTGCATATGCCCTAAACGCGTTGCATCCCGATTACGTTTTGTTGCTCAACAATGACACGGTTGTTGACAGACGCTTTTTGAGTGCGCTGGTTGATGCCGCTGAGCGCGACGGTCAAATAGGACTAGTCCAGCCAAAAATATTGACCTACGCCGCCCCGACCCAGAACGGAAACGCGCGTGATCGTCCGGGGTTCAGTAATGCCAAAGACGTGTTAGAAGGAGGCGAAGACCAAAACGAGAAAAAGGGAGAGGACGGATTTTTTTATGCCGATGCCGCTTGCGCGCTGATAAGGAATAGCGTGCTATTCGCATTCTCAGGCGAGTGCTTCGATCCACTACTCTTCGCGTACTTCGAGGACGTTGATTTGTCGTGGATGGCGCGGCTGATTGGTTTCAAGGTCATCTACTGTCCGGAGTCCGTTTGCTATCATAAACTGAGCGCGACTTTTGGACAACGCAATCCTTTCACGGCACACCTGCACGATAGAAATACACTCCGGGTGATGATCAAGAACTATTCGACTAGGACGATTGTTTTCGTTTTGCCTCTCACGATCGTACTGACGCTCTCGAGGTCTATAATCGCGAGCATAGTCAGTCTGAATCTCAGCGAGCCCTATGGCTTTCTGAAAGCGCTCGTTTGGAATAGTGTGCATCTTAGGAGCACGCTTGCAAGGCGGCGGTGTATCCAATCAAAGCGCAAAGTGTCTGATAGAGAGATCTGGAGCCAAATACTCCCGTTCTCTTTCAGTGTTCGGTCAAGACTCAAAGAAGTGTGGGTACGTCGACACGGTTAGCCATCATTCTGCTGCGTTTCTTGACGTCGGGCGGAGAAAAACACATAGGAAGAGCACCCTCGAATCAGACTAGCTTAAACGCATGCTCAGCGTCACCGTTTGCCCCTTTTGAAGTACGCTCTCGATCAAATTATTACGTTAAATGTCCTTCGCCATTCACTAATCAAAGAAAAGATAAGTGTTGGGATCGAAAAGTAATTATCAATTCAAAGGGCTTTGCTCACTAAGTCACATGCCTGTGTTGAACTCTTTCGCACTTTCTGTTTGCACCATTTGCTTGTAGCAATTGCAGGCACTGTGGAACCATGAACTCCCCACACTAAGTCCGGTCGATCAAAGACTTGATTTGTCGACTCAGAGGCTTCCAATGAGAGTCGGAATCTTTGCTCCACATTTGTTAGCGTATGGCGGTGGTGAGAAGTACATATGTAAAATCGCCGAAATATTCAGCAGGGAGCACGATGTGGATCTCCTGACTTTTGACATAACCGAGCGAGAGGGTGCGGGAGTTCTAAAGACGTTGGAAAACCGATTAAACGTCAATCTAGAGAAGGTAACCTTAAAGGTTCCTGAAATATCCAGTATAGCAAAAAAAGAATTCTTCGTTAATCGACTAACAAAAACGGCACTTCTGTCAAAGTGCACCAAGCAATACGACCTGTTTATAAATCAAGCGCGAGGAGGACGAACAATCTTTCCTCAACCTGCCCACGCGAGCAAAAACATCATCATCGTTCAAGTTCCGCCGACCAACGCAAAAAAAATTTCCGTCTTTTTTGGGTGGCCCGGCATGAACGTGTTCGTTGACGCTAAGCTTGCAACCTATCATACAATTGTCGTCTATTCAAATTTTGTAAAAAAAACGGTTGAGCAAAAATACGCGAGGGAAGCTGATGTGCTCTACCCGCCGATTGATATTCCACCCCAGCATCGTATCTTGAAGGAACGCTTCATATTAAGCGTTGGGCGATTTTTTATGGGGGGGCACAGTAAAAAACAGCTAGAAATGATCCAAGCTTTCAAACAACTGTGCGAGAGCGAGAAGCTGAATGAAGCTCACTGGGAATATCATTTGGTTGGCGGTGTGTCGAACAACAAGGACCAGCGATATGCAAAAATGTGCGAACAAGAGGCTGAGGGGTACCCCGTTTTCTTCCATTTTGACGCCCCGTCCGAAACTGTCAAAGACCTATATAGCAGATCCACACTGTTTTGGCACGCTACAGGCTTTAATGAGGATGAAAATAGACACCCCGAAAAGATGGAGCACTTTGGCATAGCGACGGCAGAGGCTATGTCGTACGGGTGCATTCCAGTCGTCGTAGGCAAAGGTGGACAACGCGAAATTGTGCACCACGAGCTGGATGGACTGCTCTGGAGTACTATAGAGGACTTGAAGAAGAGCACACTTAACCTGATAGAAGATCCAAAAAAAAGGACAAAATTGGCGAGGGCAGCCATTGAAACAAGTCGACAGTTCCAAACAGACCAATTTGAGATAAAGGTAAAAGAACTATTAAATTAGATGCACACTTATTCCTCCGCTAGAGTTGCAGACGTGCGTTCCCCTTATTTTTTCCGTCCTACTAGTCGGCCGAGTACGCTTTGGCTCCCCGCTTATAGCGCGATTGAATATTCAGTGCGGGTGACCAAAACTGCCATAGCGTGCGCGCCGTTCGTCGCCACCGTGGGCTAAAACGGCATAAACGGCGGCCCCGCACCCGTCTGAACCTCCATTTTTGCGACGCTCCCACCATTAAATGCTCTCAGTAAGAGCGCCAGGCCGATCAGTTTCGTATAAGTCTCTAACAGACGTGATTTGATAGTTAAATGTTCTAAGAGTTATTGCTTTTGAGATCGATTTGGTCGAATTCGCAAGGAATAATCATTTAGATACTTTCTCTCTCGCCCTGTACCATCTTGAAGATTGGACGATATCCTTAGCATAGCGACTTTTGGTAGCTGCAGGATTCAGATAGGATTTGAACCAACGCACGCAGAAACAAAAATTAGATCGAGGTTATTTAGACATCACTAAGTTTTGCGCGTCGAGCCATTGCCTCGTATAATTGATTTAATGAGCGAGATATCTTCTTTTTCAATTCCTTTCACAACATATAGCGTCCCGAAATACACTAGACTAGCTGACACTATTATCAAAATTAAGTTCAAATTTTGGAGATACACGATGAGTAGCGCCATTACGGCACTGGCTCCAACAATTTTGAGTACGATAGCCGCCGATTCAGTTTTTATATGCACATAAAGGTCTCTTTCTGCCAAAAAGATAGCAACAATCATAACGATGAATTCTGTTACTAGCGTGGCGATGCTCGCTCCCACGTAGCTGAATTTCGGGATCAATGCGAGGTTGATAGCAACGTTGACAATCACCATGAGCCCTGTGATTTTGGTGACAACTACCTGTTTATTTGTTGATTCGAACAAGCGGAAGAAAGGAGCGGTTGCAAAAATAAAGACCAGTGACCATACCAGTAACTGCAAAACGACCACCGAAGGCGCGAAACCTTCGCCAAAGACGAGCGCAATTATTCTTCCCGCCAAAAGCGTCGTGCCTACTGCTATAGGGATGCCTAAAATTATCATGAACCGGAGATATTTTTTCCACGTCGCCTGCAAAGAATCCCGCGAAGAGACGTGAAATCGTGACATGGCCGGAAAAACCGCAGCATTGAAAACTGTTGGTATAAACAGTAAACTGAAGACTAATCTATATCCAGCGCTGTACCAGCCAACAGCTTCGTTGCCCTGAATTAGCGCCAGCATCAGTGAGTCTATCCAGAAATATATCGTGACAAAGACACCGCTCAATCCAAAAGGCAACGCCTGTCTGATTGTGGGCCCCCAAAAATCAACATCGACTTCCACTTTGAATAAATGGAATTTCCGCGTGCATATGAAGAAACTGTAGCCCAGCTCGAGTGCACTAGAGAGGAGATAGATGGCAGCAAATGCAACAACTCCGGCGCCTCTTGCTATCAAAATCACAGCGCCCGTTAGCAGTGTTAAGCTGCTCAAGATTGCGCCTACAGACTGATATTTCATTTTTTCAAATGACTGAAATATGGCATAAAATGAGGCTGTGAAAGCAACAGAGATTGTGGAGAGAGTGAGCAAATAAACAACTGCAACCGTTTCTCCTGAGTAGCCTAAACCGCGGGCAGTCACAGCGATGAGACCAAACGTGATCACTGCCATGATCAACTTGATAAAAGTGATGTTGCTGAGGTACACGTTTGCGTGTGACTTGTCTCGCGCGACCTCTCGTATCGCTAAATTATTGAGGCCCAAGTCTAAGAGGAGCCCAAAGATTCCCGTAAATGCCAAGCCAAAGGTGAGCAGCCCAAACAATTCGGGGCCCAGATATCGGGCGCTGAATATGAGGTAGAAAAACCCCAACCCCATACTTGCGATCTGGGAGGCAAAAAAGACTAGGATGTTTTTCCCAACGGTTGTGGCGGCGTCCATTTAAACTTTTACCGGAAACTAGTGCATATTCTATGAGTCGCTAGAAGCACATTGAACTCTAGCAAACACTAGTGGTCGATCTGCAAAAAACGTATTGATTTTCTTAATTAATTGGTGATTTAAGCGAATATCGATCACATCTTAGTGAGATGTTTCGGATTTCAAAATGGCGTCAGCAACCCATCCATCGTCGCTTGCGCGCATATTTTGCTGACTAGTACTCTCCCTGTATTTCGTGAGCCAGTTGAGATTAGGAGCGAGAAAGCTGCTCTCCATGTGGGTGGCAATAGTCGGAATAGGAACCCACAAGTTCCATCGTTTGCCAAATAAGATTTGCTTCCAGCCGAATCGCCAAGCAAGCCAAATGATTCGCAAGAATCGTGCGTTTGTTCTGTAGGATGCAGATATTACCAGAGGGTTGAACAACCTGTGCTTTGTTAAGCTCATCCACAAACTTACGTCATCATTTCCATTCGCGTAACTTCGAAAGACATCGTGCGTTTTTTCGAGTGTCGTTTTCGTCGTGAGGAAGGTCAAACACGTGGAAGCGGCGGTTCTCCAGTGTTTTTCGTCGTAGAATTTAATGAAATTTTTTTCGTTGTGTAACTCGAGCGCGTAGTAATCCAAATGGTCATACGGAGAGACGAAGTCAACCTGTTCGTCTGCTCGCAAGAACGTCACCATGCGTTCGAACTGATCCGGCAGATACAGGTAATCATCCTCGGCAAAATAGATAAGTTCTGAGACGGTTTGATCCAAGAGGAGGGTAATCTGCATATCAAAGGTCGCATGGTTTCCAACCCCGTTAAGCCTGATCAGCTCGACGTCGTGCTCGTCAAAGTACCGTGTAAACAAGTCCTCGTAGCTGGGGGGGCAGTTATCGAGCAGGACGAAGAGTTTCACTTTCAGTGCGCCGAGGGAGTCCTTAAAGCTCTTCAGGCAGAGCTCTGCTAACTTGTACTTGTCGTCGGGGAAGACAGGCGGAACCTTGGAGACCTTCGGATATATTCTGTATGCGACGGCTATGTCGTACTGCGGTGGCACGATTATTTCACCCTAAACCACTGAATTGTTCTTTCCAGCCCTTTTTCTAAGTCCACCGTCGGTTTCCACTTCAGAAACTCTTTGGCCTTGCTGATGTCTGGCTTTCTCCGCAGAGGGTCGTCTTTGGGGAGATCTTCAAACTTGGTCTCTGAGCTGGAGTTCGTTAACTTCTTGATGATTTCCGCAAGCGCCACGATGGTTATCTCTTCATCGTTTCCGATGTTCACGGTTTTTCCGTCCAGACCCTCTAAGAAAGCCAACCTAAGCAGCCCTTCTATTTGATCGGTGACATAGCAAAAGCTTCTTGTCTGCGATCCATCACCGAACACGGTGATTGGTGCGTTTGTCAGCGCTTGCTCGATAAAGCGAGGCACCACTCGCCCATATACGTCATCTGCCCGCATCCTCGGGCCGTACGTGTTAAAAAGTCGCGCCACCCTCGCGTCCATCCCGTGCTCCATCCTATACGCCGCCACAAAGGATTCCCCACACCTCTTCGCCTCGTCATAGCAACTTCTCGCCCCGATGGGGTTCACGTTTCCGGTGTACTCTTCGGACGTTGGTATCTCCGTGGCATTTCCGTATATCTCGGACGTCGATGTGTACAGAAATCGCGCTTTATGCCTCTTCGCTATGCCAAGCGCTACCCAAATTCCGAGCGTGTTTGCCTTGAGAATCTGGATGGGAAACTGCTGAAACTCAAACGGGGAAGCTCTGCTCGCGAGATGCAGCACCACATCTAGAGTTTCGTCGAAAAAGATCGGACGCGTTATGTCGTGCCTGATGAATGCGAAGTTGTCCTTGTCCCGTAGCCCTGACACGTTAGATTCGAGGCCACTCGCAAGGTTGTCCAAACAAATCACGTTTGCGTTGAGTTCAACGAGTATATCGCACAACCACGAGCCGAGAAATCCTGCACCTCCTGTCACCAAAACGGTCTTGTCGGCAACTTTTTCAGTGACGTCACCTAGATTAGCGATTATCTCTCTAACCTCTCTCGAGTTCATCTTCATCCCGTCCTACCATATGCAAAAAACGTTCAATTTCGCCGTGGAATCGCTCATCTTGCAAAAAAAGCTCAATATTTGCTTTTATCCAGTCAACCTTATTTCCTATGTCGTACCTTGAACCTCTGTAAATGTACGCGTATCTCATCTCGTCAAGCTTACGAAGTGCATCGGTAAGCTGAATCTCATCTCCTTTTCCCGGCGGGGTTTTTTCGATTGCTTTGAATATTGCCGGAGTCAGGATATATCTTCCCAAGATCGCTAAGTTTGACGGTGCGCTCTCCGCAAGAGGCTTTTCCACCAGATCTTCAACGAGCAGCACGTCTTTTTTAATTTCCTTGCCTTGAACTACCCCATAGCTGCTTATTTTCTCCATAGAAACCTCTTCAACGGCTATGATAGATTTCCTAAAAGTCTCATATTTCGCTGTTAGTTCTCGTAAACACTCGGGGATGGTTATAGTGTCACCTAACAGCAGGGCAAATGGCTCGTCCCCGACAAAGCTTTTAGCGTAGTAGACGGCATCTCCAAGCCCTTTTGGGGCCCTCTGGCGGGTATAAAAAAGACTCACTTCGTCCATCATTTCATCTATTTCAAGCAAGTACCTGTTGTCAATTGTCCCTCTATCGAAGTGATCTTCTATGGCTCGTTTGTTTCGTCCCGTTATTATCAGGATGTCCTTTATCCCAGAAGATAGCGCTTCTTCGACAACGTATTGGATCACCGGCTTGTCAACGACAGGTAGCATCTCCTTTGGCTGCGCTTTCGTTGCTGGCAGAAGTCTCGTCCCGAAGCCCGCTGCCGGTATGACGGCTTTTCTTATCATCATGCTCCTATTGCACGAGACATTGAGGCTAACTCCGTGGCACTGATGGCACAGGCGGCCGGCCCCTTACCGGTGAGCTCTGGTGCTCTATATCAAACGACATCAATGTCGTGAGAGTTGCTATGCTGCGTCCCGCATCTCTTAACCGATTGTTAAGCAAAGCTGCGAACAACACCGGGATGCTATTTGCCGAGTGGGCAGGACCGCGTGCGGCGTACTACTCAAAAAAGATCTTTGTTCAAAAGCTTTGTGATTGCTTTCTTGATTGCTATTAATGGCAGGCAAGACCACCGAAGAACCGGAGCAGCGACTGAAGACGATCAAACGGAATCTTTACATACACTTCGGATGCATGGGGGCACGTGATCTCGACGCCACGCATTTCCATCGTTGGTACTGGTTACGTTGGATTGAGCACAGCGGTGTGTTTTTCGTCACGGGGTTATCAGGTCATTGCGTCGACAGTGAACCAAGACAAGGTGCGCATGATCAATGCCGCTCGGGCGCCATTTCACGAACCTATGCTGGATGATGCTTTAAAAAAATCCATCGAGTCTGGATACCTGCGCGCCGAAAAGAGCCGCACAGAGGCAGTACGCCACACTGACATGACGTTCCTAACTGTCGGCACTCCGGAACGAGCTGACGGGACGATCGATCTGCGTCACGTAATCAGTGCAAGCGAGGACATTGGGCGAGCACTGAGAAACAAAGGCGCTTACCATCTGGTGATAGTCAAGAGCACCGTGACGCCCGGCACGACGAGAGATGTGGTGAAGCCAGCCCTTGAGCAGATGTCTGGACTAGCGGCAGGTCGCGATTTTGGCATATGTATGAATCCTGAATTCTTGCGTCAGGGCTCAGCAGTTAAGGATACGTTGCATCCCAATCGTGTGGTGATCGGAGAGTACGACGAGCGATCCGGCCAACTGCTTGCGGACTTTTTCGCGGAGTTCTACGAGCAATCTGTTCCCATGCTGAGAATGAGCCTCGAATCAGCGGAAATGGTGAAATACGCGAGCAACACCTTTCTCGCCACGAAGATATCGTATGCAAACGAGATGGCAAACATTTGCGAGCACATTCCTAGAGTAGACGTATCGCAGGTGATGGCGGGGGTCGGGCTTGATGACAGGATTGGTCCAAAATTCCTCGCCGCGGGTGCGGGGTTTGGCGGTTCCTGCCTGCCAAAAGATGCAAAAGCGCTCTGTCGATTTGCACAAGCGTATGGTTATGCGGCACCCATCGTGCGCGCCGCCCTTACAGTAAACAACGCTCAGCCCCGTCACGTCGCGCAGCTCGCGTTATCGACTCTCGGGGAGCCAGAAGGCAAGAAAGTCGCGCTTCTCGGCCTTGCGTTCAAACCGGATACCGATGACCTGCGCGAGGCCCCCTCGTTGATCGTTGCCCGGGAACTCATGGCAGCCGGAGCCCACGTGAGCGCATTCGATCCTGTCGTCAAACAGGTACACCTTGCCGGCTTTGACACGGTCGAGTATCCCTTATCTCTTACAGATTGCCTGGCAGGAGCGCACTGCTGTATCGTCATGACCGAGTGGGAACAGTTCAAAGGTCTTACCCCAGAAGACTTCATCAGTCAGATGGCTGCGCCGGTTGTGATCGATGCGCGACGGATCTACGACCCACAGCAGTTTCGCAACAAACTAACTTTTATCGCTATCGGTTTACATTCCGTTTCGGCGCTGGCAACCTCACGCGCGAGGTTGCGGTGATGGCCTTTGGACGCATCGTTCTTAGATTGGTCACGACCTTTGCGATCCTTTGTGCACGGGTCGATCTCGTCAGACCGGCCAATTGCGCTGACTGGTTGGACTAGCATGGTTGCCCCGCAGTGACCATAAAAAAGGGGAGGAACGAGCAGAGGTACCCAACGCTGCTCAACCTTATCGCTAACGCCCTGCTCAGTCCGCTCGCCGGCGTCCTTCTTCACAGAACATAGTCGACGTCTGCACCGGCATGCGTGGCTATCGCCGAGACGTAGTTCGGCGCTTCGAGCTCGAAGCTCCGCGCTTTGACATCGCAAATTCTGCCACCTGAACTAGGTGTCGCTTTGCATCACTCGATTTGAGCGGTCGTAATTTATCTAAAGCTTCGCGGACGCAGGAGGTCGCTGTATAATGAAGATATTCGTCTAGGGAACGGTGCGTATCCTTCAGATACGCTGACTGTTCGAGTTTGCGCCAATTAGTGATATCACCGTGAATTTGATACGCGACGCCAAGGGTTTATGCATAGGCAGCCAAGCGCTGTGATTTACGGGCGCCCGGTTTCCAGAGCACGTCTACATCCTTGACTCGGATTTCTCGGAGACGAAAATGAAGTTCGTTATCATAAAGGGTCAATTCACATTCTTGCTGAGCTGAGAAGAGAGCTCAGAAAACACGCAGACGTGCCGTAAGGCCTGTTAGGCAGTGACAGATTTCACATGCGCACGCAGGAGGTAATCGCACTCGCAGGACTCGCCGACAACCGGCGGGATCGCGACAGATCTCAATAAAAAATGCAGTTACTGCACTCTGGTAGGTAGTGCGTTTTCAGCGTCTAGATAAATTCAAAGGAGGAAATCATCTGCTGTGCCGTCGAAATCTGTTCGTCATATTGTGCACTGGGCCCATAAAATTGAATCTCGTAGACCGAACTTCCTTTAACGGTCCACACTATTAGCGCTTTGTAGGGTTGTCCACCTACTTTAAACGTAAACACAAGTTCATACCCAGGCAGGCCGCCGAGTGAAGCAGTATGGTTCTCAAGTATACTGGTACTGGTGTCGCTTTTCTGAAGGCTGCTTATCAAGCTCGGGGCGAGGCTTTGAGGGTTTTTTCCCGATTGAGTGGCAATAATTTGAATCTGGAACGAAATGGCATCATTTCCGTGCTGGAACTCCGCGATAGTGGCGCCACCGGAATTTCCGATTAATTGCCAATCGCTCGGATAGCCCATTTCCACCCCAGCATTCTTGTCGGTATATGACAAGAAACCAGCCGGGACGCCAGGCGTCGGCGACTGCGTCGTTTGGCTCGTGCAACCAGCACTGCTGACTGCCACCGCCGTTATAGCTACGATTATGATTGTCCAGTACACTCGCGTGCCGGTGCTCATCATCTCCCCTCCACAGTGAAACGCTCCTCGAAGATATATGTTGCTGTTAGTCTTCGTCGATGTACGCCAAACTGAGAGCGTAATCGCACACAGACCTCCGCGAGTGTAAACCAAGTGCGCTTAAAGTGGAGAGTTTATCAGGTAACAGCGCCTCTTGGAAGCAGTCAGATTCTTCAGATACGATGGCGATGATTGAGGAATGCTAGATCTTTGCCATCACCGCGAAGATGCGATGCCTTTGGCGAAGTACATTGTCGTACTGCTTTTTAGTGACCTTGTCGTCGAGCGTCAGAACCGCAAATCCTGCTGATCGAAGGAGCTCGTGCAGCTCAGACTGAGAAAAATAGTGATGTGGGACCCCCCCTCGAACAAAGGTATCCGTAGCTATCCGCTCGCCGCGGCCATAGCGCATATCAAGGTGTCCGGCAACTTCGACAAACGCTAGACCCTGATGCCGCAAGACTCGAAACAGTTCACTGACGCCTTTCACTTGCCCAGCGAGTGTAAGATGTTGGAGTACCCCGTAGCAGGTGACAGCCTGGAAACTGCAATCTGAGAATGGAAGCTGCTGGACATCGGCGACAACGCGCACGTATTGGGGACCGAGCAGCGCCAGCGCTTGCTGCGAAATGTCAGCCCCAACTGCTCTAAAGCCGCTTCTGGCAAGCGGCAAGAGATACCGCCCAGAACCGCAACCAACGTCGAGCACGTTAGCGCCTGGCGCGAGCCGCTGTATTACGGGAGAGAGATCATATGGCCCTTTCCACAGGGCATGGTGCAAGGTATACTGCTCGTTCCAAGGCTTCGTTAAAGTTTCAAATGATGAACCTATCTCGTCTTTGGGCGTAAATACCACCGTCCCCCTAATTTCCAGTGGACCGACTCCACACACATAAAAACGTTCTTCAGAGCGCTATTTTTGATTTTTACCGCAACAGAAGGGATTTAGATTACAAATATATAAGTGCTAATGCATTACCACTGTAGATGCTTGCAGTTATGACGATCGCAGGATCGGACTCAGGCGGCGGAGCTGGCATTCAAGCAGACGCACGCACTTTTGCTGCTCTCGGAGTGTTCGGAACCTCCATTGTGACGGCGATTACCGCACAAAACACGCTCGGCGTCCTTGACGTGTATAATCTGCCCGCTGAGCTCGTCGTTGCGCAAATGAGTGCGGTGCTCTCCGATATTGATATTCGATGCGTCAAGACGGGAATGCTCGCGACCGTCGAGATCGCAGAAGCGGTAGCTGATGTGCTTTCGCAGCATAAGGTTCCGATCGTGGTCGATCCGGTCATAGACGCCGAAGCGGGCGGGCGGTTGGTAATAGGGGAGCCTAGAGAGATCCTTGCGCGACTGCTGCCTGAAACGGCAGTCGTAACGCCAAACATACGAGAGGCAGAGGCCATTTCCGGGATCGCTATACACAATCTCGATGATATGAAGCGTGCCGCCTGCGAAATCTACACTCTCGGTCCTAAATCGGTTATTGTCACGGGAGGCCATTTGAGCGGGACCGACGTGCTGTATGATGGCAGTTTTCAGCTGCTTAGCGGCAAGCTGATTAAGGGGGGAACGCACGGGGCAGGATGCACCTTCTCGGCAGCTCTGGCCGTTTTCCTTGCTAAAGGGTACCCCGTAAAACAGAGTGCCGTAAAGGCAAAGACGTTCGTCACCGACGCCATAAGAAACAGCGAACGCGTAGGGTCTGGTCCCGGCGCTGTGAATCAGTTTGCAGCGTTGCTACAGAGGGCCGAGCGTTACCTGACGCTGCTCGACGTCGAGGCGGGGCTGCGCACCATTAAGGCTATAAACCTAAACCTTATACCTGAGGTCGGAAGCAACTTAGCGATGGCAATTTCGGGCGCAAATAACCTAGCAGACGTGGCTGCGGTCAAGGGACGAATCGTGAAAGTCGGAGACACTATCACGCCTATTGGCTGCGTGACCTTTGGTGCAAGTCGTCACGTAGGAGGGGCCATACTAGCCGCATTGAACCACGACGCCGATATGAAAAGCGCGATGAACTTGCGGTACTCAGACGAGGTGATTCGCGCGTGCCGCGAGCTTAACCTCGCAACAAAGTGCTTCGAGAGACGGCAGGAGCCTGACGCAACGGGTGCGATCGAGTGGAGCATTGCGCACGCTATCGAGAGAAGCTTGACACAGGGCACGGGCATGCCTGACGTTATATACGACCGCGGGAGCGTGGGCAGGGAAGCTATGGTCCTCATTTTCGGCCACTCAGCGCAACGGGTGGCCGATACAGTTGTGAAGATCTCATCGGCACTGAGGTGATCAAGTAACGCTTGTGGACTAAAAGAAGAGCACGGAGGTGGTTTCACGGGAAGTATCAGACCGACATATATCAAAAGCATATCAGAAGAGCTGCTACGGGGACATCGGGAGATATTCAGCTCTGATTATGAGAAGAATAAGTTGCTCGTGTCGGAATACACGAACATCGAGAGCAAGAACATTAGGAACAGAGTTGCCGGATATATAACGCACAAGGTAGATATCGGCAACAGGGGAAAGTCATGAGATTCAAGGGCGTGTACCCTGCAATGGTCACGCCATTTACGGACGAAGAAGAAATCGACGTAGAGGGGATGCGCTCTAACATCGCCTATCTTGAGAAGGGGGGCGTTGCAGGGCTCGTGCCTTGCGGCAGTACTGGTGAATCCGCGACGCTATCATTTGACGAGCACAAGAAACTGGTTGAACTCACTGTAGACGCCGCGAGCGTGCCCGTTATCGCAGGGACAGGATCAAACAACACTGCAGAGGCAGTCGAGCTGACCCGGTATGCGCAAGATGCCGGCGCTGATGCGGCCCTGTTGATCGTCCCTTACTACAACAAACCGATGAAAAGTGGACTGATTAAGCACTTTAGCGCTATTGCACAGGCGTGTGAGATCCCCCTCATCTTGTACAACATTCCAGGACGTACCGGCATCAACATGGATCCGGAAACGATCAGCACTATGGCACACGAGTACAGTAACGTTGCGGGCGTGAAGGAAGCAAGCGCGAACTTCACCCAGATTTCAAATATCATTGAGATCACCCGCGGCCTTGAATTTTCCGTTCTTTCGGGAGACGACGGATTGACCCTTCCTATGATGGCCCTCGGGGCGACCGGAGTCATCTCAGTCACAGCAGATATCCTTCCGAAGCAAATGGGGCAACTCACACAATCATGCCTGGAGGGCAACTTTGCGAAAGCGCGCGACGTCCATTATCGACTTGCCCCTCTTTTCAAGGCGCTGTTCATCGAGACGAACCCCATTCCCGTCAAAAAGGCGTGTGACTTGCTCGGGCTTGCGGGCGGGCCGCTCAGATTGCCCCTAACCACGATGGCAGAGCCAAACGTCGTCAAACTAAGGGAGACGCTTGCGGCCTACGCAGATTAAATGCGAGACGCATTCATAGATGGCAGAGCGGCATGACAACAAACGACAAGATAGCGGTTGCAGTGACAGGTGCGTGCGGCCGAATGGGGCGGATGATCATTGACAACGTGGCGCAAGCTTCGGATATGGTGGTTGTCGCAGCGTTTGACAGACAGATTTGCGACCCTAGCGTGACGGACGCGGCTAAGCTTGCCGACACGCTCAAAACCGTTAAGCCTGACGTCTTGGTTGACTTTACGGTCGCTGCCTCATCGGTCGAGATTATCAAAGCTGCCGCACGCGCAGGAGTGAGACTCGTCGTAGGAACTACTGGATTCACCGCAGAACAACGTGCAGAAGCGAAAGAAGCGGTCGAAGGCCAAGTCGCGGCGATAATTTCGCCTAATTTTTCGATCGGCGTCAACGTCTTTTTTCAGTTGATAAAAACGGCATCAGAGAGCCTTCCGAGCGCGGCGTACGCTGCTGAGCTTATAGAGGCCCACCATAAGCACAAGATTGATGCGCCGAGCGGAACGGCGGTCAAAGCGATTGATATCATTAAAAGTGTTGATCGTTCGCGTTCGATTGGATCGTACTCCATACGCGCAGGGGATATCGTCGGCGATCACTCCGTATTGTTTATTGGCGACGGTGAGCGGTTGGAGATTACCCATAGGGCCCACAGCAGACAGGCATTTGCCAGTGGCGCGATGCTGGCTATACGCTTTGTAGTAAGGCAGCCGCCTGGAGTATATTCAATGGACGATTTGATGGCCTCTATGAGTGTGAGTTAACACTCAGCGCGAGCTGCCAGAAGGGGCACACCGCGACAACGTCCCGTTACTTTCATTCGTGGTTTTAGTTACGCTCATCTGCGAAACCGCGGAATGGCAACCACGTTCTATTCTTAGGAACAGACGAAGCGGCGGTCAGCTGGACCACGTCGAAATCAGCCGGAATTAGTGCCCGTTATTTTCCAGGAAATTAACAAATGTCGTCTCCATCGACCCAAGATTACACACCGGCATGATCCCTGGTCTCGGATTGATGTTTTGCGATCTTTGGTAACTCGTTTGACCTTGCCACGCACCTGAGTTGACCACCGTGACTCCCCTGTAGTGCGACGCGCCTATGGTGTGTACGTGCCCGCAATGAAGAATGTCGGGTATGCTGTCTATGATAAAGTGATCGGTGCTCTCGGGGGCTATAGAAACCCTATTCCCATATACTGGGGAAAGATGTCGTCTTTTAAGCATCTCCCTCATCGCGCCATCCGGATTTCCATACGAGCAACCGGGAATCGCGGCGATGATATCATCCAGAGCCCTGCCGTGATATATGAGTATCTTTACATCGCATAGCTCAATCAACGAGGGGTTTCCGATACACATAACGTTGTTACTGAAGCTTTTTGCATAATCGCTTGAAAGCGCAGGCTGCGGCTCTGCCTGACGTACCGCATCGTGGTTTCCAGGTGCGACTATGATGGAGATGTTCGACGGCAGCATTTCAAACAGGGACGCTGCAGCAGCATATTGGTCGTCGATATCGTCGATAGCTAACTCGTTCTCTTGATTTGGAAACACCCCGATGCCGTCAACGACGTCACCGGCCACGATCACGTGCGCAATTTTTCGGGCTCTATCGTCTTCGCTCGACGCTACCCACTCAGCAAAATCCTTCCACGCGCGTGTTAAGAAGGTCTTGCTGCCAATGTGGATGTCTGAGGTCAGCGCTACGTGTACGTCGTTTTCCGCGTGCGTAGGCTGGTGTTGCGGAGGAATGTCGGGCCACGTGATGCTGTCGATAAAGAGTACTTTTCCGTCCGACGAGAGAGACCCAGTGATGCCAACCACCTCGTCCAGTACGACTTGCAGAGCAGCGTCATAGGCAGCTTTGTCTTTTAACGCAATACCGCTGAAGTATCCTGTAGGGTCCTCAAGCTCGAGCACTCGATGGCCATTTGGCGTGTCGCGCGTCTCGTTCACCATGCCGATGATGGAGATTTTTCCACCGGTCCCGCGCTCATCGTCGAACCACCCTTCGCGCCTTGGGTTCCAGTAGGTCAAGCTCTCTATGGGTCGGGAGTTCAGCCGTTTCCGTATGATTTCACTGAGGCGATCGTACCTATTTCTGAAATAACGCACGAATTCCTCGTATGTGCCAACACACGTGGAACTCTCAGTGATGTCCGCCAGAACTGCTATCGGCTGTGGCTTCCGACAAGGTTCGACATGCCCTCTTGCTACGTCCGTCTCGCCTACTTCGGTCGTTGCCAGTACGTCTGCGGATTCATCCTCGGTTTGAGTAAGAAAAGCTGACGACCTTACAACTTTTTTCTGAGAGTTCTGCAATTCTTTTGCCGCCGTGACGTGAAGCTGGCCGATGACGACCACAGATTCATCAACGTGTTTCAGAATCTCATTGACTAGGTCTAAGGGCATATCAGTCTCTTGAATCGTCACCACCGCTTCTTGCGTGATGAGGAAGCCGCTTTCAGTGAACTTTTGAATTATGTCGGTTCGAATCATGGCGGTGTGTGATTTATGGGACCTTTACGCAAGTTGTGAACGAACACGACCGTGGCGAAATCCGTCCTCCTGCTTGTGGCGCCGGACGTTGCACGCCTAAGTGTTGAGGCGAATCGCCTAACTAGCACCAGCCTCTAAATGCGTTTCGGCAGATTATATAAAGCATCATGACTATCGTCATTACGTCAGCCAGCTTAGTACCACATTTTACACGTGTTTGGCAGAAATACATGCAGGATCAAACCAGAGAACGTGCAAAGAGATTCTGGAAGACTGACAATTACTGGTTAGCGCTTCTACGAGATATATTAGTAGCGTTGCTCGTTGTCGCCATTATAATATCGCTCGTTTACGCGTACTCAGGGACCGTCACTCCCCTGGTGGCCGTGGAATCGGGCAGCATGGAGCCCCACATAAATATTGGCGACCTCGTGCTCGTTACCAGACCGACGAACATCATCACGCACGAACAAGGTCAGGCCATTAACTACAAGAGCTTTGGCGAATACGGCGATGTTATCGTCTACTACCCTAACGGTGACCATAGCGCGACGCCAATTATACACCGGGCGATGTATTGGGTAAACGCAGGTGACCGGCTGCCAAACAACCAAACAGCGGCTAACGCAGGATACATCACCAAGGGCGACGCTAATACAGAGTATGACCAACCATTGCTTTTAGGTGGCGCACCACCACTGGAGCCAGTGAAGCCTGAATGGATCATCGGCAAAGCAACGTTCTCGGTGCCCGAGCTTGGACAACTCCGACTTGCCCTCCCTCTCATCGTCCCCCCTCCGCTGACCGTTTCTGACGTATGCCGCGACCAGCAGATCGTTAGCTGGATCGATAGTCCGTCAGCGCGCCTCAGCTTATGGCCAGCCGACATGGGCTTCGCGACAGGCGCACAACTCTCGCTGAGGCCTTTTTAGCCACAATTAGATACGTTTATATCGTACACTTCGACATAAGCTCGGCTATGCCGCCATTTCTTACGATTGATGATCTCGATACGCACGGGCGAGTGGTTCTTGTACGCGTTGACTTGAATTCCCCAATCGGCCCCAACGGAGAGATTCTAGATGATGTACGTTTTCGCGGCCACGTCCCGACTATTGCAGCTTTAGAAGATGCCAAAACCGTGCTGCTCGCACATCAGTCACGGCCCGGAAAGCGAGATTTCACCACAATGGAGCGGCACGCCGAAAAGCTCTCCTCGCTCATTGGAAAGGACGTAACGTATGTCGACGATATCTACGGGCATAATGTGAGACAATCCGTGAAAGAAATGGCGATCGGAGACGTGGTGCTCCTCGAAAACGTCCGGTTTAGCTCCGAAGAGATGCTCAAAGCTCCGGTCGAAGATCTGACCAAAACACATCTCGTCACGCAATTATCGCTCCTATGCGATCTTTACCTTGATGATGCATTTGGAACGGCCCACCGCGCCCAAACGTCAATCGTGGCTTTTCCGCGCGCTTTAACGTCAGGCGCTGGCAAGCTGATGGAACGAGAGGTGGACATGCTGACAAAGGCGCTTACCACTTCCCAGCGGCCGCGATTGTTCATGCTTGGGGGCACGAAAGCAGACGATAGCATCAAAGTTATCGAGCACGTTCTTTCAAAAGCCAGCGCGGACAAGGTGCTCGTCACGGGGCTAGTAGCAAACATTTTTTTGGCGGCATCAGGAGTCGACATAGGACCCCCAAGCCTCGATTACATAAAGTCGTCTGGATACGGAAACTATCTCGAAATATGCAAGAGATTGCTTGACAAGTTCGATGGCAAAATTGTAACCCCTCTTGATGTCGCACTAAATGATAAAGGCAAGCGTCTTGAGACGCCAATTTCAGCGTTACCAAAGGTTTATCCTATAGACGATATCGGCATCGAGACGATTGTAGCGTATTCAGCTGAGCTCAAAGCTGCGGGAACCGTGGTAATAAATGGGCCTGCTGGTGTCTTCGAACGAAAAGCATTTGCACTTGGGACCAATGAAACATTAAAAGCGGCGGCTCAAGCAAAATTTTCGATTTTAGGAGGGGGGCACATTGCCGCCGCAGCACGGAACATTGGCATTGACAAACACATTACGCACGTGTCGACCGGAGGTAAAGCTTGTATAGATTTCTTGGCCGGTGACATCTTGCCTGGAATCCAGGCGCTTATCGACGCAAAAGACCTCCAAGAGGCATCTTAGCGTCCGTTACTCAGCCCGTTCCTTCAGGGTCGCGCACTAAAAACGTATAAGTAGCGGGGAGCATACATAAAAACGCTTTTATGCGCCTCGGTGGCTCAGCCTGGAAGAGCGATTGACTTGTAACTGGGACGCAACGCCGCGCCTGATGCATCGATGTGTGGGAGCACATACATGCCGAGCAAGTTATCAATAGGTCGGGGGTTCAAATCCCTCCCGAGGCTTTTTTCCTTCGGCGCTGAGTGAAGGAAGCACCGGAAGATTCACATTCGAAACCCACGGCGTGCGTACGTGCGTCCGCGATTCGCTGAGAGACGTCCAAGGTGATGCAAAAAAATGATGTCTATAACAACGCTGACTCTCCCCGAGGCGTGGTACAAAGCAATCAGGCACATCATGGAATTTGGCAACGTCGTCGACACGGAGTACGGGCTTAAAGCACGCCAGATTCTCATGGGGATGATCGAAATCGACAAGCCTAGTTTTGGCTGGCATAAAGGTGACGCGTTTTGTACAAAAGCACGAGTGGAAGAGTACAAAAAGCAGTTCGATCGCGCCTACCTGCATCAGCACCACTTTGAGTACACTTATCTAGAACGACTGGTTGAAGGCCACGGAATCGATCAGCTGGCCTGGATCCAGGAGCAGCTTTTGAAGAAACGGGTTGGATCCAAGCGCATTCAGGCAATCACGTGGATTCCTCAAATTGATTGTCTTAAAGAGGAAGACCAACCTTGTTTTCAACGAATTTGGGTGTACCTCCATCCTAATGACAGGCTTGACGTCCATATCATGTATCGCAGCTGGGACGTTTTTCAAGCGTACGAAGCTAACATTAATGCGTTTCTTTCTTTAATCAAGAAAGAGCTGTTGGAGCCGACAGGATTGAAGTTGGGGACTTTGTGCACGGTTGGCAATTCAATGCATATTTATGATTACAACTGGGACGAAGCTCACGCAGTGCTTAACAAGTACAAGAAATAGCGAGCTATATCATTAAAATTTGACAAAGATCAAATTTTTTTTATCTGAAGACTCGAATTCATTGAAACGAAGTAATATTATTTATTTAACAAATATTTTTTTAAATTTTCAAAAAAAAATATGATGAAAAAAGCAATTTTTTAACCATAAGACTATAACTAAGGACAAGCAACCGAACGTTTTAAGCGAAAGAAATCTGTAATCGACACTTAACGGATTGTCCGTCGCCACTGCCATCGCCTGACCGAAAGAACACATGGTGAATCATGACGCTAATTGATCACGCAAAGCAAGGAATCCTCACTGACGAGATGAAGGTTGTCGCCTCTGCCGAGGGAGTAACGCCAGAGTTTATCTGTCGCGGAATTGCGAATGGACGGATCGTACTTCCGGTAAGCCCATATCGGGACACTAAACCGATCGGTATTGGCAAGGGGCTTAAAACGAAGGTTAATGCTTCTGTTGGGACGTCGTCAGACATAGCTGATGTCGATCTCGAAGTCGCAAAAACAAAAGCAGCTGAGGCTGCTGGCGCCGATTCCATAATGGAGCTTTCGACCGCTGGCGACTTCTATGAAATCAGACGCAAGGTTATCCAAGCAACTTCCCTCTCCGTCGGAAGCGTACCACTTTATCAAGCGTTTATTGAAGCAGCACGGGATTCCGGCTCAATCGTTGATATGCGAGAGGATGACCTCTTTAGAGTTACCGAAGAACAAGCAAAACTCGGCACCAACTTTATGGCAATTCACACGGGGATAAACTGGGTTACACTCGAAAGGCTCAAGGCTCAGGGACGGCACGCTGGCCTCTGTTCAAGAGGTGGGGCCTTGATGTCGGCCTGGATGGCGCACAACGAGAAAGAAAACCCGTTGTTTAGCGAATTTGAGTACCTCCTGGAAATCCTCAAGCGACACGATGTCACTCTCAGCATGGGAAATGGCATGCGCGCGGGCGCTGTGCACGATTCTACTGATAGGGCACAGATTCAAGAGCTAATCATAAATGCCGAGCTCTCTGACAAAGCACACGACTTTGGCGTGCAAACGATAGTAGAAGGACCAGGGCACATACCGGTCGACGAGATTCAAGCTAACGTTGTGTTGCAGAAGCGCTTAACGGGCGAGAAGCCGTTCTACATGCTCGGACCTCTCGTGACGGACGTCGCGCCGGGCTATGATAATATCGTGGCGGCGATTGGCGCGGCTCTTTCCTCTTCATATGGCGCTGATTTCATCTGCTATGTCACTCCCGCAGAGCACCTTGCGCTGCCATATCCGGAAGACGTGCGCCTCGGGGTAGTGTCAGCTCGCATTGCGGCTCACGTTGGAGACATGATTAAGCTTGGCGACCGGGATGATGACCTCAAGATGGGAGAAGCACGCAACGAACTCGATTGGGCAAAACAGTTTAAGGCTGCTTTAGATCCACAGACAGCAGCGCAGGTACGGAAAGAACGAATGCCCTCAGATACAAACACCTGCACTATGTGCGGCGAGTTCTGCGCCTATAAAATCGTCAAGCAGTACTTTGAACTTTGAGTAAGCTGCTTTCTGCAAACCTCTGATCGCTATTTTTATAGCTGTGATGAATGATGGGTTTACGAGAGAGTATGGCGGGGGGTTCGTGTTCATAGCAAATGCACTAGCGGTACGCGCGAAATCTCACAGGCGTTCGCGGGCTGCCAGACCAGTTACAGTAACTGCAGGTATCTAAGCCCTTCAACGACGCCTAAGCCGTTCGGTTGCTTGGCGACGTAACTTGCGGCCGCTCGTGCCTTAGGATCTGCGTTGCCGACGGCGACTCCCGTACCAGCCACTTCTAACATTTGAACGTCATTTTCTGAATCACCGAACGCTGCAAATTTGTTGAGGGGAATGTTAAGTAATTCCGCGACTTTAGCCAAGCCGACACCCTTGTTGACGTGCGCGTCCTTGATGTGGAGGGCGAACCCCGAATCAACGACGGTAACGTCATCACAGCACTGTGCGACTAGCTTGCGAAATAATTCTACGTCTGAGACCGATAAGGTGTCCCTGCTGTAGGCAATCTCGGTGACGCGTTCACCAGAGTTGATTCTTTTAAGCGTCAGCACGCCACTGCCTTCGATTTCTCGGGCTGCTCGGCGACATGCGTCAATATTGCCGCTGACAATCTTTGATTTGCCGTCAGTAACGATCCCTCCGTTTTCAGCTATCACGGCCGAGATATTGCCGATTGTGACCGCTAGCGCAGTAGCAAAACACAAAATGTTGCCAGTCGCTAAAACAACGGGGACGGTTAGCTGTCGAATGGATTCAACTGCGGCCAGCTCCAGTGAGCGGTCGCGAAAGGTTAACGTTCCGTCTATATCAAACGCTACAGCTTTGATCAAGGTCACGGTCGCGGTGGCTTAGGACAACGGCGAAACGCTTGAGCCTGTGCTCGTTTAGTCGCGTATTCCTTCAGACTCCACCGAAAATATCGCTTCACCTTCAGCAAGGTTCGGAGAGTCTACAAGGCGTGCTATGCGTTTGCCTCCTTTCGATTTTCTCAAATACAACCTGAAAGTCGCAGTGTGCCCCAATATGTGGCCACCGATCGGTCGGGTTGGATCGCCGAAAAAGGCGTCAGGTTTTGCCTGAACTTGATTAGTGACGAGTACGACTGCATTGTTCAACGTTCCAAAACGCATAAGGTCATGCAGGTGCTTGTTCAGCTTTTGCTGCCTGTCTGCAAGCGTACCTCTGCCAACATATTCAGCTCTAAAATGGGCAGTTAGTGAGTCTACGATAAGAAGTTTTACGGGAAGCTCAGTCGCCTTAAGTTGTTCCGATAGTTCGCTTGCCGCTTCGACGAGGAGTATTTGGTGATTGGAATTGTGGGCTCGCGCGACGTGGATGTTTCTCAGTACGCCTTCGTGATCGAGATCGAGACCTGCCGCGATCTGGCTGATGCGCTCCGGTCGAAAGGTGTTCTCGGTGTCAATTAGTATGCACGATCCGTCAAGGCCGCCGCTTTCACGCGCGAGCTGAACGTTCACCGCAAGCTGATGCGCAACTTGCGTCTTTCCTGAGCCGAATTCTCCGTAAAGCTCGGTAATTGCTTGGGTCTCCATACCCCCGCCAAGCAACTCGTCAAAAGCCTTGCTTCCGGTCGTAAGTTTGCCTACGTGTCGCCTTCTTTCAAGAATGACGTCGCCTGTCTCAAAACCGCCAATGTCTGCAGCATGGCGAGCCGCTATTATGATCTTGGAGGCGGTAGCCTCACCGAGATCTGCCGCATTTGATAACTCCGAAGGGGATGCTACGGCAACTGCTTCCACTGAGTTAAAACCAGCTTCCTTCAACTTTTCCGCGGTAGCAGGGCCTACGCCTGGCAGGTCTTCTATACCAAAACCATCAATTTCTTCTACCTCTTCCATCTACCCAACCTCCCCTTTTTTTGCAACCCTTGAAGAGTCTTGTACGCTAATCACTTGTTGCCCTCTAAAGACTTTTGAGTGCAGAGCGAAAGTGTTGCATTTCCGTCCATCAAATTGATGAATGAAACTCATTGAGCCTTCTCTTGATTGTCTCGAGCTTTCGCAAAGCCACGTCCTGCGGCAGTTTTGCTATGCTTTTCGCCTCAAACTTGTCGTTCGTTTTGATGCCGACAACCGTAACCTCATCCCCGACGGTCAGCGCCAGATTGTCGAATGCTTTATCAAAAGTCACGTAATCGACCCCGTTATCGACACACACGGCCATAGCCGATGATATGACTGTCCCCGTAATGCCGGCATCGACACTTTCTTGTGGGGCCGCGTGCTCTTTTTGGGCGCGTCCGCTCTTATCTGCTAAGCATACGCCGCTTCTCCAGTCTACACTCAGTTCGAGCTGATTGTTAAGTCCATTTTTCGGCATGCAATCGCGCAGTGTGATCTGGCTGTGTGTATCCTCTTCGGAGATCGCTAGCGCTTTTTCGCCCCAAAGGGCAACTCGTATTTCACCCGTATCGTCGCTCACCATTATGTTTCTGACTTTTCCTGCACTGCCATTACTTCTGGTGAATTCGCGGAGCGCTCCCACCTCTTCGATGGTTCCCGCGACGGTACACGGGCTTTCCACCTGGACGTCCCGAATAGGGATGAACTTCTCAACGAACTCAATACGCCCCGTCCCTTTTTGGAGCGATCCCCGATTACCTACGTGCACTTCGAGCCGTCCGTAGCGCTCGCGGGTATACCCGTTCTTGATGTCGAGCACGTCTCCCGAAACAAAATCAGCCACAGTCTCAGCAATATCGTCCCAAAGCGTTACGCGCACCCTTCCCGTTTCATCGCCTATCGTCACGTTCGTGACCTTTCCAACGGAACCATCGCGCTTAGAAAAAGCACGCACCGGCTCAGCCTCCAGTATCACCCCGCTTACGTTAACCCCGTTTAGCCCTGCGATGAGGTTGGCGATGCCCTCCGTGCCCTTAGGAAGCTCGATTTCGGTTTTGGCGACTGACTCATCGACCTCAATTTCTCGTGCATTTACTTCTATGCCGTATCCCCCGTCCCTCGCGACTCCCGCAATCTTCAGAGTCTGCCCAATTTGAAGCTCTTCGACGTGTTGCGCGAGGTCATTCCACAAAACTACGCGAATTGAACCCGTTGCGTCCGACACGACGAGATTGGCAACATATCCTACATCGCCGTCGCGGGAGAACTCTCGTGTCGGCGAGACACGCGTGAGCTTGCCAACAAATGCGACAGTTCCCGTTTGTGCATCAATTTGTGCGATCTGCACGACCGTGTCGATACCGAGCTCGTGGGCGACAAGCAATGCCGCCGTCTTCTCGTCACACAAGCCCGACATGTCCTCCACCTTCTGCCGCACTCTAGCCGCGAACTCGTCTTTCGAGATTGTGGTGGTCAGGCGCTGGTAGATGCTCGCCAAGTCATCGGAGAGAACGTCCATATTTCCTTGCACTTACCGTAGTACACGCCCTTATCTTAATAACTTTGTCAAAAGAGATACAGGCACGTACGAAGCCCAACAAGGCAGTGAAAGGGAGAGAGACCCTTGAGAGAACGGGGTATCACTGAGGCACGGTTGCCGTACGCGTAGCCTCTTTCCGCGATGAAATATTTTTATACTTTCTTCGCGTGTTATGAGAGCGGCCTACGCGTTGTTTTTTGCATAAGGGGCAAATCGAGAATGGGGCAAACCATTTCCGAGAAGATATTCTCGAAATCTGTGGGAAGAACCGTGAAAGCGGGGGATTTTGTCGAAGCTGCAATAGATGTCGCTATGATTCACGATATTACTGGACCTCTTGCAGTAAAGACCCTCTATGAAATTACAGACCGGGTATGGGATCCTACAAAAGTAATCATGCTTTTTGACCACCAAGTACCTGCTGACTCGATCGACGCCGCAGTCAATCACTTGGAGCTTCGGAAGTTTGCAAAAAGACAGGGGATCCTCAACTATGATGTGCAAGAGGGAGTGTGCCACCAGGTCATGGTCGAAAAGGGGCACGTGCTTCCAGGGGAGCTTATTATCGGCGCTGACTCGCATACCTGCACGTACGGGGCTCTAGGAGCGTTTGCGACAGGTGTCGGCTCAACCGACATGGGGGTCGCCCTTGCTTCGGGAAAGCTCTGGTTCAAAGTGCCAGAGACCCTCGCATTCGATATTAATGGAAGCCTTGGACGGCGTGTGTATGCCAAAGATCTGATACTCACTATCGTTGGCGACATCGGCATAAATGGCGCCACCTACCAGGCGTGTGAGTTTCGTGGTGACGCTGTCAAGCACATGGACATCGCGAATCGGATGACCGTGTGCAACATGGCAATTGAAATGGGAGGAAAAACGGGGATAATCGCCCCCGACGAAACGACAGCCACATTCTTGGAAGAGCGAGCAATCGACGGAGACTTCGCTCTACGCTCAGATGATGATGCGACAAAAGTTGTGCGAGGCTATGCTGCGACTGAGATGGTGCCGATGGTCGCAAAGCCCCATCAAGTCGACAACGTAGTGCCTGTTACAGACGTCGAAGGGCAGCATATAGATCAGGTCTTCATTGGTTCGTGCACAAACGGTCGGTACGAAGATCTAAAAGCGGCTGCGGAGTTACTGGAAGGCGAGAAAGTGGCACGTGGAGTGCGGATGATAATCATCCCGGCTTCGAGAACCGAGTACCAGAGAGCGCTTAAAACGGGCCTTATGGATATCTTTACCGACAGTGGCGCCCTCGTAGAGGCCCCGTGTTGCGGGCCGTGTATGGGTGGGTCATTTGGGATACTAGGTCCCGGCGAGGTGGGTCTAAGCACTTCAAACAGAAACTTCGTCGGAAGACAGGGAAGCCCTGGGGCTTCAGTATACCTCTGTTCACCGGCGACGGCTGCAGCGTCCGCGATCGACGGCGTAATAACCGATCCGAGGTCGCACTAGGAGTGGAACATGACACGACCCAAAGGGGGCATGACGGGTAGGGCTTGGAAGTTTGGCGATAACGTTGACACGGATGCCATCATTCCAGGTAAGTATCTGGTCCTCAACTCGTCACAAGATCTCGCAAAGCACGCGTTCGAAAATGTCCGCCCCAACTTTGCTCATCAGGTCGTCAACGGCGACATCATCGTCGCTGGAGAGAACTTTGGCTGCGGTTCCTCAAGAGAGCACGCGCCTTTGGCTCTAAGAGATAACGTCAGCATCGTTATTGCGCGTTCGTTCGCACGGATCTTTTTTCGAAATGCCATAAACATCGGACTGCCTGTCGTCGAATGCGACACAACCGAAATCGAAGATGGAGATATTCTGCACGTCGATTTGGAAAAGGGCAGCATCTACGACGAGACTAGAAAAAAGGAGTATGCGATGACGCCTTTTCCGCCGTTTATAAAGAACATCATAGAAGCGGGTGGACTCGTCGAATACGTGAAAAGCGGTACGCAGCTTAAAAAGCGGGAGCCCCGCGAAACTGAGACGGATTTGTCGTGGTGACCTGTTTCACTGCTTCCCGAACACCTTATGGTGAAGCCAAAATGAAGACGTACAAAATCCCGATAATCGCTGGAGACGGCGTCGGACCGGAGGTCGTCGCCGAAGGGAAGAAGACTCTCGAAGCGACCGGCCGTATGTATGGGTTCGATATCGAGTGGAAAGAGTACCCGTACGGAGCAGAGCATTACCTCGCAACGGGAGAGCTTTTGTCAGAGGATGCGCTCAAAGAGCTGAGCGACTATCGCGCTATCTACCTCGGCTCGGTCGGCGACGCGCGCGTCCCCCCTGGAGTCCTCGAGCGCGGAATACTCTTCGCACTGAGGTTCTACTTCGATCAATACGTAAATCTCCGTCCTATTCGGCTGCTAGAAGGCGTAGAGACACCAATTCGAGATAAGGGCCCTGATGATATTGATTATGTGGTAGTGCGCGAGAACTCTGAAGACCTCTACGTGGGGGTGGGGGGCCGTGTCAGGAAAGGCAGCGTCCACCGCGATGCAGATGTAACCCGCAACCTATACAACGTAAAGTTCGGCCTTGACATCGACTCTGATAGCGACGAAATAGCCTATCAGCTGGGGCTAATATCAGCTGAGGGCACGAAGCGCATTATGCGGTACGCTTTTGAGCTGGCAACCCGAAGAGGGAAGCACCTATCGAGCGTCGACAAGATGAACGCGATGACGGACATTTATGGCTTTTGGCGTCAGATATTCACCGAAACGGCCTCGCGTTATCCAGAAGTTCAGACCGATTTTAACCTCGTCGACGCAATGACGATGTGGCTGGTGAAGAATCCCGAATGGTTTGACGTCGTTGTAGCTCCAAACTTGTTCGGCGATATAATAACGGACTTAGGGGCTATGGTGCAAGGGGGTCTAGGGCTTGCTCCTGGCGGTAACATAAACCCTGAAGGAACGTCAATGTTTGAACCGATTCACGGATCAGCGCCAAAATATAAGGGACTCAACAAAGTCAACCCGATTGCTACGATTTGGGCAGGGGCAATGCTCCTTGAGAGTCTTGGCGAAATGCAAGCTGCGAACGGCGTTATGAACGCTATTCAACGCAACCTGCGCGAACGTAAAGTGCGAACGTTTGACCTTGGAGGCAGCTCGACCACATCAGAAGTCGGTAGTGACATAGCGAGATACGTCGAAAGCGCCCACCGCTTAGATTGAATACCGATTTATACCCTTAAGCACATAGACATATGCGAGTCCTGGTGGGGTAGTGGATATCCTATGAGCCTGCGGAGCTCAAGACTCGGGTTCAAATCCCGGCCGGGACGCTCTATTTTTGCGCAAAAAATACCTATCTTGGAACGCGAACCAAAATCAACGCGAGGCTTGAATTGAGTGAGACTATTGCACACCCATATGGGCTATGCTTAGGTCTTCCCACCAGGCGGAAAGTGGATGTTGAAACTGTAGCCAAAGGCTTCTAACCCCAGTCTCTGGTAAAACTTGTGGCTACCTTCCCTGTGCACGCTGCTTGAGAGAATAACCCGAAAACATCCTCGGGCTCGCGCAAGACCTATTGCGTGGTGCATCAATGACGCACCAATGCGACTTTCGAGCTCGTTCGTCTACCACGACGTTCTCAATAACTGCCCAAGGCCTGCCACAATGTGACAGGTTTGGGATCATTGAGATCGCTATCGTTCCGACAACCGCCCCGGCTGATTCGGCCACAAACACATAGCTGTCCGGGCTTCGTTTGATTTCCGAAAATGCCTCATAATGCGCGGAGAGCAGCTCCCTTCTGTTCTCTGAAGCTTGATCCGTGTTTGAGAAGAGCTGAGCGTACAGCTCCAAAATGCATTGCAAATCATCTAAGGTTGCTTCTCGTACTACCAGATCATCTCGTTGTGGCCGCTGAGCGACTTCCAAATTTGTATCCTCGCTGTAAGTTACTAGACTTGAGTGCCGAATTCGTGCAGCTGCGATTGCACCGAAGCTGGGCGTATTTTGGACGAGCGCAGAGAGAGTTGTTGCTGATTGCACTGGCTATGCTTTGCTCTGTCTATTTGCATCCCGAATTGCTCGCCTTATCACGTCCGTTTCTTCAGAACGAAACACTGAACAGTCGCGATCCTCATAGCTGATACCACGCACGATAACGATCGGGGTACCCCTGCTGCCTCCCCCATCATGAGGTTGGCCAGACCAGCTATTTCGTCACCAACACCCTCATTGGTTATTTCTAGCGCTTTCCCTTCAAGATCTTTCACGCCGCGCCAGTCTTTCATCGCAGCAATTCCGGCAAACCCTATGCCGACTCCGATTTGTCCTTCGCGAAAGGACCTACCGCAGGTATCCGTGATGATCACTGCAACGTTTTTCCCAAACCGGTCTTTTATCCGATCGCGCAGCTGACGTGCATTTTCAGAGGGGTCGCGTGGAAGGAGCAAAACAAAACCTTCAGCCACGTTTGAGCGGTCCAACCCAGCATTGACACAGACCTGACCAAACTTGCTCACAACAAGAAAGAACGGTTTCTCGATCAGGATCTCAGTTGTTTCGCCGAGCACGGCTTCGATGAAACGGGGATCCTCGTGAAGTCCTGCAGCGATTCTATAAGCCGGCTCGCTAGGGGAGAAAGTTTCCAAACTCTGCATCAACCCTTCAGCCTTAGAGGTGATGGTCGAGGCAACGACGACGACGTCCCCGTCGCGAAGGTCAGCGTCCTGCAGAAAATCTGTTATGTCGTCTCCTTCTTTTACACGAGGGACATTGTCGACCGTAAATGCCTCAATTATCACGCGAATCACAAGCGGCTTACATTCATCGGCAGTACCCGGAAAAAATATTTATCGTCTAAATAGCTCATGCATCGGTGACGGCGCATGATGAGAGTTACCCCCACCGAGCACAAGATGAAGAGAGAACCTGTCTGATGCCGTCAATCCGCTTTAGCCATACGCTGGCTTACTCGATAGAAATAAGCTTCTTGTCAGCAATTCCAATCTTTGGCAGGTGAACTTCGAGCACGCCGTTGAAGAAGCTCGCGCGAGCGGCAGCGTCGTCGATGTTCGTAGGGAGCTTGATGGAGCGGTAATATTCGCGAGGGGCGCGTTCTCGTATGAGGTGGTCGTCATCGTCATATTTTGAAGTTCGTTCCGCCGTGATTTCCACCATGTCGCTGCTGCCTTCAAGCTTGACATCATCCTTGCTAACTCCTGGAAGATCAACCAAAACAACGATTTCCCCAGGGAGGTCGATGAGGTCGACGGGCGGCGTTGAGGTAATCGGTCCTACATACTCGTCGTGGTCATCCTCCAAGAGCCCATCCATCTTGCTACGGATATTGCTCAGCGGGCTTATTTCCTTCCAAGACATGTCAACTTCTCCGCACTTCTTTTCTCGGTGCAGATATAAAACAATATGCTATTTGTGCTGTTAGTCACGCATTATGCGGCATTTCTGACTGAACTTGTGCTAGCACGGCATCATGAGGGCCTAAATGGAAAATGGCCAAGATGCAATATTAGCGCGATTCGCGGGCGAAATACTCTTTTTGCCGCGCCACACGTCAGACCAAAAAGATTTTATTGCTTCAGCTTGTTTTAAGAGTGACGTCTCGCTCAAGCCATTTCTGGATTACGCACGCCGGCCGAATTCTCACAGAGTTCGAGGCCCAAAGTCCTGAGACTAGGGAGACGAAATAGTTGAAAAAAAACCGAGATTCATTGAGTACACAAATCTCATCTAAGAACTCGAACTATTTTGGAGGTGAAAAATGGTCAGTAAGAAACTCTTTTCTGCTGTGGTGGCAACCGCAGTGATTCTTTCAATCGTTGCAGCGTCGAGTATCGCTTTCGCGCAAGAGCCGACCAATACAATTACTGTGACGGCAGCTAGTACCTCAGATTTATCAACGCTAGTAGGTCTCCTCAAGGTCGCAAATTTGACGGAGACGCTGAACAACACTACCGTAAACTACACTGTTCTCGCGCCGACCAACGCTGCTTTCGCAAAGCTCAACAACACGACGATCGCCAACTTGAAGAATAACACGCCGGAGCTCACGCAGGTTCTATTAAACCACGTTATTCTAGGCAAAGTCAACTTCACGAAGAATGGCACGGTCACTACGCTCGCAGGAAACTCGATCTCATACACTGTCAACGGCACCAAGGTGCAGTTCACCAACGGTTATAACGCGACTATAACCCAAGCGAACGTTACCGCCACAAACGGCGTCATTGACGAGATCAGCAGCGTGTTAGTTCCACCGACCGTAACGACGACTGCGGCCGCGACAACAACAACGAGCAGCGGATTCCTTGGATTGCCGGGATTTGAAGCGATCTACGGAGTAGTAGGTCTGTTGGTTGTTGCGTATTTGGTGTTGCAGCGTAGAAAGTAAGCTCCTTAGCTGCATACGTAGGTGAGTCTAGCACTCGGCTGGACTCGCGCCTTTATTTTTTTACTTTTGCTGTCTGTTTGCCCGAACACGAATTACGGAAGTGATGCCTAAAAATGCAAAAAAAAGTGGTTACCTTCGGTCTAGTGGTGTTATTGCTATGGGCTTGTACTGCAATACCCGCGCTTGGGCAGGTGACATTTCACCCCGTGACGAATCAAGCTGAGCTTAACAACTTGACCAAGATGCTTAACAATACATCAGAGTCAGCAAACAGCACCGGGAATGCGACAACATCAACGAGCAGCGGGTTCCTTGGATTGCCGGGATTTGAAGCGATCTACGGAGTAGTAGGTCTGTTGGTTGTTGCGTATTTGGTGTTGCAGCGTAGAAAGTAAGCTCCTTAGCTGCATACGTAGGTGAGTCTAGCACTCGGCTGGACTCGCGCCTTTCTTCTTTCTTTTCTGATTCCAAGAACTGGCGGGCGCCATCAGCCCGCGTGACTTGCTGATTATAAGGCGTTGTACGCGGTAGCGGGGTGCTTGGCTTTGTATATCTAAGTTGCGCGCGCAGGAACGACAAAGCAAAGCTTATTGCGCATGTCAAGCATGATTCTGTGAAAGTTAGGTTTATACTGGAGGTGAAAAATGGTCAGTAAGAAACTTTTTTCTGCTGTAGTGGCAACCGTAGTGATTCTTTCTATTGTCGGAGCGTCCAGCGTTGCTTTCGCGCAAACACAAACCACGACGGCGACGGCGAACGCGACTAAGCTGGCGAACGTGACTAAGCTGGCGAACGTGACTAAGCTGGCGAACGTGACTAAGCTGGCGAACGTGACTAAGCTGGCGAACGTGACTACGGCTGCGACAACATCAACGAGCAGCGGGTTCCTTGGATTGCCGGGATTTGAAGCGGTCTACGGGGTAGCAGGGCTGTTGGTTGTTGCGTATTTGGTGTTGCAGCGTAGGAAGTAAGCTTTGGGCAGCACGCGCAGGTGAGTCTAGCACTCGGCTGGACTCGCGCCTTTCTTCTTTCTTTTCTGATTCGATAGACGAGAGGAGCCGTGCACCACGAAAGCGGGAGGGTTCCTTGGCTTGCCGGGATTTGAGGCAATTTACGGGGTAGCAGAGCTGTTGGTTGTTGCGTATTTGGTGTTGCAGCGTAGGAAGTTGATAAAGCAAAGTTTATTGCGTATGTGAAATCATGAATCCACAAAAGCTAAGTCTATACTGGAGGTCAAAAATGGTCAGTAAGAAGCTTTTTTCTGCTGTAGTGGCAAGCGTAGTGATCCTTTCTATTGTCGGAGCGTCCAGCGTTGCTTCCGCGCAAACGCAAACCACGACGGCGACAGCAAAACCTACGCAGACCATCGCCCAGATTGCAGCGAGTAATTCGAACTTCACAACGCTTGTAAGTCTGCTGAAGAAGGCAAACCTTACCAACGTGTTAAGCGGCCCGGGTAACTACACAGTCTTCGCACCCGACAACGCTGCTTTTGCCAAGGTTAATGCATCCACTCTCGCGAATTTGCAAAAAAACAAAACGGCGCTAACAAACTTGTTGCTTTACCATGTCATTCCCGCGAAGCTGCTCGCGAACAACTTCACCGGTACTGGCACGCTCACGACGCTCAACGGGTTGTCCCTGCCCTACTCTGTCAGTGGCACCACAATAACGGTTGGCAACGCGACGGTAACCAAAAAGGATATTAACGCGACAAACGGCGTCATTGACGAGATCAACACCGTATTAATGCCGCCGTCAGGAACGGCGATTGCGACTGCGTCACCCACAGCAAGCGGAGGGTTCCTTGGCTTGCCGGGCTTTGAGGCGATCTACGGAGTAGCAGGGCTGTTGGTTGTTGCGTATTTGGTGTTGCAGCGTAGAAAGTAAGCTCCTTAGCTGCATACGCAGGTGAGTCTAGCACTCGGCTGGACTCGCGCCTTTATTTTTTTACTCTAAAGCTCTGCGAACACAGATTGTGTGCCACCAAAGCTATTCGCGCGGTGCTCGTCACTCTTGATCCTGGATCCATTTATAAAGGTGCTGTAAGCCCGCTTTCATATCGACTTTAGGCTCCCAGCCAAACGCGGCAAAAAGAGAGAAGTCAGCCTGCGTTGACTCAACGTCCCCTTCCCAAGACTTGCCGCCAGTGCGATAGATATCGGGACGCAGGCCCATCAACTTGCAAATAAGGTCGACAATCTCGTTGACGGTGGTGGCGCTGCCGCTGCCTATGTTGTACGACTCGCCTGGCATCCCCCGATCATACGCAAGTACGAAGGCGTCTATCACGTCGTCTATATACACGTAATCTTTCTTCTGGAGTCCTGTACCGAGGATTTCAAGGATGCTATCATCCCTCTGCAGCTTCCTTATAACATCATACATGACGCCTTTTGCATTGCCTGGCCCATAGACATTATAAAGACGAAGAGAGATCGCTGGCAGTCCCAAAATGCCGTTAAATGCAGAACAATAGAGCTCGCCAGCAGCTTTGGAAGCGCCGTAGAAGGATACAGGACGTAGCGGGTGAGCTTCTGTGGTCGGGACGGAAGCGGTTCCATAGACTGTACTTGTCGACGCATAAATGAAACGAGCGTCCGAGGCGCAAGACAACACGTTGAACGTGCCTTGCGCGTTGACACG
This sequence comes from Methanobacteriota archaeon, assembly GCA_963720465.1. Lineage (GTDB taxonomy): Archaea > Halobacteriota > Bog-38 > Methanoflorentales > Methanoflorentaceae > Methanoflorens. Next base: position 1,495,138 of record OY970393.1, read on the forward strand.
GAAGTCGTAAGCCGGATCTCGCGTCGAATCAGGCACCTTGGTTTGCGCTGCAAGATGAAAGATGCCGTCAGGTTTAACGATACTTGCCTGGAGTCTCTCCAAATCGAGGATATCCCCTTCGATAAACTCAAAATTTGGGTGAGCGTACTGTGGTTGGACTAAGTCGTAGCCGGTAACGATATCTCCGTTGCTAAGAAGACGAGTAACGAGCTGGGTGCCGATAAACCCACTACAACCCGTCACAAAAAACTCTCGACTACGTTCGCCTGCTTCAGCCTCCGCATCAAGAATCAAAAGCTCTTCTAGGCTCATATCTCACCAGACCAGAGTACACGATTCACACGCTCTAGCATCAGCAGCCTTTAGTCAGTTGCTTACCTGCTTCTAAGAGGTCTCTGGCTCTTCGCTCAGTTTCAGCTTCGACAAAAATTCGAATGATTGGCTCAGTCCCAGAGGGGCGTATCAGCAACCAACCGTCGTCATACCAAATTTTTACGCCGTCGGTTGTGTCGATGTTTCCTTTGACAGATGAGCGAATTTGTTGCATTGTAGCATCCCGGTCGCGACAGGTGACTTTCGTCTTGTCCATATATCGTTTGGGAATTTCTTTGACGAGCTCAGAGATTTTCTTGCGACGCTCGGTCATTATTTCAAGTACCTTCGCTACCGTCATCGCCCCATCTCGGCAGTATTGATGTTCAGGGAATATGATGCCTCCGTTGCCTTCCCCCCCTATCACAGCATGCACTTGCATCATCATCCTCGCGACGTAGATGCTCCCCACAGGAGTCCATATGACGTGGCCGCCTGCTGCTTCAGCCACGTCGACTATCCGCTGCGATGAGCTGACAGGTGTGACGACGGGGCCTACTCTTTTGGAGAGAACGTGCTTGACGATAATTGCAAGTAGTACGTCTTCATTGACGAAATTCCCTTTCTCATCAATAAAGACCGCCCTATCGGCATCTCCGTCATGTGCAACGCCCAAATCGGCGCCGTTCGAGATGACGATCTTTCCGAGATCGGCGAGGACGTCCTCTGTCGGTTCTGGATTTCTACTCGGGAAAGTGCCATCGATCTGCGCATTAATCGTCGTGACTTTGCAATTGAGCTTGCTCAACAAGAAGGGCGTAACAATGCTGCCCGCCCCAGAGCCTGTGTCGACGGCCACAACGAACCCGCGCTTTTTAATGTCCGAGGTGTTCACCTTTCCCATAATACTCGCCATGTAAGCGGGTATCACGTTGGTGTCCGAAAGTTCCCCGGTCTCGCGCCAGTCAGCAAGCTTGAGACTACCTTTGAAATACACGTCTTCGACAGCGAGTTCTCCTTCGCTTCCGAATTCCGTTCCATCTCCTGCGATCAGTTTTAGCCCATTGTATTCGCGCGGATTGTGCGATGCGGTGATTACGATTCCTGCGTCGGCGTTGTCACGCACGAAGTACTGCACCGCAGGAGTCGGCGCTATGCCGAGATTAATAACCTTGCAACCGGTTGCGAGCAGTCCGGCGATGGCCGCGTGACTAAACATATTACCGGACACGCGCGTATCCTGTCCGACCGCCACAGTCCCCCTTGTCAGTGTTCCCAAGCTCATCGCCAGCCGCAGGGCGAGCTCTGGGGTAAGATCCTGATTTACGATCCCCCGCACACCGTTCGTTCCGAAAAGCCTCATGATAACACCCCTCGTCCACGTCTGGCAGAAAGAATAAGTGCCGCTGTTATATTCCTACCCATTTGTCACCCCGTTCAGTAAGTTCCTTTTTCCAAATGGGAACTTCTTTCTTGATTCGTTCTATTGCATCCCTTAGTGCCTTAAAGCCCTCTTGTCGATGTGCCGCCGCAACGACGATGTACACGATGTCTTCGCCTTTATTGACACGGCCTGATTTGTGGTATATCTTTACATCGACTATGCCCTCTATTGCCGTCAAATCGTGCGCGATTGAAGAAATTCGCTGCTGGGCTTCTCCTTCGTAGATGTCAAATTCTAGGGCTAAAGCCTCTCCGCGGACAACTCCGGTGAACGTGAGTATCGCTCCTGCTTTGTGAATATCGGGGTGTGCGCGCACGGCTCTTACGAGTGCACCGAGCGTTACCCATTCTGGTGCAGTCGCAAGCGACTCGAAATGTTGTTCGAAGTTCAAAGAAGGCTCTAATCGCGCCTCGTAAACCTCGTGAAAGGATGCGATTCTTGATGCAAGCGCGCTGCCCACAACAACAGCAAAATCAAGGTCTTCCCGTTCCGCCAACTGATCGAGCTCTCGCGCGATCTCATTTGCATCATCAGCGCGCTGCGTCAGAACGTATCTGGAGGGTGACTGTATAGAAAGCAGGTCGTCTGCGACTTTTCTCGTGAATGACGCCGGTTTATCGTTGCGTTCCTCGCGGAGCGTCGCCACCTTACAGCGGTGAGCAAGCTCGGTAAGGAAGCGTTCACGCTGTTTTGCGTCACCTGTGAGTGCAACAACCCTCACATCCTCATAGAACACAATAAGCGCATAAATACGTATTGATGACAGCCAACCGAGCTGAGCTCATCAATGCTATCAGAGAGCACGCGGGCGCCCTCGTTACGATGTCCGAAGAACTCAGAATAGGCGGGCCGACCCTAGGTAGATCGATACGCTCGTGGGAAGAATAGCGCAGACGCGGTCCCGCCATCTGCGAACGCAGACGTGCATAGGGTGGTTTGACGTGACTTGTGCCGGAGTACACTCAGCGCCTCAGTGCTCTGCGAACTTAATTCGTCCTGCGCAGTGACAGCAGATCCAGAGAACGCTTTCTCCTTTTTTTTCGCGTCGTAGGATTTTGATTCGACCTATCTCTGACTTTTCGAAGCTGCGCTGACAAAGTTTGCAAACCGTAGTCGTGTTCTGCCGCCTCATGCCCTGCTCCCGCAACAATCGACTGCCGTACGGAGTGCAGTCAAAACTTAGGTAGTAGTAAAAGGACAACGTACTAAATAATATTTGCTTGGCGGTTTACCACACGTCAACTGCCCGCAATCTGCACCCGCCGGCAGCGCTTTGGCGAGTCGATGTCGAATTTGAGATTCACATTACGCGAGGTGCAAAACACCAGTAGTTTTTCATATTTTCAGCTTACGTACATAGTGATGATCAAGATTGACGGCAGCATAGGCGAGGGGGGAGGGCAAGTGCTGCGCGTTTGCTTAGCGCTTTCAGCCTTAACCGGAGAGTCCGTCGCAATCAAAAACGTGAGGGTTAACCGGGCAAATCCTGGACTACGAAGTCAACATTTGACTGCGATGCGAGCCTTAGCGGAGGTCGCCAATGCGAAGGTGAGCGGGCTCGGGCTTGGCTCGTCTGAAATAACTTTCGTTCCAGGGCGGAGAGGCGGCGGGATTTATAGCTTTGATGCGAAAACGGCAGGCAGTACGACACTCATACTGCAAGCCCTTCTCCCCGTGCTTGCGTTCGCCGATCAACCTTCATCTGTTACCCTTATCGGTGGCACAAACAATCCTTTGGCACCACAAGTCGACTACGTGATCAATGTTTTAAATCCTGTAATAGCTAGCATGGGATTTTTCTACCAATTGCGCGTCGCGAGGAGGGGATTCTATCCTCGCGGAGGGGGGGTCCTAAAGGTCGCAATCACGCCTGTAGAAAGACTAACTGCCATTAATGTCGTCAGCATGGGATCTCTACGAGGTATCAGGGGGATATCACACTCGCGCAATCTCCCAGCTCACGTCGCAGAACGCCAAGCCGAAGCAGCGACACAAAGCTGCACGGGCGCCGGCTATCCAAATGTAAGCATCGAACGAGATTCCGACCAGAGAGAACAAAGCCCGTCTACTGGAAGCGGCATAGTGCTCTGGGCAGTGACGTCAACTGGAGGCCGATTAGCAGGGGATGCTTTAGGCGCGCGAGGAAAGCCTGCTGAGGTCGTTGGACGAGAGGGGGCAGCGAAGCTTCTAATGCAATTGTCGAAAGGGGCACCGTTCGACGTGCATCTGGGCGACCAGCTGGTTATTTGGCTGGCGCTAGCGGAGGGACGTTCTAGAATTGCAACAAGTGAGCTGACGCTTCACACCGTCACTGCCGTGGAGGTTACTGAGATGGTGACCGGCTGTCAGTTTAAGGTCAGTGGCGAGGTCGGAAGTCCGGGAGTAATCGACTGTACGGGTTGCATCACGCCGCGGTAGCAGACAAGACCTCTGTTAAGCGGGAAGCTCACAGAGGGCTGTTGCTGATCTCGTGTCACTCAAGCTTGCGAAGTATAGTATTTTGAGTAATCATGCCGACCATAGCATCCGTTTGATCAAAGACAGCGACACCCTCCACGTCGTGTTTCAGCATCAGATCCACCGCTTCAACGCACGGGGTACTAGTTCTCACAAACACGATGTCAGTGATCATAATATCATCGACAACGAGTTTCCTTACCCGTGAATCTTGATAGTGAGGCTTCACTACATCCCTAAATTGGCTCATCGCCTTCGCGATGTCATTCTCTGTTATAACGCCGACGACCTTACTGTTTTCCACGACCATCATCCACCACGCATCTTCGTCAATCATTCTTCGTCTTACGTGGGTTACTCGGTCAAAAGATGAACACGTTACGGGCGGATCCATGATTTCGCCTGCAGATCCGACCGGGCTGCTTGCTTTAACGATCTCGTTAAACGTTATCCACCCTGTAGATTGCTCACAGACGACGACCAATACCTCGGAAGATTTCATCAAATGGTTGATCTCGCCTATCGTCATTGCGCCGCTTACGGTGGTGAACGTTTCATCTACTGCCTTGGTCACGTGAAGTGATGAAGCAGGCTTAATGACGTCGCCACTTGCGCCCAGTGTGCGTGCTATCCCTTTTTTCGTTAAAACGCCAACGATCTCCCCTTCGTTCGTGACGAGCAGTTGATTGACGTTGTGTTTTTCCATAAGATCGAGGGCGTGGGATATTCGATCAGTTTTATCGATGACGTGTGCGCGCGCCGCTAGATCTGATGCAGTGCTTGAGGTGTAGTTGTCGAATCGCATTAGTTACTCCCGTCGTTGATCAAGCCAAAGAGGCAGCGCCTAATCCTACCATCCTCTTGACGATGTCGGTTTTGGATATAATGCCCACGATCGACTCCTCTCTGATGACAGGAATGGCATCTACTCGTTTCGCAACCATCAATCGCGCGGCGGCCACTGCTCTTGAATCACTGCCGATGGTTATGAGCGGCTCTGACATGATGTCTTCTGCAACTTGCAGCACTTTTCGCACGTATCGATTTTTTTGCACGCCTGCGTGTTCCGCCTTTCTCACCATCACGACGTCTTTTGAACTCACAAACGGCTCTTTGGCAAAAGTCAGATTAGTGTGTGTAATTATTCCAACAGGAACGCCGTTCCCTTCCTGAACGATCGTCCGAAAAACGTGGTTGGTTTCCATGTCGCGCAACACGTGGTTGATAGAATGGTGGCGATGGCACGTGAGAAAGGAACCAGTCATTATAGTCTTGACCTGCACTTTCGAGTCTGTAGTTGCAAAATAGGTTACTAAATCAGTCTCAGTGAAGATGCCAATTAGTTCGCCGTCTTTTACTACCGGCAGGCAACCGACCCCGTTTGTTATCATCTCTTGGCCAGCATTCACGAGTGACGTCTCAGGTGAAGCAGTGAGCGGATTCTCAGACATGATGGTCTTGGCTAGAGTGCGATCTTGATGTCTCCTTCGCCAACCCGCCTCTGACGATTCTAGCATCTTCGCGAGGTCGTATTTGGCGATAACGCCAACAAGAGTCCCTTCATGCGCAACTACTACCCTACCTACTTTGTGTTTAAGCATCACGTTTTTCACGTGTCCGACAGTATCATCAGGTAAAACTGTGTACACAGGCGCACTCATTAAATCGTCGACTTGCATTTCATCCCCCTACCGTTGGCTTTTTTTTGCAGCCTCTATTCACAAAGTCAGAAATACATTAAAGCTCTATTTGCAATCTTATTGGCGAACGACACGTGCCAATGCTGCTCAACTGTCTGTTAACTGAAGTAATACGACAGTGTTTCATCTATGCGCACGCCTACCACCGTTACGTAACCCCGGGCTCGGCGCAAACGATTATGTTCGACAATGCGCCGCATAGGTGCTGTCCTCCAGCTGCTGTACTACAAGCGTATGCGCTGTGCGGTTGCTGGTAGCTGAGGGGGTTCTGGTCGGTGATAATGAGGGGACACTGGTAGATTGTAGATTGCATATTGCGGTTTGAGGTTTACCGTGCATCTGGCAGCCGCCACCAAAAAAAGCAGAACCACATGAGATAGCGAAGATAGTGCTTTTTTCATCTACTCACATCCTGTCGACAGGTAATGTGTAACCTTGCGTCAGATAAGAACTTCCGACCCATCTGAAGCTTTTCACATGATGCTTGATATGAGCCTTTTAAGCACTGTAGTGCGGCTAGACTTACGGAGAGGATTTACAACCGCTTTTTAGTCCGATTACGTACCGCGATGCCTTATGGAGTAGTTCACTTGCCTCTTTTTATCTCAGTTTGAGCGCAGCGTTCGGTAACACTGCACGTCTGCGATCTGAATCAATCACGACAAAAGCCATGAACAAAGCAACAGTTTTCAGTACAATCAACGACACTCGTCTCAAACCGGTGCTGCCGCGTTTCTTGTGGTCACTGCGGCTGTTTGATTAACTTTCTATCGACGACGATGTAATCCTTTATCGCCCTGACGGCATCAAATGGCAGAAATATAAAATCATTTTCTGTCCTAAACTCCTGTAGATTCAGGTCAGGATCGGGCTTCACTTTGAGATCAAGGATATCGCCTGTGTTCCCATCGATAATGAGGTCATAGAGGGTGCCAAGGTCTGTACCATCGCTCCCCATTACTTGCTTATTAGACAGATTCTTAGCGAATATCTCCTTTTTCATCTTTTCTTGCTACGTAGTTATCATACAAAAGGGTTTCTTATTCTGGGCGCTCATTGATAGCTTATGTGCGTCGTCGGCTCAGCAGGTCGGCCCCCTGCAAATTTCTGTTTTATCTGCTCGTAGTATTGCATCGTGTGTTCGTCAATCGCCGGCCGTACTTTTTTGAGTGCCTCTCTGAAGTGCCGCATTTCAATGGAGCTTATGTCCATCGCTTCCCGTAACGCGAGCATTGCCGCTTCTTTACAGAGAGTTTCTAAGTCGCTGCCCACGTACCACTCAGTAAGATCCGCAAGCTCTTCAATGTCCACGTCATCGGAGAGAGGCATTGTTCGCGTGTGGATATTCAAGATTGATACTCTCGCACTCTTCTGAGGCGCACCAAGCAATATCATTCGGTCGAATCGTCCTGAGCGTAAGAGCGCCGGGTCCACTATGTCAGGCCGATTCGTAGCAGCGATCACGACAATGCCCTTGAGATCTTGTAAGCCGTCAAGCTCCGTCAACAGAGTGTTTACGACTCGTTCCGAGACCCGCGACGTGTCTTCTATGCCTCGCACGGGGGCGAGCGCATCGAGCTCATCGAGAAAAACAACAACGGGCGCAACTTGTCGCGCCTTCTTAAAAACGCTCCTTACTGCGCGCTCTGATTCGCCGACCCATTTACTCATCAACTCAGGGCCCCGCACGCTAATGAAGTTCGCTTCCGTTTCATTAGCCACGGCTCTGACAATGAGGGTCTTGCCAGTTCCTGGCGGTCCGAACAGCAGGATTCCTCGAGGCGGCTTAATGCCCATTCTTCTAAATGATCGGGCCTCTTTCAGAGGCCATTCTATCGCTTCGATCAGTTCCTGGCGAGCTTCCTCAAGCCCGCCTACGTCGTTCCAGGTAGTATCAGGAATTTCGATGAGTATCTCACGGAGAGCACTCGGCTGTATTTCTCGAAACGCTTCGCTGAAATCCTCTTCAGTGATTTTCATTTTAGTGAGAGTCTCTGCGGGAATCTCTTTGTCGAGGTCGATATCTGGCATGTATCTCCTCAAGGCACGCATTGCCGCCTCTTTCGTGAGCGAGAGGAGATCTGCTCCCACAAAGCCGTGAGTGATGCTCGCTAGCGCTTCGAGCTTGACGTCGCTGGCGAGTGGCATGTCCCGAGTGTGAATTTGCAGGATTTCCCTTCTGCCGCCATAATCCGGCACCGATATTTCAATCTCTCTATCGAACCGGCCGGGACGCCTCAAAGCAGGATCAATCGCTTCAATCCTGTTTGTAGCTCCGACTATTATTATTTCACCGCGCTCTTCAAGCCCATCCATTATGGTAAGCAGCTGCGCGACAACGCGTCGCTCGACTTCTCCGGTTACGTCTTCGCGCTTCGGCGCGATTGAATCAAGCTCATCGATAAATACAATCGAGGGAGTGCGATCGCGGGCTTCCTCAAAGATTTCACGTAGTCTTTGCTCGCTCTCCCCGTAGTACTTGCTCATAATCTCAGGTCCCGCTATCGAATAGAACGTTGCGCCCGATTCATTCGCAACGGCTTTTGCAATGAGCGTCTTGCCAGTACCAGGAGGCCCGTGAAGCAGCACGCCGCTCGGTGGCGTTATGCCAAGGGCTTGGAAGACTTCGGGATGCTTCATAGGAAGTTCGATCATCTCTCGTATGCGCTGTATCTCGTCTCTCAAACCTCCGATATCTTCGTACGAGATGCCCGTAGCACGCACCGATTCAAACCCTTTGACGGGCTTGTCCCTTAGATCAAGCTGGGTACGCTCAGTGATGAATACCACGCCGAGCGGACTCGTATTGACGACGACAAGCGGCACGGCTTGACCCGGCACCCGCAAGAGCGGATGTGACGCGACACTCATAATAGGCACGACGTCCCCCTGAACCATTGGGCGCTTGAGCAGCTGACGGTGAACGCTATCCGTCATCTCGGCAAGCGGTTGGGTAACAGTCCCTTCAGGAGGGGCAAGCACGACTTTCTGCGCTTCGTTCACCTTTGGCTTGCGCACAAGAACGCGCTCCCCCATCCCGACGCCTGCATTTTGACGAATAAAACCATCTATGCGTATGATGCCCTCGTGCCAATCCTGGCGGTCGGCCCGCCAGACTTTGGCAGCGGTACTGGTCTTGCCAACGATTTCTATGATTTCTCCAGGAGATAGCTGAAGCTTGAGAAGCGTGTCTGGGTCGAGTCGAGCGATACCCCTTCCCGAATCGTTCGGATAGGCTTTGGCGACTTTTAGCTGGACCTCTTGCGCCATGCGATCAGAACCTAAGCTTATATGATAACACGGTGATATATAAGGGTGGCTAAAAGAGCCCCAGCTGTATATGCATGACGATACTTGCATTTGAGCCTTTTTCAGGCGCTTCGGGGGATATGCTGACCGCATGCCTCATCGATCTTGGCGCGGACGCGTCCGCCGTTCGAGAGAACATGGAAGCTGCCGCCGGCGTCGAAGTACAGATCTGCGAGGTGCAAAAGTCGGGGATACGGGCAACGCGCGTCAACGTGATCGCGCACGACGGGTCACGCTCGTACCTGAAACTCATCGACGCGATTCAGTCGTGCGGGATCAGTTCAACGATACTCGCTGATGCGAGCGCGATATTTGCGATCCTAGCAGAGGCAGAAGCAGCCGTGCACGGAGTTCACAAAGACGATCTCGTATTCCACGAAGTGGGCGCTCAAGATGCCGTTGCAGATGTGATCGGCGCCTGCACTGCTGTTTCACAACTCCAGGTTGACTCCGTATTTACGACCCCGATATGCGTGGGCGGAGGGTCTGTAGAGACTGATCACGGGCACCTGCCCGTACCCGCTCCTGTGACAGCTGCCATACTCTCCAAATACCACCTGATAACCAGAGGGGGACCCGTTGAGGGCGAACTGCTCACCCCGACAGGTGCAGCTATTCTTGCCTTTTTCACCGGAATTTCGGATGTTTTCTTGCCGCAAATGACCCTCGAGCGCGTGGGGTACGGTGCTGGGTCTCGAGATTACCCCCACGCAAACGTCTTGCGTGCCACGCTCGGCCAGGTCAATGAAGATCTGCTACTCGACGACGTCCAGGTGCTCGAAACCAACGTGGACGACGTCACAGGGGAGGTGCTCGGAAGTCTCATAGAGGGACTCCTCGAAATTGGCGCGCTCGACGTGGCAATCATACCTACGACGGGGAAAAAAAGCAGAACTGGACACATTATCCAGGTGATCGCCCGACCCGCTGAATCGCACCGACTTGCAAGGAAGATCATTGAAGAAACTGGCAGCTTAGGAGTGCGAATCACGCCTACACATCACAGAATCAAAACACTGAGGCGTTTTGAAACGGTAACGCTGCGCATCGGCAATGAATCTTACACGATCAGCGTAAAAGTTGCGACAGACCAACACGGGACTGTGCTCAACGTTGCCGCCGAATTTGACGAGGCAACTGCGCTTGCAAAGAAGCTAAACATCCCCGTTAAGCGTGTTATGAGGATGGCTGAACAGGAGGCTTGGGACCGAGTCGGCGGCTAGTGCGTTTGATCTTTGCTTGCTCCCGCGTGTTCCGCGAGAGCTTGACTTATCGTTATTTCGCCTTTCGCTACCCTTTGGGCAAGCTTTCGCGAAATTGTTGTTCGACCTTCAGAGAGCGCTCTGGTCCTCTCTTGAATCCGCCGGATCTCACCCTTCGAAGGGAGCACGTTTTGATGCCCCGCCGGGGTGCCATGCGTGTATGCGATGTTGATTGCGGCAACGATGTCTGAGATCGCGATTCCTGCCGTGCCCTTTCCCAGGTATGGTGAGGTTCCGCTTTCATCGACGAACTCAACGGCGATGCCGTGCGAGATTAAGGCATTTGCTAAATGCGTGCTCGTCAGGCGTGCTCCGTTTCCAATTCTTACCAGGATATCAGGATAGGTCTGCTGAATCCGCTCTACAATTTTCGAAGCCTGTCTTAAAGGGACACGGTAAACAGCCTCAACGATACCATTCGCGACGACAGCAATTCCGGGTTCATCTCCTGGATCGATCCCTATGACGGCGCTTTCAGGTACGCCTGTATTTCTGAGACGTCGCATCGCTTCGCTGACCGCCATCTCGGGATCAGACGCAACAACGACATTCGGAAAAGAGATCGCGCTCGCCTCCTTGTCAGAAGTGATCACCACGCCAACTTCACGTCCTATAGCTTCGCTGGGCGCAACAGTTACAAATTTGAGCCTCTTTTCGCGAAGCTTCCTGGTGATATCCTGGTAGAGTGCGAAGTCCGTCGTTGCTAGGGCTATGTAGATCTTTGCCCCCCCCTACTTTTTATTCTGGAACGAAAGTTTATAACTCTAACTCTCCATAATGCCATAGCGAACGGCTTTGCGTTGTTTTTCAGGTTAGATTTGCTCTGAGGAAGTGAAGTTTGCCCCTTTATCCAAGTACCTGCCACAGCATCGATGCTCTCATCGGCGGCGGCTTTCCAACAGGGGTCCTGTCGCACATCTATGGAGAGCCGGGCAGTGGGAAGACTAGCCTATGCATGCAGCTAGCTACGAACGTCATAAGACGCGAAAAGCGCGTGATTTATATCGCGGCTGGTCCGTTCCCAAGCGAACGATTCGCTCAGGTCGCTGCAACGGACGCTGCACCGATCAGTCAAAAACTGCTCGTTTTCGAGGTGAAAAGCTTCGATCAGCAGCGGGCTACGCTCGGCAATATCAGGAAAATAGCAAAGGAAAACGTAGGGCTTATCATTTTCGATACAGCCACCACTTACTATCGGCTCGAACAAGCAAAAAACACGGAGATTGAGTCGCGACAAGGCTTCACCAATCAAGTTCTTTTGCTGCTCGGTTTAGCCAAAAAGTACGACCTGGCCGTTATGTTAACCAACCAGGTTTATGTCGACACCGACACAAATGAGGTGCTGCCTGTTGCGGGGTACTTGCTTGATAACCTCTCCGCCATCGTTTTACAGTTCACAAAAACTCATTCGGAACGGCGGTGCGCGATATTGAAGAAGCATCCTATACTGCCACTCGAGACAAGCGCGTATTTTAAGCTTACGGGTCGGGGACTGTCCGATGCTTAACCTTTTTTAGGAAATAGATGCCCTTGTAGACCGTTTCCGCCGGCCCTTCCATCAGGGCGCGGTCTTTCCTCAACGTAACTTTCAAAGAACCACCTAACGTTTTGACGGTGACCCGAGTGCCTATGAGGCCCATCTGGTTCGCGACAGCTGCGGCTGCGACAGCACCGGTGCCGCAGCTGAGAGTCTCACGTTCAACGCCGCGCTCGTACGTACGAACAGCAAGCGTATTCCCATCGACTTTCACAAAATTGACGTTGGCTCCTAGAGGGAACACTGGATCAAACCGAATCTTTACTGCTAAGTCGTGCACATCAATGTCAGCTTGATCGTCAAAGATCACCGCGTGAGGTACACCGGTGTTGACCGCGGAAACCACCACCCCGTGCATATTTTCGATGAACTGATCGCCGGTCCCGAGAGCTGGTATCGCTGAGCGGGCAAACCGAGGCTTGCCCATGTCAACAACTACCGAGCTTCTCTTAGCGGTGACCTCGCGAACCCCGGCCTTTGTCTTCACCGTCACGCTGCCGCGCTTCACATACCCGGCATCGACGGCGTACATGACGAGACAACGAATGCCGTTTCCGCACATCTCCGCTTCAGAACCGTCAGGCTGAAGCAGTCGCATGCCCAGATCGGCGCCCGCAGGCCGGGACACGAAAAGAACCCCATCAGCGCCTATGCCAAACCGACGGTCGCACGTCTTTATGGCAAAACTCGATTTGTTTTTGATGGCCACTTTCTCAGTCTCGTCAATGATGACAAAGTCGTTCCCATTACCGTGCATCTTGACGAACTCTAGCGCCCTCATAGCGAACCCTCATAGCAGGCGCGGTGGAATACACTGTCCGATCAAGAGATCCTCGTAGGTTTCGCGCCTTCGAATGATTTCTGCTTCACCCGCGCTGACGAGCACTTCACTCGCGCGTGCGCGTCCGTTGTACTGAGAGCTCATCGCAAACCCGTACGCGCCTGTGTCGAGGATAGCGATTATGTCGCCCTTTTCAACGCGTGGAAGACGTCTGTCTCTTGCCAGTATGTCGCCGCTTTCGCATATCGGGCCAACGACCGTGTACACGTGATCGGGTGTCTTATCGAGCTTATTCGCGACAATCACCTCGTGGTACGACTCATACAAGGTCGGGCGGAGCAGAAGGTTAAACCCGGCGTCAACGCCGACGAAAGTGCTATACGCCTCCTTGACGGTGCTGACCGCACAGAGCAGAATTGCGCCGTCACCAACGACGTATCTTCCCGGTTCAAGCACGAGCTTGGGGCGGATCCCCAGCGCGCGCGCACGTTCGGTGAAGATCGGCAGAATCACACTCGCGAGGTCGAATGGGGTTGGCGCTGTCCCGGCGTACGGTATGCCCAGTCCGCTGCCGATGTCAACGAAATCGAGTTCGAGCGCAAGGTCGTTTCTGAGTTCTTCAACGATATCCATCATCCGCGTCATCATCTCTGCGAAGGGGCTAAGCTCGAGTATCTGTGAACCGATGTGGCAATGAATGCCAACAGGCCGGACACCTTCAAGTGAGAGCGCTTCGGCGTAGCACGCAAGCACCTGAGTGGGGGGGATTCCAAATTTCGATTGCGCCAGGCCCGTTGCGATCTTGGGATGAGTCGCGGGAGAAACGTTAGGGTTGATCCTGAATGCGATCTCGACCTCTCTGTCTGCATCTGAGGCAATTCGTGCGAGCGCTCGGAGCTCATCAGGTGAATCAACGGACACCCTCACGCCGGTTTCACACGCCATTGCAAGCTCGGCGTCAGTTTTTGCGTTTCCATTGAAGAGGATGCGGTCGGGTCGGATCCCGGCAAGGAGAGCAGCATACAGCTCACCATCGGAGAATACGTCGGCGCCGGCACCTTCTTGCGCGAGTATGCGCAGGATCGCTATGTGACCATTCGCCTTTGCGGCGTAGTATACATCCGCTTTAGGGAACGCGGCGGCGAAGCGCCGGTAGTTGCTTCGAATGCGCCTCTCATCGGTGACATAGAGCGGCGTGCCGTGCTTTCGCGCGAGCTCAACGGCATCGGCGCCCCCAATGATGAGGTGGCCGTTCTTCTCGCCGAGATGTTCGCGCGTGCCGAAATCCATTATATGACCTCCTGGAGCCGCGTCACAGCCTCCTCGATCGTGCTGACGGGCACCGTCAACGCGAATCTGATGTAGCCCTCCCCGTAGTCTCCGAAGCCAATGCCTGGCGTTGCGACAATCCCGGCATTTAGAAGTCTCATTGAAAACTCGAGAGAGGAGCTTCCGTCTGGAACTGGAGCCCAGACATAAAACGTTGCCTTCGGCTTGTCCACGGACCATCCAATGTTCCTTAGGCCATCGACCAGTGCGTCTCTGCGCTCTAAATAGAGTTTCTTGAGTACTTCAACCGTTTCCTGTGGCCCCGTCATAGCAGCGATCCCCGATTCCTGTACCGCCTGGAATGCGCCTGAATCTAGGTTCGATTTGACCTTTCTGAGGCCAGCTATGACGTCGGCGTTTCCTACTGCAAACCCGATTCGCCAGCCGGTCATATTGTACGTTTTGGAGAGGCTGCCGATTTCGATTCCAACGTCCATTGCCCCAGGTACGGAGAGAAACGACGGAGCTACGTAACCGTCATAAGTCAGCTCTAAATATGCTGCATCGTGGCAGACGATAATATCGTTGTCAGAGGCGTAATCGACGATGGCTCTAAAAAAACCACTATCAGCGACCGCGGCCGTCGGATTGTTCGGATAGTTGATGAAGAGCAACTTGGCATCGGTCACAGCCTTGTCAATATCAGGTAAGAATCCGTTGTCAGCAGTTAGTGGCATGCTTATGGGCTTGCCATCAGCCAGGATAGTAGCAATCCTGTACACGGGATATGCGGGATCGGGAACAAGTACTTTGTCCCCTCGGTTGATAAAGGCCAAGGGAAGATGCGCTATGCCTTCCTTCGATCCGATCAGTGCGGAGGCCTCACGCGCTGGATCAACAGCGATACCTTTCTTCGCGTACCACTCACTTACGGCCTCTCTAAATGACAGCATGCCTTCAGAGGATGGGTACCGATGGTTCGCATCGTTGTGCGCGGCGCGCACGAGCGAATCTATGATGTGAGGCGGCGTTGGCTGATCTGGGTCTCCAACTCCCAGATCAATAACGTTGATTCCCTGTGCCTCCTTCGCTGCCTTCAGCGCATCTATTTGGGCGAAAAGGTAGGGCGGCAGCACCTCTAGTCTTTTTGAATACTTGATTGTCGCGTTCGCCATGCTTCCACCTAAGTGGTAGGCTGCGAAGTGGGGTATCACAAGCGCAGCTTCCAAAACCATGAAACATCGCAAAGTGCAACGATTTGCGATTGCTCATCATCATTGAAGTTCTTTTTCGAATAAAGACTTATTGGGGGCTGCGTTGAACGAGCAGCCGCGAATTGTTCCTGCATGGAAGCGCTGACATGAAACCAAGCAGTTCATCGGTTGCTCTTGGATGACGCGCGTCGAATCAGCTCTGGGTGATGCAAACCTTTATTGTCTAGAAGCTTTCCATATACGCGAGAGCTGATACCATGGATAATCGCAATCTAATTACGGCGCTCGCGATCGCGGCGCTGATAACATTGGCAGTGACGGCGGCCGGCTGCACGACGAATACGAGCCCGTCTCCGACTCCGATTCCATCGAGCACCACGACCAATGGCAACAACACGACGTTTTCAAGTGGCACTGGTTTCAATATTACGTATCCTACTGCGCTCAAAGTAGATACGTCAAACGATCCAACAACCCAAGTGAAGATATATGTGTATCTGAATCCAAGTACTGTAGTTGATGGCGTGAACGTGGGCACAAATAGTCTTAGCGCAGGCCAAACTTTGAGCAGTTATGCTGCCTCTCAGTTGGCTAACGTCACCAAATACCCGAGCTACCAACAGATTTCAAACAACACCACTACAGTTTCTGGCCAGCCAGCACAAACAGTCATTTTTCAAGGGGTCGTCCCTGTCCAGCTTAATACAACGCCAGCTACGAATACTAATATGACGCTCAAAGTAATGGAGACTTTCGTCGTAAATAACAACACTGGTTATGTGATAGCTTACAAGGCCGTACCCAGCGACTATAACACCTACCTAGCGCAAGCACAGCGAATAATGAACTCATTTGTGCTGACATAATCAAGACGCAGACACTCCAGATGGGTAGAGAGCCGCTTCTCTGCCCTTTATTTTCTTGTTTTGCAAGTCTAGTTGAGTTAGCACGAACAGAATTACAGCAAACGCTGCACGAAAAATTGGTGCTGTCTTCGCGTCCTTGTAAAAAAAGTTCTTTCAATCAAACTATGTAAGATACGCCGGCCATCTCAGAATCGACGGCCGACTTGCTTACTTGGTCGCAATGACCAATACTTGCGCAATACAATAGTCCCGATGCAATGCTGTGCTTTCTGATTTGGCTCGTCACCTCGCTTAGTTTAGTCAATGCTATGTCTGCTTCACTCCTATTTGTATTTTTTCATTATTAAACGTGATTGATAGCGGAATTAAGCAGCCTAAAAGAAAGAGCGCTTTTAGGCGTGCAGACCCGTCACGGAGCTGTTGTCAACATGAAACCCTTTCTTGCTATCAAACGAATGCCGTTTCGAACAGTGACTATTGATTCTCGAAGCTAATCGTACAGGTAATCGTAGGACAAGTGCGAGTCCACTATCTGCGTCTTCCCGCAAGCAAGCGATTCCCTCGTCGCGCCAAAATCAGCACAATGGATCAACGTTTTACCATTTCCTATTTCCGCGGCCTGATGCGCGTCGCTGGTCCCAATGACGGGTTTATCATATTGACAAGCTAGCTGTTGCGCAAGCGCATTGCGCGAGGCGCTCGTTTTCGAATTGAATCCCTCAATGAGATCAAGGCTCTTAATGGCCTCGGGACGTAATAGGTTCTTTCCGACTCGGAATGGGTGCGCCCAAAAAACTATTCCACCTTGCGCTTTTACCTCGGTGATCACGTCGGCGGTGTTTCTAGACTTAATTTCCTCCGTGAGAAATAAACCGATCAGGTCCTCCTTGTTCGCCGTCTCAATTTCTGAACCGACGATGACCAAAAAATCAGAGTCGTCATTCAACCTACGCGTCTTAACTGCGCCCTTGATGGTTAAGTGATCCGCGACGGCAATGCCGTCCAATCCCAGTTTCTTTGCGACCTTGAGAATGGTGGCCGGCGCCATTGTACAATCGCCCGAGTATTTTGAGTGAATGTGCAGATCAAAGATCACGTTCCTTGCACCTCGATCGACGCGTCCATCGACTACAAACTGATGGGCGTTCGCCTGCGAAAATACTCAAGCCTAATAATCCAATGGCGGCCAATAAGCATTTGTATCTTTCGCCAATTCTTTCCGCAACCGGGGGTTTCTGCTGGCGAGGTCATCGCGAAAAAGGAAGAAACGGTTAAGCCTAGCGCCACGTTACAACCGTCTATGAAAACGCTCGTCGTTTTTTATTCTCGCACCGGTGTCACCAGAAAGGTGGCTGAAACGATCGCGCGAGCCCTCTCAGGAGACGTCGAGGAGATCGTCGCTAGAGAAGATCGAAGCGATTTTTCCGGGTACGGCCTTTCGCGCGAGGAGGCGGTCCTGAAAAAGCCCGCAGCCATCAAGGCCACGAAAAGGGATCCTGCCCGTTACGACCTCACGATCGTTGGCACGCCGGTATGGGTTCAAACCGTATCAAGTCCCGTGAGGGCCTACATCTCGCGCAAGAGAAAGCGATTCACTCGTGTTGCGTTCTTTTCCACCCAAGATCGTTCAGGGGCAGAGAGCGCGTTCGAAGAGATGCAAGAACTGTGCAACGCGACCCCGGTTGCCACCGTCAAAATTCTGCACCAAGACGTAGAAGACAACTCGTACGTTCAGAAGATCGAAAGCTTTCTAGTGCGTATCGGCAATCTGTAAGCGATCCTTTCAAGCTCAAAGCGCCTGGTCATCCTGCTCGCACGCGGCCGCCGTAGAGTTCGTCAAGCGTGCGCTGAGTGACAAACTAAAGTTGTTATAAATCTTAAAATAGCTACTGGCTCTATTTTACGTTGCCTCGGTCTTAAATCACTAAGGTTGTTAACGGAAGCTCGGTTGATTCCACAGAAAGGGTCGATGCATGGGTTGTCTCACGCTTATCGTGAGCTTGTTGGTTCTGTGGAAAAAGGGACACGTTAGATATGTCGCGAACGGGCAAAAGTTAACGACCTTAGACTATTTTTTATGACGCTTATCAGGTCCAGAGAGGCTTTACACGAAATAAGCGAACGCGATCACCAACGCCTAGCTGGGCCGGTACAAAGGTAACCACCCTCGGCCTTTGCGCGCGGCTCTCATCGCCACGCTCCGCTGATGCCAGAACTTCTGACAACGGTATTAATATCGGACTGCCCATATGGGTTAGCTGGAGCAGCATGGACGTAACGGATCTACCGGAGAAGATTGCGCGTTTTTACACTCAGCCAGACTTCAAGGAGCTTTATCCGCCGCAAGCCGAGGCTCTGGATTGTGGACTGCTCAACGGCACGAGCATGGTGGTCGCGACACCCACCGCTTCCGGCAAGACGCTGCTGGCAGAATTCGCGATGCTCAATTCGATCGATAAAGGCGGCAAATGCCTTTACATCGTCCCCCTAAAGGCGCTCGCTTCAGAGAAGTTCGACCGATTCTCGCTATTTGCCGCGTCTGGCGTGCGAGTCGGAATCTCAACGGGAGACTACGACGTTCGTGACGACAATCTGGGACGTAACGATATTATAGTCACCACTTCGGAAAAAGCAGATTCGCTGCTGCGAAACGGCGTTGCGTGGATGCATGCACTTAGCGTAGTCGTCGCGGACGAGATACATTTGTTGGACTCGATAGATCGCGGTCCAACGCTCGAGGTAACGCTGACTAAGCTTAAGAGACTTAATCCGACAGCCCAAATTCTCGCGCTCAGTGCAACGGTTTCCAATGCCGACGAGATCGCGGCTTGGCTTGACGCGCAACTCATAAGAAGCGACTGGAGGCCCATCGCACTGCACGAAGGGCTTTATCTTCCTGAGCGCGCCCTTATCGCGTTCATACACGACGCGTCACCGCGTAGCGTCGTAAAAAAAGCCGTTTCAGATGGAGCCACCGACCCGGCGATAGCACTTGCCATCGATACGCTACGAGAAGGCGGCCAATGCTTGATCTTCGTCAATACACGGAGAAATGCCGAAAGCCTTGCAAAGAGAATCGCAACGACGCTGCAATCGCAATGCGATGTCGACCGCGAGGAGCTTGCTTCGAAAATCCACGGGGAGACCGGGATTGTTGAGAAGCTCGCCTACTGCGTGAGGCGCGGGGCGGCATTTCACCACGCCGGGCTTCTCAGCGACCACCGGAAACTCGTCGAAACGTGGTTCCGCGCCAACCTTATCAAGGTCATCGTCTCGACGCCTACGCTCGCGTCGGGGCTCAACCTTCCTGCCCGAAGAGTCGTTATTAGAGATTACAAGCGTTACGACGCGAACTACGGCATGATGAACATTCCCGTGCTCGAATACAAGCAAATGGCCGGTCGCGCGGGGAGGCCCGGATTCGATGCGTACGGTGAGGCGGTTCTCATCGCCAAATCGCTGAGTGAGTGTGAGGCGCTCGCAGACCACTATATTCTCAGCGAGGCCGAAGACGTTATTTCAAAACTTGGAACGGAGACGGCGCTTCGCATGCACGTTCTCTCGACCATTTCAAACGGTTTCGCGCACACGAGGGCTGCTCTCGAACAGTTCTTCGACGCGACGTTCTTCGGATTTCAGCAAAAGACGGGACTGAACCTCTTGCGATATGCGATTGACCGCGTTTTGGCATTTCTCGAAAATGAAGAGATGATTGTCGACTCTAGCGGGCGTGGCCAGGCGACGACTTTTGGGCATCTGGTATCACGACTCTATGTCGATCCGCTGACTGCGGTGAAGATACGAAGAGGACTAAACAACGCCGAGACGGTCAGCGACGTATCGCTGCTCCACCTAATCTGTTCCACCCCGGACGTTAAGCGCCTGTTCATGCGAAGCAAGGATTACCGCGTGGTAACTGAATTTGTCAATCAGCATCTCGATGAGTTCCTAGATGAGATTCCTGATCGATTCAGAGACGTCGATTACGACTGGTTCCTCTCTGAGGTAAAAACGGCGATGCTCGTTAACGACTGGATAACCGAAGTAAGCGAGAAAGAGCTCACTGAAAGCTACAACGTCGGGCCAGGCGACATCAGAAATCTCGTCGATACGGTGCAGTGGGTGAGTCACGCGCTCGCCGAGCTCGCGACCTATCTCAAGGTTCCGGCAAGGAAACAAGCCCGGGAGCTTACAGCGCGCATTCAGTTTGGTATCAATCGCGAGCTTCTCGATCTCGTGCAACTGAAAAATATCGGCCGGGTCCGTGCTCGAAAACTGCACGATGCAGGTCTCACAAGCCGAAAAGAGCTCAAAAATGCTCCTTTTGAACAGGTGGCGGCGCTTGTTGGTCCTGCGGTCGCGTCAGACGTCTTTGCGCAACTCGGCGAACACCGTGGCGTTCTTGATCGAAAGGATCGAGGGGATACGTTTCTCACAGACGAGTGAGTTAGCCCATGCAATATGACATTGTGGCAGGAAAAATCACTATAGAGAACGTCCAGGCTTTTTTGAGGGAACTTGACGCCATTGCGCAGTCAAGCAACACAACAATTCAAGCCGCCGACGCCACAAAAATCGCCGGGCGGCGGCACGTTGACTGTGCGGTACGCAACGCCATTCGGTCGTTTCGCGATCATCAAAACATCGCTACGGACCTTGGCGTCGAAATCCTCCTGCACTTGAGCGCTTGCCGGCAGATACGAAAGGCGCTTGAAATGGGCGTTCACGAAGGGGAGATGGACGTGTTGTTGATTGTCGTTGGTGCGAAGAGATCAGTTGAAAGAACTGCGACGCGGCTCACGGGGTTAATACGCTCAGACCCGCGGGTTATGGAGTACGATGAAACAAAAAACACGCCATTAATGCACGCGTTTAATATCACCAAGCAGGAGATTGCAGCTGCCGGCGGGGACGCGAGAATACCAGACCTGGTGCGAGAGCGCTTAGTGCTTTTTGATGTGTTCAGATAACCCAACAAGCTTTTGCAGCGCCGTGCTTGTCGGCTTCATCTGCGTCAAACAGCACTTTGACCACCCCGGCCCTAACGTTGGCAGCGACGCCGCCGAGCACGTGAAGCAATCTATCAGGGCGCGCGTACGTTGACCCACAGGTGCAATTCGTAGGTCTTGTCAAATGAATCAACGAGCGTGAACTTCAGCTTCTGCTTTTCGCCTAAGGAAGTGACCGAGATAGATATAGGCCGTTCAACGTTTTGCCCTTGGATCAGCGTCAGATTGTCGAAACGATAGAGTGTTGAATTGCCTAGCGACACCGTACCTGCATAGGTGTCGCTCGCGTTCTCGTGGTTGGTGATGCCGAGGATCAGAGTAAACGCCGTTCCCGAAGTCACATTTGTGGGATATGCGACGGTCTGTCGGTTGCTATCCAACACATAGAACTCGCTGTAGCTGGCTTCGTTCGGGTGGGGAGCTAACAGGAGCGTCGTGCCAACCAAGGCGAGACAAAGACAAATTGCGGCTCCCACTGCCGATAGTACGATCGGGTTGCCTGCGCTGACGACGAGTCGGTCAGACTGCGGAAAGCGTCGCCACCGCGCGAACGCTGATGCTGCGAACACCGCCACGAGCGCAGACATTGAGAGTGCGAGCGTCGTAAAATCTAATCCGACGGTCATCAGAAGAACAGCGCCGTCAGCAATTGAAACAAGAACGCTAGTAATAACCGCCGCCGAGACTCTCTCCAGACTCCGCAAGTCTTGTTTTTTCGGAAACAACACAACGGTTAGCAAGAAACCAGGAATGAAAAAGAACAGTGCTGCCCCTATCAGCAGCCGAAAAACAGACAAAACAACGGTATCCATCATGCCCCTACCAAATCGTCGCGGTATTTATCTCTATCAAAGATAGACAAGTCGCGCCTATATAGTTAATCTCAGACGACAATTGGGCAACAACGTGGGCACACTGGACCTTTGTTCGACCTAATGAACCAAAACACAAGACTTAAGCTCAAAAAGTAAAGCCTTACTCCAATAACGTTTCCCGACAGCAGACCCATCAAACCTAAGATAGTTGTTCCGACCCTCAATGAAGAGGCGACTCGGCCAGGTGATTGAGGTTCCTGTTCGCGTGCTATCGGACGAGGGTTACCCCCCGCTATATATACCATTGACGGATACTCGAAGACGCTACGCAGCAAAAAGCCCTTGAAAAAGATTAGTGCTGCCTGTTAAGCGGCCGGGGAAGTGATCGGCAGTTCGTGTTTGCGTCTGTTCGCGCACGGCGTCATTCTTGGCGCACGGATTAAGGGCGCATCGAGGGAGGGGCATGACATGACACGTACCAACGTTTTTTGGAACCGGGTGCTTACTGGCGTGGCTCGGATGCTCTTAAAAGAGGACATAGCTGTGACTTGTGCACGAGATTCTTGGGTACCTCGGGTACGTCGTCGTCCGCATAGACCTTGTCGCACAGGGAATTCTGATTGAAGCAGACATGTTTATTGAATATGCGGTCACGTCCTTGGCATAGGGAAAATGGCGATAGACTACGGCAAACGCGCAGATCGACCCAAGGTACGAGCCATCAGCGACGGGCTGAAGATAGCATCTCTCTCACTGAAGCGATGGATGGCTCCGAGCGGGAGGCGAGCACTATAAAGATCGCGTACGTGATGGATGCAATTTATCCCTACAACATGGGGGGCGCGGACAAGCGCCTGTGGGAACTCGCGCGCAAGCTCGCCGAAAACGGAGAACACGAGGTCCACATTTACGGCATGAAATGGTGGCAGGGAGCTGATACAATCGTCACGGACAACGTTCACCTCCACGGCGTGTGTGAGGTTCGCGAACTGTACAGCAAGCAGGGCGTCCGCTCGATCACCGAGGCTCTCACCTACTCGTTGAGGGTCTTGCCGGCCTTGCTGAAGGCGGATTGCGACGTTATCGACTGCAACCAATTCCCTTACTTTCCATGCTTGGCGGGCAAAGTTGCCTCAATCGTAAAAAGAAAACCATTAGTGGTCACGTGGCTCGAGGTATGGGACACCTATTGGTGGGACTATCTTGGACCGATCCGCGGCAGCATCGGTAGAATTGTTGAAAGACTGACGATGCGGCTCCCTGATGGTATCGTAGCGATATCGAACAAGACGAGAGACGACCTGATACGGTGTCACGTCAAACCCGAACGCATCGACGTCATTCCCGTCGGCATCGATCTTGAGCGCATTACGATGATCGCGCCTGCGTCGACGACGACCGACGTGCTGTTTGCGGGAAGACTCATCAGTGAAAAACGCGTCGATCTCTTGCTGAACGCGATTGCGATTGCGCGAACGAAGGTTCCTACCATTAGGTGCGCGATTATCGGAGACGGTCCGGAGCGAACCTCGCTCGAAGACCTAGCGTCAAAGCTTGGACTCGACGAGAACGTCACTTTTACGGGCTTTGTCGATCAAGACGGACTCACCGCGTTCATGAAATCATCGAAGGTATTCGTTCTCCCTTCCGAGCGCGAAGGGTTTGGCCTCGTTATCATCGAGGCAAATGCATGCAAGTTGCCGGTGATCAGCATAAGTCACGAAATGAGCGCCGTCCGGGAACTTGTTCAAGACGGCGTCAATGGTTTCCTCGTCAGCCGCGGCTCGCCCGATGAAATCGCCGACGTTATTTTGAAGCTCATCAGCGACGACGCACTGCGTGAACAACTGGCTGAAAACGGATTTGAAATGTCAAAGAAATTCGCGTGGTCAGATATCTCAAAAAGCATTATAGATACCTACGCGAAACTGATGAGCAACCGAAGGCCAGCCAGATGACTACGTACCACTTCTTCCTGTGCCGATCACGTGGCGGCAACAGCTCATTCCTGAACAGGCGCGAGTGCAACCCGGTATGAAAGCGCTAATTGCTACGCCGTACTATTCCGGCGTGGGAGGGCTTCAGCAGTACACGTACAGAATCGCAGTCGGCTTGCACAACGCAGGAGTCGACACGACAGTCATAACCTGTTCACGCGTCCTCGACGAGTCTGGCCCGACGGTTTTCACGCTTCCCCGACTTGCGACGGTGTCCAACACCCCGTTCAGTTTGCGCTGGTTTGGATCGATAAAGAAAGTTATCGACCATGTTGATCCCGACGTGGTGAACGGACATTTGCCCGTCCCGTATATGGCTGACATCGCCGCCCGAGTCACTCGCGATAGGCCGTTCGTCTTGACCTACCACAATGACGCGGTGGGAATAAATACGACGACCAAGCTCCTGGTAATGGCCTATTATCGCTTCCTGGGCAGGGGCACCATTCGCCGCGCCAGTTGGATCATAACGACCTCTCAATACTACGCCGCGCATTCTCCGTTTCTCGAAGGTTACCTCAGCAAAACGTCCGCCGTGCCTCCCGGTGTGGACGTCGCGACATTCAATCCGGCAGTCGACTCCAACCACATAAGAAACAAGTACGGCCCCAACGGGCACATTATCCTTTTCGTCGGTCAGCTAAGCAAAGCCCACCGACACAAAGGGCTCCCTATTCTTATCCGTGCGCTCCGAAGTCTTGACCCAAACGTTACCCTCGTGGTTGTCGGCGATGGAAACTGGCGCTCGCACTACGCCACGTATGCGCGGCGTATCGGAGTTCAAGGCCGGGTGGTATTCGCCGGGCTCATACCCGAGGAGGAGATGCCTCTTTATTATCGGGGAGCGGATCTCACGGTGCTCCCCACGCTCACCGATGCCGAAGGGTTCGGGATGGTTTTGGCTGAGGCAAACGCTTGCGGCAGACCAGTTATCGGTACGAACGTTGGAGGCATCCCGTCAGTGATCCAAGATCACTACAATGGATTCCTAGTTCAGCCGGGCGATCTGCACGGACTTGTGGAAGCAATACGAGCGGTGCTGAGCGATGAAAAGCTGGCAGACAGGATGGGCCACAATGGTTATCAGATGGTTAAGAGTCAGTTTACCTGGGCTCATGCGATTGCCCGGACTATGGAAGTATACGATGGCTTAATATGAGCTCAGTTGAAAAGAATAGACTGAAGCGTCCGACCGGCTCTTTTGAATCGTAGCCCTCGAGGTTGTGTTCGTGAAAATCTGCATGGTCTCTAATCTTTACCCACCCTACATTCACGGTGGCGCTGAGCTGTATGTCTCCCACATCTCAGAGAGGCTCAGCGAACGTCACGATATCTCTGTGATAACTGCTGTCCCCTTTGGCCAAAACGGATCGTCAACTCGCGACAAAGTAGGCGAGCGAAAAGAAGCCGTGTACCGATTTTACCCGTTAAACCTTTACTCGAACTATTACTATTCGCGCAAACCCGGCTTTATCAAGCCACTCTGGCACGCGTTTGATGTCTGGAATCCACACGCATACGCCTTCATAAAGGACGTGCTGAAGCATGAGCGGCCAGACCTCGTGCACGTGCACAATTTCAAGGGGTTGTCTGCGTCTGTTTTTAGTGCCGCTAAGGATCTTGGTGTTCCCACGGTTCACACCGTGCACGACTACGCCCTCGTTTGTCCCAAGACGACGCTGCTGACGAGAGCTAATGCCTCGTGCGTGAATGCTCGACGCCCGTGTCGGGTCTATCGCTCGTTTGGCAAACGAATCGATCCGGCTGTCGTTATCGCCCCGTCTGACTTTGTGCTTAACACCCTTTCCAGCTTCGGGCTGTTCGCAGACGTACGAAAGCTGAAACTTCCCCTTGGCATACCGGAAAGTGAGCCCGTCGTGAAGGTGAACAATGGCACGTTTGACATACTCTACGTCGGCCGTCTGGGAAAACACAAGGGGGTGCACTGCCTCATCGAATCCGTGAAGGGCTTAGATCTCAAAAATGCACGACTGCACGTCATTGGTCAGGGCAGTGACGGGGCGCGTTTCCAGCGCGCTGCGGGCGATGATGGGCGAATCGTCTTCTATGGATTTTTAGCGCCTGATACGCTGCGGCAGCTTTACAGCATCGCTGATGTGGCTGTCGTGCCGTCCATCTACGCGGAGACGTTCGGACTCGTGATACCCGAGTACTATCAACACGGGATCCCGGTCATAGGAAGCCGGACAGGCGCAATTCCTGAACTCATCGAAGACGGGTACAACGGTTTCCTGTTTCCGCCCGGTGACGTTGAGGCCCTCACTTCGCTTCTACAAATGCTTTCGTCTGATTCGACTCTCCTCAGCGAAATGAGCAAAAACGCGCGGACATCGGCCAGAACCTTTGACTTGAACGTCCACGTCCAGAAACTCGAAGAAATATACAAAGAGGTCGCCTCACGCTAAGGCCGCCCCCTCACACACGCTAACCACGCGTTGTGCAACATTATCCCAGGCAAAAAGCGTAACCGCACGTCGCCTTGCGGCCGCCCCCATTCGTTTCACTCGCCGGTCATCCTGGAGCAAATCGATGAGCGCCGCAGCGAGAACGCCTGCGTCTCCGGGAGCGACGAGCACCCCAGAGCTTTTGTCAACGAGTTCTGGGATCGCTCCAACAGCCGTTCCGATCACGGGCGTTCCGCACGCCATCGATTCGAGCGCCGGCTTGCTAAATCCCTCGATCAGTGAGGGCACCACCGTCACGATGGCGCGCTGATAGAGCGCGATAAGATCGTGCTGTGAAACGGAATCAACAAACTTGACCACGTCGGTTACATCGAGCGCGCGTGCGTGTGCCAACATCCGTTGCTTCAATCGTTGCGAGTCTTTGCCAATAATAACAAGCTCAACCGGAGTGACGCGCTGGGCCGCTGCGAGCGCCTCGATCAAGTACGCAATCCCTTTTCTCGCCTCAAGTCCCCGAGCGACACACACAACGAGCGGTTTCTCAGCCACAACGCCCTCGGTCGGCGCGTCTGCAGGTGTGAAAAGGTTCACGTCAACACCATTGGGTATGACTCTCAGCTTCTCCGCGTGTTCCGGATACCGCGCGAGCGCCTGCGCCATCGTGTCGCTGCTGTCGCAGATAATTGCCTGAGCCCTTCTTAATGCGCGCTTTTCGAGCGCGGCAAGCAACGTGATTGCTATGCGCGATCTCGACAGTGGTAACTGTTTCAGCTCTGACGAGGGCAGGTGGTGCAGAATCTGTACGAGAGGAGCGTTGCGATGCACTGCCACCCCCTGCGAAAGGTCGTTAATCAGATGTACGTCGCACGCCTCGCATGGCGTAGGAGCGAACGCGTAGTAGTAAAAGGCCGCAACCCCGTGACTTCTCAATAGCCGAGGGAGCGGTCGGTATCTCGCATTTGGCACTCCCGCTCCAAACCAAGCTGCAGCGAAGGCGTCTGGCGGAGTCTGATATGCGTCGCAGCTATGCACGGTGAGGTGGCAGAGTGGTGCCAGCCAACGACTCAGCTCTAGCGCGTAAATGCCCGCACCGCCGATAAGGTTCCGGTCGTATTCGAAGGTTGATACTGCTATTCTCACACGCGTGCCTCTTCTGTCGTCCCTTTTTTGTTGCGCGACATAAGCTCACGTTGCCGATTATGCTCCTAATGACGCTCTCGTCTTTTCGTGAACGTCCTCAGCACGATGAAGGTAACGAAATACATCCAGACCGCAATCCCGAATATGATGAATAGGTTGATCAGCCTCAGATAATACACGACGATCGCCATGAAGCACTCAATTTGCCCGCACCGAACCCCGACAAGTGGTAAACGTGTAACACCTCATACTTGATAAAGCATATATAATCGGAAAAGTATAGAAGGCCCAAATATGAATTTTCAGAGTCTCAGAAGCACCAGTGTCGCCTATTTGATTTTTCTGGCGCTGTGCATACCGCTCGCGATAGCCATTGGGGGTCTTGTTCAGGTCTTCTGTGCTGGCGCTGTTCTCTTTTTTTTCCCGGGGTATTTCACGTCGCTCGTCATTCTGGGAGACCAAAGCGTCGCAGGCAGGATCGGCACGGCCATTGGTTTTAGCGTCGTCTTCCTCTCCATTCTCGAAATCGTGTACACAGCCCTGCTGATACCGGGGAATCCTCTCACCATCGTTGGGCCGCTCTTTCTTTGGACGACCCTCATGTTCGTTTTCGCCCTTGTCCTGAACCGTGAGCAGGCACCGATCAATGCGTCTGCCCTGCTCAAGCCTGAGAATATCATAATCGTCGCGATGCTCATTTTCGGGGCTGTTGCACGGCTGGCGTACCCGGCGACGGTAGGCACAATTCCCTTCTTTGATCCGCTCTACTGGGCAACCCGCGCGGCCTACTTCGTGCACACGGGCTTCACGGGTATACCTTCATTCCTCTCAGCGGGCGTTAGTGACGAGATCCGAGAGCGAAGCTTCGAGTTCATGATGGGATCGTTCGCGATGACCGGTAACGCGTCAATCGTCGACATGGCTATCTGGTTCGGACCTGTGGTGGGCGTTCTGGCCTCCATAATGCTTCTAGCAGTTTTGGAGCGACTCGGTGTGACCCTGTCCGGCAAAGTCGTCGCGCTCTTCTTGTTTGTCTCAATGGCCCCGTTGTATGAACTCTTCTGGAGGACGGACATCTCGATGATGCAGGTCGTCGGCACCTATTTCGTGTTCTTTGGCCTCTATCTCTGTGCTTCACGGGAGACGGGCTCATTCCTAGCCGGCGCGTTTGTGCTGGGGCTCTCCATTGATATTCACATCCTCTACGGCGTTTACACACCCTTCATATTCGCGTTCGTGGTGATTGCCCAGCTCATGAAACGACAGAACACGCTCACGACGGTTGCCTCTATTCCGACATATGTGCTCGGGCTGATGCTCTTTGCCTGGCGCTTCCTCGTTTATGGCATACCCTCGGGCTTCAGTCCAGCCCTCGTCACCATCAGCTCGGCGCCGTTCAAGGGCTTCACTTCAGCTTTCGTCGCCACCAGTGCGGTGCCGTTCGCGATGCAGTCTGTTCTCCCGCTCATAGGGCTCCAACTGATGTACCCCGATCCGACGTACATCCTCCTCTACATAACGCCGCTGATAGCGGCGCTCGCCGTCGTAGGGCTCGCAGGCTCTGTGATCGAGACGAAAGAGTGGGAGCTCTCGCATCTCGTCTTGCTCGCCTTCGTGTTAGGGATGTTTGCCGGTTGGGTCCTGTCAACTCTGTACTTTTCGTTTGCGCCGGCGACCGCTGAAATCTTCCTCGGGCGCGGCGTGGCGTATGCCGAAGCGGCTCTCATACCTGCTGCGGGTCTTGGGGTCTCCATACTCGAGCGATCTCTCGGACGCAGATCTGCGCTTATCTCCCCGGGCAGAATTGTCGCTATCGTGCTGGTCGCGCTTATCATATTGACCAATGCGGCGGGGGCGATAACCACCGACAAATATCAGTCGGTGATTGGACTGGACGACCTCAACGCGATACGGTACGTGGGCCAGATCCCCGGCAACGCTACAAGACTAGCGTTTTTTGCGCCCCCCAACCCGAACGACCCGTTTGCGAACGCAAGCTCCTCGCAGCGCGAGGCGCTGTTCTACATCTCAAACCCGTCGGCGTTTGATACCTCACCGATGGCGTACCGAGACGAGGTGTCAAACAGCACCGCTGCGTTACAGGCCGCCATGCAAAGCGACAGAAGCTTTTACAAGTACGCGATCCTGTCGGAGAACTTCGGGTCCAGTGAGCGAAACGCCTTGGACAGTTACCTCAGGTCGAACGGTTACACGCAGGTGGCGACATTCGGCGATGCGTGGGTTTACGAGACCAGCTAGGCAGCGAGGATCACGGCTCCTTTGTTTCCCGCGGCGCGCGCAGTATCGCCCCGTCGCTTGCCGAACTGACTGCGGCGGCGTATCTTTTCAAGTAGCCGCCGACGTCTTTTCGCACGGGAGTCCACGTTGCCTTTCTGGCCGCAAGGACATCGTCAGTCAGCTGCACGGCCAGCCGGTGGTTCGGTATGTCAATAATAATCTCGTCCCCGTCGTGCAAAAACGCCAACGGACCTCCCTCAGCCGCCTCTGGTGAGATGTGTCCGACCGCGGGACCCCTAGTCCCGCCCGAGAAACGGCCATCTGTAATAAGGGGCACCTTCAGCCCCATTCCTGATATCGCGGCCGTTGGCGCAAGCATTTCGGGCATCCCGGGTCCGCCTCTGGGCCCCTCATAGCGCACGACTACAACCTCCCCTTCGCTCACCGATCCGGCCAGAATGGCCTGCATCGCCTCATCTTCGGCGTTAAATACGCGCGCTTTTCCCGTATAGCGGAGCATGTCGTCGCTCACGCCGGCGCTTTTGACGATGGCGCCCTCGGGAGCGAGGTTCCCGAAAAGCACCGTGATGCCGCCTGTAGCGTGCACCGGATCGTCGAGGGGGCGTATGATTGCGTCGTCACGGATGTGCGCCTCGTCAGCGATCTCGTAAACGCTCTTGCCCGAGCAGGTCGTTTCGTTGCGTAACAGCGTCCGAGCGCGTTTTATGACGCCTGGGACGCCGCCGGCGGCGTCGAGGTCGCTCATGGTATACGGGCCGACCGGATTCAGGGATGCGATGTGCGGCGTCTGTGCGCTCAGTTCGTCGAAAAGCGTGAGCGGGAGCGATATGCCCGCCTCGTGCGCGATTGCGGGGAGGTGCAGCGCCGTATTCGTAGAGCCACCGATCAGCATGTCGAGGATGATCGCATTCCGAAACGATGCCTCGGTCACAATGTCGCGCGGCGTGACTCCGTTCACTATGAGGTCGACGATGCGCTTTCCAGTCGCTTCAGCAATACGCCTCCTCTGGGCATCAACGGCTGGCGTTGTCGCACAATAGGGGAGCGAGAGGCCCAGCATCTCGGTCATACAGGCCATGGTGTTGGCCGTGTACAGGCCCTGGCAGCTGCCGCACCCGGGACACGCCCGGCTAACGAGCTCTTCGAGGTGCGCTTCCGTCATGCTACCTGCCTGGACGCAGCCGACCCCTTCAAACGTCGAGACGAGCGTGATGTCTGTGCCTTCGTAGTACCCCGGTCGCATGGGACCGCCGGTCACCACCATAGCCGGCACGTTTAGTCGCAGCGCCGCCATCAGCATCCCGGGAACGATCTTGTCGCACGACCCCACCATGACCAAACCGTCAAACTGGTGCGCCTGCGCCATGAGCTCAATGGAGTCGGCGATGTTCTCACGGGACGGGAGGGCATAGCGCATGCCAGAGTGCCCCATGGCGATGCCATCGCAGATGCCGATGGTGCCGAACTCGAACGCGATGCCGCCGGCCAAATGTACCCCTTTTTTAACAAACTCAGCGAGATCACGCAGATGAAGGTGACCGGGAACGATTTCGTTCCAGGCGTTGGCGATGCCGACAAACGGCCGTTCGAGATCCTCGTCCCCCACGCCCAAGGCATTCAAGAGGGCCCTTTGGGGTGCGCGTGTCACCCCCCTCGTTATTTCCTTGCTCCTTAGTTCCATATGCCTAAAGAATGATCGCTGAAGTTATAAAAATGAGTGCGCTGCTAAGATCGTGCCAAAAGTGTGCCAAAAGTGTGCCACTTTTTAAAAATGTGTCGCATTTCGATAAATTTGCTGGCGACTAAGATGGCTCCGCGTTCAGCATCCAGGATTTTTGCTGTTCGGAGTCCCGTTTGAAAAAAAAAAGTGAGATCGCTTGATATATTTTTAGCTGTATCTGGGGCTCACGGCCGAAAACTCGCACGGCAGCTGATACTTTAATGTGCGTACAACAGCTTTGCTGCCGTCGGGAGCGCCGACTGGAGACATTACAGATCGGCAGATCATTCGATTATCTTCCGGAAGTTCAATGAAGCCACTGCAAACATGAGGATATCAAAGAGCACTATGACGGCAACGTCTACGCTTTCAACGCTGCAAGCGGGGCGAAAGTATGGGATTACACGACAGGGAGCGCCGTTCTCTGCTCTCCCGCCGTCTCAAACTTAGTGGTCTACGTGGGGAGCAATGACGGGAACGTTTACGCCATCGGCAACGGAGCTGCGGCCACAGGTCAAGGTACGACGCCCGGCTTCGATGTGGTGCTCGCTTTTGTCGGGCTCGTAATCGCCGCTTACGTAGTGAAAAGGAAGCGCTAACGCCCTCCAACTTCTTCTTCTTTACGCACAGTGGCTTTTGTGTATGCCAATAATGAGTAGGTATTGGATAATAGGAATTATTAATGGCCAATGATATTAAACTCAAGGTAGGCAACAGTAGCGGCGCAGCGACCGAGCTTAAAAGCGCCTTGCTGCCACAAACGGACGGCTGCGCCACGACCGGAAAAGCCGGATACGACAATTGGGTGCGGACGTACGCAGCGCGTGGTGTCCTCTATCCGCAGATGAATACCCTTATACAGAAGGTACAGGCGTTGCAGGGGTCGTGAAGGGGTTTTTCATTATCCTCTTCGCTTCTTTCTTTTTCTTTCACTGTCCGCACGTTTGCGATTGACTATTTCCTAGCATGTCATGTTTGTTCAACATTTTCCGTGTGACTGGCAACTTTGCCCCTCTGTCAGTTTCAGACCGAAGCTTTTATCGTATCCTTTGACATTTTTTTTAGGGCAACGAACGCTTTACGAGCCATTCATGCGCGCATATAAAATCGTCTCATTTTCCATAGTTATTCTTCTCATTACAATCCTATTTACGGGCGCTGTAACCGTTCCTGCAGCAGCACAGAACGATACGATGATGTTTCGTTACAACGCCCAGCACACCGGTGATTACAGCCCCGTGGCGGGGAGCAACACGTCGAAAGGGCTGCTGACGTGGAGCTTCACGTCCGGAAACACCGTGTTCTCCTCCCCCGCCGTCGTCAGCGGGGTAGTCTACATGGGGAGCTATGACAGCAACATCTATGCCATCAACGCCACCACCGGGGCGAAGCTGTGGAGCTTCACGAGCGGAAACTATGTGCTCTCCTCCCCCGCCGTCGTCAACGGCGTCGTCTACGTAGGGAGCGATGACAACAGCACCTACGCCCTTAATGCTACCACCGGAGCGAAGCTGTGGAACTACACGACCGGAGGCTATGTGCTCTCTTCCCCCGCCGTCGTGAACGGCGTCGTCTATGTCGGGAGCGATGATGGCAACGTCTACGCCCTTAACGCTACCACTGGGATGAAAGTGTGGAACTACACGACCCGAGGCTATGTGCGTTCCTCCCCCGCCGTCGTCAACGGCACAGTGTATGTAGGGAGCGATGACAACAACACCTACGCCCTTAATGCTACCACCGGGGCGAAGCTGTGGAACTACACGACAGGGAGCGCCGTGCTCTCTTCTCCTGCCGTCGTGAACGGCACAGTGTATGTAGGGAGCGATGACAACAGCACCTACGCCCTTAATGCTACCACCGGGGCGAAGCTGTGGAACTACACGACAGGGAGCGCCGTGCTCTCTTCTCCTGCCGTCGTGAACGGCACGGTCTACGTCGGGAGCTATGACAGCAACGTCTACGCTCTCAAAGCTACCACCGGGGCGAAGCTGTGGAACTACACGACCGGAGGCGACGTGTACTCTTCCCCCGCAGTCGCCAACGGCACGGTGTACATAGGGAGCTCTGACAACAACGTCTACGCTCTCAATGCCACCACCGGCAAGGTGACGTGGAGCTTCACGACCGGAGACTATGTGCTCTCCTCCCCGGCCGTCTCAAACGGGGAGGTCTACGTAGGGAGCGTCGATGGCAATATCTACGCCATCGGCAACGCAGCTGCGGCCACAAGTCAGAGTGCGACGCCCGGGTTCGATGTCATACTTGCTTTTGTCGGACTCGTAATCGCTGCTTATGTGGTGAGGAGGAGGAGCTAACCCACCCCACTTCTGCGTACCGCCCCTAGGAGTTCCTCACGAAGTACGAAGAGAGTGCCACGTACGCCTCGTCGACGGCGACCAAGTATGTCACTGTGATGGCAAAGGCGAGGTAGCAGAGTTCGCAGGGATAGCACAGCAAAACAATCTTTTTTTCGCTTTCAATGCCTTAGAGTGCATTGAGTACTGCCTTTTGTCATTAGTTTCAGACCGGAGACTTTATAGTGTCTTCTGACGCGTTGGTAGGCGTCCAAGAACGTTTTGCGAGGCATCATGCGTGTATACAAAATCCTCTCATTTTCTGTGGTAGTCCTTCTTATTACAGTTGTATTCGTAGGCGGTGTAACCCTTCCTGCGGCAGCACAGTACGATACGATGCAATACCGGTATAACGCCGCGCACGCCGGCGATTACAGCCCTGTGGCAGGGCCGGTGTCATCAAACGGACAGCTGAAGTGGGGCCTCACGACCGGAAGCGTCGTGCTCTCCTCCCCTGCCGTTTCAAACGGCGTCGTCTATGTCGGGAGCGATGATGGCAACGTCTACGCCCTTAACGCTACCACTGGGATGAAAGTGTGGAACTACACGACCGGAGGCGAGGTGTACTCCTCCCCTGCCGTTTCAAACGGCGTCGTGTATGTCGGGAGTGAGAATAACAACGTCTACGCCCTTAACGCTAGCACCGGGGTGAAAGTGTGGAACTACACGACCGGAAACGCCGTGCTCTCCTCCCCTGCTGTCGTGAACGGGGTGGTCTACGTGGGGAGCAATGACTATAACGTCTATGCCCTCAACGCCACCAGCGGAGCGAAAGTGTGGAACTACACGACCGGAAGCGCCGTGCTCTCCTCCCCTGCCGTTTCAAACGGCGTCGTGTATGTCGGGAGTGAGAATAACAACGTCTACGCCCTTAACGCTAGCACCGGGGTGAAAGTGTGGAACTACACGACCGGAAACGCCGTGCTCTCCTCCCCTGCTGTCGCCAACGGAGTCGTCTACGTCGGGAGCGAGAACAACAAGGTCTACGCCCTTAACGCTACCACTGGGATGAAAGTGTGGAACTACACGACCGGAGGGGGGGTTTATTCATCCCCGGCAGTCGTTAACGGCGTCGTGTACGTCGGGAGCGAGAACAACAAGGTCTACGCCCTTAACGCTACCACTGGGATGAAAGTGTGGAACTACACGACCGGAGGCGAGGTCAACTCCTCCCCCGCCGTCGTGAACGGGGTGGTCTACGTGGGGAGCAATGACTATAACGTCTATGCCCTCAACGCCACCAGCGGAGCGAAAGTGTGGAGCTTCACGACCGGAAGCGCCGTGCTCTCTTCTCCTGCCGTCGTGAACGGCACGGTGTATGTGGGGAGCTATAACAGCAACGTCTACGCCATCGGCAACGAAGCTGCGGCCACAAGTCAGGGTGCGACGCCCGGTTTCGAGGTCGTGCTCGCTTTTATCGGACTCGTTTTTGTCGGACTCGTAATCGCCGCTTACGCAGTGAAGACATACCGATACTGAGTGGGATGTTAGTTGGTTAAAAAGGAGTAATAATGCTCCGCTGGAGCTGGCGTTGCCTAGACTACACCGGCAGCTCCGTGTACCGGGAGTTCCTCGTGAAGTATCAAGGGATCCCCACCTACGCCCCTCGACCGCGACAAGATATGGTACGGCGTGGGCGAATTAGCAGGGCCGGCACAGCGTGTTCCCTTCGCCCTATCCTAAGCTCCAAGTTCGTTATCTCTTTTTTGATTTCGAGGCCCTAGAGTGCATTGAGTGCTGCCTTTTGTCATCAGTTTCAGACCGGAGCCTTTATTATCCTTTGAAATTTTTTTAGGGCAACGAACGTTTTTCGAGGCAATCATGCGCGTATCCAAAATCGTGTCATTTGCAGGTACAGCTTTTCTCGCCAGAGATATCCATGAACAAGTTGGTCCCACATAGAGAAACGCACGCTCGCACGCACAGTTGGAGTCGGCGTGGTAGAGAATGCATGACTCTTTTACTTCTGGCTGCGGTTTTGATCTCTCTCACCGCCGCCACGGCAAACCTCGTACCCAACGCGGCCGGGGCGCAGCCAGTAGTAGGCGCGACGACGCATCCGATACAGTACTGGATTGGCTGCGCGCCGTCGATGGTAACGAACGCCACGCTGACCTATTTTAAACAACAGGGATTCACCGCTGTCGTTATGGTTGTCCCCGACAGTCAGACGTATCAGACGCAACTCACCACGATCAAGTCGAACAATATGCTGCCGATTATTGATATCGAGATGCCCATCTGGGACGGTGGACAGCTCCAGAGCACGCCGATAAGCAATTTTTCCGGCTATTTCCAGTCACTCAAAACCGCCGGCTGGCAATACGTCGCCTCGGAAGGCGGCAGGAGCGGCGACCTCGAGTACCTGGCGCACTACTTCAAGGGCTATGTGAACTTCAACTGTGACCAGTGCGGCCTGTGGGAAGGGGGGTATCCGGTGTATACAAACCCCTTTACGGTCGCGAACAGCTGGGAGAGCTACTACCCATCCGAGTGGCCCTACATCCAAAACGGATCAAAGCAGGCCGCTGCGCTTGGCATCCAGAACGGCATCCTCGCTGGCACGTGGGCTAATAGCGGCGGCGACAACCAGATATATGCCAACTCAGTGAGCGGCAGCGGCACGCCCTCGTATCTCTCAATGCTGAACTGGTCGTATGCTAATGGAATCGGCTTCACGAGCTTCCATGTCTGGTGCGGTGACAGTCCCAATGGGCTAAGCCAGTACCAATCATTAGGATTTGACAAGCTAGTCGCAGCCATGCAAGTGTATTACCCCGCGACCACGTCGGCGTCATTTGCCAAGGGGCAGCCCACCCAGCTCTCCCTCAGCGCGTCGAGCACGACCCCCGCCGTCAATCAGTCAGTCACTTTCACCGCCACCTTGAGTAACGGCACAACGCCGCTCTCAGGAGAGAACGCCACGATCTACCACCTCCTCAACGGCGTTCGCTACAACGACACCACCAACACCACCAACACCACCGGTCAGATCGCCGTCACCACGAGCTTTGGCTCTCCCGGCACACGTTCCTACTACGCCACGTTCGCCGGTGACGGCTCCTATCAGACATCGACGAGCAGTGTCGTCACCGTGAACGTTAAAGCACAGACCAAGGTCACCCTCACCGCCTCCAACTCCACCCCCGCCGTCAATCAGTCAGTCACTTTCACCGCCACCTTGAGTAACGGCACAACGCCGCTCTCAGGAGAGAACGCCACGATCTACCACCTCCTCAACGGCGTTCGCTACAACGACACCACCAACACCACCAACACCACCGGTCAGATCGCCGTCACCACGAGCTTTGGCTCTCCCGGCACACGTTCCTACTACGCCACGTTCGCCGGTGACGGCTCCTATCAGACATCGACGAGCAGTGTCGTCACCGTGAACGTCACCAACGTCACCAAGATGCCGACCACCCTCACCCTCACCGCGTCCAATTCCACCCCCGCCGTCAATCAGCAGGTCACCTTCAATGCCACCTTGAGTAACGGCACAACGCCGCTCTCAGGAGAGAACGCCACGATCTACCACCTCCTCAACGGCGTTCGCTACAACGACACCACCAACACCACCAACACCACCGGTCAGATCGCCGTCACCACGAGCTTTGGCTCTCCCGGCACACGTTCCTACTACGCCACGTTCGCCGGTGACGGCTCCTATCAGACATCGACGAGCAGTGTCGTCACCGTGAACGTCGACGCTCAGACGAACATCGCCCTCACCGCGTCAAACACCACCCCAGCCGTCAATCAGTCAGTCACTTTTAACGCCACGCTCTCGTGGTGGAACCCCGCAACCGGCAAATGGGTGGCTGTCACCACGAGCGGCGAGCCGATACAGGTCTGGCACACCCTCAACGGCGTTCGCTATAACGACACGACAATCAACACGAACGGCAGCAGCACGGCAACGTTCACACAGAAGTGGACATCAGCCGGCACACGCTACTATTATGCCACCTTCGCTGGCGACACGTGGTATAATGCATCGACGAGCGCGGTCGTGACGATGACCGTTCATTAGTCCAGATACGCGAGCGAGGGCGTTATTTGCGCAGAATTCTCTCAATATGGCCCTGTGTAATAATATATGACGTTACCGCCTTCGCGTCTTCACTTTCTTTGGCAGCCCTACGAAGAATTCAAACGCAAGATAATAAGTATCAAGCCGCATTTTAGTGAGATACTTGACAAAGAACTTTGCGAACGCGAGCGTCTTACTCTGACTCCATTAGGACGAATACTGCGCTAGCGTCGTCACGTGGAGGCGTTTCATCGTCTTTTACGATATCTCTCCACGAGTGTTTTTCCAGAGCACTCTCGCCGGACGAACAATCCAATCACGAGAAATATCCGCTAGTCCGAATGCATGGTTCTACGTAGCTACAGAGTTCGTCCCTGGTAAACGCCAAAACGAGATTGCCGTGCGTTTGTCCGTTATTTGCGTATCCGTTTGGCCGGAGACGTGCGATTGCTGGTCTATCTTGCCGCGACGCAGTCGCGCCTAGCAATCATTAGTGACTCTAACTGCTGCGTTTTATCGTCAAAAGATTTGCAAAAACTGATGGGCTCGAGGCGATTCGAAAGCCCGGCATTCGCCGTTTAGAGGCTCATTTTTTGAATTTGGGCCCTTGCTGAGCTTTTCTGTTTACGTTCAGCAACTCTGACGAAAAAAGCTAGGGCCCCTTCGTGTACCGTTTGATATATGTCCATACTTGAACCTACAAGCCCACAAAACGCCGCGGTCGCCAAATGATCGGGGAGGCGTGAGACGGCGTCGAGCTATGAATGCCTATCTTGTGCCTGCGGTAGCAAGCGTCTCAGAACGCGTCAAGCTCGCATAACTGTTATGATTACATGGCAGCGTTTCAATGATTGGTTGCGCCGCACCCGAGCAAAGAAGAGCCCGCAAAGGAAGAAGAAGCATCAGCTAAACGCTGCACCGAAGCCGCTGGAAAATAGAAGGACGATCAAGTGGACGTCAGATCGTTCGAACGTATTCATTTTTTGACCGTTTGAACATCACAGCATAGTTTCTCCGGTCACGTGAAATCGAAGCGTTTATAGCATCTTCTATCACGTTTCTGCATCAACGAACGTTTTGGGAGGCAGTCATGCGCGTAAACAAAACCGTCTCATTTTCTGTAGTCATCGTTCTCATTACGATGTTATTTGCAAGTGTTGTAACCGTTCCTGCGGCAGCGCAGTCGACTCCCCCCACCATAACCTCCGTCAACCCCATCAACAACATGATAAACGTCCCGGTCACCAAGACGATCGACATCACTTTCAACAAGACCGTCCAGCAAGGCACGAACTACTCCAACATCGAGCTTAAGAAGGGCGCTATCAGCGTCAACACCACCACCACCATCGCCGGCGACAAGCTCACCATCACGCCCAACGCCCCGCTCGCCTATAACACCAGCTACACCGTCTTCATTCCCAAAGACGCCGTGAAAAACGGCACGGAGACCATGATGAGCGACTTCACCTCGCGCTTCACGACCGTAGCAGTACCGACGAAGGGCAGCACACTTGACGCTCCCGCCACCGCGAACGCCACGAGCAACGTCATCAGCGTCACTACCAAGATGCCAACCGCGCTCACCCTTACAGCGTCCAACCCCACGCCCACCGTCAACCAACCGGTAACCTTCACCGCCACCCTCAAGAATGGCACAACGCCCCTGTCGTCCAAGTCCGTCACCATCTACCACTACCTTAACAGCGTCCGCTACAACGACACTACCAACGCCACCAATGCCACCGGCCAGATCACCGTCACGACAAGCTTTGGCTCTGCCGGCACACGCACCTACTACTCCACCTTTGCCGGGGACGGCTCCTATCAGAACTCGACGAGCAGCGTTGTCACCGTGAACGTCACGGCACAGACGCAACTCTCCCTCACCGCGTCAAACACCACCCCCGCCGTCAACCAATCCGTCACTTTTACTGCCACCCTCACGAGTGGCACGACGCGCCTCCTAGGAAAAAACGTCAGCATTTACCACTACCTCAACGGCGTGCGCTACAACGACACCACTGCGAACACTGGCACCACCGGCCAGATCACCGTCACCACGAGCTTTGGTTCTCCCGGAGAACGCACCTACTACGCCAGCTTCGCCGGGAACAGCTCCTACCAGGCGTCGACGAGCAGCGTCGTCAGCGTCAACGTCGACGCTCAGACGAACATCACCTTTACCGCATCAAACACGACTCCAATCGTCAATCAGTCGGTCAACTTCACGGCCACGCTCTCGTGGTCGAACCCCGTGACCAGCCAGCGGCTACCTGTCATCGGCAAATCTATACAGATTTGGCACACCCTCAACGGCGTGCGCTATAACGACACGACAATCAACACGAACAGCAGCGGCACGGCAACGTTCACACAGAAGTGGACATCAGCCGGCACACGCTACTATTATGCCACCTTCGCGGGCGACACGTGGTACAAAACCTTTAGCAGCAGCGCAGTCACCGTTGACGTCCAGACCGACACGCAAACTATCTATTACGTTCCCCAGGCAGGATCAACGTGGGTCAACCAGGGGACGGCAGGCGCCAGCTATAACGCGTACGTCAGCAATCCTGGCTCATTTCAGACCCAGTCAAACGGCTACCCCTATTGGGGTGACGACACGAGCAGTGATTTTGTCTGCATCCCGGCGGGCAGCGCAACCAACAACCAGAACGTCGTTTCGTGGGAGATAGGCTTTCATTTCTCCGGAGTAGTGGCTGGCCAGCGCTACCAGAAAATTTGGGACAAAGCGTGTGGTGGTTTCTTCTTTGAAATTGACACCTCACTTGGCGCTAATAATAGTGAACTTACCATCTACCGCGCGACAACCGGCGGCAGCGGGGCACGGTGGTACATACCGACTGATACCGTACTCCGCGCAGGCCACAATTATTACATTCAAATTGCGTGGAACACCAGCGCGGGCCCAGGAAACGAACCATATCCGACGGTCTGGATCGGTGTGGATGGAAACGCGCCGGTGCATCAAACGCACTTCGACGAGAGCGGCGGCGCTCTTGGCGGAACCGGATCATGGTGCAACGATTCAGTGGGTTCTGCGAACCTGGGCAATACGGGTTCAGACGCTCCTGGCAAAGCGTCAGCGAAGATTGACTCGCTCAACGGCGGCTTCTTTGTCTACCGGCAATTCAGTTCAATCGTTAATTTTAGTAACGGTGGAAACTGGAACACCGATAAACTGCGCTGGACCTAGCGCCTGTATATCGGGAAGTGCGTATGATCCGGGAGGCGAAGGTGTGAAAAGAGCGGTAATGCGCGTAAGAGCGCAGCGCAACCCTAGGCGAGATTTGCAGTAGCAGAGCCGGCCGGGCTGTTGATAAGCACGCTCGAAAGGTGTGCGACAGCAAAACCCATATGGGAGCAGTTTGCTTGGCGTTGAAAAGGGTGCGGGGAGAGAGAGCGCAAAGCGGGCACCACCTTCAAGGATGAGGAAAAAGGCGCGTGCCCGGTCAGCACGACCGAACTGTGATTGCCTTCTAAAGTGGGAAATATCTTTTGAAGAGAGAGAATGCGCTTAGATTTTGTCGCTGAGCGCTTACAATGCCGTTAAACGGGTTATTTGTTATGCCTAATCTGCGTATGTGTAACTATCGGTCATCAATGCTGTGATTCGAGAATCTTAGCTACAAAGCGCTTTACATCTGCGGCGTACTCCGTGCTTTTAACATCTCCCTCAAGAATGTCAAGCTTGCCAGCTGCTGGCATTCCGCAAAGTTTTTCCATGG
Organism: Methanobacteriota archaeon; assembly: GCA_963720465.1. Classification (GTDB taxonomy): domain Archaea; phylum Halobacteriota; class Bog-38; order Methanoflorentales; family Methanoflorentaceae; genus Methanoflorens. The sequence continues at coordinate 1,536,800 of OY970393.1, forward strand.
TTTTGAGTGCCTTTTCACTCCCGGAACCTCCGTACGTGCAAAAGAATGCGACGCTCTTGAACTTGTTTTTGTTCTGCAGTAGATACGTCCGCACCGGGCCGGACATATTTCTTGCCCATACCGGAGTGCCGACAACGACCAGATCATATAATGAGGCATCGTTCTTAGGGGGAGCGATTCTCGCGCGAGTTCTGAGCAATGTCTGCAGTACCAGCTGAGCTCATGCCCTTTCCCTGCGTGTCGGAGACGATCGCCTCTATGTCAGCGCCGAGGGCGCCTGCAAGCGCTTCAGCTACAATTCTCGTATTTCCGGTTCGTGAGTAAAATGCTACGAGCGATTTCATAGGTCGAGATACGAGGCACTACTTAATAGAACCGCCAGTCTGAGTTGTTACCAAAAACGAGCTGGAGTCACGCCAATGGACAGCGAAGACGTGAATGATGCAAGAAAAGCGACGAATTTCAAAAGTGAGGCTTTGTGAGGCTCCGACCTCGCAACAAACCATTGCTGGGGTAATAGTCAGCAGATAAAACTTAAGTTCCTGCAGTGAGCAGCAAGGGGGCCTTATCGCCCTCGGCTCCTTTTTTTCGCAAGTAGGCCCGAGCCAAGTAGCAGAACGGCTTCCTTTGGTCCTATCCTAGCCCCTAGCTCATTATCTCTTTTTTCGATTTCAAGGCCCCAAAGCAACTTAGCGCCCCTCACTCGCCTTTTTGCGACCGGAGGCTTTATTTATCCCTTGACATTTTGTTAGGGCAACGAACGTTTTTCGAGGCAATCATGCGCGTATACAAAATCGTCTCATTTTCTGTGGTCATTCTTCTCATTAGCGTGTTATTTGCAGGCGTTGTAATCGTTCCTGCCGTGGCGCAGTACGATACGCAATACCAGTATAACGCTGCGCACACGGGCGATTACAGCCTGGTAGCAGGGAGCACACCACCAAACAACGTTCAGAAGTGGAGCTTCACGACCGGAGACCTCGTCGACTCCTCCCCCGCCGTCGTTAACGGCGTGGTCTACCTGGGAAGCAATGACCACAACATCTACGCGCTTAACGCCACCACTGGAGCGAAGGTGTGGAACTATACGACCGCAGGCTTGGTTGAATCCTCCCCCGCCGTAGTTAACGGGGTGGTATTCGTGGGGAGCGAGGACGGCAACGTCTACGCGCTCAACGCCAGCAACGGGGCGAAAGTGTGGAACTATACGACCGCAGGCTTGGTTGAATCCTCCCCCGCCGTAGTTAACGGGGTGGTATTCGTGGGGAGCGAGGACGGCAACGTCTACGCGCTCAACGCCAGCAACGGGGCGAAAGTGTGGAACTATACAACCTTAGGCGAGGTGTACTCGTCTCCCGCCGTTTTAAAGGGCGTCGTGTATGTGGGGAGCTATGACAACAACGTCTACGCGCTCAACGCCAGCAACGGGGCGAAAGTGTGGAACTATACGACCGCAGGCTTGGTTGAATCCTCCCCCGCCGTCGTTAACGGCACGCTGTACGTCGGGAGCTCTGACAACAACCTCTACGCCCTCAACGCCAGCAACGGGGCGAAAGTGTGGAATTATACGACCGGAGGCCACGTGCTCTCCTCTCCTGCCGTTGTCAACGGCACGCTGTACGTCGGGAGCTCTGACAACAACCTCTACGCCCTCAACGCCAGCAACGGGGCGAAGCTGTGGAGCTTTGCAACCGGGTTCACGGTTTACTCCTCCCCCGCCGTCGCCAATGGCGTCGTCTACGTGGGGAGCGATGACAGCAACGTCTACGCCCTCAACGCCAGCAACGGGGCGAAGCTGTGGAGCTTTGCAACCGGGGCCGGGGTGGAATCCTCTCCTGCCGTCGTTAACGGCACGGTGTATGTAGGGAGCGAGGACAGCAACGTCTACGCAATCGGCAACGGAGCTGCGGCCACAAGTCATGGGATACCCGGCTTCGACGTCACGCTCGCTCTTGTCGGACTCATAATCATCGCTTACGCATTGAGGAGAAAACGCTAGCGCCCTCCGACCTCTCTTTCTTTACGGAAGGGGCGTGCCGAAACACCTAGAACTTGCATGAGCGTGCCTAGCTCAGGTTTTTAAGCTCATGCCTCCCCCTACTTTATACAGAGGTCATGAACCGAATCAGGAAGCGGATGCTTGTAAAATCGCCCGTCAACGCCCAATACACCGTGAGTGAGAACACGAGCACGATTTGACGGCTCCCATTGAATAATATCGCCGTGCTGCTCAGCAAGTTTTCGCAAGTCTCCAAGAACGGAACGTCCCTTGAACCGCGCCGTGGGCATTTTCTGCCTCTTGACCCCCCCCTTAAGAAAACCAGAGGCCGAGGGCGAGATTCAAACCCACTTAACCTAGGTTAGCGTCCCCCCGTAAAGATGGCGAGGTCGATTGCGTTCCCCATCGCAGTATATCCTGCCTGGTTCGGATGCACGCCGTCAGCCATTACGAGCGCAGGATTTGAATGTCCGGGATTCAATGGGTTGTCTATGACTGGATAAAAATTGATGACCGGGTACCCCTTCAAATTTGCGTACTCAACTATCCACGCGTTCAAACTGTCCCGTTCCGCGAGGTGGTAACTGCTGGGTATGACGGTACAGAGGACAGGCACCGCGCCGTAGGATTCGACACGACTGCACATCGCCACGATATTCGCCTGTGTAGTTGCAAGCGGCACTTCACCATTCACTATGTCATTCGTACCGCCCATGATAATGACGAAATGCGGGTCTAAAGCAAGGGCCGTGTCTATACGGGCGACCATATCCGCCGTTTTAGCCCCGCCAACGCCCTGATCAACTACCTCCCAATCCCCGCCGAGGCGTGTTTTGAGAAGATATGGCCAGTTATTCGGGTCAGAAAACCCTTCCGTGATTGAATCTCCGACACAAACTATAAGGTGCGCGTGCAGCTGGTGCGGCGGGGACATTGGGACTGAAGTAGTCTTGCCACTGCTGCTGCCGAATGGAAACGAGCCCGCTACGAGAGATAACAATAAAAGGACTAGCACGCCGTAAAGGATATATCGCTTGTCGACCTGCTGGGATGGCTCCCGAGGCGGCAGAGCGTGTGACAGCTTATCGCCTGAAAGCTTTAGTGGGGGATGTTGGGGAGACCGGTGGGGCGGTAGCCTTGCACGGGGGAGGAAGGATGTGCCGCAATCTGCGCACAATGCGGCGTACGGTTGATTCCTCGCACCACATTTCTCGCAGAACTTTTTGTTACCCATAACGCGCTCGTATACGTAAGTCGGCTCAAACAATAGAGCTAAGGTCGGTTTATCCTAAGTGTTGCCTACCGTTTTGGCTTACACACACGCGACTTAAAGATACCGATTTATGCCGCCATTTTTGATGTGTTAACGTGCACATTCATAGAAACGCGTTCCCGTGTTGAGACAGACCGCGTCAGCGGTAGCTTGAGAGCACATTCTTGCAGTTGGGTTATCACGTTCAGCACGAATTCGCCACTCGTACAAGCAGTGTACGCCCGGATCAATAAAGGCGAGAAGATGGAGGCCTTCTACAAGCTCTTTGCTGCTTACATTCGCACAATACCGGTGGAATAGCTAATAGAAAGCGTAGAACGAGCGCGGCGAGACGCCCAACTACGGCACGTGGTAATATAGGAGTGCCGGCGGCTACTGCCTCGGCAGAGCCGAACGTCTTGAGGGATCGTATTTGCGAACGCTTGCGATCGAGTTGGGGGCGACAGTCACATCCGACCCTTCTCCATCCAATACTCATACTGATGAACCCGGTCCGCCTTGTTTGCCTCGATTAGTTGCGCGAAGAACGTTCTTCTCTCTGCGATCTCCTTCTCCTGCGCCGGATACGCGCGCTTTGTTTGAATCGATTCTGCGAGCGTCGTTCCGAGCTTAAACGCCTCGTTAATAGCAGCATCAAGGGCAGCAGAGTTCCTGTCAAGGGCAACGCCGACCTGTCCTACCGTCAAGACGCCGAGTTCATTCAGGAAATGGTTCATGTAGTCGAGCACTGCTGCGTCACCTGAACCACCGGACGTGGTCACGGAACAGCCATATTTACCCGAAAGCAGCTGACAATAAATGGCATCGGCCATCCGATCGATAACTGTCTTAAGTTGCGCGGTCACGCTGTGCATGTACACAGGCGACCCGAGCACGATCCCATCGGCGCTGAGCATCTTGTCTACCAATTCAGCGAGATCGTCCGCCTGAACACACTCACCTTCGGCGTAACAAACCTGACACCCGAGACAATACCGTATGTCCAGTGCGCCGATATCAACCAGTTCCGTTTCTGCTCCGCGCTCCTTGGCACCATCTAGGACAGCATCAACCAGCTTAAGCGTCCGACTGTTCTTCCCACGCGGACTGCTGTTTATTCCGAGTATTTTCATCGTTGTACCTCGATTACGTACGACAGGCCCCGCTGCTAAAATAGTTATTTCAGACTGACAACAAACATACGCTCGATATGGAGTTGCAATCGCGGTGTGGCAATATTCGCGAGGAGGAGGACTGGGGCTGCATAACAGAGGACGATGTACGCCAAGGGCAGCGACTAGCTGACACGATCTTCGTTGTCACCCTGTAAGCACACAAAGCGGCCCTGCGTGCACCAAAAAGCGAGCTATTGGAGATCCGTCGCAGCAAAATCTCGATCCACCACGTCAAGGCAGGATATGACTACCCAGCAATACGCATTCCCTTCACCTTTTCAGGGCTTATAGGGCTGTCAACGTGCATCTACCAAACGGTTCATGCTGGGGCTCTTGCGTTCCTCGTAGTTGTCTCGCCGACGTCAAAAAAAGCAGTCTAGATAAACGCGAAAACGCGAGTTTAAGCGTCAAATCCCCCGTCTTGACATTACGGTGCGTAACAACCAACTTATGATCGCCTATATCAGGCGGAGGTTAATTCGTTGTAAAAACCCAGCTAAGAAGTGTGGCGCCATCATTTCTTTAAGCGGAATCGCGTTTATTGCTCTTCCCGCAGGAATATTTGACGCCGGCTACCTTGACGAGTGTCAACACCGACGCAATGAAAATCAGCAAACAGAGTCCAATTCCCCTTGAAATCGCTATCGGCTATTTTTATTTAGATATTCTCTAAATAATAGGGGTCGTTCTCGTCGCGTGGCACGAGAGTTATCTCATCATCCCAGGCGTCTTTTATCACGTAGGATTTGGCGACCGCATCACAAAAATAGGTATGTCCATTTAGCGCCCCCCGGAGCGTATTATACTTAGCGACGACGTAACTCGTATTTTTATCAATAAGCGCGGTTTCGGGCGCGCCGTTAACCTCTATTGTCGATATGATTATTCCCTTGACACCATCGCGCGCTATCTGTGTTTGACTTGGACGGCAGCATGCCATTTTTAACCCTCTATGCCCTCGATGTGTATATCACTCTTAACAATTCCTATGACGGATAGTCCTGCCGCGATCATGCCTTGCGACTTTTCTTTGAGTTGGAGTAGACAATGTCAAAGCGTTAAGGAGAGGCTCCGTTTCTGCATACCCCTTTTTTCGCCCTCAAATAACTCTCTTGAATCACGCTAGTATTGCCTCTGAATAACACGGGATGGAGACTGAAGGACTTCTCACAGTTCCTTAAAAAAATACACCATATCCAGTCTCCTATAGATAATAAAATCCCTTGCGGATCACTGAACGCGGCGTGGCGCGTTTTACCTTGGCTTAGAATCTGAACCAGTCATGGAGGAAACATCTTTCCGATAGAGGTTGATGGTCACCCGCTGACTAGGAGCACACATACTGAACACCCCTACTCTCAAGCTCGCGCAGATACAATCGGTGCCTTTAAGCGCTCTGATTCAGGGAGTATCATTCAGCGTAGAAGGCTTACGCTTTTAAGCTCCTTAACGATTCGATCGACCGCATTAGCCGCATCTTCGAGCTTTCGGCCGCCGGTTATAACCAGTTTGCCGGAACCAAACAAAAGAATCACCACTTTAGGATCCGATACCCGGTAGACGAGGCCGGGAAACTGCTCGGGCTCGTACTCAATGTTCTCAAGCCCGAGACCGGTGGCAATTGCGTTCAAATTCAAAACTGCGTGAAGATCTGCTGACGCGACGATGTTCTGGACTTTAATCTCGGGCGTTCCCTTCACGTCGATTCCGATATTTCGTAGACTTTGAAATAGATTTTCAATGCCTTTATGAACCTCATCTATGCTCTTTGCACCCGTACAGACAATTTTTCCCGATCGGAAAATTAACGCGGTGGTCTTTGGGTTCTTGGTCCGATAAACGAGGCCGGGAAACCGTTCAGGGTCATAATCTGCACCCTCTAACGCAAGCGTGGCTTGCTTGAGGTTTATCTCTATTCCGATGCCGGTTGAGGCTACCACATTTTCAATTTTAATAGTGTCCCGCGGTTCAACCATACGCTTCCCTTGTTAGTTTATAAAGGCTTAAGCTAGAGAGCATGGAGAGCAAAAAAGGACGGAGATCAACGGACGGGCCTGTGTCAGGCGTCATTTCCCAATAGATCTATTTTGGGAATTATCAGACTAGCGGATAACGCCCGGCTCGACGCGTGCTCCTGAGGAAATGCGCTTGCATGCTTACGTCGCTATCTCCTCATTGAAAAAGGAACGGCATCAATCACGATGCTGTCGCGGACATTAGCGAGAGATGCACAAACCCGCCCGTATCGTTGAGGACACGGAGAGAGGTGCAAGGCACCCACGCGCTACGCGCTTAAATGGTACATATTATTCTCTCGTGCGCTGCTCCATCACGTCGAGGTCCTGGAGCATTGCCGGCAATACCTCTTTAATGTCGCTCAGGTCGGCGCGTATGTGCCTCATATCGGCGGCGATTTCTTCTTGTATTTCCATAGTCATCTTTTCGTCTCAGTCTCAGCGAAACGAGTCCATTTATTGCCTTTAATAGGTCGGCCTGGCACGTCCTCGCGTCGCTTCTTGATGTTTTTTTTAGATTTAGATTTAGCTTTCATTTTCTTATCAATCGCCAGGGCACCCACAGCTCAAGCGTTAACTGTCTGGTCCGCAGTGTGAGCAAGGAACCCTGCTTAAGTCGTTCTTCTTTCATGATTCATTTCTTACGCCTGCGGTACGCCTTCTGGCGGCACGCGTTTGAACAATAAAGATTGCTAGTCCGCGCTTCTACCAAGTAGGTGCGGCGCCCCCATTTGTCATAGTACGGCACCTTTGGCATGCATTTACCGCACTCAATGCACGCGTTATGTTCGCGGCGGTGGCACTTCGTGCAATGCTTCACGTAAACCTTGCCACCACATGCCGGACATACGCCAAAACTCGCAGGCGCAGATAAGGCTCTCGCGGCTGTCAAACCACAACAGACAACGTAGCTGCTACTAATTCGGCTATAAAGATTTAAGGCTTTACTCGCAGTTTGCCAGGTGCGTGCCAAAGTTGAGAGTTGCAACAACGCCGTCCTGTTGACGTTCTTGTGGTCAGGCACCTGCTGTAATCTTCTCGTGTTGGCTCATTACAGCGATGAGTACCTCTTTTTTAGCCGCATGCGGCAGGGAGATTGCCGCTTTGTCTACTGATTTCCTTGCACCACCCCTCTGAGAAAAACCACGTTCAAAATAGCAACCGTTATTGCCGATAAGTTCCTCTTCGGCAACGCGCATGAAGAACATCACCGACTACCTTGAAAAAGAGCAGGTCGATCGGGTGCTTGCGGCGGCGCACCAGTGCAGTCAGCGGGACTACTTCATGCTGCGGGTGCTGTGGCGCACCGGCGTGCGGGTCAACGAGTTGCTTACTATCACTCCACGCGATATCGAACCAAACAACAGCGTGGTCAACGTCACGAAGGCGAAAGGAGGGAAGCATCGACACGAAGGAGCGGGCATCACGTTTTGCGACGTTCGCTACGATCTAGAGCTCGGAGCGCTATTGAGCGGTGAGCGCCGGGACACCTGAACTACGACGAGATACGAGAGACGTCAACACTGTATAGCCAAAAGTGCTGATTCCGGTGCATACGCAGCACCCTGAGGTGTTTAGCAATTTGCGAAAATGTCGTCATGCCAGCCAAGGAGCTAGCATTCAGACATAACGGCTCAATCCGTTAGAGTCCTGTTTAGCAGCACCCCCCTTAATCGGGTGCTAGAATATCGAAAAAACCTGTACCGCTAGTTATGATTCTTAGCAGTTAGCGGGGTATGTGTTGCGGCTATCTCTTGGTTAATCACGGATTCTCCCGCCTCTCTTTGGGCCGCCCTCGCGTGAGCGATTCATACAAATTATCGAGGTATGCCTTTCGTTCTTTGATCGTCGGCTGCAATTGTTCAATAAACGCGATTCCACCCAGGCGCGTTATTTCGCGCTCCGTCTCGTTAACTTCTTGATCTAACTGCGCGAGTAAGTCAACTGCGTCATCCCTCAGGGCGGCCGCGTCGTTAAACATCGTTGCCGCGTTTCGTACGACGTCTTCCGCCTCGGTCGTAATTAGCGTCTCATAACGGTTCATCCACCAACCGACATTGTCCTTATACGTGGCTTTATCGGGGGTATTATCTCGGCGTAACGCTTTTGTAATCTTCGTTGCTGCTTTATCCAAGTTAATAGCCATTTTTAGACCCTCGGTTTTGCATATATCAGTAATGATACAACGGCAGCTCTATATTCGCGATATGCCCCTGTTTTTTTGGCGCGGACTATCCGTCACGCGATCATTGAAGTAGGGCTATCAACGCCCCGACGGCTGGCGGCTAACATCTGTTCAAATTGTGGGAAAGGCGTAACTCAAGAGGACAAGTTCTGTTCCAAATGCGGGAACTCACTTGTATTAGAAACGTTAGCATCTGAAATCTCCGGGCCATAAAACATATTTTTCTTGATATTCTGATCTTGCCTTTGGGTAACCTTTTACGTCGTACCTATCGTTAGCACTTCCAGCATACAGAAATAGAACTCTTCCAAATCAAGGATATAATTGTCGGAGTTGGGATCAAAGTGTGTTCGCCACTGCTTAAGATCTTCTTCTGATAAATATGGAGTTCCTATTTTAGCGTGCCATTCTGCATTACCTGCAATATAGCGTTTTGCTTCTGGAATGAGAGGTGAGAGTTTTTGTATGGCATGGCTTTTAGTAGATACATCTTTTAGGCCTGCCTGTAAAAAAAGCCCATGCAATTTTCGCCCGGTAAAGTTATCAAATGGGGGTTCTAAGGGATTTTCTTTAAGAGCCTGGGCCGCTGCTGTTAAGATTTTTAAAGACAACTGAGGCTCGATGGGATGGACAATAAAAAGGCCACCATCAAAATCCTTACCGGCAATTCTTCCACCGTTCTTAGTTACTCTTTTCATCTCTTCGATAATCTTAAAATAATCTGTGACATAAGCAAAACAGTTGCTGAAAAAGACTAAATCAAAGGTATCATTGTCAAAGGAGGCATCGTGGAAATCATCTTTTCGAAACTCAATGATGTTACTAAGGGGATCTTTTTCCAGATTTTCCACAGCATAATTTATTAAATCTGGTGAGAAATCAAGCCCAACAACTCGCCCATTGGGCTTCACCTTCTCTGCTAGTAGGTGTGTCCATAAACCTGGTCCACATCCTAAATCCAGTACTACATCTCCTGGTTTAAGATTTAACTCATCAACCGTGTTACGCCGTTCCTGCAATTTTGTTTCATGATGGTCGAGAAGCCATTCTACATTGGTTAACTCCAAGCCCTTTTCACCCTTAAAATATTGATTCGTTCCTAACATAAAATATCCTCCTTATTATTTAGACGTGGAACCTATAAAGCACTTCATCAGATGAAGCTGTATTTTTGGTTGTTAATGGCGCTCGTTTAACAATAAAAGAGGCAACTGTTGATAAAACAGGAGAGGTAAGTCAGGCCAACAAAATGCTCCAAATGATGACAGTGGCAAGTATTGTAGAGTGATTCCTTTGGCAAAATTTCATAAAAAAATCCGAGCTAAGCCAGATGATGTACGTGAAACCGGCGAGAGGGATGAACTTTTGCCTGGACAAGAAGACTACGATCTGATTATTGTCGGGGCCGGGCCTTCCGGGCTTTTTTGCGCCATAAACTCCATGCAGAATGGTAAAAAGATAGTGATTATAGAAAGAAAGGATTCCCCGGGGCATAAGCTCCTGATATCAGGTTTTGGCCGCTGCAATATAACTCACGATGGAGATATTCAGGGCTTTCTTGACCACTATGGAAATCATGGCAGGTTCCTGCGCCCGGCTCTTCTCGGCTTCACGAACCGCGATCTCATTTCCTTCTTCAAAGACCTGGGGCTGGGCATGGTCCAAGAGAGGGGAGGTAAGATATTCCCGGATACTATGCAGGCAAGAGATGTGCTGAATATCTTGACCCTGCAATGCCAGGAATTGGGGGTAGTTATCAAGTGCAGCCAGGCTGTCACGTCCATAACCCGGAGGGAGGATGGTTTTTTTGTGGGCTGTGTTGGTGGCAGCTATCGCTCCAAGCTGTTGGTGATAGCCACAGGGGGATGCTCCTATCCAGCCACGGGATCGAGCGGAGACGGCTACAGGTTTGCCGGCATCCTTGGCCACAGCATATCTGAGATCGGTCCGGCTCTAACCCCAATTTTCATAAAGGAATATCCTTTCTCTGAGCTGGCCGGTCTCTCGTTTTCGGATATGAAGATCTCGCTCTATCGCCATGCAAAAATCAAAGAACATCGGGGCGATATTCTTTTCACCCATGATGGACTCTCGGGCCCAGGAATTTTGGACCTATCCAGATATATCAGAGCAGAAGACGTAATTAAGCTCTCTTTTGTACCGGAGGACAGACGAGAGGCACTGGAGGAATGGCTCGTGGAAAGGGCACGGCGTGATGGTGGAAGGAGCTTACGGTCTGTGCTGGCAAGTCTGCCTAACTTTGTGCCTCCTGGTGTGCCACTCTCTCCCCGTTTGACAAAGAGGTTGCTGGAGATCTCGGGGATTGCCTCTGACCTGCAAACGGCTCAATTGACCCGAAAGATGCGAAATCGATTGATTGATAATCTGACAGGTCTACCTCTGGTCGTATCCGATGTTTGTGGCTTTAACCTGGCCATGTGCACCAGAGGTGGAGTGGAAACCGCTGAGGTCGATCCCAAAACCACGCAGTCCAGACTGGTCAAAGGACTATATCTGGTGGGCGAGGTTTTGGATGTGGACGGGGATACGGGGGGCTATAATCTGCAAGCGGCATTTTCTACGGGAATGCTGGCTGCTAGGAGCATCAAGAGCGATTTTGACAGAATTAGCGGCTAAAAAAGTGTTTTAGGTGGCGTAATACTTTTCTTGTGTAATACTAATAATCCGGTATGTCTGGAGAAACAGAAGCAGTAAAAACCGTTGCCGGACTTATGGCGCTGGCAGCACGGACCGCACCGAAAGCCGTAGGACTCGATTCAATCACTATTGAGATCGTCACGGGCAAAGACCAGGAGATGATCGCCGAGAAGATGATCCAAATCGCTGCCGAAACCGACATGGACTTTTTTCGGATCAACGGTGAACAGGTCAAAGTCAGTGATGCAACGTTCCTCATCGGAGTAAGCGGGGGGAAGCCACTCGGACTGAACTGTGGTGGATGCGGATACGTAAGCTGCAAGGATATGGAAATAGCCAGTGCAGCGGCAAAGGCCGATAAAACGGATTACAAAGGTCCGAACTGCGTGTTCAAGGTTACTGACCTTGGCATTGCTGTAGGGTCAGCGGTGAAAACGGCGAGCATCCATAATGTGGACAATCGTGTCATGTATTCCGCCGGCGTTGCCGCAATGAAACTCGGGATGTTCAAAGGATGCAGTATGGTGTATGGGATTCCCCTGAGAGCCTCCGGGAAAAACATCTACTTTGCTGCTGCGATCGAGCATTAAACACGATCTCGCTATGGACTTATTGCGCTATCCCGATTCCGTAAACTGTACGACGAGGAAAAATAAGGAACGATAGGCTTTTTTAACGGTAATTAGGCCCTTCGTGGTTTCTTCTCCAGAGCTTATCTCTTCCCGCGTTGAGACTGTATTAAGCTCCTCTGACAAGTTTTGTCCAATCTGTCCCGCAAGGCCTTCTAACCTAGATGTCAGGCAGGTTTAGGCCAAACTCTGCTTGGTGGTGAGATCAGGCTTTTTTCTACAGAATGCGCTCGTTTCTAATACATCTAAAAGAGAAGACTTAAGCTACTACACTGCTCTCGTACGCTTTTGACTCATTTTTTTGTCAAGGGGGAAATGTGCATGGAAAAAAAGTTATTAGTCACTATCATACTTGTTGTGATTGCCTCATTATCGATAGCGGGATGCACTACTTCATCGACGCCTGTAAGCCAGACTCCGACGGCAGCGGCAAGCTCGGCGAGCTCACCAACCCCGTCGGTAGGCACGCAAACTCAAGCGACACCCACTTCGTCACCCACTTCGGTGCCAACGACGCCACAACTGACAGTGGCGACTCCCGCAGAAATAGCGGCGCTACCGACAACGCCACCCGCGAACTTTCAATCTTACACCGGCCCATTCGTTGGAAGCATTAAATCGGACGTCTATCACTATCCGTGGTGCTCTGAAGCACAGAAGATTCTGCCGGAGAACCTCGTAATCTTCCCCACAGTAGCGGACGCCTGCGCAGCAGGCTACCGACCGTGTGAGGTCTGCAAGCCGCCAGCGTGCGGTTCGCCAACGCCAACACCCACACCAACACCCTCATCCTCCATACAGGTCATTATCTCCGGTCCGACTACACTACGTGATGGCCAGGGGGCAACGTGGACCGCCACAGTTCTAGTAAATGGCGTGGCACTCCCGCAATCCCAGCTAACCAACCAAATAGATTGGTTTATTGATGGTCACGCCGCAGGTGGCTCTTGGGGTCCAGGCACACTAACCACAGATGCCAACGGTTCAATGACAACGTGGGCTCCAAACGGTGTCCACACTCTCAATGCTGAATACCTTGGGGACCCATCCCTGCCTAACACCTCGATAACAGTAACGGTAGTAGCATCATGAGCATCGAAGACGGCGTACTCAGAGAGCAGCACTAGCGGGAACGTCTGGTATAGCGAGTATAATCTTGGTAACTGGGGTCAATGGTCCTTCTTAGGTAACCTCCTCTAGTTGAGCAGCCAACTAAACCAAGGCGAAACGTATGATAAGAGTCGGAGCAGTCCGGCTCAACTCTTTTATTTTTGACTATCTGAAGGCCGGTGCTGCACCAGGATTTAGCCCATTTCAGCGCACCTTGATAGCTAAACGTGTCTGCTTGGGTTCTAGCGCATAAACTCGGCCTAGAAACGGATTGAATCTTTGCTCGACGGGCCATCTCGCTCTGAGAATTCGACATCGCTCCAATACTTCCTATAGATATCAAAAACCGGCCCAGGCCTTGGACTCTTGTAAAACCTCCAGTCCACACTTGCTATCCTCTGTTTTCATTTCTTGCCTCTGCCTCTCGCATCACGATTCACTCCTTTTGTTTAACAAAGGGCTTAGGCCCATTCGGATGCTTACAGCAGAGCTATAGTAAAAAAAAGAAGCCAGGTCATCCCTGGCTTAAATCGAATTCGATTTTAGTTTTTGCGACTGCCCTGATTAATGACTGACCTTATCAGGTCGCTCGTAAATCAACGATCGTCTACGGATCACTGAAATAAGGGCACTCGCCTTTCTCTATTCTCTAATGCTCCCAGTCTTAGCAGCTGCGCCCATAGCTGAAATCAGCTATAGGTACTCGCCGTCGTTTTTACAGCAGTGCTGTAGCACGACGTGCGGTCATCGCTTGTAGACTTACTCAGCTCTTTGCGATTGCCGTTGCGTTGCCCCAGGCCACGGCAGGGCTGGTGTTGATGTCTTTGATGACAACGTTGCTGTTGACAGCAGTGTTGCTCTGGCTGGTTCCGGTTGGGATCGCAGCTTGTATACTGTCACCGGTTGCTAGCCCCCTACCGACGGTGTTATTGTCGCCAGTAACTGATTGGGTGTTTGTCTGGATGATCGTCTGCGTGGATGCGGATGCTTGGCTTGATCCACTCGCGCTCGCGGCCGCGCCACCCTTGGCAGCGACTGCGGCTGCAGGCGTAACGACTGTCTTAACGGGCATTGGCTTCCAGACGGGCATCGCCCAGACTGCTTTGACCGCACAGCACTGAGTGACTACGCAGCACGCGACTGTTGGACAGCAGCACGTTGTGGGACAGCAGCTGCTGCAGCACGTTGATGTCACGCAGCTCGTGCACTGAGCACATACCGTCGCTGCACTAGTGCTTGACGTGACCTTGGCGGCGCACTGGGCTGAAACTGTGCCCGTCGCTGCTAGTGCCACAAAAGCGAGCACTAACAGAGACACGATAACTTTCTTCATGATTCATCTCCTTGTTAGGTAACTACGTTTTATCTAACGTTTTTTCACTAGAGCAGATTCTTATAAGGCTTTTTCGATTTTGACTCGTTTTTGCAGTCTCGCGGGATTCTGAACCCCCAGAGCACTCGCTCGCTCTTGAAAAAATAGCGATCAAGAACTTTAAACGCAAGGGCAATAGGCACTGGAGCATTGGTTTCCACGGGAATCGCCTTCGGCTTGGCAACATCTCCTCATCGCTTCCAGTTCTCGCCGCAAGCAAGGGATATCGTCGTCGTTGTGTTATCCGTTCACACAAAGCGATCGTCTTTTTCCTGGTAATGGTCATAGGGCTATGCTGGTGTTGGGGCCACTCGCCGTTTATGCCGTGACGCTACGAAATTTCGACCGCATCTTCGATCCCATCATCCGTTTCTTGAAAAAACACGGCAGTCAGCTGATTGCCGCCGTGTTCTTTGTCATCGGCATCTACCTTGTCGCGCGTGGCGTGACGTCGGCAATGATGTTGTAGAAGATGTCATTTAAGCTTTCGAACTGATGGGGACTCAACCTGAAAGTTCGACATCGCCCCAGTATCGCACGTAAATATCGTGGACGTGCTCAGGAAGCGGATGCTTATAGAAACACCAATCCACTCCAGAAACGCCGTGAGTGAGAATGTAATTCCTGTTACTTTGATCCCACTGCAATATATCGCCCATTTGTTCACAAAATTTCCTAAGATCTCCGTGGACGATACGAGCATCGCTGTGCAACAGACGGACTTCGTTGTGCCTAAGCCACTGCTGAAAGGACAGTTGCGCAAAAGCAGGTTCATCATCTTGTCACAGTGTAGGGGCCAGATCGAAAGACTTAATTCCTTCCCAAATAACGCTCTGCTTTGCAGTCAAAGGTTCATTCAGATGAATATCACAACGCACGCGGTCGTCGCGTTTGTGCTCGGGATCGTTCTTTTCCGCAACGTTGAGCTTGCCTTGATCATGCTCATGGGTGCCGTGATTCCTGATTTAGATCGAGAGTATTTCTACTTGAAAAGAGACCGCTACAGGGCGCTTCAGCTTCACCGAGCAGCCCTTCACAACTTTGTGGTTGCTGGGATATTGTGGGTAGCGAATCCTCTCTTGGCTCTCGGCGCCTTGAGCCATTATTTTTTGGACATCTTTACGTCGGCTACTGATCGGGGCATTGAGTTCTTGTTTCCTTTTACTAGGGTTGTCGGCACGTGGCTGTATGGCATCGAAGGGGAGACCAAAAACGGAGTAAAGATGTTCAAGTACACCGTCAAGGAGAAGAAAACGGGGGAAAAGAAACTACAATGGTGGGTGGAAGACCCGTGGCGTTTGCTATATCAGACCAGTGAGGTTGATCTGTTCGAACCAAATCCGCAACCTTGGAGGAGATCCTACGGGCCTTTTAGGAATAGCAAGATTGTCGACTGGGGAATATTCGTTGGAAGCGTGTTATTTCTACTTTTGCTACTCGTGCCTGCCACATCGCGAACAACATTTTATTCATCACTCGGGCTCGACCTGCTTCACGGGTTTTGGTTCGGCTTGGCATTCGGAAGTATCGCCTTATTCTTTTGGCTAGGAGAACGTTCCCGGAAACAATCGGCTGAACCGCAGCTTAAGCTCACGAACTGGCCGGTTGACGCAGCGCTTCTCGTTGCAGTTATCCTCTTTTTCCTAGGGGGACTTTTGGGAGGGGTCTTTTCTGTGCACTTGCCCAGCACCATAGCCACAGATGTGCTTGGAGCTGGCGTCGGCTCAATAGCTATTGGTCTAATCCTATCTTACGGGTACAGGAAAATGAGAAAGTCTGAAGACCTATCACTATAAAGCGACAAGGAAACAAAACTCAAGGTTGCCGCCCTGTTTTTAATGCGTTTTCACTCATTTCCTCACTCAGCACCGACTGCCTTCTTCTTCTGAAATGCCTTCGGAGATACGCATCAACCCACAAGTTCGACATTCCTCCAGTATCGCATGTACGTGCTGTAAACGTTTTCGAGCAAAGGATGCTTATAGTACTTCCAATCGATGCCGCTCACCCCGTTCGGCCATAATTGCAGCACAGCTGAAAGACAACGCTTAAGCCAACACGCCGCCTTTTGCCTGTTGATTTCGTTTTTTTTTTTTGTCTGAGAGGATTTGTTTGGAAAAAAAGTTCGTAGCTATGAAACAGCATTATGTGCCTCAATTTTATCTTCGGAATTTCTCACCGGATGGAAAAGGGCTATGCTGCTGCAATTTAGCGACTAGAAAATCAAAACGTCTAAAGATCAAGAAGCTTTTTGTTGAACGTGATTTCTACGCAGGTAGCTCAACGGCATCGACAATCGAACTTGAATTATCTAAATTAGAGGGCAAGGATGCCAAGATCATTCAACAGATTCTAAAGACGCACACTCTTACAAGCAAAACGGGTGAAGACTTGTTCGATCTAAGCAGGTTAGTTCTTGTCATGGCCTCGCGGACAAAAGCAACAAAAAATAGCCTTGAGAGGAGAGCCTTTCTTTACGATTATTCTATGGAAAAACTCGGCCTTAGACCAGAAGAGGTGAGAGGTGAGAAACTTAATCCAAAATCACTTAATTTAGGCGCTATGGAATTGGTATTGAATCTGCCAGAGATAATCTCTGGTCTGGCGAACACACTCTTAATCAATAAAACGAATGATCCGTTTACCCCTTTTATCACGTCTGATTCTCCGGTGATCCGCTATAACTTAATAGCGAGAGATTTAACAGATAAAGATTTAACAGGTTTTCTAAATAAAGGCCTCATCATCGTTCTTCCGCTTAGCGAAGAGGTTGCCCTCTGTCTATTTGATGGTGAAAGATATAAGCTAAAAGACGCGATAAATGGCAATATTATCATACCGGATAGCGAAGTGTCCTATCACTTCAGGACGATAGGTTATGGGGCCCGCGTTCCCTGCCTGTTGCTTTGAAATTACCATTTCTTGAAATTTATAATGACACTTTTCAAGGACTGGAACTGTTCAAGGTCAGAAATGAAGAGGTATTAGCTTCTTTACAGAACACTATTGAAGAGGTTAGTAAAAAGCTTTCTAACACGTTCACATACGAGTAACAGGCTGATATTGCGCTATAATCCAGCTGTTGAGAATAACTATTTTCGATAACTGCATTATTGAGCAGTGATAGAGATGCGCGCCCTAATGGTGATTCTGAGCAATCGCATAAAGCATTATATATCATTATTAAGCGGGACTAGCATCAGGTTAGCGGTCTAAGCGAGAGAGTGCCACTACAAAGTCGTGGCCACCGAGGCCGGCGAGTCGAATGAGAGCGAATTGAAAAAGAATAATGGATGATTTTGCGTTTAGTGTCGCGTTGGGGGGCGGTTCGCACCTTTCTGCAATTGGTCAGTCCCCCCGTCAATCCGTCGGTTAGGCCCCCATAGGCCTTTTTTGCGAACCGCCCGAAGCTTGCCACCTTAACTGGGTAGCCGTGCAGAAATTTTCACGCGCCTTTAACGTCATGAATGAACATTCCAGAGCTCTTATCCCTTCTCTGCTCGTTTTGAACACCCTTGCTAGACTCGCTAAGGTGCCTCTTAGAATGACGGAATGCAATAACCTAGCAATATAGATACCATTCACTGCTCTTGTTCCCATTGTCTCTGTTTATCACGAAGGGTTGGATATCTTCCAATTAAACTTTGAAAAATAACCCCGACATCGTGCTGTAATGGTTTAGGGGTTTTGAAAAGCAGATCAACGGCGTTTCCGATGTCGCCAATGTAGCACTCCTGCGGATACTCCAACAGCTCCTTAAAAATGTCCACAAAATCCTTCTTGCTCACTGTGAAGATCATTTCCAGCATATCGCCATTTGCATAATATGGCGCTGAAATCCTTTTTGGGTATTCGAGATGAGTAGTCAGATATTCTTTTTCTGCGGCGATACATTTCTTGTAAATTGATAGAAGTTCATTTTGATAATTTGCATTGTTAAAATTATCCTTCACGAGGGAGTAGATGCTGTCATATGCGCTTTGGTCATATCTCTCGACAATCCTGCGCACATATTTAAGTGTCTTACTTAAATAGCTCTCGCCGGCGCTGCTTTTCGCATGCGATAATGACCACATATGCCAAGCAATTGTAGATTTAGTCGCTGAATCTCTTTCAATCAAACGGCAGAGCAAATCCTTGAACGGAAGCTTTTCTTCTGGACTGAAATCTCGGCGAAGCTCGGCGAAACAGATTATGGTTCCCAAATACTTTTTTAGAGCCTCGACATCGGCCTCCACAAAGATGTTAACTGCTTTCGTCGCGTGCGCTAGGTCAACGGACCGCAGTCTGTTAAAAACGTCGGCCATTGCGACTTGCAAGGCCTGTCTTTTATTCTCCTCCTTTTCAAGCATCTCAAATGCAATAGCCTCTACTTCATTTGCTTGTCCCTCTGACATGAACCTCATGCCGTTCGCCTTCGCATTTCTATTCTCAGCAAGTCGAGCCAACGCCAGGCACGATAGCTGTCTCACGTGAAGATTTCTATCTCTCGTAAGACTTCGGACTAACGCGATCACCTCGTCCACTTTACCTTCAATGCCACTCCTTACAACACTGCTGATAGCCCAAGCAGCGTACCCCCTGACGGTTCCTATGACCATGACGTTCGCATTTGCGACATCGATATCCTTTTCGTTACTGGGGTCGGGGTCGCTAACAAATCTCTCAATAAGCTCAAAACTCGGTATTGGATTCTCTTTATCTTTTGCAGCGCATTCTGTTACGAATTGCACCAGCAACTCACGCGAGTGACTAAAAGAAAACTTGGTTACGAATAGGTCGTAATTAGCAGTAAGTGCATTTGCAGCACTGAATGCGCGTTCTAATGCTTTTCGGCTATGTCTGTTGTGCAAATCGTGCAATGTCCCAGCCAGGAGCTGTTGTTCGTTGATGGTCAAAAAATCTTTGTTTTTTATGTCGTTCCATGTTGTCCAACCTTCGTTTGGGCGTTTCACGATTATCCTTGCGAACAACGCGCAGAATTCGCGCACTTGAATTTGGTTAAGGCGTTTTATGAACGACTCATTGGCGACAAGTTTTTTAAATATCGACGTTGCCCGATTTGAGTCATGACACAGTAATTTCTCGACGTTCGGAATGAGATTGCCATTGAAAAACAAATCATACTCCAGGTAGCCAGGATTGCTCGCCCACGCCTCTATTTGCGCGATTGCTTGTTTGTGGCCCATAAAAGCTAGGTCGCCTACAACTTGGTCCACGAATGGATTGACAGGGCCGCCTGCGGCGGTTATTTTAACAGCCTCCCACTTCTGATCGTCTGTAAACTTGCCAGTTTTCAAGATCTGATATACAAATTCAGCGTTATCAGACACATGTCTTCCTGATAGTAGGTGCCCTCCCAAAATCTCCGAGGCTTCTTGGTTGCCTTTCTTATATTCATCAAGAACGAATGGAATAGCGATTCGATTGAGGAAATCCGGCCTGTTCTTTGAAACCTCCGTGGGCTCCACTACGCAGTTTTGTTTTATGAAACTCCACCTAGTCTCGCAGTTGAAATCTCGCAACGCTGGAATCAAGGTGCACAGGATAAATTGTTTTTCTGGAACCTCGTAATCATGCCCATAAACAGCACTTATAGGTCCGATGAGATCCCAGCCTTCGAAATCGCACCTGAATTTTTGTCTGTAGAACTTCTCGTATTGCGTGGCGAGTTTGCTTGACATTGCCAGGAATCTGTGCTCGAAAAATTCGTTATTGTTATCGTTAAGAAAGTGTTTCAGGATTCGAAATATCTCTCTTGGGGCATAGCGACTATAGTTACCTTCGTCTCCGATGACATTGAAGGTGTTAATGATGAATTCATAGATCTGCTCTTTGGCATCCTTGGTAGATTTCTGATATAATGATTCCAATGTATTGCATAAGTCGCTTTTGCGATGCAATTTATCCTCGTCGGCGTTGAGGTAGAAAAGCTCCTCGTCGTACTTTTCGAACTGTTTTTTCAATATGCTTAAAACCGCTTGATGCAGCGAACTATCTTTCTCAACAATGGCCGTCAGCAGTTTTGCCAAACCGCTTTCAAAAAAAGTGTCAAAATAGAAGGTATTCAATTGATCTAAGTTGCTCTCAACAAAAGATAAAATGCACCTCCTATTCGCCTTATTCGCTATGTTAGCACGGAAAACATCGAATAGTTGCAGAGGATAATAGATTTTGCACGCGTGCCAAACGTTCGTCCAGTCGGCCAATTTTAAGTCATGTTTGACCTTCAATTTGTCAAGCAACAAATACATTAAGGCGGGATCTTGCGATAAGGCGGTAATCTCGCTGTCTCCGGCCCCTAAATTCCCCCCTCTCGCCGCCGCATCAATTTTGTCGATCTGTTTTTCATAACTAGTTAGTTTGGCATTAAAAATTGTTGATCTATCTTTGGCTTTAGAGGCTTGAGATTGAATTTCGCGCTCCATATCTTCGCGCTTATACACGATGCCTTCAGCAGACCCCCAATGGAACACTTTGAGTAAAATGCTGCGTACAACGTCTTCTATATCATCTTGGGGTAGCCAAAAGCCGATAACTTGACTGAATAACAAGTAGACTAAATCTTCAAGAACACTCTTGGGTTGCTGCCAAAGTCTTAGTTTTGAAAGGAGTTGCCCGTGCTCTCGCTCATACCCTTTCTTCGCTAACTCGTCTTCTAGAACTTCCTGCGGGTAAAATCTCAGCGCTTCTATTTGTTTAAAAGTCTCAGAAGTCTCAATGCTGCATAGGCTGGTTATCACTAGTATCTCATCGGCAGCGTCGGCAGCTTCTTTCTCTTTGTCATATAGATTCTTGACGAAAGCTTTGAGAATGTGCTCACGCAATCCCTCTTTCCGATCTTTAGCTTCACATACTATCTTGTGACCTTCGGCAAATACTAAGGTGAAGTCAATAGCGCCTGGCGTCTCCAATTGAATAGACAAGAACGCAGGAGTTTTCAGGTACTGCAGAAATAACGCCAGCGCGGCAAGTGTCTGATAGTTTTGCCCTTTGAAAGGGCCACGTCCTGGATGTGTCATCGTTTTTGGACTCGTTAAGCCTTCCTCTTAGCACCTTTTAGAATAGACCCTTGGGTGATTTTTACGCCAGATAATAAGCGAGTTCGGTTTTCCAGTTAGGCAGATTAATCCTCACCTCGTAACCTAGGACAGTCTGAAGTCGCATACTTAAAGGGAGAGCTCAAGTAAAAAAGTTACGTATACACCTACTGGCTCTCCGCAAAGAAGCGCAAGGCGGCCTATCGGCTCACACGGTCAAGCGAACGTGGCCTAATGCTTCATAAATGCATCATACCGTGCGTAGGCAGCGGATGCTTGTAAAATCGCCAATCGACTCCTGAGACGCCGTGCGAGTATGTAGTTCTTATTTGACTGATCTCAGCGCGAGATACCACCTTACCACTTACAAGTTTGCGAGATGCCTCGAAAATGGCTCGGCAGGAAGCTCAAGTTCAGCGACAGAGCTAGATTGTGAAGTCGACGTCTCTCCAGTACTTCATGTAGATATCATATACGTTCTCTGGCAAGGGATTTCGATAATGCCCCCACTCAACCCCTGAAACACCGTGTGTCAAGATGTAGGCTCTGTTTGACTGATCCCACTGAATAATGTCGCCGTACTGCTCGGCGAATTTCCTCAAATCGCCGAGAACGAACGGCTTTTGGAACCGCGACATCGAGATTTTCTGTCGTTTTATCCACTGCAAAAAGGAACTGTGAGTGAACATCAGTTGGTCGTCATTTCGCCCAGCGAGTAGGGGTTTAAGGGCTTCCACAACGCGAGGCGCCAGCGGCACGTAGTGGCTCATACGAACCTTGTCTTGCGACGAATCAACGAGGAGCACTGGCTTATCAGCAGCCAACGCCGTGCGGAACTGGCCTACCCTTAGCTTCGCCGTCGTAGCTTCGCTCCGTTGGCCGGTGTACGCCTCAAACAAAACGAACGCCGAATATTTTGCTGATCGCTCAGAACTGATCTCCCCTTCTCGTTGTGCTTTCTCTATGTGTTGGAGAACGTTGCTAATATCCTCCTTAGTCACGATACGAGAAGTGACGTTCTTGCGCTCTTTGACCGTTTTTGGAGGCTCTAAGTAGGCAGTGAACGTCTGATAGCGCGGTTCGGCGCGAGTCATGGCGAGGAACTTGAGGAAAGACTTGGCAAAGTTGAGCACTTTAGAATGAGAATCGGTCGATGTATACTCCTCTAGTGTTCGCTCCCGAAGCGTTTCGACAGTGTGATGTGATATCGCCCCTATCGTGCAATCCCACAATAGCTTTGAAGATCTGTTAATCCAATCCCGCGATTTCTGAGCAAGGCCGCTCGTACGATACGTAACGTAACGATCAAGCTCATCCCGCGAGAAGCTAAGCGAATGCTCTTTTTGGTGAAGAGTACTCGAGGATATGACTTTAGCCCCCTCCGCGCCGCTCTGTGTTTGCGTTGATGATGGCGTTGGTGCAGGTATCAGTGTTATTGGCTGAGGAGTTAGTGTCACTGCCTCGCGCTTCATTGCCTTCTTCGCTATTTCCTTTAAGTGATCGGCAATAGCTACACTATATTCAAACTCAGGATCTTCCACGAGCTCTTCCTCATCTTGAGGGGCAAGACGCGCCCAACGCGCTTCAGAATCGACCACAATATCGTCGAAATAAGCTTGCCAATCTATCGGCAGAAGGTCGACTAAGCGCGTAGACTCGTTCTCGTGTTGGGGTGCTGAATGAACATTTCCATTCTCGGTATATTGGTAGGAGGTCTCATCGTGCGCTTCCTCCTCTCCCAACCCTTCGCCTGCGGAGTTGTGCAACTTTTCATCAAAGTTGTGCAACTTTTTGTCCTTGTTGTGCTCATCTTCTCCCAAGATTCTCACTACCGACAAACGGCTATCTGAGGTCTCTAA
Organism: Methanobacteriota archaeon; assembly: GCA_963720465.1. Taxonomy (GTDB): domain Archaea; phylum Halobacteriota; class Bog-38; order Methanoflorentales; family Methanoflorentaceae; genus Methanoflorens. Next base: position 1,560,094 of record OY970393.1, read on the forward strand.
CGTCCTCTGGGTCTCCGATTTGGAAAAGAATAGATGGGCTCGAGGCGATTCGAACGCCCGACCTTCGCCGTGTAAAGGCGATGTCATAACCAGCTAGACCACGAGCCCGCAGGTTACCCTACCACACGTTCATATATTAAAGTTATCAAACGCCACGGGTGCTGCTCAACACACCGTGGCCGCCGCTGGCTAAAAAAGCCCGGAATACGATCTTTTTTACTTATTAGCGTGCCGCTTGACCATCATGCCGGGGTCGCGGCGGTAATTTCCTCCCCCCAACCCATCATCGTCTCGTACATCTCTATCGCCTTCAGAAGCAGGTCCTCGGTATAGTCACCGACCTTGTACACCCACCAGTACGGCTCCCCTCGGCGCTCGATCTCAAACTTGACCGCGTCGTCCTTTGCGAGAGAGAAATCCTTGGACTCGTCTACAACGATCTCCCCACTTCCTTTGAGCTTTTCTACAAGAGGTTCCATTTTTGTGGACAGAAGAACGCTGATCCCCCTGTCTGAACCGACTTCGAGTAGAAGGTTGCTCTGGGTACCGACGGAGAACAATCGAAATCGGATGCCATCCGCCTCCTTTTGCGCGCCGCCCCGGTCGATGAAGTTATGTGTTGCCAATATCTCTTCAGCCTGTGTTGTCGTCAATTCAGCCATTATATCACTCCGTTAGTGGTACCCCCTATTGTGCCGACCTAAATAAAGGGCTGTCGCTTTATTTGCACTAAGTCGCGTCTCACGACTCTTCCGTGCGCCGTCGGGTCTCTGCGTATATGGCGGGTCCGAGCAACGCCTCGGCTCGTTCTGTAGCACTCGCTCGTGAGCGCGAAGCTCCTGCTCGTCGTGTGAACTGTTCGGCTCTTGTATCAGCTCGTCCCCTTTTCACCATACTCAAGTACGCAGTAGTGGGGTACTCCTAAAAAATCAGCAAGACAGCGCGTGGTAGGCAATTGATATGAATCGCGTTTTTGGAAAACGCGCGGAAATGCTATTATCGCGAGTGAAGAGTATCCTCAGGGCGTCGTCAGGGTACAACGTCCAGATCTAGCTCTGCCATAGTAAGCAAGGGCTTGAATTAACCGGCAGTTCTCAGAGGCTCCTGAAACGCTATACTAAGGATTTCCCATCGATAAAGAGCGCCTCTCCTCCACGAAGCGGCCCTCTCAGACCGGAATTTACCTGAACCCGCTCCTTCCTTTTCTAGTCCTCGGGCAGAGGTTCCAAGTAGACGATGTCGGCTCCGACGTCTTTTGCGATTTGTTCAAGTTCGGTCTTCCTCAGATAGCCCGCGTACAGATGCAGCTCCTCGCCCGCTACAGCGACAACTTGAAATCGGGGGTGTTCCGGGCCCTTTTCTACCTTCAGCCGCTCTCTCACGTAGATTTTCATCTGTGTCCTCCGCTGATGCAAAAAGTTGATATATCAGTCACTGGGGGGCGATTCTGCAGCACTTGTGATTCTCAGCGCTTTCCCCCAGGCATTTTTTCGGAACAATGTTGGAGAATAACCGCAGCCCCTCGGTGCTCTCACCCCTGTTTGAGGAATCCTTCAGCGGCGAGCATCTCCGCGTTGAGTATCGAAGCTCCTGCGGCCCCTCTAACGGTGTTATGGCCCATAAGCGTATACTTGGTGCCCTTGACAACGTCGCGCCTCACCCTGCCAACGGAGACGCTCATTCCGGCGTTGACGTCACGGTCAAGCCGAGGCTGCGGCCGATCCTCTTCCTCTCTGACGATTATGGGTCGTTCGGGGGCAGATGGCAATCCTTTCAGGGGCTGGAGTGAGGCCATAGCCTGTTTTACCTCTTCAGGGGACGCGTCGACGTCCACCCACACTGACTCGGTGTGTCCGTCGATCACCGGGACGCGATTGCAGATCGCGCTGACGGTGATGCTCGCGTTGACGACCTTTGTGCCGTTGAATGCCCCCAGAATCTTCGGTGTCTCCGTCTGCATCTTCTCCTCCTCTCCGCCGATGTACGGGACGACGTTATCGAGAATGGCCATCGACGAGACGCCGGTGTAGCCCGCGCCGGAAACCGCCTGCAGGGTCGCGACCTTGACGTCGGTGAGGCCCAGCTGCATGAGCGGTTTGAGCGTCATGACAAGCATAATGGTGGAGCAGTTCGGATTGGTGACGATGAAACCACCCCAGCCGCGTTGCGCTTTCTGAAGCTCGATCAATTTCGCGTGGTCCTTGTTGACCTCCGGAATGAGGAGCGGTACGTCGTCGAACATCCTGTACGAGGCGGCGTTGCTCGAAACCCCGATGCCCTCGCGGGCGTAATCCGCTTCAACGTTTTCTGCGATATCGGCCGGAAGGGACGAAAAAACCAGTTTCACGTCGTCAGGCATGTCGGTTGATCGAGTCGGGATGACGCGAAGGTCACCTATGTTTTCGGGTACTGGCGTGCTCAACCGCCAATCAACCGCGTCCTTGTAGTACTTCCCTGTGCTTCGCTCAGATGCAGTGACCGCACCGACCTCAAACCACGGGTGTGCCTCAAGGAGTTGGCAGAATCGCTGCCCGACTGCACCGGTGGCGCCAAGCACGCCGACTTGTATTAGCTTTGACATATCTCACCTCACGCTAACGCGATTGCTCCGGATGGGCAGACATCGACACAGATGCCACAGTTTACGCAGTCCTTCGCGTTCACCACGGGCACATCGTCTAATGAAATAGCGGCGGCCGGGCACTCTTCGACACAGGTTCCACACTGCACGCACGCCTCCACATCGATGAACACTACCATGCCAACAACCACTATCGGTTCATGAAAAAGCGGTCATATAACCATTTTGGTCAGCGGCCTCAGCATCGCTGCCCTTGTCGGCACGTAGTCCTGCGAAAGCGCGCTTACGTTGCGAAACGCCTTCAGTGGCGCTTGCTGACAATGCGCTTGCCGTGGTCGTGAGCAGCGTAGCAACTGGCAGCGTCACGACTCGAAGCGCGATGTTTTACCCGTCGCACTGCCTTGCGCTTTTCGAGTTCCTTTAGAACCGTAGTCGAAGAACTTCTCAACGGTATCTCCTGAAGTCCATTCTGCTCGAATCCTCGTTCGCTTCTCAGCTCGTCGCAACGCGGACAGGATCATACGGTTGAGATTTCGCGCGCTTTCTCCTTCAAGCTCTGCCTCAACTTCGAATCCTTGATCTGTTTGTCTAATAGTTCCCTTATCAGCAATAAGCTGTTCAAGAACCGGTTTGACGGCTGACGGGTTGTCGCTGCTCACGTGTACTGATACGCTAAACTTCAGTTGCGCCATTTTTTCACCCCAAAGCGTACGACTCTTTCCGATATAAAAATCTGCTCGCGCGACGAACATCGTTGCAACCGTGAAGCGGAGTAAGGGCGAGGATGCAAGCATACATGTTAAGCCGGATTGAAACAGAACTGAGACCAGCACGAGGCTTTGAGCCTCCCTAGAAGAAAAAGAGGCGAAAATGACATATTGCAAAGAATGCGGCCACAAACTCGGCTTCCTTGAGCACGCAGCCGACGGGCTGTGTAACGGTTGCCGACAACGATTGGTGCAGCAACAGGCGGAGAAAGCGCATGCGGCGGCCATAGCTCCGTATACCGGCGCAGAACTCCCGGTTGTCCCTGTTACCGGCGCGATTATGAAAAAAGGCGAGACTGCGTACTGTCGAACAGCGACGGTGCTCAAGGAGACTAAAACGGTGAACCTCGGCTATTCAGGAGCGAGTCACGGCGTCTCGATCCCACTCCCGATAAAGGTGGGGGGCTTTCCCGTGCGCTATCGCGTGGGTCAATCACGCGGCCACATCGTCAAACATGACGAGTTGCTTGAAACGTCGCGCGGGGACTTGATCGTAAGTAATCAACGACTATTTTTAAACCCGTTCGCGGGGCACAAGCCGCTGAGCGTGCCGCTCTCGAAAATCGCCAGTTTTCACGTCTATGAGAATGGCCTCGAAGTGTGGCAGGACGGCAAGGAACGGCCCTACCTGTTCTTGCTTGGTGCGGCGGGGAGCGAGATATGCGGGCTGTGTCTCGATAAGCTCCTTAGAGCTTAGATTTCGCTTTTTGCGCAAGAACAGAGAGAGCAAATAGGATCGGATCAACAGAGCGCGGCGGTCTAAGGCTTCTTTCCAGCCACTTTTATGCTCACCACGGAGTCCGCAAGGTCGCGTAATTCATCGGGAGTCAGGCTGATGGTGTTCCCGATCGCCTGTGCTGTTGGATCGTTTGCCATGCAGTCAAGCGGGAATGAAGACTCCTCGACGATGCGAACGTTCTCAAATCCCGCGGCCCGAATAGCCTCGAGATAGGCGTCCTTCATGATTGCGCCAGACAGGCAGCTCACATATGCCGCGGCTGATTCCCTTACGGCAGGCGGGAGCTCTCTCAGCAAGACGATATCAGATACTGCAAAGCAGCCGCTGGGCCTCAGCACCCGAAAGGCTTCCCTGAAGACGGCGGCCTTGTCAGGGGTGAGATTAATCACGCAGTTGGAGATAACGACGCTAACAGTACTATCGGCAACGGGCAGGTGCTCCAGCTCTCCGAGCCTGAAGTCGACGTTGCTGTATCCGCCCTTGCGCGCATTCGCCCGAGCCTTTTCGATCATCTCGGGCGTCATATCAACACCGATCACGTGTCCAGCTGCACCAACCGCGTTTGCGGCAAGGAAACAGTCGAATCCTGCTCCTGATCCGAGATCAAGCACTGTCTCGCCTTCCTTCAACGAAGCAAGCGCGGTCGGATTGCCACAGCCAAGTCCGAGGTTTGCTCCTGCGGGCACTGAGGCAAGCTCTTCTTCCTTATATCCTATGGCCCGGCTAATGTCGTGCGCCAGATCAACATTGCTGCCGCAGCACTGGCTCACAGGGATAAAATTGAGCCTTTCGCCTTTCGCCACCTTCGCATAGCCGTCCCTAACCACCCGTTTTATCTTTTCCTCTTCCATACACGCATCACTCCGTTCACGCTAAATCTTTGAAAATAGGGCCTAAAAAGCTCTTGACCGTCGCCGAGAGCTCCTCGACCTTGATCAGAGAGATGCAGCAGACCTCGCCGTTTCGCTCACAGCTAACGGCCGCCAGCTTGTCCCCCGCCCGTATATGGGCACGGTCGCGCAGCTCTTTAGGTAGGACCATCTGTCCCCGCTCGTCAACGCTCACAACCGCTTCAACCTTGCAGCTATTCTTGCCCCCATCGCTGGGCGCACAACATGAGGCTTCTTCTGTCATAGAACTCTACGTAATAGTGTATTTATCAGTGTATTTAAGTTTTTCTGATAAATCAGAATAATATGAGTAGAGATAGGACGTCAACAACATAAACCGACGCCTGCTTAAACGGGGATCAAATGAGTGCGCAAGTTAGTCGCGGTCGAACGTTGACTCAAGCCACTCCCCTAGTTGGTCACGCACGCATCGAAAAGATGCACACGGTGTGCCTTCCCCGGCATCGGGCACCGGATCATCGAAGGCTTGATGGAGATACTCCTTCCCGCCAGGAAAAATGGGGCAGTTCTCTTGCACATCGGCACAGAGCGTGACGACGTAATCGAAGGTCATGTCGTCAAACTCGTCCAGCGACTTTGCCCGCTGTGAGCTAATATCGATGCCCAGCTCAGCCATCACTTCGATCGCACACGAGTGTACCTCGGTGGGTTCATTTCCCGCGCTTTGTGCCTCATACCGGTCAGCATGCCAGGCGTTTATGAATCCTTCTGCCATCTGCGATCGCGCAGCGTTATGCGTGCAGAGGAACAGAATTTTTTGTTTAGTAGACATCTTTCATCCTCATGCCGCGCTTGCGCTCAAGGCGGCGAGCAACCATAACCCGCGATCACATATCTGTGACTAACCCTCTCTCACGGGAAAGTGGCGAAAATGCTAATGCTGACAAGTCCTCGGCATCCGGTCAGCCTTTTTTGAGTGACTCAGCAAATTTGTGGGCATCGCGTAGGTCCTGCTCGTTCGGCCGTCCTTTAGCTATCCCGCCGAAGAGTCTCATCGGCCCGTACGTATCAAACCCCCGACAGGAGAATTCCCCGACGACGGTCAATCCCTTCGCATCCAACTTGCTTTTTAAGGCAGAGTGATGCGACCCCCCACGCGGTGCGCCTCTAGTTGAGAATACAAATGTTTTAGCATGAAGCGCGGGAAGCGCGTCGACCCACTCGAGCAAGCGCGGATAGTGCTTTCCAAATGCGATTCCTGAACCAAGCCCGATAAGGTCATAATCGCCAAGTGCCTCGACGTCCACATCATCAGGATCGGTGACCTGGGCGTCGAGGACTACTGCCATCGCGTCAGCGATCTTTTTCGTGTTTCCGTGGTGCTCTGACACACATACGATAAGCGTTCTCATACCTTATACCAGACAAAGGTTAACCATTCGTTTCGTTCTTGAACTACAACGGGCACGATAAAAGAGCATTGCCCGCCGCAACGCTGAGCACCAAAAGAAAAACGAAGATCAGAGTAATGGCCACCAGACTCCACTTCATACATAACATGTTTCCGGCGTCATTGAACTACTTTCCGCTACCAGCGCCGATGGCACCCTCCGCGTCTACCAACGCGAAATCGAAGGAGGATTCGTCAGCGCTGATAACTGCACTTATATGGTTTTGATCTGACGAATGACAGGCCATACCGGCTTCTTCAAGCAAGCCTCTTGATCACGTCCGTTATCGAGACGGCATTAGCAAAGAAGTCGTTCCAAGCATCCTGTTTGGGATAGTTCCTAATGGTGTACGAGGTCGGGCTGATGTTAGGCAGCTCGTCCCAGACAAACGGGCTCGCTATGGGAAGCTCTGGCTCAGATCGGGCAGCATAGGGTGCCACAGACGTCTGCATCGCGGATATCCTATTGACGTCGATGAAGATTCGTCCTCTTCTTTTCTCCTTGCCAAGCTCCGTAGTCAGCGCTGCGTCACTTTTTGCGAGGGTTTGCGCTATTTTTAGGGCGAAGTCCCTCACGCCGTCGTTATCAAGCTCGCGCGTAATGGGCACCGCAACGTGGTACCCCCTGCCCCCAGTCGTCATCACGTACGGTTTAAACCCCAACGCTTCGAGGAATCCTTTCAGTTTGAGTGCAGCTGATCGAAGCGACGGGAAATCAGGCAGCGACGGATCCAGATCAAATACCATTTCGTCGGGAATTGTGGGTCTGTCTGCTCGTGTTACCATAATGTGGGGAACGATGACCTGATTGCCGAGATAGACGATGCCTGCTTCATCCTTAACGATCGCATAGCAGGTCGTAGTGTCCTTGTGCTCGAGACACTTGCTCTCAAGCCAATCAGGAAAATAATCGGGCATATTTTTTTGGAAGAATTTCTCGCCGCTGACCCCATCGGGAAACCTAAACATGGAGATCAGCCGGCCTTCTATATGGGGCAGCATCAGCGGCGCTATGTCTCGATAGTATTCAACAAGCTCAGCTTTCGGGATCCCCATATCAAGCTCCTTCTGGGGGTTCGTTACGTGGATTCGGTGCCCGCCCACGTCTATTTCGTCGCTAAGGTGATGCTCCTCCCCCTTCCTGACGATTATCCAGTCGTTGTCGAGGCGGGTGAACGCGTAGGTCCCGTTCAGTTTGTCACCTTTCAGGTAGATTACGAAATGGCCCTTTTTCAACGCCTCGTCAAGAGGCTGGACCTTCCCGTCTTTTATTGTAATGTTGACGAATCTTCCCTTATCCCATAGTTCGACCCTCCCTGCACCGTACTCACCTTCTGGTATCTCGCCTGAAAACTCGGCGTAGGCAACGGGATGATCCTCAGTCCTGATTGCGAGCCTTTTATCCCGCGGGTCGTCTGACAACCCCTTTGGCACCGCCCAGCTAAGAAGAACCCCATCGTGCTCAAGCCGAAAATCAAAGTGTATCCGCCTCGCGCTATGCTTCTGTATCACGTAAAGCGACTGTTCGCTTTTCAGTTCGTCAGGCGCAGGCTCACCCGTCTTCGCGAAGTCTCGTTTCTTTCTATACTCGTCAAGCAACGCTTTGCACCTGATCTATCGTGCACTCTTCGGCAGGCTTATCGTCCCGCATCCGTACGAAAACTGGCCCCCGCAGGCGGTGGTCTTTCGTGTACTGCAGGTACCTCACTTCGCACACCTTATCGGGGACAACGTGCTGCACGTTCTTTGGAAGGGCGACGTTGCTGCCTGCGCGAACGAGCTCCGTCGCAAGGTCACCAAGGAGTGACTCGCTAAAGCCCGTTCCGACCTGACCGACGTACGTGAGGCTGCCTGCGTCATATAACCCGAGGGCCAGCGACGCTATTGTCCTAGTCTTCGTTACGTACCCGACGATAACGCAATCCACGGTCTTCTCATCCTTGATTTTGAGCCAGGCGTGCGACCGTCCGGTAACATAAAGGCTTTCCTTTTTCTTGGCCATGACGCCTTCCAGGTGACGTGCTGTTACGACGTCCCAGAGTCGCTCACCGTCGGCAGTGCCCGGTATTGTCTGCAAGTTTCTCCCTTCTTCGACGACGCCCGCAAGGGTTCGTTTTCTCGTTGACAGCGGCAGCGTTTTTAGGTTCCTGCCTTCCAGTTCGAGTATGTCAAACGCGACGTACGTAGGCGGCCGATCGTGGTGCTTCCGTCGTTGCAGCAGCGAGAACGACGGGTTCCCTTTCTCATCGTAGATCACGATCTCCCCATCGAGCACGCAATCGGCCTTGATTAGATCGCCAAACCCAAGCTCGGGAAACTCACGGGTGATGTCCCGGTTGTTTCGTGATGTGAAGCAAAGCGTTCCTGCCTTTTTTTCGCAGAGCGCCCTGTAGCCATCCAGCTTAGGCTCAAAGATATACTCAGTGGACTTAAGAATCGCTTTTGTGCCCGTGGCGGCGAGCATCATTTCAGGCTTGCCTTCAGTGCTTCAACGAGGTTCTCTTCTGTGGTGCGGCTGTATTCCGTCTTGTGGATCGCAATCGTTTCCCCGCGTGCTTTTCTTTCGACGAGCTCCTTGAGGTCCTCCTCGAACGTATCGTGAAATTTGGTAATGTCAAACTCATCGACCGTAATCTGGCTCAATAACTGTCTTGCGAGGTCCATCTCGACCTCAGAGAGTTGCGGCGGCTCATCAAGGCCATCGACCTGCATTATGTTCCGTATCTCATAATCATAATTCAGCGTTGTCAGAAGCAGGCCCTGCCTGTACGCTTCGATCGCACAGGCGTGTTCCTTTTCCCGCATGACAAATTTGCCGATCGCGGTTTTGGCGGTCTGGTGGAGCACATTCCTGAATAGGAAATATGTCTTGTCCTTTGGTCGTTCTGGGCCCGCGTAGTAATGGGAGTTGAAAAAAATCGGGTCGATTTGATGGGAATGAACGAACTCCACGATCTCTATCCAGGTGGATTTTTCGGGCCTGATGGAGTGAAGCTCTTCATCAGTAATGACCACGTATTTATCTGGGGAAACTTCGATCCCCCTCACGATCTCGTCCTGTGACACCTCTTGCGTGCACGCGTCGCACCATTTCTTGTATCGTATCGGTGAGAGCTTGTCCTTGTGCAAGAGCCGTATTTTGAGTGGCCTCTGTTCGACCGCTGAGTAGAGTTTTACGGGAATGTTCACCAGTCCAAACGCTATTGATCCTTTCCACAGTGATTTCATTTTGATGCACCGATTTTCAACGATAAGCGAATCTGCTTGTCATCTTTTAAGTAACGCTCGCCTTTCTGAGCGGACGTGCATGCTAACCGCTCGAGATGCTTATAGCATCGTTTATGTCACGATCAAATGGACCCCGCTTGTTAGTCTTTTCTCTTTCACACAAGTGGGCTGACCGACTGCCATCGAGGCCCTGCTGTCGCTCCGGCGCGATCTTCGTAAGCTTTTTCAAACTGCGAGGCGTTAAGTGCTGTAGGTGCGCTACTATGCCAACCCCTCTTGACGTCACAGGGACGATAACACAGAAGATGGCCCTGATTATCGGTGTTGTCGTCATCGCCGGGCTCGTGCTGGCATTCACGCCACTCAGGGTGGGGGGTACTCCCTGTTGGCCATAGGCGCCGCCCTTTACGTTTTTGCGAGCGTCCGCACCTTGGTACAGCACCTCAGGTAACGTCACAGGTCGAGTTTTTCGAAAGACATTTCACAGGCTCTCCCGCTTACACTATTTTCAGCGGCTTAAAAACCTTAGTCGTGAGGTGCTCCTCGGTGGCCTCTGCCATTTTGCAATGCCTCAATAACAGCTTGCAATGCTACCCCCCATGTGTTAAGGCAAACAAGATCCCAGCGTAGACAAACGTTAGTGTCAAGATGGAGCCATAAAAAATGAGCAACGCTTTTGAAAGCATTAACTTGCTCGGTCTTGGCACTTCTATGCCCGCTTCGTACCGAGCAGCTCTCATATCAAAAAACTCGTCGCCTGTGTTGAGCTTATTTTCGACAATCTCTTTGTACAGTGCCCTATACATCTCTTTTTGCCGCAGAAAATAGGCGTCTAGATACCAAAAAACGAGCAAAGCGAAGACGGCGATAAGCGCTTGATATCGCGTGCTGCTCAGCACCAGAATTATGCCGAGCACGGCCACGGTCCATCCCTTGATAATGACTGAATTAGTGGCTGTACGCTTTGTGATATTTTGAATAGTTGCGAGCACTTCTAGTTCGTATGAGGAAAAACCCCCCTCGTGCTGCATCTGATATCACGTTTCCAATCCACTAGATGGCGTAATACGTAAAACGGGATCGTTAAAAGTTAAGTGTTTCTATATATTTGCGTCAAAAATGCGCAAGTACTTTCAGCTTGAATCAACTGCAACGAAAGAGCGAATTTCTGATTCTCAAATATGTAGCGAGAGACCCAAAAAAGCCGCTTAGCGTGGGCTATGCCAGCGCAAAAATATCAGCCCCCATGATTTTTCTTACGAAAACGGAAGACAGGGCGCTTACAATTTCGGAGATCGAATAGCGATTGCAGCGCGCGCAAGAAAACTATGCATAAACGACGGTGCACTCCACGCACAACCGCGTCTCACTGATAAGATACACGCCCGGAGCTCCAAACAAGGCCCACATATAATATGACTGTACTGTGTCAGTTTAGTCCAAGCGAAGGGGGCGGTAGGTGCTGGATGGAAATGATTTGGAGAGGGCGTAGGCGCCGTTCGGGGTGGTGATCGTGTTCGAGGTGCCAGAGGTGAGGGACCCTTCTTGTCGTCGGGGGTGTGGAGGTGAACCGTGGCGCTAGCGAGGGAATAAGGTTTGGGTCTTCTTGACGTGGTTAAGAAGGTGGTCGATTGGCGAGCCGTGGGGGTGGCGCTGGAGGTCGACGAGTGAGGGCGGGGGTCTGCGCGGCAACACTTGTTGCACACCTTTATGCTGATATTGGTATTGGCGGAGGATTTAGAAGAGGCGTGTCGTTCGAAGTGTGCCTGTTGACCAAGTAGTGGTGCCATCATCCGCGTGGTAGTAACTTTGACGAGCTTGAGCTGTCGCGCTGCTGCTATGGCGACAGATGGGGACGCCGTACGGTGCATTCAGCTGAACGTGTAGAAACCGACTGCTGCAAGATTTTCGGAGGCTTTAGCTGCGAAGACGGTGACCCCCACGCTCGTTCGCTGGTATTTCGACGCTACACGCTTATCTTAACGACTGCGCTCGTCGATGCTTGATAGGAGCTGTTGCCGGCGAAAGTAGCGTAGTAGGTGCGCTCCCCTGCGGTGCTCCAACTTGTCGTGAGACTGATCTGGCCGTTTTTGTCGGTGGTCTTGGTGGTGTCGTTGTAGCGCACGTCGTTGAGGTAGTGGTAGATCGTAACGTTCTTTCCTGAGAGGAGCGTTGTGCCGCTCGTCAGAGTGGCTGTGAAGTTGACCGATTGGCCGACGGCGGGGGTGGAGTTAGACGCGGTGAGGGTGATCTTCGTCGCTCCCACGTTGATGAAGACGGCGCTACTCGTCGATGACTGATATGAGCCATCACCGAAGAAGACAGCGTAGTAGGTGCGCGTGCCGGAGGAGGCCCAGCTCGTGGTGAGGGTGATCTGGCCGGCGGAATTGGTGGTCTTGGTGGTGTCGCTGTAGCGCGCGTCGTTGAGGTAGTGGTAGATGGTGACGGACTGGGAGAGCGCTTTTGTGCCATTCTTCAAGGTGGCGGTGAAGGTGACCGACTGGCCGACGGTGGGGGTGGAGTCGGACGCGGTGAGGGTGACCTGAGTCTGGCCCTTGACGGTGACGGTGACGACGCTACTCGTCGATGCTTGATGTGAGCTGTCACCCGTGAAAGTAGCGTAGTAGGTGCGTGTGCCGATGGAGGCCCAGCTCGTGGTGAGGGTGATCTGGCCGGCGGAATTGGTGGTCTTGGTGGCGTCATTGTAGCGGACGCCGTTGAGGTAGTGGTAGATGCTAACTGATTTGGACGACAGGGGCGTTGTGCCACTCTTGAGCGTGGCAGTGAAGGTGGCTGATTGGCCGACGGCGGGAGTCGGGTTGTTGACAGAGAGCGATAGTTGGGTGAGCTCTCCCTCAAGATTGCTTATTGTAGACCTCAGCAGCGTGGCGTTCGTCGGATACACAGAGGAACTGGCCACATTGCCTGCTGGGCTGATCACGTAGAGGGTCGGCGTGCTCGCGACTTGGTACGCCGAACCCGCGCTGACCCCATCTCCGACGGGCCATGTTACCCCTGTCTCCTCGACATATTGCTGAATGGCCGATGCCGCGCTACCATCGACTTCGACGCCTAGGAACTGAACCTTCGCGTCGTTCTTGTAATATGTGTTGTACAGAGGTACAAGGGTATCCTTAGCGTCACTTTGACAATATCCACAATCCGCTCCAAAGAATTGAATGACGACGACTTTTCCTCGATATTCGCTTAGCGTCTGGGTGTGTCCGGAAAGATCGGTGAACGAAAAATTTGGGGCCGACTGCCCGTTCGAGAGAAGTGCAAGTGCCGGTGCTGCTGTAGCCGCGATCAGCAACGCGGTGATCGCGATCAATAGAACTATTCGCTTTGTTGCCATGTTGTCTGTCTCCGAGTAAATACGCACGAGCCAAAACCCGTGTCGAATAAAAAAAGAGCAGACTTAATAAGTGTTGCGATCCGCGCGAAAGCGTGCTCTCGTCAGAATCGCAACCGATTCTACGCAAAAAGGCTTACCCGTGACGTCCGGTGCAACGACGCCGCTCAGCGCGTGGGCTGGCTGGGAGGCAGCTGCGAGGACGGCGCCTTCTCAAGCGTGGTCCGACCGCTAAGTCGTTGATTTCCCCGTACGAGGTCTACGTCTACGACGTCGCCGACGTCGTGCGCGTCCATTACCTTTATCAGGTCTCTTACGTCATCGATGTCAATGGCCCCCAGCCGAACGATAATATCCCCAGGCTGAATCCCCGAGAGGGCCGCCTGGCTGTTGCGCATCACAGCGGTCACCAACACGCCACGTTCGACGGAGAGCTTATAATATGCCACGATTTTCGGATTAAGATCGACGCCGCTTATGCCGATCCACGGACGCACGATTTCTCCGCGTTCTATGAGCTGTCTGGCAATCCACATCGCCGGCTCTATCGCAATGGCAAACCCGATGCCTTGCGCAAACTGTATGACGGCCGTATTCATGCCTATTACCTTCCCCGCGCTGTTTGCCAAGGGCCCACCGCTGTTACCAGGGTTAATCGCGGCGTCGGTTTGTATGAGCTGCTCCATGAATGAGACCTGAGTTTGAATAGACCGGTTGACCGCACTGACGATTCCCACGGTGACCGTCGGCCCGCCGACGAGACCGAATGGCGTGCCCATCGCAATGGCCGTTTGCCCGATCTTGACCTCCGCGCTCTTTGCCATCTCAGGCACTGGCAGATCGTGGTAATCGACGTGGATGAGAGCGATGTCCGTCTTCGTGTCGATGCCGCGCACTTGCGCGCGAGAGGTTCGTCCATCTTGCAGCGTCACTTGTATTTCTTGGGAGCCCAGCACCACGTGGGAGTTTGTCATGATATAGCCGTCCTCACCGATGATAATACCTGATCCGACTCCTTGAACGGGATGCACCTGTAAATAAGCGTCCTGAATAAGCTTTACGTCACTCACGTTGGCCACGCTCGGCATGACTTTCTCGACCGCGGCGACAATCGTATCATCGTAACTTGCTATGGTATCACCTCGTGCACAGCAGTGATGTTCTTGCAGGGTGTTAGCCGTTTCCCACCTTTTCTACCACTTCGATCGTCGAATGATCGTGTTACACAGGACTGATCATTGGCTGAGAGAGCTGTACCGCTTTCATCTCCGACGTGCACGCCGTAGACTCTTGCGGCTTCCTAGCGCGCTATTTTTTGATACGGAAACGCAGTTTTTTGGTGGCCGACGAGGCGAGTTACCGGGTCTCGCGTGTCGAAATGGAAGTCTCGCAGAGCCCTGACTGTCTGCTGAGGGTTGACGATACGCAACGGAGCGAAATGGACCCGTTCGCTTAACGTTAGGTGCCAAACTGTCTCGTGCCCGAAGCAGAAATCCTGTGGCTATCAATCAAAAAAGACGATCGTCTATAAGGCGCTTCGTCAATTCTATTGCGCCATGCTGTGCGTTGCGTTCGTTAAGCATTCTGCTCGCGTCGTCTTCGCGCAATGAAAGCGAAGGCCACAGAGAGAAGATTGAGCCCAGTAATGATCCAGGTTCGTGCTTCTCGTGTTCGCAGCCATAGGTTCACCTCCGATTCAAACTGCGCGGATACTCATAAGTCTGCGTTAAGCGAACATTGTGTGCGAAAACGCGACACTTCCATCGTGTTAGATGTTCGTTTTGCTTGATCAGCGGCTTGCAACGTGCAGGCGCTTCATAATGGATCTACGATTTTACATGATTGCACCGAAATCGATACGCAACTATAACAACTGCATGCGTATAATAAACCAGCAAAAACGAAACGGTTAAGGCGGGAAACTGCAATTAGTACACGGAGCGGTTCCGGTTTATACGCGACCAGGTGCCGCTCCAACTACGATCACTTTGCTCTTCGTCTCTATCGTTGCGCAGCGGTCTCCCTACTTTTGAAAAATCAGACGGATCATGCATCGCTAAATGATATTCGCGCTCGAAAGCACTTTGAACTCATTGAGCACGTACGAACAGCCGCTGGCGATTGCGACAGACGGGAGTACACTTGTCGTATCTCACTAAGTGTTTTCACTTGCGCTGATTCACGCGTTTCTTTGGAGGCTACGATAGATCGACGAAGTGTTGTGACAGCCCCCATTACCTACTCACTCGACTGTTCTGACTGCGGTGTGAGTGATAGCGGTCACACGACCGCCCTAAGACTCACCGGGTCGTATCACGAGACTGTGATTTTTAGCGGGGTACTTGAGGCGGCGACGTATTTCGAGGTGCCACTGTAGGTGGTCTTGAAGTAGTAAGTGCCCGACGGGAGAGATCCAGAGAACGCATAGACTCCGTTAGCGGTGGTGACGGAAGGGCTGCTCGAAGCGAGATAATACGTGCCACCTGAAGCCGATGACCAGTAGAGATAGACGTCGCCGCCTGCCACAGGAACTGGAATCGATTCTTTAGTTTTTAGGGTGCCAGAGATGATGACAGATTGGCCGACGCCAGGGCTGGACGGAGTGGCAGTTATGGAGAGCTGTGTGGCTAGTTTAGCAGATGAGGACGTGACGGTAACCTTAACAACACTGCTGTAGGATGCGAGATAATCGCTAGTGGCGTTGTGGTAGAGGCGGAAGTAATAAGTCCCCGTGCTTCCAATAGCGCCTGCGAAGGAGCAGCCTCCGTTGACCGTGTTTGCGGCCAAGGCAGACCCGAGCTCCCACGTTTTTTGATCCGTTGATGCCTGCAACCAGACTGGCTCGCCCGAAAGCGGCGTCTTTGTTGCCGTCGTATAAAGCTGTCCGTAGAATAGTAGTGGTTGGTTGACGGTAGGGGTAGTATTGCTAACGGATATATAAAGAACGGTTGACTGCGCACCGGTGCAGTTGATTGTTATTGTGCTGCTGACGCTTCCTAGGTACGTAACATTCCCAGCATAAACGCTGCGGAAGTAGTAGAGGCCTTGGCCGGTGACAGAGCCATAGAAGAGGTAATACCCATTCGTGGAGCCGTTCGTGCCGTTCCCAGTGGTGGTGGGCTGCGAAGAAGCGGAAGACCAGGTCTTAGTATCCAGAGAGTATTGAAGATTAACGGGTGCATTGGGAATGCCGCCACCGGTGCCATTTGTAAGTGTGCCGTAGAGTGTAAACCGTTGGCCAGACGCAACCTTGCCAGAGACAGCAGAGCTACTTATAGAGAGTTGAGTGCCTATTCTGTTGCGCACGGTGACGGTGATGGGTGTCGAGTTGCTCGCGCTGTAACTCGCAAAACCGGTAAAGGAGGCTTCGTACTTATACGTCCCGGCTGTGGACTCTGAATAAGTGAGGGTAAAGTTGCCGCCCGCATCGGTGGTATTCGTCACGCCGGTGGAAACGTATGCGGCGCCGTTCCATCGGTCCAGATGAATGGTTTGATATGGGATTCCTGCGCCAGAGCTGTTCGTAAGGTTTCCCGTGATATTGAACGGTTCAGTCGTATTGACCGTCGGTTTATCTACAGAGGCGGTGATCTGCGTGCTGTTCTGCGTCGCTCCGACGTTGATGGTGACGACTCTGCTTGTCGATGTTAGATAGGTGCTGTTCCCTGCAAACGTCGCGTAATAAGAACGTGTGCCATTAGAGCCAAAGCTCTCTGGGAAGTTGAACGTTGTGTACTTAGTGGTGTCGTTGTAGCGGATGCCGTTGAGATAATGATAGATGGTGACGGGCCCCGAGATGGGCGTGGCGCCGCTTATCAGGGTGGCGGTGAAGGTGACCGATTGGCCGACGGCAGGCGCGGAATTGGTAACAGAGAGAGTGGTCTCCGTCGTGGCTGCCCCGACAGTGGTCACTTTCTGTGTGCTGCTTGCTGAGGAGGTGGCGTTCGCGCTCGGAGATGCGCTCGGCGTGGCACTGCCTGTTGTGGCATTTCCATTCAACGTGCTATTAGTCGCGTTCGTCGCAACAGCGCTATTCAATGTGCCATTCGTAGTCGCGCTCGTCGCAAGAGTAATCGTTGCACACCCGGCAAAAAAGACGGTGATGAGGAGCAGGGCGACAAGTGGCGAAATGAGTTTAACCGCTTTCATGATGTACCTCGCAAACAGCTCGTTTATGGTCAACACCAGGTAGAGTGTTATAAGGATTTCGATTTTATCATGAGGCTTTATTAGCTAAGCCGTCGTGGCTCTCGATGTGTTGGAGCGGTCTAGCTTTACTGAGCGCATAATAATGGGGACGGAGCCGACGCGTCTTTGGATTATTTGACGTTGCGCACTACGCGCGGCATGCGCTCAAACGTCTTCAAGCGTCTTGAGCTTATTACTTTCACAACTTCCTCGCGAAAAACCCAACTTCAAGCAAAACCGAGGAGATCGCGATGTTGCTGTGCCTTTCGTGTAAGCATTTCTATCAGCTCTGCCCGGTGCCCGAAAAAATGGAGCCCAAGCGGAGATTTGCCAGACACGCGTCCTATCGTCCCGAGGGGTGTGCGCAGTTTGAACCGGTTGAGTTCAAAAGAGAGCGAAGAGGATGATCTAGATAAATTGCCGCTTCGCGATCAGTATGAGGGTGCCTCGCGCCTCAGGCCCTTCTCAGTAGAACCAATCTCACGCAAACACTTCATCCCTTACCCGCCCAGCTCCGAGCAATCGCCACATCGACATCGAGCGGGACGTTACGTAGAAACTCAGCTCCAGCCGCCCTCATGTGGTAGGCGACGGTCTCAGCTACCGCAGCAGCGCGTACCTGTTGCGCTTCGACCACCAACTCATCGTGCACACAGCAGACGATTTTTGCCCTCGTAGAACTCAATGCTTCGTGGAGAGAGGTCAACGCGCGTTTCATAATATCCGCAGCAGTTCCCTGTACCCGCGTGTTCAACAGTTCGGTCAGCTTTGGTTCTTGGCCGTCCTCCCACCTGCGTATTCTTCCGCTCAAGGTCCGGATAGAGACCAAAGGTGTGGTGCTCACGCTGCGGTGGAACGCCCGCACGCCTGAGTACGCATCAAAGAAACGCCGGCGAAACTCGATCGCATCCTCAAGGGTAAAGTGCACCCCATAGATGTAATTCGCATATCGTCGTAAGCTCCGTGCACCCATTCCGTAGATGAGGCCGATGTTCAGCACCTTTGCAATAAGGCGCTCGTCCTTCGTCACCTGGTCAAGGGGCGTATCGAGCACGAGCGACGCGGTCAACCGATGCAAGTCCTCCCCCCGTTGGAACGCCCGCGTCATGGTCTCATCACCGCTGATGTCAGCGACGACCCGCAGCTCAAATTGCGCGTAGTCGGCGATCACGAGGCGATGGTCGCGTGCCGCTACAAAACACTCCCGCACCGTACCGTCTCGTGGAATCTGCTGCAGGTTGGGATTGCGGCACGCGAATCTCCCGTTCACCGTGCCGACCTGAAGAAAGGTGGGGTGTATCCTCCCCGTCAACGGATGGACGTGCTTAGGGAGTGCATCCAAAAAGCCGTTTTTAAGCTTTAAGACGTGCTTGTAGCGAATGTAGCGGGGTATTGCGGGATGTAGCTCCTCATACTTCAGCAACTCGCTCTCTCGTACGTTGCGGACGGGAACGCCTGCGCTTCTGAAGGCGTGCTTCACCTGCTGGGGGCTACCGAGATTGATGGCGGCGACGTCACCGAGGGTACGCTGTCCCGACGTCGTCAGCTCACGACACACCTCGTACGCGAGGTCCCCCTCCAACTCGTTATAGGTGTCCTGCAACGTTCGCCATTGTCCCATATCCATGAGCATGCCGTTGCGCTCCATCGCCGCAACCGCGGGGAGGCAGTTACATTCTAAGCGCATGCAGTCCGTGAGGCCTGCGCTCTCGATATGCTCCGATAACGCCGCATGGAGGCTCAAGACCACGCCGACAGTTTGCCCCGCACATTGAAGGTGTCGCTCGGTGAGGGTACCAGCTCGAAAACTGCCGCCCGTTTCCGGCATGTACTCGTCAAGATACGCCCTTGCCACGGTTTTCAGATCGTGTTTTACCTCCAGCCCGCCCTTAAGCAGTTGCGAGGCAAGCATCGTATCGAAATAGGGGCTTGAGAGGTCGAATCCTGCCTGATAGAGGAACTTGAGGGCTAGTTTCCCATTATGCATTACCTTGACGGCCGGTGTCGTAAAGAGGTCGTGCAGCTTCGCCAATCCCCTCTGGGGCACCTGAGCACAATCAATAACGGCCGGAGGATGGCCGTGTACGACCAATTGAAGCGTTCGTATCCGATCAACAAAGGTGTCGGAACCCGTGGTTCCGAGAGCTAACGCTATGACCGACGAAGGTGCGATACGCTCAATGATGGCAGTAAGATGTTCTTCAGTGGCGATATATTCGTATTGCGGCGAAACGCTTCGCTGGGTCATCTCTGTCTCCGCACGTTCAATACGTGTGTGAATACGCCCTTCGAGCCCCACCGTTGCGCGTACTGCCTTGCTATTTTGGACAAATCTCGCGTGTATCTTCGAACGAAAACGGTGGGGTAAACGAGAGGGTATTGAGTCTCTTTCTCTAAAACTGTATGTTTTGTCCAAAAGAAGGATGAAAGTATTTGTCGCTAAAAGCGAGTCTTAGAACAGCGACGAGAACCGCGACGAAAGATTACCTCAGAATCAAATTATAGCGCATTGCAACCCGACTAGTCCAAGCTTAGATAGCCCCCCATAACGGGGCGCGAAATCTGAGGTATTAAGCTGCACTAGTAATATAGTGTGATCAACAGTAAAAAATAGAGGCGATGAAAAATGCTAGATAAAACAATTTCTGAGCACTTTGTCAACAAAACGATAGAAGTGTACTTCGGCGGCCGGCCGAATGAAACCCTGACTGGCAAGGTAGTCGGAAGTGCCGACGGGGTGATCATCATCGAGCATGACAACCGCCGGGATATTATCAACGCTGAGCGAGTGGTCGCTTTTTGGGAAAAATAGACGCAACTGACTCAGCCAATGTCCTCCCCTTCTTTTTGCTTTCTTTAATTCTGTACCCGTTTACGGGAGATTGCATGAATCGAGGGTTTAGAGTCGAGTGTGCTGCCTAAGAGCCACGTACGCCTTTATAGGAAGTAGCTCTCTCCCCCCCTCGCGAACTTTCTTGATCAAGTAAATTTGATGATTATCAAAAAAACTTAACTTGATAAAGGATGAAGTGCATGATGCCCATGGGGCGTTGGAGCTGGATTAGACAGGGACATGTGAGACAGTTTCATACCTGCGAAAAGATTGACGCGGCTGATGTCGGAGCTAAGATGGGTGCGGATCCATTAACTCCTTCCGATGGTCACACTGCTTGAGGCCGCGTCCCAGTCTTTTCGACGATGCACGCCTCTTCACCTCGGGAGATGCGTGCCTCTTCCCTGTTACCAGCTCCTCTCGAGTCCCTCAGAACGGCTTTGGCCGTCACTGTGCTTGAACAAGTTTTACGATCGGCTGTGAATGATTTGGGGGACCAATACGAACACAACGCAAAGATACGAATCTGTGCAGCGATCTGCGCCAGCTCATCAGCCATCTTTAAAAGGAGAAGATAGATACGTTGTACAACGTAATCGCCGTAGCTCACGCCATTATCGCGAAGAACGTCGCAGCAACTCCGAAGCTTCTGAACCGTATCTGGACCTCGATGATAATCTGAGTGGCATGGGTTCCCCCATACGACGATTCACGTGTTTTTTGAGAGATAAAGGCGCGAAGCAGCGTTGCAGATCTGCAACGGGCATTCAGTTCCGTGCTAGTCGCTGCATGAAACTTGTTCCACATCACTTATCGTGCTTGTGCGGGACTAAGTCGCCATAGTCGTGTCCACTCACGTAGTGATGCTCTTCGCCTGATGCATTGAGCGGATCGACGTGTATCACGGCGTTTGAGAGATAGGTAAGGTGATGCAGGAGCTGATGGCGGACCTCTTTCGCAATGACGTGCCCTGCTTCAACTGATAACTCACGATCTGCGGCAATATTTACCTCAGCGTGGAGGCGGTGACCAATCCACCGGACGCGCACCTCCGTAACATCCTTCACGCCTTCTGTGTGCACAGCGGCATCCCGAATCTCGTCGGGAATGGCAGGATCGATGCCGTCGATAGCCCGGGTAAACACCTCGTTGCCTGAACTCCACACAATACGCAGGATGGCCACCGTTATGATAAGTCCGATGAGTGGATCGGCAAGCGGGAAGCCGAGGTACACGCCCACGGCTCCGAAGAACACGGCCAGGCTTGTCAGCCCATCGATGCGGGCGTGATGGCCATCGGCGACGAGCGCAGCGCTTCCGATCTCCTTGCCAACGTTGATGCGAAAGACCGCAACGATCTCGTTGCCTGCAAACCCGATCAATGACGCGGCCACCACCGCCCACAGAAACTGCACTACCTGCGGGTGGAAGAGGCGGTTAATTGACTCGTAGCCTGCCAGAATAGCGCTAAAAAGAATGATGAGCACAATGGCGATGCCTGCCAGATCCTCCACCCGTCCGTATCCGTAGGTGAAACGCTTCGTCGGCTTCCACGTGCTCATGCGAAAGGCGAGCCAGAGCGGGACGGCCGTCAAGGCGTCGCCCACGTTGTGGATGGTGTCGGCCAGCAGCGCAACGCTTCCCGAGTAGTAGACGATAACGGCTTGCAGGATGGCGGTCGCCATCAGTCCTACCAACGACCACTTGAGCGCCCAGATCCCTCGTTTCGAGGTAAGGATGGACGGGTCAATCACGCCGTGCGTGTGGCCGTGTGAATGCTCGTGTGAAGGCGAATGCGTATCAGCACTCCGATGCGGGCGCTTAAGAGTCACCATTGACACTGTAGCCTACCAGCGGTAGTAGCCTCCCTAATTATTGGTCGCAAACCTACTGGACTTCAACGCGCCGCAGAGCGTCTTGATCTCACAACGTCTCTTCGTCCTTCGTATTGACGTAATGGAAGAATATGTCCGGACATATCTTGTATATCTTCTTCCCGGCGTATTCCGCCATGTTCCCGGATGCGAGAAGGATTACGTCAACGCCTCTCGACGCATAGGAAATCGCCTTGTTGATCACATCAACTCCAAAATCAAGTGAAATTGCATGATGCTTCGCTAGCAGCTTGGCATTTGTCCCCATCGCGCCGATTTTTGTTCCCCTGTTGCTTTCGATCAACTTTTTTGCACGCTCTGCAACACGCTCATCGTACCGTTCGTTGTCGTGCACTTTGAAGATTACAATGTCCCCTTTCTTTGGAGTGCTGTCATCGTCCAACCCGACGACTGCCATGCCGTCTTTTTGTGTGAGGATTTCTCCATCGCTAGCACCCTCTGGTGCAACGACCCACGAATCGCGTGAATGAGCAAGCGCAACGCGCTCCCCTTTATGCAACCTCTCGGAATTCTCAAAAAATTTTATCGATGGCGCTTCGACTTTGGTGACGAGGTCCATTATGTCAAATGGCGCCTCTCCTCGTTTGCAGACGAAGTTCCTCGCCTCTAGTTCGTTATATATGGATACAAATGACGGTAGTTCGAGACTTGATAGTCGGCCGATCTCCGCATCCGAAAACACGTCTTCTGGAGTTCCACGCCCCACTATCTTTCCATTCTTCATAATGACGCATTCATCCGCCCACGAGGCAGCAAACTCAACGTTGTGTGTGGCAACGATGATTGTTCGCCCCTTGGAGTGGAGCTCATCGAGGAGGTCATTAAATTCAAGGCATCCCAGCGGGTCCAGTCCAGAATGTGGCTCATCAAGGGAGATAATTTCAGCATCCATAATTAAGGTGCCTGCCAAGGCAACCCGCCGCTTCTCTCCGCCGCTGAGCGCGCCGGGTTGTCTGTCTCGGAGGCGAGTGATGTTGAGCACCTCAAGAACCTCCTCCACTCGTTCCTTTACGCGCGTCTCATCCATGCCAAGATTTCTGGGCCCAAAGGCGACGTCCTGGTACACCGTCGGCGCAAACAACTGATCGTCGGAGTTCTGGAAAATCATTCCCACCTTGGTCCTCACCCAGTTGATATTGGCAGCGTTGACAGGTTTGCCGAGAATTGCCACCTCGCCGCTCGTAGGCATATGGAGGCCATTTAGGTGCAGGAGCAAGGTCGTCTTGCCACTTCCGTTCTCTCCTAAGAGGACTACCTTTGTGTGCTCTTCAATTTTGAGATTGATGCCGTCCAAGGCAGCGGCGCCGTTGGGGTACTTGAACACGACGTTCTTAAACTCTATGGCTGACGCCATCACAGCACCCCCACCAACACTATGCCTGCGACGATAGCGAGCGCGAATGCTGCGAACAGATAGTCTTTCTTGGCGAAACGCTCAAACTTACCTCCGATATCGGCGTTTTGCGTATACCCGCGCGCCTGCATGCTCATAATGACTCTATATGACCTATCGAAGGATCGAATGAACAGCATCCCTGCGATGACAGAAAGGTTGTTTATTTTTTTAAACCAGCTTAACTTCGAGGAGAAGCCCAGTCTCGCCTGTTGAGCGTGAAACATCGTCGTGAACTCCCCTGCAATCACCGAGACATAGCGAAACATAAGCAACATTAGGTTCCTCAGCTCAACCGGCATCTTGTACCACCTGAGCGCTTCGATCAATTCTAACTGCGACTTGGACTCCACGAGGAGGAACAGAATCGACACTGAAGCAAGGACTCGATTGGCTAGCAGCCACCCTGAGGCGATTCCCTGGGCATATACCGGCCAGATTACCGTAAAAACCACTGTGGATCCGTACGTCCAAGCCTGGACGACGAAAAGGAACACAGCGATACCAATGGGGTACAACAACAGTTTCAGGTAGGCAGCACGTGAACGGACCGAGTACATCGTGATGGAAAGCACCACAACGAAAACGGTACCGGGCACGTACCACCGCGTTGCTGCGGAAAGTGCGAGTATGACAATAAAAGCGGCGGGTAGCAGGACCCTGGCATCAACGTGCCTGAAAACGCTGGTGCCGGGGCGATCCGAGCCTAAACCGCTTTCGCCTAGTAGTTTTGCGGGGTTCCATTCAGGAGCGTATTTCTTTAGATCCATCGTTCCCCCTGTCTATATTCGCCTGCGATCTCTGTGGGGTTCGTTCCAGAACTTTAGGGAAGCTTCATTTTGCAATGGACGTGATGCGTACCCTTAGCGCATCTGGCGGTGAGCTAGCGGGTGGTTTCCCGCCTTTTATCCAGCTGTCTGTGTCTCACATACCGGCCCAGGAAAAGCATCGTAAAAAACCCTAGAGTGGTGAATAGCCCCGATAATGGATCCCCATTTATTATTTCAACCATCAGTTGTGCCTCGTAACTTCAGTTGTACCTTGTATGTTACTTGTTTCTTCGAACGTCATTACCCAAAGGTAGCCGCAGAAGAAGCCGCCTGCCATACCGATCGAACCAAATCCAATGTATTCCATGTTTTGAGTAACGTAGTACCACGAATCGTGGGCCTGTCCACCCCCAGCTGCGGTAGCTAG
This sequence comes from Methanobacteriota archaeon, assembly GCA_963720465.1. GTDB lineage: Archaea > Halobacteriota > Bog-38 > Methanoflorentales > Methanoflorentaceae > Methanoflorens. The sequence goes on from OY970393.1 coordinate 1,584,568, forward strand.
ATCGTTAACCTTGTCATCAGCGCCCCCACTCATATTGAAGCCAAGGGCGGTTCCAACGTAGAAGCTGGTGATGATGAACGCACACAGTAGCGCACATGCTATCAACGCATTCTTAGTAAATTTGTCCATCCTACTTACCTCCTACAGTCGACCTGGTCGGCTCCGGCGTATAGCCGGCGGAGCTACATCATTTCAGGCCGCACCACCAGTCGTCTCAGTCGTCTTGACTGGTGGCGGTGTCCAGCCGGCATACTTCATCATTTCAGGCCGCACCTCGGCGATGTAGCGCACGACAAGCCCGGTAAACACGAGCTCCATTATCGCGAGGGGGAGCTGTGTCGGCGCATATCCCAGCATGAAGATACCAATATAACGAAGCACCGCTTCCGGATGAATCGATATGGCGAGCTCAAATGCCGCTGTGAGATAGGTGAGGATATCACCTACAAATCCCGCCAGCCCAGCAGCCCAAAAAATGCTTGTGCGCCCTCGCAACGCTAGCCACACCCCGTATCCGCTAAACGCTCCCACAATTCCCATCGACCAGTCGTTCGCACCGATCGTTGTTAGCCCTCCGTGTCCGACGAACGTTTGGAAGAAGAGAACTATGGAAGTAACGGCAGCCACGGGAAATGGTCCTACGATGATAGCGGCCATGGGCGTCCCACAAGGATGAGAGCTTGACCCAGTGACTGGTACAGGAACGTGCCATACCGAGATAACCAGCACGGCTGCAGACATCAGTGCTAACATAGGCAGATACTGTGCGTTGTTTATTGACTTCCGTCGAATTTGAATAACTCCGATGGCAATAAACACTAGAGCGACTAGCCACCAAAAGATTACCCACGCCGGCGACAATATACCATCAGCAATGTGCAACTAAATCACCTTTTCTTGGTTTAAGTCAAATCTTTTCAATTAAATCAATTTTTTTTGATATAAGTCAATTTATCCTGATTCGCTAGCTTGTTTGCAGGGTCTTTTTATTTATACGTTGCGCGTTGCGAGCGACATCATCAGTGTTCAGCAGCATGGGTCACGCCTTTCTTTCTGGATTTACCACTGGATTGAGGAAAGGTTTGTTTGTTCGGTCAGTCGCAAGTGTGCTCGGTCGGCAGGCAGTTTCGCTTGTCATTTGCGACAAACGGCGAGTAGCGCGTCGTCACCATCATGATTTGTCTCGAGCCGTGCAAAGTCGACCCTGCCATTTAGTAGTTGTGGTTAGCCTTCCTCGACTAAGCGCCAGAGCACCCAAAATAACCGTAAGCGAAAAGTCGTGCGGAAGCGAATAGCAAAAACCATCAAAGATCTGATGATAAGCGTGCGTAAATGTTACTGATGCACGAGGCCCTCTGCCACGCATGCGCTTAAATCTGATTATATGAATAGTAATTCATATATGAGTGAAATCTGTGACGTTTTCTGCCTAAACAAGGAAGCTGTTGAGGGCGTGCGGGCGCAAATGCTTGACCGTCATCTTGTTGCAGGTACAGCCGAGATTTTTAAGGTGCTCGGCGATCCGACGAGAATGCGACTTCTCTATGCGCTCGCGCTGCGCGAACTATGCGTGTGCGACCTCTCAGCGGTGCTCGGCATGACACAGTCCGCTATTTCTCACCAACTCCGCGTGTTGAGAAGCGCAAGGTTGGTCGAGTATCGGAAAGTTGGCAAGATCGTTTACTACGCACTTGCCGACGCACACGTCACGCAGTTCATCGACGTTGGAGTCGAGCATGCCCGAGAACTACAGCCACGGTGAAGAGAGCTGCTCTGCCTGCGCGACGGACATTTTTGAGGAAAAAGGGCCGTTGTGGAAGCAGAAAGAAGTTGTCATTATTGGTGTAGCTGCAGCCATCTTTGTCATCGGCGTGTATTTCGATGCTGGAATCCATCAGCACATCCTCGCCCAAATCGCGTTCCTTGCGGCGACACTCGTCGCCGGGTACTCCATCATCAAAAAGGGGCTCCTTGGGCTGATCAAGAAACATCGCGTCGATATGAATCTGCTGATAGCGATCGCTGCTGCAGGAGCATTCACCATTGGCCTTGGCGAGGAAGGAGCGGCGATCATGCTGTTGTTCTTTATCGCCGAGTTCCTCGAAGACTACGCTGGCGATAGGGCGCGACAAGAGGTCAGGTCACTGCTCAGGCTCGCGCCAGAGACGGCGGTCGTCGTGCGCGGAGGAAGTGAAATCGTCGTTCACGCCCACGAAGTCAAAGTCGCAGAGGTGGTCGTCGTCAAGCCCGGAGAGAAAATACCATTGGACGGGGTCATCATTAGCGGCACGTCGTTGGTGAATCAAGCTGCCCTTACGGGGGAAAGCGTTCCGGTTGTGAAGACGGTCGGCGACACGGCATTTGCCGGTACAGTCAGCGAGGACGGATATCTCGAACTACGTGTCACAAAGAGGTCTGATGAAACGATCCTCTCGCGCATCGTGCAGTTGGTTGATGAGGCGCAGCGAAAGAAGACACCTACCGAGGCGTTTATCGACCGGTTCTCGTACTACTACACCCCCATCGTCATAGCACTCGCAGCTCTGGTAGTCGTCCTTCCCGTCCTCCTCTTTGGTCTGCCCTTTAGCGAGTGGTTTTACAGAGGCCTCGTGCTGCTCGTTATCTCGTGTCCGTGTGCCATGGCGATCTCTACGCCGGTTTCTATGGTTTCGGGGCTCACCGCAGCGGCCCGACAGGGAATCCTCATCAAAGGTGGGGATGTGATCGAAGAGCTAAAGGACGTCAAAGTAGTCATCTTTGACAAGACGGGGACGCTCACCGAAGGACGACTCGCCGTAACGGATGTACTCAGTCTGAATGGCGCGACAGAACGCGAGGTTGTGCAGATAGCAGCATCGTTGGGAGCGAAATCGACCCATCCCGCGGCGCAAGCGATCGCTAAGAAGGCAGAAGAAGAAAAGGTCGTGTTAGTGCCAATCACCGATTTCAAATCGATTGCCGGAAAAGGCCTCACGGGGAGATTCAACGGCGCAGATTTCTACGTTGGTAGCCGTAGCTTCCTTGGGAGCGTGAACTCGCGCGTGCCTTATGACGGTATCGACCAACTCGAGATGGAAGGGAAGACGCTCATGCTGGTCGGCACCGATACCCAAGTCATAGGTGTCATCGGCCTCAAGGATCGAATTCGGGACTCATCGGCAGGGACGCTGCGAGCTCTGACGGCACGTGGCATCAAAACCATCATGTTGACCGGTGACAATGAGCGCGCAGCGGCTGCGATTGCCAATGAGCTTCCGCTGAGCGAGTATTACGCTGGGCTGCTGCCTGAAGATAAGGTGCGACACGTTGAGGAGCTGGCAACGGCCTACAAACACGTAGCAATGGTCGGAGACGGCGTCAACGATGCCCCCGCGATGGCCCGCGCACAAGTGGGTATCGCAATGGGAGCTGCCGGCTCAGACGTTGCGATTGAAACTGCTGATATTGCATTGATGCACGATCATCTTTCGAAAGTGACGTATCTTATCGATCTTAGCACGAAAACGATGTCTGTGGTCAGAGAGAACGTGACCGCGGCGATCCTCATCAAAGCGTCTTTTGCGGTGCTCGCCTTTCCGGGAATCATCACCCTCTGGCTCGCCGTCGGGGTCGGTGACATGGGGCTAAGCCTCGCCGTCATTCTTAACGCGTTACGAATCGGGGGTAGGGGATAATGGCACGCTATCTGTGGTGTTTTAGGGCGACGACTAGTGCAGCGATTAGAAGCCCGACCACGGCATACAATGCTTCAAATCCTGGGAGGCCTGTTCCATTGCTGGTTTGGTTGGAGGTCGCAGCCATGCTCGTGTTCTGAACGGTCGACGAAGCGGGGGAGGCTGTGGAAGTAACAGCACTTGCAAGGATGATGTTACGGTAGCTGGTGGCCGGCTGTACCAGTGGATACGTGTCGCCGTAGGCTGACGGCGTGCTTCCGATTCCCGTGCCGTTGGAGGCGGTGCCGTTGTAGTCCGAGTAGTAATTGCCCATATACCCCGTCTGGGCGGTGCCGTTGTAGGTGTACGCCATTGGTTGTGGGGAATCGAGCCTCACGGAAGAAGATGAGACAACTAGAGCGGACGGTTGGTCAATGAAGTTATTGAGGTATATCGAGTGGTTAGTCGCGTCGATGAGACGTATGCCCATCTGAACGTTCGCGCGCAGCGTGTTGAAGGTAAATGTGTTGTTGTCCGACTCCCGAAATCTGACGCCGTACCAATCGTTTTGGCTGATATTGTTCCCTGTAATAATGTTGCTTGACGAATAAAACAGCGAAATGCCAAAAACGTGGTTCGCGCTCAGGTTGTTGTCACTGACCGTGTTTGAGCCGCTGTAGTACATGTAGATGCCGTCACTGTATGATGCGTTCCCACCGCCGCCTGTCTCACCAGTTGCCACGTTGTTCGCGATCGTGTTGGAGGTGGCATAGTCACAATAGACACCATACCCGTTGTTGGCTAGATTGTTATGGCTCACGTCGCTGTTCGTCGCGTTGGCAAGATATACCGCGAAGACGTTGCCGTGCGCGGTAATGTTAGTTATGACGCAGGAAGCAACACCGGCAACCTGTACACCAGATTCGCCGCCTATTATGGTCAGGCCGTCAATGTGCACACCTGGACTCGTTAGCAAGAACACATCTTTGCTCGAATCGGCTGCTTTTACTGTCGCGTTTCCTGTTATCGTCAGGGGTTTGTTCACCACGACGTTTTGCGTGTACGTGCCCGGTGCGATGAGCACCGTGTCGCCCGGTTTCGCAGCATCCACCGCTTGCTGAATGGTTTTAAACTGCCCTCCGGCACCGACAGTCAGATTTGCTGCGCTCACCGGGACCGTCACAGCAGCGCACAAAATCAGCGTGATCGCAGCGAACAAGAAAGTGTTAGAGACCAATTTGTGCATGTCTTGAGCTGATTAGGCCAAAAAAGAAGCTTCAGGCCTTACTTGACTTGCGTTAGCACGGATATAAAGTTGACGGTAGTTGTGCTCATTGTTCGTTGCGTTGCGGACAGCCGGCAGGCAGCGCGTGCAACGCGACAGGATCGGAGGTTCGAGGCTTTCAGTGGGCCTTGTGCCTCCCTGCAATGAGTGTTTGGACAACAGCCATATATACATAGACAGAAGACAAAAAAAGGGTGATAAGCTGCTCCCTCCTGTAACCTTGCGGCACGTCAAAACGCTTACTGATTGTGCAGGCATACTTCAACACGCAAAATATGCGATTCCGAACAGATTTGAAGGTTATTGCGTTGATGACAATGTGAGAGCACTGCTTGTGACGGCGAAGCACGGCAGTTTGTTCCAAGATGCGTCCACGCTCGATTTGTTGAAGACTTATATGGCCTTCACTTTTCACGCGCAGAACGACGATGGGACCATGCACAATTTCATGAGCTACCAACGGGACTTCCTTGACAGCGTGGGGTCCGATGAAGCGCTGGGTAGGACGCTCTGGGCGTGTGGATACACGAGTGCCGCTTCGAATCTCCCTAAGAACGTTCGAGAAGTTGCACGTGTCATTTTTGAACGCGCAGCGACGCACGCGACCAACAGGTTATCCCTAAGAGGGATTGCCTACTGCCTCCTCGGCTTCTATTATTCAAAGGAGTCATTTGAAGGCGCGAGAGAGAGAATCAAAGCGCTTGCAGCAGAGATTCTACGCAATTACGAGGACACGCGAGCTCCAGACTGGGAGTGGTTCGAAGACTTCATGTCGGTACTCGAACGCTCGGCTGCCCCAGGCGATGTTGCTTGCCTACGATGCAGTTGGCGATGAGCGACTCCTTTCGTGCGGCGAAAGAACCCTGAAGTTCCTGTGGGATGAAGAGGTTACTTCAAACGGTGTGATAAATGTCATAGGAAACAACGGCTGGTACGTCCGCGGAAAACACAGAGCGCTCGGCGACGAACAGGCGATCGACGTCGGCGCACTTGTCGAGGCATTCTTAGGCGCTTACAGGGTCACCGGCAAGCAGCACTACTACCAAGACGCGCTTGAGTGTTTTAGCTGGTTCACTGGCAACAATCTGCTCAAGCTGCCGATGTATGATGAGGACACCGGTGGTTGTTTTGATGGTCTCTCGCCCCAAAAAGGAGTTAATCAAAACCTTGGCGCTGAGTCTACAGTAGCCTACCTCTTGTGCAGACTGGCATTTGAAGAGGTCGAAAAGCCTTCTCCAAGTCGCCGAAAGTTCACGGAAAACGGTTGAGTCAAGGCAGAATTCTCCACCCCTTAAAGCACAAAAAAGCTCAAAGAATAGCGAGGACAACAAAAGTCACTGGTGCACATCTATGCAGAACCCTGCCGCCCAAAAGCCCGAAGACTACGTCAAATCAGCGATGAAGGTTATCGCTGCGAATGTGCAGGCCATAGCTGATGACATAGACTATTCTGAGGTGAAGACGCTTGTCAGCGAAATTCTAACCGTGCATCAGAACCAAAAGCGACTGTTTGTCATGGGTGCCGGCAGATCGGGACTCGTCGTTAGGGGCTTTGCCATGCGACTGATGCACTTGGGATTCAACGTTTATGTAGTTGGCGAGACGGTGACCCCGGCCGTTGAAACGAATGATCTTCTTATCGTTATATCGGGCTCCGGAGAGACCAAATCAATCAATGAGATGAGTGCCCTCGCAAAAGCGAAAGGCACACGACTCGCCGCAGTAACGTCAAATAAGGACTCTTCACTTGGAACTATTTCAGATACTATTGTAGTCGTGAAGGGACGAACTAAAACAAGCGGCATGGACTTTATGGAGCGACAAGTCGTCGGCTCGCACATATCATTTGCTCCGCTCGGCACAATGTTTGAGATAAGCACGATGGTATTCTTAGACGGCATCATCGCCGCTCTTATGGAGATCACAAAAAAGAGTGAGGACGACTTGAAGAAAAAGCACGCGACCCTCGAATAGACTGTTTTTACACGACGCTAATGACGGCCCGTAAAAAACGGGTTACTGCTCTGACGCATGAAGCAAAATGTGCTGGAGCTCGGGCACGATGAGAGCTTCCATCGCGAGCGTCACGGCGTCTGGAGAGCCAGGAAGACAGAAAATAGCCGTATTTCCTATGATGCCGCTTGTAGCTCGTGTGAGCATGGCGGCTGAACCAATTTCATCGTAGCTGATGCTTCTAAATAGCTCGCCAAAACCTGGAATTTCTTTTTGAAGCATTTGCTGAACGGCCTCGATAGTCACATCGCGTGGGGCGAGTCCGGTCCCGCCCGTTGTGATGATTACGTCAGTGTTACTGAGGAGGGCCCTCACAGATGCGGTTATTAACGCTGCTTCGTCCGATATCAGGGTATACGAACGAACCTTGTGGCCAGCGCTCCTCAAAAAGTCGATAATAATTCGACCGGATATGTCTTCGGCCTCTTCTGGCGCCTTGACACTTCCATATTTCGCAAATCGAGACGTGCTGATCGAGATTACACCAACTTCAAAGCGCTTGTTTACGGCGGGCTTATGGTGGGCCTGTGACCGCTGGCGTCGCATACACGTGGATTGCATTAGTGCGTATATAGCATTTCTGACGGGAGATTCTGCCACAAGACGCTGGCGCCACGTTAATAAGTATAATAAGAAGCGTCGCCTACTCTTTCAATTATGCGTGTTATCGCATTAGACGTCGGTACAGGAACCCAAGATGTGCTCCTGTACGACACGAGCTTAGTTACAGAGAATAACGTAAAAATGGTAATGCCTTCGCAAACGGCAATAGTCGCCAACCGGATCAAGTCTGTTACGGAGCAGGGCCGCAGCTTATTTTTGTGCGGCGAGACGATGGGAGGTGGGCCGAGCAGCGCAGCCGTTCGAGCTCACTTACAGGAGGGATATTCGGTTTTTGCAACGCCGCTTGCAGCAAGAACGCTCAATGATGATCTTGACAAAGTCCAATCGTGGGGGGTAAAGATAACGGCAGCACAGCCGAAAACAGACTGTGTTCGAATAGAGATGAACGATGTGGACGTGCCCGCACTAAAATCTGCGCTTCAACAATTCGACGTAAGTCTGCCTACGATGTGCGCAGTAGCGTGTCAAGATCACGGTGAGAGTTCCGAGAGTAATAGAATTTTTCGTTTTCAGCACTTCAAGCACTTGATCGCGGCGGGTGGTGAGCTGACCAGTTTTTGCTATGTGGATGGTAGGATCCCCAACTACTTGACACGACTAAAGGCCGTATATCGGACATTGGGGCAGGAAGAAATGCAGCGGATCCTAGTGATGGATACTGGTCCGGCCGCAATATTAGGTGCGCTGTGTGATGATGAAGCGGCTAAGCACGCCTGGGAACCTCATATCATTGTAAACGTTGGAAACGGTCATACTCTCGCAGCTATGCTGGACCAAAAGAAGATCATCGGCATGTTTGAACACCACACGTCCTTGATCACCACAGAAAAACTCGACTATTTTTTGTCACTGTTTATAGATGGTAAATTAACGAATGAACGGATTTTTCAAGATGGGGGGCACGGGTGTTACATACACGAAACTGGATACCGGGAGATAGATCGAGCTTTCAGAGAGAGAGGCTTTCGGGTAACCACAATAGGACCTCAACGAGGGATTATGAAGAAATCTCGACTGAGTCCGTATTTTGCAGCACCAGGCGGTGATATGATGCTAGCTGGGTGTTTTGGATTGGTAACCGGCTTCAATAGTTTAGTCTAATTTGTCTGCCTTGACCAAGGAGTAGGAGTAGGAATAATGCACACCCCCCATGTTTGCGCATCCATAAAACCTTAAACATTAAATATTGAAACAAATTTATACAAAAATTTATATATTAAAAGATTATTACCCCTACAACATGCTATTTTTTATAACTTACTACTAAACAAAACTCCATTTTTTATTTTTACAGTAGAAAGCATGGGGAGCGTCTCGAACCTTTTCCACAAGCAACAAAGGTATGGCTAACAAGAAGAACAAGATATCGATCTTACTTTAAGAACCTTTCATAGCCTTACAAATTAGCGAAGATTATGCCGTTTCGAAGCAAAATAAAACCTGGATTGAGGCTCTAGGGAGCGATCGATATAAGTCCATGATTGCTTAGTAGCATGATAGGAATACAAGTAGTAGAGTTTGCAGTGGAAGAAATCACTAGTTCCACAGGAAATATAGGTTGAATTGCACTGGAAATACAACTTCAGAAATCATAAAGTTTATTAACTCACGTTTCCACTATACGGTAGGACCAAGCGGATGGCTCTGAGTAGTCAGTTATCTATGCTAGAGTTCAGTGCCTCCAGCAAGCATTCGCTTCCTCTGTTGAAATTGGAGGCAGAAAGTTGGAAGGACTTTTTGATAACCTTTTAGAAAGGAAACCTGTTTTCAAAGATAAAGAAGTTCTGAGGCCATCCTATACGCCTAACTATCTACCTCACAGGCGCGATCAGCTCAACTCAATTGCTATTATTTTGGTCGTCGCTCTTAAAGGAGAGACCCCCTCCAATATTCTTGTGTACGGCAAAACCGGCACAGGGAAAACGGCTTGCGCCAAATTTGTGGGCAAAGAATTGATGGAAGTCGGCGCATCTCGAGGAGTTCCGTGTAACGTTGCGTACATAAATTGCGAAGTGGTCGATACTCAGTACCGCGTCCTTGCATATCTGGCTCGCCAGTTCAATAAAGATGTGCCGATGACGGGGTGGCCAACAGATCAAGTCTACTCGGAGTTTATTGAAGCACTCAACTCGCAAGGCGGGAGCGTCATAATAATTCTTGACGAGCTTGACAAGTTGGTCCGAAAAAGCGGGGACGATGTGCTTTACAATTTGTCGCGAATTAACCTCGAGCTCACAGACACCCGGGTCAGTCTCATTGGGATCTCCAACGACTTGAAGTTTACAGAATATCTTGACCCTCGGGTTAGGAGCTCACTAGCTGAAGAAGAGATAATATTTCCACCTTATGACGCGAATCAACTGCGAGACATCCTCGAAGAACGAGCGCGTCTAGCCTTTAAGGAACACGCGTTGAACCAAGAAGTCATTCCGCTCTGTGCAGCCCTTGCCGCTCAGGAGCACGGAGATGCCAGACGCGCGCTCGATTTGCTGAGGGTATCAGGAGAATTCGCCGAGCGCGTGAATGCCGACAGCGTCAAGGAGGAGCACGTTCGGACCGCTCAGATGCGGATAGAACTCAACCGAGTCGCAGAGGTAATTCGCACCCTCCCTACCCAAGCGAAGCTGGTGCTGTACAGCATAATCACACTTCATCAAAACGGAGCGCGAAGCGCAACAACCGGCGAGGTAAACCGAGTGTATGAAACGCTTTGCAGGCAAATAGACCTCGACGTGTTGACTAAAAGGCGAATCACCGATTTAATAATGGAGCTGGATCTGCTCGGAATAATCAGTACAAAAGTTGTCAGCAAGGGCAGATACGGTAGAACAAAGGAAATATCTCTCTCGGTTCCCTTAGACGAAACGTTTCGGGTTTTGTTAGAAGATTATCGTTTGGAAGCTTTAAACGGAACGCGATTTGCAAGAAGATCAGTCAAAGAAACCCTATTTTAAGCTGTTGATAGCGGCGGTTGAGCTGGGAATACGCTCGCGGCGACCTAAACAAACGCTCGGCTTCGTTTTTCTGTAAGCCCTTACCACAACCCTTTTAAATTCTTAACAATTACGACAGTAGTAATCGCTCCCTAGGCAACTGATCGATCAAACGTAGTCCGATCATTCCGCGATGTGATTCAAGTGGCCGATTTCAACACTGAAAATCGATTTTTTCAAAACATTTACGACGATGATTCCGTGGTATGGATGGGGCAAAACACCAACCATTTTGCTACGCCACAAGCGATCAAGCGGGCTATGGTAAATGCCATCGACAAAGAGGAATACCACAAATATCCGCCCCCGTATGGACTTGAGGAGTTACGGACCCTCATACTTCAAGACTTAAATTTGACTCCACCCCACGAAGTCCACGTGACGGAGGGCGGTACAGAATCGCTTTACCAGGTGACGCGCACCTTGCTGCGTCCTGGTGACGTAATGATCTCGACGGATCCAGGTTACTACGTCATTCATAAGTTTGCTGAGCTAAGCGGAGCCAAAGTTCTTGACCTACCGATCTACGCAGCAGATATTAACTACAAATTGACGCCGGACATGGTAAACGAGGTGATGAGCAAGCGAACTAAAATGCTGACCCTCGTCGACCCTCTGAACCCGTTGGGCGTAACCTACACAACAAAAGAAGTCAAGGCGTTTTGCGAAATAGCCGAAGACGCGGGCGTCTATTTGTTGAATGACGTGACCTACCGAGACATGGCAAAACTCCATACTCTCGCCGCCGACTTTTATCCTGAAGGTACAATAACGATTTACAGTTTTTCAAAGAACTGCGGCTTAGCTGGATTACGGCTGGGTGCTCATGTTGCAACAAGCGAGCTCATAGAGCGACTGGCCCGTTACAAGATAAATGACCTCGGAACGTCAATTGTTAGTCAAATTGCAGGAATTGCAGCCCTCAAGACCAAACTTGATTGGCTCCCGAAGGTGGTTGAAGCCATTATGGCAAATCAAGCCATCATAAAAGACGCTGTCGATAAGATACAGGGAGCGTATCTCCCCGTTTATCCGTCACAGGGAAGCATGTTCGTAATCGATATCTCAGGCACAGGCAAGAGGCCCGAAACCATCGTGGACGCGATGCTGAAACGCGGGTTTTTCATAAGAGTAGCTGAGTACACTACGCGAAGATTTGTCGACAAGTATGTGCGTGTAAGCTTTGCTGTCCCTAAGGCGCAAGTTCAGCGATTCGCGATCGAATTTTCGAGTGTTTTTGGAGCATGAATCATCATCTGAAACGCGGGATTCTTGTAGCAATTGAGGGTATAGATGGTGTCGGAAAAACTACGCAGTCAATACATTTAGTGGAGAGAATGAGAGGCATAGGGTTCGACGCTGTCCGCTTTTTCGAGCCAACTAATGAAACTCTAGAGGCACAACAGATACGGCAGACGCTTGAGCACGGCCCCCCCAAAAAACCCAGCGACCTAGTTGACCTGTTTCTGGCTGATCGTAGATACGATGTGGAACAGCACATAACGCCGGCGCTATTAGAAAAGAAGATCGTCGTAATGGACAGATATTTCTTATCTACCGCGGCATATCAGTCAGATAGTAGACCGTGGCAAGAGATACTGAAGACGAATCGAGAATTCGCTCCCGAGCCGGACATTAGTTTCATTATCAACTGGCCTGCAGATGTAGCCATGACCCTTATTGGAAAACGCGATAATAGTTTGACTACTTTTGAGAATGAAACTGCCCTTATCAAGGTACGGGGGCGGTATCTCGAGATGGCGCGAGAGGATTCCGGGAACTATGTCGTCGTTGAAAAGATTGCTGATGAAGAGGATGTGTGCGACGAGATCTTAGATACCCTCCTCAAGTACCTCCATAAAAATAGGCTCGTTCAATACGACGTTTGAGCCGCCAGTGCGTCACGTTAAAAAACTCACTCTTTGATCCGTCTTTACTGGCTTACCGGTGCTAAGTCTCTTTCGTGAAGCCATCTAACCGACTAACGCGTTTAGAAAATCTCTCTCAGTTACAATACCTGAGAGCGCCCCATCGACCACAACCGGCAACACACTTACATCGCGCGCTATCATCAGGTCTGCAGCTTCACCCAAATCCAGATCGGGATCGACAGTAATCGGCGGTTCTCGTGCCACGATCTTAATGGGGACTCCCAAAGCTTCGTGCATGTTGCCTGTCACAAGCTTGTCAAAAACCTCGCCGCCTCCAAGATAGTTCACTATGTCTGAGGTCGTTACGATGCCGATCATAACTCCCTCGTGAACAACTGGTACCCGACGAAAGTCGTTTGAAACCATCACTCGTGCAGCCTCTTCAACCGTGGTATCTGGTTTGACGCTTACGACGTCGCGGCTCATGAAATCGGCGACTTTCTTTCCCGTTATGACATTAGCCACAAGGTCGACGAAATCACGCTCGGACACAATTCCTATAACCTTGCTATCGTCACTGACGATCGGGAAGCCACCCACGTTTCCCTGCAACATCATCTTGATGGCATCGTCGATCGAATCCTCCTCACGGAGCGTGATAACATCTTCTTCCATTATTGAACTGATTTCTTCGTTTATCGCCGATAGAAAGTTCCCTTTATGCTTGTTCTCGATGATCTGAGCCTTATCGCCCCCGCCGAGAAAATTCACTACGTCCATTACGGTGACGATCCCGACAAGCCTGTTTGTTCCAGGATCGGTCACAGGCAGCCGCCTAACACGATATTTAACCATCGTTTTGACTGCTCCCATAATAGTCATTGTGGGGGGTATTTGGACGACATCGCGCGTTGCGACCATCATGATGTCGCCCTCGTGCTGCGACAGCTTGCTTTTGAAGCCTAGACTCCCTCTGTCCGATTTGCCGCTGAAGTCATCTTGAGGTCTCTTCTGCCGTTTATTCTCGCGTAGCATTGTAACCTTCCGTCGTTGTGTCAAATTATGGCTCGTACGAGGTCTTGCCGGTCTACTATCCCGATCAGCTTGGAGTCTTCGATCACCGGCAATCGTCCGATTGCGTATTGTTTCATCAGATTCGCCGCTTCCCAGAGTGACGAATCTGACAGGACGGTAATGACAGGAGTTTTCATAACCTTCTCGACGGCCGCCGAATGAATCCCTTTGCCTCCCCGCTCGTCCTCGCGCTCGAGTCGCACATAGCCTGCTTTGAGAATATCTTGAAGCGTGACGATACCGATGAGGTGCGTCTTCTTCACCACAGGGTAGCCTGAAAACCCGTATTGCGCCATGTTGAGCCACACTCTCGATACGAGATCCGTCGGACTACAGGTCTGAACGGTTTCTGTCATCACTGAGTCGATCGTGATTTTTCTGTCAAAACTCAGAGCGTTCATCAGTGCTTCAGAGTCAATCACTCCAATGATCGTGTGATCTTCTTTCGATTTGACCACAGGAATGTCGAATCCGGTCGTCGCAAATATTTTTGCTATCTCGATCGGGAGAGAGTCAGAAGTAGCGAGGCCAGTCTCGCGGACGAAACCGATTACCGTGACGTCTGATTTCGTCGAAGTCACCTTGATGATGTCTGGCAGTATTACCATACCCTTCACGCGGCTTTGGTCATCGACAACCGCAAGGCTTCGGTAGCCGTCTCGCATGAGCTGACGGACGTGAGTCACGTAGGCGTCTTCATGTACAGTCACGGGTGGTGACATTAGGTTGAGCGTCATCGAACGCTCTCCTTACACGATTCGCATATGATGCTGCCGTCTGCATATTCGAGCACGTAAGAAAACTCTCCGCAGATCTCGCAGACGCCGGACGATGTAGAGCCTCGGCACCTCGGACATTTGAGGCGCCCTCCCTCTTGCTGCAGATCGTCTGAGTACTCTTCACACTCCTCACACTCCCCTTGCGTCATGACGACTTCCCGGCGGTCGAGAACACTCTCCCTGTTCATCTCTATCAAGTTGTCGAGAATTTGGTTGACTTCAGAGGAGACTTGGATAACGTCTGCGTCGGTAATGATTCCGACTAGTTCATCTCCGTCGAGTACCGGAAGACGTCGGATTTTTTTCTGGGCCATCATAAGCACTGCGTCGTGCACGTCGTCGCTGCTTTTCGTTGTGATAAGGGGTTTCGACATGAGCTGGTCGAGCTTGATAGAGCTTGGCTTAATGTTCTTAAAGATAACTTTCGCAACCATGTCGCTTTCCGTGACGATGCCGACTGGCTTTTCATCCTTGACGATTATAATGCTCCCGACCCTTTTTTCGACCATCTTTTTTCCGGCTTGCGCTGCCGTCATCTCGGGAGTTGCCGTCACAACAGTCCTCGTCATAACGTCTCGAACCGCCAACCGTGTTTCCATGAGATTCGCCTCTTTCGCGTGCGCCCACTACTGGTCTAGCTGAGCATCCTATCGTTTATCTTCACAATCAACGGTAAAATGGCTCACTAGTCACGTAATAGAATGTTGACCATGCGTATATTCTAACATCCACATATTTTAAAGCTTAGATTATTGCTTCTAGTGATATATCTTCTGGTAACCGGCGGCCACCAGATATCCTATAAATGACCACGCTTGAACCACAGCTTTGAGTGTTATGTATGGTTTTGCCTCCTCAAGTTGCGTTGACTAGTAGCAACGTTTTGACAAACTTTTGGAGCAAAATGTTGATGTTTGGCTAGTGGGGTTATGGCGCTCCGGGGTTGCACGTAATATGCGTCAGAACCCTCTAATGTCACGATGCGCCGCAAACTTCCTGATACGGTTTATGACATTTATATGACATATTGGGGAGGCGTGAGCTTAATAATCTGAGCAAGGCGCGCTTGCGATTTGTCAATCACGCAGTGGCGGCGTTCGCGTTGGTCCTCGCGGTCGCCTCGCCCTTGTGCGCAAAGAACGTCCTGCTCGCGTCCTAAAACGAACGTTGCGCCGGCAAATAACGACGCTCAGGCATGGCCTGGTAACGCAGAACGTCAATCTGCAACGCGGCGCGGACGGCGGTAATATTCACAATAGGGGACGCGCTCATTATCGCTGCGAAGCTTACAGCTGACGAATTTAACGCACCTATGGCAGTCCTTCATTAACGGTTATCTAGCTCCTTCACATTCGTTACCTATGTCCGAAAAATCGAATGATAGCCACGATTGCTGATAGCGAGATAACGCCATAAAAGCGAGGTTATAGCATCGCTTGAAAAAGAGGAGAGGTTAGCTCCTCCTCTTCACTACGTAAGCGGCGATTACGAGTCCGACGAGAGCGAGCATGACGTCGAAGCCGGGCGTCGCACTCTGACTTGTGGCCGCAGCTGCGTTGCCGATGGCATAGACGCTGCCGTCAACGCTCCCCACATACACGACGCCGATTACCACGGCAGGGGAGGAGAACACCCCACTCCCGGTCGTGAAGCTCCACAGCTTCGCTCCGGTCGTGGCGTTGAGGGCGTATGTGTTGTTGTCATAGCTCCCCACGTACACCGTGCCGTTTACCACGGCAGGGGAGGAGAACACCCCACTCCCGGTCGTGAAGCTCCACAGCTTCGCTCCGGTCGTGGCGTTGAGGGCGTAGACGTTGGTGTCATTGCTCCCGACGTAGACGACGCCGTTTACGACGGCGGGGGAGGAGAACACGTGGCCTCCGGTTGCGTAGTTCCACACTTTCACCCCGGTGGTAGCGTTGAGGGCGTACGTGTTATTATCTGCACTCCCCACGTAGACCACCCCGTTGGCGACGGCGGGAGAGGACTGAACCGGGTCTCCCGTCGTGTAGTTCCACAGTTTGGTGCCGTTGTTTGCATAGATCGCGTAAGTGTTGTTGTCATCGCTCCCCACATACACGACGCCGTTGACGACAGCGGGGGAGGAGTCCACCCCGCCACCGGTTGTGTAATTCCACACTTTCGCCCCTGTCGTGGCGTTCAGAGCGTAGGTGTTGTTATCATCGCTCCCCACGTAGACCACCCCGTTGACGACAGCGGGGGAAGAGTACACGCTGCTTCCAGTCGTAAAGCTCCACACTTTCGCCCCGCTGGTGGCGTTCAGAGCGTAGGTGTTGTTATCATCGCTCCCCACATACACGACGCCGTTGACGACAGCGGGGGAGGAGTCCACCCCGCCACCGGTTGTGTAATTCCACACTTTCGCCCCTGTCGTGGCGTTCAGAGCGTAGGTGTTGTTGTCCTCGCTTCCCACATACACGACGCCGTTAACGACGGTAGGAGAGGAGAGGACGACGCTTCCAGTCGTGAAGCTCCACGTCAGCAGCCCTTTCGACATGTTGCTCCCCGCCAGAGGGCTGTAACCGCCGGTGTGCTGGGCGTTGTAACGAAACATCATCGTATCGCTCTGTGCTGCTGCAGGAACGGTTACAGCGCCTGTAAATACCACGGCGATGAGAAGGATGACTGTAGAAAACGAGACGATTTTGTATGCGCGCATGATTGCCTCGTAAAGCGTTCTTTGCCCGAAAAAGATGTCAAAGGATACGATAAAGGCTCTGGTCTGCAACAGACTGAGGCAGCGAAATCGAAAAAGAGAAAAGAAAAGCTAAGACGGCAGCATTTATAGAAATAGCCGGACTAACCGATTAAAAAAAATTAACGGCCAGACTGCCACTAACGCAAGGTAGCAAATGAGCAGGCCTTCGATGGACGCTCCTAAGTGCATTGATGGCGCCGGCCTGCGCCGATAACCAACTCTGTTTAGTGCAGACGAAAAGCAGGCGCGGCTCAGTGAAGCAGCAGGACAGCGATTCGCGCGCAAGGCCGCCGCCTCTCTAATGCGTAGCTCCTGGTCGAAGCACCCGGAGATGGCGTAGCAGCTATATAGGACTTAACAGGACAGTAAATAAGTAGGGCACTCGTGTAGGCAATGCTCTCGGCACGTGACCTAACCTGAGCAAGAAGCGGAGGCTTAAAAATGCCAGATGGAACGACGAAAGACGAAAAGGAAATAGAATCGCTGCTTAGTGACTTGAAACACGTGAGTCCTGATAAGAGGAAAATGGCGTGTTTAGCTCTGGGCAAAGCAAAATCCGCTCGCGCGGTGGATCTGCTAATAAGCGCGCTCAATGATAAGGAGATGATGGTGCGAGAGTGTGCAGCAGAAGCGCTCGGGGAGATAGGTGACCCAAAGGCGGTGGAGCCGCTCGCTAACGCTCTAAAGGATAAAGAGTACTACGTCCGACTCGAAGCCGCGACGGCGCTCGGACAAATAGGCGATGCCCAAGCGTTGGAACCCCTCGTCGACGATATGAACGACGACAATCAAATTGTGCGCGAAAAAGCTGCCCAGGCAATAGGTGAGATTTGCGGACTGGGCGACGCGTGCGGCATCAACGAGGTGGAGCTCCTCCTTGAGGACCTCAAGGACCAAAGCAAGGGAGTTCGCTGGAGAGCATCCGACGCCTTGGTGAAAATCGGTTCCGCTTCTGTAGGGCCCCTCGTTTCAATGCTGAGTGACAAAGATCCAGATATTAAGATGAGGGCGGCGAAAAGCCTCGGAGAAATAGGCGATGAGCGTGCTCTCGAGCCACTCAGAGTCCTTTTGAAGGACAAGAATCCCGATGTCAGAGATGCGGCGGGGAAGGCAATAGACCGTATCAATAGGGGAAATGGCTGATCGTTGTGAAGTGTCGACCTAGGATCGCGCAACGTAGCGAACTCAGGAAGCCATTCGCCAAGTTGTTCAAGAAAAGCGTCGGCGGGGTTAACGGAAACTAAGCGATGAGTTATGAAAGACGAACACACAGTCCAAAGCCCCGATACGAGCAGAGGTGAAAGAATCCCCCCAGGTCAGCAAAAGACCGAAGACTGGCCCGTGTTGCATTATGGCTCTATCCCGCGCGTTGACGTCTCTAAGTGGACGTTGACCATTTCGGGACTCGTGGAAACCGAGTGGAAGCTGAATTTCGAACAATTCACGTCGCTTCCGCGAGAGAAAGTGTTTTCCGACATACATTGCGTCACGGGGTGGTCGAAGCTCAACAACTATTGGGAGGGAGTAAGCACACGATCGCTCACAGATTTGGTGAAAGTACTGCCCACAGCCAAATTTGTTTTGATTCACGCAGAGAAGGGCTTCACCACGAACCTTTCAGTAAGCGACTTTTTTGAACCCGACGTGCTTTTTGCCCTCAAGCATAATGGTGAGCCCCTCACTTCGGGACACGGCTATCCCGTGCGGCTCGTGGTTCCACGCCTCTACTTCTGGAAGAGCGCCAAGTGGGTAACCGGGGTCGAGTTCATGGCTGAAGATAAGCGCGGATTCTGGGAGTCACACGGCTACCATAACCGGGGCGATCCGTGGCTAGAGGAGCGTTATAGCTACTGAGAAAATCACGGGCGCGGGTTTAGCGTAGCGCGTGAGATAACCAAAAACAGCGTGTGCTAGATGCGCAAGTCGAATGCTTTTGCCAGATAGCGGTGCCTCTGGCCCTGGGTCCGTCTGGTAAAATGGTGTCCCTTCGTGCCAGCTCTTGCAAGGAGCGGTGGAAAGACTACGAAGGAAACGCGGTGAAATGACTGATAATCTAAGCAAACGGGAATTGACATATACTTCTTTCTTAGTAATGATAGCTGATGAAAGCAGTGATTTCCGTCGGCGGGTCTGTGATTGCTCCAACATTGTCGCAGGAAAAGTTCTTAGAGTACGCTGAAGTGATCAAGGAACTCGCAAAAGAAAACACCTTGCTCATCGTGACCGGCGGGGGCAAAGCAGCCCGGGACTATATACAGGCCGCCCGTTCGATGGGGGCGAGTGAAGCGGTGTGTGACCTTATCGGCATCGCCCTTTCGCGCGTCAATGCTCGATTATTGATCTCGGCATTATCGAGCGCGGCGTTTCAGGACATTCCACACGATTATCGAGAAGCCGAAACGGCCATGTCCTCCCGCAAAGTTGTCGTGATGGGGGGCGTTGCTCCCGGACAGACAACCGATGCTGTATCGGCGATCCTTTCTGAATACGTGCAGACGGATCTTCTTGTCATAGCAACGTCAGTTGATGGCGTTTATACGGCAGACCCGTATATTGACAAGAGTGCCGTCAAATTGGACGAAATCACACCCGCTGAGCTAGTGAAGATCGTGATGTGTGATGAGATGAAGGCTGGAGCCAAAACTGTCATCGACCCGCTTGCGGCGAAGATTATTGAACGCTCGAAAATATCGGCCGTCGTGGTCGACGGGCGTGAACCGCGAATCTTGCTTGATGTTCTCGCAGGCAAACGCGTCGGGACACGCATAGTCCACTAATGGGATACAAGCTTCAGAGCCTCCGCTTTGTCCATCTCTGAAATCAGAACCATAATAACGCCGCGCCGGGGTGAAGTGCGTGCTCCGATCAACCGCATCGAGCTATAGCCGAATGCACCTATTTTTGTCCTATCTGCTCTATTTCTTGCCCGATTGTGCGGCTAGCCTCGTCCTGCTCGCACTGTCGCCGAGCGTGCTACGCAGAAATACGCATCCGTGCGAAGTTCCGATGAACCGTCCACAATCGAATCAGGCACACCTAGCCTGTTCTTTGAGTCGGTTTCAGAAGCAGACCGCTTCCTTCATAGGAGCACGCCGTGGTCGTCAATTTCGCCCAGGTGTATCCGGGTCGAGGATATCCGGTGTCCGTCCTGTGCAAGGACAAAATCGACACATACGATCTTTATCGGTGGAAGTCTGCGTTGTGATCTCAGGGTGTTAATCTCCTTTGCCGTACGAAACGTGTCAGGCGAGACAACGATATAGTCAAATTTCTGCTTTAGCGTTGGCCCATACGGATCGTCAAGCGTGACAATCACGGGATCAGTCGGAGTTAGCGCCTTTATGTAGGTGGTAAGTATTTTCTTGCGGGTATCGTACGTGTTGCTTAAGTGGGCTTTTCTTTGTGCCATCTCATCTGAAACAAGCCCGATGACCACGTCGCCTAGTTTGTACGCCTTTTTCAGCAGCGCCTTATGACCGTCGTGAAGTATGTCAAACGTTCCGCCAATCGCAACTGACGCCATAAACTCCTGCTTATAGTGGTGTACTATGTGATATAGCGCAATAGGTTAATCATTGGCTTTTTGAACCTAAAGACAATTCATTAGTGATATTGAGGACCTTGGAGGAACTAATGAACAGAAACTTCGAAGGCGTCTTCATTGCCCCGACCGCAACGGTCATAGGAAATGTGACGATCGCTCCAGGTTCGAGCGTGTGGTTTGGCGCCGTCGTACGGAGTGACTTGGCCTCGATTCAGATAGGCCGCAATACAAGCGTGCAGGACAATGCGGTCGTACACGTACGAGAAGGGATCGAGACCAGGATTGGAGACCAAGTAACGATTGGACACGGGGCAATAGTCCACGGAGCACAAATCGAAGATACGGTGCTGATCGGAATTGGCGCCATCATACTAGACAGAGCACGAGTCGGGAAGGGCTCCATCGTCGGTGCCGGCGCCGTCGTGACAGAGGGCACGCAGATACCGCGACGCAGCCTTGTCCTGGGAGTCCCCGGAAAAGTTGTCAAGCAGGTAACCCCTGAGCAGTTTCAGTGGATAGAGGCAAATGCAAAAAGCTACACTGAACTAGCGCGGCGCTACTTGACAAGCGAACAGCAGTGACTCAGGACGACTCGTTGTGTGCGTGCGGTCAAACCGACTACATGCGGATGGGGATTCCGCGCCCCAGCAAGTACTGCTTTAATGAAGCTATGGAGATCTCTTTAAAATGAAAAATGCTTGCGGCAAGACAAGCGTCCGCCTTGCCATCAACAAAGCCTGCGTAGATGTGCTCAGCCGTGCCGGCACCTCCGGAGGCAATTATTGGCAGGTCGATGGACTCTGAGATCGCCTTAGTGATGGGGATATCATAGCCGTCTCGTGTGCCATCCCTATTCATGCTCGTTAGCATGATTTCACCCGCGCCAAGACGCTCGCTCCGCATCGCCCACTCAATCGCATCGATGCCGGTTGGGGTTCTCCCGCCGTAAATCACGACCTCATACCACGCTTGAGTGCCATCTTCGAGAGTAACGATATGCTGTCCTTTCTCTATGTTCGCATTCCGTCTGCAATCGATGGCCAAAACAACGCACTGCGAACCAACCGCATCGGCTGTGCGCGTTATAAACTGTGGATCCTTGACAGCGGCAGTGTTAATCGCTATCTTATCTGCGCCAGACCGCAACGTCTGGATGACATCATCGCGGGTCCGTACGCCGCCGCCGACGCAAAAGGGTATGAAAACCTGGTCGGCTGTTTCCTCGACGATGTCCAGCATTGTTTGTCGCTTTTCGTGTGAGGCCGTAATATCTAGGAAGATCAGTTCATCAGCGCCCTCTTGATCGTAACGCTTTGCGAGTTCTACCGGATCGCCAGCTGCTCTCAGCGAAACGAATTCAATGCCTTTCACGACGAGTGCCCGGTTGCCGTCTCCATATTTGACGTCGAGGCACGGAATAATCCGCTTTGTGAGCATCAGTGTGAGGTAGTGCTGCACTTATTTAAAGCACGTTGCATCCGTGGTCTTAGGGCAGCCCACACTGTTGATGCGGAAAGGTCGACCTCGTGCGCTGGCTTTTTTGAGCCGGCAAGGCCACAGATCGCAAAAGCTACCTATAAATACAAACGCGTTAAGCGGAGTACTAAGTTTCGCGGCGTTTCAGGAAGTTGCCCACGAATATGAAGCAAAGCAAGGAGTTTGAACCAGATTCGAGCCCGCACGTGACAAGACTGACGCAGGCACTTGCAAAGACGATCGCCATTGACGAAAAGGACCTTATAATCTTACTATCGCTCCTTGCGAGCGCAAAGACTTCGAATGTGGAGCTGGCCGAACGTCTCGGCCTCAGCGATGGCAACGCCGCTGCCTACCATATCAAACGTCTTAGGACGCGGGCAGTTCTCGCGCGATATACGATTCAAATCGATTGGCAGAAAATCGGTTTTCCCGCAGATTTTGTCATTCTTGCTGAATCGGATGAAAAAGCGGCGCTGCTTGCGTTGGAACGGTACCTCATCCTTCTTCAGGACTATTACCAAAAGCACTTTGGCAACGTGCTTTTACTACCAACCTCTTCAGGATACGTACTGCTTAGGGACATAAGTCACTGTTACGGTGATAAAACGATGCTTGTAATCACCGGCAGTGGGACACGCGATCTCGATATTGCCTTCTTTCGGGAGAACTACATAACCCGAGCATTCGAGGGCATACGAACGACGCTTATGACGACGCGATACAGAACTGTAGACAACTTCGTGATACAGAGCGATGCACTCGACACATTACGCGCCATCTTCGAGGGCACAGGCGCGTCTGAAGAAGAGATCAGTCGAATTAGAGAGCATCTTAAGTCGACTTTCGAGTAGTTGTGTCTGAGTCCGCGCTGTGTCGTCGAAGTGACTCGGCTGGTTCTTCTTCGATCTGATAGGCAGTTACCGGCTGTGCTCACCTCCCCTTGGACTCACAAGAGATGAAGGCTAAGTGACGAACTAACAAGAACAGCGCTTACACGTAGGCCCATCATATTGGACAGAAGCAAGGCGGCAAGCCCATATATAAAAAGATCGCAAAGAAACAAGTCGTAGCTGCTGAGGGGCCAAAATGGCGGCAAAAAACAGCGCTAGCTCGAAAAAACTGAACCTCTTCGACGTTACAAATCTCGTAGTTGGCACTGCCATAGGCGCGGACATCTTCATTGTCTCGGCATTGGCCGCTGGCTATCTCGGACCTGCAAGCATCGTTGTTTTTATCATCGCCGGCGTAATCGCGATACTTATAGCACTAAGCTTCACAGAAGCTGCGGCTCTTGTTCCTAAGGTGGGGGGCGCGTTTGCATATGTGTGCGAGGCTTGGGGGAACTTTGCCGGCTTTTTAGTGGGCTGGCCCCTCTGGATCGCCGAAGTTGCCGGGCTTGCCGTAATGCCGGTCGCGTTCGTGAGTTATCTTCAGTATTTCGTGCCCACGCTCACGGCGCTGCAGGGCGATATTATAAAAATCGTTTTTGTCGCTGTTATCGCGTACATAAACGTGCGGGGGGTAAAGAGTGCTGGACGCGTCAATGATGTGCTTACCATCGGAAAATTAGCCCCATTACTGCTGCTGATCGTCGCAGGGATTATCTGGTTGGTCGTTCACCCAGGCACAGCAGCTTCGAACTTTACACCATTCGCCCCGCTTGGTTTCAGCAATTTCGGACCAGCGCTGATTATCATTTTTTGGGCATATACGGGATTTGAACTGGCAGTCATCCCCTCTGGTGAAATCGAGGATCCGACGAAGACGCTGCCGAAAGGAATGGTCATTGGGATGGCAATTGTAACCTTTTTTTATATAGCGGTAGGCTTCACGGCGCTCGCCGTGGTCAACTGGACGTCGCTCCAATTCGATCCCGCGCCCCTTGCCACAGCTGGCAGCGTCGTCCTTTCGTACACGCCGGAGCTTGCTATTATAGGAGGTGCGATACTTGGGCTAGGGGCACTCATCTCAATTACTGGGTTTGAGGAGTCTGCTACGCTAGCGACTGCCCGGCTATCTTATGCGATCTCACTGGATGGACTATTTCCAAGGCTTTTCAGCCGAATTCATCCAAGGTTTGATACCCCTGCCAATGCGATCATTGTGCAGTCCGCCATTGTGTTATTCGCCGCACTAATTGGCGATTTAACGCAGCTCATCATCTTTTCAGCGTTTAATCTTGCTTTTGTCTACCTTGCCACGTGTGCCGCCGTCCTGACACTCCGCGGGAGGCAAAAAGAGAGTGACCGCACTTACCTTGAACGGCTTACTGGGCCGGTAATCCCTGTTACCGGCGTGATCTTGAGCGTGTTCCTCATGTATGAATGTGGCATCAGCACGGTAGTATTCGGAATCGTGTCGATTCTGATTGGCATCCCGATCTACGTGCTTTATGCGCCGCGCACCGAGCTAACGACTCTAAAGAGGGACTTCCTTTCGACAGAAGCGGTTCTTGCGAGGACCGTACACAGTAATCTGAATTTCTTTAGACCCCACCGTAAATAAATGTCGACTGAAGCGGTTCGTGCGATGGTGGCGCGCACAGAAAAGGTTCTCTCGAAGCTCGGCTAACGACGGATTGTGCGCTATTTTTGCCGAATCCGCCGTGATAGAGGCACGAATGCGATCGTGGCTAACACGACGAGCACAAGAAGTAAAAGCACCGCTACGTCCGTATTGCTGTAGTCAAACAGTCCTAAGAAGTTTGTTGGTATGGGCTTAGCCCCGACGGCGGTATAGAGGGGCGCACCATAAAGCCACCCGTGGGAGGAATTGTTGTAGTACACGTAGACGTTGTACGCTGCTCCTGTGGTGTTTGTGGGGACCGTCGGAGGCGACAGGACGCCAATCTGCTCGCCTGCGCCGAGGCGTACCCAGCCGTAGCCGTCGTTCTGTTGAACGGCGGCCGATGAACCGGTGCCGGGATCTTGGTTCAAAACAGCTTCGCCATTGATGCGGCCGGGCAGCGCTGCGGTTCCGTTATGGAGTATCGCATAGGGGGCTACCCAAGCCGTTGTGTTGCCGAGATTGGTTATATCCCACATGATCGAGTTTTGAGGATTTGGCACCTGTCGAACAGAGGTTACTGTGATCGCAGGCCAAGCCCCTATCGGTTTGGGTGGGTAATCCTGCTGCAGTTGTGAAATGATCGCAGGGAATCCGAGCTGCTGATAGTCAGCAATCGTAGCTCCCAACCCGAAGAACACGTTGAAGCTAGTGAAACCCACTCCCTCGGAATAACTCCAATCGAGTAGTGTTTTGTATGTACTGTAATTTAGGGCCGCGTTGTTTTTAGCCCACACGCCTGCCGTTATGCCCTGCGGCTTTCCGAGGTTGTACGAGATCAGAGCCCCTTGCTGTATGCTCGTGATTTCGGAGGGATAGTACGCTTCCCACCACATTTGCGTAACGTCAGGATCCGTGTAGCCGCCTTGCCAAACGCCGCACAAGTCGCAGTTAAAAAATGTAACGGTGGCGAAGTAATCCTTCAACGCAGCAAAATCGCCACTTCGTCCTCCCTCAGTGGCTACGTTTTGCCAGCCAGCCTGCTTCCACATGCTAAAATCCGAATCGAAGTGCGATATGGGTGTTGATTCGTTAGCGCCGCCGTTCCAGATGATATACTCGACATCCAAGATAGGGTACATGCCCAGCTGCTTGATTTTCTGCAACTCTTGGTCGTACGGGACGGGTGCTGCGGCGACGAGCACTACTGTGGTGAAGCCCTGAGCTTTAAAATACTCGATTGTGCCATCCCAGATTTGATTGGGCGCCAGCGACACGCTGTAGCCGAGCTGTGGCTTAGGCGACGCGTCTGAGGGGGCTAGGGCCGTAGCCGCAACTGTCGGCGGTGTCGTCGAAACGGCCGTAGCAGGAACCGTCGTTGCTGCCTTTGGAACGGCCGTAGCAGGAACCGTCGTTGCTGCCCCCGAAACGATAGGCACAAAAATGGCCGAGCATCCGACGAGCAACACTAATGCAAGAACGACTGACTTTCTGATCATTGTTTGCACTTACGACTCGCGAGCGGGCAACTTTAAAATAGGCCAAAACACGTCTACGCTCCTCCTATTTGCGAGCTAAGGATCCCCGTGCGGTCGCTAGTAAACATTTGTGGCGTTGTTGTACCCTTACGTGTGGGCTATTTATAGTTACTCTCCGGACAGTCAGCACGACGATCGCTGAGCCACAAGCGTCGCGTTCCTATATTTGGACGCGCCGGAACGCATGGCAATCTCCGCTAACGTCTCTCGCCCGCGTCAACCTGTGCAACACGTCGGAGCGCTCAAATAAGTCCTTTTGATGTCGCTGAGTGCTTACGCACTACGCTGTGTGATTATAAAAGTCGTTGCGCCTGCTTGAGACAAATTCACTGGGCCGATTTGCAGGTTGACCGTGGCGATCGCCACGTGCACCGAACTTGTTCCTTTGACGAAAGTCAGAATCACATCTGATCCTTGGTGAACGGGGGTTGAACCTTGGTACCCTCGGTTTGCCATTTCAGTCTTATAAAAATCAGCAACTTGAGTAGCGGAGCCAGTTGTCTGGTAGGTCGTCACATTGCCCTCGCTGGTATTGACTGATGCCGTCTTCAATGAGGGCTGATACACAGGCACGGCGCTAGGACCGTTCCCCTGCCCACCAGAGGGGGTTGTTGACACGCACCCCGATATGCAGGTGGCCAGGACAATCAAGGCCAGCACCGGCACAAGAATGTACTTGGTTTTCATTGTTTTCATTGCTACCTCACCTAGCTTCGCCCTTATCGCTTTTACCAGTATCGGTGCTCGTTTCTGATCTGCAGTCCGCAAGCTGCGTATCCAGTTGCCATGCCAAAGAAGCCTCGCACGGAGTTGATAATACCAAAACATCATCGGTATTACTTGCTGACCGTTCAGTTCACTTCTCCCCTTTCAACTCCTTTCCGACGCTCCAAGCTTTTGCGAATCTCTTGCCAAGCTCCCAATAACTCTGGTCCGTCATGGTGAAGAGAAGCGGCCGCACTTTGCCATAGTCTACTACGCCGTCGGTCAGCACCGCATCTTCAGCGTACGTCGTGACGATTTCGCCTATGAACACGTCGTGTTTGGGAAAATCAACCACCTTTATGAGCTTGCACTCCGTGCTAATGGGACATTCTGCAATCATAGTGGCGGTCTTGAGGTTGCCATAGAAAACGTGAAATAACTGCGCTTTGTCGACGTGCTTCCCTGACACCAAGCCACAGTAGTCAGTTTCCTTCACCATATCAGCAGATGGTAGGTTGATGCTGAACGTCCCGTTCTCTTTGATTCCGGCGTTAGTGTAATGGGCTTTAGCCATCCCGAGGGAGACACTTCCCAGGTCCATAATGCCGACGTGCGCGATGGTGACGAAGTTAGGTCCTCCCTCTACCGTTGCCCCTACGAGAGTCGTTGGCATGGGGTAAAGACAATTTTGCGCTCCAAGCTCAATTTTCATCTTGTGCCTCCTTCCAAGTGCGGTTCAGATCTCACGTGCAGACATATGAGACTTTTCGATCAAGATTCCACTCATCTGGCGGACGTGTTTGATAGTTTAGCTACGCGGCGCCCTTACCAACGTGCGGAGTTCGCACTACTACATTTTTGTCAATACGACAATCGTGGTCAACGAGGCGATCGCGCATTAGCAGGCACGAGCGGTCGCCTGAAAAAAAGCGAGCCGTGCTAGACGAAATGAAGGCTGGTTATGATGACATCAATTGCTTTAATCCCGATGAACGGGACTATCAAGCCGCCTACGCCGTAAATCGCAATATTTCTCAAGAGAATTGTTGACGCGTCACTCGGCTTGTATTTCACACCTCTCATGGCAAGCGGAATCAGCGCCGGGATGATAAGGGCATTGAATATTACGGCAGATAATATCGCGCTCTCCGGCGATGAGAGCTGCATAATATTGAGCTTATTTGCTTGAGGGATAGCAACGGCGAAAATAGCGGGGATGATTGCGAAATACTTGGCGACGTCGTTGACGATGCTAAACGTCGTAATGGCGCCGCGCGTCATCAGGAGCTGTTTTCCGATCGACACGACCGATATCAGCTTTGACGGATCGCTGTCGAGGTCGACCATGTTCGCGGCCTCTTTTGCTGCTTGCGTGCCGCTATTCATGGCGAGCCCCACATCGGCCTGCGCCAATGCAGGAGCATCATTGGTGCCGTCTCCGGTCATCGCAACGAGCTTGCCTGCTGCCTGCTCGGCTGCGACGATGTTTATCTTGTCCTCCGGCTTGCTTTCGGGAATGTAGTCATCGACTCCTGCCTCTGCCGCGATCGTCGCCGCGGTGAGTCTGTTGTCTCCGGTGACCATGACCGTCCTAATTCCCATGCTCTTCAACTCTTGCAACCGGTCTCGCATGCCGGGCTTCACGGTATCTTTGAGGTGTATCACACCGATAGGGTCGTGATCTATTGATACCACGAGCGGCGTCGCTCCCTTGCGTGAAATGCCGTCAACGACTTCTTTAAATCCGCCGGGAACGTACTTGACGTAAGCTGACATCACGTCAAATGCTCCCTTGCGAATTTCTGAGCCATCGGCTAGATCAACCCCACTCATCTTTGTGTCCGCAGAGAAGTCGATTACTTCGCTAATCTCCGGCTCAACCAAATCGGGCATCAGCTTCTTTGCTAGGTTCACAATTGACCGGCCTTCGGGGGTCTCATCACGCACTGAGGCGAGAAACGCTGCCTTCGTGACCTCCCCGCTTGTCTTGTCGCCAAGCGGGATGAACTCCTCGGCGAGTCTGTTGCCGATCGTTATCGTGCCTGTTTTGTCGAGGATAAGCGTGTTGATATCGCCTGCCGCCTCAACCGCTTTTCCTGATTTGGCAATAACGTTGAATTGCGTCACTCTGTCCATACCAGCGATTCCGATTGCGGAAAGCAACCCACCGATGGTCGTTGGGATCAGGCAGACGAGCAGAGCGATTAAGGTAGTGGTGCTTACCAGTGCACCGGAATAACCGGCGAGCGCGTTAAGCGTAACGATGACGAGAAGGAATATCCACGTGAGGCCCGCAAGAACGATGGTGAGTGCGATTTCGTTGGGCGTTTTTTGTCGCGACGCCCCCTCGACAAGCGCGATCATTTTGTCGAGGAACGACTCTCCTGGGTTTGCCGTAATGCGAATTATAAGTTCATCACTCAAGAGCGTCGTACCGCCCGTTACCGAGCTAAAATCTCCACCGCTTTCGCGAATTACCGGTGCAGACTCTCCCGTTATTGCGGATTCGTCCACGGCGCCCCTGCCCTTGATAACCTCGCCGTCATTCGGGATGACCTCGCGAGCGCTGACTCTTACCACATCGTCTTTCACAAGATCGTGCCCGTTTACTTCAACGATCTGATCCCCGACGACCTTATTCGCTGTGACCTCCTTTTTCGTTTTTTTCAGGCTCTCTGCTTGGGCCTTGCCACGTCCCTCGGCAATCGCTTCGGCAAAGGTGGAAAAGAGCACGGTTATCAGTAAGATCGCTGAAATCGTGCTAATAAACACGAGCTGTCCGCTTCCGGCTATGGCGGCGGAGATCGCGAGTATGAGCGTATACACGAAGCCCACCTCGACAACAAACATCACGGGGTTTGCGATGAGCGACCGTGGATCGAGTTTCCGTATCGATTCCTTTAACGCCTCCACGAGCATTGCCCCGCCATACCACTTTTGGTTGTCCATGGCGTGCCCCCTTAAAGGAGTGCCTCCCCCAGAGGTCCTAAAACCAGCACCGGGAAAAACGTCAGTGCGCCGAGAATCAGGATGACACCGATCAGTATGAGGCCAAAAATCCATGTGTCGGTTCGAAACGTTCCGGCATCGTACGGCGTAATCTTCTTACGCAGCAATGAATCAGAAACTAGGAGCATGAGCGGGAACGTTATGTATCTCCCGAGTAGCATCGTGACCCCAAGCGTATAGTTCAAAAACGGGGTATTGGCACTCAAACCGGCGAATGCTGATCCATTGTTGGCTGCAGCTGATGAAAACGCGTAGAGCATCTCAGTAAAGCCGTGAAACCCTGGGTTGCCTAAAGCGCTCGTCGCGAAAACGATCCCTGCTGCGGTAAACCCGAGTATAAGGACCGGATGGACGAGAAATGCGAGGAATGTGAGCTTGACCTCTTTGGATTCAATTTTCCGGCCAAGGTATTGCGGGCTACGTCCGACCATCAGGCCTGCTATGAATACGGCCAGTATCACGTACATCAGGATGCTGAGAAGGCCTGACCCCTCACCGGCAAAAAGGGAGCCGATCATAAGGAGGAAGAGCGGGATGGCCCCTCCGATCGCCGTGTAGCTGTCGAGCATGCTGTTCACTGATCCCGTCCCCGTTGAGGTCGTCGACACAGTGAACATCACGGAGTTGTCGGTGCCGAATCGAACCTCTTTGCCTTCCAGATTTCCGCTCGACTGGTTCACCGCAAGGTTCGAGAGAGCAGGGTTTGACGATTCCGCAAGGAGCCCGATGCTGAGCAAGACAATGAATACGGTCGTCAGAGTTCCGATGAGAATCCACCCCTCTTTGGTGTTACCTGTCATCACCCCGAATGTGTAAAGCAGGGAAATAGGGATAATTAGCATTGCGACGATTTCGATTGCGTTGGTCAGCGGCGTGGGATTTTCAAAGGGGAACGCGGAATTTTGCGCGAAAAACCCTCCACCGTTCGTCCCGAGATGCTTTATTGACTCGAGCGAAGCAACCGGTCCTCGGTACAGCGTGCTGATACTCCCTTCAACAGTGTGATAGCTCAGTGGACCTGCAAGCGTTTGCGGAACCCCCTGCACTAGCAACAAAATCGACACGATGATCGCGAACGGTACAAGCACCCGCGTCAGTGCGCGCACAAAATCAAAGTAGAAGTTGCCAATGCCGTTTATTTCCCGAAAACCAGGCCGTTGGTCCCTGCTCGCAAACCCCCTAATGAACGCGGCTCCGACCGCCATTCCGGTGGCGGCGGAAGTGAACATAAGAAACGTGATGCAGATCATCTGGGTGAGGTAGGACGCTTGTGTCTCGCCGGCATAGTTTTGCCAGTTCGTGTTCGTCATGAAACTTACGGCGGTGTTAAACGCTAGGTCGATCGGCATGTTTGCCGCACCCGTCGGGTTCAGGGGCAGGTACCCTTGAGTAATTAGAATCAGCATGACAACGACGATCATGAGCCCGTTCACCAAAAGAAGGGTCAGGACGTAGCGTCCTACGCCCATATTTTCTCTTGGGTCAACACCAACTGCCCAGTGTAAGCCTCGCTCAATCGGACCAAACACCGCGTCGAGTCGACTTCGCTCCTTGAAAAAAACTCCAACTAAGTAGCCGCCTACAGGGCGGACAAGGAGCAGAACAGTAGCAAGCTCCAGGATAATTTGAACAACGCCCAAGACGTCCATTCACACCACTAAAACCGTTCGGGATATAGTATGATGTAGGTAAGATATATGAGCAACAATAGCGAGATGACTACGAAGATGACGTAGTATATATCCATCCCTCGCATGATAGGCATGGACATATAAAAACTTCACCCTTAGGGGCCTAAACAAGCTATTTGGAGCATACAACGCAGATATGGGGCCACGCATAGCGCATCGATACGCGCACAAATTCTAGTTAACTGTAAAACAACAAGGCGCGAACTCATCTATGTATAAGCGCATCCTGCTTCCAATTTCGAACCCAAAAAATGCTGAGTACACCTTGAAAGCAGCGCTGAGACTGCTCGACAAGGGAGGAGCGCTGATACTCCTCGGCGTGCTTCGCGCGCATGAAAACTATCCTGACCGGAATAAGAACTATCGCGACAAGGTGAATCTCATAGTGCGGCTAATGCAATTGGCGCAGAGGTTCAATGTCGAGGCCGTCCCAGAAATCACACACGCCTCCTCCGTTTATGATGCCATTGTTCAGCAGATAGCGAAACACGATGCGGATCTGACGGTGCTGGGTTACAGTCTGCGATCAACTCTCTACAAGATTCGTCACGGCGACATCATCTATCCGATCATGAAAAACGCCAAGTGTGATGTCATACTATCGAATCTAAAATATGACAGTGCATTTGAGCGGATACTGGTGCCCTCTGCAGGATACAAGCATTCTATCGCGGCGCTCAAGATAGCCGAAACGCTTACAGAACCTACACAGGGCCAGATAACGTTACTCCACATAACCGAAGCAAATGAAAGTGACCAGCTAGACGACCTTAAAGCATTGGCGTCCGCGAATGAGCGAGTAAGCGTGGAAGTCCGTTCAGGTCCCGTCGCTGAGCAGATTATAGCGATTGCAAAAGATTACGATGCGCTGGTTATGGGAGCTTCGGAACGTCCGCGCAGCGCGAGCGTCGTTTTTGGGACTGTAGTTGACAAAGTAATTGAAAACGCGCAAAGTAACATCCTCGTCGTGAGAGCGTAGACGAAGATTACCCCGCGGTTGCGTTCGTGGCCGTTGCATTCAGCGCTGCTGCGTTTAAGGCCGTGGCGTTCGCCTCTGCAGATTTCAGTGCGGAGGGGCTTAATAGGTTATCCAATGCAAGATTGAGTTGCAGTACGTTGACCCGTGGCTCTCCAAAGATGCCGGCAACGGGATTTTCAGTGTATTGATTCACCAGCTGGTTGAGCACATCTTGAGAGATGCCTGTCAAATTCGAAATGCGCGGAACTTGCAGCAAGGCGCTGCTAGATGCAATATTGGGGTCAACGCCTGAGCCAGATTGCGTCACCAAATCGATCGGAACGAGATTGATAGACGGATTGAGCTTCTTCTGATAGGCCACCTGTTGACTGACATTCTCGATGAGGGCAGGATTGTTTGGTCCCCAATTGGACACCCCAGATGGCCTCGATTGAAAGTGCATCGGATCGACAAACGACTGCCCGATTAGGCTCGAACCAACAACTGTGCCATTTTGTGTCAGCACACTTCCATTTGCAGCCGGCTTATCCGCGATTTGCCCTATGCCTACGAGTAAAAGAGGGAAAACTAGTCCGCACAATACTAAAAAGATCACGGTTGTTTTGAACGCTGCAAACAGGTCACTTCTTAGCATTGATGCCGCATGGAAACATATTCGTTTAAATATCTTGCGCCGCAGCTGCTGAACGTGACTACCTACTAATGTGTGTTATGCGTTCGGGAATCCGCATCTATGAACTGCTGAACCTGCGGCTGCAGGACATCGAATACCACAATCACGTGATCAATATGTGAAGGCGAAGGGCAGAAAGCAGCGGCGGCTCCCGCTTGATGTGATGACGCTGGCTGAGCTGCATGACTACGTGGCTAAAATACCATCGCGAACAACGCGCCCCTTCCCAATAGCACAGCAATGGGCCTGGGAGCTGGCGAAGCCGTATGGAGCGGTGATCACAAGCACGTACACTCGCATAGTTTCAGGCATACTTTGCTATCAACATGGTCCGGCACGGGGTCAATTTCCGGCGGCTGCAGCAGGTGCGGGGACCGGCGTCGATGAGCTCGACTGCTGTGTACCTGCAGTTCAATGATAGAGATTTGCAGGTCATATATGCAAAGTGCCGATTTGCATGACCACCTCTGGTCAATAACCGAAAATGAGACCCGAGGGCCCAGAACTCGAGCGGTTTGACCTAATCAGGACTCTGACTCCCGGCGTTGATCATGGTGGGCTCACCGCTTAATGGTGTTGTTCTGCGATTCGCATACGCGCGGGGCGTATCACCATGATGCACGTGCGGGCATTCCGCATAATCTCGGTCACCGTGCCGCCCACGAGCAGTCTCGACGCTGAGAAAGAGCTTGCGTCTCCAAGCATGACGAGATCGTAGTGTCCTTCGCTCACCTCGTCCAGGATCTCTGCGGCAGCGTGCCCCTCCCTCACAACCGCGCGGACCGTGAGCCCTTGTTCTCGCATATATGCACATAGAGGGTCGAGAAAGATCCGTCTCGCGGCCTTTTTCTCTGAGTCAACGTCTCCAACGAGTGCTTCGATCCGCTCCAAATCTTCCCGAAATATGCGCTTGTAACTCTCGTAGATGCCGCGCTCAGTGAGCACATACAGCAGCGTGTAGTCGATATCGCGCCGGAGCGCGTTTACGGCACATTTCACGCCCTCCATAACTGAGGGCGATCCATCAAAACAGACGAGGACTTTCATGGTTACCACCATCGATTCAGAAGAATCCCATATATTTGACGTAGAGCAGGAGATCACAAAGTATGAGCGCCGCCACGGTCGGCGGGAGCGCTATTTTTATCCATCGCACCCATCCCATGCGCATCCCGTGCGTCTCCAGTGAGCTGTACGCGACAACGTTCGACGAGGCGCCGATGGGCGTGAGATTGCCCCCGATGTTAGCGCCCAGCGATACCGCCCAGACCATCAGGGCCGTGGCGAGAACTGACGGAATGAGCGACAGATCTCGGATAACGTAGCTCATCATCACGGCGAAGGGGACGGTGTTGATCAGCCCGCTTATGAAGGCCGATCCGAAAAGCAGCAGCGAGAGCAGTACGGTGTTGTTCCCCATAGACGCACCTGCTAAGCCGGTTGCAAACACGGCGAGGATTCCGGTCTTTTCAAGTCCGCCGACTAACACAAAGAGACCGATAAAGAACAACAGCAGTTCGTAATCGACCTTCTTGAGGGTATCCTCGATACCTCCTCTGCCGACAAGGAGCAAGACAAAGGCGGGAATGAGGGCGGCGAGCGCGACATCCACCGGGATGCCGAATGTGGCCGCAAGATAACCCCCGCTGACGAGGAGTACCACAGCAGCGATGAGGGCAGCGAGGCCGAGATGGAGCATCCGTTTGCTTATAATGGCACTCTCGGGAGCGATTCTCGAGAGCGCACGCGTGTCAACCATCGCGAAAGGCGCCAGCGCCCTCCGCTGCGTAAGATAGAGCACCCCTACTGCTAAAAGGGCGGCAGCAAGCGCGATGGGACCGGTATTCCTCAGAAACTCGTTAAAGC
The DNA here is from genome assembly GCA_963720465.1 of Methanobacteriota archaeon. Taxonomy (GTDB): domain Archaea; phylum Halobacteriota; class Bog-38; order Methanoflorentales; family Methanoflorentaceae; genus Methanoflorens. The sequence goes on from OY970393.1 coordinate 1,619,568, forward strand.
CAAACCCCAGCTGGGTCCCGAGTATGAGATTGGGGGGGCCGCCGATGAGGGTTGATGCGCCCCCGATGTTGGCAACGACAACCTCCGCAACGACAAGGGGCACCGGGTCGATCTTCACTAGCCGCGCAATCTCGATCGTAATCGCCGCAAGAAAAAGCATGACCGTAATGCTATTGACGAACGAGGCCAGCAGCCCTGCCAAGAGGGGGAACACGATCAGCATGGTGCGAGGGTTGTAGTTCAGCCTCTTTGCAAGGATGAATGCCACGTATGAGAAGAACCCCGCATCTGAGAGCACCACGACGATGACAAACATCCCAAACAACAGGCCGATGGTCTCCCAGTTGACGTAATTAATAGCCTCATTCAGAGTGAGGACGCCCGTGATGAGCAACACCAGGCTCCCTGCGCCTACGACGACCGTCTTGTTGATTTTTTCTGTGGCCAACGTTCCATACGTTACTAGAAAGGTCACCAGGGTGATAGCGGCGTATGGTTCCATGGGAGGTTCTCCAGCACATAGCCACGACGTTCCGTGCTGCGCGTGCTTTGACACTCATAGGGCGCGAGTCGTAGCACCAACCCACTATTCCAGTTAGATACGATAAATCATTGCGTGCTGCAGGGACGGTTGTTTGAAAAGCCGCAACCGCTCAGAAGGAGTCGGTAAGACTGGACCTCCCATTAGCCCGCGGCGTGTCAAGCGGATCTGCTAGAGTCACGATGTCCGTGTTTGCTAACATTGAGAGCAATGAGACAGGTCTCGTGATCGTTGTCCCATTGGAACGCTCTTGACTGTGATGCCTATCGGGCGAAAAAGCGCATTGGCGACTGACGGACGTTAAATAAGAGGCCACAGGTATATGCCTCAATAGTGCGGTAAAACGACTAGTGCTTGTTGAACCTTCAAGAACTTCTCATCTAACAACCAAGCACCGCTGTGCGGCAAAGAAAGCTGTTTGGCAGGGGGAGGAACCAAATGCGAACTGATGGTGCTTCTACATCCAGAACGTCTCATCGTGCCGCAAACGTTGGCGCGTACCTTATTGAGCGACTTCGATTATTAGGCCTCTCACACGTCTTCGGAGTGCCAGGGGATTATGTGCTCGGCTTTTTCAAACAGCTGAGCGACAGCGAGATCGATCTCATTACGACGTGTGACGAACTTAACGCTGGCTACGCGGCCGATGCGTACGCGCGTATACGGGGAATAGGCGCCGTGTGCGTTACCTACTCTGTCGGCGGCCTAAAGGTCGTCAATGCCACGGCGCAGGCATATGCGGAAAAATCTCCATTGGTCGTCATCACAGGAGCTCCCGGAATCAAAGAAAGGGTAGGGAACCCGCTCCTCCACCATAAAGTGCGGACCTTCAACACGCAAAAGAAGATCTTTGACGAAGTGACCGTTGCGTCTGCGGTTTTAGATGATCCGAACACGGCGTGCCAAGAGATTGATCGCGTGTTATCCGAAGCAGTCCGCGTTAAGCGACCGGTATACGTTGAGCTCCCGCGCGATATGACGTTCGCCCACGTGAAGCCGCCAAATCAGGATTCGGTAACGCGAGCAGACGATACGAGCGATCCTAACGCTTTGCAGGCCGCTCTTGACGACGCGGTGACGATGATCAACGAGTCTCAGCAACCCGTCGTAATTGCCGATGTCGAGCTGCACCGGTTCGGACTGCAGGACAAGCTTCTCGCCTTAATCGATAAAGTGCAGATACCTGTCGCTGCGACAATTCTCGGTAAATCCGTTGTCGACGAGTACCATCCCCTGTACATAGGCATCTATGAAGGGGCGATGGGCTTTGAGTCCGTCCGCGACTATGTCGAATCAAGTGATTGCCTGATCCTCCTTGGGGCCTTTATGACGGACGTCAATCTAGGGCAGTATACCGCGCATATCGACCAGGAAAAGACAATTTACGTCACGAGCGAGCAATGTTCGATTCGCTATCGCACCTACGCGCGCGTCCGTCTACACGACTTCCTCGAAGGCCTGCTTACCGCCCCCATGATGCCGCGGACCCCCCGCGACTTTCCGCACCCGCGGCCTATCGTACCATTCATGACGAAAAAAGGACAGAAGATTACCGTCAAGAGGCTCTTTGAACGGCTTAACTGGGCGCTCAAGGACAACACCGTAGTCATCGCCGACGTCGGCGATGCGCTTTTCGGCGGGCTTGACCTCATTACCCACCGCAGAACTGAATTCCTGTCGCCAGGGTATTACCTCTCGCTCGGGTTTGCGGTGCCGGCGAGTATTGGAGCACAACTCGCGAATCCTAATCTTCGTCCGTTAGTACTCGTCGGCGACGGGGCGTTCCAAATGAGCGGCATCGAGGTGTCGACCATCGCGCGACTCGGCCTGAATCCAATCATCGTCGTGTTCAATAATTATGGGTATGCGACCGAACGACCAATCCAGGACGGGCCGTTCAACGACCTGCAGGTGTGGCAGTACAGTCGGTTCCCGGAGATCGTTAGTGGGGGGACTGGGGTGGTTGTCACGACAGAGGATGAGTTTGACCAAGCGCTCGACGCAGCACAGGCATACACCGAGGGGTTTACGATTATTGAAGTCCAGCTTGATCCGCACGATAGCTCGCCAGCGTTGCAGCGGCTGGCCAAGGCTCTTGCGAAGAAGATTCGTTGACACTCAAGCGTTAGCCAGCAGGCACGGCGCAGCCGTTTCTGGTTGCGTGACAGCTGTATCTTCTTTGAGGAATCAAAATGCAGCCGTTGCGTCCTGCCGTGGAAAAACGGTATTGGCCCCTTGCTTAGCCCTTACGTCGGTTTTTGTTCTTTCTTCGTCGAATCGTGAGTACGGAGGCGAGCGAAACAATGAGAATCGCTGCAAGAACCGCGAAGACCGCTCCTGCGTTAGCAAATCCGATGTTTGGGGCATCTGTCGCTCCCACGGCAGTGGCCCCCTCGCTGCTCGATGAAGCAGCGGTGCCATTACCTGTCGTCGTCGCCGAACGATCGAGCGTTGTGAACTGCACGTGTCCTGTGCCCTGCAAGTAATCGATGTAATTGGCGAGCAGTGTCACTTTCGAGGTATTGACTGCATAATTGGGCCCCTCAAAATCGGCGGGGTGATACAGCACAACGAAGGTGTTGATGCTATAAGGATCGTTAAGCCATTGGTTGGTTGCGTTCTCGAGCGACTGAAGGGTATTGTTCCCGAGCTCTATCGAGATCGTATCTAATCTCATGCCATCCAGGTTTCCCGCGTTCTGGTTGAAATCTCGAAAGGCGGTGCTATATTCCGTGAACCCCAGCGCTTGTGCCGCCTTTAGCGTGTTGTTGTCGCTCTTGTCAAATGGAGGGAGAAACGAAGTAGGCGTGACCCCGAACGCTTGGGTGATGTCGTCGCGCCCCTGCTTGATTGCGTCGTATTGCGCGGTATAAGACCTCCCATAAAACTCACTGGGGCCCGCAGGTGACGGCCCGAGATCCTGGTGCGTATAGCCGTGCTGTGCAAATTGAAAAAGGTGGTTTGAAGTTAGTGATCGCATGTACTCGAGAAACGTGTGATTTACTTCAATCAGCTGATTGCCCGAAGGCGTTGGGTATGGATGTGGGATGATGCCCATCACCACCGGCACATTCATGTTAATGTTTACTTGGTTCACAGCCTGAAGCTCGGCGAAATCGGCGTTAGGCGCGACGTCATCCTCTCTAAATATCACATACTTGTTCGTTTGCGCAGAACCCGTCGCTCCACTGCCTGCGCCCGTAAAGAGCATCGAAAATAAAAGTATTAAAACGAGCGAGCAGACGAGGACGATTTTCGGTCTGACTCTTGCATTGCGTCTGATTTCGTTTGACCCGTCTTGCGGCACTGGACACACTCGGAGACGTTGTTAGTAGCCAAAAACTTAGCGCACTCGTGCCTAGTAAAGGTTTGCGTTGAAGATTGACTGTGATGGATATGTTTGCTCTTCCCAAAAAAGGCAAGTGCATGAGTTATTAAGACTAGTGATTTAAATAGTGCTCGGCGCGTGTGTTGTCAAGGTACCAATCCGAAACGCGTAGAGCAACGGCGCCGTTGGAACATCACTGCGTGAAGCAAAAATGGAACACATGGGCGAGACCGCTTGATTCGCGAAAAAATCTTGGGCGCTCACAGTATTGCGCCGATTAAGGCGCCGATAAGTCCTCCAATCAATATTCCGGCTAGCGGCGCGAGAAGAGCTCCGAAGACTACGCCAACCGCGAGTCCAAGAACCGCTCCGATGACGGCTCCCGCCAGCGCTCCAACCCCTCCAAAGATTTGCTGGCCGATGAATGCGCCTAGTGCTCCACCGACGATTATGCCAAGCAGCAAGCCGATAGCCGCAGTCAATATGCCACCGAGCGGAATGCCTATGACGACACCGAGCAGAACCCCGACGAATGAACCAATCAGCCCGCCAATCAAGCCGTTGATAACTGCGCCACGATGGCTGCCAGCCCAGGCGCCGACTAATGCGCCGACGATAACGCCGATCGTGATCCCCGACCATATGTTGGTAAGGACGCTTACGACTACGCCGAGTGCCCCACCTGCAAAGCCACCGACAACGCCGGGGTTTACGAGGCCGGCTCCATCATTGCGCGCGGCTGCCAAGAGTGTAATGAAACTTCTATACGAGGACACAGTAGTTAAGTAGCGGGCCTCTGTTTAAAGTTTATGGCGCAACCGAAATCGCTGAAAAATGGGGTTGCTAGACGGTGGCGATCCAGCGAATGTCATAGCGTTCAGCGACCTCCGCTTGGGTTCTCAGAAGAAGTGTCTCTTCGTACTTTTTCGTATTGAGGACGCGGTTTTTTGTGGAATTGTTAGTTTTGTACCACGCTTTGACTAAAAGCTCCGTGAGCACACTATAAAACAAAGAAATTGTGCCGACGAGCACGCCTTTTATCGGATTGCGATCGTGTGAGCAATATTGATCCTTGTTGCGCAATGTTCATAAAGAAAGGTCTACCTTGTTATAAAGGGCTTATGCGCACGACTTGGGGGGGTGCTCACACAGGCGGAATGAAGTCGCACACTCTAGTAGTCCCTACAATTTTGTTAGGGCTGATAGGAAGCGTATTCGAGCTTATCACCGGTGTGCCGGTTATGGCGCGAGGCGCCGTTCGCGGCGTGAATATAGAAGAAATTGCCTGCAGCCTCCTCTCGCATATCGATGACGTCAGCGGGCAGAAGGAAAGGTATATTTTGCGGTTTTTCGATCACACGGGCACGATCCCCGCGCAAAAAATCAGGTAAGACCTATGCGGTACATTAGAATCACCGGCGCAAAATCTTTCATGGAGCTCACGCACGCCAACGTGGCAGAGTGGCAACTGTACGGCACGACGTTTCTCGAGTGGAAAGAGGAAACAGGAAAGGACTACGATAGCTGGGTAAGCGAGCGAGTTACCCCGACGTTAGACTTGTTTGACTATCTCGCTTGGTACGAAGATGGATCACTACAAGGGTATGAAGGCGGATATAGCGTCATACTCGACCCGGGCTTCGGACTATGGACGAACGAGATACTCGCCCGAGCTAAGCGACTGGGGTTACGCGTGGAGGACACGCAAGATACCGACTCTGGGTGTTGGATTGGGTAGTTTAGTCAGCAACTGAGTAGGCGGCGTTGATAAACTGGCTATTCTGCCGTGCGCGAGGTTTTTGAGCGAACGTGGTAGATCGCCCATTTTCAGTGAAGATGCCCGCAGAAAGCGGATTAAGCAAACCGTGTCAGTGGGCCTCTAAGTCTCTTCTTCAACGCTCGGAAACTGAAACTGCAACCCCTTAAATCCCTTTTCGTCAACAAATCGCGCGTCAAGCATGTGTCGCGTGGACCTGCCCATCGAATCCGTTGCGACGCCGAAAAGGGCACCATCGCTACGGATGACGAACGTGGAATATTTCGCAAGAAGTTCCTTTATAGTCGCGGCACGGCCCTCGTCGCGTGCCTGCCACTTTGAAAAGGTCGATCGTTGCAGTAATTTGAACTGCCGAGACGTTAGTGTCATAACGCGGATCTTAATTAGTGAATACCCCCTGCTGGCTCGTGGTCGTACCTACGTGCATGAACCCCAAGCGTTTTAACAATATCTCACCCGATTTGCGGGCTGGTGTGCCAAAGCAACTGATGAGCTCCATTGCGACGTGGTCAGGGCCCGACGTCACAAGCAGCGCGATTTATGCTTGCGCGAGCGTAAGTGATGCTATGGGGCAAAATAGAAACGTTGTACCCGGAAGGAAAGCATGGGCGGAGCATTGACAAAACAAAATATGAAACGACCCGCGAAGCCGTGCTCGCCTGTTTGGACAGCGGTGAATTAACTCACGCTCAACTGAATGCATGCGTTGAGCAAAAAGTCAGTGCTATGCTCCAAGGTTCAATTGCTTGGTACATTGAAACGGTGAAACTCGACTCGAAGCGCAAAAATGGATAGGGCGCGTGCACGGCGCGAAGCACACCGCGTATCACATCGTGAAAAACTGATATGACGCCTTTTGCTTGCAAGCGCGATACCTTACTGAAGCAGCTTTGAGCGCTGTCAAAAGCATATTTACCATTGGCCGGGGCACTCATTGAACCGCTTGCTTTACCAACGCAAGCAGCTCTTCTCGCGTTCGCACGCGCTCGCGTGTCTTCGTCTTCCCGCTTTTGATGACGTTCGCAAAAATCTCAGGTAGGTCGCCTTCCTTAACGCCTGTGAGTCCCTCAATAATTCCGCTGAAGACGTCACGCGTTCGTCTCTCTTCTAAGGTTATATGTCCGAAATTGCGAAACCACATCTCTATGCGTGTATCTTCCGATACGATCGTAATTTTACGTATCTGCTTTTCCCACCAGAGGTGGATCATGATGTCATACTTCTTCTGAGCCATGAATCGTCTCCTGCGGCGTGCGCGCGGCTTGACGCCTACCAGTTGAACCCCCTCGTTTTTATGATTTCGGGAATCTTTAGGCGCTCTATGACGGTGAAAAAAAGAAAAGCAAGTGTGCGGCTGCGGACTCGCAAAAAAAGAAAGAAGTGGTGTTTGTGCGCACCTACTTCACTTCCGCTTTGGCTTCTTCGCCCGCCGCTTTCGAGGCGGCACGAGCGATCCATACCGTTGCAATCACTGCTACAATGGTTATGATAATTGCGTATGAGAGGTTCGCTGGAATGCTGTTGGGAGTTCCCAAATAATAGATGAAAATAGATTGTATCGCTTGGTTCCACGCAAGGCCTGCGACGAACGCGAAAGCGGTCGTGACGAGGGCAGCGGTCACCTTTAGATACTCTGCTCGACTCACCAAGTGTTTCACCTCCGGTAAGCTAGTTACAGGGTGAACTAGGGGTTGCATACAATAAGACTTTCCATTTGCTGCGTTCGGCTATTAAATGCCAGCGTTTATTTCATTGCAGAAAAGCGCGAGCTATAGCTTATTTTGACTAGACGCGGTACGCAATCAGGAGAACGATGAGCAGCAATGGCAAGAGGATATCGCTGACATACAGAATCGGCCCTGCATTTCCAGGCGCGTAGTTGTGACTGAGCCGGATGTCGCGTATGTGGCCGTACGCCGCCCCGATGCCAAACACCGCAAACGCGATTACCGTCGCGCTCCAGAAGTCACCGCGCACCCAATAGCAGAGCACCCCTAAGACCCCTACGGCGAGGTTGTGCGGGGCCACCTCAAATTGAAACGGGCTTCCAGTGGGCCATCCAATACTTCGTGCAACGTCGTCAGCAACAAACGCGTGTCTGGTGAAAGCCCACAGCGAACCGATTCCCACTATAATGACAAGGATGACAAGGAACCAAAGGAGAAACGACTCAACGATTTCGCCACCGAATAGCGCGATGTTGAGAACGGCGGCAACGATCGCCGTGGCGAATAGCACGTAGGGCCAGTATTCTGCCGCACGGTTAGGCATGGACTCTCTCGCCACATCGTTTCGGTGCCACCTCTCTCGTCGTGTGCGCCTTTAAAGCTGCTGTTTTGTTGCGTTACCAGTTTAGAACCGTCACGCGAACTTAACGTACCTTCGCATTTTCGGCGTGATCGTAAAACGGAAAGGCTGGTCGCAACACCAACGCAGGAGCTACCTGAAGGGGGGAAGAGTTTTTATTTGCAGCAGCCCTTCCGTGGAGCAGTGATATCACTCTCGTCAACTTAGGGCGTTAACCGTAGTGGAGGACCGCCGACGAAGGCATGACAATTACTCTTACGACGCTTTGTGAGAATACGGCGGCGCGCGTCGGCATGCGCGCCGAATGGGGTTTAAGCATCCTAGTCGAAACTGACGAAGTTGCGATATTGCTCGACGCGGGTCATAGCACCGTGGCGACCTTCAACGCAGCGGTCTTGGGTGTAGACTTATCTGCGCTTCACACGATCGTGCTCAGCCATGGGCACCGCGATCACACGGGCGGTTTGTGGTCGGTGCTCAGCGCGATACAAAAAGACCCCGCACTTCGCGAAGAGGCGCGTGCAGTCAACGTTGTGGCGCACCCAGACATCTGGGTGCCAAAGTACTCAGGACCCGTTCATAAGAATATCTATGCGGGGATGCCACACGTACGAGAGGCGTTAGAGAGCCTTGGCGCCGCGTTTGTAAGCACGAGCGAGCCGGCGCGAATAACTGATCGGATACTTACAACAGGCGAAATCCCGCTGGACACGGCCTATGAAAGAGTCGATCCAGAGTTATACGTTCGTGATGAAGGAGGCGTCCGGCCTGACCCGATGGCAGACGACCTTGCGCTCATCATCACGACCGATCTGGGTCTTGTGGTCGTATTGGGCTGTGCACATCGCGGTATTGTCAACACGTTGCTCCAGGCACAGAGTGTGGCGAATGAGGATCGTATTCATATGGTCATCGGAGGGACGCACTTGATGAAGGCGTCGAAAGAACAGCTTAAAGCGACGGTCAAAGGGCTAAAAGCTCTTGACGTTGCGCGAATCGGCGTCTCTCACTGTACCGGCTTGCCTGCCGCCTTGAGACTCTCCGAAGCGTTTGGAGAGCAATTCTTCTTCAATAATGCAGGCACGCGTATCACGATTGAGGACTAGCGCGTGAAAAAAGTGCATCTCAAGCAGCGGCATTCGCTGGCAGACTAATAAGGTACGCCCGCACAGGACCAACAAGCGCGAATAACGGAAGCTTCGTGAAATAGCGAATTATAATGCGTTTTCCGCGCAAAAAAGGTTTAAGAGAGCGGGCCATAGTCGGTGTGGTGACTAGTATGGTCGACAACAAGAAAGTTATTAATGAACTTAACGCAGCGCTGAGCATGGAAATCGCCGCGATTGTGCAATACTCGCACAACTCGTACACGATTATGGGTCCCTGGCGCGGAGCCCTCACTGGAGAACTAGAGAGCTTCGCAAAGGATGAGATGCGCCACATGGAATACGTTTCGGAAAAGATCGTTGCTCTCGGAGGCGTGCCCGTGTCGCAGCCTGCTGCCATCAACACGCCCGCAACGTGGCGCGCTATGCTTGAGGCAGATCTCGCAGCTGAAAACGCAGCGATCGACCGCTACAAAACCATTATCGCACTGGCAGACGAATTAGGGGACGTAGACCTGAAGAAGTCAATCGAGGATATCACAAGCCAGGAATACGGACACAAAGAGGCTCTCGAGAAGTTCCTAAAGGAGCCGAAGTAAGGGGGTAGTTTCCCCCCACACCTTTTTTTTGCTCCGCGTTTTTTAACCTCTCTTAGATCGAAACATCTCTCCAACAGGCGAGCGCAGCGGCTATTAGGCTTGAAAGAAGGATATTGGGTGCCTTTTTTCCCTGCACGTTGGCTCAGACCGCCTTAGAATGATAAAGCCCTCCAGGTTCTGTGGTCAATAGGGATCGAGATCAAGTGCGTGGGAAAGATCCGATTTGTGAGGCCGCTGTGCTGCCTTAATGGCGTTTGCAGTGGTGGTGCGATTTCGCTACAACGCTACAATAATATATGCATGGAGACCAAACTACAAGGAATTAAGGAGTGGTCTCATGCTAGACAAGACGATTTCTGAGCATTTTGTTGACAAAACGATAGAAGTGTACTTCGGTGGCAGACCGAACGAAACCCTCACCGGTAAGGTCGTCGGAAGCGCGGATGGCGTTGTTGTGCTCGAGCACGATGGGCGCCGAGATTTCATCAACGTCGGAAAAGTTGCAGCCTTTTGGGAAGTGTAGGTCTGGCACCCCGACGGCGGCCGCCAGTTCAGCGGCCTCTATTGCCCTGCTCTGCAATCTAGGGGGCTAATCGACGCTTGGCCTCGTACTTGCATTAGGTCGGTTTAGCTAATCGGTCGCCTCGCCGCATCTTGTACACGGCTTAGATAAGCGTGGTCGCTATCGCGGCCTCTTAGACGCGCACTATCGTGAGCGTTTGACCTTAGGTTTTTGTTTTGCGTGGCTTGCAGAGGATTTCGCGGACTTCAAGCTCATAGAACTCGTCGCTTGTCGCCGCCTTAGTCACGAGCGCCGTGTCGAGCCCTTTCGAACTCCCACCAAGCGCCACGACCTCAGAACCTGGTTCGACGATCCCTACCTGCGCAGCGATCAGCGTGAGTTCGACAGCCACTTTTGTGCCTTGTCCGAACCTGCGAAAGGCATTTTTCACCTCATCGGAGTATTGGTAGTCAACTTCTTTGTAAAACACGAGTTTAAAGCCCGCATTCTCAATGTGCTTTTTGGTTTCGGGCGAAAAACGCGATGGATCGGTACCGACGAAAAAGAGCGTGAGTTGGTCAGTCGCGAAGAAATCGAGCGCTTTTTCTGCAGAAGCTCCCCGCACCGAAGGAATCAAGATTTGGCGTATGCCTAGTTCCTTAGCACGCTCTCTCGCGATGTTGAGTACGGCAGCGGTGTTTTCCTCTCCAGGAGCGTCGAAGTAGGTTATTTTTCTTTCTATTGCCATTGTGGTAGTACCTCCTTATGGCCGAACCTATGGCGGTTAGAACGCGTAAAGGTTTCTATGAGGTCTGGTGGGCGCCAAAAAGGCTTTCGTTTTTTTGACTCATTTATAAACCTCGATAAACGCATTGCACGTGCCGTGGTACTTGTCGGTAGCGCAAGAGCAAAAGTAGTAAGTGCGCAGTGTTCTGAACACCGCTACGCGCCCTTGGACCATTACGAGGCAGACCTGTGCTACGGCTTTCGCAACGCCCGAGAGAGTGCGTCGAGCGTACTCTTGTAGTCAGTTATCTCGCCTTCGCTTGGCAATGGCACGACGCACGAAAGCTCTGCACTGATCCGTTCGTGCGTTTCTGTGTCGAGTTCGAGCGCCTGCAGTGCAGCTTCGGTAATAACCCAAAATGCATGCCGGTGTGATACTTCGTTGATGGACTCGAGGCTCACCACGCCGAGCTGGACTGTGTCGTTTCGTGCCCGACCTTCCAGACCGGCGTATAATAGCACAAGTTGAGCCTGCAACATGTACGGTCCGAAGCGATCGGCTTTGCACCCATTGTTGGTGCGATACTTCCATTCGACCGCGTATGTCGGCCTAGCCATTCACGCTCACGCTCGCGTCTGTGTCTGCTCGCGCATATAGGAAAGCAGGTAGTAGGGTCCGCCGGCTCCCTTCCCAGTTAGTCCGCTCGCCTTCCATCCGCCAAACGGTTGAACACCGGGCCAGGCACCCGTCGTGGCACCGCCCCGCCGATTCGCGTAACACACGCCAAACTGTATCGACGCGAAGAACCGCTGAATCTCGTCCTCGTCCTCAGAAAAAATGCCTGCGGTGAGACCGTATTCGGTTGCGTTCGCTTCTTTTAAGCCCTCTTCGAGTGATGTGACGGTGTCGATGAGTATGAATGGCACGAAGAGCTCATCCCGGAAGAGACGGTGGCTTCGGGGAAGCCGGGTCATTATCGTGGGACGCACGTAGCACCCCTTGCCGCACACACCGTCCCGCAGTACGGATCCGCCTGCTATCAGAGTTCCTCCGTCCTTCTTACCGTCTTCAACGGCGTCTTTGAATTTTGTGAGCGCAATGTGGTCGACCAGTGGGCCGACAAGAACGGTGCTCTTGCGCGGGTCGCCCACTATCACCTCTTCGGTCTTGACGCGCAGCCTTTCGATGAATTCAGGTGCCACAGCTGCATCGACATATGCGCGCGACGTGGCGCTGCACTTCTGCCCACCATAGCCGAAAGCCCCTTTAAGCACCCCGTCCACCGCCTTGTCAAGGTCGGCGTGAGCGGTGACGATAACGGGATTTTTGCTTCCCATCTCAGCGACAAAAGGCTTTGGATAAGGTTGGCGTGCGGCAAAGTTGCGCTGCAGCCATACCCCCGCATCGCGCGATCCCGTAAATGCAATGCCGCCGACGTCCGGATGCGCTACCGCGACAGCCCCAAAGGGTTCTCCCGGACCGGTGATCGCATTTAGCACGCCGTCGGGAATCCCTACTCCCGCGCACGCCGCATACAGCTTTAGACCGGTCAGAGGCGCTTTGCTTGTCGGCTTGAACACCACGGTGTTTCCGGTGAGAAGTGCCGCTGCGACCATTCCTGCTGCGAGCACGAGTGGGAAGTTAAACGGTGAGATAATAGCCCACGCCCCATATGGCTTCATCGCACTGACGCTTCGCTCTCCAGTGACCTCGGACATGGGAACGGTGAAGCCCTCCCTCTCTTCATAAGTAGTGCAGTTATACCGAAGCATTTCGATTGTTTCACATACCTCAGCGAGAGCTTCAAATCTATTTTTTCCCACCTCATAGGTCATGAGAGCGGCAAGGAGGAAGCTCTGCTTCTCGATGCCGTCCGCGATGGCGCGAATGATCCGAACGCGTTCTTCCCAGTCAGTTTGACTCCACGCGGGAAACGACTCTGTCGCCTCGGCGACCGCGGACCTAGTCTCGGCCTCCCCGCCTTTTTGAAACGTGCCGATCACGAGATCGGTATCGATAGGGGAGCGGGTCTCAAACTCCTCAATAGCTGCGACGCGCCGACCGCCGATATACATGGGATAATGCTGCCCAAGCTCTCTTCGGACCGTTTCCAGCGCCTGTTCGTAGCCGCTATGAATATCTTTGTTATCGAGAAGCGAAGTGTAGGTCAGCTTTTTCTTTTTTGCCATGGTCGAGTGCTCCTCATCGTCTCATTGGAGAGACCAACACTGCTGCACCCCCGATTCGTGCGCCTGTATAATACGCTATCGGTTATGAATAGGTAAGTGCGTGGTTGGCTGCGTTGAGCCAGATAGCCCGGATGGTTTCTTTGCAGTAAGGATGACCCGACTCGCAAAACGCGGCACGGCGCCGGGCGCGACTCGTCGCGAAGTGAGAACGTTAACTCCGTCTAACCGAAAGATACTTGGCGTTGGCGGCGTTGAAAGGAGTAGTACGAACGTGGAGGGGAAGTGACGGCAGACCCTGTAACCGGCGAACCCTACAAGCGCATAAAGCGCACAATGGAATCTATTTCCGGACGAGTGCGACAAGAGGCAGGCTCGCTTGATCGTTCAGAGGTGAACGCGTTTGTCGCTGAGATCATTGAGACGCACGAAGATCGCCATCGCATATTCCTTCTTGGCGAGGGGCGGTCGGGGTTGGTCGCCCGCTCCTTTGCTATGCGCTTAATGCATCTGGGTTTCGACGTCTACGTCTTTGGCGAGGTAGTCACCCCTGCCGTCAAAACAAACGATCTCGTGATCGCCGTTTCCGGGACAGGCGAAACAGGTCCGGTTAACGAGACAGCGAAGATCGCCAAGCAACACGGAGCTAGAATTGCCGTCGTCACCTCGAATACGGACTCATCGCTCGGCAAGATTGCGACCAACACCGTGACCATCCGCGGCCGAACGGAAGCCGACGAAACGAGCTTCTTAGAGCGTCAGGTCACTGGCGTATCAATTTCACTCACGCCACTTGGAACGCTGTTTGAGATCAATGTGATGGTGTTCTTAGACAGCGTTATTGCCGGCCTGATCGCAGCTTTGGAAAAGAAGGAGGAAGAAATAGCCGAGCGGCATTCAGATCTAAGAGCGCGACGAGTAACGGCAAATCCGCACGACGCCCACGGCGAGTCCTAACGCGTTATCGTCCAGGCGCCCAAATACGAACCCCCTTTTTTTAGACGCTGCTCATTGCCGCACCTATCGGACCCAACACGGTTAAACCCTCGAGACGAATCAAGAGCATAGAGCTGAAACGGGAGGTGACTATGGCTTGGACAGCATAATTCTGTACGTGCTCATTGGAGCGTCCGCCGGAGTTTTAAGCGGCTTGTTAGGAATTGGAGGCGGTCTCATCCTGGTCCCGGCGCTCGTGCTGCTCGTCGGGCTCACCCAGCAACAGGCGCAAGGCACCACGCTGGTTTTGCTGGCCGCGCCTTTTGGGTTGCTAGCTGCCTTGACGTACTACCAAAGCGGCTACGCGGACTTGAAGATTGCGGCGGTTCTCGGCATTGGCTTCTTTTTCGGAGCTTTTCTTGGGGCGAAGATCGCAATAAATATCCCTAATGTCGTTTTGCAAAAGGTTTTCGGTGTAGCGCTGTTGGTAGTCGCGGTGTACCTGCTGCTAAGCAAATAGAGGCAAAGCGTCGAGTCTCACATCGCTATCGCAATCATCTTGGCGGCTGCAACAAGACGGCGCACGACGCCAATGTGCTTTGTTAGGCAGGGAAAGGATTATAAAGACACGAAAGAAGACCAAAGTAGTAGGCAAATTAAACGCTCTGACAAGCCGAAGTCCGCTGTAGAGCCTATGGTGGTCTCTAGGCACGTACAAGGTTCAGTGTTTGCACGTCTGTGGTTGGCTATGCGCAGAACCAGAGAGTTTGAGGCGTCGAACTAAAACAGAATCAAAGCGAGGCAAAAGAATGGGTCTTTTTAAATTGATGTGTCTGCCTATGAAAATGATGATGATGCCTATAACAGGGCCGGTCCGTATGATGATGATGCCGTTCAAGATGGCGTTGCGTTTCGCGACGGTAATGCTGCTGTTCGCGCAACTGATGGTAATGCTGTTCGTTGCTGCAGCGTTCGTCCTGTTCACCGTCGTGCCGGCCGTTATGTTCGCGCTGTTTTTCGTGAAGAAAAAAATGCACATGGGAAAGAAGGGGCCGCACGGAAGAATGCACATGCACATGCCCACGCCACGGCGCTTTAAGCCCTAGGCGTATGGAAAAGGCAGCTCCTCACAAAAAAGCAACGAACGAGGCGAAAGCCGGCGCTGACACGCGAGTGCCATCTTTTTTGTTGTTGTAGTCGCAGCTAAGTTCCGCCCAGCGCGTTCGCGCTGAGAATCAAATCCCGCAGCGACGCGATCGTTAGGCGCAAGGGAATTATTACACGTGAGCACTCGCAAACCGACTGCCATTCGCCGCGTCTCCACCAATGTGGCAACCGCTGTGGTTGCAGTCGAGCTTCTTTGCACAACTTAACGCCGGATATCTCAATCCTTCGGTTCTGATACGCCTCGACCAAGTAACTGTTGCGCTTTAGACGCGTCGCAGCTTTTAGTATGCGCGGGAACAACAACTTGACTATTTAGGTATAAACGTGCGTGTAGGACACTGAGTAGTCTCTCGGTCGCCTGGCACGTCGTGGCCAAAGCAACTGCCTTTGCTGTCGTCGATCGGCTCATAGAACTTACATTCTTTGCATGTAGGCACAACTCACCCTCCTTTGGCTGTTAGAAAAGACGTGGTGCCGTGTTATATGTACTCTCTGTTGCCGCTAGGTAATAGCCCGAACTGTGTGAACGTCGCTGAAGCCTTTAGAATTGACATGCGCTTTAGCTCCCCGAAATAAGGACGCTATGTGGCTTCTTCTTGGGCATCCATAAACTACCAGTGCGGACGTCGTGCCAGCACCGCGTTCAATCTGCCCAGCCATTATTGACAGGGGCCTGACCCGTTGTTTCCAACGTCTTCATCAAACGCGTTGTAATTTCCTTGCTTTTCTGCTCACTGAAAATCGTTTGCAGCACGCTGGTGAGCCGGTTGCGGGCTGTTGCGACGTTTGCCATGTCGACCATGCGGTCAGCGTCTTGGAGGATGCCGAGTGTGTGGTACACGAGCGCATGAATCATACACGCCTTGAGATCGCACTCAAATTGCGACTCCGTCTCGCGGCGCCGGTCGTCGTACTGCGGCGCGCAGAACCTGCATCCGCTTCCCGGAACCATCACTCCCATTTTCGGAGCATCAAGAGTATTGCGCTGCAGGGCAGCGATCAGCTCGTTAGCCGTCAGCCTATCCATTTCGGCGGCGATGATATCGAAAACAGCGTGCTCCAAGTCGATCATTGTCTTTGCACCTATGGTCGTTGATGACTATTTATCTATGTGCCTCTTTGCCGTTACCACATTTGACTCGTCGAAGGATGGCTTGCCGCACATAGCTCAGCCATAGGCTACAGAGGGTTAAGCAGAGTCTTGCAATATCGAATGTGACGCCTCGCACGCGGAAGTACGCCAAAACTAAGCCAAAAATGTACCACAATTTCGCGCGGGAACTAAACACCGTTATTTCCGAATCGACACATCTTTTAGCCACGGCGTGTGCAAGGCCTAGCACTCTAAAAATGTTATTATCTTAATTCTAGTATAATTTAGAAAATATATTTTGAAAAACTTGCTCGTCGGGCGGGACGCCTGAACTTCGTTTAACACCGACTGCCCCGCACTACTCTTAGACGGTTGTGGTGAGATTAAGGTGGAAGAGAACGACGCACGATGAGAGTAGCGACAAGCGAATAAGGTAGGGATCTCACAATCGGACGTGCATCGATCTCTGCGAGGGATAACTAATCATCCAACATAAAGCACGTTGGCCGTCTCAGTCGGGCGACAGCTAAAATGGAGCCCCAACATTCATTTACTATGACGTCTGAGTGAGATTAAGGCTTAGAAGTGAAAGCAGGCCGCGCAGTTGACGCCAATCAAAAACGGCCTGCTCTCACGCAAAGTAAGACGCAATTCAAAGTGACTGGACTATAGTATATAGTTTTGGATGTTTGTCTGCGTCTTTCTTTGTGTGATCCTTCGCTTCGAGCATAGCTGCCGTCGTACGACGGAAGGTAAACCCATGAAAGGAGAACATACAAGACAAAAATTCCTGGAGCTGCGAGCTCAGGGGAAGTCGTTTCGAGCTATTGAAATCGAAATCGGTATAAGTAGAGGCACGTTGGCAAAATGGGAGCAAGAATATAGAGAAGAGCTCACGAACCTAAAGGCCATCGAACGTGACGCCATGCGCGAAAAGTACTTGCTGACCAACCAGGCGCAGCTGGAACTCCTCGGGACGCAGTTCACGCGCCTGAAGGAGGAGCTGGAAAAGCGCGATCTCTCAGACATTCCTACGCCCAAACTCTTTGAGTTGGTCTTAAAGTACAGCACACGGCTTACAGAGGATTTTCCCGCCCAGTGGATTGGCACCGAAGAGCAGCTTGCTAAAGAGAAGGCTAGTCGAGAAGAGATGCGAGAAGCGATGCGTGGGTTGAAAGCCTCCATGCCGATAAGAAGCCGCAATAGCTACGACGCTCTGCTGGGAAGCATCGATACGTCAAAGCAGTAGAGAAGAACGCTGGTATTGACGAGGAGTTCTGCCGGGAACCGGGTTGCTCGTCGAATTCACGGGAGAAGCATAGAGCACTCGGTGTCGATAGGCAAAAATTTAGCTTCCATAGCCAGGGCACCGCTGTGCCCGAGCCCCCGACTACATAGTGCCCTCCAGGCGAGTGCCGAGTCGTTCGTGTGATCTTACCGGATGGTTTATCTAAATGCAATTCTTGCGCTAAAATCCCCCGGTGCCTAAGTGCGTTTACACGTGGTCCCGGGGTGTTGTGGGTAGGGGGGTTCGTTTAACGGGTGGCATCGGCGTAATTGAAGCGAATATGCCCGGTGCAGAACAAGGGTTGAGTTTGGAGTAGATGTAGAGGCTGCCGTTGCCACTCTCGTTGCTGCTGTTGACGTACGTCGTCGCTGCTGCACCGGTCGTAGGTCGGAGAAGCGGTTTGATTGGTGGTGCGTCCCGCCCCTGTAATCAGCAGCACGAACGCGGCAACCACTAAGATGCGCACTGCTTGTTTCATATCGTTTCGTATCTAACACGCGGTACGTGACGCGAATCTTTTTGGATCAAGCCATACGGTGACGAAACCGTGGAGCGTAGAGCTTTGACGCTAGTCGCGCGCGCGAAAAGCCCGCTTTGGTGCGCGAGAAAAGTCTCCGGCAGACGCAAAGATTGATCGGCTCCGGTCTAACGGACGAAGCGAAAGGTACCGATGATGCAACGAGGAACGAATCGATGAAGAATAAGAAGGTGTATCAGACGACGCTGCCGCTCCATGATATCAACCACCTTTTTGATGACCCGAACATTTCACCATTTTCTGACTACTACCAACCGTACAGTTTCAAAACGGGTATGGACTACGTCGTCGATGAGTTGTACAGCCACCCATCAGTGGAGGAGATTAAACTTACAGTGCTGCTTCCTGCAGAGCAGATAACGCCTGATCTGGAGGCGAAGACGCTGAAAGCCGTCCGTAAATACTCTGAAGCCTGGGCACAGAATGCACGACAGGCAGGATATCGCACGATACAAAGGCCTGCGCACGCTGCGAGTGGGCATCCTCGCTTTTCTTGTGTTGAATGGGCTCGCGCTGTGGTTCGGATCGTATGCGAATTTTGGGATCAGGCTGTTGAGCGAGGGTCTGCTTATTGGCGGGTGGTACTCTTGTGGTGGCCGCTTGACGCTTTGGCCTTTGGCGTACGGGAGAACCGGCTGGAAGAGAGCGCATATAAAGCGCTAAAAAACGTGCAGCTCACAATTTTTCTGCGGCTTTGTTATGAGGCGAAACAACAACGAGAAACGCAAGCGCCCCGTTGTGAACCGTTTGATAGATGCAGGTAGGCAGCCCTGCAAGCCTTGAGAACCTATAAGGCAACCTAATAGTTGGGTACTATAATGAGCTTTTGCTCGATGGAGCGAGATCTTGCTGCGGTGGACTTCTAACAGCTCATAGTTTGACATCGCAGCATTATAATATGGGTAATGTTCAGAGGCTAGCATAGTTTGTGTGTGGAGGCGTTGCACACTAATCATTCTGTTTTGACCTCCTTGACTGAGCATTGCACGAAGAAAAGCCTGCAACAAAGAGGATGCGCCAGGGAAGCGGCTTCGAAGACCGTGGAAAAAAGAAAGGCGATCAAACGGAAGTCTGTCAAGGTTGAAGTGGCATCCACTGTCTGAAGATGTCTATGATGTGAACGCCTCTATTGGAAGAATGCTAACTCCAGCCACGAATGAGGTCGTTGTTTGGCCAAGACTAGTTCGACAGCATCTCTCATTTACCTTCAGCCGGTAAGGTGATGGTGAACGCCGTTCCCCTACCCTTGACGCTCTCAAAGCTAATCGTCCCACCGTGCGCGTCAACGATCCGCTTAACCACCGCCAGTCCCAGTCCTGTGCCCTTCGCCTTGCCGGTAAAGAGCGGCCTAAAGAGCTTGTCTTTGAGCTCATCAGGGATGCCTACACCCGTATCGTGCACGCGTATTGCTACCGATCCATCTTGAGCAGAAGCGCTCACAGAGAGCGTGCCGCCATCGGGCATCGCCTGTATCGCATTGAGAATCAGGTTGCCGAACACGCGGTGCATGAGGTGCGGATCAGCCATCACCGTAAGATCGGGGATGTTCGTGATGATGCGTACGCCATCGGCGTGGGGTATCGATTTAAGCACATCTGTGATGAGCTGTCCGACCGAAAGCGGTTCGTACTCTGGCGTAATCGGACGGGCGTAGTCCTGCAGGTCGCCGACGATCTTGTCCATATAGAAGATCTGCTCGCTGATTTTGTCAAAGAGCACTGCCACCTTTTCCCAGTCTTGGACACCGCGTTTTTCAGGAGGAGGCGGTCGGAGCGCATTCTTTGCAGATCGACGACGTATTGGAGTCCTTGCAACGGGTTGCGCAGGTCGTGACCGATCATCGTGGCGGTCTCGCCGATGCCTGCCAAGCGCTCCGCGCTTTTCAGCAGTATTGTGCGCTCTTCTACGAGCTCCTCGAGGTGCTCTGTCTGACGTTCGAGTTGCTCGGCGTAGCCCTTTGCCGCCTCTTCTGCCTGCTTGTGCTCGAGCACCTCGGCTCGCAGCAGCGCCGTTGTCTGAGCCAGATCAGCGGTGCGTTCTTTGACCCGCTGCTCCAACTCGTTATGCGCTTGTTGGAGCACATCTGCTGCGTGTTTCTGCTCGGTCACATCAACGATGATACCGCGCACGCCGACGACAGCACCGTCTCGCCTGATCGGGACAGCACGGACTGAAATGGGGAACGTGCTCCCGTCTTTCCGTCGCCCGGTGTACGCGACCCAACCGAGCCGTTGAGTGTCCATCCTCTGTCGGAAAACCTCTCGACCCCGATTACGGTCGTCAGGTGCAAGAAGGTCGAATGCGGTCATTCCCGCCTGCAGTTGCTCTTTCGTATAGCCGAACATGTGCAGGCACCCGGCGTTCGCAAAGGTGAAGACGCCTGTTGCATCCGTTTCGTATACGACCTCTGGCAACGCGTCGGTGAGTTCCCGGATTCGTTTTTCGCTCGCAAGCGCATTTTGCTCCTTTACATGCCTGTGGAGCGCTACGTCAATGGCAGCAATGAGCTCCCGCTCATCTAACGGGTTGAGAAGAAAGCCGGCAGGTTCAGCCGCAATTGCCTTCTGAACTGTCGCCACATCCGTGTCGGCGGCGATGAAGATGCTCGGAATGTTGTGGCGTTTCTTAATCTCTCGAGCGGCTTCGATACTGTTCCTGTCGCCCTCCATCTTGATATCCATAAGGATGATGTCAGGCTGCAAATCGTTTTCGCGCTCTATAACGTCGCTGACTGTCGCAGCGGTTGCGACGACGTCGTAGCTCACGTGCTGCAATCGACTCTGGATATCCTGAGCACTGGTTGGATCAGCTTCGACCAGAATAATGCGAATCATTGTTTCCTCGTGTGATGCAAATGCTGAGTAAAAAGAGCTCGATCAGGCATATTAAGGCTGATAATAATTCGCAGCTGATTTATAAATATTTGTCGACATTCATTAAGTAAGCGCGCGCACGACGCCTACGGCACTATCTACGAGAGAGCCTCGTTGTTGTCCACGGGTTATCCTAGTGCGGTAGCTTAACTGCTAAAACAAAGAACGGCTGTTAGGCCTGGCTCACGCAAATAATGGACGTTAGTTTTCCCGATCGCATTCGGTATGGCATTAATCGGTGAGAGCATCCACGGCATCGTGTGGTTTAAAAAGCCGGCTCTCATCCCAACGTCTATTGGCACTGCGTTCCGTTCCTTTCGTTCTCCCGATCTGTGTTGTCTTCTTGGCTTTTTGACGTGCGCCAAAGGTAGTCCGCTTCAGCTGCGACTGGCCGGTATTATCGCAACGCTATCATGATTCTTTTCTCATTTGTCTGCTCCTCCTATACTCTAAAAAATCTCCTTTCAATCATCGGTCATTTTTCTTTTTCGATAAACCCGTTTGCATTCTCATCGTTTGTCCATTATCAAATGCGTTTTGGGGACTACATGGGAGTTTAACAGTCTTATCGTATGACCCCCGTGGGTTATCGAGCCATATTCGACAACGCATCTAAGCGATCATCGGGCAAAGAATATACGCATCAAACGCGCGACTATCGAGCGATGCCATGACGCTCCCGATACGTATTGAAAACGATGAAATCCCATCTTTCATCGCAGGCTGTGCCGTCGAAGCAACAGAGTGGGAAGTTGAGGGAAAGCGATACGAGCAATGGTATGCCGAACATGAACATACGGACGACCCACCCTCTGCCTGGCGTGACGAGGTCATAATACCCTATCTGCAGCGACACTTTGAAGCGCTCGAAGTGCACGAGGATGGCCGTCTCTTCGGCATCCGACGCAATACCGAAGAGCAGATCGACCAAGGTTTTTACGATCCAGAACTGCTCGAAGAGTGTTTGCTCGCAAAATGTCCTGGACAAGGATGGCGGTTTGCGTTAGGATGCTGTCGCAAACAACACGCGAAGTAACGCGCCTCCATTAAGGGCCGGTCTTGAGGCAGCCCCTAGTCATTCGCCAGGCGTTGTGCACTTAATCATTATGATGCGCTTTGGGCCGACTAAGCGTTTAAACAGGTGTCGTTCACTAACACGTCCGAAGATGTTGCGACAAATGCCGCTTTCATCGGCAAAAACTTATTCATATGCGTCCCCATATGTCCACCGCAACGCCGCCTGTCCTATGGGTTTCTAACATGGCTACCGAGCAGAAGTTTGGAATGGATTTTGTCGGCGATATACCGTGGGGAACACACCTTTGTCAGTTCTACGAAACGAAGCGCGATTTGAGTGACATTTTGGTGCCCTACTTCGCTGAGGGTTTGAGAAGCAACGAAGCGTGCATGTGGATAACATCCGAGCCGCTGGGGGTAGAGGAGGCTACCGCGGCGCTCAAGAAGGCAGTCCCCGACATCGATCGGTTTATTAAAAGCCGGCAGCTTATCATTCTTCCCTATACGGAGTGGTACTTCAAAGGTGGAACGTTTGACGCAGACCGCGTCCTGCAGGGGTGGATTGAGAAGGAGAAGGAGGCATTGAACCGTGGCTTCGAAGGTTTGCGCCTCACAGGCAATACCTTTTGGATTGAAAGAGGCCTCTGGAACTATTTTGCCGACTATGAAGAGGTCATAAACAATGTCCTTGGAGCGCATCGGATCATCGCGGTATGTACCTATAGCTTGAGAAATTGCAATGGCAGCAACGTCATAGATGTACTACGGAACCACGGCGGCACGATCATAAGAAAGGGCGCGACCTGGTCAGTGGTCGAGGATGTGGTCGTCCGCAAGGAAGCCGAGGTGGCGCTACAGGAAGCGCACAAAGAGATGCAGTCCCTCAACGAGGCGCACGAGGAGGTGCGCTCGCTCAATGAAGCGTTGCAGTCGACAAAAGAAGAGCTAATGCACTATTCACAGCATCTCGAGGAGCTCATTGCAGAGCGTACTTCCCAGCTGAGAGGCGTCGAGCGCCTTGCTGGCATCGGCGAAACAGCAGCGATGATCGGGCACGACCTCCGCAACCCGTTGCAGGGACTCCATTACATCGTCGACCTCCAGAAGCTACGGTTTGAGCGGGTCCCTCCTGAAAAGCGAGGTGCTGACGATTGGAAGAATGAAGAGAAACTCTTTGATCGCATCAGCGAGCAGATCTTCTATATGGACAAGATTGTCGCGGATTTGCAAGACTATGCTCGGCCCATCGCCCCCGAGCGCGAAGTCGTGGCAGTGAGCGCGCTTATCAAAGACGTCCTCGCGTCACTCCCATACACTGACGACGTAAAGATCGTGTCCGACGTGAGCGATCTCGAAGTCACCGTTGACCCGCATCTCGTGCACCGCGCGTTCGCCAACCTGATCCTAAACGCCCTGCAGGCGATGCCGGAGGGAGGTACGCTCACCATTAATGCCTCTGCCTCCGATCACGCTGTTGCTATAAGCGTGCGCGACACAGGTGTGGGCATTCCCGAGGAGATGGAAGACAAACTCTTCTCCCCGCTTATCACCGGCAAGGCGAAGGGCACCGGGTTGGGTTTGGCGGTGGTTAAGCGGATAGTCGACGCTCACGGCGGGACGATCACCTTTGAGAGCCAAGAGGGAAAAGGGACGACATTCACCGTTACTTTGCCCGAAACGAGTGAATGAGCGGCGTTGTGCGCAGGCTAATCCTGACTAACTGTGGCACCGCGCAGGGCTTTCAGGAACCCGTTGCACAAGTTTTTAATATGAGTATGGCAAACTTTGGTAGGAAGTAAGCAACCTATTTCCGACATTAGCACTCCTCTCTATATAAGCTCACGGAGCTCAAAACGGGTCGCGTATGAAATGTCCTTTTCCTGACTGGAATTTTTTGCCTAACGGCGCCGCATTTAGTTTTTACCAATCACGGTTTTGCGCATGCTAAGTCGACGTGAACGCGAATTTCTTAACGACCTTGCGACTTTTCGTGACGATTTTCGACGTTTCGGCGGCGTTCGAGGTCTACGCATAACAGAAGAAGAGTACGTCCGCGGAAAACTCGACGATATATACGGAAGTCGCTACGTTCTCGTACTGCGGAACCGGATTCGAAAGAGGGGCTCCGCAGCGTTGGACGACCTATTAGAACTCGCAACAGTAGACGCAGACGACCCTACCGCGGGACGGTCAGGGCCGCGTTCACTTGTGCCAGACAGATTTGAGTACAGGCTTCTCGAGATTATCCGAGCGTATCGGAAACGCACTGACTTCCGCGCATCGCGCCAGGTAGAAACGCTGATAGAGGAACTACAAGCTAGTGCCGACGAACTTCAACTAATCGACGCGATGGAAAACGGCGATGTTGCGGGCTTGAGGGAGTAAAGTCATAAATTAGCTGCGCGTTTCCTTGTCTTTTCTGGACGAATGAACAATGAGCTGGTTCTTGTTCCAATACCGCGCTAGCGCGAACTCGCACTGCTAGCGTGTAAATCACCAGCAAGATTCCTCGGCGGTCGAGTGCCGAGCATAGAGATTCCAGTATGTTTCTTCGTCGATCTCCCTCGCAATCGAACCACGCCCTGCAGAAGCTTGAGCCGCGGCCGTGAACGGACCGCGACAGTTTGCGACACCACTGCCCGTAAGGAGAAGCCGTCGTGGTGTTGCAAGCGTAAGTTTCGGCGGTGCGACATAAGTGTTACCGCAGGAGCTAGGCTTTGGGTCAAATCTTACCAAGTACGCGAGGTGAAAAGCCAGAGCCGCCACTTACCTATAGTTTTACGACAGAAACAGTAGAAGCTACAAGACAACTGTGTTTTAACGGTTGATCGCGGGTCAGGAACGTGCGAAAGTCATACTGCAGCAGTGAGGCGTCAGCGTGACCGCGCGAAGCGCCTCGCGGGTCATTTGGTGGATCATCATTGCGTTCGGCCTTGGGGTAGGGGCTGTGCTCCTCCTACTGGGCTATTACCTGTTCGGAGTGATCATCGGCGGATTTGCTGTCTTGCGCCTGATGTATTCGCTTTCTCTACCCAATAGGCGTGGGCCGACGTGGTTGCCGCCTGTGAGTGATTCTGAACGAGCCCTGCTGCGGTCAATGGCTCGAGATGAGTTTCTTGTTGCTGCGGGCGCGATGGGGATGAGCGGTGGGCAGCTACTACAGGACTTCAACGGTGGCATGTCCATCGCCGAGATGGCTGCCAGCGCGAGCGTAGGGTTGGAACCGATAATCGATGCTATTGTCAACTATGCTTCAGGCCGGATCGACCGAGCGGTCGCGCAGGGATCAGTCGAGAAGGATGAGGGTAATTCAGCAAAATCTAAGTTACGCCCGTGGGCCGGGCGACTGGTCAACATCCGTAAGCGGGACCTCCCGAGTAGCCGATATTGAAGGCAGCAGTTAATTCCAGCGAACCCTGATCGGCAACCGCGTAGGAGCAGAACTTTGGCCCTTTTCCGTCGTTTAACAGCAGTTAAGCTTTTATTTGCACTCGGTTTCTTCTTAAGCGATCGCTATGTTGTCTATTGACGTGTTGTATTACGAGGACTGCCCGCATTACAAAGAGGCAGCAGACACCCTCAAACAAGTTCTCGAGGAGGAGCACGTTGAAGCGAGGGTGAATATGGTAAAAGTCGCAAAAGGCGGGGAAGCAGAGGTGGTTGGCTTCCTTGGCTCGCCTACGATTTTGGTCGACGGGCACGATGTGCAGCGAGGAACGGACCGCACGTCCCCGTTTCAAGGACACTGCAGGATTTTCACATACAAGGGACACGTATTTGAAATTCCGCCAAAAGACATGATTCGAGAGGCGGTTAAGCGGTTCGCGTGAGCGAGAAACGCGACGGCGACCGGTACGGCAATTTATAGAGATAGACAACAGCTAGAGACTTGCTATCATGCCATGGCGAATATGTTTCGCTTACGAAATGCCTGAACCTTCGTGAAAGCTTGGCAGAACATCTTGAGGCGCTCGCGAGAAAAACGCACGGGTGCTAAAGAGAACCAAAAGTTACAATGATCCATTCCCTTATCTCGTCACGCACGCGCCTAAAAGACGTGCACGGTGCACTTTGAGGCCCCGCATCTGCAAGGGGATCGTCAAAAGCGTGATGGATGTACTTGGTCCCTCCGGGGATAATGGCTCCGGGGAAAATGGGGCATCTCTCTTGGGCGTCAGCACACATGGTCACGACGTAGTCAAAGGATGCGTCGAGATACTCGTCGAGTGGCTTTGCGCGTTGAGAGGCAATATCGATGTTCTTCTCTGCCATCACTTCGATAGCACACGGGTGGACTTCTGTCGGTTCGCTGCCGGCGCTGTACGCCTCGTAACGATCACCGTATAAGGCGTTTACGAACCCTTCAGCCATCTGCGAGCGTGCTGCGTTGTGCGTGCATAAGAATAGAATTTTCCGCTTATTCATTTTCTAATACCTGTCAGGCACAGGTTCAATATCGGTACAAATAACCTCTGAGCCCAAACTACGTAGTCTCTATAGAAGAGTGCGACCAACGCACTGGGAACCTTGTCGGAGCTTACTGAGGGAAAACGATCGCTATGTCAAGACGGGGGATTTCGCGTAACGGTTCTGCATGCATCAGCATTGCTCGCACTGAGCGACACAAGCGTTGGGATGAACAAGACAAATTCTGAAGCTCCTCCGGTGCCGCACCCGAGAATGGAGGGTACCATCCAGGCATAAACGTCTCCCTAATTAGCACAAAACAAGGTCATTTGCGTGATTCTAAGTTGCTTAGCGTTTCATACAGATCGGCACGCGTACGCCGTGTCTGCTGTCGTTCGTAATCAAAAATATTGAAGAAAGGGAGCTAACGCGAAGAAAAGCTCTAAAATCAAGGGGGGCTCAGTAATCCGTGGGAATCGCCTGACGAACACGTTTAGAGGTTAGCCACGTATGATATCGCTGAGCAACGAGAGCGAAGCTGCGGTAACAAAAGGTTTCGATTCGCGATCGTGGTTGCGACGATGCAGTTCGCAACGACGGTCAGGGCTCCCGGAGATCTAGCCGGACAAATTCTTTTTTGCAGATCGTTTCCGCGAGCCATTTCTGAAAAAAGCGACGGATACCCCATGCACTGCCCCGCCGCTTCCAAGGAGATGATATCACTCCTTACAAGTCTCTGGGTCGGTAAGGGTACTTAGCGATGTCGGTTTGGCTGCGGTGCCGACAGGGTCAAGCCAGCCGACGTGCGCGCGATTGCACACAAACGTCGGTGCTGAGCGTTGACCTCGGGGCATGCATGCGCCGCAATTACTTGAGATATGTGCCGAAGAAAGTGCATACCTTCGCCCACGCATCATCTCTCGCGGCGGCATTTGCGCTCTCAGTGCCGCCAATGGCCATGTCGCCGGCACCGATCGGCCTAGCCGGCGCAAGTCGGCTCGGCCCTGCAAGTAGGTGCCCCGCGCCATCGTAAGAGAAATGGTGAAAGGGAAAGACGAACTGACGCTTTCTGAGTCGTTCGACGACGTGCTCGCACATCGTGCTCGACGGCCAAATGGCGTCATCCGTCCCAGAAACTATCAAAATGGGGCCGTTGATGCGTTCGACGGGAATGAGGGCGCGCTCGACCGCTGGCCAATCCTGAAGGCTGCCGAGATACAACCCCAAGTAAAAGCCATATCGCTCTATGAAGTCGTCGTCAATTCGGAAGGGCACGAAGGGCACCGGCTTTCCATCTAGTGTCCAGGATGATTTCGACGCCGATGCATCCGACCACCTCTCATCGATACCCTGCCAGACAACGTGACTCGGGGAGTACGCCACGACTGCACGGATCTCTGCGTAGGTGGCGCCTACCAGCAGCGCAGCTTCGCCGCCTTTCGACGTGCCCACAAGACTGATGTTGCTTGAATCAACCGACGGCTGCGCGCGCATCCATTCTATTGCCCGCTTGAAGTACTCGAGCGGTATCTCCTGAAGCTGATCGGGAAGGTGCTCCAGCCCAAAGTACGCGAGCGCGAGCGCCGCGTATCCCCGCTCTGCGAGGAGCGAGCCGACCGCGCTCGGACTATTCAAGCCGCCGCCCGCGCCACCTAAGATGATAATTCCTGGGCGCGTGCCAGACGTTGACGGTCGGTGGAAGTTGGCCACCAGGCCATTCTCTCTCACTGCGCTAGGTTCCATAAAACCACTGGCCCGCCATACGTTTTGACATGGTAAAAGCCTATGTGAAGAGATCGATGCACAGGAGTCTCCGCACAACAAACAGAGTCGCGGTTAGTTACTCGTGCATCACTCCAGACATTGGCAGTCCACTTTGACGGCGACGGCAAACTGTTTAATGGAAAAACTCGCTATGCTGTGCAACGCAAAGATGAACGAACTTCAGAGCCGATGGGCGTTACCCGACTTACAAAGCGCAGTCGCTTGGTGTTCGCGGAGGAACACTCAAAACATCCGGTGTGTCATCGACGTGCTCGGGGAATACGCGCGCGAAGAAAGCCAGGCTGCTAGCTCTGTTGAGGCTTATATGGCTGCTGCGAAGGCTATTGCCAACTGCAGGTTAGCTTCATCGTTAACCGTCAAATTGAGCGCTTTGGGGGCGCTCTTTGACCATGAACGCTGCTGGAAAAACGTGCAGACAATCGCCCGAGAGGCGGCACGCCGTGGCGTCGGATTCGAAGTCGATATGGAAGGGCAAAGCCTCGTCACATACACAATTGACGTTGCCGCAGCGTGCGCAGAAAAGCGGCGTATTAGCCTGGCGCTGCAGGCATACCTTGACCGCTCACGTGATGACGTTTTGCGCGCGTCGGAGTCCGGTATCACCGTTCGGATCGTAAAAGGAGCGTACTCTGGATCAACTGCGGACTTTGCTGATATTCAGGAGCGTTTCAAGCAGCTATCAAAGGTCCTGTGCGCGACGGCTACTTTTTTTACTGTCGGAACACATGATCCAGACCTGATTGAGTGGATGACTGCGAAGATGGAAGGGAAGAAGGACTTAATCGAGTTTGGCTTTCTCAAAGGTCTCGCTGATCGCACGAAGGTTGCGATGGCCAAGGAGGGGTGGCTCGTCTCGGAATACGTGCCGTTTGGCAAGAATCGCACGGCGTACGAGGCGAGGCGGCGAAAATACCTTAAGGAGCTTGAGAGTTTGGGACGTATCCCCGCTCCATAGGCGCCACGAAGGCGCGCCTGGAAATTTTGGCGCCCGGCGACACGTCTCAAGGATCTAGGGCGCCAATTTTCTTAGAAGGCCGTACCCTCCCGTTCCGAACGTAAACGCTGCTGCCGCAATGAGCTTGCGATTTCAGCGAAGTGTTTCTGCTTAGCCCAGCTGTCCGTTTGATTCTAGCGTGTCGCCGACGCGCGAGGCGTGCTTTCGGGCTATTAGCGTTTCTGTGCATGCGCCTTGATATAAGCTCCGCTCATTTGTAGTTCAGTGCGTCGATGCGGACGTTTAAGTACGTGAGCTCGCGCGCAGGAGGAGATAGGTTAGACCCATCGCCCAACTATGCCTGAGATTATCGACTCTAATCCGAAGATTATCAGGAACACCGCGAGCAGGAACACGAGCGTTGCCAAGCCGAGCCCTGGGAATATTATCACGACAAAGCCTATGATAATTCCGAGTATCCCGACGATGATGCCTCCTGCTGTACCGCGCGCAGCGCTCGCTATTCCGGCGAACAACAATGCTAAGCCCAACAGATAGACAAGCGTCAGTGATCCGTAGATTAACGGATTGTCGATTACCAAGGCGGCGATAATAATCGTTAGTACTGATAGAATCAGGTTGAGTAGCCGTCGCCATCCGGAAATGCCTTTTGCAAATACTCGTATGAAGTAAGCAATTCCTAGAACGATCAGCGCGATTGATAGGAATAATATGAGCGTTAGTACTGCCACTCCTGGATATGCGATGACGTAGCCGGCGAGGACAAGAATGATAAGACCTGCAATGATCTCAAGGATTCGCAGCCATATGGAGCTCTTTTTTTCGTCAGCCATTTCAATTTTCACCTCCCTTCACGTTCTTTGTAAGTCAAGATTCAATTTATGGGTTGCCGCGCTTATATTGGTTCCGGTTTGCACCGCGCGGCGCATAGTGCTGGCTTTGCGCTACTCTCTTCGCCGTTCTCTTAGTGCCAGAGGCCCGCTGATGGCTACAGCAAACGGAACAACTGAGACTGTCGCATAAAGGATTCGTGCCTATTGCGAAAAAAAGAAAAGGGCAAGCGGCGTGGTTAGCCGCCGCTTCTACTGCCAGCTCCTGCGACGATGAGTTGAATCCCAAACAGGAGGAAAACTAACGCCACTAAAGCGACTAAAAGCGCAGTGCCGATGCCGGGGAATACGATGACGGCAATAGCAACTATGAGCGCTATTATTCCGAGACCCATACTGCCCCAGCGGACCCACGAAGGTGCTCCTTCTGCCGCAGAATAGCCTGCAAACGATATCCTTCCTATCGCGTTGAGCAACAACGCTACAGCGAACAGAAATATAAGGGTCGCTTCGCCGAAGCTCGTGTAAACGATTGCTGCAATCCCCAAAATCAGCACGATAATGCCGAGTATGAGGTTGAGTATTTTGCCAGCCGTCGAAAGTGCCTGTGAAGTAGCTCCGCGGATCGCAAGAGCGAGACCTAGGATGATCAATCCGACGCCTAGAAGGACTCTCAGCAAGCTTATCGCAACGTTGGGATTGAAAAGAATGTACACTGCTAAAATAAGAACGATAATACCGGCAATGATCTCTAGGATTCGAGCCCACATTGGGGTACCTCTTTGTGCCATTTTTACTTGTCACCTCCATTGATTTTTAGAACTCTAAGTTAGTTTTTATGTGCTGCCGGGTTTATATTGGTTCCTATTTGGCCGCAGCCTGTTTGGCGGCCTTCTAAGTAACCCCCGAGCGCTCGTTTTCCTTAAGAGACCACGCCTGAATAAATGGCCTAATGTGGAATCTGATGTTTCGCGCGAAAAAACCGCAACTGAGAAGCCGTAGAAAAAAAGGAAGCGGTTATAACCGCTTCAGCTCGCCGCCCCAGAGACAATGAGCTCAATCCCTAGCAAGAGCAGGGCCACAGCGACTAAGACGACGAGAAGTGCAAAGCCAATCCCTGGGAAAACGATTACGGCTATAGCGATTATGAGCGCTATGATACCAAGGGCGAAGCTCGCCCCTCGTACCGATGCTGGAAGTCCGGCACCAGTCGCGTATCCGGCGTACGATATCCTACCAATCGCGTTAAGCAATAACCCGATGGCGAAGACGGTAACCAAGAGCGCAGAGCCGAACCCTGTATCAAAGATAGCCGCAACCCCCAATACTAGCACGATAATCCCTAGTATGATGCTTATCACTTTGCCGCCCGTAGCAAGCATCTTTGATGTTGCCCCGCGAACAAGAAGGGCGAGGCCCAAGATCACTAATGCGACGCCTAGAATGATTCTGAGTGAAGCTATAGCAACACTAGGATTGAAAATGAGGTAAACTGCAAGAAGAAGAACAATGATACCGGCGATGATCTCTACAATGCGAAGCCAGATTGGGTGCGTTTTCTCTGCCATTTTTCTTTCACCTCCTTTTGGATGGGTTTGGTCATAGGATGGCGTCGCGAGTTTATCTGTGTTTACCATTTCCTTCAGAAATACAACCCACTTCCGCTGCGTTTTCGGCGCATTCAGAAGTGCATCACAAGCCCGGCATAGCACGCAGTAGTTTTGAACATGGCTACTTCATTGCCCTCCGCAGCTGTCGTTGTGTGACATCACGTCACTGCACTTCGCATTCACACAAAGCGTGACAGACAAGTGTAACAAACCTTCTTATACCGTCGCGCAAAAAGAAACGTGCCAAGACCGCTCAACGCGGTATTGTTGCAGCGCCACACGTGATGTTGCTTCCTTAAAAAGTGTTCTTAAAACGAACCATGACCTCAGTTTGGTAGCACTGCCCCAAAGGAGAAGTTTGAATATGTGGCGCTGCCTCCTCTCTTTTTTTGCGGCCGTTAAGGCCTTTTCTGATTAGCGCGAAGAGCGGGAGCTGTGACTCGCTGTCAACGTCATTTTTATCGAAATCAAACTTGCTTACTTGTAACACTTTAGACAAAAGCTAGCGACTGACATGCCCGTTAGCTCGCGCCGAGTGTGCCGGTCCCTCGACACACGCTCAAAAACTGAGGGGGTAGCTACTTGCACGCAATTGTTACATGGCAATTGCAATCAAAAAAGGCTCTGGCGCTCGGAGAATGCAATTTAAAGCAATTTTTAGCCTCCAAGTCGTTTAAGACGTCCAAATAGACAGACTAATAAAGTACGTTGACGATACAGCGGTAAGTGATCTAATGGACACAGTGGATATCGAGCAAATCTACAAGAAGCTGCAGACGGATTGGGCCGACTGGACTGATGCTGACGATCAATGCATATCAATATGCAAAAAAGAGCTTATGGCTTCAATACAAGCAATAAATGCTTACCTCGTCAGGTACGATCTCAAGACGAGAATAGAAGAGGACCCTACCCCTAAAGTGTGCGAGTTTTGCGGGAAGACGTACAAGGGGGCGGATCCAGTGTGCAAGAATTGTCTACTGAACATTAAGTTCAGACTCCGCAGGCTCAGCTGCTTGTTGAACGAAGATGACATACGAAAAGTATACACGGAACCGGTAGTACTATAGGTCAGCCCCCCCTCAGAACTTTCGGATCCTCCAAAAAATTCCTCCTCATTTTTCGATGGGTCTAAAAACAGTGAAGTTGCGCCTATGCACACCTCGATCACACTTGGCCACGACCTGGGTTCAGATCTAAGCCTGCGTCTGTGGCTGGGTTTTCATAGGAGCGCGACAGCACGTGCGGGGTGTCTAATGAAGCCGTTTTTGTGGAGC
Organism: Methanobacteriota archaeon; assembly: GCA_963720465.1. GTDB lineage: Archaea > Halobacteriota > Bog-38 > Methanoflorentales > Methanoflorentaceae > Methanoflorens. Next base: position 1,652,417 of record OY970393.1, read on the forward strand.
AAATCGACATGGTGGAATCGGCCTGATCGCACAGCAAAGGCGTAAAGGACTTGCTATAGCCGCGATAGCCATAATTTCTGGTCTGGTTCTCATCTACGTAGCCAACAATATATTGAGCGCCGCCGCCCTAAGCCAAGCGTTTGCCGCCTATATCGGGGTATTTGCGGTCGCAGCGGGGATACTATACGGCACAAGCACGCTCCTCGTCTCTGAGTGAGTTCATTGGATTTCGCAGACCCTCTAGCCAACGGTTGGGATTCTCTATCCGAGACGGGAAAAAGCGAACGCCCCTACTGCTTTGACACGACATGCGGTAAATCATCGGACTCGATGGTGGTGGCGTCACCCCCAAGAACATCCACAAGCCAGCGCGCCTCCGTAAAATTGCTCAGCAAGACTCGAATCAACAACGTGATCGGCACTGCAATAAGCGTACCCAGCGGCCCGAGAAGCCAGCCCCAGAAAAACACCGAAACAAGCACGACCCACGGCGGGGTGTTGAGCCCTTTGCCTGCGTATCGAGGGAAGAGCACGTATTCGGCGATGACGTTGAGTATCACAAAAACGATGACGACTGCAATCGCCCCAATAGGTCCGTACTCTATCCACCCTAACAACGCCGGTGGAATCGTCGCCAACGCGAACCCGATGTACGGAATGAAGCTGAAGACAAAGAGCAAGACCCCCCACAGTAAGGCCAAGTCGATGCCCGCTGCGACGAGGAAGATCGTGGCGGGAATCGCCATAAAGGCGTTCACTTTAGTGCGAATGACTAAGAAGTTCCATAGGTCTTGCCTCACCGCCAGCAACGGAGCAAATAGGGGGTTCGAGTCGACGTGGTCCGCGAGCTCTGTAGAACGGAACCTCGGAAAGGCGAGCAAGAAAAAGACGACCAATGTGATCAGGATGACCAATTGAAGGACCGCACTGCTGACGGCGCGCAGGATCGCGCCGCTCGCCTGAAGTACGAACGTGTTGCTGAGGATATTCGCCGGTTCCAGTGTCCCGTTAAGTCCGAGGCCCGCGAGCTCGTCGCTCGCGGTTCCAAGCGCGCCAGTGTTTACGGCTGACGGAAGAATGAGGAGCTGGCGAACCGAGAGGTAAATGAGCGCGACAAAACCGCCGCCTAGCGCTAGCGTTCCTGCGATCATCACTGCCAAAGCGCGGGCCGTGGAGAGCCCCCGATTTTCGAGACCTTGGAGCAACGGACTCGCAAGTGTCGCGAGGAAGATCGCAAGAAGAATGGGTGCTGCAATCTCGGCTGCCGCCTTTAGGCCGGCGAGGATGATTATGACGCTTGCTGCGATGACTAGAAGGCGTGCCAGCGGCGATAGGCGCGCGCCTAGTAACTCATCTCCTTTGTCACTGGCCGTCTGCATTCACCTCCCTGCGTTGACGCGCCCATATTGTGTTTGTTCCGAAAGCAACGTTGCGCTGGATTAAAAACGGCGGTCGAGGAAACCCGCAGCTTTGAGGACAGTTAGTTAGTCGCTCACTTAAACTTGACGATTTTGCGCTTGCGGCGCGTGTTCGGCTTTTGCAGCCCCGTTTGCTGCTGGCGAGTCTTTGCCAGACAACGACCAGCTCTTTTAACCAAAGCGTAAAAAACGAGGGGGAAAAGGGCGCCAGAGGTTAAGCTTCCAGAGCAGGCACATCTGCACAGACATGCTCGATAGGGCGGGCGACTCACCGTTCCCTCAGAGAACGTATCAAAGCATCTTTTGTGCACGTGCTCGGTAGGTTGTCAGTGAGTTACGCGCCAGTGATCCGAATGAACGTGCTCTGAATCGCAATGACGATGGCAATTATGCCGACAGGATATTCTTGTGCCAGTCGCCAGAGAACATTAGGCTAAGAAAGCAGAACAGAAATATCGCGACGATGAGGCGCACAAAGGAGTATTGCCAAGTGCTTACGTGCAGTCAAGTCAGGCTTGCGCGCTGCCTTCACGTCTTTAAACGCATATAAAAAGAGCAGTTGTAAGAATAGCGTATATAACGAACTTCGCCACTTTTCTTCCGGTTTTTGCAGAGGTTTCCCTCGAAGTTTCGAAAAAAGTACATATGCGCACAACCCACCTAAGGACGTACGCTTACGGGATATGTGAAGCACTGAAAAGAAAGGGTGTGCTCGCCAGTGGCATTCTGGGTTAAGCTACGGTCCTAGTCCAGAAGCAGCGGTAAAAAACAGGTGACTAGCCATTCGCGATCAGCCTCTCCAGTGGCTTCACACCTCCCGCACTCACCGCCCGACCGCTTTAAGCGCTTCTAAAAAACGGTTCTTTTTCGTGTAACTACGCTCTTTTAGCTCTGATAGCGTTTACTCCATAAAGTAGTCGAGTGCCTCCGGACAGCGGACCGTCAGTTGTTCGTAGAATCTCCGCGTGAGCTCTCGCGTGCTCGTGTCGAGAGCGTGCTTGTACGCTTCGACCAGCGGGGCCGGAAGCTTTCTCTTTCGCTTCATAATCGTAACGATCGCCTTAACGGATACGTCAACCTCCTCGACCGAACTCCAATCGCTGTTTGGCATACTAGCAAAGTTAATCCGTCTTCATACATAAGACCGCGTTTCCTTCCTTGTGCGGTCGCACACGCCCGCAACCCGCGCCGAAGCGTAGGGGTCGAGTTTGTCTCCATTGATCATGTGTCATACGATTATTGTGATAGAAAGGCGTCAACGCGCTCGTTACGTCGCGTTTTGTACTTTCGGCGCGATGTTGAGAAGTCCTGCGACCACCAGATAGTAGCCGGCTAAGCCTTTCCATTTGCCCCACTGCTCCGCAATGCTCCTAGCCTGTGCGCTTGTGATCGTTTTTTCGCTGCAGTAGTAATGGGCAATCCATCTTCGCAATCCAAGATCATCAGCTGGAATGACGTCTAGTCGACTAAGGCCGCGTATAGCGGTGAGTTCGGCAGTCCACAAGCCCACTCCGCGCAATGAGCGCAAGCTATCTAGGATCGTCTGCGTCTCTCCGAACCCTCTAAGTTGTTCCAAGTCGACTGATTGCGCGGCGATGCGTGCGGCGATGCCAGTAATGTACTCTGCCTTCATTCGGCTCAATCCGCAGCGTCGTAGGCTGTCAACCGAAGCGAGTGCCATTCGCTCTGGAGCTGGAAATGCGTAATATGTATTCCCATCCACGATCAAAACGTCGCCAAACGCCTTTATCACGCGTCGCTGAAGAACGTGCGCCACGTTGAGTGAGATCTGTTGTTCGATAATCGAATCGGAGAGCGCCTCAAAGACTGTCGCAGTCGCCGGATGTTTCAGCCCGCGGAGCCTTCCACTGAGCTCAGCCATGACAGGGTCATTCCGGATCGCATGATAAAACGGTTTGACATCGAGATATGCGTTAAACACGGAACTCATGACAGCGTGTGCCTCAGTTGCATCGCGATCAGTGAGCGAACGATCACTCGTCAAGGTTACATGCAGTTGTGGGGAGTCTATGGATCCTACAGGGGCGACGGTTGCAAGCAGTAAATTACCGCCGACCCGCACCACTTGTCGATATGCAGTCCCGTCGTATTTTGCAATTTGAGGGTCGCCATCAGCGAGAATATATGCGCTCAATGCGAAATCAAACGGGGGCGTGCAGTCAATGGTGAGGATTCGCGTTTGTTCCGGCATGTCTCACTCTCGATAATGTTCCGCTAAATGGACACAAGTCGCCTCTTCGGTTGGTTTTGCGAGATTTCAGGTCTGCTCTGCTAAGACCACCGTGATGTTGTCAAAGCCGCCCCCGCCTCGTGCGAGCTGAATGAGTCGTGCGCACTTGCTTTGCAGCGCGCTGGCCTTTTCTGAAACCACCGCGTAGATCGTTTGATCTACGATCGCATCAGTAAGCCCATCGGTGCAGAGCAGCACGTAATCCCCTCGGTTCCAGGAAGAAGAACCAAGCTCCACGTTCGTGAGGACGTCAATGCCAAGCGCTCGAGTAATTATGTGTCGATACGGGTGTTCTCGCGCTTCTTCAGGACTGATGCGGCCTGCGGCGACCAGTTCTGCTACCAGCGAATGATCTCTCGTCAGATGCGTAATTCCACTTAGAGTTATCAGGTAGCCGCGACTGTCTCCAACGTGAGCTGCAAAAACGCGGTCGTTGGTCAAGAGGCACGCGACAACGGTCGTTGACATGCCTGCCAGTGACCGGTCTTCGCGACCCTGCTGATAGATGACATCGTTTGCCAGCGTCACGGCGTGGTCGAGGGTCGAGAGGGGGCTCCCCTCACCGATGTGCGACGTTACGTAGCCTTCAATCTGCTCAACGGCCAAATTACTTGCTATTTCGCCTGCCGGTTCGCCTCCGACGCCATCTGCTACCGCGATAAATCTTAGACGCTCATTTACGCGAAACGCATCTTCGTTTTTTTCTCTTCTGTTTCCCTTGTCGGTCTGAGCTGCGATTTTCAGGTCATCCACCTTCGCCATGTTGTTTGGCCTACTTCAGTTGTCTCACACAATAGAGTGTATACATAAAAGTATTCTTACTCTCTGGCGCCTCTCTGACAGCATCCGCCTGACGTGTGGTTTGTTTGTCTGTTGAAATTATGCCGTAGTTTTTATGCTTGAATCCTCTGGGCCTTTCTAAATGCCGGGCGCTCAGCTCGCGCGCTAACGCGTGACTCGTTGGATCGCGCACGTCGCAACTCCTCGTCTCGCACACATCAGATAGGAACGCTTTAATCTTTGAGCCTCATTACAGACAAGACAATTGGAGAGAGCGAATACGATATAGGCGGCAAGGTCCCAAGGTGATGAACTTATGGTCAGGCACATAGATTGCTGCGTAATCTGGAGCACGCGCGAGCGGAGGTCATTCGGATGAATGAAGTTAACGCCGACAACGTGACGCTTGACGATGGAACGCTGGAACACATTGCTAACGCGCTGTGGATGAGCGCATACGACCCTACCCGCATTCCTGAGAGCATTGCTGAAAAGATATTCAGCAAGAACAACAGCAGCGTTGCGTTCGGGAGCAGAATGCGCACGTATTTGGACTGGCTAATCGCCCACCCACAATCGCATAACCCGAACTACAAACGACGCTATGAAAAATTAAAAGCCCATTGCTCCAAACTGACTGCACATCAGGCGTACGTAATTACGAGCAAGTTTCTCGGCCTGAACGCGAGTCAGGGATTCGAGCCGATGTCAAAAGCAGCGGATCTGCAGTTCCCTCGTGACCACTTGCCGCAGCTTAGAACGTCTGTTGGTTGGCATTTCTTCGTCGGTAGCTGTTGGGATGAGGTGGGCAGCGAATACGGCGTGGAATGCATGTTCTTCCGCGTAGCGCTGCTACCGCCGGGCTTGGCTGCAGAGCTCGGTCTAAGCGACGTCGAGAACCAAGTCGTCGAGCTACAACTCGGCATAAGCGAGGCGGGCGGTCGGCACTACCAAGCGGATCCGGTCGTTATCGCGGGCACAACCGGCCTCATCAGCTGCGGTCTCGACCCATTTCGTTACGAGCTCGGGAAAAATCGGATTGCGAGTGTCCGAAAAGAGTCGTTCTGGCCCCTCACCGTCGAAGCGTGGGGTCTGCAGAAGGCGGCCGAAGGGCCAGTGGAGCTCTCAATTAACCTGACGTTTGATGCAGGCAAGGAATACCTGTGCCAGGGCGACAACGGCTGCATGCCGTGCGTGGACGGTATGGGTACCCTTTATTATTCAATTCCAAATATCACCCTAGCCCAAGGCAGCGAGTTGAGCCTTAATTCGAGGACGATTCCGCTTGATAAAGGGCTCTTCTGGTTTGATCACCAGTGGGGCTTCCTCCTAGGAAATCCGCGTTCTGCAGTCCTGCGTGCTGCAAACAATACGAAAAAACCAGACCCTCCCGGCTGGGACTGGTTTATGGCGCAATTTGGGGCCGATCGCCAGCTAACGATGTTTGCCGCGCACCGCAGCGAGTACGCGTCGTACTACTTTCGAACCGGACCGGAGCCCCCGGGCACGATGCGGGTCGCTACCGCCGGAAAATACATGAACGAGCACAAAGAGCTGGTTAACACGGGGGGAACGCTCACGATCAGCGAGTGGGTCAAAGGGGAGCTATCGCCAAACCCGTCCCTGTACCCCGTGACCCATACGTGGCACCCAAACAAATGGGAATTCGCGTTTGATACCAATCTGCCCGAAGATCTCCGTTGTTTCACGATGACGCCGATCGTCGATTCTGGGCAGACGAACTTCTTTGCGAACGGGTCGCAGTATTCCGAAGGCGCCGTCTATATACGGGGGAGCAATGAGGCCGATATCGGTCGCGGATTCGCTGAGTCAGTGGAGTACGCTGATACGGCCGGTGCGATGTTTTCGATAGCGGGTATTGACGACGTGCGCTTGCAGCGACTCATACGCCAAACGTCGAGTTCTTGGCCACGCCGTTTTTGGAGCCTCCTCTACGTTTTTGCGCATCGATCGCAACTTAAAGCAGTGCTTGCGTCGCAGAAAGGACTGGAGTTCTTCGCAAAACCAAGCCCTTCCCAAACACAAACGCCCCGGCATTGATCACATGCGAAGCAAAGTACTGAGGTCAGCGAGGTTAAGAAGCAAGCTTAAAAAAGGAAGAGATGAATGCACGTCGTTAACATCTTAGTCGGATCCGACGGTACGTCGCTTATGGAGGCGGTCTTTGATCAATGTGCCTATCTGGCGCAGCTGACGGGAGCGATGGTCCACGTCGCGCACGTTTTAGACATGACAGTCTTTGGTGCCCGGCCGGTTGACGCCTCGTGGGAAGAAACGTACGTAATTATCAAATCGGAAGCGAGGCGGATTCTCGACGCAGCGCGAGAGGCCCTGACAAAGAGGGGGGTAGCCGAAGCCACAATCATAGACGTTTTGCTTGAGGGGCACCCAGCCGAAGAACTCAACGCGTACGCGAGGAGCCACGCGATCGATCTCATCCTCGTCGGAACATATGGGAGAAAAGGCTTAGATCGATTGCTCATTGGCAATGTGGCTGACAAGGTTATCCGAACGGCTTCGGTTCCCGTAATGGTCGTGCACGGCGCATAGACGTGCGTTCTCGAGAATAGCAGCTTTGCGGTTTTGTGACTCTTTACGTTGTAGTGAAGTTTCGGGCGGCGAGCTATGTATGCGTCCCATTATCCGCGCAGCTAGGTCGAACGCGCGTATTCCACACTTTGCGACGCATATAGTTCGCACAAGAACTTCATCCAGTATCGTATGATAAATATTATTGGATAATTATATTAAATATGAATGTCATTATAGCACATGTTAATGGGCACTACCTCGGTCGGGGCGTAGCGTGCACATGTGTTGCACGGTTGCCTCGTTTCCTTACACCTGCCTGCTTCTTGCTTGATTCACCTCCCTAGCTACAAGGCAAGGTCTAGAAACACCGCGCCCCGCAACTTTTGCCCATTAGCCCCCCTTTTTATAGTTCGGGAAACGACATTCGCGAATGGTTGTCGCCCACGAGATCAATGTGCGCGCAACCTGTCAAGCGAGTGAGCGCCTTCGTCAATCAAACACGGCACTCTAAATCGTTTTCGTAACTCGGAACACAGGACGATGCCAGAAACGCGCGTCGCCAAAGGATCCGTCGCCGCCGTCCGGTGCAACATCTATAAAAGCGGCAACGTGCCGTTAAGACTAGCTACGCTCGAGTTGGAGCCGTGAACGTAGCACCCACCCTGCGTTCATTCGCTCGAGCCGTTTCTTTTTCAGATTCTCCCTCATTATCCAGCGTATGTCCCTGTCCGCACTCGAAAACCAGTGTTCCATCAAAGGCATCCCCGTGGCGGGATTCGCAGCGACCGCCACGCTCCAACAGTATCCCATGCTCTTCTTTAGGGCCATGAACTCGTCGGTATTGCGATCGTTCGAACTCGAAATCGACGCCGTAATCCGATCTAGCAGTGCGAGCGTCTGTTTTGCGTATTCTTTCTGCTTCAGTAACCGAGGCTCGCAAAGCGAAGCGGCTGCCGCTCGCATCTCAAGGAAGTTGCCCCGACTCCAACGCTCCATTTCGCTGAGAAGCCGGCTCATATCGGTGTCGCCGAGGCGTTGAAGGGCCATCGCCACGCCCTCGCGGACGCGCCATCGTGAATCAGAAGCACATTCTCGGAGCGTTTCGAGGACGCTGCAATCCCCTTGCGCGAGCAGTCGCCCCAGCCCCACCGCACCGCATACGGCTAGGAACTCGCCTGGTGTGTTGGCCGGGAATCTCTCTGCGTCAAACGTCAAAAAGTGTCTAAACTGGGTTTCAGTCCCCTCATTGGCAACCATGCTAGCCAACTCTAGATTTGCTCGGGGGCCTGGCAATCTCGACTCTCTTAGCAAGAAGTCATCCCAGTCAGCTAGTGAACGCAGTGTCGTGCGATGGTCCTCGGTCTTGCTCACACGGATCCCCGTTCAAGAATGCCGAAAGCGTCTATTAGTAGTCAGCGGTGAGCCAGACATTGTGGGACCGGCAAGTTAAAATTTGTCTTACAATGCATGTAGATTTGTGGAATGGAAGAAAGATAGTGTAATGATGAGGCAGCGGGATGGATGCAAAGAAAAAACTGTGCACGTATTGTAAGTTGATTCTCCCGGGCGAGTTTCAATATTGCCCCATGTGCGGAGAACCCGTCACGGATGGTGCCCCTCCTGCCTACGCGCCACCTTACGAACCGCCGCAGGAGGATGACAATCCGCTATTGCTAGAACGACTAACTGGCGCGCTTTCGGGCAGGACACTCCTCATTATAGGTGCAGTCGTCGTCGTGCTTCTGCTTATAGCAGGCGCAGTCGTCCTTAGTCAAAGACCCCAATCCAACCCGATACCTGTCTCTTCAGCGACTCCGACGCCATCCCCGAGTCCCACACCGACGCTGTCCCCCACACCAACGCCGACCTTCGTCCCCACACCGACTCCGAGCCCCTCGCCGACCTTCGTCCCCACACCGACTCCGAGCCCCTCGCCGACCCCCACACCAACGCCGACCTTCGTCCCCACACCGACTCCGAGCCCCTCGCCGACCTTCGTCCCCACACCGACTCCGAGCCCCTCGCCGACCACCGTTATCCGCATAATCAGGTAAGCGAGTCGCGGCTTCGCTGGTACTAGAATGGCTCGGTTTGACGCGCTTCGCACTGCAGGCGCCGCTGAGCACCCTGCTTCTGACAGACGATGTGGGCGCTGGCGCTTATGAAAAAGGTTTTGCAGGCGCAGTGATGGCCAGCACGTGATCAATCATCTTGAGCAAGTTTTCGACGCGCTGGCGCCGTTCGAGCGCCCCCTCTCGGAGAGTCTGCCTTCCGTGCTCGGTGATTTCGTAAACGATCTTTTCGCGCCCCCCAGTCGGCTCCTCAGCGCGGACGTCGCCCGCCTCTTTCAGTTCGTGAAGACGCGGGTAGACATTGCCGGCAGTCGCCCGGAAGTGCCCACGACTGCGTTCCTTTATGAGTTGCGCCAGTTCGTAGCCGCTCATGGGGCCTTCGGTGAGCAGAAAGTAGAGCACGAAGAGCGAGTACACTTTAAGGGCGTGCCGCTCAAGCGGTTCTCGTTCGATCATTATTCAAGCATGCGTCATTTTTTATATATAACATTTGCTGATATATCAGACTGATATACAAAGCTATCGCTCAATATGCTGCATAACGGTTATTAGAGCGGTCTAGACGAATATTAAGAGGCAAAGCATAAGCCAGAAATTTGCTCTAGTGGCATCGGCTTTATGATGGTGTTGGTAATAAACATCATTATTCAATCTGTGTGCAAGGGGGGAACCGGTATCGCGACGGCGATGAACACACTGTTCAGAACTGCTAGTGGTGTATTGGGACCGACCATAGCAGGCGCCCCCCTCGCAGAGTGCGACTCGCCGCTCGTGATTCAGACGCCACGAGGTCCAATCCCCTGCCCACTCTTACCGAATGCAACGGCGTTTGACGACGTCTTCTTCACTGCGCCTTGCATCTCATTCGTGGGGGTGGTTGTGACGCTATTCGTTACGAGCCGAGTGGCAGAGATAGAGGCGTATGAGCCTGTCAAAGAGGCAGCTGCAGCCGTATGATCGTTGGTGATACGATGGAATACAAAAACATCCTGATCGGAACCGATGGTGGGGACCTGATGACCCCCGTGTATGACAACGCGGCCTATCTCGCGCGACTGACCGATGCGACCGTCCACATCGCGTACGTGCTCGACGTCGCTGGGTTTACCGCCTACCCCGTCGACTCATCGTGGGAAAACATGTACGACGTGCTCCTCGTTGAGGGAAAAAACATTGTCGCGAACGCCAAAAAAGACCTGGCGTCGCGCGGCGTAAATGAAGACCGGATCCTTACCACAGTGCTCGACGGACACCCCGCAGAAGAACTGGACACGTACGCCGGGAGCCATGATATTGACCTCATTGTCATCGGATCACACGGGCGAAAAGGTTTAGACCGTCTACTGATCGGCAGTGTGGCTGACAAGGTCGTGCGGGGCGCTAAGGTTCCGGTGCTGATAATCAGGAGTCGGTAGAGCCCCGTCCAACGTTCGCGCAAACGAGCGCCGCCCTCTGCTAGCCATCGTATTAAACGCTGGGCGCGGAGGGGACCCGTCGGTCCCTGTTCGTCGGTTTGGCGTTTCGGTTTTGGCTTGCGCGACAGGGCTTTTTAGCCTGAGCCTGTAGACACCAAATGGGCAACTGAGTCAGAGCTCCGATTTGGCCTTTTAGCCAAGCCTGTCGCACCGCGCGCCGCTATTATTAAGCACTTCAGGCCATATTGATTATGCGATGTATTTTAAGCAGCTTGTCTCCCTGTTCGATGAGCTAAGCGCCTATTCGTCGAGGCTTAAGAAGGCTGAAATCATAGCTGGTTTTTTGACTGGCGCTTCTGAAGACGATATCGAAATTGTCTGCACATTTCTGACCGGTCGCATATTTCCGGCGTGGGACACGCGCGACATCGGCGTGGCTGGTAAGACGCTGGTCAAAGTAATTGCGAACATCAGTGGCAAGAGCAGCGAGGAGGTCGTTGAGAGCTATCGCGACACGGGGCATCTCGGCAAAACTGCAGAACAGCTTCTCGGGAAGAAAGTCGCGATGAGCCTTGCAGCGTTTGAGGAGCCCCTCACTGTGGCCGATCTGTACCGTTATTTCGAACAGCTGGCCGCGACGACGGGAAAGGGGTCGGCCCAGAAGAAGCAGCGAATGCTCTCGAGTCTGTTAAGCAGGGCCGCGCCGAGAGAGGCGTATTATGTCGTCAGTCTTGCCACTCGCAACCTCCTCACTGGCTCAAAGGAAGGCGTAACTGAAGATGCTATCGCCCAGAGCTTCGGCGTGCCGGCCGATGTGGTGCGGCGCGCGTGGATGCTCGCCAATGACATCGGTCTTGTCGCGCGAATCGCCAAAACAGAGGGACTATCAGGGTTACAGGCGCTCAATATCGAACCCATGCGACCTGTCAGGCCCATGCTTGCGCAGAACGTCGCCGGCGCCACCGAAGCGTTGGACGCGATGGGCGGCCGGGCAGCATTTGAAACGAAGTATGACGGGGCGCGAATTCAAGTCCACAAGACCGGGCCGAAGATTAAGCTCTTCTCTCGCAAGATGGAGGACCTTACCGAGGCGCTCCCTGACATCCGCGCTGCGGTGAACGAAAGCGTTCACGCCAATTCGCTCATCCTCGACTCCGAGGCGATAGCCGTGGACAAGGACACTGGCAAGGTGATACCGTTTCAAAACGTCCTCAACCGCATCCGGCGTAAGTACAGGGTCAGAGAGCTCAGCGATCAGATCCCGATGCAACTGCGCCCCTTTGATATCCTCTATTTAGACGGAGAAAGTCTCGTCGACCGATCCTTTGCCGAGCGACGCGCACTCCTTGAGAAGACGGTGGCGCCGCTCGATAAGCGATGCACGCCCTCTGAATTCAAGATCCTCGACGACCCCGAAGCCGTGGCTGCGTTCTTTAGGCAGTCGATCGATGCGGGACACGAGGGGCTGATGGCGAAGGATCTCGACGCCGACTATAGCCCGGGCATTCGCGGGCGGAACATGGTGAAGCTCAAGGAGACCCTCGAGAGCCTCGACCTTATCATCATCGCCGCGGAGTACGGCCATGGAAGAAAGGCCGGCTGGATCACCTCGTACGAGCTCGCCGCGCACGACGAGGACAACGAGCAGTGGGTGCCGGTAGGGCGCGTCTCGAGCGGTGCTTCCGATGAACAGCTCAAAGAACTGACAGAGCAGATAAAACCCCTCATCATCGGCGAGCACGGGCGTATGGTGGATCTCGAACCACAGATCGTGCTCGAAGTGAAGTTCAACGAGATTCAGAAAAGCCCGAACTATGCCTCGGGCTTCGCGCTGCGATTTCCGCGTATCGTGCGGATACGAGACGATAAGGGTCCAGACGACGCTGAAACGCTCGAGCGCATTGACGCACTATACCGGCTGCAGTTCAAACTCAGAGAGCCTGCCCCGACGTAGAGTTTTTTATCCGGAATGCGTTAGCTCGCCTCGTCGAAGGCTGACATCTTTAACGTAAATTGACGCAAGTGGAATGTCATGAGTGGGAAATATAGCGTCAAGACGCTGAGGCCGTGTGTTGGTGGGGGATTGGCCATACAGGCGCACTTTGAAAAAGGATTCTCCATGGAAGCGCTGTGCAAGCTCTTGGAGGGTATCGCACAATGCTCGGCAAGGCTCGGCGTTGCACGATTTTCCCACGAGGGATGCACGTTCACGCTGTATAGAAGCGGGCGGGTAGACGTGCACCGTGCCGAATCAGAAGAGGAAGCGATTCGACTGATCGATGAGATCAAGCCGATCGTTGAGGCCGCGTTCGTCGAGCAACCGTCGACGTTACTCTGACTTCTTACAGATCATCGTCATTTTCCTGTGCAACTCTTTCCCGGTCGGCGTGAGTTCGACGCCTTTGTCGCTTTTCACAACATAGCCCGCTTCAGTTAGGCGCTGTACCTCCTTGTCGACTAGCTGGTCCCGCGCCACGCCGTAGCTTTCGCGGTAGGCCTTTTTGATCCCGAGAGACATACTGCGCCAGAGAAGATCGTGTGCCTCGATGTTGATGTCGATCTCCATCTTTAAAGCTCCATGAATGGTGGGATATATCTTAACGGCGGAACGATTAATATATTGCTCGTCGATCTTGAGAACGCGAACGGGCAGCCAGTGCTGCGGGGCGATCGGCACAGAAATATGTGCTTGCCACAATTCGACATCATCGTTTTAAAAAAGCGTAGATAACGTGCGCGGGGGCAGTACGGCGCGGAAGCTCGTGAACCGAAAGTGTCATTCGTGCAGGGCAAAACATATCACGGCGTGCAATTATTTCTTTCGCAATCTTCAAAAAAGCAGAAAATGGAGCACACGACTGTGGTTGAGACTCCCCAATACAAGGTTGAAAAAAAGCAAGATAGTTTTGAGATTAGAACGTACGCAGCATATATCCTAGCCCAAATTGACGTCGAATCAGATTTTGATGGAGCGTTAAGGAACGGGTTTGAGATTCTTGCTCAAGCATTTTTGGAGGAAACAGAAAAAAGGAATCAATCGCTATGACGGCGCCGGTTTCCGAGGAAAAATTGTCGGGCTCCGAGGAAATCCCTATGATGGCTCCTGTGACGTCAGAAAAGATATCGATGACTGCCCCTGTAACCGAAGAACAAGCGGGAGAACGCGTTCACCGAATCTCCTTTGCCATGCCGTCGAGGTTCGCGCTCGAAACGCTGCCGGAGCCACTAGACAAGCGGATCACGTTTAAGGTCGTTGAGAGCCGGAGAACCGCCACAATACGATTCGCAGGGCGTGTGCACGAGAAGCTTGCGGCTCAGAAAACCGAAGAACTGAGGGATTGGCTCGGAGGAATGGCGTTGTGCCAAAATCAAACTTTGTTGTCGCGTTATACAACCCGCCGTTCATACCGGGCATCTTTAGAAGAAATGAGATCGTTGTTGATATTTGACGTACGTGCCGATGTAATGCAATGCTCAAAGCAACCGCGCGGTAGAGCGGCAGCGCAACGTGCGTGGTGCCCGCGGCGCGGGAGGCCTTGAACGTGTCTTACGTAATAAAGCTCATATCAATCCGACGCAAGCAGGAATTGGCCGATCAGTTCCGCGCCCAAGTTGTGTACGAGGTCAAATCGGACGTCTACGGGTGCTGTATTAAGCTGCTCACTGGCACGCAATCGGTCGCAACTCGCTGGGGCGAAAGCTTCTATTTTATGTCGCAAAACATACGGTCGCACGGACGCCTTTATGTCGTCACCGGCCCGGCAGAAGAGACGAATGAAGTGTACTATGACCCTCGATCTAAGACCGCGTTCCTCTTAAACTTCGACTACTACGGCTGGATCAAGTCGCTGGCGTTGAGCGTCGCAGGAGATGTCCTCGAAGACGAACACGACATCTATTCGCTGCACGGCGCGTGCCTCGACGTGAACGGGCAAGGCATGTGCATTCTCGGTGAACCAGGAGCTGGCAAGACGACACACACGTACGGTTTGTTGAGGCATCCAGAGGTACGCGTTGTTTCAGATGACTGGTTTTTCGCGCGAGTCTACGGGCCAGACATACTCGCCTATAGTTCGGAAAAGAATTTTTACATACGCGCTGACCTCGCTAAGATCTGGAGCGAATTCGACTGGCTGGTTGAACGGGCGGAGTTTGACGGCGAAGGCCGCGCCGTCGTCGATCTTCGACTGGCAATCGGAAAAGGACGCATCCTGCCCTTGACGACGCTTAAAAAGATGATCATCTTAAAACGCGACGCAAGTGATCCGGAATTCGTTCGAGAGCTCACAGCGGCACAGGCATTGTCCATTCTTGAACGCCACGACTATTTCAATCCGCACCTGCTCGTAAGCACTCCGTTCAAACGAAGGCTTCGCAAGGCGTTTTTTGGCGCGCTACTTGAACGGATCACAGTCTACGAGGTCAATACGACCGAGCAGCCTGAGCAAAGTCAGATGCGGATACGAGAAATCATCTTTCCGGTAAATGCTCTGTAGCCTTTTGGAAGGCATTGCGCAGTTGTCGGGGCAGCAAGCGTCGCCGATTTTTCCGGGAAACGATGCACTTCCACGCTGTCAGGACCTGCAGTGCCGAGTGGAGAGTCCTCCGTGTGTATGCAAAAAATGAAAATAACCACGCTGAAGACGGGAAAAGCATAAGAATCCGACGCGACTTATGCATCTATCTTAAAAATGAGGAGGAGATAGCATAGCAGCAATGTATAAACAGCTTGTCCTTGCGATTTTCCCGAATGAAACCGCCGCCGACCGGGCAGCCGGAGAACTCAAAGGATGGGAAAAAGCGAACGACGAGATAAAAAGGGGAGCGGTCGGCGTCCTAGTTAAGGACAACGACGGTAAGATCAAAGCGCATAAACTAGGTACGCGAGAGACCACCAGAGGCGCAGGCGTCGGTCTGGTTCTCGGCATTATCGCAACGGTGCTTTCAGGAGGGCTAGCCCTTCTCGCCGGCGTCGTGGGCGGCATTATCGTCGGAGGCATTCTCGGCAGCTTCGTCCATCGTGGGCTTGGCATGTCTGATGAAGACTTGCGGCTTCTCGGTGAACATCTCGATGCCGGGCGGGCAGCTGTTGGAGTACTCGTCCCTGATAATGAGGCCGCAGCGACGAGTGCCGAGCTAAAGAAGCTGGGCGGCGACATCACCACTTACCAAGTTAGTGAAGAGGCGCTGCAGCAGGCTGCGGAAGCAGCGAAAGGCGCAGGCGCGTAAGAGGTCTAACCTGTTCTTTGTTCAGTAATGAGCGGGCAGTCGCTCTGTGCGGACTTGTGTTCGTGGTCAACGCAGGGCGCCGGGAGCACGCCTCCCCTTTTTTTTCTTCACAGAAAAGCGTTTTGAGGTTTTTTTGGTGCATTGGCGATCACACACACGGATACAGTGAGACGAAAGAAAAGATGCGATCACTCTATAAACCGAGTTCAATCTCGCGGTTTTCGCCTTGCTAGGCATTGTTCTCAGGAGCGTTTTTCGCACTCTGAAGTTGGAGATCCGCAACGGGAAGCGCCAGCAGGTGGTCCCAATCCCCCCTCAAGCCGGCACCCAGTCGAACTCTCCGTCGAAAGTCCTCCTGGGCTAAAGCAAACCTGAAAACAGGCGCGCGATCGACTCCTTAAGTTTAATGATTACGGAGCGGTTTGCATAACGTTCAGGGGTAAGCTCGGTAGAAACGCCCATGTCTTTGACGAACGCCTCCTTTAAGCGGCGCGCAACAGTGGTATCATAAATAACTGCGTTCGTCTCAAAGTTGAGACCGAAGCTCCGCCTATCCCAGTTTGCGCTCCCGACAGATGCGGCCACCTCGTCCACTACAATCGTCTTTGCGTGAAGGAACCCGTTGTCGTTGTCGTAGGTGTACGCCCGGATGCCCGAGTCGAGCAGCTGCCCAACGAAGGAAAGCCCTGCCCAGTACACGAAGGGATGATCTGGTCGGTTTGGAATCATAATACGCACGTCAAGGCCAGAAAGTGCTGCAATTCGGAGTGCGTCCCGAACACTGTCGTCAGGGATGAAATACGGGGTCTGAAGATAGATGGTGTCTGTCGCGGAGTTGATCATCTTCAGATAGGACTCCTTAATTGGGTTCCAATAGGTGTCCGGCCCCCCTGAGACGATTTGCACGGACGCGCCAGCGGGCGTGGTGACATCAGGGAAATAGCGGTGCTCGTAGTCGAGGTGCCGCTCCTCTAGGTGCTGCTCCTTTACCGCATAGTTCCAATCGAAGAAGAACCGGAGTTGGCACAACAAAACCGCCGATCCGGCAATTCGCACAGCGGCATCGCGCCAGTATCCCCATTTCCTGACCTTTCCGAGGTACTCATCGCCGATGTTGAACCCGCCGACGAAGCCGATCTTACCATCAATAACGGCAATCTTACGGTGATTTCTGAAATTAGACCGAAGATTCAAGAATCGTAGCAGCGAAGGGAAGAAGAACGCCACTTGGCCCCCCGCATTCTTCAACTCATCAAAAAAATGCCGAGGCAGAGGCGCACAGCCGAACCCGTCGCACAAGAGCTTGATTTCGACTCCCGCACGCGCGCGTTGCGTAAGCGCTTCTCGCATCTCGTGACTGAGCGCGTCATCTCTCCATAAGTAGTACTCGAGATGGACGTGATCGCGGGCTGCGTTGATCGCCGCAATCAGATCTGCGAATTTCTCACTGCCGTCCGAGTACACCTTGATCTGGTTGTTCGTCGTGAGTATTGAAGCGCCGTCTTCGATTAGCATCAACACCATACGGCGGAACGCGGCAGGAAGATGATCCGTCGCCGGGATTTCACTTGCTTTCAGTTCACTTTTCTGCAATTCGATGAGGCGCCTGAAGGCCATATCCGCATCGTGCTTCAACCGAAACATCTTCTTTTTGCGGTAATTCTGGCCGAAGAATATGTAGAGAACAAACCCGAGAACGGGTAAGAAGTAAAGGACCAACAACCAGGCCCAGACATCAGCCGGATTTTTCGTGTCAAAAAAGACAATGGTGATAGCGAAAATTAGATCCGCAACAAGAATGGCGATCAGTGCGAGGTCAGTAATAGTCATGTCTTCTTTTGAGGAGCTCTTCCGTGGTGGCGCGCTGTCGCCGTGGTTTGATGTTTTCAGAGCAGAATCTCAATCTCTCTTAATTAGGATCAGCTTGTTTTTTCTTCATCTTAAAAGTGGTGATTGTCGGCTCGAATCTAAGACGCTTTGTGTTCTGCTATTATCAGCAGTAATAGCGTTATCAGCCACTACACTTCTATTATCAGTGCGCTCGTGCTGATAGGACTCGTTGCTTCTGCTGCGAAGATCAGCCCACTCCATCGCTGCCCCTTTTTGACAACGCTGTGCTAGGACAGCAATCCGCATTCGGAGAATCCACGTGCTGTTCTGCTTGGTCGCATAACAACGACAAAAAGTGTAACACGACTCGCTATACCAGTTTCTTTAAAAAAGCGGGCAACTTGCGCTCCGATTAAACTTGCTCCCTCTTCAGGCTTTACATCAATGAGTTCAGTTAGCTCATAGAAATCACAGCGGCAGATGCATTCGCCCTGACTCTGTCGAAGGTCTTGGGCCGTGACGGCTTTAGGAAAAGTGAGGAAAGGGCGCTGCCACGTGCTATAGTGGGCTCCTGCAAATTTTCAGCAAACCGGTCGTCTCGAACCTTTTTTTCCCGTGGAATGTATATCCGAAAGTTCGTCATCGATTTTCGGCGCTACTATCCCGCTCTCCTCGAAGAGCTTGAGGAGATAGGCCTGCTTGAGGTTGATGACTAGAGCCCGCTCAGTTTGTTGTGCGACTTGAAAGAAGCTACGCATGCGGTCAGTATCTTGCTCAGGAAAGTTGACGACAGCAAGGTTGTCTGTCTTGCTGATCACTTCTGCGGACGCGTCTCGCACCGCTTCTTCACTTAAGTAGGCCGATCATTGATCCTAGTGCCTTCGCAGATGAACACCACCGGATCGACTTCTGCGGCGCGTTCAGCGAATTTTTGCGTCAAGTCTCCTTTATAACCGTGGAAACGAAAATCTCCGGCATAGACGACGGAGCTGGAACTGGTATCCAGAATATAAGAGTTTGCGCCTTCGCGAGTGACTTACTCGGAGGGCCTCACAGCGCAGGGCTCCCACAACGGACGGGTCTTCGACGCCGTGGTGCGTCCTCGGATTTTTTTTGGGTCTGCTCGCAAAAAAGGGGGGGGATAACACCCCTAACATCTGCGGGGTGCGACCCAACACAAACTGTAGCGTCCACCGACGAGATACAGATTCACTCCTCAACTGGGCTTAACGTAGAAGGTTGTCCGCTTGGTGCTAATGAGCTTCTGTTCGTGATAAAGGCGCGCGGTGAGGTGGTACAAGCCGTCTTCAATCGCCAAGTACTTGCTTTCGAATCGCTTTATGCCGTGTTTTTTTATGAAGTCGATATCGGTCTCGTCTATGAGCTTAACGGCTTTCGACGGGGGAGTTACGCTGACTTCGAGCCGCAGATCCGACACGTCGCGGTGGGCGTGCACGACCGTTTCCGTCTTGATCATCTCGTTAAGTGCCCAATAGGGCTTATTCACGAAGAACATCTGGATCTCGGCGGGATCCTCAGTGACGCGAATCTCATAAAATGGGGAGAACCAGCTCACGTAAGCACCGTCGATGTACGCCGAGACATCCAGATAGACCGATCCGGTGTGGCTCGCATTGACGTGAAAGTTGAGCACCTCCGTGTCTTGTGGGGCTAACTCTTTCACGAAATGGAACTCGCCGCTCGGCAAGACGTCGATATCGTACGAGTTGTAGGCATACAGCGTCGCGCTTATGTCGACGAAGCGCTCCGTTGACACGTTCTTCAGCCGCACGGTAATCCAGTGGCGCCCCCGGCCGAGCACATCCGGCGTAACGGTTGCCTCAAAGGGAAAATTCCGTTTTTCATCATTCATAAACTCCACTCACCTTCTGAATCTGTTTTTTTGTTGTATTCCATATTGTTTTCTCCTGGCGAAGTGCAGCAGCCAATGCGTCTCCGCGTAAGCTTCAGCAACACCTGCATTTTTATGTCGATACAAAATTAGTATCGATACGGTATCGTATTATATTATAAGTAATAAAGCTTTCGCTCAATCTCTTATAATTAAGACCCACCTACGAACAACTCATAAAAAAGTATTCAAATTAAGAATCTGGCTGCAACAGCAGAACAATATCTCATAAGAAACACATAACTCGATGCCCTGCTTTCACTCATCACAAGAAAGAGCACAGCCTTGTTAATTTACGCACAAATTGCAACCGCAAACTATATTACAAATCATAATATAATACGATTCTGTATCGATATCATATATCAATGATGACTAAGCGCTTAAAAGCAAGAAAAATCGAAAGAGAACACTGATACTATGAGTGTTGAAGAACCCAAACCCCCACGGCCTGTTGGCCGTCCGCGAAGCAATGAGGTGCACTCAGCCATTCTCACAGCGGCGATTGAGTTATTTGCCGAAGAGGGATTTGATGGCCTGAGCATCGAAGCGGTCGCGAACCGAGCGGGTGTGGGTAAAACGGCGATCTACCGGCGGTGGTCGTCGAAGGAGGCTCTCCTCCTTGACGCGCTGAAAGTGCTCCGCGTGGAGGTTCCGATCGTCGACACTGGGAACTTCCGTGAAGATGCAACGGCGTTTCTACGCGACACCGTTCGTGCGTATTCGCGGCAAGCCAACCGGCTGTACGTAAAAGTATGGTTGAGGATTGTTGGTGAGCTTTACGAACATCCTAACTTGTTCAGCACGCTCTATGCCCGGCTCTTTGAGGAACGCAATCGGCAGCTTGAGCTCTTGATTAGACGAGCGCAAGACCGCGCGGAGTTACGCCATGACCTTGACGCGGCGTTTATAGAGGACCTTGTCGCCGGACCAATCATCATTCACGCACTTCTCTCTTTAGTTCGATCCACACCATACACGCTCCACGAATTGACCACAATGATTGTTGACGTCGTAATATCTGGAATCGAACCCCGTTCTCAGCCTCCTTCGCCGTGACGTGCAGATAGGCCCATCCGGTGTGATCCGCAGAAACGTTAAAGCTGAGGTCTGTCGTTTCTTGAGGGGCCAGCTCTTTCACGAAATGATGTGAGCCGCCTGTCAGGACGTCGATGTCGTATGAGTTAAAGGGCCACAGCGTCGTGCTTATGCCGTCGAGACGGATCGTGCCAAGAAGCTGCATAAACTCTTGATCCCCTGGGACAAGCTGTCCGAGGAGGAAAAAGAAAAGGATCACGACCTCGTGCGTGGCATCCCAGACGTTTGAGCCCGGGTCGGGTTCACTATCGTCAAATCCAACACGTAGGTAGTAGACATGGCCCAATCCTCACGCACCTTTCGTGTCTTCGTCAGCTCCACGTTTGGCGACCTTATTGAGGAGCGCAACGCCCTGCAACACGAAGTCTTCCCGCGCTTGCGGACGCTCTGTCATGAGCACGGCCGCCGTTTCCAACCCGTCGACATCCGGGGGCAGCGGGAGAAATCATCACACGGTCGTGACGGTTTGCTTATATCGCCAGGAGATGCGTTAGTGCTCATGAGTTATTGAAGTAAATTAACGCAGAATCGGCAATGCTTGCTCGAAATGAGCCGAGCGGCTCGCAAACGCTACCAGTCCCTCCCGACTTGGGAAGGGTCTATGTATGCGATTCGGACTTTTTGGAATGAACTCGCAGATAACGCTCCGTTTTGAGTAACCGAGGATTACTCACTACATCTTTGACTAGTTGTACAAAACTCTTTACAGCCATAACGTCACACCGAAGGCCGTTAAGCCTGGAAAAGTTATTTAAGGATCTAAAATGAACGTTTCCGCGGTGATTATGCATGGTGGAAAAAAAAAGACATCCTAGTGTGCCGAGAGCTTCTGTGAGTCACGAGAAGGACGCCTACACGATCGAAGTCGAACTGCCCGGCGTGGATAAGAAAGACGTCGAATTTGAAGCCTCCAAGCACAGTTTCTCTGTCAGAGCGCCGAGAGATGACAAGAAATACTCCTGGAGCTGGCCACTTGCGCACGCCGTTGACCCAGACAAGGCAAACGCTACGTTCAGTGATGGACTTTTGAGGGCTACGCTACCGATCGTAGAACGTGAGAAAGGCGCAAAAATACCAGTAATGTAAGCTTGAAACGATGGGCCCGCAAAGGGCTTGTCAATCTTTTTTTGTCTCTAGCGCAAACGCGGCGATTGCGCAGTGCTCCGTACATCCCGCCCGCGCACGTATCGTGGCTTCTGAGACTTTTGATAGTTGCTCAAGGCGCGAATATATGAGGTTGCGGCGTGCGCTATGCGCGCAAAACCTTCGGCATCGCTTTTGAGGTGTTAAGGCGGGAGATTGAAGCCTATGGCCGCGTAACGACCTTCGTTGCGTGAAAGGATTGTCAGAAGCTAGCCTTCTTGGGACGTTACTCGAGCTGTTTTAGTATCGAGTGGTATCAGCGGTCCAACTCCTTGTTCTCTGTCTTCAGTTTGTCGTTCTCCTTTTTCAGGCGTGTGCACATCACCTGTCGCAGCGCAGCGCGCTCTATTCCCTCGATGAGCACACTGCTTTTGCGTATTTCTCCTTCGTGATCTTTTTTTTCGTTGCGTAAACCTTATTGTCCCCCGTGCGCTACACGCTAATACGTAAGGCCATCGAACTATCGCGCATACATCCTTCTTTTTGCCGCCTCCGAAAATCTGGCTCCGAGAATCGCAATCGTTATGCGGAAACGACGCGGTGTAAGATGTATGCGATCGATCTGCACGCACAAAATAAACGTTCAAAGCGCGAAAGCGTCGCACGCGTATCCGATTATCAGATTGCCGCGCGAGTATCGCGAACTAGCCGGTGCGGCTGCGACAATTTACAAAAACGACGCACAATGCTGCGCGTTTCTAATCTTGTCTAAGTCGTGCTAAATACTATGCCCGCATCTGGATATGCTCGTCAGATTCGCGGGTATTCGCTTATATCCATCCGGCCAGGTAGAAAGCCAAGAGGCCGAACATTAGCATGACGACTACGATTACCGCCATTACCTTGGTCTGGAGTGAGTTCATTTTACACACTTCGCTTAAAGATCTACTCGTGCCGTTACCTGAAAAAACATTTGCTTACGCTAGTACTACAATATCAATAGCTTAATACGAAACAAGGCTGTATATCTCGGTTTGTATGCCGCTATCACGTATGTCTATCACGTTACCCGTCGAACTGTTAGACGCCATCATCAAACGTGCGGAGCGCGATAACGTAACCCGTTCTGCCCTAACGATTAAAGCTCTGACTGCCTATCTCGAAGATCGCATTGTCGAACCTGATACACAAGATAATATTGAAGTAATACGCCTGCGTGCAACCTTGCAAGGTAAAGACGAAATTATTCACCGCGCTGACGAAACAATAGACGCATTAAGGTTAGCTTTGAATATGCGCGACTTAAAAGGCGAGCTCCGCGAGATAAAGGGCGATAAGGCGGATCGCGACATGAAAAACTATAATTTACAATTCTTAGAAGCAAATAACAGCGCCAACGATTCTATTAAGGAAATAAAGCGCCCGAGTCGCGATTTGAACCCGAGTCGGAGCCTCGACTGACGCAATAATAGCCACTGCGATGCTAAATGGCCTAAAAAAGGCGCTTGTGGATAAAGGCGATGTGAGCCGCGCTCACATCTTCTCTACCCACGTTTTCAGCGTCTTGAGCATGTCGTTTTGGTGCTCTATGTGCTTCATCTTAATTTCGTTCATTAGAACGCGCTGGTCGAGCGCCATCATCGCGAGTGCCTTTTTCGCTTCGTCGGGAAGCTTGTCCCAAATCGTCTTCATCATCATTCCGGCTTTTTCCAAGCCCTCTATATCCGGCATTGGTAAACCTTCAGGTTTGTCCATTGTATTTCAACTCCTTTGTGACGCCTTTCACGGGCGACATTCGAGATATTCAGACTGAGGTGAAACACGTTTCCCTTTTTTTTCTACAAAAGCAATTCCAATTTTGCTTTTTTTCGCGACTCAATTGCAGGCTGTATTCCCCCGACTTCAGAATGTCGCCCCCTGGTCGCTGAAGCCTATGAGAAAGACCACCGGGGTTTGGATGTGGCATTTGACGAGTTGGATCGGTCGTACTCTTCACGCGACCCTCAAAAACAGCTAGGGCCACCGCCGCGTTTCGTTTTCATCTCAACATGCACTTCGACAAGGAAGACACGCACCTCTACCGGCTTTTTCAAGGAACGCGTCCCCTTGCCCGAGCAAGGGAGGGCAGTGTGTCCCTATGATAGGCCGCCACACAGTTTAGATTGTCAAGGTAAATAATGAAAGCTGTCTGTTGATGGCCCTTATAATCTTATATATTCTGGCTGTCAATTTTAGCGCAGGAGCTCGAACTGCTTGGGTTCGTTGACATACGCCGCATCGGGGCCGCAAGCACGTGGATCACGAAGTCTGTTGCTGTGCCTGTTCTGAGTTCAATTTGCTCTTAAGCAATTCATGCAGTTTTTCCGCACCAATGATCTCTGTATGACCCAGCTCCCATTCTGCAGGACACAGCACAAACGGCGAGCATTGGGTGCCACCTAAACCGCCGTGACTCCCGATTAGCTCTTCGAACGCGGCGATCTCGTCGCTTTGAGGGTCGTAGAAGCTATTGACCAAGATGTCAGGCGCGTGCCGGAAGCCGTCCGTGCGCCGCAAGTGGTCAGCTGCGTGTGGGCCAAAATTAGCGAGCGGGTCCTCTCCTTCGAAATGATCGTCCCGCAGAAAGTACGTGCCGTGGCTGCCAACGATAAGAGGTCCGTGCGCATTCGATCGCACCATGACGAAACCTATCCACTCTTGCCTGATAAGTCCTGGGATGAGCAGGGGGAAGGCGCTACTAATCTGCTCGTAGCTCATGCGCTCCTGACAATCTGTGAGGTAGATCAGACCCAAATTGCCCGAAGCCAATATTATAGCCTGTGCCTCTTCACGACGCGTGGAGCGCTCTTTTTCCTTGCGTCTGACTAAGTCAACGAGTGGCGACGTTTTTTGCGTCACGTAGTCCTTTCGCTGAAGAAAGGGATCAGCTACGGCTTGGCCAAAGTGGTCTAGATTTGAGTCAAGGGCGCTATATATTTTGACCCCGTCACCCATCAAATGCCTCACTAAACTTTCGAGATCGTGGCCAGAGCGCTGCTTGAACGTCGCGCCGTTCGCTTGGCCATGATCAGAGAGCACGACCAACTGATAAGGACGTGGCGCGTAGCCTGTCGCTAGCTCAAGTCGGTGAAACTGTTTATCTAGCTGCTTGAGTGCGCGAAGTGAGGCGCTGTCTGAAATTCCGTTGTGGTGTGCTATTTCATCGTACGCAACGTAAGTCGCATACGCCACATCGATGCGCCCCGCAATCAGGTCACCGACCAACGTATCAGTAGTGACCTCGCGCAAAAAAACGTTCGCAGCGGCGCGGGTCAAGTAGTAAATAAAAAGCCCCTTGATCAGGCGTGGCTTCACTCTGAAAACGAGTTGCCGCACGCGACCTACGAACTCTTCGAAGATGTCCCAGAAAAAAAGCGCGATAATACGCGGGATGTTTGAGGGGTTTGAGTACAAATAGAGCCATGATTTGGTGTAGAAGTGCCTCATCTCCTTCAATCGACTGAAGGTGAAGATATTGTCTGCAGCGTCTCCTGAAAAGAGATTTGTACGGCTCGCGCCGTTTTTTACCAGAAGCCCCCGCCTATTCGAAATTCGCGTTTCGATTTCAGGCGCGTCAGAGAGGCCCGTCGATACCATGATTCTGTTGCCGTGTTCTTTTTCGACCCACCGAAATGCTGGAAGATCTTGGTTATGTCCGTGCAAGATGCCCGCTTGGCTGGCGCCGGTTTGACTGGACAAGTCCGTTTCCCACGGGGTAATGCTATGGCTTCCACTCGCGAGCCATTTGGCGAGCGTCGGCAGGTATCCATTGTTGATCGCTCCGCGAAGTACCGATTCAGCAAGGCCGTCGATCTCCAAGAATACAGTGCCTTTGCGCTCTGTCCGAATCGCTCTTACGGTCTTCTTGATCTCTCTGCGTAGAATGTTGCGGTAATACCACGCATCATCGTTGTTTGTAAGCAGGCTAGCGAGAACTACGTTAATCGCTGTTAACCCCATCGCCGTCAAAACAAGGGCAAGTCCTTCGACGCTGGCGCCTGGCACCAGCTTGCTTGTAAACCAAATTAACAACGCATTGAGCAGCAGCACTCCTATTCCAAAGGTGTACGTCAAGAACCGCAGCGTCGATTGCGTCAATATCGGCCACAGAAGTGCGTTAGCAATTCCTAGAACCACTACTAAGGCGAGTGCTGCGGCAAAACTGTTAAGGCTCAGTCCTGGAATCACGTGTGCCAGAAGTGTGAGGCCGGCAGCTTCGCCGACCCACACTACGAGCGTACGATACAAGAAACGCCAATTGCGTTTCGTTTTGTCTTCCATTGACGTTCTATCCTGCGCAGGCTAAAGTAAAAATCGTGATCTCAGGTGGGCAATTAACCCGTAACCAGAGCACGTTGGTGCCGAGGCCGCGACTTGTGTACTGGACCATGTCGCCGATTTGATATCGCCCTAGCGGGTATTTCCTGGCGTGCGGCGCTCGCACCAAAGTCCCGATACCAGGCATGATGAGTTGCCCGCCGTGCGAGTGACCCGATATCTGCAGGCTAAATCGTCCCGTTGTTGCGCTAACGTCGGCGAAATCTGGTTCATGAGCCAACAGAATCGCGGGGCCCGACGGCGGAAGTTTGGCGAGCACAACGTCCAAGCGATGTTTGTTGAGCATAACGCTATCGACGCCGGCGATGTGCAACGCTGCGTCCCCTCGACGCACCGAGTGAACGTCATTGCTCACGTCGAGGATATCGCTGCGTCTCAGTATCTCTCGCACCGCTGCCTCGCCGACCCAGTGGTCGTGATTCCCAAGGACCGCGACGCTTACGTCCTTTGGACATAGCCTGCTCAGTGATCGCACCATTTCCTCCGAAAGCCGATCAACCTCGTACGAGAAGAGGTCACCGATAATGGCGACAAGGTCAGGTTGCTGCTCGTTGATCAGGCCAACCACGCCGTCGAAGCGCGCAGGGCTGATCCACTGGCCTAAATGGATATCGGCGATGCTGGCGATCTTATACCCGTCGAACGCTGCGGCCAAGTCAGGAATAGTTACAGACACCGGCTCGATTTGAAAGGCGCTCGGCTCGAAGCGATCGCTGCCTATCTTTTCCGACAACCTCGCCATTGTAAGCTGTAGATTTCGCCTGAAGGCGCGATGTCGCGTGTAGCGATGCCTCTTCATTGTTCTGTTTCTCTGCTTGTGGCTCGTCAACTTCATAGAGCAGTGTTTCATGTGATAAGCGCATTTTAAGTTTTTTTGGTTCTTGGCGCGCAGGGACGGGACACGCAACACGAAAAATGGGATTGGTTTCACTCGATGGCATCTGAAAGAGTTTTAGCCGTGGTGTTTGAAATTTACCAGTGCATTTCCTACGAAATCTGCTCCCAGTTATTGGGCGGTGGCTAACTCGTTAGCTGGCGACAAAGCGGAACGCTCGCTAAAAAAAGGCGTTAAAGCAACCCTGAAAACAGGCGCGAGATTGACTCTCTCAGCTTGATTGCCACACTTCGGCTCACATAGCGTTCTGCTTCCGTTGTTTATCGTCAGATTATGATTTGTTGTGGTTTTATAGATGCTGGCGTTAAGCTTCGGCTGATAAGACGTAGTGGAAGCATCAGCCGTGAAGCTGCCGCACAGAACTATCTTTGTAGATTTCGAGCACGGAAATAGCAAGCTTTTCTGCGTCGTGTGCACACATCACCTGCTGCAACACGTCAATGATCTGGCGAACGATGTGCTCTAACGCGTCTCGCAACCGTATAAAGTGTGAATATGACAGGCACAAGAACGAATACTAAAAAACTTCCTGCTGGACTTATAAAAGAAACCATAATTGCTATTATGGCCAAAACTGGCAATGAAAGGTTCGATCGCCTGATGAGGTCGGCATAAGGCAGCACTTTCTCAGCTACGAACCCCTTTTTCCAGGCATAAGAGCAGTTAGCGTACCATAAAAGACCTATAATAAGCATGTTTACATCAAATATGACTTGTGCAAGCTGGAATTCACCATATTTACCAATAATTGACGTAGAAAATGGCACAATGGCAATTGACATGAGCCAGAGGATATTTATCCAGAGAAGCGTGGTGTTGCTGTGTTTTATTATGTAGAATAGGTGATGATCCATCCAAAAAACAGCCAGAAGGATGAAGCTGATAACGTAAACGAATATCTGCGGCAGAATACTTGTAACGTACGCGCTGAACGCAGCGGGAGTTACGGGGGCTTGTAGTGTGGGTACTGCGATACTCAAAACCAGCAACGTCATAGCTATGGCAAATATCCCATCTGTTAGCTGTTCAATTCTGCCCGTAGGAATTTTCAGCGCGGGTATTTCGTACCGGTGCATCGGCAACTGCATGTAAATTCTATCGGCTTAAAGTTGCGGATTTGATGTGAAGGGCAGGGGAAGCCAATAATTAAAAAAATATTTACTACTAAGATATCGCCTCAATCGTCCAATCCCACGTTTTGTTATCCAATCATTCGCTTGCCGAGACAGCTCAAAGAGCTGGCAGACATTTGCAAATATCTATCAAACAGAGATTGACGGCGTTCAAGGGTTTTTCGTTGCACTTCAATTAGACAAATTACACAAAAGCGTGGAAGGTACGGTTCAGGATGATCAAGAGCTATAAAAAGCTCCAATCGACCAAAAAAGGCTAAAAAACCAATGGGCTCGGCCGGATTCGAACCGACGACCTCCGCGGTGTGAAGACGGAGGATTCTGAGCTTTTTTAGGTTTTTCGTTACGCTAAATAACAACAAGAAAGGCGAGTGCCCCGTTGTGCACTGTTTGAAAGATCCTTGTTCGTAGCCCTGCAAGCATAGAGAACTTGTAGGGCAGCCGAATCGTTGGATAGCTGTAATCTGCTTTTGCGCAATGAAGCGAGATCTTGGTTTCGTGAACTTCGAGTAGCGCGTTTGTGTAGGGTCGCCGCGCACCGTAATGTAATGGATAAGATTCGGCAGTTATCATAATGGTGAAGAGGTTCACGCAGAGAGTTTAATCGTTGTGATTTGCACCGGGGCGTAGGCGAGTTTAGCGCTAAGGAAGATGTGCACTCAAATCACACCCTTTATCGGCTCTGCTTCTGCTTTTTAGGCGCGAAATCCTTACCGAGGCATGGAGTTAAATAATGGTTGATTGGAGCTCCGTTCTCGCAGCCCTATTGAGTGTCGGCGTGGGCACTGTCGTGACATATGTTGCGGCAGTGCGTTTAAACGCAAGCGCAAACAAACCACTGGCTTCCCAGTGAAGATATCCGGACCACGTGCGATTGTTTCAGAACAACGGAAGCTTTTTAGACTGCTAACGTTCTAGTGAATATATTTGAGCGTTTCACAACGTGTGCGGCACAGGCTTTGGCTCGCCTCGAGCGAACTAGCTACTTCAACCCCTTGCTCGTGAGTGCGCCGTTCAACGAAGGCCCCGCAAGAGACTCTTTCTTGAGCTGGCGGCGGCGTACGAGGCCAATACAAAACCGCAGCCTGACCAAACTCAGACGCGGATTCGAAAAATTGTCGAAATGACCAGCCTAGTACAAGAGAGTGAGGTTCTCCTTGCCCTTTGCGCCTTCTTCTCGCTCAGCTTCTGACTGTTCGAGGCTTTGGTACGCCTTCATTACGTCGCTGAAGAGCAGCTCCACCATATCTCTGCTGAAGTTCTCCTTGATGACCATCCGCATCACGGCGACGTCCTGGGCGTTCTCGGGAAGATAGTATGCAGGCACGATCCAGCCTTCTTGCCGGAGCTTATCGGACAGCTGGAAGACCGTGAAAGGTGCATCCTTCAAACGAAATGCCACGAGAGGGAGTGTTTTTTGTTTGTTGATGATCTCAAACTTGCCGGTATCGTTCAATTTTTCGGCGAGGTAATGGCCGTTGTTCATCATGTTCGTCATAATATCGGTGTAGCCGCTTCTGCCCAGCCGAATGAAGTTATAGTATTGCGCGATAATGGTGCTGCTACTCTTAGAGAAGTTGAGCGAGTAGTTCGTCATCTCTCCTCCCAGGTAATTAATACGGAACACCAACTCGTCAGGGAGATCGTTTTTATCCTTCATGACGAGCCACCCGATGCCGGGGTAAACCAGGCCATATTTGTGCCCCGACGCGTTGATTGATCTCACCTGTTCGAGCCTAAAGTCCCATTCGAGATCGGGCCGGACGAACGGTGCGACAAACGCGCCGCTTGCCCCGTCGACGTGCAGGGGTATATCCCAGCCTTTCGTGTTCTTTATGTTAACGAGCAGGTCGTTGATCTCCTTGATCGGGTCCATCTGTCCGGTAAAGGTAGTACCGAGAACCGCGGCGACGCATATGGTATTTTCGTCAACTTGGGCAGCTACTTCATCGGCGCTGATAACGTACGTGTCCTCTTGGAGTGGAATCAGCTTCAGTTCGACGTCGAAGTAGCGGGCGCTTTTCTCCCACACCGTGTGGACGTCCGCCCCCATCACGATATTCGGGTTGTCGCACTGCTTTCCCTCTGCCTGTCGGCGCTTTCTCCAGGTCCACTTGTACGCTAACACAGCGAGCATGATAGCCTCTGATGATCCTATGGTCGCAGTCCCGACGGATTCGCAGTCTTCAGGAGCGTTGAACAAGCGGGCTAGCATGTTTACCACGCGTTCCTGTATGATTGTAGTCTGAGGGTACTCATCATTGTCGACGTAGTTCTTGTCGAGGCTTTCCGCGATGAGCTGGTTCGCCTCCGGCTCCATCCACGTGGTGACAAAGCTGGCAAGGTTTAGCGAGGGGTTTCCATCGAGGTTCAGCTCATCGTGAATGAGCTGGTAGGCGGCTTGGGCAGGCATCCCATTGTCAGGCATTACGTATTTCGGCACCGGTTCGCCGAAATAGCGACGGCCGTATGCCGTGGTGTGATCTGTCTCCGATTCTTTCTTCGTGCTTAGATCTACCTTCTTTGATAACATGAAAATCTCCTTTTTGCATTAGAGCGGTCTTGTCTTTGATGGGGAGAACCCCCTCAGTTTCAGTCGAACGCTCCTGAGTCTGCCGTTTTCAATTTCGACTTAGCTCGAGCGCGTCCACGACCGTCGGGCAGAAAGTATAAACCGTCTTGCTTGTTAAGGTTTTTTGGTGTTTCCAGCGCCAATATTTAGGGATTCGACCTGACAAATCAAAACGAATGTGGACGGGAAAAACGGGTGGGAGCGTTCACCTCCATATACGAGGATCCTAGTCTCTAGCTTGCTGCCTGAGGGTCGTGTATGCCTTAACGGAAGTATCGTCTATGACAAGTGAGCTCCTCGAGGAGTCAGATCGATTCCGCGCAGCGCTGACGTCACGCGCACGGCGCAAGCGTTACTCGCATCTAAACGTCGATCGTGGGTCGACGCTGTGGGCGCCACGCGCAATCGGCTGGTGGATTGGCATTTTGTTTGCGGTAGGATCTACCTGCTTCGCGGTAGGCGCTCTCCCTGCATATCTCTCGGCGGTGGGTCCTGAGGCTGATGCACTCACTTTCTTTGTCGGATCCTTATGGTTTACAAGCGCTGCATTCCTGCAAGTCGTGGAGTCGGCAAACGTCGATGACATTGAGGGGCAACCTGAAGTTTCGTCCAGAATTCGCCTATTGGCGTCGTTACCGCGTCGAATTGACTGGTGGGCGACGATCGTGCAGTTCGCAGGTACGCTGTTTTTCAACGGCACGACGTTCAACGCTTTGCGTGCCAACCTTACGACACATCAGCTCAATCGGCTCGTTTGGGCGCCAGACGCGTTTGGCTCGACGTGCTTTCTTATCGCAAGTGGGCTCGCGTGGTTTGAAGTGTGCCGCGCGGTCAGCTGTTGGCGATTGCGAAGCCTGCCGTGGTGGATCACGGCCCTCAACCTGTTGGGCTCAATCGCCTTCGGCATCTCTGCAGTCGCGTCGTTTGTGTTGCCGACGACGGGTGTTCCGATAAACGTCGCTCTCGTAAACTTGGGCACGTTCGTGGGCGCGGGGTGTTTCTTCATCGGTGCGGTATTGCTGCTGCCAGAGCGCACGCAAACTGATTCTAATTGAAAGCAGAATCCCACCCCCAATAATGTCTGCGGGCTAGCGACACCTTCGGCTTTATCAACGTGCCGCGTGACGTCATTCTCTGCGTTGTAGCCAGTCGTTGGCCCGCTTAAACGCCTCACGCGTCGATGAGCCGACCTCGTCTCGCGCCAAAAAGATATTCTGAGCGCCAAGGACCTCCCAATATTTTGACCGTCCTAGCTGCTCTTTGAGAGCGTCACTCACGCCCGTGAGTACGAGCTTGTGCCGTTGCTTTGAAGCTCTTGTGCATAGCGTCCGAGCACCTTGAGGAACGTGCTACCGAGTTCGCGGCGCCCACGGAGGCGCAATATTACTACAGCGCGTTTCGACTGCTTTGCTTCGGGAAGGAGACCCTGAAGGGTTGGTGCTGAAGCAAAGAACGCGCTCCCGTAGAAATCGAGGACCGTAACGCGATCACTCGGGAGAATCGCAGGCGGCTTGCGCTCGCGGACCGAACCGTCCTCGCTGACCGTGAGTTCGACTAGCTGCATGTCTAGTGATGTTTTGTAGAGATGAAGAATGACAGAGACGGTGACGCCGAAAAGCACCGCGATCTGTATCGGCAGTACCAAGGTCGCCCCAAAGGTAAGCACCAAGACCGTGCGCGAAGAGAGGCTGGTCAGCCACACCTCGCGAATCTGTTGACCCTGAATGATTTCGGCGCCAATAAACACAAGCAGTGCAGCAATCGTGGGGAGGGGAATGATTTTTAGCTGCGCGCCAAAAATGATGATGAGGGCCGCCACGAAAACACCCGTAAGGATATTCGTTATGTGTGTCTTCGCTCCGGCCGCCATTACAACGGCCGTCTGTGACACCGAGCCGCCGAGCGGCATGCCTTGGAAGAGGTCCGCAACAATATTGCTAAGACCCTGTCCAGCGAAGTCGCGCGATGCGTCCGGATGCTCGCCGTCAGGATTCGGGATGGATGCTGCTGCTCACACCAACCCCCTGAATGAGTCCTATGATGGCGACGGCAAGAGCCGAACCGATGACGACTGGGCTCAGCAATAGATTAGGAAGTGCAGGTAAAGGCGGGCCGATAGAGATCTCTGCGATGCTGCCAACGAGCGCTACGGTACCTAAGCCCAGGAGCTGAACAACAGCGGTCGTAACGACCACCGCCGTGACAGCGGCGAAGTTGCGCAGGCGGGTCCGGCGAATCGCGATGATGATGGCGAGCGTGGCAATCCCGATGGATGCTGATATCGGGTTAATCAGGTTCAGGTGCGTGAACAGATCGAGCGTTTGCATCAGCGTGCTGCCTCCAGTAGCGCTGTAGCCGGTGAAACCACAGCTGTCCAAGGATGATAAGCACGGCAACGCCGCTCAAGAATCCGGTCATTACCGCATTCGAGACGAAGCGAGTGAAGCGCCCCAATTTCAGTAGCCCCGCTAACAGTTGAAACGCGCCAACGAGGAAAGTGAGCACGAACAGCGCCTCAATGCGGACGTTGCTTGCCACCCCGGAAAGTGACGCGCCGACGATAAGAGCTGTCGCGGCAGTGGTACTCACCGACATTAGCTCCGAGCTCGTTGAGAGACCAGCTACGGGAGTACCGACGATTATCGCGCGTAGATCGGGTTAACGCCGGCAAGAACTGCGTCAGCTATCGCGCTTGCTATGTTTACGATGCCGTTCGTCAAGCCAGCGATCGTGTCGGCACTGAGACTTTCTGTGTAACGTTTCGGAATGGAAAGCATCCGCTCACTTTTTGCTGCGTCCCTGAACACGATCTACGTCTAGCTCCGCACAGCCCTGGTAAGCTTAGGCGTGTTAAACAACTCTTATTGGGCTTAGCTGCAATCGTGCGATCGTACTCACGGGCTTGAGTGCCGATTTTTGGTGGAGGACGGTAGCTCGAACGGCTTTTTGCAGCTCTGCCGATCACGCGACCGCGAATGGTTGCGAGTATCTAGTGAGATTGCGACTCTAAGAATTGAAAATAGAACGTTTCACGTCCCGCTCGCCTGAGTGACTGCCGGTGGTTGGGCTTCCTGCTCTTTTTGGATGTCCTTCCACGTTCTCCACATAGCAAGGGCGAAGCCGACGATCGCAGGACCGATAGCAAATCCGACGACGCCAAACGCCACGAGAGCGAACGTGAACGCGATGAGCGTAAGCGGGCGCGGCACCTTGCCGGTTCGTTCCATCCACCGAGGTTGGATGGTGTACCGAAGGATCCCTTCAAAAACGATGATGCTAACAACAAGCACGATAAGCCCGGTGATCGCATGCCCTGAAATTATGAGCCAAAGCGCGAGAGGGACATAAATAAGGGCACGTCCGATGGAAGGAATGAGGCCCACGAAAACGATAAAGACTGCGAATGTGACGAAAAACGGTACGCCTAGTAACCCATATATGATGGCGGCAAGTATGCCGCAGATGATGGCCACGGCGAAGTATATGACGAAGAAGCTGTAGTAGATCGGGTTGAGATGGTCGAAGAATCGATTGGTGAGGGACCGATACTTTAGTGGAACAGCACTCTTGAAGTCGTTGACGATGATATCCCCTCTGCCAAGGATACCAAGTAGCAGGAAGAAGACGATAATAAGCTGGAGCAACAAAACGGGGATGCTGACCAAAACTTGCCGGACAACGTCTCGTGCCGTGTCAACGAACGTGGCTGTTATGCCGCCACCGCTGGTTGCAAGAGCGGCGATGAGTGCGGCGATGGGTCCCGCTTTTGCGAGGCCTGGGATGACATTGAAGGTGCCTATAAGTCCCGTATCAATAGATGCGCTTGACGCTGACGCTGCCGAAGCGAGTTGTACGAGTTGCTGCGCGACGATGACGGTTACGCTGACGAGAGCCAGCG
This sequence comes from Methanobacteriota archaeon, assembly GCA_963720465.1. GTDB lineage: Archaea > Halobacteriota > Bog-38 > Methanoflorentales > Methanoflorentaceae > Methanoflorens. The sequence continues at coordinate 1,686,933 of OY970393.1, forward strand.
CCAGAACAACGCCAGTGACAATGAGAACGATAAGGGCCGCTAAGTAACGCCGGTGAATGTATTTTTCCAGCCACACCGTCGGCCAGTACAGGACGTACGCGCCCTAGAGGGTTAGTATCAAGGGATACTTCCACGGCCAGACCATATACAAAAGAAAGAGCAGAATCGCAATGGCTACAAGAATGAATGGAAGGCTACTCCACCTCTTTTCGAAAAACGAAAGGTCAACCATGGCTCAATGGCTCGGCCGCTTGTCCAGCCCAACGCCTAGCTGCGGCAAAGTTTAATACTAAGATGAAAAAACTTTTATTTGAAGTTTTTGATTTTGTTTCGCGTTCGCTAGCGAAAACCTGCCGGTATGCCGGTCGTGCGATGCGGGGCATTTGCCACCTCTCGTTCTTATTCAGCGTAGCGACGGCTAGAACATATCAACTAGTATATTGGCCTTGCAACCGCAACGGCGCTCGGGATAGGGGCGGCTGTCGGGCAGCGGATTGCGCACGTGCTGCACGGCAAGACGGGCCTACGGAACGTGACTCGAACTGACTTCTCACGATCGAACGGCGAGGGCTGGGCACATTTTAGAAACCACGGCAAGAGTTGCATGATTAGCCGCGCGAGACGTCCCAAGGTTGTGGGCGTGCCGGAAATTGGACGACGCGCTCACCTCGTGTCTGCGTTCGATAAAATCTCTATTCTGTGCGAGCTAGCCGCAAAAAAGGTGGAGATGGGTTACACCCATCTTCTCGCGCTAGCAACTCTAACCCCATTAGTAGAGCCTGCTTTTCGCGCACTCATTTTTCAGCCTGCCTTTATATTCCTAGGATCTTCTTCTTCGACGCCGCGAACTCTTCATCTGTTAGCACGCCTTGGTTGTGGAGCTCGGCCAGTTTCTTCAACTGGGCAGTCGGATCGTCGCTAGCTGGTGCCGCAGCTGGTGCTGCAGCTGGTGCCGCGGCCGCAGGCGCCGGGGCCTCCTGTGCGGCAGCCTGCTGTGCTTGAGCCTGCTGGGCTCTCCGTTCTCCCGCTCTCATTCCTACAACAAGCGCTGCTCCTCTTCCTCTCATTGTTCAGTCACCTCTTTTTGCCATATCTTGCGCTACCTTTTGGATATTTTCCGGGGGGATCCGCCCCATGTCGATCACCTCGGCATTCATTTCAAGGAGATCCTCCTTCAATTTGATGGCCCAGACGTTCTCGAACAGGAGCAGGCCGGCCGAGCTATTGTTGGGCAACGATGCGGCGATCTCCTCTATATCGCCTTCCGAGAACCATTCGCGGGTATTCTTTGAGAGTTCATTGAATGCTGCACGCGCTTCCCCTGGCAGGTCGACTGCCTCGGATGTGACCAGTTTCCCGTTCTCATCCTTGACAATGAAAACCATATCGATCACCCGGATGATACCTTGTTTTTCAAGTTTCAAAAGCTCAGGGGCACCCTTACCACTGAACTTGCTCCCGGGAAACCTAACCATAAGGTAGTCCACCGGACCCATCATATTTGCTTGTGTCATAATGCTCCTTCATATGCGCCCCCACGAAGAGGATGCCATAGGGTAACTGGTAGCCTCCATTTAAAATATCTTCCCCGACGATTATATCGCATCGCTGGAGAGGCGGGAAATCTTTCGATAGCACATGGCAGCAGCTACGGCCTACGCAAAAAACGACTTTAGTGACTCTAGCGCGAGCACAGTGGCATTGAAATAAATAGTTAAAGCACAAAAAGAGAGGCGAAGCGGTAGCTGAAAAAGCGCATCGCCAGTTACTACGTAGATAACGGAGGTGAAAAACTTGGTAGGACCAGCGGGAAAAGCCGCAGCCGTTCATCATCACAGAGACAAGAAGGATGATGATAAGAAGGATAACGACGTCATAGAACACAAGGGAGCGGCGGTTGCAGCAAGTCGAAGACGCAAATAGAGGGAGACGGGCCCTCAAAACAGCAGCATAGAGCACCGCGTGTTCTAATAAGCTCTTCTTTCTTTTTTTACCTTTATTCTTAGGAAGGCATGATCAAGGTACCTAATGACGGCTTTCTGCGTGAGGAACTGACCGGGCTAGGAATATTATGGTCAGTAGCAACAAAAAAAGAGTATATATCTATGCGTTATCAGAAGGAAAAACAAAACAGGCTGCGGAGCGAGAAGGCAGCGACTAACGAACACGAACTAAATGTACTTGCGCTCCTCGGCATGGGCAAGCAGGGCATGTCGTATGGGCGCATTGCTGCTGAACAAGACGCTACCGCAATCCACAGCTATGGAGAATCGCCCAATATAAGCCTCATTACTGCCTTTTGGATGGCAACATCCGCCGCGCGAAGCTGGGAGGTTTGCGGGTCTTAAGCATCTTCTATGGGCGATATCAGCGAGAAATGCCAATGATCCGTCGCAAATAGTCTGATAGACTTACGCGCCACGCCTCGCGAATTCGTTCTGGCTAAATGCCCTCACACCTGCAACGATCAGAAGCGCGGCAATAGCTGCCAATGGACCCCACTAACCCCCAAGCGAGAATCGCGAGCGCTAGAAAAACCGACGCTGCTGCACTGCTCAAGGCGGCGGCGGTTCGCCGCACAAGTTCAAAGGAGACGATATCCTGACGATTCACGAAGGATCAACTTCTCAACCGAGCCAGGGCTTTATGTAACGGTGAAAGAGGCGTACGAGATGTGGAAGGCCGAGCCCTCGCCAATATAACAAGAGGACTTTCAATTTCTTTCTCTAAAGCTTTTTGAGTGTTTGCCGGGTTTGCAAGCGGTTACGCGTTTCTTGAGTCACCTCGCGCCTTTAGAACATGCTGGGTCGCCGATATTAAGCTTTGACTCTGACAGCCTCTCGGACGTTTTGAAGCCCTGAGGGCATATCATCCAAGAATTGACCAAAATCAGAACCTTGATATAGACAAAAGCCGCCTTACTTGTGGCTGTTCACGGCGCGATCGCAAAAACCAAGCAGGATGGTAGAAGTGATTGACATTGGCCGGTTCTTTGCAGAACGACGCTATGCGGCGATAGTTTTGCTTATCGCAGTCGTTACTGCGTTCCTGGTGCTTCTCATTTCCTGGCCGTGGATCAACGTGATTCTCATCACGCTGTGGGCGGCATATATCCTCTGGTTTCCTGCACGGTGGCTCGAGCGGCGCATCCACAGGCGCAAATTATCGTCGTTTCTCATTATACTCCTTATCATCGTGGCGTATGTAGGGATGGTGTTTCAGGGCGTTTACATACTCGCAGATGATCTCACAAGTTATCAGGTCACTTTCGGAACTTCGAACACGACGATTACCAGCGCGTTATCGCATTACCTTGGTGGCGCCCCCGCAGTCACTAACGTTACCGTAGATGCGGGACAGGCGGGATCCACTATCCTCACCGCGTTCGCTAATGCCACATTAGCCATCGTTCAAGGTGCGATTAAGTCGGCGCCGATCTTTCTGTTTCAACTTTTCATTATCACGCTTTTAGTTTGGTTTTTGTTGGTCAACGGCGATCGCATTGTAGCAGAGTTCAAGTCACTGGCCCCGCCCACGCACCAGAACACCGTGGATGCCTTTTTAGGGCACGTTGACGCGATATACCACGCGCTCTATGTGAACTATATCTTCGCGGCGGTTATCAGTTTCATCATCGCGCTCTTCTTCTTCCCGTTGATTGGCGTGCCCTATGCGCTAACAGCGGCCTTCCTCATGCTCACCATCGGCATCATCCCGATCATCGGGCGGGCGCTTGTGTACGTTCCTGTCTCGCTTTACTTCTTGGTAATTGGTGACCCAGTCAAAGCGCTGTGGGTGCTCATTGTTAGCGTTATCTTGTTCCAAATCATTGTAGGGCTTTATATCATTCCCTTCTTGGGACATAGGGGAAGAGCTGGCATACCAAAACCAGTCGCTCTCCTCGCCTACGTCGTTCCATTTGCGGCCCTCGGCCTTATAGGGGTAATTGTGGGCCCAGCGGTATACGGGTTTGCTCTCGCCCTGTACCGAACCTATCGCGGCCAGCGAATGGAAGAGGACGCGGTAGCCGAGCAATCCTCCCGCGCAGGCGCAGCACCTCCTTGAGATGCCGCTCATGTTAGAAAGTATGCGCTAGATACGCAGATTGGTGACCGATCGGATCTGTTGAGCAATATTGGAGCTATAAGTACGTCTGTTCGGAGGTTCGCTTGAGCCGAGTTCTAGTGCCCTTCAACGTGAAGCTCGTCACGATCGCTTTTGTCAGCATGGCGAGGACGTCGGTTTTTTTAAAAAAATAGCAATGCGGCGGCCAAATGCTAGGTTAAGCACTAACCCAACAGTATTCTTACTAGAGCTTAGAGCCCGAAAAACTGTTTCTGCTTCGCTCAAAACTGTCGCTGTAGGGCCGGATCAAGCGGCCTTGCTACAAGACGTGAAGCGGCCAGAATTGTCGTAGGACTACAATCCCTACAACCAGAGAGAGCGTCCAGCTCGCAACGAGAAGTGCTATCACTGTTTTGTTAACTGGATTCACGCGCGAGATGTCTCGTGCCTGCTGGCGGCAAATATCGAGAAGTTCACAAGGGATCATCCTCTTCATCAATGCCAAACCGAGCAGGGTTACAAGCAAATCGTCCAGTTGGCCAAGCACTGGAATGCAATCAGGGATGAGATTCACGGGGCTTACGTCATAAGCGACTGCGCCTGCTGCGCAGGCTTTGGCGTACCAGGGGACTTCCGGGTGTTTTAGTGCCGTGTAAAGCACGGCGAGCTCTTGCGCGAGACGGTTCGGGCATCTCCTCCAGCCGGCGAATGCGGAGCTTTTCCGTGCCGCCCCCGTCGACTCGGCGCGGAATAACTCGTGCAAGAGTGGTGCCTTGTGAGTGAACCCTGAACCGCTCATACCCGCCTCCTCGAACCCTTCACGGGCCACTTACGTCGCGGACAATAAGGTTGCCTTAGTCAGCTGGACCGACCGAGTGTCGGTTCTCCTAAGCCGCCGTTGAAATGCCCAGATTTGACGTATTCGTCGCATCGCAAGCAACTCCTGCTCATCATCCGAGCCGTGATACTGCCGATATGGCCTTTTTGCGCCAGCGAATGCTAACGACGACCAGGTTTTTTGTAATAGCGTTGTCATTCTATTTTAACGTTCCACGCTGCGACCGCTTGACTGCGGCACCGCCAAAGAACAACCGCGGCGTTTTCTCGCTCTCAGCTCGTACAGTAGTTTTCAGGATCAAATTCAGGGAAAAGCGAAAGAAATTACGCACTATGGAGCTGTCCCGAATTTAACGGGCAAATCTTATTAACGGAACAGCCTCCTTCGTTGTAGTACGCAGTTGTATGCTCAGTACAAGCAGCAGAATAGCGAGGGGGGGGAGTTATGTTGTTGGGAACGTGCTGCTCAAGGACCCTCCTGTCTTTCACGCTCTCACTCAAGCACGACGAGAAAGTTGCGCGCCGTACCGGCTAAGGTCGGGAGCCATTTTTCTAGATGGGATGAATTATGAGCAAAGAAGAGAAGCAGACAGGAGATAATCTGGTCATTATGGCCGGTTATCAGGCCATAGAACCGGCCGAGAAGAACTTCGACCAGCTCACGCAGCTGATAAAGGAAAAGAAAGTCACATGTGATGGCATGATCCTTGTCGAGCGCGACAAGGAGGGCCAGTCGAAGATCGCAGCCACCGTAGACCGCCTCGGTCGCCAGGGGACGGGCTGGACGGGGGGCGTCGGCCTCATTGTGGGCCTCGTCTCGCCACCCCTGCTGGGATCGGTTGCCACAGGGGCCGCGACCGGCGGACTGATTGGTAAATTCGCCAAGCGCAAGGTAGAGAGCGGCATTGAGAGTGGGCTTGGCGACAAGCTCAAGCCGGGCACCGCCGCCATCATCGCCATCGTCGACAGCAAAGACCGGCTCGCAGCCGAGCAGGCGCTAACAGACTCGCCGGCTAAGTCGGTCGCGCAGATGGACGAGAAGGGCATTAAAGGCCTTAAGGAGAGCTTGGCAGAAGCGGCCGGCAAGTTCACCCCCGACCGCACCGTGCTGCCAATCCCCGATCGGACCTTCGGCGGGACAATCGGGCGGACGATGGATACGTCTGTTGCCGATTGGACAATCGTCCCCGGACCCAAGGCGCCGGATGACGCCCCTAACGTCCTCGTCATGCTCATCGATGACGCTGGGTTCGGCAACCCAGACACGTTTGGCGGTCTGATTAGAACTCCAAACCTCACGCGGGTACAGGAAATGGGCACCACCTATACCAGCTTTCACGTAACAGCCTTGTGCTCCCCGACTCGTGCCGCTCTGCTGACTGGCTGCAACCACCATCGGGTGGGATTCGGCTCGGTAGCCGAGTTTCCGGGTCCGTTCCCGGGCTATTCAACAGCGAGGCCACGAAGCTGCACAGCATTCCCCCGCATCTTGCAGGAGAACGGGTACGTTACAGGCGGGTTCGGCAAATGGCACCTTACTCCAGACAATGTCCAGGGTGCCGCAGGACCGTTCGACCACTGGCCGCAGTCGTGGGGCTTCGACCACTATTGGGGGTTTTTGAGCGGGGCAGCAGGCCAGTACGATCCCATCATCACGCAGGACAACTCCATTTTGGGCGTGCCGGAGGGTAAGAACGGCACACAATACTACTTCCCCGACGACTTGACCGATAAGGCCATAGAATGGTTACACGCGGTGCGCGCCCAGGACGCTAGCAAACCGTGGTTGCTCTACTATGCCACGGGCTGCAGTCACGCACCTCATCACGTCGCGAAGGAGTGGGCCGATAAGTACAAGGGCCAATTCGACAAAGGCTGGGACAAACTGCGCGAGGAAATCCTCGCCCGGCAAAAGCAGCTGGGAGTCGTCCCCCTGGACACAGAGCTGACGGAGCGGCCCGACATCTTCCCAGCGTGGGAATCGCTCAACGATGCGGAGAAGAAGCTCTATGCCCGACAGATGGAAGTGTACGCCGGCTTCTCGGAGAACGCCGATTGGAACGTCGGCCGATTGCTCAATGTCATCGAGGATATGGGTGACTTGGACAACACACTCATCTTTTACATCTGGGGCGACAACGGCGCTAGCATGGAGGGAACGCTCACCGGTTCGTTCAACGAGATGACGTTCCTCAACGGCGTTCCTCTCGACGCCGAGCAGCAGTTGAAACTCATCGATGAGTACGGGGGCATGGAAGCACTCGGCGGGATTCAAACTGCACCGCACTACGCTGCGGCGTGGGCACACGCTGGTAACGTTCCATTCCAGTGGGGCAAGCAGATGGCAAGCCACCTCGGGGGAACGAGAAACCCCATGACCGTCGCGTGGCCGAACCGGATCAAGCAACGAGGCTTGCGCACGCAATTTACGCACTGCATCGACGTGGGTCCGACCATCCTCGAAGCAGCGGGAATCCCCGAGCCCAACATAGTTGACGGCATCCCCCAGGTACCTATGGACGGCACGAGTTTCTTGTATACCTTCGACGACGCCAAAGCCGACGAACGTCACACTGTCCAGTACTTCGAGATCCTCGGCAGCCGGGCCATTTACAACGACGGCTGGTGGGCGTGCACAAGACTTGACAAAGCACCGTGGGACTTATCGCCTGAAACGATCGGACGATTCGCACCTGGGGTCTACGATCCGGAGAACGACCTGTGGGAGCTCTACTACCTTCCTGACGACTTTTCACAAGCCAAAAACCTCGCCGCTGCGAATCCCGACAAGCTCAAAGAGCTGCAGGACCTGTGGTGGAAAGAGGCCGAGCGCAACAAGGTGTTGCCGCTCCTCGGCGGCTTATCCATCTTCTTCGGAATACTGCCACCGCTGCCTACGATAACCCGGTTCAGCTTTGCTGGCGACGTCCAGAACGTTCAGCGCGGCATGATCCCGCGCATCTTCGGCCGCTCGTACGCCATCGAAGCCGAGCTCAACGTGCCTGAAGGGGGTGCCGAAGGCGTGATCCTCGCTAACGCCGACTTCATCGGCGGGTTCGGCTTGTGGGTCGATGACAAGGGGCTGCTCAACCACACCTATTCGTTCCTAGGCGTCGAGTCTTATAAGCAAACCGCTACCGAGAAGCTGCCGACAGGCGACATCACCGTGCGCATGCAGTTCGCGGCCGACGAAAACAAGCCTGGCACCGGAGGGCACGTCATGCTGTTCGCGAACGGCAAAAAGATCGGCGAGGGCACAATCCCGCGGACGGTGCCCATATCCTTCTCAAGCTATGCAGGCATGGATGTGGGCCGCGACAACGGTTTGGTCGTTGACCGGGCGTATGAAGATAAGGCCCCGTACGCTTTTACTGGCACCGTCAAGAGAGTAATATTCGACCTCAAGCCCGCGGCGCACGAGGACGAGAAAGGTCTGCACGAAGCCGCGCAGCACGCCGCCCTTGCTCACGGAGCTGCAGGCTGAGTGAGTTAAATTAGCAGGCGTTCGACCGCAGGCCGTTAGGGAGAAGGGTGGACGTAATAGCTCTAGCGTTTTGTCCGCTCGAAGATCGAAAATGTGGTGTTAAACTGGAAGTAGTTTTTTTGCAACAAGAGACAAGCAAATTCGCTGCTAAATACACAAAGTGGTAAGCATGGTACAGCACGTGATGAGCTTTGTAAGCATTATACTGTACGTGAAGCTCGAGCAATTCGGCCCTCTGTGAGACGGCGGTTGTGTCAGAGCCTCGGCCACACAAAAAAGAACGGGGGTGGGTGGTACATCCATCTTCCCAAAAGGTCTGCTGTTATCAACTCTAACCCGAATATGATCAGAGCTAGGGCTAGCAAGAGTACTGCAGTGGCTCCGCCCAGCGGGGGATATACCAGCACGACAAAGCCGACTATGACTGCGATGATGCCGACTACGATCATCCCCCGAGTGGCGCGTGCGACGGTCACGAATCCCATCAAGATAAACGCCAGTCCTACCAGCCACGCGAGAGTTAATCCTCCGTAAAAGACCGGGGCGAGTATCGTTATTGCGAGTAGAAATACAATCGCTGATAGAATCAAGAGCAGAAGTCGCTGCCATCGTCAGATGCCTTCTGAAAATCCGAGCCAATTGGACAAAGCTAGGATTTTCCGGTAACCAGGGCCGTAGTGGTTGTCAGGCCAATGTATCCAAGCTCATGCGTGTTAGCGGTCGCAACGGTGACGGTGGGCAAGATGGCGGCAAAAGGCGTGTCCAGCACCATCACGGCAGCCGCTGCTACAACTCCCTTGATTAGCAAACTGGTAGGCAAGTCAAGAAAGAGCAGGCAGATTGCGAACGCTAACCGTGGTAGACGCGAGCATCGTTGGGAAGATAGCTCCCCTCCGAGGTACCCCGACAGCGCTAAACCAGGACCTTAAATAGACCGGCATCTCAGTCTTTAAAGCTGTCGAATCATACTCACGCACGGAGTCAGCGGAATTGACTGGAAGCACTGCAAACATCCGTTGCCTGAAAATGTGGATCATGCTTGTGTGCAGTATTGGGTAAAAGTGAACTTCGAATCCTAAACCCATTAACAATAACGTGCCCTGCTGTCCTTCCCTTTCTTGCGCTTCTCGAACTCTGTTCAGTCATCTCGTTGAAAAGTGGCGACCTAATAAGTGACTTAAATTCGTGAGCGTTATAGCCACTATTTAATTCATTGCCAATTACCGGTTGTATCAATATCGAGAGCCACGATAGCGCTATTGGGTTATTCAAAAGACGATCTTACACTTGACTTTCAGAAGCGTGAACGAGCATCTAAAAAACGCGATTGTGTATGGTTATTGTTTCAGCTGTACGTCAATCGCTGCTATTCAGTACACATCTCGCGCGCCCCAACAAATACGATCTAAAAAACTCGAGAAATTCAATTTTTTCCACTCAATAAAGGAATAAATAAATATAACGATTAAACATATTCAACAGGAGGTGAAAATCATGGCTGAGAGAAGACAACTGAGTGGCGGTGGGATGATACTACTTGCTGTTATACTTGCAATCATCTTAGCGCTATTTCCATTCTTGGTAATTTGGCTAGCTTGGCTCGCAATTATCATATTGTTCTTAGGTGGGATTGCTGCCCTATTCACGCGATAATTCAGTCATAACCTTGAATACTTAAAATCTCTTTATTTTTTTCTTCTTCAGGCATAGGTTTCAATATACTGCAGGTACTTATCCTTTCTATCAGCAGTTTCGTCGTTTATTTTTAAATTTAGAGCCGTGGAGGCCTCGGATATTTTACTTCGACAGAAGGCCTATGAGCTCGTCAAAATCAAAAAAATGCCCTCTGAGTCCCTCTAGACCCACACATAAACGCTTTTACAAAATAGACGTCTTGAAGCGCCCCCCAGATCCAATGCAACCTTTGCTACCCTCCTCCATATAATATCCAATGCAACATGCCTTTCTACATTTAGTGCGCCTAAAGGCCTGGCTTACGAGTTTTTTTCCACACCGATCACAAGTAACGAGTACTCTCCCTGGGCGAGTGCTGCCAAAAATTGAAAACCAATCCTTCCAAGACATTTTCACCGCGGCTTAAAATGACAGTGTCCGTTAATATCGTCTTATCCTCCTTGCCTATTTAAGACATCATGAGCGTTACCCCTCTGCCGCATAGAGCCTATTGTAGCCGTCAACTCTGCATGAGTGTGCAGATATTCTTCATAGAGTTCAACATAACTACGCACTTCCTTCTCCCTTTTTCCAAACAGGAGCGTATGGCGTGCTTTAGGGCTCTTTTATCATAGGTCTCGTATTTCATCTGTCATTGACACCACCTCATAATGTAGCAAAACCTCATATTATCCAGCGCTAAACTCAGCAGCTATCATTCCCTTTGCAATTCGCGCTCGCGGCCGTTTTGAAAGAAAAAACCAGCATCGCAAAAAATTATCCGGATCGTGAAAAACGTTAGCGAAAGCAGACTCTCTTTTTGGATCAACTCCAAAACGAGGAAGTGAGGGTGGTCGGGCAAGGGACCCAGAGAATCAAAACAATTGCCTCGAAACTCGACTCCGCCGATGAATTGATCACCCTATTTCGTTATCCTCCGAGTGTGATATCTTGCTTTTTATACCAATCGAGCGCAGCGTAAAAATGTTCTGGCTTAAAAGCTGGCCAATACTCATCAATGACGTAGATATCGGCATATACTGCTTGTGCTGGCAAAAAGCCGCTTAATCGGCGTCTGCCCCCCCCATCGGATAATGAGATCGATCCGCGAAATATCGGACGAGCGAAGCATCTTTATGACGCTCGGCGTCCTTGTCTCCTTCTGCGGCCAGCGTGTGTGAGCTTGCAGATCCCATTGCCAACTATAATTGACCAAGAAGTTCACCTTCATCGTCCCTTTGCCAAATGACGTGCACGTTGTGTAAGGGAGAAGCTCTTTTGGGAACATGGCGGATTCTGTGTCTCCTAAAACGAGAAAGCGAACATCTTCACCTTTAATAATCTCCACAGCGTCGATGCAGGCTTTCTGGAAGGCTTTCCTTTGGTGTTCTGCTCTCTTTGTATTATCTTGAGTAAAGCCATAAGCAGTAACCTCCTTTATCCCCGCTTTGATGCAAAGCCGCAAAACTTCAAGGCCTGGCGGCAAACCAGCCTCATAGCCAGCCTCCTTGGGCAATCCTCTCTCTATTGCCCATCGTCGGTTCCCATCAGGTATGACGCCAATGTGCTTTGGTACTTTGTTCATGTGGTCTGAATGGTCAGTAGCTCATGCTCTCATTATACGAAAAGCCAAGCAAGCAATGAACACCCTACGGGAGCCTTGCTAAGCTTGGCAGCGACCTTCAGATGATCAGAGCGATCACCTAATATTTAAGTAATTCCTGTGCGGCAGGCCAGGCGTCCCGTAATGACCTGTGCAACAAAGCGGCAGGAGTTGTTTCTCGCCGCACAAGTTTGAAGGAGAGAATATCATGACGACACACAAAGGACCAGCCTCGCTACCGAGCCACCAAGTTCCTGAAAAAAAGCAGACAAGTTTGGGGCTTTATGTGACGGCGAAAGAGGCTTATGAGATGTGGAAGACTGCGCCCGAGCGGGTCAACATCCTCGACGTTCGCACCCCTGAAGAGTACGTTTTCGTCGGCCACGCGGAAATGGCGAGGAACATTCCCCTCGTCTTCGTAAAACACCAGTGGGACGCTGACAGCAACCAGTTCGTTATGGAGCCCAACCCCGATTTCATCTCCCGCGTGAAGGGTCTGTTCGCGCCCACCGACACGCTGTTGGTCATGTGCCGGACGGGGGGCCGTAGCGCCAAGGCGGTCAACGCCTTGCCAAATCAGGGTTTGCGAACGTTTACAACATCATCGACGGCATGGAAGGAGACAAAGTTGAACGCGCCGGCCGACAGCTATAGAGAGAAAGGACACAAAAGGCAAATGTAGTTATAAACTGTGGAACATCTGCGAGTAAAAAGAGAGAAAAATGAATTCGTATAGAAAGACCGCCATAATTGTCGGAGTATTATTTATAATTGCGACAGTTGCGTCTTTATTAAGCGTTGTTTTTTTAGGTTCTACTCTAACTGCTCAAAATTATCTTACGACTGTCTCAGCAAACGAAAACCAAGTGCTCATAGCAGTGATATTTGAGTTAATAGGTGCCGTTTCAGTTTTTAGCATCGCAGTTATGCTGTTTCCAGTCCTTAAGCAGTATACTGAAAGTTTAGCGCTTGAGTATGTTGGTTTCAGGCTTATTGAGGCCGTTTTCACTATCGTTGGTTCTCTCAGTCTGCTATCACTATTAACGTTAAGTCAGGAGTACGTAGCAGGAGCACTGGATGTCTCATATTACCAACCGCTAGGCACCGTATTGCTGGCATTACGTACGTGGTCCAGTTTCTATTTGGTGGCTTTGATCTTTGGTTTAGGAAGCCTGACTCTTAATTATGTATTGTACCAATCAAAACTCGTTCCTCGATTGATATCAGTCTGGGGTCTCGTTGGAGCCGCATTAATCTTATTATATGCCGCGTTAAGTTTGTTCGTCCTTAAAACGAGTCTGATATCAACGACCTGGACCGTATTGGCCGTTCCAATAGCCGTGCAGGAAATGGTATTCGCGGTATGGCTTATCGTAAAAGGATTCAATCCATCAGCAATCGCTTCCTTGTCTGCCAAAACAGATACAAACTAAGTTTGATGAAACGTGGTTTTGACCTATATCTAGTGAGGGTATGTCCAAGAAAGTGTTAATCGTCTACGGAAGCCGTTACGGCAGCACCGAGGAGATCGCACGCGCTATGGTAGAGATCTTAGATGGGGAGGGTCTCGAAACACAGCTGCTTGATCTCAAACACACGAAGCAGAAGCAATGGCCCGCATTGGCGTCGTTTGATGGCCTGCTCATCGGCTCGGGGATCAAGATTAACCGATGGACGAAGGAGGCGACAGCCTTTCTTAAGGCGCACGCTGACGAGCTCAAAGGGTTAAAGCCGAAAGGGTTAGTTGTCGGCGTGTTTGTAAGCAGTGGGATGGCGTCGACTCCCGGGAAGCAGGAAGAAGCGCGGCGGAAGTATCTCGAGGAGGTGCTCAGCGACGTTGGCATCACTGACGCAGTCGATATGTACGACGCGTTTGGCGCCGTATACGATCTCTCGCCCTCTGCCCCCATGGGCTTTCTTGACAAGCGAATGCTCGGCATGGCTGCAAAACAGATGGCCAAAGACACCGACACCCCGTTAACAGAAGGGGCTCGTAATGACTTACGCGATTGGGATCAGATCCGGGCATTTACGGAGCATTTCGCGGAGTTGGTGAGCGCAGGAGATAGCAAGCAATGTTGACGGTGTCAGATGCATCTTGTTCGGCCCTCTGCTGGCAACGCGCTCACAAAGCGTGCAAATAGCAATTGTCATAGCTGGAGGCGCGGGATAGAGTAAAGTAATATTGCAGCATGAGGTCGTGCAGGAACTGCGGACGCCCCAAGCAGTGTGTTTTAGTCTCACAAACGACACAGGTCCTGTTCTTGGGGGCGTCCGCACTCCAGCTATTACTTTCTGTGAGCTTTTAGCTAACAATTACCCCGATAGGGCCCGTATCTTACCCTATAAACAACGACCAGGCAGAGGTCGATGAGCTCATCATTGAAATCGCGCACTACAAAAACGACTATGCCGATATGGCCGCCGAAAGACTTTTCAGGAAGTGCTCGACCAGTTGGGAGTCTTACCAATACCTTCGGGACTGTTAGCCCCGGCAGGAGAGAGTAAAGCCACGATACTACGGCACTAAGACAGTATCAATAATGTGGATGACACCGTTGCTGCCTTCAATATCGGCCTCTTTTACCACCGCGTCATTGACCTTTATGCCGTGGCGCAACCAGCGCTGCTCCTCAATCTTGAGCGTTGCGCCTTGCATGGTAGTAACGCTTTTTTCCTTGCGCAAGTTCGAGGCCACAAGCCTCTCTGGAACGACGTGATAGGTCAAGATGTTCTTCGCTTTGTCAGCGTCTTCGAGCGCACTCATTATCGTGCTTCCTTGAAGCTTATCGAATGCTTCGTTCTCAGGAGCAAAAAGCGTAATCCCTTGGGCATTTTTAAGGGTATCGGCTAATCCCGCCATCACAATCGTACTGTGGACTCTCGATAGTTCATCGATGTGCGACAGAATCGTAACGACATCTAAGTTGAATTTCATCTTAATCACCTGCTTTGCTGACCAGCCGCGCTGGATTTGCTTATAAAGACTTGTGCATTTAAGAAGTTTTCTCAAATTATTGAAGGAAGCGCCCGTAATCGCTTGCGAATCTCTTCTTTTTTTTTCACAAGTTTAGTTTCTCACCGCACGCGGCATGGTCTTTTTGCGCTGTGCTCTGCAGACACGTCTATCATGAACTGGACTAGGTGGCATCGTTCGTCGAGGGATGCACCGATAGTGAACTGCAAGAGATGCGAAAACTACTCTCACTGCGGATTGCGCGGCGATAGAAAGCATGTTCCGTATTGCGTACATTACAGACGTTCTCGACCTATTCAGAGCTTCTTGTGTTGATTCATTTAAATTTGAAAGCTTCAAGCTTCTCGAGGCTAAAATAGAGGCCGCTTTGTCGGCAGAAAGGCCATTAGAAAAAACCACACATGAAATATGTCATGCCGTCCATGCGTTAGCACCGAGTAGGAGGGAGAAAATGCTCACCAAGGCGTTAGTTTTGACGGACGACGAGGCGGAGCTGCTAAGTCGCGCGCTTGAAGAAGTGAAGACCAAAACCTTTGAAGAGTTCCAGATTAGCCTAGATGATTTAGGTGCTCTCAACGCTCTTGTTTCACATTTCAGGGACGCAGCAGAAAAGGAACCGGATAAGGAAGCACATCAAATATCCGTTAACCCATTGAGCAAACGCCTCTTTTTAGGGCACTTCATCGGTAGAGAAGGCGGTACAGACACAGCGGGCGGGTCGCAGTAGAGTTGACCTCGCACGAGCAACTGACACAAGTAGATTGCAGCACTCAGGCCACATAGCGCGCAAATCCGGGCGAAAGGACTTATTCTTGCACGTTAAATGACGTGACAGGTGACAAACCATGCTTTGCTTGGTATATATTGAGGTTCCCGCAGAAGTAGGCACTCGCGTAGATTTCGAAGAACAGGGCCCCGGGCAAATCATCGGGTATATGAT
The DNA here is from genome assembly GCA_963720465.1 of Methanobacteriota archaeon. GTDB lineage: Archaea > Halobacteriota > Bog-38 > Methanoflorentales > Methanoflorentaceae > Methanoflorens. The sequence continues at coordinate 1,702,513 of OY970393.1, forward strand.
GAATAGGTTCGCGCCCGAGGCGGTGTATATAAAGGCCGGCACGCGTGCTAGTTTTATGGTTGCCGATCTGAATGAGACACAGATGACGGAGCTTATGCTTATTGTGTCGAAGAATTTCGGCACGTATCCGGAGTTCACGGCTCTCATTCCCGCAGCGGCTATTCCCGAAATGGCTGGAAAGGCGATAGAAGCGGTGAAGAAGGCACAAATTTAGCGTGGTTTTTACTAAAGTCGTCGATCGAATCAGTTTCACCCAATCCATGGCCGATCCCAAAATGACTTCTTAGACTAGCTATCAACGGTGCTGGCAGTCTTGGGCAGGCCAGACGCCACACAGAAAGAGAGTGATACATCAAAAAATAGCGGTGATATCAAAATTACGGTAGCGCGTACTTAGCTCGTTAACACATTGAGATAAACACCGTCTCAACGGTTGCATTACTACTCTTCTTTTTTTATCATCGTGGCTCATAACGCTGTGATAATGTGTACAATCGTGATAATTTAACCGCATCCGGCCACTAACTGCAGGCTCAAAAATCGTGCGGCGCGTGACGATCTTGGACACTTCTCAAAATAGTGAAAAATGTATCCTAAATCGTCGTCTCGTATATGCTCCATTATATGCTTTCGTCTAGCGAAATTGGTGTCGTTATTACGTGTTTTAGCGCATGCTACTTTTCTGTGTCCTCTTGGCCCAATTCCTTTGCGATATCATGTAGTGTTTTGTCGGTTTTTGCTCTCAGTTCTGCCCTCTCTTCTGGTGTCATAACCGCTTTTTTCTCCAAGAGATCCATTAGGTTTGTAATAAGCAAAGTATGCCACTCGATCTCTGCCGCAATTCTAACCGTAGCCCCAAAAATCCCTTCATAATCAGAAAGGCCTTTTTCACGAGCTTCTTTCACTGCATCCATCACGCAATCTAATAGACTGTTGAAGCTGGTCGGTATGTCTTCTTCCGTCATTTTTCACCCCACATATCGTTTATGTCGCTCACGTTATGAGTTTGTTAAAGGGTGGCCCTATGCCCCGCCTTGGGTAAACTCAAAGAAAATCGCGTTTTGTGAGACGCCGCCTTGATAGAGTATGTATTCGTCGCTGAAATATGGTGTTCCGGGCTTTTGAAGGTTCGTATCTTGTGTTATAATACCTCCAACCAGGTCCTGAAGCAGCCGCCGACTGTCCGAAACCCGTCGCATTCGCTTGGTCGACTTTCTCGTCGGTTATGGGTTTTTCTAATGTCTGATATCTCGCAGTTTGATACGATACTGTGTCGTTGTCGGCTGATACCGCCGTGTGTTGCCATTCGGCAAGGTGTAAAAAACGCCTAAATAGTCCGTTGAGCGATTCGAGTTCGCCGGGTATTCTGTTATGATGACACGCCAGGATATTCGGCTTTAAGCGCTGTCTCTAACCACTTCAGACTGGCTCAAACGTCCTTTACCTCATCAGAAAAGATGATTGTGAGACCCATATCCTGATCCACACGTTTTTCTAGCCTAGCCCAGCTGTCTGGATACTTGTGCCCTCCGTAGCTCCTAGCTCATTATTTCTTTTTTCGATTTCCTTTGATTTACGGGGCCCGTTCACTGGCTGACGCAGAAGTCCACGAGTGACTGCCTTGGAGCTGCCTGTAGGACAGACTAACAGGACTGCTAGACTATACAGACCTGGACTCAGGAAATACCATAGCCTTTACTTGCTAAAAGTGGGGGCTATAATGTCGGGACGCGCTGCGAGAGTTCGGCCCAGTCGCTGCCGATGGACTTCTTGATGAACTCCTTTGTTGGGGCGAAGACAGGTTCAGGCATCATCATCTGATAAATGTGGACCATAGTCTCACGATCGTCCAGTCCCACCAGCGGAAACAGCCACGCGACCAGTTCCGAAAATCGTTCCTGGGGCACCTTGCTTGCCATGATGCCGATCGCTTTCCCTTGCTCGGGCAATGGGACTCGTTCCTTAAAAATCCGGTAGAGGTGTGTATCCTCTTTACCTAAGTGGATGTTGAGATGAAAACGGAACGCAGCGGTGGCTCGCGCGGTTGTTAACGGGTCGCGTGAAGCGTACGATTTGCTCAACTCGTCAAATGCCGCGTCCAAACCACGGTGGTCTTTCACATAGGCCTCAGCAACCAGGGGGGCGACACCCTCAAGTCGGGGGAATACAGCCTCCTCCTCGCCGTCTGCGTGCCAAACCAATACTTCGTTGAAGAACCGAAAACGCTCGACGGTGGCGGCTAGGCCCTCCTTTCCCCTAGCTGCGTCCAACGCTGCGGCATCGATATGCCCCATGTCATTCCTGAACGCATTGTGAAAAACCCGTATAACATCGAGTGGTTGGGTCATGATCGTTCCTGCGAAGTTCGCTCATAAAAAGCTTGTTCTGCCATTGCAGCGGATGTCACGCTTTTTTATCAACTAAAAGCGATTTCAATCTTACCACACTTTCGCCCTACTTTTAGCTAACAATTACCCAGGTAGACCCACTCATCTTGCCTATGAACAACGATCGGGCAGAGGTCGACGAACTCATCCTTGAAATCGCGGACTACAAAAGCGATTATGCCGATATGGCTGCCGAAAAACTTTTGCGGAAGTGCTCGACCAGCTGGGAAGCGTATCAATACCTGCAAGACCGCGTGCACGATGGATGGCTTCCACGATAACAGGGCAAACCTTTAACGCCGTACGATGCAGCATTGAACGCTAAAAAGGGGGAATTATGGACGAAAGAACGAAGAAGTTTATTCCACTTTTTGTCCTGATAGGGCTGGCCATAGTAGCCGTCGCAGTCTACATAATAGTATACCATGTCGGAATGCCGACCCGAAATCTGTCAGGCGCGCCAGCGGGTTTTTGGCTTGGTCTATGGCAAGGTCTTATCGTTTTCCTATCATTCATAGCCAGTTGGTTTGACAACAATATCGTGCTTTACCAGCTCAACAATAATGGATTTTGGTATAACCTCGGGTACGTTATTGGCCTTATTGTCCTTGGGGTTGGCGGCGGAGGCAGCGCAAGAGCTTCCAGGACACAAGAAAGACCCAAGATGCGGGATCAGGAAGCGACGCAGGGTCATGGAGCCTCACCACCCTCGCTGTTGCTGTTTGCCGGCATCGCTATCGCATTTGCGTGGCTGCTGTTCGTGGGACTCTGGTTGTTTTTCTATGCCAGTAGTTTTAACATCTGGCAAAACATCGGGACGTTCGTCATCTCTCTTGCGATTGTTGCAATATTAGAGACCGCAATCTGGGTCCCGTGGGGGCTGAAACAGCCTCGCAAGTAAAGAGTTCGCGATGTGGGCTGCTATTCAAGGGGTTCAACACCAAGCTCGTAATCGCTGAGTGACGAGTCACTCCCTTTCTACACCGGCTGCTATCAAGAAGCGTCCCCAGGACAAGCCGCTTACGCGAAGGGCTGAAATCTCCTCGCTCTAACATCGAAAACCTCTTGAGTCTAGCCCTAGGCGTCAACCCAAGCATTGGATGACCATGCAGTCGCTGGGTCGACCAATTATCGCGCAGGACCCTGTGAGCAGTTCCTGTGTGACCTCGTCGCTATTTTGCCTCTCTCGGCAGAAACAGGACGATCACAAACCCAAGGAGCAATATGAGACTCAGTGCGACGAAGGTGAGGTGCATTGCCGAGCTGATCGTACTGTCGACGATGCGCTGCGCTTCAGGAATCAGACTCTGAGGGATGCTCGGCGGCGCGGTCGTCTGCATTTTTTGTGTGTACGCGTAGAGATTCTGTTGTATCTGTTCTTGAGTCGTGGAGTTACTCACTAGCGTGGAGGAGCCGATCCCCGCAACGAGCCCGTTGAAAGTTCCCACGAGAAGTAAAACGCCGATGAGCGCTGTGCCCACTGAGTAGCCCAAGTTCTTTGCTGTGTTGAGAAATCCTGAGGCATCGATCTCTTGGTCTCTCCGCACCGCGGACATGGTGAGATTAGTCAACTGAGACAGCAACAACCCCACTCCGAGGCCGAATATCACCGTGCCAGGGATAATGTCAACAATCTGAGTGCTCTGGCTAAATACGTTGCTCAAAAGGTATGCGCCTGCAGCCGAGATCAGAAATCCGATAAGGATGACGACCTTGGGTCGTACAATAGATGATAGTCTGCCCCCGGTGACCGATAGCACGAAAATTGCAAGCGACATGGGGAGCAATGCCACACCCGTCATAAAGGCGCTCTCGCGAGTGACTTGCAGCAGAAATACAGGTAAAATAAACAGCACGCCGGCGAAGGCGGCTTGTTGGATCACACTAGCCGCGTTGCCCAAGACATAGAGTCGATTTTTGAGCACTGAGATGTCGAGTAACGGCTCTGCGTGGTGGCTTGTGCGTCGCCTCTGCCAAAGGAGGAAGCCGGCAAAAACGATGAGGCCGACCACTATGAACAGCGGCACGAGTTGCCAGTACTGCGGGGAGCCGAGGAGCAAAATGCCGAATACGAGAGAGAACAGCGCGGTAACTGAGAGCACGACGCCTCCGAGATCTATCTCACGCCACGTAAGACGTGGCTTTGACTCGTGCAGGAACGATCTCATCAGGAGTACCGCGAGGACACCGAGTAGTTCGAACGCAAAGATCAATCGCCAGGTGGCAAAGGACGTCAGAGCACCCCCATAGAGCGGGCCGATAGCAGCCCCCAGAGCGGCGATGCCCCCCCAGATGCCAAATGCCGTCAGTCGGTCTTTGCCTTCATACGCCGCACTTACCATGGTGGTCGTCGCGGGTAACATCAGTGCCGCACCTATGCCTTCGAGAAGTGACCAGCCGATGAGGAGCATAAAGACGTTAACGCTCAAAGTGGCCGTAGTTGTGCCGATGCCGTACACGATGACGCCGATAAGGAAAGTCTTCTTCCTCCCTAAAACGTCCTGCAGCTTGCTTCCGGCAAGCATGAGCGACGCCATTGTGAGCGCATATATGGCGATCAAAGCCTGAATAGTGCTCAAATCGGTGTGTAAGTCTACGACCACAGCCGATATGGCCACATTCATGGCGGAGCTATCGAGAACGATAATGAAGATGGCTATGCACGAAACTAACACGACTCCCCATTTGAACTGTGGCTTCTCTTCCATCGAAATACCGCGGAGAATATCTATCTAACTGTGTATACGCGCGCGCAGGAATCCATTAGATATGCTAACCGAGCGCGGTTGGTCGATTCAACAGCGTTTTTTTTGGCTTTATCTCTTACGGTTCGTTATTCGCAGTTAAGAGTCGCAGGTGCGGCTAAAAAAGAGATAATACGTTACCTTCGTTCGCGCTTAGCGAATTTCACACAAAACCACCAAGTGAGTTCAGAGAACTATCTTGTAGGATGCGCCTGCTCTTTGTCAGTTGGGCACTTTTTTTGGCTCGTGCAATTATTTTCAATTCGAGTAAGTTAAGTACCTGTACATCGCAACAACTCAAACGATTATACGAATAGGAGGTGAAAAACAAATGGCTGAACAATCACTGTGGCTGCGCATAGCAGAGATTATCGTCGGTTTAATCATCCTCATATTGGCCGGATACGCAATTGCATATCCGGGAGTAGCTGCAGCGACGCTCATAGGATTCCTTGCGGTGGGGCTCATTGTTTTAAGCGGCATAGAATTCGCCCAGGTTTTTGCACTGGACATCTCGGGATGGCGACGACTTCTGAACTTGATTCTATCAGCGATCGCATTTCTACTCGCACTAGCAGTACTCGTGTCCCCGCTAATTTGGGGTGGACTGACCCTCGCGTGGCTGGTAGCACTGGCGTTGATCTTCGCGGGATTCGCGGCCATCGGACGCGCCACTCCGGGGACGATAATCGTCGGGATCATCGCAGTTGTAGCCGGTTTTGTCGTGCTGGTATATCCCCCGCTCGGCGTCGCCACTGCAGTACTCTTGCTAGCGATAGCTCTGATCGTCTTCGGGTTAATGTTGATAGTATCGGGCATCTTGGGAAGATGGGTGTGACCCACCCCCCTTTCTTTTTTTCTTGTAACGAACGAGTGCGGCAAAAAAGGCGATTTCCGGAAGCTTGCACTGCGAGCTCAAGCCACAAAACCGCAAAAAAGCAGTTTTGTCTCATAACCTATGTAGTTAATGACGAACCTAGCATTTCGCTCAAAAAAAGTTGGCTAAAATATTTCCCAGAATCAGAGTACCGCCCAGGCGTGAACGTCTCAAGCAGGATATGCGATATGTCCTTTAGAAGGCAAATGCACGCCTAGAAGGCAATCTTTAAGTAACTTGTGCTTCGATCCACAACCGATGGCGACCTACCGGCGCTTGCGTTTAGGAGCCATAGACGCTTCAGGTCGCAGTGGCGTTTTAAGCAGCTGCCGGGATCCGCGGCACGCAAAGAGAAAGGCGGCAACCCATTTGGGCCGCTGCGGTTGAACGCTCAACGACTACCATGTTCGAAATAGAGTTCGCAATTTTCGCCGCCATTGTTTTTGTTTTCGCGCTTGTATCGCATCGCGTTGAGAGGCTCAACGTAACAGCGCCCATGGCATTTATCGCTGCAGGCATGTTGTTCGGCACCTCTCACCTCTTCAACGTGTCGATCAACAACGAGGCCCTACTGCTTATCGGAAGCATCGCCCTTGTGCTGGTTCTGTTCACCGATGCGTCACGTATCAACATTTCGTTGTTCCGGGTGAACGCGGAATTGCCTGCCCGGCTGCTAATTATCGGTCTACCCTTGACGATCGCGGCTGGCGCGGTCATCGCAGCTCTCCTATTTACGAACCTCACGATTTGGCAAGCCGCAATTATAGGAGCAGTGCTCGCCCCGACCGACGCGGGCCTGGGGCAAGCGATCGTAACCAGCGAACGAGTGCCCGTTCGCATTCGCGAGGCGCTGAATGTTGAAAGCGGCCTGAACGATGGTGGGTCGGTGCCCTTTCTTCTGGTGTTCCTCGCTCTCGCGGCGATTCAGGAAGGCGTAGAGCCCCCCAGCTTCTGGATAGTCGCTGTGGAGCAGATAGGCATTGGCGTGGCCATCGGCCTTCTCGTCGGAATCGCCGGCGGGTGGCTGATCAGAAGCGCCACGCGTCGTGGCTGGATGAGCAGGACCTTTAAGCGCCTGAGTTTCCTGGCGCTCGCCATTCTCGCCTGGGGTGTCGCGGGGCCAATTGGCGGCAGCGGCTTTATTGCAGCTTTTGTTGGCGGGTTTGCCACTGGAGCGACAGTCGGCGAGGTAGAAGAGGCCGCTACCGACTTTAGCGAAGCAGAGGGAGAGCTTCTCCTTCTGGCGGTCTTCTTCCTTGTCGGCGTCGTCGCAACTTCGCTGATGGGCACGCTTGACTGGACGATCGTGCTCTACGCGATTCTCAGCCTGACGGTTATCCGCATGCTGCCCGTGGCGATCTCTCTTGTCGGCACGAAGTTGCGACGCAGTTCGGTGCTGTTTCTTGGCTGGTTCGGACCGCGTGGTCTCGCATCTATCGTCCTCGTGCTGGTCGCCTTGGAGGAGCCGGGACTCGCTGCTGTCGCGCCGTTGATCGCGACAATCGTCCTCGTGACCGTGATTCTCAGCGTCTTCGCGCACGGCATTTCCGCCCAACCTGGCGCTGCTCTGTACGCACGCAAGGTGGCTGCAATGAACCCTGATGCTCCTGAGCTGCGCGACGTTTCGCAACTGCCGGTTCGTAAGAGACGAATGGGGTAACCTTAACCAACTGACTCGAGCCACCAATTGTAAAGTACTGCTACAGTTGCTGGTGTGACGTCCCGCCAAGAAGAGCACCAGTCGCAGCGACCGCTCCCCGACCCTAGCTTCGGCGATTGAACTACCATGAAGATGGTCTGCAGTAGCTCGGTCCACAGGCACTTTGGTCTTGTATTGTGGATATACGGTGTGAGCTTCTGCTCCCGGTCTTCAACTACCCCGTATGGGCAGGGATGGTTGTGCCGTCGTTATCCTTTGACTCGATAAAAGGCGCAGCGCCCGTTTAATCGAGTTCTGCAAATGTTTGCGTAATCGCGCCCATCATATCGCTAGAAGTTTACTATGCTGCGGTTGGCGATGCAGTGGGGTTGAAAATTCCACAGAATTTTCCGCGAAAGTGCGTCATTATCTTTCAATTTCTCCGTGTTAATGGAACAGTACCTTCCCAAAATTATGCGATAGCCTGCATCCGCACTCGCATACCGAGTTAACTCTATGAGCTCATATCGAAAGCAGCCGAGACTTCACTGAGAACTGCCTTTTCTGCCTCACTAACCACGACGCCGCCGCTCTCTTTGGCTGCTTCTGCCACTTTTTGTCCTATGGCGAGTACCCACTTCTTGTAGGCCATCGCCTCCTCTGAAGTGGTCCTGGCTAAGATTACTGAAACAGCGTTGCAGGCCTCTGTGGTTTTGGATCTGTAGCCAGATTTATCCTGTTTGAACAGATTCTGCTGCTGCTTGACTAAATCTTTGGCCTGTGATTGCATCTCGCCCGACAATGTGCTGACAAGATCGCTCCCACTTGAAGCTGCCAGCTTGGCTGGCTCAGTAAGCATGGTCTTCGATTCGCCAAAGGCACCCCACAATGATGGAGCTGCCGTCACTATCGCGAATGAGACTGCATATGGAATGCTTAGAAGCTTCTGCCATTCCTCATCGGTAAAGTTCTCTTTTATTCCCATAGTCTTTCCCCTACAAATTCACCTGGCTTTACAGGCTTGTAACGTGTTGCGATCGATGTATATATTGGTTTTTGAGATCGGCTGATGACTTCCGTGCCGAGGCCGCCCAAAGTGAGAGCAAACTTACCTTTCGGAGATAATTTTGCCCCACTCATCCTCAAAGCTTGTGGCCCGTGACATTGTGTTTGGCGCGTAAAAGTCAAAAGCTTTGTCAATCAACATGGAGCCACACCACCGACTCTGAGAGTTCTCGGGTGTTTAAAAGATTGGGCTGGCCTTTATCGGCAGACTAGAAGTCCTCAGATTTGCTAATTCCACGGAGCCGCCTGCAGGAGTAGATACAGAAGATACGGGCCTCAATGATTTCTGTTCGTTTTTTATACGATAACAGACGATATTGGCGGACGGAGGTCGGCAAATGAGTTCCTTAGGACAAAAGTTAACAGCGGAGTTTTTGGGCACATTTCTATTGGTCTTCTTTGGTGCAGGAGCGGTAGTCGTAGCCCTGCTACTAGGGCAAGGAGCCCCGCAACTGCCTAACCAGTTCTCCATTGGGATAACCATGGCCAACTGGCTCGCCATAAACGTCGTGTTTGGCTTGACTATCGCGGCTGGTATCTACGCCTTTGCACGTGTTTCGGGTGCGCATTTCAACCCCGCAGTTACCATTGCACTGTGCGCAGTGCGAAAGTTCCCACGGCGTGAAGTCATACCGTATCTGGTAGCGCAGCTTGCTGGCGCAACCGTCGCGAGCCTGCTGTTTGCATTCTGTCTCGGCAGTCGGGCGGTGGACGTCAGATTGGGTGCGACAACGCCGTTCTACGGGGTCGGGTACGGCCAAGCGATTATTTTGGAAGCCGTGGGGACGTTTCTCCTGATGTTGGCCATTATGGCCGTTGCCGTCGATAAAAGGGCAACGCCTGGATTCGCAGGTCTCATTATCGGCCTTACGGTGACGGCATCGCTCACGATGATCTCAAACCTGACCGGAGGATCAATCAACCCGGCGAGAACGTTTGGGCCGTTTCTTGCGCTTACGCTTCTAGGAGGGAATTTTCTGTGGGGTGATTTCCCTATCTATGTGATCGGGCCTGTGATTGGCGCCGTGGTAGCGGCTTTCGTTTACGTTTATATCAACGGCGGCAAAGCCGAGGAATAGGGGGTTGTGACGGTTCCAGCGCGTACTTAAGCGAAAACAGAGCAACTAGAACGGCACGTTTGCACACGCGTATTGCAGGGCATTGAACTCAGGTAAACTGCCGTCGTGTTAATGTTTGAATGCCGCCTGCAGGATAGAATCTGAAACTATAAGAGCCATACTCCTTGCTATTCACCAGGAGGATGGTTCAGGCTATACTCACTAGCCAAACCAAAAATTCCACCGCAGAATTGCACCGCCGATTATGACCCCCAGCATCAACCCGATTATGATTATAGTGACGGTCACCATTTCCAGTCGATGTTTTGCCTCCTCTTGAAGGCGGTAAAAAGGTAGACGAAAGCGGCTTCAGACCGAGGATATTTAGAATAATCATGAAATGACTAATCTCCGCCTCCGTCGGCGACTTGTAACGATTGCCAAAAAGATAAACCTCGCTCTCGCTTTTTATACTCTGTTTAAGCAGAAATTCAGGGGTATTTACCCTTTCTACTGCGGCGAACTCTCTTGGCAGCCGAATGAATGGATAAGTGGCGAAGCTGTTGCGCCATGTAGGCCAATTTTATGTTTGCACAAGAATCGCATGCTTAGTTAATGGCTTTGTAGGAGGAACTTTGTAGTTCGGAGCCTCAGCCGGTAGACGTGGACATTTCCGCCTGCTGACTGCGCGCCCGGATCCGCCGCCACACAGCGTCTAGCACTATGGCGAGCGCGGCAGCGATGAAGATAAAGGCTACCGTGGCGGGCTCCGACGCGACAAGATCGATAATGAACAACACGAGAACGATGCCTGTTAGGGCTGTCGTGAATGCCAGAATCCACGCCGGTGTCGCGGTCTCCTTTCGAAGGACGAAGGCTGCGCCAAGGACAACCAAGAAGACGATAAGGGCGATCGCGCTGCCGAGCGACGCAATGGCGGTGATGTTGAGCAGGTTGAGTAGGACGAGAACGATGACCGCCGTAACGACGACGCCGCGCGGTCCTCCTATGCGGGAGCGGCCGCCAAAGAAACCAGGGAAAACCCCGCGTACCGCCATATTCTTAGTCACGTTGCCCGCTCCGAAGAGGTTGGCGTTGACGGACGTAGCGCACGCAATAAGAGCTGTAAAGGCCATCATGAGAAACCCGGCCTGACCGAGTACCGGCTTGGCTGCTACCGCGAGGGCGATGCTGCCGTGGGCGATTACCTCGTTGGCCGGCAACGAACCGAAGACGCCGAGCGAGACGAGGACGTAGAGCCCGACTGCGATGACGATCGCGAGGAACATCGCCCGCGGGAGCGTCCGCTTCGGATCGCGCATGTCGCCGGTCGCAAAGGTGATCACAGCGAATCCGATATAGGCGAAGAAGGTAAGCGCCGCTGCTGACGCGATGCTGCTTGCGCCAGGATAATCGGACGGAGAGAGAAGTGAGGGCTGCAGCTGAGACGTGGTTGCGATGATAAAAATCGCAAAGACCGCGAGCATGATGATTACGATAACCGATTGAAGTTTGACGACCGCCTCGGCGCCTACGATAACGACTGCCGCGATGGCGATGACCATTATGGTCCCGATGATCTTTGCCCAGATCAATGGCGCTCCCTCTCCGAAGATGATTGCGGCGCCGTAGTTGCCAAAAGAGAGGGCGACCAAAGCGGTCACGACGATACCAGCGAAGTAATACATCCAGGCCCCAACCCCCGTGATGCGCCGGGCGCCAAACCCCTCGCTCAAAAAGGCCATGAGACCGCCGGAGCTCGGATAACGGATCCCTAGACGAGTGACTGTATAGCCGAGCAGGCCCGCAATCAGACCGCCGAGCGCGAACGAGATCCACGTCGCCGCGCCGGCGACAGCTCCCACCTCGCCTAAGAGGGCGAAGATACCCGCTCCGACCATGGAGCCTATGCCTAGGAAGGCAGCGCCCCAGGTCCCTATTCCCTTCTTCTCGCTTGCCACGCCGCAGTTCCTCTAATCACTCGCTGCCGGCCTTGTAAAATGTTACCATCGACTTTGGCAGCCAGCGTTATTACCGCAGATAGAACGCTCTTACGCAATAAAGGCTTGGCGTGATGCTATGTTATTAAGGATGCCTTTTAAGAATTCAAATATTTCTATCTTATTCAGACGCTCAGTTGTGCAACACAGCCGCCTACAGGGTAAACTATTTAATCGAAATACAATGAATCGGCGACATGGAATTTGAAACGTACGTGAAGTTCGCCAATAAATGGCCCGTCTGCTCTCTCGCAACCGTCGACGGCGATCAGCCGCAGGTGCGGACGTTTAGCATGTGGTTTGCCGATACAGACGGCTTTTACTTTTCTACGAACACGGTGAAAGCGATCTACCGACAGCTCGCAGCGAACCCCAAAGTCGCGCTGGCCTTCTACGCTCCTCCTAAAAAGCCGCCGTCAATACAGGACGTCACACCGAATTTAGGAACCATGATGCGCGTTATCGGAACAGCTGAATTCATTGACGATGCGGCCATGAAAGAGCGCCTCTTATCCCAACGGCCATTCCTGCGCCCTTCTGCCGAAAACGTTGCCGTGTTTCGCGTAAAAAATGGCGAAGCGTGGTTTTGGACGTTTTCAGACAGTAAACGTGAATCAGAGATAGAGCGGGTTCGCTTTTAGTGAAACGCCTTCTAAGAGAAGTGTATAAGAACGTGCCGTTTTGACCAACGCAGCCCGCTAACCCGCCCCCACGCAACGACCACGGCTGTGGTTAAAACGGTTGAGAGCCGCCTATTTGTTAGGCAACGAAGCGGCGATCGCTTCTGAATCACCTTGTGAGAACCATTCGCGGGAATTCTTTGACAGTTCATTGAACGCAGCCGCGTTTCTTCTGGCACGTCGACTGCCTCGGATGTTACCAGTTTCCCGTTCGCATCCTTCATAATGAAAACCATATCGATCACCCGGATGATAGCTTGTTTTTGAAATTTCAACAGCTTAGGGGCACCCTTACCACTGAACTTGTTACCAGGAAACTTGATCATCAGGTAGTCGAGCGGACCCATTACGTTACCTTGTGTCATAATGCTCCTTCAATGCCCTAAAATAGCAATTGAGTACGGTAAAACTGGCCAATTAAAATATTTAACGATCAATGTTTGTTGTTGTTGGCTATCAATCCAATCAGAATTGGCCTTATATGCCGCTGGAGAGTAGTTTTCTTGTCGATTCATGAATTACTGTTTGGCAGCATCTGCATGAAGGGCAAAACGAAGATCTTATGTAACTAAACTCGATTTTTAAGGGCGGTCCGCTAGAAGGATCTGTGGCTACAAATGAGAAGATAATCTTGGAAACAAAAGGCGATTCAAAAATAGCGGTCGTTGCAGCGATCATCGGCAACCTGGTCATCGCGATTATCAAGTTCGTTGCGGCGGCAATTACCGGCTCGTCGGCGATGATTTCCGAGGGCATTCACTCGCTCGTCGATACGGGAAACGGTTGCCTCGTGCTGTTGGGAATGAACCGTGCCAAGCAGCCTGCCGATGAAAGTCACCCGTTTGGCTACGGCAAGTCGCTCTACTTCTGGACAAACATCGTGGCCATCTCCATCTTCGGCATCGGTGGTGGCTTGTCGCTGTTCGAGGGCATCTCGAGTATTCGCAACGTGGTGCCGGGCGCCCACATGGGCGATCCCACAGCGGCCTACGTCGTGCTCGCCCTCTCGTTCTTAGTCGAGGGTGCATCGTTCACCGTGGCCATTCGGCACTTCTTGCGGGCCAAGGGCGACGTGGGCGCTTGGCAGTTCATCAAGCAGTCGAAGGACCCGAGCCTCTACACGGTAGTGCTTGAGGACAGCGCGGCCTTGCTCGGCCTCATTTTCGCGTTCCTCGGGATCTTCCTCGGCCACCTGTTCAACAACGTGTATTTCGACGGCGCAGCATCGATTGCAATCGGCGTGCTGCTGATGAGTGTGGCCTGGATTCTCGCGTCGCGGACCCAGGATTTACTGCTCGGCGAAGGTGTGAACCATGACGAGCTCGCGGACATCAGGCGACGAGTGGAGTCAGATCCTTTAGTCGAGCGGGCCGGCGACATCCTTACGATGTATATGGGCCCACACGATCTGCTCGTGAACATGGGTGTGCGCTTCACTGCAGGCACCACAGCTGAGCAGATGCATCAGGCAATCCACCGCATTGAAGCCGACCTGCAGAGCGGGTACCCGGAGATTAACCGCGTCTACATCGAAGCCGAGTCGTTGCCGGCCACGGCAATTGAATGAAATGAGTTGCGCGCGGCTAATCACAGCGAATAAATGGCTTGCACCAATCCCATTCACCACTATGCTAGCCGAACGACATTACTCAGCGGGTTTTGCCGCTGCTGCATTGCCCAAACACGAGGTATGGGAGATTCACCGCAGCAATAAAGGGGGTAGGGTGCAATAGGTCACAGTTGTTAGAAGACACGAACCGCTGACTGCCACCAAGAAGCAGTGCGAAAGTACTTTTCATGTTGTATAAAGTTACGTCGTGCTGCCAACTCCAGGACGGGGTGCAAAATGCGCTCTAAATCTAAAAAAAAAGATGAGCCAGGAGCTAAGGAAAGGCCAAAGGGACACGAAAATGCTTCAATTACTTAACTTCTCAGATACCTTAAATCTTGAAGCGACGGAACTATATTTGAACGAATCCAATTAGCACACGCAAGAGGAGGTGAAACATGGATTGGAAGTGGTGGGCCGTCACTATAATTATAATCCTTTTCTTTTTGTTTGTCGTAATTGCCGGTGCACTTCTGCGGTGGGGTTTTTGGTCTAGCTTGTTCTAGCTTGGACTATAGCCTGAACCGTCATACTCAGGTTAAGCGCTTTAAATGCGCTTAGCGCCAGTTGTTCGCTCGGCGGTTTTGCGGCCTTCACTCCAAGCTTTCTTAAGTCAGGTCGGAAACGGAACACGCTGTGCCGGACATCGTTATTTTAGGCGGGGAGCGCACTCTCGCTTAGATCAATCGCTTACAATGTGTAGAGAGAAATAAACCCGTCTGAAACGTTTTATCGCTCACGAAGTAGAGTGAGATGACGAGTATAGCAGTCGCGATTAAGGCCAGTGCGAAACTCTGCACGTCGACTGTCTGATAGCCGAAGGCGATAATTTTGCGCACCATTGCCGTGAGAGCCGCCCTAGCAACAGTCCAAGATTTATCGACGTTGTCTTCATGTAGCAGACCACCGTCATCAGCAGCTCAAGGACGATTATCGCAGCAAAAAGGTCATTTAATCCGATTATCGAACTATCAGTGGGGCAGTAGTTGGTGATCCCTTCGACCTCGGCGACGAGAGCGATGAGCGCGAGGATATACCGGCGATTGACCTAACCGCGTCGCCCTTTTTTTGCGATAGGTGAAACCAGCGATTGGACATTCGCGATCTTCTGCGCGCGCAAAACGTGTCCCGCGGAATGAGAACGATCAGATTAAATACTTTCCAAAAAGTCTGTATAGTGATTTTTCAGCAAACGGGAGGTGAAAAACAAATGGCTGAACAAAAGACTTCCATGTGGCTACGCATAGCGGAGATCATCGCCGGGTTAATCGTCGTTGTATTAGGCGGCTATGCACTCGCGTATCCGGGAATAACCGCGGCGACGCTGATCGCATTCCTTGCAGTCGGGCTTCTTATCATCGCGGGCATTGAATTGGTCAGGGTTTTTTCAGAAGGCATTTCAGGATGGCGCCGACTTCTTAACTTGATTCTATCGATTATCGCCCTTCTACTAGCACTAGCAATACTTGTGTGGCCGATCATTGTGGGAGGAGTGGCCCTCGGCTGGATTGTAGCCCTAGCGTTGATCTTCGCTGGTTTTGCGGCAGTTGCACGCGGCACTCCAGGAATGCTAATCGTCGGGATAATCGCGGTCATATTAGGCTTTGTCGCGTTAGTATTACCTGGAATCGGCGTAGTCACGATAGTACTAGTGGTCGCGATAGGCCTAATCGTTTTGGGGCTAGAGTTGTTGGTATCAGGCCTCTTGGGAAGATGGGTGTGACTCCCTCCCTTCTCTTTTTTTACAGTCGCCGCTTGCATAGAGTATATATCGCCAGATTTCTGCAGAATAGACATGATGTGACTGCGTCGTGCACTGTCCGGGCACACCTGTGACTTTGAGACTTCCTGCGTGGCTAACCATACAAGACTCGTACTGCCATTTTCAAAAATGGGCTGAGCCCGGCCCTCGTCGTTCGATCGTTAGAGGTTAGTTCGAGCCACTTTACGCGGACCCGCCTTGCGGTGCGGCACGCTGCGCATCCACTGCTTGACAGCCGCTCCAATAATGAGCGCCGTCGCGGTGGCGAGGGTATCCCGAGCTCATACGTGTTGGCCTTAGCACCAGTAACGGTCAGCGGGATGGCTGCGAGGGGCGCGCGTAGTACAAGCCGCGATCGTGACCGCCGCCGTGCACGTGAAAAGCAAAACCAGGGGCAGGCTCGGAAAAAGTAAGCTAATGGCGAGTGGTACTTTTTTTGAAGCAGCACTCAAGCACGAACACGCGGAGGGATGTCCAAAGATTCACTCTTCGCGCTTCTTCGCATCGACCGATTCTTTCAGGCCCTGGACCTCTGCTCGCATCCCTTTGAGCTCAGCGAGGTCAGCCTTGATTTCGTCAGTACGGTCCTCCAACGTGGACAGCTTGTCTAAGCGCCCCTCTATTGCGCTTAATTGCTCAAGGACGTTTCCGATGGTCTCTTTGCTTGCATCGGTGACTTTTTCTCGATCGGCCCTGAAGCGCTCAAGGAGGGCCGTCGTGGTGGTGGCCGTCACAAGGCTGGCAAATAGGACGGCAGAGATCATTGCGATGACCGCGATAATCCTGCCAAGCCCTGTGTGAGGCACGATGTCCCCATAGCCAACTGTCGTCATAGTGACGATCATAAACCACAGGGCATCGTTAGCGCTGCCGACGCTGGGATTAACGGGCGATTCGATCGAGTAGAACAGAAACGAGCCAACGATGATGACCAGCAAGTAGACGGCTAAGCCGTAAATGAGCCGCGTCTTTTCAGCAAAAGCGAGGACTTCTTTTTCGATTCGTCGCGAGAATCTTAAAAGGGCGACGATTCGCACGAGTCGCAAAAGCTTGAAGACGAGTGTCAGCGGCACGGCGACACCGAACGCAACGAGCGCAATGTAATCAAAAGGAATGATGGCAAGAATGTCGCTCCATTGGTACGCGACGTAGCTCAACTTGTTGTCTTCCTCGTTCACCCTAAACAGGTATTCGACCCACAAAAAGAGCACCACGACCGCATCAAACGTCGCTATTGCCTGTAAGCTGCCTGCTTTTAGGTTAAAAATGACCGTAATGAACAAGAAAAAGGCATCAAAAATGATGAGGATAAAGCATAGGACTTCGTACAAAAAAGCGAATTCTCGAGCTCAGGCGAAAAACCTCGTTGAGACGACGGATTCTCGCAAAAATGTTGAAAAACTCAAACAATTCCGTAAGCTTCTCCGTAGGCTTCATAGTCCCTCTTAAGCTTGAGACACTCGATGCGGTCGCCCCAACCGCACGATGTGTCGAGTTAACTATTGCCGCATGCAATAAAAGTTACGAAATGACTCTGCGTAATCAGCTTACGAGCCTTGAAGCGAGATTCGAGTTGTTGCATATTAGCGCAGCGAGGCTCCCAAAAAGCTGCACCGCGACTGTGGAGATCCGACAGACCAAAAGTTCTCTGGCAGACAGGGCCTACAAATTAAAGAAAAAGGGTATTTTTTCGGTCAGGCCATTACTTTCCTAGTAGAAACTTCGTCGATAACGGCCTGCACTTGAGGCGTCTAGCACCGCTGCTTTTTTAAAACTGGCGGTCTATAAAAAACAAGGCTGTTGCGGTATTTGTTGTTGGTGACCAGCCAGCAACAGTCGAATCCCGAAAGGAGACCTCAAAATGAATAAGCCATACTGGGCCTTGTTGATCGCGCTCATCGTGGTTGGGGCCGTGTTGGTAGCAGGTTGCACCTCGCCTCTAGCGAACAACACTTCACCCACGCCCTCAACGGCTACCTCACAAACGAGCGAACAACTTGACGCGTTTCTTACGCAGTATGTATCGTCACTTTATGGAGAGTTTAAGAACAACACAACCGTCCTCTCGTGGGACGTCAAGTGGCGAAACAACACCACGGTCAATGTTGTAGTACGGTACAACCTGACAGCAACCACGAGCGTTACTGACAACCAAACTATAACCCGTTTCCAAACCATTGACGACGCAACGAACTATGTACAAAGCCTCAATAAGTCAGGGTACGTTCTCACGACGAACGTGACGTCCCTCCAGGCGAGAGCGTACCAGTTGATCGCTGGCCAGCCTACGGTGCACCAAGAGTACACAAAAATCGCGATTCAAAACCCGACTTACAGTAACATCATACAAATCGATAGAATCGTTACGCTTGAAACGCTGAGCATAAACCGGAGCTAACTATCTTAGAGTGACGAGGACGACTTATGTGATTTCAGCCTCGTCTGTTAAGTCAGAGCAGGAGCTCGCAAGTCCACTTAGCGAAGGCGGCAAGTGCGTGAAAAAAGTAGGTGGCATTCGGTTCAAAATCTGGACGAAAGACTACGTAGGTGATGATTCCCCGCACGTGCGAGCTGCCAGCCCACATGAAGGTTTATCGTGTGGGCTTCTGTACTTAACTCGCCCCATCTCTTGATTGCCTTCGGCGCTTCGCAGTGCGCTGCGCCATGCGTGTTTTAAAGGCCGTACCAATAACGAGCGCTGTAGCGGTTGCCAGGCCAATGTACCCGAGTTCGTACGTGCTGGCGGTCGCCACGGTGACCGTGAGCAAGATGGCGGCAAAAGGCGCACCCAGCACGAGGGTGACAGCCGCTGCTATCACACTTGTGATAAGCAAGCCGGTAGGCACGCTCGGAAAGAGCAGGCTGATGGCGAGGGCTATCATCGTGGAGGCGAACAACGTCGGGAATATAGGCCCCCCGAGGTACCCGCTCTTGAACGAGAGTCCCAGGAGGAGGACCTTAAGGATCGCCAAGCCCAGCAACATCAGTACTCCGTATGCTACCGGGTTAGCGAGGATCGGGTGAATCTCCGCTTCGCCGGAGAACAGCACCTCCGGAACGAAGTAGCCGACGATGGCAATGATCACCCCCGCTGCCATAACCCGTTCGATGAACCGGTCTTTGAACACACGATCCATTATCCTGCCGAAGCCCTGAAACGAAATGCCGATAAAGATAGCAAGCAGAGTGCCTATGATGCCGAGGATGACCGCATCTACCGCGTACGGAATCGTAAGCACATTCACCTGGGTGGCAGCTATGCTTGAGGCAAATCCTGGGTACCCGACAAGCACAAAGAAGATGTAGCCAATCACCCCAGCGACCAGGTTCCACGCGATCAGCTGCAGGCCTCCCTTCTCACCTCCCTGCAATTCGCTGGAGAACAACGCAGCGAAGAGAGGATTACCGATAATTCCGTTGAGGGCCGAGGCAAGGCCGGCTCCAGCAAACCCTAGTAGTGTTTCCCCTGTCAACTTGAGCTTAGTGCCGATCCACGCGGCGATGTCTACCACGAGAAAGATGAGAGGGCCTTCAGGACCGACGCTCGCCCCGGACAGCATCGAGAAAAAGGACGTGAGCAACGCGCCAGGAAACGTTGAGAAGTCGGGATTGAAGTTCGGGTCTGTCAGGACATCTTCCATGGTGCCGTGGATCACGTTCGGGGCGCGCATGTACTTCCCCACGAGCCCGACAAGCAGCGAGAAGAATAGCACGAGGACGGGGATCATCCAGCGGTTGGCTACGACGAAGTTGTTCTGCCAGAAGGCTGTGTTGAGAAGACCTAACGCTTCTAGCCACACCAGCGCGAAGAGGGCCGAAATCAAAGCTACAAAAATGATCTGCCGAATCTTGGGGGTCCGCTCGTCCGCTGAAACTCGTACCACCGGTGCGGGCTTATATCCCACAGAGTTAGCAGTTTCTTTCGTATCAGCCAAAGCCAAATCCTCCGACAAAGGTCTGAGTGCAAATCGTACGATGCTCAGTAAAGCGGCCGAGCGTTTTTAGCTGACCGCACAAAGATCCCGTTTTTATCCTTGAGACTCGATTGCGAGAAAGAAGGGAGCTTGTGGATTTTAAATCTTTCCACTCTGTTCTAGGCCGTTCGGGCCGCTATCTGGTAAAAAAGGGAACGACCCATCAACGCATATTCAGCTTGAAAAAGTCAAAATATCCATATTAACATCTATCAGACTTGAATCTGGACAATTACGTGCAGTATCTACCTATTAATCCTGTGAGCCCATTTTAGTTTTCCAGCTTTTTTTGACCCGTTGGGCCTGCGCCCACTTAACCTGGCGCATAACCTCTTGCATAAACGCATCCATCCGTCCATACGCGAGTCGGCATCCTGATGAGGTGCGACGCGAGAGGAGGGCGATTGCTTGACCAATGCATCCTCTTTAGTTCGCTTGTCACAGCAGATGCGGCATAACGCGAAGATAAACCCGCATGCGGTTAGCCTTACAAAGACCCGACAAAGCCTAGCGCTGCAACAGGGACAGCATAAGCAATGAGCACAGCGGGTTCTGGTTTACCCGCCTTTCCACGCCCGAACCTTCTCAGCTCTGCCAAACAGGCCTGATCGATCATTTCGGTTCCTATATATAGTCAAAAGACTATTTTTTTAGCTATGCGGACAAGGACTATCGCGGCCATAATAGTCGTCGTCGTCATCGTTATCGCTGTCGCGGGGGCCGCTTTTGTATTGACGCTTCAGGCCCCTCAAGTGCAGGGGGTGTCGGTACGCTCGATCGATAACGTGTCACGCTCGGGCTTTACCCTAACGTTTGTGATAAACCTGTATAACCCGAATGTCGTGGGCGTCAGCATCAAATCCCTTACGTACAACCTCGTATTGACCTCCAGCAACCAGGTCTTGAGCACCGGCTCGGCGACGGGAATCCAAGTCCCAGCGCGCGGGAGCGTCGAGATCCCCATACAGTCTACCATTTACTTCGGTGCTGCACTCAGCACTGTGGTGCAAGCTCTCTTGGCAAAAAGCTTGATGATGAATGTGAACGGGGTCGTCACCGTGCATCCCCTCGGAATAGACGTTGGCGTGCCCTTCAGCCAGACGTTCGATGCATACCCGTACATAAGCAGCCAAGTCAGCAAGATCATTTGAATCGGCAGCAGGCACTCTTTCCGGCGGCCGGGTCTCGCAGAGTATCCGATCGAGTGAGAAGCTCTGAATGGCAGCACGTTCAAACGACTTAGCAGGCAGCACCGCGCTTGTCCTACTGATCTTGAGCCTCACCGGCCTTATGGTTTCATTCAGCGAGTCCATGCTTATCCCGGCGCTGCCCACACTGCAGGCCGAGTTTCACACCACTGAAGCGGTGGTCGCCTGGGTTCCTGCTATCTACCTACTCTTAGGAAGCCTGACGACGCCGACATTTGGCAAGCTGGGGGACACGTACGGGAAAAAGAAGCTCTTGCTTGTGGCACTAACGCTCTGCACGATTGCCGTTATCGGGAACGGGTTCGCATGGAGCATAGATAGTTTGCTCGCATTTCGCGCCATTCAGGGCGTGGGGTTGGCAATGTTCCCCCTCGCATTCGCGCTCATTCGGGATGAGTTTCCACCCGAGAAGGTATCCACTGCAACTGGAATCATCAGCGCGATGTTTGCCGTCGGCGCGACGATTGGCTTCATCGGCGGCGGATATATAACACAGACCTACAGCTGGCAGACAAACTATCACCTCTTGGCTCCAGTCGCCGCTATCGTAACGCTCCTCGTACTCTGGAAGATCTGTGAATCCCCAGTGCGGACTCCGTCGCGCCTTGATATCTGGGGCATCATGCTTCTCGGCATCGCGATTATCGGGTTCCTGGTGCCCCTGACCGAAGGTAGCGTCTGGGGGTGGACGTCACTCTACACGCTCGGCCTGTTTGCTATCGCTATTCTCGCCGTGATTGTGCTCGTGTATGCAGAGCTGCGGGTCCGCGATCCCCTCATCGACCTTAAGCTCAAAGGTGTCAGTCACGTCCTCGAGACCAACCTCATGATGTTCATCGCAGGCTTCGCGATGTTTATGGTATACCTCGCTATGGTGTACCTCACGCGGACCCCCCCTCCGGTCGGCTTTGGTCTTGACACGTTCCAATCGGCGTTGGTCTTTGTTCCCGCAGGGCTTGTTATCCTCATTGCTGGTCCGCTGTTCGGAAGGATAGTGAGCCGTCGAGGCGCCAAGAATGCGCTGCTGCTCGCGTCCTTGATCGTAGTGGCGAGTTTCATATTCTTTATTCTGTTCAATGCGACGCTTGCTCAGATCGTGATAGGGACGGTGATCTTGTTCGCTGGTATTGGGGGTGTCTTTGTTGCCGCCATCAACGTTCTCATCATGTATGTTCCACCGAGCAAAACCGGCGCAGAAACGGCGCTTAATACGGTGTTCCGGTTTATCGGAGGCGCCGTCGGCACCGCCGTTGCAGGAGCGCTGCTTACTCTATATGAGGCCCCGATTACAGTTGCCCTTCCGGAGGGGCCGACCGTGATCCTCGCACCAACGAATCAGGCATTTGCGTACATCGCTGTCGTTGCACTAATTTTGAGTGTCGTTGGCGTCGTGACGGCGTACGCGTTAAAAAGGGCCCCGGATATCGAGCTAGCAGACGATAAAGAGCTGCAAGTTCCTGCAAGCTAGAAAAAAAGCGCAAGCTGAGCGTAAGGCCCCTTTTGCAGAACGTTACCGTCCAGCTCAAAAGGAGCAGGCTGATTGCTGCTCGATTGCCTCACGAGTGCCGAGACTATTTACAATAACGGTCAGTTTCGCGCTGCGTTCTACGCGTGCCAGTGGAGCGGAACTCATTTACGCGAGTGCGAAAAATAGTAATTAGGAGAAAGACAAGACCCGCGGGCAACCCGCTGCGCGTCGTGGACACCGTATGGAATCGACGAACTCACCACCAGCATTTCACATTCTCGCGAAACCGGCTGGCGCCACCTGCAACCTGAACTGTGCGTACTGCTTTTTCTTAGCAAAAGAGCAGCTCTATCCGCACAGCCGCTTCCGGATGACTGACGAGGTACTGGAATCATATCTACGTCAGTACCTCTCTGCGCAGCGAATTCCGCACGCGACGATCGCGTGGCAAGGCGGCGAACCGACCCTTATGGGGCTCGATTTCTACCGTCGTTCGATCGAATGCGAGCAAAAATACGCACGTTCTGGCATAACGATTGAACGCACCCTTCAAACGAACGGGACTCTTCTGGATGAGGAATGGTGCGCCTTTCTCCGCGAGAATAAGTACCTCGTCGGTCTAAGCCTTGACGGACCGCGGGAATTGCACGACGCCTATCGAGTCGATAAGGCGGGACACCCGACGTTTGACCGCGTGCTGCACGCTGCACGTCTATTGCAAGAACACAACGTTGAGTTTAACATTTTGTGCGCGGTCAGTGCTGCTAATGTTACGCATCCGGCCGAGGTGTACCGTTTCTTCCGTGACGAAGTGGGGGCACAGTTCATTCAATTCATACCCATTGTCGAGCGGAATAACGAAACAGGCTTGCAGGAAGAGAACACGGTAACGGATCGCTCCGTGACGGAGGAACAATGGGGCCGTTTTCTGATCACCATATTTGACGAATGGGTCACCCGAGACGTCGGTCGCGTGTTCGTGCAGCATTTCGACGCAGCATTAGCGGCGTGGGCGGGGGCGCCGCCTGCAGTATGCATCTTCTCACCGACCTGCGGCACTTCGCTCGCGCTCGAACATAACGGCGACCTCTATTCGTGCGACCACTTCGTTGGCCCAAAGTACCTGCTGGGCAACATCTTGGACACGCCGCTTATCGAACTGGTGTCCTCAGACGCGCAGCGGCAATTCGGACTGAACAAGCGCGACACGCTCCCCCGGTACTGCCAGGAATGTCCCGTCTGCTTTGCGTGCCACGGAGAATGTCCCAAGAACCGTTTTATAAAGGCACCGACGGGTGAATCCGGGCTGAACTATCTCTGCGCGGGCTATCGGGCCTTCTTTGCGCACATTGATCAACCTATGCGACAGATGACGGAGCTCCTGCGCGAGGGGCGTGCGCCGGCCGACGTGATGTCGAAGCACCGCCGGCCGACTACGCCGGCAAAGGCAGGCCGCAACGATCCATGCCCCTGTGGCAGTGGAGTGAAGTACAAGAAATGTCACGGAGCACAATAGCTGGTGTAAAAAAACCAAGCAAAATGTGGTTTTGAAGCAGATCACTCCCCACATCAATGTGCATCCGAATTCGGTAGCAAAAATTCCCCTCTGCGAGTTAATCTTATTTCTTTCTGTTTTGTGGGGAGTCGACCCGATGACTACAAAATTTAGTCCATCTCCGGAGAGCGTCGGCGCCGGGCGCTGTACCGTCAAATGGGAAGCCAGCAGCTAATCCTTAGTAATCCATCCCATGACCTCTTTCTCGTAATCGATGAACGGCTCACCGGCAACGTCCACCCCCACTCTGTCAATGGTCCCTCCCGTGAAGGCGAACGGTGGTACG
The DNA here is from genome assembly GCA_963720465.1 of Methanobacteriota archaeon. Lineage (GTDB taxonomy): Archaea > Halobacteriota > Bog-38 > Methanoflorentales > Methanoflorentaceae > Methanoflorens. The sequence continues at coordinate 1,726,825 of OY970393.1, forward strand.
TAGTCCGGCGAGACCGGAGACGCACTGTCGCGACCGACGCACAGCCCCTCGCCCACGAGGCTAAGGTATCCGGGCTGCGTCTTGATCTCGGACTGTCCCACCTGCTCGGTGTCAATATAGAGGGTCAGCGTGCCGAGGACGCTCTTGGTCTGTTGGTCTAGGCCTGTCTTGCTGAATTCCGCACCGAAGGCGTGCCGACCAGTGCTGATCTCTATGTTTGAGGTGACTTTTTGAATGTCTTCCCCCAGCCAGTTGTAGACGTAGTGGAGCCTCTTGTCCTTGATGAACAGCGTGTGGCCACCCATGAGGTGACCTTGCGCGAAGAGCATGCCTGCCCCCTCAATGGTTTCAACAACGACGCCTGCAGCTATCGTGTACGAACGTCCACGGATAGTGACTGCGACGCTCTCCGAGACCTCTGCGGTGTTGGGATAGTAAATATAACGGTTTCGTGGCTTCGTTGGTTGCGGCCGCGTCGAGTATCCAACATCATCCCAGATGATGAAGAGGATGTTCGGTGCGTTTTCCGGTGCAGTAGGCTGCACGAACGGCGTCCAGTTCAGGAGTCGCATCGCGGATATCGATGGCCAATTTACCCCTCCACTGTTCAGGCATCGTGCGTCACCTCAAGTGAAAGGGGCTGCTTTTGACGGTGTAGTTATTTTTGGCTGTAGTTGCATTCATCATTGATTCCTCTAGAGTACGGGTAGAACGGCTGCAGTAGTGATAGCCAACGAACGCTATAAAAATCATGTAACAAAATGATTGTTGCTGAGCCCGCAGACCGTGGCACGTTAACGCAGCTGCAGGCTTACATTGATGTTAATGCAATACTTGCGGAGGCACCTTTTCGCTATAACGCAGCAGTTGGTCCGGAGCTCATAAACACGCCCGATGATATAAAAAGCAGTGAAGAGTGACACTATGCAAACAGCCCGGGCCACTACCGGCGCGCGTAATCCACTGCGCCGTGCTCCTTCATTATGCCGTACGCTTCTGTTTTGGAAGTAAAGTCCGCTACGCCCATCTCCTTGCGCAGCCAAAACCTACTCACCATGACGTCATTATAGAGACAGTGATAGATTTCGCACGGCTTCCCAGCATGCGCCAGACTGACCTCGCACACGTCGAGAAACGAATAGAACCCACGAAGCAGCGTCACGTCTCGGTGCCATCGCGAGCAAAAAGCCCCCACCTGTTGGTGACCACGTGCCCGTGGAGTCATATCTCCGCGCGATTCTGCTAGTCGGCGGTCTTTCTCGGCGCGGTAGAGCTCCACAGCTTGTCGCGCTCGTTGACCGAGCAGCGTCGTCAGGGCGTCTGATGCCGCTTCTCTCACGTCGTCGTGCGCGCCGGCCAACGCATCGATAAGCGGGTCGACCGCCCGGCTATCTCCCAACGCTCCTAATGCTCGGGCGGCCTCCGTGCGAACGACGTTATCTGCGTCGTCGCGCAGCACCCGGATAAGTGGCTCGACCGCAGTCAGAATGCCGAGTGCCCCAAGGGCGGCAGCAGCCGCGTAGCGAATGTTTGCGCTGGCGTTGTCGAGCTCTTGAATGAGCGGTTCAACGGCGGTCCACGTGCCGCGCCATATAAAACTCGCCGTGGCGTCACCTCCTACGCTTCGTGCGTCGCATAGGTAGTCCCATAATGATTAGGTCCTCGCCGTATTTAAAGCACTTCTGCTGCGTGACCGCCGCTGATCGTTAAAGGGGGGCCGCATGACATTGAAGCCTCGCTAGAATCAACGTGACAAACGCAGCAGTGGGTCCGCAAGCTCCTAAACAAGTATACTAGGCTTATTGGCAAGGACATTCGCCCCCACACCGCAGCTTTAGTTTGCCATTAACAGCGTGTGGCACGGGGTTGACCTGCGTCGCCTGCAGCAAGTGCTAGGGCATACGAATATCAATACAACAGCAGTTTACTTACAGTTCAATGACCGGGATGCAAGAAGCGTATGCAAACGTGCCTTTTAATTATGGAGGGAGTTGTATAAGATTATGGGTGCTTTGGAAAAATTGCCCTTATTAGAGGTAAGTGACATGCGAAATAACGCGACAGAAGGTGAACCGTGCCTATACTGTGGTAAACCTGCGGTACGTAAAGTGCATGTGCAAGCGTCACGCTCGGTTTGCGCGGCTTGTCATAAAGAGATAGAAGGCGATCGCGTATTTGAAAACACCCAGCGAGAATATGACGCTATGGTGCCTAGATGGCGATCAGAATGTTAGCTCTATAGTTGGCCTGTAAAAGCTGTCAGGGTGTTTTCCAGACTACTCTCTTTCGGCGTCAGGTCTACCGACAAGAGTGCCCAAAACAAGGCGTTTCCCTGGGTTCAAATACACGTGACGTCTCTTTTTCTCTGGTTCTTTCGTCTTCACAGTTCTTAAACTCGAAAGGAGCGTATTGAGCGCTTGGGTATCATCTAAACTAGCCTCGGACTCCTCATAGACTTTTGTTTTGACCTCTGAAAGCGCACGCCTTAGCAAGTCTACGTCTTGCCGGTTAAAATTAGTCCGCTTTCAATCATTTTTCCCCTCCTCTATCGGTATTTTTGCATGCATCACATTACATCATGCATGATCGGTTTTTTCTGACGCCCATATTAGCGTCAAAATGGCCGTTATTCTAGGCGAGGAGCGTTACACAAGCTTCACTGGTTAGGCGTATACGTGCAGGAGCGATAAGAGGAGGAACATGGCTACCACCATAAGGGCGTGTCTTGCACCCAATAGCTACGTACAAATATATAATACATGTAAACTTAATCCTACAAATTAGAGTTAGAAATAAAAGTGGGAAACATAGGAGAAAGTTAGCAATGGATAATCCTGCAATGTTTGAAAATGTAAAGTTCTATGGTGCCGCCGTCGTCAGTGAGAAGGGCCAAGTGATTATTCCTGCTGAGGTACGCAAGAGATTTGGCATTAACGCCGGGGACCGGCTTCTCGTAACGGGGGCCGAGAAGATGGGCACGTGGGGTATTCTTTTCACAAAGTCTGAGGTCGTCTCAAAAGTGGTGTCACAAATGGTTCGAAGCATGTTTGGCGCGGAATTGGATGAAATCCTAGCTACAGGCAAAAATGAGGAGAGCCTTTCCGAAGAGCCGGAAGCGTCAACGAAAGAAACCAAAACGCGCTTTCCAAAGACCGGCGACGGGTGAGTGAGTGACGTGAGTGACACGAAAGACCCCATCGTCATTGAGCACCTGTCTAAGAATTACGGGGATCAGGTCGCGCTCAACGACCTTAACTTAACAATTGCGTCTGGCGCGTGCGTGGGGTACCTCGGCCCTAACGGAGCGGGCAAAACGACCACAATCAAGATCCTGACCAACCTTCTGAGAGCGACGAGTGGCAGAGCGTATCTTCACGGCAAAGACGTCATTCGAGATCCCAAAGGCGCCCTCGAAGGCGTCGGGGCCGTCGTGGAGACGCCCGAATTCTATCCGCAGCTGACGCCACGAGAGTGCCTTTCGTACGTCGGCGAAGTGCGGGGGATGCGCCGCGACAGTATCGCCGAACGATCGCACGCCGTTTTGGAGCAGGTGAAGCTCCTCGAAGTCATCGATAAGCGCACGGGCGAATTTTCGAAAGGAATGAAGCAGCGATTGGCGATAGCGCAAGCGCTTCTGCATGATCCGTCTATTTTAATCTTCGATGAGCCTACGTCGGGCCTGGACCCGCGCGGCATGGTCGAGGTGCGCGATATCATTAAGGAGCTCAAGAGAACCGACGTCACGATCTTGATGAGCTCACACCTGCTCAACGAGGTTCAAACGGTGTGCGACAAAGTGGCGATCATCGATCGCGGCGTCCTCCTTACCTATGATTCGGTTCAGAACCTTTCCGAAGGGCAAGAGGTGACCGTGAGCATAAATACGTTGGAACCTGTTACGCGGGCCGAGTTCGAAGCCATCAGATCGCTAAACGGCGTTTCGTCAGTGAAACGCGTCGAAGCGCTCACGTTGACCGTCAGCCTCAGCGGTGGTCCAAAAATCCAGTCCAAACTGCTGCGGGCGATTCTCAACACGGGAGTCAGCGTCGTTTCCTACAGCGCGCAACACGCCGCCATTGAAGATCTCTATCTGCATCTCATACCGGAGGGGGAGTACTAGCCGTGGCATCAAGTGATGTGCGCCAGATCGGTACCGTGACAAAGTACCAGCTCGTCAAGTACCTTCGGGGGAGGCGGCTACTGGCGATCATTCTGCTGACGGTGATTATCAGCGCCCTCTTTCTCGTTGTCCCTCCCGCCGTTGGTTCTCCGTACTATAAAGACCCGACAGATTTCATCACGAACGCGCTTCAGTTCCTAGGCGTGCTGTCTATATTAAGCGCAACGTTCTTCGGTGCGGATGCCATCGTATCAGAATTTGAATCGAAAACGGGCTACTTTCTCTTTCCTCATCCCATGCGTAAGACAACGATCTTTCTCGGAAAGTTCATTGCGAGCGCGCTCGTATCAGTCGGCACCATCTCGCTCTACTACATCATCGAAGTAGTATCGGTGCGGGTGATCGACGGGAGTATTCCGGCGAATACAGGCTTGTCGTTCGCCTACTCGCTCGTGTACCTGTTCGCCATCCTCGCCGTTGCCTACCTCTTCAGCTCCATAATGCGCAGTTCGGTGTACTCGCTGATGCTGACGTTCTTCACGTTCTTCCTCATACTGCCGATTGTCGATGCCGTCGGCTCAATCGCGAAGTTCAAGCCGTGGTTCTCGATAACCTTCGCGAACGGTATCTCACAGTACATACTCCAAAACCCCTACCCAACCGACAAGGTATTCAACGCGACCGCCCCCCTCGGACCGAGTGCTGGAGTGGGGGGGCCGCAGGCAGTTTCACTCGTGCAATACTATCCTGACGTTCGATTGAGCCTTGCAGTAATGGCGGCGTACTTTGTCGTAGCGTTCGTGTTGGCCATCGTGCTTGCGCGGCGGAGGGAGATGTAAGTGTCGAGACAAAACGTTGTTCAGGATTTTGAGAAGACGCGGAGGAAGATTTTGGAAGCAGACTATGTTAGGGTCGCAAATCCTTTTTTGTGGACGTAATCATTAGCAAATGAGGGGGCATATGCGTGAAATGGGTTGATGTTGCAGATACGCAAGATATTGAAGAAGGCAAAATGAGCCTTGTTGAGGTTGAAACAAGGAAGGTGGTCATCGCCAATGTTGAGGGCACGTTCTACGCATTCAATGATCGGTGCCCGCATTCGAATGCGCCACTTCATTTGGGCACGCTTCAGGGCAAGGTAATCACGTGTGGCCTTCACTTTTCGTCGTTTGACGTAACAACTGGAAAGAAACTTTCAGATCCTAAAGAGTTGAGCGTACCGCCTGAAATAATCCAGAGTATGCCTGCTAACTTTCTTCAAATGGAGGCAAAGCTGGCTGAAATCAGGCGGCAGATCGAGACACTCGACCTTGAAACGTACGAAACCAAAACTGAGAACAACAGACTATTTGTGAGGATCTGAAGCGCGGCGTGGACGATATTTTTCAAACTGCAACTAAAGGACGTGACAATCAATGAAGGCAATCGAAACGAAAGACCTTGTGAAGAAATTCGAAGACGTTGAGGCAGTCAAAGGAATCAATCTCGACATCGAAGAGGGCGAGCTGTTCGGGCTGCTCGGGCCCAACGGCGCCGGCAAGACGACCACCATCTCCATGCTCTGCACCATCGTCAAGCCCACGAGCGGCTCAGCGACCGTCTTCGGGCACGACGTGAAAAAAGAATCCGGCACCGTGCGCGGAATGATAGGCATCGTGTTTCAGGACCCCAGTCTCGACGATAACCTCACCGGGAAGGAAAACCTCGACTTCCACGGCCGGCTCTACAAGGTGCCCAGAAATGAAATTTCCGGGAGAATCCGCGACGTTCTCGAGCTCGTTGAACTCGCCGATAAGGCGAACGTGATCGTTAAGAAGTATTCTGGTGGTATGAAGCGGCGGTTGGAGATCGCGCGCGGCCTCCACCACCCCCCCAAGGTGCTCTTTCTCGATGAGCCCACGCTCGGGCTTGACCCGCAGACCCGGCTTCATATCTGGGAGTACATAGAGAAGCTCAATAGAGAAAAGAAGATCACGATGATCCTAACCACGCACTACATGGACGAAGCCGATAAGTTGTGCGACCGCATCGCCATTATCGACCACGGGAAGATCGTTGCGATGGACACTCCCGAGAACCTTAAACACGACGTTGGCGGCGACGTCGTGACCATGACGGTGCCACACGGGAGTGAGCAGCTCAAGACTAAACTCGAACAGCTCGAATTCGTGAAGTCGAGCCAACTCGTTGACGGCACATTGAGGCTCAGCGTCGACAAAGGCGACACCGCGATACCGATTTTCATGGACGTAGCGCGTCAAGAGGGGATCGCCGTGCCCTCGATTGCGCTTCACGAGCCCACGCTGGAGGACATCTTCATCAAGTACACGGGACGGGAGATTCGGGCTCAGGAGGCCGCGAGCGGGTTCGCTGCGTTCCACGGCCCGGGGAGACGCTAGCGATGCCGAACGGACGAATGGCCTTTTTGGGTGACATCTATTCCATCTGGCTCCGGGAGATGACCCGGTACGTAAGAGCCCGGTCGCGGGTCGTTACCTCGCTTATTACTCCCCTGCTGTGGCTCATCATCTTCGGGACCGGCTTCAGCTCCGTTTTGTCAAGCGGCGCAACGAATTACATAAACTTCCTCGCACCCGGGATCCTCGGCATGGTCGTGCTCTTCACCGGGATGTTCTCCGGGATGAGCGTGATGTTCGACAAAGAATTCGGTTTTCTGAAAGAAATTCTCGTCGCCCCGGTTTCGCGAACGTCTATCGTCATCGGAAAAGCCCTCGGGGGAACGACGCAGGGAGCAATACAGGGAGTCCTGATCTTCGGATTGTCCTATTTCATCGGCGTAAGGATATCAGGCACGCTGGGCCTTGCAGGCGCCGTGGTGCTCATACTTGTGACCATGTTCTTTATCGGCATGGGTTTTGTGGGGCTCGGGATTAGCATCGCGTCCCGGATCGAGAATATCGAGGGCTTTCAAGTGGTCATGAACCTGCTCGTGCTCCCCATCTTCTTCCTGAGCGGCGCGTTCTTCCCGGTCACGTCGCTTCCTGCTTGGATGAAGGCGCTTGTGAATATCAACCCGCTTGCATACGGCGTCGACGCGCTGCGGTATGCTGTCACCGGACTGCACTCGTACGCCCTGACGACTGATCTCGCGGTCGTCTTCGGATTCTTTGTACTGATGATGATTGTAGGTTCGATCCTATTTCGGAACGTGCACTAATGTAATGCAATCAGGTTATCCACGAATGCAAGAACAAAGGGTCTTGTGTCGCTAGCACAGCGCAGAGTCATAGCTGAACTGTGAGAGGTACGAAATGGACGCTTCTCGAGATACTGGGAAATGACGCTGCACGTAGGGCCGTCCGCTGGTCTCCGTTCTTTTTGCTCTCCATGTTCTACAGCTGGACTTTAAGGACCAACAGGAAGGGCGAAAGCGTATGATTGAACCACGGGACACGATTAAGATTGTAAATGTGGTTGGTTCCACCAACATTGGACAAAAAATAAACCTCAAGCAAGTAACGCTCGATTTAGAAGGCGCAGAGTATAATCCTAAAGAATTTCCCGGCCTGGTTTACCGTACCAAGAACCCGAAGGCGGCTGCATTACTCTTTGCATCGGGAAAAATGGTCTGTACTGGCGCAAAGAGCATAGATGATGTTCACAAAGCTGTTGAAAGTGTATTTCACAGTCTAAGAAATATCGGAATCGACGCGATGGGAACGCCGGAGATCATGGTGCAAAACATCGTCGCGACAGCAAATCTTCACTCAAGTCTAAATCTAAATGCAATTGCCCTCGGTCTCGGGCTCGAGAACATTGAGTACGAGCCCGAACAGTTTCCCGGCCTTGTGTACCGTTTGTCAGATCCTAAAGTGGTGCTTCTCTTGTTTAGTTCTGGCAAGCTTGTCATCACGGGCGGGAAAAAGCCCGAAGATCCGATCAATGCGGTCGATCGGCTCGTTGAAGAGCTTAAAAGCCTGAGCCTTCTATAAGTCTCGGTCGCTGCTCGCCGTTATTCACAATCCTGATATCGTCGTGTTGGACGAACCCCCAGTAGATTTAGAGCCGCGGTCCAACCGGTTGCGGTGGGATTTGCTCGTTCACGCAAAAGCTGGTATGGCCTCCACATCTGCTGCAGGAACACTGACAATCCGAACTGCACAAAGTGCGCAATGCGCCTCGTCCACGCAGTGAACAGCACGCTTGGCCCCCAGGCGCCGGCATGGGTGCAATCCGTTGATGCGGCAAGAGCGGATACGCGTGATGGTGCAGACCTGCAGACTCACCAACTACTTACGCCGACGGTGGCCTCGAAGCCGCTCTCGGAGCAGCGGTGAAACGGCACGGAACTCCGCGAGATACAAGCGTGAAAGCTAGAGCTGTAGGAGCTTTCGGCACAACCGCGCTCACGACCCCTCATGCGCATAGCCATATTCCCGGCTTTGATGTATCTGCACCTGAATCCTCTTGATAATCCGTCGCAACTGCTAACGTGCGCTGTTGAGTAGCCATGCATCGTGCATGCGATATCGTAGGTACTGATAGGCTTGCCAATTGGTCGAGCACTTCCTGAAAAGTTTTTCCGCAGCCATATCGGCATAGTCGTTTTTGTAGTCCGCGATTTGAAGGATGCGCTCATCGACTTCTGCCCGATCGTCGTTCATGGGGCAAGATGGCAGGTCACTCTGGGTGGGGTGCTAAACTCTTCATTGCCACTTAACTGGCTGGGAACGTGAGTACGATGCTGCTCAGAAGATTGCGGCAGAGGCATATCCGGCTCCGTCAGGCTCTGCGCGCGGTCAGATAGTTATGAAGCGCCTTCTATTACCTTGTCGAAAAAAAAGGTGATTTTTTCAAACCTTTCTTTGTTGCGTTTCGCAAAATCGAAAAGGGCCGCCTTCCCAGCAGGTGTAATTTCAATGAGGATTTTCCTTCTGCGGCCTCCTGGCTCTGTACCGGCGGCCTTGGACTTTTTTGCTTTTACGAATCCACTTTGCTCTAGGCTCCCCAGCACGGGGTAGATGTTTCCTGGTGTCGGGGAAAAGTAACCCTCGGTTATCTCGGTGATGATCTTGGCGATCCTATATCCGCTGAGTTCTCCCTGTTGGCGCAGAACGTATAGCACAAAGAACGCATACAGCTTTTCCGCCATGAGGAGCACTATACAGAAAGATATTTAAATATATATCTCTGACATATATATCGGTGACCGATTTATGGATAAGAGAATAATTAACTGGCTACGCTGTCGATAATCCGATTGCCGAACTTACGCAACAATAATTCTCAAACGGCAACTGAGGGACGTAACAGTCAATGAAGGCAATCGTCAACGAACAGAAGATTCGGGCGCCGAGGGCCTCGAGCGGGTTCGCTGCGTTCCGTGGTCCGGGGAGACGTTAGCGATGCCAAACGCAATAACGAGCTTCCTAACTGACGTCTATTCGATTTGGCTCAGAGAGATGACCCGGTACGTCAGAGCCCGGTCGCGAGTCGTTATCTCGTTCGTTCAACCGATGGCGTGGCTCATCATATTCGGAGTAGGATTCAGCGCATCACTCGGCTCATCACTGCAATTCGCCGGGTCGACAGGCACGACGAATTACCTCGACTTCCTGGTCCCGGGGCTCCTCGGCTTTATGGCAATTCTTAACAGTCTTACCTCGTCCTCAGGGATGAGCTTCATGTTCGACAAGCAGTTCGGCTTTCTCAAAGAGATCCTCGTTGCTCCGGTCGCACGATCCTCGATACTCCTCGGCAAGGCGCTTGGAGGAACGACTACGGCAATGATCCAGGGAATTGTCGTCGTTGTCGTTGCAGCATTTCTCGGAGTAAGACTATCAGGCCCTCTGGGACTTCCCGCTGCGTTCGCCCTCGTCGTGGTGACTATGTTCTTCATCACCATGGGTTTTAGCGAGCTGGGGATGAGCTTCGCGTCCCAGGTCGAGAGCATCGAGGGTTTTCAGGTGGTGGTGGTCTTCTTGGCCTTGCCGCTCTCTTTCCTGAGCGGCGCGCTTTTCCCCGTCACTTCGCTGCCCGGCTGGATGAAAGCGCTGGTAGATATCAATCCGCTCACGTATGCCGTTGACGCATTGCGGTACGCCTTTACAGGACTGCACGCGTACCCTCTCACGCTCGACTTCGGCGTCGTTGTTGGATTCTTCATTCTGATGACCATCATCAGCACCCTCCTGTTTAGGGACGTGCATTGATATTAGTACGCACTCGCGGGGGGGAATGTTGCAGAGCTCGTGCGAATATTACGCTTGCAACTGTTCATTGAGTGCTAGACCTGCTGTCTAAACGTCGTGGGTGCAAATACCGATATATGGGAACAACCACAGATTCGTAAAAAAAACGACCGGAAATAGGAGATCGTTAGTGATGTGGATCGCAGATAACGTGTATGAAGTCAAATCGAGGGCAGTCAGTATGTTCGTGTACACGGCAGCTGATTCGCCAATCTGCTTCGACACCGGCATTAGTGCGGAGCCCGCCAAACGAGAGTTTGATGCGCTTGGTTTCAAGCCTGAGCACGTGAAGTATGTGTTTCTCACGCATACCGACAGCGACCACGTGGGCGGCCTGAATCTTTTCAAAAATGCCAACGTGTACTTGTCGATCGATGAAGAGCAGATGATTAATAGATCAACGCCGCGGGGCTTAGGGTTCGTGCATAATCCACCGCTTAAAAAACCCTACACACTGCTCAAAGATGGAGATATTGTGCAGGCGGGAGAGACGAGAATAGAGGCGCTAGCAACGCCAGGCCACACTCCAGGCTCGATGTCGTACTTGGTGAATGATTCGATTCTGTTCGTTGGCGATACGCTGGCCCTAAAAGGAGGCAAGGTTCGTCCATTCTCAAGGCTACACCTGAGAGACATGATGAACATGGACATCGCCACACAAACCGAATCAGTAAAAAAGTTGGCACAACTCAAGAACATATCTCTGATGGTCACTGCGCACACTGGTTTCACAGCGGATTTTCAATCCGCGATGAGCAACTGGGTATAGAGTCCTATTTCTAAGCTGTGAAGCTGAACAGGGTGCCTGCGCAGCACGCTGACACGCAACGCGGGCTGGTCGAGGAATTGAAGCACACCGTCGCATCGACAGGCATGTCGTCACGATCGACGACGTCCTGTTCGAGATTCTATGGGGGCGATGCTAATGTTCTCCTTGTTTTGCTCGTTTTTTGTCACTAACCGGCGTGAAAGTGTACCACACTTTCTCGGCTAAGCCCACATTTAAGTGTGCAGAATGTATTATACAGGGCGAAGGGGACACCGTTATGCAGCGCGAACGAATTTGCCGCAACTGGGCGGTCGGCATGAGCAAAGAGATCTATGATTGGATGTTCGACCGAGCGGAAAAATTAGCGGCTGCGCGGCAAGAAAAAGTGAGCATCGACCAAGCAAGTCAGCTTCGCCGTCAGTCAAAACTAACGCCTTGGTGAGCATTTTTTCCCTCCTACTCGGTGCTACTCACATGGACTGCATGACATATTTTATGTGTGGTTTTTTCTAATGGCGATATTGGCGCCAAATGGCTGTCATTCCTAGCGGCGAGTGTCAGCCGAGTTCTAATACGCTTATGAATACTCATACGCCCACCCGTATTCCCGATTTTGATGTATCTGCACCTGAATCCTCTTGATGATTCGTCGCAACTGTTAGCGTGCGCTATTGGGTAGCCAGCCGTCGTGCGCGCGGTCCTGCAGATACTGATAAGCTTCCCAACTGGTCGAGCACTTCCTAAAAAGTTGTTCCATATGGCATAGTCGTTTTTGTAGTCTGCGATTTCGAGGATGAGTTCATCAACCTCGACACTCGATCGTGGTCCATGAGGCAAGATGGTGGGTATATCGGGGTAAAGTTAGTCTAAAAGTAACGCGAAAATGTGGACAAGACGCAACCAAGGCTGTTGACCGGCCCGCTTACTTTTTATAAGAAACACCTATTCGGACCAAGCATCGACCCGTGCAACGGGGGCGGTCACAGCCTTAGAATGCTAAACCGAGGCATTCCATAGGTACAGCTAAAACCTATTTGAAGTTTTATTACAAATTTAGTACGTTACGGTGTGTCACCGCATCAGGATTTGCTTCTCTAACGCGCTTTAAGAGAGGAACAGTTAAATCAACGCCCATCGTAGTGACGTAATGGAGGTGAAAAACTTGGTAGGACCAGTGGGAAAAGCCGCAGCCGTTCATCATCACAGAGAAAAGAAGGATGATGACAAGAAGGATGATGACGTCATAGAACACAAGGGAGCGGCGGTTGCAGTGCATCACAGACGCAAATAGAGGGTGTACATGCGGGCTCTCAAAACGGCGGCAGCGACATAAAGCAAAGCGTGTTTCAATGAGCTGTTCTTTCTTTTTTTTGATTTCCTTTATTTTTTAGGCCTCCTTTCTCAATCTCAACAGTCGGAATCGTTCTGCCGCTTCGACGGTGCTTCTTGGTCGCATACCAGCACGCCAGAATAGTCTCTGATATGGCGCGGAAGGCGGCACTCACACAAGCGGAACGTGCTGTTTATCGCCACGCAGCAGACAATGGGCGTATTTTGCGCACCTTTGGCAGTGCAGCATATCTGAAACAAAACGAAGGGAAAAAAATGACTTCAATTGTTATGATGATGGAAGCGTTACGCCAAGAGCTATAGACTAAAATGAGATTGATTAGAGGAAATCCTGTGGCCCAAACAGATCCTTTCTTGATTGCAATAGGCACTCCAGGGTTGTTGGTCTTCATCATCAGGAGGCATGGCCTTCACTGTCGGGCTCACGGTTTTGCTAATGGTGGTAACCGTTGTCTTTCTGCCCCTCGTTCTGCCGCTCATATTGACCGGCGTACAGGTCAATCGGTGGGATATCGCAAAAAGCCTCATTTTTTTGATGCTGCTCCCACTTGCAATTGCTCTTGTCATTCGGGCAAGGTACGAGGAAATGGCAATTAGCCTGGAAATGGCAATTAGCCTTATTCCTACTGCAAGAATGGCCACCAACCTCTCTTTAGTGGTAGTGTTCATCGGGTACTTCGTGGCTTATTTCGGCGAGATTATTAGCATTATCGGAACTGGCGGAATTATTTCGGCAGTGCTGCTCATCGTTTTAGCCACCATCGTAGGCTATTTGGTTGGAGGAAAGAGCGTGGATACCAAGAAGGTTCTTAGCCTCGGAACAGGCACGAGAAACTTTGGGGCCGCATTTGCTGTCGCTACCAGCAATTTCCAGAGCACTCCTGAGGTAACGACAGAGATTCTCGTGTTGACATCGTGGGACCGTTATCCTGATGCTCATCGCCGAAGAGTTTGGAAAGCGATGCAAGAGCCCCCCTCTAGAAGCTAGGGCGTAGGCCGAGCGAATCCGAGCTATCAGATATACTTACGCAAGCACTCCCGAAGCACGATGGCCGTTTCACAAAACTCATTAACCACGTTCCCATCGTGGTCCCGATAAACGCCCAGGTCGTCTTTGAACATTACCATCGGCGGATACTTTTCGCCGTCGCCGTTGTGTTTTTCCAGTCTCGTATGCGTTTTAGTATGCTAAAATCACTCATCTCAATAGCTTTGCAGCTACGCGCCTCAAGCTTTGCGAGTCGTTCTTCGATCGAGCCAGCCTCTCCGGTTCGAGCCAAGGCAAAACGTCGATGCGGTCCGGGCCGCGTTCGTATTTATGGTATGAGATCGCTGATAATCGGCAAGGAGACTCTAGACTATGAAGGTAGAACGGGACAAAGGCAACGAGGCAGTACGGCTGGCTGAGTTCAACGATTTGGAAGAAACGGTCGCGGACATCGCTAGTCGTGTCGAAGCCATGGAAAAAACACGTCAGGACACGCAACCCTAACGCGCAAATAAAGACAATCAAAGATCTACTGCGGCGCGTTGAAGCTATCGAACAGCATATACGGCAGCACCACCCGAACGATATGAAATAGATAAGCCTCTAGGTTAGACGGCGTCTGTGCTTGAGCATGCTTCGTGCACTGACTGATGCCTTCTCAATCACTGCGTGCACCAAAAAAGCATCGTTTCACTACCGTAAAACAGTCGGGCTGCTGCGCATCAATTTCACGGATTAGCTTTTGTATCAACTCGCGGCAGGCACGTGCCGGCTAGTGGCTTGGATCCTGAAGCGGAGCACTTTAACCCATTCTTGCCACGAGGCGCACACGAAGGAGATTGCAAATACGGTTGCAAGTTGAACGATCGTCACGGAAGCGAGCTTGAAATAAGCGCTAAGCTCAGGAGTGCCGATCGCGACAAAGAGGAAGGCAATTGCGGCCAGCGCCCACACATCCATGGCCCTATTGGCAAAGATCCCAGAGTGATACAGGGGATCTGTCTCCGACCGCGACACAAAAGCGAGGATCATAAGGCTGAATATCCAAGCGGCAAACGCGAACGTTTGTGCTTGCACAAGAGGCAGACCCTGCCAGAGCGCGTAGAAGTACGAGATGGTGACCCCGGCGAAAAGGCTGAGCCCCGAAGCCGCAACTCCCTTGAGCATAGCAGAATTCACGAAACGCTCTTTCAGATCCCGCGGGAGATCAGAGTAAATGCGTCCCTCGGCCGGTTCGGCGACAAAGGCTGCAGATGCCCCCAAGTCCATGAACAGTTCGAGGACGATGATCTGAATCGGTGCAAGGGGGAAGGCGATGCCAGCAAGCACCGGCAAGAGAAAGATTAGGATGAGGGCGGCTTTTACGGAGAGGTAAAACTTGACCCCCTTCCGGAGGTTCTCAAAGAACTTACGCCCCTCAAAAACGCCCCGCCCAATCAAAACGAAGTTGTCATTGGACAGCACGATGTCTGCCGCCTCTTTGGCCGCATCCGTGCCCTTGATGCCCATGGCGATGCCGATGTCGGCGCCTTTCAACGCGAGGGTGTCGTTGATCCCATCTCCGGTGACCGCAACGATCTCGCCATTGTGCTGAAGCGCTGTTACGAGGCGATACTTGTGTTCGGGCGTCGTCCGCGCGAATACCGCAACCGTTTTTACCGAGTCTTGCAGCTCCCCGTCCGATAGGCGATCCAGCTCATCGCCCGTCATGATCTTGCTGCCATCAATGCCTACGCTTTGGGCTACAAAATGCGCCGTCAGGGGGTGGTCGCCTGTCACCATGATCGTGCGTATTCCAGCGCTCCGTGCGCGTTCGACGGTTTCTTTCACCTCCTTTCGCGGCGGGTCTTCAAGAAATAGCATCCCCGATAAGGTCATTTCCTTCTCGAGTTCTGAGAAAGGCAGATCGCGCGCAGCAGGCAGAAGCGTCCTCTCGGCGACGGCAATGGCCCGTCTTCCCTTGGCCGTTTCGTTCCTGAGCGCTTCTTCGAAAGAGCCGGTTGCGTCTTTTGTGAGGGCGAGAATCTCTTCGGGGGCCCCACTCATGAACAACCGCGCCTCGCCGTCCAAAACTCGCACCGTGGAGCGCGTTTTTCGTTCACTGTCAAAGCTTCGCTCACGAACGAGCGAGCCGATCGTTGGCGCCAGCCCCGTCTGCGCCCGCTCAAGGGTTGCGAGATCGGTCGCTGAGGTCGGAAACTCCGGCAGCGCCCCAAGCGCGGCTGCGATTGCGTCGTTCTCGCTCTCGTGAGGGAATACCGAAACAACACGCATCTTATTCTCGGTAATGGTACCCGTTTTATCCGTGAGTATGACGGTCGCGTCCCCCAACACCTCTGCGGCCTTGATCCTCTTTACCAAGAAGCCCTTCTTAGAGAGTTGGTACGCCCCTAAACCGAGCACCATGGTGATGATGATAGGGAGTTCTTCGGGGATGGTAGCAAATGCCAACGCGAGCCCGGTGAGAAACATCTGATAAAGGTTTTGACCACGCAGGAATCCCAGAAACGGGATGGCTATGCTAAACGCGAGGGCCACTCCCACCAAGCTCTTTGCCAAGGACTTCATTGCAAGCTGCAAGGGCGTCTTTGGCTCCTTGATCTCCTCCGCACGCGCTGAAATGGCGCCGATCTTGCTGGAAGCTCCCGTTGCAAAAACGATCGCGGTGCCTTCGCCTGCAACGGCGAGCGTGCCTGCATAGACGTCGTCGTCGGCCTTTCGCTCTTGAGGGAAAGATTCACCGGTTAGCGACGATTCGTCGATAGACAGACTCAACGACTGCGTTACGTGCGCGTCGCCCGCCACCCGCGTACCCGACGAGATGAGGAGCACATCACCCGCCACGACCAATTCGGTCTTAATATTCGTGGTAACGCCATCGCGTAAGACCCGTGCGGTGGGTGCGGCCAGTTGCGAGAGCGACGATATGGTCTTTTTGGCGCGGTACTCGTTCCAGACCTCTGCGAAGATAAGGGCAGCGATGATCGCAAAGATGGTGATCGTGTCACCCAGTTCACCGCCAAGCGCGTAAAAAAAGCCTACCGCGAAGAGAAGGAGGATCATCGGCTCCGTGATCTCCTCCCTGACGATGCTGATGAAACGGACGGTATGCGGCTTGAAGAGCGTATTATATCCGTACTCAGCAAGGCGCTTTTCAGCTTCCGCCGTGGTCAGCCCGTTTCCTTCGTCTGCTTGCATGCTCGTCTGTACTGTGCTCCAAATCGATCGAAACGGCCAGTCTAGCCTGAAGTGATCAGATATAGCAATGCGCCCTTATTTATGTTGCGCCCTGCTTTTCGGAGATGTTTCGCGCCTGGGGCTTTTATTCTCGGGCACGTGCTCGTGCACCGTTTGGTTGACTGCAGTTATCCACGTCTCGTCACTCTTCGAGCTAATCGCGCGCGCGCAAAACGTCTCATTCGTCGAACGGCACACGTTTATCGAATAAGGCTACAAAGGTTAATGGAGGTGATTGTTTTGGAACAGCGCCAACTTGCGGGAATCTTCTTGATCGTTCTAATTGTCTTTTTCTTTGTGCTCTGGTGGCTGCTTGCTTACCAATTCCGTGTTCTAGGCTAGTTTCTTGAGCGTTCTTGGGTCTCACGGCTGTATTTTGGGAGGTATCGCAGTTGAAGTACAGGTACGGCAAGGAACGATCAGCCAAAGGGTGCAGCGTGCAGCCGCTGGGCATCATCTCCTTATGCCGCGACTGCCCTGCGTGGTCTCGCCCCTCGCTTTCGCGGCCCCCTTATTTGAATTGCGCGGTCAGTTGACTTACGATACCGAATGTGCTTCTCGCGGCGATCGTTGCTTCACAATTGTCTTGGTTTTTGGTGCCAGCAGAGCGGCGTACGCCTTTTTGATGTCGTCAACGAAAAGATCTGCCATATCGCGACTGAAGTTCTGTCGGACGACGACGCGCATAATAGGGATTGCGTCGGCATTTGGTGGCAGCGTGTAGGCGGGAACAATCCAACCTCGTTCCCGCAGCTTGGCAGATAGATCATACACGGAGAAATCGACGGGTTCTTTGAGCTGGAACGTGACGACGGGAAGGATTTCAGCTCGGTTGAGGATATCGAAATGCCCCGTGTCCAAGAGCCGCTTGGTCAGGTATTGGGCGTGTTCTAGGACTGCCTTGGCGGCCATCGCGTACCCTTCCCAACCAAGCCGGAGCAGGTTGTAGTACTGCGCGAGCAACATGCCGCTGCCGCGCGAGAAATTAAGGGTGTAGCTGGGCATCTCATCGCCGAGGTAGTTCACGTAAAACACGAGTTCCTCCGGCAAGTCGGTGGTATCGCGGAAGATAAGCCACCCAAGGCCGGGATATACCAAGCCGTATTTGTGGGCGGACACGTTGATCGATTTCACTTGGGACAGTCTGAAATCCCACCGCAGCTCTGGTAGTGTGAACGGCAGGATGAACCCCCCGATTGCGGCATCGACGTGAATCGGAATATCCCATCCGCGTGTGTTCTTGACCTCGACAAGCAGGTCGTTAATCTCCTCGATTGGGTCGATCTCGCCAGTGAATGTCGTCCCGAGGATAACGCCGACACAGATAGTATTTTCGTCGATAAGGTCAGAAACTGCCTCCTTGGTGATGGTAAAACGACCCTCCTCGAGCGGTATCACCCGCGGCTCAACGTCGAAGTACTTGGCAAACTTGTCCCAGCAAATGTGTGCGTCGGCGCCGAAGATGATGTTCGGCTTATCATAGGGTTTTCCTTCTGCTTCGCGGCGTTTCCTCCACTGCCACTTGTGTGCGAGTGAGCCAAGCATCACCGCTTCGGATGAGCCGCCCGTTGCGGTGCCAGTGAACGTCACGGGGTCCGGCGCGTTGAAGAGGCGCGCAAGCATGTTGATGCAACGCTTGTGTATCACCTCGGTCTGTGGGTACTCGAACTGATCGGCGAAGTTTTTGTGGATGTTCTCTACGATGAGTTGCGTCGCCTGCGGCTCCATCCAGGTCGTCACAAAGCTGGCGAGATTGAGGGCGGGATTGCCGTCCAAGTTCATCTCATCGTGTACCAGCTGATACGCGCAGTCGGGCCGCATGCCAGTTCCAGACAGCTCGTACTTTGGCACCGGCATCGTGCAATAGCGTGAGGTGTACGCGGGCCCGACGACTTTCTCAGGCTCTTCGAGTTTCTCGAGGTCTACTTTGTGGGAGAGCATAACACAAAGAGAGCAGCGATCTGTAAATAGTTGTCCACCATAAGAACGTAGTTTGCCGCTATACCGCCAAAGAAAGCCCCTCCATAGTGTTGTGCCTTTCGTCGCCCCGTTTTCCCCGTCGTCACTCGCTAAAACTGCCGGCTACGTGCAAGGTAGGGACATTGTGCGTCCACGGCGACGAAAAGGGATCGCGTGCAGACGCGTGCTTCACTCCCCATCAGCATATATAGTAAGCACCGCAAAAGCGAGATTATGGAAAAAAAGCGCGCCTTCATTGCTGGCCTAGTGATCGCGCTGCTATCCTTCGCAGTCGTTGTAGCCGGGTGCACGTCGAGCACGAGCAACAACAGTTCCTCGGCTGCGCCAACGCAAACGAGCCAGACCGTGCCGATGACAAAAACAGCAAACGTGACAAACGTGACGCCTGGAGAACCAATAACCGTGGCGGAGGGGCTAAATTTCACGATAACGCTGCGGTCAAATCCTTCGACGGGATATAGTTGGGAGCCTCAGTTTAACCACACAGCGCTGTCGCTTGTAGACAGCGTGTTTGTCAGCGACCCTAACCCGCATCATCTTGTCGGCGTGCCCGGATCGCAAGTCTTTACGTTTCAAGGCCTCGCGAAGGGAACGACCACAGTCACGTTCCAGAATGTCAGTCCGTCGCAAATCGTGACTGAACAAACGACGTACACGGTGACCGTTACATAATCTGGCACGAGGGCCACGCGTTAGCGCTGCCAAACGCGAAGTGATTTTGACAGCGCCGTAGTTTCGGCAACGGATGCGCCAAGAAGTATTGCGAGAAAGATCTGATCATCGACAGCGCCAAGACGCTTAGCTCCTTCAATGTGGGTTTCGAGACAATATTCGGATCCGAGAGCAGCTGCAGCTCCGATCGCGATGAGCTCTTTAGTAAGTCCAGTTAGCGCTTTGTCAGTCGCCAGCTGCTCATTCTTGTAGAAAAAGGTTTTGAGTGTTTCCGGATTGTGCCGGAGCTCTTGATAGATTCGGGGAACAAAGCCATAGTAGCTAGCCACTCTTTCCAATATCGCGCGCACTTCCGCATCATCTTGTTCGTGCATCTCACACCTCTTCAGGACCTCGCCTGCTTCGGATCCGATTGCTGGCAGTCCGAGAACCTTGCATGCATAATGATACCACCGTTATAAGGATTACGTAGCCAGCGTATCGTTGCCATATAAAAGCGCCAAATGGGTCAACTGCGGTGCTCAAGGCGTCAAACATAAAAAATGTCGTTCCAAAACACGTGTTTGTGCTGGGCAATCCATTCTTTTCTCCTGACCGATGCCCGTGGTTAACGCGGCAGTCACGCACTTGGTGCACGGTTCTCGGTCAAAGGATGTAAGTATCAGCGTTACAAAGGCTTGCAAAAAAACTTCAAGGAGAATAAAATGCCAAGAGTAGTGCACTTCGAGCTGCCTGCCGATGATCCAAAGCGGGCGGTAGCGTTTTACGAAAAGGTGTTTGGCTGGGCCATCATAAAGTGGGAAGGGCCGATGGATTACTGGCTAGTTGCCACCGGACCCGATGACGAACCGGGAATCAACGGTGCGATAACACCGCGCATGATGCCTGAGCAGGTGACAACGAACACCGTAAGCGTCGCGTCTGTCGACGACTTCACGAAAAAGATTGTAGACGCTGGCGGAAACGTTATGATGCCAAAGCGGGCGGTTCCGGGCCAGGGGTACCTCGCCTACTGCACGGACACGGAAGGGAACGTTTTTGGCGTGATGGAGATGGACCCGTCCGCGAAGTAACACGACCTGATTGCTGACGAGCTCTGACGACACTGGCTCTGTTGGCTCCGTGCATTCCCAAGGCTTGTGCGTGGGAATCCACGCCAAGCTCGATCTCAACTTGTAGTCACGCAGTGAAACGTATCAATGCGGGTGCGGCACTTTCTTTTCTTACCACGACACTTGAATCGCTTCTTCAAGCCGCATTGCTGGTGCGACGTGGGCCACGCCGAGGCCCTCCCCTTCTTTCTTCTCAAGTAACACGTTAGCAACTGCCGTTCGTTTGGATTTAAGCTTGGTAGTTGTGCTGCGTGTGCAAATCGCGCACAACCGGGGTTAATAGTATAAGCAGGGTTTAGCATTGTTTATCCGTAGTGATTGGCATGGATCTGAAAGAGTTGCGCGAGCAGTACTATGATGAGTGGGTCGGAAATGACCTCGAATTTAAAGGCTTGGATGGCTATTTGTATCACGGCTTTCTGTCTGACTGGCTCGAGGACGGATCGCTCGTCTTTAACAGCCTTACCACGATCAGTCTCGGTGATAACGGGGTGCAGCAGGAATTGAATTCGTGGGGTGAGTCGTTCTGGCTCGTCATCAACAGTGCTTCTATAGCCTACATAATCTCAACAAAGTCCATAGAGAGTAAGCGAAGCAAGTCCGCAGGCCGTTAGTAATCCTCTGTGTGAGCTTTATCGACAATCGAAAATCAGCGCAGACGCGTTGAGCTGGCCATCTTTTTCTACGGAGACTTACGTGAAACCTTTCAACCGTACAACTTCTTGTAGCGGCCGTCTGGGGCTTCGGTACTGATTTAGCGGATGTTGCCGATCGCGGTACCCCAATGCGACGCCCATTAATATCAGCACGTCTTCCGGAATTTCCAGTTCTGCGCGAATGAGGTCAGGGTAGGAAATCAGAAGCGCCGCGGCAGCTG
Source organism: Methanobacteriota archaeon (assembly GCA_963720465.1). Lineage (GTDB taxonomy): Archaea > Halobacteriota > Bog-38 > Methanoflorentales > Methanoflorentaceae > Methanoflorens. Next base: position 1,748,142 of record OY970393.1, read on the forward strand.
AATCAACGCCGTACTGCTGTCCCGCGAGCATGATACTCTGCGCAAGCAGCCCCATATCAAATATCGACCACGCTGTAGCGTGCGGTCCATGCAAAGGTACACCACTGTCGGCGCTCCAAAGAACTGATGGGCGCGCTCTAACATGACGTGCCGCGTCGCTGCGTCGTCGCGTTCGGTGCCCAGGGATTCAAAGCGTGCGGCCCTCAGTTCGTCCATGCGCTTTTGCAGAGTGGATGGCCATTCCTGCGGTGCAGGTAGATCGGGGCTGCCAGGCACCCTTTCCTTGAAGCGTTCCTCATAAGCGTGACGAATCCGGTCCAGCGCGTCCCCGCCAGCAACAAAGAGTTCCCATGGCTGAGTATTGCCTGATGAGGGAGCACGGGTCGCGGCATCCAGAATCTTAAGAATCGTCCCCTCGTGCACAGGATCTGGTTCAAACGCACGGACCGTAAAACGAGAGTTTAGCGCATCTATAACATCCATGAAACTTTGCCTGCCTATCTATTAAGCCCCAAAGACGTGGGAAATCGTGAACGCGCACAGCCTATTCAACGACGGTCGGCCGACCTATGTGATGGCGTATCAACGCGGCAACAACGCGAGGGTCGGACGTTTCGATCGGTTCCAGCGGGTGCGAGTCATCTACGCTGTCGAAGCGGACGACTTTGCCGCTTAGCGAGGCCAGGACGACTCGCCGTGAGTCGGCTGGAAATTTCTCGTACTCTGGCGTGATCGTGCGTGGCGATTTAGCGGCCTCCTCCACCGCCGATAATACGGCTTCGAGCGTTTTATGCTGCTCGCCAAGGTCTGCGAGTTGCTCTTGGAGCTCGACGCGTGCCCGCGCTTTATCCGGATCGATTCTTATTTGGTATAACGAGCACTCTCTTCTGAGCATCCCCATTTCAGCGTCGTTTGTGATCACCGTGTCAAGACACTGTTTCGCGCTTCGAATCAGCTGTTCTTTCTTCTCGACCACATGAAATGCATCGGTCAGTCGGAGGGCCAGATACTCCGTTTCAAAGTGCAATGACTCGGTGATAAAAACGGTGGGAACGGGCACTAGTTTCGATTCTAAATCCGGGGGCCCAGTGCGTTTTTTCGCCATCTCACATCTCCGCTTTTCTTTCGCTGCTGACTCGTTTGTCGCGCACTAACGGCGCTTTCGCAAAAAGTCGGCATGCTACACATTGAACGCGCATTGATAAACTTAACCTTCCTTTTTCGACTGCGAGCCAAGAAATCGATCCGAAACGAGTCCATCAGCGAGGTGCGGGACTCCGAATAGATATTTGCCGTCCGAGCGTGAATATATGAAACGGTTCCACGTCGCTGGCGACGATCGGGCATTACGGGACCCAGTGAGGGCTCACGAACAATGGCGTGCCCGGTTGCACAACAGCATTTCTTTAGCAGGCCTTGACGCTAAACAAGGAATACAGTTTTCAACTCGCTTCGCTGTTCAATCGTACTGATGAGGAAAGGGGTCAACAGTTTGACGATCTCTGTGACCGTGACGCGAAGTCAAGGTGCTTCGCATTCGTGTCTCCGCACGCACCTACGCTGTGGCTTATGCGAGCCTCGCACGGGAAATGCGTTAAATTTGGCCTAAAGACGAAGAACGAGTAAAGAAAAGCCGCGCGCGAGGGTGCACTCTGTCAAGGACTGTCACCAGGAGTGACGTGAACAATGGACGTTACAAAAGCAATACTGTCGAGAAGAAGTATCCGCAAATACAGCGAGGAGCCCGTCTCTGATAATGACGTAGAGGCGTTGCTCACCGCCGCAATGCATGCGCCGTCTGCGGTGAACGAACAGCCGTGGCATTTCGTGATCATCAAAGACCGAAAAACCCTCGAAGAGATCTCACGGCTTAGTCCCACGGCTCCTATGGTGAAATATGCAGCCGTCGCAATCGCGGTCTGTGCAGACAAGAATCGGGAGAAATTTCCCGGCTTGTGGGCGCTGGACTGCTCAGCCGCCGCCGAAAACATACTGCTTGAAGCGACCGGGCGAAGATTAGGGGCTGTATGGACCGCAGTTTACCCCTTTGAAGAGCGCGTCAAAGGGATTAAAGAGCTGCTCAATCTGCCTGCGGACGTTATCCCGCTGTGTATAATCCCTATAGGACGCCCAGCAGAGACCCCGGCTCCGGTTGATCGGTTCAATCCTTCGTGTATCCATCGCGACACATGGTAATACCGTTGCGTGGTCGGCCTTTCTAGGGACCAACATTCTTAGCACACGCGAATGAAAACGCTTGGGGCAAAGCAGCATTCAACTCGCTATCGACCACAGCCCTGTTGAGACGAGCTGCGGTCACTTAAGCGAGGACTGCAGAACAGGTCTCTGATTGCGTTAGGACGCAGGTGGCAGCACGCCTCAGAGCAAGGGCTTCATTCAACCAGCCACAGAATCGCGCGGTGCGCCTGAGGGTCGACTAAACGAGATGATCGCCGCAAACACCGTAAACGCAGCGGCTACAAGAAACGCCTCGTGCATGCCAAACTCAAAGGCCGCCAAGACTTGAGGTGTGCCGCCGAGACCGCCCCCGTACAAAAAAACGTGGAACAAGACGACCTCAGGAATCTGGCTGAGGATAAGCGGGAAAGCAATAGCGATGGAGAGCATTTGGCCGGTGTTCATCAGCATAGTCCGTATGCCGGATGCGCTCCCGCGCTCGCTCGGCTTAACCGCACTCATGATCGCATTCGCATTCGGCGACGCGAAAAGGCCTGAGCCACCACCCATGAGCGCCATGTACACGGCGAGGACCCAATACGGCGTCGTGCTGACCACAGTGGCTAGCCCGAGCAACCCTACGGCGGAGACGAGCAGCCCGGCCGTTGCGAGGTAGCGCGCACCGTACCGATCGGAGAGGTGCCCTGAAATTGGCCCGACGACCAAAAAAGCGGCACCGAAAGGGGCCAGCAGAATTCCTGCCGTCAGCGGGTCGTAGCCATAGGGCCCTTGCAGGAAGAATATAAGCACGAAGAGCACTGCGCCTCTGGCAAGCCCGTTAAGCCCGTTAGCAGCGGAGGCGAAGGCAAAGCTTCGATTCTCGAACAGGTGCAGGTTGAGCATCGGGTCATGAGCGCGCCGTTCTGCAACAACAAACAGCGCGAGACTCACTGCGGCAACGACAAAGAGCACATACACGACCCACATGGCGGTTACGGGAAAGGCATAAAGTGACACGCCGAGAAGGAGTGCCCCCAGTCCCAGGGTGAAGGTCAGGCTTCCGGCCCAGTCAAAGCGCTGTCCTTTAGGAGGTATCACTGGCTCTCTAAGCTGCAGTACCCCCCATATCGTGCCGACAATACCAATTGGGACGTTTATTAGAAACACTAATCGCCACGAAATCGACGTGAGCACTCCCCCAACCACCGGGCCGAGGAGGAACCCAGCGGAAAACGCGATCCCGTTCACTCCCAAGCCGAAGCCGACATTTCCCCGGCGGAATGCATCGGTCACGATCGCCATACTGTTAGTGATGAGGAGTGCGCCGCCCACGCCCTGTATCATGCGGTAGCCCACTAAATCCAAGCCGTGATACTGTGGCTGTGCCAGTGCGCACAGCAGCGACCCAACGGTGAAGACGATAAAACCCAGATTGTAGAGGTTCTTGCGCCCGAGCATGTCGGCCAGCCGGCCGACGACCGGGACCAGTGCTGCAAGGATGAGCATGTACCCCAGCAGTACCCACATGGCCGTTATGAAGCTTGCCTGTAGATCGGCCAAAATGGTAGGGAGCGCGATGAGCACGGCCGACGCATCAATCGCCGCCATCAGCGCGCCTATCGTGGTCACTGATAGAGCAATCCACTCGTAGCTGATACCCGTATCTCCCGATGTCTTCGTGTCCATTTCTTGGCGACTGTTCACTTTTCAGTTATATATGCATGCTGGCGGGAGCTGCCAAGGGCGCACAAGTCGTGAAGCGTGCGGGTTGACAATTAGGAAGTCTTTTTTTGGACAAGCGGAGTTAAGCATAGGCCTGACGGTGGATTGTCATGCTTGTCGTACGGTAGCGTTGGTCCATTTTTAGACGAGTCACTCGCGACTGTACCTTAGAAAGGCGCGGGCAACGCTCCGCACTTCGAGTTGTAAGTCAAGGAAAAAAGGAGGATACCGATTTATACCTATAACGCGAGGATCAATTACTTTCGCACCGCACGTCCGTGATTCATAACAAGGCGGACGTTCATTCCACCAGCTGGAAGAGAGTGTAACTATGAAGAACAAAGCGCACCTCTATGCGAGAAGGCGGGAGATGTATCGTCTTTATGTTCAAAAATTGAACATGACTGAGATTCTTGAGAAGCTCTCCGTTAAGTACAGCGTATCCAAACAGGCGCTGTGGCAGGACTGGCAAAAGCGTACCCATTGGGTTTACGACGTCTTTGATCTCGAGCCAGCTCGAGCCTCGTGACCTGTTTAACTTCTCTTTTTTGCAGGCCTTCAGCAGCGCAACTTATCACAGCTTCGTTTTTGCGTGTCACTCATTCGCGTTAAAGTAGAGCTTCGCAAGTTCTTGTTGCAAAACACGAAGAATATAAACGCGACGTGATACCCTAGAAAACGTGACTTGTGTAAAACGAGATTTGGCTCTATGGGGCATGTGGGGCGAGAAAAGCTCTTGCCAGCGGCGCGCTTAAAGGCAAGGTACCTTTGTTCTAGAAGCGCTAGAGCAGATTTTAACTTACTCGACCGTTGGTAATTGGTGTTTTCTCCTCCACATCACCCATAGAGGGTACCTTACAACATGGTACTACTCAGCTTTATATTTTGCATGTAATTCTCGTGCCTCATGGCCAATAAATAGCAGAAAAAGATGGGACAAAGGCCCAAAAAAAGACATTTTCGATGGAACTTCTTTTTATACTTATCAATAGGCTCAAAGCCCGCTAAAGCTGCTTTGATTGGTTTGGTTGAATTCGAGACGTTCTCATATTTAAGTCCAAAAAAAGTGTCATCTGCAGCATCGAACGTCTACCCAACTAAAATGTGCAGCTCGAAGCGCGTCGCAAATCAAAGCTCTAAGCCCGGAAAGGTATTTAACATTTGAATTGAACATTTCTGCGGTGGTTTATCTATGGATGAAAAAGAACGAATCGGCGTCGTCCCGGACGCGTCGTTGTATCACGACAAAGATATCTACACGATTGAAGTGGAGCTGCCCGGCGTACACAAGAAGGACATAGAACTTGAAGCCTCTGAGAATGGCTTTTGTCTTACCGCACCGAGAGATGACATTGAATACGTCGGATGCTGGATACTCGCCCACGCCATTGAGCCTGAAAAGGCGAACGCTACATTCTCCAATGGACTTTTAAAGGTTACCGTACCTCTAGTAGAAAGTTTCGAAGGAGTCAAGGTACCGATAAAGTAGTCTTGGAGCGACTGGCCCGCGAAAGGGCCGTCATCCTTTTTTAGTTCTGTATCAGGTAAGCTCTAGCACGGGTGGGTGCGCTTTTTTTCTATTGTCCACACATGCGCGTGTCTTTGTGCGATCTCTGTACTGCACGCTTTTAGCGCCGTGAGCCAGGATATATTCTCTCTCGATTACCTGTTCGCAGAGCAGAAGCCGTATCTTGCCGCGCGTCTATCGCAGATTCAAAGCTGATGGCCTCGCGACGTCCTTCGTCGCACGAAGACGTGCTTAAACGCTGGCCTCTCTCTTAGTATGTTTTTCAAGTTGCTTTAATATCCGGAGGTATTTGCGCTCCAAATCTTTGTTCTCTGTCTTTAACTTGTCATTCTCTTTCTTCAGGCGTTGAACTTCGGCGCGCACGCGGGTAAACTCTTCCGAATGCTTCAGCTGTAGCCTTTCGTTCTCAGCTTTCAAGCGCTCGTTTTCGACCGCAAGTAGCGATTCCTTGAGCATATGCGGTCGTAAGCTATACTAGCATAAATAGAGCGCCCCATCAGAAAGCATACCACGTCCGTTGAGCGGCGATGCAGCGCAAGCCCTCCCGCGCGTGTTGCCTGGGGAGTATGCAACTTCTTTCGTGTCTGTGGGTTAGCAGTTTAGACGCAACGCGGGGCGTGTGCGCCGTCGTCAGACAAGGGGCGCAGTTTCGCTTATGCTCAACTCCAGCCGTACAAGTCCCCCACGATGTGTGGCACGGATTGCTGCAGCCACCCGTGGCCCTGCTAATATTGAAGTCAGAGAATCCCAGGGAGTCCGTCTCCTCGAGTCAGTACCTCGCAGCCGTGGTCAGTGATGCGTACGACGTCCTCCCGTCGGTAGCCTCCGAGGCCAGGCACCGCTAATACGGCGTGACCGACGCTCACCGTCATGTTGGGTCTAAGCGTGATCTCGCCGTGCTGCGGATAATGGCTCGGGTGGGGGTACTCCTCGGCCTCGAGGCCGACGCCGTGGATGTAGCCCGGAACGACGTACTTGCCGAACTCGGTCTTGTTAATGGACTCTGCCATGAACTGGGTGACCTGCTTGACTTTCCAGCCCGGCTTTACCGCGTCGATGACCCCCTGTTGCGCTTCATCGTAGGCTGCCGCAAGCTTGATGAACTCCGTGCTCACTGCTTGGGCTATGCCACCAGCTGATTGGCTGCACACGAAGGTACGAGCCATGTCGCAGGCATACAGATCTGCGACGGGGTGTAGATCTACGATGACGGAATCTCCGCCGCTGATAACCCGGCGTGAGACAAATCCATGCAAGCCGAGCGAGCGCTCGCCTGAGTTAACGAACGTAAGAAACCCCAAACGCTCTGAACCTGCCTTTCGCATGGCGTATTCGGCCTCTGCGGCAACGTCGTTCTCGGTTGCGCCGGCGATGAGCGCATCCGCCGCAGCCATCATCCCGAGCTCTGCGACGTGAGCGGTCTTTTTCATGCGAGCGATTTCATCCGCTGACTTCACCATGCGTAGTTCGCTCAAGATATCATCGTTCTCGACCATGGTGATGTCGGGATTGAGCTTTCTGAAACGAAATACTTCGAATCCGGGAGCGGTGTGCGTATCGAAACCGACGGTAGCTTTGCGAAGGTCATGGGTCTTCATCGCGGTAAAGAAGTGCTGCATGAGTTCGTTGGCGCTGCTCCAACCGCGGACGTCATCTACCCACGTGCGCGCACGAACTTGCTCCACCTCAGGTTCAAAGACGATGAGGGTTGGATCGGCATCTCGATAGAACAACATTCGAGCCTGCCGCCGATAATCTCCGGTAATGTAGTAGTAGTTCTCAGCACCGGCAATGAGCATCGCATCGACGTCCTTCGCGCCCATAAGCTCTTGAATCTGCTTTTTTCGGTTGATATAATCGACCATTTTGCCTCCGAACGTCTGCGTAACCACCGCATTTCAGCGAAATGCAGCACTTATCTACGAACCACGTACCTGCTGCTCTCGACTGCCTTTTCAAAGGTGCGCATGTGCGCGGCGCGCGTTGTGAGGAACAGCCTTCCGTTTCGCTCTTCGATGAACTTCTGCTCTTTGAGTTCAGAAATGCCCGCTTCAATCAGGGTTTGCGGCGTTGCCGCGTCGTCCAGGCTACAGGAAGCACACGCTTCGTGTATCTCGGCGGAGGTCAACCCTTCGCGTTTTGCTGGTTCTTCTTCCCCCTCTTCGGTCAGCATTGCGTACAAGACGCTTTGAGCCCCTAAGCTTAAGCGCCGCACTTTATCGATCAATTCCTGACTTTCAGGGGCTTCTTCGCCTGTGTAATTACTTTCTTCGTTTTCTTGTGTCATTTTAACTCCTGCGTGACCTACTCCAACGTCCGCGAGGCCCGAATCATCGTGAGCAGCATCTTGAACCGCTTTGCAGCTCGAAGCGCGTGCGGGACGTTTGCGGGTATCACTACCATGGTCCCTTCACGCGCGTGGACGGCGTTTCCTCTAATCGTGATCTCTGCTTCACCGTCGACGATCTGCACAATTGCATCATATGGTGCGGTGTGTTCGCTCAAGCCTTGCCCTGCATCGAAAGAAAACAACGTGATGGTGCCCGCTTTCGTATCGATCAGGGTCTTGCTAACTACAGAATCGGTCGAGTACTCGATCAATGCCTTCACCTCGAGTGCCTTCCCTCTGTGCGTTTCTATCTGACTCACTTCCGTTCCTCCACTATCCTCACTACGTCCGTCGGGCTTAAGTAGGCGCCTCGCCACGAAAACGTTTCGGGTGTGCACGGGTTATGCTTCGATTCCGATTCAACGTGCGCGTGTTCACGCGAGTCCTTTAAGCTGGCATTTTTGAATCAGAGATTAGAACTCTAAAATCAGCTCTTTTTTCAAAAGAAAGCTCTTTTAAGCCTAAAAATGGAAAATCAAAGGCCGAGGGCGAGATGCGAACCCGCGTCGTGGCCTCCACAGGATCGCGACCGCCTTCTGTTCCATCCAGCTCACCACGAGCGTCAGCGGCAGGTCGTTGACCCCCGCGCAAAAGAGGTTGGCGAATGCCTGCTATCTTGAACAAAGGTCTGTTCGCAAGCGCAACTATTTTGTCCTTACGTCCTCTCTTTTTGGCCACACTAGTAAAAGTGGTTTCGGGCCAAAAAAGCTCAATTTGAGAGCGTGTTGCAGTACCTGAAAAACATAGCTTTGAACGACGTCAAACTAAATCGCATTGACCTCCTTTTTTTAGCGGCAGGCGGCGTAATCTTTCTGCTTTTTGTTTTAGACCTAACCGGCACCAGAATTCTGTTCAATGGCGATGCGAGTTCTGCGAGTTTTTTGCTTAGCACGCTCACCGAAAGCCTTGCCGCGCTGTTTGCAATAACCTTCTCCGTTTTGATCATCGCAATTGAATTCTCAGCATCGAAGTATACACCGAAAGTGTTGCACTTCCTCCTCGCATCAATCTTCAAAGATTTTCAAATCGTGGGCATCATCGTGTTTTTTATGTCCGCGATGTTCGTCAACTTCATCACGCTTGCCCACGTAAGCGGGGCTACCGTCCCCAATGATATTAGAGTGTTCACGTCACTAAGCGTGGCGCTGGCGGCGTGGTGCTTTTTGTTGATCTTAAACCTATTCCGTCGCATTCCCCGGTTCTTTAATCCTGACGACATTATTGACAACGTTAAGACCGCAGCTCTAAGGGAGAACGGACCGCGCGAAAACACGGAACTCATCAAGATCTTAGGGGATATCATTAAGAAAGAAACGCTACAGGGGAATGTTGACGTCGCAAGCGACGCTTTGACAGCGCTCGAAGACGTGTCAGTCTATAATTTCAAAAATCGCAGAGAGGGGTTAAACGAAGAGGTGCTGGAACAGCTGTTCGATATTGCCCGGACGGCAATCAGGATCGACGACACGAGTACAGAGATCGAGGTCGTTGACTCCATTCGAGCCGTGTGTGTAGCTACCATCGAAGAAGATACTAAATATCTTGGGGGTTTCAGATACCTGAGAGAGGTTGGCATCCTTGCTCTCGATCGCTCGAGAGGGATCGTCCATTCCCAGTTGTTGTTGTCAGTGTCTCACCTCTTCACCGATTTGGTATCATACGCAAAGGAGAAGGAACGGCACACGCAGGGTCTGTTTTCGATTATGCAATTCTTCATCTTGGGTAGTTTCTACAACGTAAATCACGAGTCCGTGGCGAACCACATAATTGACGACATCACGTCTGTTTGTACTCAAAGAGAAGTCGAAGTCGCCTTCAACGGAGTAATGGAAAAGAAAGAGACATTGCGATCGTATTTCGGAGGAAAAGATCCTGAAGATGCCATCAGAGATTTTCACGATGCTCTGATGGCATATTGAACCTCTCGCGAACGGTTACAATTGTACGTCGGGAATATGGCGCTTGTCTGAGCACTTGATGTCGTACAGTTCTGCCTTTGCTTTACCAATCGGGCACTCTGGCGAGTGCTTATCGGGGCCGCAGTGCAGGCAGGCAATATCCAAAGCTCTGAGCGCGTCATCTACTTGGTCAAAGGAAATCTCTTTTCCGCTATATTTCCATTTAGTCAAACGATCACCTTTTCTATCCAGGCTGGTTTATTATATGGTGTTTTGAATATTAAAAGCTCGCCCGATTCTTACCGCGCGAACGTCGCCTCGGCCACAAATAGAAGGTTTTAAGAAAGAAAACCAGTAGACTGGCAGCGAATATGCAAACAGCAGCGTAAACATCTTCAACTTAAACAACGTGGGCGAGGACGCCTTTATCCCACGGGCTCATCGAAGCGCAACGATGAAGAGCGAAGAGTGGCAATGTTTATCGACGTGCGGAGCATGAATGAGCAATCGTCTGATTTTACAACGGATGCTTATGCATTAGAGGCGCAAGGCCTGACAAAGAGATACGGTGACCTGGTTGCGGTTGACGATCTCACCCTGCAAATTAAGAAGGGAGAGATATTCGGATTTTTAGGACCGAACGGAGCCGGAAAGACCACCGCGATCAACATGATGGTCGGACTGCTGAGCCCTACGGGCGGCGCGGTGCTCATCAACGGACAAGACCGGGCGCACGCGCCAAAAAGGAGCATAGGCATCTGTCCGCAAGAGCTCGTCTTGTGGGATGAGCTGACGTGCGCCGAGAACCTCACCGTCATCGGCGACATGTACGACCTTCCACGAGACCTCACGAATGAGCGCGTGCGTTCATTGCTCGCAAGCCTGGCTCTCTCTGAAAAGGCGAAGACGCGCGTTTCGCAGCTATCTGGAGGCATGAAGCGCAGGCTCAATGTCGCGCTCGCCGTTATTCACGATCCTGATATCGTCGTGCTGGACGAACCCTCTGCAGGCCTAGACCCGCAGTCCCGCCTGCTGCTGTGGGACTTCGTTCGCTCGCTCAAGAACAAGGAGGGAAAAACCATCGTCCTCACAACCCACGCCATGGAGGAGGCCGATGCATTGAGTGACCGCATCGCCATCATCGACCACGGCAAGCTTCTTCAGCTCGACACCCCAGCGAACCTCAAAAAGACGATCGGTTCTGGTGATATCATCGAGATGCAACTCGCCGAACGGGAGAAGAACGAAGCGGTGATGACCGACCTCAAAGCCGTCAACGGCATCCTAGAAATCCAAGAAATCAACGACGCGGGCGGAACGATCACCATACGAGCGTTAAACGCCGTTAGCCTCCTCCCTGAGATAATCGAACGCGTCGATGCGACTCGAACCCGCGTCTCGGATATTTCCATTCGGGAAAACACGCTCGAGGACGTCTTCATCTATCTCACCGGAAGGGGGCTGCGGGAGTGACGGTCAAGTTTCTATCATTAGCGATAAAGGCGCTCAAGCAAACAATTCGAGACCGTCGCTCGCTCTTTTTCCTCCTGTTATTCCCTATTGTGTTCATGATCATTTTTGCCTTCGCCTTCGGCAGTCCCAGCTCGCTTGGTACAGGGACGGCGCCTCACGAGATTGCGGTCATTAATCTCGACCGAGGGGCAACGGTGTCCATCAACAATACCACCCAGCACATCAACGACGGCGCGAGTCTCACGCAGCTCCTTGAAAACGTCACCTACGCGCAAACCGACACCCACATGTTCACCCTCAATAACGTGAGCGCAGATCAAGCTCAGACGATGCTTAAAAGTCGCGGCCTCGATGCGGTGATCACGATTCCGGAAAATTTCTCACAGGCGGTCGTTGCATTGGCCAATGCCTCTGCGCGGGCTGAAACGACCTCCGATATCGGGCTGCGGGTAATAAACGGAAGCACGGCTCAGCTGCCCGTGAATATAACGCTTCCGAAACAGAGCAACGTCACCGCACAGGTCATCGTCGAAGGGGACACGGGCAGTGCCGCATTTGGCGCCGCGCAAGTCCTGATCTTCAACGTCCTCCAACAGTACCAAAGCCAAATACAGGCCACGGCGATTCGACAGGTTGACGCCACGCTGGCACAAAACCAGAGCCAGAGCAACGCGAGCATCAACTACATTTCGGCGGCCGTACAACCACTCACCGGCACGCGATCATTGACGCTCTTCGACTATCAGGCACCGGGATTGATTGTGTTCGCCTTGCTTATGCAGGTCAGCAGCGTCGCGCAAGACCTCACGAGAGAATCTGACCGCGGAACGCTCGGCAGACTCAAACTCTCCAATATGCGGTCATTTGACCTCCTCTTTGGCACGTTGCTCACGTGGATTCTCATCGCCGTAGCGCAAATACTGCTGCTTTTAGGGGTCGCCATTGCGCTCGGGTTTAGTTGGGCCGGCGGCGCGAATTCCATCGGGCTCGCCCTGCTCGTTGGCATCATAGGCGGGATAGCCTCGATTTCGCTCGGCTTACTGCTTGCGGCGTTTACCACCAACGAGCGGCAGGCGGCACAATTAGGGGTGCTCATTGCCGTGCCGGTGTCCTTCCTTACCGGGGCGTTCTTTCCGCTCCCCAATGAAATACTTGGAACAGCATTTGGGACGACGTTCCAGGTCTACGACTTGCTCCCCTGGACACAGGTCGCGGATGCGCTGCGTCAGGTCCTCATCTATGGGAGTGGCTTTGGCGCCGTGGCGGTCTACGTGGGATTTGCGATCGTTCTCACCGCGATCCTCTTTGTCGTCGGTGTGATCTCGTATTCACGGGTGCGATTGCGGCCGGAATAGCGCCATCGCAGCTCGCAGAATATCCCAGCGATTGAGGCGATCACTTACGATATCGTACTTATTATCCTCTCGACGCGTTCTGTTCATCATCGGTGTGATGGCCTTCTCTCGCACCCGCTTCTAAGGGCACAAAAATAGCTAAAAGGGCTATTTCGGTTCTTTCGTTCCATCCCAAGCAGCGCACATGGCAAAGTATTTCGTGTGAAAGCAGGCCAGAATTGATAAGGGATATTGATGGCAAAAATAGAAGCAAAAATGGCTGACGAAATGCGAGCGGCGTGCATATTCCACAGAGGCGCGGTTGCTGCGATATGGGACGATATGGGGCGGCTACTCGGTGAAGTCATCGAATGGGTGATGAAGGGAGGCTTGCAGATGGCAGGAGCTCCATTCGCGGTCTACTACAGCAGCCAGGAAGACATGGCGCGAGGCGAAATGCAATTTGACGTGGGAATCCCTTTCATCGGAGAGGCCCAAGGCGAGGGGAAAATACAGATCAAAACATTCCCTGCGCACGAAGTGCTCTCAGCGATTCACAAAGGACCGTATAACCAAATAGCGCCCGTTTATGCAGCGTTGATGGAATATGCTGCGCAAAACGACTTTGAAGTAACTGGGGCGCCGATGGAGTTGTATTTGACCAACCCAATGGAAGTTGCGGAAAGCGACTTACTTACTGAGGTACGGTTTCCCGTTGCAAAGCGGAAGAGGCGCTAGCGGGCCCCGGTCTCTAAAATGCAACTGCTGATTCGGCGCTTTTTGCCGAATCCAAACAGCAGGGCTGAACTCGCCGGCTTGCAGCCAGCACAACAATGCTCCAGGACCTCGAGCTGTCCCTCTTTTTTGACTATTTTTATTGATCAGGGCGACCCGTAACTCACGCGCGGAGGCGCCAGAAACAGATTTTGTTACCTGACCAAGGTGCGAAGGAAGAAAAAAAGCATGTGAGATTGGTGAACGCATAATCGAAATCGCGCTAACGCTGCATCACATCAGGACAAAGTCAAAATCGGCGATCTTCTCGTGCACGTCAGCGAGTGTTTCACAGAGGTTGTCTCTTTGCCTTCGTAACTTGTTGCGTGTCAACGGGTTGAGGCGGCTTGTCGATTTCAACTTTCGTTCCACTTCCTCAAGCGCATCGAGCAAGCCGTCATACTCGGCGTACAGGGCCGTCAGCTGCGTTGCCGGGGTTATCGCTTCTAGCGGCACGTTTGTGTCGGTCGACATTTGCCACGTGCTTGGGTAAGTGATGTTGCCATTTTTGTCCGTCTTGATGAGGTAGGCGTCGTAGTTACTGTGGCTCGTCCACGAGTTACTATGCCCGCAGATAACGTACCCGCCGTCAGCGGTCTGCCTGACACAGCAGCCGCAGTCATCCCTGGCCCCTCCGTAAATCCGCTCCCACTGCACGCTGCCCGCCGCGTTCACCTTAAGGAGGTAGACGTCGCTGCCGTGGCGCGCGGAAAGCGAGGAGGTAGAGCCCACGGCGATGTATCCGCCATCGGACGTCTGGTGCACTGAGTAGCCGTACTCGTCACTAGGACCGCCATACAGCGCGCCCCATGTCTTCTGCGAGGCGTTGGGTTGACCTGTGGCGTTGACCTTTTTGAGGTAGAGCTGGCTGCCGTAGTCTTGGGAATTGCTCGATCCCACGAGGATGTACCCGCCGTCGTTGGTCTGCTGCACTTCGCGAGCCCACCCATAGCTGCTTCCCCCGTGCGACTCATCCCACTGCACGGCGGGCGCTGCGCCGACCAGCATGGGTGACCGTCCTGCCCCCTGCGACGCTACGTTGCTGCTCTCCTTCCCGGCCGCCGTCGGCATCATCTCGTGGTGCACCGGCTGCACGTTCGCATCCTCCTCCGTTGGGTGGGTCTGCTGCAGCGCGTTGCGCTGCTCATCGGTGACCGTAAAGGTCACCTCGTCCGCTTTCTTCTTTGGCGCTGCGCTCACCACTGCCGTCGATCCGATCACGAGAATGGCGAGGATGAATGCAATTAGCGTTGTTTTTCGTCGCGTGCGAATCCCTTCTGAAAAAGGGTACAAAGTAGTCAACACGTAGATACTTAAGCGCGTGTGACGCGCAAATGTCACAGTGGGAGTCCTCGTTCGTTGCCACCTGAACAAGCCAGAGGTCTGCAGACCCACGCCGAACGAGTAGGTGTTTCCGACGGCTATGCGCTCGTCGGACGTTAAGGAGTTGGTTGAACCAATCATCGCTGGTCCCGCCATAGGTTTGCTCATCAAGTTCGTTCGCAAATCGCAGTACATCATATAACGGGTTGTTACTAACCTATGCGTTTTACAAAGCGGTTTTTTAACTGCCCTATAGAGTCATTTTAAATATGCAGTAGCAAGTACGACTCGTGATCACGTGCCACGAGTCATAGGATATAGAGAAGAGGCAAAGATCGAATCCTCAAAGCCGCGCAAGCGGCGTATTCTAAGAGGGGTAGCGTCAAACGACGATGGAGGACATCGCCCAGAGGCTTGGCGTCAGCAAGGGCGCGTTATACCTCTAATTCAACAGCAAAGAAGAGTTATTTGTGAAAATAACTGAATGTAAGCTCAGTAGCTAGGTAGTAAAAACGAGAAGCCGATACGAATGAGGGTCGAGAAGGCAAAGCAAATGAACGGCCAGAGAAGCTTAGACAGAACAAATGAATCGAGAAACGCTCCAATCCCGGCAACGTAAACCGCTTAGGCCCGCGGCTGCGGCAACATTGGACGATGCGGGGGCGCTGGCGGACGGCTACAGCCACATTCCCGCTCTTAACGACGCCATTGTGGGCTATTTCAAAGATGCCGTGCGCATCACCCTAAGGGAACCCGCGAAATCGCTCTTCTTTTTCCGCACTATTTTGTGGCAGAGGAAAGCGGCCCGCGTGCGGCTGAAATGGCAGAAAAGTGGCCTGCACGTGCCGGCCCTCCTTATTGTGAGCGTAACGAGCAAGTGCAACCTTCGATGCAAAGGATGCTACGCCTTTGCGCGTGACAAGGGCAAATCAAAAGCGCCGGAGTTGAGTGACGTTCGGCTTCGTACGCTGGTCGCTGAGGCAAATGAGCTTGGAATCTCGACAATTTTATTCGCAGGAGGAGAACCACTGATCCGCAAGGATCTCCTGACCATTACCAAAGATTTCCCTTCTGTCATATTCCCGATAGTCACGAACGGAACGCTCATCGATGAGGGTACGCTTGACCACTTTCGAACCCAGAGAAATGTTATCCCGGTTGTTAGTATAGAAGGCGACGAACGTGACACTGATGAGCGTCGAGGCGTCGGGATGCACAAGCGCCTGCAGAACGCAATGGAAGAGATGTATGCCAAAGGAATCTTTTTTGGCTGCTCTCTGACGATAACACGGTCTAACTTTGCGACGATCACCGATCCCCTCTTCATAGAAAGCCTCATCCATGCAGGGACTAAGCTCATCCTCCTCCTAGAGTATGTTTCGGTGGAGCCAGGCACTGAAGACTGGATCTTGACCGATGAGCAGCGGAGCACGCTGGCGCACAAAACAGAGCGATTTCGCACTCAATTTCCTGCAATCTTCATTGAAATTCCCGGAGACGAGGAACAGTATGGCGGGTGTCTGGCTGCGGGGCGCGGATTCGTTCACGTGAGCCCTGACGGAGATCTTGAGCCGTGCCCGGTTTCCCCCTACTCCGATGCAAATGTGCAGCAGCTCTCCCTCAAAGAGGCGCTTCAATCGAGACTTTTGCAGGCAATTCGCCAGCGTCACGAGACACTTAGCGAGATGCAGGGCGGCTGCGCGTTGTGGACTGAGCGTGAGTGGGTGCGATCTTTGCTACAACCGCCATAACGTTCCGTCCTTCCACTGCGATTACGTGATTTGATACGCCACGCTGTAGAACAACGCTTAAGAGAGGCCAGGCGCGAGATTCCCGGAGCTATCGATCTTCCGACATTGTGGCCACCGTGGCATCGCTCTGCATCTGCAGCGCGCCTGCAAATTGCCGCAGCTTCTCTGTGTACTCCTCATTTTTGACCACCGCGGCTCGAAGCGCAAGCACGCTGACGGGAGGCCTCCCGCATAGAGCTTGCATATCGCTAAACAACTTCTTATTCTCGTTGCCCCCCTGCGTGCAAAAGAATGCGATGCCGTTGAATTTCGACTTGTAGATCGTGATATAGGTCCGCATCGGAGTAGACATCAGGCCGTTCCAGACGGGTGTACCAAGCGTGACCACATCGTACAACGCTGATCGTAAATAAGCGGTTCCAGTACCGTCAGCTTGTTTCTAGCTGCGTCTCGCCCAGACCTCAGAAAGCCTAGGGGGCCTGTGCGTTTCTTGGTGTCGATAAGCTCTTCACTATCGCATTGCAGCAGGTCTGCTAAGGCTCCCCCCACTCTCTTGGTGGTCCCAGTTCTCGAATAAAACACCACTTGTGGCTTCACAGTGTTTCTTCTGATCAGGTTACGCGAGTACCCGCTTTTAATTTTATGGTTGCTTGCTCGCGAAAGCTGCCATGTGCCGGCTAGGTCCGAAAAGCGTCGAAAAATGGGGACGCTATTGGGGGGCTCAAGAAGCGTTGAAAATTGAATTAATCGTGCTCAACAGCTTCATACAGCGGATCGAGCATCGCTATCACTATACAGTATGAAAGAGTAGGGTTTATGGGTTGCTTTAGTCATACTGTAGTAAGAGCACCCTATTCTTAGGCATCTTTTGGAGTTACAGAGCCTTCCACTCAACGGTTCCCATTGTTTCCTGTGCAACGGTCACTTACCTTTGGGCAAGACCAACGCGTTGAAGCGCCTGAATAGCAAAAATGGCAAACCCATAACGGGGCTTATTTGCGTGATAGTCAGCATGCAGCGTCTTGATCAAATGGGATCCATAAAGGCGTGCGTTGGCATCGCTCGCTGGACAGTTGAGAGACGGCAGTCGAAATGAAGCTAGAAACTATTTAAAACGACGTCAGAGCGCCCGTCTGAATGTGCTTCCAATGGAGCACTAGCGAGCCTCGCGGCCACGCGTGAAAACGCACTGGACGTCGCCCGTTTAGAAAAATAAGAATCTCTGTCCCACAGAAGACCTTCATTTCAAGTCCAAATTTTTAAAAGAAAGTCAAAATGGGACCGAAATCGTTAAATATAACGCCTGTAGTGTTTAATGTGTCGATGCTGGAGAGCGAGGGCCCGCTGCGTGGCCCTACCTCGAACCGTCTTTTACTCTATGTGGCGGACCCCGCTCCGTGTTGACCGGTGAAGGTTATGCTTCTCAGTTTTTTGCACGGTTCCCATGCCTATGTGGATAGTTATTGGCTTCGTCGTCACTATCGGCTAAGCGGCGTCGATCATCAGGATATCGTTCTTAACCTCCATTCGAATGCTCGAAATTATGTTACTTGCTGCCTCGACTTGCACTGACTGGGCGTCGCTTTGGGCTACCTGCAGTGTTCCATGAAGTGTAAAGTCGATACTGGTCGGGGGGGCGACGCTCTTCTTTTCAGTAGTCATAGTCCCTGATTTGTTGCTTGCGCTTGTTTTGATATGAAGGTAAGCACTAGTGACTGTGCCTACGTTGCTAGCGCTATCGCACAAACTACCTTTATTCTTTCGCGATTGTAGTCCGATTACACCACTACCAACTAGCCTATAGGGATTTCGAAAAGGTCAGTTCAGCATAAGGTATATATGTGGTAATATCTTATAATATATCTAAAGATATATCATTTGGAACGACATATACCAGAGAGCGTGCAAAAAAATGTGGCGGTACTGGACGAAAAGCCAAAAGCAATGGACCAAAGGACAATTCCCAAACATGCCACTCTCCGCCCCTTCTAAAATGGAGCGTGGCACACTTAAATATGCCCTTTTAATGGCACTCAGAGACCAGCCGCTTCACGGCTACGCCATCATCAAGGCAATAGAAGGAACTTCTGGGTATCCACCGAGCTCCGGGATCGTTTATCCGACACTCCAGATGCTTGAAGATTAAGGATCCCTCCTAAAGACGCAGCTACAAATCAAAAAGGTGTACACACTCACTGAAGACGGGCGTCGCTGCCTTGATGAACACCGTGAAGTGGTCGACCGCATCGAAACGCGAGCGCACACGCCCAGATGGAATTCAATTCCCCGGTATTGGTTCAAAACTAACAGAGATTGCCCGAGCCATCCTTGCTAATTACCATTACCTTGACGATGACAAGGTGAGCAAGATTGAGGACATTTTGAAAGATGCCCGGAAGCACATAGGCCAGATCATTTTTGAGCGCTAGCCCGGCAGGGCGGAATTGTGCACCTGATGGTGCATCGTCTAGAAAAAAAGGTGATTGACGTGAACGACTTGTGGATCGATCTCATTGCAGCGCCGTTGCCCCAATGCATCAAATGCAAACATTTGGATCGTGGAACGCTCCAGTGTCCCGCTTTCGGGGACACGCCAATACCAGACGACATTCAGCTTAGGCTCAGCGATCACCGCTACCCGTACCCGGGGGACCACGGCGTTCTGTTTGAAGAGAAGCATTCTTCAAGGCTTTCTGGTGAACATTCGCTGTCTCTGAGAGCTGAATAAAGCGATCGTCGTCATTTAGTGGCGTCGTTCAGAGGCAACGAGCTTGAGACTCTGCCGAATGTGGTATGAGCAGTCTTGTCACTTAGAAACGGTAAACGCGGCTTCGCTGGGCCCGGTCCGAACTTGACGATTTACGAGCTCAACGAGCTCCGGTTTCGAGCGCTCCATTTGCCGGAGGTGGTACGCTTGCTTCATGACTGCTGTGTCAAGGGCCGCTTCGATGGGCACCGCGCAGTATTTGGTTGGCCTTGTAGCCGATTCTTCAATCATTGCCTTCTCAAGAAGTCCGTTCAGTGTCTTGTAAACATCCGCGCGAGCTATTCCTGTCACATCAACAAGCTCACCGGCAGTTTCCTCGCCGTTGTTGAGCAGCGTCAAATAAAGGCTAGCCTCCATTTCGTTGATGCCAAACGTCCGCAGCTGTTCTACCATCGTCTTCTCCATCAGCGGGTAGTATTGTCCGAATGGTTTTATACATATGGCCACGATGCCGCACGCGCGAAGACGAAAGCAGATACTTTGCGCGGATTTTGGTGCCTTTAGGGCAAATCGGCTCTATCTCAAGTATAAGCTCTCTAATGCTGCATAGCGACGAGTGAAAGGCCTGTAATCACGCTTTCACCCCCGAGCTATTGCACAGGCCAAAGAACAGGATCCCGGCTCTTAGTTTCGTTGCGCTGTGTTTCGACCGGCCGAAAAGGGAATGGAACAACGCGGACCTTTTCTGGCTGCGCGTGATTCTCACGGAGTCAAAAGGCCTTCAATAACTTCTCTGAGCACGGTCACATTGTTGTACCGCTGCTCCCGTGATGCGTAAACCAGCGTGATATCCCTGTCAGCGGCGTCAGCGATCAGTTTCTGCAGGAGGTGCGTTTTGGTTGAGCTCGGCTCGGTACCGTCTTTGGAACTCGGGCCATTTTTTCGGGTCGTGTTCAAACCATTTGCGACGTTCCGCGCCAGGCGCGAGGTCCCTCAACCACCCATCGAGTTTCGCATCAGATTTTCTCACGCCTCTGGGCCAGGGTCGATCAACGAGGATTCGATAACCGTCGCTGGGCTCAGCTCTCTCGTAAATCCTTTTGGATTTGATCATAATCCCACTGGAATTCTTGCAGACCCCCTTTGCACACACGCGCGGCCAGCACTGGCGGCGACGGGTGCGCTTCTTAAGTAAGCTGCGCAGTGCACGAATGGGTTCTTCAGCTGCTAAACCTGCGCCCGCCGACACACGTGGTGTCTTGGAATCGGGCGCGGCTCTGCGGCGATCACTTTAAGAAGGCAGGTTCACGACAAATCGCGCACCTTTTCCTTCTTCGCTCTCCACGGTGATCGTTCCGTCGTGCAACTCCACAATCCGCTTGCAGACTGCAAGACCAAGGCCAGTGCCCTTCGCCTTATTAGTAAAAAGAGGGCGGAATAGCTTAGCCTTAATATCTTCGCGAATTCCAACGCCGGTATCTTCGACGGTCATTAGCACGGTTCCGTCTGAGGCAGCGGCGCTGATGGTGAGCTGTCCGCCCTCGGGCATCGCTTGAATTGCGTTGAGGATTAGGTTCGTGAACACGCGCTGCATAAGCCTGCGATCGAGGTAGAGCGATAAATCGTCGGGAATATCGGTCTTCACTTGAACCTGACGAGGCACTTTCATTGATGAGAGCGTAGACGTAATAAGATCGACCGCTCTGATCTGCGTTTGCTCCGGATTGAGGGGTTGTGCATAGGCCTGCAAGTCCGCCACGATCTTGTCCATGTAGCGCACTTGTTCGTCTATGAGGTCGCACAGTCGATCGACGCTATCCCAGTCGGCACTTCCGCGTTCATCCGGTGAGGTGAGCGTGCCCTTCTTCTTCTGTAAATCGATTGCAAAGCGAATAGCCTGCAACGGATTACGCAAATCGTGACCGACCATAGTGGCAGTCTCGCCGATCGCGGCAAGACGCTCTACGTTCTTAAGGGCTCTTTCCGCCTCTAGGCGGGCTGAGATATCAATACCGGCACCAAGCACCCCGACAAAGCTGCTTTGAGTGTCAAAGAGTGGCGTGCACATCCATTCAATCCACAAGCGGCGTCCGTCCTTTGTGACGTTCTCGCTGACCATTTGGGTATAACGGTCAGCGGCGCCGAGAAGGTTCTGCGTGAAGCTGGCAAACTCTCTTTCTGTGCTCTCAGTTGCCAGTAGCAGCGTACCAACCACATTGTGTCCGATGAGCTCTGCTTCAGCGTACCCAAAGAGCTGTTGTCCGTATTTGTTGAGGAAAGTGACATTTCCCTGTAAATCCGTCTGTAATATGACACTATTGACGCCCTGGATAAGTTCTCGGTACTTGCGCTCGCTTTGTTCAAGTGCCGCCTCGATTCGGATGCGCTCAGTAACGTCAGTTCCTGAACTTAGCATGCCAACTATAGTGCCCGCTGCGTCTTTGAGGAGTGCGTTGTGCCACTCCATATCGCGTTCTTCACCGCGGGCCGTTTGGACGGGGCTTTCGTAGCGTCTGAACGGTTCTATCTCTCCAGCAATGATCCGTTCAAATTCGTCAAGCGTTTTCTCTCGGGCGCGATCGGGCACAAATTCGTTAAACCAGTCTTTACCTGGCGCCTGTTCTTGCTGCACGCCGAGGAGCTCGCACCCTTTGCGATTAAGACGAGTAATTCGCCCAGCTGTATCGAGCACGACCATGAGGACTTCAGCGGTATCGAGGTACTGCTGAGCTTGATCGCGTTCGCGCCGAACAGTTTCTTCGATACGCTTACGCTCCGTAACATCCCTCGCTGTCGATATGAGCGCTTCAACGATCCCCTCTTCGTTGTAGATCGGGGTGAGCACGAATTCAAAATCCTTCTCGCCGCCTGGATCAACCCAGTGCAACTCGTCGGTCACTGGACGGCCTGTGGCGAATACAATGTCGCCGAGGGCAATCATGCGCTGCATCGGCTGAAGTGGCAATCCGAGCTCCGTCCAAGTCTTACCTACCATTTCGTGCGGCTTGAATCCGAGCGCTCGGGCTCCAGGCCGATTGACATATATGTAACGGCTGTCCTGATCAAAGACGTAAATTAGATCGGCTGACGCTGACAGAAAACCCTCGAGTGTGCGTGCCTGCTGTGCAACCTTTCCAGCGAGGAGCTCGTACTCTTCGCGCATGCGTTGTTCGTCAGTGACATCACGAATCGCGATGACAATGCGCGTGACGCGCCCGACCTTCTCGAGAACCGGGTAAATCGAGAAGACCTTACGCTTGGAATCAATCACTGCTTCAGTTCGAATGGGTGTTTTCGAAGCAATCGCCTCTTGCCTCCAAGCAGTTATGTGCTTTGCTAACTCGCTTGAAATGACCGAACCCACCGGAGCTCCGACCGCTTCAGAAAAGGTCGTGCCGAGCCAGAGTGCCGCAGCTTGGTTAAGAGTAAGGATTACATCTCTCTCATCGATTACCAAAATGGAATCGAACAGTGCGCTTAGGAGCGCATATGCAGCGGGTTCTGACTCGCTCACTGGCGTCGCGGCTTCATCCGACTGCATCTGATTTTCATTTTCGAGTTCGCGCATACTGGCACGCTTCCGCGAACAAAGGCGGCGATTATGCGTTAGCGTTAGGAGTTTATTAAGCTTATCTGATATGGAACGGCGCTCAGTCGCGGCACGGCGGCGTAGGTGCAGCTTCGAGCGCGTAAGCCCGCGTGCTCTGACCTATCAAGCTGCGCCGACGAGCATCGAATTCGTGCACTCTGCGAATAAGCCTTGTCAGGCGCGGGTGCCACTAACGAGCTCGTTTCTGTCAATAAAAATTAATAACATTAAGCGTCTGGACTATTGGGGTTTAGGCATGGATAACGCTGTAGATAACCTGTTTGAGGCACTTTTCGCTCTCACTGACTTGCGAGTACTGCTGCGCGAGACCGCCCCCTTGCACAAGTTGAGTGCGGAGCAACAGAAGCAAGCGCGAGAGACTCTCGCACGCGCAAAAGCCGCTTTGTCGAAGCTTGAAGAGGAGCTTCAAGAATGAAGATCGCAGGGAATATACCAGTCCGTGAAGTCGAGGAGAACTTCATCAACATCCAGCCGATCCAAGCCGCAGGCCGTTTGACCGCAGAGGCGATGAAGGCGCTCATCGCCTACGGCGACGGTTACTCGACGTGTGACCAGTGCCGCAAGCCTTTTAGACTCGATAAGATTACTAAGCCGCCAATCGCCGAATTCCACAGCGATCTCGCCAGGTTCCTAAATATGGATGAAGCTCGCGTCACGCCGGGGGCGCGCCGCGCCTTTCAAGCAGTTTGCCTTGCGCTTGTGGAAAAAGGCGACGCGGTTTTGGTCTCAGCGCTCGGACACTACACCGAGTTCCTCGCGGTTGAGAATGCAAAGGCCACCGTGCGCGAAGTCCCCACAAATGATCTTAGTATCGTCACGGGCGACGCCGTCGCGCAAAAAATCGAAGAAGTGACGCGCGAACAGGGCAAATCGCCCGTCCTCGTGATGCTCGATCACTTCGACTACTCTCTCGCGAACGAGCATGACGTCGCCGGAGCGGCAAAGGCAGCGCACGAATACGACATTCCCATCTTGTACAATGGCGCGTATACCGTTGGCATAAAACCCGTTGACGGTAAGGCGCTCGGCGTAGACTTTGTTGTGGGAAGCGGGCACAAGTCAATGGCGTCGCCTGCGCCGAGCGGCGTGTTGGCAACGACGAGCGAGTACGCGGATACGGTCTTCAGCACCACGCAGATGATTGGCGATGTTACTGGGCGGCAGTTTGGCGTTAAGGAGATCCAGATGCTCGGCTGCACGCTTATGGGCGGCAACATTCTTGCGATGATGGCATCTTTTCCGACAGTGAAGCGTCGCGTCGAGGAATGGAACGAGTACGTCACGAAGTCGAACTACGTTGTCGATGCGCTCCTAGGCATAAAGGGGAATACGTGCGTTAGCGAATACCCACGCAAGCATACTTTGAGCAAGGTAGATACGACTAGAAGTTTTGATACCGTAGCGCGGACCCATAAGCGGCGAGGCTTTTTCTTGAGCGACGAACTGAAGCAGCGGGGCATTGTTGGCGCTTTTTCTGGGGCGACCCGGGCGTGGAAGCTCAACACGTATGGCTTAAGTTGGGACCAGATAGGCTACGTAGCTGATGCATTCAAGGAAATAGCTGGGAAGCACGGATTGTTGTAGCGACGGCGGCGAGCTTCGGTCTAGGCGCACACGCCATGGATCAAGGGTCTATGGTTTTGCTTGCACAGAGTGCAATCTACTTTTAAACAACTGGTGTAGTTTTTCCGCGCCAACGATCTCTTGCTGGTCTAAACCACGTTCGGCAGTATACAACACGAATGGCTTACACTGGGTACAGCCCAACCTCTCGTGACTGCCGATCAACTCCTCAAACGCAGCGACCTTATCGTTGGTGGGGTCGTAGACGCTGTTGACCAAAATGTCCGGGACATAACGAAAGCCGTCAGTACCAAGGCAAGTGCTGCAGCAAAACTGTGACGCTGAGTCCGGGAACAAATGTACCAGGAGGAGGAGAAAGGCCTCGCCGATCCAAATCACCAACGTTCGATAGATGGGGCGCAAGCAGGGCGGTAGCTTGCTGCTCACTATAAACCCCCCCTCCTTGCTCACCAACGTAAATACTGTAATTTCCGGCGGGCAATTAATCCGTATCCAGAACACGTTGGTTCCGAGACCACGGCTGGTATACTGGACCATTTCCCCTATGCGATACCGACCAAGAGGGTATTTCTTGGCGTGCGGGCCTCTGACGAGCGTCCCGATGCCAGGGAAGATCAACTGTCCCCCGTGCGAATGCCCTGAGATCTGCAGGCTAAATCGCCCAGTCGTCGCGCTCACGTCAGCAAAGTCTGGCTCGTGGGCCAACAGGATTGCTGGGCCCGACGGCGGAAGCTTGGCGAGCACGACGTCCAAGCGATTTTTGTGGAGCGTAACGCTATCGACGCCCGCGATGTGTAGCGCTACATCTCCTCGATGAAGCGTATGAACATCGTTGCTCAGGTCGACGATACCGCTGCGCCGCAGTACCTCTCGAACGGTTGCTTCGCCGACCCAGTGGTCGTGATTCCCGAGGACCGCAACGCTCAGGTCCTTTGGGATAAGCTTACTCAGTGATGCCGCCATCTCTGCCGAAAGTCGGTCAACCTCGTAGGAGAAGAAATCACCAATAATGGCGACCAAGTCAGGACGCTGCTCGTTGATCAGGTCAATAACGCCGTCTAAACGCGCCGGTGTGATCCATTGGCCTAAATGGATATCGGCGATGCTTACAATCTTATATCCGTGGAACGCGGGGCTCAAATTGGGAATGACCACCGACACCTGCTCAATCTGAAAGGCGCTACGCTCGAACTGATCCATTCCTATTTGTTCTGACAACGTCGTCATTGCCAATTGCAGGTTCCGCCTGAAAGCGTGACGTCTTACGCGGCGCGGCTTCATCATCATCCTCCTTGCCCTACTCGCCGTGCGTTGACGACGACCGCTATATCAAAGGGTCCGATGTAATAAGGGCATTTTCGGGTTTTTTGGTGCATTGGCGATCACACAAACGGATGGTTTAGAAGAAGAAAAGATGCCGGGACTCTATAGACTGAGTTCAATCTTGCGGTTTTCGTCTTGCTGGACATTGTCTTAGATCTGCAGCGTTTTGTTAGACATTGAATGTTGGAGGTCCGTAACGGAACGCGCCAGCTGGCAATATCAATCCCCTCTTAAGCCATCGCCCCAATCGAAACCTCCATTGAAAGCCCTCTCGGTTAAAGCAAAGCTGAAAATAGGCGTGAGATCGACTCCTTCAGTTTAATGGTTACAGGACGCTTTACATAACGTTGCGGGGTAAGCTCGGTACAAACGTTCAGGTCTTTGGTGAACGCGTCTTTTAACCCTCGCGCAACAGGGGTATCATAAATAATTGCATTCGTCTCAAAGTTGAGACCGAAGCTTCGCAAATCCCAGTTTGCACTCCCGACAGACGCGGCCACTTCGTCGACCACGATCGTCTTTGCGTGAAGGAACCCGTTGTCATAGGTGTACGCCCGAATGCCCGAGTCGAGCAGCTGTCCAAGGAAGGAAAGTCCTGCCCAATAGACGAAGGGATGATCTGGTCGGTTTGGAATCATAATACGAACGTCAAGGCCAGAAAGTGCTGCAATTCGGAGTGCGTCGCGAACACTGTCGTCAGGGACGAAATATGGGGTCTGAATATAAATGGTATCTGTTGCAGAGTTAATCATCTTCAGCTAGGACTCCTTGATTGGGTTCCAATAGGTGTCGGGCCCGCCTGAGACGATTTGGACGCACGCCCCATCGGACGTGGAGTTGTCAGGGAAATAGCGGTGCTCGAAGTCTAGGTGCCGCCCCTTTGTTGCATAGTTCCAATCGAAGAAAAAGCGTAGCTGGCACAATAAAACCGCCGATCCGGCGATTCGCACGGCGGCATCGCGCCAGTATCCCCATTTCCTGACCTTTCCGAGGTACTCATCGCCGATGTTGAATCCGCCGACGAAGCCGATTTTTCCATCGATGACAGCAATTTTTCGATGATTCCTGAAATTGGACCGTAGATTTACGGACCGCACCAGAGAAGGGAAAAAGAATGCAACCTGCCCTCCGGCGCGCTTAAAGTCGTCAAAAAAATGTATCGGGAGGCGGGCACATCCAAGCCCATCGCACAGGAGCTTGACCTCAACTCCTGCTCGCGCGCGCTCTGTAAGCGCTTCTCGCATCTCGCGGCTGAGCGCGTCATTCCTCCAGATGTAGTACTCGAGATGGATATGGTCGTGCGCTCCATTGATCGCGGCAATCAGATCAGAGAATTTCTCAGTCCCGTCTGTGTACACTTTAATCTGGTTGTCAGTAGTGAGTATCGAACCGCTGTCTTCGACAAGCATCAGCACCATACGACGGAACGCGACAGAAAGATGCGCCGTGGCAGGGATCTCGCTTGCTTTCAGCTCGTTTTTCTGCAATTCGACGAGGCTCGTGAAGGCCGTATCCGCGTCTTGCTTGATCCGAAACATCTTTTTTTTGCGATAGTTCTGGCCGAGGAAAATATACAGAACAAACCCTACAACGGGTAAGAAGAAAAGGACCAACAGCCAGGCCCAGACAGTGGCCGGATTTTTCCTCTCAAAAAAGACAATGGGTAATGGCGAAAAGAAGATCCGAAACAAGAATGGCGATCAGTACGAGGTCAGTGATACTCATGTTTTCTTCCTAGTCCGCGGTGGCGCGCGTCGCCAGTTTGAATGTTTTCAGAGCATCCTCTTTGAATGTGTTCATGCCACGCTGCTCGCCGCGCAGTGGCAGCTCCGCAGTGAGTCTGGCGTGAGTCTGACAGCGCCCACATTTTGCTAGGAGGCTGGTCCTCAGGGCATTTCAGCCCCACCATCATTTCCGACTGGACCGGCCCAAGCCGCTGAAGCTGCTTCAGCATTACTGCTTGGTGAGCTTGATTTAGGGAGGGTTGACTCCGTCATTCAACAGCTACGGTCGCTCGAGGAAGTGAGCAACTTCCGCTCCGAATTTGCGCGCGCTTTGTTTATCAAGCTTGTTGACTTTTGTAATCGGTACCCCCATAAGCCTAGCAAAATCCTTTATGAGCTTCCTGTCCGTATCGGAGAGCTTGTTAACGTCGAGATATCCTCCAAACACCTCGATTGCTCGAACGCGCCCTGTAGCGCGCTCTTGCAAGTCTGCCACGTACCGGTACACGAGTTCCTCTTTAGGCACTGCCCAGTAGTCCACACAGACAACGAAAAGCGCCACGTCTTTGTCGTTTAAGTGATCGCTGTTCGCGGCAAGGAAGTTCAGCACGCTGGGCAGTGGGTGTTCTTCGTAAATCGGAGAGCCGATCACGATCAAGTCGAAACCGCGGGGGTCAGCTTCGGCGACGTTCTGTACTGCCACGTCGACGTGTCCTTTGCTCGCTGCTCCTTCAGCTATCCACCGAGCAATGGTTTTCGTAGAGCCGTATCGCGTATCGTAAATGATTAGAACGCGAGCCATGCTGCCCGTTACACCGTCTGGCATGAGTTCCAAGAATCACGTGTGCAGCTTTTTGAGGAGCCACGCGATGTTTTTGCCAAGGGTGGTCATCGTAGCCATGCCTTCAGCGTCATTTTCTGCTGCACCGATAGCATGGCCGATACCGATGTTCCAGTAACTCGAACCGGGAACGATCATTTGACCAATGAAGAAGAAATGATTGATCGAGTCGAATGCGTGAATGGCGCCAGCGCGTCGCATCGTTATGACTGCAGCGCCGACTTTACGCTGAAACATATCGCCGTTGGCCCGCGCTACCATCCCAGCGCGGTCAATGAGCGCTTTGAGTTCGGGCGTTATATCAGCGAAGTACGTCGGCGAACCTAAGATGATCCCATCTGCGTGCAGCATCTTGGCAATGTACTCGTTTACCGCGTCATCAGTCACGACGCAGCACTGGTCACGAGTCTCGAAACACTCCGAACACGCGATGCAGCCTCGAATTCGTGTTCCTGCGAGCTGAACGAGTTCGGTCTCAATACCTTCTCGTTCAAGTTCGCGCAGCGCCTGCTTAATGAGAATGGCGGTGTTGCCATCCTTGCGGGCACTGCCGTTAAAAGCGATAACCTTCACTGAAATACCCCTCGTTGCTTGAAACTAAATTGAACGATCTTTGTTACAGCGAATGCAAATCATTTTTATAATTGTTGCGCTGATTTTTGCAGCCCTTCGCTGCGCAGCCTGTGCGTCTGTTTGTCAAAGAAGTAGTACGAAGTGTTCAAAAACTGTTCAAGTGCTTGAGCGAAACTGCGGCGGCTGTCAGTTCGTGCTCCTGCTTCTCCGTGCTGAAAAGCGTAAATTATCCTATAGTGGCATCTCTTCTAACGAAATGCAACCTTCACCACCGTTGTCTGCTACTAGCTCGAAATGGGCTTGTCTGCACACCACGCGTCGTCCTTTACCGTGTGGTCATTCCTTGCTATACAAAACGGACACAGACTGTAACCGTTGAAAGGATTCATTCGTACTGGCTTGCCGCAACGGGTACATATTAACATTTCTGCCTCGGTCATGTTAGTGGCCCCTCTGTCCTTGCGAAATCCGAATTTTGTGGATGACGTTCTACGCCATTCTTCGCATTTAAGCTTTTCGAAATTCAGTTGTTTCGCGTCGTAAAACGCCAACCGAGGCGTTCTGAAAGCCCTCAACCAGTTTTTTCAACTAAATGTGATTTTTTGAAAGAATGAACTCCACTGTGCCGCGCTTTGGTTTAAACTTCAAATGCAAAGAGCATTGATGATTGCTTAACACGCCATCTAATCCGATCCACGCGCTGCCGCGAACGGGGCTAGCAAAGCTGCTATCGTGGTCTGAGCGAAGAGCTCAGACTCTGTGAAGTCCTGTATATATACGACGGATCTGATACATGCGTACCAAGGAAACATTTCGAGGAGCGGGTTTGCTCAAGAGTGCAGCTAGGATCCCACGCGCCACGTGCCGGCTCTTCGGCACAATAAAGGCTATAGGCAACATCAAAGACAGCGTCATTCTCGTCCACGGCCCGAAGGGCTGCGTTTATCACATTAACTACATACTCGGGATGCGGGGCGACAAGACATCCAACGTCTATTCGACCTGTATGGATGAAAACGACGTCATTTTTGGCGCCGCGGAGAAACTTAAAAGCGCAATCGCCGAATTAGATCGCGAGTTTAACCCCGCGCTTATCGCCGTGCTGTCGTGCTGCGCTTCCAGTATTATCGGTGAAGACGTTGAAAGCGTCGTGAGAGAAGTTCAGACGAATGCAAAGGTGCTTGGAATCGATTCAGGAGGCTTTGAAGGTGATTACCGATCCGGCTATAGCGAGACGCTTAAGCGACTCGTTGAAGTGCTCGTAGAGCCGCCACGGGCGCGTGATGAGCTGTCGGTGAATCTGATTGGCCTGCTGAGGGCAGGTCCCGATCTTAAAGAGCTCAAGCATACCTTGGCGCTCATCGGCGTCCGTGTCAATGCGGTGCTCACTGCGGGTGCCACGGTGCGCCAGATCGAGCATATCGCCTCAGCGAGATTGAACGTCGTCGTCTGCGAGGCCACAGGCAAGAATGCTGCTGAGCAGTTGGAGGAGCAGTTCGATATGCCGTACATCATCGAAGAACTTCCTATCGGGCATCAGGCAACGAGGCGGTTTCTGGCGCGCGTAGCCGACGCGCTTGGCACGTCAGTGGATCTGGACGCCCTGTGTCCGGCGCAGGCCGCAGTTCCTACCGTCGTCGAGAGGCGCGTCGCGGTGATCGGCGGTCCTACGCGCGCAATCGCCGTCACAAACTTCCTAAAGGAGTGCGGTATCGAACCAACGCTGATTGTATCCGACTTTGACGTTAATACGGCAGCACGGCTGAGCGGGCTCGTCAGTGAGCGCTGCGAGGTACTCATCGCTCCCGAGCACGAGACCATCCTGGAACGATGCAAAGCGCAGCGCGTTGATTTGATCGTGGGTGGCATGCTCGAACGCCCAATCGCATCGAGTCTCGGAGCCGAACATCTCGACATCATGCACGGGAGCGAAAAAACCGTCGGGTTTGCCGGCGCCG
The DNA here is from genome assembly GCA_963720465.1 of Methanobacteriota archaeon. GTDB lineage: Archaea > Halobacteriota > Bog-38 > Methanoflorentales > Methanoflorentaceae > Methanoflorens. The sequence goes on from OY970393.1 coordinate 1,778,832, forward strand.
ACGCACTGCTCAAACGGTTGCGGGGTGACAAAAAGCCGTGATCACAGAAGGATGCTTGGTGAAAAGTAAGGAAATCCGTGGGACGGTCGGCGCGGTCATCCCGTATAATAAGTGCGTGTGTGCGCTAACTGCAGGTCACGTCATTGGCTACGGCCACGGGGCGGTCGGCACGAAAGTTGTCGTGGACGGGCACGATGGCACCGTCGTTCACCTGCTCAATGACTACGATCTAGCGCTAATCGATGTCCCTCCTGAGCACGCGACGTTCTCTGCAATAGGGCGTGCCCGTTTCGGGCCGGCGGAGCTCATCACGTATGATCGGCGCATCGAATGCCGAGTTGTCGACACCGGGCGAAACCTCAACCGGTTCGCATTTCCATGCGCGGATATGCCGCTGCCAGGAGACAGCGGAGCGCCGATCGTGCAGGAGGGGAAGGTCATCGCGCTACTTTCATCAATCTTGTATAACAACTGCACCGGTCTCGGCATATCCTCTGAGGTCTTCGGCAATCCCTCGCGTTTGAAATAGCCAAGTGAAGCGCACTACACCTTCGGCCCAGAAGCAGCTAAGTGCTCGTATCCTTCGGCCTCGAGCTCCTGCACGACTCCGTCCACGTCTAGCTGCATCCCAAACTCGATAACTGAGCCGATTATGGTGTAAGGAATCGGGATGGCCTCAAGTCGCTCGCGTTTCGCTGTGAACAACAGTTCATAATCACCGCCTCGGTATATTGCGAGCGTTAACTCGTCAGACCGGTCGCGGCTCACCGATTTTGCGGCGTCACTCACGGGCAGATCAGCTGCGTGTAGGCAAAAGCCGCAATTGCTTGCCGTCGACAGCTCATACAAGGAGAGACTGAGCCCGTCGCTCGTGTCGATGAGAGCGGTCACCGCACCAGAGGCGGCGAGCGCTTGGCCGTACGCAATTCTTGGCTGGGGCTCGAACAGTTTTTTAAGGGCACGTTCGCGCAAGGGGTGGTCTGCGTAGCTACTGTCGAGCAACATCCGCACGCCTGCGGCAGCGAGGCCTAGTCCGCCTGTGACGCAAACAGCGTTCCCGAGTTTCGCGCCGGCTCGCGTCAGCATCTTGTCCTGCTGCACACGGCCTATGGCGGTGCCCACGAGCGTGAGTTCATCATGCTCATCTGTGTCGCCGCCGATAAGCATGGTTCCATTTTGCGTGCAGCACGCGTTGCAGCCACGCACGAGGTCAAGCGCAAATGCCACGTCCGCCTCGCGCGGAATTCCCACGGCCATCGTCACGCCAAGGGGGTCTGCACCCATCGCGGCGATATCGCTCAAGGTTGCGGCGGTGGACATCCACCCGATCTGATACCCAGTCATCTCGCGTGGGAAGTGCGTTTTTTTGTGCAACATATCGGTCGTGACGACCACAAAATGCTCATCGAAAGCTATTGCCGAACAATCGTCCGCGCCAGGACAAAGCACTGCCGTGCAGTCGATAAGTTCAGCTAACTGCTTCACGAGCGCCCGCTCACCAAGTTCGCCGACTTTCACGCTTTATCACGTGAGCTTTTATAGCCAATAAGCGCTTCTACTCTTCTACGCAGTGGCGCTCTCAAGTTGATTTGTATGCAGGTGTTCCCCGAATGCATCCCGTGCCTGACATCGCGGGTATTGTACGAGGCAAAGCTGTCAAGCACTGATCTCTCGACGCAGCTCAAAGCGGAAGAAGCGGCAGCGAAAACGATGTGTCGGGTGGGCTTCGAAGGCCCTATAGCGCTTCTTTCGACTGAGGTCCACAGGGCGGTGTACCGGGTACTTGGCGATGATGATCCCTACCGACACGTGAAACGACTCGCCAACGAGACCGCAGTAAAACTCTTGCCCACAGTGCAATCACTGATCCAAACGAGCAGTGATCCCTTTCGCAGCGCCGTAATCGCGGCAATTATTGGAAACACTTTCGATTTCGGCGTGCTCGGTTTTGAAGTGGTAACGGATAATTTTGAAAAGGAAGTCGCCACAATCTACCGACACGGGCTGGACATCGATGATACTGACGCGATCAAGCCACTCCTCAAAGACGTCGTTTACGTGGCTGATAACGTCGGCGAGATCGTGTACGACGGATTGCTCATAGAACAAATGCGCAAGCTAGGGGCGCACGTCACCCTCGTCGTCCGCGGGGGACCCATCCTCACCGATGCTACGATCGAAGACGTCTGGGAGTCCGGACTGGACAAGGTGGCCGATAGGGTCGTCACGACGGGTTCAAACGCGATCGGCATAAAACTCGACGAAATTCCGGCCACGTTAAGGGACATGTTGCCTCGTGCTTCGCTTATTATTGCCAAGGGGATGGCTAATTACGAAATGTTGTCAGAATATTCCTTCAAACCCGTCGCTTACTTGATGCGCGTGAAGTGCGCGCCTGTTGCAGAATCGGTGGAAGCTCGTGTGGGTGATTTCATTGCGAAGCTCGTGACATAAAGGCTCTAGCGCACGACGATGAAAGCAACCACGAGGAAAGCAACCGCGTTATTGAGCATGTGCAAGGCGATAGGGGCCATCAAATTGTCGGTCTTCTCGTACACGTACGCCAGTACAATGCCGATCACGAACAGCTGAACGGCGGCGAGCGGTTCTAAATGGATGGCCGAAAAGAGTGCAGCGCTCATTACGATAGCATACCACGGCTTAAAGCGGTCTCTAAAAGCTTTGTAGAGGTACCCTCGGAACACGATTTCTTCGCATATAGGGGCGATAATGACCCCGGACAAGAGAACGAGGGGCAACAGCCCCGATACGGTCGCTGACTGTGACAATGCCTGCTGCGTTACGTCAACGCCGAAGTATTGCTCGATCGGGTAGCCGACGATAGCTGCAACGACAAACGCAACAACGAATCCCACTACTCCATAAAGAAGCGCTTTCGGCAATTTCTTCGTCTTCAATCCGAGCGAAGAGAGCTTCTCTTTGTAGAAACTGAGGACAAGTGCTACGATGAGTGCAACGGAAACGATGTCCGCGACGATCAGCAACCAAAAGGTCACCGCGGTGAAAGCTCCTGAAGCTGTAGCGAGCACTTCGCTGGAAGAAATTACGCCCGCACGAACAAGAATCGGGGTTAAGAACAGCGACACGCTGAACTGACCTACGAGATAGAGCAATAACCCCAATATGATAGACCATTTCTTACGCAGTGGCGTGCGAGACACATAAATGTCGTATGGGCTTGTAGGATGGAACTCATCCCAGTCGATGGCTTCGAGCGACTTGTCGTTTTCGTTACCGGTGGGCATCGTGTTCTGTTCCTGCTAACGTGGCTGCCTCATTATAAACCCTTTCCCAGCGCACGGCGCGACGCCCCTTGACGCGCAAAAGCGGTGAGCAAAGAGTCCAAAGCGACCGACGGTATGTTTATGAACTCAAGCGTGCATATTATTTTTGTATAAATCGACAATAAGGTGATTACTACATATGAAAGGTAAGTGGGGCAGTGACGTCGGGCTTTCAGCCCGCATGCTGCTGACCATGATTTTGCTTGGGCTTGTGTACGTAGCGTTTATAGGCATCATCTTGGTCTTCGTGCAAAACATCGCGATCATAGTCGTTTTTGTGGCACTGTTTCTGGGAGCGCAGTACTATTTCTCAGACCGAGTCGTGCTCGCTGCGAGCGGAGCGCACATCGTCAGTGAGGACGAAGCTCCCGAGCTCCACAGCGCGATCGAACGCCTGTGCGCCATGGCGGACCTTCCAAAGCCGAAGGTAGCTATCGCAAACAGCGCAGTCCCGAACGCCTTTGCGACCGGGCGCAGTCAGAACCACGCGGTGGTAGCCGTTACGAGTTCACTCCTCCAACGACTTGAGGAGCCGGAAGTGGAGGCTGTGCTTGCGCACGAGTTGTCACACGTCAAGAACAGAGATATGCTCGTTATGACTATCGCGAGCTTCGTCACGACGATTGCGGGTTTCCTCATGCGCTTCTGGTTCTTCATGGGCGTAGGTGGCGGCCGGAGGGACAACAACATCTTTCTTTTCTTCATCGCGCTCGCGGCGATATGGATCGTTAGTTTCCTCATCACGCGGGCGCTCTCGCGCTACCGCGAGTACGCGGCCGATCGAGGCTCTGCCATCATCACAGCGCACCCGGCAAACCTCGCCAGTGCGCTGCTCAAAATAAGTGGCTACATCGAACGCGTTCCAACGGAGGATATCCGCAAAGTTGAGGGTATAAGCCAGTTCTTCATCATACCTGCAATATCGAGAGGCTCTGCACTAAACCTCCTATCGACTCATCCGCCCATTGAAAAGCGGATCGAGCGACTGCGGCAGATGGAGACGGAACTTGCAGGACAGAGTGGCTAAGGGCGTGCGAGCTTCAGCGACGATCCGGGCCAACGCGGCTGAGCTCGACGATTTCTAGAATCTCTGCCATATCGCGTATTTCGAAGTCCGGGCGTATTTCGGGCTTTGGAATGCGCTGCTTTTTATTGTACCAGATAGCCGTCAACCCTGCCTTTTTTGCTCCCAAAATATCAGAAGTGATCGTATCCCCGACGAAGGCCGTTGCTTCCCGTCCTATGTCCATCTTGCGTATGGCCTCGTTGAATAGTCGCGAATGTGGTTTGTAGACTTGAAGTTCTTCAGAGGTGACGATCACGTCAAAAAGGTCAGAGACCCCGTTGAGATGGGCCGACAACTCCTCGGCGTCTCCGTTTGAAACCATTCCGAGCCTGCATCCGTTTGTGCAAAGTATTTCGAGCGTCTTTTTGACGTTCGGAAGAATGGTAACAGCTTCGTCGAGCATTTTCTTGAAGATGCGGTTCAGCTCTTCAACGTAAGCGTCCGGCACGTCTATCCCGTAACGCTGAAAGACGTTTTTTGCGCTAATTCCATAAAGATCGCGCATATTTCTAAACTCGCCACAGTACGCGATCACGTCGCGGAATGCGCACTCAAACTCTTCGCTCCAGAAGGCGTTGAACTCTTCAACCGATGTGGTAATGCCGAAGAACGTATTTGATTGCTGGACGACGTGTTTCGTTATGTCCCGGTGGTACGTGCCGACATCGAGCACGGTGCCATAGGCGTCAAAGAGGACTGCTTCTGTCCCAATCATCAGCTAAATGTTTGCGTGGAAAGGTAAATACCTGTTTGTGAGGCGAAAAGGCCGGCCATCCGTTCTACTGTTAGAACTGTAATTCTGCTGTAATTCTGTTTCCCATCTACGTGGAAGCGGCGGTGATCTTCGACGGCGGCAGATAACGTGAGCGTCGCTGATGCGGTGCACGAGGAGAATGTATAGAAACAGCGGCTTATGACTTCGTTGCTAATCTTTCACTTCGTGAACTTCACACGAGCGCTGGGCAAATCGTTTACACGTGTGCTTTCTTCATCTGGAGTCGCACCGCGCTTTTTTTTGCACAACGCACGGGGCCAGTGAAAAGTCTCGCAAACAAAGACTAAAAAACAGAAAGGGGGTGAAAAACGGCCGGATCGCGCATCCAAGCCGTTTGGCCCAGCAAGATGACGAACCGAGAGCTTTTCTTGCCGACCGAGGCAGGCCCGCATCTTTGGACGCACAGCCACAACCGAGTTGTGACTAGCTCTCATTCTGTGTGCAAACGCTTAAGCGTGTCGTAAGGAAAGTATAGAGACTACGGCTAGCTGAACGAAGACGTCAGACGCCGATATTGCGGCGTGATCAGCCGTGCGGACAAGCTTTGGCGCGCGAGACGCTGCTCGGGAGGTCTATATAGAGTATGAGGGATGCGTTGACATAGATCTCTCTCCTCTATTGACTATGGAGGTGAGAGAGAAAGATGCAAGCGAAAGAGAAACTGGAGAAACCCCTCAAGTGGTTTATCCTGCCGAACGAATCGTACAAGTGGGACTTCATCCTTGAGAAGTACGTTGTTGAGGATTCTCAGCAGGAGGTCGCTACCGAAAGCGTCATGACTCAACGGCTTGATGATGGGTTTGACAAGGACTATATCGTCACGCACAAGAGACGAAAACAACGAGACCGCTACTACTATTGAGCGGTAGAGCTCTACGCTTATTTTTGCGCAACGTACTCATTTTTTTGTCTTGAGCAGGCGAGAGCGCATCGGATGGCACGCCCTTTCGCCCAGTCAATTCACGCCGGCCGTTCTTCTTTGCATTTTTTTAACACCAAAAATACGCTTCTTCAAGCGAACCATTGGCACAGGCACCAAGATGGTCACGAGTTCGAGTTGCTTTTAACGAGTATATTCACTCGTGCGCACTGGATGCAGTACAGTTCGTGACGACTGAGCACCCACCCGTTGGTCAGGACATTATCGCCACAGACTGAACAGCGCGGTCTATCGGTCTTCATCATCGTCACGATTCGTTGCAAAGCATTAATGAAAAAAGGTGGTTGGAAGGAACCCACTAAGGATCGACACGGCGAAGCTAATATCTTCGAGGGCGCGTTCAAGATAATAGACGCACGCTTCGTCCTTCACCCTCAGACACTCTTTCGAGCATTCCCCATACAGGTGGTCGTAGCAGTTCACCACTTTTTCAACTTGGTCGGTGTGTATCGCGCATCACCTCCTTGAGCGAGGCTTGCGTCAGACCGCCGATATATGTTTCCTCTGTGCTCTCCCAAGTCACACTTCCTCTCCCGAGTTGACACGGCGCGTTGACACGGCGCGTTGACACGGCGCGTTGACACGGCGCGTTGACACGCAGACCGGTGGGCGCAGGCTGAAAAGCGGCATCGAAAAACGGTTTGTCAGTGGTGAGCGCGGTGAAAAATGGTCAGCAGCACAAAGACGGAGAAGTCAATTTGCTGTTATACGCTCACCACAGGGAGACGAAATGAAGTTGACAGTCGCCCATAAACACAGGCTCGATCCTGATTGCAAGGGAGAACGGCAGAGCACAGCACGGTTGAGCGTGGTTCCATTCTCCCGACCTTTTCCCGAGCAGGTTTTCTTACACGACCATATGATTGTTTGCGTCATGCCAAAAGTAGTCACTGCACAGAGAATACAGAATCTCTATATTTGTTCTGCACTCGTCTTGGCGGTCTTCTCTGTTCGATACTAGCTGTTTCCGAAAGCTAAGGCTCAGAGCAGACACAGGCAGCAACGCGCGTATGTACTTGCCAGAAATCGCCACTGCCGCGAAAGGAGACTCTATTCTCTCTCGAGAATAAGGTAAAGCAGTCGAAGCGCTCCTGGAATATCGAGTGGAGAAAGAAATGCGTCTTGGCCCATATTAGTGAGATTGTCCACGGCGCTCTCTTGTCGAAGGCAAAAATAATGCGCGATACAATAACGGAGAGCCCGAGCCACAACCGATTGGCGCTGAAACAGCGAAATGCGAAGGATGCAAAGACAAGCGTTGTGGAGTGCTACACTGGCAGTCTGAATGGTGCTGGGGGCGACGATTCTGTTGGCGCCGTATCAGTAGGGCAGACCTTTGAGACTCAGTGCTATCCCTCGCAAACTCTCTCATTATATTCTGACTCGAACAACAAAAAAAGGTGCTAAAGAGATGCGCGTCTACAAAGGTTGGTCTGCTACCTCGGAGGCATAATGTCAGATCTTCTTGCAGTATTCTCCATTATCGCAATCTCGCTTGCAGCGATCACTATTGCTATCCACTTGCTTCCATTGCTCATCCTAGCCGCACTTGTGCTGCTTGCGGTATCGAGTTCATTCTTGCGAAACCGTCCACAAAGATCTCTCTTGCATTAGTTCGACCATTTTCCGCTTCTTGTCGGTCGCATTCTCCGTCTGTTCATATTACAAGCGACCGTTTCTTGCATATGCTCTAGTGAAGTGCCAAAAGTGCGTCTAAAAGAGTGGAGAAGAAGACGTGACCCCCTTGGGGAGGTACGAGCAGCTTAATAGCAACTCTCGCATGAACAGAGGCACTGATCTGGGATGTACGCGCGCCTGGGGCCGTCACTTCACGCACAATGGATGGGGCATTTTTATCTACTGATGGGGCAACATACGAAGCAAATTGATGAATGCTGATGAGAAACACGTAAAGAGGGTAAAAATTCGTTTGCACGAGCTGCGGGAAGCGTCGGATGCGGCCGAGCTCGATAAGTTCCTTGCGCGGCGAAAAGGAATCATCAATGTCGAGGTGATCCCTGATTTTTTCACCGTCACGGTGACGTACGATGAGCGCCTAACGACACCAAGGCAGATCATTGCCGATTTAAGCAGCATCCGTTTTACCCCGGAAGGCTCAATTCTACTCACTGACTAGAGTGCTGGAGGTATCAATGAATCGTCAACAACCACGCATGCAGCGCTGGATCGGCTCACGTAGCTCGACCGCCTCTTTCACGTCTCACGCTAACGGTTGAAATGCCATGGGGTTTCTGGACGCACTGCTCGGAAGGACGAAAGGCATCGCGCCTAAGGTCAATAGCCTTTTTTCAATGGCGACCGCCTACATCACGCTGAGCACACAGTTTAGCGTACAACCAACGGGCAAAGCTGGCATCTGTTTCAAGCCCGTTGAATCGGGCGGCTTTTCGAAGTGTGAGAGCGAGATTGAGGAGCTGCTGAAAATCAGCGAGACCACTTTTGAGATCAAGCAGGACGAGTTTGGTTACGTCTGGGTCATCGTATCCGACGCACAATTTGAGAACGTTGTCTCAGACCTCCACGCGGTGAGCTCGACGCTTATCGACGGCGGATACGGTGAGCAGATCCTGTGCGCGGTGTTTCCATTTAGAAATGAAAAAAGGATTTTTTGGATCTATAACTACAAGCGCGGCCTTTTTTATCCATTTGTGCTTGCTGACGCGAAGCAGCATAAGCGCGACTACGCGTATGAGTTCCGGCTTCGGTCGGTTATGCAATCAGAGCTCCCGATAGAGCAAGAGCTGGAGCGCTGGTACCCGCTCTGGGACGTGCCGCTTTAGTGGGACGGTCACCCTGGGATGACGCCCTCCTTTGTGAATAACTTTCGCGCTTCGTCCGGCGTTATGTCAGGTGAAGGAACGATCAGATCTGAGGCACGTATTTCAGCGGGATCGAGAGGTGTGCCCTTCTCTCGGATGATGTGTATCATCTCGTGCAAGCAGCCGTTGAAGTCGTCGACTTGCTCATGGCCGAGGTGATCGACCATGCAGACGTCGAGTTCATTCAGCTTATCGAGATATTTGCTATCGAGCACGTACTGGTTCTCACCAAGGATACGCACGATCATTGCTGCGCCTCCTGTGCTTCCTCTTTTTCCGCCTTCTTCTTAACGGGAACCTGTTGCTTTAAGATCTTGAGCTCTTGATCGACCTCATCACTCGACTTGATCTTCCCCAGTTCCTCTTCGACCTTTGTCTGGTCGCTCGTCACATCCTGGAGCGTACCTGCGTCAATAAGCTCGTCGAGCGCCTGTGACCGCGCTTTCATCGTTTCCGTCTTATCCTGGGCACGCTGAACGGACATTCCTACGTCGGCCATTTCCTCGGAGATTCCCGTAACGGATTCCGTGATCTTGACCTGCGCTTCGGCCGCGGAGTACTGCGCCTTGATGGTCTCCTTCTTCGTTCTAAACGCTTCGACTTTAGCAGAGAGCCGCGTTTCCGTGTTTATGAGCTTTGCCTGCTCATTTTCGAGATCGGCAATCTGTGCGGTGAGTGACTCGATCTGCGTCATGTTATCTTTTTTCCGCTCGAGCGCAAGGCGCGCAAGATCGTCGCGACCAAGGCTTACCGCTTCCCGCGCCTGATTGTTAAGATCTTCGATGTTTGATTCAAGTTTGGCTTTCTGAAGTTCGAGTCGCTTCTTAGCGGTAACGACGTCGGCGATCCCCCGCTTCACATTGGTGAGCAGCTCGAGCTGCTTTTGGTAGGAGTAATCAAGCGTTTCGCGTGGATCTTCGTGTCTATCAAGAAACGAACTGATTTTTGCCTTAATCATCGTCGTGAGACGATCTAGTATCCCCATGTCTTTCCTCCTAATGATAGGTGGTGGCGTATTCTGTATAGTCTAAACGTCAATGGTATTCCTTAACTAAATAGCTTCGTCGCTCAACATGCGCGATGAAATCGAAACGGCTAAACGCAAGCGATTCATGTGCTCCTTTGTGGAGCTCTCGCATGTAGAGAAGGAAGCAGCTGGAAGATCTATCGCAGAGTTGGTCAATGACGGAATGATTGTGGGGCTTGGTACGGGCACGACCGTCGCTCACGCGATCGTTCATCTTGGGAGGCGGATCGCTGATGAAGGGCTTTCGATTTCGGGCGTTCCCACGTCGTACCAGTCGATGCTGCTAGCGATCGAGCACCGCGTGCCGCTGGCGTCCCTTTACGAGCACGAGGTCATCGATATCGCGCTGGACGGCGCTGATCAAGTCGATTCGCGCCTAAACCTCATCAAAGGGGGCGGAGGGGCGCACACGCGCGAGAAAATCGTTGCGCACGCAGCACGGCGATTCTGCGTCGCGGTCGATGCTTCAAAACTCGCGCCGCGTCTAAATCTGCCGGTACCGCTTGAGGTGTTGCCCTTCGCGTGTCCACTCGTGCGTCGGGATGTGCGCCGCATGGGGGCTTCGGCAAAACTTAGGCGATCTGAGCAAAATCGAGCGTATGTTACTGATCAGGGGAACCTCGTGCTCGACGCGCACTTTGGAATCATCAGAGATCCAAAAAAGTTGGCAATCGAACTATCCGTTATTGCCGGGGTGGTGGAGCACGGCATTTTTACAGACGTCTCTGAGGTTCACGTCGCGCGCATTCGCGAAAAGAGGCCTACAGTCGAAATCTTAACGCCGTGACGGGTTGCAGTATCGAACTATTTCGTTACTCCGACGGTCCGAGACAGGCTCCGGAGCATGGTGATCGTTTCCTCGTCTTGCTGTGCGTCGCGTTTTCGTGAGTCGTCGAGATGGTCAATGACATCGCAGAGTTCGATGGAGAGACGGTAACATTTGAGCGGGCGGCCTTTGCCCTCCTTTTTTTGCTCCCACTCTTCGATCCAACCACGTTCCCTTAGCTCGCGCATCGCTATACTGACTTCAGGTTGTCGCAAGCCAGCACCCAGTTCAATATTGCGGGACACCGATTCGTTGACGTTTGAAAGGTACACAAGTGCCTTCGCCAAGTTCCTCTTGAGGCCGATATTGCACAGGAGGTTACACATCACCTCCTCGTCTTGGTCGAATACCGGCATGGATTCGTCCCTCATTATATTCCCCTTACTATTTTTATCCGATAAATTATATTGACGATATAAATACGTTTTTAAATTATTTCGCCAATTTCCGTTCAGAAAGGCATTATTTTAATTATAGGCACATATTTATATTATTTTTATATAAATGTGGCGGCTGCTTGCGACAAAAGCCTTTTATAGAGCGCTCATAATAGCGGGAGTATCTGTAGCATCCGCTGTGGCGCGCTATGGCATCTCGCGGGCCGGGGTGGCCTAGTAAGTTGTTGCATATAAGGCAGCGATCTAGACGGCTAAGGTGTCAGACTCATAGGGTATTCTGATACGACACCTGAGATATCTGAAGAGCGCGGGTTCAACTCCCGCCCCCGGCATGCTCTATTCTTCGACCAATAGTTATATATGCCCAACTTTTCTATATAATTCTCAGATTTTTATGGAGATTCGAAAGGTTCAACTTACTGGCAAATCGAGCTACACCGTTTCACTGCCCAAGGTTTGGGCCACGCAACTCGGTTTGAAGGAGAAGTCGCGAGTGGCGCTGTCAACGCTGCCTGACGGCTCGCTGCGGGTCACGCCTAACGAACACGTTAAGCCACAGGAACGTGGGGTTTTCAACATTGACGCCCTTTTTGACGAGGCCTTGGCACGCCACATGATTGCCATCTACATCGCGGGCTATGACACGTTCGAGCTTCGCGCTCAGAAGATTCGATCCGACCAGCGAGAGACGATACGTGACATGTCCTACCGCCTCATTGGCATGGAAGTCGTCGAAGAGACCGCGAAATCGGTCGTAATACAGGATTTTCTAAGTCCTAATGAGCTGCAAGTCAAAAAGTCTATTAGGAGAATGCACCTCATCATCGAGTCGATGCTCGCCGACGCCATAAAATCGCTGCTGAAAAATGATATCGACCTCGCTAGTGACGTCATAGTGAGAGATCGCGACGTGGATCGCCACTATTTGCTCGTGCTCAAACGGCTGCAAGAGATGGTCACGACCCCATTTTCGGAGGGTTCAGACATTGCCGCAAACGAGAGTCTTGAGTACTACCTCACCGCCGTCTCACTCGAGCGAATCGCCGATCACGGGACTAAAATAGCGCGCTGCGTGCTGACGTTGGCAGGAGGACCAGTCCCTGAAGAGGTGCGCAACAGCATAAACGAGGCGAGTATCCTGTCAAATACCGTCGTACAGCTCGCGATGGATGCGCTTTCAAAACTTGATACGAAGCTTGCCGAGGAGGCTATAAGCGCAAAGGGCAGACAGACACCTATCCTTAAACGTCTGGAAGAGATGACGCTCGACCTAGATGCTCACGTAGCGCTGCCAATATACTGCATCATCACCAGTATTGACCGGGTTGCCGACTATGGGATGAACATAGCCGAGGTTGCCATCAATCTCGCAGTCGCAAAGTCGAATCGGTAAGCATCTCGTCCGTTTGCTTTTTATGGCTGCTACCTGATCTATATAGTCTATATAGGATACCCATATGATCTATATTCGCTCCAGGGAGACGTGGTGAACCTATGAAAAAGATTTTTCCAATTGTGCTAATCTCATTGCTCGTCGCAGTAGCGGTTTTCGGAGCAGGATGTACGTCCAGCAACAACTCGACTAGCGGCAGCAGCAATACATTGTCACTTGCAGGGTCGACATCAGTGCAGCCAGACGCGCAAGCATTGGCGGCGGCCTACATGGCAAACAACTCAGGCGTCACTGTAAACGTGGTAGGCGGCGGAACTGCGGCGGGCATTACGGCCGCCGGTACAGGCACTGCGCAGATCGGCATGGCTTCAGCTAATCTTACGGCCAGTGAGCTGGCGCAGTATCCGACTCTCCAGTCTATCCCAATTTGCGTTGATGGGATCGCCATCATCGTTAATCCGCACAACACTGCTGTGAATGGTCTGACCATTAACCAGGTGATGAACATCTATACCGGTAACATCACCAACTGGAACCAAGTCGGCGGAAGCAACGCGAAGATCGATGTCGTCAACAGGGAACAGGGATCCGGTACACGATCTGGGGTACAATCACTTGTGCTGAAAAACGGTAACTTCAGCACGGGAGGGATCACAGAGTCCTCTACGGGATCGGTGAAATCGTATGTCGCGGGAGATACGAACGCAATTGGCTACATCGCTACGAATGCAGTCGACAGCTCGGTCAAGGCACTTACCATTAATGGCATTGCTCCTACGTATGGCAACCTAGCAAACGGAACCTACGTTATTGAGCGATATCTCCTGTACGTAACGAACGGACCCGCAACGGGACTTGCGCAAAGTTTCATAAACTACACCCTTAGCCCCGCAGGACAAGCGATATTAAAGAGCCAAGGCGAGGTGGCGCTCAGCGACGTACCAGGGTACGTCCCGCCGACAACGACAGCAACGGCAGCAACGACAACAACAGCAACGGCAACATCAGCAACGACAATGTAATAGCGACTTAACGACTAAGCATCCCCTCCCCTCCTTTTTTTTCTGCAAAGGAGTCATAAGCCACGTCCAACACAGCGGTGCGCGCACTTCGGAGATCAAGAACGAGGGACGCAAGAGAGCGTCTCATCCAGTTGATCTTGCTGGTGTGCGCGATCTCGTCAATCTTCGCTATTTTTTTGATTATCGTTTTCGTCTTTAGCCAAGGAGTGCCCTTCTTGGCTGAAGCGGGTTTACCTTTTTTGACAGGGAGCGTTTGGCTGCCCGCTGACAGCTTCGCTGCCGGCACGTGGGGAATATTCCCCATTATTCTGGGCTCGCTGATCGTCACGTTGGGCGCCGTGGCGATTGGAGCGCCGCTCGGGATCGCGTGCGCTGTGTTCTTGGCTGAAATTGCACCCCCTGCGATCCGGCGCGTGCTGGTCCCCTCTGTAAGTGCCTTGGCCGGTGTTCCGTCAGTCGTTTACGGGTTCTTTGCCCTTCTTGTGATTGTACCGTGGATACGGGGGCAATTTGGTGGATTTGGAACGAGCGTTCTTGCCTGTTGGATCATCCTCTCCATCATGATACTCCCAACCATCATCAGCATATCTACTGATGCAATGCGCGCCGTTCCTCGTGAATACAAAGAAGGGAGTCTAGCGATGGGGGCTACGCGATGGCAAACAATTAGGAGCGTCTTGATCCCTGCAGCGAGCTCGGGCATCATTGCGAGCGTCATACTCGGCATGGGGCGCGCTATCGGCGAGACGATGGCCGTATTGCTCGTGGCTGGAAACTCTGTAACCATCCCCGGTTCAATATTCGCTCCGGTCAGCACGCTTACCGCGCAAATCGCGCTCGAGATGAACTATGCGACAGGAGCACACCAGCAGGCACTCTTTGCCATGGGCGTTGTACTTTTTGTGTTCATTATGATTCTGACCGGGCTCGCGAACCTTGCGACCAGGAGGCGAGTGACCTTTTAATGGCCGCCAAGCGCCGCGAGATGGTGCCCATGGGATTGCTCTGGGGGGCGGGTATCGCGACTATCATCATCCTCGTCGTCATATTGGCCTACATACTCGCAGAAGGGCTTCCGCTCATCAGCTGGCATTTCTTGACGGCAAATCCAGGTGTGAGGGGACAGACAGGGACGGGAATCTATTCGACTATAGTGGCTACGGTCGCGGTCACGGGCGTAGCCCTGCTGGTAGCTGCGCCGCTGAGCGTCGGTGGGGCGATCTATTTGAACGAATACACTAGGGAGAACCTTCTGCGAAAAGTAATTCGCCAGGCGGCAGAAGTACTGGCAGGCATACCGTCTATCATCATCGGCCTCTTTGGATTCCTCTTTTTTGTCATCTATTTGCTGCCTTACACTGGGGGGTGGTCAGTACTATCTGGGGGGCTGACACTCGCATTCATGGTGCTCCCTATATCGCTCAGAATTTCTGAAGAGGCGTTGAAAGCCGTCCCGGGAGAGCTGCGGGAAGGCAGCTTAGGCTTAGGTGCGACGAAATGGCAGTCGATTACTACGGTAGTCTTGCCGACAGCGCTCCCAGGAATCGTCACTGGGCTCATTCTCGGCATGGGGCGTGCTATCGGCGAGACTGCGGCCATCTTGCTTACTGCAGGCGGTGCGATAGGTCTGATCCACAGCCTGCAAGATCCTTGTTGCCCAATGACATTGTATATTTATAACATCCTTACTGAGTATAACGACACGTCAACGGCGTATGGTACAGCCGCCGTGCTGATTATTGCGATCCTAGCGATCACATTCATTACTGACTGGCTAATGAACAGCTATACCAAGAAACTAAAGGGGCTATGATGCGTGAGCGGCGAGGTTGAGATAAGTATAAGGAACCTGAACCTCTGGTTTGGGAACTTTCAAGCCCTCAAGAACATCAACATCGACATTCCAAAGAACGCAGTCACTGCCCTAATCGGTCCATCAGGGTGTGGAAAATCGACTTTTATCAAGACACTTGACCGAATGAATGATCTTGTAGATAACGTCAAGTTTACTGGCGAAGTAATTTACAAAGGGCGTAATATCCTCAACTCGGATACGGACGTCGTGGAACTCCGCAAAGAGATTGGAATGGTGTTTCAAAAGCCCAACCCGTTCCCGAAATCCATCTTCGACAACGTCGCCTACGGGCCGCGGGTCCACGGGGTTCGAGATAAAAAGACCCTGAACGAGATTGTTGAAAATAGCCTCAAAGGCGCGGCGATTTGGGACGAAGTCAAGGATCGGCTTAATGAATCCGCGCTCAGGCTTTCGGGCGGTCAGCAGCAACGGCTCTGTATCGCGCGGCTCCTCGCCGTCGAACCTGACGTGCTGCTCATGGATGAGCCCGCGTCAGCGCTGGATCCGATCGCAACGTCGAAGATTGAAGATCTTATACACGAGCTGAAAAAAGAGTACACCATCATCATCGTCACGCATAACATGCAGCAGGCAGCTCGCGTCTCCTCACGCACGGCGTTTTTCTTTCTCGGCGAACTCGTTGAGTACGCTTCGACGATAGACTTATTTGAACGACCGCGAGAAAAGAAGACAGAAGACTACGTAACTGGGAAGTTCGGGTGAGAGACACAAACCATGGCTAGGAATCGCTACGTTAGAAAGCTGAAAGAATTGCGGCAAAACGTCACAGAAATGGGCGCTATTACCCAGCGATCAGTTGAGGATGTGCTGCGGGCCCTCGAGACGAGTGATACGATCCTCGCTCAGCAGGTCATCACCAATGACGATGAGATAGACAAGTTCGATCGCAAGATTGAATCGCAATGCATGTCGCTCCTCGCGCTCGAACAGCCTATGGCAAAGGACCTCAGGATCATTGCTACTTCTTTGAAGATGATAACCGATTTGGAGCGCATTGGCGACTTCACCGTAGACATCGCAGAAGAGGTCGTCACCATGGAAAAGCCGATCCGCATACCTATTTCCGCATCGAAATTCAACGAGCTTGTCGCTGACGTGAAGTCGCTGGTCGCCGACAGCGTTGAAACATACACTAACGGCGACGTCGAACAAGCGCGCCGCTTTGAAGCGCGCGACGACAGAATTGACATCCTGTATAAAGACATCGTCGATAATATGGTGAAAGCGCTCGCTCAAGGCAAATGCTCAACGGAGACTGTGGCTGATGTTGCGAGCCTGCTGTACATCATACGATACTTGGAGCGCATTGCTGATCATGCGGTAAACATCGGAAATCGCGTCTGTTACATGGAAGAAGGCGAGCGGCGCTACTTCAAGTAGCTTCTTTTCACTGACCCGGTTCGTCTAGAGGCGTGGATTCAGACCACGTATCGCCAGTTCTCACTTCCTGTAGTCTTGTTCTTGCGTTTTTCGACGCGCGTTCTATGTCTTCACAGGGCGTTTGCGAAAGCGAGCCGTGGCCGGGAAAGAGTCGCTCTATCTTTTTCGTATTGAGCACGTCCATAGAATGCACGTAGTCACCAGCACTTCCCGAGGGTGCTATCGCCGACAGAGTCCCGTTTGCGAAAACGGTATCTCCTGAAAATAGCAGCTTGTTATACTCCTCATAGACACAGATGCAGCCAGATGTATGGCCGGGAGTATCGATCACTTCGAGTTTCGCGTTTTCCAGGTCGATAAACGTTCCGTTCTCAAACCACACATGCGGTTTCGTATACCGATAATCGGCCGAAAATGACGAGTACATCGTGACATATGCGTCTTTTTCGGTTATTTTTGCGGCAGCGAGCCGTCCAGCCGCGATAATGGCCGTGCGGTAGAAGTACTTATTGCCACCAATGTGGTCAAAGTGTTCATGCGTGTTGACGACCAAATCGACATCTGCAGGCGTGAATCCAATGTTGCGTAACGCATCCCTCAAATCACCAAAGCTCGCATCAATTCCCGAATCGATCATGACGATCTTGTCGGTCCCAACGATAAGGTAAACGTGACACGACGGCCGCTGCGCCGGTATTTGGAAGACGCCGGGGCACACTTCTACGGGTTCTTTGCGTTGATCTATCACATTTCATGCCTACGGTATCCTGCCTTTATAAATGATCCATATAGATTCAATAGCCGCAAGGAGGCCTCCACGCTGGGTATGGGTAGCGATCAAGCGTGCCGTACTTGGATTAAAACTGGCGACAAGGCAATAAGTTAAGCGGTCGCGTTATTGAAAAAGGGAAGAAACCCCACAGACAGGAGGTAAGAAATGGATTTCTCGATGAGCGCAATTAGGGCTCCGTTAGACGTTCCCCAGGAGCTGCGAATGGAATATAGAAGAAATCTATTCACCATAACAAAGGGAAGCGGCCGTATTATGCTCTTCGCGGGAGATCAGAAGATTGAGCACATGAACGATGATTTCCATGGCCCTGGCATTTCCCCTGACGACAACGATCCTGAGCACTTGTTTCGAATCGCGAGTAGCGCTGAAATCGGGTGTTTTGCGACGCAGATGGGGCTGATCGCTCGCTACGGCGAGGATTATCCAAACGTCAATTATCTTATCAAGCTTAATTCCAAGTCGAACCTTGTAAAGCCCGCGCAAGTAGAACCGTTCAGTGGTCTCTTCTATTCCATGGAACAAGTCGATGAGTTTCGGAAGAGTTCGGCGTTGAACATTCCCGCCGTCGGATATACGATTTACGCCGGAAGCGAATACGAAACGCACATGCTGCACGAAGCCGCCCAGATCATTCACGGCGCTCACAAGCGTGGCATGATCGCGATCATTTGGGTCTATCCCCGCGGGAAGGCAGTGAAAGATGAGCACGACCCGCATCTCATCGCCGGCGCAGCCGGGTTAGGTGCCGCCCTCGGCGCGGATTTTGTGAAAGTAAACTACCCGAAGAAAGACGGCGTCGATTCCAAAGAAACCTTTAAAGAGGCCGTTCAAGCCGCGGGCCGATGCAAAGTATTGTGCGCAGGGGGCTCAACTGTAGATGTCAGACTCTTCCTTGAGCGCCTCTGGGAGCAAATCTTCGTAAGCGGCGCAAGTGGCAATGCGACCGGCAGGAACATACACCAAAAGCGGCTCAAGGAAGCCATTCAAATGTGCAATGCAATTTCAGCCATCGTCGTGAACGGTGAAGGCGTGGAAGAAGCGCTGCAGATCTACACGGGAAGAAAAGAGTTTAAAGTGAAAGACTATAACATGTCGTGAATCGTTAGCTCGGCCATAGGTAGCGCTGCCAGCACGTACGTAATCTCCGCGTGGCCTTGGGGGAGAGAGCTATGATATACACGATCACGCTGAATCCTGCGCTTGACCGCATACTCACTGTTAAGTCCATCGAATATAACAACCCTAATCGAGTGGACGGCGATGACCGATATGCAGGCGGCAAAGGCATCGACGTGTCGAAAGCCCTCACCCGGCTCGGTGTGGACAACAAAGCGATTGGGTTTGCTGGCGGTTTCATAGGGCAGGAGCTCGAAGGATGCCTGCTCAATCTCGGCGTCAACTGCGAGTTTGTCAGAATCTCCGCCGAAACCCGCACCAACGTGTATATTCACGAGACGGCTAGGAACCGGCAGATCTCGTTCAATCTACGCGGCCCTTTGATCCAGTCCTTCGAGCTTATGGAGATGATCGATGTGATCAAAGGGCTCGAGGATGCTAATTACGTTATTCTCAGTGGTAGTGTTCCTGCCGGAGTCAATGCGATCATCTACCAAAAAATCGTAGAGATCGCAAAAGGCAAAGGAGCGACGGTCGTTCTAGACTCCGACGATGAGCCGTTCAGGGCCGGTTTGAGGGCGAAGCCCCATATTATCAAGCCTAACGTGCACGAGCTCGAGCGACTCTTGGCTAGGCAGCTCAGAGATATGAGCGCGATCGTCGATGCGGCCATAGAGGTGCACGAAGGAGGCATTGATGTGGTTCTTGTCTCCATGGGCGCCAGAGGCGTGCTGCTCGTAACCGAAGAAGAACGGTGGATAGCGCATCCGCCGCGAGTGACTGTGACAAATACCATCGGCGCCGGAGACTCAGCCGTTGCCGGATTTGTTCAGAGCTTAGTTTTGGGAGAAAACTTCAAGGAAGCGGCCTCGAGGGCAGCAGCGACGGGAACCGCAGCAACTCTCATCGATGATGTCTCCATTACCCAAGAAAACGTGAATGCTATTCTTGGCCAAGTGAAGGTCCGCCGCGTGACCTAGATGCCCTGCCTGCCAGCACTATCAGCTCGACAGGCGTTGATATCGTTTCGGAATTGTGCTGCCATCTTGTGGGGGGATTGCGCGAAAATAACATCCCTGGACACGGCGATGATGCCCATGCGCCCTTGAGCGTTCATCCCTGACGTAACTGCTTTCTGAAGGTCACCGCCTTGTGATCCGACGCCCGGGATGAGGAGTGGAACCTCCTCGCCCACAATACCGCGTACTGCCTCAAGCTCACTTCCTTGCGTAGCGCCCACAATGAAGCCGAGATTGCCGTGTATGTTCCATTCCAAAGCCTTTTTCGCAACGACCTGATAGAGCGGCTCCACACATGACAGGTTCTGTATCTCTGCAGCCCCGGCGTTCGACGTCTTGCAAAGGATAAAGACGCCCTTGTTTCGCCGCTCGATGAAGGGCTCTATCGCGTCGAGTCCCATATAAGGGCTTACCGTCACGGCGTCACCTCCCACGATCTCATACACGTACTTGGCATGTGCTTTTGACGAGTGTGCAACATCAGCCTTCTTTGAGTCGACAATGACTGGAACGCGCACAAACTCTTTGATATACTCCACCGTCTTGATAAGGGCGTCCAACCCTGGAGGGCCGCGCGCTTCGTAGAACGCCGTATTAACCTTGAAACAGCAGACCAAATCGAGCGTAGCGCTGATAATGCGCTGGTTGAAATCGAAAACATCATCCACCGTGCCATCAGGGTCCAGCCCCACGCACAGCCAGCTATTGTTCTGACGCGCTGTTTTTTCCAAGTCTCGCAAAAAAGCCACCATATCTCGTCTCTCCCGAGTAGGCAGGATGTATTCTTCTTCCTCTATTTACTGCTTGTGTTGGCTCTCAGCCGCTGCTTGCGACGCTGACATCCCTTATCCGAACTGTCGGGGTCGTCAAGCTGAAGTACGTCTTGACCTCGCGACTTATGCCATCGATTTGCTGAAGCAAGTCGAGGACGTCGATTCCGATGTTGGTTTGCTTTAGGGCGTGTTCGAGTTCGCCGTCTTCGATGGCGTAGCCGGCGTAGACCATTCCGGAAAACTCTCCGGTGCTCGGATTCGGCCGATCGCCAGTGGCCCTAATATAGATGCCGTGTCCCACATCCTCGATTACGTTCGCCTCAGCTCCGCTTGCGATTACGAGGTTTGTGGGCGCTATCGAAGGCGGCTGCCGAAAGTCCCCACGAGAGGCGTTGCCCGTGCTCGTTGTCCCCTCTTTGTTTGCCGTGTAGCTGTCGTAGAGGTACGAACGCAGGACGCCTCTTTCGACGAGAGGGGTTCGCTGTGATGGGACTCCTTCACCATCAAAGGGGCTTGTCTCTAAGCCGCCGCCAAGGAGTCCGTCATCCACAATCGAGAATTCGCTTACAGCGATGTGTTCGCCGATTTTCCCTGCTAGAAACGATCGATCCCGTTGCGCGTCTTCAGCGCTCACGGTGACTGCAGCTGCAATGACGGACCCAACGGCAAGGGGATCGAGCACGACAGGCATCTTGCCTGATTGAACCGGCCGTGGGTTCATACTACGCAGCGCCATCTCTCCGGCTGCACTTCCAACCGAATCAACATTGAAATCGAAACGCCGCGACGCAGCGTACTCGAAGCCGTTTCCGCTGTCTTCCCCCTTGTGCGCAATCACGTCCACGTCGAGCGCGGCCTGCGTTCCACTATCTGTTCCCGAAACGCCGAACGTGTTTGCGATCGCGCCGCTCCAGCGCCCGACTGACGCGCCAGAATTGACTATATCGATGCGCTTGTCAATACGCGATGCGTCAGCGACGTCAATCGCAAGTTGCGCGACCGTTGAGACGTCGAGTGATGCGATCGTGTCGTCCCAGGTACCGGAGACGACGGGATAGCGCTCGGCGGGCGGAAGCGATTTGAAATCTTTGTCAGGACGTCCGGCACGTGACGCCGAGATCGCTTGCTCGACAGCGAACTCAACCCGCTCGAGAGATGCGTGCGCGTACCCCATGCTGCCATCCTGGAAGATCCGAATCCCGATGCCACTCTCAAAGCCGCTTTGGCTTGATTTGATCTTGCCCTTTTCGAGCTCTGCGCTGACAGAGTTCGAGTGAGTGGCGAATGCTTCTCCCTGGTAGATTGACGTGTCTACGAGCGCCAATGCCCGCGTGCATACCTCGAGGAGCGTAGCCTCTCGCTCGGTGTGAGTCATCACTTTATATCCCCCCCACAACGACGTCACTCACACGCATATAAGCGCCTCCCGTGGTGTTTGGCGTCATCTGTCCGTCTTTGCCGCACGTTCCAGGGTCGAACGACAAGGTCCGCGTTATAGCGTTGATTCTGTGAAGGATCTCGAGCGTCATCGCGCTCAGCGCAGCGTCCCTCAAATGATCGCGCAGTTCTCCGCGTTCGACTGCGTACGCTTCTCTACTTTTGAAGGTGAACATCCCTGTTGTAGGAGTCGTGTAGCCATACTGCCAGCCGATAAAGTATATCCCGCTGAACCCCTCCAGCAGCTCTTCAAACGCGTAGTCCCCGGGTTCAAAGAAGGTGTTGCTCATCCGCACGATAGGCGGAGCGTCGTACCGCTGGGCGCGCGCGCTTCCGTTTGTCCCCAAGCCCAGGCGCGACCCGGTTTCGATGTCGGTGAGGTAGGTCTGCAAAATCCCGCGTTCCAAGAGCACCTTTCGGCGCGTCTGGATACCCTCATCGTCGTAGCCCATGTAACCGTAGCTCAGCAAGGTCGGGTCGTCTACGATCGTCACTGCTTCAGATCCAATCTTCTGGGTCAGCTTCCCTGCCAAGATAGACGTGCCTGAAATGATCGCGTCGGCTTCGGACGCGTGTCCGAACGCCTCGTGCGCAAAAACCCCGGAGAGCGACGGGTCGAGCACGGCATCAAACTGTCCAGAAGGTGCCGGTTTTGCGTCGAGGAGCGAGACGGCTTGGGTTGCAGCAGTTCGGCCGATGTCCGCGCCGTCTAGAAACAGCTCGAACCCTTTTGAATCACCTTTGGCCTTATAGCCTGACTGTCGCAATGCACCTTCTTTCGCAAAGATCATTGCGCGAGCAATCGACCGCACGACAGTCTCGTCGACATATGTTCCTTCGGAATTAGCGATTATTTTATGCAGAACAATGTCTGTGTATCCGATCTCTGTGCTGCTGACGCGCTTATCTGTCTCTTTTGCTTCTCGCTCTTGACGCAGGACATAGCCGAGCTTGTCAGCGATTGAGACCTGAGTCGGCAGGCGCTGTACCGCCGTCTTGACGGTGTCTTCAAATACCGGCGCCTCAATCGAAAACTTCTCAGCGCGCGCATACACGGCTTTGGCGAGACTGACCGCGCGTTCAGCGCAATCGGTCAAACCGCGGCGATCCACTTCTGTCGTGTACACAAACCCCCACGCGCCCTCCAAAAAGGCCCGTATTCCAGCCCCAAGTTCATTTGAGCTATTTATCTTCGTTATCCCGTCTTTCGCGGAGATTGAAGTGCCATCGGAGCTCTCGAGGCGGATATCAGCGAACTGGGCTCCGCGCTCGCGCGCTACGCTGAGAGCTTCTTCAACATCGTGCCTTTTTTCGCTTAGTTCTTGCATCGGCGATCGCATCTCCATGCGACTAACATTGGGCGTGCTTAAATGGTTTATCCACGAGAGGGCGGCAGAGACGGATATGTCGATCGCGTCAAGCGCAACCCATTATGCTAAATGAGGCGGCTAGACGCGTCCGCTCAGCTTTTGAGTAATCAGGCGACGCAATAACAAGCCAGTCGTCTTTGTTGAGCCTAGTCGCTGCTATCTGCTTACGACAGGCACTTGATTGACGATGTTGGTCTTGCGGAATCTTAGCCCGGCTAGGTACTTGCACGCAAGGCGGGGCTTTCGTGTAGCAATACGCTAAATGGCCTTAGTTGTATGACACAATTTATGCCCCTCAGTCATTTCTCGTGTTTTGCACGTTAGGCCGAGCGCTCGCAGCTCCTGAAGACGTTATGTTATGTGTGGACGCTAGTTGCCCTCGGCGCGTCCCTTGCCCCTCTTTAAGGTTGAGCTGTCGTCATTGTCTTTTCTCTTTGTCTACGATTTTTCGGCAACGCTCTAATAGAATCCATCACGAGCGTATTCGGCTCACAATCCGTTTTCTGTGATAGATCAGGTAACCGACAAGGCCGATTATGCCCGCTATGACGACGATATCAAGATATCTAAAGAGCGCCTCAAGATCCGACCAGTGGGGGCCTAGAAGAACGCCGACATAGGCAAGCCCGAAACACCAAGGAAGCGATCCCAGCACCGTGTAGAGAGAGAATTTCTTCACATCCATCCGGGCGACGCCGGCTGGAAGGGAGATGAAAGTTCGCACGATCGGCAACAGCCTGCTGACAAAAACAGTGGTCTCTCCATACCTTCCAAACCAGGCGTGTGCCCGGTCAAGTTCACTCTTACGTATCAGCACGTATTTGCCATACCGCTCAAGGAGGGGCAGGCCTCCGTATCCCCCAACGGAGTAGGCTACGAGTGAGCCGGCGAGGCTGCCGGCCGTACCCGCAAGGGTAACGCCGATCAGCGTAAGTTCCCCTTTCCAGACGACATAGCCGGCGAAGGGCATTATCACCTCACTAGGCAGCGGAATGCACGCGCTCTCTAGCCCCATTGCAACAAAAACACCGGTGTAACCGAGCTGTTCAATTACGGAAATGACGAAATTACTGAGCGTCTCTAAGATATTCAGACTTAAAGCTAACATGCAAGATCTAATTGTCTAAACAAAGCGCGCTTTTTCGAAGCGATATTGCTGCATCTCTCTAACCCCGGTTGTTTGTCGCGGTTGTTCCGTTACGATTAGCGGGTTCATGCGTCGATCATACTATTGCGTTGCGATTATTCTGCCGCACTCCCCAGGAAACCTTTTTTCCTGAAACGGTGCGAAAACACTAAGCCCCTATGGCATGACATTATGGCAGGGGCCTCGCTGACACGCTGTACAAATCTCTGCCTTCAGCGATCTCTCCATTCGGTTTCGCACTAGCGAAGCCCTGCTGCGGCGCTCGAATAAACAACGTACTCGCGCTGCTTCAATTCTCGCGCTAATATGTCTACTTTTTCTTATTGCCGTCCTTTTTTTAGTGATGCAGCACGAAGTGCATTACAGCCCAGCTAGGTGTTATTTGCGAAGTCAACTGAGCACGTCACCGAGCTTAAAGTCAACGTCACCATACTTTTTCGGCCTTTGGTTGTATGGTCTTGAACCATACTGCAGAACATCGACGCTCATCAAGTGGCCCTCGCCTGGCAACAGGCATTCGGCGGTGTGCCGGTATCCGACTCGAGCCAGAGGCATAATCCACCTCCGCCTCATTGCCTGCCAGACCGAACTGTTTACGTAGCGCATCTAGGGCGTGCCACGCAGAAATGTCGAATGAGAGAGTCCTGACGGACGCGCAATATATAAGGGCCCACGTCTTCCTGACTACGAGGAAAGACAATGACTATCAAATATCAAATGAGGTGTTGAGCTGACTGAAGAGCAACCAAGCAAGGTGAGACTGCCCAGAAAACACCAGAATGAGATCTTTGGAACGGTGGAAAAAATGCTCGGCGGAAGCCGAATCACCGTTCGCTCTCAAGATGGAAAAACCCGCATGGGGCGGATTCCAGGTAAGATGAAACGAAGAGTATGGCTCCGTGTGGGCGACGTCATTATTATTCGGCCCTGGAGCATTCAAGATGAAAAGGCGGATGTCGTCTGGCGATATCTTCCACCACAAGCTGACTGGCTGAGAAGGAAAGGGTACATTTAAGCGCTACTTCGCGCACTCTTTTTTGCATCTGCATTGTGTCCGTCGTCGTGATTCGTGCCGCAAACCCGGCTCATGAATGATGATAACGCTCGTTACTGCCCTGCTTAATCTTGCGGTAGTGGCGATGATGGTACTATCCGCTGAAGGTCATGACACAGTATCCGCACATCGATCTCTCCGCTGCCGGCAAGAGACGTGAGTGAAGCGAATGAGAGAAGACTATGATGTAATAGTGGTCGGGGCAGGCCCAGCAGGCTCAGTTGCAGCACTGAACGCAGCTGCAGATAGCGACGTTCTGCTAATAGAGAAACGGCCAGAGATAGGGGCGCCTGTTCGATGCGCAGAGGCAGTGCCTCTTGTTGAAACGCCGTTCGTTTTTCACACGTCATTCGAAAAATACGTAAAACCTGACAAGAAGTGGGTGGCAAGCGAAGTTAAGGGAGTACGGGCTACTGCTCCTGATGGTACAACAGTCGAAGTCTCTGGGGAGATGCTCGGGAAGGAAGAACCACTTGGCATCATCCTAGAGCGCAAGCTCTTCGATCGACAGCTGGCTAAGGATGCCGCTCGTTCCGGAGCGCACGTTGCGGTGCGCACCCGTGCAACTGGGCTGATTCTGGAAGACGGCACGGTACGAGGCGTCAAACTTAGCCGCCTCGGTGAGGAGTTTGACGTGCGTGCCAAGCTTGTGATAGGTGCTGACGGCGTTGAATCTCAGGTAGGCCGGTGGGCGGGCATAAACACCACGCTCAAGCTCAAGGACATCGAGAGCTGCGCCCAGTATCACATGCAAAACGTCGAATTGGCGGACAAAACGCTCGATTTCTACTTTGGCTCCTCGGCGCCGAGCGGCTACGCTTGGGCATTTCCAAAAGGACACGGTGCGGGCAACATCGGACTCGGGGTACTCGGAAGCAAGTTGAGTGGGAAGCGCCCATTGGCGTACCTCGACGAGTTTGTAGCACAGCGCTTTCCCGACGGCAAACCGGTCGAACTGATGATGGGGGCTTGCCCCGTGAGCGACGCGCTTACACACATAGTGCGCGATGGGCTGATGCTCGTGGGTGATGCAGCACATCACACTGAGCCGATAACCGGGGGAGGCATTATGGCGGCGCTCCAGAGCGGAACGATCGCCGGTAAGGTTGCGAACAAAGCGGTGCGCCAAAACGATTCGTCGGTCAGAGTGCTTCGAGAATACGAAACTGAATGGAAACGTTCGTTTGGCAAAGCGCGCAAGCGCACCTACCGAGTCAAAGAATTCGTAGTAAATCTCTCAGATGATGAAATAAACCGGATCTTTCACGCATTCGCAGGGATAACAGCCGAAGAGCTGAATATGAAAGGGGCCTTAAGGCGCCTGCTTAGATTGGATCCTAGGCTTTTATTGAGTATACGTCAGTTTCTCTAATTAGCGGAGTCATTTTTTATTAGCCGCATTTTTTAGGCCGGTTATAGCCTTCTTACCTCTTCCGCCTTAGGCTTCCGTCGAAACAGTCGCTCCCTCAGTGACCGCTTTTGCGGCTCGTCTTCCGTCTCCGGCAACGGCGGTTGCACCTCTTCGGCTCCCGCCTCGCTACTGGGGACTGGGGAGGGAGTTGACACAGCAGCCGGCAGCAAGCGCGCAAGCATCTCACTCACGTCTGCCAGTCGGTCAATGACCTTGCTCGACTCACTTCCGTAGAACCCCGCGATGGTCTCATACCGCTTAATCTCGTCTTCTCGCGCCTGTTTGAAGCTCTCGTACTGCGCAGTCAGTCGCTCTATCATATCCGTTTTCATGTAGAGGAGCTCATCTTTATGGCGCAGCTCTCGCTCACGTTTTTCAAGCTCGGCCTCGAGGCGCGCCGCGGTTTCACGCGGCACCATCAGCGTTCCTAGGTCTTCTTCTGCAGTGCCTTCGCTCTCGCGCCCTCCGTCTAAATATGCTTCTAACGCTGCCGCGACGATCTTGCTTCGGCTACTGTTTTCAGAGCTCGCCTGCTTGTCAGCAGCAGCCAGGAGTTCGTCTGAAATCGCAATAGTGACTTTGTGTAATGGCATGGGACTTACCACCTATGACGGCGCAGAACCGAATGCGGCCCTCGCTTCGGCTCAGTCACACCATAGTATGAATGCTTCATACTTGAGCATGTCGCCCGCTAACGGGATTTTCCACTCAACAGTTTCCACCGTTTCCGGTGCAAGGCGCGCGAGCATCAGCTGAAGAAAAATCAACTTGCGCGCTTCGATGAAAAAAATAATGAATTTTCGAGCTCTTTCGCGGAACAGGCAGTAGTGGTAGCCGATCTTTTTCAAACGGTCTCTTTGAAGCTCTCTGTTCGCATAGCTCGCTACGTGGCTTGATAGCGGCAGTCGCAATGCAGCTAGAAACTATTTATAGCAGGTTCAACACTTTTTTTGAAATTCAGTTCTAGTGATAGTTCGAAGCTCCTTAATTTAACCGTGGAGACGGGCAGAACGCCGTCCATTTGCAAAAATAGCTATCTTGCCACAACAAAATACCTTTATTTCGAGTCCAGATTTTAAAAAGAAGGATAAAATAGAAACGAAATCGTTAAATACGATCAGTGCACGGTTTAATGTGTCGATGCAGCAGGAGCCGGGCTTCGCCGCAAGGCCCTACCTCAAAACGCGCTCTTTTCGCTTGGCGGGCCCGCGCTCCATGTTGGTCGCCACATTTCTTCAGCAATATTCTTTGTTGTGTGAGGTGTTTCTTTCGATTTTTCACCGCTTCTCCAGGCATATTTAAGTCCGGTGGAACGCGATGTTTGTGCGCCGCGTCGCTTGTCGAACCTCCTTTATTCAGGGATCGAAGTCACGGACTAAAGAGCGACCGAGCTGCAAGAGCTTTCTAAGGACGGTGCGCACTAGGCTATGAAGGTAATTACAAGCGATGAACTTACAGAGTGGATTGCGCAAGTTTTGAGCAAAGGGGTATGAGGTCTGCCGCACGAAACTGCTTTCGGACGACAATGATGCCACGAAAGAAATCAGGCGAGAAGGGTGAGCTAAACGTGCGCGATGGTTGTTCGAGATGACGACGTCAGTCTGGTAGTCGAGAGCGTAGCAAAAGCAGCCCGAACCGGCGAAATGGCGGATGGAAAGATATTCATGCTGCCCGTAGAAGAAGTCGTAATCTTCGCGCAGGAGAAAAGGGGGAGGCGCACTCTGATTGAGGTTCGCCCATGAATGTACGCGCCTCGGCACGCAATCCGATATGGATCTTCAGATCCTATTTGTTGGGGCGAGGTCACACAAAACGGCTAATCTGTTTTCGTTGCTAGCGTCGGCTCCAAAAGCGTGAGAAACCACTGCGCGAAGGAGCCCGTTCTTCGAAACTGCGCGTGAAAAAAAGCTTGAAGTACGCGCCGTCGACTTTTTTTCGCAGGATCATTTTGAATCCCAATTCGTGGTACATAGTTGAGGCTGCCACGTTGGTCTCCCATGTGGTTATGAGCGTTGCCTCCATCCCGTTTTGAAAGAGCTTCGACATGGCGTATTCGACGAGTTTCTTGCCGATGCCGAGCCGCCGAAATTCAGGCAGAACAGCGAGCGTCTCGATAAGTCCGAGCTGAGGTCGCCTGTAATGGTAGATCACCGCGACGACGCCGACAATCCGTCCATCATCGACGGCTTTGATCCAGCTTCGTCGCCTGTCGTTCAAAATGCGTGATACCTTAACGCGCAGGTTTTCGTCTTCGGTGAGCGGCGGCACAAATTCGTGATCGACGATGCTGAGCACGCGCATTATGGCATCGAAATCGTTCCAGGTTGCTTCACTAATCGTGAGCGTCTCAAGCGGTTCCAGCACTTCTGTTACCATCCATCACTTGGTACGGGCGTCACGGCTAGCAAAGCAGGACGAGCGCATTCAACACGATGCGATCGGAGGCCGACTCGTTAAAGGGCAAACCAGCGTTGCGTGCGGTCTCTCCAACATCAATGCCCATGGCCTCCATCGACGGTCGTGCTTTGTACGGGTTGCGGCAACGATTGCCCACACCGGCGCACGCTTCGCAAAGCGTACATTTTCCCGCGGAAAATGCCGTAGCGAACTTGAGGCCTTTTTTAAATGCGCCAGCTTCAAGACGAGCGGCGATCGTATCAAGCGTATTTTTTGCTACCAAATAGGTCTGATCCCACCCTTTGAGATACGCCTCATCTGAGTAAAGGGTCGCAAGATCTTCAGCTGCGTGGATCCGTTCGAGCATCCAGTCAGGTACGTCGTACGCAATCTGGACAATCAGCGCCTTTTGGAATCGCGCGAGGACGTTCCTGAATTCATCGAGGGGCATGACGTTAGGGGGGCACATCAAACACACGTTGTAATTCTTGCAGACGGGAACGTTGCATTTGAGTCGTACGCGTTCGTCAACCACTATGAGCGCAGCATCAAATACTTGGGCGCGGGTCGCACCAAGTTCACGTGCGGTCGTAAGAAATTCACTCGAAAAAGTTTCGCCATCGCAAACTGTATCCATTGCTAACCGTTACGGAAATAGCGATCGAAACTATAAGAAAGTTGCTTGGCGGGGCATCGCGTTCACTGGCCCAGGCTCTGGAGCGACCCGCATTATATGCCGATCCCTTGTTGATCGCACCAGATGCTTCGTCAAGCAAGCTCAATTTCCACGGCTCGCGGTTCTTCCAGGTCCTTCAGCTGCTTCATTAGGCGTGCGCGCTCATCTTCCAACGCTCGTAGATCGTCAATGTGTGCACCCTGCTGAATCTTTTCTAGGTGCTCTCGATTTACCGCGCTCGTAGCACGCATTCTTTCATACCGCCCACTCGTCACGAGCTTTTTGGTTTTGCGCAAGAAGGTAAGCAGACCAGTTGGGGCGTTTAATTTTGACAAAAAAGCGATAAGTCTCGGGATCTTGACGGCAAGAGATACGCCAGGCTCTTTGAGAGAAAGCTTCAGCGCCTCTCGGCGTTTGATATCATCTAGCGATTCAAGCCAGACAATGTTTGATTCTAGGACCTTCCTGAAGCTTGTCGTATCTCCCACGTAGTGCGAGAGCTTGCTGTCCGAGTATTTGGCATATTCGAGAAGCCGGTAGAGGGGGAGCGAAGTGAGGTCCTCGCCTTGTACAAGAGCGAGGAGTTTCTCAGCGTTTTCGTGGCTCGGCGACGGTGGGAATCTGAGCTCAGGATGGTAACTCGCGTCGAGACTTATTCTGAGGACTTCCAAGACGGGGGCTTGCTTAACGAACGTCTCTAGGAATGTGCCGACGTCGCCGTTATACACTGCAATTTGCTCCTTCAAAGCGGCGAGGTCGTCAAACGAGGTGACGTCCACGTTTTGCAAAGATTCGTAGTACGCCTCTTTCTCACGGATTTCTGCTTCCACGCTTTCGCAGCGGGTGCGCAGGGCCACGTAGCCCTTCTTATATTCTTCAAATAGCCGGCGCTGCTCTGTGAGAAGCCCTAAAACCGGAATTCGATCGAGCTCCCTAACCGCGGTTTCAAAACGGCGTTTCTTGAGCACGGTGAGCGCTTTTTCAAGCTGCTCGGTGTAATCGAGTGATTCTTCTTCGCGTGCTTTTTCCACCCGCCGCGTTATTCGTTGAAGGCGCCGCGTCAGATCGAGATACACCCGAAACGTATCCGGCGTGCCTTCGAAGTCGCGCACAAGCTCCCGGATCTCTCGGTTGAAGCGCTCGACAAGTTCAAGTCGCTCGCGACCAGCTTCGCGTATTCGTTTGTTGATCGTGGCAATTTCGATGAGCAGGTCAAGGGGTTCCAATCAAAGCCCCTCTAGCGGGTTAAGTCTCACAAAAGGCTTTTACTTCGACTTCCTGCTCGAGGGCCAGCTCTTGGCGAAGCTCCTCGAGCGACGCGACGCGCTCTGCGAAGGCGTTATGGCGGTGAATGCTCTCCTCGTTGAGCTGCTTTATGGTGATAACGGAGTCATCAGGCAGGTATGGAAACGCTTCGACTACTTTGTGCGCCATGACTCGTACGCAGTCCTCCACGAATTTAGGGTTCTTGTGAGCGGTTTCAACGACCACAGCTTCGTCGGTTCGCTTGAGCAGCTCGTAAATCTTCGAGCTCATCGATTCTTCGACGATCTCGATTATCGTGTCGAGCGGCACCTCGTAGCCAGCGCCGACCTCTATGGCGATGGTTCCGCGCCCTCGCTGGTTGTGGGTTGCGAGCGGGATATCTCGAAGAAACGCCTCAATGTGTGCGGGCGCGACGTTGAGCTCCTTTAGGCGCATCTCTGCTTGCTCTCGTGTGTGCTCTTGAGCGCACGGACACGCGGTCATTCCGACGACCTCAGCCCCAATCATCCGCCGCGTCCTGTGCTGGTTGTCGTTGGTGCGATACGTCGTCGTTTCCGCGAAGATGTTGGTAATCTCTTGGGTCGTGATGCCCGTGCTGGGGGTTTCGCGTTTTACCATGTATTCGCTTCGCATGCGCACTTCTGCGCGCGATGCATACTCGTGTCGATCGAGCAGCTTTTCGGCGACATCCCCACAAAACTGTTCTATTTCATAGACTGGCGCGTTCAGCGCATCTTCTAACGCTTCGTCCATCACCTCAAAGTTTCTGCTAAGGTTGGCGCCTTTGCGATTCGAGGGCAGATCAACGAACAAGTCAAATTCAGAGACTAATATTACTGGGCGTTTGTCACGCCGCGTAACCTTAATCAGTTTTTTGACGTTGGTCACACCGACCCGCGTGAGATTTATAGAGAATTCCGGGCGATTTGCTTGTACGTCAACTTGTGCATCCATTATGCTCTCCTTTCATTTACTATGCAATAATGCTTTTGACCAGCCTCTAAATAGTGGCCAGAACGGCGCGAACCGCCGTTCAACGCACGTGTGGCTCTTCTCTCTTTGATACGCCTCTATGAGCCACTTTTCACAACCCCTAACTTGATCAGTGGCCTGATGAGCTTCAGCAAGCGAGGCGCCTTTGTACTCAACAGCAACTTGCGAAGAACGATCGACGGATGGTCCATATCACCGTACTTCGATATGATGTCCAACGTGCGCTCGTCGTCAAGAGCCCTTATCGTGTAGTTGAGATCATCGTCACTGAGCTTGTTAAATCCTTCACGGATGCGCAATCCCGTCTCGAGTTCGCGCCCGATCTCGGACCGCCACCGCGTGTCGTACGCCATCAGAGCATCCTTAGAAGTGTTCCCCTGTGCCGCTGCCTCGGCCGCCACGGTCCCTGCTATTTTGGCGCATAACGTCCCGGGATAGATCCCCCCGCCGCTTGTTGGTTTGACTTGGCCGGCGGCATCTCCAACGATCAAGGTGCCGGCCGCGACCGTGCAGGGTGGCGGCCCAAGCGGTATGCCCCCTACAGCGAAGTGTAGGAGCGAGGGCGCGGAGCGCGACGAAAGCCGTTTTATCAGCGGGCCGAGTCGGTCGAGTGACCGTTCAGTCGAGCAGAGTCCGATTCTTACTGTGTCCCATCGCGTCGGTATTGCCCAGGCAAAAAAGCCAGGCGCTACTTCCTGCCCCAAGTACAGGTCGACGAAACCGGAAAGCGCTACGTCGGCGTAGACTTCCGCTTGCGCACACGTGAACACCGTTTGCACTCGTTCTAATCCTACAAGCCTCCCCACGGCGCTTTGCAGTCCGTCGGCTCCGATCACCACGCGAGTCCGTATTTCCATCGGTTCGCCCTGACTGAGTGTGGCGATGATGACGTCGCCTCCATGACGTCGCAAACTGCTGAATCGCGTTTTGACAAGCGAGGCAACCCCCGATTTGAGTGCCTCCAAGGCCATCGCTCGATCAAGCTCTCCTCGGTCGACGACGTAGGCCATCGTTCGCTTGCCGTCGACCGTCAGGACACGCCCGTCTGGGGCGTGGATATTAGCGCCGCGGATGGCGTGCCTGTTGAGCGTTTCGGGCACTTCGCACCCTTCAAACGCGCGCGTGCTGATTAGTCCCGCACACTGTACCGGTTGGCCTATGGTCGCGTGCTCTTCGATCATAAGCACGCGGGCACCAGCTTTTGCGGCGTACTTTGCAGCCATTGAGCCTGCGGGACCTGCGCCGACCACGACGACATCGTATTCCATGTTCGTAAGCGCTTACGAGTTTACTATTTATATACTAAACCAGTATTAGGCTCTCGTGTCAGAACGCACACGCGAATCGATCGCGTGAGGGAAGCACGCATGGAGTATAAGCAGTGCCTCATTATCAGATCAGACCTCCGCTTGACCGCGGGAAAAGCGGCTGTTCAGCTCGCCCACGCTGCCGTCTCCGCGTATGAGCGCTCGGATCCGGCCACAAAGCGTCGCTGGTTTAGTGAGGGGCAGAAAAAGGTCGCGCTCAAGGTTGCGACGCTTAGGGACATGTATGAGCTTAAGTCAATAGCTGAGGCGCGCGGCTTCATCACGGCACTCGTCGTCGACGCAGGGCTCACCGAAGTGCCGCCCGGAACCGTTACCGCCCTGGGTATTGGCCCGGCGAAGGAGGCGGAGCTAGATAAGGTGACGAGCGACCTTAAACTGCTCTAGCGGGCCAAGACGATGACCGACGCCAAAGCAGTTCCAGAAAGCGACGTGACCGTAGGAATGACGGTGTACCTGACGGCTTCTCGCGGCATCGGTGGGCGCATCCGTCAGCACGCTGAAGACTTTGTGGTCAATGAGGTCTACGCAGACCGCTTCACTTCGGAGGGCCGCTACCAGTTAATTAAAGTGACCAAGACGGACACAGAGACGCACTACATGGCACGTGAGCTCTCGCGGCGCTTGCACATAAGCCAGAGAAGGGTAAGCTGGGCAGGAACGAAGGATAAGCGCGCGGTGACGACGCAACGTATGAGCCTCGATTCGATTCTGCTTGCCGAGCCGCTCAGCTTTGGAACCGTCGTCGCTGAGCCCATAGGGCGATCAGACAGGCCGATCTCCCTGGGCGACCTCGACGGTAACGATTTTGTTATTACGGTCAGAGCCGTTCACGGGCATCAAAATGACGTCGCCAGCGCTGTGGCGGGCGTCGTCGAGGAAACGTGCAATGCTCGCGGGCTTCCTAACTTCTTTGGCATTCAGCGCTTTGGATCAATCCGCCCCGTCAATCACGTCGTAGGCCGCGCGCTTGTTGATGGGGACCTTGAGCGGGCAGTGATGACGTACATCGCTCAACCGTTCCCCGATGAGCCTGACGACGTCAAAGCGGTGCGGCAATCGGTTGCGGAAACGTATGATTTCAAAGAGGCGCTCAAGCACATGCCTGTGCGGCTGCGCTATGAACGCGCGATGCTTAACCACCTTGCGAAATATCCTAATGACTTCGACGGCGCCCTTGGCATGCTCTCTACGAATCTGCAGAAACTTTTCGTTCACGCGTTCCAGTCGTATCTCTTCAATCAGATGCTGAGCAGTCGACTTGAGCGGGGGTTCCCGCTTGGGGTCGGATTTGACGGTGACCGTGTGTGGGCGCCAGACAGGGAGCGCGTCAGAACAGTCGTTCCTAAGAACGTGCACGAGGTGAACCAGAGCCTGGCCGCAGGAACCGCCTCTGTTCAAATGCCGGTTCCGGGGTACGACACCGAGCTGTCAGACGGAGTCATCGGTCAGATCGAGCGAGACGTTATTGCCTCTGCAGGCGTTGATCTTGACGCCTTCACTATCGAGAGCTGTCCGCGACTGGCATCTAAGGGCGTGATGCGTAACGTCCTCTTGCATGCAGATATCCGGTTTGACGTCGCCCCCGATGAGCTTGCGGAAGATCGGATGAAAGTCGAACTGAGATTCTTTCTCCCTAAAGGAGGCTATGCGACGACTGTGCTGCGCGAAGTCATGAAAACGAGGTTGGTTTGATGCGCGTACGAACGCGTCTACTCATCGTAGTTTTGTGCGGCGTCGTCGCAGTGAGCATGCTGTCAGGGTGCGTTATGACGCAACCTGGCACGCCGACCAACACGAACTCGGTGACGACTGCAGCGCCAGGCAGCGCGGTCACAAACAGCAGCTCAGCGGCTAAAGCGTTGAAAGCACCGACCACCTACCGCGTAACGATAGGAAGCACAACAGTTTACGCAGAGGCGGCCGATACGTTTGCAGAGCGCGAAATGGGTCTTATGAATCGCACCTATTTGAATGAAGATGCCGGCATGCTGTTCATCTTCCCAACGCAACAACAGCAGAGTTTTTGGATGAAGAACATGCGCATCCCGCTCGATATCGTGTTTATCACGGCAGACAAGCGCGTGCTCGAGATTTACGCATCGGTGCCGCCGTGCACCAGCGATCCGTGTACGCTTTACACGTCTAGCGCGCCGATACAATACGTACTTGAAGTAAACTCAGGCTTTTGTGCTCGAAACGGGATCGTAAGCGGCGATCAGGTCATCATCGCTGCCGGGAGCTGAGGGGTAGTTTGTAACGGTTGTCGATCGAGGTGCACTCTTCGCGAATCGGACAGAGGAAGCACGCAGGGGCAGTCGCATGACAAAACTCAAATCCATGTTGGATCAGAAGAAGGTGACTCCTGCCGGGGTGAGCGAGGTCGTGTTCGAGTGCCTCTTTGGCCAAGGCTTTTGACCTGTTGCTTCCACGAATCTCCTCCACGTTAACGTCGAGACCACGCCGTATCGCGCCGCGTTCGATGAACCCGAGTCTTCGGGCAACCCGTTCGATGTGGGTGTCTACGGGAACGATTTCGTGTCCCGCGGCGTAGAGCAAGACACAATCAGCAGTTTTTGGGCCAACGCCGGGCAGAGAAAGCAGTACCTCTCGCGCAAGGCCCGGTTCATCATACACCCACGACATGTCCCCGTTCCACCGCTGCATAAGCTTGCGCGCGATGGAAATGAGGTAACCCGCCTTTCGGTGAGGCCCACATCGCTGCAGGGCGGGCACAAGCTCGTGCGGATGTGCCTCGCACAAGGTCTGAGGCGTGATCGATCCGAACCGTCTGGAAAGTTCGCAGAAGGCCGACCGTGCGCGCTCCGCGGTCTTATTCTGGGTGAGTAAGGTGAGCGTCAGGCACCTGAAGGGGTCCTGCCCGTTCATGAAGTATAATCCTGCAAAGACGTCTCTAAGCTTACGTATGCAGGGGTCGTGGCTTTTTAGTTGAAGAAGCGGCGTCCAATGCATGTCGTTAGGATGCACGCCCCCCATATCGAGGTCGGAGGCCAAAGGGCCTTTGAATGCGTGCGGACAGATCGTCTGCGTGACACCGTCAACGCGTCTCCGATAGCCGCTTGAGTTATTCACCCACTCTAGAGCGGGAATCTGAATAGTCATGGTGCGTGCAAGGTCGATGGGTGGGGTCATCGTAAATCGCATCTTAGACACCTCGGGGCCGCAAGTGAGTTTGCGCAGAGTTGGTCATGAAAATACATGGGTATATAGCATCTGCAAATCATCTCAGTCGAAGCAGACGGTCCGGCGACGTGGCACGGAACCAAAAAACGCCCGTCGCCTTATCAGAGGGCAATGCGGCGTGCTGAACGGCACCAAACGGCAGGGATTCAGTGAATAGGTCGCTTGCACGCGGCGGATGCTTCATTTGCGCGCGGGGGGGCATAACTGTACACCCAAGCACGGCGTTCATGGTGCAATCAGCCGTCCTCAGACGTAATACTAAACTTTATCATACCGGACGCTTCAATACGCGACTGGAGGGCTAATCGGTACTGGCTCAAGATCCCGCGTGGCGAGTGTTCGCCTATGAGCTTAACAAGTCGACGCTTCAGGTGAAAGAAGATGATGAGAGCGGTCCCTCTTATGTCATCTCCCCCACAGGTGCCAAGATCAACCGCATTTTTGTAGTTGGCGTACTCACCGAAGTGGAAAACGTTCGTTCGAGTGAAGACCTCTGGCGCGCACGCGTAGCCGACCCCACTGGGACCTTCACTGTGTATGCGGGGAAATATCAGCCTGAGGCAGCGGCGTTTCTTGCTCAGGCCGAGGTACCCCAGTTTGTCGCCGTCCTTGGAAGAGCGCGCCTCTATACTCGTGAGGAGACCTCATACGTGTCTATATGGTCGAAGGAAATCAATCCAACGACGGAAACGGCCCGCAACAGTTGGGTTATCACAACTGCCGAGCGAACGCTTGATAGAGTTGAGGCCCTTAAGATCGCCTTGAGCGCGGGATTACAGAGCAATACGCTGAGCACGAAGCTTCTCGAAAGCGACGTTAATGCCGAGCTCGCAGATGGAATCACCCGTGCCGTGCTCTCATACAACGAATCGGACGTAATCGCTGATATCGTTCCAGTGATCGCATCGGCCATCGAGGCCGTTGTCGAAGCGCGCGAGTTCACGCCGGCAAACGTCGATCCGCAACGCGCCCGCGCGACGGACGACGCAGTAATCAGCGAAAGTGAGCAAGGGCACGAGCAAACAGACGAGGCGGCCACGACACAGGAAGACTCCGTAGCGACGGCGGCGCTTGCGAAGAACAAGGAACACGTGCTGTTCAAGATGAACGAGCTTGATGCCGGTTCAGGCGTCCCGTACGACCGTCTGATCGAGAGGCTTGAAGCACAAGGTCTTGACGAAGATGACGTCGAAGAAGCCGTGCAAGAACTGATGGAAGAAGGGAAGTGTTACGAGCCGAAAATCGGTATTCTCAAGTTAATTTGACCTTCTAAGCGGACGAGCCGCGACAAGTTCTTTCATAAATAGCCTTTGTCCGATGGCAGACAGCAGCTCGTCTCTCTCGTTGGAGTCGTTTTTCGATAAATAGTCAGGGCTCTAGATGCGGGTTGGTTTTGAAAAACGCGTGCCGTGAACAGATCCATAGCACGCCAATGTGTAAGCTCGTCCGCGTCGCTTGCGACTATCCCTTTAATGACATCAGTAGCGCTGCCACTTTTCGGTTTGACGCCTCTCAGGGATGTGTTCGGGGACTGTTTTTAGCCCCGTGGCGCACGCTTCACTCACATACAAGCCACAATAACACGCGCCGTATTCGGCAACATCTGGGTCACAGTAAACGCAGGGGCATATGATGTCCTTGTCCCACTCCTTGTCGTTTGCAGCCATTCGACAAGGACAAGAGTGGTACCCATACCGCTCCTTGTTCGTCAGTATTCCATCAACAAGGGCATTCACAATGTCCTTGTTGGGGTTTAGGTAGCGTCCCTTGCGTGGCGCGGCCGTGGTTATCGCTGCGAGGTATTGTTCGCGATCCATACACGTTCTTATCACCTCTCTCATTCTTTAATCTTGCTTTGGAACGTTTTCCCTGACGTCGGTCAGCGATGCTAACTAAAGAAGCCGATTGTGCGGGACGTCGCGCCGGAAAAGTCGAGAAGCGTAGCCGGAGCTCTGCTCGCACGTCTTGGCGAGTTAGACAAACTTTTTGAACATCATTGCGTGGAGTTGACTGATGCCGAGATGCTTGGATATAAGTGCAATATCGTTTCCTGTGACCGCCCGGGCCTTAGAGGGCGGCAGCGCCTTTGCTCTGCGTGCGTAGATCGTGCCTCCTCGTTTGTTGGCCCCCAGATAGCCCTGAGGCGTGCCTCCTATCAGGAGAACGCCCGATTTCATGTCGATTCCGGCGAACGCATCTGTGTCCCCGTGTATAATCACCGTCCCCCCATTAAGAAGAGCTCCTGAGTTCATGCCTGCGGTGCCAGTCACGATCACTGTCCCAAGCCGCATGAGAATGCCGGTGCTCAAGTCAACGTCTCCTTCAACGCAAATTCGTGCGTCACACGCGCAGCGTGCGCCAACGGTGTCTCGCACAAGTGCATCGGACACGGTGAGCTGTTTGCCCGATAGAACGTTAGGGGGTACAAGCGTATCGCCACGGAGGCCGTTGCACACTACATCGGTGATCGATCGATACTTCCGGTACCCGCTCCGATCAGACACGACCTCAATGACGTTGCCGATCGGTACCTTTACGGCCCCAGCCACGTACACCACTCCAGCGGTCATACTGATTCCCATGCGCGTGTCAACGTCGCCATCGACAATCACGTCTCCCACCCGGATGGTGCCGCCAGCGCCCGAGAAGAAGTGCAAGTCGACGCCGAAGCTTGAACACAACCGATGTCCGACGTCTCCGCTGACGTAGACATCATCACCACGTTTTAGCGCCTCAACGACGTCGCGATAGGTGTATCCGCTCCCTTCTTGGTGCGGGATCCGGTCGCTGGGCTTCAGCATCGAGCCTCGATGCTGCCAATAAAAGTTGTATGTGAAATCTGCTATGCAATCGACGGGTGCGCTTAACTCGAGCTCCATTACAAAGCCATGGTGTGCGCGTCAGA
Organism: Methanobacteriota archaeon; assembly: GCA_963720465.1. Lineage (GTDB taxonomy): Archaea > Halobacteriota > Bog-38 > Methanoflorentales > Methanoflorentaceae > Methanoflorens. The sequence continues at coordinate 1,818,566 of OY970393.1, forward strand.
AAACGCTATCGAAAAGGCCTGCGTTCGACGGTTAGCGAGTCGCCCCCGCGAAGTACGACGTGTCCTTCGACCGAGCTAACTTCGAGTCCGTTCAGTCCTAGAGAGCCGCAAAGTACGTCCTGTTCAGGATGCGTCCCTTTTTGGATATCACAGCGCAAGACCGTGCGCTTTCCTACCGATGCCACGACCTTGAGCCGCGCTGATGCGGGATGATGTTTGGGAAGTACGATGAGGGGTGAACCAGAGTCCCGGATGAGAGCGAGGGTGCAAATAATTGCGTTAGTAGTCGTACGATCGTTGCTGAAACCCGATGCGACGAGAAGATCTTCGGGGTCAACGGTCATTACGATCTCGTCGTCTACCGTCTCGATGAAGAGCTGCCGGGCGGCTCCTGACTTCACGACGCCGATCACACCGTCAGCACTGCGCACAAACAAGATTTCGTTGGCGTCGAGCGATATGCGCTGTTCCATGCTGGCGCTCTTGATAGTCTAAAACCACTAGTAAGAAAAGGGACTCACGAAAGGCTTCGCAGTGCTAGGTGCTACGCTTGAAGCTCTGTTATGTCTTCCGATTGGCAGGATGGGCACATCGGGTTCTTGCCTATGCCCTTGAACTTCGACCCGCACTCCTTGCAAGCGTATTGTTTCGCTTCGAGTCGTTTTATGTCTTCGTTTCCAAACGGGCCACCGACCGTACACATGGTGAACTCTCCTTAGTACAAGTATGCTCTTGAGTGCGTATAAGGGTTTCCTTCGGATGCCGAACTAGTTTCATTTGCTTTAAGACAAGGTTATATGCGGTCAGAGGGAAAAAACATGGTAGCGCCGCTAGCTTGGAGTATCCCTCTGTCGTCCAATATAGCTTGTAAATAATAATTTAGTTTATATTAAATTAAGTCCACATCCAGTACGATAATGTCTCAACCCAGGTTCACCCTAAGTTCATCGTTCAAGCCGACCGGAGATCAGCCTAAGGCAATCGCGGAGCTCGTCAACGGTATTAACGGAGGAGAGAAGCACCAGACGCTCCTCGGCGTCACGGGCTCAGGAAAGACGTTCACAGTCGCGAACGTGATTGCGCACGTGCAAAAGCCCACACTCGTCATCGCGCACAACAAGACGTTAGCCGCACAGCTCTATAAGGAGTTCAGGGAGTTCTTCCCGCAAAACGCGGTTGAGTACTTCGTGAGCTACTACGATTATTATCGCCCTGAGGCATACATCCCGCACACCGACGTCTACGTGGCAAAGGAGTCATCCATTAACGACGAGATTGACCGGCTCCGGCATTCGGCTACCAAGTCGCTGCTGACGCGGCGTGACACCATTGTCGTTGCAAGCGTTTCGTGCATATTCGGCATCGGCTCTCCTGACGACTACCAGGAGTCTGTGCTCTCATTGCAGGTGGGCGAGACCGTCAAACGGAGCGAGATTTTGCGCAAGCTCACCTCCATGCAGTATGAGCGTAACGACATTGACTTCTTCCGCGGGAAGTTTCGCGTGCGAGGCGACACCGTTGAGGTGTTTCCCGCTTACGGAAACACCGCATATCGCGTCGCGCTCTGGGGCGATAAGATCGAGGGACTCTACGAGTTTAATCCTGTCAACGGAAGAAAGACGGCAGCGTTTGATTTTCTCCCCATCTACCCGGCGACGCACTTCATCACCAACCGCGCGAGGTACACCGAGGCATTACACTCGATAAAGCGTGAGCTCACTGAGCGTTTGGAGTACTTGCGCGGCCAGGACAAGTTGCTTGAGGCCCAACGCCTTGAGCAGCGCACAAAATACGACCTTGAGATGTTGCGTGAGGTTGGATATTGCAGCGGAATCGAGAATTATAGCCGTCACCTCAGCGGGCGCGCTTCTGGGGAGGCGCCCACGACACTCATCGATTATTTCCCAGACGACTTCCTCCTCGTCATTGATGAGTCACACGTGACGATCCCCCAGCTAGTCGGCATGTACGCGGGGGACCGCTCCCGGAAAGACAACCTCGTAGAGCACGGATTCCGTCTCCCTTCAGCGTACGACAATCGTCCGCTCACCTTCGGCGAGTTTGAGAACCGAGTTCACCAGGTTATCTACGTATCGGCCACTCCTGGACCGTATGAACTGGCGAAATGCGAGTACGCAGTCGAGCAGATTATTCGTCCTACGGGCTTGGTCGACCCGGCCGTGGATGTTCGCCCCGCTGAGAAGCAAGTCGACGATCTGATCGCAGAAATTCGAAAGCGACCGAGCGAGCGCGTGTTGGTGACGACATTGACGAAGAGGATGGCTGAGGATCTTTCCGAGCACCTTCACGAGATCGGAATCAAGGTGCAGTACCTTCACTCAGACATAAGCACACTTGATCGGGTCGACATCCTGTACGACTTACGACGCGGCGCGTTCGACGTCCTTGTCGGTATTAACCTCCTTCGAGAGGGCATCGACCTTCCCGAGGTCACCCTCATGGCCATACTCGATGCGGACAAAGAGGGCTTTCTGCGCTCTGAACGGTCGCTCATTCAGACAATCGGCCGAGTCGCTCGAAACGTCAACGGGAGCGTTATCATGTACGCAGACGTTACCACCGACTCAATGAGGCGTGCGATAGGGGAGAACAACCGTCGGCGTGCGCTACAGCTCGCGCACAACGAGCGGCACGGGATCACCCCGCAGACTATCGTCAAGCCGATCGAGGAGCTTGTCGAGCGTCGTCGGCCGGGGCTGGTAGCCGATGAAGAACCCCCTACACCCATCGTCCCAGAGGAACTCGAAGAGACGATCGCAGGATTGCAAGCAGAGATGCAGCGAGCGTCGCGCGGACTTGAGTTCGAGCGGGCAGCGCTCATTCGCGACATGATTCGATCACTCGAGGGGGGGGGCGTAGCGTGACGGAATCCATTCGCATCAAGGGCGCTAAGGAGCACAATCTCAAGAACGTCGACGTTGAGATCCCGCGCGATAAGTTTGTGGTCATAACGGGGATCAGTGGTTCAGGGAAGTCATCGTTGGCCTTTGATACCATCTACGCCGAAGGACAGCGAAAGTACGTGGAATCGTTGTCCGCGTACGCCAGGCAGTTTCTTGGTCAGATGAAGAAGCCGGAGGTGGAGCACATCGACGGCTTGTCTCCGGCGATTTCGATCGACCAAAAAACGACGAGCAAGAATCCCCGTTCCACTGTGGGAACGGTCACCGAGATCTTTGACTACCTGCGGCTCATGTTCGCGCGCGTAGGAACGCCTCACTGCCCGCAGTGCGGCAAGGAGATCGCCCAGCAGACCGTGCAAGAAATCGTCGATCAGGTGATGCGGCTTCCCAAAGAGACGAACATTACGATACTCGCCCCGGTCGTCAAGGACAAAAAGGGGGAACACCGGAAGATTTTGGAATTCCTGCTGAGTGACGGGTTCACACGAGCGCGCATCGATGCCGAGGTGCGTGAGCTCGATGAAGCCATCGACCTCGACAAGAACAAGCGCCATTCGATCGAGGTCGTCGCCGACCGACTTGCCATTGCTGACGAAGACCAGCAACGCCTCGCAGACTCGCTTGAGACGGCTCTCGTGCTCGGTGACGGCGTCGTTATCGTCGACGTCGCCGGCGCCGAAGAGCTCCTTTTCAGTGAGCACTTCGCCTGTCCCGAGTGCGGCATCAACATGGGAGAAATTGAGCCGCGCATGTTCTCGTTCAACAGCCCACATGGGGCGTGTCCGGCCTGCCACGGCCTAGGGTTTGAAAAGACCCTCGATGAGGACTTAGTCGTGCCCGACAAATCCCTCCCCGTCAGAAGAGCCATAGCTCCGTGGGCGAAATCGACGAGTGACTACTACCCGCAGTACCTCTCGAGCGCAGCCAAACAGTTCCAGTTCAGTCTTGAAACGCCGTACGAAGAGCTTACCGGCGATCAGAAAAACCTGCTCCTCTACGGCTCGGGCAGCCAAAAAATGCAGTTTGAGTACGTCGGCCGACACGGTCACGTCCGCTTTCTCAGGCCGTTTGAGGGAGTGATCAAGAACCTGTCGCGTCGCTATCGCGAAACTGACTCTGAGTACATCAGAGACGAGATTGAGAAGTATATGCGCCTGCGTGCGTGCGATGCGTGCAATGGCAAACGCCTTCAGCCTAAAGCTCTCGCCGTAACCCTCAGCGATCGTTCTATAGCCGACGTCTCGGCCTTGTCAGTCGATGCCGCGCACGAGTTCTTTGAAACCTTGCGCCTCTCCAACGGGAAAATGACCATCGCTGCTGAGGTCATCAAAGAGGTCAAAAAAAGGCTCAACTTTTTGCAAAACGTGGGCCTCAACTACCTGACGCTCGATCGAGCGAGCGAGACGCTTTCAGGCGGCGAGGCTCAGCGAATACGGCTCGCGACGCAAATCGGTTCTGGCCTCGTCGGGGTGCTTTATATCCTTGATGAGCCGAGTATCGGCCTCCACCAGCGCGACAATCTGCGGCTCATCGGGACGCTAAAGAGCCTTAGAGACCTTGGAAACACGCTCATCGTGGTTGAGCACGACGAGGAGATGATTCGTACAGCGGACTACGTTATCGACATGGGGCCCGGCGCCGGAGAGCACGGAGGCGCCATCGTGGCGACCGGTACCCCGAGTGACATCGTAAGCGATCCTGAGTCCATAACGGGACAGTACCTCAACCGCGTTAAGCGGATCGAGGTGCCGAAACGACGCCGCACCACGAACGGTAACGCGCTACGCATTGTCGGCGCGCGCCATAACAACCTCAAGAACATAGACGTTGAGATCCCTCTCGGGATTTTCACGTGCGTCACCGGGGTCTCCGGATCAGGAAAAAGCACCCTTATCAATGATATCCTGCATCGTAAACTCGCCCAACAGCTGCACCGCGCGTATGGAAAGCCCGGCGATCACGATGACGTCTTGGGCATTCAGCACATCGACAAGGTGATCACGATCGATCAGTCGCCTATCGGGAGGACGCCGCGCTCGAATCCCGCTACCTACACGGGAGTGTTCGATTTCATCCGGGCCCTCTTCGCGCAGCTTCCCGACGCCAAGGCCCGAGGCTATCGGCCGGGCCGGTTCAGCTTCAACGTGAAAGGCGGTCGCTGCGAGGCGTGCAGGGGTGACGGAATCATAAAGATCGAGATGCATTTTTTGCCCGACGTCTACGTGCCGTGTGAGGTCTGCGAGGGGAAGCGCTATAACCGGGAAACTCTTGAAATTCGTTATAAGGGCAAGAATATCGCCGACGTGCTCGATATGACCGTCGAAGAGGGCGTACACTTCTTTGAGAACATCCCGCGCATCAAGCAAAAGCTGCAGACGCTCTACGACGTGGGGCTGGGGTACATCAAGCTTGGGCAGCCGGCGACGACGCTCTCTGGTGGAGAGGCACAACGCGTCAAACTGGCCACCGAACTCAGTCGGCGGAGCACCGGCAAGACGTTCTACATTCTCGACGAGCCGACGACCGGCCTGCACTTTGATGACATCAAGAAACTGCTCGCGGTGCTCGGCCGGCTCACCGACGCGGGGAATTCGGTGCTCGTCATCGAACACAACCTCGACGTGATTAAGACAGCCGACTACATTATCGATCTGGGCCCCGAGGGGGGCGACGAAGGGGGGTATGTCGTCGCGCGGGGAACACCTGAGATGATCGCCCGATCGGGCACGTACACCGGCGAGTTTCTCAAACGAGTGTTGAACGGATACTAAGAGCGATGCCACCACCTGCAGTCACCGCGAGGCTTAACAACCTGCCCAGCAGTCCGGGAGTCTACCTAATGAAGGACGCCGGCGGAAAAATCATCTACATCGGCAAGGCCGTCTCACTGAAGAACCGAATCCGAACGTATTTTCACGCCACGCCAGCGGCGCCGCGAATGAGGGCGCTCGTCGAGCGGATCGACGACATCGAGTGGATCGTCACGAACACCGAAAAAGAGGCGCTTATCCTTGAGTCGAACCTTGTGAAGCTTCATAAGCCGCGATACAACGTTCGGCTGACTGATGACGGCAGCTTCCCGTACATCCGAATCACCGACGACCCGTATCCGAGCATCACCGTGACGCGCGTGGTGAGAAACGACGGATCGGCCTATTTCGGCCCGTACACGAGCGCACAGGCTACGCGTCAAAGCGTGAAGGCGCTGCGTCGGGCGTTCCCATTGCGCAGTTGCAGCAGAGATCTGCGGCGCGTTCTGAGACCGTGCCTCAGCTATCAACTCAAGCTGTGCGCCGCTCCCTGTGCGGGCAAAACGGATCCCGACGCGTATGCTCAACTTGTGACGGGCATACAGCGGTTTCTCGAAGGGCGACAAGACGACATTCTCACTGAGCTCAAGCGCGAGATGAACGGCGCGGCAATGGACATGGAGTTCGAGCGCGCAGCAACGTTGCGCGATCGCATAGCCGTTCTCGAAAGCGTGCGAGAGCAGCAGTACGTCGAGCCGCGTCGCGGCGACGAAGACGTCATCGCAATCGCCCGCGGAGGCCCACAGGCGTGCGCGCTCATACTCATGGTCCGTGAAGGGAGGGTCACGGGGCAACAATCGTACACGCTCAGAGGGACCGAAGGCGCCGAGACGACTGAACTGATGACAGCGTTTGTCAAGCAACACTACTTGCACCTCGAAAGGCCCAACGTCCCGAAGGGCATTCTTCTCGAGCACGCGATCGAGGAAGCGGACGCCATCGAAAATCTCCTCACCGAGATCAGAGGAAGCCGCGTCCACGTGAGCGTTCCACGGGCCGGACCGAAGGCGAAGCTCGTCGCGCTTGCGCACAAGAACGCTGAATCAATGCTTAAGAAGCCAACGGCGGCCGATTCGCTGTACGTTCTCAAAGACGCCCTTCGACTGCGCTCGTACCCTTACCGGATCGAAGCGTTCGACGTGTCAAACCTCGGCGGTGCCGAGGCGATGGGGTCGATGGCTGTATTCATCGACGGAACGCCAAAGGTTAGCGAGTATCGCTCGTACAAGATCAGAAGTGTCGCTGTGATTGACGATTATGCGATGCTCAAGGAGATTGTCGGCCGGCGATATCGAGAACGTGAGGGCAGCGCGGATCTCATCGTGATTGACGGAGGAAAGGGACAGGTGAGTGCGGTCAAGGATACTCTGACGATGCTCGGATTGAGGATCCCCCTCGTCGGCCTCGCAAAGCGCGAAGAGCTCGTTTACGTGCCTGGCCGGTCAGCGCCGGTCGCGGTGCCGCAGATCGCGCTCAACGTGCTAATGCGCGTTCGTGATGAGGCGCATAAAACGGCCATCAGGAGACATCGCAACTTCCGTTCGCGTAGGTTCTTGGAGAGCGCGCTGGATCAAATCCCCGGCGTCGGCAAACGGCGAAAAGTCGAGCTTCTCAAACGGTTTGGATCTGTGGCTCAGCTCAAAAAGGCGAGCGTGGAAGAGATCCAATCCGTGCCAGCCGTTGACAAGACGACCGCCTACAGCGTGTTCAGTTATTTTGACGAGCGGCAGAAGGTCCCCAGAATGCCCGCCCCAAGCACCTGACATGACGAACGCGTCAACGAGGAGACGTTATGGAAGCGTAGCGTCGCAGACTTGTTTTCGACCCCGTTACCACCCCTTATCACGGCGCAGAACGAAGCAATACGGTAATATTCGCGGTGTGATCTTTTATGCGAAGCCATGACGTCTTAAGCGGAATCTGTGGGCGGCTAGAGCAACTAGAGCCCAAAGGGGTTCGCATGGCAGTACCAGTAGCGCCAGCAGATGTAAGGAGTCGCCGCGTCGTCTGTCTCGACGTTCCCTCGCAACGTTCTCTTTTGCGCGGTCGGGGGCACGTTTGCCAATCCCCGGAAGAGACTTAATTCGGGAGCGCTTTTGAAGTCATAATTCCGACAAGAAGCAGCAGAAGCGACGATTCGGCCCAAGTTCGGGTCTGCCGTCTTTGGGCTGCGAAGGACTGTAAGGGGACAACTCTTTGATCTACATCATCTCAACCGGGGCACGCAGGTGAATGTTCTTCTCTTCATTGTCAGCTTCGCACTCATCTTCATCGGCAGCAGTCTCTTTACGAATGGCGTGGAATGGATCGGGCGCAAGTTCAATCTTTCTGAGGGCGTCGTAGGTTCGGTGTTGGCCGCTATAGGAACGGCGTTGCCCGAAACGATCATCCCCATTATTGCAATTTTTTTTGTCGCTGGAACGACTGGACAGGATATAGGCATTGGAGCGATCTTAGGCGCCCCGTTCATGCTGGGAACCCTCGCGCTGTTTATTACCGGCATGGCCGTCCTCATTTTGAGACGCCGTCGGGCGATGGGAGCAAAAATCAACTTTGACAGCCAAGTAACGCGGCGTGATTTGAGCGTCTTTTTCCTCGTTTATTTAGGTGCTGTAACCGTCGCTCTCATCGCACCTCAGCAGACGAAAGCGCTCATAGCGCCCCTCTTTGTGGCCATTTATGTCGTGTACGTATGGCGCGTATTCAAGACCGGCAAGGGGTCGTCAGACGCACCGTTGCAGCCACTGACGCTTGACTCGTGGGCAGCGCGGCTAAAAAGCGTCACTGCGCGCCAGACCCCCTCGATGTGGCTCGTGCTCGGACAAACCGCGTTATCGCTAGTCCTCATCATAGCAGGCGCGCAGGTCTTTGTGAATCAGATTGTCAATCTCGCCGAGCAGCTCCACGCAAGTGCTACGCTGCTTGCGCTTGTTATCGCACCCATTGCAACAGAGTTGCCTGAGAAGCTCAATAGCGTGCTGTGGGTCAGCCAAGGCAAGGATGCGCTCGCCTTGGGGAATATAACGGGGGCAATGGTTTTCCAGAGTTGTATTCCAGTGGCATTTGGCGTAGCGTTCACGTCGTGGGTGCTTGGGCCCATTGAGCTCCTAAGCGCTGTAATTGCTCTCACAGCGGGTCTTTGGGTCTGCGTGCTTGCGGCCAAAGCGAAGCTAACGGCACCAGCGCTCATCTTCAATGGGGTCCTTTACCTGCTGTTCCTGGCGGTCGTACTTCGCGGTTAGCAGTATTAGATCAAAAGTCTCGTCCAAGTTTTCCGACCTCCTCGATGATCTTTGGTCAGGCGGGGTGCTTGGCTCTTGCTGCTTCACGAACGTATGCGAACGTAATTAAATTCCGTCAAATCGTTCGCTAAAAAAAAAAAAAAAACGAAAAGACTAGTTCACCACGCCCGCAATCCAATTCAAACGATCTTGCTGACTTGGCTGCTAATGTACGGGTATGCATCGAATGTCTGGCTGAAGGGAACGCTGACATCGATAAAGAGGGGATGCACGGTGACGACCCCGTTTACATTCATCGTCAAGCTTTTTGCCAAGAGAGCTTGCACTACGGTGCTGAGTGAGCGCCGAAGTAAACAGTTGATTGTATTGGAATGTCGACGCTCCCGCGCACCGGGACTTGGATTCCGTCTGACGAGCCGGTGCTCAAGACCTGGTTGCTGGAGGTCAATACGAGGTTGTACGTAATGGATTTGATGTTAACGTCTACGACATTCGGGTTATACAGCGTTATCACAAACGTTAGCGTGAAGCCCGAACGTGACACGTTGTCGATCGAGGGTACCGACACCCCCTGCACTTGAGGGGCCTGGAGCGTCAATACAAAAGCGGCCCCGGCGATAGCAATAACGATGATGACGACGGCTATTACGGCGGCGATAGTCCTTCTCCGCATAGCTAAAAAATAGCCCTTTTGACCATATAGGAACCGAAATGATTGATCAGGCCTGTTTCAGAGCTAAGAAGCACGTTGGGGCCACGCGTGCACCTGAAATGCGCCACGGCCGAAGTTTAGTCTATCTGTAAGGAACACCAATATACTTCCTGGCTGCCTTCGCTTGACGAAGGGAAAAGCATAATATCACTCTCCTGCTTATATGTTCGACATGGTGCACTCCTTCTGTTCAGTGCTAACCGAGTGCGCGCAAACCACAGCGTAATGTTCGAAATGCGAGGCGAGCACGAATGCAATACGAGCACGTCACTAGGCACGAGTGGGAGCGAACCGCCCTTTACTTTGCCGTCGGGATGCTACTAATTGTAACAGGCGCAATTTTTCTCTTTGCTATCAACCGTATTATAGGAGCAATCCTCTGGTTTGCCCTCGTCGCCGTCGTGCTCGTGGCGCTGGTCAGCTGGCACACGAAAACGTACGCGTACCGCTGCAAACAGTGCGGAGAGGAATTCGAGATATCGGGTGTGACGAATTTCGTAAGTCCACAGGGCATAGGCAAGGATGGCGCGTGGAAGTTCCTGAGATGCCCGCGATGCAAGAAACTCGAACGCGCCGAGGTCATAAAGAAAGTCAAGCCGTGACGTCCGCGCTGCGCATGCGTCGCTTCGCGCTCCAACAGACAATATGCGGTTTTTATCGAAGCCATTCGCTGCTTTTGACCAGCAATGCGCGTTCTCAAGAGTCGCGAGAATCATCCGCAAAGCTGCAGCGTGCACTATGCGTCGAAGACTCGCCCCGCGACCCTCAAGGCTTTGGAAAAGAGAAAAAAGGGGATCGCATCAAGCCATTAAGACACCGGTGTGTGCGGCGCTTCGGTGTGCTGAGTGTGGTTTGGTTTCCTGCGCAACCGCGCTTATCGTCATAAAAGCAACCGAGTTGATCGTAATTACAGTGTTGCCTCTACTTCCAGCCGCACCATTTGCACGTGGACGCGCCAGTTTTCATCTGCTGGGCGTCGCTCAATGTATCCACTGGCGATCTGTTCCACAAAATCCTCGCGCAAGGCTTCCGGAAGGCGCCCCGTGTAAGGGAGGAAGACGGTGCGCACCCAGCCCTTGAGTGCCTCTTTCCCATCGTGCACCATGTCCTTCGGGATAAGCTCAACACGTTCTGGTGAGAGGCCAACGCGGTCAATAAACGCTCGATACTCTTCTACGCCGTAAAAGAACCAAGGATAGGTGAATCCCACAAAATAACCTTTCCAGCGTCTGTCAGTGGTAAGCTCGTTTGCGACATCTGAGATCAATGCGGCATTGCCGTCCCCCCCGAACTGCAGCAGCGTCCGCCCAGACGGCGTAAGCGCCCGTTTTATGCCGGCAAGCACAGCGAGGTGGTCACGTATCCAGTGAAGGCTTGCAAACGACACAACCAGGTCGAACTCGTGACGGTACGTCAGGCGCGTTGCATTTCCAAGGCGAAACTGCAGATTGTGGAAAAACACCGGAGGGAACCGGCGGAGGGCGAATTCGATCATCGTTTCAGAGCTGTCAATGCCTAGCACCGATCCATCCGGAATGCGTGCCGCAAGCTCTGCGGTCACCTTCCCATCGCCACACCCGATGTCGAGCACCCGTTCATCACCTGTAAGGCTCAGGGCTCGAATTGCGTCACGCGCCCACTGCTGCTGGGACGAAGAATGTCGTTCATAGTCGGCAGCGTCCCATTGATACCTCATGTTTTCAATCTCCGGTCTCCGTTTATTTCTTTAGTTGTTTGCGTTCTGTTTCCCTCGTTTTAAGAAGGATTACCAGCGAAGCGAGCTCTGCAATTAGATTCGCTGCTCAGATTTCGCGACGACCTGTGCGGCAGAGCTACTCTCTTGGAGTGCTGGCATAGATTCGACGAACGCATTGAACTGGTCGGTCCCATTTTTTGAGCGAGGTAGCCGTCTGGTGTCGACAAGCACGATTTGGATCAGTTAGGCCTCCAACACGACTCGATAATGTGCGGCGTTGCTGCGCACGCGTTCCACCGCGCTGTTTACGTCTGCGCAAGAGAAGATCTCTGTTTTTGCAGCAATGCCATGACGGGCTGCAAACGCAAGCATCTCTTGCGTCACAGCTCTCCCGCCTGTTACGCTCCCGCCGATCGATTTTTGGCCGGCAACGAGAAGCGCAGTGGGGGTCGCCACCCCACCTTCTTCCTCGTTGGAAGACAGTCGACTGACGATCGTCAACTTGCCATTGGGCCGCAGCGCCTCTACATAAGCGGCCCACGGAAGGGGTGCAGTGGCCGTTGCTAATATGAAATCGAGTGTTCGCACAGTCCGTCGCATTTGCGCCGGGTCGCGGCTTATTACAAAGTGATCGGCGCCAAATGCGGCTGCGTCGCCCTCTTTTTCAGGGTCCGTCGAGAACGCAGTCACTTCGCAGCCCATAGCGTGGGCGAATTGCAGGGCCAGGTGCCCGAGTCCGCCGATCCCAACGACGCCGACGTGATGATGTGGTCGTACGCCGTAGCGCCTCATCGGCGCGTACACCGTAACGCCTGCGCACAGGAGCGGTGCTGCGCCTGCCGAATCGAGCGACTCCGGGATGGAGAAGGTAAAGCGGCTATCAGTGCGAACGAAATTGGCGAATCCACCGTGCCGCCGCACACACGTGAGCACTTTGCTCTGGCACAGGTTCTCGTAGCCGTTCAGACACCACTCACAGCGCAAGCAGCTGCCTGATTGCCACCCGACGCCGACTCGCTCACCAATTTTGAGTTGCTCAACGGCCGATCCAGCGGCGGCCACAGTGCCCACGATTTCGTGTCCTGGCACGAGGGGGTAATGCGAGATATTCCAGTCGTTATCAATGAGGTGAACATCGCTGTGGCAGATGCCACAGTGGCTCACTTTGATGTCGACGTCGTACGGGCCCCGGTTATGAAGCTCATAATCAAAAGGCTGCAGCGCAGCCTTTGGCGCTCGCGCAGCAACTGCGTGGATTCGCATGGTTTGTTACAGTCGGTGTATGCCGTCCACCGCATTTTAGTTTTTGGTTACCGCAAGCAGCTGGTGCATCTGGATGGCTTTTCAGAGCAGCGCGCATTCCCTCGAGCTGTTCAAGCTGCGCTAAAGTGTTATATATCAAAAAGCATAGCTTCAGATATATTGTAAAAGGAAGAGGTCTCTATCGTGCCGAGACGAATATGGAAACAATGGGCCCAAGATCAGTTTCTGGGCGTCGCGCAATTTGGGCCCCTGAGGATGGAGCGCGGCAACATCAAGTTTTTTGTACTCATGACACTACGCGACCAACCGCTCCACGGATATGGCATTATTAAGGCTATTGAGGATGTGAGCGGCCACGCCCCAAGCGCAGGCGTGATCTATCCAACTTTGCAGATGCTTGAGGACCAAGGTTGCGTCGCTATGAACGAGGAGGAGAACAAGAAGATCTACGTCATAACCGATGCTGGTAGACGCTTCCTGGACGAGCATCGCGACACGGTTGAGCGGCTGAGTACGCGCGCCGCTCAGCCAAGATGGAGCTGGCTTCCCGGAGTCGGGCGCCGTATCGGGGAAATTTCCCGCACGATCTTTTCCAACTATTCGTACCTTGATGACGAGAAGATACAGCAGATCGAGCACATTCTTGATGAGGCAAGAAGACAGATCGGCGAAGTGATTTTTGCGAGAAAGCGTTAAGACGGCGCGGTTTTTTTCTTCCAAAAGAACTCGGCCGGCTGCGTCGAGCGCGCCGCGATAAGGTTTTTTGCGCGAAAAAGCAGCCAGCTAAACCCCTTTGTCCACACGTCAGTTTCGCGAGGGACGACGAGTTTGAAAGAGTCGAGTGATGCGGCAGTGCTCGAAACGGAAGCTGCGGTCTCCGCCTCAGCGGGCATCCCTCCTCGGAAGCTTCTCAGGTCGCAGACGGTCAAGGCGCTGCACTACCGCAGCTTTGCCCTCCTTTGGATCGGCATGATCCTGTCGAACGTCGGCACGTGAGTGCAGGTCATTGCGCAGTCCCTGCTCGTCCTGCAGCTCACGAATAACTCTGGGCTCGCGCTGGGCCTGATTTCATTTGTCCAGGCGGCCCCATTCCTAGTGTTTTCCCTCGTGGGCGGGAGCACGGCCGACAGGGTGGACAAGCGGCGACTTCTGCTTGTTACACAAAGCCTACAAATCGTCTATGCTTTACGCTGGGCGCCCTCACGATCACCGGGTTAGTCCAGTTCTGGCAAATCGCCATGCTTGCCATGCTGGCGGGGATCACGCTCAGCTTTGATCAACCGACTCGATTTGCGCTTATTCCGGGGCTCGTGCCCAAGGAAGATCTCCCCAACGCTATAGCCCTAAACGCGATTGTGTTCAACGGCGCCGCTATCGTGGGACCGGCGCTAGGCGGCGCCCTGGTGATAGTCATTGGCTATGCGGGCGACTTTTTCCTGAACGGGTTGAGTTACGTCGCTGTCCTCATCGCAATCCTGCTCATGAGCTTTCCCAAGGTGGCCGGTACGAGCACGAGCTCGCTGCTCCGTGACATACGCAGGGGTCTCGGCTACGTACTACACGAGCCACTTTTGGCACAGCTGCTCGCCAATTATGGTTCCCTAATGTTCTTCGCTGCTGTCTATACCGTGCTGCTCGCGCTCGTCGGCGTGGCGGTCCTCGGAACCAGTCCTGGGCAGCTTGGCGTGCTGTACACCGCGATAGGGATCGGCACCGTCGTGGGTTCTCTTGGCGTCGCATCTCTCGGCGACTTTGCGCACAAAGGCCGGCTCTTGACGGTGTCCTCGCTTTTGATGTCATCTTCTGTGATCATTTTTTCGCTCCTGCACCTCTACTGGGTCTCGTTTGCATTGCTGGTGGTTATAGGTGTCTCGCAAACCGTCTCGTCGGCCCTCTCAATCACGCTTCTCCAGCTCAACGCTCCCAGGAACATGATCGGATTCGTTATGAGCATAAATACGCTCATCGTCATGGGAATCAGACCCCTTGGAGCGTTTCCGTTCGGAGCATTGGCTGACGTCATCGGGACATCCTCTGCACTTGCCGCAGGTGCTCTTGTAGCGGCTGCGATTAGCATTTACCTTTTTGCCTCAAATAGCAGGCTGCGCTCTGCGTGATGGCATATCTTTTTTGGAAATGCGTGCTTGAAAAAGAGCGATATGACGTCTTGGCCCGAAAGCGTGCTTCACAGCGGATGAAGCGAAATTACACGTTGCCGGCAACCCTCAAGCGACTATCAAAGAGTTTTTTTTGCGCTGCCGGAATCGCCAGCCCGAGTCTTACTAAGGTAAGGGCAAGTCATACCCACGGCACACCACAGGTTAGCCTGGTTTTTCCACTCAATAGTTGCAGCTGTTTCCGGTGCAATTTGTATTCGCCAGCGTACTCGAGCAATCTATCTGCGGACGCTGATGACGCAAATAACAGATTCCTCTCGCTGTCAATTTGGCTGATAGTGAGCATGGCGCTTTTTGATTAGGCGGAGCCCATAGTGTGCTTCTTTTCGTGACACTTGTGGTACTACCAGAAAAATACAGTAGCAGCGAAGCTAGAAACTACTTAAAGAGGCGCATAAGCGTGCGACAAATATCGGTTCCAATGGAGCATCGCGAGCTACAAATTCTTTAGCAGATACGCGTATGGCGGTGCTCGTTGCGAAAAAGAAGGTCTTGCTTACATAAAATACCTTCATTTCGAGTCCAGATTTTAAAAAAAGGCGCAAAATGCGAGCGAAAACGTTAAATACGATCGTGTAGAGCTTAATTATGCCGTGATTAATAGGAGCCGGACCCGCGATCTGGCCTGCCTCGAAAACCGTCTTCTCTTACGGCTACCGGGCCCGTGCTCCATTCTCGGTTTTGTTCTGTAGTTTGTTAGGATTTTTTCCGGTGCTGGCAGTACAGCGAGTGTCCCTTTCTGGCTTTAGGTTCTTGCAGATATAACGTCGACCCCTCATACCTCACCGCTTATGTTTATTTTTTTGATGCTGTCCACGTGAGGCGCGGTTGCCGTGGCCTTGATGGAACTTGCGGGTAAAAAATCGGACTCAAGCACTGCTTCTTCAGACTTCGTCTTCCAATCACGATAAATATTGACGCTGGCTCAATCTCTTTCGTTGATTTCGGCGAAAAATAGCCTTAAGGCGACAACAAAGCGCCGCAAATCTAAATCAATAAGTAGCGTTACTCATTAATTGTTAACGATAGACAAAAAGGAGGTGACAAAATGGGAGACGTGAAAACGATCACAAGGATTCCGGTTGGGCCAGTCGCGTTGATGGGTGCTGTTATTAGCGCCATTCTGGGACTCATTGAAGGAATAATTTATGCGATCGGCCTCGCAGCTTTTGCTGCGTCGTTGCCTAGCTCGCTTTCTAGCTATGTTAGCTTTGGAGCGGCTGGCGCACTAGGTGTCATTATCGGCAGCATTATCGGCGGCTTCATTGGCGGGTACATCATAACAGCAATTATAGCACTGATTTACAACGCGCTGGCGCCTAGAATTGGTGGCGTTAAGCTTGAACTTGAGTAATGGGGAAGCATATTCAATCGCCTAAGTCGCAGAGTTCTAACGGTGAAACGCAAGCACAAAGCGTTGGCCGTTACTTTTTTTGTTTTTTATAAAAACTAGCATGCTTGTCGAGCATAAGAGTGAGGCCCAACTCCGAATGCAGGGCGAGGCGAAAGCGCATCAACGTGCGATGGCTAAGATCCCTTAGACAGGCTCAAAGTGAATCCTGCGTTAGCTGAGCAAAGAAGCAACGCACGAACTGGACTATACGTATGAAAGAAAAAAAGAATTGTATGAAAGAAAAAAAGAATTTCGAAAATGCGGCAAGCACCGTGTTTGCCCCGCAACTCGTCGGCCTAGTGACGACCATTGATCGTGCCAACCGGCCAAACGTGGCGACCTTCGCTTGGATAATGAGCACCTCGCACGATCCGGAGCTCGTAGCAGTAAGTGTTTCAAGAAAACGCTACACGTATGAGTGCTTAACCGATGAATTCGTCATTAATTTGCCGACGAGGGAGTTGCTCGAACAGGTGTGGGCCGTTGGGACCCGGTCAGGAAGGAACGTGGACAAGTTTCAGGCGACGGAGTTGACGCCCATACCCGCTGTCGCGGTCAAACCGCCTAGGATTGCCGAGTGCCCGACCCACGTAGAATGTCGCATCGTTGACAGAGTAGACACGGGAGACCACACCATCTTTATCGGCGAAGTCGTGGCAAAATCAGGCGACCCTGATGCAATGAAGGACGGTGCTCTCAACGAGCGCATTGAGCCTCTGTTCCATCTTGGGGGGAAGAAATTCCTGTGCGGTCGCGAACGACTTGACGTCGACAGGCTTCGCGGGGGCAAACGCAGCGTTTGAAATCCCGCGCAATCTACTTCTGGCAGAGGAGTTTGGGCGTTGATCGCTTGAGCAGAGTGCAGAGCGTCTCGTTTTAGGTGGCAACATTCGTTCCTAATGAATACCTGGCTCAAAAAAATTGTCAGTTCAAGTTCAAAATCAGAAAAAGGTTTCAAAATTAAGGAAGCCGTTTGTATGTCCCAAACGGCGCTGCTTGATACTGGAGCTTAAGGCCCGCCGCTCGCCCTACCTCGAATCGTCTCTTATTACGCGCGGCGGACCCCGCTCCGTGCTGACCGCAGCAGCTTTGCGGTTTGCGATAATCTGCTGTTTACAGTGTAGGCGAGACCGCTTTAAGCCCCTTACGGTTTTGTCGCGCGGGCGCTGCGCATCGGCTGTTCTTTGTTAAGTTGGGCTTTGAAGCAGTCATCGCCGAGCTGTGACACGAACGCGGTGTCACGCGTTTACACGCAATTCTTGCCTCACGCGGCCTTATAGCGTTTTTGTGCGCAGGCTAGATCAGAGGTGAACGTTATAGCGACAAATGTAGCAAGCACACAAACGGGCGGACTGCTGTACGCGGGTGTCGCCTCGGCGCTGCGGATAAACAGGCGAATTGAAAACGACGAGATTCCACTCTTTATGCAACGGTGCGTCATCGACGCAATGCGCTGGGAAGTCGGCGGAACGCAGTACGAACAGTGGCGCGCTGAAAACGGCAACGGGAAAGATCCAGCCGTTAAATGGCGTGACGAGGTGGTTACGCCCTACCTCCAGCAGCGATTTGATGGGCTAGAACTGCGAGGCGATGGCCATCTTTGTGGTATCCGACACGATAACGATGAGGAGATTGACGAGCGTTTCTACGACACGCAACAGCTTCGAGGCTCCATGCTCGCAAAGTGCCCGGGACAACGATGGCTGTTTGCTCTCGGGTGCTGCCGAAGATACAGACCGCAGTAGAGTTCGCGTCTTTTTCGAAGGTCGCGAGAGGCTGACGGTGTTCCGCGTGCACCAGCAAGGGCGTGTGCTACTGCGTCCATTTACGCGTCCGCGTACTCGATGTCCGGAAAGGCGTCTTCGAATTCGAGCCTCCTGTCCGTAAGCTTGTTGTACACGATTACCGCCTCTTGTGGGGTTAGTGGCGTCAGTTCCGGGTCGCGCTCATCGTCGTCGCCAAAGAACGGCACTGTTTTTTCGTATTTGAAATAGCACCCGCTAGGCGTCCGGAACAGGTCGACGTTCTTGAGGCCAGTTTTCAGCGTTTCAATGCAGAACTGGTGCTCGTTCCGCGCAAGAAGGATACCTGTATCGGTGTCGCACACCACGCCGCCAAACGCTTGTTTCATAGACATACCGTTTGGATGACCTCACAGTTAAACTTTGTATGTGCGCGCGGAAAGTAAAATAGCCTCACGCGAAAAAAGCGATGGCTGCGCGAACACGACGAACGATCTGAAGTGCAACAAGTGCGCAAAGCGCGTCGCGGATGCGGTTAACGGCGCGCTTCTGCCGCGACATAGCAGCTTCAACTAAAATGCGTTCCAAACCGGGCGATAATTATGTCCTTCGCGGGTGCTACCGATAGTGTGGCCGATACGTTCCCCTTGAAATAGCATGAAGTGCCTTCAGCATGGTTTGCGATCAATTACCCCGACCTTTTCAACTGTCTTTTGCACTTGCACGGGGTAGTTTATACGCAGCGGGTTTAAGGGGGCCCTATAGTGCGCTTCTTTTCTAAATTACGTGGCCTTAAAACTCCGCTAAATCGTGCCACTTGTCCGATCGTCCCGGGTTTAAACGAACCGCGTCGTACGCTTTTTTTGCACCTTAGATCGTCTTAGATCACCGCTACGGATGACCTTTTGCCTGCTCGTCCTGCGAGTGTGGCTGAACAAAGCCTTCCGCGTGGTAGAGGATGTGGTGAGGCAGACCCCACCACGCCATGGATTAGCCAATTCTACTATGGAGGCGGATCGCGAAAACCGTTTGCTACCTTATATTAAAAAAGGGAATGTTTGACACGTGGGGCTTGAGGGCCCGTTTAGCACGCGCTTCATTCCGTGTGTTCTTCGGCTTCCAGCATTTCCATCAAAGGCTTCTTAAGAATGAGGACGCGCCTTCCGACTCGTAGGGCCGGCAACTCGCCGGACTGCACCATCCGATATGCGGTCGTTCGACTAATGCCTATAAGGCGTGCGGCGTGCTCAACGGACAACGTCAGTGCTTCATCTTTATCGTGTTCTTTAGTCATGGTCACACCCTCAAGAACGAAAAGGCGCTGAGCTACATATATATGTCGTCCATATGTCGTCCCCCCGGCGCGCTCAACAAGATCTGCGTCTTGGCAGAGGCGCGTGGTGATGTCAGCATGCGTCCAGCGTTGCGGGGAGACTCACGTGCTACTACCAGTAACGTGCTGCCACTATTGTTCTGCCACGTCTTTCAGACCGACGAGCATAAGGGAGAGCAATAAACGTTACGCGTTTTACGCTCGCGTGTTAGCAGACGCAATTCACACGGCTTAGGAAGTGCGTTATACGTTTCAGGATGTGCTGAGCGCGCACCTTTTGAGCACACACGAGCGGCACCAGCACCCGCACCAAGTGCGTACTAATATCAATGCACGTCCCTAAACAGGAGGGTGCTGATGATGGTCATCAGAATGAAGAATCCAACAACGACGCCGAAGTCGAGCGTGAGAGGGTACGCGTGCAGTCCTGTAAAGGCGTACCGCAATGCGTCAACGGCATACGTGAGCGGATTGATATCTACCAGCGCTTTCATCCAGCCGGGCAGCGAAGTGACGGGGAAAAGCGCGCCGCTCAGGAAAGAGAGCGGCAAGGCCAAGAAGACCACCACCACCTGAAAACCCTCGATGCTCTCGACCTGGGACGCGAAGCTCATCCCCAGCTCGCTAAAACCCATGGTGATGAAGAACATAGTCACCACGACGAGGGCGAACGCAGCGGGAAGTCCCAGAGGGCCTGATAGTCTTACTCCGAGAAATGCTGCAACGACAACGACGACAATTCCCTGGATCATTGCCGTAGTCGTTCCTCCAAGCGCCTTGCCGAGGAGTATCGAGGATCGTGCGACCGGAGCAACGAGGATCTCTTTGAGAAAGCCGAACTGCTTGTCGAACATGAAGCTCATCCCTGAGGACGAGGTAAGACTGTTAAGAATTGCCATAAAGCCGAGGAGCCCCGGGACCAGGAAGTCGAGGTAATTCGTCGTGCCTGTCGACCCGGCGAATTGCAGTGATGAGCCGAGTGATGCGCTGAATCCTACTCCGAATATGATGAGCCACGCCATCGGTTGAACGAACGAGATAACGACTCGCGACCGGGCTCTGACGTACCGGGTCATCTCTCTGAGCCAAATCGAATAGACGTCAGTTAGGAAGCTCGTTATTGCGTTTGGCATCGCTAACGTCTCCCCGGCCCACGGAACGCAGCGAACCCGCTCGAGGCCCTCGGCGCCCGAATCTTCCGTCCGGTGTTAACGATTGTCTTCATTCACTGTCACGTCCCTTAGTTGCAGTTTGAGAATTGCCGTGCGTTTAAGTTCAGCAGCCGGATTATCGAAAGCAGCAGGCGAGTTGGTTCTTCTCTTGTCCATAAATCGGTCACCGATATATATGTCAGAGATATATATTTAAATATCTTTCTGTATAGTGCTCCTCATGGCGGAAAAGCTGTATGCGTTCTTTGTGCTATACGTTCTAAACGAGCAGGGGGAACTCAGCG
This sequence comes from Methanobacteriota archaeon, assembly GCA_963720465.1. Taxonomy (GTDB): domain Archaea; phylum Halobacteriota; class Bog-38; order Methanoflorentales; family Methanoflorentaceae; genus Methanoflorens. Next base: position 1,839,314 of record OY970393.1, read on the forward strand.
GATATAGGATCGCCAAGATCATCACCGAGATAACCGAGGGTTACTTTTCCCCGACACCAGGAAACATCTACCCCGTGCTGGGGAGCCTAGAGCAAAGTGGATTCGTAAAAGCAAAAAAGTCCAAGGCCGCCGGTACAGAGCCAGGAGGCCGCAGAAGGAAAATCCTCATTGAAATTACACCTGCTGGGAAGGCGGCCCTTTTCGATTTTGCGAAACGCAACAAAGAAAGGTTTGAAAAAATCACCTTTTTTTTCGACAAGGTAATAGGAGGCGCTTCATAACTATCTGACCGCGCGCAGAGAGGGGGTTTAAACGCTTCTAGCTCATTAATTCTTTTTTCGTTTCTGCCGCTTTTTTGTCGATTATTGGGCTGGACTCTGAATCTTGTTGACGGAGCGCGTCACCCTTGATCTGCAGTCTTCGTCATTTGGCGGTGTCTCGTAACTCCTTATTTAGGGAGAGGCCTACTACCGTTCTGATGCCGACGATGAATGCGAGAATAACAGCCTGATCCAACGTAGGACTGAGGATCGTCCTTACGAGATCATTCGCGACAAAAAGCTCCAACTAGAACGATTTTCGAGGTGTAGTCCACTCGGATGGCGGTGTAGTTAGGCGGGTGTCGGCGAAGGGCAGGCCTCACGAGCTCCACTACGACGCGCGCACTTGCGTAGAAGATGATGACGGCGCCTACGACCTCGAATAAGGTGACAATCCAGCTGACGACAGTTACCCAGTTGCTAATATCCTCGAACATGTGACGAAGAACACTTGGGCTTTTTATCGGCAATGCGTGGTAATAACATTTCCTTTCGCGAATCCGACTTTTGTCGTTTCGTCATTTCAAGCACCCTTTCGAGATCTGATGGACGGCGGTTAAAGCCCGCTAGCGTTCTCGCTTCGAAAGACTCACGTGCGACAGGCAACAGCCGTAACGCAACACGGCGCACGCGATACCACTATCGTCTTTGCTGCCTCGTGAGCTCACTTTGGCTGCCTTCAAAACGCGGGACCTCTGCTGGTTGAAAATATACTAGCGGTCGATCAGCCGTTCGATCTGCCTTCCGCTTGTCTAAGTCATCCACATAGGCCTTGAGCTTCTCACAACACGTCTCTAGTTCTTTCACGCGTCTTTCTAAGGTGGCTATCCGTTCGTCGCTCATACCTGCACCCCTATTAGAGTCATAGAAAGTATCATCATGTGACCTGCCGTATCACGCATATGTGAGGTTGCCAACCACAAAAAGCGTTCCTGTCTAATGGTGGCCAAATGAGAGAGCCTCAAAAACCGAAACTGGTGGGCACGATAGTTTATATCGAGCGGGCATCTCTACTCGCGTATGGGCACACTAGCAGACCTCGCGCTCATAGCACTCGTCTTGGTGATCGCGCTTCTCGCTATCATCATCATCATCATCCACTTGATCCCGCTGTTGATCGTGGTCGCGTTCCTCCTCCTTGTGGTGTGGCTTCTTTTTTTCCGACGCCGTCCACCGCGAGCTGTCGCGGCAGCATAAATAATCTCATCAGGAACGAAGAGACAGAAGGTATTCATTGTTCGTCCTTCCGCTTTCCTACGGGCTATTAACTGGTCTATTTGTTTTTCTTCGGTGTCCTTAAAATGATTAAGGCTCTGCAGTGGAATGAGTCGTATCAGGATCAGCCAACTGCTAACTGTTGATAACTTATCTCGTCTTCCATCAGCGTCTAGCAGATTTGCGTAATAGATTGCACAAACAGCAAAAATGGAATTATTGGTTATCTCAACGCATCTGCAAGGCCTTGCGAGGTCCTATATATAGGGCTGGGACTTGTGTTTTACCGTGCTACTCGATGCCGTAAACTCTAACTAGATCTAAAGTCCGTCTAAATCGAGTTTACGCTTCTTAAATTCCCTTTTAGTAAAAAGTAATCTGTACTCTTTGATGTTAATGGCGCCAGAGATACGCCCTACCACGCCGAGGCACTCGTCTTTTGAATGACCGTGGATCATTGTGTAGACGTTGTACGTCCATTCAGGGTAGCTCATTCGTTCATACCCGTGACTTACCTCCGTTAGATCCCGTATTACCGCTTCAAATTCATCAATTCGCTCTTCGGGAATTTTCCATGCAACGAGGACGTTTGACGAGTACCCTACCTGATCATGCCTCACTACCGCGCCATACCGCCTAATGACGCCATCAGCAATTAATAAGCGTATGACCTCTAACAGCTCATTTTCTGTCGTTCCGAGCTCCTGCGCAAGTGCGAGGAACGGCCTACTCTTAATTGCTAAACCGCGGTGCAGACCGCGTATTATTCGGTTGTCTGCTGCTTCGTAAGTGCTCTTTTCGTGCACGTTCTTATATCGTGAAATTCGTTTTTAGCTTGAGAACTCGCTTGACTGGGACGACAAGCGAACCCAGGGGGTGTATTTTTCCTTTTACTTCTTGAAGCGTCGAGGCAAGCCCTTCGTCTGATGCCGCAGCGAGGGTAAACCAGATGTTGTATTCGCCTTCCCGCTCATAATTGTGCGTCACCCCCGCATACGAGTTGATGATTTGAGCAGCCATATCGACTGCATTTTCCGGAACTCGTAAGGCAACAAGCGTGCTTACGAGCCCGATCATTTTTGAATTGAAGATTGGGCCGATCTCCCGTATCACCCCATCGGCCTTTAGCTTTCGAATTCTGGCAAGGATTTCGTCTTCAGGAATGTCGAGCGTCTTCGCCAGCTCTTTAAATGGTTCTTTTGTTAGCGGGAACTGGTCCTGCAGCAAGTTTATCAGTAGTGAGTCAATCGCATCGAAGGTTCTCATTGCCACGCGCCACCACAATACGGGTCGTCACCAAGGTAATTACCGCTCATTGCTAGTGCCCGTGCCCGGCAGCCCCTGCATGTGTCTGAATAACGGCACGTTTTGCACGCCCCCGTAAATGCTGCAGGTTCGCGCAGCGACGCTAAAATGGGGGACGTCTCCCATATCTCGCTCAAGTTCGTCTGTCGTACGTCTCCTACCGGTACCGGAAAATACCCGCAGGGTTGGACCGTCCCGCTGCTCGTAACGAAGACGTAACTCAAACCCGCAAGGCATCCTTTACGTCGCTCTTTTAGCCGGTACTGCGGGGCGCACGTTGGTCGTATGGGGAGAGTCCCATTCCTGTCATATTCATCAAGCCATTTGAGTGTCTCATAATAGTCAGACGTTGAGACGAGATCGGTCACACGGCCTCTGCCCGTAGGCACAAGGGCAAAGACGTGCCACGCCGCTGCGCCGGATTCACGCACTATGTCATAGATCCGAGGGAGCGACGCCACGTTAGCGTTGGTGACAGTCGTATTGATCTGAACCGCAATCCCCGCCTCTTTCAATGCTTTAGCCCCGTTAAGTGCATCGTGATACGCCCCGCTCACACCTCGTAACGAATCGTGCGACTGAGCATCTGCACCGTCAATGCTAATTGAGGCTATAGTGAGTCCCGCGTCTCTCAGCATTCTAGCCCTCTTTTCGTTGACTAACGTCCCGTTTGTTGCAAGCGCGGCTCTCACGCCAGAAGTCGCAGCGTGCTCGATCACGATGTCAATATCCTTTCGTAAGAGCGGTTCGCCGCCAGTGAGGATGAGAAGAGGGTGAAACGTTGAAAGTTCGTCGACAAACGTGCACGCTTCATCAGTGGTGAGCTCTCTCTCTCCATTTCGTTTGCTTCTTCCCGTTCCGCCTGCATCTGCCTTGCAGTGGCCACACGCAAGGTTACATTCTCGTGCGACTTCCCACGCCACGACGGCGGGCATCTTCACGTGCTGCCACCTCGTATCATCTCATCGCTCAGGTAGCAGCTTGGATCCGCTCCCCAAAGGTCGCCCATTCTGGATGCTCGCACCCTGCAGCCACCGCATATCTCTACATACCTACACGTGCTGCAACGCCCCCTAAGGTGCGATTTTTTGTCACGTAACATCGAGAGGAGTTCATTCTGGCTGTTCCATATGGTGCTCAAGCTGCTCTGTCGTACGTTGCCCACTGCGCCCTCCCAGAACTGGCAGGGCCGCACGTTTCCATTTGGATCGATGTTGACGATCTTCTGTCCTGCAGAGCAGCCCCCGTGTGCTGCAAGGAGGGATATCACAGCGCTCTTATCGGCACTTTCGATCGAATTTAGTATATAGATGCCATCTGCGTGATTGTCGGTGGTGAGTACCTCGATTCCGTGGTCTGCAAGCGTTTTCGTTCGTTGAATGAGGTAGTCCATCATCTCAACTCGCTTCTCGTTGGTGATATCCATCTCGGCACTTGCCCTCCCTGCGTACACGAGATGATACAAGCAAAAGCGGGGGATCTGGTGCCTAATAAGAAGATCGGTAACTGCAGGCAGGTCGGGGGCGTTGTGCCGGTTGACCGTGAACCGTATGCCCGTTTTTATGCCCGCATCTTTCGCGTTTTTCAGTCCTTCAAGTGCTTTCCTAAACGCTCCTCTCTCATTTCTAAACCTGTCGTGCGTCGCTTCCACCCCGTCAATGCTCACGCCGACATACGAAACGCCCGCTTCTGCGATCCTTCGAGCGTAATCTTGTGTGATAAGGGTTCCATTGGTAGAGAGGCCAACTCTCAGTCCTTTCGAGACAGCATATGCGCAGAGCTCAACGGTATCACGTCTTATGAGCGGCTCGCCCCCGGAAAAAAGCATGACAGGGGGGTGCAAGGTCGCGGCATCATCTATGAGCCTGAGTGCTTCATCCGTGTTCAGCTCATCGGCAGCAGCTGCATTAGCCGCATCAATATAGCAGTGCGAGCACGCGAGGTTGCACTTTTTTGTAACGCTCCATACGATGACCGGTCCGTGGTTCCCAGCATAATGGAGCTGTCGACTTGCTTCGATTGGACGTGACGAGTCTACACTAGCGGTTCTGAGTAACAGGTTCGTGCATCCTATCATCTACTATAACCGTACAGACCCTGCGCTCGTATTAATAGTTTAGTAGACGAGGCGTTGAATTGATTCAGGTTCACTGACTAGCAGATTCTGACCTTGCCTGATGAGGTTTCTTAACGGCACGTTCCTATTATCGAATGCTAGTATGACGAAAAACTAATAGATCAAGCTGCACAGACGTTCTTCAAGATCAACATGGCAAAGGAGAGACTCACGCTAGCCGAATCCACGACTTTCGTTGGTAAGAAAGTCGTAGTCACCGGTGCTGCTTCCGGCATAGGAAAAGCAATCGCTCTACGATTCGCCGAAGCTGGAGCATCTGTGTCACTTCTAGACGTTAACCCGGAAGGACTTTCTAAAACGGTTGGCTGTTTAGAAACCGCCCGCTGCCAGCATTCTACCTATGAAATTGACCTGGCTGACAAGAAGAGAATCGATCAGTTTTGGGCTAGTCTCGACGCCGAAAGCCCGCCCGATATTCTCGTAAACAACGCCGGCGTTTATCCTATGGAGGGCTACTTGGACGTCGACGAGGAATTCCTAGAAAAAGTGTTTAACGTAAATATGAACTCCGCTTTCTGGATGTGTCAGAACTTCATTCGGTTGAGAAAGGAAAGGGGGGGCATCATCGTCAACGTCTCTTCCATTGAGGCAGTTCTGCCGTTCAAAAAGGACATGGTGCACTATGGCATGAGTAAGGCAGGCGTAATCGCACTCACGAGATCGCTCGCTCGAGACTACGGAAAAAGCGGCTTTCGGGTCAATGTCGTTCTTCCGGGCGCCATAAGAACGTCAGGGACGAGGTCATTAGTGAAAGATGCCATTCTCAACGTAAAGCTAGATCTCGTCAAGAGCGGATATGATTTTCAGCAAAGGCTTGCTGTTGGACGATGGGGTGAACCTGATGAGGTAGCAAAAGTCGTTCTCTTTCTTTCCAGTGACTTGGCAAGCTATGTTCAAGGCGCAATCGTCCCCGTTGACGGGGGCTTCCTTTCTTCCTAGGAGCACGCTCTAAAATCGGAGAGCACGACTGATACGAACATCAACGGCAAGCTAGTGCCAAACATCAAAGAACACAAGTCTCATCAGGGGGACGAGATAGAACTGCTGCGTCTGCCGTTCGTAAATTCCCAAACCGCATCGCATACAGAGCTGGAATACTTTGAGAACGTAGGCAGGACGAGAAAACGCTCCAGAGCAGCTCGCGCGTACCTATAAGAGTACCGCCCAAAGTTAATTTGTAGAGCAGATTCTTCCGCTTAAGACGACTGAGAGGGCGCGACCGCGCTTCGCGGACCGTTTCGAAAAAACAGAAACCAAATCAGAACGAGCACCAGTGCCGCGAGTATTAACCACGGAAGCAAGCGGAGGAATATGATGAATGCTACAAGAAGGATTGCCACAACAAGTGCGAGCACGATAAGATCTGATAGAGCGCCCATCACAGAATAGAAGCGACCCCTCGATACATAGCTGTTTGTCACACATTTTTTCACTTCTCATCGTCGTTTCGAATGCATACCGGCGATGTTCCACACCGCGATGACGAAACGATCTCTTTGAGGCGCTCGAATGCTTCCTGCCCGATTCTCAAGATGTTTCCCAGGTTTTCGCTGCGCTGGCCATCCTCGCGTCCGTGTCTGCTGCGGTTTCAGCGGTGCAAAAGCTCCCAACGGCTGAAAACACCTTGATCGATTCGTAGAGCATCGCAGCTGTGTTTCGAAACTCGTCTCTCGTCACGCCTGCTGTTTATTGAGGAATCGCGCGTATATGTAGCGAAAACATGCCCCACACGTACCAGCGATTTTGATGAGGACGTGCAGGTTGAACAGGTTCACCCAGAGCGTCCGGTCGTCGTCGGCGTAGGCCGGTGATTATTCAAAAAAGAGTGGCGGCTGCGCACAAGGTTTCAGAGAACGTATGGAATAAGCCGCTTCGTTCTCTTCGCGTACGCCACGTATTCATCGCCAAGCTTCGATGTTAAAACCCTTTCCTCCACGTGAATCCGGTAGCCGAAAGCCATCCCGAAAAAAGCTATGAGCACGAGCACGGCCCCCCACGACTGCAGCACAAACCCCAGCCCGACCATGGTGAGGAGCGACCCGGTATACGCGGGATGGCGGACTAATCGATACGGCCCGCGGTCAACCACCGCCTGACCTTCTTGAACGCCGACCGTCCGCGAGAAATAACGCCCCAGCACGGCAATTGACCACTGTCGAAGCACAATACCCGCGATCATCAGGCCGATCCCGAGATAGAAAGCCCAGCTTGGCAACGATGCAATACCAGAAGAGGCAAAGAGGAAGGCTATCACAAGGGACACAAACATGCTCAGTGCTATCAGTGGGCGCGAACTCTTGTCTTCGTATCTGATCGGGGCGCCGCGGCGACGCGAGTGTGGGATAATGCCCCCAACTACGAGCTCGCTCAACAGCCACACCGCGTAAACGACAAAGAATATTGAAGCTGCAGTCGTCGTTGGGAATAGCTCTGCTAAATAGACCATCTTATCTCTGCTGGGCTGTCTTATTCTCCTTCAATATCCACTTATCGCCATATCCAGTTGCTTGTCCGCTCCTCCGCAACGTCAGCACGTTCGTCAAGTCTATTCGCTATCATGAGCGAAGTCCGTTACGGGGTCTCCGTTTCGGCTGAAGAAACAAAGCGCGAATCTAATAAGCAACCGGTCTTCGAGGATTTCGGAAAAACAAGACCCACACTACAAGTGCACCAGCGCGACAAGCATAAACAACCGAAGCAAGTGGGTGATTACAATGATCGCTAGGAGCAAGATACTAGGGATCAGTACTATGACGAGAAGATCTGATAGTATGCCTATTACGTAATAGAAACTGCCGTCAGGAGTGATAACTATTTGTTATCGCCGGTTAGTACGCGCACCGCCACGCCGTCTTGCCACCGATCGTAATTGACACCCTCCGTCCCGCGAGGGCGCATCGCAGCCAGAATACCAAGTCATATGGAACTCAGCCAAACCTGCGAACGAGTGGAAGAAAAATCCATTCCCATTTAGGAGCGACGTATCTCCGCTTTGGTCGCCGGGATTCGACCGCCTTAACAACTTGTTTTGCAATGCTACCCGTGTCTTGTACCTCGCGCTTTATCAGTCGCTCTCCCCCTTCGCGGACGTATCCCATGCGATCTTTATAGAGCCCATTTACGTCCATCCACTCGTATTTTTTCGCTAGGTTTTTCTGATTGAAGCCTGTGTTATACCCTCCGGGGTTGATGAGAATCACTTTGATGCCAAATGGTTTCAGTTCGGTTCGCAAAGAGGACGCGACACTTTCGAGGGCAGATTTTGTCATGGCATATGGTGCGTAAAATGGCATGGGAATAAGGCCTGCCATTGAGCCCATGAATACAATGCGTCCTCCACCCTTTGCGATCATCTGAGGCAATGCTTTCTGCGTCAGTCGCAGCGCTGAAAACACGTTTGTCTCAAACACGGCGCTTATTCGTTGAGGGTCTATTTCGGCCAACGGGCCGGAATCGCCGATAGCGGCGTTGTTGATTAAGACATCGATATCCCACTCATCGACCTTGTAGATGTCGTTTACTGCAGTGACGTCGAGTTTTTCTACCACAAAGTTCTCGCCGAACGACGTCAAAACAGTTCGCAATTCATCGACTGAGTCCTCCTTGTGAACGGTTGCATAGACCCTATGTCCTCTCTTGAGCAGCCTGCACGCCACATCGAGCCCTATGCCCCCTCTGCACCCGGTTATAAGAATACTTGCCATAATCTGCCTAACCTCTCGTTTCGGTGGTATTTGAGTAGCTTGTCTTAAGGATACTGACCCGCGGAGCGCAGCGCACAAGGTTGCGGGCATCGCGTACACTCCCCGGCTTGTGCACGCAGGTGTGACACAAACGTGCTGTCACGCTTTCCCATACAAACGTGCTGTCACGCTTTCCCACACAATCCCTGTCTCACGCGGCCTTATGAAACTACTCTGAGCAGGGTAGCTTGGAGATGAACCTTATGGCAACGAACGTAACGAGCATAAAAAACGGCGCCTGTCTGTATGGCCTTCGCTTCGGCTGCGTGAACACGACCAACGATCCGAACTGCAACAAGTGTGCAGAGCGCCTCGCCAACGCCGTGAACAGCGTGCTTCGACCGACGCACGGAAGAGCTTGAGCGAATAATGAGTTCCCAAAACGTTCATTTCACGGTGAATATGGCCACAGCAACGAGTCATATGAGGCGCGGGGCACGCGTGACTACCTAGTTTTTGCGGCGTCATTGGCGTATTGGCTTGCCCTGCGCCAGCAGCGGAGGCAGGCACCGCTCATCATGCCACTCGTGGTGGGTGTTGGCCGGGGCGTTGGTCTTCGCGGTCGCGTTGTGTCGAGGCACCCAAGCCCGTTCCACGCGCAGAATGTGACAGGCTGGTTGGTGACCCATTTGCTGCTGGCGATAACCCACTACCTAGGAGATCTCGCGAGGGGGCTGTCCAGCCTAGGGGGATCCGACTTCCTGTAGGTTCTCACTTTTTTTGGCCCCAATCAAAGGGCCACCTTCTTAGGCGTCGCATTTTATATAAGTCGTCAATTTGACGCTGTAACGCCTCAGACTCGCCCCAAAGACGTTAAGTTCCCAAAGAAGAGGTTTCCTATGCTAACGCCGAGCAGCGCTAATGCAACTGCAACCACGATGACGATGATGACGATGACTACAAGCGCGATAACTTCAGCGATTGCGAGAACGAATCCAAACCGTATGCCAAATTCGATGAGTCTCCCAATGCCAAGGTGCATCAACTCATCGAGTGCGTTACGGGGTGGCTCGGGCAGCTCGGCGCTTGGCCCGTAGTGCGCGATGTCTTGCTGCTGAGGTTCAGGCATTGGCGCATTCTGTGGTAGTGGTTCGCCACATCGTCTGCAAAATTCAGCGTTTGCGTCGTTAATGGTCATGCATTTTTCACACATCGTGCGGTCTGCTTCTTCCATGTTTCCAGATCCTGTGGATTATTTTCGGCTTAACGGTTTTCTTTTTCGGACCGAATATCCGAGACCAAAAATCGACCCTGGGCGGGTAATCGCAACGTCAGCAATTCGACTTGCTTCTGCAGGGTCTCCTTATCGGCTTTCAATTCGAGCGAGTGGCCCTTCTCAACTTGTAGTGCCGCTTCGAGGCTTGCTTTGTCCTTTTCCAGGAGTTCAACGCGGTGCTGCAGGTCAATCACACCCGTTTGGTGCGAGGCTTCTGATTCCCGCCGCTGTTCCATCAAAGCGCGGTTGCGCTCTCCAGATTCTTTCAGATTAGCATCGAGCTTCTGCGTAACACTTTCAAGTTCTTCGAGCGAGTTCTCCAGCTGTTGGATACTCGCAGAACGGTCTGCCTTAAGCTGTCGCATTTGCTTCTCACAGTCGGCGCGGATTTGCTGTATCTCAGCATCATGCTCAGTGATAAGTTTCTCAATCTTTTTCTCGTGTTCAGCGCGCACGCGTTGTACTATATTTGCGCTTTCCGCACGCTGATTTTGGACTTGTTTTTCGTATTCCGCGCGTTGCAGCTGCAACGCCTCCTCAGAATTGGTTTGCAGTGCTTCCATTTCACGTCCGTAATCGGCCAATGTTTTTTTCTCTGCGTAGCGCTCTTGGACTATCTGAGCCAAGAATGCCGAGAGCGATTTACTCTCAGTTGCGGCCTGCTCTTTGAGAAGCGACGCCAAGTCGGACGACAATGCAACCGAATAACGAATCTTTCCGCTTTTTTGCGCCATGTACTCCCCTCGTTTGCTCTTTCAATCTGATGTAAAGTAGCTGCAAGTGACTTAAATTGCAGCACAAACACTCTACAGAGCTGCATGCTTGCAGCATTATTATCAATTCCCGAAGTGATATAAACGATGTGCGGCGAGGTGCTGCAGATATCCGCTGGAAGTGCCAAAAAATGACTAAAAAGTTGCAGCGCTAGTGCTGCAGTTCGTGTGGTTACTCAGAGATGTCGAAGTTCAAAAAAGAACGACGTAGTGAGCTCTAAGGGTCGAAATTAGTATGTCTGTTGTGCGCTGTCCCTCAAGAACTAGGAGAATATAGGAAAAAAAGGGATAGTTTGTATAAATGGGCGAACAAATCGCAAAAATGTGCACTTCCAGAGGCGAGCAAAAATGGGTGAACGCGTCACGTCGAGAAATCAAAAAGTGATAAGCCATTTGATTGACCGGTTGGGCAGCAGAATAGGAGGCCGAAAGAAAAGAAAGAAAAGGATAATTTCTATAGAGTAGGCCACACATCCCAAGAAAAAAATTAACGTTTCCTCTTGTGCGCACGATGCCATCTTGCTAACTGGACGCTCTAGTAATAATCAATCGGCTGGGTTTGTCAAAGCACTCGTGTAGCTGCTCCTGTCGAATGTTTCTTTATCAACAAATGTTCTTGATTATTTACGAAACGATGTTTCGGCCTTATTTTTCAGGTCATCTACCGGCCGCCTTTGATGCACTCATCGTTAAGGGTCTTCCTAGCAGAGCAAAGAATCGAGCTCGAATAAGAATCTTTATGCTGCGGCTTGTTTCATACCCAATACAAATTCCGCAATGCGGGGGGGGATCTAAGTGAGCAGTGAACCGAGTCGCTTGCAGGTATTTTTCACGGTGCTGTTGGGATATGGCGTGGCACGCCCTTACAAGCGCTACGTAGAGAGCTTCGGTCTGACAGGCAATGAGGTGGTGCTGGATTATGGATCTGGCTCGGGTCGCATATCACGACACATTGCCGAACGCCTGTTGCCAGGTAAGGGCCACTTGACGTGCGTCGATGTTTCTAAAGTATGGATGGAGACCATACAAAAAAGGCTGAAAAAGTACCCCAATGTGGACTATCAGCTTGGTGACATTGCTGCACTTGACATAGCTGATAACGCCTATGACATTGTTGTCGTGCACTTCGTGTTGCACCACGTAGAGATGGACCAGCGGCAAGAAAAAGTGGAGATATTGGTGCGAAAGTTGAAGCCGCGCGGCAGACTGTTTATTCGCGAGCCGACTCGAGCGGAGCATGGCGCACCGACAGCTGAAATCCGCGCCCTGATGTCTGCGGCAGGGCTCCACGAGCGCGAGAGCCGAATGACCAGATCGTTGATGGGCGAAGTCTTTGAAGGAGTGTTCGACAAGGCCTCGGTGTAACGTATCCTTCCGCCCTTAGTGATTTAGCGTCGTTTCCAAGAAACAATCTGTTTCCATTACACGACAAAAGCTAGCCGCAGCGAAACGACAACGCTCAAGCTATATTACCGTCTTTCACTGGTCCAACTTATTTTTTTGATAACGGTGCAAAAAAGAGAGCTATGTGGGCTGTGGATTACTCAGTAGCGAAGGTTATGCAGAAATAGCCGCCGGAGAGTTGCCCTTCACAGATAGCAAGATCGTGGTAGCTTAGGCTTCATGCAACTGCTCGCGGATATCCCGTAAAGTGGAGCGGGGAAAAAGAAGGCAGAGTACTGATGACCACGCGTGTGACGGTTTCGAACCTTGAGCGAACTCACAAGGAGTACGCGTCTCCAGACTTTGGGTCGGCACTCGGTCCATGTCTGCTCGCTTTGACTAATTTCACGACTTATCAGCGATTGCCGCGACGCCTTTTTTCCAACATGCGCAGCATTTCACCTGTATCCGTCGTTGGCACGCTGCACGCGTAATTCTGACAGACGTACGCGGTGGGCTTCCCGTCGATGCACGTCTGGAACTTCGTAAAAGGAGCGATTTCCGCGATTTCAGGCTGCTCTGTCTCTGCGGGACGGAAAATTACAACGTTATACGGCAGGAAATCATTGTTAAGCGCCATCAGCATGCGTTGGGTATCTTCTGAGCGCGAGTCGCCGCATATAACCGTCTCATACGAGGGACCGAGGGCGAGATCAAGCGCGCTCAGGAGGTGCGTGTGGGCTTGTGGGGCCCTGTCGACTTCGTGTGAGAGTGCCCGGCCCAGTCTCGAAGCATCATCGAAATACTCCGGCCTGCCCGTTAGATGGCCAAGAAACGTCAGATTCATCAGCATCACCGAGTTACCCGAGGGGAGTGCGCCGTCGTACACGTCTCGCGTGCGCAAGATGAGCGATTCCGCATAGTCGGCGGTCGAGTAAAACCCGCCGTCTGTATCATCCTTGAAATGCGTCAGCACGTGCTCCAGAAGCTCAAGCGCTGCTGCAAGGTAGCGCATCTCAAAGGTCGTTTCGTACAGTTCCGATAGGCCCCAGATGAGGAAAGCGTAATCATTCAACGACGCGGTGACCCGCGCTTCGTCCTCCCGATAACGGTGAAGAAGCTGACCTTCACGGTCGCGCATATGCTCGAGGATAAAATCGGCCGCCGTCGCTGCCGCTGCGGCAAACGTTGACTCTCCAAGAGCGCGCCCACCTCTAGCGAGCGAGGCGATCATGAGCCCGTTCCAGTCAGCAAGCACCTTATCATCCCGCAGCGGATGCGCGCGCTTCTCCCTCAGTTTATAAAGCCTCTTTCGGATTGACTCAATGCGATTCCTGAGGGTTTCTTCGTTCATCTTGAGCTCTGTTGCGAGCGCTGTGACCGATCGTGTCATGTGAAGTATGTTCTTGCCGGCGCGCCCCCCTATGCTTTCGTCGCTATAATTACCTGTGGGCTTGACGTTGAACACAATACGGGCGAGTTCTGTTTGCTTCTCTGTGAGCCCTCCTTGAAGCTCCTCGAGGCGCCACAGGTAGAACTTTCCCTCCTCTCCTTCACTGTCAGCGTCTATAGCGGTGTAGAAGCCCCCCTCGGACGACGTCATCTCGCGCGAAACAAACGAAAACACTTCCCGAACGACCTGCGCATACTCATCGTTCCCGGTTGCCTGATAGGCCTCACTGTACGCGAGCCCGAGGAGTGCCTGGTCGTAGAGCATCTTCTCGAAATGCGGGACGAGCCATTCAGCGTCAGTGGAGTATCGGTGGAAACCGAATCCCACGTGGTCGTAGAGTCCGCCGTGCCGCATCGCTTGAAGCGTCTTTTCCACCATGTGTATCGGCTTGCGCTCGCCTGTTCGCTTCCAATAGCGGAGCAGAAACGTAAGGCTGTGCGGGGTAGGGAACTTCGGGGCGCTCCCGAACCCTCCGTGCACATCATCGAAGAGGCAGACGAGCTCTTCGTACGCTATCTGAATCGCTGACGCGTTGATATCCCCGGCCGAGGGCTGGAGCGCTGACGCACGGAGCACGGAAACGATCTCCGACGCAGACGTGTCGATCTCAAGCCTCTTTTGACGCCATGTCTCGTGTATGCGCGGTATGAGCTCCCGCATCCCAGTTCGCCCGAACCGCGTCTCCTTCGGGATGTACGTGGTCGCGAAAAATGGTTTGGCGTCAGGCATCATTACTATGTTGAGGGGCCACCCTCGTAGCCCAGTCATTGCCTGACAAACTTCCATATAGACGTCGTCGATGTCCGGTCGTTCCTCCCGGTCGACCTTGACGTTCACGAACGCGTCGTTCATCATTTGCGCGATCTCGGGGTCCTCGAACGACTCATGGGCCATAACGTGGCACCAGTGGCACGTCGAGTACCCGATCGACAGAAACAGAGGCTTGTCCTCGTGCCGTGCCTTGTCGAACGCTTCCCGCCCCCATGGATACCAGTCGACGGGGTTGTCAGCATGTTGGAGTAGATACGGGCTCTTCTCGGAGGCCAACGCGTTTTTCCGTTTCCGGCTATTTGTGCCTTTGCACTCCACAGGTACCTCAGAAGTAGGCTAGTGTCGCGACGAAATAAAGCGCCACTGACGATGCGTAACCCTCTGGGAGTACGCACGCTATGCAGCGTGCTCGCTGAAATACCGGAACGCCGATCTTAAGCGATCTTGTTTCCCGCGTTGGGTCCAGGGGCGACGTCAAACACGTCGGTGACCTTCATGACGATGCAGCCTTTTGCCGGCAAGTTGGCGTTCATCGCCTTTATGACCTGCTTTATCGTCTCGTAGTCGGGGCCGTCAGTCACGTAGTTGCCCGTGCCCTTCACCTGATAGCCCTCCCTTCCGATCCACGACGTGACGGCTACGTTGCAGTTCGCTTTCTTCGCATTTTCAGCCGTCTTTTTGAAGAAGTTGTCGCCGATAAGGATCGTTTCGGGATCGCGCACGACGATCGACGCTACGGGAACCGCGTTAGGTACGCCCGCATCGCTTACCGTCGTTACCACGACGGCATTCATCGCTCTGATATTCTCTATTACTTTTTCTGGCATTGCGACCATTCGACATGCCTCCTTTACCTACTCATGAAAGGGTCAACGATATACCCCTTTTCCTTGCAACGGGGCCCGCGCCAGGGGGGGTGTTTATGTTGTGTCACATAACAGTGCGACGAGCTGAACAGCAGACCACACCTTTTTTTGGGGCGGGGGCTTTGAACTGCCAGGGCCCTGTACGCAAGCCGCTTTGAAAGTAAAAGATCGTAACGCGTACCGCGCTGAAATACTACAAAAAGGTAGTTTTATTTGCTTGACTGCTCACGTTTAAGACATACGGCAAGGTATGAAGCGAATTGCGTTTGGGTTAATCGTCTTATTATTAACTGCTACGGTGCTTACCGCGGCGTTGATCACAAACTTTTCTAATCCTTTTGCCTCGTCAAAGTCCGATTACAGTGCCAATTTTGCAAAAAGCATTGGGAGTACAGGGTGGACTCCAATAAATCCAATATCACAGACAGCTGACAATGTGTACTCGGGTTCGCATAGAGCAAGCAGCGGAAATAGCAGCGAAAATAGAAGCTTTAATCTCACGGTGACGATCGAGATCGCACAGTCCGCAGCTGTGGCACAAGAACGGTATGGACAGTTAGTGTTCCAAAAACAGAGTGACGGGTATACAAGAGGGAATAGCCAACTTGGTAACTCGACCATATTTGGCGATACAAGCGCCTCGTGGTTTGGGTATACAACAAACAGCCCCGTAAGTGCAACGACGAATGCAACGACGAATGCATCGAGTAGTGTATCGACGTATACTCTTTTGTACGCCTACGATAAAGAGATTAATAACTGGGTTGTAGTAACTGAGACCGCAGATACGATCGGTCAAAACCTCAGCTGATCTTTGTTCCGTCTTTGTCCGGCCCCCCTTTTTTTTGGTGAACTAGCAGCAAGAAATATGCTACATCAAGCGCGAAACCGGGGTAATCTTGACACTGCGATAAAATAATGCTTATAGGGGGGTCTGTTGCTCGAAATTAGCCATGCGCTGTCGATTGCGGAACCCGTTTTGTCGCGTCGCTTGGTATCTTAACGTCAAACGTGTTGAGCCGAGCTTAATATGGTTAGCGTTTACGATTGGAAGTCAAGCAGCCGTTGTGATTTTTGTTTTTCGGGCCATCGGACGATAAAAGATGGGCCGCAGCTAAAACGACAAGACTTAAGCTATAACGCCGCCGTTTGCTTGTTTGATTCATTCTTTCGTCAAGGGGGGGAGAGCGTTAAAAAAGGAGTGTTGATAGGGAAATGCAACCAGACGAAATAGAAGAAATAGACCACTTAAAGCGCATTGCAGACGCATCTGAAAATCTCGTAAAAATTGGTTGGGTCATATCTGTCTTGTTTATTGCACTGCTGGTGATACTACTGTCGTTGATATTTCTGTAGGAACGATACGAGCGTACTAACACCGCATACTCCATTATGCGAGTTGAACCTTTGGAACCTTTGAACTATAGGAACTGCGGTGTTCCTGCCGCAGAAGATAGCGGTCAAATAATAAAACTCCAATAAAGGAAGCAGCGCAGCGGCGAAGAGAAAAAAGAAGGGCGATCAAACGTACGTCTGATGTTCGGAGGTATTTATTCATTTTTTGACCACTTGAACACCACTACAGGTTCTACGGTCACATTTCAACCGAAGCCTTTATACTTTCTTCCGACGCGTTCTCAGGCGTCTAGTGTCTGCGAACATTGCAACAAGCAATCATGCGCTCATACAAAACCGTCTCATTTTCTGTAGTCATCCTTCTTGTTACCGTCTTGTTTGCAGGCGTTGTAACTGTTCCTGCAGCAGCGCAGTACGATGCTATGCAATATCGGTATAACGCTGCGCACACCGGTGATTACAGCCCTGTGGCGGGGAGCAACATGTCGAATGGTCAGCTGACGTGGAGCTTCACGACGGGAAGCGTCGTGCTCTCCTCCCCTGCCGTCGCCAACGGCGTCGTCTACGTGGGGAGCCAGGACAACAACGTCTACGCCCTCAACGCTACTACCGGGGCGAACGTGTGGACTTTCGCGACAGGGAGCGAGATGTACTCTTCCCCCGCCGTCGCCAACGGCGTCGTCTACGTGGCCAGCGAGGACAACAACGTCTACGCCCTCAACGCTACCACCGGGGCGAAGCTTTGGAACTACACGACCGGAAACGCCGTGCTCTCCTCTCCAGCCGTCGCCAACGGCGTCGTCTACATCGGGAGCGATGACAACAACACCTACGCCCTCAACGCGAATAACGGCACCAAGCTCTGGAACTACACGACCGGAAACGCCGTGCTCTCCTCTCCAGCCGTCGCCAACGGCGTCGTCTACGTGGGAAGCGAGGACAACAACACCTACGCCCTCAACGCGAATAACGGCACCAAGCTCTGGAACTACACGACCGGAAACGCCGTCCTCTCCTCTCCTGCGGTCGCCAACGGCGTCGTCTACGTGGGGAGCCAGGACAACAACACCTACGCCCTCCACGCTACCACCGGGGCGAAGCTCTGGAACTACACGACCGGAGGTGGGGTTTATTCATCCCCCGCCGTCGCCAACGGTACGGTCTACGTGGGGAGCGAGGACAACAACGTCTACGCCCTGAACGCCACCAGCGGGGCCAAGCTCTGGAACGACACGACAGGGAGCGAGGTGTTCTCTTCCCCCGCCGTCGCCAACGGTACGGTCTACGTGGGGAGCGATGACAGCAACGTTTACGCCCTCAACGCCACCACCGGCAAGGTGACGTGGAGCTTCACGACCGGTGATGAGGTGTCCTCCTCTCCCGCCGTCGTAAACGGCACGGTCTACGTGGGGAGCTTTGACAGCTACGTCTACGCCATCGGCAACGCGGCCGCGGCCACAAGTCAGCGTGTGACGTCCGGCTTTGAGGTCACGCTCGTTTTTGTCGGACTCGTTTTTGTCGGACTCGTAATCGCCGCTTACGTAGTAAGGAGGAAGCGCTAACCCCCTCCGCCTGCTTTTTCTTTACGCGCAGGTGGCGGGCTGAAACGCCCGTGTACCGATAATGAGTGGGCCACGTCTGTGGGTTAACAAGGAGTTATCAAGCGCTGTCGGAGCTGGTGGTGCCCGAATCAGAGCCGCCTGAGCCTACCGCGACTAAGACCGTTCCGGGTAGCAGGAGCACGACAAGTCGCCCAGTATTGCAAAGACACGAAATCACTTATTTGCACCGAAGCCTTTATCATATCTTCTGACACGTTCTCAGGCGTCTGGTGTCTAGGAACATTGCACGAGGCAATCATGAGCGTCTACAAAATCGCCTCATTTTCTTTAGCAATCTTCCTCATTGCTGTCTTATTTGCAGGCGTCGTAACTGTTCCTGCAGCAGCACAGTCCGGTTCTACCCAGTTCCATTACAACGCCCAGCACACCGGTGATTACAGCCCTGTAGCGGGGAACAACGCGTCGAGTGGCAAGCTCACGTGGAGCTTCACGACAGGAGCCGCCGTCCTCTCCTCCCCCGCCGTCGTCAACGGCGTCGTCTACGTGGGAAGCGATGACAACAACCTCTACGCTCTGAACGCCACCACAGGGGCGAAAGTGTGGGGCTACACGACAGGAGATCAGGTTTATTCATCCCCCGCCGTCGCCAACGGCACGGTCTACGTGGGCAGCGATGACAACAACGTCTACGCCATAAATGCCACGACCGGCACTAAGCTCTGGAACTACACGACCGGAAACGCCGTCCTCTCCTCTCCTGCGGTCGCCAACGGCACGGTCTACGTGGGGAGCGATGACAACAACGTCTACGCCCTCAACGCCACCACAGGGGCGAACACGTGGAGCTTCACGACCAGTGCTGCCGTCCTCTCCTCTCCTGCGGTCGCCAACGGCGTCGTCTACGTGGGAAGCGAGGACAACAACACCTACGCCCTCAACGCGAATAACGGCACCAAGCTTTGGAACTACACGACCGGAAACGCCGTCCTCTCCTCTCCTGCGGTCGCCAACGGCGTCGTCTACGTGGGGAGCCAGGACAACAACACCTACGCCCTCAACGCTACCACCGGGGCGAAGCTGTGGAACTACACGACCGGAGGTGGGGTTTATTCATCCCCCGCTGTCGCCAACGGCACGGTTTACGTGGGCAGCGATGACAACAACGTCTACGCCCTGAACGCCACCAGCGGGGCCAAGCTCTGGAACGACACGACAGGGAGCGAGGTGTTCTCTTCCCCCGCCGTCGCCAACGGTACGGTCTACGTGGGGAGCGATGACAGCAACGTCTACGCCCTCAACGCCACCACCGGCAAGGTGACGTGGAGCTTCACGACCGGAAACGAGGTGCTCTCCTCTCCCGCCGTCGCCAACGGCACGGTGTATG
Source organism: Methanobacteriota archaeon (assembly GCA_963720465.1). Classification (GTDB taxonomy): domain Archaea; phylum Halobacteriota; class Bog-38; order Methanoflorentales; family Methanoflorentaceae; genus Methanoflorens. The sequence continues at coordinate 1,858,798 of OY970393.1, forward strand.
TGGGGAGCTATGACGACAACGTCTACGCCGCCGGCACAGCTGCGGCCACGGGTACGACGCCCGGCTTCGAGGTCGGACTCGTTTTTGTCGGACTCGTTTTTGTCGGACTCGTAATCGCCGCTTACGTAGTAAGGAGGAAGCGCTAAGCACTCTTCTCCTTCTTTGCGCGCATGTGGCATATGCTGAAACGCCCGTATACCGATATGAGTAGGCGATGTCTGTGGGTCAACAAGGAGTTATTTAATGCGCTGGACCGTGTGTTCGCCACCACCGTGGCCCATGACGTGCTGACCGAAGGACAAGCGCCGGCATTGAAGGGTTCAAGCAGCGCCCGTAATCGTATGATCTTGTGGGGGGAGCCATTTTGCAGATGATGTGTGTTATCGAAGAAGGTTAAGGAAATGGCGCAAGTAGTGAATGGTATTAACGTTGATCGGATAAGGGACACGGTCCGCTCGATCAGGCGCGACCCGGCCAAATCCAAGGAAATTTGGAAGGCGACAACGACGTGGAAAGAGGGTAGCTACGTGCAGACACGGATTCGGGAGTTCACTATGGAAGGGGACGAGCCGGATAAGCTTCTCGGGGCTGGCCGCGCACCGAACGCCGTCGAAGCGCTGCTGCACGCACTCGGAACGTGCCTTACCACCAGCGTCGTTCATCACGCCGCTGCCAAAGGGATCACTATTGACGCGTTGGATCTTGACCTGGTGGGGGAGCTTGATATGCGTGGCTACCTTGGGTTGTCGGGCGATGTCCGTCCAGGCTACCAGAACGTTACCGTCTGCTGTCGCATTTCTGCTGACGCGCCGCCTGACGCCCTAAAAGAGCTTTGGGAGCACGCTCAGTGCATATCGCCGGTTCTGGACACTGTTCGCAATCCCGTCGCTGTCTCGCTCACGCTTGACGGAAACTGGTCGGCGATGCACTAAGTCCTGAGCGCTTCGTTGCGCTGGTAGAAGAAAGGAGTACAGACGGATCACGATGAGTCGAGCAACTGTACCAAATTGGCGACGTTGTGTTCTTGTGTGACAAATAGCGGCGGTATGCTTCGTTGAATGAATCCGGTGATTCCGAGTAGCTCTTCCATCTCAGATGACAGCGCGTACGTCGGCCGCGCGCTTGTGTCGGGTTTCTTCTGGCTAATCAGCCGGGCGTGGTGCAACAGTCTGCTGTTTTTGCTGCCCACGACGATCACAAGATTCTCGAAGGCGTATCCGCGCTTAATGTGAGCATTGGAAGGATACCGCTGACGATACGCGGCACGTTCAGACGCTGACAACCAGTTGAAATCGATCACGTGCTCGATCGTGAAATAGCCGATGAAGTACAGCGCTTCGGGATACTCAGCGTTGTCGTGGTTAAACGGTTTTAGTCCGGCGTAAAAAACGAGCAGATCCCCTTCACTCAACTCAAGGAGATATCGACGTTTTGCCGTGGCGTCACCGTAGGTGCACGTTGCGAACTCAGGGTCATCGTGTATGGGCACGTGCCTGAGCGCTGGTGGCACATAGGTCGACAGCGGTTTTCCCTTCCTGCCGATTCGTTCGCCGTACGTGGTGGCCGTGCACGATCGATATGTCTCAGGAATGGGAACGAATTCGAACGATCCATCATCAAAAATTGGACCATAGGTCCCGCCGCTTCCCTTGTCGATGCCGACGCGCAGCAATAATGCTTTCATTGTTGTGGGTCCCACAAGTTCAGGTTCGAAGCATATAATAGCAAGCTGCTGGGCCAGTTGCCTCTGCTTGTATTCCTTGTGTATTCACGACGTCACGCGGGGTCTGCGTAAGGTCTCTCCAGATCGCCCACCCTTATTCTGTGCACTCGTATTCTTTTGAAACGCATTCTTTCGAGATCGACCCTTTCAATCTCCGAGCGCCAGCGCGAAGGCGCTGCAAGTTTGTCGATCGTAACCGACTTCATGTTCCGATGTTGCACCATGTTACCATTACTCATGCATTCGATAAAGAGAACTATTTAAACGACCTATTTAAACTCGACTCCCGGCAAACTCCAAATCGGGCTCCGTTCAGTTTTTTTATAAGGGTGAGAGCAGTTGTTGGTTCTGGTGGTTTGAGGTCACGGAACGCGATGCATCTGAAGGCGACACACTGGACCTTCGTTTGGATTTAACCCAAACACAAATGATGTGAATCTACTGTCTGACGCTGTTCGATTGCGTGCTTGTTGGTCACCGGAAAAAGAAGCATTGCCTTCGATCTTCTTCAGTTGGTTTACCCCGAAAAAAAGTCAGTTGTCATCCATCTGTAGGTCTGTCCGGTTGCAACGTCTATTGGAACCGTGCACCTTAGGAAACCCAGAGGTAAAGGAGCCTTAGTAGATAGTTTAAAGTGTGATATTCAGATAACCCTTTGTTGTAGCTTCGCTCGCGCATCGCTCTAAATTGAGGCCGGCCTGGGCCCGGATCGACGAGTAGATACGTTTAAGCCGCGTTGACCACTTTCCACGTACGTGAGTTTGCTAAGAGGGCACGAGATTAGAACGAGTATAAAGATCGTGGTAGGTATAGTGATCGTATTTGCGCTTCTGTTAGTATTTATTCCGGCTTTCGGAGGTCATCCCCGCTCAGCGCCCTTTAACACGTCAACAAACAACTCAACTGCTAATACGACGGGGGCCTTCGCGAATTACACGAACTACACCATGCGGCATGTCGCGCACGGCGCATCTCTCCAAGGCATCATAAGGCGTTTAATATACGAAATCAGGTCAAGCGTATAGCATAAAGTGGTATTCTGGGTCCGGGATCCCGAGGGCGGAAGAATTCCATTATGCCGGGCCCAAGGACTTCTCTGAAATACATCGCTCGCATGATTTCGCCGTCATTGTTCCGAGCATGAGCGAAGGGCTGTGCTGTCTGGAATAGGCGGGAGATCACGCCAGTAAACAGGGCCCAAAGATCCGTTTAGGTGCAACTAGACAAAAACCGACAATCGGGCTGCATCTGTTGACGCTTTTAATAAGCCCTTTAAAATAGAGAAGAAAAATAATGGTTCATGATTAATTGGTGACTATGGATCTAGAAAAAGCAACGTCTTACATTGACGCACTATACGAAAAAAGGGGGTTCAGCAAAAAAGGATACATTGAGGCTACGGCGTTACAGGAATTCGGAACCGTAGTGGATGATGACGTGTCGAGGATGCTTTATCTCTTAACTCGACTCACGCACGCACGAAGGATTTTAGAAATTGGAACGAGTATAGGATATTCAACAGTATCACTAGCTAATGCTGTGAAAGGATCTGACGGCAAAATTCTCACGATTGAGTACGAGCAACACGTTGCACAGCAAGCGATGAAGAATTTTGAACGTGCTGGCGTTGCGCGGAATATTGAAGTGAAAATTGGTGATGCACGCGAAATAGTTCCCCGAATTCGAGAACACTTTGATTTAATATTTCAAGATGTTGGTGATAAAGGGCTGTACCCTTTGTTATTTGACGATTGCGTTCGTCTTTTAAGACCTGGCGGACTCCTTTTGGCAGAAGACACACTGTTTCCTGTTATGGGGCTGGAAAGCAGGGGGACTCGTTCCGTTGCGCCGATACAAAAGTTTAATGAAATGGTTGCCGATAGCTCCTTTTTAGAGAGATACGATTCTGCCAATAGGCGATGGATTAACCGTAGCTGTAAAGATGGGCTAGCGAGTGTTTTTTTATACAATACTGGTCCACACAAAACTGTCCTTCTAAGAATCGCAGGTGGCCTTCCTTTTCATTCTAATATTCTAACGTTATGCGCCAGATAAAATCGACAAAATACCATTATCATTGCTCGCTGGTAGGGCAACCCTCAATACTGTTTTTTACCGATACCACATCGAGGCTCACGACTCTCCCGTAACCGCCGCCTGGTTACGAGATCGCGCGCTTCGAGCTGTAAACGAAATACTGAACGAAGTCTGAAGAACACAAAATGACACTTGAGGAGAACACTCATTCCGGCATCAGCTACGAGTGGATTGCGCTTTCCGTAACGACCATTGGCGTGTTGATGGCGTCGATCGATGGGTCCGCTGTGATCATCGCGCTGCCCACGATCTTAGCGGACCTGCAGGCGAGTTTTATCACCATGATGTGGGTACTCTTGGGGTACCTGCTTATCGTTGCGGCAATCGTACCCGTGGTGGGCAGGCTCGCGGACATACTTGGACGTAAGAACCTCTACAACATCGGCTTTGTCATCTTCACCGTCGGGTCGCTGCTGTGCGGGCTGTCGCTCCCGCAGTTCCACGGCGTTGACTTGTTGGTGTACCGCATGATACAGGGCGTCGGCGGCGCACTGCTCATGACTAATAGCGTCGTGATTGTCACCGACGCCTTTCGCAAGGGGAACATCGGTTTCGCCCTCGGAGTAAACGGGGTTGCGTTTTCTGCGGGGTTCCTCCTCGGCCCGCTCGTCGGCGGCGTGCTCACGACAATTTCGTGGCGGCTCGTGTTTCTCGTGAACGTGCCCATTGGCATTTTCGGCACGATTTATGGGGTGTACAAGCTCAGAGAACCGGTTGTTCCGCTTGCGGATCAGATTTTTGATTGGGGCGGAGCCATTACGTTCACGACGGGACTGACAGCACTCCTGCTCGCAGTGTCGCTCTATGCGTTTCCTATCACTGGCGTGTGGGTCGTGTACGTCATGGGCATGGTTACCGTGGTGTCGTTCGCCGCGTTCATCTTCGTCGAAGGACGGGTCCGCCAGCCGATCCTTAACATTCACCTCCTCTCGAACCGCGTCTTTACGTACGCCACCGCGGCGAGTGGACTCAGTGGCTTGGCTCGCGGTGCCGTGCTCTTCGTCCTCATCTTCTTCTTTCAGGGGCCCTATGGACTTGACCCCCTCACAACAGGCGTTCTCATGACGCCTTTCGGCGCCGCGCTGCTGGTTACTGCGCCGATTTCGGGACGTCTCTCTGACCGCTATGGGGCGCGGTACCTTGCCACCGGTGGACTCCTTATCGACGCCGGGGCGCTCATCGGGATGGCCACTATCGTGAGCACGACGCCGTACTGGGAGTTGGCCGTCTTAATGGCGCTCATCGGGGCTGGATCGGGCATCTTCTGGTCGCCAAATACGAACGCGGCGATGAGCGCCGTGCAGCCGAACGAGCGTGGCGCGGCGTCCGGTATCCGGACGATGGTCCAGAATACCGGTCAGATGCTCGCTATTGCGATCGCATTCCCCCTCGTCCTTAGCACACTTCCCGTAGCGGTCTTGTACCACGTCTTTCTGTACGGCGGGGGGTTGAGCAGCGATCCGCTGGTCTTGGCCGCCTTTGAGCTCGGCATGCACCAGGCATTTCTCGTGTCAGCGGCCATCTCTGCGTTGGCCGCGATCATCTCGTTTATGCGGCCGAAACACGCACCGGACGGCGCTACGGCGGCTAAGTGATATAAAAGACTCCAAACGAGAGATAGTGATGGAGATAACTGAAACGATCAGAGGCCACATCAGAATTAACGTCGAGACGAATCCAATCTATGAAACGTTGAGTCATAGGCTCGACTGCATATGAAGACAAAGGAGACAGCAAAGCTGCTTGAAAGGCTGGAGAGCCTCGTTAAGGTGATCGTTGAGATGCGAGCGGGCGCAAGAGTTGAGCATCTCGAAGGAGGAGTATGCTCTCTTAAATGTCGTCAAGAAGTACTTGAGCAACAGAAGTGATAGTGACCTCACCGCATTCGTCAAGGAGCTGGATCGAAAGATCAAGACGATGTTCTTCCTCTGACTGGTGGCGAAAGGTAAAGATGTCAACGGGGGTAGAGCAAACGCTGTTTGACACGTGCTTCCAGAAGTTTGCAGGCGACCTTGATACGAAACAGCTTACGTCGTTGCCGAAGAATTGATGATTTTCATCATCCGTAGGTGAGTAATGTGGGGACAGTAATGGTAGGGGCTATAGAGGTTCCGTACCACGTGAAAGTTGGCAAGAGCTCCAAGTACATTCACCTCAGGTTTACGCAGGATCTTCAGCTGGAAGTCGTTATTCCACCAGATGCTCGAGTAGATGCAAAGAGCGTTCTGAAGAAGAAGCAAGCATGGATCGAACGAAAATACGGCGAATTATCGAGCAGACGGTGTGTTTTTGATGCCGGTTCTGTCATGCATAAGGGACGGTATCTTGCGATCAGTACAGTCTCATCCAGCAAAGAGGCAGATGAGATCGAGATAAAGAACGATCAAATCATCATACGCGTGAACGGAACGAAGGAGCCGCTGTTATTGTTGAAAGAATGGATGAGCAAAGCAACCTTCGAGCTTCTGACGAGCAGATTACCCGTTTACGCAACGCGGTTTGGCCTCAGCTTAGGGAACGTGTCCGTCAAAAATACAAAGCGATGGGGCTACTGCACGAAGGACGGTCTTTTAGTTTTCACGTGGCAATTGATCGCGCTACCAGACAAGCTGGCGGAATATGTCATGATTCATGAGTTAACCCACCTATTCGAATTTAACCACTCGAAGAGGTTCTGGGCTAAACTGGCATCCGTGTGTCCAGATTTTAAGGGGCAGCACCGTGCCCTTAGCAATATCTGTACGACTAAGTCCGCAGATTTGAATGCGTATGAATTGCTCAACTAGACTGCTAAAATGGCGTCTTATCGAAAATTCCTTGATATCCTGGTCGTTGAGCTGCAGATACACCGGCGTAACGTTCAAACTCGAATGCCCGAGCACCTGCCGCAGTCGCCTGATATCTCAGCCGTTTCGCGCACAGTGGATCGCATATGAGTGTCGAAAGGTGTGTGGGTTGGCGTCTTTAGGATGACCGAACTGTAGCGCTTGACGACATTGCCACCTGCCGTTGTTTGACAGCAAAGATAGTCTGATCATCGCGCACTAGTGAGCCGCTGCAAGAACCTGATCGACCTGCCCTCTCGAGGTAGTCGGTATACTCTTCACGCGCAGTGCCGAAAAGGCAACGGTAGCTGTCTTGAACGTGATCCATCGCAGCATGGCAGTGTGAAAAAATCAGTCGACGGAGCGGCAATGTATCATCCGCCTGCGGCTAAAAAAAAGGGAGTCAGACGACAATCGAAGAGCAATATGCACGTATACCGTGCAATCTACGTATTGCTTCGCTCGAACATCACGCATCCGGTTTCAACAGAGATATCGGTACGCCTCCCGACTAGACGAGCACTTCTTTAAAAGCTTTTCGTCAGCATCCTCGTCCCTGCACTGCTGACCGTCAAAATTGCGTCTTCTACATGAGTGTTCTTCTTTTTGAGCGCGATTTACGGTATCCACTTAAATATGACGTCCGCATCGCGTGGCGGCGGTGTCTCGATATCTTTCACCGGATAGCCGAAAATGAGCGGCACCATCAAACGGTACCCTTCCGGCACGTCCAGCTCTGTCAGCGTGTTCTGATCAGAACCCAGAGGCATACCTAATCCTATCCAACAGCTGCCGATGCCAAGTGACCTGGCGGCGATCAGCATGTTCTCGGCTGCAGCCGCGCAGTCGTACTCATGCGAAGTATACGCGTGCGGCATTGCGAACATGAGTATGAGCACTGGAGCATTGTAGAATATGTTAAATTCCGGCATTTTCAGCGCTTTCATAACGTTCTCCGGCCGCTTAATCTCGGGGCCAGAACTCGTGCCCATGTCTAGCCACAATTTTTTCGCTCGCTCGGATAGCCTGTCTATCATCTCCCTGTTCTTGATGACCACGAACCGCCGCGGTTGGTCTCTGGTGGGATACGGTGAAAACGGCGCATACGTGCCCGCTTTGATCAGTTCTCTGATAAGGTCGTCGGGCACCTCATTCGGCTTGTAATCCCTCACAGACCTCCTTAGATAGATGTTCTCAAAAACGGTGTTCATAATATTCGTCCGCCGCCTCCATAGGTGCCACAACAATTAAGCTTTTGTTACTCTGGACTCGTGTCGGCGGTGCGCGGCATCACAAACAAAAGCTTCTTTCGTTTATCCGAGCTTTTTCTTTTAAGTGGACCTGATCGACTGAGGCTGACCCGCCAAGATTTTGGCGGCTGCGTTTGGGTCAAGTTTAACGCAGCTAAACCCCGTCGTCTCACATGTTCCAACGCTTCAACAAGCTGAGATCAGTAGGCGTGGTTACTCACGCATAGGCCTTGGAAATGCACGCAGTCAGCGGAGCTATGGTGGTAAGAACCCGGTCTGCAAACAGCTCATGTTACTTCGCGGACGGTTCGGGCTCCATGACGCTAAAAACGTTCCCTTCTGTGTCCTTGCAGAGGGCGAGATACCCCTGGCCCGGAACCGCCTGCTTTGGAATCATAACGTTTCCGCCTGCGTCCACGATCTTTTTCGTGAAGTCATCGACAGATGCGACGCTGATGGTGTTCACTGTCACTTGCCCAGGCCTGCGCGGCGCTATCACACCGTTGATTCCCGGTTCTTCATCGGGTCCTGTGACAACTAGCCAGTAATCCTTGGGTCCCTCCCTCTTTGTGATGGTCCAGCCAAACACCTTCTCGTAAAACGCTATCGCCCGCTTAATGTCATCGCCAGGCAGCTCAAAAAACACTACTCGTGGCATTTTACACTCCTTGAAGTTAATTTTGCGAGTCTTTGTGACGCCCATACGTATACGATTTGGCCGAGAACCGCGCACCAGAAGCGCACGAGTGCCGCGTTAAGGGCGGCATCGGTCACGGGAGAAGGAGGAACGGCTCCGACTACTGGTGAGGCGTTTCGTTTTTCTTTTTCTCTCTGTGCTCTAAACGCGATACGCGCTCGGTGAACGCGTTCTTACGCAGCTTTATGACAACGTTTTGAGCCATTGCGCCTCCGTTTTGCCGTTTGAGTGGTGACATAAGATGAACCAAGACTTGTGCATTGTTTCTGATTATAGGGATCGCGGCTCGACATTGACCGCCGCCGTCGTGCAGCACGGACCATGGTGGCGGCACCCACGGCAACGCACATTTTTGGAGTTAGGGTTTTACGTGGTGAGCTCTAAAAAATAACCAATCCGACGGTTGTGACTATGAACGAACAAGAGTATTGTACAAACTGTGGGTCGGCCAATCCGACCGGAGCCACGGTGTGTGCAAACTGCGGTACGACGTTAAAGCCCAAGCGGCCGTGGTTCGGACCCAAGCGGGTTGGCTACGGGATCAGTCCCAAGACCTGGCAAGGGTGGCTCATCGTCGCCGTCTTCGTTGCCGTCGTGACCGGGATCGCCCTCTGGCTTGGCCGCTGATGGTCCGCAGCGAGGAGATTGATAGTTTGTTCGGCGCGAGCTAAGCGCGAGTTAAGATGAACGCGGCTTGACAAATGGCACGTCTAGAAATGGCATCAGATAGTCTTTACGCCGAAAACCAGAAACAAGCCGCCGTAAAGTGGCTAAAAAAGCACATAGTAGGGGTTTGCATAGTTGTTGAAGCAGCACTCATTATGTTGTTGTTCAACCCCGCTTTGCGGGTAAACCCCGCTTCTCTGTGGTGGGGTATTTTTGTAATTCTTACTGCTTGGGCAATGGTGTTTGTTTTTGTTATCGGCGTCTTTCTGTTTCTTCAAAAAAGGAATCAGCAAGCTCAATGACTACGAAGCACATAAGAGGCGCCAAGTTCTGACCGATGCCGTCTTCAAAACGTCGTGCACGCGGTGCGACGTCGGGATCACAATGGGGTAATGATCGGCCGACCCTGGTATGTGCAAGATCGGCCATGCAGATTAAATCGATATGGCCGCCTTTGGCGAGTAAGCACAAATGAGCACGCAAAACCCCAATCATCGCCTTGACACGCTTTGGTTTGACGTATCACGTGCGTGCCGCTCTTACTACGGGTTTGGCTTCGTTCTAGCACAGCTTCAAGAAAAAGCTGGTCGCGCAGCACTCCGAAAGAAGAATCCGCGAAGCACAACGAGGCAGCAGTTAAGCGGCTGTAACGACGGCGGTGGAAAAAAGAAAGGCGAGCAAACCGACGTTAGATCGTTCGAATGTAGCCATTTTTTGACCATTTAGACATCGCTGCATCGTTTTTGCGGTCACGTGGGACCGAAGCATTTTTATGTCCCTTTAACGCGTCTTACCTAAAGGAAGGTTTTTACCGAGGCAACCTATGCGCGCATATAAAATCGTCCCTATTTCTATAGCAGTTCTTCTCGTTACCGTGCTATTTGCGGGTGTCATCACCGTGAGTGTGGCTTCGACTCCCCTGACCCCATCCTCCGGACTCTCCCTCTCGGCCAGCACCACCGCCCCCACCGTCAAGCAGTCCGTCACCTTCACCGCCACTCTCAAGAGCGGCTCAACGGACCTGTCGTCCAAGTCCGTCACCATCTACCACTACCTCAACGGCGTCCGCTACAACGACGCCGCCAAGGCCACCAACGCCAATGGCCAGATCACCCTCACCACGAGCTTTGGCTCCGCCGGTAAGCGCACCTACTACGCCACCTTTGCCGGTGACAGCTCCTATCAAGCATCGACAAGCAGCGTCGTCACCGTCAACGTGAAGGCCGATCCCGAGCCACAACCGAGCGTTACACTCACGGCGTCCACCACCGCCCCCACCGTCAAGCAGTCCGTCACCTTCACCGCCACTCTCAAGAGCGGCTCAACGGACCTGTCGTCCAAGTCCGTCACCATCTACCACTACCTCAACGGCGTCCGCTACAACGACGCCGCCAAGGCCACCAACGCCAATGGCCAGATCACCCTCACCACGAGCTTTGGCTCCGCCGGTAAGCGCACCTACTACGCCACCTTTGCCGGTGACAGCTCCTATCAAGCATCGACAAGCAGCGTCGTCACCGTCAACGTGAAGGCCCAGAACACGGTCGACCCCCCAACCAGCACTCAAACTATCTATTACGTTCCCCAGGCGGGATCAACGTGGGTCAACCAAGGGACGGCAGGCGCCAGCTATAACGCGTACTGCAGCAATCCTGCCTCATTTCAGACCCAGTCAAATGGCTACCCCTATTGGGGTGACGACACGAGCAGTGATTTTGTCTGCATCCCGGCGGGCAGCGCAACCAACAACCAGAACGTCGTTTCGTGGGAGATAGGGTTTCATTTCTCCGGAGTAGTGGCTGGCCAGCGCTACCAGAAAATTTGGGATAAAGCGTATGGCGGGTTCTTCATTGAAATTGACACCAATTACGGCCCTAATGCGAGTTACCTGACCCTCTACCGCGCCACGACCGGCGGCAGTGGCGCGCGGTGGTACATACCCACTACTACGCCACTCCGCGCAGGCCACAATTACTACATTCAAATTTCGTGGAACACGAGCGCGGGCCCGGGACACGAACCGTATCCGACGATCTGGATCGGTGAGGACGGAAAAGCCCCGGTGCTTCAAACGAGCTGGGACGAGAGCGGCGGTGCTCTTGCCGGAACCGGATCGTGGTACAACGACGCAGTAGGGTCTGCGAACCTGGGAAATACGGCGTCAGACGGTGGCCACGACACGTCGTCGAAGATTGCCCCGCTCAACGGCGGCATCTTTGTGTATCGGCAATTCAATTCAATCATTAATTTCAGCAATGGCGGAAACTGGAACACCGATAAACTGCGCTGGGCCTAGGGCGGTCACAGAGACCCAAGATGGCTGCGTGAGGCCGCTCCGAAGCCAGTTCGATTATTAGATCGCTTCCGCGATCCGATCACTTGTACTAGCCTGCTCAGAAAAACGTCTCCCGCAAGATCTTTTCTGCTGACAACAAATATGAAGCTCTACATAGGGATATCGCCTGTTCGCAGTTGTAGAGGCTGCGCTTGCGATGATGGATAAATGAGTGTATTTTTAGGGCGTGCTAGCGAAGCCAGAAACTAGAAGAAAAAAGTACAGAAAATGGAGCAGACAGACCCTTCCGACGCCGTGTTCTATTTTCAGGTACGAATGAGCAATAATAGCGCTTTACCGTGCTTTAATAATTTGTTCCCGTAGTGCATTTTCGAACAGATCAAGGTCTTTTCGCATTCTTTCCAGCGCGGCCATAACATCGTCCACGCCGCGTAAGTTGACTCCTTTGTGCCGCTCTATTTGCGTCGCAACTTCTTCGACTTCGTTATAGAAATCCGCAAAAACCCTTTTTGCGTCGCTTGCAAGTTTCATCGCTTCATTTGGTTTTTCGTTATCGAAAAGCCGTTTGGAGGTCTGTATCATTGACACGACTTCGTTCTCTACTCTAGGCCAGCGCTTTTTCAGCACATCAAAGCGAGTTAGCCAATAGTTTCCAACTTCATCTGTGTGTCTCCAAATCATTCTAGTTCTCCGTTGTTCTTGCGTCAAATACAAGAGAAAAAATGGCGAATGCGCTCCGATTTAGTGAAATCCCTCGTACACGTCGTCGAAGTTGATGCCAGCAATCGTCTTTTTGCGATAGAGCAGTTTCTTCTCTCGAACGGCGGTCTGCAATTGTGCGTTCGAAATGCCGTTTTGCAGCGCCAGGTACGCTTCCATAAACGCCGCGAGGTCATCAGCTGCTTTGACCAGTTCTCCGTCGACCGGGTTGTAGCGGTCACGGTTGTACGACGCGGTTATCTCATCAGAGGTTGTGTGGCATACCTGCCCGTCAATCGTCACCTTTGAGACAAACTCGTCTTCAGTAAACATCCGCATCTCGGGCTGCCACGCCTTTGGGATGAGCCCTGGAGCGTAAATTCTGCGCTCCATCTCTTCCCTCTCAAAGTTCTTCACGAAGCGGTCCAGGCCCGTGGCCGCCCTCTTGACGGGGCTGATGATGTCCTTGGTGAGGACTTCGGGCAGGTCGTGGAACAGCCCGGTGAAGTAGTTGTTCGCACGGCGTTTGAGACACGCGTCGATCTCGAGTGAGAACAGGTACGAGAGAATCGCCACTATGAGCGTGTGGCCGAGCACTGAGGTCCGTGGGACTCGGTAGAGTTGCCCCCATCGCACTTGAAATCGCAGGCGCCCGCACAAATCGACAAAGCTCCGATAGGTCGGGAAAAGGGCGAGGTGGCGCAGTCCTTCGACGTCAGCCAGCGCCTCCTGGCGCCTTTGCAATCCGCGACGGATCTCCGCAATCTCGTAATCGCTCGTGTTTTCACGTTCTATGATGTCAAACTCCCACTTGGTCGCGTAGAAGTGGGCCGCCTCGAGCACCTTTCTGCTGACGGTGTCTGGTGGGCGGAAAAGGTACTCTTCAAACCGTTTGTCGAGACCGTTTAGATCAGAAATAAGTGGTGTAAAGCGCGCGTAGACCTCGCTCTTCAGCTCGTTGTACGTTTCGTCGTTTGCCTTGATCCTCTCGAAGATCTGTGGTTTCAAGTCGGTAAGGGTGAGGCGCTCGAAGTACTCAAACACGCCGCCCTCAATGACCTCGATCCAGCTGAAGCCGCCCTGATGTTCAGCAAACTTGCCAAGCACGTAGGCGATGGTCATCTTGTGTGCCTGCTTGTCCAGCTCGGTCAGGGGAATAGGGCACAGCTTGTCGTTCCAGCGGCGCATTTCAGCCGCTTGAAAAAGCTCAATGAGGAGGTCTTTTCCTATCATATTGGTTGTTTCAAATTGGTGACAAAGAGCTGTTGATCTGCTTCCATAGCTCGGAAGCATTTAGATACATCGCTAAGGAACTTTGATGGGAACAATAATCTAACGCTTCCATAAAAAAGGTGTCCCCCTCAATCCCTGACGGACATTCCAGGCGTAGGCAAGTCCACTGCCAGCGATTTACTTCTTATAGCAGATTAAGCGGGCATTCTCTGATTAGCCAGATACACGCGCTAAACCTAGTTTGTTTACACTCATAACAAATGATATCATCGATAGGCGGAATTGATTTTCAAGGCTCTTCGAAGGCTATTATATCGTTTTTCATAACTTCTGATCTTTAGAGTTAGATCTCATCTGTGACACTACTGGCTCTCTAAAAACTGTTTAGACTCTAGCGCTTCCCTGGCTTTGGCATACCTATATTCCGCCTTCTCTTGGTCTTTCTCGACACCCAGCCCGCGCTCATACATTGCCCCTAAGTTGTTCATAGCATGGGGTTCCCGGGCCTCAGCCCCCTTTTTGTACCAATAAATAGCCTGTTCATAATCCTGCTCGACGGCAAGCCCCTTTTCAAAGAACCAACCGATGTTTACATAGGCGAGGGTGTCACCTCTTTCTGCTGCCTGTATATACCAGTACAAAGCCTTTTGGTGGTCGACCTCTACTCCTAGTCCTTTGCCGTACACGACACCCAGGTTCAACATACTGAGAGAATCGTTGCCGGCTGCTGCCATTTCATAGAAACATCTAGCTGCATCGTAGTTTTGCTCAAAATGAAATCCATTCTGAAAGTACAGTCCCATGTAAAAGTATCCTTTTATCTCTCCTGAAATAGCCAGCTCTTCATAGATCTCGGCAGCCATTCTGTAATTTTTCCTGACGCCATGTCCGTAGTGATACCGGTTGCCAAGATTCAATTTGGCCTTGAGATCTCCCAGTTTGGCAGCTTGCGTGTACCATTTCACTGCGCCTTTATCGTCCGGATTGTGTTCGTCATCCGATCCATATCCCTCGCATATGTTGCCAAGGTTGGTCATGGCTCGCGTGTTACCACATTCCGCTGCTTTTTCGAACCACTCGACTGCAGCTTTTAAATTACGATTGACTCCCAGACCATTCAGATAAAGCCAGCCGATGTTGTTCATAGCCGTACTGTTACCCTCGGCGCTAGCTAACGTATAAAGTTCCATCGCCTTACTATAATCCTGGTCAAAACCATGCCCCTTTTCAAGTCTATAACCGAGTTCTAGCAAAGCTTCGCCAGGTTTTGATTCTTGTTGCTCTTTTTTTGCCGGACCTCTACCTTCTTTCTTTTCAACACCTCCTAATTTGCCTTCCATTACAAATGCTCGAAGCTCTTCCACACCACCTTTACGGTGGCACCATCCGCAACCGAAAGAGTTCGTTGCAGCGTTGATGAAGAAGACATGATTCCCAGTTTTGCCGTGGATCTTCCCTGGGCACCTAGCGAACCAATAGCTGGGACCTTCACCAGTAGGTTCTGGGGAAAGCCCTAGCTCACGTGCAACCTTGATAATTTCTGTCTCAGCCTCTCGTGCCTTCTGCTTATTTTCGTCCAACTCCTTCTCGATTTTTCGTACCATACTTGTGAAAGATGACTCATCAACGATGCCCGCGACAAGAAATGCTTCAGGCCACTCAAAACCATGCCGGGCGCGGACGAATAGCTCTATGAGTTTTAAACAAGCAGTGAGCTCTTCACCTTTCCTTGTACTAGCGATACGCGTATGAAAATGGAGCAGAGAAAATATTCGCCATTGCTAAGGAAAAAGAGTACACCATCGTAAGTATGAAAAACGAATGGAACGAGATTTTCAGATGAAAGACAAACCGGAACTAACTGCTATCGATATATTGCTCGCTGATAGCGGTCAAAAGAGTAGTAGAAATCAACAAAAGAATGGTAACCTCGTTGTTCTTTATAGCCTCGTCGATGCAAGTAGAGCCATCAAATTGCGGACGTTTTGCTGTTCGACGACAAATCGCGGCGGAATACTGCGTTGAATGAACCCCGATATCCCGAGCACTTCTTCCATTTCAGGAGAAAGCGCGTGCATTGGTCGCCCTCTCCTATCTGGTTTCTTTTGGCTGATCAGTATCGCTTTTTCTAACAGCCTGCTGTCCCCGGCACCGGCTACCACGACGAGATCGCGTAAGGAATTTCGGCGCTTCACGTGTGCGTTGTTACTGTACCGCTGAAGGCTTTCTGCGAGCTCAGCTTCTGATAACTTGTTAAACTCCGTGACGTTGTCCACGTCGAAATATCCGATGATGTACAGAGCTTCGTCGTATTTGGCAGTCGCAAATGGCCGCAGTCCGGCGTAGAATACGAGCAGATCTCCTTGAACGAGCTTCAGCAGGGAATAGCGCTTCAGTGTCGGATCGCCGTACGTGCAGGTGAGAAACTCGGGGTCTTCGTGCATCGGCGCGTTCTTGATGCTCGACGGAACGTAGGCTGAAAGGCGCTTCCCCCTTCTCCCAATTCTGTCGTTATACGTCGCGGCTCCCGGCGCGGGAAAGCTCTCGGGAATTGGGACGAACTCGAACGATCCATCGTCAAATATGGGACTGAGCGTCCCTCCGCACCCCTTATCGATACCTACGCGCAACAATAGTGCCTTCATTGCAGCCATACAGGTGAGGCGTACTTCAATAAGTCTTGCCCTGGGTGGCTTTCTGAAAACCGCGGTTGCTAGCTGAAACGTGTGCCCCAGTGCAAACAAGTCGACCATCAAAAAGAAACAGTAATGAGGAGCAATGTCGTGCAACTATTCAGCGTTAAAACTAGGAGATTCAGAAATGAGCAACCAACAACCAGAGCCGAGGAGGATATACGAGTCTATCGCCGTGCCGTTCGTGTGGCTCGTTTTCCTAGCGCTATGGCTATTCTATTATGCAAGCAGCTTCAGCATTCTGCAAAACATAGGTGTCGTTCTGATATCGTTCGCCGTTGCGGGGGTATTAGAGGTCCTCGTGTGGGTTCCGTGGGCCATGCACCACGCGGACCAGCGTTAGTACTCGCGCGAAGAACTGACGAAGGCAGCGCGAACAGGGCTCTGTCGCACTAGTGCACCAATGACCGCGGCATTGTTCGCCGCCAGCGAAACAATAAGAGGAGGGCGTGAAGCGGTGAGATGCATTGCTTTGTTGCGCGGAATCAACGTCAGCGGTCGAAAAACCGCAACTATGACGGATGTAAAAAGAGTTTTTGAATCGCTGAGTTTTGAAAATGTGAGAACGTACGCTCAGAGTGGCAACGTCATTTTCGAGTGCAGGTGTGCTGAAAAGGCAAAAATTGCCGCGTGCGTGGAAGAAAAGTTACGCGAAACCTTTGGGTTTTCGACAGACGTACTCATCAGGACGCAGCCTGAACTCGAGACTATCATCGATAATAATCCGCTTATCAATAGCGCAGGTGTAAGGCCGGACAAGCTGTATGTCACCTTTTTGTCAGATGCGCCAGACGAAACGGTCGCGTCAACCCTCGACATAAAACTCGACCAAGGTGAGATGTTCGTAATTGTTGGCAAGGAAGTGTATCTCTATTGCCCGAATGGGTATGCCAGGACAAAGCTGAACAACGCTATGTTCGAAACGAAGCTGAAAACGGCAGCAACAACGAGGAACTGGAAAACGATAAACAAATTGCTCGTCATTTCAAAATTAAGTTAGTGAGGCAACCTGGGCAATCAAGTTGGGAATTGCGCGGATCCTGTGACGCGGCGTTGGTATCGAGTTCCCAAAGGTTACGCGGCCCCGGCCGTTGCCTCGATTTCGAGCATGTACACGCGAATGCGTATCTGCCCGCTTCGATCTGCGGGTGACAGCTCGATGCAGCGCTGTACGACCTCGTTAAGAAAGGCGTCGCGCTTCTGCGCAGGAATCTGGTCGGTGTATCGATGCCACGTCGATCGTGCGTATCCCTTGAGCGCGTCGGCATCCCGGTGCATTACTTCTTCGTTGACGAACTTGAAGCGCCGCAGCAGGAAGCCGGCATCCGTAAGCAGTTGTTCGCACTCGTCTGCACTATACGTTCTACGCTGCTCGAATCCATCAAAATACGTTCTCCACGTCGGACGGTCCATAACCTCTTTTCGCGCTAGGTGCAGCGGCGACCTGATCTGTGCTGTGGCGTGTCGTTTTGCCACGATCTGAGCCGCAAAGCGCCCACCAGGCGTGAGGCTTTGCTTGATGCCGCGCAGCGCAATCGGCAGGTCTTTGATCCAGTGGAGCGACGCAAACGCGACGACGACGTCAAACTCGTTGCGGAACGTGAGCTTCGTTACGTCTCCACAACGAAATGACAGGTTCGGATGCGCCGACGGGGGAAACATCATCCGGGCGAATCCGATCATGTCGGGGGAGGCATCAATGCCGAGCACAGAGCCATGCGGCACGCGTGTGGCAAGCTCGGCTGTCACCTTTCCGTCGCCACAGCCGACGTCCAAGATGCGCTCGTTACCGTAGAGCCGAAGCCTTTCGAGTAATCCAAGTGCGAGGGCGTACTGTGGGTAGGAGTGCTCGTAATAGTCGACGGGGTCCCATGTCTCCGTCATCTGATGTGCCTCTCGACATAATAGGTCGTGTCGTCTCTTGATTGTAACTGCGTCATAGTGATAGGTGGCACAACAGTGTATCGCTATTGCCCGAATGGGTATGCTAGGATGACGCTCAACAACGCGAAGTTCGAAACGAAGCTGAAAACGGCAGCAACAACGAGGAATTGGAAAACGATAAACAAATTGCTCGTCATTTCCAAATTAAGTTAGTGAGGCAACCTGGGCAATCAAGTTGGGAATTGCAAGGATTCGTCACACAGCGACGAGCATCGCAAATGAGAACGGACTGCCTTTAGCAACAGCGTGCTCTACGCACTCAAAAGACCCTTCGCAAACACACGGGCGTTCTCCAGATCCTTTTCGTCCGGATGTCCTTTGTTCTTGCCGCCAATAAACGCGAGCGCCCCTTTCCAGTCTCTGTTTAATCGCAGCGCGCCCGCGAACTCGCCAAAGCAGGTGAACTCGCCGACGATGTGACACCCTTTCTCAGTAAGCTTCTCCTTGATCTGCTTGTGGTTGACCTCTCGAACGTTGCCGCAGGTCGAAAAAACGAATACGTTCTTGTCCATCACAGGCATGGTTTCGATCAGTTCGAACAGTGTCTTGTGGTGCTTTAACCCGTAGATGCCCGAGCCAAAGCCGATGAGGTCGTATCCTGTGAGCGCTTCCGGCCGCACGTCTTCGACCTTTGTGAGCTGTGCGTTCATAGCCTCCGCCATGGCCTTTGCCACCTTCTCGGTGTTCATGCGATGGTAGGACTTGTAAACGATAAGGGTGTTCACGATTCCTCGTGTTGTTAGTACGGTTGTTATGACGATTGTCGCATATATAAAGCCGATTATGACAACTATTTGTTACTCTCCTTTCGCGCTGGTCCTGAACTTTTGCAAAAAAAGGCACGTATGGAACAAAACTGGCCTTCGACATCACGCCAAGGAGGAAGTTAACGCCGTTTGTTTTGCCGGGCTGCGCACCAGCCAGCGCATCAGGCTTCCAAGGGGGTCAGTCCGCACTCGAGGTAAAATGAGATATGAACGCATCGATCGGGCACAGTGCCTCTACTCCCACGACTAACGTGTCAACGGAACATGTGAACGTCGGCCCATTCAGCGTCATCCGCTCTGTTTCAGCGTCGCATTTTGACCCCGAAACAAGCCCCCCATCAGGGCGCTGGTCCGACGACTTGACGTACTTTTCCGTTACGTCGCGTTCATCCTAACTCGCGCGGAGCAGGCTATTAATTTGAGCTGTAATCCCCGTGGTATTCGTGGCGTCGATCCAATGCCCGACTTCACGGCCGTTGTTTAGCAGGATCAGCGTCGGGACCGACGGCACCTTGTACTGATCGGCCAGCGGGCTCGCATAGTTCACGATCGACTGCACGGGGACCTTCCCTGCATACTTCTTTTGAAGCTGGGTCACGTGTGGCTCCAGCGCTTGGCAATAGGGACAATTCGTCTCATAGAAGAACAGCACCTTCAAGTGTGCCGGCACACGCGTTGCTGACGCTGAAGTCGTAGTATTTGCTGTCTTTGCTTTCATTGATGCTGTACTCGATGCTGCTTGTGATGCACTGCTTGCCGTTTGGTTGCTATTAGTTGATGATGTGCAACCCGCTATTGATAACGAGGCAACCATCACGAGCACTATGATGGCTAACAACTTTTTTATCATATGCGTCGCCCAAAAAGGCGGCGAGATAGTATAAGTGTTGCTGTTAGCTGGAGTGTTGCTGTTAGCTGGGCCCCATCTTGTATCGTTTGATGGCTCGAAGAACAGGGGAGTTATCAAAACTGCTTCGCGGCGATTAAGGAATTGGGTATTTTCGAGCTTAGCAGGTCACACGCTGCCGTTAATGACGTAGGATACTATTGGTCACTTCCCGCGAACGCGGACGCCGTTAGGTGTGACACAAAGATGCTGTCACGCTTTCCCACACAAAGATGCTGTCACGAGTTCCAACGCAATCTATGTCTCACGCGGCCTTATGAAACCATTCCGTGTAGTCCTGATCGGAGATGAACGTGATGGCTACGAATGCAACAACCATAAAAAACGGAGCCTGCTGGTATGGCCTCCACTTCGGCTCCTTGAACACCACAAACGATCCGAACTGCACCAAGTGCGCAGAGCGCCTCGGCCACGCCGTGAACAGCGTGCTTCGCCCCCCGCAGCGCGGTTAACTGAGTGGTTTATCGCACCAGCCGAGAAATAACGGGTGATACCTCATAGGTTTGGTACCACTTAATTTCCAAACTGGTCGCTGAGGTTATGGGGCACAAGGCCTTTATGCTTTCAGCACGACGCTGTGCGCAACGCGATCGCCGAGACGCTATTTCTATCCAAATGAGGATTACGCTGAGCAGGTAGGGCTGAAGTGCTGAATCTCGTCGATCTATAACAGAATCGTGCGTACAAACGCCGCTCCGTAGGCGATCGGTGTGTGGTTCGTCTGACCGCTTTTATCTAGACTACCACCTACCAACCGATTGTCCGCAACGTCCTAAGAGGGGCGCGACGTAGAGCAGCTTAATCACGCTGCCCAAAACGATAGCTGCGAAGTAACCATCACCTTCAAAAGTGCGCGATGAGCTCCCAAGATAGTGCCATCAATGAGTGACGCTGCAACGCGAATAGCGACACTATGACAAGGCATTCTAGCGCCTAGTGTGGATGCGGCGCTTGCGTCAAAATGAGGATGCCCCCCAGTAGGAAGAGTACGAAGGTAAGAACGCCAAAAAGTGATATCAGAACCCCGAGCGGAATGAGGATGGCTCCTGCTACGAACTCTACAAAGCTAAGAGTGCTTAAAAGGCCGATCGATATCAGAGCTCCGAGCGCTCCGATAATCATAAGCGTTGCGCCTATGATTTTCCGGTTTTCGAGCACGCCGCCGGCGACTCCGACTAGTGAGAAGATGAGTGCTGCCCCTGCTGCGTTGGAGTAAGGCTGTAACCCCCCCATTGCGTTAAACGCCTCGGGCATGCCTCCGAGCTGAACGACGAGTATGACGGCTAGGATACCGGCGATTCCTCCGATTATCCCAAGCCAAAATGCGTTGCCCATATATGCATCTCTCAAGATTTGGCTGTAACTCTATGCCGCCCTAGTGCACCTGTTATTCCTTTCGTCTAGTACAATCGGTGTCGATGTGGTTTGGCACTCTGGGAGTCCAATCACAAAGGTCAGATCACGAGTATTCTTAGTGTTTCTGCCCCCACAATGTTATCGGCTTGTTCTATCCTGTGAACGCGATACAATGAGATGTTCAACAGACTTCCTTCGGTCCACACGTATTCTTTGTAAATCTGCGGTGCATGACCTGTTACATTTTGATAGACCGCTGCATCTTGGGGATTGGTGCTGACCAGGGTGTACGCTGTTAAGTTCAAAGTGTCGACGTAATTTGTCGCGTCTTGTGTGGTCGGAAATACAATGAAGGTCCGGTCCAGAGTCACGGTCTCGGTCCGGTTTGTTTGTCTTATGACCGCTGTCCATACTACGTGCGCGGACGTGCTGTTACTCCATACGAGCTCCCACGCCGTGATGCGCTGGCTGCTGTTCGAGTATTGTTCAGTCTTGTACGCTGTAATGTATTTTTCCAACAAGGCGTTGTGCTGTGTCGTTGCATTTGTGGCACTTGATGTGGCGCTTGGTGCTTGGGTGGTGTTGTTTGTGCTAGTAGTGCAACCTGCTATTGATAATGAGGCAATCACAATAAGCAGGATAAGAGCTAGCAACTTTTTTGTCATACCGCGATAATGAATGCTGCTTACGTATAAAGCTGCTTTTTAGCCACTTTACGGCGGCGTGTTTCTGGTTTTCGGGAGCATAAGGAACTGATGCCGTCTCTAGACAAGCTTTCGTCAAGCCGCGTGAAGCTTGCTCGCGGCGGAGGCTTTTGATTTGAGCTAAATATATTTTGTACCTTACATCGACCTCAATAGCTTCTCAAGACGAGTTCTTTTGCTGAGGTTTTATATCCGCGTATTATCGTATCTAACCTTCCAATACCCGAGCACAACGAGCGCCTTAAGCGCGTAGTAGGCGTTCTCGAGGCTCGAAATGCCTGAATCGACAGCCCGCCGAAACCCGCCGTTGGCGTTCTGGAGCTGGCCGATGAACCGGGCGATCTCCTGTCGGTAGCGGGGGCTCTCGTTCACCGCCTGCATAATGGAGAGCCCCCGGTGGATCTCGTCGAGGTAGTTGGGCGTATTCATGGGCGTTTGCGAGAATCCTCCGGTCTTCCACTCGCATCGCCGTATCCATTGTGAGACGCCCGCAAGGCAGTCTGCTGGGGAGAAGGAGAGCGCCTGTACCGCATTGTACGTCGAATAGATCGACGCGTGGTCAACACCGAATCCTCCCTCGGGACGCCGGTATTGACGTACCGCCGCGACGACCTCAGTCTTGACCGCTGGCGAGGGTTCTTTGCGTCGGAGGGCGAGGATCGCAACGGCCCTGCCCAGAGATTCAAGGAACGAGTTACTGAGCTGGTAGTACGGCTGAGATACGATACTGAGCGTACCCCTCAACTGGCTGTGCAGAAAGTCGTCCGAATCGAAGAGCGGCGGCACGCCCAAAAGATCGAGCACGCGAAGAACGTAATCGGCTGAGTAAATGCTCTGGAAGGAGCCATCGCTGCCTTGGCGTTGTTGTAGGAAGTCTGCCGTCAGCTCAGGCTCCGGCACGGGTCGATTAAGCGCCGTGAGCGCGTACACTGCATAGAAGGTGTCGGCTGCGTTCGACTCGTTGAGGCGATAGAAGCAGTACCCGCCGTCATCGTTCCTCGTGCTTTCGACGTATCCGACGAGTTGACGCACGTCAAACCGTAACAGTTTCTCGTTCACTCCGGTCAATAGTAGTGCCTTCATCCTTGGCAAGTGCACCCGGTGGACGATGGCCGACGTGACGCGACTAAAATTGCGAGTAAAATAGCGATACCCACGAGCAATGGGGTTGCATCAGGATACACGGTGGCTCCCTCCGTTGGCTTGCGAATTTCGTAGGAGTCATCAGCCTTATGCGGTTACGGTGAACTCCATCACCCGTGCATGGCACATACGTATGTTCTTACATAACTATTGCGGCTGTGCACGCCTCCCGTCCTCAAAAGAAGCGGTGGGGGTCCACGAATACTGATCGACATTGCTTCCGGCAGCCATTGTGCTCACATCGTTCACAAACTGAAGGCGCTATCGCGATCTCTGCCACGTTCTTGAATGTTTGGCTACTACCGGTCGGTCACCCGATGCTGCGACGCTGGAAACCGACTAGTCCGCCGATGGTGAGCACCAACGCTACGAGGGTGAGCGAAACTAGCGGCATTAGGGATACTCCACTGACGAGAACCGTCGGCACGTGGTTGAATGGCGAGATGTTCAGTATCGACTGGCTCACCTGCAACGTCTCTCCGATCAGCTCGACTAGTATGAACGCTCCCAGCGCCCCCCAGCTCACAAACGACAGCCGAGGTACGAGACCGTACAGGGCCATTGTGATTCCTACCACCACCAAGACGGGAGGCAGGTACGCGAGCGCGGCGACCAGCACACGGGGCAGTTCGTAGCCTACGTTGCCGGTGCTCAGCCCGTAGGTCAGCCCGGCCGGGAGGCCGAAGGCCGTGAGCACGACCGCCGAGCCGATGACCACGAGGGCTCGGGTTTTCCCGTAATACTTGGTCAGATTCTCAATTTCGATCACCGACAAAGGATTCGCCTCCAACCATTTTATTCGTCCCGTTCATTTGTAGGCTGCTTAAAGTCTGAGACTTTCATCTCATAACTCAGCACAAACTACAATGCTTAATTTTCTTTCGTACTTCGATATCAACGAAATCGAAACAAGTGGTACCAGCTTTTCCCTCTCTTTTTGCTCGTGACTTTAACAGCTAGAATGGCACGGCGTCATAGATTTTGGCAAGTCGCTCTCCTTGAATTGCAGTAAGGTCCAATGTCCGAACAACATCTGAACCCGACGAATGTCAGTGTTGTGCCGCGCCAAGTTGACAGCAAAGAAGTGTGGAGGCGATGCCGTTCGTAACCTCTGTTCGAATGCTCGAAATTATTCGCTTTCTGCTTCGACTTAGACTGACTAGGCGTCGCTTTGGGCCACGTGCAGTGTGTCAGGAAGTGCAAAGTCGATACCGGTAAAGGGAGCAACGCTCCTCGTTGTCGCAGCACCACTCGCTGGAGTAATTGTCAAGAGGCGCGGTGCAAAGCTGCCCATCTTCATAGCGACTGCACTCCTTGCGGCAAGCGCCTACTGCCTCTATGCGTTCCAGTGACGCGGCCGCAAATCATCTTCGGGGTGCTGATCGCGGGTGTGGGTGTAGCACTCGATTTGGTGATGATGGTCGACATCATTATACAACTGTCGAACAATCACAAACGGGAACTGCGACCGGGATACTGACCATTCAGAACCGTTGGCAGTGCTGTCGGCCCCATTATTACGGGCGTCGACCTCACCCAGTACGTTCACCGCTAATCATTCAGACACCCCGGAGCCCTGTGATAGGCCCGCCCCTCCCGAATGCAACAGCATTCGGTGTGCTTCTTCTATCTCTATTTTTGTATTCAATACGAATGCTTTATTTGTTGATGTTATAGCACTAAGAGAGTCGCTTTTTAAGGGGGGTATCGTTAAAAGTTCAGAATCATCAACCACCAGCGAAAAAAGGTTGCCAAAGTCTAGCATATCCATCATATTGGCTCTGGAACGTTTATGCAACTCTGTTTCGTGGTGCTCTAAAGATTCCATGATCTGGCTTTTTTCAATGATCTGGATTTTCACATTACTTTTTTTATATAAGGGTTCTAATCTTTTTTTTGTGTCTTGATCAGCTGCAATTAGTACTAAGTATATTTTAATATTCTTTTTTGCGGCCTTTTCTATGTAATCTAGGTATTTTCCTGATGTTTGGCAGTATACACTCTCCCGAGCATTATTTAGCATGTCTTTGATTTTAAATTCAAAGCTTTTAGCGCCGAAAATAAACCATAAAGGAGAAGAGTGTTCGGTGATTATCTCCTGCTTTTTAAGGGTCTGGAATTCTTTTAAAGCTTCTTTCTTGGCGTCCTGATGTTTTTTTATTATTAGTTCTAGCGCAACTCTTGGCTCTATCGCCTGATAGGTAGCCGGTCTCGGACTTGTTAACACGATCAAACCAGTTTCTTCAAGCATCCTCAAGCCATCGTATACCCTCGGTTTAGATACATCCAGAAATTCTAGCAGGTCTCTTACTTCTGCGCTTTGCAATACTACCAGCGCTGCGTATATTTTCGCCTCTGACTCGAGCAACCCAAGCTCTGTTAAAGATGTGAGCAGTTGACTGGGTAATCGTCTCATCATTGTCCCTCTTAATTATAAGTTGTCAAATTATTATTTACTTAGCCGTTATTTATATATACCTCTTACACCCCATATCAATCGTTGTTAAATTTTTGACAACTTCAATAGCAAAATGATTGCAGGCAAAGATAGCATGGAAACTAAAAATCTTTGCTTATATTCGGCCGACCTGCTCCGTGCACGGCCACGAGAGTAAAAACTGACTGAGGTTTATAATGTCCGATATCATTAGCGTCGAAAACCTTGTCAAGGTGTATCCTGGAGGTACACGGGCTGTCGATGGGATCTCGTTCAGTGTGAGCGAAGGCGAGTTCTTTGGGTTCCTCGGCCCGAATGGTGCGGGAAAGAGCACGACGATCCAGGTTCTCACGACACTGCTGAAGAAAACCTCCGGCTCTGCGACCGTTGCTGGCTACGATGTTGAAACGGATGCACGGGAGATACGCAAAGTTATCGGCGTCCAACGCCAGGAGACCATTCTGGACGGGGACCTGACGGGCCGCGAGAACCTCACCCTTCAAGGGCACCTTCAGCGGTTGCACGGTGATGCTCTCAAAAAACGCGTGGACGAACTGCTCACACTCGTCGAGCTCTCGGACGTCGCTGACAAGAGGGCGGCACACTACTCCGGAGGGATGAAAAAGCGGCTCGACCTCGCATCTACCCTTGTTCACAAACCACGCGTGCTCTTTCTAGACGAGCCGACCTCGGGGCTCGATCCCCAATCGCGCGCAGCTATATGGGAGCACCTCGAGACGCTCAACAGAGAGGGGGGTGTAACGGTTTTTTTGACAACCCAGCAGATGGAAGAAGCCGACAGGCTCTGTCAACGGCTCTCAATAATCGATCACGGAGAGATTATTGTAGGTGGCTCGCCCGTAGAACTCAAACATCAACTCGGCGGTGACACCATCACGCTGTCACTGGCCGACGCGGACTCAGACGGCGTAAGAGATAGATCAAAGCGGATTGTTAGCGGCATTCAAGGTGTTACCAAAGTCCTCGATATCGAAACGGGACTGGCGGCATACGCCAAGAACGCGGGCGCTCTCGTTCCCGATATCGTACGACTATTTGACGAGAACGGGATTCGCTTGACGTCAATCAACGTCGCATCTGCCTCGCTGGATGACGTCTTTTTGCAGCACACAGGAAGACGGATACGATCAGAAGAACTGTCGAAAGGAGATACGTGGAAAGGACACGTGTGAGGTGATAGAAGATGTATGACGCTCTCCTTGACGTGTGGCACCTCTACATCAGGGCCTTAAAAAAGACTATACGGACTCCGATCCTCATCTTCAGCGCGCTCGCCCTACCAGTGCTGTTTCTGATTCTCTTCTCGCAAATTTTTACGCAGTTTGGAAACCTCCCAGGATTCCCTGCCGGCGGCTATGTCCAATTCGTAGTGGCTGGCATCATTATTATGAACCCCTTGTTTGATTCAGGGGGCGCAGGGGAGTCCGTGGTTGACGACATCAATTCGGGATTTGTTTCAAAGATGCTCGTGACGCCCGTGAACAGGGCCGCCATTCTGTTCGGTCGGTTACTGCATGATATGACCATGGTGCTTTTCCCGGTTGCTATAACGCTGGTGCTCGCGTACGCGCTTGGTGCAACGGTCATAACAGGGGCCCCAGGAATTCTGCTGATTCTTCTCACCGCCGCTTTCTTTGCGTTGGCTATGTCAGGGCTGACGATGGCAATCGGGGTGAGAACAAAAAGTTCGCAAGCAGTCGCAAGTTTAGATCTTGTGGTGACGTTCCCTCTTGCGTTTGTGAGCACAGCGTTCGTTCCATACCAGTTCCTTCCGGGCTGGGCGCAGGCCTTTTCGAATATCAACCCGTTTAGTTACGTGGTCGACGCGGTCAGGGTACTGATGTCCACAGGATTTGTTTGGAGTACCATTCTGGCCGCGTATGCAGTTATAGCGGTGTTCGCGGTAGTGACGGTAGGGGCCACATTATTTCAATTCAGGAGTGTAGTGAAGTAGGCGATTGCAACGCCTCGACGCGAACGGGATCTTCAAAACCAGATAGCCTGCCGCTTTAGGTACCGTCACACGAAGCGCATTAGGAGCCTCGAACGTGCACACGCTAGAACTGCACAACATAAACTCGGGATACAGCAAGAAAACCGTCTTGCACGACGTAAGTCTCGCGATACAAGAGCCGTCGATATACGTAGTATTAGGTCCAAACGGCGCAGGGAAGACGACGCTGTTTCGGACCATCGCCGGCATTTTAGAGCTATATTCGGGCGAAGTCGTGTTTGACGGTGAAAACGTCACCTCATCGCGTGACATCAGAAAGCGGATGAACTACCTCTCCCACTACAACGCGATCCCGGAGGAGATGACGGTGTACAACGCTCTCACGTTTTATGCGAACACGCAGGGAGGAAGCGCTGACGAGGTTCTCGCGCTACTACACCTACAGGAACTTCGGGATAAAAAAATCTCTGATCTCTCGCAGGGACAGAAGAAAAGAGTCTCAGTTGCGAAGGTGTTCCTAAGGGAGCGAGACCTCTACTTAATGGACGAGCCCACATCAAACCTGGACCCGGGGTACTCGAAGGAGATCAGAGACATCCTCCTGAAACTGAGCAAGGACAAGATTGTACTGTACTCTACGCATAACCTCTACGAGGCGAATGACATCGGCACGAACCTCATCTTGATCAAGAATGGGACCATTGCGCTAGCTGAAAAGATCGCAAACATCAAACTGAGGGAATATAGGGTTGGGATTAGGACGTCGACTGACATTTCAAAAATTGTCGATGCGAAGAAGGGAGAGCAGGGCTACTACGTCATGAGCGTTTCGAGCCCCGAAGAGGCAGGACAAGTCCTGAAGACGCTAATCGAACACGGGGTACTGGTGACGGAAATGCGGCAGCTCGAAAACCCGTTGCAAGAGCTGTTCGAAACGGCGTAATCGGAGAACCCGTGAAGAACAACGTTGTGCGCCAGCTGAGGCGCAAACCTGCAATAATCACCGTTAAGAGAGGACTCGCTCTGAGCAAATCGTACGTCGTGTTCGCGATATTCTTTACGTCGGTGGCTATCCTCACGGCAAATTTTGGCAACGCATTCCTGAGAGGCGTACCTGGGAATAGCGGCATCTACGTCGGGACGTCACTCTCGCTTCTCTCCGTCCCGCTGACCGCAATTGCCGCTGTGATGCTTACGACGTCCGTCATTTTGCTCTACGTCTACGACAAGAATAACGGCGTGCTCGAGTATTTCCTCTCGCTCGGGATGAATCAAGAAGACATCTACAAGCGCTACCTGAAAGCGGGTGTCATTCTTGTCTTACTCCTTATGGCGGGAGTGGCCGTTGCAAACGTTGCGGTAGGATTGGCTCTGAGAGGAGGAGTTACGCTCCCTCTCGTGGCTACGGGCGTTGCCACCGCATTAGCCCTCTCCATCGTCTCTTTCGATACGATGGCAATGATGACGTTCAGCTCATTGCAGAAGCAGAGGGCAGGAGCAAATCAACCATTAGGCCTCGCCTTGGGGGGGTTGCTGGTGTTGCCCGCGTACTTAACTGCGTTCATTTTGCCTGGTATTGTAGCAGTCGCCGTAGATCTTGCCGAAGCCGTCATCATTGCCGCTCTGTCGATCGCGCTGTTGCTTCTTTCAAGCAGACTCATCAGCAGGGAGAAGCTCCTTCCATAGCAACTCGCGCGTGCAAGACCAATTAGTACAGATTTTCAGTAAGAAAGTAAGAACTTCGGCTTGCAGTTAATCGTCGCTAGCCTCAAGGATCCGAAACGATTTCTCCAGCCTTGTTTTTCCAGAGGTCTTTACCGAAAAGAAGACTGGATGATGGCGCGTGTGTGAGAGCAGCGGAAGAAAGCACGGCAGAAGTTTATTGCACAAGCGTGGCCGCATCGCCGGAGTCAATGCCAAGTTCTCGTTCAGTTTGTAAAATAAGAAGGGAAAAGAGGTGACTTCTTAATCAAGGTACTTCCGGGTGCTCAAAGTAATAGATACCCATCACTCAGGAGCCGTAACACAAAAGTGCCCCTCCATTGAGTTCGTAGTCAGCATACGCCTGAGATACGTCAGCGGCACCAGCAGCACCCGCACGTTCGCCGACCTCCGCTGAGCTCGTAGTCAGTGTACAGCGGGCAGCCCGGGCAATTACACCCTTGCATCTCGGGGTTTAATTCACTCGAGTTCATGGAGCAAAACACGCCACCCACGAGGCTGTTCTTGATAAACGTGAGACAGCTCTTGCAGATGCACTTTGCTTTTGTCTCTGCGTTCAAAGGAACTTTCATGTGGGAATCACCTCCCTCACGCTTTTCATGCACACTGGCTGCGTCGCCTTCTGCTTCGGCATCTGCATCGGGAACGCCTAAACTTCTTTTAATCATCATGACTACCACAAATACAGCGAGGTGGGATCGGGACCTTCCCCTGCGTTTTTAACAGCTACCTCTATCGTCTCTAAAATGTAATCTGAAGGGAGAGCACTAGCCAGTCCAGAATTCTCAACAAATTTTATCCGTTGCTCTTTAGTTTGGAGGCTTACTACAATATCCTCGTACGGTAGATACGCCGAGACGATGCCAATAACGCAAGGGAAATCGATTGGCTGCGTTCGATCAGTAGATGCACCATATTGAGGTCTCGATAGGATGACGGGACTTCCGCTATTTCCTGGAAAAACGAATGTATCTAACAAGAAGCTAGAAGTAGGTCTCTCTAACGCATCCTGTATGCGAGCGACAGATCCAGATCTCGCAATAGGATAGCGCCACATACGATCAATGAGTCCCATAGGATAGCCAAGAACATAAACCGGATCCCCCTCCGAGACGTTAGCATCGCGCATTTGATCAATAGTCATAAGAGTTTCGACATCAAACGATAGAATTTGCTGTCCGTCTTCCTTAAGCTTTGCACCGTGGAGGCCTATTACGGCAATGTCGAGATCATCGTGAGGGTGGCTAACCCACCGTTGAGGGGTCTCCCGTTCATCATCTATAAGCGGCACGCGATAATCTTTAGTTTCCTTACCCCTTTCGGGGTTAAACCGAAGCACAACAGAGTTCTCTCCTTCGAGCACATGCTTATTGGTGACCAAGAAGACGTGGCGGCCGATTTCACACCCGTCTTTTATGACCGGTCGCCCGACTAAGAAGCCTGTTGCACCCCACATGGTGCCATTCTGTTCGACATAACCGATTGCAACGACGCTATCCAGCGCTACGGGCAACAGAGCCATTTTCTACTCTCTTGTTGGGCCTCACTAATATGTGGTCTTGGTCCTTTTGTTTTGGCTTAGTGGCTAGCACACGTTAAACGCTTCTATTCATAGCATCAGCACAAAGGTGTCCACACAAAAATAGAGGGTGCGAGGACGCTCATATGAATCCCAATGAACTCTTAGCCCGATCAAAGCGGGCGAATCAGAGACCACCGAACTTAAAGAGAATTTTAGCGGCCGTTATCTATGCCGTAGAGGCGTCAAGCTAAGCGCCTATAAGGGATGCGGAGCAAAAAATGAAGGTCTCTAGATGGATGGAAAGAGTTTCAAGCACGAGCTGAAGGTCTTCAAGGAGTTACATGACAGGAGCGGATTGCTTGGAAAAGCTGGCAGCTATAGAGACCGATTTCCGGAAATCTTCAACCGAAAGACGCTGATTTCGAGGAGAAGCTGCATTAACGAAATCGAAACAAGTTGTACCAGCTTTTTACTACCCCTTTTGCTCCTGCGTTAACAACTAGAATGGCACGGCATCATAGATTTGCCGTAAGTCGCTCTCTTCGAACTGCAGTAAGGTCCAATGTCCGAGCAACATCTGAACCCGGCGAATGTCGGTGTTGTGCCGCGCCAAGTTGACCGCAAAGGAGTGCCTAAGCGTGTGCGGATGCACGTCCGGACCGATATTGGCGAGGATCCCGTATTTCTTGACGATGTTGTAAAGCTGCCGTCGCTTGAACGGGAAGAGTTTTGCATCATTTTCAATGTCTTTTTGTGCCGCGTATGAAAGGAGCTCGTCCACCGAATCCTTTTTCAATAAAACACGCCGTTCTTTGCCGCCCTTGGCGTTGGTTATCGTAATGATGCCGTTCTTTTTTTCGATGTTCGTCGGCGTGACGGCCAGCACCTCAGAGGAGCGCATGCCTGTCTCCCACATAGTCTTGATGATAAGGTAGTCGCGATAGTTGCATGTACCAGCCACATCAAGCATTGCGTGCACCTCCTCGCACTCAAGGAATTCAAGGTGTTTCATAAAGCTCGCGCCTCGATTGCTCAAAATAGCTTGCTCGCCTTTAGAAGACGTTTTACGTCAATGGCACACTGAATCTCCAAACGTGCTTTTTTATTATGGAACGGGGTTTCGAGGGTACTCCGTTCGTTGGGGTGGGAGTTGCCGTCGGCGGGGCTTGCTGCGGGTGGTGAACCGTCACACCCAGCTATTGCAACGACCTCAGCGCGACGACAAAACACCGATAGTGTCGCGAAGAGGCGGTTATCATATCTCATGTTTCAGCCCCTTTTAAATACGTAAGACTCGGCTGCTCAAACTCAAGGTTCTGCTTACCGTGCTCAGCTATAGCATGACCATCTACTAAGTTGTCGCGCGCTGCGAAACACAATACGACTTTGTAGCTGCCAATTGTAACACGCCTCTACAAATATTCTCGCAGTTTTGACCTCGAAAACCAAACCTGAGTTTGGAACTTTAGGAATTGGCGAGAAGTTTTGCAAAATGTTCAAAATTCCTTCTCCAGCCCTTAAATAATGCTATAGTAAGGGCAAAAGGAGGCCGCTAAGGCGTTATTCATTGCACACAACCTAACGATGAAGAACGAAGGGTGGTAATGTTAGCGACGTGCAGAGCATGACTGAGCAATCGTCGGATTATACAACGGATGCCTACGCGTTGCAGCTGCAAGGCCTGACAAAGACATACGGTGACCTGGTTGCCGTTGACGATCTCAGCCTGCAAATCAAGAAGGGAGAGATATTCGGATTTTTAGGACCGAACGGAGCCGGAAAGACCACCACGATCAGTATGATGGTCGGACTGCTGACCCCGACAAGCGGTGCGGTGCTCATCAACGGACAAGACCGGGCGCAAGCGCCGAAAAGGAGCATAGGCATCTGTCCGCAAGACCTCGTCTTGTGGGAGGAGCTGACGTGCACCGAGAACCTCATCGTCATGGGCGACATGTACGACCTTCCACGGGCCGTCACGAAAGAACGCGTGCGCTCATTACTCGCTGCTCTTACACTCTCTGAAAAGGCGAACGCACGTGTGTCGCAGCTGTCCGGAGGGATGAAGCGCAGGCTCAACATCGCACTCGCTGTTATTCACGATCCTGATATCGTCGTGCTGGACGAACCCTCTACGGGCTTAGACCCGCAATCTCGTCTGTTGCTGTGGGACTTTGTTCGCTCGCTCAAGAACAAAGAGGGAAAAACCATCATCCTCACAACCCACGTTATGCAGGAGGCCGATGCACTGAGTGACCGCATCGCCATCATCGACCACGGCAAGCTTCTTCAGTTCGACACACCCGCAAACCTGAAAAAGAAGATCGGGTCCGGTGACATCATCGAGATGCAACTCACCGAACGAGAGAAGAACGCAGCGGTCATTGAAGACCTCAAATCCGTCAACGGCATCCTAGAAATCAACGACGCGAGCGGAAAGATCACCATACGAGCGTTAAACGCCGTCAACCTGCTCCCTGAGATAACCGAACGCGTCGATGCGATTCGCACCCGGATCGCGGATATTTCACTTCGGGAAAACACGCTCGAGGACGTCTTCATCTACCTCACCGGAAGGGGGCTGCGGGAGTGACGGTGAAGTCTCTCTCATTAGCGATTAAGGCGCTCAAGCGAACAATTCGGGACCGTCGCACGCTTTTTTTCCTCTTGCTATTCCCTATAGTGCTCATGATCATTTTTGCTTTCGCCTTCGGCAGTTCCAACTCGCTTGGCACTGGGACAGCGCCTCACGAGATTGTGGTCATTAATCTCGACCAAGGGGCAGCGGTGTCCATCAACAATACCACCGAGCACATCAACGCCGGCGCGAAGTTCACGCAGCTCCTCGAAAACGTCACCTACCCGCAAACCGACACCCACATGTTCACCCTCAATAACGTGAGTGCAGATCAGGCCCTGGCAATGCTCAAAGGGCGCGCCCTCGATGCGGTGATCACGATTCCAGGGAATTTTTCGCAAGCGGTCGTATCATTGACCAATGCCTCCACGCGGGCTGAAACGACCTCAGATATCGGGCTGCGGGTAATAAACGGAAGCGCCGCTCAGCTGCCGGTGAATACCACGCTTCCGAAACAGGGCAACGTCACCACACAGGTCATCGTCGAAGGGGACACGGATAGTACCGCATTTGCCGCCGCGCAAAGCCTGATCTTCAATCTCCTCCAACAGTACCAAGGCCAGATACAGGCCATGACGATTCGACAGGTTGACGACACGCTGGCACAAAACGGAAGCAATTCGAACATCAACTACATTTCGGCGGCCGTACAGCCACTCACAGGCACCCGATCACTAACGCTCTTCGACTACCAGGCACCAGGAGTGATTGTGTTCGCCTTGCTCTTGCAGGTCGGCAGCGTCGCGCAGGACCTTGCGAGGGAATCTGCCCGCGGGACGCTCGGTAGACTCAAACTCTCCAATATGCGGTCATTTGACCTCCTGTTCGGCACGTTGCTCAGCTGGATCGTCTTCGCCGTAGCGCAAATACTGCTCCTCCTCGGAGTCGCCGTGGCGCTCGGGTTTGAGTGGTTCGGCGGCGCGAATTCCATCGTGCTTGCCCTGCTCATTGGCCTCATAGGCGGGATAGCCTCGATTTCGCTCGGCTTGCTGCTTGCGGCGTTTACCACCAACGAGCGGCAGGCGGCACAATTAGGGGTGCTCATTGCCGTGCCGGTGTTTTTCCTCACCGGGTCGTTCTTTCCACTCCCCAACGAGATACTTGGAACAGCGTTTGGGACGACGTTCCAGGTCTATGACCTGCTCCCCTGGACACAGGTCGCGGATGCGTTGCGTCAGATCCTCGTCTTCGGGAGTGGCTTTGGCGACGTAGCGGCCTACGTGGGATTTGCGATCGTTCTCACCGCAATCCTCTTTGTCATTGGCGTGATTTTTTATTCGCTGGTGCGGTTGCGGCCGGAATAGAGCCTTCCAGCTGGCAGAGGAGATGGCTTGGAAATGCTCGCTATCGCGGCGGGAACGTTCATATTTAGCACGGCGATGACAACGGTGCAAATACTCGTGTTCTGCCTCGTCGCCACCCCCTACATTTCGAGCCTTGTGACGTTTGGTGCCATAGCGCGGGAAATGAGCGGACAGAGATGCATCCGCCCGCCATCGCGCGAAAACGGGCGAAACTTTTGTTCTGACCATGCAAATCCGATCAAGAAAGGAGTCTCTATTCTCTCACGACAATATACTGAAGCCGTATCGTGGGCCCCTATACATTGGAGGTGAGAAAGAGATGTCATTGCATGTGCGCATAGCTCCTGACTTGGACGACGAGGAACACGTTCGGAAAGGATCGAAAACAGTGAATGGGAAGAGTAGTAATAATGACATTGCCATCCCATCATACCCTAAACATCCTATTCCTATTAGTTCCCACGAGTGATCAGGGAAAATTCGAAAAAATACTCTTTATGTTTTTGTACACTCTATGTTTGTGTTTACCGCCTAGGACAGCACGGAGTGCGCGACCACAACCGTTATTGCCGAGGCCGTCAGCCCTGAGACCCGCTCGCTGTGTCCGTGCTGCCTTCCCTACCGATAACATGCCCTAGAAAAAGGCGTTTGCTCAGTGGGTTACCAGATAGTTGACGTGCTTCCTTATCCGGTTCTACATTCTCTGCGTCCCTGAAATGTGAAACAAGAGCGTTGAGAGCTTCCACATTATCGAGGCTAATCCGGGACTCCTCAAAGGTTTTGGTCTTCACTTCTTCAAGCGCACGACTTAGCAAGTCAGCTTCGCCGTCCGTCAAAACTAACGCCTTGGTGAGCATTTTCGCCCCCCTAGTAAGTGATAGTCACACGGAGTGCATGACATATTTCATGTTTGATTTTTTCTAATGGCAATATAAGCGTCAAAATGGCCGTTATTCCTCGCACAGAGCTCCTAGCTTGAACAGATAAATGCTAAATCCAAGCTACGAGTAGCGTACATCAATACCTTTGATCACCCGATGCTGCGACGCTGGAACCCGATGAGGCCGACGATTGTAAGGATCAATGCCGCGAGGGTCAGCGAAACTAGGGGCATCACGGACACCCCGCTGACAAGGACCGCTGGCACGTGGTTGAATGGCGAGATGTTTAGGATCGACTGGTTCACCTGCAACGTCTCGCCGATTAACTCGACCAGGATGAACGCCCCCAGTGCCCCCCAACTCACGAACGACAGCCGAGGTGCAAGACCGTACAGGGCCATCGCGATCCCCCCTATCACCCAGACGGCTGGCAAGTAGGCGAGCGTGGCGACCAGCACCCGGGGCAGCTCGTACCCCACGTTGCCGGTGCTCAGCCCGTAGGTCAGGCCGGCTGGCACGCCGAAGGCCGTGAGCACGACCGCCGAGCCAATAACCATAAGGGCGAGGTCACTCGACGCCCACCGCACTCTGCTGACTGCGGCGCCAAGCACGTGATCGAGACGCCCCTCGACCTCCTCGGACTGTAGCTGCAGCGTGGCCGTGATCGCGTATGCGCCGGCGATCCAGCCGAGGAACGTGAGAGAGAGGGTAATAAGGGCGTCAGTGTATGCCGAGGGGCCACCAAAATGGGCGAACAAGTTTGTAAGCTGTGCGTTAGCGGCCAGCAGGTTCGCGGAGGTTTTCGCAAGATAGCCAATCATAACGCCGTACGCCGCAAACAACGTGGCCCAGGCAAGCAGTGTGCGCCGGTGCAGCCTCCACGCTAGAGCTAGTGGGCCGCGGAGTCGGGGCGACGCCCTCGCCGGGCCAAGTCGCGGCCTCAGAATGCCGGCGCCGACGTCTCGACGTGAGGAGAGCGCGTAAGCCATCGCGATCAGCACGATGACCGCGCCGAGGAAGAGGGCAAATACCGCCCACTGTTCGTTGGCGAATGGTTGGACGAGGTGCATCCACCCAAAAGGCGAGGTCCACGACAGCCACGACTGCCCGCTCGGCTCGTTCGCATCGCCAACAGCGTTCAACAGGTAAAACAGAACAAAAAATGCCCCTGCGATGCCCCTCGCGACCCCGGCGCTCTCGGCCAGCTGCCCTGCCACGCCGGCGAGGGCAGCAAACGTCCACCCGATCGCTGCGAACGACAGCCCCAGTGCGACTGACCCGGCGACGGGAAGCCCAAAAGCGACCAGCGCTGCAGCGACGAGAGCGGCGATCGCTAGGTCGGCGAACAGCGTCACGATCAAGCTCGCCGACAACGGCGCTCGTCTGCCCACTACGCCCGAGCCCAGCAGCTCGTACCGTCCAGTCTCCTCGTCGGCGCGCGTGTGCCGGATCACGGTAAGCGCGCTCGCCCCGGCAACGATCAGTGCAGCGAAGAGGCTAGACCGCCACGCGGTTAGTCCGCCGATGGTCGGAGAGGACACGGGACCGAGCAGCGCGACGAATCCCGGACTGTTCACTATCTGAGCGGCGAGCATCTGTTGCAACGCGGCGGTGGGATAGAGACGCACGAACGCGGCAGCTACGACGACGACGAACAGGGGCGGCAGCGCGATCCAGATCGGCAGCAGAAGGCGATCCCGCCGCAGGATTAACCGAATGAGTGCGCCAGTGCCGCTAAACTCGCTCATCGGGCGCGTTCCCCTGTCTGGAGTTCGTAATGGCGCAAGAACAGATCCTCGAGCGTAGGCGGGGCACTCGTAAGCGCGCGCACGTCGAACGGGGTGAGGTGTTCGATTACGCGATTGATCGCACCGGCATCCACGGTAAAATGCGCGCTGACGCCGTCGACGCGTATGTTGTGCACGCCCGGAAGTTCGCTGAGTCCGGTGACAGGGCGAGCGGTTTCCACTGAGACCGATATTCGGGTGAGGTGGCGCAGTTCGGCAAGTGTTCCTGACTCGACGATCTTGCCTTCCCTAATGATGCTAATTCGGTCACACAACGCCTCGACCTCGGCGAGGATGTGACTGGAGAGCAGCACGGTCTTGCCGGCCTGCTTGATCTCCGTTACGCAGTCCCGGAACACCGCTTCCATCAGGGGATCGAGGCCCAACGTCGGTTCATCGAGGATGAACAGTTCGACGTCAGAGACAAACGCGGCGATAAGGGCCACCTTCTGTCGGTTCCCCGTCGAATACGTCCGACACGGCTTTGTCGGATCGAACTTGAAGCGTTCCACCAGCTCGTCGCGACGCGGCTGGTCGAAGCCTCCGCGCAGTCTGCCTAACAGGTCGATGACCTCGCCACCGGAGAGGTTTGGCCACAGGCTCACGTCACCTGGCACGTAGGCCAGCCGACGGTGGAGCGCCGCAGCGTCGCGCCACGGATCAGCGCCGAGTACGCTGACATTCCCGGCGTTCTTGCGGAGCAATCCGAGCAGAATGCGGAGAGTCGTGGTTTTTCCGGCACCGTTAGGGCCGATAAAGCCAAATACCTCGCCGTCTTCGACCGTGAGGTCCACGTCGTTAAGTGCCAGGGTTTTCCCGTAATACTTGGTCAGATCCTCAATTTCGATCACCGACAAAGGATTCGCCTCCAACCATTTTATTCGTCCCGTTCATTTGTAGGCTGCTTAAAGTCTGAGACTTTCAACCCATTACTTAGCACAAACCACAATGCTTAATCTTCTTTCGCACTTCGATATCAACGAAATCGAAACAAGTTGTGCCGGATGTTCTCGCCGTTTTTGCTCCCGGGTAACAGCTAGAACGGCACAGCATCACAGATTTGCCGTAAGTGGCTCTCGTTGAACTGCAGATACACCGATGTGACATTCAACTTCAAATGTCCGGGCAACATCTGAACCGACGAATGTCGGCGTTGTGCCGCACCAAGTTGATAGCAAAGGAGTGTCGCAACGTGTGCGGGTGCACGTCTGGACGAATACCGGTCAGGGTTCCGTATTTCTTGACGATGATGTGGGCTGTGGTTGCTTGAGGGGAAGAGTTTTGCATCATTGTTTATGTTGTTTAGTACCACGTGCTCTTGGACTCGTTCACCTCAGGCGACCACACGTTGGAATAGCCGGCAACCATGAACCTGTTTGCCGGTCCATATTAGGAAACTCAAGGTAATATCTTATATCAAAGGCCTCAATGTCGTGTTTTTACGCAAAGGATGGTTCTTGTCGAACTGCGATGAACATCCGAACCGTGATTGAAACGGTGCAGCTGAATGTGCTGACTTCGGTGCATACCCAGCACCTTTAAGTGTTTCAGGCCCTCGACGACAACGTGATTCTGCCAGAAGGGAGGTCGTGATTAACATCTAGGTCTAGCGAACAAGGAGGGAGACAAACAACAATTTGGTTTCCGGCGTGGTCCAGGTCATCCGAAATGGGTATTCTTAGAAATAAAGCGAACTAGCACGTCTCGAACTAGCACCTCTCGCTGCAAAGATAAAAATATGCGAGGGAGAAAAAAGCAACAAGCAGAACCAAAAGCGACAGAGACAGGAACTATCAAAAAAACGTAGAAGGAGTATAAGATGAAACGCATAACGCTGGTGATTCTCATTAGCGTGATAGCCACTCTCTCTATCGCTGCATCCGGGTGCACCTATACCACGGGGGGGCAAAACGGAACCCAAAACGCGACCCAAAATGCGTCGCACGTCAACATCCGCCTACCTCTCTCGAACCTTTTCGGTTACACCGCGAAAAGTCTCACAGCGATAAGCAATCGGCTTACAGCCCGCAGCCTGTGGTCTTTGAGTCCTTGTCTACAATCTGAGCGCACGTTGACATTTTAAAGCGGCTTGCAAAGCGTTGTAATAACTATCAAGCTTCAACATAGTGACCTTTTTGTGTCAATCTGTTAGTTAGAGTTGATTGCGGCATCGTCGTGACTTTTTAATTTCTCGCTTTGTTCACGCTGGCATTGCTCGCCGTGCGATTCGAGACTGCTTTGGCTCGTTTTTAGATCCGCGCCCAAAATTGCTTTCGTGAATAGAGAAACACAGTAGGCACTAGATACGAAAAAATGAGCGTGATCGCTGCGCCCAG
Organism: Methanobacteriota archaeon; assembly: GCA_963720465.1. Lineage (GTDB taxonomy): Archaea > Halobacteriota > Bog-38 > Methanoflorentales > Methanoflorentaceae > Methanoflorens. The sequence continues at coordinate 1,898,400 of OY970393.1, forward strand.
GATGCCTATACGCGGAATTAACACTGTGTCCAGAACTATCAGCACGAGCAGCGCAAGAACGTTGCACGCCGCACTCATTTTTGCTCCTCTCGCACCGACCGATGCCGCAAGCCACGTGTAGCTTAGAAAAACAACATACACCGCTGCTGCGAGTGCAAAAAAGAATGATAGTTGCAGGCTGAGTGAGGACCGATGCCCATAGAAAACGAACGCTATCACTTCCGCACAAACGATGAGTGGCACAAGGACAACACCAAAATAAGGTACGACCTTGTTTATTTTGAGCAGAAGCGCCAGTTTGTCGGTGCTTCGCGATGCGTAGGGGAAAAATGTGGCGTTAATGATGCCCCAAAGCCCCGCGGCTACGGTGATTGACGACAGAAAATACGCGTTATACAGTCCCACAGCAGCGGTTGTCATAAATATGTTAATGAGTAGCCGATCGAGCCCCATGAGTGCCACAGCGATCAATCCAGGGGCCGCAAAGAACGAGTAGCGCATTATTACTCGCGCCCAATGCCAGTCGAACTGACGCGTCAGATGAGCTCTGACGTAGAAAATTACGATGAGGCTGACTGCCAGGTTAGACGCTGACAGCGCGTACGCCGCCGATTGCCACGACTTCATGCCGTCCGTGACAAGGGCGAGGAAAAGCGCAAGACACACTACCGATTGGGCAGCGTTGGAAAGCGCATATGCCTTCATGCTGAATAAAACGCGTAGAGCATTCATCGCCAACATGAAACAGGTAACGGCCACGCCATATGCAACGGCGAAAATGAATACGGCCGCAGAGACCCCCAACAGATAGGACAGTTGCGGGGAAAGAAGGGCGAGGATCGTCGTCGAAGCGGTGACAAGCAGCAGCGCTTCAATAGACGCGGTTGAGAGGATCCTAGTGCGAGCTGAATCGTCTGGCGCTCCAGAAGCATAGTTGACGGTTGCGACCAGGTTGAGCCCCATCGAGATTGCAACGATGGGGCCTATTGACAGTAAGAGGCTCAGATCGCCAAAGCCCTGGGGTCCTAAGATGTGCGCCCCAATGATAAGGAAAATAAAGGTCAGCGCCGATCCAAAGAGCGTTCCGACTGCCACGTACGACGTGCTCAAGAAAAATTCTGCGGTTCGCTGCTCAAGTTGTTCCTTAAAGATGAGCTCGTACGGTTTGCTGAGCAGGCGGCTCGCAAATTCTGTAGGTGACATCTTAGGGTAATTGCTCCTTAGCTCTCGCAAGGGGCTTCCATCAATCTGAGGGACAGACGCAAGCCCACGTCTGAGGCTTATAGCGGCGTTTCATCTTTTATTTCAGCTCACGCCGACTCGCACCGACCACAGACACCTGAGCACGTAGAGCACATCGCGCCTTACCTTAATCAGCCTTGTTGCGCGACGTTATCGGTACTTCCGCGATCGCAAATCCCTTTTTGTGGGCTTTTGCCGCAAGCTCTGTATCTAAGACAACCTTCATAGTTGACAGTGAGGGCGTCCCATAAACTGCGCAGAAACGCCTTGCATCCACACGCAAGTCGCACGCTCGCGTTCAATCCAACCGAGACCTTTGTCGTGAGCTAGGTCTGCTGAGCTTCCAGCTTCCTCTGCCGGCGATCTCGCTCGTGCTTGTTAAGCGTCGGCGTGACATTTCGGGGAGTTTGTTAAGGAGGTCATTGACTACACGGAGAGCAATTGCCTGCAGCGCAGAGATTCTCCGCTTAACTTCTGGTTTCTCTCCTATGCGCTGGTATCACTTTAAGCGGCGGCGTCCGTTCTTGCCGCTTACACGATCTTGCCTCTTTCCACCCTACAGAACTCTTCAGCACCGAGGATCTGCCCGTGAGGTGCTAAGCGGCGTCGCCGGGCGCACTTGGGAGCCGAGATCAGACCAAGCTACGGCTTCTCACAGTCGCAGAAGGCGCTCAGCGTTGCCGTGCGCGATCCGCTCTTTGTCGGCGGGGCTAACCGGGAGCTGGTCTAGGAAAGTGCGCGCCTCCACCATCGAGCTATAGGGATAGTCGGCTGAGAACATGATCCGGTCGACTCCCACCTCAAGCAACAGGTCGAGGAACGTTGCGGTGTAGTTAAGGCCACTGAACGTATAATGGACGTTTTCGCGGAGGTAGGCGCTAATCGGGCGATCAAGTTTCGTCACTTGCGGAGGGAGACCGCGATCGAGTCGGGGCAGCATGAACGGAAGCGTTTCGCCCAAGTGGCCGATGATAAGCTGCAAGCCCGGGTACCGGTCGAACGCTCCGCCGAGGATGAGGCGCAGGACGTGGATCGCGGTTTCGATGTGCCAGCCCCAGGCCGCCATCGCAAACCCGCGCGTTACCTCTGGCGAGAAGTTCCCTGTGTAGGAGGCCGCGATCACGGGCTGCGGAGGGAGCGTCGGATGGAGGGTGAGCGGGACCTGGAGGGCTTCGGCGCGCTCCAGGATCGGCCAGAAGAACGGGTCGTCGAGGTAGCGGCTCCGGACGTGGCCGTTAATACATGCTCCTTTAAAGCCGTATTCGCGGACCGTGCGTTCCAGTTCGTCGGCGGCGGTGTCCGGAGCCGCGGTCGGCAGCGCGGCGAACCCGGCGAGACGGCTTGGATGTCGCCGCACCGCATCCGCGAGACGGTCGTTCGTGTCACGGGCGAGGACCACGGCTTCGGCCGCATCGAGTTGCTCTACGCCGGGAGAGGTCAGCGAGAGCACCTGCACGTTGATCCTAGCAGCATCCATGTCCGCTACCCGGCGGTCGCCGATGTCGCACAATTGATCGATAACCTGAGCAATGTCCCACACCTCCGGGGGATGAGCGTGAGCCGCGTATGCTGCGTCCTTGAGTTGGCGGCCTGGCCCTTCCATGAATGCCGGGGTCGTGTAGTGCTCTTCAAGCGTAATCGTGCGCATCGTGTTTTGTTTTTCGAGTTGAGACATAGCAGTTTACCTCTATAATCCGTGTTTTAATAGATATTGCACCGAACTCCAGTTCAGCGCATCCGGTGATTTGTCCGTTTTCGACAGCGTACGTCACGCCGCAAACCTCATGCGTGGCTTAGCGGAAGGAGATGGATGCGCCGTAAGTCAACTATGAGGCACATTAGAGCGCATGCCTAGCGATGCATCTACGGCGTTTTGAGTGGTTTACCCTGCGCCACTTCCGGAGCGGCCGCTATCGATCGCGCACCACATCTTCTGGCCCCATCATCGTGCACGAGCCACCGCGTGATACTCCGACAGGATCCCGATCAAGAGTCCCAGAACGAGGCCGAGGGCGGCCTAACCTCCGATTTGAAAAAAAAGACGATGAAGAGCTGTCTGGCCGACAGAAACGGAGAAACCACCTAACTTACAGGCTCGGCGACGACAGCAGCCACGTTGGTGTGCCCCCGCAGCGCTAGAACTGTACTACACGCCCGAAGAGCTTGAATCATTTCTCACCTTCCGGCGGGCCGGGCTGTCACGCTACTCGCTCGGCTGGCCACGTCGTGCCGCCGTAGCATTCTGGGAATGCACACAAGGGAGGATAAGCAAAGCGCATATGGAGGCGCTACGGACGTACGCCCTCGACAAGTTTCACAGCAGCGATACACAGGCGAAATTTCTCTATTACGCCAGGGCGTTCCTCATTTACCTGACCAAAACGAGGCTTGACTCCCGTTATGAATCCTTTAGACTGTTCCTTGAATTGCCCAAAGCCGTAAAAACGTGTAAGCTGCTGACAAGGCGTATCGTGACTATTGAAGATGTGCAGAACGTTCTTTCGGCACTCAAACTGAGATATACGCGCGGCGAACTCGACGAGCTGCACTATGTCGCGTATAACGCTTTAATCCTGTTTGGGGCCTTTTCCGGCCAGCGCCCAGATGCTACGATCGGCAGAATTACAGCTGGGCAGTTTGAAGAGGCATTGAAATTCAGACCGAGAGAGCCCACACTGCACGTATCGGCAGATCAAGACAAGATCCGCATGGCTCACTATGTACCGCTGCACCCACGCGTTATCGAAGCTGTTGAACCGCTCCTGGACGGAAAAAAAGGTAACGAGATTATGTTTCCAGTCTCTGCACTCAATCAATGGCTCTGGCGTTTGCGCCAAGCAGGGAACGAAATACCGCTCAGTCGTTGTGGTTCGTATTTTATACTCAGTGATCTCGTAAGTTCACGGAGCAGCACGGAGACGTGATAGGGTGGGATTCGTCGAATAGAGCGTACATCTTGACGCACGGCGTTTCAGGCGTCGAGCGGAGCAATTATCGGCATCCGCTGCCTGAGAGCGTTTACGATATCTACATGAATTACTGGGAGAACGTCGACTTCGCAGTCTAAGAAAGCAAATCAACTTCATTTCATTGCCAAGCCATTGCCTCGGAGATCTGAGGAAAACTGTGGAACAAATGGCCGATATACTGCAGTGGGATCAGAGCAATAAGAACTACATACTTACGCACGGCGTTTCGGGGGTTGATTGGCGGTTTTACAAGCATCCGCTGCCTGAACTTGTTTAAGACATCTGTATGCAGTATTGGAAGGATACGCAATTTGCAGTCTAACGGAAGGCTGATCACCCGATATGCGGTAGCCTCACGCTACCGATAACTTCGTCACGACGAAACTCAAGCCGGACTCAAACCACCACCCATACCTTAGTCAATCTGATTGGAATTCTTCGGGGATTACTGCTTCTGCGTCTCCTGCTGAGCATTTGGGGATGGCAGCTATTAAATTGTGCATTCGCTCGTAAGGCACTGATAGGAATAGTATGTCTGGTTCAAATTTCTGCTGTTTTCGTGCTGTCCAGTCACCAGTAGTTATGTTCGTACAGCCAGTCATTACAGGATATGTTATAGAGCTGTGGCATATTGACCCTATAACTTGTTGTTTTGGTGATATGCCATCCCAGTAGGTGTCTAAGGTTATGAGACGACACGCTTGTTCTGGATTACATTGAAATAACACAATGTCTGGTCGCATTGTTGTTTTTTCAAGTGGACATATCACTAATCTGTCTGCCAATCCCAGAGGTGGTTGAATTGTTAGTTTTTGCATTCTCTCAAAGGATACAATCGTACTGGTGAGCTTTTCTCCTTTGGTAAGGAACCTTTGAAGTCTTCTTTTCTGTTCTCCGGTAACGTCCGTGAAACCGCAAAATCTACTGCCGCCGGGGCAGGTCTCTACCTTTGCGTCAATAACAAAACAGTTACCTTCTGCGGCACGTTTCAAAGCCTTACAAATCGATGTTTTTTCGTATAGGCCCACTGAAACCTCCTCATTGGTGAAAGTGATTGCCAGTGGTTCCTTTCTTAATCCCAGTACTCTTTTTAGTAAGTTTGATTGTTCTTTAAATTCCATATATCTAGCTCCTTTAACTAATCAAATCTGATTCTGTTGATCAGCGACATAGCTCTTATGGTGGCGTTATTGGATCGTGAAGGACGTCAACAGTGTCCGGAGAATAGTCTCCAGCCCTGTCGTAGACCATTAGACAAAACTCACCCACGTGGCAGTAGAAAAGTAGGAGCCGCTCTCATCGGCAAACCACAGGCTTAACATCTGCACGTGTGGCTGATCGCCATCGACGGTAGCGACGCAACAATGAATATGCTTGGTTGCATACCCCACGCATTCTTCAAAGGTCATAATATCTCACTGTGGTGTTGGACTTAAATGGCTTATGAGAATACTCTCGCATTCGCTTATAATTGCTAAGCGTTGATTTATGATCTCTCGATACGTGCTAGAGCTGGCGAGGCGTACCTCGTTACCTAATGCAGAGTCAAGAGCGAATTAGGCAATTAATTGCCGTCGTCGTTACTATCGTCAAAGAGGTGCTTGGGCTTAAGACGTTTGTAATCGTCTTTGAATGGGCCCTCGCCATACGAGCAGATCCTAATAACAGGATCAGCCAGCATCGGAACAGCTTCATAAGCTGACTGAAAGTCCATGTTGATGCTAGAGAGATTCTCTACGACACGATCGTGATATCTTTTCGTCACTTCTGGAAGATCTGAAGAAGGAATTGACGCTCCTGGAAAGAGTTCCAGGTAAATCACAAATCCTGCTGCAATGTCTTCTTCAACACCAAAGCTGAAGCTATTGATCAGATCATCCTGAGCAAGATTGAGAGCGTATGCCAACTCATCGGGATCCACACATAATCCTAGCACGAAGACGCACTGGTCGGTCCGACCTCTTACCGCGCAAAAAGGCCATTTAAGCGTACCTCTGGAGAAACCGGAGTTTTTTAACGTCACTAATGGCTCGATATTGAAACGGTCTCGCCAGATGTTCTCCATCTCCGCATATCTATACAGTTTTACGGCATCTGATATCTTGTACCTAATGAGCGGCATCATAGTCGCACTTGAGTCTCTGGTGATTAGAAGTCCCCCGTCTAGCTCTTCAAAAAATACATACATCGGACAGTCCTGAAAGAACGACGCCACGCCATCAATGCCAAAATGCATTGGGTTTTGTTCGAATAGCGTTTCAATGAGGTTGCACAACGGCGTAAAAATTGCCCAGCCTCCTTCCGTGTTGCCATACGTGTTGAGGAGTTCAAAGTAGGGGTTAATCTTGTAGTTTCGCACAAAAAAGTGCTTCAAATTAGCCGCTGATTCCCCACTGCACATCAAAACTACTTTAAGAGCATTCCAATCGAGCTTCCTTTTCACCCCTTCGTAATAGACGAATCTGAGAAAAGAAGGATATCCCGCAAGCAAGATGATGTCATAGAATCTACCTACTGTATCAATTAACGTAATTACGAGCTCCGCATTGAGACCTGGAGTGACAATGCTCACCTTGAGTTTCGGGTCTTTTGCCAATCCTTCGTAAATAAACGTAGTGAGTACTCCGCCTGACCATGCTCCTTGGGCAAACGAGTTGATGCACAAAATTTTTTTCGATAAATCGTCACCTAACAGATAGTAAAGCCATAATTTAGCGTAATTTGAAGAATAAATTTCGTCCTTGCTATGGTTTATCACCGTAGGGGTAGCTGCAGTACCTCCAGACGTAGTAAACACAACTGTATCTTGCATCTTTTTGATACTTCGTTGGTCAAGCGGGTATTGCTCGATATAGCTCTCTTTGTCCATCACCGGTACCATTTCCTTGAAATCTTCGATAGTCTTGACTTGTCTATGGTCTTCTAATCCGTGTTTCAACAAGAAGTCACGATACGCCGGCACTTTTTGTGCTGTTTCGTGAAAACTTGATAACGCTAGGCGTTCACCCCCTTTTTCCCAAAAATCTGGACTCATTGAAGGTATGAACCTAGCAGTGATCCTCGTAGGACTTCGACTTGCAATCGCCTTCGCTAGACGTAATTCTCTGCTCATTCCTGCGTTTTGCTCACATTCATTTTTGGACGGAATGCTGTCCTTTTACAGTCAAAGGTAATAATAACTGTGTCGTGAAAGTTGGGACTATTTTTTGGCTGACCTTGCTCAAACCTCGCGTGACGAAAAACATTCCGCCTGAGGGATTGAGTGCAGCTACCATAGGCATCCCCTACCTGAGCACGTTTACGAATGTACATGAAGTATTGGCAAAATACACAGCCAGGCAACTAAACTGTCGCTAACAGTTTTTAAATCAACTATCAACACTGAAGAAGGAATAAAACCATGGTCAACCTCTTTGTGAGGGCTCTTATTATCGCTCGCTACTATCATTGTTGCTGTCACAGACGTGATTATGTTTTACGTGATCTATAGGGAAGAACACAAATAACTCTGCTGTTCGTCATTTTGGTTATCATTATTACAATGGTGCCTATGGCGATCAATCTCTGGGTTCACATTTTCAGGCAGCTTGACAAGCCAAGTTTAGTGTAGCTCACAATGCGCACAGAAGAGGGAAAAGGTGAGCAGTTACTGGGCTAAGCATTATGCCGCTTTGTTTTGTTGGTGATTTACACTTCAGCGCAGCTGACTGAATGGTAGACAATTTCACTCACAAATTTCTAATCATTTTAGCTTGGGAGATCCCAGAAGTTCGCTGGACAATATGGCAACGTTACTCAGTGGGATCAGTCAAACAAGAATTACATAGCGACTCAGAGCGTTTCTGGAGTGGATTGGAGGTTTTATGCGTACCTATTGCTATGTGCGGATGTCACCAATTCCACGGCTCAAGCGCCATTATCTCGTTTCGAAAAAAGGTGCAATCGACAGCCAAATCGACAAAAGAAGGCAATATTGACAAGATCGAGCATCGCAACTTTTATTCTCTGGCAGCGTGAGATACGTGGCTAACCTTTATCTATAGGTGGTGACCAGGACAAAGATGGAGTCACGTGAAACCGACCTGTTTCAGGTCGGCTTTTGTAACTGATCATCGTCGATCACAATAATTACGGCATATTTGGAAATATATCAAGGGGCAACACTTTGAAAAAAGCCTGTGTCCTCACTAATGGCTGTCCGGAGAACCAGTTAGATTCTGCCCGTGTAAAGACTTATTTAGAAGAAAATGGTTGGCAAATAGTAGATAACGTTAAAGATGCTGACATTATTCTATTCAATGCCTGTGGCTTGACTGAATCCTCAGCGTTAAATTCGATTCATTCTATTCATAATATTAAGAAACACATAAAAGGTAACCAGCGATTGATTGTTTGGGGATGCCTACCAAAAATTGACCCTGAAATGCTTTTCCAAACTCATCAAGAGCTCTCCTTTGGAGAAAGAGAAGTCGATAAGCTGGACGAAGTAATTACGGCTACAAAATCGATAAATGAAGTAAGTGTCAACGAAATTTGCCAGCCGGTACATAAAGAAGGTACTTGGCATCGCCTTACTAAAATCGATCGTTTGCCTGTTACATTTGCTAATCTATTGTATCAAAGGTTAACAAAGAAAGATTTGTATAGAAGCAGCGATTCTTCAATCTTTTACATTAAGATAGCGACTGGTTGTTTAGGAAATTGTTCATATTGTGCGGTAAAGAAATCCCGAGGCAACGTTAAAAGCAAACCCATTGATGAGGTAATGGATGAATTCAAGGCCGGGCTTAGTCTTGGTTTCAAAGAATTTAGCCTAATGGGAACAGACTTGGGACCATATGGTAGAGACCTCGGCTACAATCTGGCAGACCTTATCACCAAGATGGTAAATGAAAAAGGCGATTTTAAAATTGGCTTGCGTAATATCCATCCCCTATTTCTAAAACAGATGATTAACGATTTAGTTCCAGCTTTTGCTACAGGAAAGATATGGTTTACCGGGGTTGCTGTTGAGTCCGGAAGCGACCGAATTTTAAAACTGATGAAGCGGGGCTATGGTGTTGGTGATTTCAAAGAAGGCATCCAACGACTGAAAAAGGCACATCCGGACCTATTCATTTCCACTCAGATTATGGTAAATTTCCCAACCGAAACAAAGAACGATTTTGCTGAGTCCATGAACCTTTTCGAAGAATCTAATTTCGACTTTACCGAAATCTACTCATTTTCACCACGCCCGGGTACCTCTGCTGCAGACATGGAAGGTAGAGTTCCTGGCAGAGTAGCCTACTTCCGGGAATTAAGAATGGTCACTAAAGCCTTATCCCACGCTATCTCTGATAGATTATTCACTTGAGACCATAATAAGTGCTGAAAATATACATGTAGCTTAGCTGCGACTTATGCGCCATTTTTGACACAATGACGAATTAGTCGGTTTCGCAACACTTTTTGCGGTGTGTTATCGCTGTCAACTGCCGCAGTTTTAAACAAACCGGGGTTGGGTCCCCTTCTTAAGCACAAAAAATGTTAAAATCTTAGGTGATTCGTTAGCGTTGTAGAAGAAGGGTATAGCGGGCCGGAAATCGAAAAAAGAACTAGATGAAAGCCTTAAAGATGCATCTATGGGCCTTTGGCTTTCATTTCTTTTCTGTTCTCGTAAACTTCGGTCGCTATGAATACAAGAACCATGACGAGCAGTGACAATACTGCTAAATCTGCTAAAATGTGGTTGTATTCAGCGCTTGTCGTCAACACGCCCGTTGCAAATGGAAAGACGGCTGCGAGCATGCCAAAAAACCAGGCCAGAAGTCTTACAACCACAATTAAGCCCTACTACGGCTTCTGGTCCCACCATCGTGCCCGAACCACTGCGCGATACCCCGATAGAATCCCGATCAAGAGGCCCAAAACGAGTCCGAGGGCGACACCTTTAGTTGACGCAAAATAGGAGAAGAAGTACGTGCCAAATATCGCTGTGCCCACCGCCGTACCGATGGCGCTAAAGATCATACCCATCTTTCTCGTGCTCCCGGCAAGTGTCCCGGCAACGACGCCTGCGATGAGTCCAACTACTGCGCCGATACGCGCGCCGTCGATTATCCCTAACGTACCGCCAAAGGTGACACCGTAACGGGTAAATGCGATCCACGCGGCGGCCGCCCCCAAGACGCTGTAAAATATCGTGTGAAATGCCGCTGACCAGTGTCGGGGATGTAGTACCAGCCCAATGAGTGCGCCCAGGACCCCGCCGATGATGCCGCCGACGTACAGCCCGGCGAGAGCGCCGAATACCCAAAAACCTATGACGCCCGCAATCCAGCTCAGGATCACGCTCACGATGAGGTAGAGTATGAGTTCGAAGACGCCGCCGAGAATGGCGCCCAGCACGAGACCTGCCACTAGTCCGAGTATGAGGGCAATAAGGGCTCCACCAAGAGTTCTGCGTGGCATGCGACTCTCCCATCTGCCTTAGCGCTCGTATGGGTTTTTAAGCGTTCTGCTTTGGCGATATGATTTTGCATTTAAGAAATAAACGAGTTAGTTAGCCCGCAGTCGATCCAAAGAACGCTTGCGCGTGGAGCGACAAACTGCTCACGCTTGGGTGTACGCGTCACGGCGAAAAAAAATCAAAAAGTAGTAAGCTATTTCTTTGACTGTTTGGCTAGCAGATTAGAAGGCCGAAAGAAAAGAAAGATAAGGATAATTTCTATAGGGCAAGCGGATATATCGCAAGAAAAAAATAGCTAACGTTTCCTCCTCTGCTCAAGATGCCATTTCGCCAACCTGGGCGCTCCGGCAGTAATCAATCGGCCGATTCTAATTAAGGGATTCGTGCAGCCGCTCCTGTCGAATGTTTCTTTATAAAGTAAATGTTCTTGATCATTTATACAGAACGATATTCTCGGCCGTGTTTTTCCAGAGGTTCGTCTTGAGTTTATCCACAGTAAAGGGTGCGCCGTGTGCAGGAAAAATCCGGCGCCCGCCCGCCGCAATGACCTTTTCCCAACTTTTATAATAGGCATCCATATCGGTGATAAAAATCACGCAATACTTCGTCCCTGCAAACCGAAGGAAGTTTGACGCCGCGTCCCCGATCAGACAGTCGCCGTCGTCAAACAGGATGGAAACGGAGTCAACGGTATGCCCAGGCGTTTCGATGATTGTGCCGTCGAGCGGGATTCCGATTTCCCGCAGACCAGTGTCTCCGGTAACGACGATGTCGCAGTCACGCAGCTGATAAGGCGGAAACGTAAAGAGTTTCCCTTTTGCTATCACCTTTTTGAGAAGCAGCGAGATATAGAGCCGCCTTAGTTGAAGCAGAAGGACAACCCGCCTGTTCAAAAAACCCCCGCCGTGCGTGCGGTCGTTTTCTCCCGTCAGGATGAGCTCTGTGCAAAGCTGCGACATCACCACCCGAACTGAGTCATTCTCCCGCAAAATGTGATGTACCAATCCGCAATGATCGTCGTGGTGATGGGTCAGAATAATATGACTGATTTGAACCAGCTCCACACCGGCTTTGTTCAGTCTTGTGCGGAACACATCCCAATCGTCTTCATAGCCGGTATCGACCAGGACATAGTGATCTCCGGCCTTAACCAAGAAGCAGTTTGTCACACTGAGCTTTAATGGAATCATATTCATGATCCTGTCAATGCCCGCCCATTCAATCGGCCCGTCTCATGGCCCACGGGACCCACAGTACGGTCACTATCACCCCAGCCGCGACGAGCGACAGCAAGAAAACCGCTATGTTTTGGACAATGCTAAAACTGGTCGCGTAATAGAATAACCATAGTGCTAAGAAGAGAAGCCATCCGAAGGCCACGACGATAGAAGCATAAACTCTTTTGCTTGGTGGCTGTGCCGGTGGTTTTTTCCGTCGCTCGTGTGCTGTTGGTGGCGTTTCTGCCATTATTTTCGCCTCCTACGGAGTAAGCGCTCGATAAGCGGTCACCCATGAACTTAAATGTGCTGCTCTAACTTTGATAGCCAATCAGCGAGAGACAGCCGGGCGCTGCTGTGAGCTTTTCTGAGTGCAGGATGGGTCACAGAAACCCGGAAATGCTTACAGCAATGAAGAACTACGATTTAGGGTGCTCGACAAGCGAACGGGAGATCACATCTGAAATGCAGTGATTAGCGCGGAGCACGGGTTCGCCGAACAACGAGACGGTATTTGAGGTAGGCCAGACAGCGAGCCCTGCCCCTGCTAATGTGCAGCCTAAACAATCGGCATATGGAGCAATGCACCATCAGATTTAACGGTTCCGATTCGATTTTTTACTTCTTTTGGAAATTGGAGTCGAAATAAAGGTTCTTTACCGCGGTAGGGGGGATATTTTTTCGTGAGCGCTGCATTCTGCGACTTTTTGAGAGGCAGCATCACGCCGCAAACGCCTCCACTGGAACCGATGAGTGAGAAACGCTTAATAAACCACTATACGGAATCTCCTTGTTTTACTTTCCGATGTCGACCATCGCTGGGTGTCTCAATGGCATCGATCGCGGCTGTCTGCCGCCAGTAGACTCTGGACCGCCTCTGCGAGGGGCATCTTACCGGCGCTGTCAACGTTCGCTTCACGTGCGGAGGGAGGGCGTCGTGCTGGTATCTAATCCTTTTTAGCTGAAGGCCAGCCTTAAAAAAACCACTGCCCCAGCGATGAGCAGCAGAAGCGCAACAATCACGAATGTCAGCCACTGCCGTTGCCGGCCGCTCCATGAGGCGATGCGTTCCCTGATCCTTTGCTGCCAGCTCGGCGCCATCAGGCCTGCTTCTATGTGAGTGCCAGCACGGACCGTTACAGGCACGCCCTCAGCATTTGCGCGCTTCACGTGCTCGTCTTTGCACGGCTCACAGCACGGGACGGTCATAGCGTCGTCAGGCAAGACACCAGTGTACAACGCCGTGCTTTCGCAGTTGGGGCTTACCGGCTTCTCGCACGTTCCCTGTGCTTCGATCGGCGCATCAGCGTGTGCCCCATCGAGCGTATTGGGTGCAGTTTCGCTCATCTCCTCTCTCCGTGTCCGCATCTGCGCGACAAGCCTAGTAGTCGCTAGTCAGATATCTAGTCTCGCACGGTCTCCGATGGCCGCATGAGGTCGGCGTTTCCCGTTTCGGCGACTCGGGGCGCGATCCGCTCCGACGTGGCAATGCAAAGTTCGTATCGGGTAAAACGCTGCGGATTTGCGCTTTTTGAAGCTCAGCATTGGAAGCGGTAGATCGCTGCGATTTACTCAGCGAAACTCTTAAATATGATGATATCTTATAATATATCTTTAGATATATCAGAGGATTAAATGAGCTACAAAACGTATGAAAACCCGTGTGGACCGTGGCACAACGTGCCGCATTTCTACAAAGCTTGGTTCAAACACCCAAGACGAGAACACGGACACGTGAAATATCTCGTCCTACTCGCCCTACAAGAACAGCCTCTCAACGGCTACGAAATCATCAAAGCTATCGAAAACAAGCACGGCCGCGCGCCGGGTCCCGCAGTGGTCTACCCGACACTGCAGCTCCTCGAAGACCAGGGCTACGTAAGGTCGAGCGAACACGAAAACAAGAAGGTGTACGCACTTACCGACGAGGGCAAAAAGTGCCTTGAAGAAAACCGTGGGCGGATCGATCAGCTCACCGCAAGCCTGGGGCAACCCAACTGGAATTCACTTCCTGGAATCGGTAAACGCGTTGCTTCGCTCGCTGGCACCATTTTTTCAAACTGCACCTACCTCGACGATGCTAAAACCAAGCAAATTGAGGATCTGCTCGACGAGACACGAAAGCGCGTTGGCGACATCATTTTCGAAAATCAAGCAGGTTAAAGAGGTCAATTCCATTGCCACAGCCACAGCCATTTCCACAGCCACAGCCAGTTCCACAGCCATTTCCACAGCCATTGCCACAGCCACAGCCATTTCCACAGCCACAGCCACAACCGTGAGCACGAGTACAGAGGCAAGCGCCCTCTATTGACGCACCAACATCGAGCAGTCTCGATCGAGTGAGCAGGCGCGGAGCTACTGCCTTGATGACACGACATCAGGCAGTTGCTTTCCGTTAATCACGCAGCCGTTCAAGCTCGGGCCACAAAGTCTATTCGTCGTGTTTCCGGGTAAGCTGTCACCGGTTTGTCGTGAGGCACGAGCATCGACCTGCATGTGTCATTTGTAAGAGACGTTCGTCTCTGAATTGTTGGCTGCCGTCAATAGCAACGGCAGCAGCTTAGTCACGTGTAAAATATTATAAAATTAAATGAATAGCAAACTCAATCGTGCATCCCTCCAGCATTGGTGAGTCCGAACGGCGAATGCCCCTTCACTACGCTGCTGATGCGCACGACAACGCTGCATCCAGGAGGCAACCGCTATGGACTGTCCTGAATATATGGTAAAGTTTTGGTCAACTTTTGGTCAACTTTTTTGCCCAGCCGCTTATAGTTGAGCTCGGCACGCACCACCACGTTCAACGAGCGACGCTCAGCTTGCTCTTGCTCGATCGCTTCTGACTACGAAGCTTAAACTCTGACAACGCGTGTGGTGCCTGTCGATAAAAGTGCGCGTGCATGCGAACAGCTCGCGCGATTGATGAACCCTAAGTTTGGGCGGCGTGCGAAACGTCTTTTTGGAAGGGCAGCCGGTTCTTGACGAATATAATCACAGCCAGCGCCAGAGACGTCACCGCGATGCCGAGCAATTCGCTTTGCATGAATAAGGCAGGGTGCTCAGGAATTAGTACCAGAGAGCTGTGAGCAATGATTAACTCGTACGTGAAGCCAAAGGTGGTCGCTGAAAGCGGATAGAACAGAGGGACGCCAGCGCCCGTGAACAGGTCAAGCAACAGGTGTGAAAGCAGGTAGAAGGTCGCGATCAGTGCCACGTTAAATAAAACTTCATTCTTTTCCCGGAAGCGCGCGTACAACGCAATGCTGATGGTGGGCACGAAGATGAAGACGTTGTGCAAAAGTAGACGGTGGAAAGGAGGCACCAAATGATCTAAATCTGGAAACACCGCCAGGGGAGACAACAGAAGGACATAGTTTCGGTACTTCTTCTCCCAAAACAGCCAGAGCAGCGAAGTGGCAACGATGAGGTGAGTGATCGGATCCGGCATTGTAGACGCTGCTTCTCGCAGTGGTTTCACTAGGACGTAGCTCTTAGCTTTGGCACTGCCAGTTTAAATACTTCCTCGTGGGCTACTGCGGAGCGTTGCGTCGCTGGCGGCGTAGTCTCGCGCATCATTCAGGCGCCCGTTTTACTCCCAAGCATTGGTGAGACGACTTAAAAACCGGAGCGCTGAAGTTTGGGTCACACTGCGGCGACGTTCGCGTGAACACTGCCAGAACCGCCCGATCACCTATGACGTCGAACGGCCTCCTCCATCCATTCTCGTGCGTGCAATTCATTGGTGAGGAGCCTCACATCATTGCCCTCAATCTCAGCCATGCAGGCCGCGAAAACCACCATTATGTCGTCAATGTGTGCGTGAGGGCGCAATGGATCGATAAAGAAGACCACGACGTGGCATCGATCGAACAGAATCTCTGTCGCGACCTCTATATCGCCGCCCTTGGGCCCGGTCAGATATCGCCTGATGGTCCCCCCGTCGCGCAGCGTTCTGCAGGCGTTTTCGACTTCTTCACCCGTACGGCCAGTTGTCAAGACACGATTGAACTTACAAAGCTCATCCTGGTACTGAATGGCAAAATCGATCATGCGCTGTTTCATCTCGTCGTGGGCGATAAGTGCGATCGTTTGGTCTTCAAACCGAGCAAAAAACGCCGAGTCGCGGGCGCGGTGTGGTATGCTTACTTCGTCGTATGCGTTTCCGTTCCTTCGTGCCGCGACAGGCCACGCGCCATCGCGTTCGCGTGAGCCCAGCCGTACCTTGAGCGGCGATTTCGGCGCCTTCTGGGGGTTTCTTTTGACGTCTCGTGCAGCTTCGTTCGTGAACCAGTCTTTCACCGAACCGGCGTTCACGAGGCGCTTAACGTCCCAAAGGTCACTGAGTCGGTTCAGCGCACGATATTCAGGGCTCAGCCAGTGGGTTGTAATCGGGCTCAGGAACGACCACACGATGCTGCACTGGCGCTCCACAATCGTGTTCGCAAGAATTGTTAGGCCGCACTTCTTTCGATCAGGGAGAACGGTGATGCCGCACTCCTGCAATAGGAACTCTCGCACGTCGTCCCTCATCGGCTGTAACCGTTCGGTCTGCAACGGCTTTGGATCAGCCTCTCCCAACACGACGCGGTTGAATGTGCCGCCCGTGAAAAGAAAATGGAACTCTCTCAACGTTTCTCGATTATCGTCGTTATCATACAGTTCGTGGAATACCTGAACGAGATCGTTGTTCTTCTTAATGCTGTCGAAGCCAGCTAGGACCGCGATAAGTGTCTTGAGTCCTCCACGATTATCTTCCATCATTCACCTCAAAATAGCCGCACTCGCTTTTTTTACCAATATGGGCACTACGCAGGCGGCCTGATATGCGTTACTTCAATTTTCCGTGCCCTGGATTGCCATTCTGGAGCGTGCTGCTGAGTGTTCACGGGCTCACTCACTCGCAACCGCACTGAATCATGATGCGAAGCGGGCTTCAGTCTTTCGCGTCGATCATTGTGAAATAGTTAAGTTTGTAGAGAATACAAGAAGATATAGAGGCCCATGTTCAAGAGGAACCGTCCGCGAGTAGAAAACACGAATGAGAACTACGCGAAGTGCTTGTGCTACACAGAACGCTGTCCGACGTACAATCAAAGCAGTCTTACGGGCGGACTGTTCTGCGCACGAGGTAGAAGCGAAAAGACCCTTGAAAAAAAGGGATGTGTGTGCCCTTCTTGTCCGGTTTGGGCCGAATGTAAGTTGAACGGTGTATTCTTTTGCGCGTACGGCGCCGCTCAGTGACGCTCTTTCCACGTCGAACGGGGCGGTTAAAGGTCGTAGATAACTCTCCCCCGCCCGCGAAAATCAAACTACTTTTTCAACGAGTTTCACTGCATCCCGGACAAACGCAGGACACCGTGCCATCACGACTTTGTTCTTCTTCACCTCCGCAACCTGTTGCGGGTCTGACAGGTTGTACCCGAGCAGGCCCGTGCAGGCTACCGAGCCATGCCGAGATTTAAATTCCCGAAGAAACTCACGGACCACCGCGTAGGTTTTTTCTTTCGCTGCGGTGTCATCAGCCCGTATCCTCCCGTATCGCAGCCCGATCACCATGACCGCACCAGAGAGAGCCCCACAAATATCATCCGTGTAAGCGATCCCGGCACCAAATCCCTGCGAGATGCGAAGTGCCAGATCTCGATCGAGCCCGAAGTCTTCTGCAAAGACCGAAAGCACGGCCTGTGAACAGGTGAACCCCTCCTGAAAGAGGGTAACTGCATCGTTTGCCTTTGTCATAGCCACCAGTCATGCAGGAGCGGCAATAATCCTATTGTTCTATCGGGTGAAAAAAAGCGGTCAATGCTTCAGACGCAGTGAGAGGCGCTTTTTTCTGTCAAAGCTCTGTGCTCATATTATATATTCCGCGCCTATGATGCACCCCGCGCCTATCGTAGCGTTAAAAGGGGCCGGAGCCTCAGAATTGACCCCGGCAGTTTGCTACACCACTGCCCGCAAGGAGAAACGTTCGTGGTGTTGCGGAAATAAAGAAGCGGGGGGCGATATAAGTGTTTTTCCCTGCTGGCGTCGCGGTTTGCAAGATCGCTTGCGAGCATTTTCGCCACGAACCTTCATACAAAAAGATCCGACGGCTGCCACAAAGCCATAGATATGTCAAAACAGGAGACGTGTAAACACGATCCAAAAAAGCTTGCGATATCGGCGTTCGAAGTGCATGAAGAATGAGGCGGCTAATTGCTGGCAGCCAACGAACAAGCGCAAAGAGCTGCCGAACGCGTGGACACAACGAGCAGGCAACTACGTGTGAACCGTCTTATCGCCCACGAAGTAGAGCGCCGCAACGAGAATGGCAGTCGCAAGCAAGATGACCGCAAAGTCTTGTAAGGCGGTGGGCTGATACCCGAAGACGATGATATCTCGTATCATCGCTGTGAGACCTGCGCCGAGAAGCAGCCCCAAACTGATGGATCTGGTCTTCATATAGCCGACGACCGTCATCAGCAGCTCGAGCGCGATTATCGCTGCGATAAGCGCGTTTAGTCCGATTATCGGGGTATCGGTGACGAAATAGCTCACGATGTTGTCGACCTCTCCAGCGAGTGCGACAAGAGCGATGACAACGAGCAATACCCCGACTGCGCCGTACAGTATCAGCTCGGCGCCCTCAAAAACCTGCACCATCCTCTCGGGCGCTCTTCTTTGGGGCGGTTCAGCATCCATTACGTCGTTACAGGAACACTATTACGCTTCAACGTTTCTAATCGAGTCTGAAATGAATTCCCGCGGAAAGCCTTAGAATAGGAAAACCGGTAAACAAAAAAATGTCAGTTATAGCGTGACGACAAGTTTCTAACGCACTACTAGTATTAGGACGCGATGGCACTTAAAAATCTGGCGCGGTACTCGCAGTCCTAAACCCGCAAGCGAAAGATGCTCTACATTCTACTCTTATCGATGAGGTTCATCATCGTTTCAATTTGATTGCCCCGCGCGGGGTCTCGCGGAATGTTGTTAACTGCAGAGGATTGATCGAGCACTTCAATGCGCGCCACCCGCTTTGTCATCTTGCGTGCGTCTCTCCTCCGCCCGTCTGGTCGCCCTTTTTTTCTGGCAGGTCCGCCACAACAACACCGTAACGCGAGGTAGTCTCGCGTGCTGTATCGATGAGCCGCCTCGAGAAAGAGCAGGTTAATCGGCTTTTTTGCGCTGCAAAAGAATAATACACGAAGTCGACATTCATGTACCGATAGTGATGAAGGCGTTACTCCTATTGGGGTGTCCCGAGGTTCCGGTGCAAACCGGCCTCGCGCTATACATCGGCAACACGTTGAAAGCGCAGGGGTTTGAGGTGATCTGTGCGGGAACGCCGAGTGCGGTCAACTTGATGAGAGTCGCCGATCCCAAGAAAGCGTATATCGAAACGTACATGAACATCGACAAGTGCATCGACCAGATCGCCGAGGGAACGTTCGACGTCGATCTCACGTTTGGCTTCATTCATAAGGACTCGGGCCTGCAATATCTCGCGACGATTGCTGCGCTGTCACGCAGCACCCCTATAGCCGTTGTTTTTGGACGAGAGGCAGAGCCGCTCAGCAAAGAGGTTGGCGAATCGCTGGACGGGGTGCACGTCGTATGGGCGACAGCCGTCCATAATCCGTTGCCACTAAAGAAGAAGCTGGACAAGATAGGCGAATGGGCCACGCTTGTGCGAGATCAGGGCTGAATAGCGACACGTCAAATAGAGGGTGTGGCTTCGTTGTCACCTCCGGAGTGTCCCAGGAAACGACTGCAAACGTTAGCAACCTTGCAGATCTTGGCAGGACGGTACATCGTGGGAGCACGTAAGCAACCGAGGGAGAAGAATGGCAAGCACGGTATATTTTGCGCGCCTGAAGGCTGGGAGCACCGATGAAAGCGCGGTCACTCGAGTGAGAAAGCTCTTTGATGAAGCGCAATTTGGAACCCTGATCGAAGCTGACGCGTTAACGGCTATCAAGCTTCACGTCGGCGAACGCGGCAACGATTCACACCTTCGCCCAGAGTTCGTCCGGCAAGTCGTCGAGCAGGTAAAAGCGAGCGGCGGAAAGCCGTTTGTTACTGACGCAAACACGCTCTATTCTGGAAGCCGGCATAATGCTGTCGACCACCTCGCCACCGCGCTCGAGCACGGGTTCGACTACGCAGTCTTGGGGGCGCCCCTCATCATCTCTGACGGTCTCGTGGGCGATCACTACCGGGACATTCGAATCGACAAGAAACACTTCGACACGGTAAAAATCGCGGGCGACGTCGTCTCTGCCCAGAGCATGATTGTGATGACGCACTTCAAGGCACACGCCCTGGCTGGATTCGGCGGCGCGATAAAGAATCTGGGGATGGGATGCGCTCCGAGCGCGGGGAAGATGGACCAGCACAAAGGTATGAGTCCGATCGTCAACGAGGAGGGGTGCTCGGCGTGCGGGGTATGCGTCGAGATATGCCCGCGCTCTGCCATCACGATTGAAGAAGGCGTGTCGCGCATCAATCGCGATCTGTGCGTAGGCTGCGGTGAGTGCATGACGGCGTGCACAACTTCCTCCATCGGATTCGACTGGAAAAATGATCTCCCACAGTTTATGGAGATGCTGACTGAATACGCCTTTGGCGCGGCCGTGGGTAAGCGCGTGGGGTACCTCAATTTCCTTTTGCAGATTACGCCTGATTGCGACTGTGTTCCATGGAGTGACGCGCCCATCGTGCCCGACGTAGGGATTCTCGCCTCCATCGATCCCGTAGCCATTGACGCTGCGAGCGTAGATTTGGTGAACCAGCAGCAAGGCTTACCAGGCACTCGCCTTGTCAACAATCTGCCGCCGGGGCAGGATAAGTTCAAAGGCGTCTGGGGCGAGACACAAGGATCGATACAAATCACATATGGGGAGGAGATCGGACTCGGAACAAGCGCGTATGAGCTCGTAGAACTGTGACACACGAGATTCTGAGAGAAACGCTGCCTCTGTTCAAATCTGTACGCTCGCTCTTGCCTACTCCAAGCGAGCGTACGCGTGCAGGTATCCCAAGTTGCGGATGAATTCTCAGAGAGGCGCGTGAGGCGGCCTCGCCATATTCCGGAACTTGACCCTATGCAAGAGTATCAGAAACTGCGTATCAGCGGTTAATATTCACGTTTCAAACTATTTTAGGGAAAGACAGAAGTTCTTTCATGCGAACCCTGTGTGCGGAGGTGGTTACACGCCCACATACATCCTTTTGTCGACGCTTACCGCTGAAGGCAGGAAGACCGTAGGGCAGCGACCTAATCGAATTCAGGAAGTCGATCGAGAGATGGAAGCGATGCAGGTGAAAATCATATCTCAGCACGCCGTCGTAGGGCCCTACGACTTTGTGAACATCGTCGAAGCACCTGATAACGAAACCATCCTTCGGGCCTCGGTCGAGCTAGGAGCCCGCGGAACCGTCAAGATAGTAAGCATGCCTGCGATACCCATTGAAGAATTCATCAAAGCAATAAAAGAGCGGTAGGGTTTGGTCTATTTGTAGCCCCGAGAGCTCGTCATAGTCAGCTTGATCGAGTTCTATCGGCACGTAGAGGGCTCGCGCGATGAACTAGGTGCTAGTTCAAAAAAAGCGTCGAGGTCAAAAAAAATCGTTCGGTACTAGGGTTGAACGTGTTACAGGTCCTTCGACCCTAACGTGTCAGCAATCATCCGCAGGATAATGTCAGGTACGGCGTGATTACGCCAGTTCATTTCCTTGATCTTTTCGAGTTCGATCCATTTCGCGCCGGTTACGCCGTGCCCCACGTGTGGAAATCCGCTCAAATACGCTGCTTCGAAACAAATGAGGAGCACTTGTTTGTCCCACTCGGTGTTGGGATCATACGACACGTAAGCCTTGACCTGCCGAGAGATGGCGACTTTCACGTGCGTTTCCTCATAGCATTCACGCGCAGCGCAGTCGTCCAAGCCCTCGCCGAGTTCCAGCTTGCCTCCCGGGAGTATCCAACGACCGGCCCAGTACCCGCCTTCTTGCTCCACCATCAGCACGAGGTTGCTCCGTATCGTGCACGCCAAGCAGCTGGTCACGTACCTGCCGTTCATCATTTACAGTGAGTCAGAAGGGGTTTATTAAGTTACGCAAATGGCCTTACAGGAGCCGAACTCGTGGCGAAGCGATGAGGCGCCGAGAAACGGTAGCAAGTAGCACTGCGGCAAACGTCGATGCATATATATTCATATTCGGATCAACATCCTAGATTGAACTAATGATGGGTCTAGAAGAGATCGAAGTTGACGAAGCCGTTGCTGCGTATATCAAAAAGCAACGAAAGGATTTTAGAGTAACGACGACGTGTTCGGGCGCTCTTATTCTTCCTACGTCCATAAGCCCGCCTAAAGAGACTGATATTTCCATCCGCGTCGGCAACAATACGCTCTACGTCTCTATCTACCAGGCGCGCTGGATCAAACGGATCGATCGGCGCATGCTCTACTACGTTAATTTGCAGGAATAGCTGCGCAGCTGCCACGAAGCTGCTGCTGGACGGCGTCCTTATTATTCGTCCGCCTTTTGCGCGCTATAGACCGATGCCCTCCGTCGTGTGGACCGCGCGCCGCATCTCTTCTTGTAATGCCGGCGGCACGCCTTTGATCTCGATGTCCAAGAAGCCGCGAACGATGGCAGACGTGGCCTCGTCTTCGCTGAGCCCCCGCGTCATAAGGTAGGTTATCTCTTCTTCTGCGATTTTTCCGACGGCCGCTTCGTGCGACATGTCGACGCCAGGCACCGCTCCGTCGAGTTCGGGCACCGCAAAAATCCTGCCGTGGTCTCCCAGAAGCAGTCCACGGCATTCAAGATGTCCTTTTACGTCAGGGTGCAGCCCGGTAAGATTTCCCCGTGAGATGATCTCGCCGCCGTTCGTGATCGTTCGTGCGATGACGTCTGACTTGCACTGCGCTGCTTCCAGGATCACCCGTGCACCGACGTCCATGTGGGAACCGTCTGCCGCGTACAGCAGTGAGGATGACAACGCGGTGGCGTTCGAGCCGACGCAGCGGAGCACGGGGTACATCTGCAAGCTTCGCACGGGCTTCAAGCACACGTAGTTGTTGATGAACGTCGCGTCCTTCTCGATGATGGCGCCGCTCCTCGGGCGGACTGCCACCTCAGGACCCCAGTTATGGATCATCGTAAAGGAAAGAGTTGCTCCCTCCTTGACAAAAAACTCGGAAACCCCGATGTGGATGCCGTGAGCGAGCTCGTCCGCGGTTCGGCAGCCCGATATGATGTGCAGCTCTGAACCCTCTTCGGCGATGATGATGTTGTGTACGTTTTGTGACAGGCTCTCTTGAGCCAGAAACATGCACGCCTGGATCGGCATGATGATCTTCGCGCCCGCTTTTGCCCTTATGAAATAGCCGTTGCTGAACTCGAGGGCCGCCTGGGCGGTGTACTTGTCAGCGTCAACCGAAACTGCTTTCCACCAGGTCCTCTTTGAGTCCGTCGTACTTGTCGAGCGCGTCGGTCACGCTCAGCACTTCGAGGTTCTCTGCCGTTGCCTTGGAGTAGACGACGCTTGTGTCAAGCTGGAAAAACGATCCCGACCGGTCGGTCTCTTTGGCATCCACCCCCACACCCAGCGACTGGCTCTGATAGTTCGGGGGGAGCGTCTGAAGCGTGGGCACCGTCTTGTGAGCCGGGGCCTTTGACGTGTACTGTTCAAGCGGTATGTCGGGCCCATATGCCGCCTTCTTCGTGCGGGCTTTTTCGGCGCGTTCGGTCAGTTCATCTATCTCGGACATTTGACACACTCCTCATAGCCGAGCTCACATATGTCGTGGAGGAGCTCTCCCGGGTTGCCCGAACACGCGATTTGACCGTCAACGAGAACGTGCGCCTTGTCCGCCTGCACGATCTGTAAGATGCCTCCGGCGTGCGTTATGATGAGCCCCGCTTTACGTCGCTCGCGCGAGCGTTTGTCCCGCTCGAGCAGCTTGTTTATCGTCTCTCCGACGAGCGCAATATTTTCAAGATCGACGCCCGAATCTGGCTCATCGAGCAGCACGAGGTCGGGGTTTTGAGCAAGGAGCTGCAGCAACTCCGTGCGCTTCACCTCCCCGCCTGAGAACCCGAGATTGACGTCACGCGTGAGAAAATCCGGCGGGATATGAATGGTCTGGGCGACTTCTTCAGTATTAAAGGCACGGTTGCCGTGTTGCGCGGCAATCTCGGTCAGGTCCTTCAGCTTCACCCCGTGGATGGCCGGCGGGTGTTGAAACGAGAGCCCGATCCCGAGCCGTGCCCGCTCGTTAATGGGCAAATGGGTAATGTCTTTCTTCTTAAACAGGATTCGCCCCTCGGTTACGCGGTAGCCGGGAAATCCCATAATGGTAAGCACAAGCGTGGTTTTCCCTGAGCCGTTTTGACCGAAAAGCGCGTGGGTCTCTCCTTCGTTGATGTTGAGGTCCAATCCCTTCAGTATGCTCTTGCCATCAACATCAACGTGCAAGTTTTGAATATCGAGCATGTTTTCTTTCCACCTTTGCTTAGTGCTGCGCGGCAGCCGCGCAGTCTCTCGTCACGATCCGTCCTTGTGCGTGTCGTAGGCGGGGTTCAACACGTCTTTGTACACGTCGCCACCGTCTATAACGACCTCAGGCCAGATAGAGACGCCCGAGTGCACTGTAACGAAGTCATACACAAGGACTCGTGGACCAATGACCGTATTGTTTTCGAGAACGCAATGATCCCCTATTCTCGTGCCGTTGTCGACGATGGAACCAGAGACGGACGTATGAACACCGATCTTCACATCATCGTAGATGATTCCGGAAAGCACTGACGTATTGTCGGCGATGTCGCAGTCGGAGCCGATCGTCGTATAGGGGCTAATCAAAACATTATCGCCTACGGTGGTGTTCGCGCCGATTACCACGGGACCCACGATGGCGGAGTTTGAGCCAATGCAAACGTCGGTTCCGATTGTCGCGGGGCCATTCAAGCGCGCGTCTTTGATATTGAAGCGCCCGGCGATCTCTGTTCCGCGCAGATTGTCGAGCAGCCATCTCGACGCTTGCCTGTACGCCGTCGCGTTTCCAATGTCGGTCCAGTGGCCGCGCGCCATCCACGCCGACATGGGTTCGTGTGAACTCAACAGCTTCGGGAAAAGATCCTTGGCAAAGTCAAATCTCTGCTTGGGGATGTGGTTGAAGAGTTCCGGATCGCACATGTAGATCCCCGTGCTTGCGAGGTTGCTGAATATCTCGCCTGAGCTCGGCTTTTCCCTAAACCGATGGACGCGATTGTTGACGTCGATGTCGAGGATGCCGTATTCCCGGGGGTCATCGATGGACATCACCCCTACCGTGAGCATGCTATCGTTCTTTCGGTGGAACTGATAGAACTCGCGAAGGTTGAAGTCCATGACGTGATCGCCCCCGACGACGAGAAACGGTCCGCCGTCAAGAGCGTTCTTGGCATTCTTGACGCTCCCTGCTGTGCCGAGCTTCTTTTTCTCGCGAATATAGCGTATTTCCACCCCAAATTTTGCACCGTCTTCGAGGTACTCCTCAATATTGCGGCCGAGGTACCCGAGCGTGATGACGATGTCATTGAAGCCGTTTGCTGAAAGGTGTTCGACGAGGTGGCCAACGGACGGTTTGTTGAGCAGCGGGATGCTCGGCTTCGGTCGTTCGAAGGTCAATGGTCTGAGCCTCGTCCCGGCCCCACCGCACATAATGCACGCTTTCATCGATGTCCCTCAGCTTCGTTCGTGCCTCGAGTTCGAGAACTTACCCTCGGGGTCGTCAGTTTCATAATAGAGATGCATTTATGAGCCTTAAAATATTGCCTTTATGGATGGCATCGATTAAAAGATGCCGTCTTCATTGATATTATCGATTATGGAATCACGCGCGTTGAGCTCGGCAATCGAATCGACGTAGCGTTCGAGGTGAACGATAAAATCCTCAAGCTTGTCGAAAGGAACGATGAAGCAACCGCCCTCACTGAGAAGCGCATCGTCTATCCAACTCACGATGACGGGCACACTGCTGAGAGAAAACGTCCGATCAAACTCGCTGCAGCGCGCGAGGTGTTTTCGCGCTTGTGCCCTGATGGATGAGCTTCGGGGCCGAGCTTTGCCGTACCGCTTGGCGTCGATGAGCACGGTGGTATCGAAGCGGTGAGCGACGACGTCGATTTCGTGGCGCCTTCCGGCTGCCACGAAGACCTTCCTGAAATCCGTTGAGAAGCCGGCGCACTCGAGTACGTCGCGGGTCTGTTCCTCAAATTCCTGCCAGGTAGGCTGCGTGTCTGTTAGATCAGCCGCTTCTTGCTCGCCGAAGAGCGCAAGCACCATGGGTTACTCCGTGTCTTCTCCCTCATCTTCCGCGTGCTCGTCTTCAATGTCTTTTGCGGCGTTGCGGAGGCTCGTGGCCATCTCATTTTTCAGAATTGCAATCTCCTTGTCGACGTCCACCATTGGCTTTGGCACGTCTTTGTGAGATTTGACTGGCACTTTGGTCGGTCGTCGCCTGCGTCGGGTGCGTGTGTCGGTACTACCCTCTAGGTCGGCAAGCTGTTCGACGGCCGCCTTAAGTGCTTGTTTGGCGAACGAGAGGAGCGTATCGTTGAACCTGCCGCGTGATGGCGGTTCTTCTGTTTTTAAGAGTTCATACACGACGAGCATGCGAAGCTCTTTGATATCGCTCTTGAGCTCGCGAACCTCTTTGATGAGCGTGTCAATTCTTTCGTCGTTGGCAGCGGCCATTACGTATCCGTCCCCGCAAGCACGCTGAGTACATCCTCCGGCTCGTACCTGAGCTGAATCTCTCGCGTTCGCCCGCGTGTTCCTCTCCCTGTAAAATCGGTATTAATGAGTCGAATTGAATCAAGCTTTGAGATAATGTCATAAAATCGCGTGTAGCCGAGATGCGTCTCTTCATTGAACTTCTTGTAGAGGTCCCCGGCCTTTATCTTTGCCTCCTGCTCTGCTATCAGTTTGAGGAGGTCTCGCTCTTCCGCG
The DNA here is from genome assembly GCA_963720465.1 of Methanobacteriota archaeon. Classification (GTDB taxonomy): domain Archaea; phylum Halobacteriota; class Bog-38; order Methanoflorentales; family Methanoflorentaceae; genus Methanoflorens. The sequence goes on from OY970393.1 coordinate 1,925,271, forward strand.
CGCAACGAGTGTATGGAGTATGTGAGGTGTACGAGGCGCGATTTTTCGTGTGAGTGCACCACGTCGTCTGCGGCGATATATTTTCGAGCGCTTATCTCCGCCCGCACTCCCGTTTTTCTTAGGAGGTCGATCCCGACCCGCAGGTCACTTGACTCCTCTACAAGATCAACGACCATCTCGAGCACGTCGTCCGGCACCACGTTTGCATAGAATCCGTGCCGCACGCGGTCTTCCAGTATGTCGTGCACCTCGGCACGCTTGTACAGCGGGAAGTATATCTCCTCGGGAAGAAAGACCGACATCACGCGTGGATCGAGCGCCTTTGACATCTCAACGGACAGGTCGCTTGATATTGCGATGACCCCCACCTTGACCTCCGCTGACACCTCGTGAGCCCGCAGGAGCGCATACAAGACCTTGTTTACCGTGTTCTCATAGAACAGATAGTTGATATCATCAAGCGCGACAATGAGCACCTTTTCCTGATCGATGAGATATTTGGTAATCTTCTTGAAGACGCGCTTGAATGAAACCCCCGAGTCGGGCGGCGTATACTTGAAGAGTTTCTTATAAATCTCTGAGAATATCGCAAACCGAGTCGCATCGATCTGACAGTTTACGTATACCGGCACGACGCTGTCGGTGTAGTTTTCGATCTCTTCGAATACCTTCAGTACGGCCGTGGTCTTTCCGGTGCCGTGAGGCCCTGAACACAGACAGTTGATGGGCCGCGCACCCCGCAGTGCCGGTCGGGCGGCGATCTTGAGCGCGCACATCTGCGTGTCTCGATGAGAGAAGTGTTCTGGAATGTAGTCTAATTCAAAATAGCGCTCATCCTTGAAGAGCGTCTGATCCCACTGCAGCAAATCCTTTGACGGTAGTTTCTGAGGCACGTCACTCGTTAAATGGTCACGTTGCATGCTATTTAATGTTATCCTGCCCTACGTGGAGGTATTCTCCGCTCCAGGCGAATGGCGCCAATTAAGAAGCTCCAAAGGCGTAAAAATTCCTTTCACGTGATTTCTGAACGGGTAAGCGGAAAAAAACGACCGAATGCCCGGCGGGGCATTCACCGAGCATGCCACGGACCATCACAGACGTGAATGCCATTACTTTCACAGCGCTCGTGCCATGCGCTTATCCTTCATAGCTACGTCGGCATATTCGGTGAAGATCCATGGTAAGTGAGACTTTTCGCGGGCTTATCGAACGTGCGGATTTCTATGCAAGGCGGGAGAAGTTCCGCTCACGTGACGAACGCCGTCGTGATCTGGAAGGGACGGAACGTCCTGTACTCGTTCATCCGTAGCCGCCGCCACGTTTCGGTTTAGACCGTTAATCTCCTATATCAAGTTCTCTTCGCGTGTGATCCACTTCTCGGGCCGGGCTACCTCTTCGAGCGTCGGTACATCGTGCGGAGAGCGCCAGACCCTGTTAACGAATTCGATCCCCCGACTCGTTGCGATGTGCGAAACGAATCGCTCTCCAAGAACATACTGCTCCATCTTCAAGCCAAGTCCCGTTGCGCGCTCAAAGAGCATCTCTCTCCCGCTTTTGCGCCTTCTACGGAGTTCAAACTCACGCTTCATGTAACTGTACGTAGCGAGCATCTCTTTGCCGACCTTGTCCATGACAAAATCCGAATAGCCCTCGATTACGCTCATCAGAGCTTGAATCTGATTGATGAGTCCTATCTGCTCGCTCGAGAGCGCCGCGTGCATAAGTGAGACCTGTCTCCGCCGCGCGTAATGACTCGCGACGGCGCGGGCCCGCGACTGGAGCCCTTCTGAAGTGAGCCCATCATTGGTCGCCTCTAAGTACCGTTTGAGAAGCTGGTTTAGATGGTCATTGAGCCACGGCACCGACTCGAAGACGACCGCGTGAGTGGCTTCGTGGATGGCTATCCACCGTCTAAAGTCATCTCCTGAAAACGACAGTTGGCGCTCGACGATCTCTATGTTAGGCTCCACAAAATAGATTTGGCCACTCACAATTTCGCGGCCGAAAAGGCTCGGGTCATACTGGCCGAGCACTTTCTTTGCGAGGTAGCCGAGAAGAAGGCCGAGACCGACCGTCGAGATGACCTGATTCGACTTGTATACGCCTTTGCTTATGAGCGAACCACTTTTTTGCGTCACGAGCGCTTTTTCCAGCGGGGCGAGCTGGTCTTCGAACGCCGTGATGTTCGTATTGATCCAGTCATATCGGTCGAAGACCCGTACCTCGCGAACGCTCGGCGCTTGAAGCCCTGTTAACTCAACGATCTGGGGCGTTGGCTCGCTCACGAAAGTTTCGTAGGTCGGCAGAAGCCGTCGTTTCTCTTCATAGGTCCACCTTTCAGCGTCGCCGACGTTTGCCGCATTTTGTGCGACCTGCCTCCAGTCAATGGGGCCTTCGGGCGAGCGCAAGAATTGGAGACCGGTGTTTAATACCAGTTTGGGAATGTCCACCATACTTATCTACTCATTGTGATCCGAGACGTGTCACGGACAGCGGTTTTGAGCCCGCATTGCGCGTCAAAGTCCGTCGCGACGTGAGAAAGCGCTCGGGCCTGTGACAGGAGCTGCTACATGAAGTCGACCAGACCCATCTGTTTTGAGGCATCGCTCTCAAACAGAGAGTCGACCGACATCTCAAGGAGCATAAGCCGTTGACGCGTGTACTTTGAGACGCCATAGTCGTTGGCAATCTGGATCGAGCGTGCCATATACTTTGTCACCGTGCCTTCGTGAACGGTGAGCACGATCTTACCGCCGCATTTTGGACAGTTGCCGCTGATGGGCGGCCGCCGTACCTTGTAATTACATTTCACGCATCGCACCTTCTGGCGTGAGAACGCCCTAAGATTGCCAATCAGATCGGGAAGGAAATGCGTCTTGATAACGCGCTCTGCGACGTCGCGCTGGTCTACCGCCCGTATGCGACGAGCGAGCTCAAGCTGGGCCTCCATCTTATCCATCATCGATTCGAGCACCTTGTAGGTGCTGTTTAGGGGACCGAGCGAGATCGACGAGGATTCATGGGTAAACCCAAAGCCGGTGTACTCGGCGTCTGTGCCCAACCGAGACGCCACGGTCGCAATGTGAACGCGCTTCGGATCTTCAAAGCCTAGCGTAGCGCGGTAGAACTCGAGCGGGTAGTGGTCGCTTATGTCGAGGTTGTGCGCCTCAGCATCGATCTCCTTGGGGTCGATCCGCGTGGTCAATACTAGTGGGGCGTCCATCTTGCCCCCGCGACGATCAGGAAGATACGACAGCGAGAAATTCAAGAGCCCGTCGAGAAGAAGCACGACGCAGTCTTCATCGCCGTCACAGTTTCGTCGCTTTGACGCGTGGAAGAACGGATGAGCGAAGCCTGCCGAAGCGGGGGTAAAACCTATGACGCGGCCTAGTACGCCGGCGCTAGTGTGCGGCGCTAGTCCGATCACTAGCGAACCGATGAGATCCTCTTTTGTTTTTGCTTCATAGTAAGGGGGCTGTCTATAGTACTTCACGAGCAGATCGTCGATGAAGTTAGACACGCGGACAAGCCACTCGCCACAATCTTGGGAAAGGATGAGGTCTTGTGGCGCAAGTTCGACGACATCGTCATCATCCGTCACGTCGTATCCTAAGTCGCGAAGCTTGCTCGTCGGAACTGAGATCTCCCGTGGCGTGAAGTGTGTGGTGGGCAGGTCGGTCAAATCGTACCTGCAGGTCCCGTCCTTGAACACAAAGATTTCGTGTTTTGCGCGCAACACGCCTTTTTCTATGGGCTCAGGCGTTTTGTTCTTAGATATTAGGCCCAATACACCTTTAAATCTGTCAAATCGTGCCGTTTCGTCAAGTCGAATGAGCGCCTGCTGGTAGACTTTTCGCAGGTCGATGGACTGGATCCGATGACTCACTCCCTGTCTGTGACACTTTGGACACGTGGTTCCGTTCCGCAGATCGCGCGAACACGTCGGACAGAACGTGACAGGCTCCGCGAATGCTCCGCATTCGCAGCGCGTTTGGTAGGTTTCGTTCAAGCACGTCGGACAACGGCGGACGCCTATGTCTACGTCGATTATGCCGAGGTACTGCACGTCGATTTCCGACGCGCGTTCGGCGGCCGCTTTTGATGAACCCGCCGCCCTTCGAAGGGATCGGTCGCGCCCGCCTGCATTACCGATAGGGAAAAGCACGTGCGGGGGAGGCTTCATCTCCCGGGCTTTTGATTTCTCCGGTCGCCCCATCCGTCCTCCGATCCTTGAAGGCGCCCGTTTTCGGACTTCGATCCCGCTCAGGAGCGTTACGGCGTCAATCGGAGATTTGATGCGGGGGCTTTTTAGTGAAAACCAGTCCTTGCTAAGCGACTCACTGAGCCCAAGATTCGTGATGAACGCCGCTGCGTCCTCAATCACCACGCTGCCCTCAGCAACGACGTGAGGGACGAGGAGCGCTTCGAGCAGTTCCTGTGTCTTGGGGTCGCCAGGCACGATGAGTTCGACCGGCATGTCAGATGCATCTGCGGCGTCCCCCGATGGGGTGCCCCCTGCTATTCTACCCGTTTGGCTGACGACCTCGGCCAGCTGCGCGAGCTCATTGAGCGTTATGTCGTGCCACAAATAGGTAAACTTCGGGTGCAGCGGGATGCCGAAGTGCCGCGAAAGCTGCAGCGCGCGGGACGCGGTAAGCTCCTTTACGTCAACGGCGGGGACGGCCTCGTTCAAGCGTGTTGCCGCCTCCTCCATATCTTGTATCCACCATTCGTGCACGTAGGGTGAAGGAATCAGTGGATGGTTATTGCCGAGGAAGTCCCCATAGTTTACGAGAATCTCTCCGAGGTCGAGTATCTCGTCGATGTCGTTTTTATGCGTAAGCGCCGCTTCGTACGAATCGATGCGGACGACGGTTCCGTTGTAGAGTTTTACGGTCGGTCCTTCGATTGAATCGACTGAGGAAATCCCGGCAGCCTTACCGGGCCGCTCCATCTTCAGTTGCGTTCCTGGTGCTAAGAATTCACCGAGCACGACCATCGTCGCGGGGTTGATTCCTGCAGAAGCAAAGCCCGTGTTGCGCGCTCGTCCGTACCGAAGCCGAAAGCCCCCTTTGCGCGAAGGATGCGAGAACACGGGTCGACCTGCGATGATGTCTTCCATGTACGTCCAGCTTGGGGCAATTTTGGTCTCGCCGGCGCGCTTCTTCACTTTTGAGCTTCTTTCTCCCTCTTCTTCGGCCACCTTAGCGGGAATAATTTCGTCTAGCCACTCCCACCCGTCGAGTCCGAGCTGAGATACGTACTTCTTGAGCTTTGGCGCTTTCTGAGCCAGCCCCTCTGCCAAAACGAGCGCCATGCCGCCACGAACCGCGTTCGTCTTTACCCTGTCGAGGTTTCGAAAGCCTGAAACCTCCTCCTGTTCTGTTCCTTCGCCGTTGACGCAGATGGGACAATTCGTCACGATGGTTCTGATGTCACTGGCCGAGGGAGTATATTGCAGGTTTACGAGCGTCTTGTAGAGTGGAATCTCTTCCACATATCGTTCAACCTCCTCGTCCCGCGGCACGTATCGGTCAATCCCGACCGCGCGCCGTACGTAGTCGGCGACTAACACGGAAAGCGCTTGGGCGGTTCCGCCAGCACTTCTGATGGGGCCGGAATAAAAAATTTGCAGGTAATCGGTTCGATCGTCGTTCATGCCGAGTTCCACCCTTGCGATCCCCTCAATGGGGGCGGCGACGACCCCTTCGGTCAACATCGCGACTGCGGTTCTCACTGCCTTTTCCACCACTTGGACTTTGCTCTCGTACGAGCCGAATTCGTTATTTGCAAAGCCTAGACCAATCGCGAGTGCCGCCTCCTCGCGGGACATTGTTTTGTCAAGCTGCCGTATCCGCTGCGCCAGTCCCGGGATGCCGATAAGGTTCTCAACGCGCTCGGCAAGGTCACGAGCAGGCAGGATTTCGGGAGAAAGGGAGGGATCCTCGCCGTTTTTCCGCGCCTCTGACGCGATAGTGAAACAGGCCTCAAGCTCAGATTCTAGCCGTTCAAAATAGTGATTAATGTCCTGGATCATTGAATCATCTTGGCGAGTTCGGCGCGGAGCGCCGGCACCTGTCAGAGATGTTGTTGTCGATCCAAGTTAAGCTTTCTCTTATTCGCGCATATGCTAAAATCGCATAAGAAAAGCAGCGCCGCGCGCAGCGTCGGTGCGGTCTCGAGGCGATTAGAAATAGAGCTAAATACTTTTAGGCGTATCTTTTGCTGGTTCAAATGGCGAGTATTAACATATTTAAGCTCCACGATATGTACATTTTTAAGCAGTACCTCGGCGATCCTGGGCTTTTTAAGCAGTTGGGCGATTACTACAACGGACCCAACTATCGGTTTGAGATCTCCCCAGCAGATCTCGAGAAGGTTCAGGACATCTTGCAGGCAGCGGGTTATGACGTTAACGTGGTGGAAGATCTCACCGAGTTCCGCGTGACGATAGGGCGATTCCAGAAGCACAAGGAAATTCTCAAGAACAGCGTTGAGGTTGAGGAAGTCGGCGACGACAAGGTCTTCCTGATGAAGGATAAGGAAGCAGTCGAAATGGCGCTGAGCCAAGGCGCTGCAAAATACGAAGGAGACTTGTTTAGCTGATCTTTCCGCGAGCGCGTCGGATAGGGAAGAGCTACATCCAACCCCCAAGCAAAAAGGCGACAGGCCAGCTTGTTCTCCTTGCTGAAGTCGCCGCATAGAACCGATTCGCTGATTTTATCTCCTGTGTCAGTTGCTGGGCTGCCTTTTTTAACGTCTACTGAAGCTCTCGTTCTTTTGCTTGCAAGCACGAGCTTTCGCAAGCGCGTTTGGGTGATTCTGAGGTCTGGCGCGGGCGTTGCGGTCTATCCCGCGCGCGTCATGCAGACCCGTGGCGCCGCGACACGAGATTTGATGAAAGAGCAAAGCGCACGTATAATATACTTCCAAGCTTATCGCAGTCATGCCTGTGCGACAGGCACGGAATGAGGGAATCCCCGCGTGAACGGGGGGTTGATATGTTATGAATTCTACGACAGATCTAGGCGAGAACGATGTCGGGCCGCTGCGGGTGTGCATGGTGACTCCTTTTCCGCCGCGCCACGACGGAATCGCAACATACTCATCTGAGCTGATTAACGCGATGGAAAGTCTTGGTCACACGGTCTACGTGATCAGTCATACTGATGAGGACGTGGGCGGACACGAATCACAGACAAACGTGTTCGGGATTATAGATATTTCGAAGCCTGACTGGGAACGCGTCATTTTTAAGAAGATAATGGATCTGAAACCAGACGTCGTACACATTCAACACGAATACGGCCTATACGCGAATATGGGAGACTATGGGATTAGCATCATCGATTTACTCTTTCTACTTTTCGTCGCGCGTGTGCCTGCGGTGATCACGTACCATTCGGTATACAGCACGCTTGGCCGAGAAGAGGCCATCTTTACCAGCTTGAGTCTAGATACCGTTGACGCGGGCATCGTGCACGAAGAATTTCAGAAGATCTTTTTGCCGGCGAACTTAGGGAGGATACCAAACAACGTTTTCGTTATCCCGCACGGGGCAAAGACTGCGGTCGCGGAAGACGTCCCCGACGAACGAGAGGCGAAGAGACAGTTCGGATACGAAGGCAAAAAAGTCGTTTTGTGTATCGGGTGGTGGGAACCAAACAAGCGGTTCGAAGACGTGGTGGCCATATGGCCTGGGGTGCTCGACAAAGCCAAGAATGCGGTTCTCGTTATTGCGGGCGACGCAAGACCGGGGTCTCCTAGTGGGCTCTATTACAAGCCGAAGCTGCTCGAGGCCATTTCAGAATCCCCGGTTAAGGACAATATACGGGTTATCACCGGGGCTTTCACGCCGAGAGAATACGACTCACTACTCAACTTGGCGGATTTCATCGTACTGCCGTATGATCGAGCGTCGCAGAGCGGGAATCTTGCACACGCGTTTGCGCTGGGAAAGCCTGCGGTGGTAACGGCGGTCGAAGGCCTCAAGGCGGAAGTCGAAGCAAGTCAAGCGGGCGCAACCGTCCCACTCGGATCGCTTGAAGATTTAAAGGCTGCTATACTCTTACTTCTCAGAAATAACGAGTTGAGAGAGCTTTTCTCTAAGCGAGCGCTTGAGTACGTGCAGAAAAAGATCGGGTGGTCTATCGTCGCAAAAAAACATATCCTTCTTTATGAAATTGCCATGCAGAAGGAAAGGATGAAAGTCACTCCTGCGTCAGGACTTGACGTAAGCCGCGGCTAGGGCCGTTGATCTTGAACTTCGCGGCGTGACGACGAAGAAACAATCGATGCAGGCTCAAAAGCCAGCAATAGCTCTTCGCGCGGGCTGACGAAAGATATATACGCTTTATTACTGTAGTAAGGCGTAATCGCCGCCGAACCAGAGGCGCTGAGGTTTTATGCCAATTTCCCCCGATGACATAACGATAACGAGTTTTCCGAAGCTGTTCGAGCAGATAGTAGACGACAAGCAAAAGGTCGGTTTGAATCCTATCCAGAACAATCCACCGGATTTGTTGGAGCGCGCAAAACTCTACGGAACGCAGTTTAGAAATGGGTCGTGGAACTGGGCATCAAACATCTGGAACAGAAGCGCCGCAGGCAGCGTCGTAGTTGAGCGTGAAGATGACCTGCGCGTGGAGCACCGACTGTTGATGCTTCGCGTGCTGGAGCACATTCTTGACCAGCCGATGATTCAGGCAGACGCAACGCTCGGGCAAAAAGGTTCAAAAGGAGAGATGAAATGCCGGCTCTACTGCGACGCGCAATTTCCTGACGTCGCATACCGCTGGCAAGCGGTCAATTTCCCAGGAGATCCGGACGCACAGCCTGACGCGCAGCTTTTTATGATCCCCCACTATCTTGAGAACCCCAACGTGCCAGGTAAAAACGAGATGCTGAAGGTCATCCGTTTTCCCTTCCACAACTACACCATCGTCGCCGCATCGTCGTACATGGGAGAAGCGAAGAAGGGATTCCTTTCGCACTGGATTTATGAGATCTACAAGAGAGGGGGGACGGGCGAGCACGCTTCGCTCAAGGAGTTTACGGTCAAACGCGTTGACGGCACAAGCAAGAACATAGTGATGTCGGTCTGGGGACTGACCGGCAGCGGAAAATCCACTCACGGGCACTACGTCTACGACGAGAAGATCGCGCAGATCTACATCGACAAATTTGGAATCAACCCACTCGAGTTCATTTCTACCCAACTCATTCGAAATGACGACGTGGTCGCGGTATTTGAGGACTGCGTTGTCAGCCCCGAACGCGGCTGCTGGACGAAAACAGAGGATGTCGACGTAACGCAGCACGCCATCTACAACGCCGGAACGTCGCCGAACGCGCTCCACGAAAACACGGAATGGGACGAGCACGGCGACGTGAGTTTCCGTGGCGAGATACTTCAATATCACGGAAAACTGAATCAAAACGCGCGGAGCATCATCTTCTTGGAAGACACCGGCTACTTCGACGGAAATGTCGACTCATCCGGACCGCTCAACATGGCCGTGTTCATCAGCCCCGGATATATCTCGGACTATGCCTGGGTGAAGCTGAACGATCCTGCGTTCGCCGCCAAGGTGCTTGCAGACGGCAGAACGATCGGCCACCCCGCGCAAGGTCGAGAAGGCGTCGGCGGCGAGAAGTATGAATCGAGGTATTGTCTGCCGTTCACGATGGGCGTCGGGAACGCCGCCCACACCCACCGGTTCTACGAGTTTATGAAGGAAAGGGCGAAAACTGATAATCCAATCGAATCGTATCTCATCAACACGACCGGCCGCGTCGGTGCCAGGTACGTCTGGGCCGATACACACCTTGGCGACGAACCCATCTGGCTCGCAAAGACACTGTTTGAAGAAGTGGACGGCAAAAAAAAGCCTGTAGGGGGGACCGGCCCGACCATCGAAGAGACGCAGGTGTTCTTGATCCAAGCGGCGCGTGGTGCAGTTGACTACGAGCCACATCCGCTGTGGGGCGATAAAGTGCTTGTCCCGACGCGAGTGGAGGGACTGCCAGAAGAACGCTTAAAGCAACTCGATCCGTTTACGTATAGGACCGCTGAAGAGATGGAGGCGCTGCTCAGGCAGCAGATTGCTCAGAGTAAGTACTATTTGAAAGCCCAGTGCGCGCGGCTTAACAAACGGATCCTGACTGCAATGGACTTCTAGAGGCCGCCGCCCGATCAAAAAGACCTTGTGCGATCACTAAAGCGGTCGGTCTCCGCGCCATCATCATCAGATTTTACCTTGAAATCGTCAACGCGTTAGAGTTCCCGCGCAAAAATGATCAGTCAGGCGATCACTCGGCCGCTGAAAAATCGCTGCAGCGATTTAGCATTTCTGGACTGTCGCCAGCCTTTCTTCTTCGACTGGCGGATCCAAGCATCTGCGGAAATCACAACTCAATTTCCATTTTTCATATCGGACGTTGGAGTATTCTGATTCGGTTTTTGAGTTAAACCCAATCACAAGCTTTATTGCCTTGTTGCGATATCTTAGATCGAGTTTATGACTGATACAAAGTTCTGTAAGTCATGTGGGACGACCCCAAGTCCCTCCGCGCGTTTCTGCAGAGAATGCGGAGCTGTTTTGGCCGAAGAGCCCAGCGTCGATCAGAGTGCATCGACCGCAAAGGAGCAAGTCAACGAAGGCATTGCTCTGTACCGACAAGGTGACTATCAAGGCGCCTTGGGTAAGTTTGGGAAGGCAACCGAAGCCGATCCGACGCTCGCAGCGGCCTGGAGTGACAAAGGCTGCGCCTTGGGGCGTCTTGGCGAGCGCGACGCGGCTTTGGAGGCGTTCAACAAGGCGCTTGAGATCGACCCAGACAATCGAGAAGCTCGCGAAGGCAAGGATCTGTGTCTGCGCATGCTTGGTTTTTCTCAGGAAGCAAGCTGAGAACCACCGCTCGGCGGGACTTTACGTCGCGCGACGTTAATCCGGGCTGGGCGAGCTTGGGCTTGCTACTATTTCGTTCGGGTGTTTGGCTAGCTGCTGTTACGTTCCCGAGAAGCAGGCCGAGCACAGGTCGATAAGAGATCTCTGCTGAGAGCGATCTCTGTGGCCCAGACGTGCGGACTAAGGTCTTTACGGCAAGCCCCTAGCTCCCGATTTTCTCGAGCCCCTTCTTTCTTGGCATCTCGTGGACGGGAGTGCTCGCTCTTTTTTGATTGCTGGTTCAAGCGAAGTCAACGTAATTCAAAAGGTATACGATCTTCTACAATTAGTTTGAATAGGCGGCGCATCGCTTTATCGAGAACGCGGATCGTTTGAAGGGGTAGGCAGCAGTGAGGATATTTGACAGCAAACCTGACATTGCAAAAATGCTCGCTAACGGCGACGTCGAAAACTTAGCGCGCACGGTAGAAATCGGTGGTCCAGATTTCGATCACGACGAGAATACGCGCAGGGAAGCCGTTGACGCGCTTGGCAGTCTAGCCGATCAAAGAGCTGTTGACCCTCTGATTGGGGCGTTGCAAGACGAAAATGAGCGTGTACGCTTGAGTGCTGTAGCCGCGCTTAAGAGGCACGCAGCGTTTGGCCCCCTCGTCAACGCGATGCACGTGAATGATAGCAGGGTGCGTCGAGCCGCCGCCGAAGCCCTCGGCCAGCTCGGCAACCCCCGCGCCGTGCAACCCCTCACAGAGATGTTAGCAGATGACGATCGGCGTGTTCGGGCCGCCTCAGTCGAGGCGTTGGCAAAGCTCGGCGAACCATCCATAGACCCTGTGATCCGTGAGCTCCAGGTGACAAATAGCCAGGCGCGTCGAGCCGCCGCCGAAGCCCTCGGCCAGCTCGGCAACCCCCGCGCCGTTTTGCCGCTTATAGCCTCCCTCAAGGATCAGGACTGGCACGTCAGCTTTGCTGCCGCGTGTGCGCTTAAGCAGCTTAACGATCCACGCGCATTAGAGCCGTTCATAGAAGTGCTGAGCGACGGAGCGACGGACGTGCGACGGGTCGCCGCCGAAGCCCTCGGCCAGCTCGGCAACCCCCGCGCCGTTGAGCCGCTCGTCCGCATGCTATACGCCGAAAACAGTGACGTGCGACGGGTCGCTGCCGAAGCCCTCGGCCAGCTCGGTAACCCCCGCGCCGTTGAGCCGCTCGTTGAAGCGCTGACTGATAGCTATAAAAACGTGCGCGAAGTTGCCGCCTGGGCGCTCGGTCAACTGAGCAACACACAAGCCGTAGAGCCCCTCATAAAGGCGCTGGAAGATCCATACAGCGATGTGCGCGAAGTTGCCGCCTGGGCGCTCGGTCAACTCGGAGACTCTCGGGCGTTGAACCCCCTTAACGAAGCGCTGAAGGATAACAGTCAGCGCGTGCAAAAAGCCGCTGCACACGCTCTCAAGAAAATCGCCAGCAAATCCTCGCATGACAAACACTCGATTACCGTAACTTAACCTGCCTCGAATCAGAGCTGCGCGTAGTTGCCGCCCAAGCTTTCCAGGAACGGAGCCCCTAGCAAGGCTGATTCCAGGTGCTCGTGCAACGACAGAGCGGCGCCCGAGGGCTAGCCGGCTACCGCGTGCATGCGATTGAGCGCGAGCCCATAAGTTTCGGGCTTAGGAGCTATACGCGTAACAAGACAGCTTCGCGCTTAGTTCGCACTCAATATACGCCGTTTTGACAGGAGATAGAAGGCCGCTATCAGATAAGCGAAGATGAGTGTGATTGCCGCACCTAGAATGCCAATCAGTGGAATCAGAACCACGTCAAAACCGACGAGCACAATGAGCGCGATAACACTGCTGAGGGTGTTCACTTTGGCTCCGCGCGTACCTTCTGAAGCCATAAGCCAGCTAAGAGCTTGATAAAAAAAGGCCGCTATTGCGGCAATAGCAAAAACGAGCGCAAGTTCCCAGCTGAACGGATACTGGCGCCCATAAAGAAAGAAGATTATCCACTCTAACACAAGCACTAATGGCGCGATCGTGGCAGCAAGGTACGGCGTTGCCTTGTTTACGCGCCCTAGAATGGCCAGCTTATCTTTGCTCTTGGACGCATAAGGGAAAAAAGCGGCGTTAATGATCATCCAAAGCATGACAGCTACAGTTATTGATGGCATGAAATACGCGTTGTAAATTCCTACATCCGCAGTCGTCATGAACTTGTTGATGAGTATTCTGTCGACGCCCATGAAGGTAGCTGCCACACCTCCCGGGAGGGCAAGAACCGCGTAATGCATGATATTTTTCGCCCAGGACGGGTCAAATCGAAGCTTTATGTATTCTCTGAGATAAATGACCAAAATGAAGCCGATTACTGCGTAGGATAGGAAATACGAGTACGATGCCGATTCCCACGACTCCATGTCCCTGCTGATGAATGTGAAAAACACAACAAGCAGTACGACCGATTGAGCGGCAGTCAGAAGTGCATACGCTCTCATTTTGAAGAAGATTCTGAGTGAATTTGTGGTAAACTGATAGAACGCAGAAGTAACGGCGAGAAAAAGGGCGAAAAAGAAAACGTCTGCTGGTACTCCAAACAAGTAAGATAGCGGCGCAGAAAAAAGTACGTAGGCGCATATCGAGGCTGCAGTCAATAGTGCTAACAGAATGTACGACGTGGAGATGATGCTGACCTGTGCAAAACCATCCTGCACTTCTGAACCATATTTGATCATCGGCGTAGAAGTTGCTATCATTGAGATGGTGAGAATAGTGCCAACTGTCGTGACAAGTCCGAGAACGCCAAAATCGCTTGGTCCCAGTACCCGTGCCGCAATGATGCTGAAGGCGAGCGTGAATAAGGCTCCGACCAGCGTCCCAATCCCCACGTACGAGGTACCTAAGACGAACGTCCGCGCTTGGGCGTCCATTTTCTCCTTAAAAATTAGCTCATAGGGCGCACTGAGCAAACGCAAGCCAAGTTCCTTGAGCGACATCACGGGGTAAACCTAGGTGGAAGTAATTGCGAATTTATATATAAGTTCCATTGGTACAGTCAGCACTCGCACTCTCTATCTAGTGAGCTGTATTTCAGAGATCTGTCTCTCGCAATGGTTCAGATTCTACAGGCACGCGAAAAAATTGGGCGTTTTTAAAGATGCTCGTTTTTCCAAGAAGATTCAGCTATAGGATTATAAGAAGTGGGAGGAGCGATTTCTCGATCATCCGAACGCAGCTTCGGCTCAAGACATTCATCAGAATTAAGGGGACTATGTTTTCCGCTGCGATTTCCACGAGCTCACACAACTTATTAATATAAAACCTGAAGTCGGGAGCTGCTACATTCGAAGCACCTGTGAACCATTCGACGAGGATAGTGAACTCGACGAAGAAAAAGTGAAAAACTCGTTGAGGCACTTCAACCTACGCCCGTACACCCAAATTCATGCATCTGGACACTTGGGCTACGACGAAATTAAAAAGCTCATAGAAACAGTGAAGCCAAAAATAGTGTTCCCCGTCCATACGCAAAACCCGGAAATGTTCCTCAGTTTGCACGATAACGTGATCACCCCTCAAGGGGAGTTGAGTATACATTACAGCCAGTCAGCGAGCTCACTCGGCTTTTAAATCTTAATCGCTTCTGTCTCTGTCCGTAAAAACAAAGATAAATATGGGCTTTCGAGAGCTCTGTAGGACCAAGAATAGTAATTAGTCTTTTCTTGACAGACGGCGATGTTTCCAAGGTGCGAAACTGAGCACTACTCTTCGCCTCGTGAACCTATACAAGTCGCAAAACTATTTTAACAATTACCTCTCTTATTTTTAGCAGAGTCCTGCTAGCTGCTGCTGTTCAGAATTCGCATATTATTCGTGCTGGCGCAGCGTTTACTCTGCCGTGAAAGGGAAATCTTCAAAGTGTGAATCTGTCATTGAAAGAGGTGCTCGCGATCAGAACTGGATTAAGATTTGTACATCTCAGCGACAGTCACTTAGGTTACAGGCAATATGGATTAAAACAACGTTTGCAAGATTGGAGTCATGCAACACAAGAAATTATCAACTACGCCGTCGAGAACAAAGTTGATTTTGTTCTGCATAGCGGCGACCTCTTCAACTCAAATTTGGTTGACCATACCACTCTCATTCATGCCATCAAAATACTGAATCCATTAAAAGAAGCCGAGATTCCATTTTTCGTAATAGATGGAAATCACGATAGGAGAAAAGGCTCTCAGAGCGACACAGCTAATGACGTACTCCAGCACTTGGAATTGTGCGACTATCTTGCCCCAGAAGGCGATAATCTCGATAATGCGATTAGACAAGTCGGCGAAACAAATATCATAGGACTTGGGTATCACGGCATCTATCTGCGGTCAAAAATTGAGAATTTTTTCAAACAAATGCCGGATGCACTTAATATCATATTGTTGCACGCTGCTGTTGAGCATCATATTGCTGAAGGGCATCCAGATATTACATTGTCAGAGCTTGAAATGCTCAGACCAAGAGCTGCGTATTTGGCGCTCGGACACTCTCACAACAAGTTTAAGATAAGTGACTGGATTTTCAATCCAGGCAGCCCAGAATACTACAGATTTTCTGATCAAGACAACAAAAGGATCTTTTATGATGTGGTGTTAGAAGACGGGAAAGCCGAGGTTTCGGAAATCGAAGTTCGTAGCGCTCGCCGCATGTTTGGTCTCAACGTCGAGCTATCTAGTACCGATCAAGCGACCGAAAAGACCCTTGAATTGTTAGACAGGGAAAATGCGGACAATCAAATTGCCGACTCTCTTGTAAGAGTTGTGTTTGGAGGACAAGCCCCTACCGATCTGAGTTTGACCGAGTTAAAAGCAGCAATTGAGGTCCGCTACTCACCACTTTACTGTTTGGTA
This sequence comes from Methanobacteriota archaeon, assembly GCA_963720465.1. Taxonomy (GTDB): domain Archaea; phylum Halobacteriota; class Bog-38; order Methanoflorentales; family Methanoflorentaceae; genus Methanoflorens. Next base: position 1,941,075 of record OY970393.1, read on the forward strand.
ATAGACAATACTTCGCGTCAGGAAGACGCATTTTCTGAAATTGAGGGTTCAATGGATGAATTCGAACTCAAAATGTTTCAACACACTTTTTCCGGTTATGATGAAGAAGCGCTAGAAGTTGCTACGTTTGCGAGAGGCATAATGAGAGAGATTATCGACATAAGCCCTGCAAGTGCCGAAGATGCCGAAATGATAGCGCAGCAAGTCTCTAGTTTCCGAAGAGATAACATATGAAGATCGATAGCATTCGCCTTAAGAATATAAGGACATTCGTTGATTCTGGCGAGATATTGCTTGGCGACGGTACGGTATCTATCTATGGGGAAAACGGCGCGGGAAAGAGTACCATTGTAGATTGCATTGGGCGAGCGATTTTTGGCTACGACCCGCAAGGCATAAAACCCGCAGTAATTGACTACAGAGGGACGAAACACAAGCAAGGCGTGGTAGAATATCTTCTTAGGAAAGGTGAGACTGACGGCTTAATTGAAGTCAAATTCTCCAACAAAGGAAAGGCGTTCCACGTTGTAAACAGACTATCCCGCACAGCGCCGCAAACCTGGGAGCTTTATATCGACGAAAGAAATCCCAAGCTGTTCGGAAAGGATGAGATCCACCAGCGAATCGTGGATGAGCTCGGTGTTTCGGCCGACTACAGTGAATCAGCCAGCAGTTTGTTTGCAAATATTATTTGTGTTCAACAAGGCAAAATCATAAACGAGTTTGAGTACAGCGCTCAAGCTCGGAAGGACCATTTTGATCGGGTGCTAGGGCTATACCGTTACAGGCAAGCCTACGATGATTCGAAGCACGTCAAGAACAATTTCAAAGAGAAAGCGACTAAGCAGGAGGGCGATGTTCGCGTAGTCAATTCGAGCGTTGAACACCTGAGCCAACAAATCAAAAGCTTGAAAGAACACGAAGATGAAGCGAGTATCCTAGACCGCGAGCTCGAAGACATCGACAAACAAATAACTTCACTACGCGGACGCAAACAAGTTTTTGACGAGCTAAGTGAAAAAATCAGCAAACTTGAACTCGAGCTTAATGCCAATGAGACTCAAATAGGTGCTCTGAAAATCAACCTAAGTAATATCGAGAGAGAACTGAAAGACAGTCGCAGCGCAAAGCAGATAGTTGAAGCTAATCATCAATCTTTCCTACGATATGGCCAAATCTCAAATGAGCTTCAAGAGGTGCGAGGGTATCTTCGGCAAATTGCAACACTTCAGGGAGATCTTTCCGTCAAACAAAGGGAATATGATCGTCTTGAAAATGAAAAGCAAAACAAAATAGTCGACCTAGATAATTTTCGAAACTCCCGGCAAAGAGCAACAGACCTCAAAAAGCACTCTGACGATTATCGTAGGCGTCAGACTGAACTGGAAGCATTAACGAGTAACCAACTGAGATATGAGACCCTTTTGAATAAGCTAAAAGACGACCAAGAAGCACTAAACGAAGATGAATCTGAGATCAAAGCAGCTGAGCTGCAACTTCAAAGCTACGAAGCTCTAAGAACCGAAGCTGATCTTCTGGAGGGTTTAAACAGGGAATATAATACAATAACTGCGCTTCTGGGAGAACGAAACGGTCAGAAGCTACAACTTGAGAAGGAATTGGCAGATCTGTTAGAAGGGATCTGTCCTTACACCCATGAGACTTGCGAATCAATCCAAGAGCTCGGCCAAAAGCAAAAGCAAAAAGTAGAACAAATTCAGCGAGATCTAGTCAAACTGGACTTCAAAAAGAGACAAAAATCGGAAGCAATTAAGCAAGCTGCTGAATCTGAAAAGACGCTCCGCATACTCGAAAAGAAGAAACACGAGCTAGATCTTCTAAAGAACGAAGTGCACAACGTCAACACTGATATCAAGGGCCTGGTCGCCGAGATTAACCACTTAGGCGATTCTTCTGAAGCAATCAAAAACACAAAAGCGCGCCTTGATGAGTTAAAACCAGTAGCCGAGGAGTTTAACTCGCTATGGTATTACATTCAAAGGTTCGATGAAGATGTGACTCTACAAGAGATTACTAGCGTTGACGAAAAGCAATCTCGACTGGCGCAGGCTCTCGAAAGAATTGATGAAGAAACGGCGAAGCTTTCTGAAGCAGGCGGGAACGAAGAAAACGAAACGAGGCTAACTGAGGAACTGAAAGAAGTGAAATCTGCTTATGATCTTTACTTGGCGTCTCTAAACAACGCAGAGAAATTGGAAGAAGCAGAAATCAGTTATGATGATCTGCGCAGCAGACTTCAGTCTTTAGAGGGTCACCGAGAGGAATTAGATAACAGAGCACTCGAAACGAAAATTATCTACGATAAACAGGAACATCAGAGAATCCTGGAAGAGCTAGATGAGAGACAGGGAATCTTCAAAGAAAAAAAAGGGGTCCTAACGCAATTACTCAAACAGATTGATCAAGAAAAGTCAATCGAAAGTGACGTTGAAGAGAAAAAAGGAGAGTTAATGGCCGCTGAAGTCGAACTTAAAGAAATCAAATCCGATGCTGCATTTTTTGACGAGATTCGGGCTAGTTTTAAGAAATTGAGTTCCCTGCGTCCAGTCTACACGAGAGAGATAAGTAAGCGCGCAGCACGTTACTGGTCAAGTCTCGTCGGTGAAGGATCTCAACTGTTTTGGCAAGAAGATTACCTAATCTACAAAACAATAAACGATAATGTAATCTCCCTGTACGAAATGAGTGGTGGAGAGAAAATTTCAGCGTGCCTCAGTATTCGCCTAGCGCTTCAAGAAGTTATCGGCGGACTCGGCCTTTTCATTCTTGACGAACCTACGATACATCTTGATGAGGAACGCCGTAACAACTTGGCAAACCAAATAGGTGGAATTAAAGGATTAAGCCAAGTCATCGTTATAAGTCACGACAATGCTTTTCATTCGCACACAAGGCAACAAATCACTATTCAAAGAGAATCTGAGGGCGGTGGCAGCTCTGTAGAATGGTGAAATTAGATCCCTTCTGGATGTACAGCGCAGTTGAGTCTCGAGTTGACGATCTCTCACGCATCTACTTTAAAAAGAAAGAAGAATGCGAGGCGCTGCGCTCTCAGTTTGAAAACGCATTGAAACTTGACCCACAGGTGATGTTTGAAAGTAACAACGCCGAGTATCCGACTATACCCCTAGAAAATCGATGGATTAGCTCAATACGTCCAGATTTCAAATCAATTGAAGAAATGATGGCTTGGGCCCACGGCGTACTAGAAGGCAAATTGGTTGCTGCCGTTGATGGTAGTCAGATACCGTATGACAGGGCAAATTCGATACCGACCGCGCTATGCCGCAGTTTTTTGTTTGCAAATAAGCATGATGGCTCTTGCATTACCAAAGATTGTTGTAGATGCCTCTTGCCACAAGACAGCCTTGAAATGTCCAGAGATGAGACCATAATACTCCCCGATCTGAGCTTTCGCAGATTCGCTTCTGAGATCGATATTGCTTTGAACAACCTGTCGCTGGAGATGGATGTGCTGTTGCTCGATGGGCCATTGATCATGTCTTTCTTGCACTTGTATAGAAAGAACGTATACAGATCAAGATACATTGGAAAGCTTCTAGCACTCCTGAAAAGCGCTGAAAAAAAGGTCGCGCTAATAGGCTATCTCGACGTGTCACACGCTAAGGACTTGACAAAGACAGCTGGTTCCTTATTCGGACTGAATACGAGCAACTTAACTGACCCAGAACTACTCAACGATTATCTTGGCGTATTTGATCGGACTTGCGCATTTCTTTCTCAAGATTCGATTCTTCAGCAATACAGAGGTAACGTGGACGGAAAACGCGTAGATTACTCCAATCAGATGTGCTTTGCTTATTTGAGGGTTAACTCGCAAAGACCTGTAAGAATAGAATTCCCTCGTTGGGTCGTTGCGGAGGGAAAGCTAAACGATATCACACGCTTGATTTGCGCAAGCTCCGCAATTGGAGCTGGTTATCCGTACGAGCTATCGAAGGCCCACGAGAACGTGGTACTGGGCTCCGAAGATCAAGCTAATTTCCAAAGAGTTGTAGAAGCGATAGCGAGTCAAAATGAATTCGAATTTGCCGCATCGCTCAAACATATTAGAAAGGAGAATCCGGTACAATGACTCTAATTGGAGAAATAATGAGAGTTGATTCGGTTCTTGATTGGTTCGGCGAGGTGTATCATGAAAAGGCGGTTACCAACCCTCCAAAAAGAGACGATTATAGCTACGGAACGTTCGTAAGAGTTGAAGCTTTGGATGTCAAACTCGTGGCCATTATCAATAACGCACACATATATAACCCAGATTACGGGCTTCCGAACATTAAGCCGCTGTTACCACAGCAAAACAAAGTTATCTTTCCGGACTTTTTCAACGAAATCAAGAAACTGATTAGCTTATATTGCCTAGGTTACATAGATGGGGGGAGGTCGAGCCACGATTATCCGACAGTTGTCCCAGAATTGCATGACAAGATTTTCAAGATGTCACACAACGAGATTCGCGAATTCCATACACGGGATGGAAAATTGAGCTTGAGCTATTTGCCGCGCGTATCCAATTTTCATGATTATCCCTACATGCTAGACAAAATAACAACAGTACTGCGAAAAGTTTGTCCTGAGTCTTTAGAGCTTATTGACAAAGTGCAGAACGAATGCCAGTTTGGAACTTGCATTCAAGGGATGGGGCGAAGGCGATGACATTCATAGGTAGGGCAAAAGGTCCTGGTCACCGCGCAGGAGAGTTTGCTTTTGTAGCGAACCGGCTGGATGATGCACAACTTGGGGAGTTTGTATGTTATGGAGCGGAAAGAACGCTGCTGGCTAGAATTTTAGAGAGGGGGGATTACGAAACTTTTCCAAACAACTTTTTGAACAGCCCCAGTCATTCTCCGCACGAGATCGCAGAAGTTTTTGGCGCCGAATCGACGAGCAATGTTGCATCGTACACCATCATAGCTAAAGTCCTTGGAGAATTCAATGCAGAAAATCGTACGTTTAAAGGCACTCGGAGACTCCCACAAGTCGGAGATCCCATCTATCTCGCAAATAGCACTCTTCTAAACGACGTGCTGCGGCCTGGGAAGGAAACAGGAATCATAGAAATAGGGACTCTTGCGACTCGAGATGAAGGAGTGGGAGTTAGTCTCGATCTAAATGAAATAGCTTCTCGCCATTTGGCTGTTTTAGCCTCGACCGGAAGTGGCAAGTCTTACACGATTGGTGTAATCTTAGAAGAACTGGTAGGTGCTCAAAATCGCGGATCTGCAGTTTTGTTCGACATACACGGTGAGTACAAGGACATGCCACTTACTGCGAGTTTTGAGGATCATTTCACCGTAGTACGTCCGTTTATTAAGATACGGGACCTAACAGTTCAGGACTACAGCAATATATTCGGGCCTGATTTTTCAGGCAAGATGAAGGAGAGGTTATACCCAATCCTTAAAGAACTAAAAAAACAAGCTGAAAACTTCGATTTTAGTGACGTCTTAGGTAAATTAGGTAACGACACTAATGATGCTACTGATGCCGCGATCAAGTGGCGATTACGATCGCTTAAACTGAAAAGCTTATTCTCTCGTGATCAGGATACACCGCTAACGCTGATCTGCAAACCAGGACACGTTTCGATAATTGATTTGACCGATCTGGACGAGGCAGAGGCTCGGATAGCCGTAGGATACTTAAGTTGGAAAGTTTTGCGTGCACGACAAAACTACAAAAATGGCAAAGCATCCCTTGATACTCTTGAATTTCCTGTCATACTAGTGATTGAGGAAGCTCACCAGTTTGCACCATCAAAGGAAGACATTCCCTCAGGGCGTCAGCTAAAACATATAGCACGGGAAGGCCGGAAATTCGGCGTCGGTTTGATAATAGCAACGCAGAGGCCTAGCCGATTGGACGAAGACGTGCTATCTCAATGTAATTCCAGCATCATTATGAAGATAAACAACTCCAGCGATCAAGATTCTATTAGACGAGGAGTTGAATCAGTGAGCGACGATCTCATAAGCGACTTGCCTAGCTTGGAAGTGGGACAAGCAGTTATTTGTGGGGTTTGCACAAACACTCCTGCTCTTGTATCAATCAAATCAAGAAAAACTGCACATGCTGGCACGACTCCCGATTTTGCTGGCGAGTGCCGTAAGCGCTACGAGGATCACGCAAAAAAAGTCGAATACCATTCAAGGCCTTATCAACCAACAGAGCGAAATGAACTGTGACGGACTCTCTTGCGAACAAAGGCATTCTCTTTTAGAAACGGCATTCGGGCCCTCTCAACCATTCAGACGGAAAGTGCTGTAGACTAGGGTGGTTAAGCGCGAGCTGTCAAGTTAAGTTGGTGGTATGACCCTTAGTGCTTCTTTGAATTAAGACGTAAGCCGCGACGACTACTCAGTCATCTTGTTACTTTTAGGCCTGTAGGGCAAGACGATAACTCAAGTTGGGAGTGTCCCACTATCAGGTTCTGTTAAATCAAGAGTTGTTAAATCAAGAGTTGTTAAAAGTGGGTTGTTAACAAGAGTTGGTAAAGCACACTTTGTTGCGTCGATTTAAAAACATTTAATAGCACTTGATTTCTCGTTACGCCATGGTTTATGTCGGAACGTAACGAGGGGTTACAGTACGCAACAATCGACAAAGCGTACGAGCAAACATCAATAAGAAAAAGAATCGAAGCGTTATTCCTTGACAATATCGGCAAAATTGTAACGCATGAGCAAATAGTGCAAGTTGCGAGAAATCCAAAGACGGGTGTAGACCCTGAAGATTGGCATCAACGTTTATCGGAATTAAGGACTGACGACGGTTATACTATCTTATCGTACCGAGATACCCCAAACTTAAAAGTAAGCGAATATATGATGCCCTCGCGGGAAAGGCGGCCAAAAGCTGATAAACGGGTGCAACCTGAGAAAAATACGTGGCAACAAGTGCTTGAACGCGCAAATCATCAATGCGAGTGGGCAGAAGACGGGATGCCTTGTCGGCTAACAGAAGGGGATGTTGACCCGGTTAGCGGGGGACGTGTCAAACTTACGCCTGACCACAAAACCCCACACTCAACGAACCCGAACGCTGACCGAAATAACCCGCATGCGTGGCAGGCAATGTGTGGCAGGCATCAAGTAATGAAAAAGAATTATTGGGATAATGAAACTGGAAAACTGAACGTAATTGCCATTATTCAGTCTGCGTCCAAAAAAGACAAGCGAGCCGTATATAATCTTCTAAAAGATTACTTCGGCGAGTCCTGAATGTTGTCATCATGACTTCAAACGTTCAATTCCCAGGCGGTCTTCGACCATTTTGATGCGTTCCTCGTTCTGGTCACAAAGGATTGCACGCCTTCCTAGCTTTCTACATACTTCCCCCGTTGTGCCTGTGCCACACATTGGGTCTAAGACTAAATCCCCTTCTATCGTAGTCATTTTAATGAGGGGTTCAATCACTTTAGCAGGCTTTTGAGCTGTTTTTGAGGGGTTCCCTATCTGTTCATTTCTTCCAACGAAGCCAATAAGGAGGGCTGATTCAATCACCGTAGGTGGCCCGGGAATATACCGTAACTTGTTGCTGTGATATTTCTCAAGTTGCACTTCATTCATGAAATGTTCAGGATACAGCTTTGCAAAGAATTTGGCGATATGCAGACACGTTAATTGGGCAGAACGCCAACCACGTATTACCGTTGGGCAGTTCTTGTAGTACCACGTCAGCCATGCCACGAGTTCGGTTCCTTCAGGTAACGTATCGAGCACTTTGTAAACAATCTCAGGAAAACCCCATACAAGAATGTGGTCTGAGACTTTGCTCGTCTCAGCTATTACTGAATTGAGCCACGGAATATAATCCTCTCGCTGGCCGCCGACTCCTTTGTTGTACCACGGGTCAAGTAAGGTGGCAGTGACGTGCGTATTGATGCTTGAAAGTGTATCAAATACGTCCTGTGGGGGTAGTATGACTATATCACCCTCTTTAAGTGCCTCGCTTACTTCCTTTTGCACGGTTTGCTCTCCGTTCAACAACAGAGATTCTTTCATATTCACTCTTGTGTTGTGCCAGAATGGACAGGACTGACAATAATTATCAGTTCTCCGTTTCTTACTTCAAGCTTCCAGCTTAGCGAATCTTCGCTTGTTAAGTCAAACTGTTTGACAATACTTCTCGGTACGGTTGTTCTCAGCGACTCCTTTTTCGACGTTGCTGGAGTAAGTTTTGTTAATTCGCTCATAGTTTACCTCTTAATAGGCATATACCTCCTTCTGTATAAATTTACCTATTAATAGTCCTTCAGTGTTACCTAAGAATATATGAATAGGTAAAGTATTATGATAGCAAGAACCCAAACTTTGGGGCCGAGAATCTTTAAAGGCTATGAATTTGTTGCTACTTAGCATCGCATAACGCTCACTCTTTTTTAACGCCTCTCAGTCCAGCGATACGCAGTACGAAGTCCACATTTCAGAGTAGGAAAGTAGCTACACCCGTCCCGACCACGTGCCGAAAACGCAGTGCAAGCACATTGTAGCTGTAAGATTATGGCTTGCGCTTAAAGACAAGTTAGTGGCTCGCGCGCAACGAGCACTTTTAAAATTTCTAAATTTAGATATCTAAAGCTTTAAGATATTTTTTTGTTCTTATTCTAATCAGTATTGTGAAGGTTTATGAAGTGTATTCCGCACACCACCCCCTTATTAACAACCCAAAATTAACAACCCTCATTTTAACAGCTCCGAATAAAGAGGGGGTATGAATAAAATGCTATCGAGTACCCCCACAGCTTCATCAAGAAATAGCAAAACTAGGTGATCGCGCACGTGCACTCGAGCACGTCTTCAAACCGATCGTTCACCATTTCCCAGTTCACGATGTTCCAGAACGCGTCGACGAATTTCGGCCGCTCGTTCTTGTAGTCGAGATAGTAGGCGTGCTCCCAGACGTCAAGAACCATAACGATGCGGAAGTTTGGATAGACGTTGACATTGTGCTTCTCTATTTGCATTATTATGGGCCTGTTTGTCAGCTTGTCGAGCGCCAGCGCTGCCCATCCTGACCCTTCGGTGGTTGCCGCAGCTTTGCTAAACTCCGCCTTGAATCGATCAAAGCTGCCGAACTCGTCGTTTATGGCATCGGCCAACTTGCCTTTAGGGCCCCCGCCGCCTCCTTTGCCGGCAGGCGCCATCGTGGGCCAAAAAAGTTTGTGGAGTATGTGGCCGCCGATGTTGAACGACAACTCCTTTAGCGTAGCCTTAGCGTCTAGGTCTGCGTTGCTCTTGCGTGCAGCATCGAGCTTCTCAAAGGCCGCGTTAGCACCGTTTACGTACGCGAGATGGTGTTTGTCGTGGTGAATCCTGAGCTGTTGCTCAGAGATATAGGGCTCTAAGTCGTTATAGCCATAGGGCAGATCTGGCAAGACATAAAACTTGTTCGCTTCCATAGGTCTCATCTCCTTCTGATTGCAATCAGGCTTTAACCTCTGCGAAGGCAAGATATTTACGCTTAATCCTCTTTAACCAAGGCTTTCTACCAAAATAAATGTCGCCACGTCTCAACCAGCATTAACTCACAAACTATGACGCGAGAATGCGCCACGCAATGCGTCGCCGATGGCGTGTTGTACGGGGCCCAGAACGAAGCCGAGCTGCTTCTTTGCGAGAGCCCGCCGCAAGTAGGACGCTCGCACGTAAAAACCAAAGTATGCTTTCAAAAACCACCGGTGCAGTTCAGCTGTCGAAAGGGCACTCGTACGAACCACGGGTTTTGTGAGGGTAAACTTACTCCAGTCATCCAAGGTAATCTCGAGATCGTAGTTGTCGATGTTGTCGTACAGCTCAGTTCCCGGATAGGGCGTGGTGACCGAAAACATTGCGAAATCCGGCGTGACCTGTTTTGCGAGGTTGATCGTGTCGACGACCTTCTGCTGGTCATCCCCGGGCAATCCGATCATAAAGGACGCCGTTGTTGCGTAATCGTAGTTTCTAAGCACGTCAAAGGCGTTAATCACCTGATCGGTCGAAAACCCTTTCTTGATGAGCTTCAGCGTGTCGTCCGAGGCAGACTCAACGCCAAAAAAGAGCCCGTTGCAGCCGACTTCGCGCAGCCTGCCGAGTAAGTCATCATCAATGGAGTCAACACGCCCTGTGCACGACCAGCTAAACTTTAGGTTGTTTGCCTCTACCAGATCGGCAAACTTGAACGCGCGCTCTTTGTTGAGAATGAAATTGTCATCGAGCATTGTGACGTTTTCGTAGCCTTGGCCAACGAGCTGAGCCACCTCCTCGAAGACGTTGTACGCGCTCCGCGACCGAAACGTCTTGTGGTACATATTTGAGGAGGCGCAGAAAATACACCTGAACGGGCATCCTCTGCTCGATATGACTCCGGTGCTGCGAGGCGGCGAGTACTTTCCCATTGGGAGCAAGTCCCTCGCGGGAAACGGAATATCATCCAAATCGGCGATCAGCTTTCTGTCTGGGTTTCGAATTATCGCGTCAGCGTCTCGCAGGGTGATACCCTCAACGTCGTGCAAACTGCCTGACTCGATGGAAGCTGCGACGTCGAGCATTGTGGCCTCTCCCTCCCCCCTAACAACGGCGTCAGCCGCTGATTTCTCGAGACACTCGCGGTCCAAAAAAGTTGCCTGTGGACCGCCGAGAACTACCTTCGTACCATTGTTCGATTGTTTAATGAGGTTCGCGAGCGCAAGGGCTGAGCTGTAAGTTGGTGCAGTCGTCGTGATGCCGACGAGGTCCGCCGTCCGCACGCGCTCCGTAATCTGCAAGTTGCTCAGCCGGTCAACTTCAGCATCTATGATAGCAACGCGATGACCGTGCTCTCTGAGAAAAGCGCCCATATAAGCGAGCCCAATCGGCGGCGAGCAGATATTCAGCTTTCTGACGTCTCCCTTGCTAAACGGCGGTTGAATAAGCGCAACGACGATACCCATGACGATCCGACCAAGCTTCGAGCTATTCTAGCGAAAACTCAAATGGCTGCCATCGAGGTCTAGTTTTCTCTGCTGTTCCCAAAGAACTAAATATGTTAATAATTTAGCTATGCAATTATTTAGCTCTTTGTCATTCCTAAACGAATAAAAGAGTCTAAAATTGAGTTTTCTGTGGTGGTCGTAGTGTGCCAGGCAGCGAGTGCCGTCCCACGCAGTCGCTGGAGGATCACAAGACGATCTTGTTGCTGTCCTGCGGGCACCACCTAAGCGATCCAAGGCCAAACCGCGTCGACGGCGTGAAGCTGCCAAAAGCGCTCGCGCACCGTTTCAACGCAGAAGTGAGGATATAAATAGGAACAAAGCAGATTATTGGAAAGTGATTATTCTCCGTCGAAGGGTTAGCAGGTGATCACATGGACGAGAGACGAATGAAAGGTAGAAAAATGACCACGAGAGAAAATTGGATGCTGGATACCCTTGCTGATGTCAGACGCGCACTCGACGCTGTGCTTGCGAGCGCTGAGGACCTCTACAAGAGGCTTGTTCCGGAGCCGCAGCGCTCGCGTGCTGAGCACTTGTACAAAACGTACGTACCCGATTTCATACCAATGCCTCGAGGGCCGGTTAGGACCCCAGACGTAGATATTATCGACGTCGGGACAGAAATTCACCTGGTGGCTGATCTGCCAGGGGTCAAGAAAGAGGACATTGACATCAACCTCACGCCAGACACCATAGAGATTAGTGCCGAATCAAAAGCTGAAATAGCACGTGAGCAGCAACCGTACGCTCGTCGGGAGAGGGGCTATATGGCGTACAAGCGAAGAATGTACTTGCCAGCTTCAGTGATTCCAGACAAAGCTAAAGCGCGATTCAACAACGGGGTCTTAGAGGTTACAATGCCCCGAAAAGAGCCTGTCGAAAAGGTTACAGGCGTCAAAGTGGATATCAAGAATACGGGTGAATAGATTTAAAACGCAGAAAGCCGTCCTTTCCATAACGTCCTTTCCATAAATACGGACGTGCACGGCTCTGTGTCAGATTGCTGCAAACGTGAGATAGTTTCGCTTTATTAATTTTGGCCTGCGCGCAGGTCTCACGTTTTTGCTAGTGGATCAGCTGGCAGTAATTTGCGCACACCTAGGAAGCTCCTCCTCATAAGCTTCTGGTGCGTGGCGCGAATGTCGAAGGTCAATAAAATCCACGCGCTTAATAGAATACGGCTTCATCATCTTATATTCCTTCTCGCAAATACATATACAAGGAACGGTGACGTTGAATAGGCGTTGCGCAGAGGGGTTGTTTACTCTCGACAGACACGTTTTTCTGGTTGGAGAACGTCACACAGGAGAACCACCGACGTGTCATTAGCTCATTATCCGGCGTTTTTTACGCCGACAGAAGAAGAGAAGCGTCTTCCCGAGCTAACTGTCTCGATAGGCATCATTGACTCGCAAGTGCGCTTCGCCTTCAATCAGAACCGCGTTGCTGATTTGCCGCCAGCGATTCAGGCACAAGTGCGGCAGATGCTAGGTCAGTTTGAACGTGATTTTGCTACGTGGGTTTCCTTGAGTCATAATCAGCCAGCGCGAACGCTCCCAGCGCGGGTAGTCCTTGCGACCAGTTCGCCGGCTCTCGACGTTGACACAAACAGCATAGCGTTAGCAAGCGTGGACGACAGTGTCATTTATCTGAGCTATGCCGTGCTGCGAGAAGGCGTGCCCGTGGGTTTTCGACTCGGCGTGTTTGCGTACGTGTTTGACTGCCGTGCGCGAAATGGAAACAACAGAAACCGAGACGAACTCCTCGATGAACTCTCACTGCCGCTTCTCAAAGATCAAGTCAACGTGTTGGGGGCGCCTGAGCGCTATGCGATGTTCGCCGACGAAGACTGGTTGGACGCATTGTCCGCGCATTTGGCGAAGAAGCTCTCGCATTTGGGCGTGCAAGCGCCCCCGCTCGCCACCTCAAAGCCCACTGCGCTTGGCAAGCGAGAAACGCTTTCGCACGAGCCCGATACTGAGCTTTCGGAAGAGCAACGTCAGCGGATAGCCGAGTTAGCCGCGAGAAATAGAATAGACAAGGCCCTCCTCCTCAAGAAGATGCGCACGCTCGTGACCATTATCTCAACGGGACTGGGTGAGGATGTTGACATCAGCGTCGTTCCTGGCGAATGGTGGGCTTTTGACTATGAGAGTAACACCATAACCTTCCCTCTTGTCGACCTCGTCACAGCACCGCCAGAGAAAATCATCGGCTCCTTGTTGCACGAAATCGGCCACTACCAGGTAACGCGTGTCGACGTGAAACATCCGATCTTCATGCGTCTTCTTTCGAGCGAATCATTGCGCTTACTGCTCAACACGTTCGAAGATCCGCGCGCAAGTAACTGGATGAAAGCCACGTTTAAAGGAACGGCCCCCTATTTTGATCTCATTTACGACGATCTGTTGTTAGAAGACCTCAGCGTGACAGCTTACAGCCACAAATTACAGAAGGAGGTGCAAAAATACGCGAATTCAACGATTCAGGCGTACCAGCTGTTCCCGCATCTCGAGTATCTGTTGTGCGTTCTGTACTTTTGGCGGTTTGGCAGGCTTCCTTCGTACGTGATAAGTCCACAAGTGAGCGCCGCTCTCGAAAGCACGGCTCAGTTTTTTCAATCAATCTTCGACCACTATCCCCCCAGTCGCGCGACAGAGCAAGACAAGCTTCGTTACGCACTGGAAGCGGCCGGACAGATACAGAGCCATATTCTAGAGCCGTACGAGAAGCTGCTCAAGCAAGCCGCCGACAACCTTGCGCTAACTATAGAGCGCGGGCAGCAACCTCTCGGCGAAGGTGAAAACCCGTCTGAAATCAACCTGCAACCACTGGAGCAAGAAGCGCAGGAGATCCTCGACGAGCAAGCCAAGGAACTCGCCGATCGGTTGTCTGCTAAGCGAAATGTGCCCGAATCGGTTGATGCAGATGTCCTTGAACAAAAAATTGGGGAGAACAGGGATAGCCTTGAGCACGTGCGGCTCTCAGCACACAAGCCGCACTCCGAACTCACCCGAAGAGATCTTATCGCCCAGCGCCGGCACCTCGAGTTCGAACGCAGCCGCCGTATGAACGAATACCACCGGGCGTACGCTGCGGTGTCGGGATTGCTGCATATCCTCGTCGGAACGCTCGAAAATGTGCTCGCAAAGAATCGCAAGCCAAAGTACGAAGGCTACTATGCTTCTGGCCAAAAACCAGATTTGCGTCGTGTGATGGACGTTACGCGCAAGATGCAACAGGGCTTGCCAACGACCAAGAAAGATTTCGACGTATTCCTCAAGCGTAGGCGGCCGACTCGGTTGGATCACCGGATTATGTTGCTTTTAGACGAATCAGGCTCCATGCAGGAACCAAAGCGAACTGCTGCACTGCAAGCGCTTTTACTCTTCATGGAAGCGTTCGATTATCTGGGAATCAACTACGCGATCATCGGCTTCGCGGACGCGCCAATCATCCATAAGCCGTTTGGAGATACACTGACTCAGCGTGCTCGTGAGGATGTGTTTGAGGACGTATCTCAGTTTATTCCGCTCGGGGCAACGGCAGATGCCGACGCGCTCGCGTTAGGGATCGACCTATTCGATCGAGAGCTAGAAGATGTGTATCGCCTCATGATCGTCATATCCGACGGGGAAGGAAACGTCAACACGACTGGCATAACGTTCAAGGAACTACAAGACGTGGCGGAAACAAAAGCCATAAGCTTGATCGGCATCGGTATCGGCGAACAGGCAAAAACGATAGGCACGCGGTATGACCATCCGATACAGGTCGCTACTGTTGACGAGCTGCCGTTGACGTTGGGCCGCGTGCTGCAGCAAGAGGTGACGAGTGATTCATCCTCATAACTCGTCAAGACGCGACGCTCCAAGGGACAGGCGACGGCCTTCTGAAGTCACCGGCGATAGGTTCACTGCCGCGCTCGGAGCATTAATCGCTGCCGTTTATCTCAAACTTAAGCATGACTTTCCCGACTTTTTTACAATTCGGGATTTGAAACGGGCAACTGAAGCAGTGACGCTGTTCCTGGAGTCTGGCTTAAGCGAGAAAGATGCGTTTGTTGAAGCGTGTCGCTATGGATTCATGCGGGTACGACCCGAGAATGAAAAGATCATCCGTTCAATAGTTGAAGAGCAACAAAACATCAAAGAAGTGCTAACGGATTTTGAACCGTTGGATCTCACTTCGCAAGCTCCACAGCTGCCCGCGCTGCTCACTTCTCTTTCCGAAGGCGCGAACTCTTTCGTAGAGATTCTCATCACCTTTGCTGCAAGTCCTCGCATTAAGCCGCTCTTGAGCGCGCTTTACGCGTTAGTGAGTGCATCGGACAAACAGACCCAGATCGTCGGACGCAAGATCGCATATCAAGTTCTTGTCGCTGATTTTTTGCGCGAGATTATTGTGGAGGAATTGGAAGGCGATTTAACCGATGCAGCATGGACTGCACGCCAAGAAGCCGTCGCCGTTCTGGCCTCCGTGTACACGGAGCGCATCAGGGAGGGAAAAGCCGTCGACACGAGTCTTCTCGAGCTGTTGCTTCGCGATGAATCGTGGGCCGTACGGCAAGCGACCGCCGAAGCACTCGGCACCGTCTACGCAGCACTCATCCAACGAGGCACGGATGTCGATCTCAAAGCTCTTGAAGCGGCTCTCAGTGATCGATCCTGGGTTGTACGCAAAACAACCGCGAACGCACTCGGCACCGTCTACCCAGCGCTGATCGAACACGGGAATGCGGTTCAAATGGCCTCTCTGCAGCGCCTGCTGACTGATCACGACACAGAGGTGCGCCAAGCCGCGGTGCGGGCTTTAGGTGTGTCTTATCCAGAACTTGTCAAACGCGGCGAGAGCGTTGACATGGACGCGCTCGAGGCCGATCTTGGAGATCGTGACGAGAAATTTCAAGTGGCGCTCATGAATACCCTCGGTCGCGTTTATGTTTCGCTGCTCGACCGAGGAGTGGTGCCCTCATTATCAAAGCTTGAGCGCGCGCTTGACAGCGAGTTCCTCGGAGTGCGTAAGATGGCAGCGCAGGTTCTGAGCGCTGTTTATCCGGCGTTCATAAAGCATGACGTGCAGATAAACTTAGCTCAAATTGAACGGGGCCTGGACGGACTGATCGATTACATTCGGCAAACGACGATAGAGGCCATCGGTATCATCTATCCGGCGCTGATTGAGGTAGGCGTAGCGATAGACGTGTCACGCTTAGAGACTGGGCTTACTGATGAATATTGGGCCGTACGGCAAGCGACCGCCGAAGCACTCGGCACCGTCTACGCAGCACTCATCCAACGAGGCACGGATGTCGATCTCAAAGCTCTTGAAGCGGCTCTCAGTGATCGATCCTGGGTTGTACGCAAAACAACCGCGAACGCACTCGGCACCGTCTACCCAGCGCTGATCGAACACGGGAATGCGGTTGACAGCACACTGCTCGAGCGCCTTTTGTCAGACTCAAATGACCAGATGCGTCGGACTGCGGCTAGTGCGATGAGCCGCGTTTGCCTCGCCCTAACTGAGCGCGGGACCGCCGCCGTAAACGTAGCGCCTCTAGAGCAGCTGCTTACTGATCACGACCCGGGCGTGCGTCGGACAACGATAGAAGCGCTTGGCGCGATATATCCAGCGCTGCTTCAAAGGGAAGCGGCCTTCGAGGTCAAAGAATTAGAGAAATCGATACACAGCAAACACTCAGGAGTTCGCGTGGCAGCGGCCGAAGCTCTAAGCAGGGTCTACTCAGCACTCATCGAACGCGGGACCGCCGTAAACGTAGCTCCTCTAGAGCAGCTGCTTACTGATCACGACCCGGGCGTGCGCCGGACAACGATAGAAGCGCTCCAACGAGTCTATCCGCGACAAGTCAGTGAGGGCAGGGCCACGCCGCTGCGCGAGCTGGAGCGCGCGCTGGACGACGAGGCGGCCGATGTTCGCGCTGTCGCGCAAGACCTTTTCGCCAGCGTTGCGCGCGTAGTGTTATCGGGCCAGGAGGAAGCAGGGTTTGCGGAGGCCATTGAAAAGCTGGGGGAGGAGCTAAACGAGCCATTGTCTGCCCCACTTTCTGGTGCCTATTCGTCTTTTGTTGTGTTGGGAAAAGACTCCCTTCAGGTAGGCCGTCTGACCCTGAAGAAGAAGCAACTACGCACCAGCACACCGCCGTGCATCGTGACCAAGGCCTCGTACGAGATGCTCTACGCTATCGCTTCAGCGTATCGTCTGCACCACCCGCTCTTGCTGATGGGGCCGACGTCTACGGGGAAGAGCTTCTTGGTCAAGTGGCTAACTGAGGCGCTGGGCAACCAACACGTCTCGTACACGCTCAACCCGTACATTTCCAAGTCAGAACTCATAGGCGGGATAAAGCCAAACAAACGAGGCATCTTTGCCTGGCAGGATGGGATCATACTCAAGGCAGCCAAGCGCGGCATGTGCCTCGTTCTCGAAGAGCTCAACCTCGCGACCTCTGAAGTCCTTGAGATACTGAATGACTACCTGATCACCGGCAAGTTTGTCTATTCAGAGGATGGCGATCAACGCGTTGTCGAACCATCAAACGAATTCCGGCTGTTTGCCACAGCGAACCCACTGAGTTACGCGCAAAGAGAACGGCTTTCGCAGGTGTTTGTGTCGAGATTCAAAGTGCACTATCAACCCGAGCTGAGCGAAGAAGACCTCATTGAGATTTTGAGCGGGCTATTCGACATTCCCGCTCATTTGGCGTACTCGGTGGCGTTTTTCCACACTACCCTGCAGGAACAAGCGGACTCGAAAGTCATCGGCAAGGAGGAAAAAGAGCCATACATATTCAGTTTGCGCGACTTGATACGGCTCGGTAGGCGATTAACGCCGGCTATACAGGCGAATGTGCCCGAACCAGAGCTTTTGCAGCTCTTCGCTAGAGAACTATCAGATATTTATGTGGCACGCGTTCGAAACGGCGACGAACGGGAAGCTCTTGTAAAGCTTGTCGACACGCTCTTTGGCCTTAAAACTAAAAGCACGACCATTGAGGACGTTCTTGCTGTCGGTATTGAGCAGCTGGAGCAGTTCTTAGCGGACTTGTCGGTTACTCGCGGTCGCCACCTTATCCCTGGCCAAGAGGCTAACATTGTCCCGACCAAAACCCAGAGACATACGCTCGCGAGCGTTGTCAAAGCGCTCTTTTTCAATGAGCCGATTCTTTTGGTTGGCTACCCTGCTTCAGGCAAAACGACGTTGATACGCTACCTTGCACGAGAGAAGAAAACAGACCTCTACTACGTTAACCTGTCATCAGACTCAGGTCTCGAGGAGCTCTTGGGTGGCTACACGCAAGGCCGCAGCGGCAAATGGCACTACAAGCGAGGGCTGCTTTTTAAGGCTATTAAGAAGGGCGCGTGGCTTTTGATTGACGAGGCAAACCTCAATCCTCTCTCTGAGTATCTCAACACGTTATTAGACTTCGGCTACGTTGCCGATGAAAAGGGGACCCTCTTTGAACTACATCCCAATTTCAGGTTGTTCTTTTCCATCAATCCTCCTAAAATTCACCCGTCGCGAAACGTGCTCTCTCCCGCGCTGCGCACCAGGTTCAACGAGATTTGGATCGAGGAAATCACTGACCCAGAAGAACTATCAGAATTGGTCGAGAGCTGGAAGCACGCTCAATCGCCGATGTGAAACAATAGGCCCTTGGTCGGGGTTTGCCTTAATCGAACCCGTCCTAAGACTCTTGCGAGGGATCTGTTTGCGACGTGCTGGTTGGCTGATTTCTTAACGGGCTTCGGCGCCGCTGTGCTCAACCCGTCAGGCCCGAACGATGGTCGAGTGTGATTATCGCTGGGTTTATTCTACGATGCGTGCGGCCCTCCCCTAGTGCAATAACGCTTAAGTAGCCGCCCAGTCACGTTGAGGTAATGACTGAAATTGCGCTCATTTGGGATCGGCCCCTTCTTTTTGAGAAGCTATTTGTGGAGTACGGTTTCGCGTGCGAGCGCGTCTCTCCATTGCAGGTCGGCAGCGCGTACTCGCCCAAGTTCGAGGTGGCAATACTCCCTGTAGGCTTTGGGAATCCCGCTTACAGCACCGTTGCAAAATCAGTGAAAAGCCTGGGAACGCCGCTTCGCGAGTTCGTGCGAAAAGGGGGATCACTGGTCGCGTTCAGCCCGTACGTTGACGATTACGACTTCGGGTGGCTTGGTCTTCCGTGCCGGTTCAGGCTGCTACCGCGAGATGAGCTCGTGAAAATGGCTATGAAGAGGGAACATGCGGCAACACAGATCGTTGATGTCCTTGAGGCCCACACAGATGGCTACCTGACCGGCGCGATAGAACACGACGTGATTCTAGAGACAGAAGACGGTGCCGTTTTGACGGTGACGTCGTCAGATAATGGGCGCTTCATATTGTCGACGATTCACGAGTTTCCAGCAAGGCGATTCATCGCGTGGGCCCTCGAATCAGCGCGAGCATAGCCTGAAAGAGGCATCATCTCTAACGGCGTCGCCTGCTGGCGCGCAAGAACCCCAAACTCGCTGCCACCCCGACAGCGACTATGACCGGCACCGCCAGCTCACTTACGACCCTCTCGCTATCAAATGTATTCATTTGATCGTTAATCACGCCGCCGTGTGCCATCTCTTGAGACATGACTCCCTGGCTCGAGGCAGCTGACGTGCTGACCACGTGCAATGTCGAAGTATCGCGCGGGAGGGTTGCGTCTGAAGATTCGTTGATTACTACGCGCCCGGTGTCACTTGTGGCGTACGTTTGAATCAGCGTATCTGTAACGTCGCTTGAGTCCGTTCCTACGGCCACTCGCACGTGATGATCGTCAACAAAGCCCAGCGTTTGTTGTGGTTCGTAGGGCACCCATCCTATGTCAGGATAGTACACCTCGATCCAAGCGTGCGGCCCGGCGTTCCAAGTATAGCCGTACGTCGATAGGTAACTACTTATGGTGATATCTCCGCCCACGAGGTAGCCGCTCACATAGCGCGCTGGAATTCCGACGCTCCTCAGCAGTGCCAGTGACAGCTGCGCGTAGTTCTCGCACGTTCCCCGCTTATTGTAAAATGTCCAGGCCGCGTCGTGGTTCGTCACGCTAGAATCGTATTTGAGATTGTTACGCACCCACAACATTATGGACGTCACTGCGGCACTCTCGTAGTGAGCGTTGCTGATAAGGGTTTCCGCGGTTTTTTTGATGGCTGAATCGTTTGATTGCACGTACTTCGAAGGGGCGAGGTATTCGCTAGCGCTCTGATCAGAAGAATTGAGCCTTATCGGTAGCTGTGAATCTGAGTTCAGCCCCGCAACCTGTACATCGATGGTCAAATTGGCCGCTATCGTGTAGCTTAATCTTGGTGGCGGGTTTAGCCACGTGGCAGCAATCCCTCCGTTCGTAGCCGTTGCCTGGTCGGGTTTCGTGCTATATGAAATGCTGAATGACAGCACTCTCTGCGAGTAGGCGAAGAGACTCGCATTCAGCGCCGTTGGAATCTGGACCACTACCTTTTGAGTTCCTTGGGGAACGATGATGTCGCGCGTTGTGGTATAGTGTACAGTGCTAGCCATGGCGCCCTGGCAAATCAGGGCGTTTCCCGATACTTGCAGTGGCGCTAAAAAAGCAATCGCAATAAGCGCGCAAGCAATGATTTTCATTTGGTGGGTACACGGCACAATAAGGGGCAGTCCGCGCATGGAGTTTTTTTTGTACGTACTTAAAGGTTGGGCCTCGAATTGCCCGTTGGTGCCACGTCGCGGGCTTAGTTTTTGAGCCTTATAGGAGTATCCTATGTTAGCTCATCGGCTTTCGGGGTCAACGATCGAGGCTGACCTAAAGCGGTTTGTTGCGCACGGAGAACGGTTGCCATATCGGAATGCTTATAACTGTAGTTTATCGTTTTTTATCTAGAACGACCGAGGCAATTGTGCTTGAACGCTTGTGCAACGATTGTCGTAAACTTCACGTAAGCGGAACGCTAGGTCCGAACCCCGAATTCAATGTTCCAGGCATGAAAGGTCTCTCACATGACTTACAAAAAGCTTGCTGCGATCCTCCTCATCGCTTTAATAGCGCTTTCGGTGAGCGGAGCCATCATCCAGCAAAGTAGCTCCGCGGCCGCTTCCTCGATAAATGCGACAGGCGCGCTAAATACGTGGAGCCAAGCGCCGATAAATCCCGCATTCGCTCAGTATCTGAAGAATCAAGCGGCGGGAAACGCGACGACCACCGTGAGCGGGCACCAGGAAAGCCTAGTCCCGTCGACTATTAATTTCTCCACCCTTGCAGGCCAGAGTGTGCGCGCGGCGGCCGTTCCCCTCGTTGGATATCCATCGTCCTATGATCTGCGCGCGCTCGGCAAAGTCAGCCCCGTGGAGAGTCAGGGCACTGCACCTGCGTGCTGGACGTTTGCCACATACGGCTCGCTTGAGTCGTATCTACTCCCGGGAACGAAGGCAAGCTTCTCAGAGAATAACATGAAGAACTTGGCCGGATTCGATCTGACGTGCGAAGATGGAGGAAATCAGCAGATGGCGACAGCGTACCTCGCCCGGTGGGGCGGTAGTGCGCAGAGCGGCCCGGTTACTACCGCGTGCGATCCGTTCAACCAGAATTCGTGCACCGATACGTCGTTGTGCTCCGTGCAACAGCACGTCCAAAACGTGCTCTTTCTGCCATACAGAGCTAACCCAACCGATAACAGCAACATAAAATGGGCACTGCAGAATTATGGCGGCGTTTATGCCGTCATGTGGTTCGACCCGTCCACGAGCTCGAACTATAACTCAAATACCGCGGCTTACTACTACAGTGGCAGCACCGCTCCCGATCACGCCGTGACTATCGTCGGTTGGAATGATTCCTACCCCGCCAGTAACTTCGCCAGCCGCCCGCCGGGGCCGGGCGCCTTTATCGTAAAAAACAGTTGGGGCACTTCTTTTGGAAAATCCGGTTTCTTCTACGTTTCTTACTACGACACTCAGTTCGCCACGAATTCTCAACCGCCCACGGTCTTCACTGCTGAACCAACAACGAACTACAACACCAATTATCAATATGATTCGTTAGGGTGGGTGACTAATATCGGTAGTACTAATATCGGTAGTCTCTCCTCCAATACGGCATGGGGCGCGAACGTATTTACCGCCACGTCTAACCAGCGACTGTCCGCTGTCAGTTTCTACGCTGGTTCAGTGAATACGAATTATCAGATATACGTGTATACCAATCCGACCTCGGGTCCCATTGGCGGCACTGCGTACACTGGCCCTAACGGCACGATCGCCACGCCCGGCTACTATACCCTCCCGCTTAATACGACCGTCCCGCTGACGGCAGGTCAGAAGTTTTCCGTTGTCATAAAGATTACCACCCCTGGAAGCAACTACCCCATCCCCGTGGAATCTACTCTACAGGGCTACAGCTCGGCAACGGGGCAACCAGGACAGGGCTACTTGAGTGCAACTGGGAGCTCGTGGACGGATGCAACGCGGGTCAGCGCGAATATGAGTATCTGCATAAAGGCGTTTACGATGAAGCCCCAGACCAGCGTCACCATCACCCCGTCCACCACCACCGCCACCGTCAACCAACCGGTCAATTTCACCGCCACCCTCAAGAACGGCACAGCCCCCCTCCCGTCTGAGTCCGTCACCATCTACCACTATCTCAACGGCGTCCGCTACAACGACACCACCAAGACCACCAACGCCATCGGCCAGATCACCCTCACCACGAGCTTTGGCTCCCCCGGCACACGCACCTACTACGCCACCTTCGCCGGCGACAGCTCCTATAAAGCATCGACAAGCAGCGTCGTCACCGTCAACGTCACCGCCCGGACCAATGTCACTCTCGCTGCGTCTCCCACCACCCCCGCCGTGAATCAGTCCGTCACCTTCACCGCAACGCTCTCGTGGTGGAACCCCGCAACCGGCAAATGGATCGTCGTCGCGACGAGCGGCAAGCCGATACAGATCTGGCACACCCTCAACGGCATCCGCTACAACGACACAACGACATACACCAACGCGAGCGGCACGGCTACGTTCACACAGAAGTTTGCGTCAGCCGGCACACGCACCTACTACGCCACCTTCGCCGGCGACACATGGTATAATGTGTCGACGAGCGCGGTCGTGACGATAAGCGTGCATTAGCCTATCGATCCCCATCCACTTATTCACCGAGAAGAGTTCAAGCAGCCCTGGGTCTGTTTTTTTTTGACGAGTCGTGATTCTGACCCTATCTAAACAATCACTTGGGCGGGCCGCATGAACTTAGGTAAACAAAAAAAGCGGCCGGAGCTTACGTGGTCAAAAATTAGTAGTGATGGCCCTTAGACAACAATCCCGAGCACGAACAATAGTATTACAAGCAACGCTCCGGGTATCCCCGCCAAGGCGCAAATAATTATGGTAATCAGGTTTATGGGTACAGGAAGTCCAACGAAATTCGCCAAAAGTAGAACGATGATACCGAGTATCGAATTCACTGCCAAGTACTTCCCATATCTGGCCCCCAGCTTGACGAGAAGGTACAGCACGATCAGGACCAGAATAGCTACGACGAGCAATCCTATCGCACTAGTGACGTCCATCAGGCCAACTTACGTAGTCGGAGAGAAATAGTTTTCGATCTCGGCTTTTTGGTTGAAAGATGGGCTGGCGTTAGATTGGATTCAGCGATTGCTATTTAGGCAGCGTGGGAATCGAGGCAGACCGAACGTTACCCGCTGGTTCTTACGCAAGGCAGTGTATTGACATCCGTCCCGTCGCACGTTGACGCCGCGAGTTGCCCGCGACCACTGGGCGTTGAATATCACCTAGCAATTAAATGTTTATGAAACTAGCGTAAACAAAACCTAGCCCAAGTATGGACAAGAAGACGCCACAGCTTATGAGAACAAATTGATAGGTGTCACCAGCAATGGCGGCCCCTCTGTCTGCAGAGATGGAAACGAATCCGTACCACGAGAAATCCGAGGCCCAGTGACCAATGAGAAGCGCAGTCAGCCCAACCAATCCGGCGAGTCTGAGACCCTCGAACACAAACGCCGCTCCGACCGTAAACCACCACATGAAGAAGAACGGATTCGACAAGCTGGTTATTATGCCGTTGTAAATAGGCCCGTATGCAAGCGTCGGTTTTTCGGCAGTCGTCTGGATGGAGGTCTTCCCTTGGCCGCTCTTTATCAAATTGATGCCCATGGGCACAAGAAATGCTCCGCCAATAACGCAAATTGCAATAAATGAGGCTTTCAGTCCTATGATCTGGCTGAGGCCTAGACCGAGCAGCACGACTATATTGGTCTCAGCTACTACGTGACCGAAAACCACACTCGTTCCGGCCTTGTAACCCTTTTTGAATGATTCGG
The DNA here is from genome assembly GCA_963720465.1 of Methanobacteriota archaeon. Lineage (GTDB taxonomy): Archaea > Halobacteriota > Bog-38 > Methanoflorentales > Methanoflorentaceae > Methanoflorens. Next base: position 1,965,432 of record OY970393.1, read on the forward strand.
TTATTGAGACCGTAAGCATTGGGCCTGGCACGATAGCGCCAGAAAAACCTACCAGAAACGCTGTGAAACCAAACCTAGAAGTTCAACTATCGTCTAGACCACCTATCTAGCGTTTTCCGACCTTCTGCCCTCGTAGCGTTTTTTCGAAGCGCGGAAGCGCATAGTAGTTGGCTTTATACAGCCTGTGCAATTCTTGCTTTGCTCGGCTATAGGTTCGTCGCACGCAACCCCGCACGCAAATTCTCGGAATCTGCAGGGTTGGCTCTTGTCATGAAAGGGTTAACAAGCGATGGCACGTCTCGTGACACTGAACAGAACAAGACACAGACGCAAGTTGCTGATCAAAGTCGAGTTGCTTCCGTTTTTAATTAGTAGCCGTGAAGTACGGCTTGTCGGCAGGGACACGAGAACCTTCAAGGCCAAAGAATTCGTACTTTGAGGTGACATATAAGTGCTCCGCCTTTTGCGGCTCACCTCGTGTCGCAACAACTTCTCCGACAAACACAGTATGGTCGCCTGTCTCGAACTGCCCGACTACTTTACATTCATGTGCAACGGTCGCTCCTTCAATCGTTGGCACCTGGACCACACCAGAGTCGATCAATGAGAGCCCCGCCTCTTTTATCTTATCGATATCTCGTCCCGATCTCGTGCCGCAAAACCACGCGGCTTCCGCCTGTTCCGCACTTGGATAGTGCACCACAAACTCCTTGTGAAAGTCAATTCCCGCATGCGAATAGCGCGAATGATCAATGGAGATCATCAGCAAGAAAGGGTCAAGTGACGTGCGCGTCACCCAAGATACGCCGAGTGCGTTCGGTCTTCCGTTTGTGTCCAGCGACGTTACCAGGCTGTAGATCATTGGCGCAGCGAGCGCAACGCCCTGATTAGGGGTCAATGTTTGCATGCTTTAACTCCTCAGGGTGAACATGTCGTCTCTGACTTATGAGGTCTTCCGTCTAGGATGGAGCTCTCGGCGTCCACTACAACGTATGAACAGCTTGAATGGTTCTCACAAACCTCGATCTGCTCGAGCACGACGCGGGCGATTAGCACCCGTCAGCGGTTTGACTGCTAGATCTGCAGCTACTCGGCACTGAATCACGAGGCAAGGTACGCCGACTCAATCTTTGCCGAGTGGATCGTGGCTAGAGATGCTTGAACGGACGTTGCCAGCTAGTTCCACAAGCGGCGCACGCTCTCCAGGACAACGCACGAGCAAAGAGGCGCGCGCTGCGTTCTCTATTTGATTCAACATGACGAGTCCGACAACTGGTGATCCTGAGAAGAGGAAAATGATAATTATTTACAGCGCTCAAGAAGACGCGGTGATTTGAGTGAACGTTCCCGACACGCTTGACAACGCAAACCTGTGTCTCTGTCCGAGTTGTCCGACGCGAAACGAGTGCATGAAGCGCCAGGAGCAGAGGTTGTTCTGTGCGCGCGGAAAAACAGACTGTGATTTTGCGCGTAAAGGGTGTTTCTGTGGCGGATGTCCGTTAGAAAACGAATACCAGTTTTCTGGACTCTATTTCTGCGAATCAGGTGCGGTCCAATAGGTACCTTTTAAGCAGCTACCGCCTCTGACAGGTCTCAACCGGCCCGCGTGAGCGGTCGGCGTGCTGCACAGCGCCCTGCAGTTTGACAGCTTAGAAAATAGGACGCTATACCCAGTCACTCATCGCGGATTGAAAATCAGTTGTGAAACCAGTGTGCGCAGTGACCATCAGAGATATGTTCTTGAGTTGTGCCAACTTTTTTACTGATTCGGTTTGTGTCGCAATGTCCATGTGTATCATATCTCCCAGGTGCAGCCTTGAGAAGGGACGAACCTTCCCGTCTTTTAGAGCTAGCGTATCGCCAACAAACAGAATGGAATCATTGACCAGGTAGGACATTGAGCCTGGAGTGTGGCCCGGAGTTGCTAGCGCCTCTATTTTCGTCTGTCCCGCCTGGACAATATCCCGGTTTTTGAGCAGTGTGTAGCTTTTCTTAAGCGGTGGATTGTACACGAAGCCTAAGAACCGCGGCGTGGTTCTATTAACCATCTGCTCTTCATCGATCGACAAGTACACGTCGGCATTTTTGAATAGATTCAGGCCGCCCACATGGTCGCGGTCGGTATGGGTGAGAAACACGTACTTCACGTGCTCAGGCTTGAAACCAAGCGCATCAAACTCTCGCTTGACGGGCCCCTCACTAATGCCCGTGTCGAAGCAGATTGGCGAATCATCTGTCGTGTACACGAACATACTGACTGACCTCGATTTGACCTCATACACGTTATCGGCGATCCACATTACTAACAATCCCATATTTTTAGTCGTTTTTGCACGAATTTGTGAGATGGTTCTCGCTATATATCCTTATGTGCACCCACTAACAATCGGACAGCAGGTCTAGCAGTCAATGAAACGTTCGGTCGGAGAGCACAATATTCCGACACCCTATGTGAATGGCTCACCTCTCGATGCAACTGCCGCAGTCGCACGCGCATTCAGATCGTGCGCGAAAACTCGCAGACGTTGGACACGGCGCCGGGCGTTATTCTGCTATTGAATGTACTCACGAGCCTGAAGGAAATTCGGGCGACACGGCGATACCGTTCGAAGGGGAACTCATCTTATCGGGCGTAGAAGCTCAGCGTCAATGGGGTTCTGCTCCTATCTGAGCTCTCGCGACACGCACACGCGAATGATGAGACACAATGCCGTATTAATACTCGTGAGTGAAACCTATCACTTATGACGCACGTTTCACCCTTCACCAACCAGGACAATGCGATCCTTGACCGAATTCTCGAATCACGGCGTTCAGTGAGGTCGTTCGCGCCAGATATTCCTCGAAAAGAGGATATTGTGAGAATCATACGGGCAGGATTGCTCGCTCCATATGCGGCGCAGGCCGTTGCTGGACAGGACTTCCGGCGATTTTTTGTGTTCCAAGAGGGGAGCCCCCAACTTGCACACGTCGCCGAGCTTGGGAAGCGCCAGGCGAAGTTCATGGCGCAACAGCTGCGCGATGAACTGGCGGCTAATCCATCATTGGAAGACCAAGCCCGGGGGTTTGTAACAAGACTGGAGCAACTCGCAGAGATGGGTGTACCAGGTATCGGTACCGCTCCCTACTACATCGTCGTGGCAGAACGAAGAGGCATCCCACCTGCCGAGCAGCAATCACTCGCTCACTGTCTGGAGAACATGTGGCTGAAGGCAACCGCTCTGGGCCTGGGATTTCAGCTCGTGTCAGTGACTGCTCAGATGGGACAGGAGAGGGAGTTCTGTTCAGTGCTAGGCATACCACACAGCGAATTTGGAACCAACGGATGTGCGATTGGCTATCCAATGAAGCGCTTCCCAGCTGTCGAGCGTCCCGATGCTCGCGAAGTAACCAAATGGATCGACTGACTTTGAACACTTCAGCTCCGTTAAAGTCATCTCGCTTAGATCGGTGTGTGCATAATCGTACAATAAGTGCTCGCAGTTCTGATATTCCGAGATGATACGATGGAGGAAGTGTGTTAGAGTCTGAGATATCTCAGTCGTCTAACCTCCACCTGATAGCCAGAGGCTTGCGAACGTAACGCTAGGAATGGCAGTTGCCTCTGTGATCTGCATCTAGCGATTGACCAGGGGCCGCTCGTTCTGAATGCGTCTAGATTAATGATGCGGTCAACAAGTCTGTATTACGGAAGACGAAAGAATCAGTCATTCACTGCGCCACGCATCGTCATTGAAGGTCGCGCCAACAACGTCGTGCACATCGCGTTGAGTCGCGTCAAAGAAGACCCACCCGAGACGATCTTCGCCGTCAAGCTCAAAGCCTCTCCCGGACCCCCTTAGCTTAAACGGCTTATCCGACAAAGATAGATATATAAATCAAACCTCACAGAAGGAAGTCGATTCGTCTGCGCGCGCTGCGGCTGCGAGAGGCACGAGTAAGACAAACCTTAGCGATTGTCCGCGAAAATGGGTCGGTTCGACTCAGGAGTTCGTATGAAAGATGATGTCTGCATTCGCGACCTTGAAAAAGACTTTGGTGGCTTCAAAGCCGTAAACAAGCTGTCGCTCCGGGTTAAGCACGGCGAAATCTACGGGTTGCTAGGCCCAAACGGCGCCGGAAAAACGACCGTCATCAAAATCCTCTGCGGGTTGTTGCGGCCATCGTCAGGGGAAGCGTACGTGCTTGACATGAAGGTCCCCGATCCGCGCACTGCTTCGCGTATCGGCTATATGCCGCAGGAGTTGGCAATGTACCGGGGTTTGACCGTGCACGAAAACCTCGCGTTTTATGGCGAGGTGTTTGGGCTCAGCAAACAGCGGATTGATACACGCGAACAAGCGCTTCTCAAGCTTATCGATCTGCAAGCTTTCAGAGATACACTGGTCGATCAGTTGAGCGGCGGCATGCAGCAACGCACCTCGCTCGCCTGCGCTTTGCTCCACGAACCGCAACTCCTGTTTCTTGATGAGCCGACGGTAGGCGTCGATCCCGACCTACGCGCGTCGTTCTGGCAGTACTTTGAGGAGCTGCGGGATTCGGGAATTACTATCCTAATCACTACCCACTACATGGACGAGGCGCGCCATTGCGATCGCATTGGCTTTATGCGCGAAGGGCGCCTTATCGCCGAGGGCTCTCCTCAGGAGCTTCTCGAGTTGACGCACACCGACTCGCTCGAGGACGCGTTTTTGTCGTATTCCCGGACTGGAGGATCCACATGAAGGTCTCGCGCGTGTTTGCGGTGACAAAGCGCGCGTTGCGGGACATTAAGAACGATCGCCGCACCCGTGTCCTCATTTTTGTGGCCCCGCTACTCGTAATGATTCTCTTCGGCGTCGCGTTTACGGGCAACGTCAAGGACGTGCGGGTGATCGTGGTTAACAATGACACGGCAGCGGCGAGCAGCTCACTGTCAGATAAGATCATCTCAAATTTCGACACCAGCACTCTCAACGTTGCGTACTCGAACAGTGAGAGCGATGCCATAGGCCAGGTACAAAACGGGAGTGCATCTGCTGTTATCGCGTTTCCCTCGACCTTCACCCAATCAGTAGAGGCCCGGGCCGCGGGTCAAACGTCCATCCCGCAGGAGAACGTGACTGTTAGCATTCTCGCGGACAAGAGCAACGTTAACGTCGCCAACCCGATCATCGCGGCGGTCAACAACGCGGTGGTGCAAACTACGCAGGGCCAAGGCCATCAGCCACCGGTCTCAGTTGACTCAAGCAACGCTATTTACGGCGCGAACGCGCAGTTCATCGATACCTTTGTGCCAGGCATCGTCTCGGTGGCTGTGTGGCAGATTACGATGCTTCTCACGCTCATCGCGTTCGTCGGTGAACGGACGTCAGGAACGCTCTCTCGGCTGCTTGCATCCCCGCTAAAGGAGAGCGAGCTGGTCGCGGGGTACGCTGTCGCGTTTGGTGCGATTGGCGCCGCCCAGTCTGCGGTGCTGCTTGCGGTTGCCGTGCTGCTGTTTCACATTACCATCGTTGGAAACGTTTTTCTGTCATTCGGGGTCATCGCGCTCCTTGCGATCGTGGCGGAGGGGCTCGGCATACTGCTCTCGAGCTTTGCACGACGGGAGGCCCAGGCAGTCCAGTTTTTGCCATTCGTTGTATTGCCTGCATTCCTCCTCTCTGGAGTTTTTTGGCCCATAGAAGCAATCCCAGAGTGGCTGCAGCCCGTGTCGTACCTCCTTCCGACGACCTACGCGGTAGAGGCCGTGCGCTCTGTGAATTTGCGTGGATGGGGGCTCGATAAGATATACCCCGACGTTGTCGCATTGCTCATCTTCGCCGGCGTCTTTCTCGTCCTGGCGACGATCTTGTTGCGGCGAAGAGAGTAAGACGATGCGTTGGCTTCATAGCTCTCTCTTTTTGTAGGAGTCCTTTCCGATTATGCACTTTGCGTCCGACTCTTCGTTCTTTTGGTTCGTTTTGGTAGTTGTTAGTCCGGCTGAGCTGTCTGGTTTGAGAGACAAATAGAATTAGAGGCACCGATCTACTGTGAATCGCCGCCTTGATGAGAACACGCGTCCCGTTTGAGTGCGGTGTCTCACTACTCGCCGCTTCCCGGCCGCACGGTCAAACCGATGCATTCAAGGGTGCGTAAAGGAGCAACACTCTGAGCGCAACCGCTGTCAGCACAAAACCGAGGATGGCCCCCGTGATCGCCTGCGCGACCGTATGCTTCTTGAGGTAGACCCTGCTCCAGATAACGGGCGGCAAGAGCAATCCGAGTAGCACGCCCCAATAACCGAAGACGAATATGAGAACAGTCGTTGGTCCTGCGATGCCCATCGTGTGGATGCTGATCTTCCAGTACAGATTGATAAAGAAAAGGCAGAGCGTTCCAGCAAAATAGCCAAACATGAGGGCGGTCGTAAGCAGCGGCGCATGTGCGGCAATCAATACGACAGTCCCGATGAGGTATGATGTGCAGGCGAAGAGCAGCGGATGGCTCCTCTCTGTTCTCGCGGGAACGTCAAGGTCAAACTTCGCCTTCGTTCTCGTTTCCCAGATCAGCAACATGCTGAGGGGCACAATTGCCGCAAACAGTGTGGTGATACACGTGACCGCGACAAACGGAAATCCCCGCAACAAGGAATAGTTAATGAGTGAGAACATGAGCACAGCAATGACTGGAGGGATCGTCATATCCGAGACGAAGGAAGCCCATTTACGTTTATTACTATCTCCGTCCGAGACGCGACTGTTTTGCATCCGCCCCCCCATAAACGCTGCAGTGGTATAACGCTTCTGTTTTTTTTAGCTCCGTTCTGCGTAGTGGAAGGGCCCCATCCATATTCAGCGCGCGGTCGCCGCTCTCGTTTGTTGCTTTGGTCTCTCTCGCACCGGCGACGATATGTTCCGAAGGAAAGAGCAGGGCTTTTTCTGGCTTGTTCGGGGGTTCTCTTTTTTTACGAAGCTAGTCTCCTGCGACGCGTCAACGACTTGGTGCAACGAATACATCTTGAAAAGAAAGAAAAGGCCCAGCATCGTATCAGCGGAGCGAGGCTAGCATATTGTATATAGGTTGAAGAAGAACGCCCATGCGGTTGAACGAATGGTTAAGCTCACCGAGTATAGCGCAACAAACCTTTTCGCCGAAGCTCACGTTGACCCGGAAAAGTGGAATCTACTGCCGCCCGACAACGAAGTGGCCCAGACGGTCGAAGCAATAGCGCTGCGCGGTATAGCGGTAGTTCGCGCAAAAAATGGAGAAATCGCCCTCGAAATATTAAAAGACCTGATTCCGCCAGAGGCAGAAGTGATGTACGGCTCGTCGACTACCTTGGCCGAGATTGGCTACGATGAATATGTGAATAGTGACGAATCACAATGGAACGATCTTCATCGCGCTATCATTGCCGAAAATGACGAAGAAAAGAGACGTGCGCTAAGAAGGAAATCTGTGACGGCTGATTATTTCATCTCGGGAGCCAATGCCATCGCGCAGTCAGGCGAAATTATTGCGTGCGACAAGGTAGGGAGCCGGGTCGGAGCGTGGCCCTATGCGGCAGCTCACCTAATAATCGTGAGCGGCACTAACAAGATCGCCCCCACGCTTGACCTCGCCTTACGCCGCGTCTGGGAGTATGCTTGCCCTCTAGAAAATGCCCGCGCACAGAGGGCATATGGGGCCTCGAGTGAGATCGGAAAATGTGTCATTCTCGCGAAAGAGGAAATTGAGGGCAGAGTGACCCTGATTCTCATCGATGAGCCTTTAGGGTACTGAGTGCAAGCGAAAAAAGCCCCCCGACACGTGCCCCAAACAAATGCCGGGTCTGACGATATTTCGTTGGCGGGTGCGTGTTCCAGCAATCATCCTTGTTGCACATTAGTGAGGTTACCGTAGGCAGATCGATACGTTGTCTGGTTTTTGGAGACTTGCACGCGTGCCTCATATTGCTGGTGATCTTTTTTGCGCGCGCGAAGAAACGTCGGTAGGAAGACTTGCTAGCACGGGAAGAATTATTTATAACAATCCGGCCGTGAAAAATATGTGAGGCTAAAACACGCACTGATAGCTATCGTTCTCGTTGCGGTGCTCGTCGCCGTCAGCGCCAGCGGGTGTACGTCGACAAATAACTCGACAAGCTCAGGAGGCGCCGTGCTAACCGCAGAGCCAACGGGCGGAAGCTGGAAGACGTTCGTCTTAAGTTCAAGCGATGAGATACGTTCCCTGCCGCCACCTTCGCAAGGCTCGCCACAATTCACTCAGGATGTCAACGAGCTGCTGGCGCTTCAGCTGAACCGAACGGCGGTGGTTAACCAAAGCATCGCTTATTGGAATAACGGTTCAGTTGTGTGCTGGAACGCGATCGCGCGCAGCCTTATCATAAAATATGGCACCTCAGCGCCCATGGCCTCACGCGTCTATGCGCTGGTGAGTGTGGCGCAGTACGATGCGCTCGTCTCTACGTGGAATAACAAGTACACATACAACCGGTCGAGTCCATACGACCTTGACTCAAGCATTCAGCCTGCTTTGCAGACGACTAGCGACCCGGCGTACCCGTCTGATCACGCCGCTGTCGCCGGCGCATCCGCGGCGGTGCTTTCGTACCTGTATCCCAATGAAACCGCTTGGCTGAACAAACAAGCGGCTGCAGACGATGAATCACGGCTTGAGGCAGGAGTGAACTTCCGTAGCGATATCACCGCCGGCAATGCGATCGGCCTCACCGTCGCACAGGACGTCATCAACCGTGCTAAAAATGATGGCTCGAATGTCCCTTGGACTGGCACAATCCCCACCGGTGCAGGAAAATGGGTTAGCACGACATCGCCACCGACGCCGCCCCTCTTGCCAAACTGGGGCAATGTCACCCCGTGGCTGCTTAATAAGTCGGACCTGATCATGCCACCACCACCACCGGGATTTGGCTCTGCGCAATTCGAAGCGGGTCTCAACGAGGTCAAAGAGATCGCCAACAATCGGACGGCGGACCAACTGCAGATCGCTCAGTTTTGGGACGATGGCAACGGGACGGCAACGCCCACGGGCCACTGGAATGCGATTGCGTGCGGCCTCATTCAAAACTATTCGCTCGACGAACTGCGCGCCGCGCGGACGCTCGCGCTAATGAATACTGCGACAGAGGACGCTGGGATCTGCTGTTGGAAAGCTAAGTACGAGTATTGGGAACTCAGGCCCATTACGGCCGATCCGACTATCAAGACGGCCTTCGCCACTCCGAACTTCCCCTCGTACACCTCGGGTCACTCTGACTTTTCAGGCGCGGCGGCCGGGGTATTGAGTTACATCTTTCCGAAGGAACAGAGTCAGTTAGAAGCCCAGGCGCAACAAGCGTCTCTGTCTCGCGTTTACGCAGGTATCCACTACCCATTTGATTGCGATCAGGGGCTAAAGGTCGGCAGCGAGGTCGCCCAGGTCGCAATTCAACGCGGGGAACACGACGGCTCTCCGCAATAAGCATCATAATGGCCGACTCCCCGCTTAGCGGGAACGTACGCGCGCCGTTCATCGTAACACGAAGATTCACGCCGTGTCGTTCGAGCGGGAAATCGCAGGTGCGCCCTCCGGGGTGCATCCTGCTGTCGCTTGGGCCAACAGCTCAGCGGCGCTCCTTCTTGTTTTTTATCATACTATCAAAATAGTCTTCTAGATAAAATACGCGAAGATAGTCAGGCAATGAATTCATGCGCCTGTTCATATCTTTGACCTGTAACTCCGTCGGCGGCGTTATGGTCTTTGCAAGTTCGGCACGTATCGCACGGCGTTCTTTTGCACTCAAACGAGCACTTTCAATGTTCAAGTCTGCGGTGAGCCAAAATACGAAACGGCTAAACGGGTCCTCTACACACTCTTCGATTATTTTGCCCAGGACAAGAGTTGCTTTGCGAGTCCGCCCCCCCGCGTCTGCGTAGGGATATACGAGGGTTGCCACTAGTAAGTTGTGGCTGAAAACGGTACCGATCTTTTTCCATTCGATGACATAGTCAGGTGGGACCCCCTTTCCCACTCTGGGGCCCGTTTCCGATAATTGCGCACCTACCCCGTCACGTGTCATTATCTCACGCCTTTGGAATCAACCGCGTTTCACCGCACCGTGCTTTATACAGATACCCACATACATTTAACTTAGTTCGCTGATGCGAGAAAAGGAGCAAAGAGCTTATTGGCCTTCGAGAGCCGGATCTAAATCAGCAGTTGCTACATAGACAGCAAAATCGGGCAGCAGCGGTGCGTCAAAAGAACGATTGGTAGTGCCACAGTGGTAGGCGTTGTCCGGTTAGTAAGACAAAGCAACAAAGCGTCGGGGCGAACAAAGAAGCTTTGGCAAAAGAAGAGGTACGCAGTTATGGATGTGATAGATGCGCTGCACGCCCGCTCGACCGTGCCTGCTTACAAGCCTGATCCAGTGCGGAAGGACACGATTCTGAAGATTCTGAAAGCTGCAACCCGCGCGCCTTCTTGGGCTAATACCCAGCCGTGGGAGATTTTTGTCGCGGGGGGAGAGCCGCTCGAGAGGCTGCGCACGGCGTACGTGGGGCGCTATCAGGAACGCGTGCCACCTAATCCGGATCTCTCGGCACCGCAGACGTGGCCGCCCGTCATCCGACAGCGTATGGCCGAATTGATGTCTGCGCGGGCTCGACTAAAACGCACTGACAGAGAACGCGACGGTGCCGCTGTTCGACAAAGCTTGTTCGAATCCAACTATCGGTTTTTTGGTGCGCCGGCCGTGGTTTTTCTTTGCATGGATCGTAACCTTTCGTCCTGGTCATTATTTGATATGGGACTGCTGGCGCAGAGCATCATGCTGGCGGCACAAGAATATCAGGTGGATTCGGCACCCGCTTTCCTTTTCGGATCATACCCTGACCTTGTTCGTGCAGAATTAGATATCCCCACAGAGTTATCGATACTCATCGGATTGGCACTTGGTTACGCTGACATGAACCCGCAGAACCAGTATCGAAGCGTTCGGCGGTCGATTGAGGACGTCGTTCACTGTAAGAGCCTTTAGTTGCAGAAATAGAAAGTACTACCAGTTCACAGCGCGGCTGGGACTCTTTTGCAAGCATTTCAACCGAGAGCAAGAGAGCTTCAAAGCGCTTCTTGCTGATCTCTAAGCTGTTTAACATAGTTAACTCCTTGCGCCGTAAGCGTGAGGGACGCTATCTTCCCGCCAAGAATGGGATGCGCTGTCACATATCCTAACAGGTCGAAATCCATCGCGTAGCGGTACACCTCTCGTTCATTGAAGCCCATTTTTTTAGCAAGGCTATAAAGTTCGCCGCGCTCTATGATCTTGCTGCCGTTGGATTCAGCTTGGTCGGAAAGGCAGATGATAAAGTCATTCTCGCGTTGCGGCAAATCCAAAATGAACACCAAATGTCAGAGTATTTCTGAGAAAGGATTATACTTTCGCTCTGATCGGCTTCATATTCTCTCAGTTTACCGCTATTGGCGTGATAATCGCTCCTGACGCACGTCTTCGAAATCACGCTCCTTGCACTCGTCTGCGGTCTTCTATTTTCCTTTATTCGGGAACAAGGGTTATTAAGCTTCAGTGGCAAAATGATTAGTGATTCATTATGTCGACGCACACCGAGCATTCCGTAAGGAGTCGGCAAATCAACTCACAAGAGTCAGAACCGCTGTACTCGGCCCTCAATACGGTGAACGTCTTGTTGGGCAATGTCCTCATTCGAAAGGCAGTTCACGGCATCTGCGTCGACGACAAGCAGGCGATCTACGAAGCCTTGAGCTACTACAGCGGCCAAAGCGATCTACGCCTCTTAAAGAAGCTTAAGCTGCTGCCGATCTGTGCGTTCGTCGAACTGGGAAGAATGTCCTTCCACGTGGACAGGTCCAAGATGCAGAGGTACTTCAGTCAGCAGGTGACGCGACGCGGCCTATCGAATATCATTAAGAGCATAGCGGAGTACGGCATCAGCAAGCCCCTCAAACTTCAGGCGCCCTTTTTGGTCGTTTGGAACTACACGGATGCGTGCAATCTGCGCTGCAAGCACTGCTACCAACGTGCAGGCAAAATGTCAAAGGATGAGCTCAGCCTCGAGGAGCGGCTCAACATCGTCGATCAGCTCGCTGACAACGATGTCGTCGCTATTGCGTTTTCTGGGGGCGAGGCGCTCCTGCGGGACGACTTCTGGGAAGTCGCTCGTTATGCTTCAGGCAAGGGGTTATACCTCTCATTGGCGACCAATGGCACGCTGCTCACAAAAGACGTCGTCCGCCGGCTTAAGGACGTTGGGGTTCAGTACTTCGAGATAAGTCTTGACTCAGTTGATCCGGCAAAACACGACGCGTTCCGGGGTGTTGCAGGCGCTTGGGAACGCACGGTAGCGGGGATCAAAAATGTCGTGGCCCAAGATGGCGCGTACTCGTGCATCGCCAATACTCTCACGAATGAGAACTACCGCGAACTGGATGACCTCGTCGCCTTCAGCAGGAAGCTTGGCGTCAACAGGACCTTGATCTTCAATTTTATCCCTGTAGGTCGAGGTTCAGATATCATCGACATGGATTTGCCCCCGGAAGCACGCGAGCACGTTTTGCAGCAGATGTACGGGTACTTGAGTGGGCAAGACGAGAGCTTTGAAATTCTGACAACGGCCCCGCAATTCTCACGCGTGTGCATGATGAACTCACAAAATGGCGTTATTTCACTCGCACACGTTGGGGCAGCGGGTTTCAGCGACAAGGTGGGGTTACTCGCTGAGTACATCGGAGGATGTGGGGCCGGCCGCATGTACTGCGCCATTCAGCCGAACGGAATCGTTACCCCGTGCGTCTTCATGCCGATACCTGTAGGCGATTTGCGAACAGAATCATTTATCGATATTTGGAAGAATGCCGAGGTGATGCAGTCACTCAGGGACCGGCACGATCTTAAGGAGCACTGCGGGTCGTGCGACTACAAGAACGTTTGTGGCGGTTGCCGCGCCCGCGCGTATGCGTATTTCAACGACATCAAAGCCCCGGACATTGGATGTATTAACAACCTGGCCGCGTACAACGCGCTAAAGGATAAATCGCGTGTGCCAAGCGTCGCGGAGACAAAAGAGGCGGCCGAATCAAGCTTTTGAACGATCCGTCAGACTGCGAGGACTTTACTGATTTTCGGAGTGCGGGTCAACTGCCGTGCCGAGAATGGGCGTTGATTTCATCTTAAGCGCGCCTTTGAACACTTTGTACATTACCAGGGCGAACAGAAGCTTGTCTCGGCTTAATTGCTTGAAGAGATAGTTTGGCCTCAGGTAGAACTCTTTGAATGCCTCTCTTTGAGTGTCCTGAAGCTCTCTGAGCGTAAGATCAACGGATTCAATGACCGGCGTGAGCAGCGTGAAGTGCGTCCAATCTTTTATTCTAATGAGGCCCATCTTGCTCGCGAGCTCATAGAACTTGGTGCCAGGGTACGGTGTGGCGAGCGAGAAGAGTGCGTAGTCAGGGTTCACCCATTTTGCGAAGCCAATTGTCTCATCGATAGTAGTTTTGTTCTCGCCGGGCATTCCTAGAGTCATTGAAGCGATCGTATGCATGCCGATGTCTTTTGCGGTTTTGAAGGCTCGTTTGGCCTGTGCCACTTTGGTGCCCTTTTGGACGTTGTCCAGGATCTTTTGATTCCCGCTCTCAACGCCAAAAAGCAGCGTTCGGCAGCCCGCCTTCCACATCTGCGAGAGCAGCTCTTTATTGAACCGATCGACCCGCGCCGTGCATCCCCATACAACATCGATTCCGCGGCTGATTATCCCTTTACAGAAGCTGTACACCCACTTTGGAAACAGGGTGAAGGTATCGTCCATGAAGCCGACCATTCTAACTTTGTAGTCATCTACTACCTGTTCCATCTCGTCTGCAGCGTTTTCTGGCGATCTGAAACGGACTCGTCGCCCGTGCATCGCACTTGACGCGCAGAATGAACAGCCCATCGGGCATCCTCTGCTGCAGATCATGGTGGCTAAGACCTGTTTGCGTCCGAAGAGCATGTATTCGCTCATCGGAAGTAGGTGACGCGCAGGGAACGGCAGGGCATCGAGATCTTCGATAGGCCTTCGTTTAGGGGTTTCCACGATGCGGTCGCCGTCGCGGTAATTGATGCCATCAATGTTGCGCAGAGGCTTTTCTTTCTCTATAGCGTCGACGAGCTCGAGGGTAGCGTATTCCCCCTCATTCCTGACCACGACATCGACGAAGTCGTTTTCACGCAAGACCTGCTCTGGCATGAAGGTGGCGTGATATCCTCCCATTGTGACTGTGCACTCAGGGTTGAGCTCTTTGGTAATTTTGCCCACTGTGAGGGCTTGCTTGATCGTCGGCGTCGTCGTCTGCACCCCGAGCAGATCGACGTGCTTATTTGCAAGCTCTCGGCGGTAGCCCTCGAAATCCATATCGAGCGCCGGCGCGTCTAAAATGGTGACCTTGACGTCGTTCTCTTCCAGTACGGCGCCGATGTACGCGAGACCTAGGGGAGGCGCGGTAAGACCTAACACATCCTTATATTTGGATGCGATGTCGGGAGGATTAACAAGGAGGACTTCCATCGCGATCTCTCAATAGGTAAGGGTGCCGAAAATATAAGGTTAACCGCGGAAGGGAGCAGTTTGGGATACAGCGTCTCATTTGACGTGCGCGTGAAACGCCATGCCATCAAGTCTCGCTGACGGCTTCTTTCTTAGTGAGTCGTTGCTCGAGCAGCGCCAAATGCTCCCGTTTGCCCTTTGTGAGAGCGGTTAACTCTCGCTTCGAGAGCGCTCTGAAATAGCACGCGTCGATACACGCCATGTTTTCATACCCTTTGCACCTGTCGCACTTGTATGCTCTTCGTGTGGTTTTTCGCTTTCGCGTGCGTTCGGTCTCAGCACTCATCGCTTTCCTGTCAAAGAGCATGTGCAAAACGCTTCGCTCGCGCGCTTCAGGCGCCGGCGCGGCGGGGCTCTCTTCGATGAAGATCGCATTGAACGGGCAACTGCTCGCGCACCGGCCGCAGCCGATGCATTTGGCCTCATCGATGGATATGACGTCGTTCTCCCGCACAATAGCCTTCGGCTTGCACACCTCGATACACGCCGGGTTTTCACATTGCTTGCATACGATAGGGAGCGCTTCATCATCGAATATGAGCCCCCTCGACTGTAGCACGTCTTTCACTTTCAGGCGCGCTTTTCCGCCGTGCCGTTCCGCGCACGCCATTTCGCACACGCCACAGTTTTCGCACCTTTTCAGATTGACGGTCACTACCTCAGTCATAGAGTCACTCTTCTCTTCGCGCGGACGTTCAATAGCCGACGACAGTTTGTAGCCCTTCTTTCAATAAGTATTTGTAGGCGCCTATCGCAGCCTTTGCGCCCTCCCCAGCTGCGACGATGATTTGTTTTTCGGGAACGGTGGTGACGTCGCCCGCTGCGTACATGCCAGGAACACTCGTCGAACAGTCGTAGTCGACGACAATCTCTCCATTCTCGTTGAGCGTGACAAGGTCCCTCACGACGTCAGAATTCGGAATCAGGCCGATTTCGATGAATATACCCGTGACCGGAAATGACACCAATGAGTTGTCAGAGAGGTTCTTGAAGACCGCTGCATTGACGGTGTCATCTCCTTTCACCTCGATGAGCTCATACCCAACAAGTAGGTCTAAGTTTGCTGCCTCGCGAATTTTCTCCAAATATACCTCATCAGCCTTCCAAGGGCTTCGGTTGATGAGATACACTTTGCGCGCAATGCGTGTCAGCTCGTATGCGGCGGTAAAGGCTGAGTTCCCGCCGCCGAGTACCGCGACGTCTGTATCCATAAAAAGTGGCGCGTCGCATGTAGCGCAATAACTAACGCCGCGACCAACGAATCTCTCCACACCTTTAGCATTGAGCGTTCGTGATCTTTTTCCCGTAGCAATAATAATCGTTTTTGAGCGATACTCGTCGTCTGTCTCGGTGCGCGCTACAAATGCGTCGCTTTCTTTCTCGACACTTTTTACTTGCGCAAATGTTCGTGGCACGTTGTACTTTTCGACCTGCTTTTCAAAGCGATCCATCAAATCCGGGCCCGATATGAACTGATAGCCCATATAGTTTTCCACGTTGAGGCTGTACAGAACCTGACCGCCGATATTCTGGGTAATCAGCAGTACATTCAACATCTTTCGAGTCGCGTAGACTGCTGCGGTCAACCCTGCTGGGCCGCCGCCGACGATTATCAGGTCATATAATACAGTGCTCTCTTTCATGGCGGGTTTGGAAATGAGATTTGCGCCAAAGTGTTTAAGAATATTGCTTGTTACCGGCGGTCATCAGGGACTGAAATGAGCTGGGGCTGCATTGAGAAAAAGTGGCGGGTGCCGTTAGCACGTCTCATCTACTCGTTGGTAGGACCACTTTCGTTATCTGCAGATGGCGTTTGGCGGGGATCTTCAGCTTGAGGCGTCGATTCCCGACTCTCGCGTGCTACGCTGCTGGAAGTCTGTCTCCCATTTGGTCTTGGCCGACGTTTTATTTCGCGCTCGCTCATCGTATCTCGAGAAAGCCTGTCCGTCACTACCGTGTCCCAAACCTTGCTCATGGTGATCGCGGAAACCGGGCAAATCATCGCGCACTCACTACAAAATACACAGTGTCCGACGAAGATGCGCACACTTTTCTCAGAGGCACTTGTGCGCAGTGCGATGGCTCCGGCAGGGCAGACTTTCCCACAGCGTCCACACAAGATACATTTTTCGGGATCAATAATCGGCGTACCACGGTAGGCCGCCGGGACTTCGACCTCAGACGCGCTCCGCACGGTTGCCGTCTTGCCGGCTAAGCCGACTGTAAAGGAACGTATTAAATCTTTGATAAATCCGGAAGCCATTCTAGAGCCCCGCCCATCCGAACAGGAAGTGCATGTACCTAACGCCTGCAACGTACAAGATCAGGTCCGTGACTGCGAGTAGGGTAGGAATCGTCCAGTAATACCTGAGCACGCGGGTAACACGGGTTCTCCCGGTAGTCGCCTGCCAAAACGCAATGAAGGCACTGACGAGCAATGCAATGATCGCGAATTCAATGATAAGATTTATACCGGTCCCGAAGTGGTAGATGGCCGTTCCAAAGAACACTACTACTATAAGCGACGCGTAGAGAAATGTCTTAAGCCACTGCCCAAGTTGCAAAAGGGCGAGATTCGGTCCTGAATACTCGACGTATGGGCCAGAAACGATCTCAGTCTCGGCTTCAGCGATGTCAAAGGGTTGAACCGCCGCTGCGGCAGGCAATGTCCATATTGCAGCAATCGCTGCGAGCGGCAAGACGGTGATCCACGCTGTCGACGATATCGTAGTTAACTGGAACGATCCTGCCGCGAGAGCTACCGTCACCATGGCGACGATGAATGGAACTTCGTAGGCAATGAGGAGCGCGACCTCGCGTGCAGCGCCAATGGCGCCGTATGGGCTTCCGCTGGCCGAACCGCCGAGGATCAGTGCAATTGGCGGTATTGCGAGGAGGTAAATCACCAATATGAGGTCGCCCGCACCGACTGCAGACGCAGAGGCGGCTAAAGGTATCACTAGTGCCGCAAAGAGCATAGAGGCGACGCTGAGGATTGGCGCGAGGTTGAAGAGCAGGGGGCTTGTCACATTCGGTGTCAAGCTCTCTTTGCCCATCAGTTTGAAGAAGTCGTAAAACGCTTGGAAGATGCTTGGACCTTTGCGAAACTGACTGTGCGCCACGACGATACGGCGAATCCCCTGCAGTAGCAAGGCAGCAACAAAGGCATAGACCAGCACGACGACTATTGAAGCGACCATCAAATCCTCCCTGTTTTCAATTCCTGTGCACTGACGATCTTACGTCTGCCGTCCTTTATCACGGTCACCCGATCAGGTACAGCTAAAGCAGGGATCGATTGATGCGGCGATGATAGGGATATCGGCTACTTGACATCCGATGAACTTCGGCACGTAGGAGGGGATATTGGCGAGCGTCGGGGATCTGATTTTTATTCGCTCGAAGAATCTCGTGCCATTTGTCTCGGTGTAGTGGATGAGTTCACCACGGGGGGCTTCAACTCGACCAACGCTCCGCCCTGGCGGTATCTCATGGTCCTCAACTTGGAGCGCCCCCTCAGGCAGGTTCGCGATAAGCTCCTTAGTGAGCTGAATTGATTGTTTGAGTTCTGCTAAGCGCACCAGTGCCTGAGCCACGACATCTCCGTCTTTCGCTATCTGTGGCTCGAGATCGAAATCGCCGTACGCTGCGTACTTGCACATCACTCGCGTGTCTTCGGGAACGCCGCTCGCACGTGCATTCGGGCCCACTGCCCCTAGACGGATCGCGTCCTCTTTGCTCAGGCAGCCGACGCCCTTGCCTCGTTCTGCGATGCTGCTGTCTTTTAGAACTGCTTTAGTGATCTTCTCGGCAGTGGTGTCGAGATAGCCGAGGACACCGAGCGCGGAGCGTGCTTGTTCATCGGAGATATTCCACTTGACGCCGCCAATTTTATTGCATCCGTGCATGACCCTGTTCCCGCTCAGCATTTCGAAGAGATCCATCACCTTTTCCCGCTCGCGCCAGGTGTACATGAACAAGGTATGATAGCCGATCTCTTCACCTGCAATTCCCGCCCACAGCATGTGCGAGTGAATCCGCTCGAGCTCTGCGTAAATGGTCCTTATGTATTTTGCTCTCTCGGGCACCTCGATATCAGCGATGTCTTCAACGCGTTCGACGTGGTTTAGTGGGTGGGCGTGTGAACAGATGCCGCAGATGCGTTCAACGAGATATACGATCTTAGAAAATGGCCGCTCTTGGCAGAGTCGTTCGATGCTGCGGTGGTTGTAGCCGATTTCATAGTCGACGTCGACCACCTTCTCGCCCTCTACCTCAAACAAGAACCTCGCAGGCTCCTCCAAGGCGGGGTGGCTTGGCCCGATGGGGACCTTCAACTTCGCAAAGCCGCGATCGTTAACCTCTGCCACGGTTACACCCTCCGAAGTGGCGGCGTCGGATCGCTATATTTCGGGGGCAGTTCGAGCGGCCTTGAATCAGGAATCCCGATCACGTTGATGCCAAGCAAGCCGATGAGCTCTCGCTCATAGAGTAACGCGGCCACAAAGTGGTTGGTAATCGTCGGGACGTTTGGATTGTCATAGGAGAGGTCCACGATGATGGTGTGCAGCTGTGCCGATAGGGCAAAGTGGTACAGCACTTCGAGATGATCTCGTGCATCTTTGCCGGTAATGGTGCCTAGTCGTGCCCCCTCCTGCTTAAGAAATGAGAGTGCCGCATCGAGGTCGTTGAGGGCGACACGGTAGTATGAGTTTAAACCCTTGTGACTCGACTCTGTGACCGGTACTACATCTTCAAGCGGTCGCTTCATCTTCCTGCCTCGGGAACGTTATCTGATGACTGGAACTTCGGATCGATGACCGTCTCCTTTGACATCGCTTCGTCAAATCGTGTCGTAGGTCGAGCGCCTTTGCCTTTTCTCTTTGAGTCGAGCATCTTTGCTGCGGTTCGAATGCCTGATAGAATGTTGAGCGGTCTAGGAGGGCAGCCCATGACGTAGACGTCGACGGGGATGACCGTGTCAAGCGGCCCCGTTAATGAATACCCACCGTCAAAGATTCCGTTTGACGTGGGGCAACTCCCGACCGCAACGACGGCTTTCGGGTTTGGAATCTGGTCATAGATCATCGTCAAGCGGTCCTCCATGCGTTTGGTAATGGGACCCGTTACCACGAGCACATCAGCGTGCCGCGGAGATCCAACGCGCAAAACGCCGTAGCGTTCCGCGCTGTACCGCGGATTTTGAATCGCAAGAACCTCGATATCGCATCCATTGCAGGATCCGGTGTTTATGAAGTAGACCCATGGTGACCTTGCTCGAAACATGATCAACCTCCTAACAGAGCGAGTGATAGCTTGTTGATTTGGTCTACGATTGCTGTCGGAAATATACCCATCAACACACAAAGAACGCTCAAGATAATTATGGGGATTATTATATAAATAGATAGATACGACACTGCAGGCGCTTCTATCTTTTGATCGACGGTGAGGAACACCCGTTGAAAAACTTTGATATAGGCTGCAAACATTGGAAACGTGAGCACGAGCAACACCGCCGACAAGGCGGGATAGACTCCTCCCTTAGCGAATCCCGCTTGAAGGATCAAATATTCACTGATAAAGCCGTTGAGTGGCGGAATCCCCGAGAGCGCAAGCGCTCCTATCAAGAACCCTCCGGCCACGATCGGCATCTTCGTCACCAGGCCGCCAAGCCCGTTGACATTTCGTTGCTTGGTTGCCGCGATAATGGCCCCCACACAGAGGAAAAGTAGTGATTTCATAACCATGTTATTAATTATTTGAAAAATTCCTCCCGTCAGCGCAGCAGATGATCCAATACCAACCGCAAATAGTATAATTCCGGCTTGTTCTATCGATGAATAAGCGAGAAACCGCTTTAGGTCCTTCTGGGTGTACGCCATAAGGGCGCCTACGCCCACGGTAAGCACCGCGGTGACTGCGATGAACAACAGCACAACATCAAGAGCCGGGTGTAACGCAAACAAGAACCGAATGAGGATAAACGCGGTGGCTGCCTTGACGATGCCTGCCAAAAACGCGCTGACAGGCGTCGGGGCCTCCCCGTACGTATCAGGAACCCACGAATGCATCGGAACGACGCCGATTTTCGTTCCCAATCCTATGAACAAGAAGAGGCTCATTAAAAGAACCGCGTTGCTCGATGTGCTTCCGAAGCTTGCTATATTGAGCGTTCCGTAGTTGAGGAACATCAAGATGAGCGCGATCAGCGTGAACGAGCTTCCGATGCTGTTTAGAACGACAAATTTTGTTGCTGCCTCAAACGCACGTCCCTTTCGGTATGTCACGAGGATTGCCGTCGAAAGGGTGCTGATTTCCAAAAAGATGTACAGCGTCGCAACGTTGGTGCTGAGGACCGCAGCAGCTGTGGCACTTATGATGATCAAAAGGAGAGGATAGTAGATGCGCCCGGCGTTTTCGATGTAAGGGAGACTAAACCACGTGACAAGGGTTCCGATAACGATCACCACATACGCTATCATGAGCCCCACCGTGGACAGCCCGACCGCCGTTGCAAATGAATCGAGGCTGGCAGTCGCGCTCGTGGCGACAAACAAATTGACCGTGAAAAGGACAGCGCTTAGCGTCATCCCAATGACAGCGGCATATGCTGCCATTTTCGTTTTACGACCGAAAAGCGCGCATATCGCTGCCGTGATCAACGGAATGGCCAAGGTGTACAGGATATACATTTAGGTTCTCCGCTATCCACGAAGGTTGGTCAACTTGCTGCTGTCAATGGAATCATATTCGGCGAAGTCCATGAGCGCTATCAAGGCTATTGTGAGCGTGATTAGCACCACGAACACCTCAGCGACGACGGCAAGCAGCGCCGTGTTTTCTCCCCACGCGATGAGCAGTGTTCCGATGTTTTCGAGGACGAGTATACCGAGGAGGAGCTTAAAGATGCTTCTTTGGCTCACAAGGATTAGAAAAGCGATACCGAAGAGCGCGATAAGAGCGTAGGTTTCGCTGATCCGTCCAGGCGGAAATTGCGATTGCATTGAAAAAGCTACCACGTACGAAAGTGCTACGGTCACGAGCGCCACCGAAATCATTGGCAGCGTACTAAATCGAGGCTGGGTTTGTTTTGTACGAGCGACGGCCAGCAGGATGATGATGGGAGACAGTATCCCGAGCGCCGCCTTTACGAGTGCCCCTATCACATCGTTTTCCGTAAACAGGAATGCTGCGATTATCAAGTTTAGAGCGAGGAGCGCCAACGTTGACCATTTATCGCTTAAGATCACGATGAGAATCGCGCATATCACCCACAGGATACCAAACGCAAGTACTGTCTCCATTACGACCCCCTAAAAACTAGAAAAACGGCTCCCGCAAGGAGCAGCCAAACGAATATCCACGCGGCATACCTGATCACGTTTCCGTTTTGTGCTCGGCGTAGCGCTCTCGACAGCGAGTCCACGCCTCGCCCGATTGCAGCGTAGGCATAGTCAGGGTCAATCCATCGCAATCGCTCGAACGGCTGCGTCACTTGGTAGAGAAAGTGCCTTCCAGATGCGTACACGTATCCTTCAGGCAGCTCGTATCCCGCTCCGAAAAGCTGTTTGGATGTTGGAGCGGTCTCACGAGGTCGCCGCGTTAGGAATTCGTTAAGGATTAGACCGGCAAGTATAGCCGTCAAAAGGAGAATCGCCGCCAGGGCGGGGGCGAAACTGGATACGCCTGGTATTTCGATATTAGTGAGCACGATCGCGGACTGCGTGACCACTGTCCCGGTGTACGGGACCTGCGCTATGATGGCGAGGGGGTATTGCGCGAAGATCCCCAAAGCGACGCACCCCGCCGCAAGGATTACCTGTGGCACCCACATCGTGGCGGGCGCCTCGTGTGCGCCTTCCAAGTCGGCCGGAAGCTGACCGTAGAATACGCTAATCGTCGCGCGGAAGATGTAGCCTGCAGAGAGCACGCTCCCTGCCAGTACCACAATCACGAAGACCTGCAAGCCCGCAGTCGTCGTGGCGATGCTGCTCGAGTAAATGAGCCACTTGCTTACAAAGCCGACAAGGGGCGGCACGCCTGCTAGTGTCACGGCGGCGATGGTGAATGAAGCGGCGGTATACGGCATCTTTCTCGATAGGCCGCCCAGCTTGTTGAGATCCATCGTATGTGCGGTGTGATCAACGGACCCCGCTCCTAGAAACAGACAGGCCTTAAAAAAGCCGTGCGCGAGGAATTGCATTAATCCCGCGACGAGCCCTATCGGTCCAAAGCTGAATGCAAGGAACATGAATCCCAGGTTTGTGATGGTGCTGTACGCGAGGACCTCCTTCAGGTCGTTAGCGCGCATTGCGAAGGTAGCGGCCAACACCAGCGTGAATCCGCCGATGATGGCGAGCACCCAGGGCCAGCCGCCGGTAAACAACGGAAAGAGTCGTGCCGCGAGATACACACCAGCGGGGACCATTGCAGCGCTGTGCAACAACGCAGAAACTGGTGTGGGGCCTTGCATTGCGCTGGGCAACCACGAGAAGAACGGCGTTTGCGCAGACTTGGCGAATATGGCGATGAGCGCGAGGGCGAGCAGAGTATTCATCTGCCACGCTGCCGGCGTCGACGTTAACAATGCATTGATGTTAAGGCTGCCCGTCCACGCGTAGGCGCCGATCGCAAACAGCAACAATGCCTCTCCTGGTATGTGTGTAAAGAAGAAGACTTTTTTTGCGGCCTCGTTCTTTAAGGGGTCGGCATACCAGAAACCGACTAACAGGAACGAGCAAATGCCCACGATCTCCCAGCCCATGTAAAAAACGACCAGATTGGCGGCGTTGACAAGCATCAGCATTCCGCCGACGAAAAATAACATGAGGAAGTAGTAACGCCCTCTTCCGCTCTCGTTTTGCATGTAGCTATTTGAGTACCATATGATCACGCACCCCATCAGCGCAACAACGAGCGAGAACAGAAGACTAAGCGCGTCGAATCTGAATGAAAAAAGTTGCAGATTGTTGACAGCCACGTTTGCCACGGCTGCGGTCACTGGTCCGGTGTACGCGATAGCAAGGGCTGAAGCGAAGACGAGGGTAATCAGCGCAATAAGGGTAGAAACGTAGTCCACAATTTTTGACTGCGTGAAGCCGCCGAGAATTAGAGGCACAAGCGAAAACACGGTAGGAGTGAATATCAAGGCGAGCAGAAGGTACGACGTCGATAAACCATCCATATGACGACTCCGGTTGCGGGTCGTATAGATGTGATGGTTGCTTATTAAACTGACGCTTTTTTACGCGAGCACCGCGCTCGGTTCGAAAGCGGCAGTAATCGCGGTGCGGTCATATTGCCGGTAAAAGCTCTCAGATGCGCTATCATTATATCAATGATATCAACGCCAAAAGCAACGACGACGGTAAAACAAATGACGCCAACACCATCGCTGGCAGTAACATCCCCACGAAGGCCAAGGCAACCTCGACGCCCCGTCTACTAGTAGCTTCTAAGCAGGCATCCGGTCAGCCAAGTGCCTCAGGCTCGAATTCCCCGATAGCTGCGAAAAGTGCGTCTCCAATGCCTGACGATGCATCGATGCTGGGAACGTCTGTACCAGCAGCTCAAACGAGCGGTGTTGCAAGCTTACCCTCGCAGCCGGTTCCAGAATTCTCGCTGCTTGGGCTCGGAATACCGGCACTTGTCGCCGGGTCCATATATCTGCCTATCAAGCGGTAAATGATCCCTACACGGGATCCTTCTTTTTCTCATTTAAGGTAAGGCGTCAGCGCTTTAAAACCTCGTCATTATGAGGGTGTTTTGCATCGAATTGCTGCGGTTTTACTGTTTTTGGAACGTCGCGCATAGTCGAGGCGCCGGCAGGGTTGCGGATACAATAGCCAAAGTGGAACAAAGGTTTTATAAACGCATCTTAACCAATCTATCCAAACGGGTTTTTCAATGCGCATAACCTTGCTTGGTGGTACGGGAAACATCGGAGAGGGACTGGCGCTTCGCTGGGCTCCAAAACACGACGTGGTCATAGGATCACGAAGCGCTGAAAAAGCTGAGGAAGCTGCACTTTCCTGCGAAGCGCGATTACTCAACGAAGGCATTACGTGCGAACTGTACGGGGAAGAAAACGTTCAAGCCATAGAACATAGCGATGTGGTAGTGATTGCACTGCAGTATCAGTTTGCAATCCCCACGGCGGTTGCGATCAAAGATCAGCTAGCGGGTAACGCAATAGTCGTATCTCCGGTCGTGCCAATGACTAAAGATGGGTTCTTGCGCTACGTGCCCGCCGACAAGTATGGAAGCGCTGCCGTTGAGATGCAAGATATTCTTTCGAACAATAATGTCGTTTCAGCGTTTCACACGACGCCTGCGGCACGTCTGATTGATCTCAAAGACAAGCTCGGCCTAGACGTTCTTGTGTGTGGCTCTGAACAGCCGAAGGCAACCGTTATGGAGCTCATTAAGGACATAGAGGGACTTACTCCCTTCGATGCTGGGCCACTTGAAGCATCATCTATGGTCGAATCGATAACGCCTCTTTTGATAAACGTATCAGCGCGAAACCGGCTAAAGAACAGTTCCATTCGCATAATTGGGCAGAGCGTTGAATGAGTGCTGGTCTTCTCATAGAGGGCGCCGTTCGTACCTTCTATGAAGACAGCTTCATTACTTGGGCCCTATGAGCAGGCCGCCGGTCCTGTACCCAGTGCAATCTGCCAGCCGAGGAATGTCCAGTCAGCTGCACAAGTGCCCCCTTCGAGTAGTCCACAAATAGCTTACAGTGAGAAAAGCACGGGAGAAAGGATGCAAACGCTCGGTAGGACATTAACTCTGTATCTGACTGGATTCATAATTGTCTTGATATTGCTTGTTTTGTTTTTCCCGCTCGGCTTAATTGCATTCTTAATTTGGCTATCTTTATCTACCGTTCAAGGCCCAAGAAGTAGAGGAGATATGCTGCCAGATAAATCGGTGAGATTATGCAACTTATCAGAAAATCAAAGGTTACCAAACTAAATGCCAAAACAGGCATTATCTACCCCCTCATTAGGTTGTCTAAAATCTATGCAGGCGAAATTGGCAAGACGGCCGAGATTTTTGAAAGCAAGCTCGAGAACAAGCGAGCACTAGTCCTCACTTTCGACGAACAAGCCGAAACAGGTTCTGAAGTTATACAACTTTTGCCTAAAGTTATACAACTAGATTGTCAGGAAGACCTAGAAGCTCGCCCCGTGAACTCGAATCACGAATCGCGGAGCTTAAATCACTTCTTCTCGAAAACAAAAATCAAAAAGCCCTCCCCAGAGCCAGTTATTTCGTCAAAGCACCCCAGAAAAAGCATGGGCTCGGCCGGATTCGAACCGGCGACCTCCGCCGTGTGAAGGCGACGTCACAAATGGCCTAGTCCGAAGACGGAAATGCGCGCACAATGCGTACTTACCTGGACAAACAACACTTTTTTATCCTCCCCGCGTAATCCGCCATATAGCTAACTCCGGCGCGAATGCACAGCGACTCCCATTTTTAGAGGGGCACGGCGGTGACGCTGCGTGCAGTGGCGCAAAGACGCACGATCCAAGCGCACAATAAAGACCCGCGTACAAAGGCCACGCCGTGAGAAAGGGGATTCCTTTTTCTGCCAGAGATAAAAGTGGATCGGTCGAATCGTTTGTGCTGTGCCTCGGTTTTTGCTGGGCGATGGCGCACGGTGAACAAAAAGTAGAACCCCACGCACGTGAATCAGACTTATGAACTTGCTCATCAAAGATTTGGCGACCGCGTAACAACTGCTAACCCGATCAGAATCCAGATACAGCAACGCATAGCAGATTTTCTGAGGCGTGAAACAGCCGGACAGCACGCAGCGCCACTTTAAGGCAACCCGCATCGTAGGAAAAGACCTCCTCACCGAACTTTTTCAAGCGGCTGAAATGCGCCGCTGGAACGACAAGCTGTGCCCCGTTCCCCTGACCGAACTCGACAAGCAGGGACACAAGATGACCATCGCCTACGTGCTCGGCAAGTTCACCGAACACAGCAGCGACTTTAGCTGGATCGAGGTCATCGAGGGCGGCCTGTTTGACTACTTCGAGCGCCTCACCCTTACCGACTTAAAACCCCAGATCTTCGAGAGGATCAAGGCAAACGACGAGACGTATAACGAGCTGAAGACGGAGGTCTACGCGCGCTTTACGCCCCTCATTTCTGATCTAAACGGCCTCGACAAACGGTTTGAAGCGTATCTCTTCCGCCCGCCTGACACCAACAGCAGGAAGGTACTCGATGCGGCCCACTTCTACGCGACCAAGTGGGAGTTTGACATCATCGAACGCGAGAACGCGAGCGATTACGAGATTCACGAGATCCGCCGCGGATTGCAGAGGCGCCAGGAGGCACTCGCTGACGTCGAAGGGCTGCGCTACCTCGCCCTTTTCCCGACCTATCGCAGCTTCGTCTATTTGTGCGGGCGCCTGCGGTTTCAAGTACGATGGGGGCAGCTCTTCCGAATCCCGCGGACGTCAGTGCTCGGCCACATGCTCATTGTGGCGATCATTTCGTACCTGTTCTCACTCGAGATTGACGCGTATCCCAAGCGCCGTGCGAACAACTACTTCACCGGGCTGTTCCACGACCTGCCCGAAGTCCTCACCAAGGACATCATCAGCCCCGTCAAAAGGGCGGCCACGGGCTTGGACCGCTTCGTGAAGGACTTCGAACGGGAAGAGATGGAGCGCAGAATTTACGGGCCAGAGCTCATCTCGAAGGCGTGGCAGCCAGAGATGCGGATGTTTACTGAAGACGAGTTTGTCTCAAAGGTGACGATCGACGGGCAGGTGCGCCACACAACCTCTGACACGATAACCGCGTCGTACAACGGTGACCGATACAATCCGGTCGACGGAGAACTCGTCAAAGCTGCCGATGATCTCGCGGCGTTTATGGAAGCGTACCTCGCACTGCAAAACGGCATTTCAAATGCGCAATTGCAGGCGGCCGTTCGAGAGAAGAAACTGTTCTATCGCCAAAAGACGATTGCTGGGATAAACCTTGGCAACGTGTATAAGGATTTTCACTAGATCGGAGCGCGCCTAAGCAACTGTGTGAAGCACCATTTGGGCTGGGCTAATGTTGCATTGTTTGCACTCCTTCGTTCGTCAAAAAAACACGCAAAAAAAATAAGGCATCCGCAGGACGATCAGCAAACTGTCTTAGCGGAATGCTGATTGCTGGGCACGTTATCTTTTTTCGGATTTGTCTATTTCTAAGCGATTCGCAAAGCACATAAACGGTTGCTTCGGCGTTGCCGTTACCCTTTCTTAGGACGGAGCGTAACAAGAATATCCCGTTCGTCAGTCTCAACGGGCGAATAGATAACCTCGAGGTCGCCAAAAGGGGGATTGGGCCTCAGTCTCCTAAAGACTCCGTTCTGATATTCTATGTATTGACGCTGTTCCAACAGCTCGACAAACTGATTCAGGGTAAACCCTTTGGACGTTTCAATGTCATCTAAGGAGCGCGTCTCAAGCCACTGGATGAATGCGAAGAACATCGCCTCTTGAGTGATTATCGCCTCCGGAGGGACAGCCCCAGCGGGGGCTACAAGATCAAGTGCGTCGTAATAGAAGTCGTGCACAATGTGTATTATTGCGTCGAATCGTTTTTCGCCGCCCAGCGCCTTTTTGAGCGCTTCAATTTCATCTGTCATTATAACCTCCTCTAATCCAACTACGTGTGCAATTATTATTCCACTATTTCCCGCATATCGTAATCGTTTTTCTGCTAGTCACTTTTATTTTTACCACCACCGTGGCGTGATGTATCCGGATCCTATATTCAAAGTCGGCGGTTCCGTAGTTCTTTGTCGTAAGCAATTGCTAAGCGTGTCCAAAACTCAGCCCACGGCACCTCTGGCGGCTTTCTTAATCCTCTCCCTTT
Organism: Methanobacteriota archaeon; assembly: GCA_963720465.1. GTDB lineage: Archaea > Halobacteriota > Bog-38 > Methanoflorentales > Methanoflorentaceae > Methanoflorens. Next base: position 1,993,916 of record OY970393.1, read on the forward strand.
ATGTCGCTTTGGGGCCTTCTTATCGCGACCTTCCTCGTCTTTAATACCCTTATATCGCTTGTAGGTTTTTTCGAAGGTATCATCTTCATCCCTGATGTGGATTGGATCAGCTGCGAGTGATCGTCTGATGTGCGTTGGGATTGGCGTTGTTAACTTCCCGTAGAACTGAGGGTCCCACGTGCTGATCGTGTCTACCAACCTTCTTAAATTGCCGTAGAACTGCGGGTCGCTCTGATTAAGCGTGTCCATCAGCCCTCTTAACTTCTCGTAAAATCGAGGATCGGTCTCGTTCTTGCGGATCGCAACCAGAAACTTTCTTAACTTCTCGTAGAACTGCGGGTCGCCGTCACGAAGCTCACCCATTACGGATCTCAACACTCCAATGAACTGAGGGTCGCGGTCACGAAAGTGGCGCATCAGCAAACGTAGCCTCTTGAAGAACGGAGGAAGCGTTTCGCGAAGATTGCGGAGCATCGCCCTGTCTGCTGACATCCACTCGCGCACGTCTTCTCCGCCAACGAAAAAACGTAGCTCGTCCTTGTCGCTCTCAGATGCGTCGACGGAGACTTGAAGCAACGTTCGCGTGACGGTCCAGCGTGAACGGTCGGGTTTTGTGAATTTTTTCTTTGCAGACCCGCTCCAGCCGAACGTCACCACTGCTCGTTCATCGACGCCCCAACCACTTCGTGCTTTCTCTGTCGTTATGATGTATGGGATTATGAACTGCTCCAGCCTCGGTGGGCAACTGACCGAGACTGAAAAGGTGACGTCTTCAAGAGGAGGGTCATAATCCTCCTTCGTATCCTCAGGAATTGAGAGTTCCACAGTCGGGTGCGTGCGCACCTTCGCGGTGCACTTCTGCACCTGCTTCATAGTCTTCCAGCTCATCACCCTTCGACTCCAGTGATTCCCGGAACCGCCACGGAGCATCCAGACGCCCGCAGCCGTGCTTATAGCTTGCTCGGATGACGCAGAGATACTTGTCTTACCTCTATCCTTGCTTCGTGACAGGTTCGGGTGCGGGATGTGTTCCTCTTTGACCCAGCGTTGGAGCGTGCGCATCTTCACTTTGACTCCTAACGAGACCAGACGATCGCGTAACTCGCTTACGTTTTGGGGTGGGTTGCTTTCGTTCATTTACTATGCGCCAAATAAAAACCACGTTATGACGTCATAAATGCTAGCATGGAGAAAGCCGGGCGCCGCTGGACAGAGCAACAAGTTTTTTGCGTGTCACATGCGCCTGCGGCTTGTCATCTGGAAATGAACCTACAAAGGAGACCAAATCATGCCTTATAAAAATCCTGAACAACGCCGCGCATACGACGCGGCATACAAGCAGAAGCAGCGGGCCCAAGGATTGACAAAAAAAGGGGTGGACATGCGTCTAACCGCCCTTGAAATTAAGACCGCTGAAGATTGCTGCGGCCTCATCAACGAGGTTGTAGACGAGGCGAGAACCGCCGATGGCTCTTCCTTAGGGCTTGAGGCGAAGTTGCGAATCAAGTTACGAGCCGTAGAAATCGGGCTGCGCGTCATTGAGATTACCAATCTCGAGCGGCGCATCGCCGCCGTCGAGGAGCTAGCACATGAGCCGAAACGAATCGAGAATTAGCAAACTTGAAAAGGGCTATAGCCGAGCAGCGACTGAGACGAGGATTCCACGTGATCCCGTAGCCTTCGCTAGGCTGTTGAACATAGAGCCCGACCCCTGGCAACGCGACCTTCTCATCTCAAGGGACGAGCGCGTAATCATCAACTGCTCGCGGCAGTCCGGGAAATCGACCATCGTTGCCATCCTTGCGCTCCATCACGCCCTACTGAACCCCGCGGCGTTCGTGGCCATAGTCTCTCCGTCGCAGCGGCAGTCAACAGAGCTCTTGAGGAAGGTCAGCGGTTTCCACCGCCTGCTTGGCCAACCGGGCGACAGCATAAGCGATTCAGCCACCACGCTCGAACTCAGAAACGGCAGCCGCATCGTCGCACTGCCTGGATCTGAGTCCACAAAACGAGGCTTCACCGCGCCGTTGGTGCTCATAGACGAAGCTGCACAGGTGTCTGAGGGGGACTACTATGCGGCCACGCCCATGCTCGCCGTTACGGAGGGGCAGCTGATCCTCCTCAGCACGCCGCACGGCAAACAGGGCATATTCTGGCACGCGTGGGACCACGAGCCGGACTGGAAGAAGGTCAGGGTGACGGCGCACCAGTGCCCGCGCATCGGAAAGGGCTGGTTGGAGCGGGAACGACGCGCCATGGGCGAGTGGCGGTTCGCCCAGGAATATTGTTGCGAATTCGTGCAGGACGATGCCAGCATCTTTAAAGAGGGATGGGTTCAGTATTACGATTCCGATGACCTACCATACATGGATCGCATTATCCAATCGTGGGACACCGCACAAACCAAATCGGGTTCGTCCAGTTATGTCGTAGGGCAGGTGTGGGGGTGCATCGGTGCCGATTTCTACTTGCTCGACCAGGTGCGTGGTCGCTACGACTTTGACGAAACGATAAAGGCTATCGAAGATTTGTCAGCGCACTGGCCCCAATCAACAGCTAAACTAGTGGAAGCGCAGGCGCTCGGCGCTGCCGTAGTCACACACTTAAAACACACGATCCCGGGGCTTATTCCTATATCCGTGAAAGGCTCAAAGGAGCGTCGGGCTATCGATTGCCTACCGGTCTGGCAATCAAAGAACGTGTACATACCCAAACTGGATGACGGCGAATACGCGTGGGTCCGGGAATACATGCAGGAGCTTTTGAGCTTCCCGAATGTCGCCCATGACGACCAGGTGGATGCAACGACCCTTGCGTTAAATCAGCTGCAGGGCCCGTTATTTCCCAAACCGAAAGAGCGTGTGATCGAGACTAGTGACTCGCGGCCACCGTACTCGCCACCACTGCAAGGACATTACTACTTCATCGGGTGGGTTCCAGGGCTCTCACTGGACACGTATACAGTTCTGGTCTTTGACCGCACAGATCACAAGGTCGTCCACTTCGCGCGCTTCCCGGTAGAGTCCCTAGAACAACAGATTACGGGGCTCTCTCAACTATCGCGACACTACAATCGCGCCGTGGTCAGGGCCTTTGATCGCGTGAGTAAGGCGTTGACATCAGCGCTCGAGATGCGCCGCGTTTATGTGGAGCGCGTCAAGTACTCAAAGCTTGCGGATTCCTACGAGAACTTGGCCCTCCTGAGGGAGATGATCACCATCCCCAACTATCCCGGGCTCCAGGCCGAGCTCGACGTCTTCAAGTCGGGTCTCACTTTTGATGGGAGTGCCGATTACAGCCTGCAGGTCGCGCAGCAATCAGGGATCCACGCCTTGTGTCTCGTCACGTATGACCTCAGCGCGGAACTGCTCCACTACCGCAGGCAGCCGAGCGTCTACTATAACTACGATCGGTATTTGGAAGGAGACGTGCACTTCAGTTTGTAAGCTCGCGGGACCTTCGCGTACGCGCCGAGAACAGCTTGCTATAATATGCTTCGCACTCCAGACCGCCAGCACTGCGATGAACAACGACTTTACGGCTTGGGAAGCTCACGTGACAACCTCCAGGGTTACGCCTACTAGGGGTGACGACGGCGCGAACGCAAGGGTGTGGCGTTGGATCTGATGTGTTACTTCCTGTCGTTCAGTTTGACACCTTCAGCTTCTGCCAAAACAGCTGTTTCGCCCAAAATCTTCTTTCCGGTCAACGCGTTTATTCTCACACGTCTTTTTGAGGACTCGTCTGCGTACAAGACTTGAAGAACAGGCGAATATATGATATTTGCATCGGTCACCTCGCAGCCGGGATACAGTCCCCGTATGAGTCCTTTGAGTTTTTGCTTTGGTAACCTGGGCTTTATGACATCTTCTACGCGACCCTCTCTAAGCTGCAAACCCTCGGCGCTCTCTGACACGAGGGATCTTGGATAGCTTATGTCATGCAGGGAGAAATAGCGTTCATCTTTTATCCCGATCAAACCACGTTCTTCGAGCTTTTTCAAGCTCGATTTGACGCCCTTGTCGGGCAGCGCTTGGCGTAATTGCGCATAGGTGGTGCCGCCTCTGTCCAATATGAAATCCATCACTTTCAGTTGAGTTGGGTTCAGATCTGCGAGAAGGTGTAGATTCTTAGACCGGCGCCGCACGCCGTCCGGGCTTAGAAGATCCCCGGTAATAGCATCAATCAAGACGGAGTAGTCCTTGAACCTCGTGCCCATGAGTCGTTTCTTCATCTCTCGAATGCTAACGGAGAATATTGGCAACATTAGCAGATCGAAGTCATTGACGCTCTCACTCCTGCCGAAGAACTTGAACTGCTTGCGCTTGTTACTGTTTAAGGCGCTGAGGACCGTGGTTTCGTCGAATGGGATATACTTAACCTTCCTACTTCCCGTCGTCGTATCAAGAGCGAGTCGCGCTCGCATGTGCTCGGCCTTGTCCAAATCCTGTGCCGCGCGAACGCTACCGTGTGGCGTGAGATCCGATGCGTACTCGGTCCGACGCTGAATGGTGGGGGTCGCCCCTCCGTGGCGCGTGTTCCGCTGCCGCACTTTGATGAACGAAGGATCAGCGATAGCTCCTTGGACGTAAAACTGTCCCGGTTCAAGTGCTGTCAGCTGGCGTGCATCATCCATCGAGGAGAAAAATATACGCACCGAATCGATATCGTTTTTTAACGTCAGCTTTCCGATGAACACGTTGTTGCACTGGCTCAAAACGTTCTTATTGACCAAAGCAGGCCTCTGCGTAGCAAAAAGGATACCAAGGCCCCGCTTCCTGCCTCTTCTGCTCATTACCTGCAGGATATCGAGTCCGCGTCCTCTCTGCGGAACGTAAATGTCAGCCTCTTCGACGATGACTAAGAAAGGATTCTGCCGATGGCGCCCCTCTCGGAACATGTCCGTGGCGACCTGATAGACGATTCCCAAGAACTTATCTATGACCTTTGGATCAGTCTCGGAAACGTCAAGGACTATTTTTTGTGACTCTTCGATGATTTTTCGGACCCGCTCTTCGTCGGTCGAAATAGGTTCAGTGTCTTCAATTACATCGATGTTCTTGTAGCCGGAGAGCCCAGCGTATTCTCCTTCAGTATCGATCACGACGAATCCGAGATCACTTGCGGCAAGTTCTTCGCAGATCACACTCACGAGATAGCTTTTGCCGCTTCCGCTTTGGCCGATAACGGCGCTTCGTTCCGTTACAAGGTACCCCGGGTCAATGCTGAACGTCTCTCCGATGTGGAGCTCCATTGGTTCAACATGGCTTATTTGTCCGATATAAGCTTAGTGTAATGCGACAAAATCCATCTAAGACCTTTTTGACGCCAAACTGGACTGCTCTCTGCGCGCGAGCAGAACTGAGTTGTAGGAAGCCGACCCGCGATCACTAGCGGGAGGCTATCAGGGTCACAGTATCGTTATCCAAGAGCACGTGGGTTAGCCCGACGCGCTGCCCCGCATGTCTCGCACTCGCACCCCACACTTGAGCGTATCTGAATCGTCTGGAGATACGTGCGTGCATGAGGTTGCAGACCTCTTCGATCGTGGAGTTGCGGCGCAAAATCAGCGGGTTTTTCCTATCTGCCGCCTTGTCCGGGGGTTTCAAGTATACCCGAATGAATCTGAGTTTTTCAAAGATCAGCTCTTTTAGATCTTCGATGTTGGTGCCATGCTCCGCAGAAATGTGAACGTCCCCGAAACTTGCTGACCCAGAAGACTGGTCTATCTTGTTTACGACCGTTAGTGCGGGTAAGAAAAGTCTGCTCGGTAATAGGGCATCGACGAATCGATCGACATCAAGGTCTTCGTTAAGAATGACGTCGGCGTTGTGGATCTTGAAGTCATGTAAAATCGCTTTTATCGTAGCTTCGTCGATTTCAGCCGCATGGGGAGCCCCGCTAACCGTAACCCCCCCGCGAGGTTTCTTGATTATCGCTACGTTTGGAGGGCTTTGGTTTATCCTGATTCCTGCGTCATACAGTTCTTTTTTGACTACTTCGACTTGATATTCGCTGAAAACGTCGACCACGATCAATATTAGGTCCGCGCTTCTCACAACTGAAATAATCTCTTTTCCTCTGCCTTTTCCGACTGCTGCGCCGCCTATAAGTCCAGGGATGTCCAAGACTTGTATGTGCGCTCCGTTGTGCACCATAGCGCCAGGGATGACGTTCAGCGTCGTGAAATCGTAAGATCCAACTGGCGATTTTGCATTAGTGAGCGCGTTTAGCAGGGTTGACTTTCCCGCGGACGGATATCCGACTAACACACAGGTAGCGTCACCGGACTTTCGTGGAGCAAATCCGGTTCCCTTGTGCGAACCCCTGGACTCTCGCTTCTCCTTCAGCCGCGCAAGTTTCGCTTTTAGACGACCGATGTGGAGTTGTGTCGCTTTGTTGTAGGGTGTGTCGCGTATCTCCGTTTCTATTTCGCTGATTTGCTCTTCTATGCTAGTCACGCGATTTCCTGCCAGTCATCAACGTCTTCAGCGAATGCAGAGTGAAGACCGCATATATTCAAAAAAGTTAGGCTTTGCTCCGCGAGTGAACCTTCGTATTCACCAAAACGAACTTCGTTCTCTCTCCTCGGATAGCGACGAGATAGACGTGCGGCTCATTTGATGCCATGCATTCCATCCATTTCTTATGCAACGTCCCATCTGAGGAAATGGGGGGCGATCCGTTTCTCGCGCGAAGCTCGTTGATGCAATATACAAAATCTGACTCAGATAAGCGCGCGACCTTGGATTTCGTGCCGATGTTGCGAGGCCACCATACTTGCAGCTCTTTTCTTATGTCGTTTATGAAGCTCACATTCGGCATCTTGCTATCAAGACTCTCAATGACTTCTACTTCACAATCTCCATCAGCTAAACTATAGTAGCATTTTGCCACGTTTTTGGCCAGCTCTCGGTCGCGTTTTCCCAAAAATAAGTCCCGTATTAATATTTGCGATTAAAGTATTTCAACGTTGTGAAATAAGTCGCAGCCGACGCCAGTTTTTCGTGTTTAACAACTGTGAGTCGCGTTTTTCTAAAAAAAGTGTCTGTTAATCAAGAATTGAAATCGAACGAAGTTTGGTTCGTACCTTTGGATAAGCACGCTTTCACGTTGGTGATCGTCATAATAAAGGCCGGTTTGCCCTCAAGCACTCAAGCAAAGAGTGCGTGGCCCCTAACGAGAACACGCCAAAAATACTGCCGTTTCATGCGTCAGTTCGAAGACTCGCTCATGTTACATAAGTAGTTCTAGCCACTCATCGAGCAGCGAACAGTCCTCTGGATTACATACTTCGTGGCATCCTATACACGGAGCTATCTTACCTTGCGCTAAGAGTAGGTCGTGCTTGCTTTTTTTGCTTTGTGTTACGTTCACTGTGGCACCTTTCTTAGGATCGAGCAACCCAGCTGCGATCACAGGGGAGGTTGGACAATATGCCAGTGGAGTATTGGTTGTTCTCTCGAAGTAGGTTCAGTTAATTCCGGATTAGTCGTTTACAGGATTTAGAAGAATGATGTTGTTGCCGCGAAGTACGACCGATCCTAAAACTCGGGACTTTTGTCCGTCAACAACTTCAGTGGTGTTTGTAAGATGCAAGTTTAAATAGTCATCTGCACTCATCAATAGGCCTTCGAGCACGCATTTTTCGCCCTTCATCTCGACTTGGATCTTGGAACCAACCAGATTTTGAACCTTCTTTGACGGGAACAATTTGAATCCTCACATGAAAGTGGCTTTTCGAATACTTTAATATTTTGTTCGCCTTTGTTCGCCGAGAATTGCTCCACAATGCTTCAGTCGCTGATAATTCAAGCCTACTTGTAGCCACGCTAAGTCCCGCATTTCACGTATTAGCTCGCGAAGAAGGGCCTTACTACCCGTAAAGCAAGAAGACGACGACTGCGGCACACGACAACAAAATGATTGATGTATTGGCTAAAGGGCTGTCGTACTTGCAGAGGTGCGCCGAAAAACGGTGACGGCTGAGCGGCCAGAGCAGCGGACAACCAGACACCGTCAGCGAATCGAGAAGGATATGGCTTGTAATGGCCGCTACGACGGCGGGTATGACGATTAGATCGAGTGGCGTGTATGGCGAGAACAAGACGTAGGAAAGACATGCGCACGCCGCTGCGGTGAAGATCGAGTGCGAAAATCCACTTCTGTGACCGATGAGTCGTAGCGGCAGACGCGCATCGAGGTCAGGAAGTGACGCTAGCAGCAGTGAAACTGTGGCAGAAAGCAGCAAGAACAATTTGTTTGTCGCGGTTGGGGAGAGCGCGATCTCGCTAACGGCGACGCAGAAAACGAAAGCGAAAATCGAGTGTGTTAAAGCTTTCACGACACCACGGTGTTAGCAGCGCTTTCGTTAAGTAAATATATGGTCGTGCGTGACTGTAGGTAGTAGCGTGCGCCGCTCGGATGAGCAGTTTGCGCTAGTATAGAAGGTAGCTATAGCCCGGTAGTGTAGCGGTCAATCATGTGAGACTCTGGATCTCACGACCACGGTTCGAATCCGTGCCGGGCTATCTGCGTTCAAGTGAGTGGTTCGAGTCGCAGCTTGCCGTGGGTACGCTCCCACTCCTCGAGAGGGATGCTGTACTTCTTTTCGATGGCATCTCGGTAGCAGGGGCCACTATTGTACGCGCAAAATGGGATGATTAGTCCGTCTGGGACTGCGTAGTGGATGGCGCAACGCTTGACCCGTTCCACGTCGTAGTTGTAGGCGTCCATGAAATGCATGCCGCCGATAAAAAGGGTATGCTTATGAAAGTCTCCGAGCGCAGTGTAGTCGTGATGCAGCAAAACCGTCTTAATCATCTCTTTAAACTGAATGGACTTCGGCTGATTCTCCTCGTTGACGAGCGAATTTAGTGCTAGCAGTCCTCGCATAAGCGCTGTTGGCTTGCGCAGCACACCGCCATTATTCAGGTTGTTTGCAAGCTTTTGGGTAAGCTCAAAGAATTTGTCAACGTCCACGAATCTATTTATCGGGATGAGCTTCCCGTCCTCGACGAACAAGTAGGTGGCGATGCCACAGTGCGGATGGCAGCTAAACTCGATCTGCGGAGCTCCTGTGTAAGCCTCAATGAGCTTTGAGATCGAAACGACACACGGCACGGGATAAAAGTCGTCAGCCCTTACTTGTCCGCCCGTCTGCTGTTCTATGTTAAATGCGAGGTCAGGTAGGGTAAACCTCTGTGCGTTTCTTACGGCCGGCGCTAAATCGTTCGCAGCGCCGGTGAAAGCCATTGGTTGGAAGTTGACCCCTCTGATTACGTCCAGGTTTTGAGCTGCAAAAAGGATTATTTTGCCGACTTCGTGTTCATTCAGCCCACGACCGATCGTAGGAACCAGCACTACGCCTTGGCCAACATCTCTACAGTTCTCGATGGCCTTCTTTTTTAGCTCGATGAACCTGTCGGTCTGCTTGGATACCCCGTTGAATTGAAGATATACTGTGTTCAGCCCGGTGCGTCTAAGCCTGCCTGCGAGGGTCACATCTTTTGCAAGCCTGATGCCATTAGTGGCAATTTGGGTCTGAATAAAACCCAGCTCAACCGCTTTACTAATGATCTCGGGGAGATCGTCCCTCAGCGTTGGTTCGCCGCCAGAAAACTGCACCGCAAGCGTCGGGACGGGTCGTTCTTCGCGCAGCGTCGTAAGCATATCCGTGAGTTGCTCGAAAGTAGGCTCATAGACATAACCCCGAGCGTGGGCATTCGCAAAACACCATTCGCAGTGCAAGTTGCACCGGTTGGTGACGTCCACGTTTGCCAGACACGTGGATGTCAGATGGACATCACAGAGGCCGCATTCGAGTGGACATGCGTCGTGAAGCGTCAGTTGTGGGTTCTGAACCCCTTTTCCTGCGTACGAAAAGCGCTCAGCCTTGTGGTACATCTCTGCGCTGGACCAGTACAACTCGTCGAACACGCCGTGCTCAGGACATCTCTTGACCATCCACACCTGGCCGTCCTTCTGGTAGATGGTAGCCTCGATGGGCTTCAAGCATTCGTGGCACAAGGAGGTCGTTCGCTTAGGTAATGTGACAGGCGCTTCATAAATTGACATGTAGTTCTCCGGCGTTTCCTAATAGAGTTTTTATGTTGTTACTATTATTATTTTGTGCTTTGAAGTGCGGGTGCAGAGCGGCAGTTATGTCGTGCTCTGGGCGATTACGGACCAATTCGACCGCCGGAGACAGATTTAATATGCATGATGCGCCTTTCGCAATGCAATGCTTGCGCTCATTATTGATGCCCTATGGCTGATGCTCCCCGCATACGTGCCTAATTCGAGTGCCGTCCTGTTTGCGGGAAAAACTCCTATAGATCTCGGTCGGAACTTTGTCGACGGAAAAAGGGTTTTTGGGCCGGGCAAAACGTTTAGAGGGTTAATCGGCGGGACGCTGTCAGGAATCGCAGTGGGCCTACTGCTACAACTCATCAAGAACAGCACACACATTGGCGTGCCCTCATTTGAGCCTCTTTCTGTGATAGCCACGTTATCATTGGGGGCGATGCTCGGAGACCTCACAAAGAGTTTCTTTAAAAGGAGGCTGGGGATGGATCGGGGGGACCCGCTTCCTATTGTCGATCAGCTCGACTTTGTCATCGGCGCGTGGGTGCTCACCTATGTTTTTTTTAGCGGCTGGTTTACCCTCAACTTTACGCTCCCTGTAATCGTCGTCGTCCTGATCTTAACTCCGCTCTTGCACCTCGCCGTCAACGTCATCGGGTTCAAGCTTGGCAAGAAAAAGGAGCCGTGGTAACTAACAGAGCAGCTTTAACAGCAAGGCCTTGTGGGCGTGCAATCGGTTTTCCGCTTGGTCAAAAACGGCTGAATGTGGTCCGTCCATGACTTCGTCAGTGATCTCCTGCCCCCGGTGGGCGGGAAGACAGTGGAGAACGATCGCGTCGCTCTTTGCTACATCAAGCACCTTGCGGTCAATGCGGTACTCAGAGAACGCGCGCGCGCGCAGTGCAGAGGCGGCTTCATCTCCCATAGAAACCCAGGCGTCCGTATATAAAATATCTGCAGCGGAGGCTGCTTCCAGCGGATCGCGAAGGATTCTCACGGCGGACAGCTGCTGACCTCTGCGCAGAATCTCGTCGTTCGGTTCATAACCGGAGGGGCACGCGACGTCAACGCTCATACCCATCAGCGCGCACGACAGTATTGCTGAATTGCAGACATTATTTCCGTCTCCAATCCACGCGAGTTTCATACCGCTGAGCGCCCCCTTCTTCTCATAAATCGTCATCAAGTCTGCTAGTAGCTGACACGGGTGCTCGATATCAGAAAGGGCGTTAATCACGGGGACTGAGGCGTTTTTAGCCATGTCAATGATCGTTGAATGGCTGTTCGCCCGCATGATGATGCAGCTCAGATACCGTGAGAGTACGCGCGCCGTATCTGCAGTCGTCTCCCCTCGTCCCAACTGAAGGTCATTCCAGTTCAAGTAGATGGGGTATCCGCCCAACTCGACCACCGCAACTTCAAACGCCGTTCGCGTTCGAGTTGAGGGTTTTTCAAATATCATCCCAAGGGTTTTGTGCTCTAAACCGTTCGGGAATATTCCTTTTGATCGTTCTTCTTTGAGGCGGATGGCAAGCTGGATGATCTCGAAGATTTCACCTTTCGTTAAATCGCCAATAGAAATAAGATTCTTCATTGTGAATCCTCTAAGGGGCACAATTCTTAGCTAAGCATCCCTGATGCGCTTCATGTGCTCAATGCGACTCTGTACTAGCTCTTTTTTCCCGATGTCGTGCCGCGCAAATACGTCACCCTTTATAAACTGAAGCGCTCGCTCTGCTTGTTGTTCCGCATTTTCTATAGTCTCTGCCACGCCGAGGACTGCCAAAGCTCGAGACGTAGTGGTGGTGATCGTGCCGTTGCGGTCATCGACGCTTGCATAAAACAGCGCGGCATCGATGTGATCCTTATCGATCGTGATCTCGGTTGGCTTGGGGTTCGTTGGATAGCCGGCCGGCACAACGTATTTGCAGACCGTTGCACGAAGGTCGTAATCAGTCTGCTTCAACGTGCCATCGACAGCCGATTCTGCGAGCTCAATGAAGTCGGATCTGAGCAGAGGAAGAATGTTCATCGCTTCTGGATCCCCGAATCGACAGTTGAACTCGACAACCATGGGTCCCGTTCGTGTAAGCATGAATTGGCCGTACAAGATACCCTTAAACGTAATACCCTCACTTTTCAGAGCGTTTACCGTGTCTTGCATTATGGTTACAGCAGCGCGGTAGTCTTCTTCGGTCATGAAAGGTAGCACGTAGGACTTGTCTGTATAAGAACCCATCCCTCCCGTGTTCGGTCCAAGGTCGCCTTCAAAGGCGCGCTTGTGATCTTGAACTGCTGGCGCGGGTGCCAACACCTTCCCGTCAACGAATGCTTGCACCGTGAATTCTTCCCCAGAAAGGCACTCTTCAATGACTACAGGCCCTCGAAGCTTCTTCAGGTACTCTTTGCCCTCGGAATAGCTATTGATGACTACAACACCCTTTCCGCCAGTCAACCCAACTGGCTTGATAACTAACTCTTCTTCATCGATGTTGTCTCTGATGAAGCGATCTGCATCACTTAAATCGTCGAACAGCGCGTATTTAGGACATCCTCTGATGCCTTTTTCAGACATGAACGAGCGGGCCCATCCTTTATCTGATTCGATTAAAGCTGCGTTCCGCGTAGGTCCAAAAGCGCGCACACCGCGTTCGTCGAGCACATCTACGATCCCCTCTGCCAGCGGTGCCTCAGGCCCGATCACTACTAGGTCGGCGCGGCGGGCGTAATCTGCCACTTTCTCTAAGTCAGTTTCGTCGACGAGGAGGTAATCCTTGCACAATTGGGCGATACCTGGGTTTTTGTATTTCATTGCGGCGTAGAGCGTCGGCTCTTCAACGCTCTGAGCAATCGCCATCGCCATGGCGTGTTCACGACCGCCTGAACCTACTAACAGGACCTTCATGGTGTGGTGGGTAAGTCATTTTGCGATAAAAAGCTATCCGGGGAGCCGGCAAATATGAGACAAATAAGATGAATGACGAGTAGTTTGGAGTTTAACTTTCAATATTAATATTATTAGTTAATATAAAGTATACAACTGTTGACAAAATAACATAAAGTATTTAACTATTTACAATGGTCAGTTCTTGTGCAGAAGATATAAATGCGCGGCGCTGTTCGCCAGCAACAGCTATATGAGCTGCTAATCCACACTAAACGGCAAAGCAAAAATCGGAACTTTTATAGATCATCACGGCCGCCTATGTGTTGGGCCTCGAAACAATTCTAACGAGACGGTTGAATGTGCGGCATAGTAGGATGTATCGGCAACCGAAGCGTTACGCCAATCATAGTTGAGTCATTGAAACGGCTCGAGTACCGAGGTTATGACTCAGCAGGCATTGCCACGCTGAACGGCGCGGAAATTGATATAACGAAAACAGAAGGAAAGATCGCTGATCTTGAAAATATTTTAAGTTTGACCAACAATGCCTGCGTTGGAATCGGTCACACCCGTTGGGCTACACACGGGATTCCATCCTCCACCAACGCGCACCCACACGCCGACTGCAGTGGCAGTTTCGCCGTGGTTCACAACGGCATCATCGAGAACTTTCAAGCTCTGAAAGATGAGCTTACGAGCAAAGGCCACATTTTCAGCTCTGAGACGGATACTGAAGTGCTAGCACACCTCTGTGAAGACTGCTACAATGGTGACCTTGAACGCGCCGTGCGGGAGGCGCTGCTGCGCGTCGAAGGCTCATATGCCATTGCGGTCATATCAGACAATGAACCAGACGTTATTGTTGCCGCGAGAAAGGACAGCCCGTTGATCGTGGGATTGGGAGATGGAGAGAACTTCCTGGCGAGTGATATTCCAGCAATCAGGAAATACACGAATAAGATCATATATATTAACGATGGTGAAATCGTCCGTCTCACCAGAGACAACGTGACCGTATCAACATTACAAGGCGTGAATGTTGAGAAGCCCGTGACAATCGTCGAGGGAAGCATCCAAGACGCGGAGCGGGGGGGTTACGAGCACTTTATGCTCAAGGAGATCCACGAGCAACCCAAGGCATTGCGGGACACCATGGAAGATCGCTTGTGCGAGCTGGAAGGTAGCATCGATTTCAAGGAACTTCGCCCGTTTGAGGACGAGATTAAAAATATTGAAGGCATTACAATCATCGCCTGTGGGACGTCGTACCACGCCGGGATCCTCGGAAAGTACGCCCTCGAGGATTTGCTGCGAATCCCGGTCAAGGTGGAGTACAGCTCTGAGTTTCGCTATAATAATTTCCTTTCGGGCAACAGATCCCTGGCAATCTGCATCAGTCAGTCAGGTGAGACTGCAGACACGCTCGCCGCGATGAACGAGGCAAAGTCGCAAGGCTACCTAACGCTCGCGATAACAAACGTGGTCGGAAGCACGATTACGCGAAAAGCCGACGAAATTCTGCTAACGAAATCAGGAATAGAAATTGGGGTCGCGGCCACAAAAACCTTCACGGCGCAGATACTTACACTTTACATGTTCGGCCTCTACGTGGCGCGATTGAAGAAGCTCATCGACGTTGAGACGTCACGCCATATCATAACCTCGATGAAGTCCGTGCCGGGCCTGATAGAGTCACTTCTCGACAATATTAGCAACATCGAAAAAACTTCCTCTCGAATTTGCGAAGCGGATTGCTGCTATTTCATCGGGCGTGGGTTTAGCTATCCCATCGCGCTTGAAGGCGCACTTAAGATGAAAGAGATCTCTTACATCAAAGCAGAGGGATTTCCGGCAGGAGAGCTAAAACACGGCCCACTTGCTCTTATCACCGCGGGCACCCCCGTTGTCGCCATAGTGCCGAAAGGTAAGACATATTACAAAACGCTCGGCAATATAAAAGAGGTAAAGGCACGAAACGCCTTCGTCATTGCGATCGCGAACGCATCTGACGACGAGATCGTCAAATATGTGGACTCTGTGATCAAGATACCGGATGTCGATGAATTGTTCTCGCCGATGCTCGCTGCAGTCGTGCTCCAGTTACTCGCGTACTATACAGCCAAGGACATAGGCGCCGAGATCGATCAACCGCGCAATCTCGCCAAGAGCGTTACGGTTGAATAGCTGCTAACGCATCGAGTTTTGTAAGCAGGTCTGGCCACACTGGGCCTTCGATTGGTCGGTGTTACGGCCACATTAACGTAATTTCACACACGGAGGACGACCGTTTGTAGTTATGCGAAAGACCACCCCGCCTGAACGGGCCATATACCCTCCCGCCATTGGCATCAGACTTGTGATCCACGGACCTGAACTCATAGACTCCGGAAGAATCGCTGATATCGTAGAAGCTTTGCGCCCACTTGGACCACTGTACGTGCTAGCTGGAGGTACAATGGCCCGCGTCGCAGCCTTAGATAAGCATCTGACGTTCATTGATACCTCCCAAAAGATACACACAAGCGATGCGCTAAACCACGCTTCAGACAAAGAGGTAGCCGTTCTTGCCAATTATGGCAAAACTTCTGAAACAGGACGCGTCTTCGGCCAGATAGTATCATCGCGCGTGCGACGTTCTGTTATCCACGTGGAGCGACCGGGCTCAGTCGACGGAAGTGTTATCCTTTGGCGGGGCGCTGACGGGGACACGTCCCGCAACGTTCAGTACGTCGCTAGTCATTTGTCGGATCGTCTATCGCTTAAGCTCATCAAAAAGCAAAAAAGAGAGTTGTGCGTGGAGCAGACCGGCGAAGTTGTTACGCGACATATCTACGGCGCCAGGCCAGGGGAACCGTTGTTGGTTCAGGGAATGGTCGTCGGGACAGTGGTTGATAGCGACGTCGCGCTCATCGTACAACGAGGCAGAATTGTCGACATTGCAGGCGTTGCTACGAAAGCGCACGGGCTTGAGAAAACTGGCAATATTGACTTGGGCACAGCCTATGTTAAGACCGGACACCTCAGAGCGAGCAATGAAGCGTGCGTTCAACGCTCGATGCTGCCTGCGCGCCCGTTACAACGCGGTTCAGTCGCATTTGTCAACCACAGCGCAGACGAAACCTTGGAATCTGTCAATGAAACAACGATCTGTGCTGTTACTGTCGGAGACGATACCACATCAATCTGCGGCGACATCTTATCACGGGCTGGCATTCCGATCGTCGGTATCACTGATGGCGACGGAGATGGACTCTATACGGGCGCGTGCGAGGTTGAGGGTTCGCTTGTTCTGCGTCTTGGCAACGCAAGCGACGACGATATAGGCTTCTTGCTTGAACGAAGCGGGGAGCTTGATGGCGGAGCCTACACTTTGGCCAACGTTATCGAAATCGTCACGAATTTTTTGCGCGAGATGGGAGTTGTTTGGCAGTATAATTCGCGCGAAAAATGACTCGGCTTGAAGATGAATAGTCTGTACAGGGCGCGCATTGCGTCCGAACCTCGTATTAATTTTCAAAGATGACCTAATCGTGCAAAAGGGAATCGAAAGGCGGCGACCAGCGTGCGGTTGACGTGATGAGCACCGTGTTAAGAGCTGATGCTCTGTTACGCGTCGCGCGTCCAGAGACGAATTCTGCCTGCAACTTCGCACCAAATTTCACGAGACATCATAAGCTTGACGTACGAAAGCGTTCGTCAAATATGAAACGTCGTGGTAGCGATGATCGAAGCGAATCCTGCGACAAGCTGAATGGGTCGAAAAATGCCTCAAATAATTGACACCGGCTTTGTTCATCCACATACGTCCGTAAATTAGAAACATCCATATAGGGCGTAGCGGTAGTTGCCTGCCATGCTCGCTGCACAAACGGCCCTAAAACGGTCTAGATTTTATACTATTAGGGTTAATAAAATTCATCTTATCTCTCTAAATGCACCAAAAGGAGGTTACTAGTTTGGCCAATATAGTTGAAATGGCGCCGGTTACTCGTGTCGAAGGGCACTCCAAGTTAGTTCTAGAGACAAACGATGACGGCATAGTGGAAAAAGGAAACTACTTCAGCATTACGCCGATCAGAAACTTTGAAAAGTTCCTTATCGGAAAGCCGATGGAGTTTGCCCCACTCGCAACATCACGGATATGTGGCATCTGCCCCATCACTCACTCGTGTGCTTCGGTAGAAGCCGTCGAGGACTCAATCGGCGTTCAGCCGCCGAAGGACGGCATGTTACTGCGAGAGCTCGCTGCGATTGCTAACAAAATGCACAGCCACCCGCTTCATAACATTTTGATTCTCCCGGACTTTGGGATCGGAGTCGGCTTTGACAAAAACGTCTACGCAGACGTCATGAAGCGCTGTCAGGGAATGAGAAAAGTCGCCCAGAACATCATTGATATGGTCGGCGGAGAGGGCCTACACGCTCCAGACATCGTTATAGGCGGGATGCAACATAACATCAGCGATCTTGCAAGAGCGAAATTGCAGAGTACTCTACGAACCTACGAAGGACTTGCAAACGAACAGATCGACTTCATGATGGGGCTAATCAAGGACTCTGACTATCCGTCCGACATGGGGCTGCACGACTACGACGTGTTTGCTTCGGACTTGACCTATGGCGACAGAACGGCCTTCCCGTGGGACACGTTTAACGAAGAACAGCCGAACAACTGGTACAGCTCGCTTGAAGTTGGGCAAGAGGCAAACAATACCATATGCCTTATCGGTGGCGAACCGGTTGAAGTCGGCCCGCGCGCACGTGCCGCGACGTTCAAGGGATTCACTGAGAGAGGCGCACTGGCCATCCAAAAGGCTCGGCTTCGTGAACAAGGTACGCTTGTTCATCGGGCAGAGAATATCCTGGACGAGCTCAATACAAGCGGGCTAACAAAGGAACCGTGTGCCGGTCGCGGCGACAACGAGCTTGGAGTCGGAATCAACGAAGCAGCTCGTGGCGCGAACGTTCACATGGCGCGGGTCAAGGAGGGCAGGATTCGGGTACTACAACTGCCTGGTTCCGACGACATGGAATTACCCAACAATCAGTAAAGCGTTAGAAGGAGACCACTACAAGTTCGCGGAAGTCATAGTACGGATGTATGATCCGTGCAACTCATGCGCAACGCATATGATCGTGTTGGATCCTGAAAAAAACATCATTCGGAACAAGATGATCTAAAGTGAGCGACTCGATTTGCGATGCAGAGGCGATTATAGCCTGCTGCGGGAATCCACTCTACGGCGATAATGGCTTCGGGACTGCCTTAGCTCCTGTACTAAAAGAGACATTGAATGGCGCACCGCGCCTTAAGATCGTCGACGTCGGCAGAGGGTACTTCTTATTTGGTATTCTTGGATGCAAGAAGCTCGTACTCGTCGATTCGATAGATTTCGGAGGTGCTCCTGGAGAGCTAAGAAAGTTTTCCACAGATGATGTCGATAGGGATCGTTACGCCGATCATCAGTGCTGGCAGACGTCTACACCACTCGACGAGTTAGAGGAACGATGTGAGGTAGTAATCGTTGCGTGCCAGCCAAAGACTTATAAGCAAATCGAATTTGGACTTACAGAAGAAGTTAAAGGATCGATTCCTGATGCTACGGAGTTAATCCAAAAAGAAGTAGAGGAGTATTTATGAGCCCGTTTTGGAAGAAAGAGAAGAAATCTGACGCCGAAAACATCGCGGAGATGCAGAGGGCCAGCCCTCCGGCTGCAGAAGAGAAAACGGAGGCCGCTCAACCGGAAATAACAGTGAAGCCCGCAGAAGCGGAGGCTGAGGTGAAAGAAATGGCTGCTGCAAAACCAAAAGTACTGACGTCAGTATTTAGCGGATGCACGGGGTGTCTTGTATCGCTAACCGACAACTACGACATTCTCCTTGATTTGCTCGACGCGATAGACTACCGGTATGAGACTACGCTTGCGGACGTACGAGAAGTTCCCGATGAACAAATGGATATCGCCATTGTTCACGGTTCTATTTGTCTGCAGGATAAGAGACAGGTTGACGATATACGGAAGATACGACAGAATTCGACGTTTTTAGTCGCCCTAGGCGGTTGTGCCGCTTCAGGAAACGTGACTCGATACAGCGTAGGTGGACAGGCGGCGACGCCGTCTCACGAATCGTTCGTTCCCGTCGCGAATCTCGTTAAAGTTGATTTCGCACTTCCTGGATGTCCTACGGGTCCTGAGGCGATCGCGAACACGATACTCGCAGCGGTAGGTGCGGACCTCGAGTACTTGAAGCCCCTCGCCGACCTTGCGGGATTTGCGTGCGGCTGTGACCTACTGACAAAAATCATCGGAAACGGACTGTGCATCGGGTGTGGGACCTGTGCCATGGCGTGCCCAACGCGGGCGATTGACATGGACTACGGGCGGCCGCACGTCAACCAGGAGCTCTGTATAAAATGCGGAGCGTGCTATGCACAATGTCCGAGGAGCTTCGAGCCGACCTTTGAAATGATAGAGAAGCGCGTCATGGGGGTGGAGTAGATGGTTCTAGGTAAGTACCTCGACATTATGACGGTTAAGACTACGGACAAGATTCTTCAGAGGAATTCACAAGACGGCGGCATAGTCAGCGCCCTTTTGATCCACGCCCTTGAAACCGGCGTGATTGAAGGAGCTATCGTCGCTATGCCGACCGAAGAACCTTGGAATCCGGAGCCATACGTCGCCACCACGCCTGAGGAGATTGTCGCAGCGGCCGGCACAAAATACGTGCTGTGTCCACTCAACAGCGCGCTGAAGATTGCGGCACGCGAGCAAGGCCTCGATAAGATCGGAATGGTCGGAATGCATTGCCTGACCTATGCGGTCCGAAAGATGCAACTCTACCCGTTTGGCGCGCGCCACCTGCCGAACAAGATGGCATTGCTTCTCGGCATATTCTGCACTGAGAACTTCACCTACACAGGAATTAAAGCGATCGTCGAAGAGCTTCACAAGGTGAATATTGAACACGTCGAAAAGATGGATGTGTCAAAAGGCAAGATGATCGTTACGTCAACCATGGGCGAGCGGGTCGAAGTCCCTGTGAAGATGACCCACAACTACGTTCAGCCGGGTTGCTATATTTGTCCCGACCTGACCGCGCGGACTGCCGATATATCAACTGGATCGATCGGCTCGCCCGACGGGTGGTCGACCGTCATGCCGCGGACCAAAGTCGGGAAGGACCTATTCCAAAGCGCAGTCGATATGGGCCTGTTTGAGACCAAGCCAATAGATCCCGGCAAGACCGGCATGGAAATGCTGACAAAGCTCGCGCAGAACAAGTGGGATCGCTCTGAGAAGACCAGGGCGGAAAGAGCGGAAATTGGGCTTCCAAATCCGTTCTAACCCCCCCTCCTTTTTTATTTTTTGCAAACTTTTATATTTTTTAAATTATAATACTGGTTAATGGAATTGCCGCTTGATAGGTGACCACATGGAGCTGCTGGCAGACGTGGGAGGAAAGCCCGGGGTTGATTGTCGCGGGTTTTGCAGTTACTGCTATTTTAAGAACGTAAAGGATTTTAAGCCATTTGGGTGTCGCTTCTGTTCGCCCCTCAGTGAGGGCTGTGACTTCTGCGGAAGAGCGATTGCAGAGAAATACGCGGGGTTTAAGCCACTGTTGCGCGTGGCGCAAGATGTCCACGCGACCCTCAAGATGAGCTCAAAAGATCCTGAAAAGGTAACGATAAGTGGCGGGGGGGACGTCAGCTGTTATCCCGATTTACTCGAGCTTGCCGAGTTACTTGCCAGCCTCCAAGTCCCGATCCATCTGGGGTACACAAGTGGCAAAGGCTTTGACAGTCCTGAAGCCGCCGATAAGCTAGTCGATAGTAACGTGCGTGAAGTATCATTTACCGTTTTTGCAACCGCCCCGCACTTGCGCAAACGCTATATGGGAGATCCTTCGCCTGAGGCTTCACTTCAATGCCTCTCGACCTTTTGCGCGTCCTGTGACGTTTACGGCGCCGCGGTAATTCTGCCTGGGGTCAACGACGGCGACGTCCTCAGAAAAACGTGTGACGATCTCGAGCGCATGGGTGCACGGGGTTTGATCTTGATGCGGTTCGCGAATCACGCGAAGGAAGGGTTAATTCTTGGGAATGCGCCCATAATCCGCAACCTTGAATCTCAGCCAATCGAGAGCTTCAAGGAACTAGTTAGCAGTATCAACGACGATTACAAGCTGCGAGTGACCGGTACGCCGCTGTGGGACCCTGAAATCGGATCGCCTTTCTACGTGGGAAGCAATCCCGAAGCGCACCTTCCTAGAACTGAGAAGCGCGCCACGGTGATTACCGGAGCTGTAGCGGGGCCGTATCTTCGTTCTATATTTCAGCGGATAGCGCCAAACGTCAACGTTGTGAGCACCGAAAAAGAGATCGCGTGTCTCATCACGCTCGACGACATTCAGAAGCTGAATTTGGCGAATATGAATGACACGGTCATCATCCCTGGTCGGGCAATGGTGCACGACAAGGCCGCTACGGCGGCACTGCGCGCCGATGGAGTGTACCGAATTGTGCGGCGAGGGCCCGAACAACTCACAGTCGATGGCGAAATGAGTATCGGCCTGAGGCGCGAAGAAGTCTTGGGACGTGAGGTAGCAAGCTTTAAGGAACTAATTCGGACGATCAATGCGATAGGGACGTGAGGCAGCCTAGAAATCGCCGAAAGACAGTCGATTTGCGTGCGCCGGGTGTGTCTAACCGGGGGGGGGCTACTAGAGAGCAAATCCCGCGACCGATTTCGTTTTGATTTTCAAGATAACGTATTCACGCATAAACGAAGGTCTAACTTCCGCCACGTCCGAGAGGGTCGGACCTTCAATGAACTTCACATTCCGTATTCTTTCGTAGTACTCGTCGTAAGGAAGCTTAATTCGCATACCGTCTAAATGCATCGTAATCGGCGTGGGAGAGAGGCTTTCGCCAACTTGTGGGATCTGTTGTGTGATCTCCTCCATGAGGCGGAAGGGGCTCACCGATAGTGGGTCCTTCTCAAGCTCTTCGCGCCTCTCATCCAAGGCTTTGCTGATCATTCCGACGATGCTATCCAGGATTGCGAACTCAGATTCTCGATGAAACCCTTTAGCGCGTCGTCCTATCCCCCCGATGTATGCGTACGCGTAAGGAACTGCGTCGCATTCTGGGCCTCCAGTTACTATTGTGGGGACGTCGAGATCCTCATAGAGCTGATATTTGACGTCTGTTATGCAACTGAGGAAATCCCCAAGAATAAACAACGCCAAATCGTGCTCATTTATCAGCCCGCGCTCGCTCTTTGTCAGCTGTGCCGCGCGCCGTCCCACTCCTCGAGCCAGGCCAATGATATTCGTCTTTGCTCCATTTCTTCGGAGATACTCTGCGATATCGCACGTCGGATGGGGCATGTGGTGATAGGCGAGACTCGGCGCGACAACGGCAATTTCGGTGCCTATGAGGGGTGCTCTAGTGATCGTTCCTAAGAG
Source organism: Methanobacteriota archaeon (assembly GCA_963720465.1). GTDB lineage: Archaea > Halobacteriota > Bog-38 > Methanoflorentales > Methanoflorentaceae > Methanoflorens. The sequence continues at coordinate 2,016,361 of OY970393.1, forward strand.
CTCAGCCGCTTTTTGCTCTACCGCGCTTATGTCGTCAGCCGGGACGAGTATCAAGAGCACGACTTCGAGCTGCATGACGTTCTTTTGCAGAAGGTGGCCGCCGAGATCCTCAACCAGCTCCATCAACTCGTCGTGTCGGTAAACGCCACCAGTGTACATGAGAGGCTCTAACATCCTATAGTCCCGCCTCTTTGAGCAACCTGCGTCCGTGATTTATCCATTCTTGTTTGACCGGCTCCTCAGACGCTATGAACAGGACGTAGTCATCTGTAATATCGTGCTTTATAATCCTATAGCCTTCCGGCGCGACGCGCCGTATTGAATCGATGACTCTGCGCTTCAGCTCCGTCGTGGGCTCGTAGATGGTTTCGTCGGGAATATCGTCGTCGGTCGCGACAAGGACTGTATACCGATCGAGCTGCAAAATGTTGGCCTTTCCATAACGCTCAACGAGCTTATCGAGCAGATCGTTGACGTACCGTTCGTTCTTGATATCTAACTTCAGTCCGTCGTCGGTATGCGTCATCGTAGCGACGTCGGAAATCTTTATATCTGGAAGTGAGATCGCAAGCTTGCCATATAAGATGAATACGGGTTCGTCGGGATCGATGAAGATTTTGATGTTGTACAGTGATTGGGCGACGTCCAGGTCAGACAATATGTCAGACGTCAGTTCTTCAATCAAGCGCGCCCCCTGCTTATCGGGAGACTCGACTGCCACTTTTTTAGAATCGATCATATCGCATGCAATCTCTTTGTAGGTGGTTCGCGCGGCGCCCGGCTGGGATTAGCTTCATCTGGGGCCTCATTCTACAAACCCGCTGGCGAGCAGCGCAGATCCGACTGCGCCGATATATTGTGAATATCTAGGCACCACAACGCTAACTCTGAGCACGTCTTGCATTGCTTCTACCAGACCGATGATGAGTGAGGTTCCACCGACCATGATGACGGGAGCTACAATTTCCAGCTCTTGAAGCTGCTGTTCGAAGACCTGTTCTGCGACACTGTAACAGGCCGCACTTGCAACGTCTTCTTTGCTAGCTCCGAGCGAGAGTGCGTTGACAAGGCTTTGCGTTCCGAAAACGTAACAGTAGCTGTTCATTGTCAAACGGTTATGATCTCCTTTGGACGCCAATGGCCCCAATTCACTGATGTCGACCCCTAATCGACGTGCGGTCATATCGAGAAAACGACCTGAAGCTCCGGCACAAATTCCGCCCATGGTGAAGCCGCCGGGAATGCCATCTATGACCGAAATAGCCTTGTTATCCATGCCGCCAATGTCGATGACCGTCGCAGGCCCTTTCTGTATCTCTGCGAGATAAACGGCACCCTTCGAGTTTACGGTGAGCTCTTCTTGAACGAGCGCAGCCTTCATCGCCTCTCCGACGAGCAAGCGACCGTAACCCGTAGTCCCGAGCGCCTCAATCTCAGATTTGCTCACTCCGGCCATCTTCAGCGCCGTTGTATACGCAAGTTCGGCACTGTTCAATACTTCGGTGGTGTCGACCCAGCCAACTCCTATTATCTCGTTATCTCGCATTACCACGGCTTTTGTGGTTGTCGATCCTGAGTCTATGCCGGCAGTTAATCCCGTCTGTTTTTCGCGCGCGAGCAAGGTTCGTCTCAGCGCGGTGGTTACGAGAGCTTCCATCCGCGTGAGGAGTGTTCCTGCAGTAGTCCGTTCGGTAAACGAGTAGCTGATAACTGGCAAATTGGCACGCTCATGGATATAACGTCGCAATTCGCTTCGCGTTATTGCACCTTCTGCGCATCGAAAGCACGTAGTTATAAATACCGCGTCGACCGGGAAGCCACCGTCCACTATAGATCTGGCCCTCGCTATCATAAGCTGTAAATCAGGGCTGGCGACTTCTAGTCCCCACTCGCTTACCGCGTCTTTAATCGTGTCGGTATCTACTTCGGGATAGACTAGCTCAGCATTCACGGACGCGACAGCATTTTCAATTTCTTTTTGGATCCCGCTGTATTCGGAGCCACAGGAGAGGTGCGCTATCCTGATTTTTCGCGTCACGCGAGTACCTCCGCTTTGTGCGTCAGGGACTCGCAGAAGTCGCGGATCTTTCGTACGAATACACGCGCCTCATCGTCATTCGTCGGATAGGCGAGTTCTAAGCGCGGGATATCCTTGTGACGAACGATGTACTTGACTAGTTCGTTCGTTCGGGCGCACCCCATACATCCAAATGAGTAATCGGCCTCGTGAATGATGATAGCGGCTTCAGCCTCTTCTATCAGGGGGTCAAGAAGTGCCATCCGCCCGCGCACACCAGAAGGGACGTCGACCGCCGCATACTTGAGTCCTTTCTTAGGGTCTTCTGGTGTGACGTTGATAGGTGGACTATCTATTCCGACTTCCGTTATTTTCTGTCGTATGACGCGCATCAGCGTAAGCGGCTCGTGACCGAATCGCGCGACCAGGTCAGATAGAATCAGACTGTTTGACGGAAATATGAGTATTTTAGCCATTGACATCCTCTTTTGACTCCTCTTCAATGATCTCGATGAAGCGGTCGATTTTGAACTTGTCGTGCTTTTTTCGTTCTTTAGCGTCCAGTGGATCATCGATGGTCTCTAAACCATACGATATGCTCGGAAGAATGGCAGATTCCTTCTCGAGCTGGTGGAAGCCTGGTCGTGCACCGCCCCCCCTAACAGCGCGACATCTTCTTGAATCGCCTGGGGGGAACCCTCGGTCCTTGACGAAAATCCCTGATGGATCCAGTCTCCTCAGCTCTTCTATGGTTCCATTGACCGCTTGCTCTGATCCCGTAACAATGAGCCCGAAACAAGTTTCTTTCACCACGGCGTCCGTTGATAATTCATAGGCCCGCAGTGCCAGCTCGCTGGGCAAAATGGGGCTTGAATCTGCAAGAACGACCATTTTTGTAGTCTCATCTGATACCATTGCACCACTCGTTTCGTAAAGTAAGTATGTCAGCGATTAATATTATAATTATCTAGCAATATAAATCACAGAGCTTCGTGAACGTATATTGTCTCGTTTTCGCGCACGTTTTGAAGAGGGCTTGTGTGCAGTATCCTCCCAACAATATTGGTGCTGTTGAACCGCTCACCGGTTGGTCCGTACTTTTCGTTATCTTCAAGTCGGACACCGATTAGTCCAGCGTACTTGGAGGAGCGATTTGAGACACCGATTTCGGCTGCGCTCACTTTTGTCGTCGGCGTGTTTTCCGGCACAATATCAAACTTCTCTGCAGTCTGCGTGCGGAACATGATCGTCTTACCATATTTCACGTAAGCGTGCAACGAGCCCACTGGATTATCTCTCAAACCCGTAACCGTCCTCACGAACGCTACTGTTTTAGGAGCGCGATCGTCATAAAGCTCAATTTTAACAAGCTTATCGTGTGGGACTGCAAAGGTCTTCACACTTCTGGCTTTGATAATGTCGACCGTGTTGAGGGGCGATTGACGCACAACGACGGCGTCTTCGCCATCGTATCCTTCGCGCTCAAGAGAAATACCTAATCGATTGACCTCTTCCTCTATTGCCGCGACGCGCAAGCCCAACAACATGATGCGGGTAGGATCGGTATACACGCGCAATCTCTGCCCCGGGGTCGCGATTTTGACGAGCTCCAGCCCCTCGCTGACATAGCCGATGACTGAATGGCTAGAATTTGAGGGCGTATCTCTCTTGTAAATAAATACGTCGCCACCGTCGTTTCCAGACGTACGCACGGTGATTGCTCCCTCGCTCCTCGCATCGAGCATTTCAAAGGGGGACGATCGACCGCGTAAGCGCGTGGAAACGACATAGGTGTTTGTTACTGCATCCACTCGATAACAGCCGTCCTTAGCAAGGGCCAAGAAGTGCTCTACGCCCTCAGACGCATCTCTCGAGAGCGTTGCTTTGAGGTAGGTGTAGACTTCCATTCCATCTTCAAGTTCGATGTCAAAATCAGACGTCGTGAACTTGTCGGTGATATATTCGAGTCGCTCAATCGGCTCGATTCTTTGAATTTCGTCTCCGTTCTCGAGCTTTTCGAGGACATTTCTGCCTGCGACTGCTTTTCCAACTATGGCGTTTGTTCCGTACGAGGCGGTATGCCGCTTTTTTATAAATGAAAGGTACGTATTTGTCTGATCAAACCCGCCAAGGCTGTATGTAATATCCCAGCGCTCGTATTCTCGTTCACCGCGGTCGACCTCAAGGTCGCTTGGAACGGGGCCGGCTGATACTATCTGGGGCTGGGACCAGTGGACCTTGGTCCCAACAAATATTTTATAAGTGCGCAGCCAAAGGCGCCGGCTCGGTTCATCGACCTCAATTCTGATCTCGCCTTTGTTTGTGTAAACCGCATATTCCTTGATGACGTCTAGTTTTTGGGTTTTTCTCCCCTTTATGATGCCCACGAGCAGCCCGTCGCGGTAGGGGGTATTTGTGAGTTCAAGCGCATCGCGCAGCGTGCGGGTTGCACGATCGAGCACAACCTGTTTCCCGTCAAGAACGATGAACTTGGCGTCCATGCCTATTATGCGTCCGTTCAGCTGGCCGCTTTCTCCTGCTCCGTCAGAACGTCAAGCACTTGCGCGGTCGGTCCCATGGAGATGATCTTGCCCCCGCGCAAGAGAGCGGCCCGGTCGCAGACCTCCCGAACGAAATCGAGATCGTGCGATACAATCATAAACGTCTCGCCGATTTCCGCGCGCGCAGTCAGAATTGAGTTTGACACGTCTTTCTTGGTGATAGGATCCATCGTTCCTGTGGGTTCGTCCAGTATAACGAGGTTGGGCTCTCGAATCAGAACCTGCGCGAGAGCCACCCGATGCCGCTCTCCTTGACTCAGCTCATCCGGCACCTTAGCAAGGATGCTCTCGCTCGTCGACTCGTTAAAGCCGGCAGCGATCAAAGTTTGTACCGCTTTGTGTTCTGAAAGTTCAGCGGGAAGTTCCAAGCCTATGCTACTCGTCAGGTTATCCAAAACGTCGCGGAACGGGTAAAGGTCATATTCCTGGTAGAGTACGCCAATGTACGGCTTCGCTCTTCCTCTATTGTTGGGACCAGGCATAGTCATGTCCACCCAATCGTCGCCGATGCGCACCTGCACCTCGCCGTTCGTCGGCTCGAGCACACCTGCGATGATCTTGGAAACGCTTGTTTTTCCGGCCCCGCTTAATCCAATGAGGCCAAAGACTTCCCCTTCTTGGATATTAAACGACACGTTGCTGACGGCTCTGATTACACCGCGGTCGAGTGTCACGTATTTCTTTTCAAGCTCCGCCACTTTCACTATCGTGTCGCCAGAGGCGACCTCGTGTTTCTTTATCTCCCCGACGGTGCTCAAAAACTCATCGATAACTTCTTTCGGCGCGCCTTCTTTTGTAACCCTCCCGTCATCAAGCAGTATCGCTCTGTCAGCTATCGATTCAATGTCTTCAGGAAGGTGCGAGGTGACCAGCACAGCCATGTCGTTCATTTTGGCTTCGTGTTGGATTATTTTGTGGATAATTTCCGCTGTCTTCCGGTCTAGGGTGCCGGTGGGTTCATCAGCGAGTAAGATGATCGGTGATCTTGCGAGTTGGCGCGCTAAAACAACCCGCTGTTTCTCTCCGCCGCTGAGATCACGCGCCATGTGCATCATTCGATGTGATAACTTCACCTGATCAATAAGTTCAGATGCTTTATAAATTGCTTCAGAATCGCCGTACCCGCGTTCTGTGAAGCTCCGCATGACGTTTTCTATCGCGCGCTCGTCGCCGTAAAGAGCGAAGGTGCGCTGTAGCATTATTGCAACGCGGCTTCTAACGTCCCGTTGCAAATCGCTCTCTTCGTCTGCCCACGCGTCAACTCGGAAGAATTGCATCTTTCCGGCACATAGGGGACAAGGTCTTCCGACTCGACTGGGCACGTCGACGTGTCGACAGTTTCGACAATACGCGACGTTGTAATAGATTTTGCCACTGGTTGGCTTGTACTCTTTCAATCCTCGTATGGCGTGCAGTAAGACGGTTTTTCCGGCCCCGCTCTTGCCTATGATTCCAAGTACCTCGCCCTCGTCAAGGGTGAAATTGATGCCTTTTAATATCTCAAATTCGCCGAACGTTTTGACTAAGTTTTCGACTTCTATCAAGACGGCCATTAAAGTGTTGCCTCCTTCGACCCCGTACCATTATAACTGTTATTTGTAATAATGTTTTTTAATATTCCAGGTAAGAGCGCTAAGTCTTTTATCACGAGATCGGCTGCTTCGTAGAGCGTTGCGGGACGTTCCTCTTTCTGTTGTATTGTTAAAACGCCAAGGTCCGCGGCTCTCAGCGCGGGGATATCGTTTATCCCATCGCCCACCATCACGACGTAACGATATTCTTCCTTAAGTTCATGGACCAGTTGCTCCTTTGCGCCCGGGGTTGCGATGTCCCTGATATTCTCGTACGGAATATCAATGCGGTCAGCGAGTGCATAAAGGGTGTTTTTCGCATCACCCGAGGCTACGTAGATATCACCCCCAATACGTTTGAGCTCATCAATAACGGGACGGGCCGACTCGAAGAGTTCTCCGCAGGTGGCAAGAACGTACGGGATATTGCCTTGTTCAATATCAACGATGGCCGCAGTGCCGGTGAAGTACGACGAGCTGCAACTTTTTCTGACTTCGTCGACTACATCGACTAGATCCTTGACTCGACTCTTTGCATCACGCGCAACGGCGCGCAACACCGTTGTTTTAGCAACCGGGACGTTGGAGCAAACAACTACAAGATCAACGTTGTAGATGTCCAAGAAATCTGCGATGGACAAGTCAGTGGGCACGCCTTCTAAGTCTTTAGGAACGTCCAGCTGAAACACCGCAAGCACGTAGTCCTGCCGCGTCCCGATGAAACTGAGGGATACTATCTGATGCAAGAGCATGTCTCCGTCAATCTCCTTCGCTACGCGATATTTCTCAAGAAGTGTGCCCGCGCAGTCGAACACAACGGCAAAACCTTTCATTGGTTACCTGAAGAGCATTTGATACGAGTTGTTCGTGAGAGAATTGGCAAATCCGGAGAAATACGTGAAATAATTAATTATAGAGGGAACCTACTGCGAGTGTTACTCGTTAAGGGCATTCACTTACTGCCTTCAGGGGCTAAGTCATCAGAAACTATAATGATATCGCCAACGCTTATGATTTTCGACCACGGAACAATTGTTTCCCCTTTTAGCAAGCCTTTTGAGACATCTAATGAAATTTCCTTATTATCCCAATTGATTAGGACATCTCTTACCTTTCCCACGTTGACCCCGCTAAGCGTCGAAACGTCTTTGTGCAATACTCCACGCGTCATAATGACACCCTTCATATATTGGACGTCGTGTTATGTATAAAAAATGTTCCTTTGAGCATCTTTAAATCAGAATACGTGCTCAAAAAAGGTAGACTTGCAAAGAGCAGTTGAGCAGTACGGCCAGCTAAGTGTGTGCAGTGTGCTCGAGCATTTTCAGAAAACTCAGGTACGCGATCGGTGTTAAAGCGTTTGGCAGCTGTCTAATGTTAGTTGAACTTTTCACAAGCAGATAGATCTGCGCCGCTGCCAGAATTAGGGTCTTGCAGGTCGCTTTTCGGGTTTCTCCGCGTTGATCACGCCTTTTGCCCCGTCAACTGGTAGCTCCTGCTCCCTAATATTTAGCGGCGTCGCGTTGTACCAGAAGCTGTTGAAGAGCTCCTTTTCGATAAAAATGAACTCAGAAATGTCCGTTCTGAAGGCTGACTTGTATACCACATTATCTATGTCGCCGGTGTCGTAGATATAACTCGTTCCGAGCAGCTTGTCATCATCGGATATAAAAATTCCTGCCCCAGTCTCCGATTCAAGATGCCGAATTTCAAAATACTTCGTAAGCAGACGCGCTTCTTCGATGTTGACGCTTTCAATAGGTGCCAGCAAACGATACGTAATCTTGGGCATCTCTCTATCCTTGATCAAATTATAGAGCCGTTTTACCCCCATACGAGTTTGGATCACGTTAAATTCATTTTTTGATCTGTCGAGCATTTCGTAGAAAGCTTTGTAGACGTTCTCCCTCTTCTTTATGACTTGGATCGTCTGCACCACTCGTCCTGCCGTCAGCTCTTGTTCTCTGTACCGCAGCTCGATTCCTGAGTGCCACATGTCTTCCATCATCGAGTGCTGCGTTTCAACGAAGCTCTGTGTATTCGTATAAATTGAATTATAGAGCTCTGCGCCCTTGTCACTAAATGAATAAAGCAGCACTTGCATAACTTGCTGATCGATGATTACCCCCGTGCTATGGACGATCTGAGGGATGTGGCGCACATCGGCACGTTCCGCGATTTCCTGCGCCGCTTGCAGATTATCCTTGTTAATCTCGGCCATTACAATCACGTCAATACCTCGTTGCCGCGCATCCTTTGGAATGAGTGGTGCGAGAATCGGCAAAGCTTCGCTTCTGATCCACAAGAATATCTCTTTGTGGGCAGTGTTTATGAGCGACGCGAAGTCTTGCACGATCTCCTGGTAGTCAGTAATGACGCGCGTGACCTCGATAGGCTTACCCGTCTCTATCTCTTGTATCCTCAAACGGGCTTCTATCCCTTTGTCCCAGAGTGATTGAAACAGGGAACTCTGGATTTCAATAAATCCGCTGTTGTTCGACCACAGCGACGGGGTTAGTTCGACTCGCTCTAACTCGTCGAGATCCTTTGTTACGCCCGTATACATCGCCTCTTTGCAGTCTGAAATGACGACAGCGAAATTGCTCATCATTGGTGAGTGTCGTATCTTGAAGTACTTAGAGAGCTGCTTTACTACATCGATATTGTTTGGCGTAATCGGAACCAGGATCCTTAGATCTTCGATCCTGCATTTGTGCTCATCATCTACAAAATAGTCGCAAAGCACTTTGTCCCATCGAAGGAGCCAAAACTCGGTAGAAATGATCCAGAGCCTTTTTTCTGTAGCGTGGAAGGTCTCGAGGCGCCGGTCGATAATATCGTCTTTGTCATACAGAATGATAAAACCCTCTTCGATCGGACACCATTCGATAGGCAGGCCTTGCGCTTTTGTGCGCTCAACGTCCCACAGCTCGAGCAGCGTATCTCGCGCCTCGCTGAGGCCCTGTAACTTCGCGGCCTCGTTACTAATGGCAGGATTTAGCAAGGAGGACGGATATGCAGCTACGAATGTTTCCGGATTGGTCGATATGCGCTTAGCGAGCCCTTGTTTCGAAAGCTCTAGCAGGACCTTGTTAGCACCGTGACTAGTGAGATGAAGCGATTCGGCTACTTCACCTGCAGTTCGTCGTCCGTTCTGTAGCAGATGAAGGTAAACCTTCCCGGCTTCTTTTTTGAGGCCGAACTGTGAAAAAAGACTCAATATATCCGCTGGCATTCTTTACCTCTGCATCTCCAGCTCCCGGCTCTGAGCAACGAGTTATTGAAGGGTCCTAACTAACGATCGTTGCACAGCTTTGAAAACTGCCGTAACTGCTGTTAGTTGGGGGTTGGCTGGTTATGCGATTCTTTTTCCTGCGTTTGGCCCTGGAGCGAGGTCGTACACTTCTGTTACCTTTAGTATCGCACAGCCCTTTGCAGGCAGTTTTTCATTTCGGCTCTTGATCTTCTGTTTCATCATCTCGTAGTCAGGTCCTTCAGTCACATAGTTTGCTATGCCCTTGAGTTGATAGCCTTCATAACCCTCCCACGATGTAAGGGCAACGCTACAATTTGGCTTCTTCAGGTTGTCAGCAGTTTTGTGCCAAAAGTTGTCGCCGACGAGAATTGTTTCGGGGTCTTTTACGATGACGAATTGATTGGGTACTACGTTCGGTATACCGGCGTCGCTCACCGTTGCGAATACTATAGTCTTCACAGCGCTAATGTTGTTGACTACCTTTTCTGGCAGGTTCGTCATTGAGTGCACCTCCATTTAGTATTCATTGGTAGAGCACTCAGCGATAATAAAAACCTTTCTCCGGCTCAGAGAAGGCTGAACAGCCTTTCTGAACGGTAACCAGCAACAGACGCCGCGTTGCCAGATGCGCCGCTGAAAGGCTAGATGCTAGAGAGATCGCGCATAGGCGACTCCGGTGCCGCCCACGAAATCAAATAAAGCTGCCTATGCTAGCTGGGGAACTCGCTTTGGGTGACTATATGCTAGAAAAAATCCATATTGAATCAATCACATATGCACGGCTGATGTCTAAAACGTACGTGCTTGACGCTCCAGTGTTTATTTATGGCGTTCACGTCGTTGGCTCTATGTACACAGTTCCTGAGGTAACCCGCGAGCTGAAGAGCTCTCAAGCGACAGTGGTACTGCAAGAGTTTCTAAAGGAGGGCCTGAAAATCGAAGAGCCGTTGAAAAAAGCAATAGACGTTGTCACGGAAAAGGCTAAGTCGACGGGTGACCATCTTAGGCTGTCTCAAGCCGATATTGACTTGCTGGCGAAGGCACTTGAAGTAAGCGGTACGCTGGTTACGGATGATTATTCCATTCAAAATGTCGCGGCGCGCCTCGGGATAGAGACGCAGCCGATCCAGCAGGCACGCATCAAACGCGTGCTGAAATGGAGACGCAGATGTGTCGGATGTGGTCGGTTGTATGAAACGGAAACGATCTGTCCTGTCTGCGGATCTGAGGTGAGAGTTAAGCCGGTGAAGAGGTAACTTTGACAGGTGGAAGGATCAGAATATGAACGATTTGAACGATCTCATAAACAAAGCGCAGGAACTACGCGAGAAAGGGTTGCGTTCCGGAGAGATAGCGGACGAACTGAACATATCACGAGAAACGGCAACGTGGCTTCTCACCCGCTCCAAGAGTTCACAAGAGCCCGTGCCAAAGGACATATACGTAAACTGGAGCGAGATTGGGCAAAAAGCAGAGAGGCTCAGATTCGTCTCGCTCGCGTTGGTCGACCTGATCTTGGAGACGGGTGATCCTGACGTAGTAATCGGCGTCGCGCTCAGTGGACTACCTCTTGCGACGCTTGTCGCCGATGAAATCGGAGCAGAGCTCGCAGTGTTTGTTCCACAAAAACAAAAGGGATCTGAAAATGGCGGCGTTAAGGGCTCATTTAGTCAAAACTTCGCTGATATTGCGGGAAAAAGCTGTGCGATAGTCGATGATGTAATAACCACTGGAAGCACGGCGATTGAAATCATAGAGAGCATCAAAGATATGAAAGCAACGCCACTATCGGTAGCGGTTCTTATTAACAAGAAAGGGATTGATCAAGTCCAGAACGTTCCGATCAGGTCGCTTGTTCAAATAACTATTTTCTAATCGTCGCGACTCGCCGCAGGAAGTGCAAGTGGTAACTTCTGAACTTGCTGAAATTCGAGCAATTGAGAAGAAGTGGCAGGATCGTTGGTTTCGCGATAAGATATTTGAACCAAAGAGCGCAGGGTCGAAGAAGTACTTCTTAACGACGCCGTATCCGTACACGAGCGGACCGCAGCACATAGGCCATACGCGGACCTATAACCTTGCTGATATTCACGCTCGGTTCATGCGAATGAACGGCCACAACGTGCTGTGGCCGATGGCGTGGCACATCACAGGCACACCCATCTTAGCTATTAGCTCGTGCATAGAGCGTTGCGAAAGCGCCACGATAGCGCTTTATGAGAACTACGTTCGCCTCTATGAGGACGACGAGTCGCGCGTTGAGCAGATCGTCAACTCGTTTGCGGATCCTTGGAATATCGCGAACTACTTTGCAGCTATGATCGCGCCTGATTTCAAGAAGATGGGCTTCTCAATCGACTGGTCCCGGCAGTTTACCACCGGCGACCTCGTCTACAACCAGTTTATTCGATGGCAGTACGGCAAGCTGATGGAGCTAGGGCTGATCGTGCGCGGACAACACCCAGTGCTCTTCTGCACGATCGATCAAAACGCCGTCGGGGAAGACGATATCGCCGGCGGCGACGTTGAGAAGATATCAATCGACGACTACATCGGGATCAAGTTCTCTTTAGACGAAGCTTATGTCGTCACGGCCACGCTGCGCCCTGAAACAGTTTTTGCGGTAACAAATCTCTGGGTTGCGCCAAACGCGACCTACGTCAAAGCCTACGTCGACGGTGAGGTGTGGATCATTTCCCACCAAAGTGCCTCCAAGTTGCGCTATCAGCAGCGGGAGGTCACTATCATTGAGGAGTTCCAGGGCACCTCTCTCCTAGGGGCTCATTGCATCAGCCCTCTCGGACGTAAAATACCTGTTCTTCCGGCGTCTTTCGTCGATTCTGATCACGGTACCGGAATCGTCATGAGTGTCCCCGCTCACGCCCCCTATGATTGGGCAGCGCTGAACGACCTAAAGCAGCAAGGGAGCACAGATTTAGACGTTGATATCTCATCGTTAAGCCGCGATATTCAAGCTATACAGCCGATATCTCTCGTCAAAATCGACGGGTACGGGGATTTTCCCGCAGCAGAGCTATGCGAGCGATACGGCGTTCGGTCTCAACTCGACGACAAGACGCTTAGCCATATTACCAACATACTTTACAGAGAGGAATTTTATACCGGGATTCTCAAGCAAGCTGCTGAGCAATTTGATGGCCGGCTAGTGCGCGACGTAAAGCAGGATATCGTTGAATTCCTCAATAGTCGAAATGCCGCGTCGAGCATTTATGAGACCTCAACAAAAGGACTCTGTCGATGCGGAGGCCGGGTGGTTGTCGCCGTAGAGCCTGGCCAGTATTTCCTCAACTATGGCGACCCTCACTGGAAAGAAAAAGCATTCGAATTGCTTGACCAGCTTGAAATCGTACCAGAGACATACCGAGCACAGTTCGTCCAGACGTTTGAGTGGCTCGATCAACGACCGTGCGTTCGGCGTAGGGGGCTTGGGACGGAATTTCCATTCTCAACCGAGCACTGGATAATTGAGCCGCTTTCTGATTCCGTTATCTACATGGCGCTCTATACCGTCATCAAGCACATACGCGAGTGTGACCCTGAGCGGCTAACGCCAGCCTTCTTTGACCACGTTTTCCTGGGCAAGGGCGACGTTACGGACGTCTGCCAGCAAACAGGTTTGCCAGAGACGGTGATCAGAGCTGCGCGAAAAGATTTCATATACTGGTATCCGAACGATCATCGGCACACTGCTATCGCCCACATATCCAATCACCTGAGCTTCTTTTTGTTCCATCACGCGATACTGTTTCCGGAGACGTGCTGGCCAAAGATCGTCACTCTCAACGAGCTTCTCGTTCGCGAAGGGGTGAAGATGTCGAAAAGCAAGGGTAACGTAATTCCCATTGCGACAGTTCCGGAGGTCTATAGTGCAGACCTCGTGCGGCTGTGTCTGGTGTCCATTGCCGATCTGAATTCAACCGTTGACTGGACAGAAAAAGACGTCGACATGGTCAAAAAGAGGCTTCTGAGGTTTTGGCACGCGACGAAGAGGGATGTCGAAGCGGCGAGGCCGGAATACAATGGGCAACTCTCCTTTGCGAGTCGATGGATACTCGCAGCGACTAAGGCTATGGTATCCAAAACGTCTGAAGCCGCACATCAATTCTCGTACAGAAAGTACGTCACTGAAGCGTTTTTTGAGCACTTAAACCGGGTTGAAGAGTATAAATCGATGATTTTGGACGGTAACGAGAAGCGTCGCACGCTCTGGGACGTCATCGATATATGGCTCCGTGTGCTAGCGCCAGTTGTGCCTCACATTGCTGAGGAGCTGTGGGAGAGAATGCAGAAGTCTGGTTACATTTCCCTCGCAGAATTCCCGCTGTATAACGATCTTTATGCCGAAACACTTCTGCAAAAGGGCTTTTTAGATGAAGTGATCAGTGATATCTCAAACATACAAGCCGCAATAAAGCGGGAAACCGAATCAATTTTCATCTACCTTCCGGCTCAGTGGAAATACACCCTCTACGCCGTCGCGCGTGGGCTTGATGATCCGTCGATCAAGAACATCATAGCCCGAGCCAAAGACGACCCCCTTCTGCGTATGTACGTAAAAGAAATCGCTCGTGTCGCACCTGATCTTGTCAAATCGCTCGCTCACGAGGCCTCATCTGCCGACGCCCTCGACTTCAAGGCCGAATCAGACGCTCTTCTCGCGGCTAAGGACTACATGACGCGAAAATTTGGGAAACACGTGTACGTCTGCGCAGAAAATGACAACGTGTACGATCCTGCGAATCGCGCGAGGCGAGCACTTCCCATGAAACCGGCAATCTACGTTGAGTAGGTAGAGCTGGGGCGCAGATTAGCCCCCTCTGGCGCGTTTTACTGCTTCTTGAGCCTTTTTTGCACGCTGTTTTGCTGTGTATCCGGTAGCTTTTTCCAGAAAACAGCGGAACCGCGCGTTCGTATCGATCATTACTGCTTCGGGAACGCTGGTACTAGATTCGGTATCTACGAGCAACGTATCGGCCACACGTATCGTAATCTTTTGCAGTGCCCCGTAGCTTAAGCGGTACTCTTCGTCGCGCACGTTGATGTCGATGCCAAAGCACACCCTGAGTGCTTCGACAACCCGCTGATTGGCATCCTTCTTGAATCCTCGCTTGAACGCATATGCTTGAATTGCAGTCACGACCTGTGGGCGATGAGACCTATACGTTCTTTGCGGCGCATTGTTTATATGCGCTCCGCAAAGGACGCGATTATCCGAGGCCGTTCTGAGACCAAGAGAAGAGTCGCGGAATGGTTAGATAAAGTATTTACTTAGTAATGGGTCATTGTTTAGAAAGTGAGCAATTATGGACGCTGATACATTATGAAAGCCGGAACGACTGACAACGAATACGTTAACATGATTATTGAAGAAGAGGTGAGTTCAAAGAACCCCACAATCCTCGAGGGATTCCCCGGAATCGGCCTCGTTGGCAACATCGTGGCCACACAAATAGCATCCGAGCTCAAAATGAAGCAGATAGGAACTATCGAATCTCGCCTATTTCCGCCCATTACGGTGCTCTTTGATGGACTCACGCACGCCCCAGTCAGAATCTATGACGATCCTCAAAACAACTTCATCGTAGTGCTATCGGATATCCTCATTCACCCAATGATTGCTTATGACATAGGGAAAGCAGTTATTGGCTGGGCGCAGAGCCTGAATGCGAAACTCAATATACCAATCGCCGGTATCGCTACGATGCGCGAAGAACGCACCGTTTATGCCGCCGCGACTGGCGCCGAACAACTTGGTCTCGTGAAGGATAAAACCGAGACCTTGGTGACGGGAAGCATCTCGGGTATCGCCGGAAGCATAATGAATGAGAGTCATGTTAACAAGCTCCCGGCACTTTGCCTCTTGGGAGAAACCCAAGGCCCCACTCCCGATCCCCGCGCAGCTGCTCGAGTCATCGACGTGGTAAGCAACGTATTGAACTTGAACATCAGCACGCAGAAGCTGGTTGAGGAAGCGGACCAGATCGAAACAGAGCTACACAAGCTTGCTGAGCAGGTTCAAGGGGCAGAACAGACCGAAACGAAGGGACCAACTCAGGTCATGTACGGGTGAGCACATGAGACATCTAGCTTTGACCGGTATATCAAAAGAGTCAATCGACGACCTCGAGATAAAGCGCATTAGAACTTTTGAGTTGCGCAGTGCTCATAACATCCCAATTGTTTTTGCGGCTGACGTTGGTGACGAAGTGTTTGTGACGGACACCAGTCGGCACGACCTTGCGATCGGCACGACTGGGGTTTTAGCTCGCGTGCGCAACAAAACCATTTCAATGCAAAAAGTCTCACACAGGGTGGGCGACTTCTATGAAGAACGTGAGGTTATGTCGGCCCGGGTTCAGCTCGAGCTGCGCGAACACACGTGCCGGCTGCGTGGCATTGAGGACGCAGGTCCAGGCAAGATCATCGCAGTCGAGACCGCAGAAGTAAGCCACTGTGAAGGTCGATGAACTGATCTGAGCTTAAACTGGGCTCGGCTCCGTGTAAGTTGCGCCCCACACGAGAACGCCTTGCGATACGTGGAGGACGAAGGCATCCGTGTGCAGATGCCGGCGCTTTTTTCATTGTCTGTTGCGCTACGAGAGATGCTTCAGAGGCCGGAGTCCTGCTGCTGAAAGCGACCCGCTGCTTAGTCGCCTTATCTGACACATTTATAAGTATGAGTTGCTAGCATGGAATAAAAGGGGCCCGTGGCTTAGTCAGGATATAGCACCGGCCTTCTAAGCCGGTGGTCGAGGGTTCAAATCCCTCCGGGTCCGTTTTTTTCTTTGCATCTCACGCGGCCTTAGAAAACGTTTCCGAAGTTGTTGGTTGGCAATCGCTTATATTGCGAGGCGAACTTGCGCCAGCCGAACCGAAATCGGACGCGGTCAGTCAGCATTCGTTTCTCTTCTCGCGACTGGGGCTTTGGTGGCTTGAGTGTGACTTGAATGGCGATCCCGGTGCACGCCGTGAAACACCGCAAAGACTAAGTTTATCGTCGGCGAATGCCCGCTGTAGCTATGCTCGCATCGCGCTACGCTAAAGGGGAGTTATGATCTTCAGCGCTGATGAAATACTCGAGACACTCGACATGATCCTCTACGAGCATCTCGACATACGAACAGTCACTGTAGGCATCAACTTGATGGGCTGCGTGCGAGACGACCCTAAACGAATGGCCCAAGCTGTGCACGATCGGATCGTGTCTATTGCGTCTAATTTGCGCTCAGAAGCCGATCGAGCGGTAGCGCGCTATTCGTTGCCGATAGTAAACAAGCGCATCTCGGTAACGCCTATTGGCTCCTTGATCGACGTCCATCCGCAATCTGGTCCATTGATAGCGCGCGCGATGGACGAAGCCGCGTCCGAGTTAAACGTCGACTTTATCGGAGGCTACTCGGCCCTCGTCCAGAAAGGCTTTACAATCGGGACTGAGGCACTCGTGAGTTCAATTCCGGAGGCACTGAGCACGACAGAAAAGGTGTGTGCCTCCGTGAACATCGCTACGACCAAAGCGGGCATCAACATCGATGCCGCGCTGCGAATGGGTAGAGTCATCAAGGAGCTTGCTCGCATCGATCCGCCGCTTTGCACCCGTTTGGTTACCTTTGCAAACGCGCCGCCTGATAATCCGTTTATGGCCGGTGCTTTTCACGGCCCAGGCGAACCCGAATCGGTCGTGAACGTGGGTATATCGGGCCCAGGCGTCATTAGGGCTGTAGTGGAGCGGATGGGAGATTGTGACCTTGGTGAGCTTGCCGAGGTTGTCAAACGCGCCGCATTCAAGATAACTCGCGTGGGGGAGTTGGTAGGCAAAGAGATAGCGGCACGAATGAATGTTGATTTCGGAATTGTCGACCTTTCGTTAGCGCCTACCCCCCAGAAGGGGGACTCTGTCGCACAGATCATCGAAGCAATGGGGGTTGAGCGGTGTGGGGCGCCCGGAACGACCGCTGCACTCGCTATGCTTACTGATGCCGTCAAGAAAGGAGGCGCGATGGCGTCTTCACGCGTCGGGGGCCTCAGTGGTGCGTTCATACCGGTCAGCGAAGATGCTGGCATGGCTGAAGCAATCAGCGTCGGTGCCATTGGGCTTGAGAAACTTGAGGCAATGACGTCTGTATGTTCGGTTGGGCTTGACATGGTGTGCATTCCTTCTGCGACACCAGCCGAGACAATCGCGGGAATAATTGCTGACGAGTGCGCGATCGGGGTCATCAACGACAAAACGACGGGTGTGCGGCTTATTCCCGTAGGAAAGGAAGGAGACATGATTGATTTCGGCGGATTGCTCGGGGCTGCGCCGGTGGTGCCAATCAACGCATTTAGCTCCAAAAAGTTCATCAGAAGGGGCGGTTCGATTCCGGCGCCGCTTAGGAGCCTCGGGAACTAACAAAAGCGCTCGCGCTTGCTCGTTGCAGAGCAGATTGACGGGCCCGCTGGGATTTGAACCCAGGTTCTTGGATGTCTCCGCACAGGCTCCGAAGTCCAAGAGGATAGTCCACTACCCTACGAGCCCATAGTTATCCGAAGGAGCTTATCGGTATTGAAACTAACTCGGAAAACTACAAATAAGGTGCCCTCCTTATTACTTTAGCGCATCTGGGGGGCCTGATGGCTCAAATAAGCGCGTAAGTGTTCTGCGACCTTTTCATGACGAACATCGAGACAGAGAGAAAGCTAATCGAAATCCTACGAATTCTCGACGAAACTGATGAGGCTATCGGAGCGCGGATGATCTCCGCAAACTTAAGTCAACGAGGATACCCGATAGGAGAACGCGCCGTACGCCACTATTTGGTGCTGCTTGATTACAAAGGCTTTACGACTAAAATCGGTAACGCAGGCAGAGTCATCACCGAAAAAGGCCTGAAAGAGTTGGATGAAGCGATAGTTGGAGATCGGGTCGGATTTGTCATAACCAAGATCGACGAGCTGGTTTACCGGACGAGTTTCGACCTGAAGCTGAGAAATGGTGACATCATAGTCAATGTCGCGACTATCGACAAGAATGACTTCGATGTTGCAATAGAAGCGGCAGCCGAGACTATAGATAGCGGATACACTGTTAGCCCGTACGTGCGTGTTCTAGAGGAGGGGGATAAGGTTGGTGCCGTCTTCATTCCTTATGGGTCTGTAGGACTCGTGACTATGTGTAGCATGACTGTCGATGGCATCTTAATCAAGCACGGGATCCCGTCTAGCATCAAATATGGGGGGCTTCTCGGAATCAAAAACAGCCAGCCAATCGCCTACACTGATCTCATCTCATACGGCGGAACTTCGCTCGATCCGATTCAAATATTCACCGCACGACGTATGACCTCCATTTTGGCTGCAGCACGGAGCGGAGAAGGCACGGTCCTCGCTAACGTTAGAACCGTGCCGGCTGTCGCATCTGAAAAATCCATCGAACTGCTCTTGGACGCTAAAAAAGCAGGCATCGTCGGCTGGATCGAGAGCCCCATGCAGGAAAGTTCGCCTGGAATCTGCGCTGAAAATGACGTTGTCGAGATCAACAATTACGCCGGAGCAAATCCAATGGCGGCACTTTATGAGCTGGAAATAGCCGTGAAGGTGCATTCGATCTCAGCTCTCATGGATGTAAAGCTCCTTAATCAACGATTGTAAGCACCGCTGACCTGTGCTGCTTGGCGCTGCGATCAGCCTTCTCCGCAGGGTAGCGTTGGAAATGCTTATATTTCATTACTGCCTAAAGCGGAACGTAATTTCCTACTGAGAATTACGAACAGGAGATTTTCCATGGCAGAAACGAAGGACAAAGACTATGTTGTGGCCCAAGTCGAAGAACATGGCATCAGGTTCATTCGACTCTGGTTTACGGACATCCTCGGCTCTCTGAAAAGCTTTGCAATCACAACAGACGAGCTCGAAGGGGCTCTCGATGAAGGAATGGGCTTCGATGGCTCCTCAATCATCGGCTATCAGACGATTGAGGAGTCGGATATGATTGCGAAGCCGGATCCCAGCACGTTTGCGATATTGCCGTGGCGGCCAAAAGAAAAGGGCGTTGCGCGAGTCATCTGCGACGTGCTTGAACCGTCGGGGAAGCCGTATGAGGGGGATCCCAGGTACGTCCTCAAAAGAAATCTCCAGCGAGCAGAGAAGAAAGGCCTCACATTCAACATTGGGCCGGAACTTGAGTATTTCTATTTTGCAAACAATCAATGCGCTGATATCATTGATACCGGCGGGTACTTCGATCTTACCCCGTTGGATCAGGCGACTGATCTTCGGAGAGACACGATATTTGCGCTGCAAGACATGGGCATTCGTGTTGAGTATAGTCACCACGAGGTTGGCCCTAGCCAACACGAGATTGATCTGCGCTACGCTGACGCTTTGACAATGTCCGACAGCGTCATGACGTACCGCCTCGTCGTTAAGGAGATCGCGCTACGGGCAGGCTACTATGCTACATTTATGCCGAAGCCCATACCTGGTGAGAACGGAAGCGGCATGCACACGCACCAATCGCTGTTTAGCGGAAAGAAGAATGCATTTTTCGACCCCAATGACGCGTACCATCTGTCAGACATGGGCAAGGGATTCATTGCTGGGCAGCTGAAACACGTTAACGAATTCTGTCTCGTCATGAGTCAATGGGTGAACTCATACAAGCGACTGGTTCCCGGCTATGAAGCGCCTGTTTACATTTCGTGGGCGCGGCGAAATAGATCGGCACTGATACGAGTGCCAATGTATAAGCCTGGGAATGAGCTCGCAACGAGGGTAGAACTGCGTTGCCCCGATCCGGCCTGTAATCCCTATCTCACCTTTGCCGTAATGCTGGCAAGCGGGCTGGACGGAATCGAAAAGGGCTACGACCTCCCTGACCCCGTCGAGAAGGACATCTTCAAAATGACGCCGCAACAGCTCGATGCACACGGCATTGGTTCACTCCCCGAGAACTTGGGACTCGCCATAAAAGAGACCGAGAACTCAGAACTCGTGCGACGCGCACTCGGCAATCACGTCTTTGACCGTCTCATCCAACTCAAAAAGAAAGAGTGGGATGAGTATCGCATCCAGGTATCCCAGTACGAGCTCGAACGGTACCTGCCTGTTTTGTAAAGAGCGTTTTAGGGCGGAGAACGCGCGGGCTGCTCCGCTCTAATCTTTTTTTGTTTTTTGCTTTCTATCGGACGAGATCGACCGGGATTATCTCTTCGTGAATCGCCGTCGAAAGAATAACGCCTGCAGCGCCGAGATCTTCGAGCGTATCTAAGTCTTCACTGTTCTTTACTCCGCCGGCGACAACAACTGGATGTCCCGAAACGTCGATCACCCTCTCTATGAAATCAAAGTCGACCCCGTGCTTCGTTCCCACCAGGTCGATATTCAGCACGAGCAGTTCGCTCATCTTGTAGAGGTTCATCCTCTCGATAACCTCAAGAGGATCCCCGGAAAGTGCTGGATCGGGGGACATGGCGCTTCCCTCCCTCATGTCGATGCTGACGGCGATCCTCATCGATTGAGCTGCTCGAATCACGCCGAGGCTGCCCGTTTCGGTGCCAATTATCGCTGTATCACCAATTCGCTCAGCCTCTCGGACATCATCGAGCCGCCGGATCCCCATATCGATAAGGGTTTTTGTGCGTGCGCCTATTTGTTGGATAATGAGTGAGTTGCTACCTGACCCGAGGATCCGATCGAGATCCGCGACGTACGTCCTCCTTGGCTTAATGGCGTCAACGACATTTAGCGGATCTGATGTCGTGCAGATCTTACTATGGCGTTCAATAGGTTCATATCGTTCTCGATCGCCTCTGTAGCCTTTTACGACGACTCCGCCCCTAATGTCCATTGCAAAGATAATATCCATCGGTTCACCCCTCACTAAGCATATCGTCCGCACGGGAAAAACGTATTGGTCTCGCTTTGTTTCGCTGTAGGTGCCCGGACTGCGAGACTGCGGACACATCGAAACGTCCGCGTGTCGCGGGAAGCACCGCTCATCCGAGCAAACGGGGTCAGAGTCGGGCCAAAAGCTCCTGTTTCTTGGCCGCGAACTCCTCCTCAGTGATAACTCCTTGCTCTTTGAGATCGGCCAAATTACCGAGCAAGGTGCACGGGTCGGCGGCCTGCAGCTGCCCTTGTCCGCTCCGTCGCGCTTCGAATGCCTCGGTGAAGCCAGCGCCGACAATGGCGATCGGAATGGCAAAAGTGGCTATGCCTAAGAACATTGCAAAGACTGCTAAGATTCTCCCGAGCGCTGTCGTAGGGACAAGATCCCCGTAGCCTACGGTGGTTAAGGTCTGGGCCGCCCACCACCCAGCGGCAGGAATGCTTGAAAAATCGTGCGGGTCTACCGGATGCTCAATAATGAACATGAAGCTTGAGAAGGTTATCAACAAGATTATGTCGATTGCAAGCGCCGTAGCGAGTTCGTTTCTTTTCGCTTTTAGAATATCGAGAACGAAGGTGAATACACTAGAGTACGTGAGCAGTTTGAGCATGATGAGAATTATCGCGGCATCGATGATTACGTCTGCTCCGGGAAACAATGGCTTGGCATAAAAAGGCACAATGACAATCAGATTTATGAGCAGCGATGTAGTAAAAAGGCATTTTAGTCTGCCTTTGATCGGACTGCTAAACCGCGGATCTACCGTGCAAGACCACAAACGGAGTAAAAGTTCGATGGTAAAAACCACGATTGCAAAAGCAAATACTGCGTCAAAGAGCTCGTGATATCTTTGGTATATGCTGCTGTAGCTGGCGAGTATGGCGAGGAATACGAGTAACCAGATCAGTGCTATCAAAAAGAAACGTACGCGCGTAGCTGTCGAAGCATCGCGACGGTGCGCCGCAACGACGCGGGCCTCACCTACAGGAAGAGGCTGGAAAATCGCGAATACGCGACGCTTCAGTTCTTCATTCTGCTTGGACATGCCCGGCTTCCAGGTTCTGAATCGAAATAGTGCACCCCAATAGTGAACGTCAATTTGCGTATAAATGCGTTGTGATCTTCTACGAGCGCTGTTCCGTGATTTATAGTCGGTAGCTTGCGCCAGCTTGTCAACGTGCTCTTAGTTCCGCACGTTCTGACGATGATGAGAATCAAATCTTTAAGCTTTCGTCAGCGAAGGCGCACAAAGCTATTCAGAGATGCACGCAACCACGGAAGCCTGAGCTACTGATCAGGCGCCAGGCGGTCGCGTCACAAGGCGTTCAACAAGAAGTTTGCGGCCACCACTTTGCGAGCGAGCAAGCGATTGCCACTTGCTTGACCGCTCGGAGCAAACTTAACAAGGTCGAACGGTTGCACAATGCAGTGAAGAGGCGGGTAAAAGTAATGTGGGGGTTACACAGCGACAGATGTGCTGTGTATTTCATCAGGACTTAAGACATATTATGATTTCTTTAGGCGTAGTCAAGCGCCCGGAGGGAAAACGCAGGCCGAGGCTGTGACTATTGATTTGGATTGAGGAGAAAATAAGTGGCTGGCGGTCGACCCCGATCCCGGAAAAAAAGATTGTTTGATACTGTAGTGTCAGCATTGCACTGACGATATTGTGTGCACTCCTCAGCGCAGCAGTCACCGTCATACTCATGCTGACGCTTGACATAGTTTTCTAATAACAATTCACGAGTAGCGTACAAGAGAGCGAAATTACAAGTGCGCATCGCTAAAGATGCGTTTTCTTTTTTTTCCTAACGTGACGCATTATCACGGTAAAATAGTATGCTTAGATTGCGTGCAGTTTTTTTGGCTATGTGCAAGACGTCTGAGGAGATTCAGTTCAGGTTGTGGCACTGAATTTCCTCCGCGTGGTTATTTTGAGATTAAACTGGGAACAGCGGCGCGAAATACTTCCTATAGATTCCGAGCAAATGCTTACAATTTACAGCTTCTACGGCTTTGAAATCTAAGGTCTGGTAATCTTCTAGTTTGATTGATATTTCGAGCATCGGCTTAGGTTCTCGTCGGCGTCCAGATTCGGTCTGGAAGCTGAAGTTCTGTTTCGTAATACGCACACACTTTGCTTCGCCTTTCAGTGGCACTAGCTCAATTATCTCAGGTTCTGTTCCTTTTTCTACCTCTAAAAAGTCTTTTACTTTTATGCAATAGCCTTCCAAAAATATCCATAAATCTTCAAGCATTGTCTGGCCATCCTGTGGAGAACTTGTAATGAAGATGTCTTGGATGTCTTTAGGAAGAGGCAACTTTCGGGCTTCGCGCAAAAAGTAAGCAACCTGCTCGTTGTAAGCCCAAGCCCATATTTCCTCTAGATAACCCTTGAAGTCCTCTAAGAGTATATTTCGTTCAATTTCGTTCATGCTGTCTTCCAGAAGTTCTTAGAAGGCTATTAAGTATCTGCTTCTTATTCTTCTACGCAATCATTCTTTTTCACCAACCGTTTCACCAACCGCTGATTCAACAGTTACGCCAACCTGAGTCTCACCAGAGCCAATTTGAGGCTTTGTAAAAGAAGTGCCGTTTGTTAAAAAAGTCACGCCCCTGTTAAAAAAGTCAGCTCGTTTTCCTACTAATTTTACAAAGCCCCAATTTGACTAACTTTTATATAGAATTGAAACTAACTATAAGTTAGTGTTACGATCCATTCCGACCGTGACACGCCAAGAAAGAGCAATGGACGAAGCAGCACTCCTTGACATTCTCGGCAATGAAAATCGCCGCAATATCCTGAAACTCCTGTCGCTGCGGCCATTTTACGTGACCGAGATTTCGGAAAGACTACGCGTGGCGCCAAAGGCTGTGATCAGCCATCTGAGCATGCTCGAGCGGGCTGGCATTATCGCGTTCTTTGTCGACGAGCGAAGGCGGAAGTACTTCCACATCGCCGACAACGTGCTGCTTGAGATTCAAATCTCTCCGTTCAGCTATGACGTCGAAACTGCGAACCCTAGACAGAAGGAACCAAGCGTCACTGAGTTCTCAACTCCGATAGGCGAGATACAACTCAAGACGCGCAGTCTAGCCGACGTGGCTGAAACACTCGATAGCCTTAGAAGGGCAAACCGTGAACTAATGGGCGCCCAGCGAAGGGTACAAGAGTTGATGAATGAAGTGATGGAACGTGGCGCGAGGAAAATCGACGGAATATCGCATGACTTCATTGAATATGACATCCTTTCGCTGCTGCTAACCGGGCCGAAGACTGTCCGTCAGTTGTCAGCAGGGCTCGCGATACCTGGCCAGGTGCTGTCAGAGCGCCTACTCGACCTCGAAAAACGAGGGAAAATAAGAAGAATAGATGCCAAGACGTACTGGCTGGCGAGGTAGGAATGTATAAGCTCATAAACGCATCACGCGCACGAAATAGGAGACAATCGAAAAATGACAGAAGAAGTAACGCTTAAAGTCGTCGAGGCGTATCATCGCGACGCGGGAAGGGGAATCGCCCGAATCGACATGGATACCATGCGACAACTCGGGCTCGTAAGTGGCGACATCATCGAGATAATGGGCCGCAACAGAGCAGCCGCAGTGGTGTGGCCGGCATACCCAGAGGACCGCGGCCTCGGCATCATCAGAATCGATGGTAACATTCGCGGTAACGCACACGTTGGCATCGACGACAAAGTCGTCATTAGCAAGGCAAAATCGAATCCGGCAGTGAAGATCACGCTGGCCCCCACCCAACCGGTGCGCATCGTCGGCGGCGAGGATTATCTCATGCGATTCCTCGAGGGGCGTCCGGTGCAGAAGGGCGAGACCCTTCGGGTCGAAATGCTGGGCAATCCGATAACTTTTGTAATCACCGCCACCCAGCCAGCAGGCATAGTTATCGCCGGGAAGAGCACGCAAATAACGCTTAAAGAAAAGCCGACGGTGGCGGCGGAACGTTCGATTTCTCACGTCACCTACGAGGATATCGGAGGCCTCAAACGCGAGCTCGCCTTGGTTCGAGAAATGATTGAGTTGCCGCTACGGCACCCAGAGCTATTCCAAAAGCTTGGCATCGATCCGCCAAAAGGCGTCTTGCTCTACGGCCCACCGGGCACGGGAAAGACACTCATTGCGAAAGCCGTCGCGAATGAGACGGACGCCTACTTCATCAACATCAGCGGCCCGGAGATAATGAGCAAGTTTTACGGTGAGAGCGAACAGCACCTCCGGGAGCTGTTCAAGGAGGCGTCGGACAATACTCCTGCGATCATTTTTATAGACGAGATTGACGCGATCGCGCCCAAGCGGAGCGAAGTAACGGGGGAGGTGGAGCGGCGCGTCGTCGCACAGCTGCTCGCGCTAATGGACGGCCTCGAGGCGCGCGGAGAGGTCGTGGTGATCGCCGCTACCAATCGTCCGGAAGGAATCGATCCCGCGCTGCGGAGGCCCGGGCGATTTGACCGAGAGATCGAAATTGGAGTGCCCGATGCGGCTGGTCGTCTCCAAATATTACAGGTGCACACGAGGGGTATGCCCATCGCCGGCGACGTGCGCCTGGAGAACCTTGCCCGTACGACGCACGGCTTCGTCGGTGCTGACCTCGCTGCCCTATCAAAAGAAGCGGCGATGCACGCACTTCGAAAGATCCTTCCCGAGATTGACCTTGAACAAGAGATCTCACAAGATGTGCTCGATAAGCTCCAGGTCACCGCGGAAGACTTCACGAACGTCCAGAAGAACATCGAGCCTTCCGCGATGCGCGAGGTGTTTGTTGAGGCGCCGAACGTGAAATGGCAAGACGTCGGGGGGCTTGAAGCGCCCAAACAAGAGCTGATAGAGGCCGTGGAGTGGCCAATAAAATTCGCCGACGCGTTTAGTACGATCAACACGAAGCCGCCAAAGGGGGTGTTGCTCTTCGGCCCTCCAGGCACAGGAAAGACGCTCCTAGCCAAGGCGGTCGCAACGGAAAGCGAGGCTAACTTTATTAGCATAAAGGGGCCCGAGCTTTTGAGCAAATGGGTTGGCGAGTCGGAAAAAGGCGTGCGCGAGACGTTTCGGCGCGCCAAGCAGGTCTCACCGACCATCATCCTGTTCGATGAGCTTGACGCGGTAGCACCGACAAGAGGGGCGAGTTCAGACTCGCACGTGACGGAGCGGGTAGTAAGCCAGCTGCTGACCGAGCTCGATGGCTTAGAGGAGCTTAAGGACGTGGTGGTGATCGGCGCAACGAATCGGCCCGATATGGTTGATATTGCTCTCTTGCGGCCCGGACGACTTGACAGGCTCGTGTACATACCGCCCCCAAACGTGTCGAGTCGCGCGCAGATATTTGCGATCCACCTACGCGGAAAGCCGCTGGCAGACGACGTCGACATCGAGCAGCTTGCCAAAGAGACCGATGGATACGTTGGTGCCGATATCGAAGCAATTTGTAGAGAAGGCGCGATGCTCGCTCTCCGAGGCTTCATCCGAGACGACATGACGCCCGAGCAGGTTAAAGAAGGGGCGCCGACGATACGGATTACGAAAGCGCATCTGTACGCTGCAATCAATCGGGTCAAGCCGACGGCGTCGCGCGACATCCTTCACCAGTATGAGAAGATCGCAACGGAGTTTGCAAAGTTCTCGGTTACGGAAGAAGAGCCGAAGGAGCATGCTGCAAAGCCTGAATTTGCAGGTTATGCATGAGATGAAACACACTCACCAAAAGCGTGAATGAAGAAAAGGAGGCTTAAAAAATGGCGAAAAAACGAAGGAGTTTTTTCGATGACTTTTTCGGCGAAGGATTTGAAGAGCTGATGGATCAGATGCTGCGAGACCTGCAGGAAGGGAGGCAACCAAAACCCTTCATTTACGGGTTCTCAATGACGCAGCACCCGGGCGAAGCGCCAGAAGTGCGAGAATTCGGGAATATCCAGCCCTTTGGCAGGAGCGTCAAGATGGAGGACGAGAGAAAGCCCCTGATTGACGTTATGGAGACGACTGAAGAAGTTCACGTTATTGCCGAGATGCCCGGCGTGGATCGAACGGATGTGCAGCTCGACACCACGGAGAGCAGACTCGATATCAAAGCCCAAAACGAGTTTAGAAAATACTCTGAAAGCGTTGAACTCCCCGTCAAGGTTGACCCACACAGCGCGAAGGCAACGTACCGAAATGGCGTTCTTGAGGTGAGGCTGAAACGCGTCCAACCTGAAGAAGAGAAGTCGCACATTAGCGTCGAATGAAGGGGTTCATCCTCTTCAAACTTCCTTTTTAATGGCATCGGGCAAGGTGCTTACGTCGCGCAGCACGAAATCGGGCTGGGCGCGGATCAGCAACTGACGCGTGGCAAAGCCGCAGAGCACCGCGGCCGTTTTTGTCCCCGCTTTTTTTCCCATAAGGATATCTTCGACCATGTCGCCCACGTAGAGCACCTCTGAGGCGACGACGCGCGCTTGTTCTATTGCCATACGCAAGGTTTCCGGCGCTGGCTTCCCGTGCTCAAATCCGACATCGTCGCCAAACAACATGGTATCGAAGTACGCCTCGATTCCTTGTTCAATGACTTCGCTCGTCACGCGCTCGCGAGACCCACCAGAGACGAGGCCAAGCTTCAAATGCCTCTTCTTCAGTTCAAGCAGAGCGTCGGCAGTACCGTCGAACAGTACGCATTCCTTGTTGTGTCGCTCGTAGCAGTCCATCCACGCCGCGTCTGCGATTGCCCAGTCGTCTTCGCGTATCCCTAAGTACAAGTAGTAATCGTGATAGTTGGGACGACTCTCTTGGCGGAACTCTTCGAGGGTTACCTGTTGCAGGCCGAAAGCGTCCATGACGCCTAGATAGCTCTCGTACGTGGGAATGACCGAATTGTAAAGCGTCCCATCCCAGTCGAACATCACTGCTTTAAGCACGTCCCTACTCCCGCGGCAGTTTTTCGCTCACGATGGCATAGCATCTCCACAGTTCTTGCTTGTCATACTCAACAAGCCGCTGTTGGGTGAGCTCTGCAATCGTATTGTTCTCGAGAGCGTCATTTATACGCGCTTCTGAAAGGCGCACCATATGAACGTTGTGTCTTGCGCGCGCTTCAGGAGAGCGCTTGAGCTCGTAGAGCACGTCAAGCGGATTCTTGCTCGAGCACAATTCGCAGGCGCACGTCCATTCGCCGAGTTTGTCTGCTCGCACAAGCCTGCCTGAAGCCGTTAAGACAGAGCCATACGCGAGTCCTGCGATAACGGCACTCGAGCCGTCTGCTGACGTAACGTTAGCGCATGCGAGAAGCTCGAGGGCGTTGAATGAGCTGCCTCCCGAGGCGTGAAATTGCGCGTCTCCAAACTCACTTAAGAGCTGATTGTATGCGGCGAGCACCTCAAACTGTTTCACGCGATCTTCGGAGCGGAATTTCGCGAGGCGGGAAAACAGTCCAAATCCCGCTGAGAGCTTCGTCAAACCGGCATTTAAAGCTCTCTCGAATATGTAACGGGCATCGCGGAACGTACCGACCTCAAAGCCAGCGTACAACAAATCAGGTCGTTGAGCGTTCTCCTTTGCCCACAAAGCGGCTTCTAGGCTCGTTTCGAGCGCCTTCATACGATCTGCTTTGACGCGCTTCCAGTAGGGCGTTTTGAAATCGCCGTTGACCGGAACGTTGAGTGTCATCAAACCATCGGTCTGGTCGTTTACCAGCTGTTCCTGCAATAAGAGAACCCGTTCTTTCGTTCGCAGTTCGGGCTTTTTCGAATATGGGGGTGAGAAAAAGTTGCCACTGTGAATGAAATGGTGGGGGAGGGTTGTTGGATCAGTCGCGTACGCATTTGCGAAGGTCGTGTTATCGAAGGATAACACAACGGGGTCATTCAGCCCTCGCAGCGTCGGGACGAACGTGCGGTAGAATTGAAATGCACTGGCAGACATCGTGTCGTTTTTGTGAGAAATAGGCACGCAAGCTTTTTAACGCACGGGTATAGCTTATATCTACTTAAATTGATATAAAAATGGTGAGGTTACATGCCAAATGGACTTATGGATTCGGAGCGAATAC
The DNA here is from genome assembly GCA_963720465.1 of Methanobacteriota archaeon. Taxonomy (GTDB): domain Archaea; phylum Halobacteriota; class Bog-38; order Methanoflorentales; family Methanoflorentaceae; genus Methanoflorens. The sequence continues at coordinate 2,045,688 of OY970393.1, forward strand.
GCGAGATTGTGCGATCAAGCAAAGACTACCTTCAGATTATTTATCAGAACGACACGAAACTCGTGTTAAAGGTACACAGCGATCCTGCTATTGAAGTCAAAGTTGAAGACGAAGGAACCACTCTTTCCGTCGACATAGTTGAACCCGAAAGGCTTGGCCAGTTGGTCCAGCAGTTTCGGGATCTGATGTCGTAAGCTCGGCGATGAGAGCGATAAAATGATTGGCAATGCACTTTCCGCGCTGAAGACGTTCGGTGTTGCGGCCCGCGCCCTCGATGAAGAGGGCTTGACCGTCGAAATACGCAACCGGGGCAAGCCCGCTGTTGCCATTGGGCGAAACGCCCACTCCCTAGTGCTGGACAAGGTCTATGGTCCAATAAAAGTAAAAAGCTTCAAAGAAGTCGTCGAATTAATGGGGAAAATCGCCGCCGGAACATAGGAGGAGGACGGCTCACGAGACTAAGCGCTTTTTTGGTGTATCTCCTGGGAGCACTGCTGATAATGGCCGGCGCGTTCGTGCTTCTGTCACAATTGGGGGTCCTCGGGCTCCTCCTTAGTACCCTAAATCTTCCCGCGATCGTTCTGTTTGCACTCGTGCTCATCCTCATTGGATTCGTCCTGATCCGAGGGGCGTCACTGATCGCCTATAGCTCCAACCACCAGAAAAAAGATCGTAATGAGCTAGACTATAAGGATCTCACCTACGAAGACCAAGACCCGTGGAGGTACAAAAAGCGGGACTAGTCACCGGTGAGCTTCGCGCTCTGCGGCGCGTTTATTATGTCTTCGTAGTACCTGATTCTTTCGTCGATCACACCTTCGAATTTCCTATACTCGCGTATTACACCAATCCACATGAGCCCGTAGCATAGGGCGATCGAAATAAGAACGGTTCCCCCGGCTAGTATATAGTTGTCGCCTCGCACGAGAATGGCGTTGCCGTACAAGTATTGAGACGTGAGTACGACGTAAACAGCGAGAAGAATCCCTGCCACCCCACCCCACATCGATTTTATGTGCCATATGTGGCGTTCGTGGCGTTTTTCCATTTTTCGAAAATCTAACTCAAGAATTCGGTTGTAGACAGCGCCCTTGTTGACTTCGACGTATTTGTTTTGTCCGCGCTGCGTGGTCACATTCTCCTTGTTGTGTAATAGAAGCCAACCATAAGCCCAACCGCAATAATGCCGATTATCGCTGCGCCGACAAGTGTAGGATCAGCGCCGCCTCCCGTTTGATTGGCCGTAGGCGTTGCACTCACCACCGGCGTAGGCGTTGCACTCACCACCGGCGTAGGCGTTGCACTCACCACCGGCGTAGGCGTTGCACTCACCACCGGCGTAGGCGTTGCGGTTGGCGTAGGCGTCGCGGTTGGCGTAGGCGTTGCGGTTGGCTTAGGCGTTGCGGTTGGCGTAGGCGTTGCGGTTGGCGTAGGCGTTGCGGTTGGCGTAGGCGTCGCGGTTGGCTTAGGCGTTGCCGCTACTGCACCAGCGGCCTGTTGTGCGTGCAAAGAAAGCGCCGCTGTCGACGAAGCTACCGCTACAGCAATTAGGAAAGACAGCACTACAACGCGTGAGATGAGAATTCTGGAGCCTCCTGCTTGTAACGACAACTATTGATTCCCAGCTAGTATATAAATAAGTTGTCTGCTACGACATGCTCGGGTGCTGGGCAGAGCATCGTTTCATGCGCTTCACGACCAGGGATACGAATTTCGAGTGCTTGTGGGATGTGTCTTCGCTGACGTTTGAATCTTAGTAGTCAATCGCGAACGCGTGCTCCGTCGTCTGTGTCGCCTTTCCTTCGTCGACAGTGAATTTTATCGCTATGCCCATTACTTCATATTGTCCAGCGTTTCGGGAAACAGTTTGAGAACTCTTAAATCTGGCTCGGAAAGCGTTCGATCGCTGCTGTAACCGGACGCTAATTCGGCGCTTAAATTCAGGTTAACCCCCAAGTTGGGAGGTAATACCGCTGACGCGCATTCATCAGTCCGCACTAAAGGCGCCCCGTATGACGTGGCTATGTCGCCGCCGTTTTTCGATACCTTTAATTCGTAGGAACATAAGTGCTACTTATGGACCGAGAGGTTGTTGTCTCCGTAAGCGTGCGAGCTGTTGGCCATGATCAAGAAACATCGACGCTCGAGATTGAGTTTTGCGATTCAAGCATCTACCAGTATGCTCCTGTCTCCGAAGAAATTTACAACGGTCTCATGAATTCGCTCGGGTCTAACCTCGAAAAAACTGATTTGAGGTACTTTACCGCACACATCAAGGGGAAGTATCGGCAGAAAACCATTCGGAGGTCACGGCTCAATCTCTTTAAAGGCATTTTAGACACGTAAGCAGTTGCGCCGTCGTCTCTGCAGTTTTGAAAGTCATCGATCGCAGCGAGTAGTCCCGCCTACCGGAGTGCTTTGGTCATATACGGACCTTCCCTAGCGTAGCCTTTGCTGCGATAGTACTCGCGTATCCGACCGCGCTGGTTATCGCGATCTTGCGCCTCCCGAAATCAGCTGCGATGCATTCAGCGGTTCGAAGCAGTTCAGCCCCAAATCCGCGGTGTTGCCACTTTTCCTCGTGCCGCTCCCCAAGCGCAGCCAAGTTCCCGTATACGTGCAGCTCTCTGATCAGCGCCGTTTCATTTGTAATCTCGGGCCTATCAGAAGTGTGCGGAATCCTTAGTCTTGCGAAGCCGATAAGGAACTCCAAATCGCCACGTAAGCCGACGCTTGAAATAAAGTACTCAACGCCCTTACATGCCCTGTATTTTTCAATCCGTTGTTCGACGGCTTCAACGTTGGTAATGCCTTGGAGTCCAACCTCTCGACATCGTATGCAGTTACATTCGCCCCCTAGTTCGCGCAAACGCTTTTTGGCTAGTTGTCGCAAGTTGCCCTTTTTGACGCCGTCGACGATTCGGTGAGCTGGGATATCTCTCTGCACCCTCTGGAGCCTCACCCATTTGGGGACCTCTGCTTTGACTTGCGCGATCAGTTCAACGGCATCGCGAAGATCAAAGGCATCGTACTCTCCCCTTTTCCACAAGTCGTATAACGGGGTGCCCTCCGTCACAAGCGTCGGATATATCTTGAGGTAGTCCGGGCAGAATCGTTCGTCGATGAATAAGTCTCTAAACATCTTAAGATCAGAATCAAAATCTGAGCCCGGAAGTCCGGGCATAATGTGGAACCCGACCTTCAATCCGCTATCGCGGCACGCCCTATTTGCTTCAACAGCAGCGGCAACGCTATGTCCTCGCTCCATAGTGGCGAGGATTCGATCGGAGGTACTCTGAAGGCCGAGCTCGACTTTAGTCGCTCCAAGGGACAACATTCCATCGACGTGATGCCGTTTTGCAAAATCTGGCCGGGTTTCAAACGTGATGCCAACGTCTCTCGTCGATGCGTGCTCATTTGCCGTGAACACCTGGTCTAATTCGTGAGACTCGCCGAGCGCGCGAGGAAAATCGTTCATTGCTTGTATGCAACGTCGCACAAACCACTCTTGATAATCGCCGGGACGTGCGGTAAAGGTGCCCCCCATAACGATCAGTTCTGCCTTGTCAGTGGGATGTCCAGTCTGACGCAACTGGTTGAGACGGGCTTTTACCTGCCTGTATGGATCAAACCCGTGTTGGATAGCACGCATTGCAGCGGGCTCAAGACCAGTGTAGCTTTGAGGCACGCTGAATTCAGGGCCACCGGGACACGGCACGCATTTGCCGTGCGGACACGGATAAGGGGAAGTCATCACGGCTATGACAGCAACGCCGGAGGCCGTTCTCACGGGCTTCCGCTGTAGCACGTCGACCACTTTACGCCGAATTGGGGCCCGTGCAGTTCCGTAGATTTGCGCGTTAGTCAGCAACGAGGACAGATGGTAGCGTCGTGCTACCGCTATTTTTGCTGCCTGCAAGTTCGCGCGCGTGACCTCGCCTGTGAGAATGCCCTCGATGATTTCCACACAGGCGTCAGTAAGTTGCTGCACCATAGACGACCACTGACAGGTAATGCGGCCGGTTAATAAAACTCTCGGTAGTCTGCTGCCTTCAGCTTAAGCGTCGTTGCAAAAAAGTTAGAGGCATTTACGCTCCAAGCGAGCTCCAGAGCTCGTGGTGCGTGAAGCGACTAGGCTCCATTCGCACCGTAGGCTGAGGCGACTCGTCGGGGTATCCGCTCGGCAGCATCAGCACAGGACGAATGTCGAGTGGTATTTTCAACGCCTGAGAAACACGTTTTTCATCGAACGCACCGATCCAGCACGTTGCAATGCGCAAAGCTTCGGCCGCAAGCTGTACGTAGCAGGCGGCAATGGTGACGTCTTGGACTGCATAAAGCTCAGCACGCTGTCCATACGCTATGCGCGAGCGCGCAATATTGGCGCAGCCAACGAGCACGATCGGGGCCATCGCGATAAAGAACTGGCCGTACGCCGCCTCAGCGAGTTCGTGTTTCGTGTTAGGATCACGGACAAGAATGAAGTCCCGTGCTTGCAAGTTGCCAGCGGAAGGCGCGAGCTGGGCTGCCTTAAGAAGCTTGTCCAACAGCGCGTCGTTAATAGTCTCTCGTCCATACCGTCTCACAGAGCGCCGTCTTTGCATGACGTCCATTATGGTGTCGTAGTCGGGGGCGACCATGGAAAAGGGTTATTAGATCAATGCATTATTAATATAACCAAGTTTGGAGTCAGAACATGAGAATTTCGATGGATTTGGAGCTAAAAGACACGCCAGGTCAACTTATGCACGTGTTAACTCCCATTTCCGACCTCGGCGGGAACATCACGAGCGTCGTTCACCACCACGACAAAAAAACGTTTCGTAATACCGTTCCTGTTTCTGTGATTCTTGAGATTGACGAACAGACGCTTGGGGAACTTCAGGATGGGCTTGAACAAAACGGCGTTACGATCGTCCGGGTAGGCAAAATGAGGCTTCGGGCCACGACGCACATCTTGCTCATCGGTCACATAATTCATACCGATTTAAGGGAAACGATCGATGAAATTGACGGTACAGGTTTTGCGGAGGTTCAAGACCTCAGTCTGTCAATGCCTGCCATCGACGGCCCGTCGTCAGCGGTTATCACAATAATGGCGACCGGAGATGAGGAACTGAAGAAGTCAATCGGGATTCTCAGACAGATCGCTGAGCGCAAGGACCTGCTCGTTATCGAACCGCTAGATGAGCGAGGATCACCGGGAGGCACGAGCAATGGGGAATAGTCTATCTCCCCTCACACTTTCCATCATTGGATTCGGGGCAATAGGGCAAGGAGTCGCCACCATCGTGCAAAACGTGCCTCAGATAAAAGTCGTGGCAATCGCCGATTCAAAAGGGGTTGCCCTCATGCCTGATTTAAACGACGTTCTTGCACGTAAACGAGGCGGTCAGCCCATTGCGAACTCTAATCTGACGGCGCTCGACGTGATACGCACCATTGACCACGACGTCGTTGTGGAGGTAACTCCTACGAATATCCACGGCGGTGAACCGGGATTAACACACGTGCGAGAAGCGCTTAAAAACAAGCGAAACGTTGTTACCTCGAACAAAGGGCCACTGGTAGCCGCCTTTGATGAACTGACGCAACTTGCCGATACGAATGGGGTCGCGCTGCGGTACGAGGCGACCGTCGGCGGCGCAATGCCAATTGTTAACCTCATACGCGACACTCTCGCAGGCGCTCGAGTGCTCGACATACGGGGGGTACTGAATGGCACGTGCAATTACATACTCACCCGAATGGCCGAGGAGGCGCTCGATTACGATCAAGTCTTGAGCGAAGCCCAGGATATGGGCATAGCGGAAGCGGATCCCACGTATGACGTAACAGGCATCGACACGGCCTGTAAGGTTGTCATCCTGGCCAATGCGTTTTTTGGTCGCAGCGCCACTTTCGAGGACGTTGACGTAACAGGCATCGATAGCATCACGCAAGATGCGCTGCAACTAGCCCGGCAGAGAGGCTTTGCCGTGAAACTTGTAGGTGACGTCCAAGAGCTTACGGTCTCGCCCAAGCTGGTTCCGATAGGGCACCCTCTCAACGTTAGCGGCACGTTGAACGCAGCGTCAATTCTAACCGATACCGCCGGCGAAATTACCGTCGCCGGAAAAGGCGCGGGATCGATAGAGACAGCAAGCGCCATACTGAGTGACATTCTGAGTGTTATGCGAGACCGCGGTTAGCGTGTTGCAGGTAGGTCGGTTGCTCGTCAAAATCACTTGTCGCTCAGACTGGACAAACTAGGCTGCTCGAGTGACGGCTGTTGCCCCCTTTTTACGAGCGAAGATATACCAATACCAGTTAAAGCTACAACGATAGCGCCAGCAATAGAAAACATGAGCAGCTGGAAGCCAGTGACGATCGGGATGCTCCGTGAAGTCTGTATAATGAGGACGTCAGTGGGATTGAGGACAGGGACTGGCTTCCCTCCTAGGGCTAGGATGAGTATGCTAGCGCTCCACAAGATCAGACCGGTTGAAAAGATGAAGAAAGGAATCTCCAAGTATCGCCACACGTTTTTCGCGTCGTTCAGGTAAGCGTCGATCACCCGGCCTATGCTCGCGATGACCGCTGCGGCCACATACCACCATGCGGTGGTGTTAATAAAGGCCGCTGCGGCGAGAACTCCGCCGTAAGCAGCGACACCCAAACCTAAGGTCGTGATGATACCTTGTGCGGTCGCAATGATCGCTAAGGCGATTGCGACTATATAGGTCACGAACGAGATACTGCCTCCGTAAAACGAAGACTTCACGCTTTGAGCAACGCCTACGAGAACGTCGTCGAGGCCAAGCCCTCGAAAGAGAAGATACACGCCAATGACTGCGCTTATCACAATCAAAGCATATTCGGGGTGCTGAGCAAGAGAGAATATCGCAAATAATAATAATATCAGTCCGACAGGTATGAAAATGGCGTTCGCAATCTTCGGATCTTCGAATAGTTTCTTGATGGTGTAATAGGTACTCTCGAGGCTTTCAGACTGGCGTATGACCACGCGCTTTACGCCATCAAGTTTTATCCGGGATTGAACTATAGGGAGAATAAACTCGTCTTCGGCGCCGTCTGAAACGATGATAACGCTGGTCGCTTTGACCTCTTTGAGCACGAGGTCAAGCTGTTGAGACAGGATCTGATCTGATTTTAAGCCAACGTCTGTATTGCCGGATATGGACGCGATCTGAGCATCTATTCCTTGTGACTTCAAATCATCATAAACACGGATGCCTTCAAAAATGGCGTTGATATCGGAATCTTCGGGGTCGGTCAATCCGAGCTGTAACGCGGCATTCATGTCGTCAGCTCGGCCGATAATCGGACCTGGAAGGTGCGCTTTCGACCCCAGATCATCGTCACGATCAATGCACAGGACTAGTTTCATTCTTGCCTATATGGTCGTCGCTAAAGTCTACAGCAGCCCGGAACGCTGGAGCAAGAGGAGATCGTCGGTTTCGAGTTTTTGCCCGTCTTTAAACATTGCGTAGACCTCTTCTGCGCGTTTAAGCACGTCGACCTTCTCGCGCGATTGGCGGGCTTCTTTGGACCGTTTTTTGAGACTTGATATAATTTTGTCGTAGTCTCTTAACTCCTTTTCCATCTTGATATACTTCTGATGCTGTTCGTCCGCACTCTCCTGTGCACGCACGAACTCCTTATGTGCGGCATCCGCCTCAGCTCGTACCTTATCTGCTTCCTTGAAGCACTTGAGCATCTTTTCGTGGCATTCCTGCGCGCGGTCTGCGTTATCCGTTAGCTCCTTGTGGAATTCACTCGCTTCGTCTCGAAGCTTCCGTGCCTTTTCCAGTGCCTCCTTGAGTTCGGCGTTATTCTCGAGCTCGACTCGCTTCTTTCTATATTCCTCCCAGAGGTGCGCAATACGTTCGACAAGCTCGCGCTCCTTTTCCGTGCTTATGACCTCGGTCTGCTGCCTAAACTCAAGATGGTCAATTTCGCGCTTGAGCTCGCCTAGCGACAGGCCGCCTGCGACTCTGAATTTTCTTTTAATTTGGTCCGCTTTTGCGAGCAGGTTGTTTGCCGTCTCATTGAGGCTATCGCGTTTCTCCTTGTTCTCAGAAACGAGCTTGTTGTACTCATCGCGCTTGTCCTTGCTCTGTTGTGCACTATCTATCAGCGCGCGGGTCTTCGCATTCAACTCATCACGTTTCGCAGCGAATTGACTTGCTTCTGTGTTGAGCCGGTTTCGCTCAAGCTTCGAGGTGTCGGCTTCTTTTTTTAGCAGCGCTTTCTTCTCTTGTAACTCTTTCAGCATACGCCCCTCCCCTGATTACAGGTAATATCAAGCTGAGATCCTTCTTTGTGATTATGACGTCTGAAATATCGTATAGAATTGGATTTGCGTTGAATGCTATCGAAAACCCCGAAGCTTCAAACATTGAGATGTCGTTTGCGCCGTCTCCTATAACGATGCAGTCTTTTGGTCGTATTCCCTCCCTCTTAGCAATCGCTTCCAGCGCGTCTTTTTTTGAATTTTGGCGCACTAGCGGTCCAACAACCTCGCCAGTCAAAACGCCGTCTTCTATGACGAGTTTGTTTGCCACTAGGCAGTCGATTTTGAGTTCTTGAGCTACCCTTTCGGCAACTATCGTAAAGCCTCCGGAAACCATTGCAACCTTATACTCTTTTTTCAACTCGCGTATGAGCTTTTTAGCCCCTTTCATAAGAGGGATGTTTAAGGCTACCTTGTTAACCTCCTCCACCCTGAGACCTTTTAAGAGCTTTACGCGTTCTCGTAAAGCCTCTTCAAAATCCATCTCTCCCATCATGGCGCGCTTCGTGAGCGCTGCCACGAGGTCTCCGACATTGGCAGCTTTGGCTATTTCATCGATTGCCTCAGCATCGATGAGCGTGCCATCCATATCAAAAACGATCAGTATTGCACTTCCGTTGAAAAATAATCTACCACGCGGGGAATTGATAGGCTCCGAGCTCATGGCTGAAGCAGTATTCGACCTCCTGGTAGTCATTTTTAAACTCTACCACATCTTTTTTAACCTTTTCGGGTGCCTCGCCGTTCAGCACGCGCGTGATAAGGTTTGCTACGACCCGCATCTCCGCTTCTTTCATCCCGAGTCGCGCAAGCTCTTGCGTTCCAAATCGCAGTCCTGAGGGATTCTCTGGGGCATTATGATCGTCCCAGGGTAGCAGATTCTTGTTGGCAATGATGTTTGCCTTTTCCAGAGCAACCGCCACAGAACTCGCGCGCCCCACGTCCATTACGATTTGATGGGACTCTGTGAAGTCTTTTTCAGGGCATAGCACGTTGAATCCGCTGTTGTACAGCGCCGCTCCGAGCGCCTTTGCATTTTTGATCGTCTGCTGAGCATACGCTTTCCCGAATTCGAGCATCTCGACGAGCGTGACCGCTAGCCCAGCGACGTGATGCAGGTGGTGGTTGCTTACGGTACCCGGAAACACTGCCTCATCGATCGCGTCGGCTAGCGCGTTTGTCGAAAAGATGATGCCGCCTTGAGGCCCAGGGAACGTCTTGTGTGTGGAACCAGTCATTACGTCAACACCTTCTCTAAGCGGGTCCTGAAACTGCTCGCCCGCAATGAGACCAAGAACGTGCGCAGAATCGTACACAATTGCCGCGCCAACTTCGCGCGCGGCTTCGCGCGCGTCTTGGATTGGGTGTGGAAAGAGAAATAGACTCGCCCCAAAAAGTATGATTTTGGGTTTCTTTTCATAAATCGTAGCGATCATCGCATCGCTGTCGATATTCATCTCTTCGTAGTCGAATGGATGTTTCACAATCCTGAGATGACGGATACCCGCAACTGACTTCGCTCCGTGGCTGATGTGCCCACCGTGCGAAGTATCAAGCGCCATGAGTGCATCATTTGGGTTTGAAAGGGCAAAAAATGCGGCAATGTTTGCGTTTACGCCAGAGATAGGCTGCACGTTGACGTGCTCGGCCTTGAACAGTTTGAGAGCCAGATCTATTGCGTCCTGTTCCACTTCGTCGATATACTTGACGCCTTGATAATACCGGTGGCCGACCGTGCCCTCGGCATATCTGTGAGCAAAGTCGGTAGCCAGAAGCTGGCGCACGGCAGGACTGGTGATGTTCTCACTTGCGATCAAAGGGAGGGATTCGCTGAACCATTTGTGGTGCTCTCTCACCGATCGCATCACGTCCTCCACGCGCATAGCATCTACAGATTATGCGTGCCTATGATAAACTTTTCTCATACGGCGCAACCCATAGCAAGATCGAATTCGAGTTTTAAGACTTGAAAAGACGTTACTATTTATATTCGGCATTTGATACGTACGTGCACTACACTGCCTCCTAGTGCTCTAAGGTGTTCGCGATTAAACCTCTGCGCAAGTCTCTACTCATTTATGTTGCGGCCACCGTGCTGCTCGTTGTCGTATACAGCTTTGTCTTCCTTTTCTTGATGGCATCTGCTGAAGGTAGATCTTATACGGCGGTTGACGCGGTATATTGGGTGATCACGACGATGACGACGCAAGGTGTGGGAGATATCGTCTTCGTGAGCAGTATCGGCAAGATATTTGCTGTGCTTGTGGAGCTCAGCGGAATCGTACTGTTCTTTGCGATCTTGATCCCCATCGTGGTCGCGCCTGTGCTGCAAAGCGTTCGAGCATCAGTGCCGACGAAGTCAAAGGCCCAGGAGCACGTTTTGATTGTCGGTTATAGTTCTATGGTAGAGACGATTATCGAAGAGCTTCACGAGCGGGATTTACCTTACCTCGTCATCGACGGCGACCGTGACGTCGTGCAGGCATTAGTCGAGCGGAAGATTCCCTGCATCTATGGGGATCCGAGCGATGAGGTGACCCTAAAAAACGCTCAGATAGAGCGCGCAAAGAAACTCGTGCTTAATCAGAGTGACGAAAAGAATGCCATTATAGCGCTTGTTGCAAAAAAGCTGACGCGAGCGGATATTATCGGACTTGTTGAAGACATGGCGAACGCGGCGTACTTGCTCTATGCGGGTGCTGACAAAGTCGTATCACCTAAGCAACTCCTTGGCATCGACATTGGCCATAAAGCCGCAATGCCTATAACGCACCGGCTCATTGGCACCACTCCTTTGATTGGGTCTTTGCGGATTTTTGAGCTCCCGATTCTTGGGGAAAGCGGCCTCAACGGGTCGTCTATTGAAGACGCCAAGATACGTGAGCGAACTGGAGCGACAGTAATCGCCATATGGAAGGGCGCCAAACTCAGCTTTAATCCATCTGCTTCGGAAATCATCACAGACACGACAGTCCTCTTGCTCGTCGGCACAAAAAAGCAACTAAACGCAGCAAAGGAACTCTCAATTTGTTCGCCTGATGGCGCATACTGCGCGATCAGGGGACATTATATAGTTGCAGGATACGGCGACGTCGGAAAAAGGGTGTCCAAAGTTTTGCGTTCCAACGGCATTGAACACATCATCATCGATAAGCATCAAGGCGATGTGGTTGGTAGCTCTACAGACAGGGCAATCCTAAAACAAGCGGGGATTACCGAGGCTTCTACACTTCTCGTCACGGTCAATAGTGATACGGATGCTATCTATACAACTCTCGTCGCACGAAAACTTAACCCCCAGATTGATATTATCTGTCGTGCGATACGCCCGCAAGCAGTTGAGACGTTGTATCAAGCGGGGGCAGACTATGTGCTGTCGCAGTCCGTCGTGGCTGGCCAGGTCTTGGTAAAATTTGTCGCGCCAAGGCCGCTTGGCGCACAATTGCGGGAGGTCCTGCTCTCAGAGGACATGAAGGTTCTTGAATACCCTCCTGGTCCATCCATTGCGGGAAGAAGTCTCGAGCATCTGAAGATACGATCGCGCACCGGGTGCACAGTCGTAGCCATCACGACCAGTGGGGCGACCATACCGAACCCGGATCCGCATCAAGTTATCCCTAAAGACTCTTCTCTGACCGTCATCGGTACACGGGAGCAGATACATGAGTTCAAACGCGTTTTTGGATAACTCTCACGAGGATGCATTAGCAACGCTAGCACCCTAAAAAGCCGTGTTATCGAATCGAGCGACGTGCATTATCTGCGTCTGTCCGAGACAAAGAGATCGAGCTAAACTGTTCGCTTGCTTGACTCCTAGTGACGTCGAAGCCACGCAGCGACAAAAGTTATCACGAACAATATGACAAATATTGCCACGATAAGCTCAACGGCTCCGAATGCGAGTCCCGCTATCCCGGCCAGTCCGAGCAAGTACGCAACAGCTGCGATTATCAGAAAAATAATGGCCCAATAGACCAAAGTGCCGCGCCACGCCATAATTACGCTTCCACTATTAAATCCGCGAAACTGTATATAAGCATTGCCTTATCGATCTTACCTTACCACTCTTATGCGAAAGCGCGCACCCAGGAAGCAAGGATTTGTGCAACAGTTCACGGCACAAGCGGTGCACCGTAACTGAACTTCTCAAATTCCAAGACGTACTTCCATAGCAGTCGATCAGTGCAAGCCGCAGTGAACGACGTGCTGCCTTGAGAAAGCGAAAACTCCTTGATTTCTGAGACGACCTGCCGATCGCACTTGCCGCAGTTGTGCGGCCCGCGAGCTGTGCCCCCTCCTACGGGATCACAAATGATAGTAGCCATTTGTTTCACGCGCTTGAGAACTTCCACGGCGGTCCACAGCCAAGGAGGCCTATACAGCCTTTTTTTCCAAAGCCCCTCAACTAAGGTGCCTTTTTGCACGTTGCACAAGTTTAACGAGATTGTATCTGCGTGTGGGGCAGCGTCATGCGTAGATTGGATGGCGTCTTCCAAGGCTTCCAATTCTGTCAGGAAAGGTGGCTTCAGGAGCAGATAAGCCTTAACGGTCAGACCTTCAGAGTGCGCGACTTTGGACGCTCTGACGAAGTCACGAAACGTAAATCCCTTGTTGATACAGCTATTCCGGATATCGTCGTTCGACGTTTCAAGACCGATCGCGACCTCAACGTGTCGATTGGATCTAACGACATCATCCAAAATCTCAGACGTCACGAATTCCGGTCGGCTCTCAACAATGACCTTCGGCGTATCCGCTAACGCGGACAATATAGCGCCTCGCGCGTCGATCGGCATCTCTTCTTGATCGAGAAAGCTGCCTGAGGTGAAGAGCTTCACAATCTTAAACCGGGTGCCGTAGCGTGCAAGCACTTCGAACAGTTGCGTTTGAATATCCGAGCTTTGAGCGTCAGGATTCGAGTCAGCGATGTAGCCGCACATTGTACAGCCATCACGGCGCGCCCACGAGCAGCCTTTGGTCGTAAGAAGGATGGTGAGAGAGGGTACGATTTCGCCGTTGAGCAGATCCAAGCCGGTCCACGCGAATCGGTCGTGTGTGCGAGGGCCGCTTGTTTCTGATGCAGCCTGACGCGGATGACGCCTATGCGACGCTCGCCCTGTTTTCATCGCGCATCCACGTGCCGCACAGCGACAGCGGCACCTCTTTTTGACGCTTGCATCTCCCAACCGCTCATAAGGGCTCTTCCGACTGCAATGACGCGCTCGTTGAGCACGATCACTTCGTCGAAGGGCCGTATTCCAGGATCGGCTTTCAGCACGCCAATCGCAAAAACCGTTCCTTTCGGTACAAAGTCATCGATGTTTACGCAATATCGATTTTCGCTTGCGCGGAGATACCGTCGGGCGCCTTCGATTGTCAGGGCAAGAGTGCAGTAGGTACCTACGATGGTCGCTATGCGCGTTCCGCCGTCTGAGGCGTAGTAAGTCGGGAAAAGACCGCGGACCTTCGTCCTCTCTGCAAAAATAGCCGTCGAAGCGTGCGGGCCAAATTCATAATCGGCGAGATCCTGTAGGTAATCAAACCGCAAATCGCGCTGCTTAGGTGAATCTTCGACTATAAGCTCCTGCGCGACCGCGCATAAGCGTTGGAGGGAAGCGGAACCCAGGATATTTTCGTCCTCGACAGTATGGGTTAGATCAACTCCGAGCGCAGCCGCCGCTTCGTCGCATACCTTTCGGTAGGGGCCACTCACGTGTGTTACCACTGTGTCGAAGGCGTTGGCCTCGAGATACTTCGTGAGACGTCCGATCACCCACTCACTCTCGTCGCACGTCCATTTGCCGGTAACCGGTATATCGTAGTTGCTGGCAGGGTACATGATCTCGAGGCTGCGGGGAACGATGCCGATAGGCGACGTTATTATCGCCTCGTGCAGAAACTGGCGCAGTTTGCCCAAGCGATTAAGAATAATCCTGTGAGATCGTGACCGCGAGTATGGTTTGCGCGCCGAGCAGGGAAGTAGCAGGAGGATTCCATCTCTCTTATTAAGCCGCTCGATGACGCGTTCGCCGAATCGGAGTATTTCTGGCCGATTCAGCGATTCTTGTGAACACGCGAGTAGCGTGGCCGTCCGTACGATAGGTGACCGGCGCTCAAAGTAACTATGCTCTTCATCGAGCAACCGTAGCAGCGCTGTTAGCATCGGGGCAGTTCTGCATCGTCCCTCGACGAGCTCTCGCAGAGTCCCGCGCTCGATGTTTTCGCGCACGATACAGAGTTCAGCTTTGAGGGCGTGTCTGTTGTGCGCAGATAGTACTGTCACCCGCTGCTCTGGAGTCAGGTCCGCTACGTTGACGCCTCTGCAGGCGTCGCACAAACAATAAGAACGAGAAATCGCGTCAAACTGGCGTTCGCCTTCAGCAAAGAGGAGGTACCCCTCGCGCGCCTTGACTTCCGCCATAATTGGGTCGACGAGATCCACCCCCGCATAGACGAGCAAACTCACGTTGCCCGGGGTCGCCAACGCCGGGACATAAAGCGCTGAATCAGGATTTGTTGATTCTCTAACTCCTGTCAGCGCTTTGGTCAGGCCGCGCGGATCATCGCTAAATCTCGCAGCGCCACCAAGAATGACAACATCGGCATCAATTCGCTCTGCCCTATAATCTTCCTGATTTGTGATGACCGCCACGTCGAGCTCAGCGTTATGAATCGTCAATGCGTTGAGGAACTCAAGTTCCTCTTTGGAGTCAAAGCTAGAAGGGGTGGTAAGCTCTTCACCTCGCCACCTGAGCGTTCCGAGGCGGGCAGCTCCGTCCCGCCGTGTCACTTCAAACTGTCGCGGCATGTCCTCTCATAAGCGTAAGAGCGTTGCAAAGGAGCTTAATTCGGCGAGTGCGTCGCGATCCCATTCCTCATCATAGGCGAAGGTCACTTCGACATTTTTGGATTTGATAAACTCGATCAGGTTTCTCATGGCGGATTTGATTGAGGCATAGTCTGGATCTGGAACTTCAGATTGTCCAATAGGATACGTTTCGGCTAGTTCTGGTGGATAGGGACCAAAAGGCGCTTTCATGAGCAGGGTCGTATCGAACTCGTGTTCCATAGTCCGCGTCTTCTGCCTGTTGGTCGTGATGAGCATTCGGCCGGTCAGGTCAAGTCTGCTGAGCTTTTTCACGTAGCGCGCAACTTCTGGCCGCGCGGCAGATTCTGTGCTAGTATAAATGAAAGACCGCTTCAAAGGTTCGATAGCTTCGAAGGAGGCAACGCCCTCTTGGATCGTTCGAAGGGCTTGTAGTAGCGCTGGATGTCGGCACCGCCTCTCCACGAGCTCCCAGAGTTGTCCGTCGAGTATCGCTTGTTTGATGGTGTTGAGCTCACTAAATGAAACCCAAAGATTGTGTTCGGCAAGTTCCCGTTCCGTCAGCTTCCTATCTCCAGACGAGCAGACCGGACACGCGCACGGCAGGTAAGCCAAATCTTTGAGCTTGTGAGTGCCACTCGGCGTCAGATAACGCCCATCTCTCGCGTAAAGCGCATAAGCTGCTGAGTCGAACAGGTCACAGCCTAACGCCACGGCGAGGGCGAACATCATGGGATGCCCTGCTCCAAACAGGTGAACAGGCTTATTCAACGCCAGTCCTGTCTTGCACGCCATAATGACGTTGCTCAGATCAGCATACCGATAGGATTCCATGAGCGGAACGACGGCACCAATAGGGTAGACGTCGGCGCTGAGCTTGCTGAGCAGCCCCGCATACCGTTCCCGCAAATCGAGGTGGGTCGAGCCTTGGATGGGCGCTGCTAAGAGCATGTCGGCGCCGCAGCACCTTGTTGCCTCTTCAATGCGTTCGAGCGTCACGTCAAGCTCCCTGAGCGCACGGTGATGTGAAACGTCTGGGGGCGTCGGGATATCAATTGGAGTTCCGATGTCCGACCCTGCATCGCGCTGGAAAGCCACTATCTCTTCTGAATGGATCTCTATGTCACCATACGTGGCGAGTTGAAACGATCCCGAATCAGTCATTATCGGCCCGTCAAATCGGAGCAAACTGTGAATCCCCGCGGAGAGCGCCGCCTCCCGCAAACGGGGACTCCGGTAAATGATATATGCGTTGGTCATGAGCGCTTCCGCTCCGAACTGGCGCATCTCGCTCGGCGCGATGAGCATTATGTTGAGATTTACAACCGGGAGTAAAGCTGGAGTTTCGATGTGGCCGTGTGGCGTATCAAGCTTGCCAATGCGCCCGAATACGTCCTTGTGTGTGATTTCAAATCGATCAGGCATCGCCACCTCGTGGCATGACGATGATCTCCCTGATCCGGGCATCAAAAAAGTTGTTCATGTGCGCAGGACGTATCACTACCGCCGTATCGGAACCGCTGCCTGTGCCGCCTACGGCGACAACGTCGGCGATAGGTATAGCCCCGGCATCAGCTGCCATAATAGCTATCTCCACGCACACTTTGAGCCCGTGTCCAAGTAGTGAACGAAGGGCTTCTGCGATAGTCTCGACGCGCGAAACGCCGCCGAACTTCCTGGAAATACTCCTTTCGATTCCCGAAAGCACGTGTGATTGGGTCAGCACCGTGATTCCCTGCAGCTCGAGCATTTTCCGTTTTTCGGCGTCAAAACGCTGCGTGCCCTCTTGACTGAAGCCCGTATGGTGTGTGACAACGACCAGTGCTGCTTTGTTTTCAAGCGCTTTTGCAAATTTAGTCGCGGTGGAGCCCGTCGTCCTAGCTACAACAACTCGCTCGAGGCCGCTCCGGGTGATGTAGGCCGTGACGGCGTCGATGACATCTTCCGTGTTTTGAGGGCCGGGCCTCTCTAGATAAATGATTTGTTCTTTTCGCATGGCGCACCTCTCTCTTGAGCCCACAAAGAGAAGCTCAGCATTAGGATCCGCGCGTCTTCACCACGTCTTTAAGGATTCCGAGAGTCTCTCTCGAGAACATCTCGGCAATATCTCTTCCGATCGAAAGGCTTTCGTCTGGTTCGATGCCAAACGACGTTAGGCTTGTGATAGCGACACCTTTGGGCGTCCCGCTCGTTGTTACGTTAATCCCAAGATGCATCTTCTCGCTGGTTATGCTTGCCGTCGCGATGCTCACTGTGAGCTTCTCGTCTGCAATGTAAAGATCATCACCAGATCTCGTAGTCTCAATACCGTACATGTTTAGCACGGCTTGCGCGGAAATAACGAGTAATCGCTGTAACAGGTAGGATATGAACATGTTTCCAGGACTGTCAAAGCGTTCAACGATGAGGTGGAGGACATCGTCGCCGGTTATTCTATTTTTTCCGCGAATATCTTCGCAGTCTTTCATGCGTTCTTCCGAGACGTCCATGCCACCCCGAAAAACGACAATGCAATCGCCGAGTGCACCATAGTTTTTGTAACCCCACAAAGGTTCTATTTGCGATCCATCGTAAAACACGGGTTCTTCTATGACCTCAACGAGCATACCTCATAATCTTTTTCTGGACTTAAATAGTGATGGTTGCAAGGTTAACACATATTAAGACTTAGAAACAAACCTAGTTGTAGTGAAGATTATTGGCTTTTCGTCTCTAAAAGAGACGTTACTAGCATATCCTTCCATGCAACTGCTTTCGCTCTCAGGTAGTCTGTCGTTTGGAATCGGCAGGAGAACCTGCATCGGGAAGTGGAAGGCTGGTGAGTATCGTTCGTGCGATAGTGAAGAAGTCCCAGCATGCGGGAGTTGCCGTGAGTTTAATGCCTGCACAATCTGCACCGGGACGTGCCTGAGAGACGAAAAAACGTGTCTAGAGGAGCACGCGGTATATATCGCTATGTTCAGACCCGACATTTTCAAGATCGGTGTTACGAAAGCAAGCCGCCTTAATGACCGGCTGCGAGAGCAAGGTGCAGATGTGGCTGCAGTAGCGGACTATGTCGTAGATGGCGAACTAGCGAGAAGACGCGAGCGTGAGCTGCAGAAGCGTTACGGGATCAAAGGGATAGTACGGCATTCTCAAAAAATGCTCGTTGATACTGAACTCGATTGGGCAGCTTGGGACGCGATGAAAGCTAAGATGGACATTGATGATGAAACTAAGCTCCGCTATTTTGATTTGCCGCTCTGGATGCGGCCCTTGCAGGTGAAGAATATGCTCTTGGGCAGCGTAATTGGTGTAAAAGGGCGACTTGTCGTCTTAGAAAAAGACGCCACTCTTTACGGCTTTGACCTCAATGATATCTTAGGTGCAGAGGTGTTTCCGATTGGAAGCTCAAAGAGGCAGATATCGCTTCGCACATCCTGAGGATGCGGTCAATTCGGCCAAGCCACGCCACACGACGTTCAGGGCCGCTTGTTATATTCTGCCTTAGCTGCTTTTGCGATCACTCTGACGACCCAAGCGGATTCGAGGTAGCAAGAACAGCATACGCGCGATTCTGTCTCATTCTTGCTGGAAATCATCCAGTGAATGCTGGAGCAAAGGGGAGGGGTACGTTATGTGGGCGCCATCAACCTTCGCAAAGGGGGTGAGCTCGTGGGTCGTAGAGCGAGACGCGTCCACAATATGCACGACCTCCCACCCAAGCGTCAGAAGATAGTCAGCGATAATCCGGCGATGGCAACGCGTCCAAAGGATTTCAGCACACATTACGGCGGCGGTTTTTTTTGTGGCAAGAGAAGTAAGTTCAGCCAAGGCATCAGAAAAGGCGTCAGTTAGCGCGTAATCCGCGTAGTTCTTGAAACTTTTCACCCTCCACGCAGTGTTTGGCGAATCGTTCGACATCTGAGGTCTGAACCCCCCAAGTCCTTCTCCCATCCAGCAATATTGAATACTTGATCGCGGCAGCTCGTATTCAAGCACTTCCTTGTTGAAGTGAGGATTGGCGAGTGAGTGCGGATGGCTGCGCACGTCGATCACCGTTAAAACGGCATAATGCGACAAAATTGAAATGAATTCCTGCAGCGATCGATTCGAATGCCCCACGGAGTAGATCACCATCATCGAGCTTCGCCTGTACTGCTAGTGTGCTAAATACTCTTTACATTTGCTCTTACGGCGCCAGCATTCATTGACAGACGAACGGCAGGTCACGCACAAATCGGGCGCGCAAGCAGCCTGGTGGAGCGAGCAAATCTTATATCAGTGGCGCGCTCATCACTTGTTCAGGACATAAACGGCTTCTAAACGCACGGAATAGTGTGAAAGCCTCTGTGCGTTGGCCGCGCGTATCCGTGAAGTCAGCAGATTGTAAAACGGGAGAAGTGTATGAAGGTACCAGACACCGAAGGCAACAGGAAGAGCTGCATTTGTGATAAAGGGGATTGTCCGACGTACAACCAGAACGCGCTAACTGATACGCTTTTTTGCGCTATCGGCGCAAGTCCGAAGAATCCACGACGCGTTAAGTGTCCGTGTGACGTATGCCCCGTATGGGCAATGTTTGACCTCGGCGATGCCTACTACTGTATAGAAGGGGCACCTAAAGAGTAACGAAGCTTTTAACGCCAAATGTCGCCGGATATTGCGCAGAGAGACCAGCGTAAGAAGCGCCTCTGACAAGACGTCTGGCGAAGATAGAAATCGACCACTTTCGTAGTGTCACCGTTGTGTTCTCTAAAAGGAGAGCCTCTTTCCGCAGTTCGGGCAGAAGTTGGCCACGTCGCAGTGAATTTTGTCGCGCGTGACAAAAAGGTTTCCTCGTTTGTAAAACCCAAAGCGCTAGGAATGTGCTCTTTTTGGTTGCACCAAAACCGCACCAAAACTACACCAAAACTACACCATTGAAACGTCCAATAAAATTATAGATTTATTTATATTTTAATTAATAAATAATAATTAAATTCAGTTAATATTAAAATAACCCTTCTTTCTGAGGATTCCATAAATGTAATTCTCTGTTAACGGTTCTGTATAAGCGATAGCGATTAGATCTATTCCGTAGCTTTTACACAATTTCTTTTTGCATTTATCCCTTTCTTGTAGATCTTGAAGTCCTCCGGGTCGTCCTCAGTGACTGAGTGGATAAAAATGCTGTTGTCCCCGATACTCAAAAGCAAGATTTAAAGAAGGAACAAATATGTCTCTAAACCTTCTCACCAATCAGGCCTGTTGTGTCTCAGTATTTCTTCTTCGCTACATATACGTTTAACAATTTGATGAAGAAGAGTCTCGCTAACCCATCCTTCCCCTACATCTCTAAAACCAAATTCCTGCCGAACGATATTTTCAATTTTCCTTAGAATTCCCACTCCTTTCTTCCGTACAAGTCCCCCCTGACGGAAAATGAATCAAACGGGTGAAAACAGCGGTGTGACAGCTTACGTGTTGTTGTTTAGCTGCGAAATGCGCATCATTTCTAACGCACTTGGGTGAACGATTAGCCGCTGTCGTGACTCTTTTGTCTGTCGCTTTTCCTAGGAGCACGCCGTCGTCGATATAGTAATGTAGCGAAGTGTACGGCTCGGGAAGAAGGTTATGATAGCAGGCACGCTCATGATTATTCATACGTCCAGCTATATTCGTGCTGCTGGAGTAATCGCACCTGTATCCTTCTGATGATCCGTCGCACCTGCTGCCGTGCGCGCGGTGCTGGTGCTATCTTTTCGGCTTTGTAGCGACAAGCGCCACGAGAGCAAGCAGTGACGCAATAATGGTCACAAGTTCCGCGTAGGCGATATCCACTGCGCCGCCCATCACATCACTCGCCGTTAAGATGATGACCCCCACGATATACACACCGATAAAGAGGGGCTGCACGTTTCTGTTGCCGCGCACTATGTAAACGAGTTGAATTATCCACCCAACAGCGATAAGGCCGAATCCGACAAGCATTAAGGAACTAACCACGCACAAGCATAGGGGATAAACGACTTTATAAGTTCCTCTTTTTCTTAACTACAAACGCTTGCTTATTCGGGCAATCTTAACGCTCAACGTGTGCATTTTGGTTGTCGTACTGGTAGCAAAGGGGTCGCAATTAACATCTGGATGTGCCGAGCAAGGAAACTCACGACTTTAAGCGTCGCCTTCGGTGAGATACACACCTTCGTAGATTTCAAGCACCGAAATCGCAAGCTTCTCTGCGTCGCGTTTGCACGTCACCTGCTGCAACACTTCAAGGATCTGGCGGAGAGGTGGCTCTGCCGCATTTTTCCGCGTTTCGGCGCCCACGCGGCCCTGCTAGAATCGCAGTGACGAACGCAGCGAGGGTCTGCGCAAGTTGTTCTTTTAACTCAACGGCAAACGTTCGTAAATACGATCCTTCGAGCCGTTCGGCTCTGCCGAGACAGTAACTACACGCCGCCCCGTATATTACCACGTGCCTGAGCTGTGCCTCTCGCCGCGCTCTTTCGACTTTTTCTATTAGCTCTTCAAGTGGCACGGTACGTAAGTAAGCGGCAAAGGGGTTGTAGAGCGCTTGCTGGTTCGTTTACGCAAATGAAAAAATGATCAATCAGTCTATCTCTTCTTTTCGCCCGTCCCGCATAAATAGTCGGCAAGCTGACTGAGCCACTGGTGGGCCACACGTGGTGTTTCTGGATCGTTCTGTCTGCGCGCAATCTCTTCACATCTACTATTTGTCTCTTCTTCAGTTGGCAGGCATCCCTCATCAAAATCGGAGTAATCTGTTAATGCATAGCTAATCGCCTTGCTGTAGGGGTGTAGCTCAATGACCTTAAACGCGATATCCCAGAAGGGCACTTAGATGCTAGTAGCAGCCCTCATCGCGCGCTCTTTACTTGTTAGGGTGTTTCAGTCCCCACGGGACCCAGATTGCGGTCTCTAATATTGCTACAACCGCAAGAGAGATGACGAACGTCCCGATGTTTTGCCAGATGCTAAAATCACTGGCATAGAAAAACAACCAGAGTCCCACGAACAGCAGCCATGCAAATGCGGTAGCGATGCTAGCAAACAGCAACAGCGAGGGTGGTGGGGCTTCCTGACCCTGCATTTTGGGTCTTTCTCTTGTTCTAGAAGCTCTTGCGCTGCCTCCGCCGCCAGCCCCAAGGACAATAAGGCCGATAACGTATCCGAGGTTATACCAAAATCCATTATTGTTGACCTGGTAAAGCACGATATTGTTGTCAAACCAACTGGCTATGAATGATAAGAAAACAATAAGACCTTGCCATAGACCAAGCCAAAAACCCGCTGGCGCCCCTGACAGATTTCGGGTCGGTATCCCAACATGGTATACTATTATGTAGATTGCGACGGCTACTATGGCCAGCCCTATCAGGACAAAAAGTGGAATAAACTTCTTCGATTTTTTCGTCCATAATCCCTCTTTTTAGCGTTCAATGCTGCTATTGCGCGTTAAGCGTTTGCCCTTTTATCGTGAATTTCACCCTTGACGACGGTGAACCCGCAATTTTGAAAGTATTTGCGCTATCAACTCCAGAACGGGGCTTAGAATATGCTCTTAAACTAAGAGCTAAGGCGATACCAAAATGAATATGCAAAGTCGCTCGCTTCGCGCTCATGATTGTTCATATGCCCAGCCGTATTCGCAGCTTTGAAGCAATTGCACTTGTATCCTTTTGATAATTCGGTGCAACTGCTGACGTGCACTGTCGGGTAACCAGCCATCGTGAACGCGGTCTTGCAGGTACTGACAAGCTTCCCAACTGGTCGAGCACTTCCCCAAAAGTTTTTCAGCAGCTGTATCGGCATAGTCGTTTTTGTAGTCCGCGATTTCAAGGATGAGTTCATCGACCTCAACGAAATCGTTCATGGGGCAAAATGTGGATCGTATCTGGGTAATTGTTAGCTAAAAGTAGAGTGAAAGTGTGGTAGTGTTATAACAAGATGCAACTAAGGCGGTTGACCGCCCCACTTACTTCTTATAAGGGGGGATATTTGGCCAAGCATCGACCCATGCAATGGGGGCGGTCACAGCCTTAGAACTACTAAACCGAGGCATCCTATAGGTATAGCTAAAACCTATCTGAAGTTTTATTACAAATTTCGTACGTTACGGCGGGTTGTAGAAAAAAAAGTGGGGGAGTGACGCAACTCCCTTAACCAAATCTCATTTCGCATGCGGGAACGTGAGCACGACGCTGCTACAGACGATTGTGGCAGAGGCCTGTCCCGCGCCAGCAGCGGGATACTGCCCAGTATCGACTTGAGCGCCGCCACCGCCATAGTACGGACCGACAGAGTCTCCGGAAAATACCTGCCCCACTGTGGTGTGCCAGGTCTGTGTTATGGTGGCTGTCTTCACTTGTGGGTTATTGCCGTACACACTAGAATTCGCGGGATTCATCGCGTAGACACCCCAGAGCGCTTCCGCGAAAGTGTCCTGGTTGCCCTTCGCTTGGATGAAGTATTGCACAGTCACGGTAACTGTGCACGGCATATCTTTGACGGTGGCCCAGGTCGAGCCACTCGGGAGCTTGAGCTGCCACCACATTCCCACTCCTGCTTCGCTCACACCGGCTTGCGTTTGCGTCGTGTGTATCGACGAGTAAGCGGTACCGATGCTAGTTATCTCGAAGTGCGTTATGTGTCTCCCCGAATAAGCATAGAAATCCGTGTACTTATTATTGAACTGCAACGGCACGTATGTATACGTCGCTCCTTGTCTGTAGTTCACTACAACGGCCGGCGGCTCTGATAGAGCGGCGGCATTCTGGGCCTTCACGACACCTGCAGCGCTCAGCGCCGATGCAGTGGGTTGCGCGGCAGCCGTTTGCGTCGTTGCGACGCCTGTAGCACTCAGCACGGAAACGGCCATTATGGCGATAAGGAGCAATGCTAAATATTTTTTCATGATGTAACCTCCCTTTCGAATTGGTGGTGGCCGTGATGCCGCCATTTATTAAGACCTATTAGTTTGCGCCGGCTTTGCTATAAAGGTTTTTGTAATTGATTCGTGTTAGAGCAAAGAGGTGCGCCCACAGGTTGTTGTGGCTATGTTGCCGTTGCTTGACGGGCGACCCGAGGAAGAGGCCGTGTTCAAACAGCTATTGTTCCAGCGGTGGCTCAAACAGAATGAAATTCGATTGCTGCTGAGCAACGTTCATATCGTCAACGGTGACTTACGCAAATTCGCCGAGCAGCACTCAGACGTCATTCAATGGGAGCACTCAAATCGTGCCTACATCCTCACACACGGCGTATCGGGAGTTGACTGGCGATTTTACAAGCATCCGCTTCCGGATTCGGTTTATGCCGTCTATATGGAGTACTGGGGAGACGTGAGCTTAAAAATCTGAGCTAGGCTCACTCAGTTTCTCGAGACGCGCTAGTGATTTGTCAATCACCGCAGCTCGAACGCGCTGAAAGTGAAAGAAAAAAAGAAGAAGGACTGTAAAGCCCTTCACGACCCCTGCAACGCTTAAGCTCCTGTATCAGGTTCCGCACCTGCGGGTAGAGCTGACCCTGCGCCGCGCTACTTGCGCCGCAACTTCTTCGACTTCGTTATTGAAATCCGTAAAAATCCTTTTTGCGTCGCTTGCGAGTTTCACGCCCCATCTGATTTTCCGTTATCGAAAAGCCATTTGGAGGTTTGTACCGTTGACACGACTTCGTTCTCTACTCTAGGCCAGCGCCTTTTCAGCACATCAAAGCGAGCTAGCCAATAGTTTCCAACTTCGTCTGTGCGTCCCCAAATCATTCTAGTTCTTCCTCGTTCTTGCTCGAAATACACTAAGAGAAAAAAATGGCGAATGCGCCACAATTAGCCCGCGCTTTGCCTGGTTCGCTCGCGGTATTGCGTAAGCGCACCCCAATCTAGCGAAGCTCCTCGTACACCTCGTCGAGGTTTATCCCAGCAATCGTCTTTTCGCTATAGAACAGCTTCTTCTCTCGAACGGCGGTCTGCAGTTGTGCATTCGAAATGCCGTTTTGCAGCGCCAGGTACGCTTCCATGAATGCCGCGAGGTCATCAGCTGCTTTGACCAGTTCTCCGTCGACCGGGTTGTAGCGGTCACGGTTGTACGACGCGGTTATCTCATCAGAGGTTGTGTGGCGGACCTGCCCGTCAATCGTCACCTTTGAGACAAACTCATCTTCAGTAAACATCCGCATCTCGGGCTGCCACGCCTTTGGAATGAGCTCTGGCGCGTAAATTCTACGCTCCATCTCTTCCCGTTCAAAGTCCTTCAAGAAGCGATCCAGGCCCGTGGCCGCCCTCTTGACGGGGCTGATAATGTCCTTGGTGAGGACTTCGGGCAGGTCGTGGAACAGCCCGGTGAAGTAGTTGTTCACACAGCGCTTGGGACACGCGCCGATCTCAAGTGAGAACAGGTACGAGAGGATCGCCACGATGAGCATGTGGCCGAGCACCGAGGTCCGCGGGACTCGGAAGAGCTGCCCCCATCGCACTTGAAATCGCAGGCGCCCGCACAAATCGACAAAGCTCCGATAGGTTGGGAAAAGGGCGAGGTAGCGCAGTCCTTCGACGTCAGCGAGCGCCTCCTGGCGCCTCTGCAATCCCCGCCGGATCTCGTCAATCTCGTAATCGCCCGTATTTTCGCGTTCGATGATGTCAAACTCCCACTTGGTCGCGTAGAAGTGGGCCGCGTCGAGCACTTTCCTGCTGGCGGTGTTCGAAGGGTGGAACAGATATGTTTCAAACCGTTTGTCGAGCCCGTTTAGATCGGCTATAAGGGGCTGAAAGCGCGCGTAGACCTCGCTCTTTAGCTCATTATACGTCTCGTCGTTTGCCTTGATCTTCTCGAAGATCTGGGGCTTCAAGTCGGTGAGGGTGAGGCGCTCGAAGTACTCGAACAAGCCACCCTCGATGACCTCGATCCAGCTGAAGTCGCTGCTGTGTTCGGCGAACTTGCCGAGCACGTAGGTGATGGCCATCTTGTGTCCCTGCTTGTCGAGTTCGGTCAACGGGACGGGACACAGCTTGTCGTTCCAGCGGCGCATTTCAGCAGCTTGAAAAAGCTCGATGAGGAGGGCTTTGCCTACCATGCTAGCTTGTTTCAATCACTCCTGTTAAAAGCTTTCACCTGTGAAGTGATTGGTGAGTGCTCATTTTTGAAATCGCCGTATGACTATAGAGGGATTTTGATGGAGGCAAACGACGTGCACCTTACGGCCTATAAGGACCTGCCAAACTGGCGGTGGGAGTTCGTGAGTTCATCTGCGTCACCTAATGTCGTTTGCTGCCGGTTGACTTTGAGGGATTGGAGGAAATAGGTGAGCTGTGCGTGAAGAGCCTGGAAGAACGCTTGGAGCTCGTGGAGACGTTGCCGAAGTACGAATCGATTACCGTTGACGAAGCATCTTTGGATGAGACCTAGTGTCGTTAGAGATTAGCTGGAATCATTGGTCATAAACGTTTAATTGGGACTGCGGTTCATCTTCGACAAGGTCTCGCATTAATTTTGGCGCACGAAGACTCTGAGAGTCTGCGAGTTGGGAAGTTGCCGCAAAGAAAACTGCCAACACGCTTGATAGCAGCAGCTTTCCCGCTCACGTGAGATCATAGCCGCGATGCGTTTGCAGAACAATGCCTACTCTTAGAGATCTCGAAGTCGCGCGTAGAGTCGTGGTCCTGCCATAAGAGATCCTCTTTAGGCACTTTAACATCAATTATCCGGTCTGCTGTCAACTTGAGCTGATTGTGTTAGTCTGTCGCGACGTTGACGAAATCTTTAGCATAGGAGCAGATGCCCCCTTTTCAGGGGCATCAACGTCAATGGCCACGTCCTTACGTTTTCAAAAACGTTGAGCTACGATTTTTCTCAGGTTAAAAGATCAAATGCTGAGCATCAAGGGTTCCGACTCGGATCCCGCCTTTAGTTTTCGATTTAGGCGCGAGCAGGGCATAATGAATGGAGGCGAAAGGTTTACGGTCAGACGAACATGACTTTTATAGCTTAGTTAGCCGAGAAGCTCAACCCCCCTTGATTCTGACAAGTTTATGAATAAGCTCACTTTTTCACAAATATTAGATATTTAGATATAATAAGAAAAGTTAAATGAAAATAATACGATTGTTTGACGGCATATTCGCGAGGTCTAAGCGATGATTGAAGCTCTTGCGACATTAGGTCAGTATTCTATAGCTCAGCGGGAAGGCACTGACGAAAGCCATTTGCAAACTTTGGTTGATGATCCTAAAACCTCAACAAGGTACAAGCACGTTTTATTTGTTACATTCGATGCGGCCAAAGACTACAGCTTTACCGGAGTCGAGTATGAGGAGTACTCAAAAGAGAAGATCTGCGAGTATCTCTACAAGAAAGGTGCTCCCAACGGGCCGGATGTCACGCCGACGGCAAGGGTTGCCGCAAAAATCGAAAAAACCTTTGATAATAAGATCGCGAAATGGTTTGAAAACGCATTGGATGACGATCTCGTGCGGCAGGATCAAACAAATTACGCATTCTTGCTCAAGCTCTCCAATGCTATAGAGCGTGAGCATGATCGCATTCTTGCTGAGCTCACAGCAAAGTTTGATGCTATCGAGAAAAAAGACCGCGTCATCATTTCGATCCTCATCGAGAACGACCCGATCGGGAGGTACGTCGGGGATTTTCCGATATTCAGACAGATCGTTTCGAAAAAAGGCGTAGAGGCCTACTATAAGAGGTACGGCTTCGAGTCGGTAGCCTATGACCAAACGTGTTCCGTCTGCAAAACGGTCACTCCAGAGGTGTATGGATTTGCCAGCACTTTTGCATTCTACAACGTCGACAAGCCCGGATTCGTCAGCAGCGGGTTCGACCAATCAAAAGCTTGGAAAAATTACCCCGTCTGCGAGCGCTGCGCGTTGATTTTGGAAGAAGGTCGAAAGTTCCTCGAGCGCGATTTTGCCTTTCGGATGTACAATTTGAACTATTTCATCATTCCAAAGCCTTTGTTTGACCGCGATAGCGGCGAGGTGATCAAAAAATTCCTTTATTATAAGCGTGATTTTCGGTCACTGAGCCCCAAGAACAAGCGCATGGTGGACGCGCGAGAGGACGACATCCTGAACTATCTGTCCGAGCAGCATAACTTTTTTAACAACAACTTCCTGTTTTATGAAAAATCCAACGCCGCCTTTCGAATCCTCCTCTACATCGAAGACGTCCTCCCGTCTCACATCCGACGAATGTTTGAGGCCAAGGCGGTCGTTGACGAAAAATCTATGTTCAAAGCTGCAGGCAAGGACGGCGAGAGCTTGCTCTTCGACTTCCGGGCAGTGAACCACTTCTTCTGGGGTTCAGATAAGCGGAAGCACTTCTTAGAAGTTATTGATAGCATTTTTACCTCGAGGCAGGTTGACTATTCATTCTTGATTCGGTCGATAATCAACAAGATCCGCGACGACTACGCTCGAGGCAACTATACAAAATATTCAACGCTGCGCGGCATACAGCTCCTACTCTTTTTGCACGAGATGGATCTGCTGAAGCGATATGAAGGTGATGGGCCAATGAAAGAAACGACAATTTTTGATGTGGACGATTCGAATCCCGTCGTCGACGCCGTGAATACATTGTTCGACGAATTTCCCGACTTCTTTGATACCAACGCAAAACGGGCGGTTTTCTTAGAAGGAGTCCTGACTGAGAAGCTGTTGCGTGTGCAGTACATGGAAAGAGGCGGAGCCACCCCTTTTAAGTCAAAGCTTAACTCTCTCAATCTGGATGAGCGTCTCCTTAAGAAACTGCTGCCGCAAATCCAAAACAAGTTTCAGGAATATGGAAAGGACTACTATCGCACGCTGGAGAAGCTGCTAGCCGAGCATATGGTAAAAGCAGGCACAAACTGGAGGATGACTCCGGATGAGATAAGCTTCTACTTTGTCATGGGAATGAACCTCTCAGACTACGTTAAAGGCAGCCCTGCTGCATCTGTGGAAGGTGATACAGATGGATGATTACGTAAAGAACAGGTCTGAAATTATTTTTTTGTACGACGTCAAAGACGCAAACCCGAATGGCGATCCGCTTGACGAGAACCGTCCGCGGATCGACGAAGAGACTGGCATTAATCTGGTCACCGACGTCCGGCTTAAGCGGACGATCAGGGACTACTTGCACAACTTTAAGGACGAAGAAATATTCGTCAGGGAAATTGAGTATGGTGACGGTTACATCCAGGATGCAAAGCAGCGCGCTGAGGATTTCCTCCCCGCCGACACGAGCATGCCGGCAGGTCTTAATGAAAAGAAGAAGGTAATCGACGAGGGTGTGTTGCGCGCATGCATCGACGTGCGGCTGTTTGGGGCCACGATACCGATCAGCTCGACAAAATCGACGAAAGGCGCTGACGAAGAAAAAAAGGGAGCGATCACCCACACGGGTCCAGTGCAGTTCAAAATCGGCCGGTCAATGCACAAAGTATACGTTAAGCATTTTAGGGGCACGGGGGCGTTTGCGTCCGGCAAAGGCGCGACACAAAAGACGTTCAGGGAAGAGGACTTTCTGCCCTATTCACTGATCAACTTCTATGGCATCATCAACGAGAACGTGGCGCCTGAGACGCGGCTCACCGAGCGCGATGTCAACGCGCTGGTGGACGCTATGTGGAACGGCACCAAGAACCTCATCTCACGGTCGAAAGCAGGGCAAGTCCCGCGGCTGCTCGTAAAAGTGAATTACCGGACCCGTAACTACCACATCGGCGACCTCAACTCTGGCATCAAGCTTGTTTCAGAGCTGGACGATGAGGTAATACGTGACATCTCGGAAGTACAGCTTGACGTCGACGAGTTTATAGCCGCGTTGCTGCGTCACAAAGAGACCATTGAAAGTATACAGCATAAGGTCGATCCGAAAGTTAGGCTGCTGCACAATGGCGCTGAAATGACATTCGAGGCGTGCCTGGATCAAGCCGGCGTTGCTCACTCTGCGCTCAGCTTCTGAGGGACGGCATGCAGCCCGTGATCGCATTTGATCTCTGGGGAGACTACGCACATTTTCGCAAGTACTTCACAACAACGTCACCCCTCACCTTCTTACTACCCCCTCGAACGGTGTTAATGGGGCTCATAGGGGCTGTCTGCGGGCTCAAAAAAGAGGAGTACATTAAAACCTTCGCAGGCGACCAGGCACGATTAGCCGTCTCGATATGCCTTCCAGCGAGGAAGGTCAGGTTGGTAGAAAACTTCATTGACACTAAAACTGCGCTCCTTATGGGCAAAATCAAGAACCGCACCCAGATAAGGCTTGAGCTCGTTAAAAACCCGCGGTATCGCGTTTACGTGAGCCTGAAAAACAAGGCACTGCACGATCTGTTGAAGGAGATGCTCGTCGCCCACAAATGTGTCTATACGCCGTATCTTGGAATCAGCGAACTCATCGCAAATTTTTCCTACGTCGGCGAGTACGCTGCGGAAGCGCGAGCGCCAGACAAACACGTGAATATCGTCACCGCGCTGAACGCTGACCTCATTCGGGACCTCACCATTGAGGATAATAAAGAGTACTTCTCAGAGGTGATGCCGTGCGACATGGCGGAAGACCGATCTGTCACGCGGTATTCTAAGATCGTGTACGAACGCAACGGGCAGGCAGTCAAAGCCCACGTTACCGAATGTCTGGAACTTGAAAAAGGCGAATTCATTGCGTTCATGTGAACTCCTCTCCCATCCTAAAAAAACGCTGCTTGAACACCTCGGCCAGGTCTCGCAAACGTGTCGCGAGACTGCCGCCTCAAAAGAAATCCGCTACAGCGATCTCGGGCTGACGCGTGACTTATTCACGCGCTTTATGGAAACAGTCGGAGCGGCACACGACTTTGGCAAGTCGACACGCTATTTTCAAGAGTATCTGCGCGCCGCCGATGATCCGCGCTATACAAAACCCGCAGAAGCAAATCACGGCGTCATATCAGCGATATTCACCTACCACGCCGTAAAAACGGTCATCGGCGGCACGGATGGCGACGTCGCCGCTTATCTCCCGTACATCGGCTTTCTCATCGTGAAGCGGCACCATGGGAATCTTAAGAACGCTAAGGATGAGATTCTGGACGCGGTTCATCCCGACAGCATCGATCGTGTAACAAACCAAATCAACAGCATCGACCACGACAGGGTGCAAGGTCTCTACGACGCACTCGTTCTAGGCTTACGCGCCGATGTTTTTTTGCAGGAGCACCGCGCCGTCATAAGCCAGCTCAACGAGGATAAGTTCGTTTTTGACGGATGGTTGGGTGCGTACCCGACTCCCGCCGTCTGCATTCTCATGTTGATGAGCTATTCTATACTAATCAGCGCCGACAAAGCAGAGGCATCGGGCACGAGCGTGCAGCGCTGCGAAGAGGCGCTCGCCGAAGACCTCGTCGAGGTTTATCGGCAGGCGAAGGGGTATGACGAGGCTGTAACCGACATTGACGGCATGAGAAACGCCATCTACGCGGCGGTATCGGCGTCGATCACTTCGGTGGACCTGGCGACGAAGATCATGTCCATCACAGCGCCAACCGGCACTGGTAAGACGCTCACTGCGCTCTCGGCAGCGCTGAAGCTCCGCCATATGGTGCACGCTGCGCACGGTTATTATCCGCGCATCATCTACTGTTTGCCGTTTCTGTCGATCATCGATCAAAACTTCGGCGTTCTTGAAGACGTGTTAACCTGCAATGACATTCCCATAACGAACGACGTGTTATTGAAACATCACCACCTAGCGGAGGCCTTCTACACGACGCGCGACAATGAATTTGAATCGGATCGGGCCCAGTTCTTGATCGAGGGCTGGGATTCTGAGATCATCGTCACCACTTTTGTACAGTTCTTTCACTCACTCTTTACGAACAAGAACCGCTCGCTCCGGAAGTTTCACAACATAGTTAACTCGATCATCATCTTGGACGAGGTGCAGGCGATCCCTCATAAATATTGGAAGCTCCTGAACGATTTTCTTCGGACCCTCGGGCACATTTTCGCAACATATATCATCTTGGTAACTGCAACCCAGCCGCTCATTTTTGAGGGCGACGTAGTCGAGTTGCTGACTGATCGATCTGCATATTTTGAAAAGCTCAATCGTGTGCATCTTTATCCGCACGTCAGCGCTTCGTGTACTTTTGCCGAGTTTACCGACACAGTGCAAGCAGATATTGCGCAACACCCAACGAGCAGCTTCCTGATCGTGTTAAACACGATCAACTGCGCTCGCGAGATGTATGCGAGCTTGCAGGAGTACGATGACGGTGACACCGTGTACTACTACCTAAGCACGCATGTCACACCGCACGAACGGTTCCAGCGAATACGCGACATTAAGCGCGGCATAAAACGTGCAGTTATCGTGAGCACCCAACTTGTCGAGGCCGGCGTGGACATCGATGTCGACGTCGTCTACCGGGACTTCGCGCCACTAGACTCCATCAACCAAGTGAGTGGCCGGTGCAACAGGAACGATCGGAGTGACACACGCGGTATTGTAAACTTATACGTCGTGAATGACAAAAAAAAGGACGTTTACAGATACATTTATTCAGGATTGCCTGTAGACAAGACGCGCGAGGTTTTTAAAGCCTACGAAGACGGCGCAACAGCGCAACGTGGAATACAGGAAACCTATTTTTTGGACCTCATAAACCGCTATTTCGCAAAGATCAAAGGGGGGCTTTCTGAAGACGAGTCGAAAGAGCTGCTTCAGTCCATCAAAAAGCTGGAGTTCGACGACGTATCCCACGAGTTTAGGCTGATCGACGAAAAAGGATATGAGAAGTTCGACCTCTTCGTTGAACTCAACGATCATGCTGTTAAGACGTGGGAGCGCTACATGCGCGTTCGAAGCGTGGAAAACCCGTTTGAGCGGCGGAGGGCTTTCCTACAAATCAAGCGTGAGTTTTATGACTACGTCATTTCCGTACCCGCTCGTGAGGTTTCGAACGACGTTAGGGATTTCGCGTACATAGGAAAGCTTCCTTATGAGCGCCTCGACACGTACTACGATAAGGCGACGGGCTTTAAACCTCGGTCACACGGAGTTATGATCCTGTGAAATTGAGAGTGTTTACGCTCCGAGTGCTTACCGACGCTCCGATTAACGCGACTGCGGCACAGTTACGGGGGTTTTTTGCCGCTAAATTCAACGATTTTCAGTTGTTGCACCATCACAACGCGGACAAGGTGATCTACGATTACCCCCGAGTGCAGTACAAAGTCGTTGATGGTCGGCATCTCGTCCTCGGCATCGATGAGGGAGCAGATGTGCTCGAGGAGATCTATGATCGATACGCGTCACTCCGTCTCGGGTCAACGACCTACAACGTCATCGGTCAGGAGTTTGGCGTCAAGGAGTGTGAGCTCTCTATCTCCGACGAATATTGTGCGTATACCTTTAAAACACCGTGGCTAGCGTTAAACCAGACTAACTACTTGAGGTTCTATGCGTGTAAGAACAGGACGGAACGATTCGAACTGTTGTCGCGAACGCTCATCGGTAACCTTCTCTCGATATCGAAATCCTTCGGGTATACCGTACCGCAGCGCATTGAAGCGGTCGTCCATGTCAACGCCGTAAAAACACGGCTCAAGAGCGTGAGTATTATGGCGTTCCGTGGAAGCTTCACGACGAACTTTGAGATTCCGGAGCTGTTAGGAGTCGGCAAGTCGGTATCGAGAGGTTATGGGGCGGTACAGAAATGCAACTAGTCCTCAACACGCGTGGCGCCTTCTTGAAGAAGAAGGGTGATGGCTTTGTGATAAAAAATGGGGAGAAATCATACGAGGTAGCGGCACGCAAGGTAGAAAGCATTCTGATAACGACGTCCGCGACTATCACCACTGATGCCATCAAGTGTGCGATGGAGAACAACATAGACGTTGTGTTTTTAGACCACTTTGGCGACCCCTTCGGCAGGGTGTGGCACTGTAAACTGGGAAGCACAACCCTCATCAGACGTCGGCAGCTCGAAACGTCCATGAAACCGCGTGGGTTACGGATGGCGCGCGGCTGGGCCCTCACCAAGATTGAAAACCAAGCGCGGTATCTCAAAGAGCTCAAGAAGAACCACCCCCCGATACAGTCGGACTTACATAAGTATATAGAGCAGCTCGAGCAATTGAGCGAGAAGATGGCCTCCGTTGGAGGGACGATTGATAAAAATCGCGGCAAAATCATGGGCCTCGAGGGATCGGCGTCGCGACTGTACTTTGGGGCATTGGCACGCGTACTGCCTGAAAAGTGGACGTTTCACGGAAGAAGTCGCGACCCGGCCGCAGACGGATTTAATTGCATGTTAAACTACGGATACGGGGTTCTCTACTCAATGGTTGAAAAAGGGATTATTGTCGCCGGACTAGATCCGTATATCGGGTTCATTCATGTTGATAACTACAACAAGAAGTCATTTGTCTTTGATTTGATAGAACTCTATAGGACGTATGTCGATCAGACGGTTGTCCCGCTATTTACACGAAAGATGGTGAAGGAGGACATGTTCGACACCGTTCCTGGGGGGTTTACGCTCAACGCCGACGGCAAAACGCTGCTCTTGCAGCTGTTAAACGATGCCTTTGAAAGGTCGATCAATCACCGGGGCAGGAACGTAAAAATACGGAACATCATTCAACTTGATTGCCACCGGATCGCAAATGATCTGCTTTTGCCTGGGGATGAGTAATGTCCATCGTGTGGGTCGTGTACGACATCGCTGAGAACAAAGTACGAACAAAGGTCAGCAATGCCTGTATAAGCACCGGCTTGTATCGTGTGCAAAAGAGCGTTTTTCTTGGAACCTTAAGCGCAAATGAACGCGATGAATTGGCGCTTAAATGCGAGGAACTGATCGATGCAGACGTTGATTCAGTCTACATCTTTCCCATGGATCAACAGTCTTTCAAGAGCGTGAAAATGCTTGGTCAGGCATTTAGCAAAGACCTTGTGAGTGATAAAGTGCGCGCTCTCTTCGTTTAAGGGTTTGTTCATGTCATACTGTGATAATGAAGAGAGGGCAATTGTCACCATTACTGATGTACTAGAATACACCTTCTGCCCGCGCTTCATCTTCTATATGCGTTGTCTTAATATCCCCCAGCACGAGGAGAAACGGTTCAAGGTGCGAAAAGGCCGTGAGGTCCACAAAACACGCGCTATGACAAATAAGGGGTACTTGCGACACAAGATAAACGTCGTAAAAAAAGAGAGCGAAGTGTTGTTAACGTCACAGCGACATCGGATTAAGGGTAAGGTAGACGAAGTGCTGTTTTTAGCGGACGGAACCGCTGCACCGCTTGAATACAAATTTGCGGAGTTCAAGCGAACCGTGTGGTCCACGCATGCACTGCAACTGATACTTCAAGCTTTGTTAATCGAGGAGAACTACGGTACAACGGTCAAGAGTGGATTTGTGTGTTACACGCGGAGTAACGATGTTGTCAAAAGGGTTGATATAACTGATCGTGATTATGATCGCGCTTTGCTGGTTATTAGCGACATCCTTAAAATGATAGATATAGGATATTATCCAGCTAACATGAGACCAAATAAGCGCTGTTCCGACTGTTGCTATAGAAACGTATGTGCTTAGTTTTCTGAAGTATTTAAAGACACCAATAGAAATGGCATCAGAACGTTCAGTACCAAGAGGGGGTAGGATATCAACAATATTCGACAAAAGGAGTATTTTCGGCAGCTCTTACAGAGCTACATCCAATAAAACAAGGATTGAAACTTGGGGGTCTAAAGATGGTACACGCGTGGTTAAGCCTTACAGAGCTACATCCAATAAAACAAGGATTGAAACCGACTCAGGAAGCGCAGTATAAAGAGGACCATATAGCCTTACAGAGCTACATCCAATAAAACAAGGATTGAAACGTCGAGAGCCTGATAAGTTTGCTATAGTCGTTTTGTTCTTACAGAGCTACATCCAATAAAACAAGGATTGAAACTAAATACGTAGGCGACGAAAAATCGCAGGGAGGCCACTTACAGAGCTACATCCAATAAAACAAGGATTGAAACCCCAATAAGGACGTATCGCCGCGGTGTCAAAAGACGCGCTTACCGTTACATTGCCGTTCGGCCCAGTTACCACGGGAACGGGGTAGTCGAGAGGGTTTATTCCTATATTGTGGTGAATGACAAGCTTACAGAGCTACATCCAATAAAACAAGGATTGAAACTTCGAACTCATCTGGGTCTACACGCCGCATCCAACTTACAGAGCTACATCCAATAAAACAAGGATTGAAACACCAACAGTCCGATTGTGGCAAGTTTCACCCTCGGCGGTACCAAGACGGTTACGAGCGGAACCTTTACGCTAACGTTCGCAACCTTACAGAGCTACATCCAATAAAACAAGGATTGAAACCTGATATTGTGTGAGTCCCTAGGGACAACCCGCTACTTACAGAGCTACATCCAATAAAACAAGGATTGAAACCTGGTGAGCCGAGCATCAATGAGTTTACAGCGATCTGCTTACAGAGCTACATCCAATAAAACAAGGATTGAAACAAGGCGATCACACTCGTGAAATTGAATTTAGAAAACCTTACAGAGCTACATCCAATAAAACAAGGATTGAAACTAAGTTGCTTCGGTGAATGGTGTTTTTGTGATATACTTACAGAGCTACATCCAATAAAACAAGGATTGAAACCTAGCGCAGAAGGACGATGGGGACACTGACATGCTCTTACAGAGCTACATCCAATAAAACAAGGATTGAAACCTTTGTGCTGTTCGTTCCTACATTAAAAGTCCCCGACGCTTACAGAGCTACATCCAATAAAACAAGGATTGAAACCGACGTTGCGTTCCAGCTCCAGCGCGTCATCTCAGACTTACAGAGCTACATCCAATAAAACAAGGATTGAAACTTCCTCCCTTAAGTTTGGCACGTTCAATGCCTTCTTACAGAGCTACATCCAATAAAACAAGGATTGAAACTCGTTGAACGACACCGCCATGACGCCCGAGCCGAGGATGCTTACAGAGCTACATCCAATAAAACAAGGATTGAAACCACATTCTATATCCCCCAACTCTCCTTTCCTAGTGCCTTACAGAGCTACATCCAATAAAACAAGGATTGAAACTCATCAGGCTTAATATGTATAACGAACCGGATTTGGCTTACAGAGCTACATCCAATAAAACAAGGATTGAAACCCAAGAGTCAACCATCAGTCTACGACGTGCACGTGAACTTACAGAGCTACATCCAATAAAACAAGGATTGAAACTCAATAACTGGGACCAGATCACCGGAGGAGGCCCTCTTACAGAGCTACATCCAATAAAACAAGGATTGAAACTTTGAGTGGGTTCAGCATTTCCTACGCCCAACCAAAACCTTACAGAGCTACATCCAATAAAACAAGGATTGAAACATCCCGACGATACGACCGACCGTATCGTGAACCCCGCTTACAGAGCTACATCCAATAAAACAAGGATTGAAACACCGAGAGCGCACGATACGCGAGCTTAAAGAGACTTACAGAGCTACATCCAATAAAACAAGGATTGAAACTCGGAGTAAGCAAGCGACGATCAGCGACTGCTAGTTGTCTTACAGAGCTACATCCAATAAAACAAGGATTGAAACACGGATGCGGATTCGATGGGTATTGAGGTCATACTGCTTACAGAGCTACATCCAATAAAACAAGGATTGAAACTGCTCCAACACCAGACCATTCACGCACAGCTGGAACTTACAGAGCTACATCCAATAAAACAAGGATTGAAACTACAAAGACGACCGAGAGCGATCCGAAGCAAGATCAACTTACAGAGCTACATCCAATAAAACAAGGATTGAAACTCGTTTCTGCCATCTTTAGTATCGCTTGACACGCGCTTCTTACAGAGCTACATCCAATAAAACAAGGATTGAAACCTTGGATCATAGTTTTGGTTTTGTTTGTTTTATTTGACCTTACAGAGCTACATCCAATAAAACAAGGATTGAAACTCAAACGGGCAACACCACATCCCGCCAGAGATGGTATCTTACAGAGCTACATCCAATAAAACAAGGATTGAAACGCCACATTGGTTTAAAGTTCGCGCTGAATAACAAACTTACAGAGCTACATCCAATAAAACAAGGATTGAAACGAGTTGGGATCTACAGCTTGACGCCAACAGTTCCAACTTACAGAGCTACATCCAATAAAACAAGGATTGAAACCGGGTGGGTGCCAGCGATACCCTCAGCACATCCAGCTTACAGAGCTACATCCAATAAAACAAGGATTGAAACGCCACATGATTCATGACTGTCGGAAGTGTCGGCTTTATCTTACAGAGCTACATCCAATAAAACAAGGATTGAAACTGACACCGCTCAGGCAGCCCGCGTCCCCGTCACTGGCTTACAGAGCTACATCCAATAAAACAAGGATTGAAACCAATTAAAAGCAGTTAAGACGTGCGCGCAGTGCTCCTTACAGAGCTACATCCAATAAAACAAGGATTGAAACTTGTAGTAACGGGCTCTTCTTCTGGGGAGATACCTCTTACAGAGCTACATCCAATAAAACAAGGATTGAAACATTCAGAACTAAAGAGGCATAGGATATGTCAAAAGACTTACAGAGCTACATCCAATAAAACAAGGATTGAAACTGAACGATTCCGCTTCCTGCGCTCCGTTTTGCCATCTTACAGAGCTACATCCAATAAAACAAGGATTGAAACTTGAGGGTGGTACGGCTTTTGTAAACTTCAGCGCGACTTACAGAGCTACATCCAATAAAACAAGGATTGAAACCCAACCCTCGACATGAGGGAACTAGACTGCCCTCTTACAGAGCTACATCCAATAAAACAAGGATTGAAACTGTTGCCCGTGGTTTCGGTGCCCGCGTTAAACACCTTACAGAGCTACATCCAATAAAACAAGGATTGAAACTTAGTAAAATCGGTCGCTCCGCTCAAGGCGCAAGGCTTACAGAGCTACATCCAATAAAACAAGGATTGAAACTTTTTACAGTTGGAGAGAAGATAATACAGGTACTCGACCTTACAGAGCTACATCCAATAAAACAAGGATTGAAACCGGAACCTACGCCACGGCAGGCTGGGCAGGCTGCAACTTACAGAGCTACATCCAATAAAACAAGGATTGAAACTATTTTAGGGATAATCTATACACACGCACGGTTTAAACTTACAGAGCTACATCCAATAAAACAAGGATTGAAACTCTATGGGCTTTCACGTATGGTGTCGCACTGCAAGACTTACAGAGCTACATCCAATAAAACAAGGATTGAAACCCAACACACCTGGCAAATCGGTCTGAATATAAACCAACTTACAGAGCTACATCCAATAAAACAAGGATTGAAACCTGTGACCTGGAAATAATAATTGGTGTTCAACTGCAGGCTTACAGAGCTACATCCAATAAAACAAGGATTGAAACAACATGAAGTTAGCGTATGATATCGGCGCTCTGATCTTACAGAGCTACATCCAATAAAACAAGGATTGAAACGAAAATAACAGCGGCAACCTCGTGTTCGTGGAGTTCCTTACAGAGCTACATCCAATAAAACAAGGATTGAAACACTTTTCCAGGGTTTCAGGTCCCTGCTCGACGGCGACTTACAGAGCTACATCCAATAAAACAAGGATTGAAACAGTTGTTTGTGCCATAATCTGCTCCTTTTTTAACTTACAGAGCTACATCCAATAAAACAAGGATTGAAACCTGCTATCGGTTTAGCGTGCTGGGTCGCTGAAGATCTTACAGAGCTACATCCAATAAAACAAGGATTGAAACTCTAGCAAAACCAAGAGGCAAAAATGAGTGATAAACTTACAGAGCTACATCCAATAAAACAAGGATTGAAACCCCATACCGCTTCCACCAGTGGCACTGTAGTGCAACAAGGCACCCACAGAGTTATATCCCACTCGCTTACAGAGCTACATCCAATAAAACAAGGATTGAAACACCACACCTCCCTTGCCGCCCTGCTTCGAAAGCACGGCTTACAGAGCTACATCCAATAAAACAAGGATTGAAACTTTATGAAGTGAACGATGCAAAGGCTTGGAATAGCCTTACAGAGCTACATCCAATAAAACAAGGATTGAAACCCCGCATAGAAGATAATAGATTCGGGACTTTTGTACTCCCCGCTGAGCGCGTCAGCGCTGTGTCTTTGCAGAAAACGAAGCTTCGTTCCGCGCCTCGGGCAGAAACTGGGCATATCGCAAGTAATTCGGCCTGAAATAACATGCATGTACTTGAGGTATCAAAGAGCTGCAAGACTGGCTTGCACTCTTAGCGGAGCGCCGATAGCTAAATCAAAATGAGTTTTCCGGCTAGTGTGAGCTCGTAGCCCTCAGAGGTCTCGTTGATAAGTCCCTGTTCCTTCAAGTCGCGCAGGTGCGTGTATGTCATCGTCCGACTGATATCCAGCTCGTCTTTGAGTACTTCAATGTCGCTGACGCCCTTGTTGATCATCTTAAGGAGATCGAGCTTCGTCTTATGAAGGCTCCACGAGATCTTGGGTATAGGAAGGACCTGATGGGCCTCCTCCGTCACGTAAAAGACTTCGCTGACCTTGTCGATGTTCTTGAACACCCCGAGCAACGCGCTGATTGATCCTGTCTTGCGCCCGCCGGTTATATTAACAAACACGCGGTTGCCCTTGTCGTGTTCGCTGTTGATAAGGTAGGTCATAAGGTCAACGAGGCCGAGGATGTCGTACCAGTTCTGCACCTCCTTCACTTCGATGTCGACGATGGCGCCGAAGGTGTTTTGCATGAGGCTCTCGATCTTCTTGGCCTCCGAGGGCGGGTCCGTTTCGCGGATGAGAATGAGCTTTTTTACGTTGAACGTCTGCATACCGATGATAAGCGGTTCAGCTTCAAACCCGAGGGTGGCGATCATTACGTTCATTGCACAAGGCTCCGCTGCGTTAGTGAACTCAGCGGTATGTAGTTTCAGGGTCTAATACTAAAAGTTTATCTAAAACGCGTTATGAGCGCTCCAATCATTATGACAGAAGAAACGCACTTAACGCACGTTCGTTGCAGACCAGTGTGCGATGAGCGCTTGGTCATCGCAACTCGAGGGGTCTTCAATAAGTCGCGCTCTTGGCGATCGAACCGCCCGTCTAAAAAAAGAAAAAAGGGGAGCGAAAACGCTCACGACAGGGTTGTTACTACCTGATTTATTCCGTCGCTGTACGTTAAGGTCGTCGCAGTCGCGCTCTGCGGTACTTCGAACGCTATCTGTCCTGACACCTTCTCCCCGGGATTCGTATTTGACACTACACTAAGTGCATTGTTGCCGAGGAACGACGAAGAGGTTATTTCGTACACCGTTCCGCCTGACGTCGTCAGTTTGAAATCGTATGGGTTGCCGAGGTCCCAATTTTTCTGGTTGAGATTTGTTACTGTGACGTCGAAGATGAGGAACTTGTTGCCCGGTTGTGGCGTGCTTACGACGTAGCCGCTCCCTATTTGGCTTGCCGTTTGCTGCGAATTGATCGTTACGGCGACGCCTGCGTTACCGCTGCCACCGCCTGACGAATTCTGCGTCGTGGTGTTCGTCGTGCAGCCAGCGGTTGCGACTAAAACGAGCGAACCAATAAATAATAGCGGTAGCGCCTTTTTCAGTGGCATGTTAATATGGCGCTTCATCATTTTTGCTACTGGATTCATTTTGAATTTCACCTCCGAGCACATCACGTGTTTTGTCCAGCGATCTGAGCGCCAGCAACGCGCTCCCTTTTTTGCATCAAGATGATGATGCCGCCAACGAGGAACAGTATGAACGTGAGGACACCGAAAAGACTGATCGATATGACCACTCCAAGCGCCCCGACAATCATGAGAACTGCTCCGATGATTTTTCGCTGTTCGAGCACACCGCCAGCGATTCCGACTATCGAGAAGATGAAGGCTCCCGCAGCGTTCGTATAGAGCGATGACGCTCCCGTCGCGTTGAATGCCTGGCCAATTCCTCCGATGAGGACTACGAGTACGGCGGCGAGGATTCCAAAAATCCCTCCTATTATTCCGAGCCAAAATGCTTTGCCCACGTGTTTGCCTCCTTTGGGTGCACCCGCGCATCTGTCCTTACCTGATTCCTGCAGAATGTTGACGTCGCACGCGAGTGTAAATTTTGTATATTTACAATAAAGTCTTTTAATATATTAAACTAACTAAATTTAATAATCATAAAAAAGTATTAATCTATTGTAATTGAAACAGTTATAAATATTAAAACTTTAAAATAAGGCTATAAACATAACTCATTGTAACTCTCAACGCTACAGGCGTATCTGCAAGATGAGCTAGGATAGCCTACCACAAAAATGCCATAGCTACTAATGGACTAATAAAATGGAATCTTTCGTGGAAGCGTTTCTCGAACGCTCATCTTTTGGGCCGCCGCAGCAGCACAAGACGGCACGTGCGTACCTTTACGCCACGCCGACGTGACCGGACCCGCGTACAACACGCTCTCCGAAGCGCTGCAGCGCGGCACGCTAACGATCACTGAGATCTCCGCTCAAGCGTCAGTGCCTACCCTCTTAGTCGTTAACAATTACGGCCTGCCGGTGCTCCTTCCGTGGAGAGGATTGTGCGGCGTTCCGCTCCACTCTTTCGCCGCAATTATAGCAAAATTTCGCGTTTTCGGGAACCTGCACCCCGCAATGAACGCATCTCTTTTTCCCCTTAGCCTATGCATCTGTCATAGTATAGCTCCAGTCAAAACGAATCGTTTTCAAGTTTTTTTCTGCGCCCGCGTTCACCGACAGTGGTCGAGCGTCATACTTCTGCTATCGTTGAAATCCCGTGCTCCTTTGATACTCGAAATATCTGGTCTGCAAAGCTCTCCAGTTCTCGCTCGTGCGAGACGATAATCACTTGCGGGCACTCGAGCTCAGTCAGTATGTCCTGCACTTTGAGCAGCTGCTCTTTGCTGAAACCATCGGTGGGCTCGTCAAGGATGAGCAAATTCGATTCCATCGACGTTGCGACCTTGCGCACGATCATATTGAGGGCGAGTCTGTATGCGAGCGCGACGCTCGT
The DNA here is from genome assembly GCA_963720465.1 of Methanobacteriota archaeon. Lineage (GTDB taxonomy): Archaea > Halobacteriota > Bog-38 > Methanoflorentales > Methanoflorentaceae > Methanoflorens. The sequence goes on from OY970393.1 coordinate 2,088,868, forward strand.
TTTTTCGCCGCCACTGAGGTAGTTTACGCTTTGCTCGTAACCGTCCTGCTCTACGATTACAGTGAATTCCTCATCAATGCGGGCGCTCTTTGTGGGGTCCTCTACCAGCAATTCAAACCACTGCTGGAAGAACTGATTAAACTCCTGCTGGAATGCTATCATGACGTGCCGCTCAATAGCCTCCAAGGCTTTTATAAAGTAGTCCTCAAGCCAGATCTTATTTTCAGTCAAAAGGCGTGCTTTTTTAACGTCACGTTCCTTCGCTTCGACTTCCCGTTCCAAGGAACCCAAAAGCTTTTTTTGCTGCTCGACGGTAGCGTCCAGTGACGAAAGCTCTTTTCCGATCTTCGACACGGCGTCGGCCGCTTCGCGTCTTTTGCCCTCAAGGTTTGCCAGATCCGCAGCGATCTGCTTCATTCTTAGTACCTCATCGCGCGCCTGCTCTAACGACTCTCCTAGCGTTAAGATTTCGCGCTTTGCCGTTCGAATTTTTTCCTCGTTGCGCTGGATTTTCTGCCGTACCATGTCCGCCGGTTCTTGCAGCAGCGCGAGCGTGTCTTGCGACCGGCCATACGCTTCGAGGGCACTAAGGAGCGCGCCAGCCTCAGTCAGATCTCTTTCCGTGTCGTCGATTTGCTGCTGCACCGCGCCCTTTCTGGCATTCTCAGCCGCAATCTTTTTCGCACACTGCGTTGCGTCGGCCTTTCTGCCACACGTCGGGCAGATCCCGTCCGCGCGGATACGCTCGTAATTGTTAAGGGTGGACTCGATAAAGGCGGCGCTCTGCGCAAATTCCGCCTGCGATTGTTTCAGCACGTCGATCGACGCTTTGAACTCGCGTTCGTTTCGCTCAGTCGGCCTTTTCATCTGTCGCAATCCCTCCATTTGTTGTTCTCGCCTTGCGAGCTCGTCTATGGCTTTGGCGAGCTCACGTTGGGCGGCCCGGATGTCGTCTTGAGCTCGTGCAATCTGTCGTTCGAGCTGCGGAAGTCTGCCCTCGGCTTGGGCAAGTACCTCTTTCTGGCTGCGCAAATGGTCAAGTCGCTCGTTAATGGCATCCAGCTCGTCTTGCAGTTGACCTTCTTCGGTTCGCTTGTTTGCGATTGTTTGCTCCGATTGGCGTATTTCATTGTCTAGGGAGAGCAACTCCGCGCGCTTGGTTTCCACATCTGATGCGGAGGCCTCGAGAATCGCAGCCCTTGTGTTGCAAGCGGTAACTGCGAGTTGTGCGTTGTCTCGCGCGATCTTGTAGTCCTCGATCCGGAGCACCTTGTAGAGCGTTTGCAGCCGCTCTTTGGCATTGAGGGCGAGAATTTCTTTCATCTCCTCTTGAGGGGTGAAGATCGCGTAACGATAAATTAGGCTCTGAGCTCGAGGGTCCCGGGGCTCGTTGAACTCCAATATCTCCAGAATGCGCTCCTTCAGTTCGCTTGGACTGAAGCCCGTTACGCCGTCTGGTCCTTCAAGGTGCCCCTCACCTTGTTGCACGGTGCTGCCTTTTCGCACGAGCGTTCGGCGCACAACATACTCGTCTCCATCTACCTGGAAGGCAAGACTGACAGAGCCTTTCGACTCGTTTGTCTTGAGCAAAGAGCCACCTTTCTGTGATCCGAGGCCGAAGAGCGCGAATTCGATGGCCATCAGAATGGTCGACTTTCCCGAACCGATGTCGCCTTCAAAGAGTGATATACCTGGGGGGAACGCTATCGTCGCCGTCTTGTAGCTCCTGACGTTTTCAAGTTTTAGGGAGCGCAGTATCACTTTTCAAAGGCTCCTTTCAGATGAAGAACGCCGAGCGCGTCTTCGAGCATGCGCACCTCATAGTCCTTCTTATTCTCGGCACTTCGGTCCTCGCTAAGAACTCTCAACAGCTCAAGGGAAAGCTTGACGCCTGAATCACTCTTGAGGCCGGGAATAGCAGTGTGTACGGTCCCGATATTCTCGGTGAAGAGCCGCTCTTCGATAACCGTTACGTCCTCTCCGGCCACCTTTATAGCGGCGTAGTCAGCTGAGGTGAGGCCGCGGCGCCCGAGATGCACGTCGACAGCGCCGCGCTCATAAAGCAGATTCTGCAGCTTTACAAAGTCTACGTCAGACGTTTTTCCACCGGATAATTCGCCCCGTATCTTCAATACGACGATCTTACCGTCAACGTCGAGGCTGCCAAATGATTCGGCGAGTGCGTCCTGGGCGCGCGACGAATTGAGCCCTGTTAGGTTATACTCTTTGTACGTGCTCTCGACCAAACCCGTCTCAACGAACTCCACGTCTGTTACCGTTTGATCGAAGTTTATGATGTAAAATCCCCGGCGCTCGCCCCTGGCCGTGAACTCAAAATCACGCCCATAACCAGCGAAAAGCGGCCCGGGGAACACAATCCTGTCGTATGCTGGGAGGCGGTGCTCTGAGTGCTGATGAACGTGTCCACCGGCGTAGTAGTCAAAACCCTTTGGGAAGAGCGAGATAGGGATTGAGTCCATCCTACTGAGGTACTCGGGCTTGAGCTCGTCAATGCCGGAGTGAAAGGCAAAGATCTTGAACCCGTCGAGACGTTCGAGATCGTCTCGATCGAGCATGTCATAATACTCGCGCTCTAACCCCATCCGCCGCGCTGAGATACCAACGAGCTTCGCGCCCGTGCGCGCGTCTACGATGCACTCGAGTTTGAGCGTGCCGTCGATGACTTGTGGCTTTACAATCTTCGTTAGGAGGCCCGCGCTTTCGATCACGTCGATAATGGACGTGCTCGTGGGCGTGTAATCATGACTTCCGTAAATAGCGTAAATCGGTATGCCGTGTTCGGTAACTTCTCGCATCTTTGCAACGGCTTGCCTTACTGTGTTGAGATCCGAGGGCACCCCGACGTGGAACAGATCCCCTGAGATGACAATGAAATCGACTGCGCGCGTAATGCAAATGTCCATGGCTCGCACAAAGGCGCCGATCTCCAACTCCGCCATCTTCCCGTGTCGGTTTGCACCGAGATGGACGTCTGCCATATGGGCAAATTGATGCATCGTTGAAAGCCTCAGACAACTCTTCGGTTGGGTTTTAGGTGAATGTCGTGCTTGTCTTCAGGGGTATCTCTAGTGGGGTATTCTGCCACGTAGTCGCCAAAGAGTGGTACCTGGATAGGAATTGCAAATTTGGTGAATATGCTGCTTACGATCGCCTCCCCTTTGTCCAAACTACCAATCGTCGCGTAGTCCTCCTTGAGGTCTTGTGCGGCGCTACTGATGATCGCGTTTCGTTCGCTAGCCATCTCGTTTCCAAAGATGATCTTAGTATTCAGGTTTGCTAAGACCGTAGTGGGGATAACGCTCGTTAACTGGGTAATCGCCACGAGGCCGATCTTAAATTTCCTTCCTTCGCGCGCGACGGTGCTGTACGTTGTATCGCCCCCTTGACTTAACACGTCGGCGCCGAGCACGCGCGGAGCCTCTTCGATCACGATGCTTACCACGGGCTTATCCTCGAGTTTGGAAACGCCGCTGCTCCCGGTCTCTTGTTTGTACCGTTGATACTTCGTCAAAATCTCGTTTATGACCAGGCTTCCGATAAGGAGCTCAGCTTTGTCGCTAAGCCTCGACGTATCAACGACAACGATCATTCCGCTTTCCAGCGCTGCGATCATTTCGCTGAGCGTCGACTCTCCTGAGGTGGCGCTAAAGGCTCGGTTGTAACAGATAAGGTCTCCTTGCTCGTTGACGTCTAAACCCAATGCCGTCTTAAACTTCCTTTGAAGGACAGCTGCGGTCATTGGGGCGACGTTTTCAGGTCGCTCGTCTTTAAAGATGGCTTCGATCCACTGTTTATCCTTTTTGTGGGCGAAGTAATAGCCGTACAGCGCTTCAGACTGTGGGTCGGTGAGGTTAAAGAGCTCCTCAATATGCCATGGCATTATCGATTTTAGGTTAATGACAAGCGTGTTTGTTCCTGCAGGGGCCGCAAGCGAGTAGTACTTAATCTTGTCTTTTGCGTCAGGGTGATTGCTCAGGCCGAGTTCTTTGCCCCTGCCGCCATAATACTCGTCGTGCGGGTCGAGGACCAACACGCCGAGGTCGTCGTCGTTTACCACGCTCCACAGCAGAACCTTCACAAGGTTGCTTTTTCCTCTGCCCGTCGTCGCGGGGATGAGCACGTGGTGGGTGAACAAGTCCTGTGCGTTGAGTCTCACGGGCACGTCGAGGACGTTCGACCCGCTCCGCACCTTGCCAAGGTACGCCGTGTTCTTAGGAACGTCCATAAACTGAAGGTCCTCGTTGACTACGTGCCGAACTGAAGAGAAAAAGTCGGGCAGCGCCTTTGGAATCGTAACGCGGTTTCCTGAAACTAAGGCGACAGCTCGAGCTTCGGCCAAAACATAGTTACGCAGACTCTCATCGAAAAACTCGAGGCTGCCCCCTCGTCTTTCAAGTTCGAGTCCCGCGGTGAGTTCAAGCACTTCTCGAGAAACTTGGCTGCCGTAGAACAGGTTGTGGACTTGGAGGATGAGTGAGCCGTCTCGGCTTTCTGCAACTAAGAGATTCCCCAGCTCTATTTTCGTGTCAGTCTTCTCTCTAATGAGGATGTGCGCGACTTTGCCTGCAATGATCTGGCCGACGATTTCCAACTCTTCCATTCGTGTCACCCCAGTTTGTTTAAGACGTTATGAGCGTCCGTAGCCTTAACATGCCGATAAAATTTCTCCCACTTGCCCATCGCTGCCATCTGCGACCGCAGTATGGCAAAATAATGCTCACGCTCCAAACTCGTTACTCGCGCGAAGCGGTCGGCGTCGATGAGCCCGTACGGGTATCCGGGGAACGTATAATCCGCTGAATTTTGCACGAGCTGCGTGAGAATCTCATTAAGCGCACGTTCGTCGAGTGACAGAAATTGATCTCTTTGGATCTCTAATCGAAATATACGCTCTGAAATCGCGTTGAGCTTAACGCCGAGTATGAAAACGAAGTGGTCTTTGCTCGTTCCGTCCGCTATCGGGTAGTACCATTCTGTGGTGATGCCCTTTTCAGCCGAGAGCTTATCAAGTGCGCCGAGCAGGGAGTAGCCCGTGTCAGTGAAAAGAGCGCTCGTCTTGGAAAGTCCTGCGAGAATGACCCCTTTTTTCTGTGCTGCCTGACTAAGCTCGTCTAAATACGCGTACTCATTTGGGAACGCCGTTTGAAGGGTGCCGTCGAGCACTATAACGTCGCCAGGCGCAAGCTCATTTTCAACGACGCTCTTTGCAAGTACGAGCTCTGAGAATCGTCGAGAGATAGAGCCGACCCTATAAATGTCCGCCCGTTGGGTTCCGATGGTAATCGAGCGATCCATCGAGCTAAAAGAGAGGTCGCGTTCACGTGGGAGGATGGCCTCTTCGCCAGAAAGCGGGAAAAGCGAGGTGTTGTAGTGAATCTCTCCTCTTTCGAAGTCAGAAAACGTCGCAGCGAAGAACTCGATCCGCTGAGGGATTGACTTTTCAGGTATCCTCTTATTTCCGCTCCACATGCCAAAATAGACCCGGTTCAGTTGGACTGAAAAGTTGGGAGCCCCGAATACCTCTTGATTGCCACCATCAACGAACGCAATTTTCTTATCAGAATCGACGCGTTGGATTTCTTTAAACCCGTCAGTCGTCAGTGGGGAATGCCGTATGCCTCGCTCAGGAAAAAACGGGTTGCCTATGTTCTCATCGTTAAGATGGGTATCCAAGCGTTTGATAAGCTCGTTGGCAACTTGTGAAGTTTCCTTCTTCATCTTAAGACCTGTCGGAGGCAACAACACGTTGTGAGTGCAGAAATTGACAACAGTACACGGTCTTACTGTTACTTGCTATTGTCGAGTTTGCACGTGCGGATTCGGTGTGGGTGTCTGGATCTTACACAGCTTCCACGTCATCTGTCAATTGCCGGCAATAATAAAGGTAGTAGGACGCACGACGAAAGTGTACGACTGTTGAGCCGGGGCTTCAGCTGAATGCGCCACATTCTTTGTAGCGCCCCTAAAAGCAACCACAAAATTAGTACGCCACCCGCACTTACTGCGGCTTCTGTTCCTGCCGTTCGTCGATGCGGAAGACGTGACCGCCGTTCATGCACACGCAGGCGAACGCGACAGGATAATCCCTCAACACCATATAGTTGCTGGTGAGGTCGTAGAGCAGCATCACGATGGTCTCCTTGAGGGCCTTGCTGTTTGTGTATTCGGTGAGGGGCTCACATATTCGGTCTGCGATGTTCTCACGCGTGTCGAGAGCGCCATGCATGAGCAGGTGGATGACCCCGCCGATTGCCCGAGGCGTGAGCCTGGCAAGGCAGTCCTCCTCGCCGGTCGTAAGGTGTTCGAGCACGTTTTTCGCGTCACCAAGGCGCCCACTAGAGAGGTGTGCGAACGTCTCCGCGAGTTCCTTAGGGCAATCTCTCAATGCGGTGTTGAGCACCGCGGCGAGTAAGCGCACATCGAGTGTGGTTGTGCGTCTCTCGTGCCTCTCGCGACTCTCGAGCTCTAAACGTTCCAATCGTTTTTTCATTTGAATACTCATTGGCACCTTCCGCGTCAAACCGTTGCAACTGTCGAATACGGTCTTTCATCAGCTCCCTCTGTTCGGCGCTTTTTGTCATTTCGACCCTCCTTCAAAGCGCCCGGTTCGTGGCCGAGACACTCTCGAGCCGTTCGAGACGCGTTTGCAGATCAGCGATCTCTACTCCTCTGAAGATTGAGTTTATCAGTGCCATCTCGTTGGCTGCGGTGTGTCCATCGATCTTTCTTGCTCGAAGACGCTGCAGGGTTGTAAGCTGCAGCGTGACGAGGTCATCTGCATCTACTGTGTCGTTGTCGCTTCCCTGCCGTCCAGCAGGAGCGTTCACTTTTGATGCTTTTCGAGCCTTTCGCGAAGCGATCAGCTCGCGCAGCTCCTTTTGGTCCGCAATCTCATCATTGTCACGCAACGTCAGTGCGTTACGAGCCTCTTCAACGCGAGTGTCCAGTTTGATCATTATGTCATAGAGTTTGGGGGTAGGCACGCTGACCAGGTCGCGCTTTTGGATCTCCTCATTCACCCGTGCAAGCTCAACGCCGTAGCGTTCGATTTGTGCCTGTAATGTCAGTCGGTACCGCTCCAGGAGCGCATTGAGCTCTATTACCTTCAGGTTCTCGATCTGTTCCTTGAGCTCGCGTTCAAAACGCACCACCGTCTGCAGTCCGATCTCAAGTTCATCTGCGACTGCCCTTTGCGATTTGCCGTGAGCCCGCAGCTCAACCAATCGGTGCTTCTTCTCAATATCTTTCACGTGTCTTTCACCTCTTCCGTGTGTCTCTCGTTCCAAGCGGCGATGACAAGGAAATACACAGAAAAAAAGCCACGATTATATGAGAAATAGTCCCGCGCTGTATTTGCGACGTGAAAGCGCTTCACATCATCAGAGATTACGTCACCGATAGCGCCCGCGACTATGATCTCAGTTTTCACTCGCATCATTAGGTCGTGAATATTCTCAAACCTCCTCGGTTCGTTAAAGCAGACACGTGTTTATTGAGCGGTTGACTATTTAAAGTTTGGTAAAAAGTTAAACTAATCAACCCATTACGATTAGTCACCTTTATCACCTTTCAACCACTATCAGACTAAGGAGGCATTGGGAGCAATGGCGATGTTAAAAACTGACAAGGATACGCATACGAGGTTCATGCGCTACGTAGCGAAGCGATTTATCCAGACTGAAAACAAGATGACGGTCACCGAAGCGCTCAATGAGCTCCTTAACTGCGGCGACCAGCTGATCTTGAAGCAACGGGATGCGGAAGGCAGATTTGACCGTATGCCTGAGGATGTCTTGAAACAGCGAATAAATGATACAACGAACGAACTTCTCGCTCAAAAATAACCCTATGCAAGGCGGCCTATTCAGCAATAGGCCGACACCTCCTCTTTTTTATGTCGATCGATCTCAAGAGAGAGAAAGAACATCTCATACGCAAACGCGCATTAAATATATTTAGCCATTTATATAAAATTTAATTAATAATTAATAAATGGGCTTTTCGTTTGCCTAAGCGAGTCAGAGCCGTTGGAAGCTTCAACGATCGAAGCTGGTTTTTTAAAAGTAGCATGGTTCTGTTACCATTTTGTTACCATTTTGTCACACTTTTTCCGTTTGGTGTGACGCACCTCACGTTCGTAGAGACGTGAGGGTTTCACCGAATCTGACCTCTACTCGTGCCTTTCGCATTTTCTGAGAGGTAAATTCGACTAGTAGGCGTGACATTCAGAATCTGCTAAGAGCCCAGGCGATATAGATAATGAGCTATGCTATCTTCGCCCCGGCTTCAAAAGAGGTGCTCTCCGCAGTTACTTTAGAAAGGAGGGGTCTATGTCCCCCTTTCCCTCAAGACTTGCTTGACTTGGCGTCCGAGTGAGGACAAAGGAGATACAATGCCGACGATTGCCAGCACGGCGACCGGGTAGAACACCTACGTAACTTTCGACGAGATCCCGCAACTGCCCGGCAAGAAGATTTCCAATGACGGCCTTAGCGCCATACGCGGTAAAGACGAGCCCGTAGATCGGTCTGCAATACTTGGTGCCACAAAATGCGGCGTACGAGGGCACGATTGCAAGCTAGTCTGCTAGAGAGCCGTATTACCGCAGTATATCAAATCGGCGAGTAAACGTGCCGGTTTTCAGAAAATAAAAAGAGAATCCCTGCGAGTGATGCAGGGAGTTCTATTCACCCCAGCGGAGCAACGGTCCTCTTGTACATCTCGTTTAATACCTGCGCGAGGCCGGCATAGATTGCCACGAAACCGGTGAGGATCCCTTCATAGCCGGCAATCGTGACTATGTTGGCGTTCCCTGTCATCTCACCGATTGCCAGTAGGAAGAACAGAACGGTAAGTAAGCCAAGGACAACCTGCAATGCCCGGTTTGCTTTGAGCGACCCGATGAACATGACGAGCGTAAAGATCCCCCACATCACAAAATATGCCGCCAACGCATTCGCGCTTGCCGCATCCGCGAGCCCTAGTTTCGGAAGGATCAGAAGGGCGACAAGAGTCTCCCAGAAAAACCCGAAAGACAGGAATGCGGTCATCCCGAACGTGTTGTTCTTCTTCCACTCCATGATCCCGGCAATAATCTGGGCGAGGCCCCCGTAGAAGATCCCCATCGCGAGGATCATCGAACCGAGCGCAAAGTACCCCGCATTGCTTAAGTTCAAAAGGACGGTCGTCATCCCGAAGGCGGTCAGCCCGAGCGCCGCTGGGTTTGCGGTCACGTCCAGGTTCCTCACATGGGTGACGTCGATCTCTTCTGATTCGTTTGTCATACGTTTATTCTCCTAAAATTTTTTTCATCACGCGTACCTTTTGCATCTGCAAGGGCCCAAACAGGTCGAGGGGCCTCCAGAAAAGGTATCAAAGGGGCGAAAAACACTAGAAACAAGATAGATGGCAATAAGCTGGGTTGCATTAATAGACCAAAGCTTGAGGACCAGTCGCCCAAAAACGCTCCACAAGTTTATGCTGCCCCGACAAATGTTTGTGGTAAGGCGGGCGTCACGAAGATCCACCGGCCTTTTTTCTGGGCGCATTCCAAAAAGTGTGGACCTGGCGCTTTCTGACGCTTGACTGTCGCAGATCATCTGGATGTTTCTATCACTATTAATAATTGATATAAAAAGTTTCGCATTCGAAAAAAGGCGATCCTGCTGATTGATCGACGCGAATAAGCGGAGCATTACCGTCTCTTGCTCCGTCTCCTGACGCTAGCCTAGGGAGCTTAACCGAAAGGTTCCACGCTAAACGAGAGATCGCAGCCAAATGACGATAGGAATCTTGTGCGCCGGAACCGACGTGCAACGCACTTTTGCTGCACGCTATGAAAAGAATATGAATGATCTTCAGAAATGACCGAGGGTACTTTGGAAAGGTTGTCCTTCCAGCTCTGAATCGTCGTAATCGAAGTAATTTAGTATTCTTCCGACGGCCGGAAGGATTTGATGCTTGACATAGTATTCCACGTCTATCTCTCGCTGTTGCTTATCCGTGTCAACCACTTTACCTTCTACCTGGGTAAAAATCTCAGCCGGATACGATCTGTCTCCAATCGATCCAGACCCTTTCATAACGAGATATGCAATTTTCGCGCCAACGTCGGCGGAAAGGCCGTATTCTTTTGCTCGCTTTGCTGCCCTTACGTGAGCTTGGACGGATTCATAGCTCGCTATCTTTTTTGTAAGCGTCTTGTAAATTATGAGCTTTGCTAACGGAATCTCACCGGCTCTAAGTCTCTTGATCGTACTCGTAACCAGTTCTGCAGCGGCTCCAGGTTCTCGCTTCTCAAGAATGATTTTGATAACATCGGATTGTAGCTCCTTTGCGAGTGCACACCAATCGCCTCTCCGCACTTCAAGACCTCTGACAACAATAGTCCCGTCTTCGGTAATCCCAGCGTAGCGCTTCTTCTTCTCTGTAAAGAAGATAGCTTTGTAGTGTTCTTGCACGTCAAGCCGAATTGGATAAATTGTCGAAAGCTCCTCGATAAGTGCACGGACCCTATCTATCAGCTCAGTTGCCATTAGGCCTCCTTGTTGCTCATATCAGCCGTGAAAAGTTTTGTAGTACTATTAAACGGCACAAATCACTCCTCGACTACGCGTTAGCACCTTCGTTGACCGCTAGCTGCAAATCAAGCCTTTTTGAGCTTTACGAATAGACTGTCAGTGTCTCCGTAGATCACCTCGAGACCGTGCTTCCCAGCACGCTCAACCGCGTCCTGTATGATAGTGCGTCCCCACGCTGTCGTTGCTTCAGCACATTCTTTGCGGTACCACTTCGCTGCGTGCCATCCAGTATAGCCGTAGAACGCGTTTGTCAGGATCTTGATTGCGTTCTGGTGAACATCAAGGATGGTATAATCATCTGAACCCTTGTCAGTCTGAGCCATTTGTTCTCTAACCGTTTTTCTTCGTTCAATTAAGTTCGTGAGGATGAGTTTGAAGAATCCATCGGGGTGCTTCCTAAATCGATACTCGGTTCCGGGGGCCTCGTAGAATTCCGTATGCTTTTCGTCTGGCGACACGACGGTGTCCGGTGATATGTTATAGCCAATCATTATCGAAGGGTACATAGATGAAAAATCGAGGCTGAGTACGTCTTCGTGCACGCCGGGTTTTGGAAACAGGACGAAGCCCCCAACGTAGCTGCCCGTGCCCCCTCCTTTCGCAGGCACAATTTCATTTATCTTGAACGCCTCGGCAACCAAAAGTGACTCGACTTGCCGTCCCCTCCCCATTCTTGATACCTCGTCGAGTGGCCGTCTCACGATCCGCGAAAATTCAAATTGACTGGGAAGTAGCCGCTCTGCGACCCCCCACGTGCTCACCACATCAGCTTTTGAATAATCAAAAAGAACCTGCCTAAGCTCAGGATCGTTCCAATACCGGGCCATATCCCAACCCGGAACTTGTGCGCGATCCGACTTGCGCATGACCCCCATATAGTCGGCGACATTGTCCAAAGTCTTGACGCTGAGCTCGCTTAAGTCCCGTTTTACGACCTTGTACAAGTCGACGTTGCTGCGTCCGAAGATCCTGACCTCTTTCACGCCGCCCCCGGCGCTGAACTTGGCAGGACTCCCGTCCCTTCCGATCGTTAAGCGGAGCTTGAATTTTTCTGCTCTCGTTTTCAAGTATTGCCAATCAAACTCGTCAGTGTTGTAGCCGACGATAACGTCGGGGTCATATTCGTGAATGAAGGAGATGAAGTCGGCGATGACCCGCCTATCATCGTTATCATCACCAACCGAAAAGAAGGTTGTTTCATCGGCTCCGGTAGCTATAGAAATGATGATGATAGGGTCTTTGCTCGGAATTGGAACGCCACCGTGGCTTAGCATCTCACAGTCGAAGGCCATTACTTTGAGATCGGGGTTCTTACGGTGCTGTTCGGCTTCTATGTGGTCGACATCGATGGCAAAGGAAAAATGCGGATCGGCGCGTTCGCGCCCTTCCACCAGAACCTGATCCATAGGTACGAGTTCGCGATCGATTACGTACCGGACGGCGAATAGAATGTCTGCTTCCCTGACACTCACGCCAACTGCAGCTACCTTTTCGCGCAATATCGGCACGTGTTGCGGGTGATCGACGTACACTTTGAGAACAGTGACGGGCTGTCCAAAATCCTTGCGCACGACACGTTCGACGCGATTCGGCCGGATCTCCTCACCAGACCGCATCGACGCTATAGACATTATGGCGTCAGCGTCGTCCGTTACCGCATAAAAATAGGGTTCAAAATTAGGATCGTAGGCGATGATATTGCGACCGAGCTCGTCTTTAAGCCACATGCGAATCACTGCTCGACCGTCCAACGTGATGTAGTCAACATCAAGCAAAAAGCATCGAAGCCGCATCAATAAACGAAAGTTTTCGATGCTACATAAACGTGCCGAGGAAGGCGCAAATATTACGGTTTAAAAGAAAAAGTCCATTTCTTTGATATCAAGGTCGTCTTTGCTTATTGCGCCATCGTCAAGAATGGAGCGCCTTATCAGCACTGTAGTTTCTGCTCGAATCGCGAGCGCAATACAGTCGCTCGGACGGGCATCAAGTTGCTTTTCAGTCCCATTAACCTTTATGGAGAGTCGCGCATAGTAGATTCCTTCGTCGACGTCGTCTATGACTACGGTGACGATGCTCGCTTCAAAGTTCTCGAGTATCGACATTATCAAATCGTGTGTCATAGGGCGTGACGGCACCTCTCCGTGCAGGGCTGCATTTATTGAGATTGCTTCAGAGATGCCGATATAGATCGGCAGGAAGCGGTGTCCGTCATCGGTCAACAATACCACTGGCGTATGTCCAGTAGTCGTGCTAACCATGTATATCCCCTTAACCTCCACCGGGGTTACTTCATCTACCATTATTTACACCAATACTGTAGCTGTATATTAAATTGACTGCCGCTTAATACGCGCGTTAGTGTCTATAACAACGCGAAAGCAGCCCCCTGTAGGTCGCGTTGATTCGGACATGCCGCGCTATCGGTTCAGCACGATTCAAAGTTCTTCTACGCATACGCTAGTACATTTGCGTGCGCGCCTATCGCGATACGTGAAAAACCTTGAGTCCTGCAAGGCTAATATATACATTAGCAGTCCTGCAAGGCTAATATATACATTAGCACACATCACTGAAGTAGGCATCACAGAGATATCGATCGCTTCGCTCACGCCTAGGGCAATGAAAAGAATTATTATAATTGATTACGGTCTCGGCAATTTAAGAAGTGTAACGCGCGGCCTCGAGCGTGCAGGGGCGCAGGCGGAGATCACTTCAGAAGCCAGTCAGCTCGTCCGAGCAGACGGCTTGGTGCTTCCAGGAGTGGGGGCATTCAAAAGCGGCATGCACAACATCAAAGATAAGAAAAGAGCGTTACTGCGTGCCGTAGACGAAGGTACACCCGTGCTAGGAATCTGCTTAGGGATGCAGATGTTGCTCACCGCGAGCGATGAAGGTCGGAGTGAAAGCAGGCCGGTCGAGGGCTTAAATCTCCTTAAAGGCTACGTCAAGCGATTCAACTTTGGGACCACCTCAGAGAAACTTAAAATACCCCACATGGGATGGAATCGCCTGGAGGTGGTAAAAGAGAACGCTTTGGTCCAAGGTGCCAACGGTGCATACGCGTATTTCGTTCACTCGTATTATGTGGAGCCCGGAGAACATACGGTTGCAACTTCAAACTATGGGACCGCATTTGCCGCTGTCGTTGCGAGCGGAAACGTTTTTGGAACGCAATTCCATCCAGAAAAGTCTTCTTCAGCCGGCTTGCAGATGTTGAAGAACTTTGTGGAGATATGCTAATGGACCTTGAAGGCTACGCGAAAAGAGCCCTGAGGCAAGGCTTAGCAAAAGAAGTAATAGAGCGCACGCTCGCAGAGCGAATTCTAGAGGTCCGCGACATTCCTCTCGATTCCGCAGTGCGTATAGCCCAAGCGGTTCTCGAGGAAGCGGAACGCACTCTTTGTGACAGGGAACGATCTGGGGTCACGATGGGTAATTTCGGGGTCGGCTCACGGGGATCCGGCGATTTCTATGTACACGAAGAAATAGCGAGGATCATCGGAAAAACGAGCGCGATTGTCGGCTCTGATCAGCTTGATGATTCCGGAGTAGTCAGAGCAAAAGGTGACTTGATAGTGGTAACAGTAGACGGCATGCATTCGCGCTTGAGTGACTTCCCATTTCTCGCGGGATTCCACGTCACACGTGCATCCTTGCGGGATATCTATGTCATGGGTGCACAGCCGGTCGCCTTGTTTTCCGACATTCATCTCGCTGACGACGGGGACGTATCGAAGGTGTTTGACTATACGGCAGGCATCGGGGCAGTAGCGGACGTTATGAATGTTCCGTTAGTCACCGGAAGCACGTTGCGGGTTGGCGGCGACGTGGTGATCGGCGACCGACTGACAGGGTGCGTTGGTGCCGTCGGCGTAGCGAGCAATCAAGGCTTGACGGCGCGGATCAATGCACGCGAAGACGACGTTATTCTCATGACCGAAGGCGCTGGCGGCGGAACCATAACAGCTACAGCGCTGTATAATGGCCGTTCAGACGTGGTAAAGCAAACGTTGAACCTGAAGTTTCTTCACGCGTGCGATAGGTTGCTACGAGATGGTCTCGTCACCAAGATACATGCGATGACTGATGTCACGAACGGCGGCATACGAGGAGATGCGGAGGAAATATCAAAAACGGCGCAGGTAAAGCTCGTTTTGGAAGAGGAGAAGATACGGCGGCTCATCGATCCCACGGTTTTGACTATGCTCGACGATTTGCAGATCGATTACATGGGCGTCTCCATTGATTCATTGCTCATAGTTGCTCCGGCTCAGCTCGAAGCGGAGATAAAAAGCACCCTAAACGGCGTCATAAAGGTCGATCAAGTAGGCCATGTTGAGTCAGGGAGCGGCGCCGAAGCACTCCGTGATGGTAAGCGGTTCACTATCACGCCGAAGTTCCGCGAATCAGCCTATACGCCCGTAAAGAAAGTGGTCGGTGAACACGCAGATCATCAAGAAATACAACAAATGCGTGCCCGGGTCGATTTGGCTGCCGCGCGCGCACTGCGCATGAAAGAACAAATGATCACCTATCTCCGAACGGGAGACAACCTGCCCGACGTTAGCTGTTAGGCAAAAACTAGCCCGTTGGATAGGGCCTTATTATGGCAATAGTCGCACATCCTTTTCGGCTCAAACTGATCAATTTTTTGGGTGCTTTGATGCTATAGAGGGCTCGGGGGAGCTTTTTGATTCTGGCCGGAAGTTGCCTACTTTAAGCGAAAAGTTGTCTACTCCACAGCAGTCGCTGCAAAGTAGCGAGTGCACAATTGAAACAGCCCCCTGTAGTGTGAGCTGTGTTTCGTTTGGCCAGAATCCCACAGGCGAGACGCTTAGTGACATCGCATTGCCATTCACTGCTGGTGAACTTTCAGGGTATGTGTCCAACCGTTTGTTAGGTCTAGCAGAACCCTCCTGCATTTGGATTGAACGGGCTGCGAAGAAGTTGTGGCAAACTACCCTTGGCGTCATTTCGCAACATACCTTGCAACAACTGCGAGCGGAAACGCTACAGCGGTATCACTGCTCTACGAGCCACAGCAAGATCCTCTCGTTTGCGCAGTCTTTTCTGTCGTACCTCACGAAGGTCAGGCTCGATACCCTCTATCTTGCCTTCGGAATCTTCTTGCAGATGTCCAAAGCGGTGAAGGTACGAAAAGCAATTACGTCGCGCATTATTACGCAGGTCGACATCAAAAATGTGCTTCGATACATCAAACGAGCTGAACAAGAGGGCAAGATATCGCAGGGCAGATCGTTGCAATATGTAGCGTTTATTCTGTTCGGAGCATACACAGGACAGCGGGCTATGTCGACGATTTCGCATCTCAAAGTGGGGCAATTTAGAGCTGCTCTTAAAACTGAAAAGCCAGTGCTGCTCGTAAAAGCTAACCAGGACAAGATAAGGATGGAACACTATGTGCCACTTTGTCCTCAAGTGGTGCGAGCTATTGAGCCGCTGTTGGACGGAAGAGGCGATGATGAACTTATGTTCATATACAACTCGCTGGTCATATGGCTAAAGCGAGAGCATATTCTCCTTTCACGGATAGCAACGCATTTCACGCCTGGAGATCTCAGGAAGCCGGTAGAACAAACTGGCGATATTATTCAATGGGATCAGTCAAACCGAGCTTACGTCCTGACGCATGGCGTTTCAGGCGTTTCGTGGGCACATTATCGGCATCCATTGCCAGAGAACGTATATGATATCTATATGGAGTACTGGAGAAACGTCGATTTCACAGTCTAAGACTGTAAGTAACTTGATTTCAGTGCTGAGCCCCGCTGAAAGGAAAAACTGTGAACCTATGGGCGATATACTACAGTGGGATCAGTCAAATAAGAACTACATACTCACTCATGACGTTTCTGGAGTCGATTGGCGGTTCTAACTGAATTCGCCTTTTAACAACCGCTCATTATGTTTCCGTGCGGTCCCGTATGCGTCTGCGATTCCGACTAACCAGACAAGCGGATACGTAATGAACCGATTAGCACGAACATTAGAAGAACGTTCATCACCTGAACTATCATAAGGACGATTCCTTTCGCTATCTGTCCGTTATATATCTGTCCTAAACCGGCCCAGAAGAACGATAGCACAGCAGCAACACCGGGATTTTTCTTATACATTGATATTAACGCCAAGTCTGAAGGTGTTAATTCTCTCGGTGCTGGAGCTAGTGCTGGCGCTGGTGCTTTATCCAAAAACCTGAACGGATCTGCTGCTCTTCTCCCAAAGTCAAGGTAGGCCTTAAAGCCCCTCACCACTAGATCATCTTTTACGTCGTCTTTAGCTGACTGCTTGAGTTCTTGCAGTTGGTATACTTGTGTTCCACTGATTGGCGACAGTGTGTTGTTGAAACCTGTGCCACACCTAGGACAATAATTAGAATCTGGTATAAGTTCGGTGCCACAATTTATACAATTTCTTTTGCTTTCGTCCGTTTGTGTATCCGGCCTCTCTGACGGAAAAATGAATCAAAAGCGTCAGATGGGGCCAATGAAGCTTAAGAATTGCTATCCGGTCACGAAGCGTAGAGCGTCGGCAGCTGAATCAGAGGGTCGCTCTAAAATTACTTTGCTGTCGCCGTCATCGTTCCCCCCGTCACGAACTCGTCAGTTTGCACGATCCAACTTGCTCCAACCGAGAGCGGGAATATACTTATCGAATTAATTTTGACAGCCAGGTGTTTGACTGCTGCATCATGCGCCATCACTGTTTTATACGGGCTGACCATGTCCGTCGGGCCCGGTGCATTGACACCTGTATCGTTTTGCGTGAATCCAACGCTCTGTTCGTTGTAGAACTTCGCCGCGTCGTCGGTGCTTGAGAATTGCGTGATATTGTAAGTATACGTTGTTATCGTCCCATTTGGATAGAAGCTGTTATATGTCGTGTTTTCGATCGTTGCGCTCATTCGTGCCGCATCCGACCCGTTTTCGACAACATTTGAACTGACGACCGTCGAGTTCTCTCCGGGATTGTTCTTGATGTTCGTCAGGAGTGCGTTTGCCAATTCGACTGCCTTGTTCGACGGCGAGACTGTGTTTTGCGCAGTTTGAACCGGATTGGTACATCCGCTTATACCGACGACGAGAACCGCAATGATGCCTAGCATCAAAACCATTTTTAACGTAATTTTGATCATTTATCGCCCCCCTTGACGGAAAAATGAATCAAAAGCGTAAGACGGGGTCAATGAAGCTTAAGAATTGCTATCCGTGGTTTAGTGGATGACTGTTGACTCGTTGCATCTCACGCTACTACTTGAAACGTTGTCACTCCCGTCGATATTCCTGCTCCGGTAAACGCGCACTCGATCGTGTGCGTTCCGATTGGCAGACCCTGTGCAGTAGGCATATTATACGTCAAACCACCCGGATTGTCGCAGATCGTACCACTAGCCACTAAGACAAGTTGTCCGTCAATATACCAGAACGGCGTATAGCACTGTGTCATATCAGAGCACGTCGCACTGAAATATGTGAACGTTACGTTTGTCTGACTGACTGTCGCCGGAACTGCGTCCCAAGTTAGTGTCGTTGGCACGTTTGGTGTCGGCGTCGGTGTGGAGGTCGGTGTGGGCGTCGGCGTTGCGGCTATAGGTGTCGCCACTGCGGGAGTCGGCGTTGCGGCTATAGGTGTCGCCACTGCGGGAGTCGGCGTTGCGGCTATAGGTGTCGCCACTGCGGGAGTCGGCGTAGACGTAGACGTCGACGGTAACGCACTTGTTTGTGTAGGCGTCGCGGTCGATTGGCCCGTGGGCGCCATCGACGGGTTACTGGGGACGTTTATTTGGATGCAGCCAGCCACCCCCGCAAGGACAGTCACGAGCGCGACTACAACGCATGCCATTACCACCTTTTTTATCATACGCTTAGCCTCATACGGCTTTCTTCCTCAAAAAAAGAAAGAGAAGAGGTAAAGAACTACGACAGGTTCGTTACCACTGAATTAAAGTCGTCGTTGTATGTTAAAGTCGTTGCTTTCGCGCCCTGCGGGATTTCGAACGCTATCTGGCCTGTAACATGCTCTCCGGCATTCGTACCTGACACAACATTAAGTGGGTTGGTAAGGTCGAACGAAGAAGAAGAGTATTGGTAGACGGTTCCGTCGGCGGTAGTCAGTTTGAAATAAAGCGGATTGCCGATGTCCCAATTGTTCTCGTTGAGATTTTTGACTGTCACGTTGAAGATGAGGTACTCGTTGCCTGCTTGGGGCGTGTCTACGGCGTAGCCGCTCCCTATTTGGCTTGCTGTGTACTGCGAATTGACCGTTACGGCGATGGCTGAGCTGCCACTAGCACCGCCACCGCCCGACGAATTTTGCGTCGTGGTATTCGTCGTGCAACCACAGGTTGCGACCAAAACGAGCGCACCGATAAATAATAGCGGTAGCGCCTTTTTCAACGGCATCTTGATGTACCGTTTCATCATCCTAGCTATTGGATTCATATTTAACCTCCTATCTTTAAATGATTGACATCCCGCAGCCGCTGCAGAATATTGCCTTTGGTGTCAATTTCTTTCCGCACCGTCCGCACACTGTGTAGCTGTGGGTGCTGCTGAGCGCCGTTCCGTTTAAAGTCGACGACGCGCTAGTGTATGAAGAGGTCTCTTGCGCCGCCGCAAATGATTCAGAATGTGCAACCGACGGCTGATGCGAGACCACCTCGTGCTCGGTCTTCCGTGCGAAAATCACAATAGCTCCCACAAGGAAGAACAAGAATGGAAGCAGTCCGAAGAGGCTGATGGAAACGAGCACGCCAACTGCTGCAATGAGCATCAACGTGCCTCCAATTAGCCTCCTCCGTTCAAAGACGCCGCCTGTTACCCCGACAATGGAGAATATGAAAGCAGCTAGGCCGAGCCCGTAGAGCGTAGTGCTCTGCGAGCTTGTTGAATATGTCGCTGAAATACTTCCTACCAGAACAGCGATGATACCTCCCACAAAACCAAGAAACCCCCCAATGAGTCCTATCCAAAATGCTTTACCCACAGATTTCCCCCCTTAGGTTCAGCAATGAGTCTGCGCCGCACTAGCGACACATGACCATTAAGTTGTAGCTACAGTCGTCTCGCCTTTTGACTACTCCTAGTTGCCAGCAAGCGGTTGTTGTTGAGCACGCTGTTGCAACATTCTTTGATTCATCATCCGCTGATAAATGGTGGGCTGAACCTCGTTGATTTTGTCCTTCTCAATATGAAATACGGGATTCTGTGTAATACCGAGGTCGTCTTCGTACGTTAGCAGCATGAACATCTGTTTCTTCTTCCACGCAAATGCGAAAAGACCCGTTAACAGCAATCGTGTCTTTGTTAGCTTGTCTTGCGACATGCTCGAAACGTTTGTTATATTTAGATAGGGTATCATGGTTGGAAACTCGGGTATTTCCAGATAATCCGGATTGAGCGCCAAATTCACATCCATTTCCTTTGGATACCCAGAATGCCCACCAAGATATTTTGCTTTGTACGAGAAGTCCGTTCCTTTTTTTCCAAATAGTGCCATAGTTTACAACTCCGTTCAAATGATAGTTCGTTCTCCGTCCGCCTTTGGGTCAACAAAACTCTTTGTCCCGTTGACCGCGTTCTGCTGTATGTACTCCTCAAGCTGAGCTTTTGTGATACGGTATTGGTTGCCTATCCGAATCGCTTTCAGCTGTCCTTTCTTAATATGCTGATAGATTGTGGTTCGTGTAACCCGCAACATCGTCGCAACTTCTAGTGGTGTGTAGAGTTTATCTATCATTTTATAGCGGTTCTTAATGTTTTTTATAGTATATAATTATTGTCAATTTTATCAATAATATAAATCTTGGTTAATTCTTCAATATTTTACCTTAATTAACCCAGTTTTTAACTTTTTATTTAGATTATGTTAAATCCACAGCTCAGATTGGTGTGTAACGACACCGATTGCGTCACATACAAGAACAAAAGCAGAAGCAGATTTTTGGTCGTCCGTTGCACTCAGATGTACCTGTTTCAAAAAAAGAGAGGAAAAGACGATTACAAGGTAACCGTCAGATTGTTGGTAAAGTCGTTGTAAATTAGGCTTACTGGGTTAGCACGTCAGAGGAGCCTGTATCAGGCTCCGACCTCGTAGGACAAAAAGGTCGGAGAGACGGGCAAGCAGAATAGTTAGCGGTCGCTCTGCCATTTGTTCATAGTCGTCGACGGCCCAAACCCGCATATCGAAAAAAGAAAGAATGAGCTAGGAGCTACGGACTGCTAAAAGAAACGCGACATAACATCTTGGCTGGAGCTGCTTAAAAACTCTGTTATTTCCAAAGATAGGTTCGACATGTTTAGGGCACAGGAAAGCCAAGGAGCGCCACATTTCTTTGAGCTTTGCAATTGGAACCCTGTCCAACGGGTCGCGATTAACCTCTAAGTTAGCGAACGAGGAACTCGTCATCTTGAACTCAACCTCCATATAAAAAAGAAAGAGTTTTTTTTAAGTGGCATGGCATCTATTCTACAGCCACTCCTGATCGCAGAGACATATCTTTAACAAAAGTAGGATCTTGGACTCAGCAAGACACTCCGGCTGATTAATGCCTGCTGAGTATCGCTCTTGATAAGGAGCTTCCGACCTCTCAAAACGTACCACTAACTCGCTATTTTCACTTCTTATGCGTGTGATGTGTTTTATCCCACTTAGGCGCGATAACGCTTTGTTGACAAGTCTTCCAAACATATTCTCTTCGGGCCCTGTTTCACGGAAATCCAACAGTTGTTTCCGGAATTTTGCCGCAATAGAATCAACGTTTGTTCTGGCGTAGTCGTAGAGAGATTGACCATAATCGGTCCTCAAATCGTATGATCTCGATTCTCTTCCAAGTTGAACAATACTCTGGAGAGTATTATCAAACAAAAAGATATTCTCAGCTTCTATAGCAGCGACACTTAGTTTTGTTGATGCATTCAGACACTGATAAACGTACTGAGAGTCGGAGATGCCTATCGCTGCTTTTCCACCGGCCTTTATAAAATTCGAAAAACTTAAACTCCATCCTCTTTCCGGCATCATGCGCATTTCGGCGCCTTTTTCTCCCGCACCACGGGCGATAAATATTGGTATCAACGATGCTTGATTGTTCTCGTGTTGAAGGAGATCTTCCACAATTGTTGCCATAATATCCATTAAAAACCTAGCAAATCCGATGCCTGGCTTACTCCAAAGCGTGTGTGATGTACGGTTTTCATATGCTGACTGAAGTTTGTCCGCTTCTGTCAGTACGTATGAGCCACAGATATTCATGAATTGCGTGGCAAACAGATCGCTTACTTCAGGTCTGATCGTCGCTAAGCCAAGATTTAAGAGAGTAATCCTAAGGATTTCAACTAGTCTCACGCGGGTTCGACCTTCGATAAACTCCTTATTAGCTTGCTCTTCCTCTCGCGTTGGATAACCAAGCTCAGAGATTAGTCCAATCGCTTCTAGCGCTCGTTCTACAACTTGTTCAAACGTATGAATGTCGTGGTTTTCGATAGCAACGATGCCGAGATTTACAAGAAAATGAAATGGGTCTCTGGTATCAGGAGACTCTTTGATCTTAACAGAAGGGGATAGAAATGATAGTTGATTCCACCAACCAACGCCCTTTAGCGGCTGATCGTCTATATCCATGTCCTGAAGCTCTTGCTGATACGCTTCGATGATCGGTATATATCGCTTCAGGAAATCCCGCAGCGGTATCTCAGACGCTTCTTTTTCTAGCATCGTAGAAGGCGAGCCTTCATACCGCGCTATTTTTCCAAGTAATAGACCGCCACACGCGACTAACGGTAAGAACACTAGAGCGGCTAGGGAGGGTAATGCGTTATCTGTCACTGTTCCAAACACAAACAGGGTGCCCAGCAAAATTACAGCGGACAAAGAGACCTGCGAAGACGGGGCCGACCTCAGCAAGGCGCGATATGGAAATAGCTGGTATTCGAGGAAAGAGAAATTTATCGCAAATACGGCAATGGTTATGTTACTGACCAGGAGTGCATCCACATAAACATTCAATGGCGTATTCCATCCAAGGATAGCCAAGATCACCGCGAGAGTCAATCAAGAATGAAGCGATTAGTATCAGTGATTGTTCTCCAACCTTAGTCAGCGTCAAATGCGTGCTTCGTGCTTGAAGCTTAACTCTTTCAAGCCACTCTTTGGTTTTAGAGGGCTGATCTGGCCTTTGCTCCTCGAATGAGTTACCACAATTCTTGCAAAAACGTGCGTTTTCCGAGCTATTATATCCGCATTTCTTGCAGAATCGGAATTTATACATCTAGTGTAGGATGCAAATACCTTGAAGATAATATTTGCTTTTTTCAGATGATCCAGCTACAATTCCGTCTGACGGGAGCCACGATCTACGCTTAAATGTTACAAATAAGGATCTCTCTCGCTTGGCTTCGCTCTTCGCACTTGCGGTCTTCGAAGATTTCGAGCACCGAAATCGCAAGTTTTTCTGCGTCGTGTGTGCACATTACCTGCTGCAACACTTCAATGATCTGGCGGCGGGTGGCTCTGCCTCGTTGAGGTTAGCTCGCGGCCCTACCAGAATCGATGTGACAAACGTAGTCGACGTCTGAGCGAGCTGTTCTTTCAACTCGAGAGCAAACGTTCGCAAATACAACCCATCAAGCCGTTCGGCTCTGCCGAGGCAGTAGCTGCACGCCGCCCCGTATAATACCACGTGCCAGTAAAAAAAAATTATTTCTCCAGTTCCCCCAATATCTTCATGGCCTTGGTGAAGGGCGGCATTCCCGATGTCAGTAAAACCACTCTCAGGACATCCACTATCTCTTCCTTGGTGATTCCCAGCTCCTTCATGCCGCTCACCATCTGCTTCTTGGCGGCCCGGTCGTCCGAGGCGGCGGCAGTGATGGCTATGGCAATCAGCTTCTGGGTCTTGTAGTCCAAGACCTTACCAGTATAAGCTGCCTCATTCAAAGATACAATGGCTTTATAGAGGTCTGGATATTCGTTCTTGGTCCTTGCCATTCCCTCGCCGAAAAAGACTTCATCCTTCATAACATCTCACTGGATATTCCTTGTCGTCCTTGGAATTATAGATTTCGTCATTCTCTGACCAAAGACCAGATCAGGATTCTAAGCTGTGCATCTCGCGCTCTCTTTCGACCCTTTCTAATGGCTCTTCTAGCGGTTTGGTATGTAAGGAAGCAGCAAAGAGGTTGTAGAGTGCTTCTTGGTTAATTTTTCCTGTATAAATCTGAGAATTGATGGCTTGCACACCGTTCCCGGTGAGATGTGAGAGTAGAAACTGTGCTATGGTGGTGCTCAAACCATGAAGTGGTCAAAATGAATACGTTCCAACGATCATACGTTCGTTAGATCCTTCTTTTTTCCACGACCTTGGTTACCGCCGTTTAACTGGTGCCTTCTCTTTTTTGGCGGGTTCTTCTGCGTTCGATGTTTAGTCAAGAGGGTCCAATCATAATGATTAAGTGTGCGGCGCCGCTACGCACGTACTATGCTAGCTGCTGAATGTTCCCCATATTATGATGTGATGTCAAACCGCGAGCTGCTGGAGATTCACCGCAGCAAAATCTCACTTCACGAGGTGAATGGAAACAGAATCTGAGCGGTTAAGATGCTTGGCGGCAATCAATAACCTATGCAACCAATCTGCACGCACAAAATCAGCGTTCAGAGTTCAAAGCCGTCGCACGCATATCCGATTATACGGCTGCCGCGTGAGTTTAGCGGGCTTGTAGGTGCCGCTGCTACCATCTATCAAACAGTCCACGATGGAGCACAAGCATTCCTTGTGGTCGTCAACAGTCAGCAAGACCATAAGCTCAAAATGGGCTCAGAATCAAAAAAGAGGCTTTATTATGGCAATGGTCGCACATCCTGGTACCACGCGTTGACAAAATCAACTAAGCCTTGCTGTTTCGCGATTTCGACAGCGATCATGTGGCTGCATTTCATGATATTTCGTGAGGCATTGAACAAGAAGTCCTTACAGGTGCACGCAGCGTCTTCGACAATGTACTCATCAGCCTCTCCCACGACAACATAAAAGTCTTTATAGCGTTTAACGCGTCCTTCTTTCGCTATTTCAAGTCCCTTTTTGCCTCGATTGCCGTATTCGCGCTCGATTTGTTGCTTAAAGGCATCCGCAAACAAAGGTCCTTCTCCTACCTTACTCATATGTGTCCGCGTTGGCGATTTTTTGTCATTGGTGGTCGTAGACGAGGCCCAAAAGCCTCGGCCTATCGTCGATGAACTCGCCGCCTAACCGTTGCGCTAGGATTTGCATTGCTGGCGCTTCAGTCGCATAGTGCGTGGCGTCAATAAGAGAAAGATGTCCTTCTGCGCAGCGAATAGCGTCGTGCTTCAGCTCGGCTGAAAGAAGCGCGTCAACGCCAGCTGCGATTGCCTTCTCAGTTGCGTCAAAGCCGCTGCCGCCAATCACGGCGACTTTTTCGACGATTCCGCTCCCCGTGAACAGGACGTGTGTGCCAAGTTTTAGTGCCACGTGCTTAACAAAATCAACTGTGCTGACGGGATCGATTATACCCATTCTTCCGATGCCAAATGGTTCGATGTCTTGCAATCCTACGAGTTTCGCCAACACATCGTTGACCCCTCCAGGCGCCGCATCGTAGTTGGTATGCAAGACGTAAAACGACAAACCGTTCTCTAAGATGAGCGTTAGCTGTTTTTGAATACGCAAAGGAACTTTAGTGATAGGACTCCAAATTAGCGTGTGATGCGTGATAAGGACATCGGCCTCGTTCTGGACTGCCTTTTGAATCACGTTCGCTGTTGGATCTAATGCAACAGCTACCGAGTTTGCTTCGTCTCTCCCGCGAGCTATAAGCCCGATTCGCCCATCATCGATCGGCTCGGCAAGTTCAGGTGGCGCAATGGCTTCGAGTGTTTCGATCAGCGAGTATAAGTCCATAAAGATTAATCAGCACGCGTTATCTTCACTTCTGCGAGCTTCCAGTCGTCGCCGACGCCGTGAATAGACAAGAGCACGCCGCCGATTATTCCGGCAAAGATATCTTGGACGAACTGGTTAACAGGTACCCGCTTTCCGTCGACTATAAGCTCCGCCAAGGAATCTTGGTTTGTAATATGGCTCCCTCCTTTGGACTGCCCTCATAATAAGTTCCAACGCGCGTTCGTCGGACAAGTTGTCGATTCCTCGCACATCCACGAGGTTATCGTTTCTGAGAAGACAAGGCTTAAGCTTTGCGTCTGACGTGACCCGCAGCCTATTACAGTTCATGCAAAACTCGGTATTATCTATGGGGCGAACAATTTCAATTTCGGCGTTGTTGATCTCGAACTTCTTTCTTTTATGCAAGGTATTTGCGGTCGTTCTATTTGACAGCCCTTCCAGTGTACTTTCTATAATGCGCAGATTAGATCCCCGTAGCTCCGGGCGACTCTTGAAGTCCATTAATTCGATCAGTTGCAAAACCATCTCTTTTCCTTGCACGTACCTGATCATATCCCCGATCTCATGGTCATTTATCCCGTCCATCACGACCATGTTTATCTTAACAGGCGTTAGGTCTGCTTCAAGGGCTGCGTCGACTCCTCTCAAAACGTTTTCAATCTCTCCCCCGGTCAGTTTCTTATAGGTCGCTGCGTTTAGCGTATCTACGCTTACGTTTATTCGATCAAGTCCTTCTACGTCGCGGATCCGCTCAGCGAGGAGTTGACCGTTGGTAGTCATTGAAATGTCTTCGAACGGGGGCAACGCCTCGATGACTTCGCGAATGTCTTTGCGCAGCAGCGGCTCTCCGCCTGAAAACTTGACTTTCGTGACTCCTTCATCATAGCAGAGTCGAGCGATTTTTGCTATCTCAGGCACAGAGATCTCATGCGGGCGGGCACTGTGCAGTTCTCCTTCTTCGTGACAATATATGCAGTTGAGATTGCATTTGTGCGTCAGCGAAATACGCAGACTCTTGATGGGACGGTCGTACGGGTCAAACATGCTCTCACTATACATGTATCGATGTGATTGTATATAAACATCGAGCTGCGTTTTCACGCCGCTCCGTCGCTCTTTTTTGCGCGGCGCCCTCTCAAAGCGTCATTTTGCAGGTGCGTGTGTTGATGCGCGGCGCTTTCGCTCAGGCACTTGAGTAATCCTGTCGATGCACTACCGTCGGACGCAAGTGAAGTGTTTTCTTCGAAGCAGAAGAAAACGATATATAACATCTTCAATATACATATTAGTGCTCCTAAGAGGACTGATATAACGTATCACGTGCGTGTTTGGATGATTATCGGTGCATATGGGAGCAAAAATGCCCCGTTACGTATAGGTCCTTGTTTGAGTGCCTGGCGAACGCCTTTTGATGATAACAAGACAACCCCGTAATGGCAAAGGTCGCATCACGCCCTGGCACGAGGGTAACTGAAGGGGACAGCGAAGATTTCAATAGAATGAACCTTCGGAGTTAGTGCGTCAGGGCAAAGACCAATATTTCTATCTTTTCATCCCGTTTATGCAGCTTGAAGGCGCACTGAGGGCCGTACCAGAAGGCGTTGCGATTCGCATTCAGGTTACGCCAGGTTCGCGATACCTAGGCGTTGGGAAGTACGATGGGTGGCGGCACGCTATACATTTAAAGCTCACCGAGCCCGCGCAGAAGGGAAAAGCCAACGAGGAGCTCGTCAGATACCTAGCGGCTTTGTTCAACAAGCCTGCGAAAGACGTGCACTTGGTTTGCGGTCACACTAGCAGTCAGAAAGTGGTGTTATTGTACAATACCAACGTCCTGGAAGCTCAGTCGGTTATTAGCCAGGCTATAGAAAATAGTGCCACCCAGACAAAGCAGTCGTAGCGCTTGTCGTGACACATCGGTAGTTTTAATTATTAGCGAGTCAAGATATCATCTGAAAAAGGTCACATTAACCCTACATTCACAATTGCGGGCAGGCGCTCGCAAACTTACGAAGCGCGACTGTGGAAATAGCAAACGGCTAGTTACTGGATCTTTTGTTCAACAACTTCTGCAGTTTCTAAGGAGTTGACGATAATGCAAAATTCTGACACTACAAAATACGTTATTTATGCTGACATTCATACCGACGGCGTCGTCGAGAAGCCCGACGTAGTGGGAGCAATATTTGGACAGACAGAGGGGTTGCTTGGAGACGATTTGGATCTCAGAGAGCTCCAAAAGACAGGCAGGATAGGACGCATTGAGGTAAACATAAGCTCCAAAAGTGGTAAGTCCGATGGATTCGTCCTCATTTCCTCCTCCCTCGACAAAATTGAGACTTCGATACTCGCAGCATCGTTGGAGACAATCGATCGTGTGGGACCGTGCATCGCCAACCTTTCCGTTACTAAGATCGAGGATGTCAGAGCGTCGAAGAGACGTCAGATCGTTGATCAGGCAAAGAACATACTTCTCAACAAGTTTGATGAAAGCTTGCCAGAGAGCCAAGAACTCACTGAATCCGTAAAGCAGGCTGTGCGAGTCGATGAACTTGTCTCTTATGGTAAAGAAAAACTCCCGTCGGGTCCTAACGTTCAGGATTCTGACGCAATACTAATCGTTGAAGGACGAGCCGACGTTTTGAATCTGCTCAGGGGCGGCATCAAGAATGCCATAGCTGTTGAAGGGACGAACGTGCCTAAGGCAGTGATTGAACTGAGCAAGAAGAAGACCGTCACAACGTTCTTGGACGGCGACCGAGGGGGCGAGTTGATCCTCAAGGAGCTCCTGCAAACCGCTGACGTCGATTACGTCGCGTACGCGCCCGAAGGCAAGAGCGTTGAAGATTTGTCTCAAAAAGAGATCGTAAAGGCGCTAAGAAACAAACTGCCCATCGAACAGGTGCTCGAACAAAAGAACAAGAAAAGGCCCTCGCAAAATACTCGAAATAAGCCAGAGCCGGCGCCTCGCGTTGCGCCTATTGAAGCCAGCGAGCCGTCTCCGCTTGAAAGCAGCTTTAGAAACTACGTAGAGGCGCTGAACGGCACGTTGAATGCGTTTTTGCTCGACGCAGAGGGGAAAGTTTTAAAAGAGGTAGAAGTGCGGAACCTCGCAAGCGCTCTGAAAGAATCAAATGGCCTTGTCAAAAGTGTCGTTTTTGATGGGGTTATCACTCAGCGTATTCTTGATATTGCGGCAGAAAAAGAGCTTGATTATCTAATAGGCGTCAAAATCGGCAATGTCGTTAAAAGGCCGCTTTCGGTCAAAGTACTCACTGTTGAAGATATCCAATAATTATTTAGTTTCGGAGCTAGTTGACCAGCTCCGTTTCCAATTTTTTTTGTCTATCTGTTTTGAGAATTGCCTAGCGCCATCTTTAAATACTTTTTTTTAGGAAGCATTGTTCCTACATAAATACTTTATACCACGTGATTTTAACATTTGTAGCGTCTAACGACACCGAGGTATGGCCCATGCATAAAGAGGAACTTATTCAACTACATACACTGTTGGTTCGAGTCAAAAACTATTTTGAAGAACACACGTGTTGTAATGGTGAATTTGAGCGATACGCATCGCTTCACATCGGCCCGATGCACATACACAGAAGCAAGGCTGAGCATAAGCACGCGATCTTCGTGCTTGGCAATGAGCTCGCGTCTGTAATGGACTCCGAGGAGCTCTCTGGTACAGGCAGGATTTCAGTACCAATGCAAGAACTTGCTGCACGAACCGAGATGATAAAACTACGATAGTTGGTTAACTAATCGTTTCTCCATCAAATAGGCGTCTTCGCCATCTTGGTAATAAGCAGCAATAACCTTGACCAGATTGAAGCCGAGCGATAAGTACAATCGCTGAGCGCCAATGTTGCTCAACCTCACCTCAAGGAGCAGCCGTAGGATACCTTTTGTGCGCAAGACTTGAAAGAGAGCCTTTAGCAGCATTGAAGCGAACCCCTTGTTTTGGCACCTCTTATCTACGGCTATTGACAGGATTTTCACGTCAAATAAAGAGATTACTACAGTGGTCAGGAACCCAACCACGTGACCACCTTCTTCCGCAACAAGGAAACCGTCAGGAAACGTTTCGTATGCCGTCATAAACAATATAGGGTTGTATTCGCCAAATGCCTCTTTTTCGATCGCTATGACCCGTTCAAAATCTGATGGTCGGAACCTACGAATTAAGGACAAGAACCAGCTCCTGGCTACGGCCTGTCGACACGGAATATGTATATGCTAACAAAGGATAATTAAAGGCTGTGGCTATGTCTGACCGCTGCGTGGAAGTACTCCCAGAGTTTATACGAAACAACTACTCCGCAAGGCTAGTTGAAGTCGGGAGCGGCAGATATTCGGGAGTCGCTATTGCGCTTCGCTCTAGGTTTAAGGTGACGGCGACGGACATCCTTGAAATTGATGCGGTCGATCGCCGCTTGAAGCCCATTTACGTCAAAGACGATGTCACGCGTCCAGATCTGCGACTGTATCGAGGTGCTAGTTTGATCTATGCCATTCGGCCCCCGATGGAAATTCAGCGAAGCATTATAGAGTTATCTGAGCGAATAGGTGCAGATGCGCTCATTAAACCGCTTGGGTCTGAGATTATCGAGGATACGCGATTAAGCTTGATCAATTTTCGCGGAATGCCGATGTACATCGTGAGATACGCGACTGCGATTGAGTAGCTCAACTCAGCCTGCTGATCTGGCTTTAGACGTGAATGCTGCCCCAGGCGGCTAGTGCGCACAAGCGGAGCCGCGCAGCCCAGCACTTGCTTGCTAACTGCGACTTGTTCAATGTTGCAGCCCCAGTCGGCCGCAGCTGGCCGATCGATAGAGCTATTTTTCATAACAACACCTATTGAATCGCGAATCTTATGGTGTCAGGCTTTGAAAAATTGACTGCGATCGCGGGCAACGGTGAAGGGGTGGGGCTCGAGTTTAAGGAGTTCTTAACACGAGAAACCCATCTTAAGGGAGAGCGACGGCAAACTCTCGCGTGTCAAATGAATTACAAACTCCTGCAAGCTGATGGGAAAGCGCAGTATATTGTAGGGATTACCGATTCAGGCTATCTGAAAGGTATTTCAAGGCCGCAGCTAGATGAGTCAGTGCATGTCTTGCACGCCATCGCTCGCGACGTTGGCGCGGACGTTTGTGGGCTAGAAGAATATGTGGTCAAGGGAGGTTATATCGGATTAATAACCATTAAAAACGAGCACTCAGAAAGAGACCATATTCTTATTGGAACCGCCGGCCATGTTGACCACGGCAAAAGCACCTTAGTGGGCACGATTGTAAGCGGCATTCCTGATGATGGGGCAGGAAAAACGAGGCTGTTTTTGGACGTCAAGCCCCATGAAATAGAGAGAGGACTCTCAGCAGATCTTTCGTACGTAGTGTACGGTTTTAACGAGCACGTCGTCCGACTTAAAAACCCACTTAGCAAGAGAGAACGAGCAGACGTCGTTCAAAATTCCGGAAAGCTTGTTTCGTTTGTAGATACTGTGGGGCACGAACCGTGGCTCAGAACTACCATAAGGGGAATCGTCGGTCCAAAGCTTGATTACGGCCTTTTAGTCGTCTCAGCTGACGATGGTGTAACCCACGTCACGCGGGAACATCTAGGCATCTTACTCGCAATGGAACTTCCCACCATTGTCGCATTGACGAAGATCGATAGAGTTAGTGAGCGGGCTATCCAAGAGGTCGAATCTCAGATCCACGACATCCTGCGTATCGTCGGCCGAGTGCCTTACAAATTGAAAGCGGTCGACGGGGTCGAGAAGATTTGCGGTAAGGTCGCGCAAGGGCTGCTCGTGCCGATTATACGGACTTCGCCTGTGACTCTTGATGGAATTGAAATCTTGGACGAGCTTTTCAAGCGCCTGCCAAAAAGGAACATGACTGAGAACGGGGACTTTGAGATTTACATCGACCGCGTTTACCAGATAACTGGCGTTGGGTCCGTAGCCAGCGGCACGATCAAGAGCGGCACGGTAGCTGTTGGCGACACGCTCTATCTTGGCCCCGCAAAAGACGATGCATTCTGGCGAGTTAAGATCCAATCGATTGAAATGCATCACTGTAAAGTTGAAAAAGCCTCAGCGGGCGATATCGTCGGGCTTGCTGTTAAGGGCGTTAAGCCTCACGACATTGAGCGAGGCATGGTTCTAGCGCGAAATAAACCCGCTGCGGTCAGGGAATTTGTCAGTGAAGTATATATCTTGCACCACCCAACGAGGATCGGACACGGTTATGAGCCAGTAATTCACATCGAAACGATATCAGAGAGCGTGACCTTTGATCCTGAGCGTGAGTTCATGATGGCCGGCGAGTCTGGGATAGTACGGGTCCGGTTCAAATATCGACCGTATCACGTATATATGGGTCAGAAATTCATTTTTAGAGAAGGCAAGAGCAAGGGTGTTGGAACTATAGTAAGCGTTTGAAGTTACTTCCACGCAACAGATGCGCTAGTCTATATCCCAAATGATTCCGCGAGCACCGCTTCGTTCAATCGGCCAAACTTGAGCGTGTTATTTGATTGCGCATCCGTGATCGTGACTTGGGCAGGTGCGAACATGAACTTGTCTATCTTATAAAAATCATGGTTTGCGTCTTTGAAGGTTTGGTAAAACGGCTTGCCATAGGACGCAGACGTTTCCGAGGGCAGTTTTTCGAATAGCTCGTCGTACTTATTGACCGTCATGAAGACATTTCCATAGTAGATTATGCCATCGTTCGTCATGCCCATCGCTCGAAGTGAGTCCTTTGTGACGGGCGCGATCGGGCACGAACCGGCTGCGCTCATTATTTGTAACGTGTCATATCCCAGTTCAGCGGCTTTGTAAACGGCGACTTCAACTACTCTGCCGGCCACCTGAACAGTCCCGACAATTGATGACGTCGGCGCGTTAAGAAGTGTCAATTTTGAAGGCTCGAGGTTGCATTGCTCGGCGATCTCGTCTGCAACCTTCTCATCGGGCAAATGGTCGCATTCAAGTGCGATTACCCCAAAATCATAATCATCTTCGTAGTCTATCAGTTCGTACGTCTTCTTCGGCTGGCACGACAAAGCTCGCGCCGGTCCTGAACCCATTGCACTGTAGTTATCGCCCCTTATCGACCAGCCCGCTTTCTGAGACCCAAGCGTGGCAAGAGCGGGATGGTCTGTAAAAACGTGGATAAACACCAGGGGCGTATCTTTCAACGTCTGCACAGTGAGCCTGACAGACCCGAGCCCACCGAGGCATATTTCGGTAAACATCTCGCCAGCTTCGTAGCCACCCTCAACATTAACGCCGCAGTCAATAACCGTAGAACCGTTGTCAAGCTCAAGCGCCTCGATCTTCAGTTCTTCGGTGTAGTCTAACATTTCTTCAACGATTCCCATAGAGATTTCATTAACGCTAAGCACATTATCAACTCCAAGATTTAGATAGGATAAAGGCTATATTTCTCTTGCGATCAGACTTGTATGCCTCAGCGGGGGTGATTAGTCAGCTCTAGCTTCCATACGTACTTTGGCTATTTCAAGATGCCTCAGTTTGTCAAAGGCAGCCAATCGAGGCAAATTGGCGAGCGTTTTACTCGGAGAAATCCAAACGTGCTCTTGACCAAAGGCTTCAATGAACGGGCCAACCCGCTTTTCGAGAGCTTCAATTGATTCTGGTTGCGCCTTTGATGAATCTACACATCCTACACAGGCTACTTTTTCGTGCACCTCAAAAAGTTCTTTAAATTTAAGCGTCGCGTTATTCTGGGCGAAATCAACAACGTCAAAGGAAATGACCGCGATTTTTGCTTCTAACAGCTTTGGAAAGGCTTCGCTCACGTTTCCTTCGAAGTGACAAACGGGCGTTTTCACTCTTTTGAAAAGTACCGACAGCAGGTCTAAAAATACGTCAAGATCGCGGACGATCCCGATGGGTTCGATGATTTGGATCAAGCTTGCGTGGTTCTCTCTCAGCGCGTCGATTTCGTAGCGAAGCACAGATGCTATATCAAATAGCAAGTTCACGTCATGTTTGGATCTGTACGGCGCTTTTGGGTCTAGTACGCAGCTTTCGGCAAATGAGAACGGGCCCGGCAACACTGCCTTGACACGCGCTACGTCGCCACATTCTCTCGCAGCCGTAAGAAAATCCAATTCTGCTGTTGTACTGTGCAGAGTCCCCAAGGTGTTTTGAATTCGTGGGCGATCATCCATAAGCATTCCGGGAACATTGGATGCGAGCAGGTGAGTGACATGCCTCACTTGACCGTCTGTAACGATGTCCACGCCGGCTCTTAGCTGGTCCTGAACCGCCTTTTTGACCGCAACGGTGAATGGGTTCTCGCCACCTACTCGGACGTATTCTCGTATAGAGTTGAGGTCCGGTCGTGTTGGGTAACCGCTCAAGTTCGCTGAGAGCATGCTATGAACCCGCCGGCAGCATTTTTTCTTGTTGCGTCTCTCGGTACGTCCTGTACAAAGCGAGGGCCAGGCCGTAAGCCGCCGGCCCTATGACGAAGCCGATCGGCCCGAGTGCTAAAATGGGGGCCGTGAACGCAAGAATCGTCAGTGCTTGAGGCACCCTGCCCGTGCGATGGGCCCACATCGGAAGTATGTACAAACCTACAAGTTGATCAAGCACTGCCCAGCTAAAAATCAAAAGAACCACGGCTCTTATCGGATCTCCGATAAGCAGGTAATACAATGTGAGCGGTACGTACACGATTGCTCGCCCAATGACTGGGATCAGCCCAAAAATCGCAATGAGTATTGCGAACGTAATGAAATAGGGCACACCGAGGATTGCATATCCCACAGCCGCTAAGATGCCACTCACGATACTAGATCCGAGATTGACGACGTAGAGTGAGTAATAAATGAGTTGTAGGTGTCCCAGAAACCGATTTACGACGGTTTGATACTCCGCCGGTACTAGCGTGGTCATCTCGTCGAAGAAATCCTTGCCACGCAGCAAGAGGTAGTAGAGAAGCAAAGTCACGATCACCAGTTCGACGATGTAGAGCGGTATGTTTAGAATCACCCGTTCTATGACACTTGTTGAACTCGCTAGCAGATCCTGCAGAATGGTCGACAATATCTGAGAGATCCTACCCTGTAAGCTTGCCACTTGGAGGCTCTCGCTTATTCGCGCGCTAAGGTTCGTGATTAGACTTGCGAAGCCCTGGTTGAGCAAGTTGTTAAGGTTTTCAGAAGAGATAGACAAACTCGCGATCTCACTGTACAATATGTAAACGATGTCTAGCAATACGAAAGCGAGCGCCGCGAAGATGGAAACGATGACGATTAGAATGGCGCTTCGCCGTCGGTGTATGCGTTTTTCGAGCCACGCAGTGGGGTATTGTAGAATAAAAGCGAGCAACAGCGTTATGGCAATGACGTCTTTGAATGGCCACGAGATAAAGACAAGGACTGTGGCAACACTCGCTACGAGAACTAGGAGTACTAGCCTATCGCGTAGCTTTTTGTCCATAGATCCTGTGCGGCCCCTTCCTCAACTCACTACTCATCCGAGATCAAGCTTTCTATGCGCGCGCATCGACAGCGTTATTATCTCCGTCCTCGTGTAATTCACCGCATGGACCGACTAAACAAGATCTTTGAATTGCAGGCGAGCTTTGACGAATCCGTTCAAAATCGCGCCCCTTTTAACGAGTGGAGCAGAGAAGACCAGGTCGTCGCCTTGCTTGGGCATTTGATACAGGAGTCTTACGAGACGCGCAACACGCTAGGCGTCGTCATCACCGGTGAGAGGAAGTGGTGGAAAAAACACACACTGTCTGCGGAAAAGTGGGCTAGCGTTCACGAAGAACTAATTGATTGCTTGCACTTCCTCGTGTCTGCAATGATCAGCGCAGGTCTGACGCCACAAACTGTCATCGAAGCGTATGAAAAAAAGAACCTCGTTAATAGAAAGAGGCAAGCTGAGGACTACTAAATCTTAATCTTTCCATACCAACCGCCCCTGCCCACAAACTCGAAGTCGATAGCGTCTTTTCTGAACCGTTCAAGCACTTCCGCGAGTTCTGGGTGCTGTTGCCTCACATCACCTAGAGGCGCATCGATTAGAATGTTTATTTCGTTATGAAATTCCCGTATCAGTTCGCCGTAACTCTTCTTGACGTTCATAGCCTTAGACCGCTTCATAGCCTTGGACCGCTTCATAGCCTTCAGTATCTCTAAGAGCGGCACAGTGTGTCTATAAGGTGGTCTTCGTGCTAATGGAACCTCGCCACTCTTGAGCGCAAGGAGTCGAATTCTATCTTTGACACCTATTTTGAGTGGCCCGCCGCACTCGGGACAGGTTTTTAGCACGTTTCCGTCAACGGTGATATCTTCTAGGTCGTAAGCTTTTTTGCAGCGATGACATCCTGTCAGATGGTACTTGCCCTCTCGTGGATCGAGACCCACGTTGAGGGCTACCCCCCGACCGTTGACGCCTTGGAATGCTCGACGTATCTCTTTAAAACTTGGGCGTCGCAAGCAGAATCGCGTAAACTCTCTGCCTAACTTGTCAGGCACCGCGGAATGTGCGTCACTGAAAGACACGAAGGCGCATGAATCCAACTCTGCTAGCTTGCTGGCCATTTCGGTGTCGGCACTTAGTCCAAGCTCTAGAAAAGTGACAAGATCTGTATTCTCCCCATAACACTCACGAATGCTATCGTAAGCGGCATACATTGATGTCCAAGGAGTGAAGGCGTGTGACGGCCCCGCGAGTGCGTCGACGTCACGAACTAAACTAATAAGCTCTTCAGGCGATACTCTGAGCTGAGGTCTGCCGCCAGTTAATTGGGAATACCCGTTGTCCAACACCACTTCGCGCAGTTCGTGCGCGGAAGAGAAATTCGGAAACAATATCACATGATGAACACGCCCCTTGACCGTTGTTTCAATTTCAGTTTGAATAACATACGCAATTCCATCAATCTCGTAACAGTCTCCACGCTTTTCTAAGCTCGATTCTAGCTCTTCTAGCCATGCGCTGTGAAGACTATCGCCAGTTCCGAGCACTTGAATGCCTTTCAAATGAGCAGTTTCACACATTCGCGGCAGATCCATCTTGGGGCTCGTCGCGATGCTGAAACGTGAGTGCACGTGCAGATCTACGTCAAAGTGCTTCATCTCTGGGTATTTCGTAAAACAGATATAAATAGCTAAATACCTCATAATCGCTATCGTGAAGACGAACATCCAAGTAGTTTTTAAGTCAAGAAAAAGAGTATACGTGGGAAAGCTAGACGCCTGAAGCGATTGAGCTCTATGGATAAACTTTACACAGCAATCACTGAGGCTGCCAATGAGCTGGCAAAAAAAATCAATGCAGCACATATTTTTGTGATCTCAGATGCATCGTGTATCGAGGTGTCCTGCGACGTCCCTTCAACTTTTATTGAAACCTCTTCGCTAACGAAAGGTGTCACTAATGAGTTGCAAGACCTCCTAAGCGAAAGCGCAACCCAGGACCTCAAAACTAAAATCGTCGCACCAGCGCTCAATGATTTCGCGCTTGTGCAGGACATTGCCACCGCGGCCTATGTTCAGGATGTAGTAAGTGGGGGCTACATCGTTGGTGTGTTATGCCTGGCGGATCTATCGTCTATCGTTGTCTGTGACGTCAAACAGCTTGTAACGGTGCAGGCTATAGATCGGACAGCGGAACGCGTGGAGCCAACGGCGCTAAAAGCGGTGTTGCGATTGGCTCTTGAATTGGGAAGAGAGGGCCGAGAGGGCAAGAAAGTGGGAACGGCATTCATAGTTGGAGACACGAATGAAGTGCTAAGAAGATCTCATCAGCTTATTCTAAATCCGTACAAGGGACACGCCGAAGATATGCGGGACATAAAGAATCCATCGCATTGGGAAACCGTCAAAGAATTTGCTCAGATAGACGGCGTGTTTATCGTAGATGAGAAAGGTTTCATCACATCAGCCGGCAGATACTTAGACGTAAACACAAAATCAATAGAGTTAGAGGGGTTAGGGGGGCGACATTTATCGGCGCTCGCGATCACGCGCGAGACACACGCAATAGCAATAACCGTTTCAGAAAGCGGGGGAACAGTCCGCCTTTTCAAAGACGGCATCGAAACCAGAATCGAGCCGAGCGCTGACCTATTTATGCTCCTACCTTAATGCGATCACTCAGCTGAGGCGATTACTCAGCTGCAGAGGTCTTAGCACCGAATCAGCGAAGTGAATCTCTCTTTGTTCTCTCAGAATTTGCTCGCCTATCGTTTTTGGGCTCGCCGATTTATATTTCCTTTGGTCTAGCTGTCTGTTCAATCCGCGCGCTGAAAAAGCGTCTTGTGTGAGGAGCTAAAAAGAAAGCTGAATGCACGAGTGACAACGTTTATGCGGGGGGTGCGATTTGAACGCACGAACTCCTATGAGACAGGGTATCTTACTTGCACGTCGCAGCCCTAAGCCCTGCGCCTTTGACCTAGCTTGGCAACCCCCGCTAAGCACTCTCATGTGTTGCTATTATTTAAAAATCTGGCTGCAGCGTATGCAACGATTATGAAGACCGGTGTAAGCAGGAAAGTGAAAATGGCGATCTGCGTGATATCGCCTGTCGGTATGGGTGGGTGAGTGCCCAAAAAATAATCCGCGTAATCGTTTGCAAAAAACCATATGAGCGCAACGGCGATGAACCTCTGCCTCAGATGTCGAATTAACATCACCGGCAGAATGAACTCGGCAGCCATCGCGACGTGCAAAAGAACCAGCAGTGAGTAGAAACTACTGTCGATTGAAAAATAGAACCCAGCGAAGGTCAAAATGACGAATACGGTCCACGTGCCGTATTTTGCCAATCCTATTGCGGTGATGAAATTGACGAGATCGGAACTACGCCTCGTGCTCACGTAAACGGCGAAAATTGCCGCGGCGAGCATAGTGTACAGAGGGCAGTCTGGAATGAATATCCAATAAACCGGGCTCGAAGAAACTAGCTGATCCCAGTAGTAGTAGAAGCCGATTAGCGTTCCCGCGACGTTGATAATTATGATCGCAACTAATAGCGGCGTGTTTTCCAAGATACCGCGGAGTTTCACGTCGTGTATTCACTCCTAATCTCTCGAGCGGGCACACCGCCGACCAGAGCGTCGCTGGTGATGTCTCGGTTAACAAGAGAGCAAGCAGAAATCGTGGCTCCGCTTCCGATGACTACGCCTGCTAGGACAGTCGAGTTTGCTCCTATCAGAACATTTTTGCCGATTTCGATCGGGCCTTTTTTCCATTTGCCTATCAGGAATTCGTGACAAAGCAGGGTAGACCCGTATCCGATGATGGAGTTGTCGCCAATTTCTATAAGTTCAGGAAAAAAGATGTCAAAAGTGACTTCCAGACCGACAGAAACGTTCTTGCCGATTTTGATCCCAATTGAACGATATAGCGCGTTTTTTGTTTTCAGTGAAGGCATCGAGCCGCATACGCGCACAACGACGTAGTTTAGGGCCACTCGCAGCGGGTTTTTGACTTTGGACCAGTCCCACATTGAGTTACGTTCGTGAGCCGCATACTCTGTTAATCGACGCACGTAGTATTCAACGCGTATCTCTCGATTTATAGTTTTACCAAAACATTTAATTTTAATGCGGAGAGGATTCTGAGTGTAATTTTGTTCATTTAACTGGTAAATCAATTGGAAAACGGAGGCCTGTCATGTTTGGATCTTCCGGAATTCGCGGAGTGGCCAACAAGGAGCTGACCTCAGAATTGGCGCTCAGTGTTGGGCTAGCCGTCGGATCTCGATGCAAATCTGCCGTTATAGGCAGAGATCCTCGGATCGCAAGCGAGATGGTTGAATATGCGCTTATCTCAGGGCTCACCGCCTGTGGGTGTGACGTCACTCGAATCGGCCTCGTCTCGACGCCGACTCTTTCTTACGCAGCCCGCAACTACGAATGTGGGGTTATGGTTACAGCCTCACATAACCCTGCTGAATATGTTGGCATCAAATTGTGGAACGCAGATGGCACTTCATTTAATAGCGAGCAGCAGGAAGACATCGAGTCATTGATCACGGAAGAAGAATCGCACCCTGCGTACAGAGGTAAGCGGGCCGGCTGGGACGCTATTGGCAACATTGCGTCTTATGGCAATGCCATCGATGACCATAAAAAGAACATCCTTAGTCATTTCACCGACGTAAGCTGTCGCGTGGTTGTCGATTGCGGCTCAGGCGCAGGGGCGACAATCACGCCATACGTGCTTAGAGAGATGGGATGCGACATCATCACGCTGAATGCGCAGCCCGATGGGTTCTTCCCCGCAAGAAATCCAGAGCCTATAAAAAGCAACTTAAACCTCCTCATTGAAGCTGTGCGAAGCTTCCGCGCCGATATCGGTATAGCCCACGACGGTGACGCCGATCGTATGATGGCGGTCGACCGAAGTGGCAGGTATATTGCCGGCGATGAAATGCTCGCGTTGTTCGGCGTGAACGAGGCAAAAAAGATTGCAGTTTATCCCGTTGACGTTTCGCACATGGTCGATGACGTTCTCACCTGCGCAATTCATCGAACACGCGTAGGTGACGTGTACGTCGCGGAAGAGGTCAAGCGTGCAGGAGCGGACTTCGGTGGCGAAAGTAGCGGTAGCTGGATTTTTCCCCGGATTTCATATACTCCGGACGGTATCTATGCGGCGGCACTGATCGTGTCGATCGCTAGTCGGCAATCGATCTCCGACGTGATTGCACGGTTTCCCAAGTATCACATTTTGCGGGGGTCGGTCACCTACAGCAGCCGAAACGATCCAATGGCTGCGATTACTCAAGAATTGCGCTCTCTCGAATATACTGAGATAATAACCATTGACGGCGTAAGGCTTGATTTTGAAGACGGCTGGATGCTAGTGAGAAGATCAGGAACAGAACCGAAGATAAGAATTACAGCGGAGGCAAGAGACTCAGCAATGGCAAAACGGCTTTATGAAAAAGCGTCGGCATTAGTGCAGAGGCACATAGAATGTTAGCGGTCATACTTGGTGCAGGCGAAGGCACACGGATGCGCCCACTGACTTATAACCGCCCCAAAGTTATGCTCCCGGTACTAGGCACGCCCATACTCGAACGCATAGTTAGCTCATGTGTCAAAGCAGGCATTTTGCGCATAATAATCGTAACCGGTTATCACGAGGAAGCAATTCGTTCACATTTCGATAAGGCGGAGCTCGGAGCCCAGATTGAGTACGTCCGGCAAGAACAGCAATGCGGGACGGCCAACGCAATTAACCAGGTTAGGGATCTCGTAGACGAGCGTTTTCTCGCGTTAAATGGCGATAGCTTGGTGAGCCCACTCACATTGAAGCTCCTCACAGAGACAGCTCCAGACCGAGTAGTCCTTATCGCCGCGAAGAGAGTGAAAGAACCGAGCAACTATGGCATACTAGAAGTCACTGACGACGCTGTGGTTCGAATAGCGGAAAAACCCAATGAGCCCGTGTCTGATTTGGCAAATCTCGGTATTTACGCCTTTGAGCCGGATATCTTCGAGTGCATAGCTGAGACGCGGAAGTCGGCAAGGGGGGAGTACGAGATCACTGACGCCATACAATTGCTGATCGATCAGGGCTACCGAGTTGGGTACGCGAAGGTTGAGGAGGAGTGGATCGACATAGGAAGGCCCTGGGACTTGTTGAGCGCAAATGAGCTTCTGTTGCAGACGCTCGAGAGCGCGAACGAAGGGGTCGTCGAGCCTCTTGCGACGTTAAAAGGTGTGGTGCGAATCGGGCGTGACTCGGTCATAAAAAATGGCGCGTACGTTACTGGGCCGGTCATAATCGGCGAAGGATGCGAAATCGGGCCCAACTGCCTCTTACGCGCAGGTGCCTGCATAGGGAATCGAGTCAAGATCGGCAATGCCGTCGAAGTGAAAAACTCAATCATAATGGATGATAGTAAAATCGGACATTTGTCGTACGTCGGGGACAGCATCATCGGCATGC
Source organism: Methanobacteriota archaeon (assembly GCA_963720465.1). GTDB lineage: Archaea > Halobacteriota > Bog-38 > Methanoflorentales > Methanoflorentaceae > Methanoflorens. Next base: position 2,130,385 of record OY970393.1, read on the forward strand.
GCTGCAATTTCGGTGCCGGTACCACAGTCGCCAATCTGCGTTTTGACGAGAAGCTCATTAAACTCGGGGGCGCGGACACCGGTAGGCGGAAACTAGGGGTCATCATGGGTGACGACGTGCGCACAGGCATTAACAGCATGATAAACGTCGGCACGTCGATTGGTCCCGGATCGACACTCGGCGTGGGTGTCGTGGCTGCCGGAGTTTATCCTCCAGGGTCGCGAATCGAATCGAAATCTACGACGCTGCAATGAAGCGCATCGCCTCATAGCAGATGATAAGCTATTTAGCCGATGGAGCTCGTAAGCTCAGAGGAGACGAGACATGCGTATTGCCGTTTTTATTGGGACGCGAGCGGAGCTAATAGGAATGGCCTCTTTCCTCAAGGAGGTCGACAAGAACCCTGATACAGAACTCGTTTTCACTCATACCGGACAACATTTTGACCGCGAAATGTATGAGAACTTGCTTCAGGATTTGGGTCTTCGAGACCCAGATTATGGCCTGTCGCTTGGCAACATGAGCTACAACAAGCAGATCTCCGGCATGATCAATCAAATCGATGATATATTGGATAAAGCGCGGCCTGACTTTGTGTTTGTTCAAGGCAACGTAATCTCATCTTTTAGTGCAGCAATTGCATCGTCGATGAATTTTATTCCTGTCGGCCATATTGAATCGGGCTATCGCTCACTACGGGACTTACACAGTGATGTTAGAAGGAAAGTCATCGAAATGTGCTCGACGCTGTTTTTTCCTGTATGCAACACTGCTTACCTAAACCTTCTTGAAGAGTGCTACGATCCTGATTGTGTCTACTACTTAGGTGATCCTCTCGTCGACGCACTTTTGGACTACAAGCCGACGGCGCAAAAGGCGGATTCTGTCAGTGCGTTCTGTGAAGACGAACGACCGATTGTTTCTGTTGCGGTTAGGCTGCCGTGGAACATAGGAAGCCCAGAGGCGCTCGGCAGAATCACAAAAGCGGCGACTGGCCTTGATGAGTACAACGTTGTCATGCTCTTACACCCAAATACTAGGAGACATCTCGTCAAATTCGGCCTAATGGAAAAACTGCAATCGTGTGAGAACATCCATCTTATCGATCCATTGGCCTACACTGGCTTCATAAAACTGATGATGGACTCTCACGTGTTAGTCACTGATTCCGGAGGGCCTCAGAAAGAAAGCGCCATTTTGGAAACGCCGTGCATCACGCTGTCCAATAGCACCTATTACATTGAGACCGTTGAAAATGGTTGGAATAGGGTACTAGGAAATAGCCCGCACCCGGATGTCTTGACTGAAGCCGTACGCGCTACGGCGCCGGGAAAGAAAATAAGCGACCCGCTTAACGACGGCAAATCATCACAGCGAATAATTTCCAAAGTCGTTGAGCTGTTCGAAGAAAGACGTCTCACGATTTCTCCGCAAGTGTCAAAAACGAGCTTCTATGCTCACCTAACGGTTTTTTCGGAAGGGTTCATGGGCATGCGCACACGCACCACGTCTCACGCTGACGGGACAGTTCAGGCGATGTTCGACCAAACGGGAGAAATCACGTTCGATCCGACGCAGGCTCAGATTGTGCGTACTTTCGGGCCGGTGCGAAACACAAAAGAAATGTGAAAAGTAAGGTTATGGATGATTGACAGCTATACCTTCTTTTTGCTTGTAGTCTCGGTTCTGCTTTCATTTGTAGTCACGTTTGTTGTGACGCCGCCGCTTATCAAGAGAATGAAATCTGCGGGGGTGTTTGGCGTTGACGTTCACAAAGTTGAAAAGCCTGAGATTTCTGAAATGGGCGGCTTTGCTATCTACGCAGGGTTCGCCACGTCCTTGATCTTCGCAGCTTTTTTGGGACTCAATTTAATGGTAATATTGGTTTCACTGCTTGTGGTAACCATATCAGCTATGGTTGGGGCCTTGGATGACGTGATGCACCTTGGCGCCAAAGAAAAGCCGCTCCTCGGCTATTTCGCTGGCATTGCGCTCATATTGACTGCGGGGAGCGACCCTTACCTTCTCGTGCCTTTGTTAGGAACGTTTTGGCTTGGACTCGCGTGGATCCCTATTGTGCCTTTTGCCGTCACAGCTGGGGCCAATGCAGTCAACACCTTTGCTGGATTCAATGGGATGGAGATAGGTTGCGGCGCCATAGTGACGTTTGCATTAATAGTCGTTGGAATGGTGTTGATATCGCCGACTGGAGGCGTCGCGGGACTTTTGGTACTGGCGGCGCTATTAGGGTCTCTCTTAGGGTTTTTTCCGTATAATCGATATCCTGCCCGCATATTTACGGGCGATATAGGGACGCTCTGCATCGGTAGCGCTATCGCCGTTGGCGCCATAGCGCTAAAAATCGAATTATTTGCGGTCATCGCGGCTTTGCCTTATATCGTCAACTACGGCATGGTATTGCTCTCTGTTGGAAAGGTAACAGAGAGTCACTTGTTTACGGCCACGCAGGTAACGAATGACGGGTACTTGATCCCCTCAAAGTCGTATTCCGTTCGAAAGAACTTGTCCGATTACATCTTGAGCAGGAGATCGATGAAAGAACCGGCACTAGTGAAAACGCTTTGGACTTTGTGCATAATATCCGCCGCAATAAGCATTTTGTTGGCGGTCTTGTCGACTCGTTGAGGCGTATGGTTCACGGCGACAGACTGGAAAAATGGCAATGACTGCCTCCGGCAGAGCGTATAAGGGCCAACAGCCTTGTGTGGCCGCAAGCATGAGACCGTCCGTGATCGTCTGGTCACGGACTCACGGAATTGGTTGTGGAAGTAGCTAGTGTGCCTAATCTAAGCCGCAGAGGTCACAGCAGCTGTTGTGAATTGATGCTAACTGCGTCGATCGGAGCTGTGTATCTCGCGTCGAGAGTCCCATTGGATGGGGGATCCATCCATAGACTTACGTACAGGGTGCTTGTTGCCCCCACAGTGGGCAGAATCTTTAACGGGCTAGAGCTGCCGCTTGTTGTAAGATCGATCGGCACTGCCTTAGTCTCCCCGACATTTAACGTCACCGGCTTGTACTGGTCTAGCCAAGCCATGTGCAAGCTCAGCGGATCACTGGCGTAATTCGTTACATAAACAACTACTGAGTCGCCGTTCACTTCGACGTTGCTGATCGACGCGTATTGTGTAGGCGTTTGGGCGAGCGCGTTTTGGTTCATTTGGTAAATCACGACACCATTATTCTGGAATACTTCTGTCATAATCGTGGGATCTGGAACGAAGTTCGCCAATGGAAATCCCCAGACGCTGCTTGAGTAATTTGCTTTGATCGGATCGTAAACGAAGTAATCTATCCCCATTTTTTTTGCTATGAGTAGCTTGGTGGCAGAATCTGTGGAGCCGTTCATGAAATTGGAGAGGTCCGTGAGCTGCGATAACTGATGGGTGACAACGTAAGAGTTTTCGGAGTCGGTTGATATTGCAGCTCGGGCACTGGTGAACGTGCTTATGTATTGCAAGAAAGTCGGATCTGACAATACTGTGTCGTTGGACGTTGTGTGTTGATTGAGCCATTGCAGTGCGCTCATTTCGTCAGGGGTGATTTTTGGTTCCTGTGCGTTTACGGCAAGGGCGCTGGCTGCGGCGATATGAAATACCGGGGATAACACGGAGATAACCACGAAAGCGATGATAAGCATCGAGCGCATTGCCCGATTGTCTCGCCTCCGTCGCAAGCCTTGGACGCGCGGCTGCGGTTCATATGCGAGCCGAAAAACAAGGATTGCAGCAAGTATTGACAGCGGGAGCACGAGATAGAGTATCGACTGCACCCCGCCTTGATTTCGGAGAACGCCAGGTATGACGCGTTGAATAAGATAAGGCAAGTGCGGCGCAGCTACTCCCAAAACACCGATTAGCGCGGGTATCAATGCCACGAGGAGCCAGCTTGAAACAAGCATGTTTCGCAGGTTTGTCTCAGCTCGATCCCAGAGGGTTGTTTTGTAAACCAGAATACTCAGAATTGGGATGAGACCAAGACTTGAAACCATGAAAGCTAGTGAGAACGCCGTCTGAGCCGAAAACACGAGGGAAACCGCAATTACTCCAGCCATCGCGACTAAAACCAAAATTATGATCAAATTAAGGGCATTTTTTGTCGTGTGGCCAATTACGGCAAACAGTCTGTCACGGCGTTTGTACGGTGACCTTTGATCTGTGCCCCCGCTAAAAAGCACGCCGACTGCTGCGAGCCCCAACATGCCTGCCGACAAAGTCAAGATCTCTGGAATGCTCCACGGTAAAGTTTGGTACTGGCTATACATGTACAGCCACCAAGGGGCGCTAATTATGACTGGTAGCAGGACCATTGCACTTATCTGCTTCAAATGCATCCGAGTGCCAAGATTAATCAGCACATAGAGTATGATGAAGATTGTGAAAATGTAATAAAACGTCGTGGTAGAAAGCCTGTGCGTAAAAATAAGCGTTGTCACGGTGAGAGCGCCCAGAAATGTGTATTTTGATCTCAGGATAGACTTACCTGCATCGTTCTTGATTGCAGCGTAGAGGTAATATGTCGCAAGCATCATCAATATCAGCCCGAAGCTTGACGCAACGATGTATTGCGGCCCTAAAATTGCCGGATTTGGGCTGAACGTTGCCGAAAAAAACGATGCCAGGGCGGCTATTCGGGTGTCGTCTGTGATTTTCTTTACTACAACAAAAGTGGTGAGAACGAAGGCTACCAAAATGAACGCGGAAAACCCCTGCAGCAGAACGAGCAGTTCGGAATTCATGCTAATATTCACTCCACCGAGTATAGCGACTGCGCTAAATACGATCGGGAGGCCGGGTGGGTTAATGTTGTACCAGACGTCTCCAGGGGCGGCGTTTGGATCATTTGGGCTTAACGCATTGGTTTGTTGAACGGTTTTTGCTAAAGCGATGTTCGTCGCGGTGTCGTGATCAATCAAACCGGTGCCGCCGCTCCAGTATCCAGCGTAGCCTACGGTGATAAGCAGCAGCGCGAGGGTCGTGAGCAAGATACCTACCGACACTTTCTTGCCCAGCTCTCTCGAACGCGTTCGCTCACCCTTGTGACTGTGCTGCGTCGATGGCGGCTGAGGTGATCCCAGTCTAGAATACCCTTGGTTCTGCTCGTATCGCTCTCGCATTAGACGTGGACTATCTCAAAACGTGTAATAATAAATCTCATTTATAGAATCGCATGTCCTAGTCACTTATAGTTTTTGGTCGCCGTTTTCCAGTCTCGCTAACCTTGAACCAGCTTAGAAGCACGGCACCGTAGGTGATCTCATCCGAGACCGTTCTGGTAGCTATTGCGAGCATTTCTGCCTAGGATAGGGGTAAGCCTTACCATGGTCGAAAGGGATGCAACTGCGGCGAAAACTACTCCCGATCCAATAATTTTTGCGCCCTAGCACGCAGCGACCATTTTGTCCCAGATTCCGTTATAGACAAAAAGCCCTGAACAAGCCGCCAGCACAAGCAACAATGGCCGAATCTCTTGAATCTTAAAAAGCGCAAGAGACCACGTCATTTATTTAAGATAACAAAACCGGGCTAAACATATCAGAACCAGGAAGTAAGCTAGGTACCCTCAGCCCTGGGCCGCAAATCCCAGTCAAGAGAGCAAAAACGCGGGTACGATGCTATAGAAAGGACGGTTATCAGCGGCACAATCAGGAAAATACTCGAGCGATAATGTGCGTCAAATACCCCTACGGCGTAAGCAGTCGCTATGACGTTGAGGTAGAGCATGCAATCTGCTACGCTGCGACGGCGCGGACGCTGTCAACGCCCAAATAGACGGGGAGGGGAATAGTGATCTCATTCTCTCTGTCAAAACGAGCGAGAACCCCAAGGACACTTTTTGAATAAGGATTAGAGAATCAAGTAAGGACCGACGCATATTCCGACTAAGCCAGGTGTCAAGTTGCGAAATAGGACTAGAAATATGAGTGCAACGCCTCAGTCAATGATGTTTGCGAAAACGACAGTCTGATCTTGTAGAGCGCCAGCTTGAAAGATTGTACAACGGCGTATATCGTAACCAAAAACGCTATTTTGCCGAAGATCCCTCGTACTGGGTCAAGCTGGCTGAGTAACTTGCTGGAGGATCTGAGGACGATTTCTGGCGAGAGATTGCAATCGAGAGAAAAAAGCAATATGAAGAGCATTGATCGGCACGTCGGCAATACGCGAGTTTCGTTCGGCAACGATCTTCACAACGCCTTCTCAATCCGAGGGTCATCACGGCGCTTAAGATCGTAGCTATGGCGGAATGGCGAGACAAGTTCAGCAAACCTGTACGCTGGGCACTATGCAACAAAAAGTTCTTCTGCCAGCGATATGAGTTTCGCCAGCGCATATCCGGTCCTCAAAACTGAGAGCCCTCACCAGAGCTTCGGATGAAGTGTAACAGCAACAATTTGCATGCTTTTTGAAAAAACCGACCCAAGTCTCGCGACGGGCTGGCCGTTATGGGTCAACTATTCAGCCGTTGCTAAATACACTTTTGTTGGCGCATCTAAAAGATTATTAACGTTTACTCTGCTATGGTCAATCGGATGCCTCAAGAAAGGTGCAGAATCCTGTTTGTAACTTCTTTCGACGTTCGACTGATTGACAGCGTGAAGACAGACGGCAGCATGATTCGTCTGCTCAAAGATTTCTTGCTGAGATACGAGGATCTGTGCGATCTATTCCTGTTTACAGGAGACACAAGCAAATTTGATTTGGCGCCCGCCATAGAACACGTTCCGTCGGCGGTGTTCGAGAAATTTGGTCTTTGGCACCTTTCATATGCTGTCTTAAGCACATTCAGAATCGCCAAGCGATTGAAAGGAAATGCGCTAGTCAGGGGGTTTTCTGCTGCGTGTCCCGGGGCAATAGTCGCAGCAAAGGCAAAAAAGAAGCCTTCACTCGTTTTTTATGAATATAACTGGTCGTATCAAGTTACGCACGTGAACAAAGGCAAAATCCTTGGGACAGTTGCAAGACTTATCGAGAACTATGTCATAAAAAACGCCGATGTTTTAGTCACGCGAAACCAGTCTCTTGAAACAGAGCTTTGCGAACGAGGCGCTACAAGAGTGGTCATCATACCATTGACGTTCGATGAAGACATTTTCAGACCCGGCATTGATGTCACAGCGCTCAAAAAGACTTACCGCGTCCGAGACGAAAAGATACTCATGTATATTGGAAGACTGCATCCAGTCAAACGGCTTGACCTCCTTCTCAAGGCAGCTGCCCAGCTTCCTGAGCACTTCAAGCTCTTTATAGTCGGTTCTGGAGCTCTGGAAGATGAGCTCAAAGACATGACAAAATCCCTTGGCATTGCGGACAAGGTGATTTTCACGGGCGCAGTGCAATATTCCGACGTGCCGAAATTCATGAATATGGCAGACTTGATCGTGCTGACCAGTTCAATGGAAGGGCAGCCGAGGGTTCTGATAGAGGCCATGTCTTGCGGGACGCCGGCGGTTGGAACGAACGTGTTCGGAATTAGAGATACTATAGATGATGGGGTGACAGGGTATCTCGCCTCCGACGATCCTGGTGACATCGCAAGAAAAATTTCCGAGGCTTTGGCAAACGATGCGTTTCCACAAATGTGCAGGTCAGTCGCACTTGAGAAATACTCGAACGAAGCCTGTGCGTTGAAAGAAAAGGCGCTATGCAAAGAGCTTTTGGCGCTCGACAGCTACTAACTTTTGACATACTCTGCCTCGCTTGCTGGCGTAGTTCTCGCACTGTTTCGTTTTCTCAGAGTAAGCGCACTCTCAAAGTCAATTCACTGCCAAAACACGGTAATTCGCCTTAGAACCTTGATCAAAGCTTGATTTCAGCGAGGACTTGATCGTAGCTTGGAGAAGGACGTTAGGAGATGATGTCCGAGTGAGGGTGTCGAGCTTCGAATGGCCAGGATATAACAGGCTGGAGCCCGAACGAAAGAAAACGTTAAGAACCTGCGCAAGGCGATGACAGATTGACCCCAGCATTCAGACGACACTCTCTGGGTGCCGTGGTAGGGTCTCTTGTCGGTAAGCACCGAGGATCGTCCGCTGTGAGCCGATATTCGCTACTGTGGGGGCTTCTGGATTTCGAGGACCTGCTCGTCTGGAAGTTCGATGTGCTGATCTAGTTCGTGCCCAAACATGTTGATCAAAACGGTTCTCAGCTCCTTTCGAGGAATGTTTCCGGTGTTTTTCAAGCGGCACTTCTCTAAGTACTCCTCGTAAGTGCAGATGAACCGTGCCGGATTGCCCGCATAGACACTGTTCGGCGGCACGTCTTTTGTGACCACAGATCCCGCCCCTACCACGCTACTCGGACCGATTACTACGCCCGGCATTATAATTGCGTTGACGCCGATGAAAGAGTTATCCCGAATAATTATGGGACCGAACTTGCTGCCTTCGAAGTCCGCGTTCTGCTCGAGCACCCATTTGGCTCCGTCGTGAGTCATAAAGGTAACGCCGTATGTAACCTTGCAGTTATTTCCGATCGAAATCAAGTACGGTTCGGTGCTTAAATTGCAGTAGTAGAGTTGACAGTTGCTGCCTACGCGTACTCCTAATCTTCGTGCTAGGCGGACACGGGCTTTCCCCGTGCTTATCCTGAATAAAACGACGTTCAATCTGTAAGCGATTTTTTCTAGCCAGTTCATTTGACGATTGTTTGTTGATTTAGATACGTTCCTGCTTGCTGAACCGACAGCCGCACGTTACACAATCTATATTTTACCCAGCTCTTTAAGCTTGCGATCTTCGCTCAAACTCGCCGAGCAAAAGCGAGGTGATAGGCGGCAGGTTATTATTGTTAGGTTGATATATTGCACCACAACTTTGTGTTATGTTCAAAGCTATTCCCGTAGAAAGAAGAAGTAGAGTTATTCATGATTTTCCCTACAGTGCCGAGAGCAGGCGATGTCCACACGCAGGTATCGTCAATATCACAAAGAGCGGGCACTGCGTTTTTGGTTGCGCATATTGCTATGCGAAGAGCTACCCTTGGTCTGCGAACGGACGTTTCATTGAGGTGTACGAAAATACGCCCGAGCTGCTTGATAGTGAATTAAGAACGATTCGCACGTGTCCGCCTCTTTATTTTTGCGCCGTGACCGATCCATTCCAACCGTTTGATCTCGTGTGGAAAACTTCCCTCGACGCAATGCGTATCGCCGCGAACCATGGCGTTTTTTTTACTATCGTCACTAAATCGGACCTCGCCTTGAAAGTCCTTGAAACTCGCTGGGCAGATTATGAAAGATTTCGCGTTTCCTTCACGTGTGAGAGTCTCAACCGTAACAAGCTCAGCGCGATCAGCAATGCCCCAGACATCTTTCGCAGGCTGAGAGCAATCGAAAGGCTTGTGAGTGCTGGCGTCAACGTCTCAGTGAGAGTTGATCCGATAATCTCTGGGTTGACAGATGATTACGGTGAGTTGGACGAACTGTTTCAGACGTTGAGTTCGATGGACATTTGCCACGTTACCACGTCAACCGGCAGTTTCAATTCCCGGGCGTTTCGGAAATTGCTCGCTAGGATCGAGGAAGGGGGCTATGCGGAGTCAGCTGCGCTAATTCGAAGTCGCTATGTCTTTAATGGAAAAAAGTACACGCTAAACCCGAAGGACCGACTGACGCTTTACACGTATCTCGCGTCGCTTTGCGATCATTACGACATGGGTCTCTCTCTTTGCCAAGAACCGCTTAATCTCATACCTGGTGACGCCACACGATGCCGCACTCTTGGAGAGTTGGCTATGCGAGATCGATCGGGGCGGTTCATTCCAGTTTGCGGTTCTGACTGCTTAAACGCTTGTCCAAACGCGGAATATCCGCCTTGCAAGAACGAGAAGCTTCGCACGGAATATCCCTTCAAATGGCGGACGCTTAGATAGGGTCGTTCGTTTGACGCCGTTGCTGTGCTATTTTATGCGCCGGCTGATTAACGATGCTTTTAAGTATAAGCCGTACGGAATAAAACCTGAGACTTTTTCGCTTGTGATATGATTGCGTTAGTTACAGGTGGCTACGGGTTTATAGGAAACCAGATTGCCGAGCTAATCTCGACCGAATATTCTGAAGTGCGCATACTTGACAATCTAAGCAACGCAGCGCGGGTAGTTCGATTGCCAAACGTGCGCCTAATCAAGACGGATATCAGAGATCCAGTCGCGACGAACGAGGCATTTGATGATGTTGACGTAGTTTTCCACACCGCCGCTCGCGTCGACGTAGTCGCAAGCACCAGAGAGCCATTTGTCGATATGGATAACAACGTTAAGGGTACTTTATCAGTCTGTGAGGCTGCTCGAAGAAATGACGTGTCTAAGCTCGTTTATTCATCTAGCGCTGCTGTCTATGGAAATGCTGATTCTTTTCCCACAGATGAGGCGCAGCCGACACGTCCTCTATCTCCCTATGCTGTGAGCAAGTATTGCGGCGAACTCTACATGGCTGCTTATCATCATTTGTATGGTCTCAGCACGCTGTCTTTGCGATACTTCAACGTTTATGGTCCGTATCAACGTCCGGAAAACGCGTACTCTGGCGTGATTAGCAAATTCTTCTATAATGCAACAAGAGACGCACCTCTAGAAATACACGGCGACGGCAATCAGACCCGGGATTTCGTGTATGTAACGGATGTGGCGAATGCGAATCTGCTGGCAGCAAATAGCGACGCACCAAATGCAGTTGTGAACATAGGAAGCGGGCGCGAGACGTCTATAAATGAACTGGCGACGATAATCAAGGAAATGGCTCTCTCTCATTCGAGCATCGCGCACGGCGCCCCGCGCATCAGTGACGGCAGGAGATCACTGGCGGATATCAGGAACGCAAAGAGAGTCATCAACTATGAGCCACAGATCCACATAGCTGATGGCCTTACAAAGCTCAGTCAGTTCTTTCGTGGAACGCGCTGAAAATTCGGGCTTCACCTTGGTCAAAATAGTCAATGAGTCTGAGGTTGTCCCGTACCTCGAATCATATTCGCATCGCCAAACAGAACATATAAAGCACTTATGGGAAGGTAACCGAGCGATTAACGTTGTCGCTCGGATTGAGCATTACTTAATCTGCTATCGGCTATAATCTGCAATCGCGCTTTTTTTAGGCTATTCTCCAATGCTGGTAAATGCCACGAGCAGAATCATTGCATATTCGTTATTTGCTGCCCTCGAGTTCGCGACAATCTTGCTCCTGATAATGTGGGCTTGAGACCAGCGCGCTTAGTAGTCAAAGACAGATGACACTATCAGTAAAAAGGCGGGCCTAACCAGGAGCCGTCTTCTTCTAAGCAATCGATCACAAGGTCAGCTTTGCCAGATCGAACGCTTCAGCTTTACTATGGTTATGAATGGCTAGCATTCCGGCCTGAAAAGCGCGATACTGTGCGAGACCAGCTATCGCTTCTGTTCGCACGTAGTACTTATCGTTCTGCGTTTCGTGGAGCTTTAAAGCTTCGAGCTTGATGTTGAAGAAAGGCGTAATGTTGACAAAAACTCGCGGAGTAAACTCGAGTGACACGCTCGGAGACTCATAGAGAAAAATATCATTCACGTGCCTGTACAGCGTCATAGTCGCAAGAGCCGTATTTCGGTGATCTTGGTGATTGTCGTGCGGACTGTGCGTGTATATTCTATCGGGCCGTAATGCATTTACCTTTGCCTGAATAAGCTCGATTGTCTGAAAGTCAGTTGTAATCATGCGATCTTTGAGATTCTCAATGGTGATACTGTCCGCGCCGAGGATCTGTGCAGCTTTCTTACACTCACTGATTCTTTTGTCACTTGGCCCCCCTGCTTCGCCTTTGGAAAGTACAAGAAGGTGTACGTCGTCGCCTTCGTGTTTGTGATAGGCTAGCGTCGCGTAGCAACCTAGCTCACAATCATCTGGATGAGCTCCGATCGCGAGAATTACTTTACCCAAATAAACCACCAGTGCATAATTGTTTTATAGTGTTGAACAATGCGTCCATCGAAGTATTGGTGCGCAAAGACACGTCTGCGTTAAAACTTATATTTCCTTTAAGCGCGTGCGACCATTGGGCACAGGTCGATCGTATCCCTATATTAGTTGTATAATCGATGATGGAGGGAATCACGTTGAGCGTTTTCGACGTATTGCCCACGATCGAGCGATCTCTCGCGATCTGATTTCGTTCAAATCGTGTTTTCAACTCATTTTGCATACTTGCAATCGTAACTATTTTCTCTTTAAAGTCATCAAGTTTCCTATCTGCGACTGCATTTTTTAAGTTGTCAAGCGCGCAGATGACACCGTCGATGTCCGCGAGCATATCGTCCAACTCGCCTTGGACGATCTCCACGTCGCACTTCTCATCCTTCGCCAGCTTGTATTGAGATCGCACCCTCAGTAGTTCGAGAATTGCGTCCAGCTGTCCAACGCCTCCGTATATATCTTTCGGTCTCCATATCGAGACGACCGGGAATCGCATCCCAAACTCTCCAGCGATCTTCTCAGCTCTGCTCAGATATTCGGCGCCCCCGTGGCCGCCGACGTAGAACGAAAGGCCTATGCCGCTAAAGGCGATGAGCATCGCCTCCGCTCGCAGCGACACGTTGGGTAACATCTGTCCCAGGGCGGAGCGCAGATCCCCCGGAAACTTCAAAGTTGCGGTGCACGCGCGACACTTCGCCACGAGCATATCATCGGGTACGTGCGTCATCTCCACGTCAGCTTTTCCGCCGCACGGGCAATGATACCAAACAGGCATTGGCGGCTTCGTAGTTAGGTTCTTCTGCGACTCGGCCATCAACTTAGCGTACTGGTCGTAGTTTTCAAGCAGAAAAGCGATCTCTTCACTGAACACCTGTTGGCATTGGGAAAACCGCGCGAATGCGGTTGTATACCCACACTCTTCAATGAGGTACGCGAAAAAGAATGCGTTAAAATCAGCCGCGTTCGTGCTTCTGTCATACGCCCTATCGATAGCATCAGACACGACGCGCGTGTCGAAGTCGACGTCTGGAACCGGCAGCCCCAAACGTTTCGTGTATTTTGCAACCGAATCGAACGACTCGCTCGCCCAGCGTTCGATGTCGCTTTTTAGCTTTGCGACTTCGTCGCTGTCTGGCTTCGGAACAACGCGCATCAGCTTGTTGTAGTACGCCGGAGCAACCGACAAGTGGAGGGTCAGCGTGCCGTTTCTGTTTCTGACGCTCGGCAGCTGCGCTTCTCGGAACCACCGCTCATCAGCGAAGTCTTGGTCGGCAAAACAAAAGAGCTCAACTACAGGACAGTCAAGTCTCTCTCGCAACTGCTCGGCCACCGCGTGGACGAGCACCACCTTGCGCACGACTCCACTGTAGGGCAAGAAGTTAGGCTGATGGGCAGACATCAAAATAATTCCTTCATAATCTGCTTGAAGCGGGATTCGAGAATCGTTATGAAACGCGCTGACGTGTTCAGCAAACGCTTTGCGCTTGCTTCGCATCGCGTGGTCGGGGTAAATAGCGTTGCTTGCAACAACTCGCGTGAGTTCCTGCAGATTCTTGCATTGATCTCCTTTCATGAATCACCTAAAAACATGACCGCAACAAGCTTTGGAACGTGAAATCCAACGCTACGTTCAAATCAGCAAAATCCAGCGCTACGTTCCAATCAGCATGATAAGTAAGCCTATATAGTTATTTTCCGTATAGATGTGCGAAGTGATACGGTGAAAGCCATTGTCTTAGCTGCAGGCGAAGGAACGCGATTAAGGCCATTCACACTGACACAACCGAAAGCAATGGTACCGGTGGCTAACAGGCCCATTCTTGAATATGTGATCGATTCTCTTGCAGGTTGCGGCGTCACTGACATCAGTTTGGTAGTCGGCTACAAGAAAGAAAAAGTAATGAACTACTTTGAGGGTGGCAAGAAATTCGGCGTTAAAATAAACTACGTCGAGCAGCCACAGCAGCTCGGGACTGCTCACGCTATAAAGCTGGCCGAAGACTCAATAGAGGAAAACTTCCTAGTTCTAAATGGCGACAATCTCACCAGCCCGCAAGCCATAGAAGAAGTTATGAGCAATGCATCCGGCGACGTGACGCTCCTTCTGACCGTGAAAGAAAACGTCAAGGGCTATGGAGTCGTCACGACTGAAGGCAACCGCGTCACTCAAATAGTCGAAAAGCCCGGTACGGATATTAGCCATTATATCAATACGGGCATCTACGTTTTTGCTCCTGCTGCCTTCAATGAGATACCTTACACAAAGATATCTCCTAGGGGTGAATACGAGATAACGGATACTATCCAAAGGATGATCGAGAAGCAGTATGACGTCAAAGGCGTCCACACTACCTCCATGTGGATCGATGCTAGTTACCCGTGGGATTTGCTTAACGCAAACGCGGCAGTGCTTGCTTCTATTAAAGAGGCTTCTGCCCGCGAAAACGGCCAAATCGAAGACGATGCTAAAGTGAGGGGAAGCGTCATTGTCGGCGAAAACTCGATAATACGTTCTGGGTCTTATGTGCTCGGGCCGGTCGTCATAGGTAGAGACGCTGAGATTGGGCCTAACGTGACTATACTCCCGTCGACGAGCATCGGAAATGGCGTTACCATCGACTCGTTTACCGAGGTGCGAAATTCTTTGGTTATGAATGACGTGCGACTGGGCTCTCACTCTCTCGTCGCAAATTCTATCATTGGAAAAAATACAATGATCGGTTCCCATTTCATCACGGAGCAAACGAAACTTGCTATGCCATTTCTTGATGGAGAACTGCATCACGTAATGAATTTAGGTGCGATAATCGGCGAGAATTGTCGTTTCGGGCACGGCATTCTCGTTGAAGCTGGAAAAATCATTGGTGTGCATTGCACCGTGGAATCTGCCACAACGATAAGAAAGAACGTCGACAACTACAGCAACATCGTTTGAGGTACGCTGCAGGCGCAGCTTACTAGCATGAAATGCGTGCGAAGCTTTCAACAGCAAAAGGCGCTTGCCCTTCGTCACACGTGGCAATGCGTCGAAAGTCCAGGCCAAGAAAGTGCAAAAGCTTGACGTTACGATCGATTTTAAAGAAGCTCATAAACTCGATGTTTTTTGATTTAATTGCCACAAAAGCTTTTATATAGAAGTGCAAACATACAAAAAAATAGTCTTTTCTTAGAGGAGGTATTGCTGATTCAACAAGATGACGATCAGGAGCTTGTCGAAGTAGAAATTCCCCCTGAGGAAGCAGCTCTTTTGGAAGAGCTTGACAACGTGAGAGAGGAGAACGAGGAATATCTTTCGCGCTTGCAAAGGCTTCAAGCTGACTTCGAGAACTTTAAGCGGCGCACTAAAATCCAAAGCAAGGATCTCGCTAAGTATGCGTCCACTGAACTGATCATGGAGTTACTTGATATCTCTGATAATCTCGAGCGAGCTGCTGAGGCACTGAGGGCTGAGGGAGTCCAAGGTGTCTACGAAGGAATCGAGTTGATACACAGGCAGCTATGTGATATTTTGAGTAGGAACGGAGTCACCAGGATAGAATCGGTTGGAGAGTTGTTTGACCCATACGTACACGAAGCGATCATGAGTGTAAGTGACACTGCACTCCCAGATAGCGTCATAGCAGAGGAGATTCAAAAGGGTTACAAGCTCTATGACAAAGTGATTAGGCCCTCTAAAGTGAAGGTCAACAAAGGCACAAATAGGGTGGACCAATGAGCAAAGCAATAGGCATAGATTTAGGGACGACTAATTCCGTCGTCGCAGTCATGGAAGGAGGGGAGCCAGTAGTAATTCCAAACGCAGAAGGAAATCGAACGACGCCTTCTGTCGTGGCATTCATAAAGAACGAACGCGTCGTGGGCGAGATTGCAAAACGGCAAGCGATCACTAATCCTGATCATACCATTTCGTCCATAAAGAGGAAGATGGGCTCCGACTACAAGGTCACCATCGAAGGCAAGACGTACACGCCGCAAGAAATCTCAGCAATGATCATACAGAAACTAAGGCAAGATGCTGAGAACTATCTCGGCGAGAAAGTGAACCAAGCAGTCGTTACGGTTCCAGCGTACTTCACTGATAGCCAACGGCAGGCTACCAAAGACGCGGGGACCATCGCAGGCCTCGAAGTTCTACGAATCATTAATGAGCCGACGGCGGCTTCTCTCGCATACGGCTTGGATAAGGGAGAGGAGCAAACGATTTTGGTTTTCGACCTTGGCGGCGGAACATTTGACGTATCAATACTCGACATAGGCGATGGCATATTCGAAGTAAAAGCCACCAGCGGAAATAACCTGCTCGGCGGCGACGACTTCGACCAAAGGATCATCGATTATCTGGCTGACCAGTTCAAAAAGGAACAAGGCATCGATCTAAGAAACGACAAGATGGCCTTGCAGAGACTCAAGGAAGCCGCAGAGAAGGCAAAGATAGAGCTGTCAACGCTCACCAGTTCAGTGGTAAACTTGCCGTTTATCACGGCCGATCAAAATGGCCCAAAACACTTGGACATCACCCTGACGCGGGCGCAATTTGACAAGCTGAGCGAGGATTTGATCGAAAAGACGATGGGTCCGACTAGGCAAGCCATGAAAGATGCCGGACTTAATCCCAATGATGTGGATCGTGTGCTACTCGTCGGCGGATCTACGCGCATTCCCGCGGTTCAAAACGCCATAAAGAAGTACTTAGGCAAAGATCCCGATCGCACTATCAACCCGGATGAGTGCGTCGCGATCGGGGCTGCGATACAAGCCGGCGTGCTTGTCGGCGAGGTAAAAGACGTTCTGCTACTCGACGTCACTCCCCTGTCGCTGGGAATTGAAACCCTCGGCGCGGTATTCACCAAACTAATTGAAAAAAATACAACAATTCCGACAAAAAAATCTCAAGTGTTTTCAACTGCAGCTGATAACCAAACCTCCGTTGAGATTCATGTGCTTCAGGGCGAACGTGAAATGGTCGCTGGCAATAAGACGCTCGGACGATTTCAGTTGGTGGGAATCCTTCCAGCACCGCGAGGCGTCCCGCAAATCGAAGTTACTTTCGATATAGACGCCAATGGCATTGTGCACGTTTCGGCAAAGGATCTTGGAACAGGCAATGAGCAGAAGATCACCATCACGTCGACCAGTGGTCTGAGCAAAGAAGAGATCAATCGGTTGGTGAAAGACGCAGAAACTCACGCTGACGAGGATCGAAAGAGAAAGGAAGAAGCCGAGATAAGAAACGGCGCGGATTCTATGGTCTATACGGCGGAGAAAACGCTGAGAGAGATGGGGGAAAAGATCGACGAGTCGCGTAAGAGTAAAGTCACGGCCGAAATTGAAAAAGTGCGCGATGCGCTGAAAGGCGCAGATATTGATGCCATCAAGCAGGCAACAGAACAGCTAACGACCACAATCTATGAGATCTCGACTGAGCTCTATGCTAAAACCGCGGAAAAGGCTCAGGAGAAAGCCCCGGCCGGAGAGTCGGACTACGAGGTAGTCGACGAGGACGAGAAGTAGTGCGCTAGCATGCCCGTGAAACGTGATTACTACGAAGTGCTAGGAGTCGGTAAGACTGCCACCGAAGCTGAAATAAAAAAGGCTTATCGTAAACTTGCCCTAAAATACCATCCAGATGTCAGCCCTGACAAAAGCGAGGCAGAGGAGAAGTTCAAAGAGATCACTGAAGCGTATGAAATCCTCAGCAATCCAAGCAAGCGCGCAACCTATGATAGATTGGGGCAGTCTGGTTTCCAGCAAGGTGCGTCTGGTGCTGGCTTCAGCGATTTCGGCGGGTTTGGTAGCTTTTCCGATATTTTCGAAACATTTTTCGGAGGCGGGTTCGGGGAGAGTCCATTCCGAACCCAAACGAGAGCGCGCCCGTCAGGTCCGCAAAGAGGTTCCGATGTCGCAGTTGACGTTCAGGTGTCATTTGAGGAGTCAATTTTTGGAACGGAAGTTAGTGTTGAAGTACCACGTTATGAACGCTGTGAACATTGTGCGGGAACAGGCGCTGAACCCGGCACCGACGTAAAAACGTGTCCGTCCTGCGGTGGCAGCGGTGAGATACAACGGGCTCAGAACATCTTCGGGGCCCAGCTTATCAGGATAGAAACGTGCCCTCAATGCCAAGGTGAGGGAAAGGTTTTTGAGACTGCGTGCAAGAGCTGTAGGAGCGCCGGAAGGCTACGAACAACTAAGATAGTGCCGATCAAGGTCCCTCCAGGAGCATATACGGGCTTGCATATCCGAAAACCTGGGGATGGTTCGGCAGGCGCCCGGGGCGGGCCTTCAGGCGATTTGCTTGTCGTCGTGCGCGTGTTACCACATCCGATCTTCAAACGTGAGGGCGACGACATCCATAGCGATCTATCAATCAGCGTGTCAGCTGCGGCATTGGGCGGGCAAATTGAAGTGCCTTCGGTATACGGAGCGTTAAAAGTGGATATTCCCGAAGGAACGCAGGGCGGCACAACTATCCGCCTAAGAGACAAGGGAGCCCCCAGCGTTCACAGGCGTGGCCGCGGCGACCAGTACACGACATTGATCGTTGAAATTCCGAAGAATCTGACCGAAAGAGAAAAGGCGCTCTTTCGAGAACTAGCGTCTCTAAAGGGTGAGACCATAAAGCGAGCTAGTCGCAAGGCTAAGGTTTTTAGTACCGTCAAGGATGTCTTTGGCACTAACGACTGAAACCCGCCTCAAGGCATCGTTTGCGCATGTACCCCCTTTCACTAAACGAACCGGCGCTTGCTGAAATAACTCGGCAGCTTAAAAACTTTATACAAGGGAGCGTACGATCTGCCAGAGCTAAAGGAGCGGTCGTTGCATTGAGTGGGGGCGTGGACTCCTCTGTTGTAGCCGCGTTGGCGCATGACGTTGTGAACACTAAGGCGTTAATACTCCCCGAAACAGTCGTCACCCCGCCGCAAGATGTTCTCGACGCAACATCTATCGCAGAAGTGTATGGGCTGCCGTTCACAGTAATCGAAATCAACGACCTGATCGACTGCTTTAAAGAAGCGGCGCGTCTTATACTGCCTGTGCGCAAGAATAGTCAAATTTCGATCGCCGAAGCAAATTTGAAGCCCCGGATTAGAATGACGTTAAATTACGTCACGTCGAACGCAGACTTGCGACTAGTCTTAGGAACAGGAAATAAGACAGAGCTGCTCATGGGCTACTTCACGAAGTACGGAGACGGCGGCGTTGACGCTTTGCCCATAGGCAACCTATATAAAACTCAAGTGTTTCAGCTGGCACGATACGTGGGGATTCCTGATAGAATAATCTCGAAAGCCCCTTCTGCCGGACTTTGGTTAGGACAAACTGATGAGGAAGAACTCGGTCTCTCGTACGAACTCCTTGATCGGATCTTGTTAGAACTGATTGACAAGGAGAAA
The DNA here is from genome assembly GCA_963720465.1 of Methanobacteriota archaeon. Classification (GTDB taxonomy): domain Archaea; phylum Halobacteriota; class Bog-38; order Methanoflorentales; family Methanoflorentaceae; genus Methanoflorens. Next base: position 2,149,740 of record OY970393.1, read on the forward strand.
ACCGTCAAGGAAACCGCCAAGCTGCTGGACGTGGAATCACAACGGGTTCAAGAAATCTCCGATCAAGTGCATCGCGCTAAACACAAAAGGCACACCCCACTGCTTCCACCAATAATGTAGGGCTGAGTTTTTAAGAGTTGTTACGCGTTCAAAGAAAAACAGCAGCGTTAGCGCGGGGAGATTTTTATATCGAGTACGACATGGTACTGGTGGGGAGCGTAGGACCTTACTTTCTTGAGGCAAGTTGCTTCGACCGTTCTATCAAATCTTCCGACAGCTTCTTTAATTCTTTCAATCGTACGAGGAAACTCGTTTTCCGGCTTGACGTCGTAATAATGGACAAAGCCGCCACTCCCCCTAAGCATCGTTACTGCGTCGTACAGGAAATTAAAGGCGGAATGCGGTAAATTCATAATGACGCGGTCTGCTGCGCCTATAAATTTAGGGGCTAGGTCTTTTGCGTCGCCGGGGCACGCCTCGACGTTGTGCAACCTGTTCAGTTCGATGTTCTTCTTCAAGCAGCGAAAGGCCTTGGGATTCTTCTCAAAGGCAATTCCTTTTTTGACTTTCTTAGCTAGCAGTATCGTAAAAGGCCCGACGCCGGCGAACATGTCCACCACGGTTTCCCGTGACTGCGCCAACTCGGCTATCCGATGTCTTTCTGTTGCTAGCCGTGGGCTGAAATAGACGCTCGCAACATCCACTCGCAGTCTGGAGCCATATTCTTTGTGCACCGTTTCCGTCCGTCTTTCCCCAGCAACGAAGACAAGGTCTTTGAGCCGATATTGACCACCGACGCCACTAACAGCTGCCAGCACAACTTTGATGTCTCTTCGTGTCTCCAGAAGCTCTGTCGCGGCGGCTAGAATGCCGTCGAACCAGTCAATTATGGCGATGTCTCCAATGACATCGTACCGGATTCCAAGCCTCTTGCGAAGCGGTCGCAGCCGGGGTTTCAAAACACAGGGTTCAACATCATAGCGAAGCTCATCAGCTTCTCCTTTGAAAGGGATATAAAGTCGACCGCATCGTTCTTCTATCCCGTAGCTCTCATCTAACAGGTCAAGTTCCTTGAGCTGTTTCCTGACCCGCTCGCCTTCTCGCTTTGGTACACTAACGCACAATTTTTCTTTCGTCGACACAGGCATCCGCACGCTATAAGAATACGCGACGCTTATCTTCTTTTGGTCTCTAAAGTCTGACGCACGAGAGTCAAACACGAATTAAAGATTCCAATTTGCCGAGAGAAAAAGCTATTTCTTTAGACGCTAAGCTATTTGCCGAATTCTGCTCGCGAAATGAGGTGATGCGGTGCTGACCTTCGTTGGCTTAGGCTTGTACGACGAAGAAGACGTAACGGTGAAAGGACTAAAAGCGATCGAAAATGCTGATGTGATATATGCGGAGTTCTACAGCTCAAAGCTTCTAGGAACCACAATTGAGAAATTGGAAGAATTCTATAAGTGCGAAATCCGTCTGCTGGACAGAAATGATGTTGAGCAGGTTCCTGACGAGACAATTTTGCGAGATGCCGAGTGCAAGAATGTCGCGTTCTTAACCGCGGGCGATGCGATGATCTCTACAACGCACGTCGATTTACGGATACGGGCGCACGACAGAGGGATCAGCACCCAAATTATTCACGGCACATCGATTGCTACGGCGGTATGCGGATTAACTGGGCTACAAAACTACCGTTTTGGCAAGTCGGCAACTATTGCATTTCCTTACCGAAAGGTGTCTGACGTGCCCTACGACACGGTTATGGCAAACTTGAGAAGTGATCTTCACACGTTGCTCTTCTTGGATATACAGGAGGAGTTTATGAAGCTTGGCCACGGAATCGAACTGTTGCTTCATAGTGAACATGAGAAAGGGCGCAATCAGTTGGCATCTCTGCTAGCCGTGGGCATCGCGCGAGCGGGGTCGCGTTCACCGACGGTTAAAGCAGACGTGTTGGCGAGGCTCAAGGAGTACGATTTTGGGCCTCCCTTGCACGTCCTTGTCATACCCGCGTCACTTCACATCGTGGAAAAGCAGGCGCTTCAAACGTTTGCTGGTGCTCAAAATGTCCCAGATTGTGGATAAAGTAGCGCTGTATGAAACGATGCTCCGCATTGCTCTGGAACGTGCAGACATTGTTTCAAATAAGAAATGTGCTGCCGATGTTTTGACCATGGCGCGGTCGTACTATAAGGATGGAGTCTATTTTCGGACGAGCGGCGATTTGGTCAATGCACTGGTCTGCTTTAGCTACGGCCATGGGTGGCTTGACGCAGGTGTGCGTGTAGGGGCGCTTCAGGTCCAACAAAGAGAGTAGCCGTGGCTCTTCGGCTGAATTAGCGCTAGCATATTGATTAGGCCGCCTTTGCCAATATTAATTAACTTTGTTGACTTACACTGACGTATGCCCAATTATTATGTCACGCTCGAGGCTGCGTGGTTGGTGAAGGACGTCAAATCGGTAGATGATGCTATAGGCATAGCAATATCGGAGGCGGGCAAACGCTTAAACCCAAAACTGAGCAAGGTTGAAGTGGCGGTAGGGTCGATGTCGTGTCCTGCCTGCGGCGAAGTGTTCGACAGCGTCTACTTGGTGGCTAATACCGCTCTTGTCGGGCTAATACTCGAGATAAAAGTCGTAAATGCCGAAAATGAGTCGCACGCGGCAAAGATCGCAAAGGCGGTAATTGGTAAAGCGCTAGCTGACGTGCCGCTGAAAACAATTGATGTTGCCCTCAAGGAAGGTTAACTGCCACTTTTTCTCTTTCCCTAGTTGGAGTCTGAATGCGTTTGATTGCTCTGATTTCTGGAGGCAAGGATTCTATCTGCGCGTTGACTTGCGCGTTGCGTGAACACGAAGTTGCGAAACTAGTCAACGTTCAAGCCGTAGAAGACTCGTTCCTGTATCACGTGCCGTGTTCACATCTCACTCGACTAATTTCGGAGGCCGTCGACATTCCGCTAGTGTCTGGCATATCGCTTTCGCACGAGGATGAATTGACAGTGCTGAAAACCCTCCTGCAAGACGCGGAAGCGGACGGCGTTGTAGCCGGCACGATAGCGTCGAACTACCAAATGAGCCGACTGAAGAAACTATGCGTTCAGCTTGAATTGAAGTTGTATGCCCCCTTGTGGAACAAAGGCAGTGAACGCTTGTTACGGGCAATGGCGGGCTCAATGGATATTATCGTTGTGCAGGTCGCCGCTTATGGAATGAATGAATCGTGGCTCGGCAGGAAACTCGATGAAGCGGCGGTCGATGATTTATCATTACTGCATAGAAAACACGGCGTGCACATTATGGGTGAGGGCGGCGAGTACGAAACACTTGTTCTGGACGCTCCTATCTTTAAGAGGCGCATTAAAGTACTGAATTATGACAAGAAGTGGTTTAGTGAGCAGTGGAGAGGGTGCCTGGAGATTCACGAGTTCAAACTCGAAGACAAATGAGAACGTGGCGGACTAAATGAAGTTGAGGATATTCGGCCCCAAGGAGAAAGTCGTAAAGGGGATGGAGGAGAGCACTGCCGGATTGATGAAGTACGTGTTTGCGGCTCCGCGGTGGAAGAACTCTATTCTTGTCACCCTTGCTTTGTCGCTCGTGGTTGGCGCCGGTGTCTTCAATTTTGGATGGAGGGAAAATCTCCTCGCCGGCCTGATTCTTATCGGCATCCCAGCTGTGCTTGCCGCTGCCTTTACTCACCCGTTGGCTCGGCTTCTGCAAGGCACTATGACCGTCAATCGCTCTGCTTTGTTAGCATTCGTAGGGGCAGTGATAATCAGTGTCTTTTGCGTTGTCGGTGCACTGATTTCATTTGCAATCGGGTGGCAGCTGACAATCTCAGCCTACGTCATGTCCTTGGGCGCCGTTTTTGCTTTCAGAATTCTGGTGCTGATGGCTATCACGCAGAAAAGCTTCGTTCGAAATTTAGTCCCTGCTTCGCTTCAAACGGTATTCGGAGCGCTTTTTTTGCTGCTGTTCGGAGCGACAGGCTACGTCGTGAACTTGGTAACGATCAGTGTCGTGTTCACGCTTGGCGCGTTGGTCATCATCAGGTACGTCGATGCGCCGTTGAGAAAATCTTTTGGCGTAAGCGGCATGGATTTCATTCGTAGCTACATTGCGCAGACAGTAGAAGGCGCCCCCGGCATGGAGGACTTCTTCAAAAAGATAGGCGAAGCCGTTGAAGTCCCCGTCACCACGCTGTCTTTCAGAACGAACGAGCGCTTGAAAGCGACGTTTGTCGTGCCGGCTGTTCATCCTGGTCCCGTCGGCGAGATTGGTGGCGGAAACCTTCCCGTAAGAATTGTAAACAACCTCGACGGCGGAGAGATTTTTGTGCCTCATGGGACTGCAACGCACGATTTCAACTTGGTTTCGGCGACAGAATCACTGAAAATAGTTGAAGCTGCGGCGCGAGCAGTGGAAAACACCCAATATACTACGGACGCGTCAAAATCAATTAGAGTGCAGAAAGGGGCCATTAAGCTTCTTGCACAGAGATTTGGCAACTCCGTTTTGTTCGTCTCGACTTTGTCGCCAGAGTCAACAGAGGATATCGAGTATGGGCTTGGTCTCGTCGCAAGCGCTGAAGCGAGAACACAAGGCGCGCAGGATGCGGCGCTCATCGATGCGCATAACTGCACGGCTCCTTATGCATCATCAATGTGGGCGGGCACGAAGAACTCGTTCGACCTGATTGATGCGATCAGAGAAGCATCCTCAAGACTGATGCAATCAGAACCGCTAAAAAGCGACATCAAGCTTGGAATAGCAAGTCGGGGGCCTATTTTTAGGCGAGACGAAGGTATGGGTGATCTCGGCATTCAGGTGGCATTGGTTGAAGTTGCTGGCCAGCGCACGGCTTACGTGCTCGTCGATGCCAACAACATGGTGCCTAACTTGCGCGAAATCATCGTCAGCGCCCTAAAAGTCGATGAGGCAGAAGTCATGACTACTGACAACCACGTCGTGAACTCCTACAGCGGCGTCAATCTGTTGGGTTTTAAAGCCGATAACGGCGTCCTATTGAAGGTGATAATCGAACTGGTTGATGAGGCACAGGCCAATCTTGAACCGGTGCGTGCCGGGATGAACACTCAGCAAGCTAACGGAGTATCGGTCTTTGGCTCGCAAAAGACCGCACAACTTGCGAGTACCGTAAATGCTATTATGGCGATGGGCGGCGCTCTGGGAATATCTGTGATAATAGCAGCTTTTGCCATCTCTTTGCTGCTTGTAATTTTCAATAGATAAGCGGCCACAGCGTGCTTCTCTTGCGTCGAAGCCGCCGGAGATCGGCTACTTGTGCGTGAAATAACAAATAATTTTAGTTTGGCCGTGCCGTTCGAGCACCTGATCAACTCTGGCAAAGCCGTAGCGTTCAAATTGTACTACTCGATCCAGCTCAGTAGCTATACCAGGTTCGCCAATCCCGATATCGATTCCGCTTGGCGTGAAGACCTCGACTTGAGGCCCGTTGGGCGGAGCCCAGTGAATTATTCTTGTGCCTTTAATGATTTCATCACCGGCGTATTCTGCCTCTAGCGGCTCTTTTTTTACAATTCTAACGTTGTAGAGATCTTTTAGTCGCACCAGATCGCTGCCGGATAAGAGGTCTTGTGCACTGACACATACGCCGCCTTCCACTGGGATCTCTCTAAAAGAGGCGGAAGATGATGGATGAAGTGGGGCGCGCGCTACCGTAGGCTTGGCGTTCATTATGCTCATTTTAATCGGGTCCGATACGAAGAAGTATCTGTGAGCAACCGGATCCACAAGTTTCCTGTTCTCGGCATACAGGTTTTCCAAGCTAACGCTTACGTCAGATTCGTTAATGCCCAATTTCAGGATAAACAGCCTGACGGCTTCTGGAGAGAAACCTCTCCGCCTCAAAGCCATTAACGTGGGGAGTCTAGGGTCATCCCAGCCGCTATAGAGCCCCTGAGCAATCTCAGTCCTCAGCTTACTTGTTGAGAATTTGCCGAATTCGTGGATGCTGATCCTACCCCAATGCAGGGTGAACGGATATGTCCAGCCCATATAATTGTAGAGGAACTCCTGCCTCCTCTCGCTGTCGCGCAAGTCCTTTCCACGAATAATGTGTGTTACTCGGAGCTCGTGATCTTCGATCGCTGATTCGAAATCAAGCATGGGCCACACTCGAAATGCTAGTCCCCTAGGGTGTGTCGTGTCGACAATGCGAAAACCAATCCAGTCTCGCAATGCTGGGTTCTTATGCGTTACGTCGGTCTTAATCCGCAAGACAGCCTCTTTTTCGCCTAGTCGCCCGTCCAGCATCTGTTCCCAAAGGCGCATATTCTTTTCTGCGGCGTTCTCGCGGTCAGGACACGCTAATCCTGCGTCTTTGAGCTTTTTGAATTGCGGTTGGGTGCAGGTGCAGACATAAGCAACCCCCTGGGCAATGAGTTCTTCAGCGTAATGATAGTACGTTTCCATTCGGTCGGAAGCGTTAACCACGACGTCTGGGGTTGTTCCAAGCCATTTGCAGTCCTTAAGGTACCAGTCGTAGGCCTCGAGCATTGGTGGCTTCGTTTGCGGGTCGGTATCGTCAAAACGCAGAATGAAAGAACCGCCGTACCTTTTGGCGTATTCAGAATTCACAACAATTCCGCGAGCACTGCCAAGCGTAGCCGGCCCGTTAGGATTAGGTGCGAATCGCACGACCACGCGTTCATGGTGAGGCAACTCCGGTAGGTACGTCTTTTTGTGCTGCGCCGTTACTGCTTTGCGTTGTAGCTCCGGGGCCATCTGCTGGAGTAGCTGCCTTTGCTCGTCAAGCGTCATTGCGTTGACGTCGGCGATGATACCCTCTGCCAAGCCTGATATCTGTCGTGCTTGTCGTTTAAGTTCCGGATGCTCGCCTATGAGCTTTGAGACAACGGCGTTAGGCTCTGCTTTACCTTTGTGTAGAATAGCGTTGTGAAGAGCCCGCTTCTTGATTGCAGTGCTTAAAACTTGAGGTTCCACATCACCGCCCCGAAGACCCTGCCTTCAATACGCTCTCGAAATCATGTAGTCGGCAAGTTTGAGCAGTTTGCGTTTTGCTTCTGAATCGGCTAGCTTGGCGAGTCGCAACTTGCCGGCTCGGAGAATCTCAGTTGCCGTTTCCATCGCGTAATCGATTGATCCCGCATCCTGTAAATCTTTAATTGCCACTTCGATTGCTTTTTCGCTTGTGAGTTGTGACGGGTCAGGTCTGATGCCGTGCTTGAGTCCGTGGATCATGACTAGTGTCATCTTGCCCTCTAGTAAGTCACTAGCCCTATCTTTTCCAAGCACTTCACGCGCCGTAATCAAGTCGAGCACATCATCGCGGATCTGGAAGCATATGCCCATAGCTATTCCAAACTCCCACAGGACGCTCACTTCGCTGTCGGTGCCGCCTCCAAGTATTCCCCCCATCGCCAAACCAGCTGCGTAGAGCACAGCTGTCTTTTTTTGGACCATTTCGAGATAGTCGGCCTCCGATATGTTTTTGTTATTTTCGAACTTAATATCCAGCCACTGCCCTTCGCAGATGTGTAGGCATGCCTTCGAGAGGAGCCTAAGACATTTTGTTGCATTTTCTGGTTCTGTTTTTGTGTAGGAAAGCACCTCGAAGGCTTTAGCATAAAGTGCATCGCCTGCTAAGACGGCTTCTGACATACCCCATTTTGTGTGGACGGTCTCTATGGAACGTCTTGTCGCGTCTTCGTCCATAATATCGTCGTGAATCAGCGTGAAATTGTGGATGAGCTCCACTGAAACGGCTGCTGGAAGTATTGTCTCAACAGCAATCTTAGGTTGCACTGCTTCGGCGCCCAACAGCAAAACCACTGGGCGCAGCCTCTTTCCGCCAGCTTTAATAAGATGTCGAGCGGCTCTGTACAACTCCTCAGGGAAAACTACAGGAACATACTCGTCAAGCGCATCATCGATAATTGTCTTTCTTTTGAGCAAGTCGTCGTCCAAATTGCTCACTCTTGGCCCCTCCTTGAGATGCTTTTGCGTGCAATGCACCTCGGGCGGAGGTTTTTCCCCGCCTTCAAGGTCTCACCGCAATATTCTGGCCATTTCTTAGAAGGTGAATATTGTCCCTTAGGCTGTAACCTGCTTCTTCTGCAAGTTCTACGTAGGAGCTTGTCATGGTTAGATCCCCGTGCGTGGGAAAAATATGGTCTGGCTTGAGCATCTTGATCAGCTCCCAGTGGTCTTCGCGGGCTGCGTGGCCCGACACGTGAACATCAGTATAAAGCCGTGCCCCTTGCATTTTGAGCTTGGTTTCTACTGAATATCGATTAGCCGCGTTTATTGGGGTTGGTATCACCTCGGCAGAAAACACTATTTTGTCTCCGGGCGCGACTTTATAAGGGGTCAGCTCGTTTGCTACCCGCGTGAGCATCGCTTCCGGTTCTCCTTGATGCCCCGTCATAATAGGAAGATATTTTTCTTTCCCTTCCTGCGCCACTCTCCTCAGTACCTTTTCTACAGATCGTCTATTCCCGTAGACTCCAATGTCATTCGGAAGCTCGACATATCCCATCCTTTCTGCGGTTCCTAGGTATCGTTCCATAGAGCGACCGAGGACCAGCGGGCGCCGGTCCATCTCGCGAGCTGCTTCGAAGATCGTCTTTACGCGGGCTATATGTGACGAAAACGTGGTTACGAGCACCCCATTGCCTTCTTCTTCAGTGCCGAGCAGAACGTCACGCACCAAGTCTTTCGCTATCTGTTCTGATGGGGTCTTTCCCGCCTCCTTTACGCGAGTACTTTCGACGATCAACGCGAGCACTCCGTCTTTTCCCAAACTCTTTAGGCGATTGAAGTCGGGGGGTTTGCCAATAACAGGCGTCCGATCAAGCTTGAAATCGTTCGCATAGACCAGGGCACCGGCCGGCGTATGCAGCACGGCGAATATTGGGTCGGGGATACTGTGCGTTGCTCGTACAAATTCAACTGCTATATCGGGAGTTATTTGATAAACCTGTCCTGCTTCGAGCGTGTACAGGGGGTTCTCGACGCCGAACTTCTTCTCAACGCGGATCTGTTGTGCGATCAGCTCCGCCGTAAACGGCGTGGATATTATCGGGGCTTCGTACCTATGCGCAAGCTTGGGGACGGCGCCTATATGATCGAGATGTCCGTGCGTGCAGACTATCGCCTTCACTGATTTTTTTGCTTTACTCAGCATCGCGTCATTTGGTATCGCGCCCATCTTGATAAGGTCGATAGAATGCATCTTCTCGATTTCTGCATCCTCGTGAATTGCAATTCGATCGAGTCTAAGGCCCATGTCTATAATCACTATGTCTTCGTTCACTCGGATCGCAGTCATGTTGCGTCCGACTTCTTCGTAGCCGCCAATTGCGTTAACTTCTATCTCCAAAGTGCTACCTCCTCACCTGAAGCTCGGCCAGATTGAATCCCCGTTGTTGCAGTATCTGCCTAGTTTCGCCAGTAATGACCAGCGGGCGTTGCTTTAGATCAGTGAGTTTCTTACATCCAGTTAGGAACATTGCGACTTTTAATTCTTCAACGAACGCCGTTATCTCGCTTAGCACATATTTGGTACCTTTGAATGCGGGTTTTAGCAGTGGCAAGCCTATGCCGCACAACGACGCTCCGAGTGCAATACACTTGGCGACGTGAAGGCCGTTCCTGATCCCGCCAGTTCCGATCACGGGTAAGGTGCGGGATTCTAAAATGGAGATTGCGGTCGGTATGCCCCAGTCGTCATAGAGCGCCCCCAACCTCCCTAGTCGGGGGTCCGTCTGAGCGCGGTACGATTCGACTCTTGCCCAGCTCGTGCCCCCAGCGCCGCCTACATCAATTGCAGAAGCGCCTGCCTTTTTTAACTCAGCTGCGACTTCTCTCGAAATCCCGGCGCCCGTCTCTTTGGCGATCACTGGCACCCGAAGAGAATCGGCAAGTGATTTCATCGCGTCGAGGCATCCTTCAGCGTCTGTATCCCCCTCTGGTTGCACTGCCTCTTGCAGGAAATTCAGATGAATTGCCAATGCATCTGCTTCAACCATATCGATTAAGCGGTCAATGATCTCCATATCATATTCCTTGACTTGTGTGGCCCCAATGTTGGCCACTACAAAAGCGCTGGGGGCTCGCTCTCGAACTATGCTGAACGACTCGACTTGGTCAGGATGTTCAATTGCTGCGCGCTGACTTCCCACGCCAATGCCGATGCCGAGTCGCTCTGCGGCCTCTGACAACGCAGCGTTGATAGCAGTTGTCTCTTCGTGCCCGCCTGTCATTCCCGCTATAAAGACGGGAGCGGTGAACTGCCTTTTTAAGAACGTGGCAGTCGCATCGATCCTTGACTTTGTCAATTCAGGAACTGCGTTGTGGACGAATCTGATATCATCGAGGCCCGTTCTTCCTGATTCGACATCTTCAGCAGCACAGAGCATTAGATGCTCGATTTTTCGGTTCGTTATCATTCTTTTTCCATGGAGATCGTCGTACCCCCATCTTGGTGCGACGTTAAAAACCTGGTGATATTGCCGTCGTAAGCTGCGTTAAATATCTCAGACTGAATACCTGACTTAGCAATCTCCAGCAGCTGCACAACTTTGTGTAACATCCCCCCAGTTACGTCCGTAGACCTAGAACCAAGAATTCCGTCTCGGTATTTTTCAAGCTCACTAGGGTTAAGATGGTTCAGTTTTCTGTTTCGATACATGATTCCATCGACGTCTGTGCCGACGCCTATTTTTTTGGGGCGCATCTTTAGTGCCAGAAACGCTACTATTTGATCACCTGACAGGACGTTGAAGCCGTCTATGCGATCCATTACGACATCGCCGTGAAGTACCGGAATGATATTGTTGTTAAGCATCAACTCTAACGCGTTCGTATCAAAATGTGCGATCCTACCTGCGTCGAGCGTAGCGCTATTAAGCGGGTGGATCGGCAATGCGGCAGCGCCTTGAGACTGGAGTTCGTCTATGAATGCGGTGTTTAGCGAGCGCACGGCGCAATGGGTCTTCCACATTCCGCTTGCGCTAAGACCTTTGGATAAGTACTTGACAACTTGCGGGTGTCCAAAGGAGCCCGCCCCGTGGATAAGAATAAGACGTGAACTCTTTGCGTTGGCGATTTGTCGAGCGACCATACGCACGTTATCTTCTCGCAGGGTGCTCTCTCGCCCTTTGTCTGTCAATACAGAGCCGCCGATTTTAAGCACTATCATGTTGGTCACGCTGGTTATGCCTCTACATGCAGGCCTAAACTAGAAATCGCAGTGGTCAGCACTAGAGCACCCTGTTTCGCGATGGCTTGTGTAACGTGGTCGACGTTTCCGTCTGTTGCAATCGCCAACACGCATCCTCCACGGCCAGCGCCGGTGATTTTAGCACCGAGCGCCCCTGCTGTTCTCGCTGCGTAGATTAATTTGCTCAGTACAACGTCGCTTACCCCGAGCGACTCGAGGAGTCCTTGGTTGATATTCATAAGCTCGCCTACGCTGACGAGGTCTCCATCTGCAAGCTTCTGTTCTCCCAAGCGCGTGATATCTCCCATTGAAGACATCACGTCACTCAGCACAGAAGGGTACTTCTTTTTCAGATCCGATACAAAGGCGATGACGTCGCGTGTTGACCTCTCAACGCCGGTTGCGCCGATTATGATTGGCAGGTCGGGCAGTGCGAGATGAGATGTTTTGGCTCTCTCCACTAAGACCACACCGCCGGTTGCAGAAACAAAGGTATCTGCGGGGCTCGCTTTGCCCTGAACTTCGTTTTCGACCTTATGGCCTATATTCGCTACTGTTTCATTATCGAGTTCAATGTCGAGGCTCTCAGTCAGAGCTTTTATAGTTGACACTGTAACTGCTGCGGAGGAGCCTAACCCCTGTCGCGCCGGCACTTCTGACCGTACCTTTATCTCAGCACCAAAGTCCGTTTCAAACAGTTGTTTGATTATTTTGGCGGCACAACAGGCGTACTTAAACTCTTCGCTGGAGCAGTTCGCGCGCTTATCCATGGCATCTATCGTGATTTTCCCCGAAGATACGAGTTCTACTGAAACGCACACACGCAAGTTTATCGCACACGCTATCGCCGGCTCTCCGTACACAACAGCGTGTTCTCCAAACAGATAGATCTTGCCGGGGGCCGAACAGGTTATCATCTTGTAGATTCTCGTTGCAAACTCCTTTTCAAGCTCATTTTCGGCATCAGGCCATAATTATCCCTGCGTAACCGACCACCGCAGTGGAATCGCCACAGGTGTCTGCACTCGTAGAATAATCAATAAGCTCTCCTCGTTTGGCGCCTTTATGTTTCGCGAACTCAATGGCAATCGCTATTGGCGCAAAGCCGCACACAGAAGTCGAGCGAGCTCGCGTAAGAAATTCTCGCGACTCTAGTTTTAGAATGGGCTCTATTACCCACTGGTCAGTTGTTCTCGCGACGTGCTCTGGCACGTAATGCGTAAAATCGCTGGAGGCAATAAGCACGCTGTTTTTATCGGCAACTCTTTGGATTGTGGCGACAACACGCTGTATCGATTCAGGCCCTTGAAGTCCCATGGTGATAGGGACGATTTCAAAGTCGTCGAATAGGAACTGCAGGAAGGGCAACTGAAGTTCTATAGAATTGTCCTCTTTGTTGGCGCCATTATTTACGTCGATATCGAGTGCGTCCACAATATCCGTGTTCACGTTCACTTCCCCGAGGGGGGTCAGCCACGGTTCGTTCGAGACCGAAATAACGGGATAATGGTGATTTGGCCCAATGATTATGTAGGTGGCCACCTTGGGAAGTATCGAGAAGACCTTTCCTGCGGTGACACCTGAACAAGCGTAGCCCGCATGAGGAACCACCACACTCATGAGCAGACGCGGCTCTGGCCTCCCAATGAAGCTGCGCAGAAGCTCTTCCAGCGCCCGCGGGTCACTCGGGTACCACGACCCTGCCTTCGCAGGTTTCCTCATAGCTACTCTCTTAGATCTCTATTTCGAAATCTTTAACTCCGTAGCCCGTCTGTTGGCCGCGAAGCTTGGTGATCTCCTTTGCGAGGAGCCAATAGATGAGCGCTAACGCTTTCCGCCCTTTGTTGTTGGTCGGGATAACGATGTCAATGTGTGTCGTCATATTATTTGTATCGCACATGGCAATTACTGGAACGCCGACATCTACAGCTTCCTTAACGGCCTGTGAATCTCCAATAGGGTCCGTGACGACAACGACATCTGGTTCAACGAAGTCGCGGTACTCCGGATTTGTCAATGTGCCAGGTATAAAGCGACCCACAACTGATTTCGCTCCTGTTACTTTAGCAAACATTGTTGCGGGAAATTGACCGTATTGCCGTGCGGAAACCACAAGCACGCGGGCCGGGTCGAATTTACTGAGAAATTTGGCTGCAATTCTTATACGCTCGTCTGTCGCCTTGACGTCCAGCACGTAAAGACCGTCTGGTCGGACGCGATAGACAAAGCGCTTCATATCTTCCGTTTTTTGCTGTGTGCCTATGTGCACACCTGCAGCTAGGTATTCATCAACAGGGATGAGTGATTCGTATTCTGTGGTCTCTTCCATTGATCCACCTCCTCTAAATCGGTTTTTTCGCCATCCTGTAGCTCGATCCGTCAAATAGTTCTTGTTCTATTCGTACAAGTTCATTGATTTTTGCAGTGCTCTGTCTACCCTTGATGCTTAGTTTGACAAAGGGAGCGGACAAAGCAACAGCCAGCTGCGACGGTGATGCGTCGCAGGTCGCAGAATTGTCGGTAAGCAGAGCGCAGCTGCGGCCATTGGCTCTCTCCCTAGAGTACGTTTCGAAAACGCTCGAAACCGTACCTGAAGGCGCAATTAATGCAAGATTTGTCTCCCTACCATTCTTCGGGGACCGTGCATCCGCAATTCTCGTGTCGAGATCTGCCTCTGACGCTATCAGACACGTCGCTCCCAACTCATCGGTTAGCTGTCGCTGAAACTCAGACTCTGTTCGGTCGAAGGGATCTTCGATGTAATACAGATCGTACTGACGGGCGAGATCTAGTAGATACCGCAGTCGGCTGGTTCCCGTCGTGGAGGCATTGTCCGCAAAACTAAGCTTGCCGTGTGCGTGCTTGGAAGCTTTGAAATCCACTCCTAGCTTGATCTCGAAGCCAAACCTGCTACTTACACCGCCCGCGATTGCAGTCAACCGATTCAAAATGTCGGCGTGAGTAGAGTCTCCAGGGATATCCAGATTATTGAGCTCTCGATGGATGCTGGCTAGCGAAGCAATTGCGCTGGCAAATGAGCCCGCTCCTTTTGGAATACCAAAATAATCAGCGCCAGCGCTAAAGATTTTTAGCAGAGGGTAGGGCATAGCATTCGCAAAGAAGCCTCCGAGGTAGCGATACAACGGCATTCCCAGAGAGGCCGCTGCCGCGCTTGCAATCGCAACTGAGAAAGCCATACTCATATTGGGCAATGAAAAGATACCCTCTAGCACTTCGTCGATTTCTGCCTGCTGACTGGCTTCCCTGCCGATGAGTGTAGACACTTGTTCCCGCGCCTTTCTTATTGGCTCGCTTGGGGCCGGAAAAGAGCACCGGCCATAGCTGTTTGTGGTCACTATCTCTACTTCGACCGCGTCGGTCGCGTTTATGTCGAATGCCTTGCTTACAGACACCGCCTCGATCGAGTTCATCGTGGCGTTCCTCGACGTTTTATTGTTATCGGAATGACCCCTTTCTTGAGTTCTTCTAATGCCATGTCTATAGGGTCTGCGGTGTTCGATTCTATCAATGTGGGTGCGCCCATAGAAATCTGCAAAGCTCGCGCCCCGACGATTCTGGCCCTTTCATAACGAGTAAGTTTTTCAATAACTTCTTTCAATGACTCCCCTCCATTTTAAAGGGCCTGCATGGGGTTGCTGAGATTCGAACTCAGGTTACGGCGTCCCGAACGCCGTAGGATATCCAGGCTACCCCACAACCCCTTGTCATTGATACGGAGCAAAAATATCAACAAGCTCTTTGTGAGTCAAAAGCATTCTGCGACAGCAGTATCGCTTTACGCCAAGATCATCCAACACCATCTTCGGGTCTTCTCCAGCACTTATACGCTCCTTGTACTGATCCCAGTGTTTCGATATCACTGCACCACACGTAAAGCATCTTACGGGTATCATCTCTTAGCCTTATTATCTGTAGGATTTTTGTCGCCGCGCTCGCGCGCCTCGGCCGCCAAATTTCTTTGGCTCTTTCTGCCGGTAGTCACTCACAAGGAGTGTTCGGTCTTGTTTCAGAAATAGATCTTTGATACTCAGATCGTTCGTCCAGTCAATTAACCCCCGCGCTATGGCTGTTCGGGCCGCATCGGCCTGTCCGACGACTCCCCCACCTCGAACGGTTACTCTGATATCAAGTCCTTTTACCAAATCGCCGGCAATGTTCAACGGTTCTTGGATCTTCTCTCGCACAACGGCGGGCTCAACTACGTTGAGAAGCTTTTTGTTGATCCTCACTACGCCTTGTCCTTCTTTGAAAGAAGCCCGTGCGATTGAGGTTTTGCGTTTGCCGCTTGAGTTGATTGTTTTTTGGCCCATGTGTCTGGTCCTATCTCTTAGCCCCAAGTTGTTGGGAGATCTTTCCTACCTCAACAACCTTAATGGTGCTCAATCTTGTTTTTCGCGCGCGTTCAAGCGTTTCAGCACTGACACTGGAAAGCTCGGCTGGCGTTCCAACGTAAACTCGAAGCCGTCCGAATGCTGCCCTGCCGACCGATTTCTTGTACGGCAACATCCCCCGAACCGTACGTCGTAGAATCATGTCTGAACGCTTAGGAAAATATGGTCCTTTTTCTTTGGAACCTTTATTTCGCAGGGTTTGATACTTTGATAGCGTGGTTTCTGGTGACCCTGAAACTACCGCTCTTTCTGCGTTAATAACGTCGATCTCTTCGCCGGATAACAGTCTTTGAGCTACGATGCTGGCAAGACGCCCGAGTATTAATCCATTAGCGTCAATTACTGTCACAATCTGTCTCTCTCCTGTGCTTCAACGTATGATCTTCACGTGACTGCCCTTTGGTGATTCGTGGGCGATTTCATCGAGCGACAAGACGGTCCCTCCGGCTGTAAGAATTTTTGACCGGGCGCTATCACTAAAATTCGGGGCACCTATAGTTATCGGATGGTCGATTGATCCCGCGCCAAGCACTTTACCGGCGACTATAACTACGTCACCCGAGGTCGTGTGTCGGTTGAGCCGGCTCAAATTGACTTTTGCGTAGCTATTTGATGGCGCCTCCAACCTTCTAGCAAGCTCTCTCCAAATATTTGCTTGATGCTGTCGTGCGTGCGCTTTGAAAGCGTCTATCTGTAACATCAACTGAGGATTGGCCTTCCGTATTCCGTGCTTTGCCATGTTATCTCCTATCACGCATTTCGAATGCGGGGGGTGCGATTTGAACGCACGAACTCCTATGAGACTAGGCCCTCAACCTAGCGCCTTTGACCAAGCTTGGCAACCCCCGCCTATCCAAACGTTCCGAGGTACGTAGCTAATTCGCTGGCTCTGTTCATCAAAGCCTCAACTGACATCGTCAGCAGATCTATGCAGCTCATTGACCCGTCTGACTCCGTATAGAACAAAAAGCGCTGCGGGTCGCCGGTGACTGAGATCGCGTGTGTGTCGCAGGCTTCGACGCACAAGTTGCAAAGGGTGCACTGAAGTTCGTCAGCGATGTGCACGGATCCGTTTTCGTACCGGATGATCCCCCTGGGGCAGGCGTCGACACATTCTTTACATCCGTTGCACTCTTGGACAGAAAACTTCGGCAAGTACTTGTAGCTTGTCGCGATTGCAGACTGAAATTTAGCGTGGTTTTTGGCGCTGTCTTTTCGTGCAATTGCTTCAAGCAGCAATTGTTGGCCCTCAAAAAGCTTTATGATGGGTATGTTGCCGTCGGCGGGAACCACTTCGGCATCAGCGGACGCTAAGTCCCTTGAGTAGACAGTGGCGGGCCCCTGCACGTTTAAGGTCATTGACACTTGACATTGAAAGCATCCTTCCCCGTTGCAGGAACACTCAGACGCGGAGAGATAGTGTTTCCCTCCTGTGAGGGGAATGAGCCCTAAACGAAGCGCAAGCATTTCGTCGAACAGGACTGACGTATTGTTGTAAAAGTTGACGTCATCGATCGACATCGTTCGGACGTCAGCCATCATGCTCCGTCTAATGCTGTTCACGAGCGCTGGTGCCGTACCCGAAATTATGAAACGCGCACGTCTATCTGTAAGTTCTAGGAATTCTAAATCCATTGTATCAGAATGTCAGATTCTGCGTCCCCTTCTACCTCCGGGCGACCGCGTGCCGTCATGAGGGATAGGGGTTACATCCTCTATTCTCCCTATTTTTAATCCAGCCCTTGAAAGTGCCCTTATCGCAGCTTGTGCTCCCGGGCCGGGGCTCCGCTGTCCATTCCCGCCCGGGGCTCTAACCCTTACGTGAACACCGAGGACGCCCTTATCCAATGCCTGTTCGGCTGCGCTCGTGGCAAGCTGCATGGCAGCATAAGGCGAACTTTCGTTGCGGTCTTGCTTGACTACCATGCCCCCTGATGATTTTGCTATGGTCTCGGCTCCACTAAGATCTGTAATGGTGATAATCGTATTATTGAACGATGCAAAGATATGGGCAATTCCCCACTTTCGCTCGGCCATAATCTATGTCACGCTCCGTCGCTCGCTCGCTCCTCGGAACCGTCGACTTCGCGGAGCGGAGATCCGACGTAGTATCCGATGAGCGCTTGCTCACTTATGGGTAGAACGTAGCTTGGAACGGTTACTCTACGTCCTGCGACTGCGATATGTCCGTGGACAATAAGTTGCCTGGCGTGCTTGGCAGAATTGGCTAAACCTTGCTTGTGGACTTGGGTTTGTAGCCGCCTCTCCATTAAATCCTCACTCGCCAAGGTGAGCACGTCGTCCAGAGATGAGTCATATTTGATCAGACCTATACGTTTTAATCTGTCGAGGAATCGTTGCGTCTCAAACTTCGCATGCTCGCCACGCTCACCAACCTCTTGAATGTCGAAGAGCAATTTCCGCGCCTCACGTCGATACTTCCTCAACGTCGTGGCGACTTTCCAGACTTCTCTTTTGTTTTTCAAACCGTAACTTCTTACGAGCTCGGCTTCTTCGCCGATCCTTGCTCCCTGCCATGGGTGACTGGGCCTATCAAACGTTTTTCTGCTTTTGCCAGGATACCCCATTTCTCGCACCTTCTTTAATTACCGCTTTTTGCGTTGTACGCCTACCGTCGCACCCCTACGTCCTGTCGATTTGGTCCTCTGACCGCGGACTTTATGTCCTCTTTCGTGGCGAATCCCTGCGTAGCTTCGGGTCTTTTTCATTCGATTCAGATCTTCGCGAAGCGCAATATCTAGTTGAGAGCCTAATAGGTGTTGGTCTTCGCCGGTGACGGGACTTTTCTGGTAGTTGAACATCCAAGCCGGAATATGTCGATCAAAACTAGCGACAGAATCCCTCAGCCTTTCTATTTGCTCATCGTCCAGATAGCCCATAGTATCTTTAGGGTTTACGTTGGCGCTTTGAGTCAGAATTCGCGCCGTTCGTATACCTACGCCTTTCAAACCTGTGAGTGCGTACTGGACTGCTTTTTTTCCATCCAGATCCGTTTGCGCAATTCTTACTATGTACTTGATCTCGTCGTGTTCTGGCTGTTCCTTGTCACCCTTGGGCACGTCATTACCTCGCGTGTGTGGCATTTTAACCAATCATCGTATTTATAACTAGCACGCTGAATGAGCTTTTTTGCGATAGCTCGAAGGATCGGCGCAGCTTCACGGAAACTGAGCCCACAGAAAGCGCTGGGGGTGGGATTTGAACCCACGAGTCCCGGTGGGACACTGGTTTAGCAAACCAGCGCCGTAGACCAAGCTTGGCTACCCCAACAGCGGGTGTGGGCACACAGAAAGGTCGTCATTCCGCAGCCTGTCAGAGCTCCCAACTCATTCTCTATCCCGCGACCCTCCGAGCGTCACGCGTCCGCGATAGGTTTGCTCCCTTCCGGGCCTGAACCGGTGCTCACGGTGAGCGCGTGCCGCTGGTTCTCCAATCAGTAACACACGGCCGTTGACCCCGCAGGACGGAATTTCATTGTCTGAATTGTAAGATGGTCAAACTGCCAAAATGCCTTCCTTCTGTTTCGCTCCCCACTTGTCGACGTTTTTGGGTTACAGAGGACGCCGAGCCATCCGAGCTAGCCCAGTTATCATGTGGCAACTAATGTCCATAAAATTATCGCTGAACTTGCTTGCAAATGTCGCTGCGCCCCTTTGTCAACTTGATTAGCTCAATGTTTCAGATCGCTGGGCTAGCCCTTAATGACTCCCATGGGGGTGAGCCGCGCAACGGCTTCTGAGATACCGAGCTTTGAAACGACGTTGATTACCTCGTCTATCGGCTTGTACGCCTCTGGTGCTTCTTCTGGCACTGACGAAAGATCATCAGTTTTTATCGCGATGTGTTTTCGCTGCAGACCCTCTGTAACGCCTCTCCAAGTCAAAGAGCGTCTTGCAGCTTTCCGGCTGAGAACTCGACCTGCCCCGTGGCACGTTGATCCGAAGGTGGTACTCATTGCTTTTTTGGTGCCGTGCAGAACGTAAGAGGCAGTCCCCATGCTGCCTGGGATAAGCACCGGCTGTTCGATTCCATAACTTGCATCCTTATCGAATGCTCTTGTGGCGCCTTTGCGGTGCACGTACACCTCTTTGCGTCTTCCGTCGATCGTATGTTTTTCTAGCTTTGCAATATTGTGCGCCACATCGTATACGAGGGTTGCAGTTGTGTTGAACTGCTGCTCCAGAACGTCTCGTACCCAATAGGACATTACTTGCCTATTTGTCCACGCGTAGTTGGCAGCTGCTGCCATTGCGCTGAAGTAGTCTCGTGCTTCTTGTGAGTCTGCAGGAACGCACGCTAGTTGCTTATCGGGGAGTTCGATAGAATATTTGCGACTCGCTGCTTGAAACATTTTCAAGTAGTCAGTGCAGATTTGATGGCCAGCCCCCCGTGATCCCGAATGAAGCATTATGCAAACTTGCTGTTCTTTCAAACCAAACAAATCTGCGGCCTTCTTATCAATGACGCGATCAACGCATTGAATCTCTAAAAAGTGGTTTCCACTTCCTAGACTTCCAAGCTGGGGTTTGCCCCTCTTTTTTGCCAGCGGACTGACTTTTATAGGATTTGCACCATCTAAGCAGCCGTTGCTCTCGCAGTGCTTCAGATCTGCAGGGTTTCCGTATCCCTCATTAACGGCCCACTTTGCCCCACCCAAGAACACGCCGTCAAGCTCTTTTTCGGAGAGCCGCAGCTGTCCCTTCGAGCCAAGTCCCGACGGAATTGCTTCAAATAGTGCTGTTGTCAGCTCATTAATTCTTGGCTCAATTTCTTCCTTGAACAAGGTCGTCACCAGGAGCCTAGTGCCGCAGTTGATATCGAACCCAACACCTCCTGGTGAGAGGATGCCTTCGCTAACGTCGAACGCGGCAACGCCGCCGATTGGAAAACCATACCCCGTGTGCACATCAGGCATCGCAAGCGACCATTTCTGGATTCCGGGAAGCGTCGCGACATTCGCGACTTGTTGTATCGCGCCTCTCTCGAGGTATTTCATAAGGACTTCTGACAAAAAGATTCGACCAGGGACACGCATCCTTAGCGCTGCGTCCTGCGGCACTTCCCAAACATACTCGCCTCGCTTGACCAATTCTTCGAACGCCATCGAACCTCCTATACGTCGAGCGTTACCTCTGTGTGATAGATGTCATTTTTCGTGACTGCTAGATTGTGATATGTCACGGCCTTTACTTCTGCGTTTAGTCTATGCCTGTTTAGATCTAATCTTTCGCCTAGACAGTCAGCAGTTAACGAGAAACCCACAATGCTGACGAAGCATTTCTTAACAGCAAAGCGCTCGACTTCAAACGTGATCAGGAGTTCCGAAAGCCAGTCGTAAAGCAAGTTTTCGTAAGAGTCGGAACTCATCTCTATGGTTAAAATCTTTCCTGATGCCACTTCATCGAGGATAACCATTGTGTCTTCGAGAGCTTCAGCTGCATTTTCGAATAGCTCGTTTAAGTCTCTTCCATACGCTTTAAAAGTTACATCGGCTGTGTGCTCTAGAAACTCGTATTTTTGCATGCAGCTGTCGCATACGATATGAACCAGATATTAATATAATATTGGTCAATTATGGCTAGTCGATGAGACCATATGTCTTTATTAATTCAGCAATGAGCGCCGACGGCAAGATTTCCACAGTAGCAAGAAAACAGGTGCGCATTTCTGGTGAAGACGACCTCAGGCGAGTTGATGCGCTAAAAGCGAACGTTGATGCTGTCATGATTGGGGTCGGGACCGTTCTTGCGGACGATCCGAAGCTTACGATAAAGTCGGTGGTACTCAAGCGCAAGCGAGTGGACCAGGGGAGAAGTGAAAATCCGCTGCGAGTAGTGGTCGATAGCAGCGCACGAACGCCGGCGACCGCGGCCGTTTTGGGACCAAATGCACTTATAGCGACGTCGCAACAGGCCCCACGTTATAGGGTAGAAGAGCTCGAAACAAAGGCTGAAATAGTCGTTGTCGGAGAGAGCAAAGTAGACCTCACTGCGCTGCTTGGGCGTTTGAAGGATCGGGGCGTCGAATCCCTCTTGGTTGAGGGTGGCGCAACGCTCAATTTCGCCCTTCTAAGTTTAGGCTTAGTCGATGAGATTTACACATACGTAGGCAACATTATTATTGGGGGCAGTGCAGCGCCAACGCTGGTCGATGGGGAGGGCCTGACTAATGGCTTTGTTAAGCTGAATCTGCGAGAAATCCGTCAAATCGGCGACGGCGTGCTCATCAAGTGGAGAGTCGCGGGTTTTTGACCTCGACATTCATTGTGCCTCTTGAGCGCCCCCTTCAACTGCTCCTTCCACTACTGGTCGATCTTGCAGAACCTTTATGCTCACTAGCCCACCTACGACGATATTTAGATAGTAAGTAATCACTCTCCAGCCTAGGATGAAGATGCCGAGAATTGATGTGCTCACAAAGGCTGAATAAATCGCCGCAGTGCTCACTTCGGCTATGCCGCTGTTTCCCGGCGTGAGTGGAATCATGGCGATCATCATTAGAACTGTTTGGGCAGAAAAGGACGCTAAAATCCACGGCTGAGCTCCTAGGCCGACGAGAATAAGCGAAGCAATGGTAAACTGCAGAAGCCAAAACGCCATCGTAAAAAGAAAACCTTTGGCCAAAGCTCGTCGTTCATCCTTCAAGTATCGCATAGAGCTATTGTGAAAAACATCGACCTCTCGCAAAGCCTTTTGCATGGCTCTGTCAGCCTTGTCAACACCTCTCACTTTGATGAACAGCCACCGTACTCTTGTCACCATAGACTTCACTTTTCTTGGCTTTGCCATAACGTAGAGCAGGATGAAAAAGAGTAAGCCGAAAACTATGGCCGCGACCCCGAAAAGGGCTATGAGCCCGGGCGTACTCTGCACGTACCGGGTAAATAGCAGAAATGCGATCGGGGCGGCTATGCCTAAGAAAAGCGCATCCAGCATTCTTTCTCCGAGGACGACCGCAGAGGCATCCCCCACGGACAGCTTGCAACCTCGCAAGAGCTGAACTCTGGTAACTTCTCCACCGGCGTGTCCGGGAGTGATTGCCGCGGCAAAAAGATTTGACAAGACGATCTCGACCGATTTTCTAAACGAGAGCTCGCCTCCTACCGCTTCTGCCATGGTCTTCATTCGGGCGCCCCAGACGAGCCACGAACCGAACTGAAAGATCAATGCGGCGGCCAAGAAGGCTGGGTGAATTTGTATAAGGCTTCGTAGCTGGCCCGGCGTGATCGTGTAAAATAGGAGCGCTAGGATCGAAATTATACTGAACGTCAGTGAAATCGCAAGCCACCTTCGCAAGCCGTTCAAGATCTACCCCCTGTCAATAGTTAGACTTCTGACCTGGCTACCCCGGTCCACTCGCACTTGCGGGAAGTTAGATGCTGTCCGACGGCCACGGTCCCACAGAGCGTCATCAAGCAGGCGTACCCAGATAAGCCGAGCAGGATCTTAAATGATTCCGATATGCTCTCACTTTCTACCATTACTGCTCTGGAATATATGAAAACAAAAGGAGCTAATAAGTATGAGAAAAATGGGATGGTTAGCGAGCCCAGCCACGTCACTTTTACTGAGGTAGGAACGCGGGCGACAAACATTGGACCAAGATACTTTCGAAGCCCCTCGACAGCACCGCGGAACCATCGAACTCTTTGATTGTACAAGTCCTGAATGGAAGTAGGAGCCTGTTCCCCTACTTTCGTCGTGGCGAGTACTGTACGGTTCCCCGAGAGGTATATCTTCTCGCTTATATCTAGATCCTCACACGAACAACGTTCATCAAAACCTGTCGTCCTCATAAAGGGTGCTTTTGACACGCCTATCGCGCCGTTGAACTGAATGAAGCCGCTTGACCACCTGAAAAAACGGTAGATGTCACAGAAAAACTTGTATTCGATTGAAACGATCTTGGTAAGGGTGTTTCCCTTATTAGTCACGTAGCGGCAGCCACTGGCAAGCACCACGTCGCTCGTCGCCGTGAGTTCGCGCACACACTCCTCCAAAAAATCAGCGTTGGGTCGGCTATCGACATCGAAGAGCGCAATGCAGTCTGCGCCCTCTGTCACGTTCAGAATGTCGTTGATAGCGCCAGCCCGGCGGCCTCTGTTGCAATTTCTGATCACTATGTGGAAATGCGGCGGCATGAGTCCGTAGAGAGAGCTGTAATCTTTTCCGCTGCTGTCAATGACGTAGTACGCCTCAAAATCGAGATCATTGCAATCTAAAGCGCGGAGGCTCTCGATTGATTTTTCAATGAGTGAGTTCGGTTCGAACGGCGCGACTGGGATGATGGCGCAAACTTTCATCTCAGGAGAAAATTCGATTAACGTATATTAAGTCGTCGTTCTTGAAGCATCTTCTTCCGTTTCACGCGTCTGTCACATTCGCATAAAGATCAAGGACCTCTTGCGCAATGATTTTCCAGTCATATTTCTGTTCAACGCGCTTGCGACCGTTTTTACCCATTGATCTTGCGTTTGCAGGGTTTTCGAGAATCTCTAGAATGGCATTTGCAAGGGAAGAAGGATCTCGAGGCGTGACTAGCAAACCGCCTTCGCCAACGACGTCGAGCACGCCCGGAATTCTCGAAGCAATCACTGGCGTTTCGCACGCCATCGCTTCTAAAAGAACCAACCCGAACGCCTCGAGGCGCGTAAAAGAGGGGAGGACTAGTGCGGAAGAGCTTGTGTAGAGCTTTAGAAGAGCGCCTCTTGATATGTGCCCACAGAATTTGATTCGATGTTCATAGCCTTTTGCGAGTTTTTTTAGTCGTTCTCGCTCTTCTCCATCGCCCACGATTAAGAAAGTCGCGTCGCTTACTTGGCTTAGTACGATCTTGGCGGCTGTGACAAAATCATCAACGCCTTTCACGGAGCTCAATCGACCAACGAAGAGTATCTGGCGTGCCCTCTTTTCACCGTTCAACCCGAGTAAATGTCTGTCAAAGGTCTCTAGTCTAATGCCATTCGGCACGATTTCATAGCGATAATCTCGCAGTACGGAGGAGGTTCGCGCGTAAGATTCAGTTGTAGCGATTATCTGCGCGACGTTGTCGAGGATCGGCTTTGTATACACAGCCGTGTTGACTTCGTCCACAAGGCATTTACAGATGTTCGGAATTCTGAGATTTGCGATATTGTCGGGAATTTCGAGATCGCAGTGGTAAGTAAGCACGTGTGGAACGTGCGGCAGGCCTTTGACCACGCCGTAAGACATGAAAGGTGGAGGATAATGGGAATGTACGACATCGGCGCTGAACTGCGCAATGCGCCGCCGCAAGGCGTACATATACGGGATATATGGCAGATCCATAGCCGGAAATCTGTACACAGGGAGTCCGCGCAAGACCTCATTTGGTCTAGACTTGGGGACTTCGGCGCACAAAACAACGACTTCGTGCCCTAGGTCCCGCAAGCTTTGCGAAAGCTCAAGACAGTGAGTTTCGACTCCACCGATGTGCGGATAGAAGTAAGAAGAGGCTTGAATTATTTTCACGTGGATTCACGTTGAATGTGCGCGTGGCTGTTGAATAACTTATCGTGGAATCTCCATCCGCGCTGAGGCATTTTAATTTCGACTGTGGATCTCACGTCTCTTGAAAGATGTTTAGCAATGCCGAAACTAACGGGTTGTAGCGCGAGCACGCGCTGGCGTGGGACAGTACCTCGTGCGCACCTGATCGACAAGAGTTAAATAGCACATTCGTCTTGTAGCTCAGTGTGCCATCGATGAGCCGTTTTATAGCCGTGATATCGGTGCTGGCTGTTTTTTTGTTATAGCGAGCTCCTCTTTAGCGGTGGGCGTCAAAGCCCAAAATGAGGTGGCGTGGGTTTATGACTACCCGACAGGGATGAAAGCTGCGGCCGAGGAAAACAAGCCCGCGATGATATACATTCACGAAGACTGGTGTCCTCGATGCAGAAACATGGATCAAAACACTTGGACGGATAGTGAAGTTATTCAACTTTCGTCGAACTTCGTGAACATAAACGTGGTCGGGACTCAACAGGGAACGCTATATAATTATAGCAAGCCCCCACTGATTGTTTTCACGGACCCTCAAGGAAGGGTCATTGTCGAACAAAACGCAGAACTGTCAGCTAGTCAGGTGACTGCCCTGCAACGGCAGGTGCTCGCACAAGAGCCGTCCTCGTCCCCTTCGGCGACAGGTAATCCTCCAACCACAAGCGTTTCGACCAAAGCCGCGGGGGTGCCCGGTTTTGAAGCCATCCCTGCAGTCGTTGGCATATCGACTATCGCGCTCGTGGTGTCGCGCATCCGTAAGAGCCCGCGATAAGCACTCCAAGCCCGGCGGACGCTCGTCTCAGGTTAAAGAGCCCGATCGACTGCTGTCCGCCAAAGCCTCGCGTACCAACGTTCGGTTCGATCTTTTCGGCCGTTGTGTTTCGGCCAGATGGTACGCCTCGGCCGCGCTTGCCCAGTGCTTGGCAACCTGTCAGCGCCAATGTTTAACTATGAATGAGCCATAGTACCTGCCATGCTTTATCGCGCTGAGATCACCATTAAACTCAAGCACGGCATGCTTGATCCGGAAGCTACGACGATAAAAAGTGCTCTCAAGCATCTTGGATATGAGTGTCAATCGGTCAAACAATCAGCCGTCTACGAACTCGAACTCACGGCAGATTCCCGCGAGAACGCAACCGACCTCGTTAACGGAATGTGCCAACGGCTGCTCGCGAATCCCATCATACACGATTATGACATACGGATAACGAAATAGTCGAGAAGAGATAGATGAATATCGCCATTCTCCGGTTCGGTGGGAGTAACTGTGATCTGGACGTTCAAAAAGCTCTGAACAATTTGAGCATTGGCGCAGAACTTGTCTGGTACAAAGAGACCCTAGAGAGTTTTGACGGCGCGATCATCCCAGGCGGGTTTTCGTATGGGGACTACTTGCGCGCAGGTGCAATTGCGGCACGAACCGAGATTATGCAGTCAGTTGCAGAGATGGCAGCTGACGGGAAGCCCGTGTTAGGTATATGCAACGGCGCCCAAATCCTCAGCGAGTCGCACTTAGTGCCCGGCACGTTCACTCTCAATCAGTATCCGAAGTTCATCTGCAGGTGGGTGAAACTCAGAACATTCGGCAAGTCTGCGTTCACCGCACTTTCGAACGCGTTAGTTGACCTTCCTATAGCGCACAAAGAGGGGCGATACGTCGCTGACCCAAGGCTGCTCAAAGAGCTTTACGAAAATGATCAGGTCGTTTTTAAGTACGTTGATGACACGGGACGCCCCACTTTGGCTGCAAACCCCAACGGCTCGCTCGATAATATCGCTGGAATAAGTAATTTAGAAAAAAATGTGCTTGCAATGATGCCGCATCCCGAACGAGCGTCACAGAAATTTCTCGGTTCTGCTGACGGGAATGCCATCTTTGAATCGATGGTTCGATATATCAAGGCCATTTGAGACGCAGGTTCTCGCGAGCGTTACGTTTGCGCGCAGGCAGATCGTTTTCAAATTAGAGGGGTCCACCACCATTCGTTCTCTTGATACCATCGAGCGACTTGCGTCAATCCGTCTTCAAATGAAATCTCGGGTTGCCATCCAAGAGACTTTATCTTCGAACAGTCTAAGGAATACCTCTGGTCGTGTCCGAGCCGGTTCGTTGTGAAAGAAATGAGCGTTGAAGGCTTTCCCACTAGCTGAAGTATGGCTTTCGTTATGTCTAAGTTGCTCCTCTCGTTACCGGCGCCAATGTTATACGTCTCGCCCGTTTTGCCCATTTGGCGAACGCAGTCTATCGCTGCACAATTATCTGCAACGTGTATCCAGTCTCGGACGTTGTCTCCCCGGCCATAAACCGTCAGCTCGCGGTTCCTCATAGCGCTTGTGAGAAAGCGAGGAATCAGTTTTTCGGGGTGCTGATACGGCCCGTAGTTGTTTGAGCTGCGGGTAATAACGCAGGGAAAATCGTACGTCGTGAAATAGGATGACGCCAACAAGTCGGCTCCAGCCTTGCTTGCTGCATAGGGACTTGATGGATGCAAACTATCCGTCTCCTTAAACGATCCGTGATCAACGCTTCCATACACTTCATCCGTCGATATCTGAACGAATCGCTCAATTGGATAATCTTTGGCCGCCGCTAGCAAGACGTGAGTCCCAAGGACATCCGTTTGAACGAAAGCAGTTGAACTCGTAATAGACCTATCGACGTGCGTCTCGGCCGCAAAGTTAATAACACAGTCACAATCTTTTAGCAACTGCTTGACAATTGTTTCGTCGCAAATATCACCTTTGACGAATTCAATGTCAGTTAGCACGTCTTTCAGGCTGCTCATATTGCCTGCGTACGTCAATTTGTCTAGGACTACGATTTCTGCTTCATTGTGCTTAGACAACATATAGCGCACGAAATTGCTGCCTATGAAGCCCGCGCCACCCGTGATTAATAGTCGCATAATTCCTCGTTTCAGTCTTCCCTTCTTTCTCGCAAATGAGCTGCGACACGGCAAATAGTTCAAGGAGCCTTTGTGCAGAGGTTTCTTAATTCTTTTGATGAAAATCGCATTTGAGAATACGAGGATCTTGATTTGCTCTAAAAAATGAGCGTCGGGAGATGTCAAAGATCATGTTAGCAATATTAGGGGGTTACTAGCTCACGACCGCGCTTTGGACCGGTCAGAAACAAATATATTTTATAACGCGTATCGTAGCAAGCGTTGCGAAAATACGCCGTGCTTTGCGATATTCTGCAACAACTTTGTATGCAAGCTCCGGTAGTGTAGCACGGCCAATCATGTTGGCCTTTCGAACTCAAGCAGTGAAGCAAGCCAACGACTCGGGTTCAAATCCCGACCGGAGCATCCAGTAACTATCGTAAGCGTCTCTACGTAGCGGTGACGTGCCTCGCAATTCTCCAAAACTGACCGAACCAAGATATTACTCGATGTAAGAGGTCCCGGGGAACTTCGTGATCCATTGCTCCGAGTGTTCCGCAGGAGTCGTGCGTTCAGGTATTTGGTTTGCAAAATGGTTTGGTACGGCGCTAACTGCAGATCACTGGGTTATGCCAAGCACGAAGTTGGGTCGGGTCTCCTCTACGTTTATCTAATTTGACTGCTTGTTGGAATTGTGGGACGGCGTCCGTACAAAAAGTGGAATTATCAAGTTTGGCGTGCAGCAGTTCAAGAGCTTCATCGCAGCGCCGAGCAACGTCTAGTAATTATGGTCGACGGCGTATTAGCTTTGGACAGAGAGCCCCTTGGGCGAGCGTACTAAGAACCTTCTTCGAGGCCCCCTGATGCCTCAGCAAAAGTGCTATCTAGTCAAAAAATAGGCTTTTATATGTCCGTTCGGTATGTCAACATAGGGCGGAGGTAGCCAAGCCAGGCCAAAGGCGCAGGACTTAAGAACCTTTGTTTGGGATATCCTGTTGCGAAGGCATTCGTGGGTTCGAATCCCTCCCTCCGCACTTCTGCCAAATGATAGGGTATTTTGCTGCACCTGAACACAATCAACGGATCGCATTTGCGAGATCTCTGACAGCAGAAACGACTTCATATGGATTTGCACCCCAATGCACCACGTAACCCTTCTGTCCAAAAAGTTGGGTGGGTCCGACCCTCGCTGACTTGCAACATTTTGCAATGAAAGGCTTGCTCGGTCTTATTGTTTTCGTCGGACACATGTTGACATGTTCGAATTCTAGCCCGTGAACTCGCGCTTCGAGCACTTGTTTCGAAATGTCGCACCCCAGTAGAACGGCGTGCTCACCGATGTGAATGTCGCGGTTATTGAGGCTATTGCTCCCAATTCCTGACGCTGAACACGGATAAATCGTGGCTCCGCGTGCACTCCTTAGATCTTGTATAACTGGCGTAAAACACACGGACAAGTCCCCAAAAATGCCAGCATTGTCGAGTTTCTTGATGAGCGTGATAAGGTGTGGTGGATCTGGGGGGGATACGTCAAATACCTCAATCTCGGTTACGCTGGCGAGGTCTGGGTCGTAAACGAACGTCCAATGAAGATCAAATCCTTGATAAACGACTGCTTTTATAGGGGGCTTACACAGTCGGGTTGCTACAGTAATTAGCCTGCTTCTGTTGAAGATGTCCGTCTTGCGTCTATGCACCAGAGTTTCGGCAAAGCCTGCAATCCTTTTGGCCTTCGATATCGTTCGGATCAAGCCGTTCCCCTCCAATTCGAGTTCGTAAACCGCCACTTTTCCTTGCCAAAACAGCAGGACATAGTGCGATGAGAAATAGACGCGCTCACCCACTGTTGGTCGAGATGTTTCATCATCGCATTCTCTCACAGCGACGTCCTTGCAATGATCGGGAAAAATCACGTTGTCACCTTAGATTGCGTATTATTTCGCGCGCCACTTCGTCAGTCGAACTCGTGCCACCCAGGTCCCGTGTCGTGATGCCTTTGCGTATCGTCTGCTTGACTGAAACGTCTACTAAGGAGGCTTTTTCGCTTTTGCCTGCCCATTCGAGCAACATGCTAGTACTCAAAATAGCCCCTATTGGATTTGCTATGCCACGCCCAGCGATGTGGGGCGCCGAGCCGTGCACAGGCTCAAAAATGGCGAATTTTGGTCCGATATTCGCACTCGGACAAAGCCCGAGCCCTCCGATAAGCGCTGCAGCTTCATCGGACAGAATATCGCCAAATAAGTTCGACGTCAAGATGTGATCGAACATTTCAGGGTGTCTTATGAGATTGTATGCAGCCGCGTCGACGTACATCTCGTTATAGGGCACATCTTGCTCCTGCAAAACACGTACGCAGACATCTCGAAAGAAAATATCTGACTTGAGCACGTTTGCTTTATGCACTATCGTAACGGTTTTTACGTTGCGCAAGGTGCTTGCGAACGATGCAAGCCTTTCCACATTAGCGCGAGTAACCACTCGCTGCGTGACGGCTATGTCGTCAGAAAGCTCTTCGATGCCGGAGTACAACCCCTCGAGGTTCTCTCGTATTATAGTGAGGTTCAATTCATAGGGAGTTAGAGAGTAAGATCGAAAAGGTCGTAGATTCACGAAGAGATCGAGTGTTTTTCTTAGTCTGACGAGAACGCTGCTCCCTTGAACGCTGGTTACAGCCCCCAAGAGCATACAATCCGCTTGTGTAATTAAACCGATATCCGCATCGGTTATTGGTGTGCCTTCTCTGGCCCATTTGGAGTATCCTATGTCAACTTGGATGAATTCTGGATCGTTCAATAATAAAGTGAGAATCTCAACACAAGGAGGTATGACCTCTTTGCCGACTCCATCTCCCTCAGCAACAGCTATTATCATATGCACTGAGTAGCAAACCGCTTGATGCATCCGCGTAGACCCGTTAAGGATCGCTCACTGGCGGACTCGCGTTGCGTGGATGCCTCTTTCTATGTTCGACTAACCCACCATCTTGGAGGATCTCCTGCAGGAATTTAGGGAGCTCCTCACCTTGTACGACCCTGCTGCGGGTTCTCACAAGCCCGGAAGATAAGTCGACCTCAATCTCATCACCCGCTGTAACAGAATCAAGAACGTCTGCTTCGATAATTGGCAAGCCCACGTTGATTGCATTCCTGAAAAAGATCCGAGCGAAAGATTTCGCAACGACACATCCGATCTTGGCGTATTTGAGCGCGAGCGCTGCTTGCTCTCGTGATGACCCGCAACCGAAGTTCTTGCCGGCAACTATTATATCCCCTTCACGCGGCGAAAATTCCGTGCCAAACCCTTCCATTGCGTGTTGTGCGAAGACGTTAACGTCAGTTGTTCTCAGATACTTGCCGGGTATGATCAAATCAGTGTTGACATTATCGCCGTACTTCCACACTTTTCCCTTGATGCGCATCATAGTCTATTTGAAGATGTGGCGATATAAAACATACGGGGGATTGCTACGCTTCGGCTGTGAGCGTAAAGCTGAAAAAATGTTTAATAGTTCCGAAACAACTTCGTTGCCATGTCATTGCTATTGTCCGCGCAGGAAGAGTACCTAATTAATCAAAAGAAAGCTTTTCTCACCCACAAGGTCAAGCACAACGCGCAAGAGATTGAACAAGAGATCGACGAAAGAATGTGGAAGCTAGACGTCGAAAAAATCGACACCAGTGAGTTCATGGCGACGCTTGTCGTGCGAGAACCCATGATCTCAATCAGTACCGGAGATATTGTGACCTACCGAGGTGTCCCGAGAAAATTCACGGTTAGAAGCCCATCGCTTGAATATCTCCTCGATGCCGTTGAAAAGATCCTCATGGAACAAATTGAGGAAATCAAGAGATACGCCGGCGTTTGAATCCCCTGATAAAAAGAGTAATAGGCTCTATAATTGCCGCGGATCAGCGATCTCGCCTTTGAGGGCCGTCGCCGCGGCGGTGGCGGGAGAGGCAAGGTAAACGAGCCCCTCAGCACCCATTCTCCCCTTGAAATTTCTGTTGGAAGTAGAAAGACAAGCCTCTCCCCGTCCCAAAACCCCGTTATGCGCGCCGAGACATGGCCCGCACCCGGGACTGCAAACGGTAGCTCCGGCTTGAATTAATGTCTCCAGGACCCCCGTTCGTATAGAATTTAATAGCACGAGCTTCGACGCTGGAACGATGATCGTCCGTACGGCAACTGTCTCACCGCGTAGAATGGTCGCTGCCGCCTGAAGATCTTCAAAACGTCCATTAGTGCACGAACCTATGAACACTTGGTCAATAGCTGTACCTGCTACCTCTTCGACATCTTTCACGTTGTCCACCTGATGGGGACAAGCGACCTGAGGCCCCAAGTCATCGACCTTGACGTTCAGTTCATCGGCGTACACGGCATTGTCATCAGAGTAACAAGGCTGGTACTCCGCTTGGGGTGTAAGGCGCTTGAGGTACGCAAAAGTCTTGTGATCTGGGGGTACAATGCCTGCCTTCGCGCCTACTTCCACTGCCATATTGCTCAAAGTAAGCCTACTTTCCAAAGTCAGGTCGCCTGTCGTCGTGCCATAGAATTCCAAAGCTTTGTAGGACGCGCCATCGGCCCCCATAATCCCTGCAATGTTAAGAATCACGTCTTTCGCGCTTACATGGTCTCTGAGTTTTCCGTCGAGAACAATTCTCAGCGTTTCAGGCACCTTTAACCACAGCGTTCCTGTTGCAAACACCTCTGCTATATCGGTCGCACCCACTCCGGTTGCGAAAGTTCCTAATGCTCCGTATGTGCACGAGTGAGAATCAGCTCCGACAACCAAGGTGCCTGGAAGGGCAAGCCCGTGCTCAACCATCAGTTGATGGCATATCCCGTCACCGACGTCAAAGAAGTTCGTAATTCCGTGGCATTTTGTCCACGTCCGGATCGTTTTTTGAAGGGTTGCGGCTACCTCAGTGCTGGCTGGGGCAATATGGTCAAAGATAATGGCGATCCTTTGTGGGTCCCAAACAGAGGTAGCGCCCATGTCCTCAAATGCTTTTACGCCAAGCACACTCGTGCCATCATGGGCCATTGCTGCATCAACGCGCCCCAGAATAAAATCCTTGGCGCTTGCCGCTTTTCCTGACGCCCTGGAGAGAATCTTCTCGCTAATGGTTCTTGGGGCATCCAAAGTGCTGTTCACCGCGTACTATTGCTGCCCGTGGATTATCAACCTATGGATGTTTTGCCCGTCAACCAGCGAAGATGCGTTGGAGTGCCGACTTCGATCTCAGCAACTAGCGTGACGCCGGACGGCCCGCGTGGACTGGTCGATCTGAAGACCAACAACATATTTAAGTTGCGGCTATGAATGTGTACAGCGAAATTCCATCAGGATCGTTTATGGATCACTTTGGATCTTCTTCATTGCCTAAGGCAGTTATTGGCCCGATAGAGATTTGTGACGTCACGCTGCGTGACGGTGAGCAGGCTCCTGGCGTCGTTTTTGGTGTTGACGAAAAAGTTGAGATTGCGACCAAGCTGGATGCAATTGGCGTTGAGATGATAGAAGCGGGATTTCCCGCCGTTTCAGCGAAAGAGAAGGTTATGGTGAAAGAAATTGCTAATTTGGGTCTAAACACCAAGATATGCTGCCTTTCGCGAGCGATTTTCCACGACATCGATGAAGCGTTAGATTGCGATGTAGATGTGGTGGGACTGTTTATGGCTACGTCAGATCTGCATCTCAAGTACAAGTATCATCGCAGCTTTGATGAAATGCTGGAGTGCGCCCTGTCAACGCTCGAATATGCAAAGGAACACGGGCTCATTGTGAGGTTTGCGGCAGAAGACGCGACTAGGACCGATCCAGAAGTGCTCAAGCGCTTTTTTAGACAAGGTGAGGATCACGGGGCCGATTACGTTAACATCGCAGATACGGTGGGTGCACTGAGACCGTCTACGTGCTATGATCTGGTGTCTGCGATGAAAACGGTCGTTAACGTGCCGCTTTGTATTCATTGCCATAACGATCTCGGCATGGCCGTAGCAAACACTATCACGGCTGCAGAAGCCGGGACGTTTCAACTCCACACGACGGTGAACGGGATAGGAGAACGAGTCGGAAATACCCCGCTTGAGGAACTGCTTGTCGCGCTGCGCCTACAGTTTGGAGTCGATACATACGACCTTTCGAAATTGATGGCGCTGTCCAAAACAGTCGAACATCATTCACGGTTGCGTTTGCCGAAGAACAAACCGGTCGTCGGCTTGAATGCATTCTCTCACGAATCCGGCATACACGTAGCGGCTGTGCTCGAGGAGTCCGAGACGTATGAACTATTCTCGCCTGACTTAGTGGGCAACAAGAGACGGATCGTCATTGGCAAGCACACCGGAAAAAAAGCCCTGCAGTATGTCATCGCGCAGTTAGGCTATCGTCCGACCCGAGATGAGCTCTGTCAGATCCTCGACGACGTAAAACGCGTTTGTGAAACAAAGAAATCAGTCTCTCAGGAGGAGCTCGAGGATATAATTAGAACCGTGATGTACCGTTAGCCCCGGAGTTTTGACGAGGACCGTATTTTGAGCAGGCGGCTCGTATGACGACGACGAGCGTTCCTGTAGAGTCGCTTGCGGCTTGCAGAAGATCTGCATATGACATTTCATTCATGTCCGTTGCGTTCACTAACTTGTAAGTGATACCGTAGTTTCGGCACACGGCACCGACCAAATCAGAGATCTCGGGCGTCGGCTGCCCGCCCGTTATGGCTGATATTCGGTTTTCGAGTACGAACACTTTTACATTCCGCTTAAACACTGCCGCGCTTATTAGTGCGGCGATGCCGCTATGTAAGAACGCGTAATCTCCTAGTATTGCAAGTCCGCCTTGTTCAAACCCCGAAGCCACGCCAATTGCTGAGCCGAGTGAATATGCTGCGTCAATCAGTTTAAAAGGTGGATTGGCTGTCCGTATTACGCAGCCCATGTCCCCTGCAATCATCGCATCAACTTGGGCGAGAGCGCGGTAGAAAGGCAAGAAGGGGCAATCATCGCAGATGTCTTCCGTATAACGTCTGGTTTCGAGTGTCTCAACATCAAACCTTGCCGTTATATAATCTGCCTCAATATAGGCCAACGCTTTAGTCACATCGTTTGACGTAAGTTCCCCGAAACGGGGAACGTGCCCAGACAGTTTGCCGAGGACTTTCGCGTGAACAGATTCTTCAACAAGCGGTGACCCCTCTTCAACGACTATGACCCGGTTGTGCTTTTTGAGAAACGAATCAGTTCGGCGCTGACATAGCGGGTTGACTACGCCGAGTCTAAGGTGTGCTACGTCGTGTCGTCCCTGGATTGCATCATCCACCAGCGTTGATGCATAGCCTGCAGAAATAATGCCGATGGCGCCGTCGCCGTCTTCTTCGTTGAGATCTGTCGTTTCAGCAAATTGCAGCATCTTAGGATACGTGTGTCTGAGAAAATACTGATGTCTACCCAAATGCGTGAGGTTCCAGATGCTCTTATCGATGCTCTTACTGACGCGTCGTGCAGGTGGCACCCTCTCAACTACGCCACCGGTATTCAGAAGCCTGCCTGTTATTCTTACGATTATCGGCACTGAGAGTAGTGCGGATAGTTCAAAAGCCTCTAGCGCACAATCATACGCATTACGGGCGCTGTATGGATCCATCACCGGGATTTCGGCTATCTTACCGTAATATCTCGAATCCTGCTCGTTTTGCGAAAGTTTTGCACCTGGATCGTCGCCTGCGATTACGACTAGCCCAGCACCTATTCCGTGAGTGGCCGCGGTAATCAAGGAGTCCGACGCCACATTCAATCCAACGTGTTTCGTTACAAAAACTGATCGTGTACCAGATGCGGCAGCCCCTAAAGCCAAATCGATCCCGACCTTCTCATTAGCAGCGGGAATCCAAATGGGCCGCAAATTTTCAATGATTTTAGTGACAGGAAATCCGATAACCCCTGTGGCTACGCCGGCGCCGGCATCGAATATCCCATATGTAAGTGCATTTAAGCCGTCTGTTTTAAACATCTTTGTGAGCGTTAATGGCACACCCCGTACAAAAGGCGCACGCGGTCTAGGCGAGGTTGGTCCTCAGCCACGCTTGTCGAGTATTTGTCTGTCCGTTCTGGGCAAGATGCTTCAATCCTTCTGCTCTGAGCTTGTGCACTATTCACGGCTCCAAGCCGCAGTGCGTGTTCAACTATGCAGCTCTTAGTGGTTGGCAACGCTTTGATTTCAGCAACAAAAATGTCCTCCCACCACAAGATGAATGTTAGTTTAGCGCATTCAGTTATCAATTTTTGCAAGTTTGTTGCATGGGGGATTTCGCAGCCACTTAATTGACAGAATGTGAATCATAACTTTTTTATGCGCAACGATCTTAAAGGACAGCGATAATTATGGCAGAAATTCCACTGGCAGTCGTTTTGCGAATAATGAAAGTTGCTGGAGCTGAAAGGGCTAATCGTACGGCAGTCAAAATGATTGCCGAGAAAGCTGAGGGTTATGGCAGCGACGTTGCCAAAGAGGCCGTTGTGCTGACGAAGCTCGCGGACCGAAAAACGATCTCGGCAAATGACATAAAACTAGCAGCGGAACGAGTCAATCGGCGCTAACGCTCAGCACATCGTTCGTAATATAAAGCAAGGGCCCACTTCGAGCTCCTCTCTCGAGGCTACTCAGGCTCGTGCAAACCCCCTATGAAGGCACCCCCTATGAAGGCACCACGTCGTGGTCCCGTTTTTAGGAAACGTGGCTTGCGGTAACCACCAGTATCGAGCCAGAGAATGCGGTAGCCGGGACTCGAACCCGGGTTAAAGGCTTGGGAAGCCTTTGTGCTGCCTCTACACCACTACCGCGATAATACAGCTACATTCTTCGCTCCCAAACCATAAATATTATCATCCAGGTCCAACTCACAACACAGCCTAAACGCAAGGCATTTAAGCGCAGATGCTGATGTAGGTTGGGACTTTTTATGCCAAATAACCTCAGGACACCTATTGTTGCAGTGCTCGGCCACGTGGATCACGGTAAAACGACGATGCTTGACAAAATTCGCGGCACCACTATTGCTGCCCAAGAACCTGGCCTAATCACTCAGCACATCGGCGCAACGGAAGTCCCGTTAGACATTATTGCGCGGCTTTGCGGTTCGCTCCTGGAAGGTATACGCCTCCCTGGGTTGCTATTTATCGATACGCCTGGCCATCACGCTTTTACGACGCTGCGCGCACGTGGCGGCGCTTTAGCAGACATCGCAATACTTGTTGTTGACATTAATGAGGGCTTCCAGCCGCAGACCACAGAAAGCCTCAATATCTTGAAACGCTACAAAACGCCCTTTATCGTCGCGGCTAACAAGATTGACAAAATACACGGATGGCTTTCCCATGATAATATGATGTTCACCGAAGCGTTTAAGCTCCAGAGCGAGCGGACTCAACGCCTTCTTGACGACAGAATATACGTGCTGATAGAGGAGCTCTACAATTTGGGCTTTAGTTCAGATCGGTACGACAGGGTTAGAGATTTCACTAAAAACATAGGCGTTGTCCCAATAAGCGCGCGAACAGGCGAAGGCATCCCTGACCTCCTCATGGTTTCGCTTGGTCTCGCGCAGCGATTCCTCGACAAGGATCTGAGGCTTAATGCCAACGGTCCTGCATTTGGCACGGTAATAGAAATCAAAGAAGAAAAAGGGTTCGGCACGACCCTTGATGCTATCATATACGATGGCGTTCTGCATGCTGGTGATCGGATCGTAATCGGTGCATTGGGACGACCAATCGTCACGAAAATCAGAGCGTTGCTAAAACCAGAATCGACGGGGGCTCTCAAGAGGGTTAGGACAGTGACTGCAGCCGCGGGAGTGAAGATAGCAGCCCCGGGAATTGAAAATGCGCTTGCAGGTTCGCCGCTTAGAGTTACAACGGATGATACTGATGAAGTCGTCGCTGGCGTCGAATCTGAAATGCGTGAAATGGCGATCAGCACTCAAGATATAGGCGTTATAATCAAAGCAGACACTATCGGCGCCCTAGAAGCGCTTGCAGGAGAGCTAAGTCGCAATGAGGTCCCTATCAGCATAGCCAATCTAGGCGACGTCTCTCGTCGAGACGTTATTGAAGCTGAGACCACAAGTGACCCATTGTATGCCGTTGTACTTGGCTTCAACGTCCATGTCTTGCCCGACGCCAAAGAAGCAGCCGAGAAGTCGAGAGTTCGCTTATTCGTTAACGACGTGATCTACGGCTTAATCGAGGATTACCAGACCTGGGTTGAAAAACAAAAAACGCTGTACGGCAAAAAGCGTTACGAGACTATCGTGAGGCCCGGCAAATTCAAGATACTGCCTGGCTATGTTTTCAGACAAAACAAACCAGCCATAGTCGGCATTCAGGTGCTGGGCGGCACACTGCGTAATGGCGTCTACCTGATGCGAGAAGATGGAGCCAGGGTCGGCACACTGAAAGGCATGCAAGATAGAGGTGAGAACGTCAGCGAGATAGGTGCAGGAAAAGAGGTCGCAGTTTCTATTGATGGACCCACAGTCGGAAGACAAATAAATGAAGGGGATGTACTCTACGTCGACGTGCCAGAAAAGCACGCAAAGGTAATGGAGCAAGAACTCTACGATGCGCTTGACCAAAGTGAGCGATTGATGTTCGATGAGTTTTTGACGATCAAGCGCAAAGATAACCCATTTTGGGCCAAGTGAATTCCCCGCTCGTTTGATCTTCAAATTATCCAGGCATTCGTGCACAGCCGGCCAACAAACAGGAGAGTAATGTGAATGGCGGAATTTAGGTTAATCATATCCGACCCAGGCAAGAAGAGCGCCTACAAGATGGAAGTGTCAGGTGCGCAAGCAAACAAGCTGTTTGGTCTAGGTATCGGGGACTCACTCGATGGTGATGTGATCGGACTAAGCGATTATGCGCTTGTAATAACTGGCGGCTCAGACAAAGATGGCGTCGCTATGCGGCGAGATCTTCCCGGGACGGTCCGGAAAAGGCTGCTTCTTTCTGGAGGCATTGGGTATCATCCAAAAAAAACAGGGATAA
Source organism: Methanobacteriota archaeon (assembly GCA_963720465.1). Classification (GTDB taxonomy): domain Archaea; phylum Halobacteriota; class Bog-38; order Methanoflorentales; family Methanoflorentaceae; genus Methanoflorens. Next base: position 2,188,871 of record OY970393.1, read on the forward strand.
GAAGGCGCAAGAGCATCCGCGGTCGCGTCATTTCTGCAGAAACCGGTCAGATTAATCTCGTGGTAGGAAAAAGCGGTCCCAAGCCGCTCGATGAGATCTTGAAGGCTCAGAAAGGGGAGGAATAGCCTGCTGCTGTCTGAAGTGAGTTGCGTCCAGTCGTAAAATGTGCCACGTAGAGCAGCGCCGTCCGATTAGCTCCGTTAAAAAGCGTCTGCGTGCTCCGGTTTTCAGGAGGACTCACGTATCACAAGCGCAGTTCCCTAGTTTACGCCTATTTAAACCAAGCGCCCAAAAGTGCCTCACGTTTGCCGCTTGGCTATTAACCGAGCTGCGCAGTCTCTTGTCCTCTGATGAGGCTGCGAAATTTGGTGTGAACTGCTGCTATTTGTTGCAGTTGTTCTTTGTCTCTCTTGTCCAGAACGCTCAAACGCGGAAACTCTGTGTCGTCAGATGCATTAGCAAAAAAAAGCGCTAGCTCGGGTCGCAAGGCCTGTTTTGGTACTAGGCGCGGGTCTCTCGCGAATTCGCGACACTCAACTTCCCATAACGTGGCCAAGTCAAATGCCGATTTGAGTCCGTCCTCTCGGAACGCGGTCAAAACGAGGTAAAGGGGACGAATGTCAGCGCACGCCATGCCAATGTTGGCATAGGGTAGCGCGTAAGAGTTTCCATTGAACGCAATAGAAATCCCGCCCGCGTTTCGAATCTCTTGAAGCATTTTGTAGTCCGTAATGCTATCGCCGATTACCGCAGTGTCTGTCTGCCTGCCCACGCCGATCGCTGACATCAAGGCCCGAACTTTTCGCTTACCGCCGACTACTGTGATCTGGTCGAAGATCGCTTTAATTCGCGTACGAGGTGCAATTTCAAAGAAGAACTCATCAAGCTGGGTTGCCAATCTTCCAAAAGTTGAGGTCTCTGCGTCGTTAGCGTGGGAATAAAACGAGAGGATCTGGTTTTGAATCTCTTGGATTAACGCTATCTCGCGTTCTTCTACCATGCCGGAAAAAGAATCTAAGGGAAAGCGGGTGCAGTGCACTTTTTCGCGCTCAACATCAAGCTTTGAAGCTACATTGTAAGCGTGCTGCTCGTAGCTGGTTGAAATAATATGCACGTTCCACATTTCATCCTTCAGCCACTTGATGAGCTCTCTGGCGCCGCCGACCAGTTGCGCTCGAGAGGAGGCTTTTCGAACATCCTGCTCTGTTATTCCGTTAACGATCAAAAAAGGAACTATAAGCTGCAGTGTATCGCCAGGCTCATAGTTGGGTCTGTTTTGAATAGCGAGATAATCATCATACCTGCTTAAGACTTCAAACAGCGCGGGTCCGTCTCTGATTGAGTGCATTACTTCGTATGCATTATCTTGCGGAGACAAGGGCCCTTCCAAATCGAAAGCAGCTGTAAACTGGCGAGGCACATTTATATGGTCTCTCTTCAGATATCAAATATGTTGCCTAAGATAACGCTAGCAAGCCTAGCAAAATAGAACGGCAAAGATTTCGACTTTTAATGTGGATTAATTGGGATCGCTAGTTAAGGACGAGAAGTAGCGATATTACCAAAAAGAACCGTATGTGCCTGTGAAAAGGCGTAAGTAAATGAGTGATGCGGCGGGCGCGGCGACAAAAGGGGGGATTGAAATGGGCGGAGATGTTCTAGAGGTGAGGCCACGGCACCGCGTTATTGAACTAAGCTATAGCACCTCGCTTCCCCCGATTTTGTTTCTCATGTCTTGTAGCCGATGCGAAATTAGCCACTTGAGCTGCCCGACGTCGTGTCTCTTAGCGCTGATCGGCACTACGCGGTCGGCCCACTGTTTGTAAGGGGGGAGCATTCCGAGTCGCGACACTATCTTGTCTAAGCTGGCTTCGTGCTCTTCGATCTTGTCCATTTTGTTGATTGCAATTATAGGGTCAATCTCAAAATCAAGCAAATACTCGAATAAATCAACGTCAAGAGGCTTAAAATGCCGTTCCGTGATCTCTAGGAATGATTTTCCATCGATGACTTGGACGCCTAATGACTGTGGTCGCCGCTTGTGCCGTTCGCCCTCGATAACGTCGCTTAGCACGCGTCGGTAACCACTCAGCCCACGCCGGAATCCGATTCCAGGCAAATCTATAACTATGAAACTATCAAGTTGATATCTCACCGGCGCTCTTGTCACGCCCGGACGTCTTCCAATTCGCGTTTTTAGCCCAAAAAGCTCTTTAAGTACCGCTGACTTACCCGCGTTTGCTCTTCCGACGAAAAATACTTCAATTTCCTTCATAGCTCACTTGGCTACGCCAGCTTCCGATTCTCGCGATTCTGATGTGCTCGATTGTCAGTTCGTCACGTTCCACGCTTGTGTCTTACATAAACTAAAGCTAAGCACAACGCAACTAAAACTGCTGCGTTGGCCGGCACCAGGGTCGAAGCCGTCAGGCCTACGCTACCCGTCAAGCTGAGTGCGACTGAAATTGCTGTTAGGACCCCCACGCCTATGCCAAAAGATGTGACCAGCGTCTCAATCACGTCAAGATCGCGTACTTTGAGGCCGACAAGGATCAAATAGCCCGGAAGCAAAACCAAGTAGATTATTCCGAGAATGAAGAGCAAGATGCTTGAAAAGTCAATGTACACGTCGAGGTTCTCCTGTTGCAATAACGAGGCCTTCAACAGCCTCCGCTTCGGTAATGCGGGAGTCTAACTGTTCTTCACCTTGTATATGGTAACCATAGGATTTGAATACACGCTCTGAAAATAGTTGGTATCTTTGAGAGTGGTAGCAATTGTATACTGTTGCTCGCGCGAACCCACAAAAACGTACGACACGTTGTGCTGCGTAAGGCTGAGGCTCAGCGATTCGGGGTTGCGCTCGTTCATGAGTGCGTCTATCTGTGTTTGCAAATTGACGCCGTTGTACTGAATCGTATAGATGGAGCCTGCAAAAACCACCCTTCGTCCGGTCTCTAGCGGAATGCGCGGAAAAGTGGAAGGCGCCTCGAGAAAGATTGCGTCCTTAGGGGTATTTACTGTTATCCACTGCAAAGCTTGTACTTCAGCGGGTGAAGCGAGAACGTATGACTCGTTGTTATAAAAGTCCCAAAGCAGATACGACGTGGGAAGCGCAAGCACAAGTGCTGCCACAATGGCCAGTACTTTGAGAGCCATCTTTGGTGATGAAAAGTGAGCGGCTGTCAATTTGGCTACTACGGTCGACATATAGTAGCTGGCAAAAAGGGCGACTGGAAGCCACAAGAATACCAAGAACCGATAGCTGTTATTAGTTAATGGGAGGGCTACGATATTCATGGCTATTATCGCGGAAAAGGCGAAAAGCAGGAGCGGCTTGCTTGCTTCATTGTTCAACGACAGATAAGCTCCGGCACACGCAAGAATTGCTATAAGACCGAACACGAGCAAAATGAAAAAGAGCGAATAAGTTGAAAATGCCACTGCAACTTGAGAGGGTCCCCCGATAAGCAAGAATAGAAGAGGCGAAGCGATTGCACCACCAACTGCGAGAGCGCCAGCGTGATACTGCGCGCACGTAACATGTCTTCTCGCATATTTGTAGACCACATAGATGCCAACTGCTACGTACAATGGTAACGCAGTTATGAGATGATAATAGGGCAGCACGCCCAGCGTGAGCCCGAAAAGCAACAAATTTCGTGCTTTAAGGTCCTTTATCAGCGTCACCCACAAGATGAACGCAAATACAAGAATTACCAAAGCAAATGTTTGTGGTTGTGGCAGCAAAAAGTACAGCAGAGTCTGATCATATTTAACAGCTGCAGTGTCGGTAAATTGATAAATCAGGTAAGGAAAAACATCGCTCGGCCTTTGAGCGAGGACCAAAATCCACGCGAGCCCCCCGCCGACCGTGTACAGGATCATAGAAATTAATGCAGTCGCGTTATTAAACGTCCTTCGACACAGCACGTAGATGTTTATTGAAAGGGCAAAGAAGAGAAGTGGAATCGTGATCTTGAAGATCGTCAGGGAACTAATGCCGGTCACAATGCTCAGTGTCCCCACGTAGACGTGCATGAAAAAATCATAAACTACATAGTGCGATGGGAGATACGGATTTTCGGGCGGTATGTGTGGGGATTCAACGAATCGTGCTATAATGGAAAGGTGGAAGTTCAGGTCACCCGCTTCTGTGGGATTCATCACCAGTCCTTCATCGTTAACGACTGGTGACTTAGAGAGGGGAACGCTGACTACGAGCGCGAGCACAACAGCAAGCAGAATTGGAAGCGCGACAAACGCCAATTTGTGACTCGGCCTGTCTGTCGTAATGTTGCTCTCGGGCGGTTTTACGCTATTTTTTCGAAAAACAAATGACAATATCGAGACTGTGATGACTGCGAGCCCAAGAGCGGCTCCAGTCATCGCGATGCCGACGCCTGTAAGGTACAGCACTGTCGCCGCAGTCGGCACTAACACGAGCGTTAGGGAAATAGAGTAACTTATGGCCTCTAAAAGGCCTATGTGCTTGCCCGATTTATAAAGCACATAGAAGCCCAGACCAGGCAGTATAAAGAGTAATGGAAGTGAGAGGGACTGTAAAGGGAGCAGCAGCAGTACCCCAATTGCTGCCGTCCAGCACTGATATGGAATGAGCTGCGGCCTTATCATGGTACACTTACGTTTCTGGGTGCCTCTCAATGGCTCTTCCGACGCGGGCGTCGAGGAACTGCAGGACCGCAAATGCTCCAATTCCGCCTGCGACAATCAACGACTCAATGAAGAAGGTCAGAAATCTGTCCATGAATATATCAATTCCAAGCAAATCGTTCTTCGTGAGCAAGAGCGAGGCTATAATCCACGAGTACAACAAGAACCGCTTGTCGACCTTGTTTCTTTCAAGCCAGACAAGCCCGATCGCGGTAAAAGGAAGGACTAGCAGCCCAGCTTGATCGAAGAATCCCACCCTAAACGCGCTCGCGAAGAAATCGACCGGGGTGCCTTCGTGATATTTGACTTGAGCTATCCCCAGAATGCTTAAGGTATGCAAGGAGTAGACTTGCCATAATCCATAGACTGCAATCGCTGCAACGAGGGGGACAATTGCCTTAAGAAACTCACTCCTGTTTTTGATCTGTGTGAGGGCGTACAAAGCCAAAACGAGGGCTAGGACTAGAAGCGTGATTTGATGCGTCAACGCCGTTACTGCGGCTGCGATGACGGAGAGCGCCACGTATCCGTTAAACTGAAAAGGCCCTCCCGTTCTGTTTTTCAGAATAAAAAAGAGAGTAAGCGGAAACATAACGAGTCCAAGGAGCTCTGGCAGGGCCCGAATCGTGAAGATCGTTATGTCCGGCGACAGCGTCAGGAAGAATAGAGCGCAAACGGCTGCGCTCGCTCCTACAAGCTGCTTCGAGAATGTGTAAATAACGCCGAATACGGCGATCGCCAGCGCAATCGTCATCAGGCCTGACATCACCATTGGATCTATTCCGGAAAACGCCGACTGCGACACTATGAGTAGCCGATATGCCGGAACGTAAAAGTTCGGAAAGCCGCCGTTGTATGAGAGCTCCTGGGTCGGGTAGTGCCCTGATTCTAGCGTCAGCCGTTCTATTCCTACGTGATACATGGTGTTTCCGTACGTAGGTATCACGTAGCCTCCTAGGACATTCAGACGGTAACTCACAAACAAGATGAATAGAGTGACAATGACGACGTATCTGAGAACGGTCCCAGCGTCAAGCGATGTGAAACGATCGCGAATTTTTGCTTTGTCAAGCCACTTGATAGATTCGAACATCCTGATTTGAATATTGGAGCTTGAAGTATTCGCTGTTTTCAAATTTGGTTGCGTTAACCGATATCCAGCCAAATCCGCAGAAAACTTGTCTGTTGAGCGGAACGAAAACATAGCTCAAGTCGTATTGTTTGCATAAAGCGTAAGCCTCGCTCGCGCTGGGCGTTTGGTAGATCTGCTGCGAGGCCTTCATATTCGAGATGGGGTCCGGCGCGTTGGACCAGTCGCCACCCACAATAGGAATGCGGGTGGTCATTCCCATTATTAGCTCTCCGCCGAAGATGTCCGCCTCAAAATGAGCTGTAGGTAGCGTGTTAGCTTTTATCCATAAGGTAGAGTTGAGCTCTCCGCTAGTCACAACGGGAGCGAGCCATGGATCACTCTGCGTCCGCACGCTTGCCATGCCGTAGGTAGCCGTTAACAGGAGTATCACGACCAAAAACGAGATTCGAATAAGATTTCGTGTTAAGCGGACCATGAAACTGCGTTTGTAATTGTATCTCTACTATTAAGCTCTTACACTGCGCCCGTCAGACCTACAGTTGGCGCCGTTGGACTACAACGCCCGCAGAACTAAGCGGACAGCTAGAGTTTTTGAAACGGTCAAAAACATTCCGCTGCTGGTCCTATTTAATTGCCGATATCATTGTCAGCTAGCGCATCAATTTACGCACTGGCTATCGTAGGAGCGCTACTGCGACCGCAATTTCTGGCACGGTCAATTGCTTTGCCGTCGAGGACGTCGCCCGGATTGAGCTTGCAGCGCAAGCTATTAACGATTGCTCGTCACGCTTGATGAAGTGAATGCTTGCACTTGGGCAGTCGACCACATTTGAGGCAGTCGACCGCATAAATTTCCGACAGTTGCGCAAGTACGGATCATAAAGTGTCATATCCCTGTGGACGAGACTTGTCTTGCACACGCTGGACAATCCTTAATGCGGTACGGGCGTTCTCCCTGTTGTGGGACCGCCGCGCCAAGCGGAGTGCAATCTATACTTCAAGCACCAAAAGCGCGCGGGAGTTAAGCTGGGAATCTTAGAGGAGCGGCACCATAGATGCCGACTGCCCTAAATTTTTTTAAGGAATCAACTTCGTAGCAAAGAATCTCTCACGGGGGCGCGTTCGAAACAACGCCTGCTTTTGGTTGAACAGCACGCGAAAACCGTGTTTTGGGATTCAACAACGCAATTAAAGTTGCGAATTCCTCTCGCATCGACAACTTGTGAAAAAAAAGACTGAGGCGGCCAGACTCTCCGCCAGATGCATTTCAAGCAGAATTGAGATCCAGTGTGACCTGCGCGAGAGCATGTTGACCGACGTCAAAATGCAAGTCGTTTCTGAGTGTTTCTTTGATGCATTCTAGGCAGCAGTGTTGAAAATCTTCTAACAACAGAAATGCTCTGGACCCGCCTGAAGCCGGATCGACTTGTCTTAAAGCCGCTCATTTGACAAAAAAAGCCAAATGCAGCGCCTGCTACCGAGAAACGATAAAATTTAGCGCGAGTATGATTGCTGCTGAGAGGATGCACGCGATGAGGATTGAGCGAGGGTTGACATGTATGGCGTTCTTGTCTTCTGATTCATAGTATCTCACCAAACCAGCGCTCGACATAGGTCCCGCTGTTTTGCGCTTCCCTTTCGGCATAGTTTCAAATACAGTTTGCTATGATTTATACGTTGCTATGGACTACGTCGTCGGTGGACGGATTCTAAACGGCAGCGATTTTGATGTGATTACGGGCTACGTCCACGTGGAATCAGGCAGAATCGCCGAAATAGAAGAACGGTCAAATGTTAAGCCAGATACCTGCAGGGCAAGCGGAATCATCATGCCCGCTTTGATCAACGCGCATACCCATCTTGGAGATTCTATAATCAAGGACGTACCTTTCAGTAGCTTAGATAGGCTCGTAAAACCTCCTCACGGGTTGAAGCACCGCGCACTCCGCGACACAGCACCGAAAGTCTTGATCGAGGCGATGCGGAAGTCACTGCTAGACGCTCTCGCGACTGGGACGACCATGCTTGCCGATTTTAGGGAGGGCGGTGTCGTCGGCGCTAACGCGCTGAAAACTGCAATCGATTCAGTAAAAAAAGTGCAAGTGATGATTCTTGGTCGGCCAAGTAACGGACGAGATTATATAGTAGAAGATGAAATTGATACCATTCTTGATGTCGCGCACGGCCTTGGGGTAAGCGGAAGTCGCGATGTCAGCAGTTCATCGCTCAGGGCGATGATCGACAAGGCACGAACACGCGGCAAGTTTGTTGCCATGCACGCAGGCGAAAAAGATGACTCTGATATTGATGCTGCGATCGCTTTGAATCCCGATTGTCTCATTCATATGACCTACGCATCAAAGCACCAGATTGAAAACGGCACTCCCATTGTGGTGTGTCCTCGGTCGAACCTGGTAACTGGCGTCGGATCGTCTTTTATGCACCCATCAATAGCTCAAATGTTACAGACGACCACCGTTGGGCTCGGCACGGACAACGTGATGCTCAACTCACTAAACATGTTTGCAGAAATGGAGTTCACCTCAAAAGCGTTTTTGCGCGACGACCGCAAAGTGCTCGAAATGGCAACGCTAAACAATGCTAGGATAATGGGGATTGCTGACGAAATCGGCTCTATTGATCTTGGCAAGAAAGCCAATCTCCTAGTTATCAACGACCGATCAAACAACCTCTTTGGGACGAAGAACATTATAAGTAGCGTGGTCAGAAGGGCTCGGCCCGATGACATCGCTCTTCTCACTCACGGAGGGCGAGGCGCTTGAGCGTGAGCTTCGACAACTGGAGCCTGCGAGGCTTCGCGGCCAGCAGGCAACGCACACACACTCAGATTGGTCGGCGCTACAAATGGGTATTTATGCTACCGATTTCAAAGCTATGCCCTCGCGGCTGCGACCCGTCGGTGCTAGGTCGTGGGTAAAGAGGCTCAACGATGATAAAAGTCGAAGATGTGATGACGAGGGACGTCGTCTTCGCTGAGGTTCCAGGATCGCGAGATACGGCCCTCAAAATCATGAAGGACAGAGGGGTAACAAGCGTCCCCGTTGTGAAGAATCACAAGCTCGTAGGAATAGTCACGCGGGGAGACATATTTCGAAACCCTGAGGAGGACCAAATAGCACTTCTCATGACGAGACAGCCCGTTTTCGTGTCTCCGAATGCGACCATCAACGATGCTGCTCATATTCTCGTAGAAAATACCATCAGGCGGATGCCAGTTGTGGATGACTCGGAACTCGTCGGCTTCATTACGGTAACCGATATCGTAAGCGCCATAGCGGATATGGATATTGGGATACCTGTTGATGACTATATCATTCGCGAAATAGTCGCAGTTTGGGAAATGACGCCGGTGGATGTTGTAGGCGAAATCATGAAACTCGCAAATGCTGACGCGAGCCCTGTGCTTGATTCGACAAACAAGGTTGTTGGCATCGTTACAGAAAGTGCCCTTTTGAAAGCCAGCAAAATTGAAGACACAACAGAGAAAGCGGATCTATCCGCCGGCTCAGATGAGGACGCGTGGACCTGGGAAGCGGTCAGGGATACGATGAGCCTGTACTATGGTGTTTCCAGAGTAGAGCTTCCGAGCGTGCCCGTAAAGGACATAATGATGGCCGAATACGAATCAATTTATCACAAAACAGGAATAAGCGAATGCGCGAGACAAATGCGGCGTTTCGACGTTGAGCTTTTGCCCGTCGTCACCGCAGAGGAAAAACTTCAAGGGATCATAAAGGATTCAGACCTCGTCAAAGTCTTGCTTTAAGCGCGTGCAGTCAACCGCGGCTTATAAAACTTAGGTCTTTGAACGGCAATAACGCCGCCGACGTGGCTTTTTTTAGATACTGGCTTTCGCCTCGGTCGTTGTGATTCCGCGCGACGGCGCCTGCCATACACAATCATTAAGTCCTCGGAACAGAACGTACACACAAAGGAGAAGGCTGATTCAAGATATGCGTCGATTCGCATTGCTGGCACTGTCACTGAGTTGGGCATTTATTGCGCTCGTCACATTTTCACCGCTGGCAGAAGCGACAGTGTTCATCCCACACCAATCAACTGTCGCACAGCTAGATACAGGCGGAAACATTTTCGACCAAATTGACAGCTTATACAACAACTTCACAAAGCGATTAGACGACATCAATCCGTTAGCGCCGCAACAAGCAGCGGCGCCGTCTGTCAAAATCGCCGAGGTCAAAACTGTTACTACTGGACAGTCTGCTGTGACGCCACAAGTTATCGTTACGCTACAAAACGGGAAAGTCGCTCTCGATGGGGTCCGAGTTGACGTCGTTTATAAGAACACGGCGGGCGAAAACGTCACTTCAGACAGCACCGTGGTAGCGTTAAAGGTAGACGAAACGCGTTCCGTAACGTTCACGCCAACGGGTTTGCCAGCAGGCAGTTATGTAATCGGTGTCGTCGTTTATAAGAACGGCACCGATCCATCAAATCAGGCCACACCCCCTTATGACACAGAGCAAAACGCGGCAACGCTCGCAATCGCAAGCCCCACCCCTAGTACTGCAGCAGCAGGAAAAGCAGGAGATCCCGGGAGTCAGGCGAATAACGCTGGCGATGTTTTAACCCAGCTCAATACCTGGATATATTTTGTAATCGCAATTACAGCGCTCATAACCATCGCGCTCTTTTTTGTCTTCTCGCAAAACAGGTCGGGAGAAGACCGCTACGAGGAAGATCATTTCAGGAGAGAAGGCTACCCGGCTGGAGGTAGCGGCGTGTCTGACCTGCCTGCAGTGAGTAAGTCACCGTCAGCAGACCGCCCACGCGATAGTGCGTCCGACTCAGTCTTTGGACGACAGCCATCAAGAAGGATAGAAGTGGACGCATCTGAAGTGGCGCCTGAAGAACCGCGAAGAACCACAGCGAAAAATTCTTCTCGTTCAACCGAGGACGTGCCGCACTTCGATGCCGATGGGTTTGTTGTCGGCGATGTGACGTCGAAAAAGGCGCTCAGGAACAAGATACGAGGAAAGAGAGGCGCTTAGCCACTGTCGTTCAGCTGAATTGTTTCCAGCGGATTGCACGCTGTAGCGCGAAAGCGCTACCCCCATAGTGTACCTGTATCGAGGTTCTGTCGAACGGTTTCTTTTATCAAGCTGATTTTGCTGCTGTCTGATGGGTCAATGCGCGCTGTAAGTCTCTCGACGCGTTCAGCTGCCGTAAGCGTATCTAAGTGAACCAGGATCACGCTCACGCCGAGTTCTTGTGCTCGCGCGATCACGTGATTGGCGGGATATAGTCCTCCAGTTAGCACAAGGCACGACGTCGACGTCGACAACGCGGCAAGCTGCAAATCGGCTCTGTCACCTCCAGTGATCACCGCCTTCGCGGGAACCCGTCTGAAGTACTTGAGGGCAGATTCAGGCGTCATGGCCCCGATCAGGACCTTCTCGATGAGGCGGTCTTCCCCCTCGACTATGACTTCTCCTCCAAGTTCTTCGGCTATCTCGTAGGCGTGGAGAGCTTTCAACTCCTTTAGGAACGGGATAGACCCGACAATTTTTATTCCGCGTTTAATCATGTAATTTTCGAATCCAGGATCTTGTGATTGATTCAATACAACGCCTTTGAGCCTGACCTTGAGCTTTTCGAGAAGAAGTTTGGTCATTGCTACCTTATCGAGCGAGTAAATGTCGGTCACGAGTAAGATCTCGGTGTCGAGTTTTCGAGCAAGCTGAATGCTTGAAACGTCGTGAATGAACCCTGTGCTAATATCTTTCGTCCCCTCGATCAAGACCGCCTGTTTGTCGCTGCAAATGCGGTTTAAGCCGCAGATGATGTCCTCAGCTTTAATGCCTTTAAATAGATTGTAGGTAAAAGGCGAAAGCAACGACTCCTCCTCCAAGTTGAGGACGTTCCTCATCAGATACGCGTCCTCCTCGACCAAATTTCCGTCAATTGCGATGAGATTCTCGCGAATAGGCTTATAGAACCCCAGTACTCCTGTAAAGTTTAAAGCGAGGCCTAAAGCGATTATAGTTTTGCCACTACGTTCAGATACTGAACTTATGACAAGTGTCGGAACATCGCACTTAGATTCCAAGTGGTCCACCTCTGAATTTTTTTCGGTTAATACTACTATCTCCCGCTTATCACGACGAGCGCGTCCACCGCAATGCAGCCATCTTCTTGAACCATCAGCGGGTTAATCTCTATTTCTTGGATCTCTTCAAAGTCCTGACTAATTTGGCTGACCCTCACGATCGTATCGGCCACCGCGTCGATGTCGAGGGCCTTTCTGCCGCGCGTGCCCAGCAGAATCGGGTATGATTTGACTTCCGCGATCATGTGTTTTGCTTCGGCGACGGTTATTGGCGCCAACCTATGCGACACATCTTTTAGTACTTCCACGTACAAGCCTCCTAAACCGAAGGTGATAAAGGGTCCGAATTGGGGATCGCAAGTCACCCCAACGATTACCTCTTCGCCCTGCACCATCTCTTGGATTATCACCCCTCCGATTCGCGCCTGGGGCATGCGCTTGTTGACGTTGGCATATATTTGATCAAAAGCGTTTTTAGCCGCCCTGTCGTTGCTTACGCCCGTGATGACCCCCCCTACGTCGGTCTTGTGGGCAATGTCTGGCGAGCTTACCTTCATGACGACGGGATATCCGATCTCTCGTGCCGCTTGGATGACGTTGTCCCGCCTAGTAACGACTATATCTCTAGGGGCTTTGATCCCGTAAGCTCGCAGCACGTCTTTCCCTTCTTCTTCTGTCAAAGCTGTTCGTCCCTCAGACCGAACTCCTTCAATGCGTAGAAATGCTGCGCGATTATGCGCGCGTGTTAGCTGCGTCGATGTGCTCTCTGAGGACGTCGCAATCCCCCTGAACTTTATGAGGTTACTGGCCGCCCTAACTGCGGTTTCCGGACTGTTGAAGTTCGCCGTTCTGCCGTGTTTTAGCTTTTCGCGCGCTGCGCTCAGCTCCTTTCCTCCGATGAATGAGGTTATAATGGGTTTGCTTGCGTGCAACGACAGCCTGTTGATCAGGTTGGCAGTCTCTTCAGGTTCCGTCATGGCTTGTGGGGTAAGAAGCAAGATAACTGCGCCGACATTTTGATCGGCCAATATGATCTCGAGCGTCTGCAAATATCGATGCGGCTTTGCATCCCCGAGAATGTCAATCGGATTGTAGATATTGCTCTCTTGAGGTAGTGCTTTTCGCAGTGCTTCTATTGTCTCATTCGTGAGGTTCGCCAGCGGCACGCCGCACTCGGCGCTGGCGTCGCTCGCGAGTACGCCCGGCCCCCCTCCATTCGTTATGATAACTATGCCGGGACTTTTCGGAATCGGGCAGCGCGAGAAGGCTTTCGCGGCGTCGAAGAATTCGTCAGTCGAATTCACTCGTAGAATCCCTGACTGTTTGAATGCTGCGTCATACGCGGCATCTGAGCCGGCGAGCGCGCCAGTGTGAGAGGAGGCTGCCTTGGCCCCCATATCGGTCCGACCGGCTTTGAGGGCAATAACAGGCTTGAGCCTCGAAACCTCTTTCGAGACCTGCATAAACTCGCGCCCATTATCGATACCCTCGACGTAGAGCGCAATAACGCGCGTCGAAGGATCGCGTGCGATGTAGTCCAAAAGCTCAGCCTCAGCTACATCGACCTTGTTTCCGACGCTCACGAATTTGTCAAAGCCAAGGCTTTCATTCGCCGCCCAGTCGAGAAACGATGTGCAAATTGCCCCACTTTGCGATATCAACGAAATGCCGCCTTTGATCGGATACTCGCTTGCGAAGGAAGCATTCAAGTGGGCGCCAGTGCTCATGACGCCCAAACAGTTGGGACCGACGATTCGAATCCCATATTTTTTGGATATCTCCCGAATTTGAGCCTCGAGCTTTGCGCCTTCTGCGCCAGATTCTCGAAATCCTGCTGATATAATTACTGATGCCTTTACGCCGACGCGCGCTGATTCTTCTAAAACAGCGGGGACGATTTTTGCTGGAACGACGATGACTGCGAGATCGACCTTCTTTGCCGTGTGAAAAGTTTTTAACCCTAAGATCTCATCGGCGCTGGGGTTGATAGGAACAAGTTCTCCCTGGAAGTTGGCATCAAGGAGGTTCTTCAACACTGAATGTCCCACTTTGTCCTCTTCTCGTGCGGCTCCAATGACGGCTATCGATCGCGGATAAAAGAAGTCCTTCATCTTATTCTTTTTAGCGTTCTCGAAAGTAATAAACATATCTCGTCGATTTAGCAATTGTACGGCTCTAGTTCTTGATTATAACGATTGTGCCGCATTAGGACACTCGAATGTTTTATATATGAACTTGCCGATAATGGTTGAGAAACTGTGGAGGTAATCAAGATGCCACGCTCGTCGAACAAAATGACATTACTATTGCTATCTTCGATCGCAGTCTTGCTGATGCTAAGCGCTGTTATAACCCCTACATCCGCAACGACTCAACTTCAACTTCAACCCACAACCATTACTTCAGGCGGCAGGGTCCTCGTGTCGGCGAACATGGCGCGAAACGGAAGCACGGTCACGCTGTATTATTACTACGACAAAAATGGAAACGGCTTGGCCGACGACGCCGGTTCGTCGTGGATCAAAATAGCTAACGTCACCGACGGTGGGGCGAATGACGCTGACAACCATACCAATGGTTACATACTGTTCTCGTGGTTGACTCCACAGCTCGCCCCTGGGCAGTACATCGTTAAGGTCTCGGATCCCTACGGACCCGACAAGGAGACCGAGTTGAGTGTTAACAACGCTCCGCTGAACATAGTTCCAACAGTTTACGGAGCACAAGGAACGTCCGCCAAAGGGCTCGTCAACACAGGGAACGCTTTCTCTGTCATTGCGATGGTAACGGGTAATTGTCGCCTTTGTCATCAGACTGATAATCCCACGGCTCAAAACCCCGGCGTCAACATTACAAGTGTAGAAAGTCTATTCTCAGCTAATTTGAGCCAAATCACGGGAAGTCCTACTGATGTCTCCCTTCAGCCCAACGAAGTGCATCACATGTATGTGGCTTGGACTGGAATCGCCAGCAAGACGCTTGCAAGTAACCAAACGCTTAGCATCACCGTAACAGGCACCAATCCGGCAGGTAACTTGATGACACAGGCGACAGCTTATGCCGGAGTCAACAAAGCGGTTAATATTGCGCCTACATCAACGAACAACCAGACTACGCAGAGTAGCGCCACAGGCCAACCAAGCAGTTCGAGCAGCAATCCCCTCCCGGGGTTTGAAATACCCATTGCCTTAGCCGGATTGATTTTGGTAGCATACCTGTTAAGCAGAAAGCGATAAGCCTCGCGCCAACTGCAATAACGCCTCGCAATCGCCGCAATTTTGCCGTCGCACGGCGCGTTCGATTTCTCGCTACAACGGTCTATCAAGATGAAACAGCGTCAGCTTGAAATCCTCCTCGAACGGGTGCAAGCGTTTGAATCCCCTTCTGCTGCGCGCGAGCAATACACTACTTCAGCGCCCATTGCCGCTCAGCTTCTTTATTTTGCCTACTTGCGAGGTGACATCGCCGGTCTGACAGTGGTGGATTTGGGCTGTGGGCCTGGCATCCTTGCCCTGGGCGCGGCGCTGCTGGGAGGCGTTGCGACAGGCGTCGATTCGGACGAGCGAGCACTTGACCTCGCTCGAACGAATGCGCAGCTACTCGGTGTGCATGTTTCTTGGCAAAATAGCCGCATAGAAGACTTTGAAGGTTCGTTCGACACGGTCGTGATGAATCCACCGTTCGGAGCCCAGAAGCGGAGCAGTGATAGGCCGTTCTTAAGCAAGTCAGTACGTGTGGGCAAAGTCATCTACTTACTTCACAAT
Source organism: Methanobacteriota archaeon (assembly GCA_963720465.1). Classification (GTDB taxonomy): domain Archaea; phylum Halobacteriota; class Bog-38; order Methanoflorentales; family Methanoflorentaceae; genus Methanoflorens. The sequence goes on from OY970393.1 coordinate 2,204,493, forward strand.
TCCGTCGTAGATGGATTTGTAAGGCGATTTCTCGAGCCGAACCGCATTACTGACGCAATGAAGGTCAAACTGCCCATTGCACATACCTTTAAGTTTCATAAAGATGAAGTACGATACGTAGACGCTATAATTTATCGAATCGAACTCGTTCTTTGAATCATTGTTCTTGAATCTAAGAAGGAAGGAAAGGATAAGAAATGACGGATTTGGTTGTACCAGGGGACATTATAGGCGCTTCTGAAGAATACTTACCAGGCGACGGGACGTATGAGGAGAGAGGTAAGATATTCGCCGCCATAACGGGAAAAGTCGAAACTGATAAGAAAGACCGAACGGTACGAGTGCTACCCGTGATGGAGACCCCGCCAATGCTTAAGACGGGCGACATCGTGGTCGGCCGGGTCGTCGATCTGAAGAATGCAGTCGTCCTCGTTGAGATTGCCAGAATAAAAGGCCACGAAAACCGCGAAATCGCAAATGCAGATCAAGGCGCTATTCATATTTCAAACGTCAAGGACTCGTACGTCGCGAAGCTGGAAACTGAGTTTAGCCAGCAAGACATCATAAAGGCTAGGGTAATAGACGAAAAGAGCTTAAGATTGAGCACCGTTGAAAAAGATTTAGGTGTGATAAAAGCGTTCTGCTCGAGAGACCGCACGCCGCTTGTACGGAAGCAGAACAAGCTCGAATGTCCAAGCTGCGAGCGTATCGAAACGCGAAAGATCTCGGAGGACTACGGAAAGGGAGTAATCTGAGGGATAACGACTCTTTGTTGTTTGACTGTTTTCAAAGATTTCTAGACAATGAACATCAAGATCATTCGCGTAACTAAGGACGAAGCTGAGATAGAATTTCTCGATGAGGGCCACACGTTCTTGAACGTCTTAAAATATTCGCTCCTTCAAGATCCGCAGGTCGAAAGCGCTACGTACGACGTGAAGCACCCGATGATAAGCAATCCAATATTTTATATCAAAACGGAATCCAAGGATCCGTTAAAAGCGCTGCAGGATGCTTCATTGAGGCTAAAAGACGAGTTTGAAGCACTTTTGGGACTCATTAGGTTAAAAGCTGAAGCAATATCGTGAGGGACTATCATCAGATCGGTGAACGACGTCACTCTCGATGATGGAACGATCATTGAGCTAAAAGTCGCCCACATTGACGATTACCAAAATGGCGGCTATGAGTACCTTTATTCGTGGCTGAGTAAAGTCGATCAGTTTCTAGCGAAGCGATACCGTGTTGCCGATCTAGTAAAGAACAAAGAACAGTGGCTAAGCCGACTCAACACCAATGAGATTACCTTGCTAGGCCTGCGCCAAGGTAAGATCATCGGTTCTGCGACGCTGATAATGAATGACCCACAGTCGAGAGCCGCCCACGTTGCTTCGTTCGGCGTCGCAGTCCATCCCGCTTTTCAACGAAAGGGCATCGGAAAATTGCTGATTTCCGGGCTTGAGCAGATCGCTCTGGATCGCGGCATTGAAAAGATAGAAGTGAACTGCTACGACGGAAATGCGGCAGCAGCATTGTATCGCTCCTTAAACTACGCTAGCGAGGGAAGAAGACTGAGGAAAGGGCGGCTAGACAACGGCACTTACGTCGATGAACTACTGTTTTACAAGTTCATAAACCCTTTTTGATCGCTACAGCGACGCTTATCGCCTCTCTGATCGCGTAGCTTCTGCGCCCAGCACCACATAAAGTGTCTCAAAAAAGAACTTGCGCTCAGCAATGACTCTGACGATCCCGAACTGTGCGTGCATTAGCTCTGTCACTTCCTTGTAGCCGGTGATCGAAGAGATCATCAAAAGCACCCTGCCCTTTTCGGTCAGGTACTTACCAACCTGTGAGAGGAACCGCACTATCACTTCCCTACCTGAGGGGCCCCCATCCCAAGCCCGAGTCTGCCAGTCACTTGATGTGTCACTTCGGCTAGGAAGGTACGGTGGATTAAAGATAATGAGGTCAAAGCGGCTGTCTAAATCGGAAAAAAGATCCCCCACGATCGCCTCTACACCATTCAACTGCGCATTTGCGACGGCGCGCGGGTTTTTGTCAGTCGCGATCACGCACCGGGCGCGTTCTGCGACCATTTTGGCGATGATCCCGCATCCTGTGCCAACCTCCAGGACCGAGTCAGTGGGACGCACCTCGTTTAATGCGGCGTCCACGAGCAGATACGTGTCGTCACACGGCTCATAAACGTCCGGCAGCAGGAGCACTTGTTCGCTGAGGTAGTGCACTTTTTTGGTTCCCTTGGCGATTCCGGGCGTCATAATTGCTCTCGCCTGGTGTATTCGACTATTGCTCCTGCACTCTCCCATTTTGCACTTCGTGCAGCTCAAACGAGTCGTTCGACAGAGTTGCAATCTCTTCTGGGGAAAGTTCATAGGGCCGGCGGGCCAGGCAATGCTGAGGCATTTTGGCGATCAGCTGATCCATCGCTTGTACGTCAAGCAGCTGTGCGGTCACCGTGAGTGCAGCTTTAAGTGTTTTTCGTCTTTGCGTGAAGAGCGCGCGAACGAAGCGATGAAAGAACATATCGTTGAGTACGTAAAAACGCGGTTTAGTTGGGACCAGTCTAACAATCACAGAATCAACTGCAGGGCGCGGATTAAATGCTGTGTTCGGGACACGCGCTAACACTTTGACTTTTGATTTGTAGCTGAGGCAGACCGTCAGACGGCTATAGTCCTTCGTGCCTGGCGCTGCGACCATCCGCTGCGCGAACTCTTTTTGATACATCAGCACGCCGCACGTGAAAGGATGCTTTAGCAACTTGAACGTGACTTCTGACGATATCTGATACGGCAGGTTAGAGACTGTCTTGTCAAACGGGGGAAACTCAACCCTAAGGGCATCTCCGTGCAGCACGTCGATGCCTGGTATCGAACAGAGTTTCTGTGCCAGCTGCCAATCCGCCTCAACTACAACCAGCCTATAACATAACTGCGCGAGTTTTCGTGTGAGGTTCCCGGTACCTCCGCCAATCTCTAAAACCGTTTCGGTTGGCGTTATATCCGCATAGCTGACGATCTTCTCGATAATGTAATCATCTATTAAGAAGTGCTGACCCCATTTCGCTTTATGGTAGCTGCGGTCGATTCCACGGGGCATTGAACGCTTTGGGTGTCGGGTCAGTCGCTATTTCGCGAAAAACTTGTACTTAGCGTGCTCATCTTTGAGCTCATCTTCGATTCTTTTCGCGATTACTTTTTCCGGGTGGTACAAGCCCTTCACTCTGTTTGAAATATCGGCGAAACTATCGAAAGGCCGTTTCTTGCGTTCCGCAAGAATCTCCCACATGAGCTTTTTGCCCACACCTGGGAGCAGCGCTAGGGTATGCAGGCGGGTCGTAATCGGCAGTGCCTCATTGAAGAAGCTCACAAACCTGGGCTCCTGCTCTTTAACTATTATTTCAAGAGCGTAAGGCAACTCAACCTTTGCACCGTGCGTAAGTTCCTTGTAGCTCACGCGCCTTTTAACGTGATCGATTTCGCTCCGTTCCTCCTCCCCAATATAGAGGCGGTCATAGGCCTGCGGAACATAGTTCTCGCGTGGTATGAGTTCGAGCAGGGTAAAATTATCCTCGCCTACCACATGGATGATAGGCCTCTTCTTGTAAACGGGGCGAGGATCGTCAGGGTGGCCATGTGGCAGATAGTCTAATACGCGGACATATTGCTCTCTCTCGCCTCTCATTTGGATCGCCCCAGGCCTCAATAAAAGCGTGTTACTATGTCAAGTATTTCGTCGAGTTCCCCTTCTGTCAGCGAAAACCGTTCTTTTGCGTAGATGGATCGCACCTCATCCTTGGACAACGGTAGTATGTCAGCGATTCTGATCGCGATCTCATCTTTCATCTTTTCGAGGTTCTTTAGCTCGTTGACGAGCTGCCTGGCTTGCGATCCAGTAAGTTTTGAAAAGGTATTGACGTGGTCGAAGGCCCGTCTGAACTCGTAGGTGAACTCTTCTTCGGAACGAGGCGTTGTCAGCTCAACGAAGATCTCTTTTACCTCAGAAAGCGTGAGCCTCTCCTCTGCCAATACGGTCTTTACTATCATTGCGCCTGCTTCTGTGCTTTCAGATGCTGCGGGCGTGCTATTACCGTCTTTATCGCGTTGCCGTCCGTTACTTCCACCACGTATGCATGGCCGCGTTGCCCGAGCACTGTTCCGGTCCTGCCATGGAACTTTGGATTCGGCATGCCCTTGTGGACGCTTGCGTCTAGATCGATATGGACTTTCTGGCCTGCTTCAAAACTCCTAATTGCATGACTTACCGGAGCAATGCCTCGTTCCCTGATGGTTTTTTTCAGCTTGTACCGCGTCTTCCTCCGCTCACCGTGTGATCTTGGCATTAGAGACCTCCGCCAACTTGTAGTACATCAAGTTCTTCAACTTTTGCATTTACGCCCAGAAGACCGGAAAGGCTCGGGGTGGTTCTGTCACTGTCTCCAGATATTAACTCCTTTACGTAGAGTCCACCCTCACACCGAATTATTATCTCATCACCCTCCAGCTCGGCCGAATATACTTTCTTGCGTCGCTTCAAGTCTGCACGGCGATGCACTACTCGTTGAGGGGTTGTTTGCTCTATGTCGCCTTCAAGTCGCTTGAGCGCTTCTTTTACCTTTTCCTTACGAATTGGATGTTCGTATATTACTCTAAGCCTATAAACTTTATCCAACGGGGTGTTTTTCACGTTTACGACCGCTTCGTGGTCAGCGAACACTAAATGACTTACCGCGATTTTTTTTTGCGAAGCGTTTATCACCTGTTCTAGTTCCTGAAGGTCGACTTTTCTTTTGTGAGGAGATTTTATCTCGAGAACAAAAGGTCTGCCGTTTCCAAGCATGCGCGCGTCGATATCCTCCCTGCCAGCGCCGTGAAATATTGCGTCTTGGCCACGGCTTGCGCTAAGTGCGTGGGCCCCTATCAGTTCCTGAACGGATTCGGGATACATTTTCCCAGTTAAGTTGCATCTTGCGCAGCCTTTTCCGCTGCACTCGCGACACGGCCATTTCGTCTGCGGCAAACCCCTAACGAACTTCATGTATCGGCCGGATAAAAAAAGCGGGTTCGCGTGAATCTCAACCTTATCTCTGGCCAAATCGACTATGAGCAAGATGTCTGGCCTGCTAAATTCTGCCTGTTTCCCGGTAAGAAGCTCGATACGCTTGCCTAATTCTCTGTTTAAAGCTGATTTGAGCGGCTCGGCTGTCGTCGTTTTAGACTCAGCCCACAGTATTTCTTCATTCTCAGCGAGTCTGCCAGTCAGTTTAGTGCCAACTAGAAAATTCGCGAACTCGTAGTCATGGAGCTGTTCGAGACACCGTTCAACCAAAGAATCGAGATTATTGAACAGACCTCCGCAAACCCAGCACGTGCCATAAGCATCTTCCCATTCGGAGATGTTCGCTGGTGTGTTGTCAAGCATTGTTTTGACAATTCGGATCGCCTGTCCTCGCTGTTTGTTGGTGAGGTTCGTAGAACATTTTGCAAATTGACGCCCAAGACAATCGTCGCAAATAGGTCCTTCGCTCAATATTGAGGTCACTATTTCAAACATCGTCTGTCCTCGCTGTTCTTTGTTACTCAGTGATTGTGTTGAGCTTAGCCGGCCCGCTTATCGTCTTTCCTGACTCAGCAGAGCATCTTCGTCTCCAAATAGTCGAAGATCGCCCCATTACGAAGGTGACGCCGTGAGCGTGGAGCCCGGCGCTCCACGTGTCTGGGTCGGGTTCTTACAACCCACAATCGATGCCCCGGCATTACGGCGAGCGCAAAATGGCGCGAGAAATCCAACGTTCACGCATTGCCAGAGTACATCGATTCTGGCTGCACATCGAGGCGCCTGGTGAAGCGAAAAATCTCCTAAAGCGGCGAGCTTGTACCTTACGGCTGTGTGCCTCAAGGCCGTCTCTAGATCGTCTCAACCCGGTACTTTTTCGGTGAATGCGAGAGTACCCGAGATCTTCTTGACTCGTACCTTTACGGTGTCTCCTTTGTGCGCACCCGGAACGAACAGCGAGTATTTGCCGACCTTGGCAATCCCGTCTCCTCGCTTCCCGACGGCTTCGATCCGTACGTCGTAGACGCTCCCCTCTTCAAGCGCACTGGCCGCACTTTCCTTCTTCACGTATCGTTTCCGTATAGGCCTGTGAGCGCCGCACGCGTCACACTTTAGCATTACCGTTCTTTCACTCTTCGTTAGATGTGTGTCTGGTCTATTGCATTCTGAGCAAATTACGTACTCGGCAACATAATCCTCGATGAGGCTGGCTATCATCTCTTGCGAAAATCTGCCCTGAAAAATGACCCTCCCCCCGTCCGGCTTGCCTGCAGTCCCGAGTTCTCGTAACAGAAATTTGAGCACGTGCTCAGGATTTCTATTTAACACGTCGCTGATTTCGCCGAAATTCTCAAAAACAGTCATTCTTCCTTCGACAAACACCCGGGGTACAGGTATCGAAAAACGTTCCGCAGCTATCGTTGTCTGAGGCAAGTTTTTGATGCCGCGATTCAAGTAGTTTTCATAACTGTCCGTACTATGCACCTTCTTTGACTATCACAATTTGCAGAGGTCCCGGTAGCCGGGCGTCACGCTTTGATGAGCTCAAACCCCTCGTCTATGACAATTCTGCACGGCGGCGGCACTTTCATTGAAGCCCTACGCAGCGCTTCTTTGGCTTTTAAAAAGTTAGGAGGATTTACAAACACGGTAAACACTTTTTGGTCAGAGGCTACGCGGGCGGCGGTTCCTACTGGCTTTCCAAATGCCCTCCTCATCCCATCCTGAACTCGATCAGCCCCAGCGCCGGTGGCCATCTTGTTCTCTCGCAGCACTTGGTGTGGATAGACGCGGAGCTTCAGCCTGAAATTAAGCCTACCTGTCGATTTCATCAGGTACCGGTTCGCTGCGATCCTGGCGGCTTCCAGCGCAGTATGTCGTATTTGGCACGGTTCATCAACGCTGAGTGAAACTGCAACCTTGAAATCGCCACTTAGGTTGCCGGTATCGAACTGTGAAATCTTACTTCCAGGGACCCCCCCCATATAATACTTCCTGGTGTAGGCGGGTCCGGTAATCTTTCTATACATCTTAGCTGGTTTGCGTGCCATTTTATCCTCGTTATTGAACTGTAACTAGCATTCACGTGATTCGTTAAAAAGTTTTGCCGGTTTGGAATCACACGCGGCGAGAAGATAAAGCTGAAGACCGTGATCTGTTTGCTCTAATGATTCTCACGCAATTAAGCCAAGCGTGCAATGATTGCTGCGTGCGCCTTATAAAACGGTTCGAGCTCGTAGACGTACTCAATGTCGAATAGCTCTTCTAATTTCTTGACTTCTCTTTTATAGACTGTTTTGGGTTCCTCAGTAACATCTATGCTTCGCGCTTTAATTATAATGCAAGCGTAGCCGCGTGGTTTTAAGAACAACTCGGCGTTTTTAACAGCGATTTCAGCTTGTCTCGGCTGTGCGATGTCCTGGTACAGCAGATCAACAAGTTCGACAACAGGTCCATAGTCAGGGTGCGCAGCGTCTGAAATCAGGGGGACGATATTCGTCACGCGCTCTGACAAACGAACGAGGTCCCTTGCTACGCGTGGCGCAAACTCTACGGCGTACACGAGTGAAACAATGTTGGCTAGGTGCGAGACAGTCGTTCCAGACGCGGCCCCTAAGTAGAGCACAATCTGCTCAGGCGCCAGAGGCACTTGCGCCTGCTTCGTCAATAATGCTGCCAGCTTACTCCTTCGCGGATTCCAAAGCCGGTACCCGTCGAATGTCCTCTCCCCGTACAGGGCTTCGCCTTTCGTGGCTAACTGCCTATCTAGTAAAAAAACTCCAGGGACCTTATGGTATCTTATCTTCATGTTGTTCGGGGTTGCGCTCTGCGGTCTGCAGTTCGCCAACTCGTTTTTCCACTTGGCTTAATAATTCAGGATAGACCTTTTTTGAATAGAAGTCTAAACGAGCCGCAATGGCTATTTTTGCGGCTAAGATTCTTGCAATCTTTCCTCTGTTGTTCGGGTGACTGCCGCGAACGAGCGGATGTTGAAAAATAACTCCGTGCTTGGGCGGTTTTGTGCCGTACTTTATATGCCTGAATAGCGCCTTGGAAGCGCCTATTACCTGAATCCTGCTAGCCGGCATTCTTGCGAGTGGCCCTAAGCCACCTGCTCGAGCGATTAATCGCGCCCCGAGCAATTCACCAGCGAGCGTGGAAAGATTGGGGGCGGTGGTGCGCATTTCAAGCTCGATGGCGCTTGCTATCTCCTGTCTCAATTCGCAAAGTTGGCGTATGGAACCGGCAAATTCCTGCGCCAGCGGTGACTGTGCGGAAGGTGAGGAGGCAAAAGCTTCCAGTAGGTCCTCTGGCATAGACGTCTCCGACGTCAGCAAACACCACTCCGAAAGCCGTTCAGAGAGCAAGTTTATCGATTCATCAATGTCGTCGATACCATCAATTAGTTGGATGATGCGTGCGTCGGGCTGCGCAAACGCTGCGACTATCCGTTGCTTCGCGCGTTGTATCATAACAGCGCGAAGTAGTGAAACGTATTCGCGCTCGGAGCTGACAACTTGAAGTTTGATCGCGATCTCCCTGAGACGACCTCTACATTCTTTATCGAAATCGGTAAAGTCCTCTTGCTGTAAGCGCTGTGCCATGGCGTCGATGTCTGCCTTCAAGACCTGCGAGCGGGCGATCTCGTCGTTGTGCAGTTCAATATCTCCAAACCAAGTTTTGATATGTGCCATAGCTCATTTTGTCGTCAGTTGCGCCAGTCTTCGCAACGGATGCGATGACGCCTATTCAGATTGATAGACGGCTCTATATATCTTGGGGCAAATTTATAGTTTGTCGGCTGGAAGTGATGAATTGGACGTCCGCATCGGCAAACTGACGTTTAGTAACCCCACGATGCTCGCCGCAGGGATTATGGGATCTGCTGCATCTTCTCTAAGGCGTATCATGACGTGCGGTGCAGGAGGCGTAGTGACAAAGTCAGTAGGTCTCACGCCTCGCGAAGGTCATCCCGGGCCCGTCCTCGTTGAGACCTCATCTGGATTTCTTAACGCGCTTGGGTTACCCAACGCGGGACTCGCGTTTACTGCCGAACTTGAGCAGCTGATTGCCGAAGCCGAACGAAAACCACTAATCGTCAGTATATTTGGCGCCAACGCAGACGAATTCGCTGAGCTAGCCACAACGTTTTGCCGGTTCGCTGACGCCCTTGAGCTTAACCTAAGCTGCCCTCACGCCCGGGGGTATGGAATCGAAGTTGGCTCAGAGCCGGCACTGGTCCAGTCTATTACGCGCTCTGTGAAAAAACAGGTCAAACTTCCTGTATGGGTCAAACTCACTCCTAACGTAACTGATATCACGGAAATAGGGCACGCAGCAGAAAAAGGTGGGGCTGACGCTGTAGTGGCGATAAACACCGTCAAGGGAATGGCGATCGATGTGGAAAGCGGAAGGCCCGTCTTGGGTAACGTGTTTGGCGGACTCTCAGGCGGTGCGATAAGGCCCGTCGCGGTTAAATGTGTTTACGATCTCTACGAAGCCCTTAGCATCCCTGTTGTCGGGGTCGGCGGGGTCGGCAGTTACGAGGACGCCTTGGAGCTCATTATGGCAGGAGCGAAGGCCATTCAAATCGGGTCGGCCGTGGCCGGGGATCTATCGATCTTTAAGCGTGTGGCGGACGGAATCGACCGCTACCTTGCCAGGAAAGGCATAACACTTGAAGATGCGGTCGGAAGTGCACACGAGAGTCATTGAAATGGATCTGAAGAAGCTGCTTAGCGCGACGAGTGTGCTGCTCGTAGACGACACGTACGCGGGCCTAAGGGATACTACCTTCTCGAAGTTTCTTCTTCGAGAGATGCTCGATTCACCGATAGACGCGATCGCTTCGTTCATTTGTGAAGGTCAAATACGCGGAATTGTCTTCAAGCAGGATTTTTGGACGTTAGTCACCGACATAGTCCGGTTTGATCCAGAGTTCGATAGCTATGCCAGAGCGCTATATCAGGGGGCCAAATCCGACAATAAGCGATCGTTTGTGATCGAGGCAGCCGATTTTCACGCGGCGGTATGCGTACTTTTGTGCGACCTGCTAGTGAGTGGTGAATCCTGTGAATGTTACGGCGGCAGACGAGCTCACGTGCTAGCATACTCGCCTGAGCGTCAGGAGCGCTTACAGCTGCTTTTTAAGACTAAAATAGACCTATTATACGATTTCAACGCGGAAGAGATGCTGGAGGTATGCTGTGGCAACGGCATGGCCACCGCTGCGCTCCGCGAGCTTGGATATAACGTGTATGCAATAGATAACGATAAATGCGCAGTTTGTGAGGGGTTATTCTACGGCGCTCTTACCAAAGAAAACACGCTGGTGATGGACGCCCGTTGCCTAGCGGAATACGAACTCGCCAAGTACCACGAGTTCAGGTGCGTCGTTGGTTTTATGCTCGGGTCCATTTATGAGTTCAACAAACCTGATTGGCGGAAGATATTATCAGAGGCTGCCACGGTCATTAGTGAGGGGCTTTTGTTGTTTACTGTGCACAAAAAAGAAGAGGTTGATTTCATTTACAAAACGATGCTAGACTTTGGCATCGAAGGCGAACTTATTGACAACCGGGACGATACCAGCATTTACGACCAGTGGGTCTACATCGGCCTCAAGCGAGCGAGCGCCTGTGCACCTTCAAATTCCGAGGAGTGAGCACTTGCGGCTCGCTGCTGAGGGCATCACTTCAACAGTCTTCATTGCTGTCTTGCTTTGGTTTCTCTCTTAATTGCTTTCGGATTACGTGCGTCGCTGTTAAAGAGAACGTCATGGACTCGCAAGGGGGCGGAGCGCCGATCATTTTGATCGTCCGGCCAAAACGTCTGCTATGCAGTCGATAACGTCTGTTGCCAAGAGGCTGTATCCAAAGCGGAAATATGCCAAGTCGCCGGCACGACCGTTAAGGTACGCAGCTGCTGAAGCTGCTTGCATTTTGCCCAGGCGCGTTGAGAGAGCACCGACAAGCCCCGCTAGGGCGTCGCCAGTGCCCCCGACGGTCATCGCGGCGTTACCGGTCTTGTTGAGCCTGTGTTTCGTTCCGTCCGAAATAATATCGATGCGACCCTTTAGTAGTGTTACTACGCCCCAATCTCGCGAAAAAGCTTTCACCGCTTCTATTCTTTCTTGAAGCGTGCTTGGAACTACGGCACCTGTGAGAGCTGCAAACTCGCCCAGGTGTGGCGTGACCGCGATTCTGCCGCTCTCATACTCTGCGTGCGCAAGGCCCAGGAGCGCGTCTGCGTCGAGCGTTAGGTTGTTAGAAGCCGTTATTAGCGCGCTAGCAGCTCGGATCGTCTCTGCGTCAGCACCGAGACCAGGACCCAGCACCACGGAATCGTGCTTGGCAATGAGCTCGATCAGACTCTCAACGTCTCGTGTGGTGAATCGGTTGATACCTACCTTTCGAACTATGAGGTTTGGACTGAATCCTGCTATGATTTCAGCGTTTGGTGATGCAACAGTCACGATATCGACCCCGCCTCTCATCGCCGCCATAGCAGCGAACGTTGGCGCCCCCAAATAGGGGCCCCCGCCAATAATCAGCACGCGCCCATTTTCCCCTTTGTGACTTTCCGCGCGCCGATGCAGCAACAAATCTCCCGGGCCAGTGTACAGTTCTGCCTCCAGTGGAATCCCAATATCGCAGACTGTGGTTCCCTTTAACCGTGTGCCTGCTTTAAGGCCATGAAAGGTTACTAGGTAATCTGAATCAACCACAGTCTCTGTTCGATACCCGCTTGGCACATCAACCGACAGTGTCTTGATTTCTGTGCGATTGATTAGGTGAATAACAGTTCGTTCCGGCTCGCGCACGGGCCCTGCTAACCCGGTTCCAAGAACGGCGTCGACAAGCAGGTCATAACCTTCTAACGTCGTCAGAGGACTTTCCGGGCCAAAAATTGCGGCGCCTTGACAAAGCGTTACCGAATGATCCAAGTGTTCCAAAATCTTCCAGTTCTTTCGTGATTCTTCAGTCTTCAGGGCGTTCTCATGGCCGACTAGCACCACGTGAACGGCAAAATCGCGCGACAGATGCCGAGCCGCAACAAAGCCGTCGCCCCCGTTGTTCCCTAGACCGCAGATGATGGCTATTGACTTGGAAGAGCCGCGTGAACCTTCGCAGAGCTGCCGTACGCGTTCCGCGACAGCCTTTCCCGCATTTTCCATGAGCTGCAGTTTGGAAATGCCGAGCCCAACGCAGTTTTCGTCGATGCGCCGCATGTCTTCAGCAGATAACGGCTCGAGAGGCATAAACCTAAAATGCATAGCGTGGAGATATAACGCTTGTGCTACGACGCGTCCGGATCATTGCAGATTACCAGTTCGGGTCTGGTGCCGGAGAAAGTCTCTTTCCTGAAACGGTCACTTTCGTGCTATCGCGAACGCGAAGGGTCAGCCAGGTTCTCGACGGCGGAATTAGGGTGGCGACACTGCGCGCGTCTGACGGACTTTTCACGCTAGGCGAGCTAGGAGCACGTCGGCTCCACGAATTTTTTTCGTACCCGAAGCTGCGTGTTGTCGTCAATGCCGAATCTGCGCCGTTCGTCGGGGCGGGAAGAACGGCCTTTGCAAAACACGTCATAGATGCTGACCCTGATTTGAGGGCGCAGGACGAGGTGCTCTTAGTCGACGAACGTGACGCGCTCATAGCGACAGGTCGGGCTCTCTTGAGCCCACTAGAGATGTGTGCGTTCAACAAGGGAGTGGCAGTGAGAACGAGGCAGGGTTTCCTTGAGACGGATTAAAGACGCATTGTGCGTTTAGACTTTCCGAATCGTGCACCATAATGTAAAAATCCTTTGAATGTGTCATTAACGTGGGTGATTCTATGATTCCGGGCATGCGGGGAATGAGTCCCAAAAAACTACAGCAAATGATGAAACAAATGGGGATCGACGTCGAAGAGTTGGAAAACGTCGAGCGGGTGATCATCCAGCTTTCTGATAAAGAACTCATTTTCGAAGACGCAACGGTGACCGTGATGACGGCGCAAGGAACTAAGAACTATCAGATATCCGGGGAGCCCACAGAGCGTGCGAAAGTGAACGATGAAGACGTCAAAATAGTTACAGAACAGGCGGGAGTCAGCGAGGATGCTGCGCGAGAGGCCCTCGTGACTTCCGGCGGAGATCTTGCTGATGCCATCCTCAAATTGAAGGGGCAGTAGCAGCAAAATATGGTAAAGCACGCGCTTTTGATCTCTGTCGCGAACGCCGAAAGGCAATTCTTAGTTAGATCCGAGGGGGAGCTTCACACGGACGCGGGCGTCATCAACCTCGAGATTCTACGAGCTCTGGAATACGGAAGCACAATTACCACGCACCTGGGCACGGAGTTCAAGGTGCTCAAACCCCGCGCTCCTGACTATTTTCGTCACTTGAAGCGAACGGGCGCGCCCATGATGCCGAAGGACATCGGCACTATAGTTGCTCATACGGGTCTTAACAATAAGGATATTGTCCTCGACGCAGGCGCAGGGTCGGGAATCACAGCGATCTTTTTAGGAAGCGTCGCCGAACACGTAACGTCGTACGAGATCAATAGTGATTTTGCTAGACGCGCTGCGCAGAATGTACGCTACGTAGGCCTGACGAACATTGATATCGTTGAAGGCGACGTGCTCGAAATGACCTCAGAGATGGAATTCGACCTCATCACCCTCGATTTGTACGAAATCGTCAAAGCAATCGGAGTGGTAAAGGGATATCTAGCGCCCGGTGGGTTCATTGCAACCTTCTCTCCGTTCTATGAGCAGGCTTTTGAAGCACGCAGGGCGCTTGCGCGCTTTACACAAATCAAGACGTTTGAGGTAATTGAGCGGGAAATACAGTTCGGAAAGAGAGGTACTCGCCCTGCGACACGAGTGGGGCACACTGGGTTCGTTACGATAGCCCGCGCGTAACCGCAGCGCGCTACCTCTAACGCTGTTTTTGCGTACGAAGTGAGCACCAACTTATAAATAATAATAATATGAACGATTTTTTGTGGGGTGTATGGGCTTAGGAACCAGCACAACAGAACCCGACATAGACTGTCTGGCGTTTATGGGATACGAGCAATACGGGGCAACCAAATACGTGCACTGCGGCGCTTTTGGAATAGTCCCGCTAGATTCGTGCAAGCGCTGCGTAGAATTCAGAAAAGTAAGAGCCCCTGATTACTACCGTTAGCTACTCATCCGCGAAAGTGCCTTCGCGTACGCTTTCTCAGTCCTCAGAGCGACGTTATCCCACGTCAGGGTTTCTCTAACGGCTGCATAAGCCTCTGTTGCAAGATCGTCTCGTAGGTCTCGATCAGCTAGGAGTCGATTCACACCTTGTGACAGCGCAAACACATCTCGTGGGGGCACGAGCACGCCGCAGCGGTCGTTCAATATCTCAGGAATTCCCCCTACGTTCGTTGCGACCACCGGACGTTCGCAGGCCATTGCCTCGATTAAGAAGAGACTGGACGCTTCCATCAAGCTTGGGATCACGACGATATCCGATGCCGAAATGTACTGAGGCAACTCTGTGTGCGGCACTGCTCCGATGAACGATACCTTCTCTTGAAGGCCGTTCTGCTCAACAAGTTTTTCGAGGTGATGCCTGTGTGGCCCATCTCCAGCTATCACAAGCTGGGCATCGTGTTGCGCGATGATGTCCGGCATGGCCAAAATGAGATAGTCCACGCCGTTTTTTTCGACAAGTCTTCGCGCGGTAAACAGAACGGTTTGGTCCGAGAGGGATTCTGCGGGAACAACATCGGGGTGAAACTCGCGCGGATCGAAGCCGTTGTGTATTGTCACGACCTTGTCGGCGGGTGCGCCCCATTCAATGACTCTGCGGGCGAAATACGCGCCCGTGTGAATCTGCATCTTGGACATTCGCGCAAGCGCGGGGGCGAGCGCGCGTTCTGTAAATCTGTAGAGTGACGCGACTAGAGGTGGCTCTATGTAGCGCCAGATGTCATAGTAGGATCCGTGAAGTGTGTTGACGGCGGCTCCTCCATGTTTTCGAGCCAAGACGTTTGCTGCCACGCCTGATGTGTAGAAATGGCCGTGGTAGATATCAAACCCGGAGAGATCTGCTGCAAGGCTAGCAAACGGAAACGCGACCTGTCGGGCAAATCTGAGATTCGCAGGATCCCACGTGCGTTTCATAGTGCCTGCAAGGTCAACGTTTTTGACTGATACGTCTTCAATGCGAAACTCAGAGGCTCTGCTGCTTGCCCCGCTTACTATCGTCACTTCGTGTCCGAGTTTTGCTAGCGATTTCGACAGCTCGAGCAGTGCAACTTCAATCCCCCCTAGCAATACCCCTTCCGGCTGCGGACCGAGCTCATAAATGTGTGCGATCTTCAACGAGTTCAAACGCGCACCTTCCATTGTCGTGCAATTTGAGCTAGCGTTAAGAATGTGAAGCGCGCGTCTTCACTCAAGTCTTGCAAGACGGAGGAGAAAAGCTCCGCATAGCAGCCTACTTCCGAGGACGGGTGTCCGTACAATACGAATGGCAGCCTCTTGCTGTGCCAACGATCTGCGCTCTCGTGTACTCGCACTTTGATCTCGTCTTCTGAGACGCCGTTCGCGCACAGTTCGCCGATCGAATCCATCGAAACCGGCACTTGCAGTACGTGCCGTGTCGCTGCGCCAGTCTTAGGGTAAAACGGAGACGTCGGTTCTAGGCATTTGAAATCACTTGAATAACTGAAGCCGAACGAATCAATGGCGCGGAGCAAAGCGCTGGTGACGGTAAATCCCGGCGACGCAAAGCCCGTTATGTTGCTTGCAGATGCTGCCGTGAGCGCCTTGAGCCCTCTGCTGATGAGCGCTTTGATAGTTCTCTCGTCCATGGCTGGCACTTCATTCATCCATGCGTAGTGATCATACCCGTGCAATCCTAGTTCGTGTCCCTCTGCGGTAATCTCCAGCAGGGCTGCCGGACACGCTGCCTCGACGCGCACGTTCCGCAAGATCCCGTTTAAACTTTGGAATCGGTATCGCAGTGGTTTCGATCTGATGAACTTCAGGTAACGTCGCGGGTTTGCGATGTGCCTGAAGAGATTAAGCGCTAGTCGGTCGGGGCCAGTGGTCACGAAGAACGTCCCTTTGATGTCAAAAACCCGAAATAAGTCCAGCAGTTTAGGCACCAAGGCAATATCTTGTGCGCTATCAACGTCCATTCGTATCGCAACAGGGGTTTCAAACATGGCAGTTTGTACAAAAAAGTATATCTATACACGTTTTCAAAAATCGTAACTAGTATTAAGGCTGTCGTTAGCCAAGGCTATCGTTAACAGCAAGCCATTCCGTTGAGGTCGCACATTTTTTAAACTGATTTGTTAGAGGCACAAAACCAGTGGATCGTTCGCAGCTCAGACAGAATCAAAGCGTCAGGCTGAAGATGGGCCTGCTCTTCGCGTGCCTCGCTCTCACTTTTTTGGTCTTCGGGAGCGCTTTTGCCAACGTCGCTCCCCCCCTTAATTACGCCACGCTAAAGCAAAACGGGTTCTATTTATGGGCAGTTCTAGCTCTGTGCGTGGCGTGGGTTTACGTTAAGCGAACGGAGATTCTCGACGCCGCCCGCACGGGGACCGATAGTCGATGGGTGGTCGCCGGCATAATACTTGCCAGCGCCTCTCTTGGGCTCCTATACTACGCTGCTACTTTTGTAGAATCGCTTCCGTTAACTCTATTTGCCATTGTTTTTGTCGTCGTCGCTCAATTTACGCTTTTTTTTGGAAAGGCGTCAAAAATACCGCTCATGCTGCTAGGAGTGTTCGGTATTGCAGTCGTTTTTCCGGCGCTACTCGAAAGCGCAGTGGCGGCTCCTTTCCCGAGGGCAACGGCAGTTCTTTGCGTGTCAACATTGCAATTGGCCAGGGTGCCTGTCACTTTGAGTGGGGTCACGGTAACGCTAAACAGCCTGATGGGCTACAACATTGTTGTGAATGTCGACACGAGGTGCGCTGGAAGCGATTCGTTAGCGATATTTCTGGCGATTTTTGCCCTTATGCTCGTAGATCGAAAGCCAAGTAACAAGGCCGTGCTCGGACTGTTTATTTTTGGCGTTGTTGGCGCGTATCTGCAGAACTTTGTGAGGCTGCTGGCGTTGTTCACGGCCGGGTACTACTATGGCGCTAACGCCCTGTGGGCAGTTCATGACTACGCAAGCTACATACTTTTTCCAGTGTGGTTTCTAGGCTTTGCGGTCATCTACCTGAAGTATGCTCGGAAGCCAGGTAATCCGGCAATCGGGCGTATGACAAGCGCTGAGAGCACGACGGAGCTCTAGCGTGCTTGAGTCGAGCCCCTCGGTGATGTGTGGTATGTCCGCGCCTCGCGCCTGCTCTCATTTTCATCACGCCGCTAAAATCGCTGCCATTTGACGTTTCTAGCGCCGCAGCGCGGTCGGAATGGCAGGTACAAATAACAAAGACTAAGTAGCATTGCAAAAAAACTAAGGAGACTGCCTATACGCCAGAATTCGTCTTTGGCTGCATATCGCTGCAGCTTTTGCCAACATCCAGAGACCTGCCAAAGATGTCAACTCCTCAACAAAAAACGCGTGTCCGCATTCACGGCTGGACTCAGCGTTTCAAAAGGTTCGCATTTCTTTTGTTTTTAGGTGCGGTTTTGATCTCTCTCACTGCGGCCACGGCAAACCTCGCGGGCGTACCCAACGCGGCCGAGGCGCAGCCAGTAGTCGGCGCGACGACGCACCCGATACAGTACTGGATTGGCTGCGCGCCGTCAATGGTAACTACCACCAATTTGAACTATTTTAAACAACAAGGATTCACCGCTGTCTGCGTGGTTGTCCCCGACAGTCAGACGTATCAGACGCAGCTCACCACGATCAAGTCGCTCAATATGCTGCCGATTATTGATATCGAAATGCCCATCTGGGACGGCGGGCAGCTTCAGAGCACGCCGATAAGCAATTTTGCAAGCTATTTCCAATCACTCAAAACCGCCGGATGGCAATACGTCGCCTCGGAAGGCGGCAGGAGCGGCGACCTCGAGTACATGGCGCACTACTTCAAGGGCTATGTGAACTTCAACTGTGACCAGTGCGGCCTGTGGGAAGGGGGGTATCCAGTGTATACGAACTCATTTACGGTCGCGAACAGCTGGGAGAGCTACTACCCCTCTGAGTGGCAGTACATACAAAACGGATCAAAGCAGGCCGCTGCGCTTGGCATCCAGAACGGCATCCTCGCCGGCACGTGGGCTAATAGTGGCGGAGACAACCAGATATACGCTAACTCAGTGAGCGGCAGCGGCACGCCCTCGTATCTCTCAATGCTGAACTGGTCGTATGCTAATGGCATCGGCTTCACCAGCTTCCACGTCTGGTGTGGTGACAATCCCGATGGGCTAAGCCAGTACCAATCGCTCGGATTTGACAAGTTGGTCGCAGCCATGCAAGTCTATTACCCTGCGACCACGTCGGCGTCGCTTGCCAAGGGGGCCACCGGGCAGCCCACCCAGGTCACCCTCACCGCGTCGAGCACGACCCCCGCCGTCAACCAGTCCGACACCTTCACCGCCACCCTCAAGAGCGGCTCAACGGCCCTATCGTCCAAATCAGTCACAATCTACCACTACCTCAATGGCGTGCGCTACAGCGACACCACTGCGAACACTGGCACCAACGGCCAGCTCACCCTCGCAACGAAGTGGACCACACCCGGCACACGCACCTACTACGCTGTCTTCTTCGGCGATGGTTCATATCAGTCAATGACGAGCAGCGCCGTCACTATTAACGTCAAAGCACAGCCGCAGCTCACCCTCACCGCGTCAAGCACCACCCCCGCCGTCAACCAGTCCGACACCTTCACCGCCACCCTCAAGAGCGGCTCAACGGCCCTATCGTCCAAATCAGTCACAATCTACCACTACCTCAATGGCGTGCGCTACAGCGACACCACTGCGAACACTGGCACCAACGGCCAGCTCACCCTCGCAACGAAGTGGACCACACCCGGCACACGCACCTACTACGCTGTCTTCTTCGGCGATGGTTCATATCAGTCAATGACGAGCAGCGCCGTCACTATTAACGTCAAAGCACAGCCGCAGCTCACCCTCACCGCGTCAAGCACCACCCCCGCCGTCAACCAGTCCGATACCTTCACGGCTACCTTGACGAGCGGCGGAACGGCTCTCTCAGGAAAGAACGTTACCGTCTATCACTACCTCGACGGCGTTCGCTACAGCGACATCACTAAGACCACCAACGCGAAAGGCCAGCTCACCCTCGCAACGAAGTGGACCACACCCGGCACACGCACCTACTACGCTGTCTTCTTCGGCGATGGTTCATATCAGTCAATGACGAGCAGCGCCGTCACTATTAACGTCACCAACGTCAAGACATCGGCGAGCACTGCCGTCACCGAAAACGTCACCAACGTCAAGACATCGGCGAGCACTGCCGTCACCGAAAACGTCACCAACGTCGCCAAGATGCCGACCGCGCTCACGATTGCCGCGCCCGCATCTGCATTGATGATGCAGAACTTCACCGTCAACGGCACGCTGAGCGCCAGCGCCGTTGGAATAGGTAACGTGACCACTGCCCTGCAGCGTTCCACGGACAACGCCACGTGGACCAACGTGACCACGAACGTGACGAACACCACGGGCGGATACCAGTTCAGTAACAACGAGTCGGCGGCGAACACCTACTACTACCGCGCCGTTTACGACGGTAACGCCACCTATACCAACGCCACAAGCAACACGGTGAATGTGACCGTCGCCAAGATGCCGACCGCGCTCACTCTCACCGCGTCCAACTCCACTCCCGCGGTCAATCAGTCCGTCACCTTCAACGCCACTTTGAGTAATGGCACGACGCCGCTCTCAGGAGAGAACGTTATTATCTACCATTACCTCCACGGCGTCCGCTACAACGACACGACCAATCCCACCAATGCTAATGGCCAGATCACCATTACCACGAGCGGGGCCTCCACCGGACAACGCACCTACTACGCCGCCTTCGCCGGCGACAGCACCTATCAAGCATCGACGAGCAGCGCGGTCAATGTCATAGTGCAGTAGTCGAGAGGCTGCACAAATCTGTAAAGAGACAGTTAACGAGGATTATCGTCATTCTTATATACGGGCCGCATGTAACGCTATCTGAGCAAATAACATGAGGAAAAGTCTTCTGTCTTTGCTGGTGGTCGCAACGGTGATCGCTACTATTTTGGTAGCTGGGTGTACCTCTTCAACTTCTCCAACTCCTAGCCCACAAGTAGTGAGCACAAGTAATTCGTCAACAACTGCGTCATCTACGACAACGTCGAGTTCGTCAGCGGTCTCAAGCGTCACGCCGTCACCCAGTGCTAGCGCTTCGCCAACTCCGACGGCAACACCAATTCCGACGGCAACACCAACTCCAACGTCATCGCCAACTCCGACGTCGTCGCCAACGGCTACGCCTCAACCGTCAGGGCAGACTTCGATCGCACTTGGCATAGGAAGTGGCGGTCCGCCACAGCTAGTTTTCACAAAGGGGGAGCAAATAAATTGGGTGATCGATGTGACTTCCCAAGCCACCGGGACGACCGTTTGCGGGGGCACCGTTACTGTGTCGATCGCCGGCGTATCAACAACTCAGTTGACTTCAGCACCCGGCTGTTTCCACACTGCGTACTTTACGCTTAACAGCGGCGTGCCGAAAGACGGGACGTACAAGGTTACGCTCAGTTATTCTGGTTACGGCTCGCTTCAACCCTCAACAAGCTCAACAAGCATCACGGTCAGCGGCTGAAGATTTTTCTAACCAACGAAGTGAGCGAGCTCTGCTTGTGAGTGTCTCCCGTTACAGCCTGCAACGGAGCACGATGATCCTGAATGTTTTTCGACCCGTCGTACTGCTTAGATATAGTTGCACGTAGGATTGACGACAAACACAGCCTTTGCGCCGCGCTAACTTGCGTAAATCTACGAACGAGCTCACGATTATGGAAGCAAAACAAGTCGCGCAGTTAGTTGCTGTGTCATCATTTTCGCTGCGTGCATATCGACAGCACATGCGCGCCTTAGTGACAGTCTTCACGGCATTTCCATGGACGTGTGTGCGAAAAGGGTCGAAGGGAACGTCTCAGTTATGCGAATCAGCACCGTGTCGTGAGAGATGATATCATAGGTTCGTGATAACAGTGGCACGTTTTGAGCCACCCCGAATAATTCGTTCAGCTCTTCGTTGCAGATGGTCTCGATGCGTCTGATTTCACGCCGCGACTCGATCTTCCGTTGATTCATTATACGTCCTATCGGTATATCGGCCTTCATCAGGTCGTCTCTGAACTCTTCTTGGAGACGTGCGATCGGCGTGTAGGACTCGGCATAGATCAGCGGTTGATCATCGTCGTCGTTTTTGAGAACGACGACGCGATAGTTTAACTCATCACCTTCTTCCACGTCCAAGACTCTCGCCCGTTCGGCGTCTGCTTCCACGACCTGCTGAAGCAGCGTCGTCACACCGATGGGTTTTCCCGTTAGCACTTCGAGCAGAGTCGTAACCGAGCCGTCAGTTACGAGCAACAATCTTTGAGCCTTCGACAGTTGCAGACTTGTGTTCTCCATACGAATCGCGTACACTCCCTAACCTTTAGAAACGTAGAGTTCCTAGCCGGAAGAAATCTCTCGGACACGCGCACCGCCGTTTCGCGCTTTCACCGCGTGTACGTCTCCCCCGATAGTCTCACGCAAGTAACGCTGCACTGCTGCGTGTAGCCGCTTCCCGTCAGTTATTCCGTAAACGGCCGGACCAAACGAGCTCATTCCGGCGCCGAAAGCTCCGTTATCTCTCATATATTGTATTAGGCCAGCGCAGAAGGGCTGTAGCGCAAGTTCTCGGCGTTTGAAACCGAGCGTCTGCACTCGATCGATCGAGCGTCCAAAACTCTCGATGTCCTGTTCCACGACTGCGGGAAGCATCTCCATTAAGAGTAAGTGGCAGAGCTCTTGGACCTCGGTGAGCGGCAGCGGACAGTGTTGTCGGAACACGTCGATCTCGCGCTCGTCACTTGCTCCGTGCAGGTCTGGAACTGCAAGAACGATCTTCCAATCTGGAAAATCGTGACGAGCGAGTATGGGTGGCGGATCATATTTTCCAGAAGCTGACGAGGGCAAGAACTGTTTTTTGCCTTTATGGCCGCCGTCGATGATGAAGCCCCCCAGCTCGTACGCCGCGACGCCGATACCAGAGGTACCCCCCTTCCTGTCAATCGTGCGATGGCGCTTGGCGTCAAGTGCAAATCGTAAAGTTCGCTCATCGCCGTTCCGACTGCTAATGCGACTTGGGTTCCCGAGCCCAATCCAACGTGAGCGGGATACTCGTCAACGACCTCGATCGCTACGCCGCCGACGTCGTGCTGCATCATGATCGCTGATGCCGCTCTTTTGATTCGGTCTTCGAACGCCGTGTTTCCTGAGACGGATAGTTGGGCATCTTCTCGCGCGTTGATCTTCATGGATGGAAAGTCGAGAGTCAGTCCTACGCTACCATCAATGCGTCCAAGGGAGCCGCTCAAGTCAATCAGGGTGATATGAAGTCTCGATGGCGTTACTACTTCGATCATGTCGTTTTTCGCGTCGATGTCTCCGGTTCAATGTGAATAATGGACTCTTTAACGTTTGGCACGCGCGTCTTTATGTCTTTTTCCAGCTTGTTGGCAATGTTGTGAGCGTCTTCAAGGCTAAGGTTCGGCAGGACGTGGATGCTCACGTCCACAAATAAGCTGCTGCCGGCTTGCCGGGCTCGCAGATCATGGAAGTCAGTTATGTCGCGGTTGTCCGCTATAACGTCTCTGATTTTTGACGTGATTTCCTTCGGCGGGGCGGCGTCGAGGAGGACCTGCGTCGTTTTTCGCCCGAGCCTAATGGAAGTCGTGAGCATGATGACCGCGACGAAGATCGCGGCCAAAGGGTCGACGACGACATAGCCGAACTTGGCGGCCACCAAGCCGAGAAGCACAGCTATGGAGCTATAGATATCCGTTGAGAAGTGATACGCGTCGGCTTCTAAGGCTGAACTTCCGTATTTTCGGGCGTTTTGAAACAGATATCTCGAAACGGCGAAATCTGCTATGATGGCAAAAATCATAATGGCGATGGCATAATAGAGCGTATTGTTTATCTGGATAGCAAATCCTGTGAGAAGTCGCAGGCCCGCCTCATAGAAGATCCATATGCTTGTAACGCCAAGAAGTGCGGTCTGTACGAGGCTTGAAAAGTTTTCGTACTTCTCGTGCCCGTAGGGATGCTCTTCATCTAGTGGCCTATTTGCGCTTCTGATGCCTGTGTACGCGAAGCCCGATGCAAGAAGGTCGAGCAGCGAATGGGCCGCTTCGGCGAGTATTCCCAGACTACCACTGGCAACCCCCACGATAATTTTCGTGGAGAGCAGGAGCACATTGACAAAAACTGAAAAAGTTGCAGCGCGAAGCTTTTGGGCTGCGCCGCTGGCGTCGTCCATGCTTGGCCATTTATATAGGTTTTACTTTATTTAGGGGTATCGGAATCGCGTGACGCGAGCCGCAGCAGCGTCAGAAACCTTTAAGTAGCTTTGTTGCACTTCTAAAGACTACACGGGTCAGGCGAAATCACGCAGAATGTGCAAAGATGCACCCCAAGATACAGCTCGCAGTGCCTTCATCCTTGACCATCGAAACCGCCGATCAGAAAATAAAGACATACAAGGTCGGACAAGTCGCTCGCGCGGCGGCAATATTCAGGGTGCATCGCGTCACGATTTACCGTGATGCTGCGTACGATGACAGCCTATTCATCGCGTCGATATTGCAGTACATGGAGGCGCCGCAGTACCTTTCGAAAGCTGCTTTTTCCGCGCTCAAATGAGTTGAGATCCGTTGGGGTCGTTCCCCCGTTGAAGACCCCTCATCACGCGACCGAGCGTGATGACATTCGAGAAGGAATTGTGATAGACGTCGGAACTGACTGCGCTTGGGTTGAAATCGGTTTGGATTGCCCGGCCTTTTTGCGAACGGCCACGTTGCGCAAAGGGGAGCGCGTGACAGTTAAGATCTTTTCGCGAGACCCGCTTGAAGTTGAACTGACTCAGAAGCCGCCGCGTTATTGGGGGTATTCGGTCCGGGTGGTCGATAGCATCGCAGATGCGTTGGAGGGGTTGGTCGTCGCCACCTCGAGGCACGGACAGCCAATAAGTCCCGTTATACACAATGAAATAAGAAGGAGAAGCGCCGAAATGATGACTTTCGTATTTGGGGCTCCAAACCGCGGAGTAGAAGCGTTATTCCAGGAAGCGGGGCTATCGCTGGAGGATGCTTCAGACTTTGTCGTTAATACGATCCCGGAGCAAGGGACAAAAACGGTGCGCACAGAAGAAGCTATCATAGCCACGTTGAGCGTGTTCAATATCGCGCTGCACGAATCAACATGAGGTAAACCTATGTCAAAAAGACATCGCCCGAGACGCGGATCGCTCGCCTACAGCCCCCGAAAGAGGGCAAAGAGCGAAGTGCCGCGAGTCCGCTCGTGGCCAGAGCAAGACGAGCCACGAGTACCGGGATTCGCGGGCTACAAAGCTGGGATGACACACGTGATCTTAGTGGATGACTCCCCCAATAGCCCAACGGCAGGATTAGAGATAAGCGTGCCCGCCACGGTCGTCGAAACTCCCGCGATGAAAGTAGCGGCCGTGCGCGCGTACCGTAAGACGCCCTATGGAAAGCGCATTGTGCTCGAAACTTGGGCCAGCAATATCGGAGGCGATGTTGCAAAGCGCAGGCCGCTTCCCAAAGAGGCAGTACACCGTGATGCGGGTCTCGACGGCGCGGACGAGATCCGCGTACTGGTTCATACCTCGCCAGCGGCGGTTAGTGGCATTCCAAAGAAGGTGCCTGAACTAATGGAAGTGCCCGTTGGTGGAGACGATGCAAGCGCTGCATATGCATATGCGGATGATCTCCTAGGAAAAGAAATCGATGCTGTCAACGTCTTCAAAGAAGGTATGCTCGTCGACGTAGTCGCAGTGACAAAGGGCAAAGGGGTTCAGGGGCCAGTCAAACGGTGGGGCGTCACCATCCAGGATAGAAAAGCGTTCAGGGGTGGCAAAGGGCGCCACATCGGGAATCTTGGTCCGTGGAACCCAGCGCGTGTTAGGTGGACGGTCCCCCAACTTGGTCAGATGGGCTATCAACAAAGAACCGAGTACAATAAGCGAATACTTAAAATCGGACCGGACGGAGCTGTAGTGACTCCCGCGGGCGGATTTCTCAAATATGGGCTCATCCGAGGTGCGTACGTTCTTCTACACGGGTCGATTCCAGGACCTGCCAAGCGGCTCATTCGAATGAGACCGGCAACCAGGCCATTCAAAACCGCACACACGGTCCCTGATCTGAGCTACATAAGCGTTCAATCGAAGCAAGGAGTGAGATAAGATGAAAGGGCGGGTAATGAGTCTGAAGGGGAAGGCAGGGAAGAAAATAGATCTTCCGGAGCTTTTCGACGAACTCTATCGCCCAGATCTCATCAAAAAGGCAGTCGTAGTTTCCCAGGCAAACAGGAGGCAGGCATATGGATCCCAGCCCACGGCGGGCCTTAAGACCTCAGCGGAATCGTGGGGATCGGGGCGAGGAGTCGCGCAAGTCCCGCGATTGAAGAACTCCAGCAGGGTTGCGAGGGTGCCACAAGCCGTTGGCGGAAGAAAAGCACATCCGCCAAGCTCGAAGAGGGCATTTTTCGAGAAGATAAACAGGAAAGAAAGGCAGAAAGCGATGCGATCTGCGATCGCAGCAACCGCAAAACCTGATCTAGTTAAAGCGCGAGGTCATCGGTTTGAAGGAACCCTTCCGCTCATACTTGAGGACGCCTTCGAAGAGTTGGCCACGACCAGCGAGATAGCAGAAGTACTGGTCGCGCTCAACGTCTGGCAAGACGTAGAGAAAGCGAAACGCGGCAAACGCGTGCGTGCCGGGAAAGGCAAGCGGCGGGGCCGACGCTATAAGAACAAAAAGAGCATCCTTATGATCTGCGCGAGGTCCGTGTTGGCAGCGCGCAATTTGCCCGGGGTTGATGCTGTAACCGTGGATCAGTTAAACGTTAAGCTTCTGGCCCCCGGTACGCACGCCGGTAGACTAACAATATGGACCCAGTCGGCGATAAATGCCTTAGGAAAAGAGTAGAGTCATGTTGAAACACGCATATGTAACAGAGAAGGCGACAGCTCAGCTTGATAGAGAGAACAAGCTCACGTTCATCGCTGACGTCGAAGATACAAAGGATGACATAAAAAAAGCGGTGGAAGAAATCTATGACGTCACAGTCGTCGACGTGAAGACGCTCGTTACACCTAAAGGGTTCAAAAAAGCTACTATTACGCTTTCTAGCGACGATTCAGCGGAAGACGTTGCATCAAGACTTGGAATCTTCTGATGGAGTCGGGGCATGGGCAAGAGAATAATATCGCAAAATCGGGGCAAGGGAACACCGACCTATCGGGCACCGTCTCACCGCTATAAGGCAGCCTTGAAATTGATCAAAGCTGACAAGAATGAGGTTGTCAAAGCGCGCGTAGTCGAGATCCTGCACGACCCGGCTCGTAGCGCCCCTATAGCGCGAGTTGAGCTCGCAGACGGCACGGAGCGCTTGGTATTAGTACCGGAGGGCCTTTGCGTCGGCGATGAAATAGCGTGCGGAGCGTCAGCAGAGGTCAAAGCCGGGAATATTCTGCCCCTTGCCGAAATCCCTGAAGGAGTGCCGATCTGCAGTATCGAATCGCAACCTGGCGACGGAGGTTGTTTTGCGCGAGCATCCGGGGTCTACGGGATGCTTATCGCGCACGACGTGCAAAAAACTGTCGTGCAGCTGCCCAGTGGCGAAATGAAATGGCTCCATCCGCATTGCCGAGCAATGATAGGAATGGTGGCAGGTGGAGGACGCCTTGACAAGCCGTTTGTCAAAGCGGGCAAGAAGTTTCATAAGATCCATTCAAGGGCAGCAAAATATCCTCGTGTGCGCGGGGTTGCCATGAACGTGGTAGACCACCCATTTGGCGGTGGTGGTTGGCAGCATCCGGGCCGCCCAAAAACGGTCAGCCGAAATGCTCCGCCGGGCCGGAAAGTTGGCAGCATTGCAGCTCGCCGCACCGGTAAACGATAGTCAAACCTAGAGCTGGTGAAAGTATGGCTAAGAGAAGAAAAGTGGAAGCGCCACGCCGAAAGGAGGAGTTCTCGTATAGGGGGCATTCCGTTGAGGAGCTCAAGGACATGGACCTCGACACAGTGGCTCAGCTCTTTCCTGCGCGTCAACGCAGAAAGCTCAAGAGAGAGCTCACGGAAGACCAAAAAAAGCTTTTGCAAAAGATACGAGAGGGAAAAACCATCCGCACCCACCAGAGAGACATGATCGTTCTCCCTGAGATGATCGGCACCTCGATCGGAGTCCACGACGGAAAGACGTTCACCATCCTCGAGATTATGCCGGAAATGATAGGGCATTACCTTGGGGAATACGCCCTCACAAGGAGAAGGGTATCACACGGGGGTCCGGGCGTGGGGGCGACACGATCCAGTAGGTACGTTCCACTGAAGTGATCTAATGGCGTTCACAAAGTATTCAGTCGAGTTTGACACCGAGAAAACGGCCCGTTCGCAAGGCCATGAGCTTCATGTATCGCCGCGACACTGCGTCGAGATATGTAGGGAGCTGCGAGGAAAGTCGCTCGCAGAAGCGAAATCCTATTTGGAAGGAATTACCAAAATCAAGACGCCGGTGCCGTTCAAGCGCCACAATTCAGGCGTCGGACACCGAGCGGGGTTAAGTGGATGGGACGCGGGCCGATTTCCGCAGAAAGCAGCTAGGGACATACTTACGGTCTTAAAGAGTGCGGAAGCGAATGCTGAATACAAAGGGCTCGACTCGGATCGAATGCAGATCGTCCACAGTTTGGCGAGAAGGGGGCGCGTCATTGAAGGCAGGATGCCTCGCGCGATGGGACGCGCCACCGCAAAGAACACGGCCACGGTAACGGTCGAAATTGTGCTCCAGGAGTTGGAAAATGGGGATTGAGAAAAAATTCATAGAGGAGGGCTTGAAGAGATCTCAGATGAATGAGTACTTCAACCGGGAGCTAGAGCGGGCAGGTTATGGTGGCATGGAGATCAATCGCACTCCTATCGGCACACACATCACCTTATACGCAGAGAAACCCGGAATGATCATCGGAAAGAGCGGAAAAACGATCAGACGGGTCACCAGAGAGCTCGATGCGAATTTCAAGCTCGACAACCCGCAGCTCGATGTCCAGGAGATCGAAGTTCCTGAGCTAAACGCGCAAATAATGGCGCACCGCTTAGCCAACGCGCTTGAGCGGGGCTGGTATTTCAGAAAGGCAGGCCAATCGACGCTCCAGCGGGTTATGGACGCCGGTGCGCTCGGATGCGAAATAATCCTAGCGGGAAAGGTCACCGGCCCGCGATCGCGAACCGAGAAGTTTCTCGCCGGATACATAAAACACTGCGGAAAACCTGCTGAGGACCTGGTAATGAAAGGCTACGCGGTCGCGAAACGGAAGCTCGGCATCATCGGGGTCAAAGTGTTTATCGTGCCTCCTGGAGTTAAACTTCCTGATGACATACGACTGCTCGAACAAATATCAGACGAAGAGGTGACGTCGAATGGCAATATTGAGGAGCCAAGAGATACGCAAGATGAAGCCGGATGAACGAAGCAAGCAGCTTAACGATCTGATCGCGGAGCTCTTGAGAGAGCGAGCGGTTGTGTCTGCAGGCGGCGCTCCAGAGAATCCGGGAAGACCAAAAGAGCTCCGACGGGCCATCGCTCGAATCCGCACGATTATGAATGAAGAGAAGAACGCGCGAGCAACGGTTACGTAGGTTCTAGATGAGAATTACCCCTCAGAACTTCGTGAATCACGAGCTCATTGGTTTGCGTGTGACGCTGGTGAAGAGTACTAACAGCGACGCCGTAGGCTTGAGTGGGCGGATCATTGACGAAAGGAGAAACATTTTCAAATTAGAATGCTGCGGGCAGGAAAAAACGGTTGCCAAGCACCGCAATACATTTGAATTCACGATGCCAGAAGGCGACAAAGTACGAGTAGCCGGAGATCTTGTCGTGGGACGCCCAGAAGACCGCGTCGGAAAGAGTCTTCGAAAAAGGCACAACAGGTGAGACCATGCGAACGAATATTGGCTTTGACGTAGCTGCGCCAACAGAGCAGTGCGAGGACACCAACTGTCCCTTTCACGGGACGCTTTCTGTGCGGGGTCAGGTGATCGACGGAACGGTGGTGAGCGACAAAACTGCCCGAACCGTTGTGGTGCAGCGAGAGTACCTGAAATACATTCCGAAGTACGAAAGGTACGAAAAGAGGAAGTCGAAACTGCACGCTCACAATCCGGATTGCATCGCGGCAAAAACGGGAGACCGTGTTAGCCTAGCAGAATGCCGGCCGCTGTCCAAGACTAAGTCGTTCGTGGTGATTCAAGTACTATGAAGAGCCTTAAGGCGAAAATTCCTCGATCTCTCGCAACGAGCTCGAAGATTGACTGCGTCGATAATACGGGGGCAAGAACCTTAGAGATTATCGCGGTCAAACGGTATCGGGGCGTTAAGAGCCGGCAACCCAAGGCGGGATTAGGTGAGATGGTCATTGTATCGGTCAAAAAAGGGGCGCCTGATATGCGCCGACAGATTCTCAAGGCTGTGATCGTGCGGCAGAAAAAAGAATTCAGAAGGCCTGATGGGACAAGAGTGAAGTTTGAAGATAACGCAGCCGTCATAACGGATGACAACGGGGAGCCCCGTGGAACTGAGATCAAGGGGCCGATTGCCCGCGAAGTCGCAGAACGTTTCGGCAAGATTGCTTCGGCCGCGCAAATGATAGTGTGAGGGTTAAGAGTGGCAAACAGAGTTACGTCTAAGCAACCGCGGAAACAGCGGAAAGCACGAATTGATGCTCCTCTCCACGTGCGTCAGAAGTATCTGCACGCGCCTCTCGAAAAGAAGCTTGCGGATAAATATAACCGCCGAAGGGTTCAAATACGGAAAGGAGACACAGTAAAGGTGCTTCGTGGGGACTCCCGCAATAGTGAAGGAAAGGTGGCGAAGGTCAACCTCAAGGACGTGTCGATCGAAATTGACGGCGTAACGGTGCACAAGGCCGACGGGTCTGAGGTGGCACGACCCATTCATCCTTCAAATGTGATAATTACAAGGCTTGAGCTCAAAGACAAACTCAGGACCAGCAAATTGGAGGAGGAATAGCGTGCATCAAAAAAGAATCTCCGCACCAAAGAGCTGGCCAATCGCAAAAAAAACTGGTCACTGGGTCACCGCTCCGTCTCCCGGCACACACTCGAGAGAAGCCGTTCCGATATTGGTCGTGCTAAGGGACATGTTGCACGTCGCCGACAACGCGAAAGAAGCGAAGAGGATTTTGCATAACGGCAGCGTGACAGTGAACGGGCGCGTGGTGAAGAAGCACAAAGCTCACGTCGGTATGTTCGACGTGTTTGCGACTGCAGGCAAAAGCTACCGTATGCTCCCTAACCCGCGCGGCAAGTACGAGCTAACTCAGATAGGCGACGAGGAAGCGAAGCGCAAACTGGCCCGTATTGACGACATTACGGTCGTGAGAGGCAGTAAGCTTCAGTACAACTTGCACGATGGGACGAACGTACTCCTCAAGGAAAAATACAGCACTGGTGACTCACTTGTGTTTTCACTGCCCGATTACCGCGTTGTCGACCGATATGAGCGCAAAGCTGGCAACAAAGCCGTGATCGTGGGCGGAAAACACTCTGGTGAGACTGGCACGATTGTAGAACTAAGGAAGATGGCGAGCTCGCGTCCGAATATGGTAAGAATTGAACGAGACGGCAAACAGTTTGAGACCATAGACGACTACGTCTTTGCGACCGGCAGCGGTGGTGACTGATCGTGGCTGAGGCCCGTGCGGAACAACAGCAAACTGATAACCCTATGACAAAGCCGACGCTTGACAAGGTGACCGTCCACATAAGTGTCGGTGAGGGGGGCCAAAAGCTAATCAACGCGGAGAATATCGTAAAAACTCTTACCGGGCAAGCCACGGTGCGGACGTCCGCAAAGAAGACTCAACCAATATTTGGGATAAGAAAGGGACAAGCAATAGGATGCAAAACGACTCTGCGAAGAGAACGAGCGAGCGCGTTTCTTCACAGCGCCCTTGAAACTAGGCAGAATTTCGTGCACGAGTTTCAGTTTGATGAGACCGGCAACGTGTCATTCGGCATCGTCGATCACACGGATTTCCCAGGAATGACCTATGATCCCCAAATAGGCATATTTGGCATGGACGTAATTGTATCACTTAAGAAGCCAGGCTATCGCGTCGCTCGGCGTCGTGCGGCGCAACGTCGCGTTCCCATTCGACATCGAGTGACGCGTGAGCAGGCAATTTCTTTCCTTCAAGACAATTATAACGTGGTGTTGGGATAATGGCTGAAAAAAAACGCCGTGAGGCCCATGAATGCAGACGCTGTGGACGCAAGCAAGGACTCGTCACGAAGTACGAGATATACCTCTGTCGACAATGCTTCCGAGAGATCGCCAGCGACATGCAGTTTGAGAAGTATAACTGAGGTAATGTGCCATGGTTCTATTAGATCCGCTCGCGAACGCTCTTTCAGCGATCAAGAACGCCGAAGGCGTCGGTAAGAGAGAATGCTGCGTCAAGCCCGTATCAAAGCTTATCGGTAACGTGCTTCGCGTCATGCAGCAAGGGAACTACATAGGTGATTTTGAGCTCATCGAAGACGGGAAAACCGGCGTATTCAAGATCGAGCTGCTCGGTAATATCAACCGATGTGGCGCGATCAAACCGCGAAGTTCTGTTCAAACAACTGACCTCGAGAGATGGGAACAGCGGTATTTGCCGGCGCGCAACTTTGGTTTCCTGATACTGACAACGTCTGCTGGGATAATAACTCACGTGAAAGCACGAGAACGGGGTATCGGAGGGAAACTAATAGCGTACTGCTACTAGGTGGTAACCCATGGTCCAAGTAATTGAAAAAGAGGTTCCGGTTGCTGACGGCGTCCGGGTTGAAGTTCACAACGGAACGGTGAGAGTAGAAGGCCCACGCGGAACACTCGAACGCGACCTGTGGTACCCAAGTATCGACATACGCGCTGAGCCAGATAAGGTGTACGTCGGGACCACCCTCGACAAGAAGACTCAGAAATCGATCGTAGGCACTTACGCCTCTCACATCGCTAACATGGTCACAGGGGTAACCGAAGGGTTTCAATACAAGCTGAAACTAGTATACTCACATTTTCCTATTCAAGTCAAGGTAGAAGGGAAAGTCGTATCGATCGAGAACTTTTTGGGTGAACGAAAGCCCCGAACCGCTAGAGTCATGGGGGACTCTCTCGTTGCTATTCAGGGCGACGAGCTAATCGTTACCGGCATCGATAAAGAACACGTAGGCCAAACCGCTGCGAACATCGAGCAAGCGACTCGGATCAAGGGGCGTGACCCGCGCGTGTTTCAAGACGGCATCTACCTCATTGAAAAGGGTGTCGAGGCAAGCACATGAAGGCTTTGAATGAGATGAATGACACTGAAATTAAAGCGCTCATAGAGGCAGGCTACCGAACGGTGGACGATCTCAAGGGTGTAACAGCGGATGAACTTGCAAACGCAGGCCTCGATGCTGACCTTGCACAGCGAGTCGCACAAGAGTCAATTTCATTCAAGCATACAGAGTTCAGCGCCAAACACAGGCATTTGCTCGTCGTTCGTAAGCGGCACGACAAACCCTGGTTCAAGCGCGACGACTACGAAAAGAAAAAGAAGCTAAGCTCGAGCTGGAGAAAACCACGCGGACTGTTCAACAAGATGCGGAGGGGGTTTCCAGACAAGGGTCCGGTTGTGCAAGTAGGATACGGCGCACCAAGCGCGATAAGGGGCTTCCATCCGTCAGGATTCGAAGAAGTGCTCGTTAACACCCCAGCTGATCTGGAAGAGGCGAAGCCAGAGCAAGCTGTCAGAATAGGTCGGACGGTCGGCGCTCGCAAGAAGCAAGTCATTCTCGAGCGGGCGTTTGCCAAGGGCTTGAAGGTGCTCAATCCCGGACCGAAAGCTCAGATCGCAGACCAACGCGATGAAACGACGGCAACAACGGAGGAGAAGCAGTGACCAGCCTGTCGAACCAAAAGCGACTCGCTGCTGCGGTGCTTGGTGTTGGGGAAAGCCGGATATGGCTTGACCCGGATAAGCTCACGGACGTCGCAAACGCTATCACCCGTGAAGATGTCCGCGGGCTCATAAAGGACGGGACCGTGAAATCTAAGCAAGCGCAGGGCGTCAGCCGCGGACGGGCACGCGGGAACGATGCTAAGCGCAAGAAGGGGCATAAAACCGGCCAAGGGACTCGTAAAGGGGCAAAGAACGCCCGAAGCCCTAGGAAGCAGCTATGGATGCGCAGGATCCGAGCGCAGAGAAGGACGCTGCGCGTCTTGAGGGACAACAACACGCTCGATCGAGCCACGTATCGTCGCATGTACAGGAAGGCGAAAGGTGGCGAGTATCGAACTGTACATGTACTGAGCACTCAAGCGGAAATCGCCATGGCCACGCGGAGGCAGAAATAATGGCGGGTCCGCGGTATCAGGTTCCATTTCGACGTCGGCGAGACGGAAAGACGAACTACCATAAGCGGTTAGGGTTGATGCTATCGGAACGGCCTCGCGTGGTCGTGCGAAAAACCGGACGCAATTTGATTATGCAGCTTGTCGAACACGGAACTGCGGGGGACAGGACGTTGACATCTGCAAACGCGCTGGAGCTAAGAAAGCTCGGCTACAAGGGCGCTACCGGGAACACACCTGCTGCGTATTTGACTGGGCTCCTTTTTGCAAGTCGAGCGCTTGCAGCTGGCCATTCGAAAGGGGTGCTCGATTTGGGACTTAATGCAAATTCACGGGGATCGCGAACGTACGCCGCCTTGTTGGGCGCCGTTGAAGCGGGGCTAGACATTCCGCACAGTCGTGAGCCGCTTCCTGTGCCTGCCAGGGTGCACGGAGAACATATTGTCGCTTATGCGACCGATAACCCAACGCGGTTTTCGCGTTATGGAATAGATCCCAAAGACCTTCCTAACCATATTGATGCGGTGAAGCAACATATAGTCGAGCACGCTGCGCAGGAACAAACAGGGGCACACAATGGCTGAAATGCAGGGATGGACACCGAAGACGAGATTAGGACGCCTTGTTTATGAGGGCAAAATAACGACGTTCGACGATGCTATAGGCACTGGGCATCCGCTAAGGGAACCCGAAATCATTGATGTCCTCTTGCCTGAGCTATCAGACGAGGTCTTAGATATAAATATGGTGCAGCGAATGACGGATTCCGGTCGGCGCGTGAAGTTTCGAGCCGCGGTGGCAATCGGCAATCGCGATGGATATATAGGCTTCGCCGAAGGCAAGGATCTGCAAGCGGGACCCGCTATACGGAACGCAATTGAAACTGCCAAGCTGAACCTCATTAAGATAAATCGCGGGTGTGGCTCGTGGGAATGTGGCTGCGGAGAAGCGCATACCGTTCCTTACACCGTGGAAGGTAAAGCGGGCTCCGTAATCGTCGTGCTGAAGCCAGCGCCACGGGGCCTCGGCATAACATCGGGCGGCACGGCGCGGAAAGTGCTTGAGCTTGCAGGCATCAAAGACGTGTGGACGCGATCGTCAGGGCAAACACGTACGACTATCAACTTTGCTCACGCTACGTTTGAAGCGCTCAAGCGAACAACGACGGTGCGAATCGGCGGTGGAACGCAATGACGTACGCCGTTGTCAAGATGCGTGGGACGGCAAAGACAAAACCCGACGTGCGGCGCACGCTCGAGTTATTAAATCTCAGTAGGACTAATCACTGCGTTCTCGTCGAGGACAACGTGCATTATAACGGCATGCTCCAAAAGGTCAAAGATTATGTAGCTTGGGGCACCATCGACGGTGAAACCCTCAGTGTGCTGCTTGAATTAAGGGGTGCGCTGGAGGGGCGTTCGAGACTCACTGACGCGCACGTCAAAGAACGCACCGATTTTGATGACATACACTCGCTTGCGACAGCAGTTGCCAGCGGAAAGGCGATGTTGCAGGATGTGCCTGACTTAAAGCCTGTGTTAAGGCTCCATCCGCCTCGCAAAGGTCACAGGGGCATAAAAAAACCATTTCCTGAAGGTGTTCTTGGATTTCATGGCAGTGATATCAACGAATTACTTCTCAAAATGAGGTAGACAATGGGTGGCAAGAACAAGGCCAAGAAGTTTCGAGGAAGTCGCACGTGTGGCGGCGGCACTCATAAGAACCGCCGCGGAGCAGGAAGCCGAGGAGGCCGTGGTCACGCAGGCGGCTGCAAGCACCATTTTGTAAGGGAGCTTTTGCTTGGCCGCGGCTATGGCAATTATGGGTTCGCAAGGCCACAAAAGGTGCTCAATTACCCGACAGTGATTGACATAGGCGCTCTAGACGAAACCGCTGAGCAACTTGTGGAAGTCAAGCAGGCTAGGGTGCGCACCGGCAAGTATTACATCACGCTCGATGTCGACAAAGTGCTAGGAAAGGGCCGCGTAACTAAGCCGCTTGTCGTAACAGCAAGAAGTTTTTCGAAACGGGCGCAAGAGAAGTTGGAATCAGCAGGCGGGAAAGCAAAAATCGCAGAGCCATGACCTCTTGAGCCAGTTATCGACAAGCAATCAGTTCAGCGCAGTGAATCATGAGCGAGCACCCAACGATAGACAGAATTGAGCCTTTCCTGCAGAAACTTCCTGCAATCTCTAAGCCCGAAGGGCACGTGCACTTCAGACGGAAGCTCACGTGGACGATTGGCGTTCTGGTCATATACTTCGTTTTAACAAACGTCCGCATTTTTGGACTTTCGCCTGCGTCAGTGGATCTTTTCAGTTACTACCGCGCCATAATGGCCGGAAGCCAAGGCTCCCTCGTTCAGCTCGGCATTGGTCCGATCGTGACCGCGTCGATTATACTGCAGCTCTTCAAGGGCGCGGACATCATAAAGCTTGACACGAGCGATCCTCGAGACCAATCAGTCTACCAGCAGCTGCAGAAGTTTCTGATCTTCATCATGATTGTCGTTGAAGCCGCGCCGCAAGTGCTTGGCGGTTTTCTCCTACCCGACCCGGCTGTCGCTGCTTCCACCGGTTTGGGACTTCACGGCATTTCCTTGCTTATATTTATCCAAGTGTGCATAGGCGGCGTGCTCGTGCTATTCCTGGATGAAATTGTGAGTAAATGGGGAATTGGCTCTGGAGTCGGTATGTTTATCGTGGCCGGAGTTGCCCAAGGCCTGGTAACTGGAACCATCAATTGGACAACTAATCCTACGACCGGATTGCCGGTGGGGTGGATCCCAGGCTTCGTTCAAATCTTCCAGACCTTCACGGTCCAGCAACTGCTTAGCGCTCAAGGAATCATATTCCTGCTTAATCAGGGCCAAATTTTGGCCATAATAAGCACGGTGGCCATATTCGCGGTTGTTGTCTACGTTGAAACCACGCGCATAGAGATCCCTCTGGGGCACAGTTCCGTACGAGGCGCGCGAGGCAGATTCCCAATAAAGCTCGTCTACGCGAGCGTGTTGCCGCTGATACTAGTGCGGGCGCTTCAGGCGAACATTCAGATGATTGGCATCCTTCTTTACAACGCAGGGTTCACTTGGGTCGGAACGTATGTAAACAATACGCCGACAAGCGGGCTGATGTACTATTTGGCGCCAATCAGTGGCCCGAGTAACTGGTTGCCGGGGGTAGGCCAGAACCCGGCGTGGCAAATCGCACTGCGCTCATCAATTGATATCTCCTTTATGGTCATCGGAGGAATCATATTTGCCCTTTTCTGGGTGGAGACTACCGGCATGGGCCCAAAGGCCGTTTCAGAGCAAATTCAAAGTTCTGGGATGTCTATCCCCGGCTTCCGCCGCGATCCCAAAATTATTGAACGCGTTATGAACCGGTACATTCCGAAAGTAACCATAATAGGAGGCGCTTTTATAGGGTTATTGGCGGTCGTTGCGGGTTTTTTGGGAACCATAGGAAATGTGGGGGGCACTGCGTTGCTCCTCGCGGTGAGCATTACGTATACGCTGTACGAGCAGCTTGCCAATGAAGAAGTGATGGAGATGCACCCGATGCTGCGCGGCTTCTTGGGAGAGTAGCTTCTCTAACGCTCAGATTGACTCTTGACTTCCAAGCTAAGCTAACTTTTTTTTGCGCGTCAGAGGGAGTTTGGATCGTAGCAGCGGCTTTGATGGGCGAAGCCGCGCCCTGTACGATTGCGTAAGTTAAAGTAGGATGGTTGGGATAGTTCGGTACACAAATCGGGGCAACGGATGCGGAAAGTGGTAATTCTAACAGGAGTTCCAGCAAGCGGCGGGACGACGGTTACAAAAAAAGCAATTGAACGGTTGGAGGCACGCGGCCAGCCGTTCAAAATGGTCACCTACAGCGACGTTATGTTAGATGAGGCGTTGCAGCGCCGATGGGTCAAGATGAGAGACGACATTCGAAAGCTCGATCCAGCTAGGCAGCGCGAGCTCCAAAAGACTGCGGCACGCGCGATATCAAAAATGGCCACCACGCCGCTTGTTGTTGACACACACGCAACGGTGCGAACGTCGCGCGGGTACCTTCCTGGTTTGCCTACGTGGGTTTTGGACGAACTTAAGCCCGAACTCATACTTATTGTCGAAACACGACCTAACGAAATTATTCGTCGCAGAAATGCTGACAAGTCACGACAGCGCGATGCCCAAGATGCGATGGGTGTTCAGGAGCACCAGGAGATTAACAAGGCAATATGCATGGCGTACGCCGCTCACACCGGAGCAACGGTTAAGATACTGCAAAACCCCGACGGAAGGCTTGATGAGGCAGTCGCTGAACTGGTGGTCACTCTGCAGGAAGACTGAGTTCGTCGTGTGCTTAGCGGGTGTGCGATCGTGTTGCTTACCATCAGCGGATTTGCAGGCAGCGGCAAGACGACGGTAGCACGGGGTTTATCGCGGAAACTCGGCTATGCACACGTCTCAGCGGGAGATGCATTCAGGGAACTTGCGCGAGAGCGCGCGATGAGTCTCGAACAGCTGAGCAAGCTTGCGGAAACCGAACCGGAAATTGACAAGATGGTTGATCGACGACAAGCCGAGCTCGCGCAGTCGTGTGAAGACGCGGTCGTCGACGGGAGGCTGTCGGGCTGGGTTCTCAAAGCTGACATCGCCGTTTGGCTTAAAGCGCCTCTGGAAGTGCGAGCAGAGCGAATAGCGGGAAGAGAAGGCAAGCTGCAGGCGGCTGCTCTCAACGAAACACGCCTGCGTGACAGCAGCGAGACTGTGCGATATAGTACGTTTTATGATATCGATGTGACGACCCTAGACATCTATGATCTTGTGATAAATACGACGCACTGGGACCAATATGCTGTCATCGCTATCATCGCGCAGGCCGTTAAAGCGCACCGGAAAGTTGGCAAACGATGACGATTGCGCAGGAACGGACCATAGACGAGTTGATTCGAAAGGGCGTTATAAATCTCGATAAGCCAGCCGGACCTACGAGTCACGAAGTGGCCGCGTGGGTAAAACGAATTTTGCGTATTAAGAAAGCGGGCCACATCGGAACGTTAGATCCTAAGGTCACCGGAGTGCTCCCGATATTGTTGCAAGATGCGACAAAGGCAGTAGGGGCGCTCGTGAACCTGCCCAAGGAATACGTCTGTGTACTCCATCTGCATAAAACGGTTCCCGAACCCTTGCTGCGAGACATGCTGGGGGAGTTTACAGGAGTCATATATCAGCGCCCGCCTCTTAAATCAGCGGTAAGGCGTCAAATTCGCAAACGCGAGATTTTTTACATCGACGTGCTGGAACGGCAGGGGAACGACGTCCTCTTCAAAGTGGGATGTGAGGCCGGGACGTACATTCGCAAGCTGTGCCACGACGTCGGTGAGGCACTAGGGGTGGGGGCGCACATGCAAGAGCTCCGCAGAACTAAGGCAGGTCCGTTTGATGAATCCAAGCTGAGCACATTACACGATTTGGCAGACGCATACCATTTTTGGATCGAAGATAACGATGAAGCTCCGCTGCGAGACATTATAATGCCAGTTGAGCGTGCGCTCAGCCACCTCCCAAAAATCATCATCCGAGACACGGCCGTGGATGCTATTTGCCACGGGGCTCGACTCGCAGAACCTGGCGTTATATCGTTATCTGACGTTCACGCGAAACAGCTGGTTGGTATCTATACGACACGAGACGAGATTGTCGCTCTAGGCATCTCTGTACTCCAAGGCGGGGTCATCGCCGAAGTTAAAAGAGTAATGATGGAGCCTGGAACGTATCCCCGCTATTGGAAGTCCAGAAGAATGCGCAAGTACGAAGAAGGCGCGTAACTCCCTTGTCGCTGCGTCGAGCGGCACGAACGCACGTGAGAAGCAATGTTGACTTCAGTCAACAGGAGAGTTTCGTATGCGCCAGCGTTCGTTTCTTTGATGTCTCCCGACAAGCGATCATAATTTAACTTTTGCGGTTTCACTAATGCCAATGAAGATATTCGCAGTATATGGATCCTCGAAATCAGGGAAGACCACTACCGTCGTTGAGATCCTAAAGGAGCTGCGAGTGCGCGGTTATTCAGTATCCACGATCAAGAACGTCCACGTGGAACACTTCGTCTTTGATGTTGTTGGAAAGGATACGTGGCGCCACTGGAAAGCTGGAGCCGAAGTAGTTGGCTTGCGGGCGCCAGACGAAAGTATCCTTATGATAAAGCGATCAGTGACGCTTGATGAGCTGATACGACATTTCAGCAGCGATTACTTGGTTCTTGAGGGATTTAGAGGCGCGAGTCTGCCGAAGATACTGTGTGCAACAGACGAAGAGCGCGTGGAAGATGAATTACAAAGCAACGTCTTTTGCATTTCGGGATTGGTGTCTGCGCACCTGTCGAACTATAAAGGCGTACCGGTGATCAACGCGCTTCTTAACGCCTCAGCGTTGGTAGATCTTGTGGAGCGCAAGAGCCTCAAGTTGTAGTTGAGTCATTTCTACTTTCGGTCGCCGACCGGGCTCGCTCTTCGAATTAGCCGACTTAGGTCGCTTCTCCTATTGATGTTGTAAAGTAGTGACTCATCGCGAATGATAAACATCTGTTCTTTTTGTGATTGATCCAGGTGGCTTGCATCGACGATGTTAATGCCCGTAGGCACGAGCAACTTAGCGTCTGCTGCGAATGCGAGGTCAGGGGTTACATTGGCCTCATCGCAAAACTCGTAGGGGAGGTAGACGCCGAGTGCAGAACTCTCTGCGTTAGCGCGACTCTGGATAATCCGGTCGATGAGACGATAGTCGATTAGGGGCAGATCAGCTGCGATGATGAGAACGGGACCTTGAAGGCCCAATCGGTTGCTCGCCCACGCGTAGTCCTGGATATATCCTTGCCCTGGCGCCCTTACGACCTGAATACTTGCTTCTCTTGCCCAGCGCGTCGTGCAAGGAGTTCTAGGAGAGGTTACCGTCACGACGCGTTCAATTTGCGATTTGTTCAAGGCGGCGAATACGTGTTCGATGAGTGGCCTGCCTTTGAACTCCAAGAGCGGTTTTTCGACGCCGCCTAAGCCGAGCCGCTCTCCCTTACCGCCGGCCATGAGGAGCGCGAGCGTGCTACCACCTACAAGAAACTAATAGCAATAAGAGCAATCAAGCGCCCCAGCTCATTTGAAGATCCTATAACATCGCCATTTACTCCGCCGAACGCTTTATTGCCGAGCTTTACGAGTCCCAGCGATACAGCTAGGGGGGGCAACAAAACGAGCAGACCTCTCACGCCAAAACAGAGAACCGCTACCAGTGCCGCGAGAAGCAGTGCCACTACAAAGGTGAATATCCCACTGTTTTCGGTAAAACGGGATCCAAGTCCCTGGTGTGTGGCCTTTCCGAGCGAGGCGACTTCAACCATCGAAAGCTTCGCTGCGACTTCAGCGGTGATCAACGCGGGTAGCAACGCTGTGGGCTTGATAGATGCCACTGCAGAGAAGAGCAGCAGAAACGAGAGGACGCAAAACGCGATCCCTCCGACGCCGATGTATGGGTCTTTGATGACCCGAAGCCGTTCTTGCATTGTTCCGTGCTTGAGTAGTCCGTCGCCCACGTCAGCTAACCCATCAAGATGGATGAAACCTGTTAGCGCATAGAGGGCTACGAGCGTAAGTGCGGCGTGGACTAAGTTGCTCATGTGCGGTATGACGGTGAGCGCATAGCTGATCCCTCCGACCACGAGTCCGATGGCAGCTCCGACTAGAATATAAATCCACATGCGGCTGGCCAAGCTGTCGAGCGCTTCTTCATTGAATCCTACAGGAATCGTTGTCAAGAACCCGAAGCCAGACCGAATCGAGTCAAGGAGGCGTTGTGGCATCAGCAGCTCCTCTGTCGTACATGTTAGCCGAAACGCCGCCTATCAGGCCGGCGACAATATCATCTAAGAATGGTCCGAGCGATTTGAGAACTCCAGGTTTGAGCTTGTCGAATCGGGCATAATCGAAGTGCCCCTTGTAACCTCCAACGTACATCGATATTGCCATTCCCAACACTTCATCAGCTATCAAACAAGTCAAATCCTTTTCGTAGGAGACAGGATCGAGGTTCGGGATACGGCCTTGCTGTGCGTCTCTTTCTAACGCTACTGCTGCATGCAAAAGGATCCACACGTTGGGATCAGCGAGAGCTCGCTGAAGCTCGCTCGAGAAAACATCCCTAGCACGCGCTTCTGTTTCGACCCCTGGATGTGGAACCCATAGCATCATAGCTGTATCGATGATATCATCGAGTGCGACACCCATTTCTTTCAACATTTCTTCTTTCATCATCACGACGCCTTCCATCTCAGGTTCGTGGCTTGAACCAAACCTTTCCAAAATGACTATCGGTGCGCCAGCGAAGGTTGAGAAACCGTGACAGCCGGTCCTTCTCGACTACGACACTTTCGACCTAGTTCCGACCGTTTGACTGAATCTCAAAAAATCGCGGCCTGGCCAAGCTATTTTGAAATTTCGACGAGCTCATCATCGTGTTGGACCCGTATTCCACGGCCAGAAATAGTACCGACTTGCTTGGAGCCGTTGCTGAGGCGTGCGATTCGTCTTACCTCACGCTGAGGCGCAATAATAGCAAAACCCATCCCCATGTTAAACGTTTTGTACATCTCTCGCACCTCAACGCCTTCCGCTTGAATCACGCCGAATATCTCTTGAGGCTCGAGAGGATCGGACAAGTCAAAGCCCAGCCGCGTAAGTCTTTTGAGATTGAGAAGGCCACCTCCGGTGATATGCGCCAATCCGTGCACCTCACAATTCGTATTAATGTCGAGGACCTCTGAGTAGATCCGCGTTGGCACGAGCAGTTCTTCGCCAAGCGTTCGCTCCATGCTTCCGTAACGCGTGTAAAGGCCGTATTTTGCCAGCAGTTTGCGCGCGAGCGTCAGACCGTTACTATGAATTCCGCTGCTTGGAATGCCGACAACAGCGTCTCCGTTCTCAATCTTATGGCCGGTGACGAGGTCTTCTTTGGCGGCAATTCCTATGCAGCTGCCTGCCAAGTCGAACCCTCTCACGATATCTGGGAGGCTGGCGGTTTCGCCGCCGACTATGGACACGTTAGCTATCTTCGCCCCTTTTGCGAGCCCTTGCCCGATTTGATCAGCAATAGAAGGCTCAATGCTCTCCATTGCGAGGTAATCGACAAAAGCGATGGGCTCTAAGCCCATTGCGTAAAGGTCGTTCACGTTCATTGCCATGCAATCGATTCCGATAGTCTTCCAGTTCCCCATTTCTGTTGCGACGAGAACCTTCGATCCCACGCCGTCAGTCGTGATACCAATAATGAAATCGCCCATGTCCAGAAGTCCGGCGTAGGCGCCTTCGATGTTGATCGGACTTCCGCGTCCTTTCTTCTTGGTCGTAAAATGCTTCCGAAGGGCTTTTATTGCCTCTTCTTCAGCGCTGATGTCTACTCCTGATTCCGCGTATGTGCGGGGGTGCTGCGAATTCATGATAAAACCTGTGCGTTAGGAAGTAGCTAGTTAAGTGAAGGTGCTCTACCTCGCGGGCCCAATCGGTCGTATGCGACGAGCGATGACTGTTCGTTTCTTCGAAGATCTGCGCTCGGGTAAAAGCAGTTAGGGTTTGTACCTTAAAAAAAGATCGTTGCAGCTCAGCAAAAACCGACTTGGTGATGGCGATATTCCGCACATCTAGATGGGCTATTGCGGTTCCGAAAGCGAGAACTCCTCGTGAAGACTCTCCACAGCGCGACGCACTGAATCTCGTCTCAAAACGAAAGAGACGTTATGCTCGGTGGATCCTTGGCTGATCATGATGACGCTGACATTGATACTTCCCATGCGGCTGAAAATCCTGCCCACTATGCCCGGCGTTCCTGCCATTCGAGAGCCAACGACGGCTATTGCGCTCACGTCCTCGTTACACGAAATCTCTTTGATGACGTTGCTATTAAACTCATTCTCTAGCTCGTGCAGAGCATTCAAGGCGCCGCTCAAATGTTGCTCCTCGACAAGCACTGATATGTTCGATTCACTCGATCCCTGACTTATCATAATGATATTAACGCCTGCGTCGGCAAGCTTCGCGAACACGTGGGCCGCGACGCCAATGGTCCCCGCCATTCCGGCGCCTGATAAGGTAACAAGAGCGACGTTGTTAACCGCCGTTACTGCTTTAACGAGGCTTTCATCATTGGCGACCGTATGAACGATAGTTGTGTTCGCGCCGTTAGGGTTGAATGTGTTCTTTACACGCACGGGAATACCCTTAGTTACAGCCGGTTCAATTGTTTTCGGGTGTATAACCTTCGCTCCAAAATAAGAGAGCTCCATCGCCTCAGCGTAAGACACCTGTGGAAGCGTACGGGCGTTAGAAACGAGCTTAGGATCTGCGGTCATGATACCGTCAACGTCGGTCCAAATCCATATTTCGTCAGCTTCGACCGCGCTTCCGACGATTGATGCTGTATAGTCTGACCCGCCTCGGCCTAGGGTTGTGATGATGTTGTGAATGTTGTACGCGATAAAACCGGTGACGACCGGCACGATGCCCACCTTGAGAAGAGGCACAAGCCGCTCGTAGACTCGCTGTTCCGTGATTTCCGTAGGGCGCGCGCCACGGTGCTTACTATCGGTTATGATGCCCGCTTCTCCACCCGTCAAAAAGACTGACTGGACTTTGAGCGATTTCAGTGCGCCAGAGACGATCGGAGCAGACAGCCGCTCACCGAAAGACGAAACGTAATCATACGATCGGTCAGTGAGTTCGCCAAGGTGGTATATACCTGTAAGCGCGTTTTTTAGCTCTTCTAGCCGGGTCTCTATCTCTGATATGACTTCGGTAATGATCATCTCATCTTCGATTGCGGCGTAAGTGGCGTCGAAATGCCTCTTAGCTACTAGGTGAACGAACTCTGCGACCTCGGTAATCTCGGCATATTCGCTGGTCAACCGCTCTGCTGTGGTTTGAAGCTCATCCGTCAAGCCAGACATCGCAGAAACAACGACAGCAATCTCGTTTCCCTCATCATAATAGCTTCGCACAAGCTCTCCGACCTGCCTCATCCTTGTGCCATCGGCGACCGATGTGCCGCCGAATTTCATCACGTAT
Organism: Methanobacteriota archaeon; assembly: GCA_963720465.1. Classification (GTDB taxonomy): domain Archaea; phylum Halobacteriota; class Bog-38; order Methanoflorentales; family Methanoflorentaceae; genus Methanoflorens. The sequence goes on from OY970393.1 coordinate 2,249,333, forward strand.
CTCATTTTACCTGAACCTTATGGGCTGCGTTTTAAGCTAAATATCCCGTTTGCTTGTATTAAAGCCTTCTGACAGAATGCCCGAGCTTCGAGGATACGACAAAAAGACTGTAGCAACAGAAATGGCCTGAAACTGGTGGTGTCAAGGTCGCCGTCTGAGCTCTCGGCATTGTTGCCAGTACTCTTTTTTTTCAAAGGGCCCCATTCTCTCAATCGTCTTGGCACTGGTAACGTTCATTGATTCATTACGCTAAGCGCTCGGTATAAGGGACAGCTTCGCGTAAGCGGTTGCCGTCCTTGTTATACAGCCCGTTTTTTTATCTGCCTTTTTACGCACGTTGGACGCACCGCTGATCATCGTTTTTGTGTATGGGATGCAACTCAGGAGCTTTTGCGTCTCCTTCGTGAGCTACGCCGGAGTTGAGGCGACACGAGAATCATTCCTACAGGAAAATGAATAAGATGATGTAAACAGCGGCCACAAAAGGCACGATCGCTATCGCCACGTATTGCAGGACGCCCCAGTTCAGTATTTTCCTTCCATCGAGGGGCCCTATCGGGAGCAGGTTGAAGGCGGATAGCCATATGTTGATTACAAAGCCGTATACTCCAACGTAGCTAAGCAAGCCCCCTAGGGGCGCCAGCAGGTACAGGAGTAGGTACAGCCCGCCTAACGCCAGATTAAGAAGCGGCCCGGCGGCTGATATGATCCCATTCTGCCGCTTGGTGATATTTGGACCGTAAATCATGGTCGCTCCAGGAGCTGCGAACACGATGTGGACCACATAGGCAAACAGTATAGAAAGCCCTAGGGTGACATAGTTCGCTCTGAATTCAGACCAGAATCCAAAACGCTGGGCCGTGAACTTGTGCAAGAGCTCGTGCAAGACAAAACTTGAGCCTACGACCAGAAGCGGCAGCACGAGCGTGAGCTCAAATGATGCGTTCGGCAAAACTGCGCCAAATACAAGATAGAAGGCGAATGAAACGCCCAACCACGCTACGAAGAGATCAACGAGTTCTTTGCGGCTTGTTGAATGCTGCATCATGTGCCCTAAGCAAACCCCCTATAACGTGCGAGAGCGCAGCGTCACGCGTCTTTTTGGGACAACGTTAAGCTCTTCAAGCGGCGGAATAAGCTCCGGATGATCAAGATAGCGCTTAATCCCCTCTTTGTGGCCGGCGCCGACGACAGCGACGATTTTTCCGCGTAGCGTTAGTAAATTTCCCGCTAGATACGCGTCCCGTTCGTCAACAAGCACGCGTGCAGCGTTTGGCGAGAACTGCCGCAATTCACTGACCAGCTGTGAAATAGTGTCATCGTTTGTGATGTCTTCGAGGTCGATTTCCTCGTCGCTCGTGGTAATCCCGAGAAGCGCGACAAGCATCTTTAGCTTCTCAATGGGACGCATCGTTGCCCAGAATCGAGCCATGGTCACATTGATATCTCGGTCGACGAGTGCTATGCTCGCTCCGACGCTCCCTGCCACTTCGATGGCGGAAAGCATCTCGCTTCCGGGCTTTACTCCGACTTCTGAGCCGAGCTTATTCTGCACGCGCGCCAGCAGCCAGTGAACTAAGAATTGATACAACCTGCCGCTTGAGAGGATATCTTTGATTGAAGCACTTTGCTGTTCGGGGTGCGTCAATCCTTGGTACCGACCGATGTCTAGCTCTACCGCCACGACATCAGGTCTTTCGGCTTCGATAGTGCGCCGCACCTCTTTAATGCTCTCTTCGGAGATGTGTGCAGTTCCGACAACGATGATCTCCGCCGGTTGATCGTGGTTCTCGTGCATTGCGCCTATGCTTTGATCAAAGTGCCGTCAGGGCCGACGATCTGTTCTCGCGCCTCCCCCAGAAGGGTCATCGCGCTCGTGACGTCTTTCTGTGTGACGATCCCGACCACACTGCCCCCCCGAACAACTGGAATCGACTCCAGCCGCCGTTGGGCGAGCCTGACGAATACCTCAGAGGCCTCGTCATCGGGCGTTACGGGCTCAACGTTGCGCATCATCACGTTGCCTACCATGATGTCATCTCGACGGTTCGGAGGCACCTGATGCACGTTAGTGAACGTAATTAGGCCTACGAGATTACCGCCGTCAACGACCGGATAGGTTGTGTGTTTGCTTTGAAACATCACCTCAATCAGTTGAGTGATCGTCATCGATGGAGGCACGGTCGCTACGTCAGCCGTCATGATGTCGCGCACCTTAATGCCTGACAGCGTCTGTGTAATCGTGGTTTGCCGCTCTTCATCAGACGCGGCGATGTAGATGAAAAAAGCTATGATGATCAAAATTGGACTGACGAATAGTCCGACTATACCCATCACAATTGCAAAGATCTTGCCGACTTGGACGGCGGTATGCGTCGCCTTTAAGTAGGGCTCCCGACTGGCAAGCCATGCCCGGAACACGCGTCCGCCATCCATAGGAAACGCTGGAAGAATATTGAACCCGCCGAGAACAAGGTTGATATACGCAAAGTTCTCCAAAAACAGATTTGGCACGGTTGCGGTCACCGCCAAGCTCAATGCGAAAAAGATCGCGCCGAGGGCCAGGCTGACCAGTGGCCCGATTAGCGCTGTTCTCAACTCGAGTTTCGGATCTGTCGGGATTTCGATTGCGGAAACCCCTCCGATGAGGTAAAGCGTTATGCTTTTCACTTCGATTCCGTAGCGCAAGGCCAGAAGAGAGTGCCCTAGTTCGTGGAGCAGCACGAAAACAAAGATCATAATGCCCGCTATTGTCCCGTAAACGTAGTCGTAGGGATAGGGAACGGTTGCAAACCCTATAGGCGGGGGGGAGATGGCAAACGCGAAGGCGAAGAGGGGAATAATCAAAATGAGCGTAATATTGACTAGAATCGGGATTCCGCGAACGGTAGCGATTCGAAAAGACCAGGCCATATAATCCTGATCAAGCCTTTATTTGGCAAACTATATATTACTTTAGTCGATAGTGTATGGCGGAGTTTGTGCACGAAATCCAAAAGGGAGGTTGAAATGCGAATCGAGCTGACACAAATCATGGACCTCAACGTGTATACTGATCGGGGGGATTACATAGGGAAAGTTGAGGATATCAAGATCGACACGAACGATAAGAGGGTAACGGGCCTCGTTATAGGCGACATTAACCATAATATCTTCGATATAAAGTACCGATTCGTAGTGATACCCTACCGGTTTGCCAAATCGATAGCAGACATAATTCTCGTCAGTAGCGTCGTGAAAACGCTCATCGGCCGAGCTAAGCCAAAAGAAGAAGCTTAATGAAAGAGCGCGAGATCTACGCAGGCTTGCGCACAGTCGTCCCTTTTTTCGTGCGTGTTGACGGACGCAATTTCCGGCACGCGCTTTCGCTGCTCAAGTGCGAACAACCGTACGATCTCGCCTTTGCAGAGTCCATGGGCGCCGCATCGGAAGCGCTCATGCGACGTAGTGGACTGTCCGTGCAACTCGTTTTCGCATTCTCTGACGAAGCAAACGCCCTCTTTTTGGAAGCTCCATTTGACGGCAGGGTCGAGAAGCTTGACTCCGTCGTCGCCAGCTTCTTCGCCAGCGCTCTGACACTTAACCTCTCGTCAGACGTCCCTTTAGCGTTTGATGCGCGCGTCATTCCGGTGAGCACAATGGATATCCCGATCTACCTCGAATCGAGGCAAAATGAAGCGTGGCGAAATCACGTGCACGCGTACGGCTACTATTACTTGCGACAAAGTGGTCAAACAGGACGAGAAGCTCACGCAGCATTGCTTGGGATGAGCTCGAGCGAGATGCACGAGCTCATGTTCAGCCACGGGGTCAATCTGGCGAAGACCCCTGCGTGGCAGAGGAGGGGGATACTCGTCCATAAGCAAGGCTATGAGAAGAAGGGCTTTGATCCGATGTCCGCTCGCCCGATCACTACACGCCGATCAAAAGTTGTGCAAAACTGGGACCTTCCCATTTTTAAATCGCCTCAGGGGCGCGAGATGCTCCTCGGGCTCATAGGCTCTACCATAAATAAATAGCAAGAATTATATATTAATATCCAGCGAAAATGGCTTTTTAGCATCACATTCAAAGCGATAAACGTGCCTGTTAAACAGCGGGAAGAAATCGGTAACAGCGCGAGTACGGGGTAAGGAAGGGAACGCGTCGTGGCTTTAGGTCTTTTAGGAGCGAAACCGAAGGTAGCAAAGAACGAACAGGTGTCCCTGCTTGACATCAAGAAGGGGCCGTACTACGTTGTGGCGTCGGTAGAAGTGGGAAACACGACAACGAAGTGCATTCTTACCGCGACGAACATGCTTGAGGGCAAGGCCTACGTCGTCAACAAGGTCGTCAACATGACGCGCGACGTGCGCGACCCAAAACCAGGCGAAGAAATCTTTGGCAGGACCCTGACCTACAAGCCGCTTACACGAAACAGCATTGCTGAAATGGTGAAGCGTACTCTCATTCAGTCAGTTCGAAACGCAAATCTCGACCTTGCCGATGACCTCCACTTTGTCGTGCGCTCCACGGGCGTGGTCGCTGGCTTTGATCAGCCCGAGGATATAGGTGAGTTCATAAAGGCACTTGCAGATGGCTGCTTAATGGCGGGAGTTACGGCTCGGAAAATGACGCCTGCGATGAGCATTCATCAACTTCCAAAGAAGTTTCGCGAATACAGTCTTCTCGACAAAGTCGCTTTTGATGGTTCGGTAAGCGGCGTGCTCCCTCCGATTGGCTCAACAGGTGTTGAAGTTGTCGCAAATGAAATGGAGGGCGAGCTGGCGACGGCAGGAATCAAGGAAGGCGCGAAATGGGCAAACGTCGATTTCAGAAATCCGTGCCTTTCTATGGATTTCGGGACGACCTTCAAAGGGCGCATCACCAACGACGTTCTCCCCTATGCAAACACGATCGCGAACTTCTGTGGGATCTCAGGGGAAATCGTCGATTCCGTCGGCCGCGGCACCGGGCTGGTAGACGAAACGAGTGGCACAACATTTGACCTGCCAAAGCCGAGCCGGCTGAGGGTCAGCGTTGCGAGAGAACGGGACGTTAGAGCTCTAGCAAACGAGATCCACGAACATATTCGAATCGAGGAAGTCCCAAAAACGTCCAAGCGCTTTGGCAGCGTTCCAGTGAATCCTCACGCAGCGGCGCAAATCGGGTTGACCCTCATCGGCGTCGATTCCGGTGAGAATGGCAGTGATCTTCACCGTATTTCGAAAGTCGGTGGCGAAATCTACGAAGATTATGGGCTCGGAATGCTATACAGCGTCATTGACTGGGTATCGACGGGCATAGCCGAACGGACCATCAATACAGCATTTACCAAAGGTCTGATCAACGACAAGGTGAGCATCGGGATAACCGGGCGCGCAGGCATAACCGGAAACAAGCCAAATCATATCTTAAAAGTTATCAGAGAGATGGGCCTCTACGGCAAGCCCGAAGAGTATGTCGTGTTTGTGGACGATGGGCTGGCGCGGGGAGCGGCTATCATGGCACGATGTATGAATTCGCTTGGCACGCCCAAGAATCCGTTTGGGGGGCTTAGAGGTGGGAAGTGCATATTGGGCCAGCGAATGAGGCTGCAGACCTACTGAAAGGTCGTCGTGCTGCGGTTTTTTTTGGCGGAGATTGCGACGCTCGTATCATCTTTGCGAGAGCTCTGAGCGGTTTTTGTAACTGCATCGTCTTGGAAATCAGCTAGAATGTTGAAAGCTGTGCGTGGAAAAAGGATTCTAAAATAGCCCGCAGCACAGCGTGACACGGGCGCCGGCCCCGTAAAAAAAGCGGAAGGATTATTAAACAAGAGCCACACAAAAAAATATAACTATAATTATAAAGATATTGTTTGCATCGACATGCTGACATAACTGTGCCATTCGGACTGAAAACAATTTATAGTCCGCTCGCGGAAAAAAACAACGATCGCAATGTTGAAAAGACACGGACCGACAGAGAGAAAATTACTCATTGGTCTTTCGGTGGCGCTTATAATTTTGATGTGCTGCTCCGCAACGGGCGTTGCGGCGGCGCAGCCATCAGCGTCTTCGGCCACAACCACGGCTGCGAGCTCGAAATACCCGCCGTATCCGGTGAACCTTTACGAGTTTTATCTGTCGACCTGCCCGCATTGCCAGGCGCTCGCGCCGCACATTGCCGCACTGAAAGCCGAATATCCAACATTGCACGTGTATCAGTACGAAACGTCAAATTCTGCGAATTACAGCCTTTTTCAGACGTTCCAGAGCGCGTACGGAGTGAAGTTTGACACCGTCCCTAGCGTTTTTGTCGGAACGCAGTTTTGGCAATCGGACCTTGACGCGCCGCAGATTGCAGCAGCTGTTGCGCAAGCCATTCAACACGGAGCGACAGGCAAGGGTGACACAATAACCGGCAACTCTGTGCCAATGCCGAAACCAGGGACCCAGGATTCGACTACCGCTGGGACATTAGTGAATACGCCGCCTCTGCCACTGCCGCTTTTCATCACGACCGGCATCATAAGCGGCATGAATCCGTGCGTCTTTTCGGTCCTCATATTTTTGATGGGGACGATCGCTCTCACAGGTTCGCGTGCGCGAGCCCTTGCCATTGGCGTGACTTACATCGCGACGGTGTTCATCGTCTTCTTCCTTTCGGCACTTGCTATTGTGCAGTTCGTTCAAGTCATAGGCCTACAGAACTTAGACCTGACTAAGACCGTGATTGGCATTTTCCTCCTCGTCGTTGGTATCGTATCGATCAAGGATTTCTTTTGGTACAACCGCTGGTTCAGTTTTAAGATCCCAACCTTCACGAAACACAGCATCAGCACTCTCGGGAACACCGGGTCTTTTCTTGCTATTATAGGGCTCGGCATCATCGCGACGATTGCCGCTTTGCCGTGCACGCTCGGTCCGTTTACCTTCTTCTCCACCACCTATTTGACCAGCATGGCCGCGATGCAATACAACCTCTACGTTGCCCTCTTCGCATTAGCATTCATCATACCGATGATCATCGTTTTTGTTGCCATATACGCCGTCAAGGTGGGAACGGACAGGGCAGAAGCATGGAGAATGCAATCAGCGCGCTATATGAGGCTAGTGGCCGGGGTCCTAATGGTCACGTTTGGTCTCCTGCTCGTGCTCAAAGTGTTCTAAGGCAGGCTAGTCTTTCGGTAGCGCAGCCTCGCGAGGCGCTTCTCAAGCCGTCCTGCTGACAGCTGCGTGGTTTTTTTAGCATAGTCGAGTTAAGCCGGACTATTGCGCGCGGCGACTATAGTTATGTTAAAGGCCGTGAGCAAACTCACGTCGACAAGGAAACGACAAGACCAAGTATCTTGTCTGCTTTATGGCATCACGTCGTGATTCGATGCATCACACATATCGAGACGAAGCCGAAAGGCGAACGTGGCAGAACCCTGAAATGATTCTTGCGGAAGTTGGGGTCACGGTCGGCGATGTGTTTATAGATTTGGCCTGCGGTTTTGGGTTTTTTGCGATTCCCGCAGCAAAAATAGTTGGCCCGAAAGGTGTCGTTTGCGGCGTTGACATTGACAAAGAAGCTTTGGAAGAACTACGTGAAAAAGCTGCGCTTGTCGGCCTGCGAAATCTGCGGCTAACACTCGCCGCGGCAGAAGATGTCGTTCTGTGCGAGCAGTGCGCTGATAAAGTGTTCGTTGGGATAGCGCTTCACGATTTCAAAGATCCGCTCAAGGTTTTGCAGAACGTGAAGAGGGCCCTCAAAACGGGCGGCAGATTGGTAAATCTAGATTGGAAGAAAGAGCAAACGCCTTTCGGCCCTCCTCTCGAAATACGGTTCAGTGAGAGCGAAGCCGTTTCTCTCATCGAAAGAGCAGGATTTAAAGTCGTCTCAGTAAAAGATTCAGGGCCCTATCACTACATGATTTCAGCGAATTTGCTTCAGTAGACTCGTGCTAGGCTCAAAACAGGCAGGAACACTTACTTTCTTCGCCAATTTTGATAATGTTATATCCTCTCGAACCCATTTATTAAGAAGAACGTCTAGATCAGCAAAGGAGTCTGGTTTTGCCGACTTATCCAGTCTCTATGTGTTTGGTCTGCAAGCATTATCGAAAAGCGCAGCGATGTGAAGTTTTTCCGGCACGAATACCTCAGGCCATTCTTACTGGCAGATTTGATCACAGAAAACGACACGACGGAGACCGTGGAATTAGATTTCAGCCAAGAGATGATGTCAGCCAAGTAGAGTTAGAAAGCATTTTAAGCATATTCGACAAAAAAACCGCTTTTTGAGCGCGGTTTTAACTTTAAATCTGCAAGTGACGCCAGTGCGCGTGTAACAGTTTAGAGTTCTGCGAAATTGCCTAAACTCTCACTTTTGCCTGATTCAGGCGTGAAAATTGCCTAATTGTTCCGAGAAAAACGAGGGTCTTAGAAAATAGTTGCTATGCTTACCAAGCAAGGTTGAAGTTGAAGTGCTTAATTTTGTTACATGTATTCTTAATTAAAGTGGTTGCTAAAGTATTAATGCTATAATATAGATTCTTATATTATTACAATTTATATATTACTTATATTAATAATCTGAGAATACCATTTATTCGGATTTTTACAAAAATTCGTAATATAATATTCAACTCTCATTTTAGCTAAAAAGTCCAAATTCGCGGTTATTAAGGTATCTTTTTTCCAATATAACTCAAAAAATATAGAAATCGTACGGTCTTGACCAAATAACTATGATTTTTTGGCTCTGCGCTATTTGCTGACGTCATATGAGAACGGAAATCGTAGTGATTAGTAGAAGAGGTCCTGAGGAAGATATCTCCAATTAGATCTGCATTCTAACACTTAGTTAATCCGTGGTGTTAACAATATGATACCAAAAATAGTCGTGAGAAATTCAATGATATCAAAAACCAAAAAATTAGTTAATAGATGAGAGTAATTCTTTGTACCAGGGGTTTTTAGGCCACTAGCTCTCACTTTTATAAAAATAGCTGGAAAAAAACTTAAAATGAAACCTTTCCATACGCTTCCCTCAAATCATCGTCTTTGAATTGAAGGTAGACCTGCGTTATGCTAAGGCTGGAATGCCCTAATAGCAGCTGTAAACCCGTAGATCCATTCCTGACCGTACTAAATGTATAGTAAAACTATGGCGAAGCGTGGGCGGATGGATCTGAACACCTATCATATTCCCGTATCTCTTGCTTAAGTTGGAAACTTGTGCTCGACTGATAGGGAAAATAGGTTGATCCTCAGGGGTATTTAGTGCTAAGACATAATCGAAGAGCATTTTGAGAGTTTCTTGGTCAAGAACTACCCTCCGCTGCCGCCCTCCCTTGGCTTTTCGTGTGTTCACTACGTTATTCTTGAATTCGATATCGTTCGGTGTGACATTGATGACTTCGCTCACTCGTACTCCGGTTCGCCACATGAACCGCACCAGCATAGTCCCGTTGACTGCACGTTTTGGCAGCATGCAGCATCTCATCGACCTGCTCTTTTTCAAGATAGTTGGGAATTTTGGTCACATTTGACAAAGATATGTTTTGTTTAACCGCAAAAGCGATTCTTAGCCTGATTTGCCGTTTTTTCGATAAATTATAAAAAAAAGAAGAATTGATTTTAGCGTTATTTATAACACTGTTATAGGTGCTATAACTCTCACTTTTATAAAAAAAGCATTAAGAAAAAATGTTTAAAAAGCTACTTTTTCGTACGCTTCTCGTAGGTCATTATCGTTGAATTGAAGGTAAACCTGCGTAATGCTGAGGCTTGTATGCCCTAGCATGAGCTGTACACGCCTTAAATCTGTCCCGCCACGAACCATATTAATAGCAAAACTGTGTCGCAGAGTATGTGGATGTATATTAACCCCTGCCATATTTCCGTATTTTTTGACGATGCTAAATACTCGATTTCTTTGAATAGGAAAAACAGGTTGATCCTCTAGGATATTTAGTGCTAAAACATAGTCCGAAAGCATTTTGAGGGTATCTTGATCAAGCGGGACTCTCCGCTGCCGCCCTCCCTTAGCCTTTCTGATGTTAACAACACCGTTCTTATATTCAATATCCTTCGGGGTAACGTTTATGACCTCACTTACCCGTACGCCGGTACGCCACATAAACCGGAGCAGTAAGTAATCCCGATGATTACAAGTTTTAGCAGCGTTGAGTATCTCATCGACCTGTTCTTTTTCAAGATAATCGGGTATTTTAGTCACATGATACAAAAGATAGGTTTTGTATCTTAAAGGTTGTCATTTTGGTCTTCTTTACGATGAGATCCTCCTAGTTTATACAATGAGGACAATTTTGGGCTAACTGAAGCACTTTTCCAATAATTCAGTTTTTATAAAATAGTGAATATTTAATTTGATTGTGATTCCCATGGATTTCGTGAGTTTGTATGTTAAGCCATCTTTCAGGTTAACGAGAATGGGTTGAAACAAAAGTGAGAGTTGAGCCTGTCTATCTCCAGACAGCTAGGTATTTTCTGACAAGGCATCTTGGGTATTGCCTATCAATATTTGCGTCAGAGATTCGTGGCTCCGGTACCGCCGAAGTTTTTGGAATGACTAGTAAGACCAGCTCTTGAAAACAACCTGCTGCTGACCTTCGTAACAACGTCAAGTCCGCACAAAGGAATAGGTAGCAAGTGAAAGTGAGAGTTAAATGGCGGAGCTGATGAAGCCGGAAACCCGAGCACTTCTACAGGTAGATTAGGCGGTAAACGCAAGTGCGGGTGCATAGAAGCAAAAGTGAGACTAGAGGTAAGTCCTTCTTGTTCGCCTTTTTGCTGACCGGTCGCGTGCTGCGTCAACGCGTCTTGTCGTCTGGTGTATCCAGTGCGCTTAAAATGTAAGGTCTTGAGGACACCTTGTGGTATTTGGGTCCTCCACCCATCGACAAAATCCCTATGTAGCCTGCCGCCAGTAACTCGTGGAGGGCTTCTTGGACTTCGAGCTTCGTCCCGTCGACTTTTTTCTGCACCTGCCACGAGCGAAGGCCTTCGCTGCTAGACTCATAGATGCTTCTCAAAACCTTCTTTTGAAGACCGGTCATCAAAGCCACTTCACCGGGACCGTCGTGCAGCATCGGATTTAGCATAGTGACACGCACCTTTCGGGATTGACCGTGTTAGTTAATCGCATATAGCTCTCCTTGTTGGCACCACCGCTGCAGAAAAACAAGAGACTTAGACGCCTAGCCGACCAAAAAGTTTCTGTGCCACGCGCGCCGGCACCCCCTTAGACCGGCTGACAGACGTGGTCAAAGGATGCTCGAATGGCGGTTTGTCTGCGTGCAAGAGCATTTATCAACCATCCCGAGGAAATGAAACTGAGCTGAGAACATGTTGTTACACGTTACCATACCCGACGCAGATACTGGTTGTCCCCGATACAATTCTAACAACATCTTGCTTGGTGTCGATAGACGTAAGAAACGCATGATCTGGCGCAGTTTCTATGCGATCGTTGCCCCAAATAGCTTGGCGCTCGCGTACGAAGCTTATCGTGCATAGGGTGGTTAGATGGAAATGGGTTCACAAGTGCCGGCATTCTGTCTTCCGGATAAGGCCGGAGAGCAGCGGTGTTTAAGCGATTTCAAGGGTAAGTGGGTGGTCCTTTACTTCTACCCGAGAGACAACACCAGTGGCTGTACGAGAGAAGCTATGGATTTTAGCGAACAGCTACCGGATTTTGAGAAGCACAACGCAGCAATCATCGGAATAAGCCCTGATTCGCCTGCGAGTCATGAGAAATTCGCTGAAAAGCATCAACTTCGTGTAGTGCTTTTGAGTGACGAAAAGCATGAAGTGGCGGAAACGTATGACGTCTGGAAACTAAAACGCCTATACGGGAAAGAGTATCACGGCATTGAACGGAGCACCTTTCTCATAAACCCAGAAGGGAAGCTGGCCCAGGCTTGGAGAAACGTGAAAGTGAGCGGCCACGCTGATGCTGTCAAACGAACCCTCGAAGCGTTCATACAATAAAAACGGCCTCAACGAGTCAGATCTGAATCTGGTAGTCGTCGCGAAGAAGCGAGGGCAGCCCTACAAACCCGATTGCAGTAGATTACGCAGAATTTACGAGTACCGCCGCCGATCCGCTCAAAGTAGGTCACAAAGAGGTTACCATTCCGGTTCGCCCTCTGTGCCAAATAAGCCGGAATAGAACAAGCCGTTGAAGCGATAGTCCTTGAGGTTGTCTGTAATCTCGTGCGATTCGTTGTTTTTGCTGCCCACTAACCTGCCATCTTCAAACCATCTGAGAGTGTCATAGCGGGAAAGCGCCAGAATGACCTTCTGCTCAATGCGCTCTTCATCGGACCCTTCAGAACTCGCCGCTTTCACGTCGTCGATCGCCCATTTCGAAACGTCAGGTTTCAGCCACTGGAGGAATTCTCCCACTAGCCACGGGTACACGATAAGCGAGCGCATGCTACTCTCTGCCTTTTAGGTGGACTCATCATCCTTCTTGAAGATTAAAACCTTTTCCTTTTGCATTATGTTGTACAGGCCAAAGATGGTCTTGTCGATGCTTCTTGTGAGTCGCAGTCCAATTCCGCTTGCGTGTTCCGTAATGAGCTCGGCAGATTGTAGTGACGTGCCGCCAAAGACGGCATTCCCAATAACGATCAGAGCGTATTTGTTTGGCTTCAATACGCGCATCATCTCGTCTAAACAGCCCTTTATGTCCTCATCGTAAAGGCGTACCCGGTCTTTCATCCGACCCCGCAACCCAATGAACTGTTCCCGGATCTCACTCGTATCAAATCCAAGGGCCTCAAGCGCGTGCGCATCGTTCTTGATATAATCGAGTGCAATCGAGTACGGAGGAGACGTGATTATACCATCGATGCTGTTATCCCGCACAGGCAGTGCGCGCGCGTCGCCGCGTTCAATAGTTGCACATCCCAGCGTTAGGCCGAGGTCCTTTCGGATCTGATCGTAGTCGGCAACCGACTGGACCATTAGTTTGGTTTTTGAGGCAAGTGCCGCAGCAGCGTCTTTTCTTCGTCGCACGCTATCGCTTAACGCTACCAGTTGGGCCAAGCGAAAGAAGTCCCCGACCCGTTGGTCTGTATCCACGGACATTGTCGACGTTGCTTCGTGCAGCGACGTGTTTGCCGCGTTTACTTTCGAAAGCTCCGCGCAGCGTTCTCGTATCTTGTCGATGACCTCGTGCGAGACGGTCTTGACCCTGCTCTGCAGAACGCACAGAGGCGAGGCATCGAACCCGACGCAGTTAACGCCCAATAATTGGGCCTCGAGCGCCGTCGTGCCGCTTCCGACAAAGGGATCCAAGACGGTGTCTCCCGGTCCCAGTCCGATTATGTTGAGCGCCGCTCGGACCAATTGCGGGTGGAATTTGCCTTTGTAGGGATATATCCAGTGTGTGAGATACTGGTTGACCGAACGCGTGCGATTTTTTCGCGAAATGTAAACGTAATCGGTGTCCTCCCCTCTGACCGTTTGAAAATATGCGAGCTGCCTCTTGAGTCGTTCATTATCGTCGACATCGAGCAGCCTGAAGCTCGAACACCCGTCGGTCATCTCGAAAACGGCTCCCAGAGACCGGAGTTCGAGGCCCGCTAGGATGAGTTCGTAAATGAACTGAACGTTGTCAAATAGGCGCGCCTGGTCGTGTAACGGGCTTTCTTCTTGTTTTTTCAAAGGTGCGTTGTTTGCAAGGCGTGACTTGTCGTTCACGTTATTTTCTGCCTCATAACCGTTTTTTAAATGCAAAGATAAAGTGTAGGTGACTTTATCGCTGAGCCGTACAGAGGATCCCACCGAGTCTTGCTCATTAGGCCCCGGTGGACCTTACAAAACTCAAACAGGTTTTGAACGACCTTCGATTTAAAATTAATGCGCGAACGCCTTTCAGGCAGCGTGCTTTGCTATTCCTAAAAAAACACCTAACCGCAGTGTTAAAAAAAGCAAAAAAGGAAGCCAGGTTATCCCTGGCTTAAATCGAATTCGATTTTAGCTTTTGCGACTGCCCTGATTAATGACTGACCTTATCAGGTCGCTCGTAAATCGATGACCGGTTACGGATCACTGCAATAAGGGCACTCGCCTTTTTCTCTAATGCTCCCAGTTTTTGTAGCAGCGCCTACAGCTGAGATCAACTGTAGGCACTCGCCGTCGTTCTACAGTTGAACTGTATCACGACGTGCTGTCATTGCTATTTAGTTACTGTCCGCGATTGCGGTGCCATTATCCCAAGCCACGGCAGGGCTAATGTTGACACTCTTGATGACGACGTTGCTGTTGATAGCGACGTTGCTCTGGTCGTTGTCGCTTACGGTGTTATTGTTGCCAGTGACTGTTATGGTGTTTGTCTGGGTGATCTTTTGCGTGGTTGCAGTTGCTTGGCTGTTTCCACTCGCGCTCGCGGCCGCGGCTCCCTTAGTAGCGACTGCGGCTGGCGTAACGACTGCTGGGGCGACGACTCCAACGACTCCCGGCGTAACGGCTGCTGGCTTTGCCGCGTAGTAGACTGGCTTGTAGACTGGCTTAAAGACTGGCATTGCCGAGACGGTCTTTACTTCACAGCACTGAGTGACTACGCAGCACGCGACTGTTGGACAGCAGCATGTCGTGGGGCACGCACAGCTGCAGCACGTTGATGTCACGCAGCTCGTGCACTGAGCACATACCGTCGCTGCACTAGTGCTTGTCGTGGCCTTGGCGGCGCACTGGGCTGAAACTGTGCCCGTCGCTGCAAGTGCCACAAAAGCGAGCACTAATAGAGACACGATAACTTTTTTCATGATTCATCTCCTTTTGTTTAACACAGAGGGCTTATGCCCAACTTCTATGTCGTAACTCCTCTTTTTTCTAAGATATAAAAAGGTTTTGATATTGTTGGATGGTAAATTGCACTTAAATGGCCATATTGAGCGCTCATGTAAGTCTTTTTCAGTTACGCTTCGCGGCGTAGGAAATGCTCAACGTTTCGGCTGATTGCGTCAGCCCGCGGCTCATCTTGGGAAGAGCCAGAGAAAAAAAAGTCCGCGCGCTGTACAGCAGCAAGCGCCGTCCTTTTCGCTTCAGCTATGGCTCGTTGAAGGCTTAAGAAACAAAAAGCCTGGAGATGAGCTCCCGGCTCTAAAAGCTGTTTGAAAAAAGCTAGTTCATTTGGCTAAACGCGATCACGCGAGATCGATAAGAGTTAGGCGTGTGGCGTTATGCAAGCCGGCACGTAGGACACGTTACCGCGTGTTGGACAGGCGCGAACGCACTGTGCCTGCAGGCCATTGTCGGATAATTCGCGCACTTCATCGTTGTCGGATAATTCGCGCACTTCATCGTTGTCGTAGGACACGCTGAAGTCTTTTGACAGCTCGTACACTGAGCGCACGTTGTCGTAGGACACGCTGAAGTCTTTTGACAGCTCGTACACTGAGCGCACGTTGTCGTAGGACACGCTGAAGTCTTTTGACAGCTCGTACACTGAGCGCACGTTGTCGCAGCGCATGCGCTTGTACTAGTCGTGGTTGCGGGCTTAGCCGCGCACTGGGCTGAAACTGTGCCTGTTGCTGCGAGCGCCACAAAAACGAGCGCTAGTAGAGATACAATTACTTTCTTCATTCTAGTTCTCCTGTTTTACTGATTGAGGGCTTCGATGCCCTTGCGTCTGTCGCTCTTTTTCCAATGATATAAATATATTCTGCATAGAATATTATTTCTGAGTAAACCTTTCGAGCTTATGAGGCCCTTAAGAGCAAATTAGCGTTTGAGTGCTTTCTTATGCATGCGTCCTCCGTTAGCAGTTTTAATGTGCTCCTCCTCGTGGGGTCGTGAGCCTGTGTCAGCGTCTAGGGCGAAATGGACGGCTCGCGTTTTTCCTGTGGGACAAGGGCTGCTCACCGTTGCGCAAGGTATATATCCGCGCGATTTGAGATCGAATGACATGCAATCTAATCCAGCTAGTGCCTCAACAAGCGCAACAGCAAATACACAAGCCGCGAGAGGAATTCCGCTGATCGGGGACAGATTCCCGCAGATGGAAGTTCAAACGACGCACGGCAAGATGACGCTGCCGGATGTTTTTAGCGGCAAGTGGTTCGTGCTTTTTAGTCACCCTGCAGATTTTACGCCGGTGTGCACGACTGAGTTTGTGGCCTTTGCTAAACGATATGACGAATTCCAAAAGCTTGACTGTGAGCTCATCGGACTGTCCGTTGATCAAATAATAGCGCACATGAAGTGGACCGAGTGGATCCAGCAGAACCTGGACGTCGAAATTCCGTTCCCGATTATTGCGGACACCGGCAAAGTAGCCTCGATGCTGGGGATGATTCACCCTAACAAGGCGTCGAATACCGTGCGCGCAGTGTTCATTGTCGATCCGAAAAGCACCGTTCGGTTGATTATCTATTATCCGCAGGAAGTCGGCAGAAATATGGACGAAATTCTTCGAGCCGTGAAAGCTCTCCAAACCGCTGACAAATACGGCGTCGCCATGCCCGCTGGGTGGCCGCAAAACGAGCTTATCGGGAAGAAGGTACTCATACCACCGCCGGCCGATGAAAAGACGGCAAAAGAACGCGCTAAAATGTATGAAAACTACGACTGGTGGTTCTGCTACAAAGAGCTCGAAGAGTGATGTCCTACGGCTCAGGCAGTATTCATCCGCGAAGCCCTGAGAAAGCAGGACATGATAAGCCGCGTGTATAATGGAGGATGCGTTGACCGATACAGATCTGCCGCGTGAAAATGTGCAGGCGGGTTTGTTCTACGTGTCGCCAGAGGAGCTCGCTCGAAGACTGCATTCAGACCGGGCGCCGCTGGTGCTCGACGTGCGAGACCCTCCCGAATTAGGGGGGGAGTTGGGGCAGCTGTCTGGCGCCCTGAATATCCCGCTCGGGCAGCTTAAACAACGGGTAGGCGAACTCTCGACTCACAAAAGCCGGGACATCGTTGTTGTGTGCCGCACGGGAAGACGCTCAGAGGCCGCCGCTCGACTTCTTCAGGATATGGGATTTGAGCGGGTCTCCGTCTTGAAGGGTGGCATGACGGCGTGGCGGGACGCGCACCGATGAACAGCGCCTGACGGTTCCATTGCCGGCGCCCTCCAAGCGTGCACCTCCCAGCGGGGCCAAAAACACCGCACGAAGATCGCTCGTTTGGGCGCCTCTTTTTGTTTGTGACAACACCCATCAAGAAAGGGCGCTGCCCCCGTCGTTTAGGGAGGGTGAGCAAACGACTGGCGCAGTTGCGACGCTAGCCTCTTTCGAGCGGATATCTTCGGCTTTTCCAAGCCCTGATCGCGCCGAGAACGTTGTAGACGCTTGCGTACCCGTGGTGTGCTAGAATGCTCGCAGCGAGACTGGCACGCCCTCCCCAGGAACAGTGTACGGCGAGGGGCGTATCCCGTGGCACACGTGCAACTTGCTGTTTGAGGTATCCTACGAAGAGGTGCTGTGCCCCTTTGATGTGACCATCCCTCCACTCGTGATCGTCGCGGACGTCGAGCACGATGACAGCCGCGCGGTCCACGGCATTTTTCAGCTGCTCAACCGAACACGTCTTGAGCCGCGCGATTGGCTTTCCGCGGTTCCGCCAGTCGGGCATTCCGTTACAGAGATAGGTAGCGACGTTGTCAAAGCCAAGCCGATTCAGATACGTCTGAGCCACCTTGGCGTCCCCCGGTCTTTCGGTAACGAGCGCAACGGACTCGTCAGCATCTAACACCCATCCGGGATAGATGCTGACACCATCCAGCCATATGCTGAGTGACCCAGGAATGTGCGATCCGGCAAATGCCCCTGGCTCTCGCGTGTCGATAGTGGTTGTCGCGTTAGCCTCAATAATTCTCTCGAACTCGTCAGGGTCTGCCTCACGGAGCGTCCGAGGCATCGGAGGTGGGCCTTGAACATTAAGCTCCTGTGTTCTGCTGAAGTAAGGCGGCAGCGAGAGCTCCTGCTGGGTCAGGTAGCGCACGAAACCGTCTTCGTCCAGCTGAAGCAGCGGATTCGATTGGCGTTCGTAGCCCACGGTGCTGTACCGATCTGGTACTCATGTGGTTTCCGCAGACGCTTCCCGCGCCGTGGGCCGGATACACGAGAGCGTGATCACCAAGCGGCAAGAGTTTTTCAAAGATGCTGCTATGGAGCTTCTTTGACTGTGCGTGGGCTAACTCAGTTCCGAGGAGATCAATCCGCCCGACATCGCCCGCGAAGAGCGCGTCTCCCGTAAACACAATGAGCGGCACGCGGCTATCAAGCCGCTCGTAGACGACAAAGCAAAGGCTGTCGTTGGTGTGTCCGGGCGTGCTGAGGACTTCAACCTTCAGGTCGCCGACACGGAACGTTTCGCCTTGGGCAAGGTTATGGTCTCCGTATCGAAAATGGGTTTCCTTGCTGTGGCCGATTTCTGCGTCGGTCCGCCGTTGAAGGTCGAGAGAACCGGCGACAAAATCCTCGTTGCAGTGCGTCTCGAAGATGTACTTAATTTCGGTGCACTCACGTACTGCCAGTTCGGCATAGATCGCGCAGTCTCGACGAGGATCTACGACCATCGCCTCGTTGTGGTCAGACAGGAAGTAGCTTTTGTGTGCCAGCCCCTCGGCCGTTACAGTCTCCAGCAGCATTCGTACCTACTTGGGCCTTCGCGTTTATCACATTTTCTCGCCACAGTGAGAAACTCTGCATGCCACACCCCCCCATCGTGCTCGTCCGATAGCCTTGTAAATGGCAATCCGGACCTAACGCGGTACTATCGGGCACCGCAGGCCATCTGTGCGAATCGCGGAGCCAAGTGGCGAGGCAGGCTACGACAAGGATGCTGTAGATCGTCGTCCAGAGCGCTTATCTTCGTAACAAGCTAACCCCTCATGTTGTGAGTCAGCGTCGTGTGGCGAAGAAGCCGTGAAACTGCTGTGCAGCGTCATTCAGGAGCTCATTTATGGTGAGGATTCGATGAGATGAAACCCGCGTTCGGTTAGCAATCCGGCCGCTTTCTTTAGGTCGCTTGCTTGGAGAATCAAGATCGCCTTATTCGGCGTTGCGCTCGTGTAAGCGTAGGCGTAATCGATGTTTATGGCGTTGTCGGAGAGCGCACGGCTGATCTCGAACAAGGCCCCAGGCGTGTCGTGTATTTCAAGGCCGACACCTTTGTTTCAGAGACGGAAAAACCGCCCTTCTTAGGTGGCGCAGAGACGCGTCTGCATCATCAACGACGAACCGAATGATGCCGAATTCGCCGCTATCAGCGATCGTAAAGGCGCGTACGTTTATGCCGTTTTCAGAGAGTATTTTCGTCGCGCTTGCAAGCCGGCCAGGTTTATTCTCGGCAAAAAGCGTGATCTGCTTCAACAGTTTGTTTGTGACCATTCGCATTACGACCTCGTTAGCCTAAATATGTCGCAGGTCGATGACCTTCTGCGACTTTCCCGATGACCGAGGCAGGGTGCCTCGTTCCACGAGTTCCACCTTTGCGTTAACCATGAGCACATCGCGGAGCTGCTTCGCGACCCGTTCTTCCAGCTGCATCAACGCGCCGACTCGGTCGCTCAGCGTGCTCTCCGTTACTTCAATCTTAACCGCCATGACGTCCATGGGGCCGGCTCGGTCGACCACGATCTGGAAGTGGTCACCGACTTCCGGAATTTGCATGAGCACCGATTCGATCTGGCTCGGAAACACGTTCACGCCTCTGACCACGATCATATCGTCAACGCGCCCTTGAATGCGCATGATTCTCGGATGGGTCCGACCACACTCGCACTCTTCCCACACCAGCGAGGTGATACCACCCATCTCGACCGGATGAGCGGCAGGGCTTCCTTTGACAGCGTCGTGACAACGAGTTCGCCTTTTTCGCCCTCTTCGACGGGGCTGCCATAATCGTCGACGATCTCGATCAAGAAGTGATCCGCCCACGCGTGGATGCCATTCTGAGCGGAACATTCGGTAAAGAGCGGACCGCTCATCTCAGACGTGCCGTAGATGTCATAGGCCTTGATCCCAAGGTTCTGCTCGATGCGTGTGCGCGATTCTAGCGACCAGGGCTCGGCTCCAAGGATGCCCGCTCGCAGTCGCGTCTGCGATGCTATGTCGATGTTCATTGACTCGGCGACTTCACCGATGTGGAGCAGATACGAGGGCGTGCACGCGATCGCCGTCGTTCCCAGGTCTTTCATGAGGCTTATCTGTCACGTCGTGGTGCCAGCGCCTACAGGGAGGACGGCTGCGCCAATCTGCTCGACGCCGTAATGAAGGCCAAGCCCTCCCGTAAACAATCCATAGGCGTAGGCGACTTGGACGACGTCACCGCGCCCGAGCCCGCACGCGGTCAGCGAGCGCGCCAAGCAGGTCGTCCAAACGTCAATGTCGTTGGCGCTGTAGCCGACAACGGTCGGGACGCCTGTCGTACCGCTTGAAACGTGAAATCGCACGATCTGGCTCTGTGGCACTGAGAACATGCCGGTCGGATAGGTGTCCCGCAGATCGGTCTTGTGCGTGAACGGCAGCTGCTGGATATCCTCGAGTGATCGTATGTCGTGCGGAGAAACGCCGGCTGCCGCAAAACGCTTCTTGTAGAAACTGGAGTATTCGTACGCGTTTTCGACTAACCGTCTAAGCTTGCGTTCTTGCAGCTGTTTGAGCTCTTCCGCGGACAATCGTTCGACTTTCGGGTTCCAGTACCTCCATGGCGATATCAGCCTCTCTCAATCTGGCACGTACTCAATGCCATTTTAGTACTTTAACGTTATGAGTCGCAGCATGCAGTCTAACAGCCCGTCAGGGGCGTTAGGGCGCTCCAAAAGTGCATCAAGGAATGTTGAACAGCTCGGGCAGCGGCTCTGGCAGTGACCAAGGATGGTGAAGTATTGTGCGTTCGCCGCACAGCGATCTAAGCTTGGCGCGGCTCAGTTTCTCGGTCTTGTGGTTTCCTGAGAGCGGCGTGTAATCAGTTAGGTCTTGCCATGGATGCCCTCTGTCTCGAGTGAGCGCGCGAAGAATGCTGACCACGTTATACTACCGAGTAATATATCAACAAGTTATATATAGAAACTGAAACTACTAAATAATACACACAAATGTGCTGAGTGCGCTTAAACCCACTCACGTGCTTTTTATGCCCTCGTGATCAAAATGAAAGCCATCGAAACAAAAGATCTCGTAAAGCGGTTTGAAGACGTTGAAGCCGTGAAAGGAATCAATTTGGAAATTGAAGAAGGGGAGCTTTTCGGGCTGCTCGGACCCAACGGAGCCGGCAAGACGACGACCATCTCCATGCTGTGCACCATTACGAAGCCCACGAGCGGCTCAGCGAGCGTCTTCGGGCACGACGTGAAAAAAGAATCCAGCACCGTGCGCGGAATGATAGGCATCGTGTTTCAGGACCCCAGTCTCGACGATAACCTCACCGGGAAGGAAAACCTCGACTTCCACGGCCGGCTCTACAAGGTGCCCAGAAATGAAATTTCCGGGAGAATCCGCGACGTTCTCGAGCTCGTTGAACTCGCCGATAAGGCGAACGTGATCGTTAAGAAGTATTCTGGTGGTATGAAGCGGCGGTTGGAGATCGCGCGCGGCCTGCTTCACCACCCTAAGGTGCTCTTTCTCGATGAGCCCACGCTCGGGCTTGACCCGCAGACCCGGCTTCATATCTGGGAGTACATAGAGAAGCTCAATAGAGAAAAGAAGATCACGATGATCCTAACCACGCACTACATGGACGAAGCCGATAAGTTGTGCGACCGCATCGCCATTATCGACCACGGGAAGATCGTTGCGATGGACACTCCCGAGAACCTTAAACACGACGTTGGCGGCGACGTCGTGACCATGACGGTGCCACACGGGAGTGAGCAGCTCAAGACTAAACTCGAACAGCTCGAATTCGTGAAGTCGAGCCAACTCGTTGACGGCACATTGAGGCTCAGCGTCGACAAAGGCGACACCGCGATACCGATTTTCATGGACGTGGCGCGTCAAGAGGGGATCCCCGTGCCCTCGATTTCGCTTCACGAGCCCACGCTGGAGGACATCTTCATCAAGTACACGGGACGGGAGATTCGGGCTCAGGAGGCCGCGAGCGGGTTCGCTGCGTTCCACGGCCCGGGGAGACGCTAGCGATGCCAGACGGACGAATGGCTTTTTTGGGTGACATCTATTCGATCTGGCTCCGGGAGATGACCCGGTACGTAAGAGCCCGGTCGCGGGTCGTTACCTCGCTTATAACTCCCCTGCTGTGGCTCATCATATTCGGGACCGGATTTAGCTCCGCCTTGTCGTTCCCTGGAGCAAGCGGCACGACGAATTACATAAACTTCCTCGCGCCTGGGATCCTCGGCATGATAGTGCTCTTCACCTCGATATTCTCAGGGATGAGCGTGATGTTCGACAAAGAATTCGGTTTTCTGAAAGAAATTCTCGTCGCCCCCGTTTCGCGGACGTCTATCGTCATCGGAAAGGCTCTCGGGGGAACGACGCAAGCGTCAATACAGGCCCTGCTGATACTCGCCCTTTCCACGTTCATCGGGGTGAAAATATCGAGCACGCTCGGACTCGCAGGCGCCATCGCGCTCATACTCGTGTGCATATTCTTTCTCGGCATGGGTTTTGTCGGGTTTGGAATTAGCATCGCCTCTCGGCTCGAGAATATCGAGGGCTTTCAAGTCGTCGCTAACCTTCTCGTGCTGCCCATCTTCTTCCTGAGCGGCGCATTCTTCCCGGTCACGTCGCTTCCGAACTGGATGAAGGCACTTGTGGACGTCAATCCGCTTGCTTATGGCGTCGACGCGTTGCGGTATGCTGTCACCGGACTGCACTCGTACGCCCTGACGACTGATCTCGCGGTCATCATCGGATTCTTCGTGCTGATGACGGTTGTCGGTTCGATCTTGTTTAGAAACGTGCGTTGAGTCTTGAGCCCGTCGGCCGGAGTCAAAAAAAAGAGAAGTGCGCGACTGGCAGCGGTAGTTTGACGTGATACGGTGCTCAAACGAATTTTGCCGGATCTCTGTCGAACATCGCCTTGCAGCCAGGAGCGCAAAAAAAGTACTTCTTCCCCTTGTATTCGCTGACGTACTTCGCCGTCGTTTCATCGACTTCCATGTTGCAAACGGGATCTTTTGTCATTTTTCCCTCTAAGCACCTTGTGTTGCTAATGCTTAATACACTAACTCAGTCGACGGCGCGTGACGATTTGCAGCTCCACAAAAAATCGAACAGCTCCACGAGCAGTCGGTAGGTCACGTCAGCTGCGGGGACGAGAAATCCGCACGACATATCCGGGTCGTAGCGTTCTCGAGCGGTCACTCGCGGGAAAAAAAGGAGACCGCGAAGCTCGTTGACGAGGAGTATCATGCTGAAGCTATCGACGTACCGGATATTGGGGCTTTCTGTTCCGGCCGCGCTCTTCAGAAGTACTTTGACTTCGGACGCGTTGAGTCCAGTCTGGTCAACGGCGTAATTCAAGACCCACAGAAACCGTTTCGCTTCACGCACGATCTCGGCTGCAGCCGCGTGCAGCTGCTTACCGTCCTGGAGCAGCGACTCGCTGAGGTCTGCCGGCAAACGCTTGAGATGCGCGGGAAGCTCGGCCGCGCTGTGGAGCTCCCAGTACTCCAATAGGTCGTGAACGTCGCTTATCCCTTCAATGAAGGTTACCAGCACCCTTCCGTATTCCGATATCACGTAGTCCCCGTTGGGGAGCTGAGAAATAAGTCCCACGTCCTCCAAGCGGCGAAGATGTCGCACAGCTTCGTGCACGAGCAAGCCGAACCGCCGGCAAATGTCGATCACAGACGTTCGTTCGTCCAGCTGGTTCAGGATGTCAAGCCGGCTGACGTCTGAAAGTGACAAGAAAAGCCTCGTCAGTTCATAGGAACTCCGTATGGGC
The DNA here is from genome assembly GCA_963720465.1 of Methanobacteriota archaeon. GTDB lineage: Archaea > Halobacteriota > Bog-38 > Methanoflorentales > Methanoflorentaceae > Methanoflorens. Next base: position 2,273,167 of record OY970393.1, read on the forward strand.
ATAGTTTCTCCGTTTAGCGTTTTGCTGCCGGCGCGTGCATGCGTACGGTAAGAAACGTATAAATAACATTCCCTTTTAGGGTTTAGTGCGGAGGCTGGCCTTGAAAGAGCTTTGTGAGGACGTCAAGCGCGAATTGTCACAAATCTTAGCAGCACTCGATCCGCGAGAGACGCGGAAGCTGCACGTCGTGTGCACACCTAGCTTCTATTTGGATCACTTCGTGCAGGTCGACGATCTGAGCACGTTTTGCAGCGCGATTCAGGCGAAGTACGTCGGCGGCGGTGGCAACCTTCCTGGCTTCGTCCAGAACGTGCTGTCGGGCGGCGGTGCGGCGAATACTGCAATCGCGCTGTCGCGACTCGGGGTGAGCTCCCATTTCATCGGCCGGACGAGCGAGCTTGGACGTCACGTTTTGAAGTTCTTCGCCGAAAATAGCGGGGTTGACATCGCCCACGTGAAGACCGACGGCAGATTGGGACAGACCCTCGCTCTCGAGATTGGAGAGCGACGGATCAACGTCATGCTCAACGACGTCGGCTCGAACTATGACTTTGCGTTCGACAGCTTGCGCGATACCGATCTCGAACTCATCGAAAACAGTCAGCTCGTGACCGTCCACGATTGGGGGACTAACGTCGTGGGAGGCACCGATCTTGCCGTGAAGACGTTCGCCTACGCGAAGCAATACAACGTGAAGACGTACTTTGACTCGGCAGACCCGGGTCCCCGCGTGCACGACCTCACCGAACTCTATGAAAGCGTGATCGCGAGCACAAACCTTGATATCACGAGCCTCAATCAAAATGAGCTTGAGAAGCACACGGGTGAGGCCACCCTTGAGCGCGCGATCGCATTCAAGCGCCGAGTTGGCTCACGCGTTGATTATCACACCCCCTGGTATGCGGCGTCAATCGACGATAGCGTGACGGTATTCCCCGTGTATGACGTGAAACTGCTTCGATCCACGGGCGCCGGCGATGCTTGGAACTCAGGCAATATCTTTGGTGAGCTTCTTGCTCTGGCCCCCGCACTGCGCCTGTGCCTTGCGAACGCAGTGGCGGGCTACTATGTATCAAGCAGACACGGGGCTCATCCGACCATCGATGATCTGGTAGCGTTCGTCACGACTGAGAAACTGCGCACGTTGCCGACGGAAGTTGCGAGCGTCGTAAAATAGGCAATGCGTGCACAAATTCTGGGCAGTGTAATTAGTGGTGAAAAGCGGATATCGCCTAAGGCACACGAGCGGTACGACGGCTATTCGTCTCGCTCCACGCCAATTTTCGAATAGATCCTGCGCGTTACGACCTCTTCGACGAGCTGAAGCAGCGTCGTTCGGTCCCGGACGCCGGTGAACACACCGAGGGGGATCTGCGCGGCAGCGGCGTTTGAATGGCCGCCCGCAGAGCCGATGTCGCCGAATGCTTCGCTCATGACGGCGCCGATGTTGACGCGGATGTCCTTGCTCCGCGCTGATATGTGAATCTTTTCTTCGTTGAGTCCGAAGACGGCTACTGCAGTTACCCCTTCAAGGTTGAGCACGTAGTCGGCCGCCTGTGCGAGCGCGTCTACATTGTGCATGTACCCAACGGACGAGACAAGGTAGCTTCCGGTGATGTGCTTGTTGTGAATGGCCTCGCCGATTATGTCAAGCGTTTCCATTGACATCGTCGGTGATTCAATTTGATTGAGAATATCTCTGTCGGAGAGCTGCATGAGCTCCATTGCGGCGGCTAGATCTGCGGGGGTCACGTGCACTTTGTAGTCCTGGGTGTCGATGCGTATGCCGTAAAGCAAAGCCGTCGCGAGCCGCTTGTCTATGTCAATGTCAAGCTCTTCGAGGTAGTTCGTCAAAATCGTCGCCGTTGCCCCTACGTCCCTGATATCGGTGTACAGGACGCGGTGCTCAGGAACCCCGTGATGGTCGATGATGATTCCGACTTTGTCTAGGCTTGTCAGCGGGTTATTCGCCCCAGGCGTCCCCGTATCGACCAAAGCGAGCATATCGTAATCGTTCGGATCAACCTCGTCGACGTGGATCAAGTCTATGTTGAGCAGGTTTACAAAGGCTCTGTTTTCCTGTCTGCTGATCTCTCCGTGGTAGATTATCGAGGTTTCCGTGTTGACGCTCGCGGCGATCTGTTTGAGCGCGAGCGCGCTTGCGATCGAGTCGGGATCGGGGTTATCGTGGACCATTATGCCGAGCTTCTTTATGCCCTTGAGAATTTCGTGAAGTCGATTCGCGGACCGCTGCGATTCTGCCTTCTGGAGGTCGTGCAATGTGGCGCTCGCGATAAGCGCTGACGGGTAGACGACTGCGTCGGCCCCCAACTCTTCGAGCTTATCTTTGCTGAGCGGGTCGGCTGCTCGGACGATCACGAAAACGTCTGGCTTCCTCTCCTTGATCACGCTCAGCGCTTTGGTGTTCGCGTTGACGTCAGAGCTGAGAATCATAACGATTTCGAGTTCAGGCGTGAGCAGCTGAGTGATGACCTCCTCCTTTGTGATGTCACCGACGTGCGCGTCAAAATTCTGGTCACGCAGCGTCTCGACCCGTTTCGCGTTCTTCTCGATGATGGTAAACATCCTGCCGCGTTGAGTGAGTTCCTTGGCTACGAGAAAGCCGACACTGCCTGAGCCGAGTATTGCGTACGTTATCCGTTCGTCAATTTTGAGGGGTATGCCTTGCTCGAAGGTTGTCGAATTATAAGCCGAAATAAGCCACCACCTGCTTTCGCTGGATTGAAGCCTCAAATGTAGTTTGGGTAAGCTATATATGTAGAAGGGGTATAAGAGCATATGCCAGGGCCGGTAGCTTAGTCAGGCAGAGCGTTGGGCTCTTACGGTATTTATGCTGTGACCTGTTGACCAGAGATACCCAAAGGTCGAGGGTTCGATTCCCTCCCGGCCCGCGTATTTGTGGGGCTGTGGCCTAGTCAGGAATGGCGACGGGCTCCAGCGGTAAAAGTTCTCGATATGATGAGCAACGGGTCAACTGATGACTCGGGGACGCTTGAGTCAGGTGATGTCCCGTTGGAGCACTGATCGGAGAGACCCGTCGATCGGGAGTTCAAATCTCTCCAGCCCCATTTTTTGCGACACGTTGATTTAGCGCTCGGCGTCGGTGTACGTCGGCGGATTAAGCCTTTTGGTACTCGTAGCGTGTAGCTCCGTAGCTTCCGCTCGAGCGAGTTGTTTTTGAATTAAAGCTTCCCCCGTCGACGAATGTGCTCTCGTAAGCTATAACGTGACCAAAACGTTAAGTATGTATAAACCTTACTCTAGTCCGAGAGTCCCGTGGTGTAGTGGTCAATCATGCGGGCCTTTGGATTCATGTGGTCTTGGGCCACTGATAGAAGAAAGCCCGCGACTGCGGTTCGAATCCGCACGGGACTATTCGCCGTTCGAGGCTGTGCCGAGGTGGGGTAGCTTGGTTATCCTATGGCCCTGTGGAGGCCACGACGCGGGTTCGAATCTCGCCCTCGGCCTTTGATTTTCTCTTTTTATGCTCGTAAGGGAATTCTTTTGAAAAAAGAGCTTGTTTAAGTTGGCTGATCTCGAATTCAAGAGAAGATAAGCGAGATTCGACGCCATTTGGGCTATCCGGTTGTATAACTTTAGGCAAAAGTTGTATAACTTTTGAATCGGGTTGCGCAATTTCAGACTCTGCATCCTCAGCCTCGTCGTCGAAAGTGACAAGAAGTGCCCGTCTGTCATGGTGCTGAATCTCAAATATCTTTGCAACCTTCCCAATTTCGTCTGCGCAGGTCTTTGGCAGCCTAATAAGCGGGTAAACGACGCCCGCTTTGGCATTCAACTTGGTGACCTTCGATTTTCCCAGATAATGCACAACGATTCCCCGTTTCGATTTGCGATAACGAGATTTCATTCGGGCTAATAGAATAATAACCTGTCTGGAGGCGCGTACATCGGATAAGTGAAATTGTGGCGTCACGCATCACACGGTTTTAGCTTTGCCTGAAAAGTTTAGGAGGGCGGTTTTTCAGCCCGGCCTTTTGAAGATAAGCGCATCCACTTGTCAAGATCGATATTATACCATCGACTTTTATATGATCTCTTTGCGCCATCAGTATACTCGCATTTTACTTTGATGGCGCCACTGTACACAGAATCTTCGAGACGCAGGCCAGAAAGAGTTATGAGGTCTCGCAAGCCCCGATTTTTATCCGTTAACAGAAGCGCAAGTTCCTCAGCAGGTACCCACACATTACAAGTTTTTCCAGGTTCTATCGTATAAGGAAATGTGACATCGCTTTCATGAGGTATTCCTACTAATACAGGCACCTGTATGCCCCCCTCAGGTCGTAATAGACGTATTTTCAGCAGCAGGATCAATAAATAACGTGGAAGGCTGAGCTTCAAGGCGTCACCTCGTGACTTTCCTGGCACTAAAATGTTAAGTCCATTGAGTGTGGTAGGAACGTTTCCGATATTAGTGGCTGTTAAAACATAGCATGGGGATCCGGCGAATCTTCCCGCAGGAAAGCCGAAATCAAAGAACACGCGGATTTTCGGTTTATTCTTGAAGAAGAAGTTATAACTTGAAAGGATCGTCGAGTATGCGAGAAAAAAAAGCGCGATAGCTTGTAACAAAAGATTTAGTGGTATATCAAGCAAGACCATCGAGCAATACGTGCCTTACTATCATATAAAAAAGGATATCAACGCTGCTCCTTGTGTACGTGGTAATATACGGGGCGGCCTGCAGCTACTGCCTTGCGAGAGCTGAACGGCCTGACGGGTCGTACCTGCGAACGTTTGCGCTTGATTTAAAGAACATAGCTTCATTTTGGCGTTAGCTTTTGCGATTCAATCCACGTCAGCAAGTTCTGTTTTTTCTTAAATTCGTCAATGCGTTTAATTAGAACTGCTAATAGGCCCCGAGCGATGAGGCGAAGATCATCGAGGAGTGATTTCTCCTGCTTGCTTGTGATACTTCCCCCTCTATGAACAATCTTGCTTCTTATGTCATAAATCTCCAAGACTCTCGCTTTTAGCTGTAGCCGTTGTTCTAGCTCATCTTCCAAAAGGATCGCACACCCCTCGGCGATTGAAGCTCTGATCGAACTACCGTCGCCCGGCGTCAGGCAGTTTTCCAAGCACGTGACTAAATTAACGAATTCAATCTCTGGTGTGTCTTGCCTTTGGGATGCAGCAAACCAGCGAATGCCAGCGAGAACTGTTTTTTGAAATGGCGTTGGTCGGCCAGTCTCTATTATTGCGGATACATTGAAAATGCCAAGAGCATTCATGGCCTTGATATCATCTTTGGTAAACTCAACGGGCATGTACGCCCCCGTGCGCCGGTTTGCTAAGTAAAAGGAATCATTAGTGGGTGAAAGAAGAACCGTCGTGCGATGACCTCCGGCCATCTCGCCCTGCAGCCGAACAGCCCCTTTGTAGTCTCTTGAATGTATGAAAGATATGAAGTAGCTTAGCAGGTCAAGAATTTCCTGCGTCTGTTCCTCCGCTATTTCTATCGCTCTTTTCGATTCGGCCGTTATATGATATATAGCGCAAACGGTGTCTTTAAGGGTCTCGATGCGCCCCCGCACAAATTCGTCACGGCCGATTTCACTTTTATCGCCCTGCGCACTTCTATTCACGAAGATCGTATTGATCTTTTCAAACAAGGCGCTCATTTGTGCGTTATTCATGTATTTTAAGCAAGTACGGCCGATTTTTAGCGAATTTCCACTTATGCTTGAAATGCCGGCGAGAGGGAGATATACTATCCACTCTGTTGACGCTTGCCGATCGAGATCAGCAACCAAGCCGCGCACCAGCTCGCGAACGTATTCAGCATCGGCTTCACTGAGTGCTTTGGGCAAAGTACCAAAACCCTCACCTTCGACGATCTTCGAAAGTGGTTTTCCATATACCTCATTCATCTGATTTTCAACGTACTTGAGCGAGAGGCGATTCCACGGTTTCATTTGCAGAACATAATCAGCCAGTTGTTCGTGCCTCTTGTCTCCATCTTTATCCAAGCCAAAAAAATGCTGCCCGTCTTCCGTTGAAAACCACGTTTTTCCAGTTTTAAGAGCGTATTCAAAATCTTGGGTGTGTTCTGAATCTAAAACAACATTCAAAAAATCAACAACCTTTCTTGTTATCAATTCAGTCTTATCTACGTCTCGAGACATTTCTCACTCCTCAGTTCTTAAAAAAACTGATTAAACACTAAACCATTGATGAAGTGGCTTCAGTGTTTCGTTTAGCAGCTTTTTTGCGGCCTCAATGTGCGAGACGAGACGTTGTGAGGTTGCAATGCCTCGAAGTGGAGGGCTCTGAAAAAGGTTGAGGTAGAAGGCGCTCACGATTGCTCATACGCCCAGCCATATTCGCGCTGCTGGAGCAATCGCACCTGTATTCTTTTAATAATCCGTCGCAACTGCTGACGCGCACTGTCGGGTAGCCAAACATCATTCACACGGTCTCGCAGATATTGATACGCTTCCCAACTGGTCGAGCACTACCTCAAAAGTTTTTCGGCAGCCATATCGGCATAGTCGTTTTTGTAGTCTGCGATTTCAAGGATGAGTTCGTCGACTTCGAGGCGATCGTTGTGCATAGTATAGTAAAATGAAAGTGTTTTCCTGAATAATGGTTGACGAAGAGCGGTGCGGAAGTGGTCTTGGCGGTTCCATAATCTCAAACATCTTCACCGATCAAACACCCAACCCACAACAAACGTGCCCCGTGGCAATAACCTTGCTGTGAATCGTTGGGATAACGCGATTGATATGCAGCGGGCTTCTCTACGTGCTCTAATCGCTACAATAGGTATGTCTCCTCCACCCCTCAGACTGAATCGACGTTCGATGAGATAACGAAAGCGCAGCTTAGCTATCGTTGCGCCAGATCGTTGAAGTATCCAGCAAGTGATGTTCACGAAGCAGACTTCGTCGAGTCACCTTATCATGTAGGTTCTGAAACACTTCGGGATGATGCGTATGCACTGGAATCAGCGTTTTGGCTGCACTGCTTGAATCACGTCTCTTCTCACCGTAGTTCAGGTGAGTTCTAGCAGAACATAATTTGGCGCGTTTTTTTTTTAGCTGCAAGCATCATTACTTGTGGCTTTCTGGCCAACTTCCCATTCCTGTAATTGCTTTTCTAAGCGCTCGATTTCGACAGTAACATTCTTAAGGGATCTGAAGATTGCATTGATCTTATCCGTTCTCTGTTTTACAAGTGAATCGACAAATTCGCGGCGTGATTCTCCAGCCAACCGTCTTATTTCTTCTTCAACTTTTCCGCATTCTCGGTCATATTCCGTAAGACGTTTTTCAGCACGACTGATAGCACCCGCAGCGTCGCCCAAAGCCCGATCAATAGTGCTAGCAGCGTGGTCTAAAGTATCAGCGTTAACTTGTTGATTCAAGAGGCTGGCTACTCCGTCTATGCTCTCCATAACTTCTTTTTCTACTTTGTAGGATTCGCTCCGCATGAGATCCGTATAACGACCAAGCCAGTAGTTCAAACGCTCCCCTTCGCGTGCAGGATCCCTCATTTTTCGTTCTCCGTCTTCTCCAAACTAACGTTTGATAAGAACCGCAATAACCTTTGATCAGATGAATAACTGTCGAGAGGAGTCAGAATGCTGACTGAATCAGAATACCAAGTACCAGCGTTTGAGATTGGCAGCGACGTCTTGTAAGTCTTGCCACAGATCGACGTCTTGTAAGTCTTGCCACAGATTTTATTCATTTTGGCAGCATTATTATAGTACGCCGGCTTTGACTGCTTTTGCGAACAGGTAATTAACAAAAGCGGAGCACGAGACTAACATGAACTGTGCATCTTCTAGGTCTAAGTTCGGTTCATCGAGCAATGCATGGCGAATGCCGTTTGCGTCACTGGTATATCCATACAAACTGCTAAACGCGTGACTTAAAGCGCCGTGCAATTTTATCTTGCCGGCCCGGTCTATCATCTTCAATGCGTCCCCTAACGTCGCTTTTTTAGTTCCTGTTATTCTTTGACAGATTGATTCGACAGCACTTATCGACTCTTTGACTGAATTTCGATAGATGGGGTTCTTCCGATCTGATAACAGTATCAAAGCATCTCTTATGTGTATATAAGCCCCTCTTAACGCCGGATGACTGGAAGTTATGTTTAAAGCTTCTTCTATAGCGGCGCGTTCTTCAGCAGATGTGATCGGCGTTATGATGCCTGAGATGAAGCGATAGGCCGATCGTTCTTCCTCTAGGATTTTGTTAGATTCTTCTGTAAAACTAGAGTTAATGTCAGAATTTGGGTAGTGGTTAGCGAGGTATTCTATGAAATCGTAAACCTCGTACCATTCGCATTTAAAAAATTCGCTTCTTATCTGCAAGCAAAACACGGGCCAAACATCAAGGAGGAAGTTCCACGGTTGCTTGAAATATTCGTCCTGCAAACGTCGTGAAAATTTGTTTGTGGATTCTCGATTGCTCTGTTGAGCGGCATCTTGCCAGTAATACCTGTCTAGGGCATTCCAAATGCGATTTCTCAAAGCATCATCAACGCTGTTGAGCTGGATCGCCGTCTTTCTTGGCAGGAGGCCCTCTCTCTGAGAGAACGGGAGTTTAGGATCTTGATCGCCCATTTTGCCCTCAAAGAGCAATTCGATTTCAACCGCTGACGCCCACGACAAGCACCGAGAGGGTGCCTAGCACCAACACCATTTTTAACCTAACCTTTCTCACTTGTCCACCCCTTAATCGAAGAGGTAAAAGGGCGGCGTGATAGCTTAAGTGTTGTCTTTTTAGCTGCGCACGTCTCTCCACAAACGCTTATGCGCGGCCGGTAGAAAAAAGAAGAAAAGTGCTGGTCTAAATTTATCGGTCCGGCTGTGGTATCTCATCTAATCTAACGCAGTCAAACCGGTTATGCGTCGCATCTTAGCGTAGCTATCCGCGATAGTGGCCTCTAGCTGCAGGTGCATCGTGCCCGCCAACGCAGTGATACTCTTCGCCACACGCATTTAGCGGGTCGACGTGGCTGATGGCATTATTGCAGATGGTCTAACAGGTGATGCTCTGACCCCGTCGGTCGGTCATACCTACGACTGTGTTACCGTAGTCATGATGAAAAATTGGTCATACTGTATGTATTCGTTGTCAACGCCAGCAGACTCGCCAGTCCCCTTGAGGTAAGCATCATTAACTGTGGTTGGAGCGTGTCCTAGCGCTACGGTCGCCGCTTGTTGTCCGAAGTGCGTATTGCTTCCCGTATCTGGCACATCCCCAGAAACACCTGTCGATAATGACTTAAATAAGCTGCTTGCGGCGTCTGTGCTTCCTTCGTTTCGTATCTCTGCCGTTGTAGTACGTCCGTTTGATTCGAAAGTAACGTAAACGGCGTCAAAGCTAATGTCGTCTTTCGCCCTCTGTGTAACCGCGTCGCTTCCATATTCGGTTTTAAGCGTCGGCACCAACTTAGCGAGCAATGGGTCAAAACTAGCCGAAGTCGTTGGTGTAGCCGTAGCCGTCGGTGTAGCTGTCGGAGCTGCTGTCGGTGTAGTCGTCGGTGTAGCCGTCGGTACGCTGCTGGCTGACGGGCTTGGGCTGGTGGTAGCAGGCGACGTGCAACCACTAATTGATACGAGAACGAGAGAGCCGATAAAAAGCAACGGCAATGCATATTTGAGCGGCGTTCTGATATACCGCTTCATCATCCTAGTTATTGCATTCACACTTCATCCCCCTTATAAGTAAAAACAACTATGTTAGACGGGGTCAACGAAGCTTAAGAATTGCTATCTGTGATCGCAGAGCGCAGTTAGCGGCACATATCTAATCCTAATGACTTCTTATGTGTGCCCTCTGTAAGCGGCGCTATGCTCGCGAACTCATTTTTTTCGCCATCACGCTAAGAGAGGAGCCGCAGTTAAATAGCAACACTTAAGCTGTCAGCATCGGCTTGGGCACGTAGTTTATTTTTTGGCTGAACGATAGAAAAAGGCGAACTGTATGATAAAAAAAGTGTTAATGGTTTGCATCGTTCTTACGCTCGTGACCGTTCTGGTGGGCGTGGCTGGCAGCATCCAAACACAAACCCCCAGTAACCCATCGACGGCCGCGCATGCGACGACCGTTCTATCTTACGCACAACCTACGAACGTGCTATCGTACGCGCTACCGACAGCGCCACCCGCGAACATCCAGTCGTATACCGGCCCGTTCGTGGGAAGCATTAATTCGAACGTCTACCACTATCCGTGGTGTTACGAAGCCGCGAAAATTAAGCCGGCGAACCTCGTTGTCTTCCCCACAGTGGCGGCCGCCTGTGCCGCAGGTTACCGACCGTGCAAGGTCTGCGATCCGCCAGCGTGCGGTGCGCCTGCGCCAACGGCCACGCCAACGGCTACTCCAACGGCCACGCCAACGGCTACTCCAACGGCCACGCCAACGGCTACTCCAACGGCCACGCCAACGGCTACTCCAACGGCTACAGCCAAAGTGGCGAGCCCTACTGCCAAGCCAGCACCTATAGCGAGCACTGCTGCTGCGAACGTCGCTCAAGCCAGCGCAGCTGCGGGCAGCAGTAGCTCGACTCCCGGTTTTGAAGGGTTGTACGCAGTTGGTGCTCTTGCTGCCGTGTTTCTGGCATTACGGATCGCCCGCCATCGCTGAGGTTTGAAAGAGAAAAACAAGACGGCTCACAGAGTGACCAGAGCCGTCCGCTTCTTTTTATTATTATACCCTCTCACGCAGAGCGCGAGAAATCCTAAGACGATGATGGAGATGTGGTAATGTAAACAAAGATTTGATCGTCCTGTATGTACTCGTTATCGAAACCTGCCCAGTCTCCTGTTCCTTTAAAATATGCATCATTAACTGTGCTTGGCGTGTGTCCTAGCGCAACAGTAGCCGCATCTGAGCCGATATGCGACTCAAGTGAGGGAGTTAATACCGTGCTGTTATTAGGCCCTGATGATGGGTCTGCTTGTGTAGCGAAATCTGCGCTCGCTTTGGCGATGCTACCGTCGTTAGTAAACCATACATTCGTAACTATAGAGCTGTTTGCTTTGGGGGTCATATAAATCTCATTAGCCCCACCAGAAGCATTCATTCGACCTATTAACCAAGTACTCCCATATTCTGAGTTAAGTGCCGTCTGCAACTTAACAAGTAGAGGGTCAAAACTACTCGTCGTAGTCGTCACGCTAGGCGTTGCGCTAGGTGTCGCCGTCGGATTGCTCGTTGATGATGTGCAACCGCTAATTGATACAAGAGCGAGAGAGCCGATAAAAAGCAGCGGCAACGCATATTTGAGCGGCGTTTTGATATACCGCTTCATCATCCTAACTATTGGATTCATTGATTCATCCCCCTTATAAGTAAAAACAAATACGTGAGACGGGGTCAATGAAGCTTAAGCGTTGTCGTTTGGCTGCGGTTAGTTTCTCCCCGCACGGATAGCCCTCTTTACACTGGAGTTCATGAGATGCAAGCGTGATGATCAACGATTGCGTCGAGGTCGACGAACTCATCCTTGAAATCGCCGACTACAAAAACGACCTTGCCGACGTGGCCGCCGGGCACTGCTTAAAAGTCACACGTTCACGGCGATAGCAACCGCCGTTTTTAAAAATTTGAAAAAAAAGAGATGCAGGTCACTTGTCCTGCATCGCTGCAGCTGCCTTCTTGACTACATTTATCGACTGGTCTGCGTCGAGCACAGGGAACACCTCATACGAAACCGTCGTATACTTGAGCATGGTAGCGCAAAGGTCCTCCTCGCTCGCCTCGGTAATCGCGTATCCTTCCCTTCCATTGCTAAACTGTCCCCACTCAGTAAACCTTCCTGCGCTCAAATCGGCCTTTACCGCTTCGAGCATCGCTTCGAGCATCGGCAACATGATCTTCTCGAACTCTTCAGGCGTGAGGGGCGTCTTTGGGGAGTCAGCCCACCACTTCATAAATAATTTGGTCATATCTTTCACCTCCTTTCGCTTTGGCGGCGGTGGTAGTGACCGCCGTTTTTTTCTAAAACACGTAAAAAGGCACTCTAAGGAAATAAATGTTGTTGTTACAGGCGCTTGTCACGGCGATATGCAAACGTGCCGTTTTAGCTTAGAGGCGTAAAAAAAGAAAAAGGAAGCGTGAACGCTTCCTAGGTTCACCTAGACCTACCGTTTCATCGCTGCCATCTGCTCTGCTTGGGCTTTGAGAACCTGCCGTGCGATTGCCTTTCCTGTCTCGTAGTCTATGATTTCGTGCACCTCGTGCTCAACCCATGGGTAGTCCGCGAACGCTGCCATGAACAAGTCTTTGGCTTCGCCGCTGGCAATTACGTATCCTGAGGGTGTGTTTGGAAAATAGCCAAACTCAAGTATGATGCCACTCTTTAGCCCTTCGTCAATCCCTGCGAACATCATCTCAAGCACCTGCGTAGCGGCAGCAGGGTCCAGCGGCCACGGCGCGCTCGGGTTGGCACGCCAAATGGTTAGATACTTCGCCATTTCTTTCACCTCCTTTGACGTAGACGGCTGACAGTCAGCGCCGCCTTTCGGTTCATTCCGCTATGAGAAAGATACAAGCCATTAGGCCTGCATCAGCATCTGTGCCACTTCTTCCCTTGTTACGCAAGGCCACAAGTCCCAATCGTACATATCGAGCACTTTCTTCATCGGCGGTTCCATACAGTATGCCATTAACGCCTCAAAATTTGGAGCATCGTACACGTTAACTTGAAAGTGCTTGGGATGCACAGTCCACGAACCCACTATTTTGATTCCGTGCTTCTTTGCGAGGTCTTCCATCTGGGGCATGCCTTCGAGCACCGCTTTCCTGTAGTACTCGTTGTGCGCGGCACATTCTGCTGCACCGTGTCTAATAATCGACAAAAATAACGCCATTTCTTTCACCTCCCTTCACGTAGCGCGGCAGTTGTTAGCCACCGCTCGAAACAAGTAAAAAGGTGCTCCAAAGGAATAAGTGTTGTTGTTACAGACGCTTGTCACGGCGTGGCAGCACCAAAGATAACAGTTACTTTCATGGTTCGCGTCGATTAGGCACTCAGCGCATCGCTCACCGATTCAGCAACTTCAAATTCAGCACTTGTTTTTGAGTTGGTTCACCGGAGATTAAGCAGTGCCAACGAGTAGAAGCGTACGACGGATAAAAAGCGGGTTCTTGTAGGGCTTGTGCAACAATTCTGCCGCTTCCTGTTGGCCTGATTTAATTAAATTCTTTTACAGGCTGCGATGACGTAAACGCGAGCATATTAAGGCCTGCTGTATATACTTCATCTACCGCGATTTGGCGTCTGTCAACTGCACACTGCACGTACGCCTTCTAAACACTTCGTCGAAGGCTTCACAGCGTTGTTTCCATTTGTGCGTCGACGACCAATTTTCCAAAATTTGCTGGTAACCCGTGCTTTTACCTAGTTTTTTATGATGTATCACCGACAGGTCGCCGACAGGTTACCACTTAGCTATTCCTTCCAGCAGGATACGCTCTGTACGCTCTTCCAGATTCAGGGCAAAAATGTGGTCAGAAAAAGCTTGTGCCCGTGCTACCCAATGGTAAGTCGCACTATACCGCTCTAGCTGCCGCAAGGAAAGATGCATAACATGGGTTTGTCGGAGCTTCTGAAGTGATCGGTAGGGGCCCATGTCTCGATAGAGACAAAAGAGTTCATACGCCTTTATGCGTTCATTGGGGAGACGATCCCATGGTTCGGTCATTCAAACTATTCCTAAGTCTCACGGGGGGCAGCAAATAATCGATCTTCTGACGCGGAGAATCTTAATATACCGTAGCCCTGCCAGTCTGCGAACCCTGTAATAGAGTTCCTGATAGGGAGTGGTATGGAACTCTTTGTTGAGATCGGCAAGTGACACGCACTCTATATTATGACCCATAGAAAGCCCCGGAGTGAAACGGGATCTCCAGCAAATCCGAGTTATGAGTTCCTCATCGAGTTCATTGATTTTGTTTTTGTTATTCACCTTCATCACCTTCTAACAAGAGCGGCTTTCCACCGGTTAGGTTCAAAAAGATTGAAGCTGTCGGGGATAGGCCGTTCACGATCTCGCTGAAGCGTCGCGCGAGGGTAATTCGCAACTTTCTGTCAGCGCCCCGTATGTTGTGCCTATCACAATACTCAGCAACTGTGACATTACAAAGTAGTTCTGACGCCATAGATCCCTTCAAATCGCTATCAGCCAATCGCACAAGCTTTTCGCACACGAAGCCTTCGAAATCAGCCTGCTGGATGATCGGTGCCGGATCTGGCTCAATTTGCTCACCGCTAAGAGGGTCTGGAGGTACGCCTAAATCCCGCAGACGTGCAGTTTGCAGTGCGGCTGACAGAGATGACGGATCTGACAGTGTTTTGCGTAAACTCGTATATGCACTCAGATTTTCCACATGGGTTTTACTCAAATTGCCCTCAAATCCGTCAGGTCTATCAGGCCTGACGATCTGCTCCATGTAAGGGTCTATCTCGTACTCTATTTCCTCCCAAGTGTCTGGGATGGTCAGACCTTCATAAACGCTGCCGCTCTCGGTATGCTTGCTAACGAAGCCTAGTTTTTTCATAGTTCGGCCGAAGTTCGCAACGCTCAACATTTCCGCTTGTATCGTGCGCTGGAACTCTCGTGGCATCGTCTCAGCAATGCTTTTGAACCGCTTATGCAGTTCGCTCGCACCGATCTTGGCGCCATCTTTCTTCTCGCAGTGCCCGTCTATGAACCACGTGAGCGGGTTCATCGTGCGCTGATATTCCTTTGTGGCTGCATTAACTTCGGCAGGCCGCTGCAGACCGTGCTCACGCCACTCAAACGCACCGTCGACGATCCACGCGAATATAGCCTCTCTTTCCTCTGCGTCGGTCATCAGCTTTTCAAGCACGCTCTTGTCTACCTTTTCAAGCGGCCGGTTGAATACGATCACGTTAAGCCTGTTGAAATTAGCCTGATCCTCAAAGTCGATCTTAGCCATGAAGTTCGATTCAAACCAAAACGTCGCCTTTACAGTCACGTCGTGCATATAGCGATCATACAAATTCCTGACGTGTTGTGGGTTTGCCGACGTGAGGCTCTTAATGAGAGCATCATCTATTACGAACCCTTTGGGCAGCTCGGAACACTGCGCGGCTCGTAATCCTTCCATATCGATAATATCTGGGCGTGCTGAACTCGCCCGTGCGCCTTTCTTCATAAACGTCGAGTAGTGGAACGCGTGGGCATAATCACCTAACACGCTGAACGCGGGGTCGAGCACAGAGCTCTTGCGCCCATCAGGTATCCCGTACAAGAAAAGGAACGCCTTCTCCTCCATCGTAAAGATACAGGAATAGCCGAATGCATCTTGCAAGAAAAATACGACGTCTGCCGGGAGGGCACCGAACAACGTGTCATACCATAATTGGCCCTTCGCATCGGAGTTGTAACGAACTGGGCAGACCTTCGTAATAAGGTCTTCGCGCCTGTGTTCGCGCACAGGCTTGTCGCGGGGGCAATTCTTAAAGTCTATCGTGCCGCTCAGGCAGTTCAGCAGATTCGGATCGCCGTTGAGCTCACGTGGCTCTACGACGATCCGATCGTCAGATTCAGCCAACGCGATCATGGCAGCAATGCGGTATTCGCTCTCCGACTTAAAGGCCCAGTTTTCAATCTCCTTTTGCTTTGCCTTCTGCTCTTTCGTGTCGGCCTTGTCAACAAACGCTGCCTCGGCGTGAATGAGCTTGACCCGTTGCTTTGCGATCTCTTTGATCCGATTGGTAGTGTCTACAACCCACTGAACGCCGTTCCAAATATACCAAGTGTTTTGAGTCGGGCAATAGCGGATATTCGCACCACAGTCTGCTACGAGCCTCAAGGCGTTGCCTAGGTCGGTTAAGTGAAAGTCACATGTGACCCTTAGGTTTTGCTGCTTACCTTCAACAGGATCAACAATGGGCAAGAACATCTCTCGCCCGGTGTCTGAGTACCCAGCTTCTGCGCTCACTGCGGATGCCTCCACGTGTCATCTATGAAAAGGTCAAACGCCGGTTCTTCGCTAACTTCCGCGCCTTGCATGCCGCGGGCGATCACGTCATATTCACGCGCGTTGCCTCGCACATAGGATTGGATCTGTTTTAACAAGTAACGAAGCAACGACTTGGGCACAGACTCAGGATAACAGTCATCTTCCCATTCGGTGTTGTGGCCCCATTGATAGCAGATCGTGGCTTTTTGAAACAGTTCGTTGAAGTCGATATGCCAAGACACGACTATGTCTGCTATTTTTGTTGAGCCGTGCCGAATGAAATGGCGATAGTCATAAATTAGCTCCTGAATATCGTCATTAAGGTTGTCGTCTATCTCTTCGCAAGTTCTCACGGCCGTGGTGGCTCTTTCAAGTTCAACACTGCCGTCTTTTTGCCGTTGCCGTCGCTCGGCGGCCCGCTTCAAAATGAAATCCCTAAAATCTGGGTTGGTTTGCTCGAATGCGATTATGTTTGTAAATTTCTTGCCATTTTCAGAGTACCACAAGGTGCCCTCATTCCGACGTACAAACGCCCACTCGTAGACTACGCTGTTCAGTTCAATGCGACCGCCTAGAGGCGCGTAGCTGAGTACGTCTTCAACAGCTTGATACAACCTAGCCACGGGCGCTCCTGATATTAAGTCGGATGTTATGCTGGCGCCAGAGCCAATTACTGCATATTCGTGGAACCAAGTGGTGCGGGCACTTATCCATCACAAAAGCCCCTGTGCATCAAGCCAACACTTTAGCATTTCTTCGGCGTAGTCGGCAAGACGTATGCCGTATGCGTTAAGCCGTTTGATTAGGTTAGGGTCGGTCACTTTATGCCCGTCGATAACAACATGATCGATTTCGGGGCCCCAATCATCTTCTTCGTCGGAATCTTCTTTCGGTTCTTTTTCTACGCGCGATGGGTCACGTATTGCACCAAGCTCCTCAATGAGCTCTTCTTTCGATAGGTCTTTATTGAGGAGTGCCACACCTTCGCGTTCTGGCAAGGCCCCTTTCTCTCCGGGCTTTAAACCTACGTCAACTTTGGCAAATTCATTTGCAAGCTCGACCTCTTCCTCCGGCGTCTTTGCCTTTTTTCGTATTTTTTCGGCTACTTTCTTTGCAACCGCTCCTGCCTCGACCAGTTCCCGAGTCTCAGGTTGCAAGCGCAACGGCTCTAGCCAACGATCGACTGTAGTATCAGTCACCCCTAGGCGTTTGGCTAGTTCGCGTTCCGTATATGTTGTTTCGCCGTGCCCCGCGCGCGGGGTAGCATAATCCTTTAACAACTCGTTTTGGCCTAACAATTGAGCTATAGCGATTGCTTTATCTAAGGGTGCTAGGTTGTGGCGGGCGATGTTCTCAGAAAGAGAGGCGACTATCGCCTCGGTATCAGTCATCTGCCGCACTTCGCAAGGGAGCGTCTCCGCGCCTGCCTTTTTTCCAGCGTTAAATCTCGACTGCCCTATAACAACCTCAAATTTCCCGTTTACACGTCGCACTGTGAGAGGTTGTATTACGCCGAGCGACTTTATGTTCTCATCGAACGCCTTGTGAACAATATTCGTTTTTCTTACGTTGAAGTCGCTAACCTTCAATAGTGAAACCGGAATTTCTACTAAATTACTCATTGCTCATCACCATTCTCTCAAACTCGTCTTTTTCATTTTTTTTGCAGGAACCACCAGACACGGTGATTTCTCAATTTCTCTTGCCCCACGATTCCTTTCGCCATGAGCTGGAAGAGCCGATAACGAATGGATGGAATAGTGAGCCCCACCAACGCGGCGAGTTCCCCAGCGCTCGCATGACCGTGCGCGCCAAGGTAAGCTACAAGCTTCCTGTTTGTCTGATCCATTTTTTTTCTTCTGGGGCGACTGCCGCTGATAAAGATCTTCTTTAGGGGCAGCCCCCATGACAAAATATATGATATGTGTTATATCCCCTTAATCGCTTAGTTATCAAAAAATAAAGGCACTTTCTAATTTGGTTATTTCGAAGAAGAAGGATCAGAGGAAGATGAACATACACGTAGCCACGAAAAAACTCGTAGATCTCGGAATTCCTGGAAAGGAAAAGAAACGGGCTATTAGGAAGGCGGTGGAGAGCAGATCTGTTAAGAACAAAACCGCTGACGTCGAAAGCGCCATTGAGAAGTATGTCGAGAAGACCCTCGTACGCTGGGCGTACACCGAGGAGATCATTACGAAACCGGAACGGCATAAAAACGAGAAGGGGCGGTTTGAAAAAGGAAGAGGGAAAAATTCGGATTGGCATGAAAAAGCAGTCTACGAAGCCGCTGCAGTGTGGGCAGTGCGTGATAGGGCGAAAAAAATAGCTGCTGAAGGTGGCAGAAAGAAAAAAACTCTCTCAGCAAAGGAAATTTGTGAAATAAGGAGACATGCCAAAGGCGTCTTCGTCTCCCCGTGTATGGAGTATGAACTGCCCCCAAACATTACAATCACTACACCAAACCCATCGTACATCTATGATTTTAAGGCGCTAACACCGAAGATAGTCGCTGACGCAGCGCTAAATGAGTTGGTGATAGCGTGGATCGTTGCAACGGTAAAGGCTCAAAAAAAGCGGAAGATTTCAAAGCCCGCACAGGTTATTTTCAGGTGGCGTCACAACCCAGAGTACTACCCATCGATAGATATTGGAAATATTATAGCGGCTTACGAAGGGCCTCAACCGCCTTCAAAAGAGTTTGAAGACTTTATACTGCAACACATGCCGGAAGAAAGCGAGATAAAAAAACTGGTCAATTTGCTTTATCAGAGGCGGATCGAAAGTTCAGATGCGGTCGATTTCATGCACGCCGGCAAGGGGAAGATGCACGCTAACGATCCCGAAGAAGTCGAACACCAGTTCCTATTTGACGACATATACGTTAAGTCGACGGAATCAAACAGGGATGAGCTTGTAATCCTTCTTGACGGTCAAGATAGCCGAATAAAAGCATTATATGCTCCATTTGAGCTCTATTCTCCTGATATTGAATATGGTCGTAA
The DNA here is from genome assembly GCA_963720465.1 of Methanobacteriota archaeon. Taxonomy (GTDB): domain Archaea; phylum Halobacteriota; class Bog-38; order Methanoflorentales; family Methanoflorentaceae; genus Methanoflorens. Next base: position 2,292,167 of record OY970393.1, read on the forward strand.
ATATAGAGATCATCGCTACTAACGTAAACCTAGCTTAGCGTAATATCCTTCTGATTGATAGTGGCAAATAGTCAGTCAGCCGACGAGTTGAAACAGACTTGTCTCCAGTATTTTTTACATACGTCATAGACGTGCCGGGCAGCGGATGCTTGTAGTGCTTCCAATCGACTCCGCTGACCCGTGCGTAGGATCTAAAGGGTTTTCCTTCCTTCTTCTTCGTTCCCGCACCCTAAGTTTTTCCAAAAACATAGCGAAAGCGAGATAGCAAGGGCTAAGCATGAGTTTGCCTAGGCTCCAGCTTTGTTAATTTCCTAAAGAGATTTGCATGCGTTCGCCCACGCTTACAACGCAACTAATAACGTCTTGCCGGGCAAAGTTAAAAAAAATTTAGACTGCAAGAGTTAATATGCCCGCCATAATCAATGTCGAGCTCGACCCTGAGAAAATATACGACACAGGAAAAAAGCTTCTCCAAGACATTTATGCAATAAAAACTGCACGTGCAGCTAAGAATGATAAAGACAAGATTGAAGGTTTCGAAAGAGGGATCAAAGAGCTTTCTATCACCAGTATTGAAATAATCACTTTTTTCGAATCTTCGACCAAGTTGCAAAACGAATTAATCGATGACCCGACAGGCTTGGCAGAAAAGTTGCAGGCATCAGCAACTGCAGCCCTGCGCGAGCCACTGCGCAAATATGTAGACGAACGTTCTTCGCAAGAACAGCGACATTCTTTGCAACAGCAGGTTAATAAGTGGGTTCATATGCCGCCTGAGGCGTTACAAAGAGAACTCGAACTCACCGAACTTTTGACTTCTGGCGCCAATAAAGTCAAGATAGACGGCAAGAGTATCAAACCTGACCAATATTTAAAGAAACTAGCCAAAGAGACGACAACGCCACTGATCGCGGAATATGGAAACGTGGGCAGACCGAGAAGTGAGACGCCAGAGATTCATTTTAAACTTATCGGCAAAGCTTACAGTTCGGAGCCAGTGAAGAGTTTGCTAATCATGGCAGCGACTGAAACAAATGTGCCTGAAAAAGAGAAATTGTGTGAATTGGCAATAGATGAGTTTATCGTCACTTACGGGATCTTGCAAATGCAGCTACTACTAAAAGAGTGGCAAGATAATGTCACACTGATTGGCAAGCTGATCGCAGAATTAGACAAGTCAACGCGCGAAAAAGTCGTTCATCAATTCATGCTAGATCATCCAGACGTTTACGAAAAATTCAAAAAGCTATACAACGATCTACAATTGGAAATTCCGAAAATCACTCTGCCGCTTTCAGCGACGGGCAATCGCGACGCGATCGTTTGGGAAGAGTGGAGGTTAATGGCCCTCATCGTTCAGTTCATGCAACACGTGAGACAGCATGCCGATTTTGTCAGCGAATCGATAACAAAAGCTAAAATTAACTCATAGGCTTCAAGGGTTTTCAAAGTGAGCTAGAGCGTACGATCTCACTTTTTTACCGATCGCTCCCGGCAAAAAAGCGTCATTCACCACCTTCAATTTTCGCGTTGTTTAAGACCATCTTTAAATAATATAGCTTGAGTTAAGAAAGAGTCAGTTTTTTCACTTCTGTCTTCATAACTCGATGTAAGTCTTTCAATGTTCGGAACATCACCTAGTCGGATGAGTTCGTTGATGCAAGTCGTCTCTTCTTTTCGACAGTTAGTCACCAATTTTATCAGCTGATCAACGATCCCAGCAATATCATCTACTGGTGCTCCGCTCGCATCTAACTCATGTGCTTTCCTAAAAAGCGCCTTTCCTTCCTTTTGGGCTTCCATACACTTCGCTAGAGCATCTTGATAACGCTTCAGCCAAAATACGCGTTCTTCGTCGCCTTTCATTATGCCACCTTGCTGTATTTGCACTGACTGCTTCGATAAAGCTTCCGACTAACAACGCAAAACAACTTCCGCGCACGAAGCTGTATGGCCAGATTGAGTTATAACTCGCATCGAACGTCGATAGGGGCCCCTACCAACTCTCGCACCCATTTATCAGGAAGTTGATTTTGCGCCACGACTGCATATACACGCCAAACACGTGCTCCGGCAGCGGATGCTTGTAAAACCGCCAATCGACACCCGATACCCCGGTAAGGCGAGTGGGAATCTGCAAAAAGAGGTCGGTCACGTTCACTGTCTAACGTTCAAAGCGGGTTACCCCGGCTGACCCAAAAAGAGTTTAATTACAGCGACAATGAAAGTCAGCCCAGCGAAAGCTACCCCTATAAGTGGAACGACAAGCGGGAGATTGAGATTCCTTAAACGGCCGGCTGCCTTCCCTTCTCCGACGAGCTGCTGAGCTCCTAACAATGCTAACGCATCTAGTGATCTTCCTTCATTTGTGAGCCGCATAGCATGGATTGCTAAATATTGTGCAGCTACAGAACACGTTAAACCGCTATTCCTAAGCTTCCCGGCGGTTGAACACAGATCAACATATTCATTATATATCGATAGGGTCGAGGGCAGAGGGAGCGCCGTTTTTTCAACAAAGCGCCTCGAAATAGCATCATTTTCGCGCCTCTGTTTGTTCCTTCTATCTATGTAAACAACTACAAGCGGAACGGTCAGTAAAATGCTTATCGCTATAATCGTTTCTAAAAAAAGTGCATTAGAAACGCTGAGTGCTATAGAACTAACCGTCGTTGCAAGTGAAACAAGTGTAGCGATTACCGCAATAATTACGGCCACCCAGCTAATTGCAACGCTCGCTTTAGAGCGGGTTGAACCGCGTCTGGCTTCATCCATAACAACCGTTGCCTGTTGAAGCTTCGTAGCACTACTAAAAACTTGTGAAATGTTTTTTCGCCGCAGGCTGTTTCTAGCGAAAAATTTTGTTTGCTTGTCATGGCGCTAGTCTGGCCATTCCTGAGTTGATGTGCTGCACTATTTGACGCAGTCAATGTCGGTTTTTAAAACGGGCGAAATCTACCTCTTCCCAACTCTTCATATAAACATCATAGACGTTTTCTGGCAGCGGATGCTTGTAGTGCTTCCAATCGACTCCGCTGACACCGTGCGTCATAATATAAGCCCTGTTTGACTGATCCCACCCGATAGCATCGCCATGCTGTTCGCAAAACTTGCGAAGGTCGCCTAGCACGAAATGCCCTTTGAACTGCGACATAAGGATTTGCTGCCGTTTGACACATCAAAAAAGAACCATGCCCTCCGTTGCGACGCGACAGCTGACTAGAAAGAACGCTTATAAGGCTGCAAAACGCTCTTTTTTGCGGTGGTAATCCACATGTCAAAAATACTGGTTGTTTATGAGTCGAAGTACGGTAACACGAAGCGTGTGGCTGAAACGATCGTACAAGGGATGCGGCAGGTTGAAGGAATAGACCCGACGCTTAGTGACATCACAGGAGTTGACCCCAACACCATCCTTAACTATGACGCAATTGTGATCGGCGGCCCGAATCATATGGGCGGCCCTACGAGAGGCGTCAAGAAGTTTATCGATAAAATAGGCAAGCTCTCGTTAGCAGACAAGAAATTCGCGGTATTTGATACCTACGGTGGGGGGGATTTTGAAAAGGCAACAAAGAAGATGGAGCAAAGAATGCACGAAAAGGCCCCTGCGATGAAGGCGGTGGCTCCCGGCTTGTCTATAAAGGTCGACGGGATGAAGGGCCCCATTAGTGAAGGGGAGCTTCCAAAGTGCGAGGAGTTTGGAGCGCAGATAGCGATGCAGCTGAAGGCTGCAACTTGATCACGCGACAGTGCGCCTCTCAAGTTAATTGCATCTCTCCTCATCCACGGCCGCAACACCGGCAGGCCGCGAACGCGAAAAGAGTGGCACGGTGAGAGGGTTTCTTTGTAATTGCACCAAAGGAGATGAAAAACGTGAAGATAGGTATTATGGTCTATTCAAACGACCCTGAGACCATATGGAACGCCTTTCGATTCGGCAACTACGCGGTGAACGAGGGTGAGAACGTAAGGGTCTTCCTGTTAGGGAAGGGCGTGCAGAGCGAATCTCTTGACACTGAACAATTTCAAATCACTCAGCAAATGCGCTCGTTCGTCGAGAGGCGGGGCGATAGCGGCGTGCGAGACGTGCCTTAAAATCCATCACTTAGGAGGCTCGGAGCTATGCCCAATATCGACCCTGGCCGATTTGCACTCTCTCGTAGTCGAAAGCGACAGGCTTGTTATCTTTTAAATAGATTAGCAAAGCGAGTGCATTTGTCTTAAGATATCACTATTAAATCAAAAAACAAAAAATAACTGAACCTTAAGCGACGCACAAACTAGATTTAGTCTGCGAATGGGTGGGAGGTGAGACATTGCAGAGCGACGAAGAACTGATGAGGTTAGCTCGAAAACGCGCTGAAGAGAGGGTCGGATTCTACATACACTTCACGATTTACGTAGTGGTGAACCTTTTCCTCGTCGCCGTGTGGTGGTTTACCGGTGCCGGGTTCCCGTGGTTCGTCTTTGTGCTCGGTTTCTGGGGAATCGGATTAGTTGCACACGGCGCGAGCGTCTTTATGGGGGGTGGAATGACGGATAGGATCACTGAACGAGAATATCGGAAACTTAAACGAGGCAAGGAATAGCGAGCGGCCTTTTTAACTGGGCTAAGCGCCGAGTCTCACATCTTTCCAGTACTTCATGCAGACGTCATAAACGTACTCTTGTAGCGGATGCTTGTAAAACCGCCAAATTTGTTTATAGCGGCTGAGACTACTTCATCGACAACCTATGCCAATGATTCAAGAATTGCTGTCAGATCACAGTGCCACCATTCGCGAGATAATCAATGATGCTGCGAACGCGTACAAAGGCGTCATCCCGGATGACCGATGGAAAGAGCCCTACATGTCAGCTGAAGAACTCACCGATGAAATAGGAGCTGGCGTTCGATTCTACGGATGGATCCAAGACGGCTTGCTGCTCGGTGTCGCAGGTATTCAGCACTTAGGTGACGTTGATTTGATCCGACACTGCTATGTGCGCACCGAATGCCAGAGTCGCGGCATAGGTGGTGCCCTGCTGCAACACCTTCTGAGTCTTGCACAGGCCTCTCTGATCTTGGTGGGCACGTGGGAAAACGCGTCGTGGGCAGTTCGGTTTTATGAGCGCCATGGATTCGCGTTGGTTACGCGCGAGGAAACGAATGCCCTCCTGCAAGAGTCCTGGAACATTCCAAGGCGGCAAGTCGAAACATCGGTTGTGCTTAAGAAAAGACTTCCAGATTCACTGAACTGAGAGTCTTAAGCATCAAAAATGATCTTCTGGCAGCGAAAAACCTCAACCCTAAACTCGCGTGAAAAAAACTTGTAAGCTTCATACTAGAGGTCAGACTTTGAAGTTTACATCCCTCCAATACTGCATGTAAGCGTCGTAGACGTGCTCAGGCAACGGATGCTTGTAAAATCGCCAATCGACTCCGGAGACGCCGTGTGTGAGAATGTAGTTCTTGTTGCTTTGATCCCATTGAATGATGTCGCCATGCTGCTCAGCGAATTTGCGAAGGTCACCGCAGACGAAGTGCCCGCCATTCACTAAAGGAATTTTTTTCCTCCTCGCCCATTTGTCGAAGTATTCATGCGCAAATATGCGGGTGTCGTCTTTTCGATTTCTGCCGTCTAGAAGCGGTGTCACAGCGTCAACAACACAAGGGTGTAATGGCACATAGTGCTGCATCCTGATTTTATCCTGTTGCGGCAGCACGTCAAGCACCGAAGGATCGCGCCGTAGAGCGGCCTGAAACTGCCCGACGGTCAGTTTGCGGATGGTGGCGAGAGGGCGTTGCCCTGTGTATGCACTGAACAAAACAAGAGCCGTGTAGTTTTGGCGCTGTCGCGCGGTAAACTCATGGTTTTGACCGCCTTCTTCTATAGCGGATAGCAAATTTTTGATATCCTGTATCGTTGCAATACGTTGTGTTATCCGTTTGCTTTCCTTGACCGTTTTAGGCATCTCTAAAAACAGGTCAAACTCCTTATATCGCGTGTCGAACCGCGTCTTCGTGAGATAACGTAGGAACGCTTTGGCGAAGTTCAGCATCTTACGTTTTGAATAGATGCCCGTGTATTTGGTGAGAACGAATTCACGGAACGCTTCTATTCGTGCTTTGTTTATCACGCCCTTCGTGACGTTCCAAAACGTCACCGAACACTTGTTAATCCATGGAATAGTCGCCGCAGTCACGCCTATACATCGAAACGCAGTGTAATCAGTGAGTTCTTCCTCTCCGTACTCAAGTTCGAGCGACATCAGGGATTGGTGATGCCGCTGGTCGGGTGTCTTCGGTTCCTGCTCTTCTGTGCTCGCACAAGTAAGCTCATTCTTGGGTTTATATTCAAAAAGCCGCCCTGTGGAGGCCACGACGCGGGTTCGAATCTCGCCCTCGGCCTTTGATTTTCTCTCTTGGCGCTGCCGAGCTAGTGGTTTCGCAAAATTGCTGTGTCAGCGCGTCTATCTTTGACTCTAAAGACTCAAGACGTTTTTCTGTAGAGGCGTGGTCTTTCGCTGTATGCATGAGGGTATCTACTGCCTCACTCAACGTTTTTCCTTCACATAAGGCACGGGCTTTTAAGGCTGAATAAACATCTTCATCAAGGCGGACCATCTTCGACATGATGTATGCGTCCTATATGCGTTGCGTTTGTCGTCGTTGTTGCGTTACTTGCCGCCTGATTGCTGCTAGTTGATGATGTGCAACCTGCTATTGCTAAAGAGGTAACCATCACAAGCACGATAATAGCTAACAACTTTTTTTTCCATACACGTCACTCTCTGAGGGGAAAATAAATCAAAAGCGTAAAAAGGCGGCGCGATAGCTTAAGTGTTGTCGTTTTGCTGCGGTCAGTTTCCCGCATCGATGAAAGGATTTGTTACGCGTGGACTCGCCGTAATACGAGCTAATTACAACAACGTTTATTAGAAAAGAGCGTAAAACTACTCAGTTTCAAAAATAGGCGGCCGTAAACTATTGCCGCTAAGTAGCTAGGAGGCGACCATGAAAAAATATCTCGCCATACTCCTTATTGCGATAATGGCCACCACGGTCCTGAGTGCTGCAGGCGTCGTGACGACGCAGAAGGTGGCGGCAGTCCCTTCATCCACTCCCGTTGTCGTTAAATATCGCCCAGGCGCGACGTACATCTTTACCCCGTCACAGTTTAATGTAAGAACTTCGGTTAATTTTGGGTCGCTAGGCTCGAAATCGTTTGCGGCAACGTTCAACAACGCGCTTCGCACGTACGCAATCACGACACAGATTGGACAAGCAGCACAAGGCGATGCACAGATAGGCATGGCCTGGCGGCTCACGCTGCCGTCGCACGGACCGTATTCCAACTGGGCTTACGTGGTAACACTACCGTGCCGAGTTACGGTCACGTTGGCTTATGACGTTTCAGCAAATGGACCCAACATAAACACCTGCGCTACAGCACGAGCACTCGTGGCGCATAACGCGCAAGGTGCTACCGTCTTCGGCAATGATCCCATACATACGCAGATTGGCATAAGGAGGCTAACCTTCGTAAGCAGCGTTGGACAAGTGTTTTCGTCTGGCGGCTTTGTTGGACTTGCGCGAATCCAAGCGGTAAGTCTAATGCAAGACGTGGGACAAGCACACGCGTCGCTCATTTGCAGCAGCATTGTGCTCGAGTTCCCGGCCAGTTAAGTTAAGCGATTGGGGTTTGCCTCCCCACCTCTTTTTTTTTACCACTCTTTCGGCTCACTAGTCGTTTCGGTAGTCGACTAGTTTGAATATGAGCCTATCGACTTCCAGGCAATTGTTGTTCCGGGGTGAAAAGTGGGTTTACATCTGGGTATTTCTTCTCAAAAAGTAGGGTGAAACTAAGGTAAAATGACCGCTCGGCTGTTTGGTCGCGTTCCATATCGCCGCGCGGCCTGCAATGCGTGTACTTCTCGCACCTTTGGCAGTTCATTATTTGCGCATTTCAGGAAAGCAGCGTAACGAGGCGAGGCATATCTGCGTAGTTTAACGTGTTTATAGCAACAGGGTCCACATCAATGGTCTATAAGGGTTGGTTGCTCGGCAATCCTGGCAGAAAAAAAGAGGTGGGAGCGCGAACTCCCTTTCAGTTCTTAACCCAGCGCTTGTGGAAACTCAATTATGATGTAGTCAAGGTGGCAAACCGCTGAAGCACTGCCCGCAGACCCTGGCGGCCAATTAAATGGTATAGTGAGGACTTCGGCGCCAGGATTTGAAGCCATCGTCTCGCGAGTTTGAGGGTAAAAAACATCTCCCACCGTGCTTACAAAGGTCACCGTCTGCGTCCCGCTCTGTGCCCGGTTCTCTGAAAATTTATCCCACTGGGGATTCCCGGCTGAGACGCTGACAGATGCCTCAGCCCCTCCCTTCGCTACTAGATTGTAACTCAGATGCATAGTTATCTTGCACGGCTCTTGAGAAAGTGACCACCAGCTACCGCGCATCTGCACAAGAACCCCCGTCGTTGCCCAAGAAAGCGGACGGTAGCTCTGTTGGGCAGGGGAAACGCGCATTGCTGAGAACGCGAAACCGCTGAATGCGGCCTCTGAATGGACCCATCCACTCGCTCCACGCGTATTGTAACTTGACCCATCGTTATTGAACTGGATTGGCGCGAAGATGTACTTCGCCCCCGGCCTGTAGGCGATATCGATTGGCGTCGGTTGCGTGGACGCGGACGCGGCTGCGACCTTCGGCGACGTCGTTACGGCAATAGCACCGCAGGCGCTGAGCGCCATAATCGCGACCATCGCGGTGGCAATAACGGTTCTTCTTGTTGTGTTCATTCATCCTCCCCGATGTTACCTTACTATCTCATAAAGACAAAGAAATCATAGAATCCGTTTTCTGTGAGCACCTGGCCAGCAGATGTCTCACACCCGCGAGTTCAAGCCTCAGCCGTGGCATGACACCCCCCCCGGTCCGCTCTGAAAGCCCCCCGACGCTTGTGCTGTGGGTTTGGCGGTTGCCGGCACGACAAGCACCGCTGAGCAGAGTAGCACGCTGATGACAACGAAGGCAGCAACCGCATATCTCTTCACCGTAGGTCACCTCCTCTTATCTTCTTTCATCAGGCGGCTGCGATGCTGCAACCGCCGGTGTTGACAAGCTAGAAATTATCTTGCTCTCACGCAATAAACGTTGTCGTTTCGGCTTTGTCAATATTGCGTTATTTTATCAGTTAGACGGTGCAATCCTCTTTTTTGGCGTAAAATCGGAAGGTATGAGCTTGTTGCACCGCTCTTTTTACGCAAAAATGGCGAAAGCCGATATATGGAGAAAGCTATGAGAGGCAAAAAAGTTCTTGCCATGTTTTTAATCGCGCTGATTGCGACGACGGTCGTGGCCGCTACCAGCGTCGTGACCACGGAAAAAGCCGCCGCGCAACCGGTCGACCCCATCATACTTTACAAACTAGGAATGACATATTTCTTCGGGCCGTCTCAGTTTAATGAACACTCTGCAGCGTCCGTAAGTTTGCCACCTGGTGCACGGGATTCGGCAACGAGCGCCGGTGGCCTCGTGTACGCGTCGATTATCACGACGGCGCAAATCAGTGGGAGCCAAGCCTTAACTGGAATCTCCTGGCAGCTTAATCTAGCCGGGGCGGACTGGAGTACCGTCCAGGGCAAGACATGTACAATCACCGTCACGATGGTCTATCTTCTCCAAGCCAAGAGCGATTACTCTACTCGCGCGTCCGTGCAATGGATTGCCGCGGGGAACCAGCAAGATATTGTGCGAGGCAATAGCCAACACACTCAAAGCTAGTGATGACGACCTGGACGCGAACTACCACGGTCGGCTCCATGTTCAACAACGGGTACGGAGAGAGCCGAGTCATGGTTCAGGCTATCAGGAACCCCGCAGGTGCGGGGCAGGCCTCTGCGACGGCACTTGTCACGGGCATGACGCTGAGATTTAACTAGTTCGGAAAAACCGGCGGGAGCGTCAGCTCCCACTCTTCTTTTTGGCTGGAAATAACTCTATAAATCGGTGAAAAAGGTTGAAAACTGAGTTTTTTGGCCGCTAACCTTTTTATGTCAAAAAGTTATGGCGAGCATCGAGGGCCGCAGCAACGCAGTTGGCGTTTGAAATAACCATAGGATACGTGAACCCAAAGCCTCCTCCACCCCTTCGACTTTTCGCGGTCGCGTCAACTCTTTCTTCAGAAGCACTTTTAGCTAAAACTACCAGGTGACCCTTGCTGAGTTTACCTTAATCGGGTCAAAAGAATAGTGTGAAGCCGAATAGCCGTGTAACCTGTTCCACATTTGGACTGCGTGAGACAGAAAGAATAAGAGCCTGGGACGCCGTACGTCGCTTCCCGGTAGCTTTTGGAGGATGACACGTCTCAGAAAGTCAGCTTCTTGTGGGCATTGTGACGTAAGCGAGGGCACCTTGGCACATCCGCTTTAGGCGAACTCAATTGTTCCTGATAGACACCCGCTGAAGATTCCACGTGAGTTTTGATGCAGTAAGAAATGTCCCGTTCCGCCTACAACGCGGGCGAAACATCCCGTGCCACCGTCAATCTGGTACGTGGAGGTACCAAATGGCACGTGCAGTTAATCGAACCGGTCGGGGGCGTGATGGTCATTTGAAACGGGGCTGGGGGAAATGTTACCATTTGAACTCCATTGACCCGCGACAATCCGCAGTAGGAGAGTAAGCCGCATCCGTTGTAGGTCGTGCCCCCAAGCCGCGTGACGTAAGCTGAAAAGAATCCTGTAAAACGGCAAGGTGAGTTGACCAGACACGTGCGAGGTTAGTTGTGCCTCGTTTGCCGCAAGCGCGGATGTCGCTGTAAGCGGCATCGCTGCGACCAAGATAATTAGCACAAGTAACGCGATTGTGATTGGTCGTTACGTAAACGTCCTCCGTGCCTGCTTCTTCGACAGGCTTAGAAACAATACGTATATGTTCGGCTTAAGGTTGGCGTTTTTTGCTTGGTCGTTGTCGCCCCGAACGTAACTGCTCAAATTTTGAAGCTCACATCCACCCAGCATTTCATATATACATCATAAACAGAATCAGGAAGCGGACGCTTGAGAAATCGCCAGTCGACTCAAGAAACGCCATGTGTAGGGAGTGAGCTTAGTGGTTCCCTTTTTCTATATAGCAGAAACCTACCCGAAAAATCGTCAGTTTGCAGACCGATATGGGTTAGGTTGCGTGTATATTTTCTTCACCTAATGCGGTTTCACGGAATAATCGATCGGAGGTAGCGTGGGACAAGGCTCGAGTTACCATTCGTAATTCCCGGAAGTAGGCTACCCTGCCAGGAACTCTACCGTCCATGTCTGCAGCAGCGGTGCCCGGACGTGGTGAAAATGCATAGATTTCGGCATAGTCGAAATGTAATTCGTCGAACAGGCGCATGGACTCAGCAAAGTCTTTCGCTGTTTCGGCTGGGAAGTTTACCATAATCTGAGTCTGAATGAACAGGTCCGGATGCGCCTCTTTCAGTCGTCGGATGCCTTCTTTGACATCAGCAATACTATATCCCCGCTTCATCAGCCTTAAGATCCGGTCGCTTCCGGACTCAACGGGGACCCCGGTAAACCATATCTTTCCTGTCGCAAACGCGGGAACTAACTCGTTAATCATCTGTTTTAGAAAGAGGGGATGGATATTACGCAGGCCAATCTTAAAATCGCCGTTTTCACTTACCATTTTGGTGAGAAGGTCTGCTAGGTCATAGTCATAGCCGAGGTCTCGCCCATACGGTCCCAAGTCCGTTCCCAGTAGGCTGAACTCTTTGAAACCAAGATTAAGCCCGGCCTTGAATTCATCCATGACCTCATCAATGGGCTTGCTTTTGATGTTACCACGGGATTTCTTCACCGCACAATACGAACAGTTTCCTAAACAACCGCTCGCTATCTTGATGTAAAAGATTGAAGAATCATCGCGTCGATACAGGTAATTACCTGCTGTTAGCCTTAGATACAGCATATAAAGAAGTTTAACAGGCAAGCGGTCGAGTTTACGAAGACGATGCCGTATGCTTGTTTTAGACACCGGCCGGCAAATTTCGTTGGCAGTTACTTCATTTATCGACGTTGTAGCCTTAATTACTTCGTCCAGCTTGCCGACTTCTCGTTCTCCGAAAGAAAGCTCCTGATGCGTCTGGAAAAGCGTTTCAGGGTCTATTTTGGGCAGGCATCCCCACACGATCAATCGCTGATCATCTTTTATTTGTTTCTTAATGTCCTGAATGAGATGAATCGAGTTTAACTCTAAGGGTTGAGTCAACGCACAGGCATTAAAGAGGATAAGATCAGCATCTGTAACGTTATCTGCTATCTGCCACCCATTTCCCTCTAAATACGTCTTCACGCGGCCAGAGTCTAACTGGTTCTCCGGACAGCCATTGGTGAGGACGCATGCTTTTTTCAAAGTATTGCCTCTTGATATATCTCCAAATATGGCGTAATTATTGTGATCGACAACGATGCATTACAAAAAGCGACCCGAAAAGGTCGGTTTCACCATTGGCTCATCTTTGTCCAGGTGACCACCTATAGATAAAGGTTTGTCACGTATCTCATCATAATATTCTTCTCTATTTTAGAGTCACGTCTTTCCAATACTGTACGTAAATATCGTAGACATGCTCCGGCAGCGGGTGCTTGTAGAAACGCCAATCGACTCCTGAAACACCGTGTGTGAGTATGTAGTCCGTTGTTTGACTGATCCCACAGCAGTGTGTCGCCCATTTTGGATCAGAATCTTCTTAGACCATAGTGACCACATGCCTTGGTAATCTGTATATCGGACATTGCTGCTTTGCGACCAACAGGCCCGATCTGAAAAGAAGAAAAATGGGGAAGCTGAGAGCGACGAAAAAGTAAAACCAAGCAGCAAGCAGCATTTTGAGCCTGAATGTTGAATGTGTTTGAGTTTCAATCCAAACAAAACTCTTCATCGTCGCCATCAATTATGTTCAAAATCTTGAACGCAACATCCCTCGAATCTTGGGTGTAATCTAGATTAGGTTCGAGTATTGCCTTACACACACCCCGAATTTTGTTGAGCTTCTTTTTGCACGTCATAACTACCTATTCCCAGCTTTATGCTGAACAATTTGGGCAGACTCTTTGCAACTGCCTAGCTGAGCTGCCTGAAAATGTGAACCCAGAGATTGATCGCAATAGGTATCTGGTTACAACAATGACCAAGATGACGAAAAGTGGCGTTATTTGTGCTTTTCCACTCCAGATAACATAAAAAACAATAGCATCTGTGACGGCAACGATGATGGTAGTGATAATAAGAGCTCTCACAAAGAGGTTGACCATGATTTTGCTCCTTACGCTTCAGTGTTGCTACTTGATTCAAAAACTGTTAGTGATAGTTTAGTTGCCTAGCTGAGTTTTGCCAATACTTTATATACACGTCATAAACGGGCTCAGGCAGCGGATGCTTATAGAACCGCCAATCAACTCCTGATACACCGTGAGTGAGAATATAGTTCTTATTTGACTGGTCCCACTGTAGGATCCCGCAGGGAGGATTTGCTCTCTGTTTTAGATGCGCTCATTAATGAGTGGGAGCGCTGCAACTCCGACCTCTGCACTAGTAGCTGTCATCATTCGGCTTGGTCATGCAGAAGGAGAAAAGATGCGTAAAGTGTTCAAACAACATACGGAATAAGCCGTTTCGTCCTCTTTGCGTACGAGACGTATTCGTCGCCCAGCTTCGACGTTAAAACCCCTTCCTCCACGTGAATCCGATAACCGAAGGCCACCGCGAAGAAAGTTATGAGCACGAGCACAGCCCCCCCACGAGTGCAGCACGAAGCCCAGTCATATGAAGATCATGAGCAGGCCGGTGTACGAGGGATGACGCACGAGTCGATATGGCCCGCGATCCACCACCGCCTGGCCCTCTTGAACGCCGACCCAGATAGGTCATCATAGTTCGCTGGGTTTTCTTTTCCTTCTTCAATATGCCTTTATCGCCGGTGTTGATTAACGACCAGGACAACGGCACACAACGATGCTTAAAATCAAGAAGACGTTGTAGGCGATGAATTGACGAGGGAACCCCACACAACGCGGCACTCCTGCCGACCGTTATTCGCTAGTCATAATTCCCAACATGGCGATTTGGGGAAATGAACACCGCATTAGCGTGCTCCGTTTAAAAATCGACTAAACCGTTGAGGAGGAATTGTGTACCGTCGAAGCTCATTTTGGGCTTTTCGCTTGGAACCGACACAATATGAGGATTTAAATGTCGAGTTTTGCACGGTTGCCCACTGCAAAGGCGAGATCGTCCAAGAGATATAGAAGAGCGTTAGGCAAAAAATGCACTAGGAGGGTAAAAATGCTCTAGGAGGCGAAAAGTTGACAGAACCTTTCATGTCTTGTAAATGAAAATCTTGTTTTGGCTTTTGACGAGCTTCATATTTTCTATTCGGTGCCAATAGCTTATGATCCTTGTTCCACTTCGTGTTTCAGCCCTTATTTTCATCGCGATTCTGTTGTTTATCCTTCCTGGGTATTGGAATATGAATATAACATCAGCGTCAGAAATGCCTTGCTTGAAAAGGTTTCCTAGGATGACTTGGGCTTTTCTTGCTCTGAGCTTGGCTATAAACCATCGAATAGGCTCTAACTCAACTCCCTTCACATGATCGCATACCTTTGAGGCTTCTATAAGGGCTTCTCCTGTTCCACATCCAAGGTCGTAGAAGACTTCATCTTTCTTAAGGTCTGCCAGTTTAATGGCCTCAGCTGCAATCGTCCTCGGAGTACGGCCATATGCTGCGCCTCCTGCCAGCATAGGATAGACAGGAGAAGCTAGGAGGTATGCGACTATCAGAACAATTATGCCCAGTATTACATCCGTACTCATTTCATCAGCAACAGCGTTAGATTGTCAAGACGACATTTCCCCAGTACTTCATGTAGATATCGTAAACTGAAGCAGGAAGCATCCTTTGAAATTGCCAGTCCTCTCCAGAAACGCTGTGCGCGAGTATGTAGTTCTGGTTTGACTGATCCCCGCACAGTATGTTGGCCCTGCTACTGCTCGAACCTGCCATTTTTTTCGCGGCCATGTCCGTGTCGAAGGAAACGCCAAGTCTTTTTACAGTCCAAACCGCGCCCGAATCTAGACGCGCAAGTGAAAAATATTGTACATTCTGCTCCGATCGGTAAAGTTCATCCACCTCTCTACCTGCGCGCCCCACGCTGGGTCTCGCGGGACGTTCTTGAAAGCGGAGAATTGATCCAGGACTGTGATGCGCTTGTCCCATTTTTCCATCTTGCGTGCGTCTTTCAGCACCCATTTGGTCGCGATGTCTTTAATACCCGTTCGACGCAAACCCCAGTTGCTGATGAGCCTCCACAATCTTGACTGGGCGTTCAGCACGATTTCGGCGCCCGCGAAATTGTCCGCCAGCAGCAAGAAAAACTGTTTAACCTGTGACTCGTCTAACCAATCGAGCACACCTCCGGCTAGCATGAACACGCCGTTTTCTTTGTCTCTGACGCTCTCGCACCACCTCGCGTCGAAAAGCGACCCTGCGAGGTACGTTGTTCGGTCTTCTTCAGGGCTAATCGCCTTCTTGTGTCGATCACGTTTGGCAGATCGAGATCATACCACTGAAGCAATCCGTTGTCGACACGGTAGAAGGTGGCGTCGAGTCCGGCCCCAACGTTAATGACCGACGCTTGTTGATGTTCATTGACATACGCACGTATTTTGTCGTCGAACTGTTTTGCTCGCGCAACGATAGCGATAGTTCCTTCGAGTCCTAGAGCCGCAACCTTTGTTGAAAAATCATAGTCAATCTGATCGACAAGCTCGATCGCTTTCGCGTCGTTGAAGATCGAAGGAAACTCTCGACTGAATTTCGCCCGCGCGCACAACGGAGCCAACAGCGTCGCTTCAACGTCGTGAAAATCGATTTTCATTCTCGCACCCGTCGCACTTTCTGTAGCAGATTGCTCCGCGATTATAAGCAGGTCCCGTACTGTGAGTATTATCGCCGTCCGCGCTACGTGCCATGGTGACGGTTCCGCGTTACTAGGCCGCCTAAGCGCGCCGCTATGCCAAAACGATAGTTCCGTCCAGATACCCGGTAAAGGTTCCGTGTGCACTTTGGTGTAGCGAAAAATGTCCGCTTCCTCCGATGACGCGGGCGAATCGTCCGGTGCCATTGTCAATCTGATATGTGCTGCTGCCAGGTGGCACGTGTAAGCTAATCGTGTCGCCATTTGCGGTCTTGATTGTCATCGTAAATGGGGCTAAGTAATATACAACTTGGCGTCCATCCACCTTCGACCATCCACCGTACGTGAAGAAGCCAGTCCCACTGTACAACGTGGCCCCGAGGCCCGGGCTGCCGTACTTTCCTGAAAAGACTCCTGCAAAAGGCACGGTGAGATGCCCACACGTCTTGTACGCGGTTTGCTGCGCCGCGTCTGCTGGGAGCACACAGGTCGCCATCAGCGGCAACACTGCGACGCTTATTACCATTAACGCGATTGTGAGTTTTCGTAGCATCGATTTCCTCCCTATGCCTGCTTGAGTAGCAGGCTCATAGCTTATCATCGTGTTTTTGATTTAAAGTTGGCGTTATTGCCTCACCCGTCATTCGCTCTGCGGCGTTCCTATTTTCACTTGGCTTAAATTGTTTAGATTTTAAAGCGGACGCCTGTCCAGTACTGCATGTAGATATCATAAACCGAATCAAGCAACGGCTGCTTCTAAAATCACCAGTCAACTCCAGATACACCGTGAGTGAGAATATACTTCTTATTTGACTGATCCCACTGTAATCGTATTAAAAACAAAAACTTAAGTCAGAGTGCTCGCAACCTTTCCGTATGCCAATCGATCATCGAACTGAGTATATACCTGGAATTCCAGCAGCCACCATTACAACCCCCACTAATAATACGCGGGTGGAAAACTCAGTATTTATTAAGGGCACGGCCCAAAACATTGGGGAAGAATACAGTCTATGGCTTGTATTTTATGATTACAGCGCGAACCGCCATTACCCACAAGATGGGCCCCTTGCTATCTCCACAAACGGTCAATGGGAGATGACCGCATCTTTTGAGAGCAGCGGAAGGTATGATATTACTGCGCTCGCTGCAGACAAAAACGCCAACGACAGTCTCTTACTATACCAAGCAGCCAGTGAGTCGAGTGGTGATTATCCGGGGTTGCCTGCCCTTCCTTCAGGATGCATAACGCTGGCGTCAGTCACCGTCTCTAGAACGCAGCTTTAACTGTGTGCTATTCGTTCAAGCAGGTTTACTGAAGCGAGGGACGAAAAACACGCACAGATCCAGAAGCCGTATTATGGTTGCGATTCGGCGGCCGCGACAAATTATCTCAGATGATCGGGTTCCGTTCCGATCAATGCGGACGTCCGCGTTGCTTACCATATTGATAGTTCCGCTTTACGAGGCCATGCCTACACGTTATTCGCCCGCGCAACGTGCGCGATAGCAAGCGAGCAAACGCTTGATGATATCGTCAAACGTTTCACCGCGCTTGCCTATAGCGTCTATTTCGGCTTTCGTCTCAAAGTGTACTGATATCGTCGCCCGATCTTCACGTTTCATATTTTCTTACGCATCGGGGTACGTGGTCTCACGCAATCGACCGCTGCAAGCGTAATGCTTCGCTTTCCGTGATCGGCTTAACGACCCTGGATAGGTACTCGCAGACCTCGTCGGCGGCTTCTGGCGGCACATCGAATAAGTCGAGGTATAAGTCGGTCATGCGCCAAAATTCGTCGCGATCCTTTACTAAATCGTATTCAAGCCCTTCTAGGTCAATAGAACCGAGCCTCGTTTTATCGAGTAGGCGTCCGCTTCGCGTCCGCTTCTCCAAAACTCCATGAAGCGTAACATCTCCATGTCGGACTTGCCTTCGTGGGCCGTTTTGTTGTCTCACGAAGTGGAATCGGTATTCGACGTCGGTAGCCATCCCTTACCCTCGTATCATACGTAATTAGTAGTAACGGTAACACAATATATAACCGTTCCCAAGATTGTTACAATAGTAACGTTCTTAATAAAAACAGAAATATTATCAGAACTATTAAAAGCGCCGCCTCGGTTAGCGTTTCGTTTTTATCACCGTGTTTGTTCATAACCTGACTAATTATCCGCGTTAGCGGCCTCCTTTCTGATCCTGCATATCTGGGCCGCTACGTGGTGTGTTGCAATAAGCTTGTTAGCGACGGCATGGGGGGTTCGTTAACGACAAAACCGCTGTCGATATCGCGCAGGACTTAGAATTACTCGGTTTCGTTGATAATCACCGAAGAGGGTGGGGACGTGAAACCGCTTTATTATTTAGTCCTCAGGTTCTATTGACCGTAAGTATATGGTCGATACGCTTACGTCGATGGTGGTGTGAAGTGGCTAATAGTAGTGCAAACACAGTGACTATCAATGACTGCACAGGAGCGCAAGCCAAAAGAGCCCGGGTTTTTCACAGGCCACGAAGCTCTAATATATGAAGTCGAACGGGCGTGTAGCCAATTAAACAAGCTTAAAGAATTACAGCTAGACGAACCTTTTTTGCGTGCGGTGGCTGCGGAAATACGAGCGCACATGGACCACTTGGGGGCAAGCTTGCAGGACTTAACGGAGCCTTGCGGTTAATGACTGTAGTTAAAACGGCTCGGGCTTGTTAAGGAGCCCCCTCCGACATTCAGCCCTGCCGCGATCTGCTCTCACGGCTGTCCGCGCCGACGGGCCTATCGAGAATTGTGCCCAATATAAGACCCTTACGTAAGGGGCTAAGATACGAGTGACGTTCTTCTTTGTCCTGTCCTTCCCTTTCCACATTTCTGAAGCTCGAAAGGAGTGTATCGAGTGCTTGGGTATCATCTAAACTAGTCTCGGACTCCTCATAGACTTTTGTCTTGACCTCTGAAAGCGCGCGGCTCAATAGCTCCGCGTCGCTGCCCGTTAAGATTAGCCCATTTTCTATCATTTTTCGCCTCCTGGTCGGTGTTTTTTACATGAACACGTGACATTATAGCGTGATCGCTTTGTTCTGATGCTGATATTAGCGTCAAAGAGCCCGTTATTCTTAGTGGCGAGTTCCAAACAAGCTTCAAAAGGTAAATGGCTGCCGGGCTAGTCTCTAATATAGCATGGACGGCGGTACTGCTCGCAATATGGAACCTGCTCTTTATCACCACGCAGCTGACAATGGGCGTATTTTTCGCACCTTTGGCAGTTCATCATGATTGCATTTCATGCAAGCCAGCTTAAAGAGGGCTATCTGCGCGGTGCGAAACTAACCAGGCTATGAATGCCACAGTCAGCGCATTGCTGAGCTAAGGGGAGGCTAAACAAAACACGCAGCGAGGTCGAGCGAAAATGGTATAATGTCTCGTATGGTGTGTATGTGAATCGTAAATGAAACATTTTGGAGAATATCCGCATGACAACCATCACCGATGAGTTTATGCAGCAGATGCTGTCCAAAACCAAGCAGTATTGTATCGTAATTTTGGAGGCCGGGCCTAATAGGTATGAGGAGGGAATGGAAAAAATCATTTGGGAGCACGGATGGAAAAAATCATTTGGGAGCACGGAAGAAGAAATTTTGCACTTCGCGCGGATTGCGTGTTATCTATTGTGTGTGCGGTCTCCGATGAGAGTAACGTCTCTGGCGTTGGAATCTTTAATGCTCCAGTCGAAGAAGTAAGAAAGATTATGGATGAAGACCCGGTGGCCACGAACCCAACTGCGAAGAGAGCGCGCAAAAGAAGCTCAGATAGTCAACGTACACCTACCCAGTATTTCATGTAGACGTCATACAATGAATCAGGCAGCGGATGCCGATAATCGCTCCATTCGGCGCTATTCCGTTCTCGCATAAATGATCGTCGCGGAAGAAGTGGATTTCAGACAAATCTTGTGTGAATCTCACGGCAAAATGACTTTGCCACCAAGCTAGGGTGTGTTTCTTAAGGGGAAGTTAGCTAAAAAAAGAGAGGTATAGCATGAAAAAAATAGCAGTCTTTCTAGTAGCGGCAGCGGTTGCGCTTTCAATCGTCGGCGTAGTGGGAGTAGTCGCACAAACGTCGTCAACTACGATGACGGCGACGACGACGGCAACAGCGACGCCGATGGCAACGACGACCACCACCACTTCAGTGCCGCAAGGTTGCTCGGCAAAAGCTCCGACGACATCGTCCACCGTGACATCAACTCCGTCAGGATGCTCCGCTGCGCCCACGACAACGTCTTCGTCAGGATGCTCAGCAGCCACGACAACGTCTTCGTCAGGATGCTCAGCAGCCACGACATCGTCGACATCCACGTGCTGTCCAGCGACGGCCTGCGCACAGTGCACTAGCTGCACGACAACCGCGTCTAGCACGAGCAGTTCAGCGATGACGACGGGGTGTTCGGCGAAATAAAAAGGTATAAACGAATATTTGCACGTCCGGCATGAACCGTTTAGAACGGTGACGGGATCAAGCGGCTGTGTCAGATACGGGCTGTACCAGGCAGCAGGCTCGACCGCCGAGAGTTCGAATTCATCTAAAACTCTCGGTGACCCGCTTGTTGGCGGTGGCGACTGTTTGCAAGAGTCAAGCGAAGCAGCAGCTAGGGAATAGCCTGGTTTCTTTTCTTTTTTTGTGCTGTAGCGGTTCACTAATGGCCCTCGCCGTAAGCCATCGAACTGGGTAGAGGATCCACCCGTTGCTCGCTTCTGGAAACCAGCTAGTGCATCACTACCCCTGCTTGCGTACGCCCAGCTCCAGAAGGGTATTTTGCTCATTTCGTAAGGCAGCATCTTGCGTACTTCTTGTAAAGGGACTGACAGTGTTTGCCAGTTTGAATGGATTAACGGACGTTCCCCCGACGATCCAGTAGTCTGACGTCCCATCCGTTAAGAAGCCGACTGCTGTAGCTCTTGGTAGTACATTTAGTGTTACGGATGGAAGTCACCGGAACTTACCGTTCCCCGGTACTTCGTGTTGACATCAAAAACGTGCGCCGGCAGCGGATGCTTGTAAAATCTCTAGCCCCCCCGAAACACCGCATGCCCGAAAACATAGGCGGCGCTATTCCGTTGACTTTAATTGCAGAACTGTACCATACCATGCTTTAAACCGAAGCTCAGGTAGGTAATCCCCGGTTGGAGTTAACGTTCGCTATAATGCGGAGAGGTGAAAAACTTGATCGAAGACGATGTTGAAGAGTTAAAAAAGCGAGTTGAGCAACTTGAGGCGTGTTGTAAAGAACTCCGCGAGAAAATACGTCCTGAAAGACTAGTGCCAGATATTTACAGATTTGACGATGAACTGGTAAAGCGGCTAGGAGGGCGCATTTAGAACCTTAGAACGGCGACGCTTACCCACCACATCTTGCACTTTTTTCTTAAAACGACCAGGCAGTCCAGACAGTTCTTTTTGCCGAATCCGGTGGCATATTGGTCCCAGTGGCCGCAGTATAGGCGGTTGCTGTTTGAACGTGCGTTGACATGGAAATTATCTAAAAAGACGTTAAGAATACGCGCAACGCACAAACGTGCTTTCAGACCAACGAGACTATATGTCCGCATCTTGCGAGACCTCTGTTCTAG